>CANMVA010000006.1 GCA_947501355.1 uncultured Paracoccaceae bacterium | reverse complement strand
GCGCGCCGCCGCGCGCGGCGCGTTCGGCCTGCTCGGGGATGGGCAGGGGGGCGTCTGCGTCGGTGATGAAGCAGAGCGGGGGGATCATGCGGGGGTGATCCGTGCGGCGCTGTCGAGTTGGTCGCCGGTCATGGCGTGGAGCGCATCGAGGAAGGCCACCTGAAAGCTGCCGGGGCCTTGGGCGGTTTCGGCGGCGACTTCGCCTGCCGCGCCGTAATAGGCGAGGGCGGCGACGGTTGCCTCATAGGGTGGAGCCACGGCGGCAAACGCGGCGACGATCCCGGTGAGCGAGCACCCGAGCGCAGTGATCAGCGGCATTATGGAGTGGCCATTGGCGATGCGCGCGGCTTGTGTGCCATCGGTGACGAAGTCGACCTCCCCGGTGACAGCAACGACTGCGCCGGAGCGTTTGGCGAGATCGCGGGCGGCGTCTTCTGCAGCGCTCACCGGGTCGGCGGCATCTGCGCCGCGCCCTTGCGCGGCCATGCCGGAGAGCGCCATAATCTCCGACGCGTTGCCGCGAATGATCGTGGGGCTAAGGGCGAGAAGTTTTGCACCGGCCTCTTGGCGCAGACCCGTGGCCCCCACGGCGACCGGGTCCAGCACCCAAGGCGTGCCTTTCGCAGATGCAGCCTCCGCCGCCAGAACCATGCAGTCAGTCCATTCCGCATCCAGCGTGCCGATATTGATCGAGAGCGCAGAGGCGAAGCTGGCAAACTCAGCCGCCTCGCCGCGCGCATGGGCCATCGCGGGGGAGGCGCCAGCGGCCAGCATCACATTGGCCATCACGTTCATCGCCACGTAATTGGTGATGTTCTGCACCAAAGGCGCAGCTGTGCGCATGGCGTTCAAGGCGTGTGACGGGTGGTCCATTGGCATCCCTTTCCTAAGGCGGGCGGGAGCCGAAAAGGCAGGCCACATGGGCCTTGCCTGTCACAACTTCCTCCGCCGGTATGAGCCGGTTCAGGTTCAGAGGGTGCGTCTCAACCCGGCGGATGCCGGATGCCCCTGTTGTGAGGGTGAAGCTACCCGGCGCGCCGGGATTGTCAATCAGGACATGAAAAAGCCGCGCCAACCGGGAGAGGCAGGCGCGGCTTTTTTCTGTATTTACAGTTGCTTAGAAGTGCGCGGATTGCGTGGTGCTGGGCACCTGCAGAGGCGGAGCGAACTTGGTCAGATCAATGCCTTCCACTGCGTCGGTATATTCCGACAAGGTGGGCGTGCGGCCCAGAATGGCCGACAGCACGACGACCGGCGTCGAGGCCAGAAGCGACTCGCCCTTTTTGGTCTCGGAATCGGCCACGACGCGGCCCTGGAAGAGGCGGGTCGAGGTGGCCAGAACGGTGTCGCCCTTGGCGGCTTTCTCTTGGTTGCCCATGCAGAGGTTACAGCCAGGGCGTTCGAGATAGAGGATGTTCTCATACTCCGTCCGGGCCTTGGTCTTAAGGTTGAAATCGTCAAACTCAAAGCCCGAGTATTTCTGCAGTACGTCCCAATCGCCTTCTTCCTTCAACTCGTCCACGATGTTGTAAGTGGGGGCGGCGACGACCAGCGGGGCCTTAAACTCGACCTTGCCAGTGGCGGCTTCGAGGTTGCGCAGCATCTGCGCCACGATCTTGATATCGCCCTTGTGCACCATGCAGGAGCCGACAAAGCCCAGATCGACCTTCTTTTCCGCCGCGTAGTAGGAAATCGGGCGGATCGTGTCGTGGGTATAGCGCTTGGAGACGTCGGCGTTGTGCACATCCGGGTCGGCGATCATCGGCTCGACGATGGCGTCCAGATCGACGACGACTTCGGCGAAATACTTGGCATCCGCGTCGGGGGTCAGCGCAGGCTTCTCGCCTGAATTGATCTCGGCAATGCGTTTGTCGGCTTTGTCGATGAGGCCCTGAAGCACGCCATTGGCGTTGTCCATACCCTTGTCGATCATGATCTGGATGCGATCCTTTGCGATCTCCAACGAGGAAATCAGCGTCTGATCCTCTGAGATACAGACAGAGGCTTTCGCCTTCATCTCGGCGGTCCAGTCGGTGAAGGTGAAGGCCTGGTCGGCCAGCAGCGTGCCGATATGCACCTCGATCACGCGGCCCTGGAAGACGTTGTCACCGAATTGCTTGAGCATCTGCGCCTGCGTGGCGTGGACCACGTCGCGGAAATCCATATGATCGGCCATGGTGCCCGTGAAGGTCACTTTCACCGATTCCGGGATCGGCATGGTGGCTTCGCCCGTGGCCAGCGCCAAGGCAACGGTGCCGGAGTCCGCGCCGAACGCGACACCTTTGGACATCCGCGTGTGGCTGTCGCCGCCGATGATGATGTCCCAGTCATCGACCGTGATGTCGTTGAGCACTTTGTGGATCACGTCGGTCATCGCGTGGTAGTCGCCTTGCGGATCGCGCGCGGTGATCAGGCCGAAATTGTTCATGAATTTCATCAGGCGGGGGATGTTCGCCTCTGCCTTCAGATCCCAGACCGAGGCCGTGTGACAGCCCGACTGATAGGCCGCGTCCACCTTAGGCGAGATGACCGTGGCGGCCATCGCCTCAAGCTCCTGGCTGGTCATCAGACCCGTCGTGTCCTGGCTGCCGACCACGTTGACGGTGACGCGCACGTCAGAGCCTGCGTGGAGCGTCTTGCCCGGCGTGGTGCCGACGGCGTTGCGGTTGAAGATCTTTTCAACAGCGGTCAGGCCCTGACCCTCGTGAGAGATTTCCTTGGACGGCGCGAAGACCGGCTTGATCGGCACGCCCAGTGTCTCAGAGGCGAACGTCTGCAGCTTCTTGCCGAAGACAATCGCGTAGGAGCCGCCCGCCTTCATGAACTCCATCTTCTGGGGCGTGAAAGAGGAGGCGGCGTCGACCAGCTCTTCGCCGTCATCGCTGTAAAGCTTCTTGGTCTTGGTTTTCAGTTTCAGAACCGTCCCCGTCTCGACCGAGTATGTCTGCTCTAGGATCGGGTTGCCGTCATTGTTGAGGATCGGGTTGCCGTCCTCGTCCAGCTTCTTGACCCAGTTCTTCAGATCGACCCCGATACCACCCGTCACACCGACCGTGGTCAGGAAGATGGGCGAGATGCCATTGGTGCCGGCCACAACAGGGGCGATGTTGACGAAGGGCACGTAAGGGCTGGCCTGCTTGCCGGTCCAGAGCGCCACGTTGTTCACGCCGGACATGCGCGAGGAGCCGACGCCCATCGTGCCTTTCTCGGCAATGAGCATGACGCGCTTGTCGGGATGCTGCAGCTTGAGCGCTTCGATTTCCTGCTGCGCCTGTTCGGAGATCAGGCATTTGCCGTGCAGCTCGCGATCCGAGCGGGAGTGGGCCTGGTTGCCGGGCGACAGCAAGTCGGTGGAGATGTCGCCCTCGGCGGCGATATAGGTGACGACTTTCACCTCTTCGTCCAGCTCGGGCAGCTTGGTGAAGAACTCCGCCTCGGCGTAGCTTTCGAGGATGTCCTTGGCGACCGGGTTGCCCGCCTCATAGGCGTCTTTCAGACGGTCGGTGTCGGCCTCATAGAGGAAGACTTGCGTTTTCAGCACTTCGGCGGCGTCGGTGGCGATGGCGGCATCGTCGCCCAAGGCGAGGTCCAGCAGCACGCGGACGGATGGGCCGCCTTTCATGTGCGACAGAAGCTCGAACGCGAAAGCGGGGGTGATTTCATCGACGGATTCGGCGCCAGTGATGATTTGTTTGAGGAAGTCAGCCTTCACGCCCGCCGCGCTCGTGGTGCCGGGCAGGGTGTTGTAGATGAAGAAGTTCAGCGCCGTGCTGCGCGCCTCGCCAGAGGCGGTCTTGATCTGGGTGATCAGCTCTTCCACCAGGGCGCCATCATCGATGGGCTTGGGGTTCAGGCCATCGGCCTTGCGGGTTTCAATCTCGTCTAGGTAGCTGGTGTAAACACTCATATCGGCCTCGTGGGATTCGTCTAAAAACAGGGCTGACCGACCTATGTCTTCGTGAAACGCTGGCATTGGCGGGCATATTGTATGCCGCGGTATACCAATCTGTTTTTCGATGCAAGAATTAGCCGTGCGTCCGGGCCGTGGCATGTCGCCCCACCTGGTGTGGACCGCTCTGATCAGGACCTCTGTCAGTTTGGGGGTCACCAGCGCAACGCCGGGCGCTGCGATGCGGAAAATGGCGACAGTGAGCCCTTGATCACCGATGCTGCAGAGCGGACAAATGCCCGCTTTGCATTTCCGAAAAGGAACTTGGGTGCTAACGGAAAGTGTTTGTCTATCCGCCTTCGAGCGCAAACAATGCACCGTCTGGATCGCACAGGACAAGGCCATGGGCTCGCGCAGTTTTTTCTGCCTCCGGTGACATCAGACGCGCGCCGTTAGCTTCCGCTAAACCGCAAGCATCGGAGACGGAAGCAACCTTGATACTCGGCACCCAAGCCGGGTTTGAGCTTGTTGGCCAAGCTGAGGCATATCGAACCGCAACAACATCGCCCGAAGGCCCGGTGAAAGAGACGCATCCAGGAGAGACCTGCCATTCAAAAAGCTCGGCATAAAACGCTTCTGGAAACTGACCGCCGTTGCTGACGTACACGTCAGGCCCGAACTGTCGGTGCGGCACAGGGAAGCTGTGCTGTGATAGGGATAGCCCAAAAAGCACACCGAGCGGATCACGGACGAGCGCATTGCGACCGACGCCAGGAACCTCGAATGGTTTTCGAACAATCTTACCTCCGAGCGCATCAGCGCGCTTCACTGCGGCATCGACACCGGGGACTTCAACGTAGGCGATCCAACCATTTTCATAATCTGGAGGTGTCTCGGCAAAACCAGCACCCGCTTCGTCGCCAATCAGCGCAAGGACGAAATCCTTCTCACCGCCACCCCAAGCAAAGTCTTTTGCCCGCTCGACTTGGTAGGTCCAGTCGGCGATGTGCTGGTAGAAATCCATCGAACGCTTTCTGTCCGACGTGAAAAGATCGTGCCACACGATCTGCCCGGCTTTTGACTGCGTCATCGTCCTACCTCCTGACATCTTTGAGTTTCTTGACGCCGCGAACCATCTTCCCGAACGCCTTGTCCCGCGATCTGCGTTCCGCAAGACTGGCCGAATTGAAGGCATCTTCGGACAAGAGTTTACGCCATCTCCCTAGCCGAACAGCATCGAGGGCACCTTGTTCGACGGCCTTTAGCACGGCGCATCCCGGCTCGGTCTCGTGCTGGCAGTCGTTAAAGCGACAACCTGCGGCAAGCTCCTGAATGTCGGCAAAAAGGTCATTAATCCCGTCCGCCGCATCGGTGAGCTGCAACTCTCGCATGCCGGGGGTGTCGAGGATCAGACAACCATTGGGCATCGCATGAAGCTGGCGCCTGCTTGTTGTATGCCGCCCCTTTGCATCATCTTCACGAATGCCCTGGGTCTCGATGGATTGGCTTTCGAGCAAGGCATTGGTCAGCGTCGACTTCCCAACGCCGGAGGAGCCCAGAAACGCCACCGTCTTGCCTGTCTTGCACCACGAGGAAAGTTGCGTCCGGGGTGCACTTCCACGGGCGTCGAGTGCCACCACCTCAATCATCTCAGACACAGTGCGGGCCGCGTCGGTATAGCTTTGCGGATCCGTCGCAAGGTCTGTCTTTGTCACGACAATGACGGGCGTGATCCCGGCCTCAAACGCCAGAGCGGCATAGCGTTCAAGCCGCGCCACTTTGAAGTCCTGATTACAGGACGTGACGATGAAGGCCGTATCAATGTTGGCGGCAATAAGTTGTTCCTGCCGGTCGGTGCCAGGTGCGCGCCGCTTGATTAAGCTTGTGCGCTCAAGAACCCGGCTGGATTGCGGGTGCGAAGGATTCAGCATCAACCAGTCACCGACAGTCACATCCGGTCTGGGCGGAAGTATTGCATCAACACTGTCACCGAGGACGTGCAGCCCGTTGCGATGCACTTCCACGACGCGAACGGGAGGTGTTGCTGTCAACTCGTCTACGCTGATCTGCTGGGCGAAAAAGGGGTGCCATCCCAGTGCCTGAAGGGGGTTGAGATTGGCTTGTGATCCGGCGTCTCGCACGCGGTGCGAAAGGAAATCTGTGTAATCCCGGTTCATAGGGTGTCCACTTTCATGTCTCTAGCCCAAGCTATTCTTGAGCAATGATGGTAGGAAATGAATGTGCACATCGGGACTGTCCGTCAGCCGCAAGACTACGGAACTGTTTCAATAGTTCGATATGCACCGGGAGGCGCTATGCCTCCCTTCCTTACCAGGACATGAAATCTCCATTTCGGATAAGAAAGATATGGGGTGTCGAGACACACAACACAAGTGCCGACGGCTGATATGGAACTCTTCTCCGGCTATCAGGAGCGGCCATTCAAAGGGACGAAAGAGACGTCGGTCCTGTCCGACAGAACCGACCTGTGCGAACCGACTGAGTTACTCTTTGCCTCAACCAAAACGCTCTGAGGCAGATCAAAGACCTGCTGGGCAAATTACCCTGCAAGTTGAAGTGATACAGAAGCCCAGAACTTTCCTAAAACAGGAGTTCGCCCCCAATTGCAGCTGACCCTGTGATCCGCGCCTAGCCGCAGTACTTGCGCACCTCAGTGGAGCGCAGCCCGGTCTCCCGAAGCATGCAGCGGTTGCGCGCCTCGTAGTAATAGCCGCGCGCATACCACATCACCGCCTCGCCCTCGTCCCCGTCCGAAACGAGCCACGCTCCGCGCAGATAGCGCACCGCATAGGTCAGGTTTGTCTGCGCATCCAGAAGGTCCGAAGGCTGCCCGCGAAAGCCCATCTGGCGCGCGGTTTCGGGCAGGATCTGCATCATCCCGTAATAGGGCCCGTTGCGCGCGCGGGGGCGGTAGTCACTCTCGCGCTGAATGACGCGGTGCACCAGGCTGCGCGGCACATCATTGGCGTCAGCGGTGGCGTTGATCATCACCCGCAGCTCAGGCGTTTCGCCGGGATAGAGCGTGGGGGCAGGCGGTGCGGTCTCAACCGGAGCACTGCCGCATGCCGCAAGCCAAAGGGCGAAGATCAGGATCAGGTAACGCATCGGGCCTCTCACATCGTGGTTTTGCGGCCATCTCGGTCCAAAAGGTGTCCGGGTTCAACGGCTTTCGAGGGTCATGCGCGGGTTTCAGCCATGGCAGTGGTATGTCTTTAATTAACATAACCATGATTACCAAACTTCCCGAAACCTGCAAAGCGGCGCCTTACGCACCTGTCAGACTTTCCAGCAACATCTGCGCTGGTCGGGGCAGCGCCTTTGTGCCTTGAATTGCGATCAGCAGATCGCGGCGGGCCCACTCCTCGCTCAACGGGACCATGCTCAACTCGCCGTCGCGCACGTAGGGCTCCACCGCACCGTAAGGCAGGATCGCGATGCCAAGGCGTGCCTGCACCATGCGCCGCACACCGTCGAAACTTTGCACCGACACGCGGGTCTTCAACTGCGCGCCCAACGCCACCGCCGCCCCGCGCACATGGGACTGGATCGAGCTGATCTCCTGCAGGCCGACGAAATCCTCGTCGAGCAGATCGCGCAGCGTCACGCTTTCACGCGCCACCAGCCAATGGCCGGGCGGTGTGGCCACCACCAGCGTGTCGCGCCGATAGGGCAACGTTGTGACGCCCTTGGGTTCGGTCAGGCCCGAAAATATCCCCAGATCGCATTGCCCATCGCGCACAGCGGCCAGAATTTCGCCGCTTGTCTGCTCGGCCAGTTCGATGCGCAGATCGGGATGCAGTTTGACGAACTCGGCCAGATCTTCCGGCAGAAACTGCGTGATCGCAGAGCTGTTCGCGGCGACCCGGATCGTGCCGCTTTTGCCGTCGGCATAGCGCATCATATCTGCGTCCATCCGCTCGATCATGCTGTCGAGGGCGCGGGTATGGGCCAACAGCTCTTGCCCTGCGGCGGTCAGTTCCACCCCGCGCCGTTTGCGGTAAAAGAGCGGCGTTCCGATCTGTGTCTCAAGGTCGGAAATGCGCTTGCTGACGGCCGAGGCCACCATGTTGTGCCGCGTCGCCGCCCCCGCGATGGAGCCGATCTGCGCCACCGCCTGAAACAGTTGCAACGTCACCAGATCATGGCGCATCGGCGGCTCGTGTTCTGTCGCGCAAGGCCAGCCAGACCGACAAGGCCAGAAACGCCGCCGTCGCGATATAAAGCGCGACCGAGATCCAGCTGGCGACCAGCACGCTGTAATCGCCACCCGAGATGGACAAAGCCCGGCGCAGGTTGTTCTCCATATCCGCGCCCAGAAGCAGGCCCAGAACCAGCGGCACCAGCGTGATATCGAGCTTGCGCAACACGTAGCCCAGCACTCCGAACGCGATCATGATGTAAAGATCAAAGGTCGAGTTGCTGATCGAATAGACCCCGATGAAACTGATCGCCACGACCAGCGGCATCAGCGCCCAGGTCGGCACCGCCATGAGCCGGGTAAACAGACCAATCAGCGGGAGATTAAGGATCAACAGCATCACGTTGGCCATGTAGAGCGACGCGACCAGCCCCCAGACCAGATCGGGTTGGCGCTCAAACAAAAGCGGCCCCGGCTGCACGTTGAGCGAAATGAGCATCGCCAACATCACCGCCGTGGTGCCCGAGCCGGGCACGCCCAGCGACAGCATAGGGATCAGCGCCCCAGCGCTTGCCGAGTTATTGCCCGCCTCTGGGGCTGCTACGCCTTTCGGGTCCCCCTTGCCGAACGTGCCGTTCTTGTTGCTGACCTGTTTCTCGATCGAATAGCTCATCACCGCACCAAGGGAGGCCCCTGCCCCCGGCAAAACCCCCGCGACAAAGCCCACGACCGAGCCGCGCACGGTGGCCCATGCCGTCCCGAACACAACCTTCAGATCGGGAATCCATGTGTCCAGCTTGATCGCGGAATCGCGATCCTTGATGGTTTTCTCCAGCAGGAACATCAGCTCGGAAATCGCGAAGAGGCCCACCAGCGCGACGATTGGATCAATCCCGTCATAAAGGTGAAAAGATCCGCCGGTGTAGCGCGGGATGCCCGTGGCCGGGTCCAGCCCGATGGTCGCAATCATCAAACCGATCAGCGCGGACAGAAGCGTCTTGCGCGGGTCCACGCCCGCCAAACCGCCGATGGTCGCAAAGGCCATGACATAAAGCGCAAAGTAATCCGCCGGGCCAAAATAGATCGCCGCGCGGGCCAAGAGTGGCGCAAAAAGCGTGAGGCCGACGATGGCGACAGTCGCGCCCACGAAAGACGCGACACCCGAAATGGCCAGCGCGTTCGCCGCCTGGCCCTGTTGCGCCATCGGGTAGCCGTCGAGCGTGGTCATGACGGCAGGCTCGTCTCCGGGAATGTTGAGCAGGATCGACGAAATCCGCCCGCCATACATGCAGCCGAAATAGACCGCGCTCAGCAGGATCAGGGACGCGGTCGCATCAAAGCCGAACGCGAATGTCAGCGGGATCAGGATCGCCACGCCATTGACCGGCCCCAGCCCCGGCATCGCGCCGATCAGCGTGCCTGCGAAACAGCCAAAAAGCAGCAAGGTCAGGTGCAGCGGTTGCACAGCGACCGAAAAGCCAAGGCCGAGGGACGAGAGTATTTCCATAGCGTGTCAGCCGCCGAACAAAGTGCCGAGAAAGTCGATGGGCAAGCCGAGTAGCTGATCGAACAGCACCCACAGCGAAAGAGAGCCGGTGATGCCAATCAGAGCCGATTTCAGCGGCGGTCCGTCCAGCACCATTGCAACAGCGGCGATCACCGCAGCGGTGGCCAGCGGAAAGCCCAACGGCTCCAACAGCAGCGCGTAGGCGATCAGCGCGCCCAAGGCCATCGCCTGACGCACCAAGCGCGGGCCAGACGGCCAGCTGACCGATCCGCCTGGAAACACCACAAGCGACAGCGCAAGCGCCATCGCCGGGATGCCCACCATCACAGGGAACACGGACGGCCCCAGAACGTCACCGAAGGATGCGGTGTAATCCTGTGCCGTCCATGCGTAAAGCGCCGCGATCAGAAAGATCGCGACGCCCGCCAGTCTGATGCTCATTCAATGATGCCGATATCGCGCGAGATACCCGCCATCACCTGTTCCTGCTCGCGGACATAGGTCTCGAAATCCGCGCCGCCGATCCAGATCGGAACAAGACCGAACTCCACAGCGGCGGTTTGCCATTCGTCGGAATTGTAGAGCGTTTCCAGCTTCTCGACCCAGGCGTTATAGGCCTCGTCCGAGACATTGCCGCCGGTGTAAAGACCGCGCCAGTTATAGCCCGTCACGTCGATGCCCTGGCTGATTGCCGTGGGGATCTCCGGGAAGGCCGGGATCGGATCGGTCGACAGGGCCGCCAGAATACGGATGTCACCGGATTCCACAAAGCCCGCGATTTCGCCCAGATCGGTGGAGACGACATCAAGCTGCCCGCCCATCATCTGCGTCACCGCATCGGTGCCGCCATCAAACTGCACCCAACGCAAGGCGGTCAGGTCCTCCAGACCCGCTTCGCGCGCGACCATCAGCAGGCGGATATGGTCCCATCCCCCTGCCCCGGACGACCCTGCGGTGACAACCGAGGACGCATCCGCGACCATCGCCTCATTGAGCTGCGCCAGCGTCTCGTATTCGCTGTCCGCGGCCACGGCGATCACGCCCACATCGGCGCCCAGCATCCCCAGATAGCGCATCGTGTCGATACCCGACGGGTAGCGGCCCTGCGCGATCTGCGTCACGCCCACGGTGGATGTCGCCACGATCAGCCCCGGATCATCCGAGCGCTGCGCCTCGACCATGGCATAGGTCACGGCACCGACACCGCCGGGCATGTTGGTGATCTGCACATTGCCGTCCACAAGGTCCAGCTCGCTCAGGATGCGCCCGATGGTGCGGCAGGTGAAATCCCAACCGCCGCCCGGGTTGGACGGCGCGATGCACTCGTCCGCCATGGCCATCTGCGGTGCTGCCGACAGTGACAGCATGGTCACCGTGGTGACGGCGGCCAATTTGGCCGAAATGAATGATGTAACTCCCATAGGTCCGAAATCCTCCCATTGCATAAACCCAGTTCAGATAAGCGGCGGTTTTTGCGAAGTTCAAGCGTGGGCTGCTTTGTCGCGAGAGTTGGCATCGTGAAAAAAGATGGCAAAGCCGTGGATTGTGACGCCTTGAGCGGGAACTTTGACGTGATCTCAAATTGATGGCTTACAAGAATTTTAGTTTATAGATCAGATACTTGCCTTAGCGCGGTAAATCACACCGTCGCGTTAACCCTGAGTCAAGCCTGACGGGACCGTCCTGCCCCTGCGCCCGCCGCGCTTTTTTGCCGACCCTTGCAGAGCGGACCTCGGGACTGGCATTCTGCGCCTCAACACGCGATTTAACGCGCCAGAAGCACCACTGACACGAGGTTTTTCATGACCCATGCCACCGCCCCCGTGCCGGAAGGCAGCGCCATCACCGTCTGCGAGGTTGGCCCCCGCGATGGGTTCCAGAACATCAAAACCTTCATCCCCACCGCCCGCAAAATCGACATCGTCAACGCGATGTTTGCCGCGGGCGTGCGCCACATCCAGATCACCTCTTTCGTCAGCCCCCGCGCCGTGCCGCAGCTGGCCGACGCCGCCGAGGTGATCGCCGGTGTGGACCGCCCCGCCGACGCGATGCTGGCGGCCTTGATCCCCAACCTCAAAGGGGCCGAGCGCGCGGCCGCCGCGGGCGTAGATGCCGTGCACACGGTCGTGTCGGTCTCCGAGACGCACAACCTGAAAAACGTGAACCGCTCCGTCGATCAGTCGCTGTCGGAATTTGACGCCGTCGCCGCGCTGATGCACCGCGAAGGCATCGCGGTGGAGGGCGGCATGGCCACCGCCTTCGGCTGCCCGTTTGAAGGCATCGTTCCCCCGGAAAACGTCGCCCGCATCGCCAAGTATTATCATGACCTTGGGGCGGCCAGCGTCAGCCTGGGCGACACCACCGGCATGGCCACGCCCGCCACCGTTAAAGCCGCGATCCAGGCGATCCGCGCCGAGGTCCCGGAGATGGAGATCACCCTCCATTTCCACAACACCCGCGGCGTGGGCCTCGCCTGCGTGATGACCGGCCTGACCCAAGGCGTCACCCATTACGACGCCTCCATCGGCGGTTTGGGCGGTTGCCCCTTCGCCGCCGGCGCCACGGGCAATATCTGCACCGAAGATCTAGTCTATCTGCTGCAGGAAAGCGGCTATGAGACCGGCATCGACCTTGAGGGCATCACCGCCGCCGCGCGTCTGACTCAGGAAACGCTGGGCCAGACCCTGCCCGGCCAGATCCTCAAAGCCGGCCCGCGCCTGCGCCGCTATGATCCGCAACTGACCGTCACGGCCGAAGGATGAGCGGACCGCTCCCGCTTTCCGGCGTGCGCGTCATCGACCTGACGCGCATCCTGTCGGGTCCGTTCTGCGCCATGCTGCTGGGCGATCTGGGCGCAGACGTCGTGAAGATCGAGCCACCCGAAACAGGCGATCCGGTGCGCGGGCAAGGCGAACATGTGAACGGTTTCTCGTGGTATTTCGCCGGGTTCAACCGCAACAAGCGCTCCATGACGCTTGATTTGCGCTCTGACGCGGGCAAGGCCGTCCTCGAACGGCTCCTGCAAAACGCCGATCTGATGACCGAGAATTATCGCCCCGGTGTGCTCGACAAGATGGGCCTTACGAAAGAGCGTCTGGCCGAGATTAACCCCAATCTGATCGTGGTCAGCGTCAATGGCTACGGCTCCACCGGGCCGTATGCCGACCGCCCGGCCTTTGATTTCATCACCCAAGCCATGTCCGGGTTCATGTCGACCAACGGCTCGCTTGAGACAGGCCCGATGCGCGCAGGCGCGCCGATCACCGATCTTGTGGCAGGCCTCTTTGCCGCGCTTGCCGCCGTCTCCGCCCTGCGCGGGCGCGAAGCGGGTGGCCCCGCCCAGCATGTCGAAGCCTCCATGATGATGTCGATGCTCGCGATGAGCGCGTATCTGTCTTCCGGCGCGCTCGCCACAGGCCAGAACCCGACGCCCACCGGCAACGACCACCCGATCGCATCGCCCTACGGGCTCTTTCACGCCTCAGACGGAGATATCGCCGTCGCCCCCTCGACCGAGGTCATCTGCGCCCGCTTCATGGGAGAGATCGGGCTGGCCGATCTCCTCCACGATCCCCGCTTTGACACCAATGCCAAACGCCTTGCCGCGCGGGCCGAACTGAACGCCCTGATCAACCGGGCCGTGGCCACCGACACGCAAGCCAACTGGATCATGCGCCTGAACGCCGCCGGGGTCCCCTGCGGCCGCGTGCAATCCATGACCGAGGCGCTGGCCGACCCCCAGGTCGCCGCCCAGGAAATGGTCCTCACCGTGCCCCATCCCGGTCACGGCGATGTGCAAATGACGGGGTTCCCGATGAAATTCGGCGCAACCCCTCTACAGGTCCGCCACTCCGCACCCGGTCTGGGTGTGCACAGCGACGCGGTGCTGCAAGAGGCCGGCTACACCGCCGACGAGATCGCGGCCCTGCGTCAGGACGGGGTTGTGTAGGGGTCAGGTGCGGTTCTGGCATTCGGTTACGACCTTGCTGATTGAAGAGGGCCTCGACATCCGGATGGTGCAGGCGCTCCTCGGGCATGCGAACCTCAAAACCACCGAGATCTATGCGCAGGCTTGAACTATGTTCTCGTCGCGGTCTTGGGCATTTAGCACTTCGACATAGGGTTTCGTTCGCCAATTTTGCTGCATATCAGATTGTCTTCACGACGTAGTGTCGGCGACGTCTGCGCCTCTCAAACAATGCCGCACCCGAGCAATGCTATACATTCGGATAGCCAACTTGACGCGCTATCCTTTGGTATAGCTTACCTGATCTATTGTCCCCTCATTCACACCCAACGCGCCATCACCAGCGGCGTCTTTTCCGCTTAGGTTTACCTCGTTTCAACCTGCGAAGTGGCCCAATGGAAATTGTTCACGAAAACCCAAGTCCTGATCTGAGTTTCACCGTACGTGCCCCGCTCGCGTTGGTGGATCGGGATGGCATGCGTTTTTCCATCGATCGGTGGGGGCTGCAGGGGTTTGCAGTGGACGGCAGCTGGGCGGAGGTGCCCCGCGCCGGTCAACTGTCTATCCCGTTTCAGGGGGTTGAGATCACGTTTCCCGTGGCTCTGACCCACGATGTGGATCAGAAATTTGTCTACTTTGACAATCTGACCGGACGGCAGCGGGAAACGTTGGCGCTGTTTTATCGCAACCTGATGTCGGGGCAGATGGCGGCAACGGATCAGATTATTACCAGCCTTGATACGCCCGTTGATCTGGTCCCGATGGGCGAGACAGAAGAAGAGCAAAAACAGGGCATCACAGGGAAGTCCCCCAGGTTTCTGCGGGTGGCCTATAATATCGCAGTCTACGTCATTCTGAGTTACTTCGTTTTCGGTGTCCTTGGCGGATCGGTCTGGAGCCGGGTCGACACGATCGACATTCAACATGGGCGCATAGATGTCCCTGAACGGACGATGACCGCGCCTGATGCTGGTGTTGTTGTTGCAGCGCCTGTGGCGCCAGGCTCGACGGTCAAAATGGGCGACCTTCTGGCTGAAATACGAAATGCAGAAAGAGAAGCAGATGTAGAGCTGGCGCGGTTAGAAGTGACGCGGACCAAAGCGGCGCTGGACGAGGTGGAGACTGCTATAGCTGACCTCGAACGTGCGATGTCACCAGACACGGCCATTAGGCTGCGCATGGCGAAGGCAGCGATACATCATATGGCGTTCTTCGAAACAATATCCTTTGAAGACATGCGGCAGCACTGGGTGGATTTGCGTCGGATCGATGCAGAGGCGGCGAGGGACCTTGATCCGGTTGAAATCACCATAGCCAGGCTGAATGATTTGCGCGCCATACGTGACGCTGAATTGAGTACGGCGCGGGACGTATTGGAGCGTCATGAGGAATATGCGAAATCGCTGAACATCTATGCGCCCACCGATGGTCAGGTGAGTGAGGTGCTGACCACAGTCGGCAGCGCAGTGCGCGGGGGGACACCGCTGATCTCGGTTCAGGGCGATGCAGCTTTAACGGCGGTGGGTTGGGCCTCTGAACGGCTGGCAGAGACGTTGTATGTCGGTATGCCTGCCTCCATCGTCTATAATCTGGGTGGGGAGAGGCAATACATCACAGGTGCAATCATCGATCTGCGCGCGGGTGAAGATCCGACGCGACCCGGCGAATTCGGCATCATTGTCACCGTAGCCAGCGAGGGGTTCGCTAACGAGGATGCACAGGCCGCTCTGAATGCCGGTGCGCCCGTTAATCTGAGCGCCGAGAAACAACTGGCGCGACGCTCCCTCGCATCGGTTGAAACGATCTACCAAGCGGCGCGAACACTTGCGGAAACCACCTTTGCGCGTGAGCAGGAAAACACTCTTGCAGCGCGTCAAGAATAGGCCGGACTGATGTATGCGCCCGAGACCGATTACGCTTTTGACAAGGACCTGACCGTTCGCTTGCGCGGGCTCAAGGGGCCGCGTCCGAGAGGGTTTTCACGCTGGTCTTTTGCGCAGATGGCCTTTCTGTTTCTGATGATCTCAACCCTGTTCTGGTTGCTTTTGAACACAGCCAACCGATTTCTGGAACCCGGTGTCGTCAGGATCACTTTCATCCTTGGCATCCTGGGGTTTTGGCGGTTTGGCTGGTGGTTTACCCATGCGGTCCGGGCGGAAATCTACGCGCGATTGAAATGGCCGGGCATGCGCGCCCGCGCCAAAGCGCTGTGGGATGAGGGCTGGCGCCCGCGCCGATTGCACATCCAGATGACCACCTACTTCGAGGAACCGGCCATCACCAAACGGGTGATCGGCTCCATTCTCAGCCAGATCCAGCGGGCACAGATTCCAACCACGCTCTATATCGGGACGGGGTCATCTTATGACGAGACGATCATCCGCGACTTTGTCGAAACCCACGCCCAGGACATTCCCGATGCATTGGCAAAGCTCGTCTTTCTGCGACAGAACCAACCCGGCAAACGGATGGCGATCGGAATGATCCTGCGGGCGATCAACCGGCACGGGGTGCAGGATGATGATCTGGTGATCTTTATGGATGGCGACGCGCTTTACGGCGATGACGTCATGGAGAAGACGCTGAGCATGTTTGGGGCCGATCCCGAATTACAGGCCCTGACCACCGACGAAGAGGTGATCTGCTATGGTCCGAAATGGATCCAAAGCTGGTTGAACATGCGATTTGCGCAGCGCCGCTTGGCGATGCAAAGCCATGCGCTGTCCGATCAGGTGCTGACGTTGACCGGCCGCATGTCGGTCTTTCGGGCCAAGCATATGGTCAGCCATCGCTTCATCCGCACGATTGAGGCCGATCATCTGGATCACTGGCTGTGGGGGCGGTTTCGGTTTTTGTCGGGCGATGACAAGTCGACCTGGTACTACATGCTGACCCAACGGGCCAAGATGATCTATGTGCCGGACGCCACGGTCTACACAATTGAGGTCATTAAGGAAAACGGGCTGGAGCGGATGGTCCAGAACTTCCGCCGGTGGTCCGGGAACATGCTGCGCAACGGGGCGCGGGCGATTGCCCTAGGGCCTTTTGTGGTCAAACCGTTTATCTGGTGGTGCGTCGTGGATCAACGGATCGCGATGTGGACGATGCTGGTCAGCCCCGCAATGGCGATCTTGGCCTCTGCCCATGATGCAACCTACATCTATTCCTGCCTGATCTGGGTCTTATTCTCCAGAGTGATCCTGTGCCTGTTCCTGTTCCGCTACAGCCGCAGCATCGACATGAGCTGGCCCTTCATCTTGTACTTCAACCAGATCATCAACGCGTCGGTGAAGGTCTATATGATCTTCCACCTCAGCAAACAGAAATGGTCAAACCGCGGCAACCAATCGGCAGGTGCAGGCCAAGGGCTGGTCGCGACTCTGCAAAACGCAATGGCCAAGTTCCAGTTGGTCACTGCCGTGTCGGGGTTTTTCCTGTGTGTGGCCGTTTACGTTGGGCTGGTCCCCAATCCGTTTTTCTAACATGTCTATCCTTTCGGATAGAGGGACCCTCGAAAGGGCGCGCTGACTCTGCATCGGGACAGGAGATACAGCAAAATCAACAAGCTACACAAAGGTCATCCCAACGGGCATCCCGCCCATTCACGGAGAGAAAAGATGATCTACCCTGTTATCCTGGCCGGCGGTTCCGGCACACGCCTGTGGCCTTTGTCGCGCAAAAGCTACCCTAAACAGTTCACACAAATCACGGGCGAAACCAGCCTTTTTCAACAGACGATCTCCCGCCTGTCAGCGCCGGATTTTGGCACACCTCTTGTGATGACAGGTGCTGACTTCCGCTTTGTCGTGGCCGAGCAGCTGGCCGCTGAAGGGGTGGAGGATGCAGAGATTTTCATCGAACCAGAAGCGCGCAACACAGCACCCGCAATCCTGACTGCGGCTTTGCGGTTGGAGACGACGCCAGACGCGATCATGTTGGTGGCCCCGTCAGACCACGTCATGACGGATCAGCAGGCGTTCCTACGCTCTGTCCGTGCTGCTGTGCTCGCCGCTGATGAGGGGGCGATCACCACATTCGGCATCCGCCCGGATCGTACAGAGACGGGCTTCGGCTATTTGGAAACGAATGACGCGCCGCGCGGCGAGCCGGTTTTGCCCCTCGTACGCTTTGTCGAAAAGCCGGATCAAGACACGGCCGAAAAGATGGTGTCGGCAGGCAACTTCCTGTGGAACGCCGGTATCTTCATGTTCCGCGTCGATATGATCCTGAAGGCGTTTGAGACGCACGCGCCTGAACTGATTGGCCCTTGCCGTGCCGCTCTGACCTTGGCACGCACCGATCTCGATTTCACGCGGCTAGACGCAGATGCCTATGCGCGGGCCGCAGATATTTCCATCGACTATGCGGTGATGGAAAAGCATGACACCTTGTCCGTGGTTCCGATGGACGCCGGCTGGTCAGATCTGGGCAGCTGGAACTCCGTTTGGGGTGTGGAAGAGCTCGATGGAGATGGCAATGCGCTGAGCCAATCAGCCACGGCGATTGACTGCACCGGATCCCTTTTGCGCAGTGTCGACCCTGATATCGAGATTGTGGGTCTTGGCCTTGACGGTGTCGCGGCTATTGCCACGCGGGATGCCGTGCTGGTGGCCGATATGCGCGACACCGAAAAGATGCGCCAGGTTGTGACCACGTTGAAAGCCAAAGGCGCCAAGCAGGCGGAAGACTTCCAGCGCTGCCATCGCCCTTGGGGCTATTATGAGACGCTGACATTGGGCAAGCGGTTCCAGGTAAAGCGGATCATGGTCAAACCTGGCGCGCAGCTGAGCCTGCAGAGCCATATGCACCGCGCTGAACACTGGGTGGTTGTCGAAGGATCGGCCAATGTCACAATTGGTGACACGGTCACACTGCTGACGGAAAACCAAAGCACGTACATCCCCTTGGGTGAAGTGCACCGTCTGGAAAACCCCGGCAAAGTGCCGCTGCACCTGATCGAGGTCCAGTCGGGCGCGTATCTGGGTGAAGATGACATCATCCGGTACGAGGATATCTACGACCGCGCGGACAACGCTCAAGCGGCATAAACACTCTCCCTCCCTCCACCACTCACCGCCCCGCGAACATCGTTTCGCGGGGCTTTTTTCTTGACCAACCAAAGGAAGGTTCGCCGCTAGCCATAAGGATAGCCCGGCTGATCCAACGGGACTGCGTCTATCCTTTCCCTGAAAACAGCAAAATGTTTCAAAGGGTTATCCAGAGTGTAACGAAACACTCTGCCAGGAGCACTTGAAAAATGATGGATATGACTGCCCTTGACCTGCAACATTTAACGCCGGTCCTTCGCCCCGTTCCCGATACCAAACCTGCGGTCAGCGTCGTTGGTCTTGGCTATGTTGGTGCTGTCTCAACCGCTTGCCTGGCAAGCCTTGGCCACCGCGTTGTAGGCGTCGATATCGACCTCGAAAAATGCGAACAGATCGCGCAGGGTGTGTCGCCCATTCACGAAAAAGATCTGGGCAAACTGCTGTCTGAGGGCGTGGAGAACGATCTGATCACAGCCACCGACGATCTGACCTGGGCTGTGCGCGACACCGATGTAACCTTTGTATCCGTTGGCACGCCGACTGCAGCAGATGGCGGTTGCGACTACCGCTATATCGAGGCGGCGGCGCGCAGCATTGGCGTGGGCATTGCGCAGAAAAGCGATTTCCATGTGGTTGTCATGCGCTGCTCTATCCCTCCGGGAACGACTTTGGGTGTGATGGCGCCAATCATCGAAAAGATCTCTGGCAAGGCGATGGGTGCCGACTTTGGAGTCGCTTTCAACCCTGAGTTTCTGCGCGAAGGCGTGGCAGTGGCAGATTTCTACGCGCCCCCCAAAACCGTCGTGGGTGCGACCGATGATCGGACTGCACGCATTGTGGCGCGGATGTTTGACCCGGTGGACGAAAATGTCATCACGACTTCAATCGAAACCGCCGAAATGGTCAAATATGTTGACAATGTCTGGCATGCGGCAAAGGTTTGTTTTGCCAACGAAGTCGGCCGGTTGTGCAAACCTTTAGGCGTGGACAGCCATGATGTGATGGACATCTTTGTGCAGGACACAAAGCTGAATCTCAGCCCCTACTACCTGAAACCTGGCTTTGCCTATGGCGGTTCCTGCTTGCCCAAAGAAGTGCGCGCGGTGGCCCATATCGGGGACAAGATTGGCGTCGATATCCCGATGATCCAAGCTCTGGGCCAATCAAACGCTGCTCATATCGCTCGCGCTGCAGAGATGGTGTTGGAGACGGGGGCGCAAAAGGTAGCCGTCTTGGGCGCCGCGTTTAAACCCGGCACGGATGATCTGCGCGAAAGCCCGATCCTTGAGGTGATCGCGACCCTGTCTGATGCTGGTGTTGCGGTCAGTGTGCATGACACCGCGATTACGCAGGACACCAATATCGAAGGGCAACTGGCCTATGTGCGCCACGGCAGTCCGGGGCTGCAGCGTTTGGCGAGTGATCTGCGTGGGATGCTGTCCGAGGATTTGGCCCAAACCGTTCAAGAGGCGGACACAATCATCTTGTGCCATCCCCACCAAAGCTATCAAGACGCGCTGTCCCATGTTGCGGGCAAGACCGTCATCGACCTTGTGCGTCTGACATCGGACGTTCAGGACACCACGCATGTGAACGGCATCGGGTGGTGAACACAAATGGTGGCCGTTCTGGCCGCCAAATTCTCAATCAGGAGTAATAAAAATGCCTACATTTATGGGCGGAACCAGTGTGAACGACACGCTGGTCGGTTCCGCAAACCCAGACATCATCGCCGGTCTTGCCGGTGACGATGTTATCCGTGGGGATGGTCAGAATGATCTCATCTACGGTGACTACTCTGACCCGAACCTGCTGGACGGGACGGAGGGTATCAAATCCTTCACCGATTATGCCGCCAGCGGCGAATGGACGGTGACAGATCTGGATGCTGGCCATCAGCAAATGACACAGACTGTCCAAACAGAAGCCGGTGGTGTTTATTCCGTGTCCTTCTCTCTGGCCGCGAACTTTGCGGCGGGGCGGACGAATGCCGCCGTTGAAGTGTTGGTTGACGGAGAGGTCGCCGAAACTGTCATGACAGATAGCGGCGCATTTTCCGACTACACGCTGCAGTTCACTGCGAGCGGAGCGGGGACTGAAATCACCTTCCGCTCTATCGATACGGAGACCGGGGGCCCTGTTGTCCATATGGATGGGCCAGCCTTCTACTACGAGACCGAAAAAACCATCGGTGACGAGACACATACCGTTGCAGCGTTCGCGGACGGGCAAGCCAACCTCTATCAGGTTTTGAACGGCACGCTTTACGTCTATGACACCCAGACCAATGGCTATGAAAAGGCCGGGTCTGACGGCACGGTCAACGTCAATTCGCTGGGCTTTAACGCCGAGGACAATCTGCTTTATGCCATTGCGGTCGGTAATGGTGTGGATTCGAACGGTAATGCCGTGGGCAAATCCGATCTGGTCATGATCGACGCCAAAGGCGACAGCTATCTTGTGGGCGAAACCCCGTATCGGTCCTGGACGGGTGACTTTGACGACAAAGGCAATCTTTGGTCGTTTGAGGCCGACATGGACCGGGTGACCGTGATCGACGTGGATCAGTTTGATGCGGACGGAAACCCGCTGACAACTGTCTACAAATTCGACACAGGTGCCGTGACCTCGAAATACTATGATCTGGCCTTTGACGCACAGACGCAAAGCTTCCGCGGGGTCTCTCGCCCGTCATCGGAGGGGGCGGAGACAACATTGCTTGTTGTCGATATCTCAACCGGCACGCCTGAATTTTCGACCATTGCTGTGACAAGCACCGTGGTTGACGGAAAGGTCCAAACCGGCGTTCCGCTGATGACCTTCGGTGCTGCGATCTATGATGCAGACGGAACGCTCTACGTGGGCGGTAACGGTGGCGATCACGACATGAATGATGCCACAGATACCTCTGGCGGCATTTACAAGGTCGTCATTGATGAGGCGACGAATGAAGCCTCCTTGGTGCTGATGGCTGCCGCACCCAAGTCTTATTCGAACGACGGCGCAGCCGATCCAACGGCGGAAAGCCCGTTCGCGGACATCGATCTGAACAGCAGCGTCTTGCTACGTGACCTGTCGCTCGTCGCTACAGTCGAAGGGGCTTTGACCTATGACGATGATCTGCGCGGCGGCTCAGGGTCTGATACCGTGTCGGGTGGCATTGGTGACGACTTGGCCTTTGGCGACGGGGCCGGTGACGTGCTGCATGGGGATGACGGCAATGATGTGCTGAACGGCGGATCAGGACAAACCGAAAACGGCATCCTCTCGGTCTATGACGAGGCCGGAAACCGGTTTGACCAGTACGGCAACGCCCTGCCTGAAGATGATGATACGCTGTATGGCGGTGCCGGAAACGACGATCTGTCCGGCTCCGCGGGCCATGACCTGCTGGATGGCGGGACAGGCGCAGACGTCCTGAAAGGTGGGTCTGGCAACGATGTCCTGTTTGGAGGCGCTGATGATGACGCGCTGAGCGGCGGTCGTGAGAATGACCATCTATATGGTCAGGACGGCGCAGATATCTTGGATGGCGGATCGGGCGATGACCAGCTGGATGGCGGCGCCGATGCGGATGTCCTGAAAGGTGGAAGCGGCAACGACCAACTTCAAGGCGGTGCTGGTGCGGACACGCTGGATGGCGGCTCAGGTGACGATGTCCTGTCCGGTGGAGACGGCGTTGACCGTTTGAAAGGCGGCTCAGGCAATGACGATCTGAGTGGTGATGCCGGGCAAGACCATCTGGAAGGCGGCAACGGCGATGACACGCTGGACGGCGGTGAGGGTAATGACAGACTGCTGGCAGGCAGCGGCGATGACCGTCTCCTAGGTGGCGACGGCAACGATTACCTCAACGGGTGGAGCGGCGATGACATCCTGAATGGCGGTGCCGGGCAAGATCGGCTTTATCTGGGTGCTGGCGACGACATCGCGACCGGCGGGGCAGATGCAGACCGGTTCGTGTTCAGATCTGTCGATATCGACGGCAGCTTGGACGTCATCACCGACTTCTCAACGGATGAGGGTGATCTGCTGGATCTCCGCCAGCTCGATGTTTTGACGAACGGAGAGACGGCGAACAACTGGCTCGCAGATCACGCGTCACTGACCGCGCAGAACGATGTCACGTTGGATCTGGGCGCAGGGACAACGCTGCAGTTGAACGGTTTGGGCTTTGCGCAGGAGACCCAAATTCAGGACCTTGCCGACAGTATCCTGTTCTAAAGAAAACAAGTGAGGGGCCGGTTAGAACAGACCGGCCTCTTTCGCGATCATCGCCGCTTGGGTGCGGTTCTTGGCATTCAGCTTTCGGCAGGTGGTTTTCACATGCAGCTTGATGGTGACTTCCTGCAAATCCAACTCTCGCGCGATCTCTTTGTTCGACAGGCCTCGGCACAGACCGCTCAGCACTTCCAACTCCCGCTGGCTCAGACCTTTCGCAATTGGGTTTTCCGGCTCTGCTTCTTCCGCAGTCATGAATTTGACAGGCACAAATGTCTCGCCCGCTGCCATGAAGCGGATAGCATTGACGAGAGATTTCGCCCCCATTGTCTTGGGCAGAAACCCAATGGCGCCCGCATCAAGCGCGTCTTGCGCAATCGCTTTGGGTGCAATGCCTGACATGATGGCCACCGGGCGGCCGTCGCCCGCTTCCATCGCCTTGGAAAGGCCCTCCAGCCCGTTCATGCCGGGCATCGAGTAATCCAGCAGGATCAGATCAAAAAGCGTCTTGCGCGCTTCTTCGCAGGCGCCATCCAGATCTGCGGCAGTTGTGACTTGGATGTCGGGTTCATTTTCCATGAAAGCCGACAGGGTATCACGCACCAGATCATGGTCATCGGCGATAAGAATTTTCATGCGCTTTGTCCTTTTGTGGTCCGTGCATGATCCGCGACAGCCTGAGAAATTTGCCTCAGGTCGGGCGGCTTGGCAAACACTGCCTTCACAGATGGGGTCGACAGCCGCGGATCGACCAAACGTCGCGACAGGGCGGTCAGGATCATCACTGGCAAATCAGGGGCTGTCTTGGCGACAGCCTCGACCAGATCGCCGCCATTGATCTCACCCATATTGTAGTCAGATATGATCAGCGACCAGGGATCGGGATCATCGCGCACGCTTTCGATTGCCAGATCGGGATCGTTGACGATAGCCACTTCCGCCCCCAGCGCTTCGAGATACGTGCCTACGACGCTGGCGACATCGGCTTCGTCATCGACGACTAGGACCAGATGTCCACTCAGATCGACACGCGTCAGCGTCGCCGCTGAGTCAGAAGCTGGGTTCGTCGCCGCTTCAATGGGCCAATAGATGGTAAATCTGCTGCCCTTGTCCAACTCCGTCTCGACACGGATCGCGCCGTTGTTAGAGATCACCATGGATGACACGGTGGCGAGCCCCAGACCTGAGCCTTGCGCGCCCTTGGTAGTGAAATATGGATCAAATATCGCATCCACCACATCGGTGGGAATGCCGGGGCCGTCATCTTCGACAAAGAACGTCGCATAAGGTTTGTTTGAATCGATCCGTCCCAGTTTGGGTTTGACGCCCACCGCATCAGACAAGGCCGCGCCCACAGTCAATGTGCCACCCGTCCTGCCCATCGCATCCTGCGCGTTCAACAGCAGATTAAGCACGATGCGCGTCACTTCAGTCGGGCTGCCTTGGATCAAAATGGGCGCAGCACCCAGGTTGCTGTTCACTGTCACATTTGGGGGCAGGTTTACCGAAAGCAGGTCGAGCGCGGATTTCACCGCGTCGCGCAGATCGAATTCCGCGATGTCGCCGGTGTTGCGGCCCAAATCCAGCAGGCGATTGACAAGATAGGCTGCCTGCGTACCAGCCGCTGCGATCCGGTCAGCATGGCCTTTCAGCTTTTCGCTAACCGACCAGTCGCTGCTGATCAACTGGGCCGATCCTGTAATTGCCGACAGCAAATTGTTGAAATCATGCGCAAGCCCTGCTGCCATTTGTGACAGGATTTGCTGGCGGCGGGCCAGATCCAACTGTTCGGTCAACTCAAACTGCTTGTTGCGGATCGCGCGCTGTTTGGTGATGTCGCGCACGATGAGAATGACGCCCACACGGTCAACCTGCCTCAGCACGACATCGTGCCAGCGCCGTTCGTCCCCCTCAGGCCCCAATACAAGTCGCAGGCTGGCTTGCCCATCGGTCTGCAACGCGTCCTTTGTGGCGTCAATGCGGTCCCGGCCGTTGTCGGTGAGGTATTTCGCCGACCAGGGCCGACCAATCAGTTGAACGTCAGAGGTGACGCCAAACAACGCACACAGACTTGGGTTCGCATAGACGACGCGCCCATCAGTGTCAGTAATAGCGATTCCGTCCGGGGCGTTTTCAATCGCGGCCACCCGTGCCCGCAATGTCCGTTCTGTTGTCTTAAGGGGGGTGATATCCGTAATGGACAACACGAACCCACCTTCGCCCGTCCGCTGGATCCTCATCAAAAGCGTGCGCCCATCGGGTAAAGCCAGTTCGCGTTGTGGTTTGCTTTTGATAAACTCACGCGGATCAAAGGAGGCGATGTCCGGTTTTTCCGAAAGAATGCCGTCGGGGATGGTGCCGATATGGGCCTTAAGGTTGTCCTGAAAGGCGGTGCCGGGTTTCCAATCATATCCCGGAGCGGGAAGGATTTGTCCGAGATGGGGATTGCTGAAAAGGACCGTCAAATCTGCATCCACCAGCAGAAACCCGTCATCTGTATGTGACAGCGCCTCATACATACGCTGGCGGATCAGTTCACGTTGTTCTTGAGCCCGGACGCGCTGTGAAACGTCTGTTTGTGTGGCAACCAGGTATTCGACGGTTCCATCTGCCCCACTAACCGGAAAAAGAGAGAGCTCATTCCAAAACGGCTCTCCATTCTTGCGCTTGTTGCGTAGAACGAAGGTGCCTGTGCCATTTCGTTGCACGGTGTCCCGCAGTTCTTTCCGAATAGTGGATGCAGCGTCTTCGTCGTTCAAAAAACGGCAGTTCTGCCCCAAAACCTCTTCGCTAGAATAGCCGGACAGGGCCTCAAACGCTCTATTCACAAAGATTAGAGGGTGCCCGCCCGATTTGGCGTCGGCAATAGCAAATCCTGATGAGGATCCATCAATAACGGCGGCCAGCAATTGATTGCGTGACTTAAGCTCAAGTGCCTTCAGGCTTTGTTCGCCCAATTTGCAAATCTGCGACAGCATCTGCCGGTCAGAATTCGTGAATTGCGCCCGATCTTTGTCAAAGGCCAGCAAAGCGCCCCGGCGTTGGCCTTCCTCCAACGAGATCGGCGCAGACAGCAGACTGCGAAATGGTGGATCGCCAAGTGCCAGCGCAGACCATGGATCAACTTCGGTGATATCCACCAGGTTCCTGGGCTTGGAAAACACCGGGAACACGTCCACAGCTTCGTTCAGATCGTCCAAGCTGGGTTGCGTTGAGCGGACGACGCGGACGTGACCATCCTCGGACGCACTGACAAGTGCCACGGCATCCGCGTTTAGCGCTCTCTGTGTCGTCGATAGCAGTTTCGAAACCGCCTCTGAAACCGTCTCAGCGCCTGACAGCGTGTTCAACACATCGAACAATATCTGCGCTTCATCCAACAAACGCGCTTCGCGGTTTCGAAGGTCTTGCAGTTCGACAAGGGCTTCGCGGAGGCGTTCGTCGTCAGGCATACCGCTCCATCAACTCGGGTCGTCGGACCCGGCAAAAACAAGACATGAGATCATCAAATTCCCATGCCTGTTTCCACCGCCAACCACTTGTCCTTGTTCTCCAAAGGAAAAGTGCGTCAAAAACGGCGCGCCATCAAGGGCGTCTGTGGTGCCTTTCAGAACAACATCCATCTTGTCACGGATGCTCAACATACAGCCGCCGCAATAGACCATGAGCGCCCCGGCTATTGGGCCATCTGCACGGGGGCGGGCCTGCCGCGCGACACGTTCCGCGCGTTTGGCCAAAGCCGTGGATGTGCCAGACATTTGCGTGATCTTTTCCCCGGGGTTCAAATCGGCAAAAAGGTCGAGTGATCCGTCACCATTGGCGATCGCCGGGTGCGCCAACAGGTAATGCGCAATGCCCTGTACCCGTGACACCTCACGCCCAATGGGCCAGAGCGTTGCGGCAGACAGAATATTCTCGGTCTCGCTTGCAGACGGTGTTTCAAACACTGCATCAGTCCAGGCATCATAGACCTCCATCGCCGGGCGGTGATCAATTTCGATCAGCTTGCGCCCTTCAACCTTGGTTACCACGCCCTGATGCGCAGTGGGTGCATAGCCATTGAGATAGGCAAAGGACACATCGGTCGATGGAAAAAGCACCGACACAACAACAGCCTGATCGCCGGACTGTTGGGGGGTCAGGACATACCACTCGCCACTGACGGAGTTGTCAGCGGCACTTCCGCCGATGATTGGAACGTCTGTTCCGATGATATCTTCGATGCCGGCCAGCACATCCTCTTCCTGGCCCGGTGTGGCGGTGACCCACACAACATCCGGGATTTCGCCCACACGATCCGCGGCAGACAAAGCCTCTTTCGTAGCGGCCTGCGCTGCTGCGCGGGCGTTCTCGGTGACCGTCTGAAACCCGGTTCCGTAGTCTCCCTCAGAATCCGCGATAGCAAAGAGCGCAATACCAGCGCCGTCTTGGGTCAGATCTCCTGCATCGGTCATCGTGCCCAGGCAGGAGGACGCGCCATGTGCTGCACCTGCACCAAGTTGGCCAAGCTCTGTTCGCACAGCGTCAGCCTTGTGCAGAACGTTGCATGCCAGGAACACAAAGCTGGGCTCAGGACATTTAGCCTGCAAAGACGCCCTCATCTCTTCAAAGGCGGCTGTGGTGTCCGGGTTCGAGCTGTTAACTGTGTGAATGCGCATCAGGTCCTATCCTTTTTGATAGGAGTTAACTGGATTATAGGCTGTGTGCCGTGTCGCATGTGGATATTCGACTATCCTTAAGTATAGTCAGCTAGGGTAGGCGACGGGCAGCATATGGCCGACCAAGCCACCGTATGTTTCAGCCCAGTCGTTTTGCGCGGCCTCATCAAACTCCACCCCCAGAATGGATTGCATCGCCTCGATCAAACATGCGCCCACCACATCATATTGTTCCGGGGCGACCCCGTAGGACACGTGACGGATCGCAAGATCGCGTGCGGCAGGGAGCAGCTGATCCGGCTCATCCAGATGATCGACGATGAAATTCAAAGTATTGATCAGCTTTACACCTTGGGCTTGCATATCTCCGTTAAAGAGCACCTGAGTTTCAGGCGCCTTTTGAAACAGCAACGCGTAAAACCGGCTGGAGAGGGTTTCCCGGTGCACGATGGCTTTCGCCCATGTGTCCCGGATGCGGTCGTGCGTATCCATGTCTATTGGTCCTCATCTCTCTGTGCGTAGGGTAGCGCGTCACATCGCGAAATGACCAGCAACAAACGGGTTTTGGGGCCTTCCGGTGTGCTGGGCGTGCTGCCTGTCTCGGATCAGCAAGGGTCACATGTGCCGATATACCCCGATGTGCGCCTGACTATCCGTGTGGATAGATTGTGACGCAAAGCCGTTACGGTCAGATTTTCGCCAACCACACGGCCGAGGCACAAGTCCTTGGTCAAGTTTTGAAAATCTAAACCGGCGAGATGACATGACCCATATAACGACCCCCAGATTTGGCAGGCTGATTGCTGCAACAGCGCTCTTCAGCGTCATGTGCAACCTCCTCATGCTGACTGGTCCGCTGTTCATGCTGCAGGTCTATGATCGTGTTTTGACCTCCCGTTCAGAAGAGACACTGTTGGCGTTGTTTGCATTGGTTGCGCTGCTCTATGCGCTCTTTGCCGCGTTCGAATTTGCCCGAGGGCGCATCATAGCCTTTGTCGGCGTTCAAACTCAAACCATGCTGCGCGGCCGCGTCTTTACCGCGATGATGACGGGCGCACACAAGTCATCTCCCGCAACCCTGACGGATCTGGAGACGATCCGCAGCTTCTGTGCATCTCCGATCGTGCTGGCCTTGTTCGACTTGCCTTGGACCCCTTTGTTCATAAGTGTCCTTTTCGCCTTCCATCCCGCCCTAGGGTGGGTCGCTGTCGCGGGGGGCGGGGTACTGATCTGTGTTGCTCTACTGAACCAGGCCCTGACTGCGCGCAGCATTAAAGACAGCGCTGATCTGAACAGATCTGCCAATACCCTTGCCTTGGGCAGCTTGGCGCAGAAAGACGTCGTCAACTCGAACGGAATGCAAGACGCAATCCTGTCACGTTATGCGGGCCTCCAAGACGGCTCGATCCGTGTGGCGATGCGTGCCACAACTTTGACCAGTTCGTTTGCGGCGTTTTCAAAAGGCTTCCGGTTGTTCCTGCAATCCGCCGTGCTTGCTGTCGGCGCATGGTTTGTTTTGCAACAGCAACTCACCGCCGGCGCCATGATCGCCTGTTCGATCTTGATGGGCCGCGCATTTGCACCGGTTGATGCGATCATCGGTCAATGGGGCTTCTTGCAACAAGCCCGCTCCGCATGGGGCGCACTGCGTCCATTACTTGAACAGCAATCCACCAACGGACGGCCGACACAACTGCCCGCACCGGATGCTCAGTTATCTGTGCGCGCAATCTCACTTCTGTCGCCAGACGCGAGCCGGCCTTTGCTGCGGAATGTGTCCTTTGATGTCACTCCCGGACAGGCAGTGGGCATCATCGGGCGCAGCGGTGCGGGCAAAAGCACATTGGCGCGCGTGCTTACAGGTCTGCAGACGCCCGCAGCAGGAGAGGTGCGTTTGGGCGGCGCAACACTTAATCAGTACGAAACGGGCGCTTTGGGGCGATATGTTGGCTATGTTGCGCAAGACGCACAGCTGTTTTCAGCGACCGTTTCTGAGAATATTGCCCATATGTTGACGCAGCCAGATGCTGCGCGGGTCGTGCGCGCAGCCCAACGCGCAGGCGTGCATGAGGCAGTCCTGTCTTTGCCAAACGGCTATGACACGACAATCGGTGAGGGTGCTCTGCACCTCGCGGGTGGGTTAAAGCAAGGCCTATGCCTGGCGCGCGCACTCTATCATGATCCTGCGTTACTTATTCTGGATGAACCAGCAGCTGCCCTAGATGCAGACGGAATGGCCGCCTTACATGAGGCAATCCAGACGATGAAAGCCGCAGGCAAAGCAGTCGTGATTATGACGCATCGTCCCTCCTCGGTCACGGACTGCGACCAGATCATTGTTTTGGAACAAGGGCGCGTCAAAGCAGGCGGTTTGCGCGACACCATTCTGTCTGATCAAGCGGATACCGTGCCCGTTTCAGCACCAACTCCGAACGAAAGGAAATCAGCATGACATTGCAGCCCATGAATGCCCGTCTGCCCCTTGTTGTTGGCTTCACCGCATGTGCGATCCTGTTCATCGGGGTTGGCGTGTGGGCGACGCGCACAGAGATCGCAGGTGCTGTCGTCACAACAGGCGTCGTCAAAGTGGAAAACGATCGGCAAGTCGTGCAACACGCAGACGGTGGTGTGGTTGCCGCCATCCACGCGCGCGACGGAGACGTGGTCGCAGCCGGTGATTTGCTATTGGAGTTGGATGGAACATATCTCAGGTCAGAGTTGGCCGACATTGAGCGCCAGCTTGCTGAAATGAACACCCGTCGGGATCGGTTGGAAGCCGAACGTGATGGCCGAAACGCGATCCGATTTAATGCGATTGCGGATTTTTCGACATTCTCGGTGCTGAGTGTTCGCCAATTGCAAAAAGAAGAAACGGCGCTTTTCGATGCACGCCTTGATACCGCGCAGTACGAGGAAACGCAGATCGACGCGCAGCAGGTCCAAATTGACCATCAGATACAGGGTTTTGAAGCTCAACTTTCAGCGCTGCAAAACCAGCTGAGTCTTGTCCGCTCAGAACGGGACGACGTTCGTGGCCTTTTTAAACAGGGCTTGGTTCAGAAAAACCGTATGCGTGACTTGCACCGCTCGGATGCAGAACTCTCTGGAGAAATCGGTCGTCTGCAGGCGCAAATCGCTGAAGCGAAGTCACGAAGTGCAGCTTTGGAGTTTCAGAAAACCCAATTGAAGGAAGCACGGCGGGAAGGGGCTATCGTAGCTCTTCAAGAGATCTCGGCAAAATCCGGGCAGCTCTTGCAAAGACGCTTAGTCGTGCAGGAGCGTTTGGGACGATTGCGCATTGTCTCGCCTGTAGACGGAACAGTCCACGGCTCTCGCATATTCGCGGAGCATGCGGTCCTCACCGCAGCAGAGCCTGCGCTTTACATTGTGCCCAGCGATCAACCGCTTCATGTGGCCGCGCGCATTGATCCGTTGCACATCGACCAAGTCTACAGCGGGCAAGACGTGACATTGGTCTTTTCCTCGTTCTCCCGTCACAGCATGCCGGAGGGCAGCGGTGAAATCCAACGCGTCTCAGCCGACACCTTAGTTGATGGCACTACTGGTGCGCCGTATTTCGAAGCAATCGTTTCAGTTGACGAAAAGACCTATGCGACATTGGGCACTCGCACGCTTCAACCTGGTATGCCCGTCGATGTGTTTGCGAAAACGGATACTCGAACGCCGCTCAGCTACGTCACACAACCCGTCACAGACCATCTTTCCCGCGCGTTTCGTGAAGAGTAGAGGGTTGCGTCGATCTGAATCAAAAGCGACTGCTTGCTTGCAGGATCAGATTCGTTTGTCGTTATCATTTGGGTCTCCTGTTCGAGACTCGCGGGTTTCATATCTACAAAGACGAAGCCTGTTCCGCGACCACTGCATCGACCGATCCGGCCAATCAAACGTTTCTGCGCCGACGCCGTCAGAGTGTTGTATCTGGCTCAGAAAGCTCTCCAACCTCTCAGCAAGCCGCTGATTGCCTCCTGCAAGTCGCGCCGCGGACCCCGCAGACCTGCTTCCAGTGCTTTCTCGATCTTAACCTTGCGCTCGCCCGGCGGTCGGGCAAGACTTCACCCATAAAGTTTGGGAGGACTTACATGACATTTCTGAAATCATTCGGTCTTGCGACCGCCGCGATCTGCCTGCTGGGCACGACCGCATTTGCCGAAACCCGCGTCACCTACAAATCCGCCAAGGCCGGGTCATCTTATTTTCAGATGGCCGTGCAAATCTCGGAAGCGATGAAAGAAGGCTCCGGCGGCGAGATTTCGGTCACGGTCGAGGAAAGCCAAGGCTCTGTGCAGAACGTGATGGAAGTGCGCGCGCGGGGGGGCGACTACGTCTTCACCACGCCCCCTGCCCTGATCGGTCTGGCGCAAGGCGGCAAAGCGATGTTCGAAGGCAAGGGCGACCCGGCCTTTGACGAGATCCGTGCCCTGTTTCCAATTCCGTCCCTGACGATGCATTTCGTCATGTCCGAGGCCAGCGGCGTGACCGATTTCGCCGGAATGGAAGGCAAGACGATCCTGCTGGGCAGCGGCTCTTTCGGGGCGCGGGAAGGCGCGAAATATATCGAGATGTTCGGCCTTGAGGGCAAAGTGAACATCGCCGATGTGGAGCTTTCAAACGCCGTCAGCGCCTTGAAGAACGGGCAGATTGACGGGTTTGTCACCGCAGGCTCCTACCCTGCCCCCAATGTGATCGAGGCCGCGGCCTCCACCGGTGTGACGGTGCTGTCGCTCTCGGACGAGCAGATCGCCGAAACCAAGCGCACCGCGCTGACGATCCCGGCAGGCACCTATACCGGGCAGGATGCGGATATCGCCACGACCTCCCTGCCTGTGGTCGCCTACACCACCTCCAAAATGGACGAGGAAACCGCCTATCAGCTGACCAAGACCTATTGGGAAACCAAGGAGAGCATGGCCGGTGACGCAAAATGGTGGGACGGTGTGTCGGTTGATATGCTCAGCAATATCACCTCTGCGATCCACCCCGGTGCGCTGCGCTACTACAAGGAAATCGGTGCGACGCTCAGCGACGCGCATATGTAAGCGGACCCGCCCTTTATGGACGTCACGGCAGACGCGCCCATCGCGGCGCGGCGGATCTGGATTGCCCTTGGCACCCTCACCGCCGCGTTCCATCTGGGGCTGATCTTTTACGGGCTGGTCCCCAATCTGATGGCCCGCCCGCTCCACATGGCGCTGATCCTGCCATGGGTGTTTCTGTTCGCCACTCAGACGTCCTTTGCGCTTTGGAGCGGCGCCGTTCTAACGGCGCTTGGCGTCGGCGGATGCCTCTGGATCGCGCTGAACCACCAGATGCTGCGCAACCAATACGGCTTTCTTGAGGATGGCTTTCAGGTCGCCCTTGCCGTCACCCTTCTGCTCATCGCGATGGAGGGCGCGCGCCGTGCGATTGGCTGGCCCCTGCCCCTCGTCGCGCTCGCCGCCCTGCTCTACGGTCTCTTCGGTCAGCACATTCCCGGTGAGTTCGGCCACGCAGGCACCCCTTTGCGCAGTTTCCTTGGCACGCTCGTTGTGGCCGAAGGCGGCCTTTGGGGCAGCCTGACCGGCGTGTCGGTCAATGTCGTCGCGGTCTTTGTGATCTTCGGCGCAGTGCTGAATGCGGGCGAAGCGGGCCAGGGGTTTATGAACGTCGCCGCTGCCGCGGCCGGTCGTCTCAAAGGCGGGGCCGCCAAGGTCTCCGTGCTCAGTTCCGCCTTGTTCGGGTCGATTTCCGGCTCAGCTTCCGCCAATGTCGCCTCCACCGGGGCGGTCACCCTGCCCGCCATGACCAAGCTCGGCTACCCCAAACGCCTCGCCGCCGCGACAGAGGCCGTGGCCTCCTCCGGTGGGCAAATCATGCCGCCGCTCATGGGCGCGGGCGCCTTTGTGATGGTCGAGCTGACAGGCGTCCCCTACCCCCAGATCATGCTCGCTGCGCTCCTGCCCGCAATCCTTTATTTCGCGACGGTCTGGCAAGGCCTCAACGCGTTTGCCAGCCGCTATGACCTGCAACCCATCCCCGAGGATCAGCGCCCCGCGCGCCGTCAGGTTCTGATCACCTCGGCCTTCTTCATGGTGCCCTTCACGACCCTGCTCGTCGCGATGTTCGCCGCAGGCTTCACCCCGCAATACGCCGCCGCCTTGGCGATTTTCACCGGCCTCGCCCTGCTATTCGTCGATATCTCCCTGCGCCCCAACCCGCATCAGGGCCTCACCCGCCTCGCCGACGCGATGCTCAACGCTGGCAAACAGGTCGCACTCATCGCCGCCATCATCATTTGCGCGTCGATCATCATCGGCGTGCTCGGCATCACTGGACTGGGCGTCAAAATCACCTCTGTCATCCTGTCCGGCTCCGGCGGCGCGCTCTGGCCCGCGCTCCTGCTTACTGCGCTTGCCTGCCTCCTGCTGGGGATGGAGGTCCCCACAACCGCCGCCTACGTCATTTGCGTCTCTGTCGCAGGCCCTGCGCTGATCGAGCTGGGGCTGCAACCCCTCCAAGCCCATCTTTTCGTCTTCTGGTTCGCCCTGCTTTCAACCATCACCCCGCCTGTTTGCGGGGCCGTCTTCATCGCAGCCGGCATGGTGCAGGAAAACTGGTTGAAGGTCGCATTAACCGCGATGGCGCTTGGCGTCGGTCTCTACATCATTCCCTTGGCGATGATCGCGAATCCGTCCCTGATCCGCCTCGCAAGCGACCCTATTCCTGCGCTACTCGCGTTTTTCTTGGTTGGCATCGGCCTCAGCTTAATTTCTCAAGGGCTGATCGGCACGTCCTCTGCATTCCATCGGACCTTTGCCGCAGTCGGAGGTCTGACGCTGTGCCTTGGGGCCGCCCTGCTCAGCTAGTTGAGCGCCCGCCGACGACACAGCGGGTCAGAGGCAACCGCCTCCTTCTGCACCGCCATCAGATGCCCCACCAGCGGCTCAAATTCGCGATGAGCGGCCCGGTCTTCCAGATAATCGCGCAACTTGAAAACATTTACCGGCTGCAAATGCACCAGCGCCTCCAGCTTGCTCACGGCCTCTTCCAGCCCATAGGCGTCGATGATCTGGCAGGCGGTCTGAGTGGGCGTCAGAATATAATAATCCCGCGCCCGTTTCGGCGTGTAGCGCGTGATATCGAAGGGCGAGGACCCCAGAGCATGAAACTTGGGAAAGAGGCAGCGAATATCCTCCGCCTCGTTGTGCAGAACGCGCCCGGACACCTGTTTGAACCCAGCCTGCCCCAGCTTTTCAATCGCATGGCGGCGCATGCCCGGTGACATCATATCGACATCGGATCGGTCATATTTCAGGTCATCGAACACGGAAAACAGGTTCATCCGCGCGTCGGCCAGCATCATGTAATGGCCGAAATGCAGCACATCCTGCGGCGCGCTTCCCGCCACATATCCGGCCGTGTCAAATGTCAGATCCGTCATTGCTTTACCCTCAGCGTGGCTCCACAACCTAGCGGGCTGCGTGCAAAGGCAAATCCAGGGTCCGGCGGTCAAAGCCTAGTCAGACACCTCTCCCATCAACGCGCTCAGCGACAGGGCCTCCGTGCCATCGGCCAATCGCCAAATCTCATCGCCGCCATGCACGACGATCTTCCGGGCGGGCTGCAAATCCGCACAGGCCTGATGAAACCCTTTGCTCAGCCGCGGTGTCGGATTGCGCTTGATCTCCACCGCCCAGATTTCTGATCCGAAATCGAGGATCAGATCAATTTCGGCGCCGGCAGCAGTGCGATAGAAATAAGGCCGCGCAAGCCCTTTGAGACGGGAGGCCACGTTTTCGATCACGAAACCCTCCCAGCTGTCGCCCAGCTTGGGATGCCCGACCAGCGCTTCAAGCGACGGGATTTGCAGCAAGCTGTGCAAGATGCCCGTATCGCGAAGGTAGAGCTTCGGGGATTTCACCAGCCGCTTGCCCAGGTTGGCATGCCACGGGGCAAGCCTGCGCACCAGCAACAGATCGACCAGCAGATCAATATATTTCGACGCTGTCTTGTGATCGACATCCAGATTGCGCGCCAATGTGGCGGTGTTTAGAAGGCTGCCTTGCAGATGGGCCAGCATCGTCCAAAGCCGCCGCAACCGGTCTGCCGGGATGCGTGGCCCCAGATCCGGGATGTCGCGTTCCAGATAGGTGCGGATGAAGTCCTGCCGCCACCGGTCCGAGGCCGCATTGTCCGTCGCCAGATACGCATCGGGATACCCGCCCCTGAACCACACTTGCCCCAGCTGCGCAGGTCCAACCTCCAACAGGTCGAGGGGCTGCAATTCCGTGTAGGCGATCCGCCCGGCAAGGCTTTCTCCCGACTGCCGCAAAAGGTCCATCGAGGCCGAGCCGAGCATCAGGAACCTTCCAGCCCCCTGCCCTGCCCTGCGCCCCTCGTCTATCAGCCCGCGCAGCGCATCGAACAGGTTCGGCGTGCGATGAATCTCGTCCAGCACCACCAGCTTGTCGCTGTGCTGGCGCAGGTAAAACGCGGGGTCCGACAGTTTGATCCGGTCCTGCTCTGACTGCAGGTCGAGGTAGACCGACGGCTGTCTTTCCGCGATCTCCAGCGCCAGCGTGGTTTTGCCTACCTGACGCGGCCCCAGGATCGCCACTGCGGGCGAATTGGTGAGCGCTTTTGCGATCTCTTCTGATTTCCAGCGATTAATCATCCTAGCAATATCGGACTTCATATCCATTTTTGCAAGGATAATCCTATATTTTTCGTTTCATATCAGTAAGGCATCTCTCGGCCAAAAAGTTGACAGCCGTCAACTCTCCCCACCACGCAGCAACGCCATAATCATCGGCCCCGGCGAAAACGCCCCCTCTTCCGCCTTTTGCGTCAGCCGTCTCAGGTAGCCTCCGGGGTTCCGGATATCCTCAACCTTCTGGAGCATCGCCGCCAGAACCGCCGCCGCATTCTCAGGCCCCATCACACGCTGTGCTTCGGCCCAGGCCGACGGGCTGATCCCCATCATCCCACGCACCAAAGATGCCACCGCAACCAGCTCATGCCAATGCCTGATCTCATGCGGGCTATAAGGCTCGATATCCGGGCATGCCTTTAACACCAGGCCCAACGGAATCCGCGGCTCCCTGTTCTCAGGTTGCTCCTTCAGTTCTGAGTCTGCGCCCTTGCCCCTTTCCTTTTTTAAGGAAGGTTCAAGATCAGAACAGTCTGTTTTTGAATTCTGATAGTGCCGCTCAGAAACGGCGGCATTGCCGTCCACTTCTTCTGCAATCGTCAGTGCGTTCTGGGCGTCCCGAAGCAGGTCGCTCATCTCCAGATGCAGCCGCTCCAGTGCCTCCGCATCCAGCCGACGACGCAAGGCCCGGTGTGCGTCCATCAACCTGCTCAGAAGCGTCTCCCAGTCCGCCTCAACGCCGGTCTCCTGACCGTAAAGAACCAGGTTCAGAGCGTCCCTGCGCATCAGCGAGACCTCCTCCCGACGCATCCGGATCCGCTCCGCGGCCTCGTCGGCCGCCTGTGCTGCTTGCGCGATCTCATCGGCCCGCGCCAAAAGGGGTTTCAGGTCAAACCCAAAGGCCCGCACCAGCTCACCCCCCGCGCCACGCCGCGCGTAGCGCTTGCCGTTGGGGCTGTCATGGCGCAACAGCAAGCCAGCATTGACCAGCGCCGCCAGATGGCGTCGCAGCGTGCTCTCAGCCATGCCATGGGCGCGCTCTGACAGCGCCCTGTTGGACGGAAAGACAATCAGCGGCGCGTTGTCGCCCAGAACCTTGCCCGGATGGAAACTCAAAAGCGCATTCAGGACCGTCAGATCGCGATCCGTCACGGCAAAAGCATGCCGCGCGGTGCAGAGCTGCCGGAAGACCTCCCATTTGTCGATGTGAGGGACGGGGCCCCCGGCGTCAGCCCGGTCAATCGTCTCCAATACGGCAGCCGAAAGGGTGCGCCCGAAAGGCGTTGTGGTCAGTCGTTGCATCTAATTTCACGGGACAGCAAAATATTGTTCGCCCAAAGGCGTACGCTGTTGACAGCGGTGCAGAGGAACCCCTAGATTCGGAAGTGTCTAGATTACGAACAGGGCCTCTTGGGTATTATGCCTGAGGGGTCTTTTTCTTTTCTGCGGTCGGATCGTGCCTCCTGTTTGGTTACTGCTCTGGCCTCATGGGCCTCTACTTACCGCCCGAGGTCTTGGAGACCCAATCGCGGTAAATCTCTTCAAGGTTCTGCGCCAGCCAGTCACCGAATTTGCCTTTCTCGGCGCCTGGGACGACGACGGTAACGGCCTCGTCACTGCGCTTGACCCGTGCGATCTCAAACCCGTTCGTGCTGCGTAGGACATCGGTCTGAGCGCGGGCCTTGGCGGGGCTGGACGGGGCAGGGGCCTTTGATCCGGCGCGCCCTTCTCCTATGGCGCTCAAGGCCGCCTCAAAACGCTCGTCAGAGGACAGCGTGCCGGCGAGGAGGTTCACCGTCCCGACAATGCCATCGGTCGCGAACTCAACCTTCGACAGCTTCGAGGCAAGACCGGCCCAACGATCCCTGCCAACACCGGGGGCCGGGCCGATCACTTCGATCAACTCGATTGGAATATCGTCGATCACCTTGAGCATCCGCGACACGGATGTCTTGTCGGACGAAAGCGCGCCGCAGATCGCCTTGCGATCATAGCCCGCATCGCGCATCTGCTTGGCAAAGTTACATTTTTCGATGAAGGACAGGTCTTTGCGGGCCGAGTTCTCCTGACCTTGGGCCAGCACCAGAGCGGCATCATCCAGATCCCGCACCAAGGCTTTCGCGGGCATCTTGAGATCGCGCAACGCCAGCAAGCGGCGGCGACCATAGACAATCTGAAAGCGCTCGGGTTCCTCCGGATGAGGACGCACCAGAATGGGTACCTGCTGACCGTAATCGCGGATCGAGGCGACAAGCTCTTCATGTTCGGGGTCGTCGTAATCCAGACGGTCTTTCACACCGGCGCCTTCGACCGCGAAGGGATCAATATCAATCACCGAGCGGCTTTTCAGCTTGGCGATGGATTCACTGACCGCGCCGATCGCGCCGGTGGTGTAGCGAGGGCGGGCGACGTCGACCCGCGGCTCGGCCTCAGCCTCTTTCGACTTTGCGTCTTCCATGAGGCCTTTGAGAAGGTTCTTACGTGCCATCACCGCGCCCCCATGCTTGCTGTATCAGAGCCTCAATTTCGCCGTTTACCGCATTGATAGACTCTATTGCGCGCTCATAGGTGCTGCGGGTGAACTGGCTTTTCTCGACCTCATAAAGCGTCTGCTTGGTGATCCCGGCATCCGAGATTGCAGTGGATTTGAGGACGGTATGGTTCAACACATGCTCCCCAAACATCGAGCGCATGAAGCTAACCATTTGATTTTGTGGGCCATCTCCGGGCTCATAGCGGGTAACGACATAGCGAAGCCAGTCATAGGACATATCCCCGCCCGCCTCGGCCACGACGCCCAGAAGGTTCGATGTCATCAGCAGAAACTGACACATCGACATGACATCCAACATCTGGGGATGCACGGTGACAAGGATCGCAGTTGCGGCACTAAGGGCCGACATAGTGACGAAACCAAGCTGGGGAGGACAGTCCATCACGACAACGTCATAGTCGGCCTCGACACTGGAGAGCGCTTCGCCAACACGGGTAAAAAAGAGCGAACTGCCGCCGTCGATTATCGCGCGCGGCGTCTCGTGCTCGAACTCCATCAGATCGAGGTTACCTGGCACCAGATCGAGATTGGTGAAATAGGTTTTGCGGATGATCTCGCGCAGAGGAACCGGATCATCATAGCGGATCGCATCATAAAGCGTGCCGCCATCCAGCAGATCAAATTCCGGCTGAAAGCCATGGAGCGCCGAGAAACTGGCCTGCGGATCGAGGTCGATCCCGAGGACGCGGTAGCCATCAAGGGCCAGTTTCTGCGCCAGGTGGGCCGATGTGGTCGTCTTTCCCGACCCACCTTTGAAGTTGATGACGGTGATGACCTGCAATTTATTGCCGTCGCGGCGGCCGGGCAGGTAGGTGCCGGGGGTCTTTGCACCTTGCTCCAGAAGCTCGCGCAAGGCCTGAATATCCTGGGGCGTGTAATAGCGCCGCCCGCCGCTGCGAATCTCAGGAGAGGGGCCTTTACCATCCAGATGCAGCTTGCGCAGATAAGCGTCTTTGACACCCAGAAGATCGGCGACCTCACCACTGGTGAACTTGCGCAAAATACGCTCTGCATTCGGGGGAAAGAGCTGTGCGCGATGCGCCTGTAGACGCTCCGACAGCTTTTGCGCATGCTCGCCCACAAGGGAATCAATCCGCTGGTGGATATCCTTCATTTCGCCCGCCTTGCCCTGTGTTAGGGTCTGTTTTTAGGATTCTTCCGCTTGGAACCTTGTTTTCTGGTCCCTTGTTACGGAAAAAATCGTTTTATTCACTGTTCTCCGTATCTAAGTTGCGGATAATCGCGATTCTGGCAAGTTTTTTTTCTAAACCTAGATGTTTAGCGGACGCAGGGCACAAAAAGACGGGCGTCTCTGAGCCGGGCGGGGCAGGGGTCAGATCATCCGGCTTCAACCCAGCCGTCGCGGTGATATGCGCTGTGCCAGAACATCCATTCGTGCCAGCTGGATTTCTCGAAAGCGGTGCTCATTGCCAGTTTGGTGGTCGCATCGGCGGTCTCCGCCAAGCGGTTGGTCAGATCGAGCATGCCTTGGACGGAGGCCTCGAACGCCTCGCTCGCGTAGGTGTCGATCCAGGCGCGATAGGGGTGATCGGGGGCGGCGGTTTCGTGGATTTGCGTGCCGACGCGCTGGTAGATCCAGAAGCAGGGCAGCAGGGAGACGACGGTGACCGGGAACGGGTCCACGGCGGCGGAGCGGATCAGGAAGCTAGTGTAATGATCGCAGGCGCGCGAGGGGGGCGTGCTGGTGAAATCAGTCTCTGATACACCGTAAAGCGCCATGTATTCCTCGTGGAGCTGCTTTTCGACGGCAATCGCGCCGTTGGCTGATCCGGCGAGGCGCGCGATGGTCTCAGGATCAGGCGCGCGGGAGGCGGCGAGGGCGAGGGTGCGGGCGAACCCTTCGAGGTAGTGCGCGTCCTGAATGATGTAGCCGCGAAACGTGTCGGCGGGCAGGGTGCCCGCGGCAAGTTCGGTGTTGAAGGGCATTGTACGGATCGTGTCCTGCAGATCGGCGGTGTCAGACCAGAGGGTGTCGGTGAAGCTCATTCGCGGGCCTCCTTGAAGGCGTGGAAGTGATGCACGGGGCCGTGGCCGTGACCGACATTCAGCGTGTCGGCGGCGGCGATGGCGGCGGTGATATAGGCTTTGGCGCGCTGTGCGGCCTCGGGCAGGGGGTGGCCGTGGCCGATCTGCGTGGCGAGCGCGGAGGACAGCGTGCAGCCTGTGCCGTGGGTGTTGCGGGTCTGCGTGCGCTTGGCGGGCAGTTCGGTGGTGCTGTCGGGCGTCACAAGCAAGTCGGTCGCGTCAGCGTCCTGCAGGTGGCCGCCTTTGAGGAACACCGCCTTGCAGTTCAGCTTTAGCAACGCCTGCGCTTGGTCGTGCATTTGGGTGAGGGTTGTCGCCTCGGGCTGGTCCAGCAAGTCGGCGGCCTCGGGTAAGTTGGGCGTAATTAGGGTCGCATTTGGCAGAAGATGCGTGCGCAGGGCGTCTACGGCCTCGGCGGCGAGCAGGCGGTCGCCGCCTTTGGCGACCATCACCGGATCAAGCACGATGGGGGCGGTGAGGCCGTCGAGCCCTTGAGCGACGGTTTCAATCGTCGTCGCGTCGCCGAGCATGCCGATCTTGACCACGTGGATGTCGATATCGGCGCGGATGGAGGCGATTTGCTGAGCGATCATGTCGGGCGCGACCATCGCAACGCCTTGCACGCCGGTAGTGTTTTGCGTGGTGAGGCCGGTGATCGCGGCCATGGCATAGCCGCCATTCGCGCTGATCGCCTTGATATCGGCTTGGATGCCCGCGCCGCCGGAGGGGTCGGAGCCTGCGATGGAGAGGATGTTGGGGATCATGGGGTGCTCCAGTGATCTGTGAAGGATTCGGCGGCGGCTTGCGGGTCATCAGCGCGGGAAATGGCGGAGACGACAGCGATGCTGACGCAGCCGGCGGCCTTGATTGCGGGGATATCGGCGGCGCTCAGGCCGCCGATGGCCATGCAGGGCAGGGGGCTGGCTGCGGTGATCCGGGCGAGGCCGTCAAACCCCAGCGGCTTTGCGTGATCGGCTTTGGAGGCGGTGGCACGGACGGGGCCGACGCCGAGATAGGTGACACCGTCGGCGGGGAGGGTGGCCAGATGGGCGCACTCCTCGATGGACAGGCCGAGGACAGGGTCGGGGCCGATGCGGGCGCGGATCGCGGCGGGGTCGCCATCGGATTGACCCACATGCAGGCCAAAGCTGCCGAGGGCGCGGGCGACCTCGACCCGATCATTCAGGATCAGCTGCGCACCCAGCGGATCAAGCCGGGTGCAAAGCGCGCGGGCGAGATCGGCAAAACCGGCGTCATCGAGCGTCTTGTGGCGCAGCTGGACCCAATGCGCGCCGCCGCGCGCGGCGCGTTCGGCCTGCTCGGGGATGGGCAGGGGGGCGTCTGCGTCGGTGATGAAGCAGAGC
>CANMVA010000005.1 GCA_947501355.1 uncultured Paracoccaceae bacterium | reverse complement strand
CGTGGAACTCAGCGTGCCTGCGATGATCGTGGCCTTCATGATCGCCCTGCCTGTCCTGATCGCACCCTTCCGCGCGCTTCTGGGCTTCCGCTCCGACACATATCGCTCCGCCATCGGCTGGAAGCGGGTGCCGTATCTGTGGTTCGGCACGCTTTGGCAATTCGGTGGCCTCGCCATCATGCCATTCTCCCTGCTGATCCTTGGCGGTGATTACGTGCAAGGGCCAAGCTGGGCCGGAGAGGTCGCCGCGGCGCTGGCCTTCCTGCTGACCGGCCTCGGAATGCACATGACCCAGACCGCCGGTCTGGCCCTCGCCGCCGACCGCGCGGACGAGGACACGCGCCCCCGCGTGGTCGCCCTTCTTTACGTGATGTTCCTGATCGGCATGGCTTTGTCCGCCATCATCATCGGCACATTGTTGCGTGATTTCAACGGTGTAAAGCTGGTGCAAGTGGTGCAGGGCACTGCCGTTGTCACCATCCTTCTGAACGTCGTTGCCCTGTGGAAGCAGGAAAAAATGTCGCCCATGACCCGCGAAGAGCGCGAGGCCCCGCGCCCCCTCTTCCGCGACGCATGGCGCGATTTCGCCAGCGGAGGCCAAGCGGGTCGCCTTCTGGTGGTCGTCTTCCTCGGCACCATGGCGTTCAATATGCAGGATGTCCTGCTGGAGCCATATGGCGGCGAAATCCTGGGCCTGAGCGTATCAGCCACAACGCTGCTGACCGCCGCCTGGGCCGGAGGCGCGATTGTCGCCTTCGCGCTGGCCGCGAAATGGCTCACCAGCGGGCTGGACCCGCACCGCATGTGCGCGCGCGGGCTGCTTGTCGGCCTCGGCGCGTTCTCTGCCGTTATTTTTGCCGCCCCCCTGGACAGCGCCGTGCTGTTCTTTGTGGGCGCAACCGCCATCGGGTTCGGTGGCGGCCTCTTTTCGGTCTCAACCCTGACCGCTGCGATGACCATGCCTGCCCAAGGATTGGCAGGCCGGGGTCTGGCGCTGGGTGCCTGGGGGGCGGCACAAGCCACCGCCGCCGGGGTATCTATCGCGCTTGGGGGCTTGATACGGGACCTCATGCAGGCAGCCGCCGCCAACGGGTCTTTGCCCGAAGCGCTGTCCGACCCCGCAACCAGCTATTCCGTCGTCTACCACGTCGAGATCGGATTGCTGTTTGTCACCCTCGTGGCCTTGGGACCGCTCGTGCGCGTCCGGGGTCTGTCTCACCAACCGCGGGAAGTCAGCAAACTCGGGCTTGCTGACTTCCCGACCTAAACAGGAGAAACACCATGGTTGGAGTTGAATTTTTTGGGCGTGTCGATTTGGCGAGCGTTGCGATCTGGGGCTTTTGGGTCTTTTTCGCGCTGCTGATCTACTACCTGCAAACCGAAAACATGCGCGAAGGCTATCCGCTGGAAAAAGACGATGGCGGCCCCGCGCCGAACCAGGGTCCGTTCCCGCTGCCTTCGCCGAAAACCTTCAAGCTGCCCCATGGCCGCGGTGAAGTGACCGTGCCGGACATGAAACCCGAAGATCGCAAACTGGCGCTGGAACGCACCAGCCAGGCTGCGGGCTCTCCGTTCGAGCCGACAGGCGATCCGATGGCTGACGGCGTTGGCCCTGCAAGCTGGGCGCCGCGCCGCGATCTGCCGGAACTGGATGGCAAGGGCCACGCCAAGATCGTGCCGATGGCCACGCTCGACAGCTTCAGCGTCTCGGCCGGTAAAGACCCGCGCGGTCTGACCGTGCAGGCAGGCGACAACAGCGTTGTCGGCACCATCAGCGACATGTGGATCGACGAGCCGGAGCAGATGGTTCGCTACCTTGAGATCGAGCTGAATGCCGAAAACGGCGGCGGCAAGCGTCTGGTGCCCATCCAGATGGCCAAAATTCGCTGGGACCGCGTGAAAGTGCGCGCCCTGTTCGGCGGCCAGTTCGCCGGCATCCCTGAAACCAAGTCCCCGACCCAGATCACGCTTCTGGAAGAGGACAAGATCTGCGGCTACGTGGCCGGCGGCACCCTTTACGCCTCCGAGCACCGTCAGGCTCCGCAGCTTTAAGACCGTAAGGAGGTCGTGATGCACGACGATTTTGCCACCGAGCCTGTAAAAGGACTGCCCGAGAGGCCGCCCGAAGGCGAAGACATCCTTTGGCAAGGGCGCCCGAAGACCTGGGCGCTCGCCCGAGACGCGCTCGCGCTCTATTGGGTGGCCGGTTATTTTGTCCTGCTGGCAGGATGGCGGATCGTCGTGGGAGGCGCGGAGAGCAGCTATGAGCTGTCAACCGCCACTCCGTATCTCATCCTCGGCGCATTGTGCTGCGCGATCCTTCTGGGCATCGCGTTCATGCAGGCCCGCGCCACCGTCTACATCATCACGTCCAAGCGCGTGTCGATGCGGATCGGCGCTGCGCTGATCCTCTACTACAACCTGCCGTTTACGCAGATCGGCAATGCCAATCTTGATCTGCGTCGCGACGGGACGGGCACCATTGCCCTGCAACTGATGGGCAATGAACGCCTGTCCTACACCATGACCTGGCCGCATGTCCGCCCGTGGCGGATGACCAGGACGGAACCCGCTCTCCGCTGCATCCCTGACGCAGCTTCGGTCGCCAAGATCCTGGCTGACGCAGCGGAGACGCGGGTGTCTGTCCCGCAGGTTACACGCAACGCGCCCGCAGATGCGGCGGCCGTTGCAGCGGAGTGACTGCCATGACTGCTTTGACCCCCGAACAAAAACTGGCCGAGCGCGACAAGGAAATGATCCCGCTCGTCCTGATCCGCGCGATGTTTGCGCTGGCGCTCTTTTCGCTGGTGCTGGTCGCCTATGCGCGCCTCACCGACCGACCGTTGGTGGGCGTTCCGCCATCCGGTCAGATCGTCGCCGAAACCGTCTTCACCTTTGAGCATTTCCCCTCGGGCGAAGTGCAGGTGATCGGCACCGATGGCAGCGTTCTCGCCTCTTCGCGCGATGATCGCTCCGGCTTCATCGAGGTGATCTGGCGCGTTCAGGATCGCGCGCGGATGCTTGCGGCATATCAAGGTGACGCCCCCGTAAAGGTCGTACGCTTTGACACCGGACGTATCGCCATCATCGACACAGCCACTCAGAGCCAAGTCGAACTGTCGGGCTATGGCGCCGACAACGTAGCAGCCTTCGCCAGCCTGCTGCCGTAACTTCAGAGAGGAACCGAAAGATGGGACTATTTACCCGAGAGAAAGAGACCGCGCCTTGCACGGTCGAAATCAGCCACAAGTTTGAAAGCCTGCACGCCCATGTGCGGTTCAACAACGGGGCCGTCGTCTATCCCGGCGACAGCGTGCTCGTCCACGGGGCCGAGATCATGGCCCCCTACGGTGAGATCATCACCGAGGACCGCACCGCCACCATCACCCGTGCCTCCAGCCTTGAGCGCCTGTGGACCCGGATGACCGGTGACTTTGAATTCATGGAGCTCTGCGAGTTCTCCTTTAGCGAAGAGGTGATGCTATGAACGTCCAGACCGAACCCCGCAAGCATCTGAACGGCAAGTCGTCTCCTGTTTCGCTGCACGGCACGAACGAGGATATGACCAGCGAAAAGGCGACCGATGTCGCCATGCAGGACACCCTGCTCACCCCGCGCTTCTACACGACCGATTTTGACGAGATGGACGCGATTGACGTGACCCCTGTCCGCGAGGATTGGGACAAGCTGATCGCGCAGATGGTCAGCGACCCCAACAAGGGCCACTTCAAGAAGAACGAAGACTGGGACCATGTCGATTGGGACAATATGGAGCCGCAGCTGAAGAAGGAGTTCATCGACTTCCTGATCTCCTCCTGCACGGCCGAGTTTTCGGGCTGTGTGCTTTACAAGGAAATGAAGCGTCGCGGTTCCAACAAGGATATCACGCAGCTCTTCCAGCTCATGGCCCGTGACGAGGCCCGCCATGCAGGCTTCATCAACGACGCCCTGCGCGAGGCTGGCATTGCCGTGAACCTTGGCTTTCTGACCCAGCAGAAGAAATACACCTATTTCCGGCCCAAGTTCATCTATTACGCGACCTATCTGTCCGAAAAGATCGGCTATGCACGCTACATCACGATCTTCCGCCACCTACAGGAGAACCCCGAGCATCGCTTCCACCCGATCTTCAAATGGTTCGAGGAATGGTGCAATGACGAGTTCAGCCATGGCGAAGCCTTCGCGTTGCTGATGAAGACCGACCCCAAGCTGACGCGCGGCCATAACGTCCTCTGGATCAAGTTCTTCCTGACGGCGGTCTATTCCACGATGTATGTGCGCGACCACCAGCGCCCAGCCTTCCACGACGCGCTTGGCGTCGATCCCGACTGGTATGCCCATGAGGTGTTCACCAAGACCTCGAAACTGTCCGAGCAGATCTTCCCAATCACGCTGGATATCGAGCATCCCCGCTGGCAGCCCAACCTTGAGCGGATGCAGCGCGCCTCCGTTAAAGTGGCCGAAGGCAAGGCCGAAGGTGGCATCGGCGGTCTGATCAAGCGCGGTATCGGCATGGCACAAGCCACGCGCGCCTTCATCGCGCTTTACACGATCCCCGCCAACAAGCATGTCGTGCCCGCCACGACGCGCCTTGAGCCGGCTTATTGAGCCAGCACCTGCATAAAGGGGCAGGCCAGTGATGGCCTCCCCCTGGATCGCCGCAATTGGCGCGATGTTCCTGTGGTGGTTCTCCACGGGCACGATCCTGATGGTCGTGAAGCGTGCCGACCGGGGGGACCAAACCGCCCATGTGAATGCGACGCTCTGGGGCCTGCCGTTTCTGGTGCTGGGCGTCGCCGCCACTGCCGCCTCCATCGAAGGGGCGACAATCCTAAACGTCTATCTCGGCTTCATTGCCGCCCTCGCAATCTGGGGCTGGATCGAACTGGCCTTTCTGACCGGCATCATCACCGGCCCCGTCAAATCCCCCTGCCCTGCTGCGCTGCTGGGCCACAGCCGCTTCTGGCCCGCCTTCGGCACCGTCGCCTATCACGAGTTTGTCCTGCTCGCCGCGCTCGTCGCGTTATGGATCGCCACTGCAGGGTCCGAGAACATGATCGCCCCGTGGACCTTCACCGTCCTTTTCGTCGCGCGCATCTCGGCCAAGCTGAACCTGTTCTACGGTGTCCCCCGCATCAACACCGAATTCCTGCCGCAACCGCTGGCCCATCTCCCCAGCTATTTCCGCAACGACATCACCAACGGCCTCTTGCCCTTCTCCATCATGAGCCTGGGCTTTGTGACCGCGATCTTCCTGCAAGGCACCCTCACCGCCGAGGCCGCGACCGACCGCGTGGCACTTGCCCTGCTCACCTCCCTTCTGGGCCTCGCCCTGCTGGAGCATCTGTTAATGGTCCTGCCCCTGCCCGACGCAAAACTCTGGCGCTGGATGCTTCCCGCGCCCAAACCTGAATAAGCCACTAAGAAAGACAGCCACATGAATTTCGACGCCATCTTCGAAGACCAGCTCGACACTCTGAAAGAGGAAGGCAACTACCGCTACTTTGCCGAGCTTGAGCGCCAGTGTGGCAAGTTCCCCAAAGCCGCCAACCACAACGACGGCGAGAAACGCGATGTGACCGTCTGGTGCTCCAACGATTATCTCGGCATGGGCCACCATCCCGCCGTGATCGAAGCGATGACCCGCACGGTTGAGGCCTGCGGCACCGGCGCAGGCGGCACGCGCAACATCTCTGGCACGAATATCCACCACCTCGCCCTTGAGGCCGAGCTGGCTGATCTGCACGGCAAGGAAGCCGCGCTTCTGTTCACCTCCGGCTACGTCTCCAACTGGGCCGCCCTGTCGACGCTGGGCAGCCGGATCCCCAATGCGGTGATCCTGTCGGATAGCGAAAACCACGCCTCTATGATTGAAGGCATCCGCCATTCCCGCGCCGACAAGGTGATCTGGAAGCATAACGATGTCGAAGATCTGGACCGCAAGCTGGCCGCTTGTGGCGACCGCCCCAAGATCGTTGCGTTTGAATCCGTTTATTCCATGGACGGCGACATCGCCCCCATCAAGGAAATCGTTGAGGTCTGCGAGAAGCACGGCGCGATGACCTATCTCGACGAGGTCCATGCTGTTGGCCTTTACGGCCCCCGCGGTGGCGGTATCTCGGAACGTGAAGGCCTCGCCCATCGCATCGACCTGATCGAAGGCACGCTCGGCAAAGCCTATGGCTGCGTCGGCGGCTACATCACCGGCTCTGCCGCGCTCTGCGATTTCATCCGCAGCTTCGCATCGGGCTTCATCTTCACGACCGCCCTGCCCCCGGCTGTGGCCGCCGCCGCCAAAACCTCCATCGCGCATCTCAAACAGTCCGAGATGGAGCGCGCCCAGCAGCGCCGCCAGGTCGCCCGCCTCCGCGCCGCTCTGGATCGTGAAGGCATTCCGCATCTGGAAAACGACAGCCATATCGTTCCGGTGATGATCAAGGACCCGATCAAATGCCGCCAGCTCAGCGACATTCTGATGAACGATTTTGGCATCTACGTGCAGCCGATCAACTACCCGACAGTCCCTAAAGGCACCGAGCGGTTGCGCTTCACCCCGTCGCCTCTGCACACCAACGAGGATATCGACCATCTGGTCGGCGCGTTGAAGCAACTCTGGGTGCAATGCGCCCTTGCACATGCCGTTGCGTAATCCTGCGGCTTCGGCAGAAATGCGCTGATATCATGGGGAAAATTCGTGATTATTCCCCTCAGGAATCGTATTTTGCCCCTATTTGGAACCATAATTGTGCAGTGATGTTGAGAAACTGAGCATCACGCGAATGTCAGCCCTTGACCCGTGCGAGATACGCACTCAGTTGGTAATGTGAAGAAGTCCTAAGAGGAGAAGCGAACTAATGAAACTGTTTTACGGCGCCGCGATTGCGGCAATAGCAGCCACTCCCGTTTTTGCCGACGGCCACGCCTCTGGTGATCCCGCCGCCGGTGAAGAGGCGTTCAACCGCCAGTGCGTCGCATGCCATGTCGTCGTTGACGACAATGGTGAGACACTGGCAGGCCGCAACGCCCGTACCGGCCCCAACCTCTATGCCGTCTCCGGTCGTCTGTTGGGGTCTGTTGAGGACTTCCGCTACAGCGATGCGCTTGTGACCCTCGGCGAAGAGCAAGAGATGGTCTGGGACGAAGAGAAGTTCGTCGGCTATGTGCAGGACCCCACCGGCTGGCTGCGTGAGACGCTCGATGATCGTCGCGCACGCGGCAAGATGGCGTTCAAGGTCCGCTCCGAAGAGGATGCAGCCAACCTCTATGCCTACCTCGCCTCCCTCGCACCCGCCCCTGAAATGGACGGCGAAAGCGAAGAGATGATGAAAGAGGAAGCGGAAACCGAGACAGACTCGACCGCAACCAACTAAGTCTTTCTTTGAAAGAAATTAAGGCCGCGCTGCTGCAAGCAGGGCGGCCTTTTTTTGTGGCCTGAATCCAAACGCGGCTCAAGGGGCAATATGTCTTGCGGGACCGCCCTGCCCCTCTAAACTGCGCCTATGGATGTGAGACATCAGACCGCCGACCTGACCCCCCATAGCGCCGCAATCCTGCGATTGAGCGCCATCCGGTTCAGACGCCCCGGTCGTATTCCCTTCGCCAGAATGCGCGCAGGGCCCGGCATGGCCTCTACCATCACCGTCTGACTTTTCTCAATCATCCAAAAGGAAATGCCATGTCCTCTCAGGATCGCAGCCCTTATCTTACCTATGCCAATGTCCTGCGCCATCCCGGTGACTTCACCTCTGCAGTCACCGATTTCTTCGCCCCCGACGCTCAGATCAACGTGGTTCACCCGTTCAACGAAACCGCAGGTGCAGAGGCCTATCTCCACACCGTGATGCAACCGCTTCAAACGTCCTTTGCGGGCTTCTATCGCCGCGATGACATCGTCATGGCCGGCCATTTCGAGGGTCAATTCTGGATCAGCGCCACCGGTTATTATGTCGGGCAGTTCGCCCAAGATTGGATTGGCCTGCGCGCCACAAACACCCTCTCCTTCCTGCGCTTTGGCGAGTTTCACCGGATGGAGAACGGCCAGGCGGTCGAGAGTTATATCTTCCTCGATATCCCTGAGTTCATGATCTCTTGCGGGCAATGGCCCATCGATATCGGCCCCGGCCTCTCGCGCGGCTATACCGGCCTGATCCCCGGCCCGGCCAGCCAGGACGGTGTGCTAACCGCTGCGCCCGATCCGGCAGAAGGCCAGCGCAGCTACCAGATTGTCACCGACATGCTCGGCAAGCTGGCCACCGAGGACGAAGCCTGGCGGCCCTATTGGCACGAAAACATGATGTGGTATGGCCCTGGCGCGTTTGGCTCTTTTGTCGGCATTGACGAATTTGCGTCCTTCCAGGTTCCGTTTGAAGGGCAGTTCGACGGCTGGTCCGGCGGCTCCAAAGGCAATGGGATGACCCGCCATTTCACCCGATACGGGGAAGGAAATTACACCTGTTCCGGCGGATGGCCGTCGCTCACAGGCGTCAATATCAAACCTTTTCTCGGCCAAGGCCCCTCGAACGAGCGCGTTTTCATGCGGGTTTGCGATTGGTGGCGTCGTGAGGGCGATCTGCTGGTGGAGAACTGGGTTTTCGTCGACGTGCCGCATGTTCTGTTGCAGCTGGGCTATGACCCGCTGCCGCAAGGGGCTGGGTCAGACGATTAGAACGACCTCTGAGACGCTGTCATCCACAGCCTGACATGCCGCCTCGACCCGGCTCATCAGATGGGTGCTGACATAAGCTGCATGAAAGCGCGAGGGCGCTTTCAGCGTCAGCCGCCCCCCTGCCCGCTCGGCGCGCTGCAACGCGCTGAGCCACGCGCCAAAGCTGTTTTGGTCTTCCTGATACAGGATCGCCTGCGCAAGCGCCCATTCGCTGCCGTCACTCAGATCCGGGGCGCGCACGGCACCTGAGACCGGCAAAGCCACCACCCGCGACGGCTCCGGCGTGCCTTGCATGCGCAACTCAAAATCTGGTCCGACAGCGCCCCATTGCGGGCGCGTCGCGCCCAACACCGTCTCAAGCGCGATCCCGTATTGCGTCACCCGCCCGCGTGCGCCCTGCCGCTTCACGACAAGCCAGCCCAGCCCGCGCAGCTTCGCCATATCGCGTTTCACCGTGCGTTCATCAACTGACCAGAGCGCCGCAATCTCGCGCTGGCCCACGGCCAGTTCATCGCGCGCCCAATTATAGCGCGCCGTGATCAGCGTCAGGAACCGTAGCACCAACCGCTGCTCATGTTTCCCGCGTGCCAACGCATAGGCCCCAAGGGCCGTCAGAATATCGTATTTCCGCGCAGACGCATTGCGCCCGACGGGTTTCGTTGCAAGCATGGCCTGCCCTCATGATGTCACCGGATGCGGTGATGCCTCAAAGTGGTTTAGGAACCACTGCGCTGATCAAACTCAGCGTTATTTTTTCATTAGCAATGATTTGCGTCCGAAAAGACGATTCTGTCAAGCCGCGATCTTCGGCAGTGCCCGTCCCAATCTCTTTCAAATCGAAAAAACAGGTATCTCTGGTATTGGGAGACGTACTGTATGTCCCCTATTGCGCGGGTTTTGTCCCCCAATAGGCGGTGGCGCGCCCCAATCTGTCCCCCTAGATTTTGTGCATCTCTCTCGAATTTCTCAATCATTCCGAATCGTTAGCCGAACCACCGATGCGCCTCTTGATAAGCGCAGTGACGTGCTTTGGCCTGTTCTCAAAAACCAGCTTATTCGCTTTTGCGTTTTTCGCAAATTCCGCGTAAATTCGTTTTGAGCAGAAATTAACGTCCCTCGGAGAATGTTCCCCGCGGGGAACAATTTGAAGAAGACAGGCACGATGTTCACCCATACCGATCTCAGCGCGCTGCAGGCCCGCTCTCTCAAGATGCAGGGCTATATCCGGCAGCAGACCTATTCCCCGGAGATGGAGAAGACGCTGCGTCGGTTCTCAAGCTGGGAAGTGGCCGAGCTGATCTTCCGCGTGAACCAGTCCACCATGCGCGGGCGCCTCGCCGCCGATCCCTCCCTGCCCCAAGGGCTGGTGGAGGAAGACGGCCGTCAGCGCTGGTATACTCTGGAAGAGATCAACGAGCTGCGCCGCCGCCTCAAGATCAATCGCCAGTCGCTCCAGCCGCCTCGCCCCTCAGGGAAAAGGGCTATTCGCGCGGCGATTGCTAATTTTAAGGGCGGTGCCGGCAAGTCCACCGTTGCGTTGCATTTCGCGCACGCCGCCGCCCTCGATGGCTACCGCGTCCTCTGTGTGGACTTCGATCCGCAGGCGACGCTCAGCCACTCCATGGGACTGTCTGACGTGGCGGAGGAGTTCACCGTCTGGGGCATCATGGCCCGCGATCTGATCAATGAAACCGAGCGGATGAACGCGACCGTCCAAGGCGCCGAAAGCGGCACCACCCTGCCCCAACGGCGTCTGCCTACAGCGATCACCGATATGGGTCTGGCCGATCTGCGCGTCACCGATTTCATCAAGCCCACCAGCTGGCCCACGATTGACCTTGTGCCCAGTTGCGCCAACGCGGCCTTCGTCGAATTCGCCTCCGCTCAGTATCGCCATCTGAACCCCGAATGGTCCTTCTTCGCGGCCGTCTCCCGCTATCTCGATCAGCTGCCCGACGACGCCTATGACATGATCATTTTCGACTGCCCGCCGGCCATCGGCTACCAGTCGATGAACGCCGTTTTCGCGGCGGATGTCCTCTATATCCCGTCGGGTCCCGGCTATTGGGAATATGACAGCACGACCAGCTTTATCGGCCAGCTGTCCGAGGCCCTCGAAGATCTCAGCCGGTTTTCCAATGTTGTCCCCGCGGGGACGATGAATCTGCCCAAGGCTTTTGCCGATCTGCGGTTTTTGCTGACGCGGTTTGAGCCCAATAACGAACTGCACCGCGCGATGCAGGATGCTTTCGTTAAGGTTTTTGGCGACAGAGTTGCCGAACACCCGATCGAGATGACGCGCGCGGTAGAGCAATCGGGCCGCTTCCTCAGTTCGATCTATGAAATCGACTACCGCGATATGACGCGGGAAACCTGGCGGCGGGCACGCGGATCCTTTGACCGCGCTTATGATGAATTCAAAGGCAATCTGCTGGCCGCCTGGGACAATCTGGAGGATCGGACATGAGCAAGAAACGCCGGGTATTCGACATCGACTTTGAGGCTGACACGCCCGAGCTGGAGACGAAGTCGATCGGGTCGGAGCGTCGTGGTCCCATGGCGTCTGCCATTGCCGAAAACGCCGATGCAATGGAACAACGCCTGAGCGCCGAGGCCGCCATTCGGGCGGAGAATGACCGCCTTGCCCATGAGTTCGTTGCGCTCAAGAAACAGGGTCTAATGACTGCGTTAGTGCCGCTTTCCGAGATCAAGACGACCAAGCTGATCCGTGACCGTGCACCCGCCGATGAGCGGGACGCGCTTGATCTAGTCATGTCCATCCAAGAGATCGGCTTGTCGAACCCGATCCAGGTTGAAGAGGCCGAGGACGGATACGAGTTGATCCAAGGCTTCCGGCGTTTGCAGGCGTTCAAGTTTCTGCAGGAGTCGTGCGGTGAGGAATATGCGAAGATCCCCGCCACGATTGTTCCCCGCGGGGAACATTTGACCAAGCTCTATCGTCGCATGATCGACGAGAATATCGTCCGCAAGGATATCTCTTTCGGTGAAATGGCGGCGCTGGCCTGGGCCTATCTGGCGACAGCCCCCCTTGGCGTCGAGGATATTGAGGCTGCCGTAAACGCGCTTTATCCGGTCAGCAACCGTCAGCGCCGGACCTATATCAAGCAGTTCGCGCGGCTTTTGCGGCGGTTGAATGGTGATCTGAAGCACGTCCGGGTTCTGTCTCGCGCGCAGGGTCTGGCGCTTTACAAGCGGCTGGAGGACAACCCCGAAGGCACCCGCGCCCTTCGCGCCGCCTTGACCGCGAAGCCCGACCGGACGGAGCAAGACGAGCTGGAAATCATCACCCAGTTTCTGAAATCCAAACCGGAAAGCGCCACGGGCAAGTCGCCCAAATCCGCCAAGACGACCTTCCGGATCGGCACTGGCGTAGCAGAGGCGAAATGCACCGCTGCCGACGGCCGGTTTGAGATCAGGATGGCGCAGGATTTCTCAGCCCTCGATCGCGCGGCGTTGGAGCGCGCGACGCAGGCTTTCTTTGCGGCGATTAAGTCAGAAGGAAGCGGCGGATAGTCGGCGCGATCTGTGCTGGCGCTTCTTCATGCGCCAGATGCCCTAACTTTTCAAACCGCATGACCTTGGCATGGGGCAGTTGCGCCGCTGCAGTTTCGGATGTGATCGGCGGCACGGCTTTGTCATTCTCACCCACAATCAGAAGCGCGTTCTGAGCGGTCTCTCTCAGCCGGGTCAAAACGCCATCCAGCCGCCATTGCGACATCATCGTCAGCGCGCCGTCCACATGGCTGCGGGTCGAAACCAGCTGGTGATAAAGCGCAAGGCCCGCCTCATCCAAGGTGCTTCCTGTGCCTTCGATCAGCCGCTTGATGCTTTGCGGCGTCGTGGCAGAGGAGACGATATTCGCGGTCAGCGGATTGAAGGTCAGCATTTTTGCCATCATCGGAAAGATCACGCCCGCAAGGCCGGGGAAATTTCCAAGGGCGGCGTTCAGCCCGACAATTGTTCCCCGCGGGGAACATCCCATCTGCATCATCCGAAAGCCCAAGGCAGCACCGGCGGAGTGGCCGAGGATCGCGTCAATCTCCCAACCTTCCTGCTTCGCAAGGGCAATGACATCCTCCGACATCGGCTCAATCCCGCAGCGCTGTTTTCGGCCGATATTGGTGAAGCCGTGACCGGGCAGATCAATCGCGACGCAGTGAAAATCTTGCGCCAAAATGGGCATCAGATCGCGCCAGGAGTGGGTGGCACCGCCTGCACCGTGCAGCAGCAGAATGGTAGGGCCTTCACCCATTTCCTGCACGTGCCAGGTATGGGGGCGACATTCGACAAAGCGTGAGGTCGCCGCGTGAGGCCAGCTGTCTTTTACGCTCTCCCAGTCCATCAGTCGCTCAAAACCGCTGACACGGCGCTGGAGAGCCTTTGAGCGTCTGCGCGGGGCAGAGGGACATAAGGGGCCAAAAGCGTCTCTGAGAGCTGTTTTAGAGCCTGTTGTGGACGGTTGGACATGTCGATGACGAGGCAGTCGACCGCATGGCTGCGGAGGGACTTGGCCATCTTGTCGGCGTCCTCCCCAGCGGCGCTGCGATTGGCGGTGCCGTCCAGCGCGATATTGGCGCGACCGTCGGTGAGGATTGCGACGGTGGGCGTCATGCCGCGCTTGCGGGCTTGGAGCGCCATATCAAGCGCGGATTTGAGGCCTGCGGCAAGGGGTGTGCCGCCGCCGCCGGGTAGGGCGGCCAGACGGCGTTTGGTTTGCACGAGCGAGCGGGTGGGCGGCAGAAGGATTTCTGCGCTGTCGCCCCGGAACGCCACAAGGGCCACATGATCGCGGCGGGCGTAGGCTTCTGCCAGCAGCAGCTCGATGGCGCCTTTTGCCTCGTTCAGGCGGGAAAACGCGGCGGAGCCGGAGGCGTCGACGGCGAAGATCAGCAGGCGATCCGACTTTTCCTCGAAACGTTTGATGCGGATATCCTCGGCGCGGATATGCAGATGTGTTCCCCGCGGGGAACATTCTCGCCTGATCGGTTGCCACGGGGCTGCGGCGCGCAGAGTCGCAACTAGATCAACCTTGGACGTACCGTCAATCTGGCCGGGCCGCGAGGGCAGAGGGCGGCCACGGCGGTTGCCCTTTTTCTTGTCGCCGGAGCCAGCGCCTGCGGGCGTTTTCGCTTTGCTTTCCTGCTTGGCGAGATGGGCCAGTAGATCGGCGGGGAGGGACGCTTTGACGGCTTCCAGTAGCACCTCTTCGGGAATTTGGAAGTCTTCGGGCGTTTCGCTCTCGCCTTGCTCTCCTTCGGTCTTATCGGGCGGTGGCGGGGGCATGTCGTCTTGCTGCTCGGGCTCCGGTTCCGGCATGCGCGTCGCGCGCAGGGCATAGACCAATTGGACGGCGGCGCGAAGGTCGTCTTCGTCAATCTCGTCACCGCCAAAGAGCGCGCAATGCACACGGGCGACGCGGACGGCGAGGATCGGGGCGCGGAGGCTGTTGATGCCTAAGTCTTGTGCAAATTGAGTGAGGTGTTTTAATACCGTATCATCTGCGTGAATGGTGTCTAACCTTGCCCGCGCCGCGTCGATATCGGCCTTGGGCAGGGCAACATCTGTCGTATCCTGCCACGCGATATCCGTGGCGTCGATATGCAGCGCAAGACGGTCGCGCAGGGCAGGGGGGGCCTGTTCCTCATCACCGTCGCCTTCATCGAGCAGAATGAGGCTGTGACAAGTATGATTTTCCAGCGCGAGGGCGAGCTTTCCAGCAAGGCCCGCATCAGCACGTTCCGCCATTGTGAGGATCAAAGCGGAGGGCTGGCCGATGATACCTTTGGCCTCGACGACGGTACCAGCAGCGAGGGTGGCGGAGACGTCAACGCCGCCGAACAGCTGTTCATCCGCAATCGTGGGATGGATCTTGCGGAGGGGCAGGGGGAGGGCTTGCAGGCCCTCAATCAGGCGATCACGGACCGGGCCGGAGCGCGCGCGTAGCCAGAGGCCGCCGAGGCCCACCGGATCAACGGCGAGCAGGTTCAGCGCGGTGGCGGCGCGCAGCCAGGTATCCTCACTGGTACTCAAGCCAGGACTTCTTCGACGATGCGCGTGACGCGGGTGCCGGAGCCGGCTTCGTCCAGCGGATCGCGGCGTAGGCGGTGGCGCAGGGAGGCGGGCGCGATGGCTTTGACATGGGCCCGCGTGACCGTCTTGTCACCTTGATAAGCGGCGAGCGCGCGGGCGGTCTTGAGCAGGGTCAGTTCCCCGCGCAGCCCGTCAGAGCCGAGGGCGACGCAAAGCTCGGCGCAGTCGCGCAGCGTCGAATCTGGAGTTTTCATCTTTTTCAATAGCTTACGGGCCTTGAGGATGTCATCGCGAATGATCGCATCCTCGGCCTGCCAGCGCAGCATGAAGGCGGTGTGATCGCCGTCATAGGCATCGCGACGGCGGATGACTTCGATGCGGTCGTCGATATCGGTGGGGGTTGTCACATCCACTGACAGACCGAACCGGTCGAGGAGTTGCGGGCGCAATTCGCCCTCTTCGGGGTTGCCCGAACCGACCAGCACGAAACGCGCGGCGTGTCGGATCGACAGGCCTTCGCGCTCGATCACGTTCTCGCCGGATTGGGCGACGTCGAGCAGCAGATCGACGATGTGATCTTCGAGCAGGTTCACCTCGTCGATATAGAGATAACCGCGGTTGGCGCGCGCCAGAAGACCGGGCTCAAAGGCCTTTTCACCACGGGTCAGAGCCTTTTCGATGTCCAAAGCGCCGACGACACGGTCCTCGGTCGCGCCTAAGGGCAGGTCGATCACAGGCGTCGGCTTGGTGATGATCTTTTTCGACCCTATTTCGGCCCATTCTGGGCAATCAGCGACCTTTTCCGAGTTGGTCGGACAGCCCTCAACTGCCTTGATCGGCGGCAGCAAAGCGGCGAGCGCACGCACGGCGGTGGACTTGCCGGTGCCGCGATCGCCAAAGACCAGAACGCCGCCGATGGACGGGTCCACGGCGGTGAGGATCATGGCCAGTTTCATGTCCTCCTGACCGACAATGGCGCTGAACGGGAAGGGCTGTTTCATGGGATTTCCAGTCGTGAAAGTGGGCTTTTGCCGCCCCAGCTGCCGCTTTGGTCAATGACCCGGAAGCGGGCGTAAAGCTCTTCGCGGAACCAATCGCCGTCACGGACGGCTTTGATGGCGCGGGCATGGGGGCCGTCTTTGCGGGCAAAGTCGGCCATGGCTGACGCATCGGGCCAGATCGAAAAGGTGACCTGGTGGAGCAACGGGACCTCTCCGATGCCGATCTTGAAAGCGACGTTTGGATCGCTGCCGATCACGGTCGAGATATTAGGCACCTGACGCCAGAATTTGGCGGCAACCGAGGGCTTTACGGTCGCGCGGGTCAACGCGGCCAAGGGGCCGGTTTGCGCGTCAGGTGATGGGTGAAAAGGGGCAACACCTGCCCATTCTCCGCGTGCGGATGTGGGGGTAAGGTAGACCGACCAGCTTTCAGCGGCGCGGTTGCGATAGCGCTGGAAAATCCGCTCGGATTCGAGCCTTTTCTTCGCGGTGTCATGGTCGGGCCAGGTGCACAGGATCGCATAGACGGCGGTGTTCGGGATCGGCGTAAAGCCTTCGCCCGTGCCAGAGCCGCACAGCTTCCAGAATTGCAGATCAGGGACCTTGGGAAGCGCGAATCGAGCCGCGCCCATCATGGTAAATGCCCAGATCCGATCCAGTGGCGAGGCGAATCGGAAGAAGCTCAGGCTTACGGTTTGGGTCATATTTGCCTCTTTCTCCACAAAGAGTGTCAACTTTAGCTTACATTATTCTGCGAAATAGAAAAGAGGTCTTTGCCCTTTGCACTGTGTGGCCTAGGGTAATATGTAAAGAAAAGTGGACACTTTTGCCAAAGGGCTTCGCCATGACCTCACTTTCGCCCGTCTCGCCTTCCTCTCATGCCCCCTCTTCCCATGCCATTGTCATCGGTGCCGGTCTGGGGGGCCTTGCTTCGGCCATGCGGCTAGGGGCGAAGGGCTACCGGGTGACGGTGCTGGACCGGCTCGATCAGGTGGGCGGGCGCGGATCGTCGATTTTGCAGGATGGGCATCGCTTTGATCTGGGGCCGACGATCATCACGGTCCCGCAGGTCTACGAGGATCTGTGGCGGGCCTGTGGTCGGAATTTTCATGATGATATCGACCTGCGCCCGATGGATCCGTTCTACGAGGTGCGCTGGCCCGATGGATCGACCTTCACCGCACGGCAGGACACGGCGGCGATGGAGGCAGAGGTTGCGCGGCTGTCGCCCGGCGATGTGAAGGGCTACCGCAAGTTTCTGGAGGATTCGCGCAAGCGCTATGTCGTGGGCTTTGAGGGTATGGTCGCCAAGCCCATGCACCGTCTGTGGGAGACGATCAAAGTGCTGCCCACCTTTGCGATGCTACGTGCGGACCAGTCGATTTTGGGTCTGGCGAAGCGGCGCTTCAAGGATGCGCGGCTGCGCATGGCCATGTCGTTTCACCCGCTCTTTATCGGGGGCGATCCGCGCAAGGTGACGTCGATGTATGCCCTGGTCGCGCATCTGGAGAAGACCTACGGCGTGCATTATGCGATGGGCGGCGTGCAGGCGATTGCCAACGCGATGGCGAAGGTTGTGCGGGCGCAAGGCGGCACGGTTCGGCTGGGCGTCGAGGTTGATGAGATCGAGGTCAAAGGCGGTGCTGTGCAAGGCGTGCGTCTGGTCGGTGGGGAGCAGTTGATCGCACCGCTGGTCGTCAGCAATGCCGATGCGGGCCACACCTACACACGGCTGATGCGGAACCACGGGCGCAAGCGATGGACGGACGCGAAGCTCAAGCGCAAGCGTTGGTCGATGGGGCTGTTTGTCTGGTATTTCGGGACGAAAGGCACGCGCGGCAAATGGGCGGATGTGGGGCATCACACGATCACGAATGCGCCGCGCTATGAAGGGCTGCTGAAGGACATCTTCATTAAGGGCAAGCTGGCGGACGATATGAGCCTTTATATCCACCGGCCTTCGGTCACCGACCCCAGCGTCGCGCCGGAGGGGGATGACACGTTCTACGTTCTCTCGCCTGTGCCGCATCTGGGGCATGACAACCCGGTCGATTGGTCGGTCGAGATGGCGCGCTACAAGGACAAAGTTGACGCCGAGGTCGACAAGACGCTTCCCGGTTTCCGCGCGCATCTTTCGACGGAGGTTGTGTTCACGCCGGAGCAGTTCCGCGACCGGTATCTGTCGCCCAACGGGTCTGGCTTCTCGCTTGAGCCGCGCATTCTGCAAAGCGCGTGGTTCCGGCCGCATAACGTGAGCGAAGAGGCGAAGGGGCTCTTCCTTGTGGGCGCGGGCACGCATCCAGGGGCGGGCGTTCCCGGCGTGGTGTCGAGTGCCGAGGTGCTGGCAAAACTGGTGCCTGATATCGACACTGTTCCGGCTGAAAATGCCGTGAGGGTGGCTGCGGAATGATTGATCCGGAGGATCTGGCCCATTGCGAACGGGCGATCCGGCACGGGTCGCTGTCATTTCATGCGGCCTCAAGGCTGTTGCCATCCAAGGTGCGCGACCCGGCGCTAGCGCTTTACGCGTTTTGCAGGCTTGCCGACGACGCGGTCGACCTGCATCAGGACAAGGGTGGGGCCGTTCTGTCGCTGAATGACCGACTTGAGAAATGCTATGCAGGGGCACCTCGCAATGCGCCTGCGGACAGGGCTTTCGCGGCGATCATCGAGGATTTCGAGATGCCGCGCGAATTGCCGGAGGCGTTGCTGGAAGGCCTCGCCTGGGATGCGGTAGAGCGACGCTATCAGACGCTCTCGGGCGTCTATTCCTATTCGGCGCGCGTGGCCTCGGCCGTGGGTGCTATGATGTGCGTGCTGATGCGCGTGCGTGACCCCGATGCGCTGGCGCGGGCCTGCGATCTAGGCGTGGCGATGCAGCTGACGAATATCGCCCGTGATGTGGGCGAGGATGCGCGGGCAGGGCGGGTCTATCTGCCGCTCGACTGGTTGGAGGAGGCAGGCGTTGACGTGGCGCTTTTGATGCGCGACCCGCTTCCGACGGATGCGTTGCGCGGCGTCGTCCGCAAGCTGCTGAACGCAGCGGATCGGCTTTACATGCGGGCCGAGGCCGGTATTGGCGCGTTGCCCCGCAGCGCGCGTTTAGGAATTTATGCGGCAAGCTATATTTACGCCGGGATTGGCCGCGAGGTGCGGCGCGCCGGGTGTGACAGCATTTCAACTCGTGCGCATACCTCGAAGGTGCAGAAACTGGGTTGGATCATGCAGGCCGGGCTCAGCACCGGGGCCACGATGGTGTTGCCGAAATCAGCGGTGATTCACGCCGCCCCCTTGCCGGAGGTCAGCTTTCTGGTCGACGCGGCAGCACGCCGTGATGCGAGCCGCGGGGTCTGGGGCGACGGACGGGCCGGCGATCTGGTCGGCATCTTTGCGACGCTCAAAGCGCAGGACGCGCAGCGGCGGATGTTGGAACCTTAGAAAAAAGCCCTATCTTTAGCGTAAGCCAAAGATTGGAATACCCTATGGACTGGTCCATTTTCATCGTTTTTCTGGCGGCGTGTTGTGCCGCTGCCGCGACGGGATCCATGTTCCCGCCGGACAAATGGTATCGTAATCTGAAAAAGCCGGTCTGGACGCCGAAGGACTGGATGTTCCCGGTCGCATGGACCACGCTTTACGTGATGAGCGCCTATGCGGCGACTTTGGTCGCTGTCATGGACGGCAACGCGATGGGCATGGCATTCTGGGCGCTTCAGATCGCGCTGAACGCACTTTGGACACCGGTGTTCTTTGGGCTGAAACGGATCAAGGCCGGGATGGTTGTTTTGGTGTGCCTGTGGATTTCGGTGCTGGGCACATTGGTGGCCTTCTCAACCATGAGCAGTTTGGCCGCCTGGCTGATGGCACCGTATCTTCTGTGGGTCACCGTTGCTGGGGCCTTGAACGTGGCTGTCTGGAAGATGAACCCGGAACAGGCCACTCAAACTGCCTAACCTCCCGTTAGGGTTAATGGCTTTCATCTTTGCATAAATATTCCCGCCGGAGGCATCCTTAGCCCGTCAAAAGCGCCAACCCCTGCGACGGGGGACGCGGACGGCCAGCATGGGCATCAGCCACGGGCCGCGAAAGCGTTTGAGATCAAGCGCTTCATGCACGCCTACCGTTTCCTCGCCTGCGTATTGGATCTTGACCGCAGAGCGCGAATAGAACGGCGCATCCAGCATGTTCTTGACCTGACGCGGCTTATACCCGGCATCCGCGCGGGTTTCGCGTTTGACGCCCCAGAGGGAGCGGCGGAAGCCGACCTTAGGGGGTGCGTTCATCACGCGCGCGTTGCCGTCGTGATCAAAATGCACACCGATTGCAAGCTCGCTGCCATCGCGACGCTCGGCGTCGTAAAAACAGACCGATCCATCCTCGACCGGGTAGCGGCCCCAGGTCCAGTAGTTGAAATCCTGTTCCAGCGCGCGGGTGCCGAAATTGGCGTCGAAATAGCCGTGGCCTTCCCAGGACCAGCCTTCGCGGTCAAGCTCCACCCGGATATGGGAGGAGGGCGCGAAGGGGCGCCAGACATGGGTGCCGTCGTCGGTCAGTGGTAGCTCCACCTGCGTGACGGCGGAGGGGGTGACGATGACGCGGCCCCGAACACGGGAGATCAGGGGCGGGCTGGAGACCTCGTTGATGTCGATGATCAGCTTGCCGCCTTCCCAGCGCATGGACGAGGGGCCGACGGTGAAGGTCTCGTTGCTTTGACGCAGGGCATCGCGGCCCCGGTCGGTCATCGTGAAGCGACCGCCTTTGCCGTAAGTTGCCACGTTGATGCAGCAGTGATTGTCGGGCGATTTGCGCCCCGACCAGCGATACCAGGGCGAAAAGACCGAGCCTATGAAGCCGATGATCGAGATCGCGCGGGAGCCATCCTCGCAGATGCCGTCGACATACCACCAGGCGTAGCCGTTCTCAGCGACGTCGATGTTGAAGTTCGGTCCGTCAAGATCGCCTCGGCCGCATGGCGTGCGGAGAGGGTTGCCATGGGGATCCCCGCTCCCGGATGCGCTCCGCCCCCCGCCAGATACAGCCCGGTCACTTTCGAGCGCGCTGTCGGTCTTGCGAGCGATGCCGTCAGCCCATGTGGGCTGCGCCCGTAGAGCGATCCTTGGCTGGCCGGAAACAAGCTGTTGAACTCTTCTGGCGTCGTCAGGGTTTCGGGGGGTGGTATCGGACTGAAGGTTAATCCGAATTGGGCGAGTGTCTCGAATACCCTGGTCTGACATTGGGCTTTCTCCTGGCTATCTGTGCGGGAACGGGGAGGGCCGTTCATGATGATTTCAAAGCGCTCAAGCGGCGGTGGGGCGGTGCCCGTGCCGCGATCCTGGGCGCAGATGTAGAGGGTGGGGTCGCTTGGCATGTCGCCTTTGGCGAGCGGGTCGAACTCGGCCCGTGGATCGCGGGCGAAGAAGACGTTGTGATGGTGCAGATCGGCGCCTTTGGGCGTGGCGGCGAAGGCGTAGACATAGGCCGACAGGCTGCGCGGTTCGGTTGCTTTGGCGGGGACGGCTTGCGTGACTGCGTCGCCCAGTAGGCCGGTGTGCAACGCGCGCGGATCGCCGTTGAAGACGATGGTGCCCGCGACGAAGCGCTGGCCATCCGAAGTATGTGCGGCCTGAATGCGACCCTGTTGCACCTCAAAACGGCTGACATCGGCGTTTGTGACGAAGGTCGCGCCGCGCGCCTCGGCCAGTTGCCGCAGGGTTTGGGCGAGCCGGTACATGCCGCCTTGGACCCGCCAGACGCCGCGGGCCTCCGAATGGGCGATGAGGCCCAGAAGGGCGGGGGCCGCGAAGGGCGAACCGCCGACATAGGTGGCGTATCGTCCGAACAGTTGGGCGAGGCGTTTGTCTTTGAACGCGCGTTTTAAAGACGCGGCTAATGTCAGGTGCGGTTGCATCGCCGTGATGAGCGACGGCTGGCGCAGCACGCGCATCGTGAGGTCAAATTGCGAGGGCGTGGCCGCTTGCATCATGGGCGCGTCAAACGCCTCGTAGAGCGCTTTCATCTTCGCAGAGAACCGGCGGAAATCAGATGCGGCGCGCGGGCCTGCGAAAGCCTCTATTGCGGCTTCGGATGCGGCGGGGTCGGCGTGCAGATCGAGGGTTGAGCCGTCGTGCCACCAGTGGCGGGCAAGGATCGTCTCCGGGATCAGGGTAAGGTGAGACGATAGCGTTTCGCCGACGCTTTCAAACAGCTCTTCAAAAACGGGGCGCATGGTTAGCACGGTGGGGCCTGCATCGATAGGGCCGGCTTTAGACGGGAGCGTGCGCATCTTGCCCCCCACATCGGCGGCGCGGTCCAGCACGGTGACGTGCAGGCCTGCATGGGCCAACCGCAAAGCGGTGGCGAGACCGGCAATACCGGCGCCAATAACAAGAACCGAGTCGCGCGACTCTTTGGGGCTATCCATGGGGCTATTGTTGACTCTGACAGAGAATGTGTCCAGTATAGTTTACACATATCGTGCCGCACTTTGTAGACACTTTGTCTTTGACTGGAGCCGTCATGCCGCTTTCCGCTCGTATCGAATCCGCGATTTCCCAGGCGATTGGCATGGGGCAGGGGGGCGTTGCGCCTCCGAAGCTTTCCAAAGCGTTGAACTATGCGGTGACTCCCGGCGGCGCACGCATCCGGCCGACTATCTTGATGTCGGTCGCCTTGGCCTGTGGGGATGACCGGCCGGAGCTGACGAATGCCGCCGCCTCTGCTTTGGAGCTGATCCATTGCGCGTCGCTGGTGCATGATGACATGCCCTGCTTTGACGACGCCGATATTCGGCGTGGCAAGCCCACGGTGCACCGCGAATGGGACGAGCCGATTGCTCTGCTGACAGGCGACAGCCTGATCGTGCTGGCCTTTGAGGTTCTGGCGAAAGCCGCTGGGTCTGACCCGATGCGCGCGGTGCAGCTGATCCGGACGCTGGCCCATCGCACCGGGATGCCGAACGGCATTTGTGCGGGCCAGGGTTGGGAGAGCGAGGCAGAGGTTGATCTGCGCGCCTACCACCGGGCCAAGACCGGTGCCTTGTTTATTGCTGCGACCCAGATGGGCGCCATTGCCGCCGGTCAGGACCCTGATCAATGGGAAGAGTTGGGCGCGCGTATTGGTGAGGCCTTCCAGGTCGCCGATGATCTGCGTGACGCGCTTTATGATGCGGAGACGCTGGGCAAGCCTGCGGGGCAGGATGATCTGCATGATCGGCCTAATGCGGTCAGCGCCTACGGGGTGCAGGGTGCTGTGCGGCATTTGAAAGACATTCTGGGTGGCGCGATTGCGTCGATCCCGTCTTGCCCGGGCGAAGCGGCGCTGGCCCAGATGGTGCGCGCCCAGTCGGAGCGTTTGACCCCGGTCGCGCCCGCCGTGAACCGCGCCTGAGACGATGGCGGATATCGCCCATCCGCCCGCGTTGCCAAAGCCGAAAGCGTCCCTGACTGGGTGGCGAAACCGGCTGGTGGCCTCGCGCGGATTTCAGAAATGGGCGGCACGGTTTCCGCTGACCCGTGGCAAGGCCCGCCGAGAGGGCGAGGCCATGTTCGATCTGGTCGCGGGGTTCGTGCACTCGCAAACCTTGATGGCTCTGGTCGAGCTGGGGGTGTTGGACGCGCTATTGCAGCGCCCGCTGACCACCGCCGAGCTGGCCGCCCGAGCCCGAGTTCCCGAAAGCAGAATGGGTGTTCTGTTGAGGGCGGGTGCTGCGCTTCATCTGCTTGCAAATAAGCGTGGCACCCATTTTTTGACCCAGAAGGGTGCCGCCTTGATCGGCGTGCCTGGACTGGCGCAGATGATCAAGCATCACCGGGTGCTCTACCGTGATCTTGAAAACCCTGCTGCGTTCATGCGCGGCGAGACAGAGACGGAGTTGGCCGGGTTCTGGCCTTATGTCTTTGGTGCAGGCGCGGCGGAGGATCCCGATACTGCGCAGACCTATTCGGACTTGATGGCTGAAAGCCAACAGCTGGTCGCCGAAGACACGCTGCGGATGGTGTCTTTCCACGACAGTGCGCATCTACTGGATGTCGGCGGCGGCACCGGGGCCTTTCTGGCTGAGGTCGGTGCGGCCTATCCCGATCTGCCGGTCACGCTTTTCGATCTGCCTGCCGTGGCCCCTGCTGCACGCGCCCGGTTTGAGGCTGCGGGGATGGCAAAGCGCAGCACGATTACGCCTGGCTCGTTCCGCGAAGATGCTCTGCCGAAGGGCGTCGACACGATCTCCTTGATTCGTGTTCTCTATGATCACGCGGATGAGACTGTCGCGGCGCTAGTGTCCAAATGCTTTGACACTCTCCCGGAGGGGGGGCGTCTGATCGTCAGTGAGCCGATGCTCGGCTCCCGCGCGGGTGATGTCTATTTCGCATTCTACACATTGGCGATGCGCACCGGACGCGCTCGGTCTGCGGATGAAATCGCGGAAATTTGCAAAAAGGCAGGCTTTTCACGGATCGAGACGCCCAACGCACCGCGGCCCTTCGTGACCAGTGCCGTTATGGCCACGAAGACTGTCTGACCAAAATTACATCGTTTGCTGTCTAATTACATTGACACTCAAAAGTGTCAGGTTAAACTGACACCTATGACAATACGTCTCACTGAGTCTTTTCCCGGCTTCGTGAGGCGCGCCACCGCCAAAGAGGGGGAGCTAACCGGTGCACACCACATCCGTCATCTTGAAGGGCCCAAAGGACCTTGGCCTGGACACGCTCGCGCTGAAAGCGCCGGGTGCGGATGATCTGGTGGTAGAGATTTCTCATTCGGGGATTTCGACCGGCACGGAGAAACTTTTCTGGACAGGTGAAATGCCGCCCTTCCCGGGCATGGGCTACCCGCTGGTGCCGGGCTATGAGGCTGTTGGCGAAGTCGTCGAGGCGGGCGCAGATACACATTATACTATAGGCGACCGCGTTTTCGTGCCGGGCGCCAATTGCTACGAGGACGCGTTTGGCCTTTTTGGTGGGGCGACCCGCCGCCTGGTCACGGCAGCGGATCGTGTGACCCGGATCGACGCTGGTCTTGGGGCAGAGGGTGCGTTGCTTGCCCTGGCCGCAACGGCGCGGCACGCGATGGCGGGGCTGAACAAGCAGGTGCCCGATCTGATCGTAGGGCACGGCGTGCTGGGTCGACTCTTGGCGCGGCTGACTGTGGCTGCTGGTGCGCCTGCGCCCATGGTCTGGGACATCGACGCGGATCGCCGCAAAGGTGCGGAAGGCTATGAGTGTATCCACCCCGATGAAGATGAGCGTCGCGATTACACATCTATATATGACGCCTCTGGCAACGGCGATTTGCTGAACAGCCTGATCGGCCGCATCGCCAAAGGGGGCGAGATCGTGCTGGCCGGGTTCTATACCGCGCCGCTGCAATTCGCCTTCCCGCCCGCCTTCATGAAAGAAGCCCGTCTGCGCATTGCGGCCGAATGGCAGCCCGATGACCTGATCGCCACGCGCGCGCTTGTCGAAAGCGGCGCGCTGAGCTTGGGCGGGCTCATCACGCACACGAACAAAGCGGCGGACGCGACCGCCGCGTATGAGCAGGCCTTCACCGACTCGGCCTGCCTGAAAATGATCCTCGATTGGAAAGGTGTCGCATGACCCTCGATGTTCCGAATCTGAAAGACTTTAACCAGCGCTTGCGTGACGAGGCCAATGAAGAGGCCACGCTGGAAGTGCCGATGGAAGAGCCGACCTCCAAGACGCAGATCATCGCGATCTACGGCAAGGGCGGCATCGGCAAATCCTTCACGCTCGCCAATCTCAGCCACATGATGGCCGAGCAGGGCAAACGCGTTCTACTGATTGGCTGCGATCCGAAATCGGATACGACCAGCCTGTTGTTCGGCGGCAAAGCCTGCCCCACGATCATCGAGACCTCGACCAAGAAAAAGCTGGCGGGCGAAGAAGTGAAGATCGGCGACGTGTGCTTCAAGCGCGGTGGCGTCTTCGCGATGGAGCTGGGCGGCCCTGAAGTGGGGCGCGGCTGCGGCGGGCGAGGTATTATTCATGGCTTTGAACTACTGGAAAAACTCGGGTTCCACGATTGGGACTTTGACTATGTGCTCCTGGATTTCCTCGGAGATGTTGTCTGCGGCGGCTTCGGTCTGCCCATCGCGCGGGATATGGCTCAGAAAGTGATCCTGGTCGCGTCGAACGATTTGCAGTCGCTGTATGTGGCCAACAACGTGTGTTCGGCGGTGGAATATTTCCGCAAGCTGGGCGGCAATGTCGGCGTCGCGGGTCTTGTGATCAATAAGGACGATGGCTCCGGCGAGGCACAAGCGTTTGCCGAAGCGGTAGACATCCCCGTGCTGGCGTCGATCCCGCAGGACGATGACCTGCGCAAGAAATCCGCGAATTACCAGATCGTCGGCACGTCTGAATCCCAGTGGGGCGACCTGTTCGCCGCGCTTGGCGACAACGTTGCCGTAGCCCCGCCGATGCGCCCCACACCTTTGGACCAGGACGGTCTTTTGGGTCTGTTCGATGCGTCCGAGACGGGTGGCGATTACGTGCTTGAGCCTGCCACCGATCAGGACATGCGCGGCAAGAATGCGGTTCTCAAAGAGAGCCTTGAAGTTGTCTACGAGGACGTTTGATGTCGGATGAAGTGACATATGATACCGCCGCCGAGGCCGAGGTGATGATGGGCGAGGCGCGTTCCGACGCTGCCGATGCCCCTGCGCCTGCGGCCCCTGTGGACGGGATGGGCTGTCACGCCGGTGCCGACAAGATGGAGGAAGCCGCGCGCGCTGCGGGCAAATCCGACGTGTTGGACCAATACGCGAAGGACTATCCGCAAGGTCCCCATGACAAGCCGCAATCCATGTGCCCCGCCTTCGGGTCGATGCGCGTCGGCATGCGGATGCGCCGGGTGGCAACGGTCATGTCAGGCTCTGCCTGCTGTGTGTACGGGCTGACCTTTGTGACGCATTTCTACGGGGCGCGCCGGTCGGTCGGCTACGTGCCTTTCAACTCCGAGACGCTGGTCACGGGGAAGCTTTTTGAAGATATCCGGGACGCTGTGCATGAGCTCGCCGACCCGGATCGGTATGACGCTGTCGTGGTGACGAACTTGTGCGTTCCCACGGCATCGGGTGTGCCGCTGAAGCTCCTGCCTTCTGAAATCAACGGTGTCAGGGTCGTTGGAATAGATGTGCCGGGCTTCGGCGTGCCAACCCATGCAGAAGCAAAAGACGTGCTTGCCGGCGCGATGCTGAATTATGCGCGCGCCGAGATTGAAGCGGGCCCGGTTGCGGCGCCTGTGGGCGGCAAGTCGGATCGGCCCACGGTCTCCCTTTTGGGCGAAATGTTCCCCGCTGATCCGATGATTATCGGTCAGATGTTGGCCCCGATGGGTCTGGCGGCGGGTCCGGTTGTGCCGTGCCGTGAATGGCGGGAGCTTTATGCTGCGTTGGATTCCCAAGTCGTCGCTGCGATCCATCCGTTCTACACCGCTGCCGTGCGGGAGTTTGAAGCGGCGGGTCGTAAGGTGGTTGGCTCGGCGCCTGTTGGCCGTGACGGGACGATGTCGTGGCTGGCGAATATCGGCGAGGCGTATGACGTCTCTGCCGACAAGATCGCTGCCGCTCAGAATATGTTCCTGCCCGCGATTGACGGGGCGCTTTCGGGTGCGCCGATCAAGGGGACGATCACGCTGTCGGGCTATGAGGGCAGCGAACTGCTGGTCGCGCGTCTGCTGATCGAAAGCGGCGCGGATGTGCCGTATGTCGGCACCGCTTGCGCGAAAACGCCTTGGTCTGCGGATGATGCGGCTTGGCTTGAGGCCAAAGGCGTTAAGGTGAAATTCCGCGCCTCGCTGGAAGACGATTGCGCCGCGATGGAGGCTGTGAAGCCCGATCTGGCCGTTGGAACGACGCCAGTCGTTCAGAAGGCGAAAGAGCTGGGGATCCCTGGGCTCTACTTCACCAACCTTATTTCCGCGCGTCCCCTGATGGGGCCTGCGGGGGCCGGATCGCTGGCCGAAGTGATCAACGCCGCCATCGGCAACAAGAGCCGGATGGATCACATGCGCGCGTTCTTTGAGGGCGTGGGCGAGGGTGACACGGCGGGCGTCTGGGAAGGCGCGCCGAATGTCCGCGAAGACTTCCGCGCGGTTCAGCAGAAGAAACTTGAAAAGCAGGCTCGCGCCCGCAAAGCGCAGGAGATGATCTAGGATGCTGATCCAAGACCATGACCGCGCCGGGGGCTATTGGGGGGCTGTTTACGCCTTCACCGCTGTCAAAGGCCTGCAATGCGTGATCGACGGCCCGGTGGGCTGCGAGAACCTGCCGGTGACCTCCGTTCTCCATTATACAGATGGCTTGCCGCCGCATGAGCTGCCGATTGTCGTGACCGGCTTGGCCGAAGAAGAGCTTGGCCGCGACGGCACCGAGGGCGCGATGAAGCGCGCTTGGGAGACGCTTGATCCGGTGTTGCCTGCGGTCGTTGTGACCGGCTCCATCGCCGAGATGATCGGTGGCGGTGTCACCCCGATGGGGACCAATCTGCAGCGCTTTCTGCCGCGCACCATTGATGAGGATCAGTGGGAAAGTGCAGACCGCGCGATGACGTGGATCTTTACAGAATTTGGCATGACCAAAGGTCGAATGCCACGCGAGGCAAAGCGTGAGGAGGACGCGCGCCCTCGCGTTAATATCCTCGGTCCGATGTATGGCACGTTCAACATGCCCTCCGATCTGGCCGAGATCCGCCGCCTTGTCGAAGGCATCGGGGCGGAGGTGAATATGGTGATGCCGCTCGGCTCCCATATCGCGGAGATGCGCAATCTGGTGAATGCGGATGTGAACATCTGCATGTATCGCGAGTTTGGCCGCGGCCTGTGCGAAGTGCTGGGCAAGCCCTATCTGCAAGCGCCGATTGGCATTGAAAGCACCACGAAATTCTTGCGCAAGCTGGGGGAAATGCTGGGGCTGGACCCGGAGCCCTTTATTGAGCGCGAGAAGCATTCGACCATCAAACCCGTGTGGGATTTGTGGCGCTCGGTCACGCAGGATTTCTTTGCGACCGCGTCTTTTGCGATCGTTGCGAATGAGACCTACTCCCGTGGCATCCGTAATTTCCTTGAGACGGATATGGGTTTGCCCTGCGCGTTTGCGGTCGCCCGCACTGCCGGGGCGAAGACAAACAACGAGGAAGTCCGCGCGATGATGGGGCAGAAGCGCCCGCTGATCGTTCTCGGATCAATCAATGAAAAGATGTATCTGGCCGAGCTGAAAGCCGGTCACGGTCCAAGCCCCGCGTTTATCCCCGCCAGCTTCCCCGGTGCTGCGATCCGCCGTGCGACCGGCACGCCGATGATGGGCTATGCCGGTGCGACGTATCTTGTGCAGGAAGTCTGCAACGGCCTCTTCGATGCGCTGTTTCATATTCTGCCGCTGGCGTCCGAGATGGATGCCGCTGAGGCGACACCGACCAATCTGCGCCGCGATTTTCCGTGGGACGAGGACGCCCAGCGTTTGCTCGACCGGATCGTGGCGACCCACCCCATTCTGACCCGCATCTCGGCTGCGAAAACACTTCGCGACAAGGCCGAGGAAGAGGCGCTCAAAGACGGTGCCGAGCGGGTGCAGATCGACACTGTGCGCAAGTTGAAGCCTGCCGGTTTTGACGAACGCTCGGACCCCAACAAAGGAGAGATGGCATGACCGATATGACCACCGACACCCCGGTGACCCGCGTGAAACACGCGCCGCCAAAACGGGAGTTCTACGCCTATTTCGTCATCATCTTTCTGGCCGCATTGCCCCTGTCGTTCCTGACCTGGGCGCTGGCGTTTGGCCGTCAGATGCAGCTTCCCGAAAAAGGGCCGATCGCCCGCGCCTGGTCCCAGGCCCGGATCATCACGCCCATGATCTTTGCGGCCTGATGCAGGCTGCGCACGAAATCCGCTCATCCCCCCCGGGTGGGTGGACGACCGCAGGGCAACTGTTCTGCGGGAACCCGGCCGCGGGGGACGCGGCTCAGCATATCGTTCCGGAGGAATATTATGGCTGATAACACTGGTCTGTCCTTTACAGGCCTCACTGACGAGCAAGCGCAAGAGCTGCACTCGGTGTATATGAGCGGGCTGACTGTCTTCACAGGCATCGCAGTCGTGGCTCATATCCTTGTGCTGCTTTGGCGTCCTTGGTTCTGAGGAAGGGTTGAAACATGAGCAAGTTCTATAAGATCTGGCTGGTTTTCGACCCGCGTCGCGTATTCGTCGCGCAGGGCGTTTTCCTCTTTTTGCTGGCAGCAATGATTCACCTCGTTCTGCTGAGCAACCCTAGCTACAACTGGTTCGAGATCGCCGCGGAGAAGTATGGCCGCGTCGAAGCTGCGGAATAATCAGAGAAGCTCTCGTTGCGGGCGGCTCTGATTGCCGCCCGCAACAAACCGAACATAAGCAGACGGTTGGCGCTTTTCGCGCGAGCGTCAGACATGGAGACTGAAGATGGCACTGCTCAGCTTCGAGAGAAAATATCGCGTCCGCGGAGGGACGCTGATCGGTGGCGATCTGTTCGACTTCTGGGTAGGCCCGTTTTACGTGGGCTTCTTCGGTGTCATGACATTTTTCTTCGCCGCTTTGGGAACGATCCTCATCTTTTACGGTGCAGCGGTCGGCCCGACATGGAACCCCTGGCTGATCTCGATTGATCCGCCCCCCCTTGAATATGGCCTTGCCGCCGCCCCTCTGCTTGAGGGCGGGCTTTGGCAGCTGATCACGATCTGCGCCCATGGTGCGTTCATCGGCTGGATGCTGCGCGAGGTTGAGATCTGCAAGAAGCTAGGGATGGGCTATCACGTGCCCTTCGCCTTCGGCGTTGCGATCTTTGCCTACACGACGCTTGTTGTCATTCGTCCGGTGCTGATGGGGGCTTGGGGCCACGCCTTCCCTTATGGCATCTGGAGCCACCTCGATTGGGTCAACAATGTCGGCTACGCCTACGGCAACTTCCACTACAACCCGGCGCATATGATCGCGATCACCTTCTTCTTCACCAACTGTCTGGCGCTCGCGCTGCACGGATCTCTGGTGTTGTCGGCGGTGAACCCGGCCAAAGGCACCGAGTTGAAAACACCCGATCACGAGGACACCTACTTCCGTGACCTGATCGGCTATTCGGTTGGCCCGCTGGGCATCCACCGTCTGGGCCTGTTCCTTGCGCTGAGTGCAGGTTTCTGGAGCGCGATTTGTATCGTGATCTCTGGCACCATCTGGTTCGAGGAATGGATCATCTGGTGGGATTGGTATCTCGAACTGCCCTTCTGGGCTGACCTTTAAGGAGGGTTGAGCAATGGCTGAATATCAGAACATTTTCACCCAGGTGCAGGTTCAGGGTCCGCCCGAATACGGCATGGACAATGAAAACAACCTTGCCGAAGGCCGCGTGGGTCGCCCCGGATTCTCGACCTTTGTCGGGCTCTTCGGGAACGCTCAGCTGGGTCCGATCTATCTTGGCCCTTACGGTCTTGTGTCGATCGTCACCGGTATCTTGTGGTTCAACATCGTCGGCTTCAACATGCTGGCGCAGTCGGACTGGAACATCGCCATCATGGCGCGTGACCTGTTCTATCTGGCGCTTGAGCCGCCGGGGCCGGAATACGGTCTGTCGATCCCGCCGCTGCAGGAGGGGGGCTGGTTTCTGATCGCCTCGTTCTTCTTGCTGATCTCGGTGTGCTCCTGGTGGATCCGCACCTATCAGCGGGCCGATCAGCTGGGCATGGGCAAGCATGTGGCCTGGGCCTTTGCGTCCGCCATCTGGCTGTTCCTTGTGCTGGGTCTGTTCCGTCCGATCCTGATGGGATCGTGGTCCGAGGCGGTGCCTTACGGTATCTTCCCGCACCTTGACTGGACGAACCTCTTCTCCATCACCTACGGCAACCTGTTCTATAACCCGTTCCACGCGCTTTCGATTGTGTTCCTTTATGGCTCGGCCCTGCTGTTCGCCATGCACGGGGCAACAATCCTTGCCGTGACCCGCTTCGGCGGCGACCGCGAGATCGAACAGATCGTCGATCGTGGCACGGCATCCGAACGCGCCGCCTTGTTCTGGCGCTGGACGATGGGCTTCAACGCCACGATGGAAGGTATCCACCGCTGGGCCTGGTGGTTCGCCGTTCTAACTACGCTGACAGGCGGTATCGGTATCCTGATCACAGGCACAGTTGTCGACAACTGGTTCGTCTGGGCGCAGGAGCACGGCTACGCGCCGCTGGATTAAGGAGATTACGAATGTCTGACTCTGATATGGAATACGATCTTCTGGGAGGCTCACGGGCCAACCGCCAGCGGACGGCCATTCTTGGCCTGATGATGAAAGGCGCGTTTTACGGCATGGCCGTCTTCGCAGGACTGATCGCCTTCATCTGGATCTTCATCGGCATCGGTGCGCTGCTGCCGCCTGAGTCCAAAGAAGCGCTCGACCCGACGCCAGCGTCGTTCGAGCTTGAGCTGCCCGCAGAGCGGACCAGCTACGACATTTGAGCGCGGCGCTTTCCAAAATGGAAAGCATCGTCCTCAAAACGGGTTCAGCCCCTTTTGGCGAGGGGCTGATCCTCGGGGTCTCCACACCCCGGTTCCCTTCCTGTTGGCTACAGGAAACTGCGCCGCGGAGGGTCTGACCCTTCGCGGTGCTTTTTATTCAAGCGCCCAAACGACTGACTGCCACACGCCAATTTGCCCGGGAGGCTGCCATGACCAAGCGACCCAACACCCCGATCCTTGATCGCGTGACCACGCCCAATGACTTGCGTGCGATGGATGACCGAAGTCTGGGCCTTGTGGCAGACGAGCTGCGCGCCGAAGTAATCTCCGCCGTGTCGGAAACCGGCGGGCATCTGGGATCATCGCTGGGCGTGGTCGAGTTGAGCGTGGCGCTGCATGCGGTTTTCAACACGCCCTTTGACAAGCTGATCTGGGACGTGGGCCATCAATGTTATCCGCACAAGATCCTCACCGCACGCCGCGACCGTATTCGCACCCTGCGTCAGGAGGGGGGGCTGTCGGGGTTCACCAAACGCTCCGAAAGCCAGTATGATCCATTCGGGGCCGCGCATTCCAGCACGTCGATCTCTGCTGCTTTGGGCTTCACCATGGGCCGCGATCTCGGCCAACCTACCGGCGACGCGGTCGCGGTGATCGGTGACGGCTCGATCAGTGCCGGCATGGCCTATGAGGCGATGAACAACGCAGGTTCCGAAGGTAAGCGCATGTTCGTCATTCTGAACGATAACGAGATGAGCATCGCCCCGCCTGTCGGCGCGATGTCGTCCTATCTGTCGGGTCTTTACGCAGGTACCACGCCTTTTGCCGCGCTCAACGATCTGGCCGAGGGGTTCGAGGCCGCGCTGCCTGGTCCCTTGCGCGATGGCGCGCGCCGCGCGCGCGAACTGGTCACAGGTATGCCCGGCACCGGAGGCACGCTTTTTGAGGAGCTTGGGTTCTCTTATATCGGGCCGATTGACGGGCATGACATGACCCAGCTGTTACCCGTTCTGCGCGCGGCACGGTCGCGGGCGACTGGCCCAGTTCTGATCCATTGCTGCACCGTTAAGGGCAAGGGCTACGCACCCGCCGAAGGCTCGGCCGACAAATATCACGGCGTGTCGAAATTCGACGTCGCCACCGGCGCGCAAAGCAAGGCGAAATCCAACGCGCCCAGCTATACGTCAGTCTTTGGGTCCACGCTCTGCGACCTGGCTGAGGCCGATCCGAAGATTGTCGCGGTCACAGCTGCGATGCCGTCCGGCACGGGCCTCGACAAGATGCAGACGCGCTTTCCCAAACGGGTCTTTGATGTCGGGATCGCAGAGCAGCATGGCGTGACCTTCGCCGCTGGCATGGCCGCATCCGGCCTGCGCCCGTTCTGCGCGATTTATTCGACCTTTTTGCAGCGAGGCTACGATCAGGTGGTTCATGATGTTGCGCTTCAAAAGCTGCCCGTGCGCTTTGCGATTGACCGCGCCGGTCTGGTCGGGGCCGATGGGGCGACCCATGCGGGGTCGTTTGACATCGGCTATATGGCCGCGCTGCCCAACATGACGGTGATGGCCGCCGCGGACGAGGCAGAGCTGGCGCGCATGGTGGTCACTGCTGCCGAGTATGATGATGGCCCGATCTCGTTCCGCTATCCGCGGGGCGAGGGGACGGGCGCCGCAATCGACGAGACCCCGCAGGCCATCGAGATCGGTAAGGGCCGTTTGGTGCGCGAAGGTCATGACGTGGCGATCCTGTCATTTGGCGCCCATCTGGAGGAATGCCTGCGCGCCGCCGATGATCTGGCCGCGCGCGGTATCTCGGCCACCGTGGCCGATGCGCGCTTTGCCAAGCCGCTGGACCGCCCGCTAGTCCATCAACTTGCGCGGCACCACAAAGCGTTGATCACGGTCGAGCAAGGCGCGGTCGGCGGGTTTGGCGCGATGGTGCTGCATGACCTGGCGAACCAGGGTGGTCTGGATCGCGGGTTGGCCGTCCGCACGATGACGCTGCCCGATCGCTTCATTGACCACGCGTCGCCATCGGCGATGTATGAAGACGCCGGGCTGACCCGCGTCGATATCGTGGCGACGGCCTTGCAGGCGGTGGGCGTTCTGGACCGCCCGGCCAGCATTCCCGCGGAGTAAGACTTTTCAGAAAAGTCTTGGAAAACTCTTTTGAAGAGTTTCGGCCCGCTATCTTACGCGGTTCGCAGAAATGCTGAGGATCACCCAATGCGTCGCATTACCGACGACTCGCGCGCCTTGCTTGCGGCGATCCTCCATCGCGCCCTTTTCGTGCTTGGGGCAGGCGATCAGGCGGCGGCCATCTTCTTTCAATGCCGCTGTCGCGGGGCCGTCGCCCAGAAGCTGGCAGACATCATCGGGGTTCGGGAAAGGCCGGACTGGCATCAGCCCGGAAATCTCCGGCGAGGTATACTCGAAAATCGTGGGCTCTTCGGGCGCAACAGACTGACATCCAGAGAGCAGGGCAGCCGCGCCCACAAATACCAAGCAAAGAGAAAAACGGGCCATACTCATCCTTTCAAACCACGACTTCGCCGTTAAGGCGACTATGGCGATAGGATATCAGGCTTGTCCAGCCCGCTTGTGACCGCGCTGAGGGCTATTCGCCCACATGGGAGGTGACGAAAATCCGCTCGCGATACTCGTTGAGGTAAATCTTCAACCAGGCTGTATAGCGGTCGGGGTGGCGGTTCACCTGTGCGGTCAGCGCGTGCAGGTCAACCCAATCGACAGCCATGACCTCGTCCGGGTTGGGCGTGAAGGTCATGTCGTCTGGTGCGTCGGCGGTGAAGATATCGACGATCTCATGCTCGGTCATGCCCCCGCCCACATCGGCGCGGTATTCGACCGTGTCGCGCATTGCGGGGTAAAGCCCGGTGATGCCAAGTTCCTCACGCAAGCGGCGCATGGCACAATCGGCGGGGTCCTCCCCCCAATGAGGATGCGTGCAGCAGGTGTTCGCCCAAAGACCCGGCGTGTGATATTTGCACATCGCGCGCTGCTGGATCAGCACGCGCCCCCGGTTCATCACGAAAACCGACACGGCTTTGTGCTTGAGGCCCTTGCGGTGCACTTCCAGCTTTTCAACGGGCGTCAGATGGCCGTCGAGCCAGGTGGGGATCATGTCTTTCATGTGCGTAACGGGGAGACGAGCCCCGTGAGATGGGCAAGATTTTTGATGCCGATTTTCAGATGGGCCATGGGGCGGGCCCTGACCAGTTTCTTGTTCATATACGCCTCGAATGTGAGGCGTTGCACGTCGACATCATGACACAGGGAGACGAACCGTTCGCGACGGTCATCCGAACGGTAATACGCATCCTGCATGGCGCCCAGAACCTTAAAGACGGTCTTGTGCTCTTTCATGAAGAGCTTGCGCGCGATGGCGAGATCTTTGGCCTTGCCGGACCGCAGACAGGCTTGCGCCGCTGTTGCGGCGACACGGCCCCCGGCCATTGCATAATAGATGCCTTCGCCAGAGGAGGGGGCGACAACGCCTGCGGCATCCCCCGCCAGCACAACGTCCTTGCCATTGTCCCATTTATCCAGAGGTTTCAGCGGGATCGGCGCGCCTTCCTTGCGGATCGTCTCGCAGTCGGTCAGGCCGGAATTGGCGCGCAGATCAGCGGTGGCTTTCTTCAGATCGACACCGTCCAGACCAGTGCCCATGCCGACACTGGCCGAGGCGCCATGGGGGAAAATCCAGCCATAAAAGTCCGGCGAGATTGCGCCGTCGTAGATCACGTCGCAGCGCTTGGGATCATAGCTAGCGGTCGGCTCGGGCGCTTTAATGATCTCGTGATACGCGATCACATAGGGGATCGTGTCGCCGCCCGGCACTTCGGCGCGGGCCACGTCAGAGCGCGCGCCATCGGCACCGATAATCAGCTTGGTGTTCAGCGTGACCTCTTCGCGCGTGGCCTTGTCGCGGTAGATCACATGGGTGCCGTCCACGTCCCGCTCGATCCGTAGAAAGGTGCCTGTGTGACGGTCTGCGCCGGCATCCGCAGCGCGGGTGCGCAGGTATTCGTCGAAATGTTCGCGGTCGACCATGCCGACATAGCCGTTCTCGATCGGGATATCGACTTGCCGTTGCGTGGGGGAGATCATCCGTGCCGTGTTGATCTTAGCAACGATCTGACTGTCCGGGATATTGAAATCCGTGATCAGTCGGGGCGGGACAGCCCCGCCGCAAGGCTTGATACGGCCCGCGCGGTCCAGCATCGCGACCTTGTGACCCGCTTCTGCGAGATCTTGTGCGGCGGTCGCGCCCGACGGGCCTCCACCAACGACGACGACGTCATAGATCATAGTCATTCTCCCGGAACCAAAGCTGCCGTATTTAAACGGCGCGATTGCATGATGCGTGCAGCAAGCAGCGCGGAGGCGATGAAAAGAAACGCCTCAAACAGAAAGACGGAGCCGAAGGCCTGCGCGTCGGTCGGCACGACACGTCGCATCACATCGACGGCGGCAGCGCCAGCGGTGACACCGAAACCAGCGGCGATGGCCTGGGCCGCGCCCCAAAGGCCCATCCGTGTGCCTTCACGGGCCTCGCGCCCGTCACCGGCCAGATCCATCATCGACCCGATAGCGGCGACGGCGAAGACGCCGTTGAAAAAGCCCAACGCGATGACGGCGGGGAGCAGCGGTGCCCCCGGACCCAAAGACCCAATAAGAGAGATTATGGTAAGTGTAGCAGCCGATCCGAGGCATCCGAAGATGACCCATTGGCGCAGTGTGCCAAACTTGAATCCGGTCGCAGCGATGCCCACAAGGACCATCCCAAGGAACGTGCCACCGTTCTGCGCGCCACTCATTGAGGTGGACTGACCCGGCGTGAAGCCGAAAACGAGACCTGCATAAGGCTCCAGGATCAGTTCCTGCATGAAGTAAGCGGTCATCGACAGGAAGACGAAAATCGTGAAGTTGCGCGCGTTGCGCTCGGCCCAGACCTCTTTCAGGCCGTGCCAGAACAAGGTGTCTTCGCGGGTTGGCTCGGCTTGGATACGCCGCTCGATCCCCCAAACCGCTAAGGTCGTCACGATCACCGCAAGCGCCGCGACGATACTGACCAGCTTGAGCAGCAGTTGCGGTGTATAAGGGTCCAGAAGCGCGCCAATGGTGCCAGCAGTGATCGCAATCCCGGCAATCATCATCAGCCAGGTGATCGTGGCCGCTGCAGCACGCCGATGCGGCGCGGTGGCCGTGGCGAGGAACGCCAGAAGCGAGGTGCCAGATGCTCCGACGCCCAGCCCGATCAGAATATACGCGACAATTGAGGCGGTCAGGCCAAGCGCAAACTGCGTCTCTAGCAGCAGAACGCCATAAGTCGCCAGAACGCCCCCCAGCGCCAACACGACCATGCCGCCGATGATCCACATCGTGCGATTGCCCGATGTGTCCGACCGGAAGCCCCAATTTGGCCGCGTAATCTGCACGCCGTAATGAAGCGCCACCAACAGCCCCGGCAGGATCGCGGGCAGTGCCAGTTCGACAACCATCAGACGGTTCAACGTCGACGTCATCAGCACGACGATTGCGCCCAGTGACATCTGCACAAGGCCAAGGCGGACGATCTGGATCCAGCTGAGTTTCATAGCAGCTCCAATCCGCGCACGGCAAAGGCCGTGACCATCATGCCAGAGACGTAAAGCGTGACGCCGGTCCCGTTATACCAAGGCGCTTTCGCCTTCGGGTCGCGCAGCATCACACGCATGGCGGCAAGCTGGGCAAGGACAAGGGCAAGGACCGCAAGCCCGTGATACGGACGGTCCCAAACCGCAAGGCAGCAAATTACGATAACCTGCGGGATCAGCATGATGATGCAGGCCACCTTGGCGGCCTTTTCGGGCCCAAGCGTGACAGGAAGGGAATTCACGCCCATCTGGCGATCGCCCTCTAACGCTTTGAAATCATTTAGCGTCATGATGCCATGGGCGCCAATCGCATAAAGCGCGGCCAAAATGATGACAGGCATCGCAGGCGCGCCAGCGGCCAGCACGGCGGCCCCTGTGAACCACGGTAGTCCCTCGTAACACAGACCGACCAGACCCGGCCCCCACCAGCCCGACCGTTTCATGCGGATCGGCTCAGCCGAATAGGCCCAGGCGGCGGCGACACCAACAACGGTCGCGCCAAAGCCCCAAGGGCCAAGCGTCAGGCCTAGCAGCAGCGACAGCACGGTCATGGCCAGCGCGATATAGAGACCCCAGCGACCGGGAATACGCCCCGACGGGATCGGGCGATCCGGCTCGTTGATCGCGTCCACATGGCGGTCGCACCAATCATTGGCCGCCTGAGACATGCCACACACGACCGGCCCGGCCAGGATCACACCGATAATGACGACCGGCCACTGCCCCGCCGGAGAGACCCCGGACGACACCGCCCCACATAAATACGCCCACATCGGCGGAAACCATGTGATCGGTTTTATTAACGTCAGCATTGCGCGGGGGTCCGGCAGCTGGCGAGGCTGAGGAGAGGACATGACACTCATGGTGTCAATCCTGCTTTACATTTAAGAGTCGGGCAAGTGTAAACTAAGCGTGACAATGCCGCAGGTCGCGTTTCTTGCGCACAATTGGTTACATTGCTTGTAACGCTTCACATTGTTCATCTTTGGACCATATATACATGCTAAGGGCTTATAAAAGACGCTTTGGAGACTGAGATGTCCACCGCTGTGAAAGAAACCGTCGTCAAAGGCGGAGTGATTGTGACAGAGGCCGAGACCGGAGACCTTGTAGAGGTCCGGACGGCAAAGGGTGTGTCCAAATCAAGCGCAGAATCGCGGGCTGCCCTGAAAGAGATCGCGAAGCGCCGTGCTGATGTCTTGAAAGAACTGGCTGATCGCTGATTTGCACTACACAGTCACGCTGTCTGACGCGCTTGATGCGCATGAAGATGCCATTTCCATCAAGGGCCGCCCTGGAATTGTCAGTCTCGACATGATCGAATCTGCATTGGGCCGTCCCTATTCAGGCTACCATGAAAGCCTCGCTCAGAAATGTGCCGCACTTTTGGAAAGCATGGTTGGCAATCACGGATTCGCGGATGCAAATAAGCGCACTTCGTGGATGCTTGTGGAATTGCTGATTGACCGAAGCGGGTCGGCACTTGATCTCAAGGACGGGGACAGGATTGCCGACCTCGTGGTCGATGTCGCATGCAAAAACCTGCGGTATGACGATCTTGTCACATGGTTTGAAACACGACTGATTGCAGCCGACGATTAACCGTCTTTGCTGAGCAACCCATATTTGCGGAGCTTCACGTAAAGGCTCTGACGGCTGAGTCCCAGCATTTCAGCGGCAGCGACCCGGTTATTCCGGGTCAGCTCCACCGCGGTCTCGATGCACATTTTCTCAACAACATCCGTGGTTTCCGCCACGATATCCTTGAGCGTCGCACTCCCCACCAGCTCCATCACAGACCGCACGCTGTCGCCATTCACAGCTGCGCCGGGCTTGCGAACAGCATCCACACGGCTCGCATCGCGGATCACGAAAACGAACGAGGGGTGCATCTTGTCGTTGAGGCAGGTCACCGAAATCTCGATGGACAACTGACTGCCATATTCCGACGCCAGCTTGGTCGCATACATCCGCATCTGGCCGGTGCGTGCAGCGTTGTCGATCAGCACTTTCATGTCGACCGAGCCGCGGACAAGGAAATCAGCAAGCGGTTTGCCTTTGACGGCACTCAGATGAGAGACATCCGCAAGGTTCAGGAAACTTTCATTCGCGGCACTGATGATGCCGTCCTGATCGGTGAAGATGATCGCGTCGACACCTTCCTGATAAAGCGCAGACAGGTTCTCGCTCAGCTCATCGGTCACGCTCAAGCCGTCATCGGACGGCTCCACCCGGCAGAGCAGGAGGCGTTCACCGGCGGCCCGGAAAACGGTGGGCGTGACGGTGATGTGTTCCTTGCTCCGGCGGACCTGGAGCTCAACGGGTGTGTTGGAATCCGACATGGCCGAATTGGTCAGGCTTTCGAGGAATTCACCGCGACGGCGTCCCTCGAATTCCTGCGCAAAAGCGGATCCGATCAGATCATCGGCAGAGGCGTGCAGCAGTTTCGCCGCCGCCTTGTTCACATCGGTGATCCGGCCGTTTGACATGGAGACAAACAAAATCGCCTCCCGCGTGGCATTCATCAAAACGCGGAAGCGGGTGTCGAACTCGCGCTGCGCCTCGTAATCCCGCTCCAGCGCGATCTGGGCTTTGACCAGCTGCTGCTGCATCTCGGCCACCGGGCGCAGATCGCGACCCAGCATCAGAATAGCGCCATCGGGACCAATACGGTGGAACGAATACCGCACCGGGAATTCCCAATGGGTGGTGTCGGCATGGTTCAGCTCAACCGCCTTGGTGGCCCCTTCCTCGGTCAGGGCTTTGGCAATCTGGCCGTCAAATTTCGGAACGCTTTCGGCAGTCAGGAAGTCGCGCACATTGCGGCCTTCCCAATGCTCCAGCCGGCCAAAGGACCTGTGCGCGGGGTTGATCAGAACCGACAGAACATCGCCCACGTCAGACACGACGATGGCAATATCGGACGAGGTTGCAATGATATCACCAAGCAGCTCTGGCGCGATCAACGGAATTGCGCCGCTACTCCAGTATTTTGTGCCCCGTGTGGTCACTGGCCCGAATCCGACGTCAGAGCCTTCTGAGTCGTCAAGCTCCGTATTTCGGAAAGGCCGCCGCCGTGGTGATGTGTCTTCAGCCCGCAAAGTTCAAGCGCTTCCTTCGGATCGTTGACAACATGATCGGCCCCCGTCAGCGCCTTCACATTGATATTCTTTTCTATAACTGTGCCGCCAAGCACGATCGGCAACTGATTTCCACATACCGTCCGAATATTTTTTACCAATTTCCGCGTGGTTTCAAGGTTTTCCGTGCGTGTTGCGGAAATCATGACGACGTCGAAACTATGCTCTTTAAGGATTTCCATCCGCTCTGAGAAGGTCAGGCCCAGCATCAATCGAACCGATGCCCCAACGCGGCGCATTTGCCCGGCAACCACCATGGCACCCAATGTGTGGAAGTCATCCTCGCAGATAATGGCGATGGACGGGCCGTTCTCAGGCCCCTTCGGACGCTCCCGCATCCATTCCCGCTCCAGATCGCGGAGCATTCCCTGCAGGCGTGCGGTTCCGATGGTGACATCGGCAAAGCTCACCTCATCGCGGCACCATTCATCGCCCAGCACACGTGCTGCGGCGGGAATGTAGATGTCAGCAATATCGGTTGGTGTGCACCCGTAGCGGCGCAGATCCTGCACCGCAGCCTCTTGCGCGCCCCGCTCCATGGAGCGAACGCCTTCGACCAGTTGCTGGACCAGCCGGTTGTAAATCTTGGCAGCGTTATGGGGAGACCTGGACGCAACAACAGTCAGCACTTGCGAAGCAAGCGCATCCACATTGTCATTTGCGACAGACCCTTGAAGCGGGGTGGCCTTTCTAGGCCCCTCTGACATCAAAATAACCCTTTATCTCAGTGGGAACATGCGAGCACCAGGACAGCGCCCGTATGCAACCCATATAAAGAAGTGTCTGCGAGTCGCGTCATAATGTCAAACGCAATTGACAGTTTGCAGGCCTACCGCTGGAGAACTGTTGCAGCAAAACTCTCGCTAAGCCTTTAAAACTTGGTCTCGTAACCGCTTATAACGGGCGGTTTTGCTTCCGCATAAGATTTCATCATCTGTCAACTTTAATGTGTAAGTTTTAGTTGACACTTTCATGGAAAAGAACGACGCTAGCCCTGTACCGCTTGTCAGGGAGTCGGTTCATGCAAGTTACGCCAACAGGCAGCCGCACCCCCGTGCGGCTCTACACAGAGGCTGAACGCCACCGCCGCGACACCACGGTCTGGACCCTTGTTCAAGGCGTCCTCGCCCCCGTGCAGTTTCTGGTCTTTCTCGTCTCGCTCGCGCTTGTCATCCGCTATCTGTGGACGGGTGACGGCTATATGGCCGCGACCATTTCCATCGTGATCAAGACGGGCTTTTTGTACCTAATCATGATCACCGGCGCGATCTGGGAAAAGGTCGTCTTCGGACAGTGGCTTTTCGCTCCGGCCTTCTTTTGGGAAGACGTGTTCAGCTTCGGCGTCATCGCGCTGCATACCCTTTATATCTATGGGCTTCTGGCCTCTGCCTTCCCGCCGCAAACCCTGATGTTCATCGCGCTGGCGGCCTATGCGGCCTATGTGATCAACGCTGGGCAATTCCTTTGGAAACTGCGCATGGCGCGCCTGCAATCGGAGGTCGCGGCATGAACGACATGACCCCCTCCAAAGGCTGCCGTGACGTGCCCGTTCTCAAGGAACGCGGCCAGCGGGAGGTCTTCTGCGGGCTAACCGGCATCATCTGGCTGCACCGTAAAATGCAGGATGCCTTCTTTCTGGTGGTCGGCTCACGCACATGTGCACATCTTCTGCAAAGCGCGGCAGGCGTCATGATCTTTGCGGAGCCGCGCTTCGGGACAGCGATTCTGGAAGAGAAGGACCTCGCCGGTCTGGCCGACGCGCATGAAGAACTGGACCGCGAAGTGGCGCGGCTGCTGTCTAGACGGCCTGACATCAAACAACTCTTTCTCGTCGGCTCCTGCCCGTCGGAGGTGATCAAACTCGATCTCGCCCGCGCAGCAGAACGATTGAGCCAGGTGCATTTCCCCGACGTCCGTGTGCTGAACTATTCCGGCTCCGGGATCGAGACGACCTTTACGCAGGGCGAAGACGCCGCTTTGGCCTCCATGGTGCCGGTGCTTGAGCAGTCGGACGAACGGCAATTGCTCGTCGTCGGCGCGCTGCCCGACGTGGTCGAAGATCAGGCGCTTGGCCTTTTGGAGCAGATCGGCATTTCGCCCGTCCGCGTCCTGCCAGCCAAGCGCGCGATGGACGAGCATGGCATCGGCGAGAATACCGTTTTTGCGCTGACGCAACCGTTCCTTGGCGATACCCATGCCGCCCTTGAACGCCGCGGCGCACGCCACATCCCGGCGCCCTTCCCATTTGGCGAACACGGCACCACCGCGTGGCTCAAGGCCATCGCCGCCGAGTTTGGCATCGCCGACGAGGTTGTCGACCGCGTGACCGAAGCCCCGCGCGCCCGTGCCCGCAAGGCCATCGCCACCCAAGCGGCAGAGCTTCAAGGTAAATCGGTCTTCTTCTTCCCAGACAGCCAGCTGGAGATCCCGCTGGCCCGGTTCCTCACCACCGAATGCGGCATGAGTGCGGTCGAAATCGGCACGCCCTTCCTGCATCAAACCCTTGTCGGCCCCGATCTGGACCTGATCGCCCAAGGCCCCGTCATTTCCGAAGGCCAAGACGTCGATCTGCAGCTTGATCGCGCGCTGGACGCCCGCCCCGATATCACCGTCTGCGGCCTTGGCCTCGCCAACCCGTTGGAGGCGCACGGCCTAACCACGAAATGGGCCATCGAACTGGTCTTCACCCCGGTACATTTCTACGAACAAGCGGGCGATCTGGCCGGGCTCTTCTCGCGCCCCCTGCGCCGCAAAGAGCTGCTCAAAGGCATGCCCAACCGTCTGGAGGCCGCCGAATGAAGCTCACCGTCTGGACATATGAAGGCCCGCCGCACATTGGCGCGATGCGTGTCGCGACCGGGATGAAGGGGCTGCATTACGTGCTGCACGCCCCCCAAGGCGACACCTATGCGGACCTGCTCTTTACCATGATTGAACGGCGCGATCACCGCCCGCCGGTCAGCTACACGACCTTCCAAGCGCGCGATCTGGGCTCTGATACAGCCGATCTCTTCAAGCAATCCTGCCGCGATGCCTATGAGCGCTTCAAGCCGGAGGCGATCATCGTCGGTGCCTCCTGCACCGCCGAGCTGATCCAGGACGATCCCGGCGGTCTGGCCGAAACCATGGGCCTGCCGATCCCGGTGATCCCGTTGGAACTGCCAAGCTACCAGCGCAAGGAAAACTTCGGCTGTGACGAGACGTTCTTCCAGCTGGTCCGCGCCTTGGCCAAACCGATGGAGCGCAGCGCGCGCATCAGCTGTAATATCATCGGCCCGACGGGGCTTGGTTTCCGCCATCGCGACGATGTTCAGGAACTCACGGCCCTGCTGTATGATATCGGGGTCGAGGTGAATGTGGTGGCGCCTATGGGGGCGACCCCGACCGACCTGACACGGTTGGGCGCCGCCCATTTCAACGTCTTGCTTTACCCCGAAACGGCAGAAGCCGCCGCGCGTTATATGCAGCGCGAGCTGGGCCAGCCTTACACGAAAACCGTGCCCATCGGCGTCGGCGCAACCCGCGATTTCATCGCCGAAGTGGCCGAGTTGACCGGTCTTTTGCCTGATGTCGATGACAGCCGCCTGCGCCTGCCCTGGTGGTCCAAATCGGTTGACAGCACCTACCTGACCGGCAAGCGCGTCTTTGTCTTCGGCGACGGCACCCATGTCCGCGCCGCCACCCGCGTCGCGCGGGAGGAAATGGGCTTCGAGGTGGTCGGCATCGGTTGCTACAACCGCGAAATGGCCCGCGATATCCGTGGTTTGGCCAAGGAAATCGGTGTCGAGGCGTTGATCACCGACGACTACCTTGAAGTCGAACAGACGATTGAGGCGCTCGCCCCCGAAATGATCCTCGGCACGCAGATGGAGCGGCATATCGGCAAGCGTTTGGGCATCCCCTGCGCTGTGATTTCCGCCCCCGTCCACGTGCAGGACTTCCCCGCGCGCTATTCGCCTCAGGTGGGGTTCGAGGGCGCGAATGTCCTTTTCGATACGTGGATTCACCCGCTTGTGATGGGGCTGGAGGAGCACCTCCTCGCCATGTTCCGCGAGGATTTCGAGTTCCACGATGCAGCCGGCCCCAGCCATCACGGTGGCCATGCGCCAAAAGCGATCCATGCGGATGAGCCGGAGCCCGAACAGGCCCCTGCCCCCCCGGCCCCCGCCAGCGAAGACAACGTCATCTGGCTCGCCCCCGCCGAGAAAGAACTGAAGAAAATCCCCTTCTTCGTCCGCGGCAAAGCCAAGCGGAACACCGAAAAATACGCCGTCGAGCGCGGTGTGCACGAGATCTCTGTCGACACCCTTTACGAGGCGAAGGCCCATTATGCGCGATAGCACCGACATCCCCGGCTATCGCGTTGCGATTGTCACTTTGGACAGCCATGCCGCTGGCCCCGCCGCGCGCGTGGCCCCGGCGCTGTCTGAGGATTTTCCGGGGCTGTCCGTCTCTGTTCATGCGGCCGCCGAATGGGCCGAAAACCCCGATGCGCTGATCGAGGCGCGCGCCGCGATTGCGCATGCCGATATCATCGTCTGCAACCTGCTGTTCATCGAAGAACATATCACCGCCGTCTTGCCCGACCTGAAAGCCCGCCGCGACGATTGCGACGCGCTTGTCGGCATCATCTCGGACCCGGAAATCGTCAAACTGACGAAAATGGGCGATCTGGATATGTCCCAGCCCGCCAGCGGCGCGATGAAGCTGCTGAAAAAGCTGCGCGGATCGGCCAAACCCTCTGCGGCCAGCGGGCAGAAACAGGCGAAGATGCTGCGCCGCCTGCCGAAGATCCTCAAATTCCTGCCCGGCAAGGCGCAAGACCTGCGCGGCTGGTTCCTGACGATGCAATACTGGCTGGGCGGCTCGGACGACAATGTCGAACAGATGGTGCGCTTTCTGGTTTCGCGCTACAGCCATGAGGCGTCGTTCAACACGCAAACCGCGCAAGAGCCGATTGATTACCCGGATGTCGGGCTCTATCACCCCGCCCTGCCCGGCCACCATATCACCACGGATATCAAAGACTTACCGGCGCCCAAAGCCTATAAGGCCACCGTTGGGCTGTTGATGCTGCGCAGCTATATCCTGGCCTCCGACACCGCGCATTACGATGCGGTGATTGCCGCGTTCGAGGCCCAGGGCCTCCGCGTGATCCCCGCTTTTGCAGGGGGGCTGGACGGTCGACCTGCCATTGACGCCTATTTCCGCGATGAACATGGCGTAAAGATTGACGCGATGGTCTCGCTCACCGGGTTCTCGCTGATCGGCGGGCCGGCTTATAATGACAGCGACGCCGCGGTTGAGACGCTCAAAGGCCTCGATCTGCCCTATATCGCCGCCCATCCGCTGGAGTTTCAGACACTGGGTCAGTGGAGTTGTTCGCAAGGCGGCCTTGGCCCGGTCGAGACCACGATGCTGATCGCCCTGCCCGAGATCGACGGGGCGACGAACCCCACTGTGTTCGCTGGTCGCCATGGGCCCGAAGGTTGCGATGGCTGCAACCGCAAATGCGATTGCTCGCTGGAGCATAAGGCGATGTCGCCCTGCCACGAACGCATTGACGCGCTGGCCGCGAAGACCGCGAATATGGCGCAGCTCCGCCGCTCTGCGGTTGCCGAGCGCAAGGTGGCCATCGTGCTCTTTGGCTTCCCGCCCAATGCCGGTGCGATCGGCACAGCGGCCTATCTGAGCGTCTTTGAATCGCTGCACAACACGCTGCACCGGATGAAGGACGAAGGCTATTCGGTTACAGCGCCCGAAACGGTCGATGACCTGCGGGCCGCCCTGCTGGAGGGCAATGCCAAACAGTTTGGCCAGGAAGCCAATGTCGCCGCCCATATCAGCGCCGACGATATCGTGCGCACCACGCCATGGCTGTCCGAGATCGAAGAGGTCTGGGGCCCTGCTCCCGGTCGCATCCAGTCCGACGGGCGCGGCGTCTTCGTGCTGGGGGCTGAGTTCGGCAACGTCTTTGTCGGCGTGCAGCCCACCTTCGGCTATGAGGGCGACCCGATGCGGCTGCTCTTTGAAAAGGGCTTCGCCCCGACCCACGCCTTCGCGTCGTTTTATCTTTATCTCAAGAACCAGCTTCAGGCCGATGTGGTCCTGCATTTCGGCATGCACGGCGCATTGGAGTTTATGCCCGGCAAACAATCCGGCATGGGCGCGCGCGACTGGCCGGATCGTCTAATCGGGGATATGCCCAACGTCTATCTTTATGCCTCCAACAACCCGTCGGAGGCGACCTTGGCCAAGCGCCGCACCAATGCGGTGACGGTCACCCATATCACGCCGCCTCTGGCCGCGTCCGGCCTTTACAAAGGTCTGGCAGAGCTGAAAGACAGCCTGACCCGCTGGCGCGCCCTGCTCCCAGATGCCGAGGATCGCGCCGAGTTGGCCGCGCTGATCGCTGATCAGGCCGAAGCCGTCGATCTGGAAGAACGCGACCCCGATGCCCTTTGGCTGACCCTGCTGGAAACCGAGGATGCGTTGATCCCCGATGGGCTGCACGTCGTCGGCAAGCCGATCGGCGATGCCGAACGCGCCGAGCATCTGCGCGTCATGCCCGATCTCGATGACGAGACACGCGCCCGCATCGACCACCTGCTTCAGCAGGACGACGAAATGGGCGGGCTGATGCGCGCCTTGGGCGGGCATTACATCGCGCCGGTGCCGGGCGGTGATCTGATCCGCTCAACCGAGGTTTTGCCTGCGGGCCGCAACATTCATGCGTTTGATCCGTTCCGGATGCCCACCGCCTTCGCCTTGCAAGAGGGCTGGAAACTGGCCGATGTCCTGCTGGACACGCATCCCGAATTTCCACGCAGCGTCGCGCTGGTGCTTTGGGGGTCGGACAACATCAAATCCGATGGCGGCCCGATTGGGCAGGCTCTGGCCTTGATGGGGACCAAACCGCGTTTCGACAATTTCGGGCGCCTCTGCGGGGCCGATCTGATCCCGCTCGAAGAGCTGGGCCGCCCGCGTATCGACGTGATCATGACGCTGTCGGGCATCTTCCGCGATCTGCTGCCCTTGCAGACCCGGATGCTGGCGGAGGCCGCCTATAAATGCGCAATCGCTGATGAGCCGGAGGGCCAGAACTACATCCGCGCCCATGCCTTGCAATATGCCAAGGAGATGGGATGCGATATGGAGACCGCCGCCCTGCGCGTCTTCTCGAACGCTGAAGGAGCCTATGGCTCTAACGTCAACGCGCTGGTCGACAGCTCCGCCTTCGGCGATGAGGACGAGTTGGCCGACGCCTACCAGAACCGCAAGAGCTTTGCCTATGGCGTGAACGGCAAATCGTCCGCCAATGGGGCGCTGCTGCAGACCGCGCTGAAAGACGTCGATCTCGCCTACCAGAACCTCGAATCCGTCGAACTGGGCGTAACCACCGTTGACCACTACTTCGACACGCTCGGCGGCATTTCCCGCGCAGTGAAACGCGCCAAGGGCGGCGTTGATGCGCCTGTCTATATCGGCGATCAGACCCGTGGCGGTGCCAAAGTGCGCACGTTGCAAGATCAAGTCGCGCTGGAGACGCGCTCCCGCAGCCTGAACCCGAAATGGTTTGAAGGCATGCTCAAGCACGGCCACGAAGGTGTGCGCCAGATCGAGGCGCAAGTGACGAACACAATGGGCTGGTCTGCCACCACAGGCCAAGTCGAACCCTGGGTTTATCAACGCCTGAGCGAGACCTTCGTGCTGGACGACACCATGCGCGACCGCCTCGCATCCCTGAACCCCCAAGCCTCTGCCCGCATGGCCAATCGCCTGCTGGAGGCTTCCGACCGAGACTACTGGACACCCGACGAGGCGACCCTCGCCGCGCTGCAAGACGCAGCCGACGCGCTGGAAGACCGCCTTGAAGGCATAGCGGCTGAATAGGCCGAGAGGAGAGAACCATGAGCCCACTGGATCGCAACAATCCCCCCATCCTCAAAGGCGAGGACGGTGAAGGGTCGGTGCAGGTGCATCAGGACAATTCGATGAAGATCGAAGGCGCGCAGGTCTTTGCCGTCTACGGCAAGGGCGGCATCGGCAAATCGACGACCTCGTCGAACCTGTCGGCGGCATTTTCGATGCTGGGCAAGCGCGTGCTGCAGATCGGCTGTGACCCGAAGCATGACAGCACGTTTACCCTGACCGGATCGCTGGTGCCCACCGTGATCGACATTCTGAAAGACGTCGATTTCCACGCCGAGGAGCTGCGCCCCGAAGACTTCATGTTTGAAGGTTTCAATGGAGTGAAATGCGTTGAGGCTGGCGGCCCGCCCGCTGGCACCGGCTGCGGCGGCTATGTGGTCGGCCAGACCGTGAAGCTGCTCAAGCAGCACCACATGCTGGAAGACACCGACGTCGTGATCTTCGACGTGCTGGGCGACGTGGTTTGCGGCGGTTTCGCAGCCCCGCTGCAACATGCCGACCGCGCGATGATCGTCACGGCGAATGACTTTGACAGCATCTACGCGATGAACCGGATCATCGCCGCGGTGAAGGCCAAGTCGAAGAACTACAACGTGCGGCTTGCGGGTTGCGTCGCCAACCGTTCCAAAGACACCGACGAGGTGGACCGCTTCTGTGACACGGTCGGCTTCAAGCGTCTGGCGCATATGCCCGATGTCGATGCGATCCGCCGCTCGCGCCTGAAGAAAAAGACCCTCTTCGAGATGGATGACGAGGAAGACATCGTCAAATGCCGTGCCGAATATGTGCGGCTCGCGCAGCTTCTTTCTGACGGCACCGAAGGCATGAACCCTGCCCCGATGGAAGACCGCGAAATCTTTGAGCTGCTCGGATTTGATTGATGCCTGAATATGCAGACACCCTCACCCGCGTCGAAGACTATTTCGACCGCACCGCGACCAAAACATGGGAGCGGCTGACCAGCGACGCACCCGTGTCCAAGGTCCGCGAAACCGTGCGTGCGGGGCGCGACCGGATGCGCGAGGTGATGCTGGCGCAACTGCCCGACGATCTGACGGGCCACCGCATACTGGATGCGGGATGCGGTGCCGGACAAATGACGATTGAGCTGGCCAAGCGCGGCGCGCAGGTCACGGCCGTCGATATCTCCCCCTCGCTGGTCGAAATCGCGCAAAAGCGCCTGCCCCGCCAGTTTGAAAAGCAAGTCACGTTCCAATCCGGCGATATGCTCTGCGATACGCGCGGCACGTTTGACCACGTCCTCGCAATGGACAGCCTGATTTACTACGAGGCGCATGATATCGGCGCGATCCTTGCAAAACTCGCCCCGCGCGTCGGCAATTCCGTCGTGTTCACCGTCGCCCCGCGCACGCCGTTCCTCATGACTTTCTGGGGCCTGGGCAAGCTCTTCCCGCGCGCCGACCGCTCCCCCACGATGATCCCGCATGCGCCCGCGCGTCTGGCGCACGCCGCCCGCGATGCCGGCGCGATGGGCTATCTGCGCGAGGTCGAGCGGATCAATTCCGGCTTCTACATCTCGACCGCGTTGGAGTTTGCCACATGAGCAAATCCGAGCGTCATCCCCTGACCAAATTCGGTCTCGAGTTGCTGCCCTTCTCGGATGCGGCCAGCGTTGGGTTGCCCATGAAGCAACTCCTGCGCCTGTCGCTGTTCCAGATCTCGGTCGGTATGGCGGGGGTTATGCTGCTCGGCACGCTGAACCGCGTGATGATCGTGGAACTCAGCGTGCCTGCGATGATCGTGGCCTTCATGATCGCCCTGCCTGTCCTGATCGCACCCTTCCGCGCGC
>CANMVA010000004.1 GCA_947501355.1 uncultured Paracoccaceae bacterium | reverse complement strand
CTTGATGCAAACGCTTATTGAGGGGTCACATTGTAGCTGTTCAAAATTCGCGGTCCAGCCGCAACTTACGCATCGACCACCTATCCGTTCGAACAATTGTAGCTGTTCAAAATTCGCGGTCCAGCCGCAACTCGCCACCTGCGCCACTGATTTTTTCCATGATTGTAGCTGTTCAAAATTCGCGGTCCAGCCGCAACTGCAAATGATGACAATGGGTGTGTTTGGGGATTGTAGCTGTTCAAAATTCGCGGTCCAGCCGCAACGGTTTGACCAAGCTGCGCAGTTTGCGTCAATTGTAGCTGTTCAAAATTCGCGGTCCAGCCGCAACATACGCATATCGTTCTCAATCGGTTCGGCAATTGTAGCTGTTCAAAATTCGCGGTCCAGCCGCAACTGAAGAGTTCATTGAATCCATGAGAGGTCCATTGTAGCTGTTCAAAATTCGCGGTCCAGCCGCAACTTTCAGGATCACTTGATCTTGCGAGATTTATTGTAGCTGTTCAAAATTCGCGGTCCAGCCGCAACTCAACAGTGTAGCTTGCACCCAAACCAAAAATTGTAGCTGTTCAAAATTCGCGGTCCAGCCGCAACTTCTTGAGCAACGAGGTGTGCTCGATCTATATTGTAGCTGTTCAAAATTCGCGGTCCAGCCGCAACGGAGGAGTTGCGCGAGCGTTTTTTTGACGTATTGTAGCTGTTCAAAATTCGCGGTCCAGCCGCAACTGCCGCTGCTTCCCAACGATCACCTCAATGATTGTAGCTGTTCAAAATTCGCGGTCCAGCCGCAACTGTGCGTCTCTAGCTTGCATAATACCACGTATTGTAGCTGTTCAAAATTCGCGGTCCAGCCGCAACAGGCTTGCCAGTCAAATGTTCTAGAAACAGATTGTAGCTGTTCAAAATTCGCGGTCCAGCCGCAACGGGGCGCAGGTGCACCAATACCGGGTCGGCATTGTAGCTGTTCAAAATTCGCGGTCCAGCCGCAACTGGATAGTAGCTCTCAACATAGGCGCGCTGATTGTAGCTGTTCAAAATTCGCGGTCCAGCCGCAACTCCGCAGCCGGGGCGGGCGTCATTGAGAGAATTGTAGCTGTTCAAAATTCGCGGTCCAGCCGCAACTGGTGCAAATAAGGATTGAAAAGCCCGAATATTGTAGCTGTTCAAAATTCGCGGTCCAGCCGCAACACGAAAACGTTGACGGCGCTGTTAATCTTGATTGTAGCTGTTCAAAATTCGCGGTCCAGCCGCAACTGTCGCTGTTGATGAAATGAATATGGACTAATTGTAGCTGTTCAAAATTCGCGGTCCAGCCGCAACACGACATCAGATGGGATGTTTGCATAACCATTGTAGCTGTTCAAAATTCGCGGTCCAGCCGCAACTGGTGCAAATAAAGGTTGAAAAACCCGAACATTGTAGCTGTTCAAAATTCGCGGTCCAGCCGCAACAACCAGCGGCGCGCGCTGTCAATCTCATGGATTGTAGCTGTTCAAAATTCGCGGTCCAGCCGCAACATCTCGCCAATGCTAACCGTCCTCGCATGTATTGTAGCTGTTCAAAATTCGCGGTCCATCCACAATGCAATGAAGCGTCAGCTTGCGATTGCGAACAGCTGTAGTCGTTAATGCCCGCTAAGTGGGCTGCAGACGCAGCATTCAGTTCTCGTGATCAGTGTCCGGTTTGGGCCGTCAGCGTGTCCCAACGACCAGGACCTCTGAGACGCCGCGTTTACCGCTGTCGCGTCCCAGCTGAACAATGACATCTATCGACCGTCGGATGTAGCTCTGTACCTCGGCGAAGGTCAAATGCGTTCCGGCTTGCAAGACCATGATCGCCAACCGGTCAATCGCAAGTTCAGCGGTTTCGGCGTGGATTGTCGTCACCGATCCGCCGTGACCCGTGTTTATGGCTTCCAGATATGTCAGCGCTTCAGCACCGCGCAACTCGCCCACAACGATGCGGTCCGGGCGCATGCGCAAACTCGCCTGTAGTAGAGCATTTGTTGACCGCTGCGATGTCGGAACGCGTTCAGCCAGCAGGCAAACGGTGTTTGGCTGATCAGGGAAAAGCTCGAAGGCGTCTTCTATGGTGATAAGCCTCTCGTCGTCCGGAACCGATTTCAGCAGATGCCTTGCGAATGTGGTTTTGCCGGTGGATGTCCCACCGCTGACCAAAAGATTCAAACGATGGCGGACGAGCGACGACAAGGCTCTGGAGAGGTCGCTCTTTGCAATTTCCTCGACTTCTGAGAGTCTCGATTGCCGCCGATCATCGAGCGAGACCGGTTTCCCGAACAGATACTCAGGATCGAATGTTGTCTGGCCACCAACGCCAAATAGCCGAATGGAGATCGCTGCGCCGTGTTCTACCGCGGGTGGCACAACAACTTGGATGCGTAGCGGGCGCCCAAGGTAGTCGATCTTACCTGAAACTAAAGGCGACTTCTGCGACACTCGCGCGCGCGCATCACCAACCAATGTGGCAGCCAGATTTGCTGCTGCGGCCACCTCGACAGTGCGGTCAATTTTCTCCATGGCGTGGGCACCTTGGCGTTCGATCCAGACATTACCATCCGGGTTGATCGCCAACTCAATGATGTCGTCCTTCAGGATCAAATCGCGATAGGGTTCTAGGTATTGCTCGAGATACGAGGAGGGGAGGGACGCTTCGCTCAATAGATCACGATGTCCCTATCGACCAGTACGGTTACCATGGCCCCCTGATCGACGTAGATGGTTGGCGAGATCGAGACCTGATCGGCGATCACCGAACTTGTCGCGTCTTCGAGATCATTGCCGACCTCCTCCAGAACCTCGCGGGTCACTTCGTCTTCCGTGGAATTGGCGGCGACTGCGGGGGCCGCGCCGATAATCGATATCAGAGCAGCTCCTCCAAAGCGTTCGTCGAACTTCGTATCCACCAAACCGGTCAGGCCGGAGCGTCCGAGTCGATCACCCCCGACAGAGGCGGTCTGTATGGACGTACCGTCCGGCGTGAGGACGCGCGTCCATAGAATGAGGATGCGTTTCTGGTTCACTTCCACGCCCGATCGATATTGCCCAAACAACCGCGAGCCTCGCGGGATCAGTACTGCGTCGCCGGAAAACGCATAGACAGGTTCCGCGACGACCGCGACAACGTTTCCGGGCAGGTCACTGTTGATGGCCGTTTGCAGTGCCGCCTGTATGACGGACCCTTGCGCGAGAGTGCGTTCGGGTCGCTCCATCCGCGCCGCCTCATCGATTTCAAGCGGCCGCGCCGCGCCTCTGAGATAGGCTTCGTTTTCATTCAGTGGGATATCTGCGCCTGGCGCGCCGTTCTGCAGGCCGCTGGCGTTTGGTTCCGAGACCGATGATCCTGTCGAATAGACTACGGCAGGAGACTGGATCTGGGCCCTCAATAGTTGTTCGGCCTGCTGTTCGGCTTCGCGGCGCTTTTGCTCCTCTTCCTGTCTGCGACGTTCCTCTAGAAGCTGTTGGTCGCGGATCAGGGCGTCATTGGCGCGTTCCGCTTCAAGGGCTTCGCGTTGCGCGCGTTCTACCTCCAGAAGACTCTGAAGAGAGTTCAGCCGGGTCTCGCTGTCGCGTTCCAGGGCCGCGAGTTGTTCATCTCGCTCTGCGACAGCGGCTTCGAGGGCTTGTGCTTGATCTGCAAAGGCACTGCGCAGTTCGGTAACGGCTGACTGGATCTCAGCGTTTCGCTCGGCTTGAGTAACGGCGAGCGCTTCGCGAAGCTCAGCCAGTTCGGCGAGGATATCTGCGCTTGGCTCAGCCGCGGGCGGGATCGGCTCGGGGGCCTCAAGGGCTTCTTCCACAGCGATAAGGGCATCGTTCACGCGCTGGTCCGCTTCATCGGCAGGAAATTCCAGCCGACCACCATTTGAGATACCGTCATTCTGAAACGGCTCGACATCCGAAGTCTCTAGTTGGTCTGGATCCGCTTGCCAGTCAGTCGCCAGGAAATACGCAACGCCCGCACCGCCGAGGCCGAGAGCGAGCGCCAGGGCAGTGACACCGAAGCCCGATCTGGGTTTGGAGCGTTTTGCCTTGCTGAATGTATCCAGCCGGTTCTTCAGGTTGGGATCATCCGACATGGCTCAGTTGCTCACGTATATCGCGGAGGTGTCTCTGTAGATGCAGAGCGCTTCTTCACCCAGCCGCAGTGTCCAGAAGTCGTTGACACCGGAGACGCGGACGGTGTTGCCGTTCTGGGTCCAATTGACCGTGCGCTCGCGACCGCGGTTGTCAGCCTTGAAGATCGCGGGTTGCCGTCCGCTTTCGGGAAAACTGAAGTAGGTGAACCGACCGTCGTCATAGACCGTGCCCGGGCGAAAATCGCCTTCGCCGGCGATCTTGTAGTTGTAGTTGCGCGGCGCCTCGAACCCTTTGGGCTGTGCGTTCCTCAGTGTGGCAAGGCGCTCTTCGCCCGGGTAGCGAAACCGCACTTCGAAGAACATGCCCGTGCGACCTGGAATCGAGCCTTCCCGCAGATGGAATGCATAGCTGCGACGGTTGGTGATCACGGTCATGTTGGTCGAAGCATTTTGGACATGCGGCTTGATCGTCAGCACATTGCCAAGCTCGGGAATTGGATCGACCTGAAAGCTTTCGGTGTCTCCCACGATCACAGCCTCGAACCGCTCCCCGTCGCCAAACTGGATCGTGGTCGAGTGCCGCAGATCCGTCTCGATACGGAACACCTGCTGCTCGTCGTAGACCGCATATCGTATGCGGATATCTTTCGGCCCACCCTGAGGCGTGGCTTCCGAAAGCACTTGGGAAGGTGCCAGAGCCAAAAGCAAACAGGGCAGGGCGGTGCGCAGCTTCATCACTCAGTTCTCCAACGTTTCGGCGTCGACACGATAAGACGTGACGACAAACCCGAGCGGGTTGGCCCAGACCTGCTGCAACCGCTGGCGGGTTTCCGGGCGAAACTCGTAACGCAGCGTGGCCACGTAGGGCCGTGTCACAGTCCTGTTGTCACGCGGTTTTCGAAGTGTCTTCGTGAACCGCACCTGCGCCACCCCGGGTTCGACCTGGTTCACAGACCGAATGACCACGTCGATCTTCGCGTCCCGTCCATAGACCGAGATCGGATAGTCAGGATTGGTCGAAGACCAAAGATCGCGAAGGGTGCGCGCGGCGTCTTCGTCAGACCTTTGAAGGACCGAATTGATCCGTTCTTCACCGTCGGTCAGATCGTAGGTTTCGCGATCATCCACGTATGCGACCAGGTTGGCCTGAATGATCGCATCACTTTCATCAAGGCTGAGGGCCTCGACAGCGGCAACACGGTCCATTTCGCCAGTTTCCTTGTCGACGACGACCACGAAGGTCTCGACCGTCTTGAGCGGGAACAAGGCAACAGCTCCCACGAAACCGACCACGCCGACAATCACACCAGCGGCGGCGACACAATAGGCAAAACGCTCGCGCCTGCGTGGACCAAAGATGAAGTCGGCCTCGAAGGCGTCCTGATCGAACTCCGCGCGTGTCATGTCTTGCGAAAGGATTTTGTCAGAGCGAGCGCGGCGGCAGGCGTGCGTCGGATCAATTCGTTGCTCTTCGTGGCCGCACCACTGACATCGCGTCGTAGCTCGTACGGCGTTCTGCCGGTCAAGATGCGTCCTGCACCACCCGCGCCATACTCTCCAGCGTTGACCACGCCGCGTCGCGCCAATCCCGTCAGGCCGATCGCATTCGAGGCGATGCCCATGACACCTGTGAGGTTGGATGCGATGAACGGGACGGCGGCCATCACGCCAGCCGACAGGAGAAGGATCACCAGGAACGGCAAGATAAGGCTGACCGTTTCGACGTTGTCCGGGTCGGCGGAGGCATCGCCAATAGACTCAGCGATGGCGACGATGATTCCGGCGGCTCCGGCGGCGGCCACTGGCATCAACGCATAGCCGATGGTGGCCCGGGTCCAGGCTTCGAAAAGCGATTGGGTCGGCTTGAAGAGTGACGTCAGGATCATGAACGGCGCAATGACGATCATCAGTGTGAAAACGATACGCGCGTAGGCGATAATCCCCGCAGTGACGGCTGCGAAGATGGCAGACAGAACGAAGAAGATCGCTCCGAGCACTGCGCCAAAGACCCAGCCCGCACGGTCACCAATGGCATCGCCATAGGCGGTGATCCGGTTCACCATGCTGTCGAGGCTTTCGTAGACACCGGTTTCGTCACCGGTGGCTGTCAGGGCAAGAATGCGAGATCCAATTGCCTCGGGGACGTCCGAAACGATCCTGTAGATAACTTCAAAGTTTTCCCAACTCTGCGCAAAGATTCCGATCAACGATATCTTCAATCCAAATGCGAATGCGCTGCCAAAAGTCATAGGGCGCAACTGCGTGACAACACTGATGCCAAAAATGATGAGAAGGAGCACGGAGCCAACACCAAGCACGTCTCCGACTTGCCCTGCGGCTTCCAAAAATCCGGCTTCAGCAACGGAATCGATTGCGTCATCGACTTGCTCAAGGATGTCTGTGATGATCCCCATTCAGTTACCGCAAAAGTCGAGGAACTCAGCTTCCAGACCATCGGCCTGGCTTCGTAGTTCAATTACATCGAATGGGAGTTTTGGGTTTTCTGATGTCACATATTGTTCGGAGATGCGGACCACGTGTGACCAATCAAATTCCTTGAAGGGGCATCCACAAACCTCTGATTGAATGGCCGTCTTGTATGCGTTGATGCGCAGGATTTCGCGATACCCATTTCTGACATAAGCGAACGAATCCAAGTCCTTCGGCGGCCGCGGGGCCTTGCACTCTATTTGGTCTTCAGTGGGTTGCGCCATGGTTTCGAACCCGCCTTGAGAGGTTTGAGCGCTCAGCGTCAAAGGCAGGCAGACCAGCGCAAGCGCGGTCGGGGAAATGGGAGCCACTCGGATCATTTCGGCACCTCCATGGAGCGGAATTTTCGCTCCTCGGCGAGGGTCGCAGCGTCTACAACTCCCAACTGCCCGCCATTGACGCCGGCGGCGGCTTCCAGACGCCAGATCTGGGTGAGGATGATGCCGAGTTCGGCGGTCACGCGCGTGTTGAGATCGACCGCGGCTTTCAGACCGCCTTGGTCGTCAATCAGTCCCACCATGGTCTCAAGACGGCCAAGGCTTTCCCCGGCTTCGACATGGCTTTCCTGGGCGGCAACCGACAGCATCGCGCTGGACCCGGCTTGCGTTGCGATCCGATTGTCTGCGGGCTTATCGCTGGTCGCCAGGGATGTTAGACGCGCTTGTGTGAACCCGCTGCCGGACAGAACCCGTTCAACGGCAGCATCCAGCTCCGCCCCCGGTCGAAAGCCGCTCAGAAAGTCACCGCTCGAAATGGCTTCAGCTGTCGCGAGTGGTGCTGTCAGCTTGCCACGGACCCTCTCGAACTCTTCGACGGTCGCAAAAAGCTGGCCCAATTCATTGCCATCGACGAGAGAGGCCAGTTGGCCCTCGAGGTTCAGAAGCTGGCTCAATTGCGTTTCCAACTCCTGCCGCATCGTCGCGAGCTGTTGCAGCTGGACATTCAGATCCTCCGCCATGTGTTCGAGCTGCAAGACCAATTGTCGAAGGTTCGAATTGTCGAATGTCGGGACACCTTGGGCATCGGCTTGATCTGCGGGTGTGACGGCGAGAAGCGTGGCGAAGGCGGTGCCGAAGGTCTTTCCTTTCATCTGATTGCTCCCATGCGCATGAAGTCGCGCTCAGAGAGCCGGTCCGCGGCCAGATGTTGGCCATGGGCTGCCTCGCGCTGACGGTTGGCAGCCATCAGACGAACGCGAAGGTTGAGAATGCGGCCGATTTCGGCCTTGGCGTAGGTGTTGAGCTCGAACGCGCGCTTGATATCCGGCGTCTCGTCGATCTGCCGGATGATCGCGGCGAGCCGATTGATGACTTGCTCGGTCGTGGCGTGGCTATCGGCGGCGTAGTAAACACTGGCTTCTGAGATGCTGCTGTACTCCGCAAGCGCCATGTCCGACGGCGAGAGCGTGCCGAGCGCATCCGCCCCACCAACAACGGCGAGGTACTCGTTGTAGAACCGCGAGATATTCCGGACATAGCCTTGGGTTTCGGCAAAGGGCGGCACGCCGCCATATTCATGGACCCGTCCAGGTCCGGCGTTATAGGCGGCAAGTGCATGCGGGAGGTTTCCGAAGGTGTTGAGTTGCGTCGTGATGTACCGCGCGCCGCCGCGGAGGTTGCCCATCACATCGTAGCGGTCTACGCCCATATCTGCCGCCGTTCCCGGCATGAGCTGCGTCAGTCCATAGGCGCCCACGGGGCTTTGCGCGGTGACGCTGAACCGGCTTTCCTGTTTGATCAGCGCTTGGAAAAGGCAGCGCCACTGGGTGGCCGAAAGACCGGCCCGCCGCACACCCGCTGCTCCGGCATATTCATCGGCCACCCGCACAATCATCATCTCGACGGTCTCGCGTCCCTCCCCGAAGAGGCGGCTGTCCATGGGATGATCTGCGGCAACGGGGTAGACATCGCCTGCAGGGAAGTCCGCGTTTCCTTCCAGCGCGCGAATGTCGAGCCCCGGGCCGGTGAGTGCGGCTGACATCGCCTCCAGCACCCGAAGCTGATCGGATTGAACCGATGAGAGCGTATCTCCCGTGTTCAGTTGGTCGCGCTGCGCCTCCATATCGTCCCCCAGTTTCGAAAGGATGCTGAAAAGCTGCCCAAGCCCTGCGTTGTCTTGCGTCGGCACGCCTTGTGCTTGGGCGAGGGGCGTCGAGCAGATCAGAATGGCAATGAGAGAGGCCGCTGGTTTCATGGGCTGCGCCTGATCGCTTCGAAGTCGCAGTCCTTGGTGCCTTGCGCTGCAAAGGAGAGTACCTCTGTGCTGGCCCGGCTCACGGCAGGCGCACCGTCGCGGCCAAAGCACGGTGAGGTGGCATCCGTGTAGCGTTCACAGGCGGTGAGTATGGTTGCCAGAAGGATCAGTGCTAATCGCATTGCTGCCTCCAGAAATCGGAGGTGCTACGCCAGTCGTTGCCGAGCTGTGCCTCAGCGGATCGACCTCCTCCCAAAATGGTAAGAAGCGGCCCAAGCGCGGAAAGATCAGCATCGACAAAGACGCTGTCGCCCGCGGATCGCACCAGCGCGATACGCTGGCCTGCTGTGGGTCTTGTCAGAAGTTCGGCTTCCTTTTCGTTCACGCGCAGGAAGTCGTAGTCGGAGGGGGTCGCCCGCTCGTTGGGGAAAAGTATTTGCGTCGGTACCGTCTCGATGATGGTCTTGCCGACCCGAGCCTCTCGCAATTGACTGGGGTATTGGGTCATCATCACGACGACGCAGTTCATCTTGCGGAGGGTGACGAGCCAGTTTTCAAGTCTAGTCGCGAAATAGGGATCGTCGAGAAGCTTCCAGGCTTCATCGAGAACGATCACAGTGGGTCGGCGATCTTCCACGATCCGCTCGATCCGGCGTAGGATGTAGGACAAGACGGCCATGCGTTCGGTCGACATGTCGAGGATCTCGGTCATGTCGAATCCGACAACGTCACCGTCCATATGCAGGGCATCGTTGTCCTGCGGCATATCGAAGACCCAGCCATAGCGACCGCCCGGTGCCCATTCCCCAACACGCGCCTGCAACTCACCATCATCGTCTAGCGATTGGAACAAGGTCTGGAACGAGACAAACCGTTGCAGCGATGGACCGGCATCCGCATTCTGCGACACCGCGCTCTGAACGTGCCGAGACTGCTCTCCGGACAGATCGCCCGCCCGCGCCAGAAGCGTCGCCAGCCAGTCCGACAGCCAGGCCCGTCCGCGTTCATCCGTCTCTGTCTGCAGCGGGTTGAGGCCCGTCGGGATACCGGCAAGGATCGTATTGTAGTGACCGCCCAGGGCGCGCACCGCCATCTCGAGCCCGCGATCCTTGTCGAAGAAAAACAGCCGCGCGCCGACCCGCTGCGCTTGGGCGGCGAGAAAAGCAGTCGTGAGGGTCTTGCCGCTGCCCGTGCGGCCCAGAACAAGCGTATGGCCAACAGTCGGTTCGCGCTCGGGCGATCCGGGTTCGTGGAAGTTGAAGCCGTAGGCAGAGGTGCCCGTCGTCGGGAAGACCGTTAGGCGCGCTCCCCACGGTGTATCTCGATCCGAACGTCCTTCGACGCATCCATGCAGCGCCGAGAAATCCGCGAAGTTGATGGTGGAGATCGGTGTCTTTCGGGCACGGTAGCCGTAGTTACCGGGAGCCTGCCCAAAATAGGTTGCCTTGAGGGCCATGTTCTCTCGCACGATCACGGCCATGATTTCCTGCCCCAGACGTTTGATCTCGGCTGCGGCCTGTTCGAGCGTCGGTTGATCGGGCGCGTGGACGGCGATGGACAGGTGATGATCGCCGAATGCAATGCGCCCTGCTTCCTGGTCATCGGCCGCTTCCATGAGTTGATCCCGCAAGGAGACTGCCGCATCATCGGCCGCGCGCATCTGCCGAACGATCCGTTGAATCCGTTCCGCCATGATATTGGTGGGGATCGGCGTGAAGGAATTCGTCAGCACGACATCAAGCGGAAGGTCGAGACCGTCAAACAGAGAGACATCGGTCAGTGCAGGATAGCTCTTGATGCTGAAGAGGGCCCCATACCGTGTCTCACCCGTCGTGCCACATGTGATCCGAGCCGTATCTGCGTCAAAAGTCGCTCGGCAGGACGCAAGCGCGTAGGCCAGGGGCAGGGGGGCGTTTGGTCGGGCAATCGGGGCGTATTGGCCGGTGAGCAGCGTCGCAAGAAACCCGAGCCATTCGCCGGTGGTGTTGTCGAGACGAACAGGTTTTGCAGGCCCAAGCGCAGTCTCGAAGAATCCGGCCACTTCATCGAGTTCCCGCGCGCGACCCGCGCGGTCTTTCATCCAGGTTCGCTTGGCAAAGGCGTTGAGCAGCGGGACCCGTGCCCCGATCTCCGGACGTCGCAAGATGCTCAGATAAAGCTGCGGTTTCTTGGGCGCGAGTTGCGCGATGTGAGCTTGCCAGCGTTGGTCGATCTCGGCTGCAAAGCCGTCACCTTGTACAGGAGGCAGCGTGAGGTTCTGGGGAACAAATATGCGGTGAACATAGAAGCCGTAGAGATTGCCTGTTTGCGCGATAACCGCCGCGACCGCGCGTTTCATGGCATCGAGATCGATGTCCGGTGTCGTCGGTGCCGCAAGTCCCTCGAGGCGGAGCGTGGCCATCAGATCGCCCTCCCGCAAGACCATGACGTCGGGTTCGGCGAAGGCGACGTAGGGCAAATGCTCGGCGAGATGGCTTTCGCGTGCCAAGGCTGGGCCGCTGGTTTCAATGACCGCCGGGCTGGGCTTTGCATATTTCATCCCGTCAAGCGCCATAGCTGTCTCCGCCGTGAAGCGCTCGATTGCGCGTGCCGCGCACCGTGCCGTAGGAGACGCGCAGAACTTCGAAGAAATGCGGCTCCTTGTCGGCAACAAACCAGAGGACAGGATAGGCGAGCGCACCGACCAGAAAGAAGACCGGTGACTTCGTCCAGATAAAGGGCAGGACCACGCCAAGCGTGAGCACGACGAGATATCCGACCGGCAAGCCGAGATATTTCGGTGGGCGGGCCAACCCGAGAAAGAGGGGGGACCGCATGGCCATCAGGTAAACCCGTCAACGATGGTGCCCGCGGAGAAGATCAATACGATCCCGATCACCACAGAGGCGAACCATCCCCAGTTGAGCCGCCCCATCATGCACATGAAGCCGGTGCCGATGACGGCGAGCGTCGCGACCGCGATGCCGATTGGGCCCGTGAGCGCGGCTTCGATTGTCTCGAGCATGGTCTGGATGGGCGAGAGGTCCTGGGCGAGGGCAGGGGAGGCCCAGAGGGTCAGAAGGCCAATGATTGGAGGCAGGTATCCTGGGGGCAATTTTCGCATCGGTTTCACTCGTTTCAGGTCTTACTTCAGGTCGAGCACGACGACGGGACGCGTGGCGTCGCGCGTTGTCGGCCCGGCCAGGTTTTGCGTGGTTTCGCCGGAAAGGCGCGCGCGGATGCGATGCACCCGGGCGATGTAGTCGCGTGTTTCCGTGAAGGGCGGCACGCCCCCGTATTCTACGACGCGATGCGGACCGGCGTTGTAGGCCGCCAGCGCAAGGTCGATGTCGTTGAAGGATGCCAGCTGCGCCAAAAGATACCGTGCTGCCCCGTCGAGGTTCTGCGCGATATCGGTTCTGTCTACGCCAAGGTCGCGTGCGGTGGCGGCCATGAGTTGGCCGAGACCATAAGCGCCTTTGTTACTGATGGCGTCAGGGCGATAAGCGCTTTCAGCTTCGATCAAGGCGCGGAACAGAGCCAGCCAGTCATCGGAACTGAGCTCGAGTGCTCTTAGGGCTTGATTGCGTTCATGTCTTGAAGCTGTCGCATGAATGGCCGCCAGCACATCCGACGGGGCCGTGGTCGCAAAGCTTTGAGAGTGTGTGGGCGGGGGCTTCTTGTCTTCCTGGCCGTGAACCGTCCAGCCGTCAGTTGTTCTGACGCTTCCGTCCGCTCCGAAGATCATCGCCTCCGCCGGGAGGGTCGAAGGGGATAGAGTAGTCGCTGTCAAAACACAGAGTGCGACCATCGCCGAACTCGTGGTGATGTTTGAAGAGGCCGGGCCAGATGTTGAAGAGGCGGGGTTCTGGTCCGTAAGGTCCGAACCGTGTCGAGACCAGGATCGCCTCGGGCTCTCCTTCGCGCAGGTAGACACACTGATAGCGGGGCTTCCCATCGTCCGTGAACTCGACAAGCTCGTACCGACAGCGGAAGTCGACTCCCGACCCGATGAGGTCCTTCACCCCATCAATAGTAATCAAGATTTGGTCTCTTGCGATCGGCACCGGACTCCCCCACTGGGAGTCCTTCTACAATCGGCAGCATTCCGCAGAAAGCCATCACTCTGCAATATATAATATTGCGCAATACGTATTTTGAGCGAGAATTGGCCTAATCACTCCAGGAGGCCGATATGAGACACACCCGACTTGCGTCACTGGTTCTGGCAGCCGGGCTGACAGTCGACGCCCAGAAAGCCCATGCCTACGATATGGATTGTGCCATCATGCTCTGTATGGCTGGTGGATTTCCATCGAGTGCAGTGTGTTCCGCCGCCTATGCCGAAATGATACGGCGGATAACGCCCTGGCCGAGTCGGCCACCCTTTGGGGTCTGCACCTATGCGGCCGTTGCGGTTGCTTTGGGCGGACCGGGTGAACAGGATGCTCTCGATATTTCGACAGCGGACTACGAATGGCTACGCCGAACGCGGGTGCTTTGGTGGCGCGGTCGATCCTATGAACCGCGTGACGAACCGCGTCAGTGGGACTGGTCCATCAGATCCTGCGATCATGAAAACAAGAACTGTCATTACATCGTGCGCGTCTACGGTTCACATTCGCCTTGGCCGGATTCGTTCGCGTCGGAAAACGGTCAGGACATCCCGACACCTGGCTCGGGTGGGCTTTGGACCTTCTATAGCCGCGCCGTCATGATGGAGTATGGCGATTACGACGGCGCCATGGATTACACCGATTGGGTCAGATACTGAGGCGTTGTTCGGCAACTAAAGGTAATCGATATCGGCACGGGCCTGCGCCGCCAGTTTCGACAGGCCATGCCGGGTCAGGTCGAGCAGGAACTCGGACGGCGTCATCGGCGGGTTTTCATACCTCTTTCTGACGCGGCGGAGTGCACGCGCGCCGCCCGATGGATACAGGTCGTAGGTATTGGCGAGCATGTCATCCGCGCCGAGCGTTTCGACGCCATAATCGTCGAGAACTTCGCTTGGGAAGTCTCGATGGTTTTCTGTCACAATAACCTGTGCCGAGCATCGGATCGCCGCCGCGAGAACGTGTCTGTCGTCCGGGTCCGGCAGGTCCAGACCAGCAATCAAGGGCTGGTATCCGGTCACGAAGCATTCTTCGAAGGTCTCTCTGATCGCGGCTTCCTGCTGGCGAACGCTCTCTTCGAGATGTGGTTTGAGCGCGATCAGGTTGCGCGTCCATTCGTCGAGAATCTCGTCGGTGACCCGGGCCCGAAACAGGCCTTCTTGTGTGAACGTCAAGAGAACGTCCCGAACCCGGAACGGAAACAGGACGTTGGCATCGAGGACAACCACGAAGGGGTTGGCCACAAAGCTCATGCGTTGTCGAACTCTTGACCCAATCGCGCAAGCTCGCGCATCGCCTGCTCCTGGCGTCGCTCTTTCTCTTCCCGGTATTGCATGAGCGCCGTCAGAGGCACGCGCCTGTGCTTGCCCACCTCTTCAAATCGGATCTTCCCCTCCTTGAGCAACTTCGTGAGATGAGGGCGGGACACGTTCAGCATGTCGGCGGCTTGTTGGGTTGTGAGCATGGTGCCGACCGGAACCAGCGTGACCATGTTGCCATTGCTCACATGGCCAAGCAGTTCGATAATCAGTTTTCCAACCTCTGGCGCGATGGAAACCGGATCGCCGTTCTCTCCCGAGACTTTCAAGCCTCCGTCCAGCTCCATGGCCACGGCGATGGCTGTCGCAGCATGCGCAGCACTGTCGATTTCTTCCGGGGTCGGCGGGCGCTCCATGAGCCCGCTCTGGGATGGTCTTTCCGCGGTATCGGCCATGGTTTTTCTCCTCGGTTCACCCCTTAGATGAACCCAAGGAGTCACGCATGCAAGAGAAATAAGCGGAATAAATGAAATAAGTGTAACGATCTAGATAGGCGAGGCGTGCCATCGGGTGTAAACAAAACAGGAACAGAATCGCTTTACGGAGCAGTATCATGGGCAAGAACACGAAACGCACCTCGCGGAAAGTCGCATCGCAGGCAGCGGCCACACTGAGCGACCGGAATGCCTCCGCAACTGCCAAGAGCCTGGCGGCCTCGGCCCTAGCGCAGTCTGGGACTGGTAAGCAGACGGGCGCTGCAATGGAGGACAAAGCCTCCAAAGTCCTGCAAAGCGACAAGTACAGCAGTGACACGAAATCGTTGGCAGGAACGGTTCTTTCGCAATCGAAAAAGGCGCGTTAAACTAAGCGGGTCAGGATCTGTCGAGATCGATATCTCGTTCGATGATATTGACTACGCAAATCTCATCGGGCCTTACGAGCCAGACCCGCGTGCGGTCGCCGGTGTTCCAGAGATGTTCTTGCCAGACGACAAGTTCCGACCCGTTCACGATTACTACGCCTTCGCGCACGGGCACGCCTTTTAGCGGACGATCATCCACCCGCCATCCCGGAGCAGGGTGTCGTCCGGCCTCCTAGCTGCGGGGTTTGAGAAGTTCCGAAGGATCGATGTTCAGAGCTTGGGCGATCTTTTCGAGCGTTGTCAACGAAGCGGAATACTTGGCGTTTTCGATCTTGCCGACATATCCGCGGTTCACATTTGCACGATGCGCCAATTCCTCCTGGCTGACGCCCTTGGCACGCCGGGCGTCTTGGAGATTCAAACCTACTCGTTCCTTCAAATTCATGACCGAAGATCGGCCACGATGTGGTGTATTTAACCACGCAATATACTATACATTCGACGATGAAGCGGCTGATACTGTGTAATTTTCGGTTTCTAAAGGTGTCGATCAAGCTCGCCATTTGGTTGAATAAGATAGCATGGTGACTTCATGCAGCGAGGCGGAGTGGTCCTATTGGGCAGAGTTTTGCCCATCGTCGCGGCTGAGGCAGGGGTGCGTCGCAACGGGTGTTCTGTTGCAACCAAGTAGAAATGTCACCGAGTTTGCAAAGCAAAAGTGTCACCAAGAACGCCAACGGTAGCAAAGCCTGACAGGGCGGAGACCTCAAATATCGCAGCCCTGACTGGCTTTGCGAATACCGGGAATTCCCCGTACCGTCATTCGCCTTTTTGGTTTTGAGGACCATGCTGACCGCATCGGCGTAACTCCCGGTTTGGGTCGTGTGCACGAGCATTTATCTTTCTTTGGGACGTGAAGATTCGTCCACGGTCGTCTGTTATGCTGAGGGTACATTCCAGTTCGGAAGACGATTTTTGCTCAACGCTTATCAGCGCGGCCAGAACCCAAACCTCAGGGATTCCTCTCACAGCCAAATGCCGATGGAATGCTCGCCGATAGTAGTTCAACGTCGTTGGAAAAGCGGAGCCGCTGCCTTTGTCAGGTACAAGGTAAAACGAAAGGTGACGTTCCGATGCTGATTGAAGATGAGCTTGAAGCTTCCCCAATGCCCAATAGCCATCGAGGTCATTGTAGCGGCTTACAAAGTTGTCGAGCAAATCATTGCAAACGCTTTTAAGTTCTTTACGCCGTCCCATCTCAATCTCCATTTTTATGGGGATGGCGCGAACGCATCGGTTCACGCCCCGGCGTCTACAAGCGCAGGGAACGTGTTTAGCTAACCAACTCTTTTTTGACAACTTGTTGCGTCACGTTATCCTTTGCACTGTGTCCCAGCTGCTCGTTCGGCCCGCCTTCGTTCGTAATAGGCTTCCATCTTTGAGGGTCGACCCGGGGGGCGGCGACCTGTTTTCTTGTAGCCGTTCTTCGCGCTGACAGGTTTGACCTTTGGCGGTGGTGCGGCCTTCTCCTGTTCCTCCTTGATGTGGGCCAGAATCGCACTCAGGTGCTTGTTCTCTGTAATTGCGGCATGGGTGACGCGCCGTTGGTGCAGGTCGAAGATGCTGAAAGGTAACGCGACGTCTTTTGCGCGCACCTGGATGCGCCCGTCCGGCATCTCATAGACATTCACGTATTTACCAACCAAGCCGCGTGTCAGGTCGTTGACCTCCAACCGGATGCGTTTGCGGTCGTACTTGAGCGTCAAATCCTTGGTGACATAGCGTTTATCTCGCAGACAGAAGACCTCCGAGAGGCGATCAGGCTCGATGTTCAAAGCACGATGTAGGTTGTCCGGCTTGGCCGGAGGCTTTGCAAACTTGGCGTTGTAGCGCTCCACGAAGCCCTTCAAAAACGCGTTGCCGTCTTCCATATTCGAGATGCCTGCAATCCGCAGTTCTTTAACAAGTCGGTCTTGCAGTGTCCGGTTTGCCCGTTCAACACGACCTTTGGCTTGGGAAGAATTGGCGCAGATGATCTCGATGTTCAACTCTGCCAGAGCGCGCCCGAATTGGGTCATGCCTGTCATGTGTTCATTGGGTTTTGCAACGCGGAAGACGGTATGTTTGTCGCTGTAGAACGCGACGGGGCGACCATGCTTCAGCAGATAGCTTTCCAATGCTTCAAAGTAACTGAAGGTGCTCTCCGATGTCACGAAGCGCAGTTCCATCAAGGTGCTTGTGGCATCGTCGATGAAGACGAGCAGCGTGCAGGGATCGCCGCGATCCTCAAACCAACGGTGATCCGAGCCGTCAATCTGGATCAACTCGCCGAAGCATTCCCGGCGCAGTCGAGGCTGATGGAATGTCCGGCGCTGTTTGCGTGACAGCCAGATACCTTCTTCTTGCATCCATTTGCGCACCGTCTCACGCGAAACTTTGAACCCGTGATGTTCAGCCAGCATCTCAGCCGCCAGTGTCGGCCCAAAGTCCGCGTAGCTCTCTTTGATCACCGACAACGCATAGTCGCGCTTGGCATGATGAATGCGATTGTTTGGAGGTTTGCCACGCGCCTTGTGCCGGATCGCGGATGCGCCGTCCTGACGATACCGCTTCAACAGTCGGAATACCTGCCGACGTGTCAGGTCCAGCATGTTCGCTGCATTGTCGACACTCAAACGCCCGTCATCGACCTGCGCTAAAACCTCCACGCGGTTCAACTCGCGCTCGCTCATAACCACCCATCCCATGTCCGCTCACCCTCATTGATTTTTGAGGGCAGAGTGACATTCCTGAATTGCTCATGGGTGACATTTTAGCTTTGCGGCTACAGTGTTATAAATCCAATAAGGTTTATTATGTTAATTTTGTACCATAACGCCATTTCCAAACTATGGCTTCTCATCGCAAGTGCTTCGCTGATGGAACTACATCCCATCCTTTGCTCGTCGAACATATGATACATGATGCCCAGAACATCGGCTAACCCAATTCGATACCTTACTTGAGTACCGAATGCGACTTCCCTTTGAAATTTGTGCTGCAACCTTGGCCCCATCAAAGCATAAAGCCGCTCGTCCAGATGTATCGTTTGAAACCAGCCTGAAACCGACCTAAGGTCGAGCGAACCGACGCGAGAGGATCTATGGTCAAAACAGCAAGACACGCGGTGTCTTTGGCAGTCGCTTTGGCACTTTCGATCCCTGTTTCTGCGTCCTTTTCAACTTCGGCGGACGCACAGTCCTATCGGCAATACTGCCATGACCGGGCGCAACGGCTGAGCGGATACAGTGGCCGTGGCGGCGATGTCGCCGGGGGTGCTGTGCGCGGAGCAATTGGGGGCGCTGTTCTTGGCAGCATATTTGGCGGTAGCAAGGAAGACCGCAAACGCGGTGCCGCGATCGGCGCAGTGATCGGTGGGTTAAAAAACGCAAACCGGCCCAACAGCCGCGCAGCCCGCATCTACCGTCTGGAGTTTGAGGATTGTATGGCGCGCCGCTGACGCCCGCTTGAGCAAAGGAAAAAGCACATGAACTCTCGTATGGTACTCTCGACCACGGCTTTGATCCTCGGCGTCGCACTGACACCCGCTTTGGCGCAGGATGAGGCCTTCCAACTGGATGAGTTGACATGCTTCGACGTCATTTCGCAGGCCGAAGATGACGCACTGTTTCTGACGGCGCTGCTCATCGGACATGTCAGCGGTGTGTCTGGCAACACCGAGATGTCCGGCGCGATGCTCAAATCCACAGTTGAAGCGATGGACACCGCCTGTGGCGACAATCCTGATATGCTGGCGGTTGACGCTGTCAAAGCAGGTTGAATCTGGGCATCGCGTGCACTGCCGAACCGGCCGGTCAACCGTGCTCATTGCGGAGAAACTAACAGTGGGATGCTGATCTGTCTCTTTGTGCTATTATACTTTCTGGGTTGATTGACCCGTAGCAGGACGACAGATGAATTTCACCGGGCAATCTTAAGCTGTATAATAGACGTAATAACAGTCCATTTTCCTCTTAGAAAAGGCGAACGTTCGATGTACGGAGCCACATTTAAGGCGATTGTGTTCTTACGCTTCTCCAAGCGTGCAATTACCTGCTCAGCTCGCTTGAAGAGCATCTTTGCCGCGGCATCTATGCTGATGCTGCCTTCAGTTTCTCCGGCTCAAGAGTTCAACCTAAGCTACGGTGTAGATTTCACGTCCAACTATATCTCAAAGGGCACTACGCAAACAGAAGACAGGCCAGCGATACAGCCTTACATCGAGTTGAGTTATGGCCTTGTTTACGCAGGTTTGTGGGCGTCCAATGTGCGCTTTAACGGCGCTTCGGATATCGAGCTTGATATCTATGTCGGTGTCACTCCGACGTGGGGCTCGGTAGATTTCGACATTGGCTACGCCGAATACCTGTACCGCGATGATAGCAATGATTATGCTGAGGCGTTCATCAAAGCAGATTGGAACGTGTCTGACCGTTTGACTCTTGGGTTGGATTATTACCGTGAAGTTTATGCTGACGAGAATTGGGTTTATGCCAACGCATCGCTCTCTGGATTGCCATGGGATTTTACGCTTTCAGGTGGGCTAGGGTCTGATTTTGGGTCGCGCGACTTGTCATCTGAAAAGAACGTTGACGATATCGGATTGAGCAGCGACCTTAGCGCCAATGCCGCCATCGATCTGCGTGCGTATGCGGGAAATCTGGATGACGAAACTCTTGTTGTAACCTGGTCTTTCTTCAACTGATCACGCCGAAGAACTCACATCATGCATCCTTAATGCGCGAAGGACTCAAAAGATGAAGCTGAAATTCCCCAGTGCGTATACCATCCTCTTTGCGCTGATCGCGGTGGTCGCGATTGCGACCCATTTCATTCCAGCCGGCCAATACGAACGGATTGCAAACGAAGAATTGGGACGAGACGTGCCCGTGCCCGGAACATATCAGGTGGTCGAGTCCAATCCTCAGGGATTCTTCGACGTGGTTATGGCTCCGATTGCAGGGTTTTATGACCCGGGTAGCTATGAGGCACGCGCCATCGATGTCGCTTTGTTCGTTCTCATCATCGGTGGCTTTTTGGGTATCGTGACCAAAACCGGCGCGATTGATGCAGGCATTGCCCGTGCCATGGTGCGTCTTGAGGGGCGAGAGAAGTGGATGATCCCAATCCTAATGGCGCTTTTTGCTGCAGGAGGGACGATCTACGGGATGGCTGAGGAATCGCTGGCCTTCTACGCACTCATTATTCCGGTGATGATTGCGGCCCGCTATGATGCGCTGACGGGTGTGGCGATCATCATGCTGGGCGCGGGCGTGGGGACTCTGGGCTCTACGATCAATCCCTTCGCCACGGTTATCGCATCCGACGCGGCAGGGGTGCCATTTACGGACGGCATTATCCTGCGTTTTATCCTGTTGTTTGCCTGCTGGCTGGCCTGCGTGGCCTATGTGATGCGCTACGCCGAACGTGTCCGTGCCAACCCCGAGCAGTCCATCGTGGCCGACCGGCGCGAAAGCAATGAAGCGCACTTCCTGAAAGGGCGAAATGAAGGCGGAAGCGCGCCAGATTTCACGGGCAAACACGCAATCATCCTAGTGATCTTTGCGGCCAGTTTCGCGGTGATGATCTGGGGCGTGTCCGTCGGCGGATGGTGGATGGCGGAGATGTCTGCGCTCTTCATCGTGGCCTCTCTTGTGGTGGGTGTGATCGACTGGATGGGGGAAGAGGAATTCACCTCGACCTTTGTTGACGGCGCCCGTGACCTTCTGGGTGTGGCCCTCGTGATCGGAATTGCGCGCGGCATCGTTGTGGTGATGGATGCTGGCAATATGACCGACACTATCCTGTTCTGGGCTGAAGGCGCTGTGAGCGGATTGGGCGAGATTGCGTTCATCAACACCATGTTTGCGTTGCAGGCCGGATTGTCTTTCCTTGTGCCTTCCTCGTCCGGTCTGGCGGTCCTGACAATGCCGATCATGGCGCCGTTGGGTGATTTTTCTGGCGTGGAGCGGTCGTTGATCGTGACAGCCTATCAATCCGCCAGCGGCTTGGTGAACTTGATTAACCCGACTTTTGCCGTCGTAATGGGTGGGCTTGCGTTGGGCCGGGTGCCTTACGAGCGTTGGTTGAAGTTTATGGCCCCGCTCATGCTGATTTTGATCGTCATCATTATGGCCGGACTCAGTATCGCGACGGTGCTCTAAATCGTGGCGGTCACCGACACTCTCAGTTCACCCAAAACCAGCGGCAAAGCCGCGCTTGGCCTGTGGATGTGCACGGCTCTGGTGGTGGGCAACATGATCGGTTCGGGCATTTTTCTGTTGCCGTCGTCCCTTGCGGCGTTTGGGCCGATCTCTTTGGTCGGATGGGTCGTGACGGCGGGCGGGGCCATTGCGCTGGCGCTGATCTTTGGCAGGCTCGCCGCGACGACGCCGAAAACCGGCGGGCCCTATGCCTATGCGCGCGAGGGGTTTGGCGATTTCGCAGGCTTTCTGATCGCCTGGGGGTATTGGATTGCTCTGTGGTCGGGCAATGCGGCGGTTGCCGTCGCCTTTGCCGGATACCTCAGTTTTCTGGTGCCATTCATTGGTGAGAGCCAGATTGCAGGGCTTGCGGCAGCCCTTGGTGCGATCTGGCTTCTGACCTGGATGAACGTAAGAGGCGTGAAAGAAGCAGGCATTATCCAACTTGTCACGACAGTGATGAAGCTGGTCCCGATCCTGATCCTGATGGTGTTCGGTGTCGCCTATATCGACACAGCCAACTTCACGCCTGCCAATGTCAGCGGCCAATCCGCGATATCGGCCATATCCGCCTGCGCAGCCTTGACACTCTGGGCGTTCATCGGTCTGGAATCCGCAACCGTCCCCGCAGGCGATGTGGTGGACCCGGAACGCACCATTCCCCGCGCGACGATCATCGGCACATGTCTGGCCGCCGCAGTCTACATCGGTGTGACTGTCGTGGCACTTGGTGTGATGCCCTCGTCCGAACTGGCCGGTTCAAACGCGCCGCTCGCCGTTGTGGCCGGCGTCATGTGGGGCACAGCCGGGGCCACGTTCATCGCGATTGGGGCCTGTATCTCGACCTTTGGCACGCTTAACGGTTTCACGATGTTGACCGGGCAAGTCCCTTTGGGTGCGGCGCGTGATAGCGTTTTTCCCAAAGCCTTTGCCCGCCGGTCAAAAACCGGCACACCGGCCTTCGGTTTGGTCGTCTCAAACGTCTTGGCCAGCGGCCTGATCATGATGAACTATTCCGAAAGCCTGTCGGATCAGTTTGAATTCATCATCTTGCTAGCGACTTTGTCCACATTGGTCCCCTATCTGGTGTGTTCCTTGTCCGAGCTGATGATCAGCGTCACCACGGGGCGGAAAATTGCCTCCAATCAATCCTTCAAAGTTGTTACACTTGCCAGTGTAGGCTTTGTGTACTCCCTTTGGGCGATCTACGGCGCGGGCCGCGATGTTGTGTTTTGGGGGTTCTTATTGCTGATGTTGGGATTGCCAATCTACGTCTGGCTGCGATGGCAAGCCAGAACCAATAACCACCAAGGAGACACTTTGACATGACCGGATTTGGCGCGCACTCGGAAATCGGAAAGCTTCGCAAAGTGATGGTATGTCAACCGGGACTGGCCCATGCGCGGCTGACGCCCGCAAATGCGGCCGAGCTTTTGTATGATGACGTTCTGTGGGTCCATCAGGCACGCACGGACCACGCCGATTTCCGAATGAAGATGGAAGAACGCGGCGTGGAAGTGTTGGAGTTCCACCAGCTTCTGAAAGACACGGTTGCGGTCCCCGAAGCCCGCAAATGGATCCTGGACCGGCGGATCACGGAAAATCAGGTCGGCGTTGGGATGCTCGATGAGTTGCGTGGTTGGATGAATGAAATGCTGGATGAGGATTTAGCGGTGCATCTGATCGGCGGCATTACGGTGCCGGACCTGCCCTTTAAGCCGTCCGGTATGTTCGGGGGATATCTCGGCAATTCGGGCTTTGTCATTCCGCCCATTCCAAACACTCAATTCACCCGCGACAACAGTTGCTGGATCTACGGCGGTGTGACCGTCAACCCGATGTTCTGGCCCGCACGGCGGCCCGAAACGCTGCTGGTGACGGCGATCTACAAATTCCACCCTGCCTTCAAAGACGGAGATTTTGAGATCTGGTGGGGCGACCCGGACGAAGACCACGGGCCTGCAACCGTTGAAGGTGGCGATGTCATGCCATGGGGCAACGGCACGGTTCTGATCGGTATGGGCGAACGCACCAGCCCGCAGGCAGTGGGACAGGTCGCCAAGGCGCTTTTTGCCAAAGGTGCCGCCGAGCGTGTGGTTGCCTGCCAGATGCCTCGCAGCCGTGCGGCAATGCATCTGGACACCGTGTTCAGCCATTGCGACCGCGAAACAGCGACCGCGTTTGTCGAAGTGTGTGATGAAATCAAATGCATCAGCCTGCGTCCTGGCGACAAAGAAGGTACACTCGGCTTCCACCATGAAAAGGATCACCTTTTCAAAGTTGCCGCAGATTGCCTGGGGATCAAGAAATTGAATATCGTCCAGACCGGCGGCGATGCATTCAACCAGGAACGCGAGCAATGGGATGACGGCAACAACGTCGTCGCGTTGGAGCCAGGCGTTGTTGTGGCCTATGACCGCAACACCTACACCAACACGTTGCTGCGCAAAGCGGGCGTCGAAGTCATTACGATTTCCGGGTCCGAGTTGGGCCGTGGGCGCGGCGGCGGCCACTGTATGACCTGCCCGATTTGGCGCGACCCAGTAGACTATTGATAGGGAGAAACAGACATGGCGTTTAACCTCAAAGGGCGCAGCTTCCTCAAGCTGTTAGACTTCGATCAGCGTGAACTACGCTATCTGCTCGACCTGTCGCGTGATTTGAAACGAGCGAAATACGCGGGATCAGAGGTACAGCATCTCAAGGGCAAGAACATTTGCTTGATCTTCGAGAAGACCTCGACCCGGACCATGTGCGCGTTTGAGGTGGCCGCGATGGATCAGGGGGCCGGCGTCACCTATCTCGGGCCATCAGGATCGCAAATCGGCCACAAGGAAAGTATGAAGGATACTGCACGCGTGTTAGGCCGGATGTTCGATGGCATCGAATACCGTGGCTTTGGTCAGGATCTTGTTCAAACCCTGTCGGACAATGCCGGTGTGCCGGTATTCAACGGTCTGACAGACGAGTTCCATCCGACCCAAATGCTGGCAGACCTGTTGACCATGCAGGAATACGGCGAAAAACCGCTTCACGATATCAAATACGCCTATGTTGGCGATGCGCGCTCCAACATGGGCCATTCACTGATGATCGCAGGCTGTCTGATGGGTATGGATGTGCGCATCGCTTCACCAAAAGAACTCTGGCCCGCTGATGAGTTCCGTGGCCCAGCCGAAGAGGCGGCGGCCAAGTACGGTGCCACCCTGACAATCACCGAAGACCCGGCGGAAGCCGTGGATGGCGTCGATTTCATCCACACCGATGTCTGGGTATCGATGGGTGAGGCGAAAGAGGTCTGGAAAAGCCGGATCAAGCAGCTGACGCCCTATCAAGTGAACGGCACGCTTATGGCCGCCGCCAACAACTCGAACGTGAAATTCATGCATTGCTTGCCTGCGTTCCACAATACGGAAACAGTTGTTGGAAAGGACATCTTCGAGAAATTCGGTATCACCGAGATGGAAGTAACCGAAGAGGTGTTTGAAGGTCCCGCAGGTATTCAGTTCGAGCAGGCTGAGAACCGGATGCACACGATCAAGGCCATTCTTGTCGCCACCTTGGGGGCCTGAGCGATGCGCATCGTAACGGCGCTTGGTGGCAACGCGTTGCTGCGTCGCGGTCAGGCATTGACCGCTGAGAACCAAAGGGAAAACACTGCGATTGCGGCAGAAGCGCTGGCTCAGATTGCCGTGGACCACGCGCTGATTGTGACCCATGGAAACGGGCCGCAGGTTGGTTTGCTGGCCCTGCAGGGCAATGCCTACAAACCGGATGAGATCTATCCGCTGGACGTGTTGGGCGCTGAGACCGAAGGCATGATCGGCTATATGATCGAGCAGGAACTGGGCAACCGCCTGCCCCAGGAAACGCCGCTGGCCACGCTGCTGACGATGATCGAGGTTGACGCCAAAGACCCGGCCTTTGCCGACCCAACCAAGTTTATCGGCCCGATCTATGAAAAGGCCGAGGCAGAGAGGTTGGCCGCTGAAAAGGGCTGGGAAATCCGGGCCGATGGCGACAAGTGGCGGCGGGTTGTGGCCTCCCCCCTGCCCCAGCGTATCTTTCAGATCAGGCCGATCAAGTGGCTGGTCGAAAAGCAAACCGTCGTGATCTGCGCCGGTGGCGGCGGTATCCCCACGGCTTACGATGCGGAAGGCAACCTTGAAGGGATCGAGGCCGTCATCGACAAGGATCTGGCCTCTGAGCTTCTGGCACGCGACACCGAGGCCGATCTGTTCATCTCGGCGACAGATGCGGACTGCGTCTTTCTCGACTGGGGCACCGACATTCAACGCGGCATCAAATCCGCCACACCAGACGCGATGGATGAGTTTGAATTTGCGGCCGGGTCCATGGGGCCAAAAGTTGAGGCCGCCTGTCAATTTGCCCGTCGTACTGGCAAGATCGCAGCGATTGGTGCACTGGCAGACCTGAAAGATATTGTCGCGGGTCGCAAAGGCACGACGATCCGCATGGATGCCGGTGAAACGGTGTTTCATTGAGGAACGAAGCTAAGGACGCAGGCTATGACACGTGATCTGATCAAATATTCTCGCGTGCTGGAGATTGTTGGAGACACGCTCAAGGTGCATGTGCCCGAGGGGTCTGGCACAAACACAGTTGTCCGTTTTGGCGATCTGGCGGTTGTGGAAAGCGTCGCTGGCGCGACGTCGCTGGCGCAGGTGATCAACGTGAACCGAGATGTGGTCTCGCTTCAGGTATTTTCCGGCACCAAAGGCATCTCGACCGGAGCAACCGCCACGTTTTTGGGCCATCCGATGCAGACCCCTTATTCTGGCAACATTCTGGGGCGCGTGTTCGACGGGGCGGGTGAGCCGATTGATGGCGGCCCAGATGTGTCATCCGAACCGCGTTACAACATCGGCGGCCCGTCGGTGAACCCATCCGAGCGGGTCGTGCCCAAGAAGATGATCCGCACCGATGTGCCGATGATCGACATTTTTAACTGTTTGGTTGAAAGCCAGAAGATCCCGATTTTCTCGGTGTCAGGGGAGCCGTTCAACCCGTTTCTCGCCCGGATAGGCATTCAAGCCGACGCTGACATCGTGGTCTTTGGCGGTATGGGGCTGATCTTCGACGACTATTACACATTCCGCCAGTCGTTCGAGGATGCGGGCGTATTTTCGCGCACCATCATGTTCGTCAACCAAGCCTCTGACCCGCTGGTCGAGCGTCTGCTTGTGCCCGACATGGCCTTGGCCGTGGCTGAGAAATTCGCTGTAGAAGAAGGCAAGCGTGTGCTGGTCCTGCTCACCGACATGACCGCCTATGCCGACGCCATGAAGGAAGTCGGGATCAGTCAGGAGCGTGTGCCCTCTAACAGGGGCTATATGGGCGATCTCTATAGTCAGCTGGCGCGTCGCTACGAGAAGGCCTGCGACTACGCCAAGGGTGGCTCAGTCACCATTCTGGCCGTGACCACCATGCCCGGCAACGATGTCACGCATCCGGTACCGGATAACACGGGCTACATCACCGAGGGACAGTTCTACCTTCACTCCGGCGTGATCGACCCCTTTGGCTCTCTCTCACGGCTCAAGCAGAACGTGATCGGCAAGGTCACGCGCGAAGATCACAGCCAGATCATGAACACGATGATCCGCTTCTACTCCGAGGCGCGCGATGCGGCGCAGAAGCAGGCCATGGCGTTCGAGCTGTCGGACTATGACATGCAGGTGCTGAAATTCGGCGATCTGTTTCGCGAGCGCTTTATGGACATCAACGTCTCGATCCCTTTGGAGGAGGCACTGGACCTGTGCTGGACAACGCTCGCCGAATGCTTTGAGCCCGAGCAGCTCTTGATGAAACAAAACCTGGTCGACACCTATTTCCCGAAAGGCAGTGATGGCGCGGTTGCAGCTGAATAAATCGTCGCTCGCCCGCGAAATGGCGCAGCTGAGGACCTATGAACGGTTTTTGCCGTCTCTGGACCTCAAGCGACAGCAGTTGATGGCCGAAAAGGCGAAAGCGGTCGCGGCGATTGCCGAGATGGAGGCAAAGGTGGCGGGGCTGGCCCAAAAAGTCGGGCGCGATGTGCCGATGCTGGGCAATGCAAGTGTTGATCTGAACGGGTTGGTACGCCTGACGGACTATCAGATCGGTACTGAAAATATCGTGGGAACGAAACTGCCCATCCTGGAGAAGATCGAGGTAGAGGTCCGTCCCTATTCGCCCATGGCCAAACCCCATTGGGTCGATGACGTCGCCCGTCTTTTGCATGACATGCTCGAGGCGCGATTGCGGGTTCAGGTGGCGCGCCAGCGGGTCGAGGCTTTGTCGAAGGCCGTTGATGTGATCACGCAACGGCTGAACCTGTTCGACAAGGTTCTGATCCCGACCGCGCGCGCCAATATCAAGAAAATCCGGATCTATCTCAGCGACGCCGAAATGGCCTCGGTAGTGCGTTCAAAGATATCCAAACGCAAACGGGCTGCCGCATGAGTGTCGCGCAGCTCAAGAAACTTTCACTGGTCGGGCGACGCGCGGAAAAAGAAGAGGCGTTGGCGCGGTTGCAGGCGTTGGGTGTCATGCACTTGCTGCAACTGTCCCCCAAAGAGAGACACCCCGAAAAAATCGTCAGCCGCGAGGCCGAGAATGCCTACAAGGCGCTCCACTTCCTGTCCGTTGTGCCGGGTCCGCGCCGTCAGGTGCGCAGCGATCCTGCGTTCGATGTCCATGCCTTCGTCGGGGACATTCTCGCTCTTAAGGTCGATCTGCGGGCCGCACGAGACAAGCGGGATTTTCTGATCCATCGCATCGCGACCCTCCGACCATGGGGGGATTTCACCTTTCCGCCGAAGGAGACAATGGCAGGGCTGCGGTTATGGTTCTACCAACTGCCTCTCAAGCAGCGCGACTGCTTGCAAAATGTAGACCTGCCCTGGCAGATCGTGGGAGAAGATCACCAATTCGCCTATGTCGTTCTGATCGCAGATTACGAACCGGCCTCGGATGTCCTGCCTGTGCCCCGACTTCATACGGGTGACAAACCAATCGCAGCGCTTGAGGCCGAACTGGATGAAACCGAGATCGCTATCGAAAGCCTGCAAGGCGACAGGATGGCGCAAACACGTTTCCTGACGCTCCTGCGTGCCAGCCTATCTGAGGCCGAAACAGCGGCGGAACTGTCCTTTGCCGAAACCCAGACACTGGATGACGACACTTTGTTTGCAGTCCAAGGCTGGGTGCCTGAGGACAGGATGATCGAGGTGGAAGAGGCCTGCGAAACGCTTGGGCTGGCCATGCTGATCGAAGACCCAAGCTGGGACGAGATCCCACCCACATTGCTTGAGCAGCCAGAGTCCGAGTCGGCAGGTGTCGATCTGGCGATGTTCTATCAGGTCCCGCATTACCGGGGATGGGATCCCACAGTGATGCTGATCGTGTCCTTTTCGATCTTCTTTGCCATGATCATTGCAGACGCAGGCTACGGCATTCTCATTCTATTGGGCTTGCTGTCGTTCTGGAAGCGTCTGGGTGCGGATGCCCATATGAAGGCATGGCGCCGTTTGGGCCTGATCCTCGCAGCCTGCACCATTGCCTATGGTGCGATTGTGGGCAGCTACTTCGGCGCGGCCCCACCGGAGGGGTCTTTGGTTGCCGGGTTGGCGTTCCTGGATCTGAACGACTTTGACATGATGATGCAGATCTCGATCATCGTCGGTGTCGCCCATATTGCATTCGCCAATTTCATGGCGTTTCGGGTCAATCCCAGACGCAGCAGGCGGGCCAATCTCGGGTGGATCGCGGTGCTATTCGGTGGGTTGCTGATCTGGCTCAGCGGGCAAACCGGAGCGGCCTTTGCCGTTGGGATTGCAGCGGCGCTCGGCGGGCTGGGCACCATTGTTGCCTTTACAAGCGAACGCCCGATCACCAAACCTTCGGATTGGGCGCTGCGCATCTTTGACGGAGTCAAACGGCTCAGCGGTCTGATGGGGGCATTTGGCGATGTGCTGTCGTATATGCGCCTCTTCGCGCTGGGATTGGCCTCGGCGTCGTTGGCGCTGACATTCAATGATCTGGCTATGGACGCAATGGCATCAAAGTCAGGCCTGGGAATTCTGGGCGGGCTCCTGATCCTGATCATTGGCCACGTGCTGAACTTCGGTCTGGGATTGATGAGCGGCGTCGTGCATGGGCTGCGGCTCAACTATATCGAATTTTTCAAATGGGGACTGCCGGAGGAGGGCGTTGCCTTCCGGGCCTTTGCCCGCAAGGAGGTGCAGGAATGACTGAGTTCGTAATCGCGTTGGGATGGCTGGGAATATTTGCACCGATGGCGCTTGGGGCGGTGGCCAGTTCCATCGGCTGTTCGATCGCGGGACAGGCCAGTATTGGGGCGATGCTGGAAACCGAAGGCGGCTACGGTCGGTTCGTGGGCATCTCAGCCTTTCCATCCACATTTGTAATTTACGGCATCGTCATCATGTTCACGCTGAACCGTGAGGTGACGGCGACCAACGCGGGCGGTCTGTTCGGCATTGGCCTGCTGGCCGGCATTGCCCTGCTCTATTGCGGCATCTGGCAGGGACGTGCCTGTGCAGCGGCGATCAATGCCTCAAAGGAAAAGCCCGAAATCTTTGGCCTCGCCTTGGCACCTGCCGCCATCATTGAGGGCTTTGGCGTCTTTGCCTTTGTCTTCGCGCTGGTCGTCAGCGCAGGGATTCCCGCATGAACACGCCTGATCAGAATGCCCGCGGCGTGGATGCGCTGATCTCGCAATTGCGCTCGGATGGGATCGATGCCGGCACGCGGGAAGCGGAACGCATCGTGGCCGAGGCTAAAGCGGAGGCGGCCAATCTTTTGAAGGCTGCGAAGGCAGACGCGGACAAGGCGCTAAGCAAGGCGCAAACTGCTTCAGAACGCTATGAGACGGCGGGCAAGGAAGCCTTGAACAGCGCGATGCGCGACGCCGTGCTAACACTGAAGTCCACGTTGATGGCCCAATTTGAGATCGACGTGCAGCGCATGGTCTCCGAGGTTTTGGCCGATCCGGAAATGCTTAAGCAGATGGTGCTGGAACTCGTCGGTCGCGCTCGCAAAGACACGGGCACCGGCGACGGTGCGGACGTCATCCTGCCAGCGCAGGTCGTCGGGCCCGATGCGATCCGCGAGAATGCAGACGATATCCAATCAGGAAAGCTGACCAAGTTCGTGCTCGGTCTGAGTCAGAAGATGCTGGAGGACGGAGTGACGTTGCATGCGTCGGACGATCTGCAAGGCGGGATCAAGGCGAAACTGGCCAAGGACGATATCTTGCTCGATCTGTCAGATGAGGCGATTGCATCGTTGCTGATGCAACACCTGCAGCCCCGGTTCCGCGCCGTCTTGGAAGGTGTGATCAGGTAAGTGCATGTCTGAATCCGATCTATACACCGCGTTGGTTACAAGCCTGCCAAGTTCCGAGCGGTTGTTCGTGGCCAAGCAACCGCCGCTGTCGCGTCTGCGGCTGAACAAACGATTGTCGACGCTCAGCCGCGAGGATGCGCAAACCCTGACCTTGGTGGAGCGGCTGCTCAGCTGGTCTGAATATGATATGGCTGACGACATCGGCACGGTCATTGCGCGTACAAAAACAGCGCTGCGGGACATCGGACAGCCAACCCTTCGCACCATCATCGAAGAACGGATGGAACTGCGCACTGCTGTCGCGGCGCTCCGCATGCGGAACCGCGGCGATACCGCTCCGACCGGCAACTGGGGGTATGGCCGCTGGACACAGCATATTGCCGGCAATTGGACAGATCCCACGTTTCGACTTGACGCATCAATGCCGTGGCTGCGCCAGACGCAGGCGCTGATGGACCGCAAAGACCCTTTAGAATTGGAGCGCCATCTGCTTGAAGTGACATTCCGCCAGCTGCAACGACACGCCGCAAGGCACCAATTCGATTTCGAAGCCGTGGTGATCTACGTGCTTAAATGGAACATCTTTGATCGCTGGGCACAGTCCAACAGCGAAGCGGCGGCTCGGCGGTTCGCTGACCTATCACTTGATGCCCTACGCGATTTCCCCGATCTCATTTTGGAAGGAGAGGCGCAATGACAGCTTCAACCACCGCCACAGCGCGAATTGTTGCCGTTCAAGATGACCTTGTCGAGATCGAATCCTTGCCCGGCCCAGACGACGCGCCCGGCAGGTTGGTCAAGAACGAAGTGGTCTACATATTGCCCAGCCTTCTTGGCGCTAATGGCCGTCAGGAGCGGCTAAAGGCCGAAATCCTGCGGGTTAAAGGCAACACCGCGGATGCGCAGGTGTATGAGAGCACGCAAGGCGTGGCTGTTGGAGATCCGGTTGAGCAGTCCGGCCAGCTTTTGTCGGTTGAACTGGGTCCCGGTCTGCTGGGTCAGGTGTTTGACGGCTTGCAGGCACCCCTTGCCAAAGTGGCCAGCGAATACGGGATATTCCTGCCCCGCGGCGCGGATGTGGAACCCTTGGATGTGGCTGCGAAATGGTCCTTCACACCAAAGCTGAAAGTCGGCGACACGGTTGGCGCAGGGGACGTCATTGGCACGGTGCCCGAGGGACGTTTTGCGCACAAGATCATGGTGCCCTTCAACTGGACGGGCACCTACACCATAGTCTGGATTCAAGAAGGGGCGGCAAAGCTGCACGATGCGGTCGCGCGCCTAACTGACGCGGCTGGCACAGAACAAACCCTATCCTTGTCGCAGAAATGGCCGGTTCGGCGGCCCGTCTCAGGCGATTTGTTGAAACGCGTCATCTCTCGTCGGACCTTTCCCGATGAGCCTGTTCTGACGTCCCAGCGTCTGATCGATACGTTCTTTCCCATCGCGCGGGGCGGCACTGCCTGCATTCCGGGGCCGTTTGGCGCGGGGAAAACTGTGCTGCAAAACCTGATTGCCCGCAACGCCCAAGTCGACATCGTGATTGTTGTCGCCTGCGGCGAGCGCGCCGGCGAGGTCGTCGAAACCATCAATGAATACCCCGAGATGACCGACCCGACCTCTGGTGGTAGCCTTATGGATCGCACGATCATCATCTGTAATACCTCCTCCATGCCCGTCGCCGCCCGCGAAGCCTCGATCTTTACTGGGATCACCTTGGGAGAGTATTACCGCCAGATGGGTCTGGATGTGCTGCTGATTGCTGACAGTACGTCCCGCTGGGCACAGGCTATGCGTGAAACCTCCGGCCGACTTGAGGAGATTCCCGGTGAGGAAGGGTTTCCCGCCTACCTGGAAAGCTCCATCAAAGGCCTTTACGAGCGTGCAGGCGTGATTGAGACCAATGATGGCGACAAGGGCAGCCTGACGATGATCGGCACCGTCTCTCCCGCAGGCGGCAACTTTGATGAGCCGGTGACGCAGTCCACTCTGTCCACAGTAAAGTGCTTTCTCGGGCTGTCTTCCGAGCGAGCCTACAAGCGGTTTTACCCAGCCGTTGATCCGCTGATGTCCTGGTCGCGGTATCTCGATCAGATGTCCGGGTGGTACGAAGACAATATGGAACCGGGCTGGATCGCCAAAGTCAAAGAACTTCAAGACGTGCTCGCCAAGGGCGAACAGGTCAGCCAGATGATGCAGGTCACAGGTGAGGAAGGCGTGACCGTCGAAGACTACATCATCCAGCAAAAGGCGTTGTTCATCGATATGATCTATCTGCAGCAAGACGCCTTTGATGACGTGGATTCCTGCGTGCCGCTCGACCGCCAGAAGCTGACCTTTGAAATCATGTATGACGTAGTATCGGGTGACCTCGGCCTAACCTCCAAATCGGAGATTAGAGCACATTTTACAAAGCTGACAGGGCTGTTTAAGAACTTTCATTACGCAGCGGACGGAACGCCGGACTACGAAAAGTTTCTTCGGTCGATCCGCGAAACGATCTCATCATTCGTCAAAGTATGATGTGTCACTGTCGCTTGGTCAGCGCCCGATTATGAGCGGATCAGCAACCAAACCATCGCGCCGATAAACGCAAACGTGGACAGGTTCAAAGCTGTGTCAACCGCCTCACCGATCAGCATTTTGAACCTCCTGTCGCAACCCGCGCACGAGACAGACACAGAGCAACACGCAAACAAAAACGAATGGCAGAGCGCCGATCGCGATCAGCTTCTTGATGGCGTCGATGGAGCCCGACAGGATCATGGCCGCGCCAAGCAATCCAAGAAGCACACCCCAGATCAAGCGAATACGCGGGCTGGGGTCCGGATCCCCTCCAGAGGAAAATGATCCAAGCACGAAGGCCGCACTGACGACACTGGTGACGATGAACAAGAACGCGGCAAGGATTGTCGCAACGGTTGTGACCATCGGAAACGGCAAACGTTCCAGCAGGGTAAACGTCACGCGCTCCACGTTGCTTGCTGTCATCGCCAGCAAATCGCCACTGCCATTTAAGGCGTCATAAAGACCGATACCACCAAAGGTGCCGAACCAGATCACGGAAAACACTGTCGGCCCGATCAGAACGCCGAGCACGAATTCCCGAATTGTCCGACCTTTTGAGATGCGGGCGATGAAGACACCGACAAATGGTCCCCAGGCAATCCACCACACCATGTAGGTCAATGTCCAATCCTGGAACCAGTTGCCCAAATCGTCCCCAAAGAACGTCAGTGTTTGAAACCCGCGCGGTATCGCGGAAAACGCGTAGTCTCCAAAGCTGTTAAAAACCGAGTTCAGAAGATACTCGGTGGGTCCGAGGATCAAGGTGTACAGGACCAGTCCGATGGCGATGGTCATAGCCATATTGGACAACCGAGACATGCCAGAGCCAAGATCCAAAAGCAGTGGCGGCAAGTACGCCATGACCATCACAGCAAACACCGCGGCAATCAGCCACCCAGCAGCCTTGTCGCCTCCCATCATCACATCCACACCATCGGCGACCTGAAAAACTCCCATAGCGATGGAGCCACCAACTCCAATCGCAATTGCGACAATGGCCATAAAATCCGACAGCCAGCCGACGATCTTTGACCACCGCTCATCCGGAAAGAGGGATTCAACTGGCCCACTCACCAGCATGGGCGCGCCGCGGCGGAAGGTGAAGTATGCGATCGACAGCGCAGTTGCCCCATAGATCGCCCAAGCATGAATCCCCCAATGAAAGTTTGTTGCCAAAAGCGCCTGCTGGGCAGCGATCGGCGCGGCCATCATTTCGCTTCCAAACGCATAATGTGTCAGCGGTTCCGCAACCGCCCAAAAGAGCAATCCAACTCCCATACCTGCCGCAAACAGCATGGCGATCCACGATGGCGTGGAAAACTCCGGCTGGTCGTCGTCAGCGCCCAGGCGGATTGTGCCGTATCCTGAAAACGCCAACCAGATGCACAGGAATAGCATTGCCGACACCGAGAGCATCACGAACCAACCGCGGCTTTCGAAGTAACGATCGACGATGGAAGACGCGCGCTGCACCAGCCCGTCCGGGTCAACGACGCCCCACACGCTAACAACTGTGATTGTTGCAAGCGACATGACAAGGAGAACCTGGGAACGGGTCATCTAGAGGCTCACAAAGAACTGGATGATAATCGCGTTCGCCAGATCGACAAAGAAGGCCGAAACAAGGGGAAGCACGATAAAGGCCAGCGGCGCCGGCCCGTAACGCTTTGTGACCGAGGACATATTGGCGATGGCTGTCGGCGTAGCCCCTAGCGTAAAACCGGCAAATCCCGCGCTGAGAACCGCCCCCTGATATGTGCTGCCCATCAGCCGGAAAAAGACCAGCAGAATGAAGGCCACGGTCATGATGACCTGCAACCCGAGGACGGCAAGGATAGGCCCGCCGAGCTCGGCAAGGGTCCAGAGCTGCAGGCTCATCAGAGACATCGCCAGAAACACGGACAGGCAATAGTCGGAAATCACCGCGAGCGACTTGGTACGGGCAGGCCAAGTTATGCGTGGAAAGAGATGTGGGATCGTGTTGGACATCGCGATTCCGACCAAAAGACACGGCACAAATAGCGGCAGCTTCACGCCGGCCTCGATAATCCCAAGATGCAGAATGAAGCCAATCAATATGGCGACGTGAACGGCCAGCATAGCGCGCATCAAGCTCACGTGGTTGATCAGATCGTCCGGGTTTTCCTTGTCGTCAAATTCCAAACCAACAATAGGTTCCGCGGCCTCGTTGCTTTGAAGGTTGTTGCGGTCGATCAAGCGCTTTGCGATGGGGCCTCCCAAGACCGCCGCCAGGATCAATCCCAACGTGGCTGAGGCGACGCCCATTTCCGGCGCGGCAGCGAACCCGGTGAGCTCTTCGATCTGGGGACCCCACGCGATCGTAGTGCCGTGACCACCGATAAGAGAGGCAGACCCAACAAGAACAGAGGTCGCGGATGGCAAGCCAAAGAGGGTAACGCCAAGCAAGCCCACCACATTCTGCAAGATCATGAACGCAAGTGTCAGCGCCAGAAGCAGAACCAGCAGGCGCCCACCGCGAAACAAGTCCGAGATCTGCGCATTCAGGCCAATCGTCGCAAAAAACGCGACGAGCAAGTAGTCACGCACTTCCAGATCGAAGGCAATTTGCTGCCCCGTGACTGCAAAAAACATCCACGTGAGACCTGCGACGGTCAAACCACCGGAAACAGGTTCAGGAATATTGTAATCCCCCAACACAGAAACCTTTCGCGTCAGAAAGGAGCCCAGGAAAAATACGACAAACCCTAGGGTGACCGAGATGAAGGCCGGAACGACGATCTCAGACATTACCATTTCCTTTTAGTGGTTTGGCCCGGATCACACCGTCTTCGCCAATTTCGAAAGCGGACAAATCCAACTGCCCACGACGATCAGAGTCGACCAGATCTCGCAAAACGGCAATCGCAAGGGGCGATGTCATGGGCACAAGGTGATCCCGGTTGGTTCCGTCTGCAAGTGCGGTGAAATCAAACAAAGTGACATTCAAGCCAGCAACATCGGCTGCTCGGCTCAGATCACCGACTTTTTGACGCCCGATGTTTAGGAATGCGGAAAGATTGAGCGCGCGATCGCCCCGATTGGTCATAATGACGAACGGGTCGGGTAGCTTTCCAATTGCATTGGCCTGCGCGCGAAAGATATCCGGGTCAATGTCGGGTGCAAGAAGAACGACAACCCTCAAGTCATTCAGAACGTCCCGTCGCCCGGTTATCGCAAGCTGTCTGAGAACCTCCATTGTCAGATGCGCGCCCATGGAATGTGCCATCAAGGTGATCTCTTTATCGGTCCTTCGGCTGATGTCTGTGAGCAAGTCGGCAAACGGATCGCGGGAAAACAGCACACTGTCGCGATCGTAGACATACCCTGTCGGCAGACCGGCCGATGGCCATGAAAACAATACCTTTGGGGATCTGATATTGAAATCGTGGCCGATTTGGGCGTAGCGGTACAGTGCTTCTGACGGCGTTGTGTTGTAGCCGTGAACGAAAACAGCGACTTCATCGCCGGGTTTCGAATTGATCGCTTGCAACAAGTCTTCGCTGCCAGCCAGACGATCGACGTCCACGACGGCAAAGTCAGTTCTTGCATCCACTTCGCTGTCCGGCCACTCAATCTGCCCCAAAGCATGGGTCGCCGGAACCGAAACCGAGTACCGCACGACTTGCGTTCTCGCATTCCGATCTTGTCTGACATCCAGCGCTTCCGGACTGGGAATGTGGCCAGCAGCTACATAAATTTGTTGAACTGCAGCGTCAGAGACCGGTTCCGAAAGTGCAATCCGGTCCGGAGTTCCCGTGCAGCCGACTACGACAAACAAGGCTAGGAATACAAAGGGTTTAGGCCAATTCCACAAGAACGGGGCACACTGGTTTTGCGTAACCCGTCCGTGTGGTGTCTTTTTGACCACCCCTATGGTCCTTCTATCTCGCTCGGATCGACGCGGAAGAAAATCGTATAAAGCGCAGGCACGACGATCAGTGTCAGGATCGTGGCGAAACTCAACCCACAGATGATGACCACCGCAAGCGACTTGAAGAACGGGTCCCACAACAGTGGGACAACGCCTAGTACAGTGGTCAACACACCCAGAGAGACCGGTCGTACGCGGCTGACGGCCGCATCAACAACTGCGGCCATTCTGGCTTTGCCATTGGCAATCTGCGTATCCGTTTCGTCAATCAGGACAATAGCGTTCTTGATCAGCATGCCCGTCAGAGACAGAATTCCAAGGATTGCCATAAATTCCAAAGGCGTTTGCGTCCCTGCAAGGCCATAGATCACGCCAATGAGGGCCAAGGGCACAACCAGCCAGATAATGACGGTTTGTCGCCATGCATTGAACAGGAAAAGCACAACGAAGAACATCGCGCCAAAGCCAATTGGCATAGTCGAGGCCAGCCCCGCATTGGCCTCTTGGCTGCTGCCGTACTCGCCTTCCCACTCCATGCTATAACCGGGCGGAAGCGGGATCTGTTCGATTGGTGCGCGCACCGCATCGAACAGATCGCCAGACAAAACACCGGGGGCATTGTCTGCCTGTGCGGTTATGGCAAGCTCCCGGTCTATGCGTCGGAGATTTCCGGCCTCAAACACGATATCGAACCGCTCCACGACCTGATTGATCGGAATGTATCCACCCAGGGCCTGACTGTAGACTTGGATGTTGCGTAACTCACCGATGTCATTGCGCGCCTCTTCAACCGGGCGCATGACGACGTTCCGCAGCTCGTCCCGTTCGCGATAAACGCCCAGTGTTGTGCCGGTCAGATGGCTGTAGATTGCGTTGGATATCTCGCCCTGAGTGAGGCCAAGCCTGCGCGCATTTTCCGTGTCGATCACAGGTCGAACGACTTGCACCTGTTCGCGCCAGTCATCCTTGACTGCAACCGCTCCGGCCTCCGACATGATCGCCTTGGCCTCCCCGGCAAGTGCGCGTAACACCGCAGGGTCAGGACCGAAGAACCGCGCTTCGACCTTTGATCCGCCTCCGGGGCCGAGCACGAACTTCCATACTTTGGCGTTAGACTCTGGGTAGGTATCGTCGATGAAGGCTTGCAAATCGGTTCGCAAATCATTGATGATCGAATAGTCCTCCACATCTACAAGAATTTGCCCATAGGCCGAATTGCTGTTCTCGGATTCATAGATCAGCATGAACCGCAAATGTCCGCCACCGATCACCGTATTCGTACCGGTAACACCCTCAAGACCGCGGGCATATTCAGCGATCTCGCGCATGTCCGCTTCGGTGTTTGTTATGTCAGCCCCTTGTGGAAGGAAGTAGTCAATGACGAATTGGTCGCGCGTCGAAGACGGAAAGAATCCCGCCGGGACGGCACTAAACAGAACAATCGCCGAGACAAAGAGCGCAACAACAAGGCCCACCGTCAACCACTTGATCCGAATGGCCAACGCGAGAAAGCGGCGATAGCCCCTGAGGATGATGTTCTCTTCCTGCTCTGCCACCACCTTGCCTGTTTTGAGAAGCACGCTGCAGAAATAGGGGGTCAGCCAGATGGCAACGAGCCAAGAAAACAGCAGGGCGATGCCAATCGTCCAGAACAGGCTGCCCGCATATTCGCCGGTATTGTCCGGCGAAAAGCCAATGGGCGAAAACGCGAGAATACCAACGATCGTGCCGCCCAAAAGGGGCCAGGTTGTTTGTTTGACAACGGCCCTTGACGCCTCGGCTGCGTCTTCACCGCGCTGCACGCGGACAAGTGTGCCTTCAACGACCACAATGGCATTGTCCACCAGCATCCCCAGAGCGATAATAAGCGCGCCCAGAGAAATCCGCTGCATATCCAGCCCGTAAAGGTACATCCCGAAGAGCGTGCCTGCGACCGTCACCAACAAGATGCCACCCATGAGGATGCCCGATCTCAAGCCCATAAAAATCAGCAACGTACCGACAACGATGGCAAGCGCCAGGACGACATTGACCACAAAGTCGTCCACTGAGGCTTTCACGCTGGCGCCCTGATCGGAGATCGGCAGAACGTTGATGCCAATGGGCCGTTCACCGACCAACGCATCAATCCGGTCTTGCACGGCTTGGCCCATATTGACGACATTGCCGCCGAGCGTGTTGGAAATCCCGATGCCGATCGCTGGCTCGCCATTGCGAAACAGCAACGAGGACGGGGGCTCTTTTAACCCGCGTGAGACGGTGGCGATGTCGCCAAGACGGAAAGACGTGCCCGTCTGCGCATTGGTAATCAGCAAACTCTGAATCGCGTCGAGTGAGCCCACCGCGCCCTCGGGTCTGACGGACAGGCGTGAAAGCCCGGCAACAATGGACCCCGCAGGCGTAACCAGATTCTGCCCTTCAAGGAGTTGCTGGATCTGGGAGGGAGCCAGACCGAGTTCCGTTAGTCTCGCTGGTGCATACTCCACATAGATGACCTCTTCTTGAACGCCGCTCAGGACGACTTTGGAGACGCCATCGACGGTCACCAACTCGCGTTGCAAGTCTTTCGCATACTCGTAGAGATCTGAAATGGTGAAGCCTTCGCCGGTGACAGCGTAGTACTGCGCGTAGACATCGCCAAAATCGTCATAGACCTGGGACGGGAGCGCATTGGGAGGCAGGCCGGATTGTGCGTCCAGTATCTTTGCGCGCATCTTGGAAAACTTCTGATCCAGCTCCGGATAGTCCGGGGTTGCTGCAATCGTGAATTCCACGGTGACCGTGCTGACACCGGGCGAAGAGACGGACCGCACCTCGTCAACGCCTTGCAATTGCTGCAGCGCATTCTCAACGACTTCGGTGACTTCCTCGGCCACTTGCTCGGCCGATGCGCCCGGATAAGGCGTGATGATCTGCGCCTGACGAATGACAAATTCAGGATCCTCGAACCGCGGCAACGCCGTGTACGCGAAGTAACCGGCGAACAGAATTAGAACCGTTACGACGGCAGAGATGAGGCGCTTCTCAAGCGCAAATCGGGCCAGATCCATCTGCCTAGTTCCCCACCTGCGCGATCGGGCGGATGGTCATCCCATCTATTATCTCACTGACACCCGCCGCAACGACTGTGTCTCCCTCTTTCAGGCCGGTTGTCACAACAACCTGCGATCCACTTGCCTCGCCTAGCGTTACCGGCTGCTTTGAAACCATACCAGTGTCATCAACCACCCAAACGAGCGGCGCGCCATCCGGTGCAGATGCAATTGCGGACAGGGGGGCCATCACGTGCGAGGCGGTCCCTTCGGTCGAAGAGATGACACTTGCCACCATGCCAGGCAGGATCACGGACCCTTCCGGCACCGTGACGGCTACGCGCCCACGATAGGTCTGGGTCGCACTGTCCGCTTGGACCGAAAACTCAACGAGTTCCGCCTCAAATTCCTGACCCGGCAAAGCATCGAATACGGCTATTGTGACGACCTGATCTGGGCCATTTCGGGTGAGTTCTGTTACGTCAGGACTGGGAATGTCGTAAGCCAAGTGCACCACGTCCAGTCCTTGCAGTAAAACGATGCTCTGTCCTGCTTGCACGTTCGTGAAATTCTCAATGTCTCGTCGCGCGATGATGCCATCGAACGGCGCGGTGAGCGTGGCATCCGAAAGACTGTCACGCGCAACTTTGATTTGCGCGTCGATTCCGCGTATGGCGGCCTCCGCGCCGGAGATGTCCTCGGGACGACCTCCAACTCGACCAATATTCAACTGCTCCTGTTGCGCACGCAGATTGGCCTCGGCGACGCGGAACTCCGCTTGCGCCCCTTCCACCTGCGTGCGCGTTGAAACGCCGCGCTCCAACAATTGTTCGGCACGTTCCAGAGCGTCACGGGTTTGATCAACTTGAGCCTCAGCTGACTGAACCGCTGCCTCAAGAGCTGCAATCTCTTCGACTCGCGCACCCGCTCTTAGTGCATCGAGCTGAGCGACGGCTTGATCTCGCTGGCTTAAAAGCTGCGATATCTGGTTTTCAAAATCTCGCGTATCGATCTGTGCGATGGTCTCTCCTTGCGCAACTTGTACTGCTGCGCGGACTGGCAGGTCGATCACCTGGCCCGAGACCTTGAAAGACAGCTCGATCTCTCGCGATGGTAAGACTGTCGCGGGGTAGGTGCGGGTTACGACTGCGTCAGTGACCGTTACCTGCGCAACTTTCGCAGGTCGTGGGGCTGTCTCCTGTGCAGCGAGCCAACTGGGAGCAACAAGCCCGACAGCAACCAAAATCCCCAAGACATTGAAATGCGTCATAAAACTTGCTCCAAACCAGTGATTGTGCCTCTATCTCGTAGTTACAGCAATTGTATCCATATGGGAATCTATCTATGGGCGCCTTGCAGCAAGTTCTCCTCGGAACAGGCCTTTTGACCTTTAGCGCGATGATCCATGTGGCCGCAGTCGCCCTGAGCGTTCCATTTTTTGGCAAACTCGCCGCGCGCTTGCCGCCGGAAAGGTGGCCGCGGCTGCGGATCATTGCTTTGCTGGCGCTGGCGGTTTTTGTCCTGGTATTCGCCCATACCCTGCAAGTCTGGACTTGGGCTGTGAGCTTTCTTGTCATAACGGACTTGCCCGGTCTGTCGACCAGCTTTTACTTTGCAACTGTCACCTACACGACTTTGGGGTATGGAGATATTGTGTTGGGGCCAGGCGCACGGATCGTCGCGACATTTTGCGCGATAACCGGCCTACTCACCTTTGGGATCAGCACCGCGTTTCTGATCGGCGTGCTGACGAGAATTCTTCCAGATGTGTTTCGTGACGATCAGGGCACCTGAGCTCGCAGCGAAAGCGCTGCTTTCAACCTGTTGCGAAGGACTGCCGGCCAGCACAAGAATTCTTGGAACGTAGTGGTGGTCATTTTTGGGCAGAATGCCATTACCGGATCCGTCAAAACACACACTTGAGCTCCTACCTGAATCCAACAGTGCCGGAAAGTTCAATGGTCGTGTCAGGGCGACGAGGCCTCGGCCCGCCCGTGTCAGCAATGGTGTCTTGAGTTCGATCTCAGTCTGGCGCGCTTATGCGCCGACTTATTTCTCGTCCGTGCACGCGGCCTCGATGCGCGAACCCTTTCAAAAGGCGTGTATTACCCAATGAAGAAATCATGCAATCGAGGGAATACCCGCGATCACGGCGGCAACGGACGGGGGTGCCGCCGCTCTGCTTGAGCACCCCCGACACTTTTGCATTCCTCCTCCGCCTGACATCCGAACGACGGCGCGAACAGGGGCTCGGGTGCCGCTGGCGCGTCAGCCTCCGCCGGAGAAATCCGGTGCCTCCCGTTGGCTGATGCCGCCGGGTCCCTCCCGATTTCACCGCTTCGGCCCCCTGTGTCCCGCCGCCGCCCGGCCGCAGGTCGGGCTGTGCCCTTCCCTGCTCTGCCCTTCGGAAGACGCGGGGGTCTTCCGAAGGGCAGAGACCGGGATGGCCCGCGCCCAAGGCGGACAATGGGCCAATGCACAAAAGACCCATGCCGCGCCAACCACGAAGGAAAGGAGCGAGACCATGGGCCTCGATCAATATGCCTATCTCAAGACAACCGAGACCGGAGACGAAGGGGAAGTGCCCGCCTTTGTCTGGCGCAAGCATTCCAAGCTGCAGACATTCATGGAAACCCTCTATGTCGCCCGCACCGGCCTCTCGGCCAGCGACCTCAACTGCGGCGAGTTGATCCTCGCGCCGGAGGACATCGACCGTCTGGAACAGGCCGTCACCGACGGCACCCTGCCCCGGTGCGAGGGCGGCTTTTTCTACGGCCACCAGTTCCAGGACGAACAGGCGCAAGACTATCGCGCCTATGATCTGGACTTCTGCGCTTGGGCGCGGGCCGAAATGCAGGCCGGATCGACCGTGGTCTATTCCTGCTGGTGGTAACCCGACAGCGCCTCAGAGACGCCCTGAGCGTCTTTTGGGGCCTTCCCCTGCCTAACCCCTTCCTTCGTCCTCCTGCGCCGCCACGGCGCGGTAGGCGCAACATCCCACCCACAAACTCAAGGAGACTTCCCCATGACCAAGCAAGACCCAATCCTCACCGATTCAGGCAGCATCGAACTGGTGCCGCTGGACGCCCTCACGCTCTCGGACCTCAATCCGCGCAAGAGCGTCTCGGATGCCCATATCGATACATTGGCGGCCAGTATCGCCCGCTTCGGACTGATCCAGAACCTTGCAGGCCTGCGCACAAAGAAAGGCCGCGTCGAGATCGTCGCGGGCGGATGCCGCCTGCGGGCATTGCAGAAGATCGCCGCCGAGGCCGAAACCCCTGCCCCGGTCACCGTCCCGGTGCGCATCACCGAGGATGCCGAGGAAGCCGCCATCTGGGCCAATGCCGAAAATGCCGCGCGTGAAGCCCTGACCCCGGCGGATGAAATCCGCGCCTTTGGAGCGATGACGGCCAAGGGCGCGACGGTGCCCGATATCGCGCTGGCCTTCGCCACCAGCGAGGCCCGGGTCTACCAGCGGTTGGCCCTTGCCGCCCTGCCCGCTCCGGTCATTGACGCGCTTGCCGCAGGCGAGATCACCCTCGGCGCGGCCAAGGCCTTCACCCTGTCGGAGGATGCGGCGCTGTCGCTCACGCTTCTCGAGCAGATCAAGGGGCAGCCGATCTCGGAGGCGCAACTGAAATCCGCGCTCACCCCCGAAGCGGTGACCGGCAGTGACCGGCGCGCGCTCTTTGTCGGCCAAGAGGCCTATGAAGCCGCAGGCGGCGCGATCACGCGGGACCTGTTTTCGCAGGCGGTCTATTTCACCGATCCAGCTCTGCTGGATGATCTCTTTGACGAACGGCTTGAGGCGGCCCGTGCCGCGCTGGTGTCGGATGCGGGCTGGCTCTGGGCCGAGGCCAAGCGCGAGCCATGGCTCAACTACTATGAAATCGACCAAGCCAAGCTGACACGGCTCTACCCGGTCGAGGGCGATCTGAGCGACGCGGAGGCCGAGGATTACGACCAACTTGCCGAGATGTGCGAGGCGGGTGTGCTCGACGCGGAAGGCGAGGCGCGGCTGGCCGATCTGCAATCCACCCTCGACGGCTCATACACCGACGACCAGAAGCGCGTCTCCGGTTGCCTTATCCTTGTAAATCAATCGGGTAAGGTGGAGATCACCGCCGGTCTGGTGCGCCCCGAAGACAAGGACGTGGCCCTCGCGGCTGGCGTTCTTACAGCCCCCGACCGCCCTGCCCCCGCGCCGAAATCCCCCTACTCCCAGAAGCTGAGGGCCGACATGCAGGCGATCCGGCTGGCGGCGGTGCAATCGGCCCTTTTGGCCAAGCCGGACCTTGTGCTCGATCTTCTGGCCTTCGGCCTGTCGGAAGCCTCCGGGTCGTTCGAAAGCCTCTTCGATCTGCGCCTCGGACGTCCCAACAATATCCCGAGCATCGAGGATGGGTTTGACCGCGAGCCGCGGCTTGATCACGGTCTCGACCCGACCGCCGCGTGGCAGACCGGTACCCGCGTCGATGATCTGGAGGAGGCCTTCGCCGCCTTTCGGGCCAGCGGCAAGAAGGCCCGCAACGCGGTCCTCACCGAAGCTTTCGCGCGCGCCCTGCCTGATCAGGCCGGGGACGAAGGTTTCTTTGCAGCCATCGCCGCCGAGGCCAAGGCCGATATCCGTGCCCACTGGACGCCCACGGCGGAGAATTTCTTTTCGCGCGTCTCCGCCGGGGTGCTGACCGACCTGCTCCGCACCTTTCTCGACTGCGATACCCGCGACGCGCGCGTGGTGTCCTTCGGCAAACTCAAGAAGGCGGAGAAGGCCGAGAAGCTGGAAATGCTGATCGGCGATGCAACCACGCAGAAACTCATGGGGCTGACCTCCGAGCAGAAAGTCAAGCTGGCGATCTGGGTCCCGGATTGCCACTGAGCCTTCCTTCGTGGGAAGACCACCTGACCCCGCTCCGGCGGGGTCTTTTTTTTGTGCTCCGGCAAGCACGGGTACGGGATGGCCCGAAATTGTCCGGCGGCGGGGCAGAGGAATGCCCCCTGCCCCGCCGCCGGACCGGCGCTGCCCGCGCGGGGGTCGCTGCGCGACGGGAGGTACCGGGGAAACACTCAGGGGGGGTCGTCAGGCCCGTTGGGCGTGGAGTGGCCACTTGCGGCAGCTCCGGGGCGTGCCGTTGCAGCCAGTGGATCGCCCCGGTGGCCCATGAGGCGGGGCGGGAGCGTCGCACCCCGCGCGCCGGGCATGGCGCTCTGACAGGTGGCCTGCCCGCTGCGACCTGTGCCGAAACCCTGATTGATATCTCACGGGATCGCCTTCGCGCTAAGCCTGAGTGCAGCGGCCTCCAAGGTTTGCGGCATCGGGCCCATGGCGATGACCGGTGCCGGAGCCTGGCCAGCAAGTTCCCGGGCGAGAGGCGGGATGGCGTGCTGTCCTTGCGTTCCGGCGACATGCGTTGCCGAGGCGCAGATCCAGTCCAAGCCATTGGCGCTGATCGTGGCGGGCACCTGTTGTTGTCCGGAGGTCCGGCCCGTCTCCGACCGGTGTTGCTGAGCGTCGCCGGTGGCAGGGCACCCTGGGAGCCGCAAAGGTTGGGGCCCGTCTTTTTCCCCTGCCCGTGCCGGGCATTCCGCGCGGGTCAAAAAGTGCGCCCCCCTGCCCTTCTCCGCTGCGCTGCGCCTGCGGTGCTGTCCCTCGGGGGCCCTGCTTTGGTCACCGGCATTGCAACACCAGACAAGGAGACACGCAATGACCCCGAACTGCATCAAATTTGACGCCGCCGAGATCGGCACCGCCAAAGGCACCGGGTCGATCTCGACCCTGACCTTCGATCTCGACATCTCCGTGGAACCCGTGACCAGCGACAATCCGATGGCACCCACCCACCGGGTGCTCGGCCGCTCGCCCCGCGGCCGTCTCGTCGAATGCGGCGGCATCTGGCGCAAACAGAACCGGGAGACCGGCGCGGACTATTTCACGCTGACGATCCGGGACTACGGGTTCAATGCCAATCTCGGCCAGGCGGCGCATCAGGACGACCCGACCCTGCAGGCGGTGATCCCCTGGGGCCCGAAAGAGGCCGCGTGAGCCCGCGGTTGGCCGGGACTCCCGGCCAACGCACCCGGGCTTGGGCCTGGGAATCGGGGCCCGATTCTCTCCAATGGGTGGGCTGGGGGTGTTTCTTGCCGGGGTCCTCCGAGCGAGACCCCGGTGCGATCCGTGCGGACGACCGTGATTGTGGCGCAAGCCTGCACGGGTGGTCGCAGGCACCAGCCAACTGGCGCCACGGCCCATATGCTCGGATCGTGATTTGCCTTTTTTGACAGCCGTGCAAATCGGGAAAAATTATTAAAAACAATAAATTATAGCAATTCCGCCGCCTTCTGCGCAAAGACGTAAGGACTGGACCGGTACTGCACCCTACAAGATATTGCGGTCCCTTTTGCCCAATCTGCGGGGTCTTGTGGTCTCCCCGATCTGTGCCATGATCCGGCAGTGCTTTGCCGCCCGCTGAAAAAATCGTTGTGGATAACCCACTTCCGCTGTAGTCACAGTTTAACGAAAGAAATCGCGATAAAAGCGATATTAGGCGAGGCGGCAGGATGGCGACAGCACCATTCCGGCAAGATACAGGCGAGTTGGCCTTCGATGAAATCATTCTCCAGCAAGGAGAACTGATTTCCGACCGACTCAATATCTTGCGTCAGGAACAATACCCCCCCGATGCCCAGAAGGGTCTGCGGCAGTTTTCTCTCGCCGAGGTGGCCTATTTTCTCGGCGTCACGCAGTCGACGATCAAAAAGCTGCATCTGGAGGGCAAAGGGCCCGAGCCACAAACCTCGGCCTCAGGGCGGCGATCCTATTCCGCAGCACAAATGCTCGAGCTGCGCGCCTATCTCGATGCCTATGGCCGTCCGGGCAAGCGCCGTTACCTGCCCCATCGCACCGAAGGCGAAGAGCTGCATGTCATCTCCGTCGTCAACTTCAAGGGCGGCAGCGGCAAGACGACGACCGCCGCCCATCTGGCGCAGCACCTGGCACTCAAGGGCCATCGGGTGCTGGCGGTCGATCTCGATCCGCAGGCCTCACTCACCGCGCTGCATGGGATTCAGCCTGAATTAGACTCTGTTTCCTCGCTTTACGAGACATTGCGCTATGACGCTGAGCGCCAGCCGATCAGCGCCGTGATCCGGCCCACGAACTTCCCGAACCTCGATATCGTCCCAGCCAGCCTCGATCTGCAGGAATACGAATACGACACGCCGGTGGCCCTCACCAGCCGCGACCCGTCCGAAGGCCGCGCCTTCTTCACCCGCATCTCAAAAGCGCTGGAGGAAGTCGAAGACCGCTACGACGTGGTGGTGATCGATTGCCCGCCCCAGCTTGGATATCTGACCCTAACCGCGCTGACAGCCTCGAGTTCTGTGCTGATCACCGTGCATCCCCAGATGCTCGACGTGATGTCGATGAGCCAGTTCCTCCTGATGCTGGGCGGTATCCTGCGCACCATCCGCGAAGCCGGGGCCGAGATGCGGCTCAAATGGTTCCGCTATCTCGTCACGCGGTTCGAACCCACCGATGGGCCGCAAAAGCAGATGGTCGGCTTCCTGCAGGCGATGTTCCCCAACCAGATGCTCGAAGCCCAAATGGTGAAATCGACGGCGATCTCGGATGCCGGGATCACCAAGCAGACGCTTTACGAGGTCGAGCGGGCGCAGTTCGTTCGGTCGACCTATGACCGCGCGATCACCTCTCTGAACGCCGTTAACGATGAAATCGCCGGTCTCGTGCATCAGGCCTGGGGGCGCGAAGCCCCATGAGTTTGACAGCCGTGCAGATGCGTTTTGACAGCCGTGCAGATGGGGGGTCTCGTGGCCCGGAAAGGAGGGCATCATGGCCAGAAAAGACCTGTTGAAATCCGTGATCGGGCAGCCGACCGACCCGCCGGTCGATGGGGGCCGCTCGAGCTACGCGATGCGCGGTGCCTCGAAATCCATGAAGGTCTCGATCGACAGTCTCGCCGAAAACTCCAAACGCCTTCTCGAAGGCGAAACCATCGTCGAGATCGATCCCGCCTTGATCGATGCCTCTTTCGTCAATGACCGGCTCAGCGGTGATGACGAGGCCTTTGAGGAGTTGAAAGCCTCGATCGCATCGAGCGGGCAGGACACGCCAGTCCTGCTTAGACCTCATCCGGAGGCCGCCAATCGCTATATGGTCGTCTTCGGGCATCGCCGGGTGCGTGTCGCGCGCGCGCTCGGACGTCCGGTCCGCGCCGTGGTCAAGGAGATGGATGACGTCGCCCATGTGCTGGCGCAAGGCCAGGAGAACACGGCGCGGGCCGATCTCTCCTTCATCGAGAAGGCGCTTTTCGCCAGGAACCTGCATGATCTCGGCCAGGCCAAGGAGGTGATCCAGCAGGCGCTGACCATCGACGGCACGCTCTTGTCGCGCATGCTGTCGGTCGCGGGGACGGTGCCCGGCCATATCATCGCAGCGATCGGACCCGCCAAGCAGATCGGGCGGGACCGTTGGGAAGATTTCAAGAAGCTGATGGCAGTCAAAAGCAATATCACGGTGGCCGATCGTATCCTGGCCACGGAGGGGTTTGACCAGCTCGACAGCGACACCAGGTTCGAGATTCTGCACAGCAAGGTGACCGAGGCGGGCAGGGCGCCCCGGCGCCGGGCGGCGAAAGCCACACCGGCCAAGCGCACCTGGACCGCCGGAGAGGGCCGGATCAAGGGCGTCATCGGACGCGCGGGCCGCGCCTATACCATTTCGCTGACATCAAAGGATTCCGCAGGCTTTGGAGCGTTTCTCTCGGAGAACCTCGACCAGCTCTATGCGGAGTATCTGTCTCAATCGGAGGAGACATCGACATCATGACCTGAGGCAAAAGAAAAGCCCCCAAGCCGATCCGGCCCGAGAGCTTATCCAAATAGATTAGACACCTTCTGGATACCGCTCCCGCGAATCACTGTCAACGAAAGAACGTCGTTTTGGCGCACGGGATCCTTTTGCCTCCACAAAACCGGAGGTGAGATACAGGCATGACACAGAGCGGTTGGCGCAAGCCGACGCCGGCTCTCGGGACCGCGGATCAGCTGGCCCGAGACGGCGAACAGATTTCCGTTGCCAAGACACGCAGTGTCGTCGCGGCGAAACGTGTGGGGGCCCATATCGGGCTGAAAGCGGCAGATCTTCTGTTGCTCGATACGCTTGCGGCCTTTACCCAGCCCCAGGATTGGGAGGAGGGGCGGCGACCCATCGTCTGGGCGTCGAACGCCTATCTGATGGAGCGGACCGGGTTTTCCCTGTCGACGCTCAAACGCCACGCCCGGCGCCTGGCGGAGGTCGGCGTGATCACTTTCCGGGACAGCCCGAATGGCAAACGCTGGGGCCGCCGCGATGCCGATGGTGTGATTGTCGAGGCCTACGGGTTCGATCTCGCCCCCTTGAGCGCCCGGGCCGCGGAGTTCGAGGCTCTGGCGGCTGATCTGGCAGCGGAGCGCGCGCTCTGTCAGCGTCTGCGGCGTCAGATCACGATTGCCCGGCGCAGTATCCGGGCGCGTCTCGAGGCGGCCCTGGAGCGCCAGGAACACATGCCGGGGCTCCAGCGCCTGCAACAGGCCTTTGAGGCGCTTCTGACGTGCCTGCCAGGCCCGCGCGCGACGGCCGACATGCTTCAGCGACTGGCAAATCGCTTCGCTGACCTGCTGTCGCGGGCCGAGAAGGTGTTTCTGCGGGAGGCAAAACCTGTGGATCAAAGTACTGAGATGACCGAAGAAATGGAAAATATGGACCCCAGGGAGGTCAGTTCCGGACCTCACATACCAATTACAAAACAACTTCATCCTGTAATTCGTAATTCCTCAGAAAATGAGGAAGCGGCAGCCGAACCGCCCGGACCGGCAACGTCAGCGCCTGTGGCACGGACAGCGTCGGACAGTGGGGCAGGGGAGGCGAACAGACTGCAGGTCGGGATCGAGTTGGGAACGATATTGCAAGCCTGCCCGGAATTCACTTCCTGGGGGCGCAATCTGGGTGGCTACATCCGCGATTGGCGCGATTTCGTGCGGGTCGCCGGTGAATTGCGGCCAATGATCGGCATTTCAGATCATGCCTGGGTCGCCGCACAGGAGCAGATGGGCAAACCCGCCGCTGCGGCTGCGTTTGCCTTGGTCTTCGAGAAGGTCCATTCAGGCGAGGTCAACTCGCCGGGCGGATATCTGCGGGGCATGGTCGAAAAGGCCGGGGCAGGGGAGCTGCATCTGGAGCGCAGTTTCTTCGGTCGGCTGAGCGAGATGGCGGCGTGAGACCGGGCTTTACTTTTCGAAAACCTTGCAAATCTTCCACGAGATGGAATAAATGCAAGGTATGATCGTGCGCAATCACCTCAAACGGGTCGAAGACGCCCTCGATGTCCAGGCGGGGGTCGTCCTTCTCGGGCCGCGTCAGGTCGGCAAGACCACGCTGGCCCAAGATATCGCAGAAACCCGCGAGGCGATCTATCTCGACATGGAGCGGATCGCGGACAGGCAGATCCTCGAGGAGCCCGATCTCTATCTCGACGCGCAGATGGGCAAGCTGGTGGTCATCGACGAGGTGCAGCTGATGCCGGGGCTATTCGGTGCCCTTCGGGGGCAGATCGACCGGCGACGGCGGGCCGGGCACCGCACCGGGCAATTCCTGCTCCTGGGGTCGGCCTCCAATACGCTGCTACAGCAAAGCGCGGAATCGCTGGCAGGCCGGGTCAGCTATCACGAACTGACGCCGTTCACGCTGGATGAAGTGAGGCAGGAGGCCTTGCAGAGGCTCTGGCTACGCGGCGGCTTTCCCGACAGCTTTCTCGCCCAATCGGACCGGGCCAGCCTGAATTGGCGCGAGGATTTCATTCGCACCTATCTCGAACGCGACATCCCGAGCTTCGGCCTGCGCATCCTGGCCGAAACCCTGCGGCGGTTCTGGACCATGCTGGCCCATGAGCAGGGCGGGCTCTTGAATGCGGCGAAGCTGGCGGCGGGCCTCGGCGTCTCTGGCCAAAGCATTGCGCGCTATCTCGATCTGCTGGTGGACCTGATGCTGGTGCGACGGCTCCCGCCCTGGCACGCGAATACCGGCAAGCGGCTGGTGAAATCGCCCAAGGTCTACATCCGCGATGCGGGCCTGACCCACGCGCTCTTGGGGATTGAGACGTCCGAGGCGCTGCTCGGTCATCCGGTGGTCGGCGGCTCCTGGGAAGGCTTCTGCATCGAAAACCTGATCGCGGCGGCCCCGCGGGGCACCGAAGCCAGTTTCTACCGCTCCTCTGCCGGGGCCGAGATCGACCTGATCCTGAAATTGCCCGGCGGGGCGCTTTGGGCCATTGAGATCAAACGCACGACCAGTCCCAAGGTCACCCGCGGGTTCCATATCGCCGCCGACGATCTCGACGTGGCGGAGCGGCTTCTGGTCTATGCCGAGACCCGCGAAGTGCCGGGGCAAGGCGGGCTCCGTGCCATGCCGCTCTCGGCCGCAATCGACTGGCTGAGCGCGCTCTAGGAGCGCGTCTCCGCCTGGGTTCCCGGCCAATCCGCGGCCCAAGCCCCGATGACACGGGGGCTGATCAATCCTCGACCCGCCTGCCAGCTGCGACTCCCGACAGGTCCCCCGTGCGAGCAGGGGAGCGCGGGCGTGACAGACGCCGCCGCCAGCGCAATGGCCTGCCCGCGCCGGTCGCAGGCGCTCCCCCGTGTTGACCATGCGCTGTCGGCTTGCTGCGTCCGTCCTGCCTTTTCGCGTCCCGCACGAGGGACCTGCCGAAAGGACGACATCATGGCAAAACGACCCGACATCTACACCCGCGTCACCGCGAAGATTATCGCCGATCTCGAAGCCGGGACCCAACCCTGGCACAAGCCCTGGAGCGCCGAACATCTTGCGGGGCGGATTTCCCGACCCTTGCGGCACAACGGGGTCGCCTATCGCGGTCTCAACATCGTCCTGCTCTGGGCCGCCTCGGTTGCCAAAGGCTTCGCCGCGCCGACCTGGATGACCTATCGTCAGGCGTCAGAACTCGGCGGCCAGGTGCGCAAGGGCGCGAAGGGCGAGCTGGTCGTCTACGCAGACACTTTCCGCAAGACCGAAACCGACGCCGCCGGTCAGGACCGTGAGGTCGCGATCCCTTTCATGAAAGGCTACACGGTTTTCAACGTCGATCAGATCGAGGGCCTTCCCGAGGCGTTCTACGCCGTCCCGGAGCCGATACTCAACGCAGTCGAGCGCGATGCAGCTGCAGACTCCTTCTTTGCCGCGACAGGGGCCGACGTTCGTCACGGGGGAAGCCAGGCCTATTACACCGTTGATCCGGATCACGTGCAGATGCCGCCCTTCGAGACCTTCGAAGACCCTGAGAGCTACTACGCCACACTCGGTCACGAGATCACCCACTGGACCCGCCATCCCGATCGCCTGGACCGGAGTTTCGGTCGAAAGCGCTGGGGCGATGAAGGCTATGCGCAAGAGGAGCTTGTCGCGGAACTGGGCGCTGCGTTTCTGGCCGCCGATCTGGGATTGTCGCCGGAACCGCGCGCGGAGCATGCCGCCTATATCGATCATTGGCTTCGTGGTCTTCGAAGCGACACGCGATATATCTTCCAGGCCGCGGCCCATGCGCAGCGTGCAGTCGATTTTCTGCATGATCTGCAACCGGATCGGGACGAGGCCGTCGCTTAGGCGGTCTCAAAACAGACCTGCCTAAGGGTTCGCAGGTGACGGTTCCGGACCTTCATCGCGCCTATAATCGGTGGCGGCAATGCGGGACAAACCGAGCTTTCGCTGCGGCTGCGCCAAGGCCCGGTTTCGAGAAACCAAACCGGTCAGAAACGGTGGTTTCCGCCGGGGTCACAAACCTTAGGCAAAAGCTGCAGCATGGCTGTCTCAGATCACGCAAAGGGCAGTAGGCTCTAGACTGCCTGCATACTGCCGGTAAGGTTACTATGTTGAAGATTATCGGGTCAGATAAAGCGAGCTAGGGCCGTCTTCACTAGGAGATACACATTACGAACTCGAATGATTGATCCAGATCATTCAGAGTGATCAATCCATCCAGCAATGTTTGAAAGTCGCTGAGCGGTTAACCTCGTCGCAGCGTTGTTTGTCCGCCAAGGAGCGCCATTGTGCCTTGCATTTGTATGAATGCCGAAAACTAGAAAGTTCCCGTTGTGTACCGCGCTCCCACTCATACCCTGCATCGTGTCGGCTCTGTGGAAAAGTTTCAACTCGTGGACCAACGTAACTCTTTCAATTGCTGACCACTGAGTTAACGGTTTGTCTACTGGATAACCCGATACAACGACTTGCTCCTGAGAGATTTCTTCTCTTGGATCAGCGAGTCCTAAGCCTCCAGTCATGAAGCCCAAGTCACAATCCACTGTTAAAGCACCATAGTCATAGTTCTTGTCTCTCACAGCGACCCAGCCTTCGACCGAAAACAAAAGTCGGGCAGCGCAGCTCCCAAACGGAGAGACTGATCCATCTCGTCCCGCATAGACTGTCACGTCATCTGCCCAGTTGCCACCTGAACCGCCTTCATGGAGACAATGGCCAGCAGTTATGACAGTTCTTCTCGCGACAACCCACCCAGTACATCGCCCCAAATTGGATGTAGTGATGAGAACAGTTGCGCTTGAGGGATATACACTTGTATCTGACACTTGCGTCCTTTCGTCCGGAAAGAAGACACTCTCAAAACCGTCTTCATAAGGGACAATGGCAGGTGGCATTTGAAGAAGGGCTTCGAATTCATCTAAAGAATCCCTGAATGACGTATCCGTGGAACCGAATGCCTCAGCTGGGAAGAACGGTTCCCGAGTGAGACTTGTAATTGGGCCAGTTGAGTACTCGCTTGTCGTCACCTCATTCAAAGCCACGTCAAAGGCATAACTTTTCTCTAGCGTGTCAGATTCCGCTGAAGATGAAGCGAATGTAACTGCAAGCATTGAAACTGCGAAGCGAAGCATCAGCCGCCCCTCCTATACGTTAAAAAGGGAGTCACAAGGCTTCGTCCAGATGCTGAACCGTTTAGCAGCGGCACAACGCAGAGCGCCCTCATATCCGCACCAGAAATCGCTCCGTTCACTCCCCAAACAAGCCTATTCTTATGAGCAAGGAAACCAATTATATCGTCCATAAGAGAATGAAAAACTGCGCTAGGAGAACACACGGCCATTACTTCAAGAACACTCTCAAGCAGGCGGAAATTGTTTTCCACTATGCAACGTCGTGCAAGCGCAAGACCCCAGTCACGTCGTTTCTTTAATGTCTTTGCCAGATGCTCATACTGCGAAAATTTCCCCATGACTATTTTCGCGCCGTTTTCGATCGCAGCACCGTAGTAATGTGTTTTCGGATCAAAGTTTCCGCAGGGAATAACCTGCAATGCCAGCTTTTCGTAGTCGACGCCCCCAGAAATCAACAGATGTCTATTGCGAAGACTTTCACCTCTGTGGTGGAGCCAAAAAGCGCACTCAACCAAGCTCGGAATATCATGGATATCATTCTGGCCTATCGATAAACACCATCCGTCGCAACTCATCTTCTCTCCGCGTGAGTTGGCTAATCTCAGAAGAAATATCAACTCTGACAAGCTACCTCCACCTTTCGCAAGAAGTGCGTCAAAAAGAATACCGCACTCTGCGAATATTTCATCAAGCAGCCTACGCATACTCGGGTTTGATGCGTGTAAAGGACTATCCACTAAGGGCACCCACCATCAAAAGTACTAAAGAAGTGTGATACTTATCCCAAAAATGCTCCTGGGTCATCGAAGGAGTTATTTGCCCTTCGAACAGCTGTGAGAATTCAAATTTATTGTTGACCTCATTAAACTGCGAAGAGACCTCCTCCCAAATCCCTCCGATCGATAATATTGACAGTATTAGTTCGGCTGAGAGATCCGCTTCATTTGAAAGGAGGGAATACTCAAGAATTTCAAATAGACGGCTCTTCACAGAAGATACGTTTTGCATGATCGAGGATGGATCACTTTGTCCAAACCTCGTTGAAAATAGAACGATATGCGTTATTGCGTATATCGCTTCGCGGTCTAGGAGATGAGGTGGGCAATTGTGGCTTAGGATAGACGTTGACACCAACTGGCGCTCTGATGCGATCAAGTCAAAACTGCGATGTTCAGTAGGGCTTTCGCTATACTTAAGCGATAGTATCTCCCAGGGAGTTCTTTCTTTTGAGAAAAATTGGTTAAGTGCAGTCTCCCTCAGGTAGTCGACACGAAGTAAAGCTCTAGGCTTTCGTATCCGACAAATATGAGAAACTAAACATGACAGGCGATATAGCTTTGGATCGGTCCGCCAAGGATAATTCTCGACGTAATAATCTATCATCCGCCCACAGTGGTAATGACACCTTTCGACCATAGTTGGGTCAAGGCTGTGCGGACGCTGAAGTAATATGCAGAGTGCAGTCATTTCCCCCAAGAATTGGAGGAAACGATCTTCAGCATAAAACTCTTTACGTTCCAGAAGCAGGTCTAAGCTTGTGCAAAGCCAGCATCCATATCTTAAGAACACCGCGTTAGTGGGAAGCGAGCTTGAATTCGAAGGGGTTATCGGAGGTTGCCTTCTCGAAGAACATACCAGTTCCCAACAAGTTCACCTCCGCCTTCAACGGATGGGTCCCAGTTTTCCGAAACCTTAGACGCCAAGCCTTCAGCAAAACTCTCAAGATCATAGATACCGTTCTCTACCAACTTGATCATAATTTCGCGGATTTTTTCTTCTTCAGTCATAACTCTCTTTCCAATCTTGACGATGCCACGGTACGGCAATACCGCAATCGTGTTCGGATCGGTTGGAGATGTCAACGTTTGACTGCTGCGTGCCGCCTCACTGGCTGTCAGAAGGCTTTCAGTATACACAACTCTTTCCTGACCAGGTAAAATTTGGCTTAAAGCCGTTTGATAGAGGAACAGAGATCGCCACTTGATCGGATGTAATTTATCGCCCAAGCGACGCAAAAACGGTCGATTTAGGTGAAAAACTCGACCTACTACATCTTGTGTTTGACCCGGGTGAGTTTTCTCAACCCGCTGTAATCGCGGTCAAAGGTAGTGTTTTTGGCTGTTGGCTTAGAGAGCGGTCCTGATCTTCAGCATGGGACCATTTTGGCAAGACGTTTTAGGTTCTGGGCGGTGGCGGCGAGGAGGAATTGTTCGTTGGCTCCTTTGAGGCCTCGAAGCCGGAGGCGTTTGAAGCCGAGATGTCGTTTCAGATGGGCGAACAACATCTCGACTTTCTTTCGTCGTCGTCGGCTCTCGTCATAGGCCGCTGAATCGCGCAGATCGCGGACCGTCTGCCGGGCTTCTTCATCCATGTGGCGGGTGACAGTTCTAAACGGCGCGTCGGTGCAGGCCTTCTTGATCGGACAGGTGCCGCACGTTTCCTTCCCAGCAAAGTAGCTCTTAATCCGATCTTCCGTCCTAATCCGCCGCAGCGGCATCTCATGGCCTTCAAGGCAGGTGTAGCTGTCGCGCGCCGGGTCATATTGGAAATGGCTGAGGTCGTACTTGCCTTTGGTCTGATGCTGGCGGTCCAGAATTGGCACATGCGGGGTGACATGGCGCTTCAAGAGCCAGGCCAGGAACGGGCCGGTGCCGTATGACCCATCTGCCGCCACTCTGTCCGGGCGGAAGTCGTGGCGGTTGCGGCTGCGGTCGAGCATTGTCTTGGCCGCGACGATCTCCTGGCTGAGCCGGGCGGGGGTGGCCTCAACATCCACGATGATGCCGTGATTGGTATCGACCAGATAGTTGGTCTCATAGCTGAACCGGCCAGGGCCATCCTTGAGCGACCATGCCGCTTCCGGGTCGGTCTCAGAGATATATTTAGGGGGCTTCTTCTTCGGACCGGATTGTGCCGCACCTTCGGCGTCAGCCAGCTTGTCCAAGTAATCAGCGACCGGGCGCTGCACCTGATCCTTGCGAGACCAGATTTTCTGGACCGCGTCAGGCGCATCCTTGCGGTCCCGGTTGGCATCCGCCTCGATGGTACTGCCGTCGATAGCTGCGTCCGTGCCGCCAACAATGCCGAAACCGATGCATTTTTCCACGACGCTTTCGAACAGGTGACGCAACACGTCGCCATCGGCGAAGCGCCCATGACGGTTCTTGGAAAATGTCGAACGATCAGGCACCCGGCCTTCCAGCCCGAGCTTGCAGAACCATCTGTACGCAAGATTGAGGTGAACCTCCTCGACCAGCCGTCGTTCCGACCGGATGCCGTACAAATAGCCGATCAGCAGCATGCGCAGCATCAACTCGGGATCAACGGACGGGCGTCCAGTATGGCTGTAGAGCGCAGCCAGCTCCTGGCGGATCACGTCGAAGTCCAGCAGCCAGTCGATCCGACGTAAAAGATGATCCTGCGGGACATGATCCTCGATCCGGAAGCGATAGAACAGGTTCTCCTGCATCTCCAGCCGCCCCATCATCGCTTGATCCTCTCTACTGATTAGACAAGTGAATCAACGCTTTGGTTGAGAAGCAAGGCGTCATTACAGCTATTGCACGTTCGACAGGTTCGCAAATTCGAGATATCCAGATCGCATGTTGATCGAAGAGAAAATGCTGACCGCATTCCGAGGGAAAGACGGCCTCTGCCGACTGAAGCCAGAGCGCGGTGGCCCGTATAAATACGCGGACTATCCGAAACTTCTGGCCGAATTGCATGAGGCAGCGAAGCGACCAAACTTGATGCGGGATGGCGCTCTCAAAACCATATTCACTTGGGACTACTTCGAAGAGCTGTCCGACCGCGTGGATCACGGCATCGTCGCGATGTTGGCGTTCACGAACCTTGTGCCAATCTTGCCGATCACGAGGAATTGGATGGCATTCCATCATGAGGGTGCCGGACACGCATGTCGCTCGACAACCTTCATCGGCACTGTAATTGAACCCAAGTCTGCCATCAAATCGGCATTCCTTGAAATTGCACGAGCCAACTTCGGCGCGTGCGGAGGCTGGTTCGAAGACGCTGAAACCGATCCAGAGCTAACCGAGAACTACATGGCCAGCATTCGCGCTCTTGGCTTGACCTGCGGCGAGCAAGCGCGCGCAGAGTTTTGCGAAAGCATCTACCCTGTAGACGCAACTGAAAGCTCTATGGGCATCTGCTTCGAGGACGTTGAGGATTTGACCCACCTCGCCGAGAATGAACAGGCAAAACCGCTGATCCTCTTCTTGTCGGCAAACTCAGACTGACCTGCGATCAAAGGCAGAGTTTTTCACCAGTATCGGTCGTTTTTGTCACTGCCGGTGTTGCGCCCGCAAGCATTGAAAGTCTTGTGCCACAAACCCTTGGCAAAACTTGGTTTGATTTTGTAGCGTTTTTGTCCGCAGCCCGAGGAGCGGACATTGGTGCGCAGCGCAGCACCCAGTACTTTGGGCTGATTTCGTTGAAAAACTCCTGCTTGATCGTTTGTCGATTGGCTGATTCAATTCTCTCAACGAGCGGGAGGGTTGGGGATGATGGGACCGAGGCAAGAGGCGCAGGCGGCTTTGTTCTACGAGTTCTCGCTGGACGATCACGTTCCCGATAATCATTTGGTGCGGTCGATTGATCGGTTTGTTGATCTGACCAGCGTCCGCGCGCATCTAGAGGATTTCTACAGCCACACGGGTCGCCCCTCCATTGACCCAGAACTTCTGATCCGCATGCTTTTGATCGGATATTGCTTCGGCATTCGATCTGAGCGGCGGCTATGCGAGGAGGTGCATCTGAACCTCGCCTATCGGTGGTTCTGCCGTCTCGATCTGACGGATCGCATCCCCGATCATTCAAGCTTTTCCAAGAACCGTCATGGCCGCTTCCGCGAAAGCGATCTGCTGCGCCATGTGTTCGAGACGACGGTTGCGCGCTGCATGGCAGAGGGCTTGGTCGGTGGCCACGGCTTCGCGGTCGACGCTAGTTTGATCAGCGCGGATGTTCAGAAGCAGAACTCGAGCAATCCCGTTGACTGGGCTGCCCGCGAGATAGATTCCGCAGACGCACCGCGTGCAGTACGCGAGTATCTCGACACACTGGACGACGAAGCCTTCGGCGCGGCGACCACAGCCAAACCCAAGTTCACCGCCCACGCCGACCCTGCCAGCCAATGGACAGCGGCGCGGAAAGGCCCTGCGTTCTTTGCGTATTCCGACAATTACCTCATAGATACGGACCACGGCATCATCATGGATGTGGATGCCAGCCGGTCGAACAAGACCGCCGAGGTGGGTGCGATGCGCAAGATGCTTGACCGGACCGAAGAGCGCTTTGGCGTGAAGCCCGATTGGGTCGCGGCAGATACGGCCTACGGGGCGTCTGACAATCTGGTCTGGCTCACGCTGAAGCGCCAGATCCTTCCCTTCATTCCCGTCTTCGACAAAGGCGAGCGGACCGATGGGACTTTCTCACGGTCGGACTTCATATGGGATGATGAGAACGACCGGTACATATGCCCGGGCGGCAAAGAGATGCGGCATACATGGCGGACCTATTCTGATCCAAAACGGAATGCGCCAGCCTGGAAATCCAGAAACTATCGGGCACTGAAATCAGACTGCACAGGATGCGCGCTGAAGGCAAAGTGCTGCCCCAACGCTGAAACACGTTCGGTCCATCGCGATAAATATGAGATCGTCAGAGACTTTGCTCGCCAATGCACGGCCTCAGACTTCAATCCCAAGGCTCAGGCGCGACGAAAAAAGGTCGAGATGCTCTTTGCCCACCTCAAACGCATCCTCGGCCTCGGACGGCTCCGATTACGAGGCCCGTGCGGCGTCCAAGATGAATTTACCCTCGCCGCCACCGCCCAGAACCTCCGGAAACTGGCCAAACTCAAGCCACTGCCGCCGGCCGCAAGCTGAAGCGGCGGCTACGCCTTAGACATCTGAACGAAATCAATTCGATACCTCAAACCTGCATGCCGAAATCAAAGACTTTTTCAACGAAATCGGCTCTTTCAGAACCTTCGCCGCAACAAGGACTAAGGTCGGCATGCGTGACATATACCTTTGTGATCAATTGAGATTGCTGCTGACAGAAACAACCGATCTTGGCCTATCAATGCTCCCGCTCGCACAGCTCGTGGTCGGCCAAGGATGTTAGCACGTAGCAGTCCTCTGACACGCCTTCGCCATCACACCCTTTGGTGATACGGAGTAACTCTTTCTCCAGCGCACGGAGCCTTCTGATCTTCGCCCGGACATCCGAGAGTTGCGCGGCCGCGATATCGGTTGCCGCCTGGCAGGACCGGTCGGGGTGATCCTGAAGCTCGATCAGCGACGAGATCGCTTCAATCGAAAACCCGAGGTCCCGTGCGTGCCTGATGAAGCTCAATCGTTGCAGACCCGCCCGATCGTATCGTCTCTGGTTGCCTTCAGTGCGCTCTGGCGCGGTCAGCAGGCCGACAGTCTCATAATAGCGGATGGTCGGAACCTTGACCTTGGTGCGTCGTGAAAGCTCGCCGATGGAGAACATCAGAATATTCCTTGAACCTCTAGTCGCTATAGATACTATGTTGTCTGGGACAACGAATCCAGAGGCTTGCCATGTCCCGTGACCATCTCTCCGCAACTCCGCTTCTCAATTTTAGAGCGCAGTCTATTCAAGAGCTGATTGCCGCGCGTGGTTGGTCTGCCCTCGCGACCCATGAACGGGTCGGGGCCACCTATGATTTTGTCCGCAACGAAATTCTGTTCAGCTACAATCGCGCCGATGACATTCCGGCATCCGAGGTGCTGTCTGACGGGTTTGGACAGTGCAACACGAAGGGCACGCTGCTCATGGCGCTCCTGCGCGCGGTCGGTGTGCCGTGTCGGCTTCACGGCTTTACGATCCACAAGGGCCTTCAGCGCGGCGTGGTGCCCGAGCTTGTCTATCCCATCGCGCCTTTGGAAATCCTGCACTCTTGGGTGGAGGTCGAAATGGATGGACGTTGGATCGACCTTGAGGGGTTCATCCTGGACAGCCGGTTTCTGTCAGCTTTGCAGACCGCCTTCGATGGGCGGGAAAGCCTGTGTGGCTACGGCGTCGGCACGGATTGCTTAAGCGCGCCGCCGGTCGAATGGAAGGGCGATGGTACCTACATCCAAAAGTCTGGGATCGTTCAGGATTTTGGCCTCTTTGAGACCCCTGACGACTTCTACGAAAAACATGCCCAGGAGTTCGGTTGGGTTCGGGGCTTCCTCTATCGAAACATCATTCGTCATTGGATGAACCGTCGAGTTCGAGCATTTCGTTCGGGTCGCTTGAAGCCACAAGCAGTTTCAACACATTCGCATGGGGGCACACCTAATGCCGCATGACCACGTCCACATAGACCCCGAGGCTGGCGACCGGAGGGTGTTCGCGGCGATTGCCGTCAATCTTGGACTGACGATCGCGCAGATCATTGGCGGGATCGTCTCTGGCTCTCTCGCACTGATCGCCGATGCGCTGCACAACTTCTCAGACGCGATTTCGCTCATCACTGCCTTTGCAGCGCGCAAGATCGCACGGCGACCGAGGGATGCGGACATGACCTTCGGCTACGGCCGGGTGGAGGTGGTTGCAGCGCTCATCAACTACACGACCCTTATCGTGATCGGTCTCTACCTGCTTTACGAGGCAGCGATGCGCTTTGTCGATCCGCAGCCTGTCGAGGGATGGCTGATAGTGATCATCGCGGGAATCGCGCTGATCGTGGACGCGGCTACCGCACTGCTGACTTATCGCATGTCCAAATCCAGCGTGAACATACGCGCGGCGTTCCTGCACAACGTCGCTGACGCGCTTGGCTCCATCGCCGTGATCCTCGCCGGAACACTGATCCTGCTCTACGACTGTCGGCTGATCGATCCTATCGTGACGGTCATGATTGCGGGCTATATCCTCTGGCAATCCTTCCGGGAGATCGGCCCGGTCATCCGCATCCTGATGCTCGGATCGCCGCCAGATATCGAGACGCGCGGCGTTCTCGACGCCGTGCGCGGGGTGCCCGGCGTGACCGGCATCCACCACGCGCATTTCTGGCAGATGGACGAGCATTGCGCCGCGCTCGACGCCCATGTGGTGATCGAGGAGGGCCGCTGGAATGACGCCGACGCGATCAAGGAGCGGATCAAGTCCGTCCTCTCCGACAGGTTCGACATCGAGCACACGACGTTGGAGCTTGAATGTGCGCGACACGCCTGTGGCGACCCCTCCGAGTTCGGCGGGCGCGGGCATGGTGAGGCGATCTCATGAACACGCCCGGAACCAGTGAGCAGAACGCGCCGATCCGGATGCGGGTGCAAGGGATGGATTGTGCGAAGGACGCGGCCGAGATCGAGCGCGCTGCGCGGTCGGCTGGCGTCGCGGCGGAGAACGTCAAGGTCTCGGCTGCAACCCACATAATGACGCTGCGCATCGCGGAAAACGATCTTCCGCAGGTGCGTACGGCCCTGGAGGCGACAGGCTACGGATTCGAACGGATTGAGGGCGACGACGCCTCGATCGATCCAGCCCACCAGGACCCGTCCTACCGCCGGGCGCTCTGGATCGTGGTTGCGCTGAACCTCGGATACGGCGTTGTGGAAATGGCGGGCGGCTTCCTGTCCGGCTCGCAGGCGCTGAAGGCGGATGCCCTCGATTTCCTCGGCGATGGGGCGATCACGTTTCTCGGCTTGCTCGCCATTGGCTGGAGCCTGACGTGGCGCGCCCGATCCGCCATGATCCAGGGCGTGTTCCTTGGCGTCCTAGGTCTCGGGGTCGTTGCCAGCACGTTTTGGCGCGTCCTGAACCAGGCCACGCCCGAGGCGGGCCTGATGGGTGCCTTCGCTGTGGGTGCGCTGATCGTCAATATCCTCGCCGTTCTACCGCTTCTGAAGCACCGGAAGGGAGACGCCAACATGCGGGCGGTCTGGCTGTTCTCGCGCAACGACGCCATCGGCAACGTCGCTGTGGTGATCGCGGCCGGACTTGTCGCCTGGTTCGGCAGTGGCTGGCCGGACCTGATCGTCGCCTTCGGTATCGCGGCGCTGTTCCTGCACTCGTCCTGGGCAATTATTCGCGACGCGCGGGCTGATTTGCGAGAGCAGCCGGTGCCGGACCAATAACGCCATGTCATCAATGTCGAGGTCAGTCAGAGCCTGAGAGGGCACAAAAGCGATGTACGACTCTACCTCGTTAGGCTGAAGCCGAAGAAGACGAGCCCGCCTTTTGCGACAAGGCCAGATCCGTTGGAGTTCTGCTGCGGTCTGTCCTTCGGCACAGACGCGTCTTTGGGCTGCGTCCCTGCCGCACCTCCATCTTTGCATGTCGCGCCACGAAGGGGACCGATCGATCGCCTCGCGTTTTCTTCCGGATGCAATCTCCGGGACCTGGCCCGACTGACGGTCGCGCGCGCCGCTTGCTCTCTTCAAGCGGAACTTTCCCCTGTCCGCTGACGCGGCCATTCCTCGCGCAGCAAAGTTCCGCCTGACAGCCTGTCCGGACGGTCCCGGTCTCTTCTTGCATCGAAAACGAGAGGAAATCGACATGACCCGCTACTACACCGTCACCACACCCGACGAAGGAAAGGACGGCAAGACCCGTTTCCACAAGATCGGCGTTGCCTTCCCCCAGAAGCCCGACGCGAAATCCTTCCTCACCATCCAGCTCTTCGCCACGCCCGTGACCGGCCAGCTCGTTCTCTTCGAGCCGAAGCCAGACGGGCAGGGCGATGCCCCGGACCTCGTCGAATGAGCCGTCCTCCGGGACGGTGTCTGCCGTCCCGGCCTTTTTCACACCGACTTCCAGGAGAAACCTCATGGACCTTCTGCCACAATCCATCCTCGATCAGCTCGCTGCGAACGGGCGCACCAACCAGGACCGTATCGAAGCAGGCGAAGACACCCTCGACTTCGAACCTGTCGTGAAACTCTTCACCCCCGATGCCGGGGCGACCTGGCTGCTTTCCGAAACCGATCCGGAAGACCCGGATATCGCGCACGGCCTCTGCGACCTGGGGCTTGGCTTTCCCGAGATCGGCTCGGTACGCCTCAGCGAAATTCGAGCCGTCCGCGGTCGTCTAGGATTGCCCGTCGAACGGGATCTGCACTTCAAGGCCGATGGCACCCTCAGCGCCTATGCCGAGCGCGCCCGCAAAGCCGGAGGGATCGTCGCATGAGCACCAATATCCGCAGAGATCATGTCAGCACCTTCGAGGCGCTGACATCCGGTCGTTTCGAGAACTTCGCGCTCTTCTCCTGTTTCGTGGACGGTGCGCCGGCCTCGGCTATCGTCGCAGTAACAGCACCTGAAGACGCAGGCGGCGAATATGTCATCACGCCACTATTCGTCAGTGTGACCGACACGATGGTGGTCACTGACCACGGGGGAAGACCGGCCTGACATTGTCTTGCGGGCCGCTCCGGTGACCCGCCAAGCATCAGCGCGACACGCCGGACTTTTTCCTGAATAGACGCGTGTCGCCAGCAATTCTTCTTCCCGCAGTGGTCCCGCATCGATGGCGCCTCGGTGCAGTTGCTTCACTCTTGTGTTCAGCATGAGTGCGGGCTTCGGGCCATGCTAGACTGATCCCGACGACTCGGCAGCATTTTGCGCAGTGACATGATGCGCAAAAAGACAAATTGCGCAGATTCATGCATTGATGTATCCCTGAGGATGAAATGAGAGGGACGTTGGCAGGATATGCCAAATGTCTGCGACTTTTGTCCGAGGGGTCTGAGACGTGAAATCGGGACGCCCAAAACGCCTGAAACTTGAAGAGCGGATCGAACTCGCGCGGCGCTACCATGCCGGGGAAACGCCGAAGGTTCTGGCAGAGGCCTACGGTGTATCGCGACGGCACGTGACCCGGCTGGCCAAGGAGGAGCGGGGCGAAGGACAGGAGGTTCGAGACCCTTCGGTCACGGTGAGTTTCCGCGCGGCGACCTCTGAAATGGCCGCCTTCGATGCGGCTTGGCTGGCCCGCGGCTTTACGAGCCGCAGCCAGGCCTTGCAGGCGGTTGTGCGGGCCCGGTGTGGGCTGCTCGATCTGATGCGAGACGATCTCCGGGCGTTCTCGGAGACGTTGCAGCAGGCACAAGACGTTGCAGACAGCGGCCGTGTTCTGGCGAAGGCGGTGCAACGCGGAAAGCTGACGCTGTCGCCGGAGAACCGTGCAACGCTTGTCGCGCTACATGATCTTGCGCAGCGTACCTATCGCGATCTGGCCGCACTGAAAGCGTCGGCCAGTCAGCGGCGGGGCGTGGGGTGGAACGCGGCGGATCCCGAGGCCTCAGACCCGCATGAGAAGTTGGTGGACCATGTCTGAGCCGCTCGCCCTCTATCACGCCGTCATGGGCAAGCTCTGGGAGACAGAGCGCATCCAGGGTCAGCGTCAGTCGCGCATAGACGCGCGGCTGGCGGGGCGGCGGCAGGGTCGCAGTTATCAGTGCGTGGGCCGGGCCTCGGTGCGCAATCTGCTGAAGTCGGTTATGCCGCAGAGCCGCGCCGCGGTGTTCAAGCGGATCAGGGCAGGGGGGTGCAAGACGAAGCAGAGCCTTGGCAACCAGCTGTCTTACGTGAACGACAAGGCGGTCTACACCTACGCGACGATGACCAACCCGCTGACGGCTGAGGCCGTGCTGACTGAGGCGCAGAAAGCGGAGATCGTGGAGGCCTGGGCGCAAACCTGGCGGGGCACGACGAAGCTCGGGTTTACCTCGCATATGCTGCTGTCCTTCCCGACCGACGTCACGGTGGATCAGGTACGCGAGATCACACTCGACTGGGCTGAGCATTTCTTTGAGAGTGGCGACTACGGCGATCAGTGGGACTACGTGCTCTCGGTGCATGATGACCGGGCCCACAAGCATGCGCATATCCTGCTGAACAACCGGGGCCTCACAAACGGCACCTGGTTCTCCTGCTGGGCCGAGGGCGTGATGTCGCCCCAGCTGATGCGGGAAAAGCAGGCTGAGATTGCCGAACGCTACGGTGTGATGCTCGAGGCCACGACCCGGCTAGAGCGCGGCATCTTCGAGAAGGCCCCGGGTATCGCAGAAATCTACCGGGCAAAAGAGGAGGCACGCCTGCCGCGCGAGATCGCACTGTCGCCCGAAGAGCGGGCCATCGCCAAGGCGCAGGTGACAGCCTTCGCCAAGGACTATCGCGATCTGGCCGATGTGCTGGATCGCATGGATCAGAAACATCTGGCCTACGCGATGCGCCGCATGGCGAACTCAATCGGGTCGGACACGCCTTACAGATTTACCGCAGGAGAGATCGATATGGAGACCATTCGAACGGTCGGTGAGGCCATCGGCTATGCCGAGAAAACCATCGAAGCCTTGCGGCTCAAGGCAGAAGAACTTGATGCCATCGAACGCCCGGGGTTCGAGACCAAGGCGGCGGGTGTCGTCCGGGACCTCTCGCAGATGGTGCCGGATCCCGATCTGCGCGCCCGGTTTGGGCGCGACTTGACCGAGCCCTATCCGCCAGGAGCCGGAGACGCGCGATTGGGTGCGGCGCTCGCGTCGGGCAAAGACCCTGTTCTCGAGGCTTTGAAATCGGATGCCGCGAAGGCCGGTCTCGATCCGCAGGAGATGGCTGCCCGGATCGAAGCCGGTGGGACGACGAACTATGGGCTTGCTCAGGATTGGGTGGACCGCGACATGGCGGCGGTTCTGGCCAAGGATGGCATCAATCTCGCTCAGGCCAGCGACGATCAACAAGACCGTGCGTTGGAAACAGTCGATCGGTTCATGGACCGATTGCTGGAGCGGGCGAAGGAGCTCGGCATAGCGACGGGTCTGTCACGCGCATCGGACGATTTGCAGGTGATCGATGACGAGGACCGTGGGCCAAACCCGTATCTGCAGGACCTCGCGGACATGCTGCGTGACGGCACCCTCTCAGAAGCTCAGGAAGAGACCGTCGAACGCACGCTGAAGGCCGAACTCTTCAAGGAGCTGGGCGAGGAGGGACTTGGGGAGCTGCGGCGAGGAAATTACGAGGTGCTGGCAGAGGTGCTTCCGAACCGGATCGATCAGATCACGGTCACGCAGGAATTCCTCGAGCTGACCCACGAGGAGACCGGTGATCAGGTCTTTACCGACCGCGCCTCCGCCTTGCAGCAGGACAAGGTCGAGGCGTTGGCCCGGGACACCCAACTCGAGATGCAGCGGGGCAGGGGGCTATCGCGCGATCTCGACGATGAGATCAGCTTCTGATGAGCACCCGGCTTCCTCTCTGGGCTGCCGTGCCAGTCGGGACCCTCTGTGGAACGGCCCTCGGCACAATCGCGGCGAGCTTCTATCTCGCACTGGCGTTGAGAACGGGGTTTGCCGAGTTTGACATGTTTGCCGTCTGGACGGCCAGCGCGGGTCTGCGCGCCGCGCATCCCGAGGCATTCAAGGTTGCGTTCGGCGCCGTTGGATTCGGGGCCATTGGACTGGCGGTTCTGGCCTTCAGTTGGACCTGGGCGCAGGACCGGGATGATTACGGGTCCGCACATTGGCAGACAAGACGCGAACTCAAGGCGAACGGCATGCTCCAGACACCGGGATCCGGGTTTGTCTGTGGCAAGCTGGGAAAGCCGGCGTCAAAGGCGCCCTACATCTCTGCGAGCGACATACCGCATGTAATGATGGTGGCTCCGACCCGGGCCGGCAAGGGCGTGGGCTTCGTGATCCCGAACCTTTTGTCTTTCGCAGGTTCGGTGGTGGTTCTCGATGTGAAGGGCGAGAATTTCGAGAAGACGGCGCGGCTCAGGGCGCTCAACGGCGATGAGGTCTTTCGCTTCAGCCCGTTCGATTGGGCGAACAGTTCGCATCGCTACAACCCGCTCGCGCGGATCGCGGCCGCCCCCAGTTTCGCCCAGCAGTTCACAGAAGTCTCGATCCTGGCGGACCTCTTCCTCGACAAGGACAACAAGACACTCGACACCTTCTCCGAGGCAGGCAAATCGATATTCGTCGCGGCTTGCCTTCTGGCGATCCAGCGCGGCAGGCCGACACTGGGCGAGGTCAACAAGATCGTGACCGGTGGGGACTACAAGAACGCACAGTACAGTGCGTATGCGGACGAGGCGAAGGAAGCGACGGTGCGCGAGCTTTGGATCAACGCGGCCAGCGCGTCATCGCGGCTGCTGACGTCCAACATACAGGCTTTGATGACGGCCGGTCTGAAGCAGTGGGACAACCCGGCGGTCCGAACGGCAACCGATGCAAGCGACTTCGAGTTCGCGAACTTCAGGAAAAAACCGCACGCGCTCTACATCGTGGTGTCGGAAGATCACATCGCGACGCTGGCACCGCTCCTGCGGCTCATGTTCGCGGATCTCATCGCCAGTTTGCGGCAGAACGAGCCGGGTCCCGACGAGCCGTGGCCGGTCATGATGATGATCGACGAGTTCCAGCAAATGGGCGCGATGCCTTATCTCGAGCGGGCGATCCATTCGCTCGCGGCCTATGGCGGGCGTGTGGCGATGATTGCGCAGTCGTTGGCCTCGCTCGATCGCATCTACGGACCCGAGGGGCGCGAAAGCCTTGAGAACGGGGCTGGGCTCAAGCTGTACATAACCCCCCGCGACCAGCGTACTGTGCGCGAGGTCTCGGCGGCCGTCGGCAGCACCACGCGCGAGGCGGTGACCCGCATGTATGGTCGCAACAAGGGCATTTTAGGCGCGACCTCGACGACGTCGCGTCTTGAGGAACGCCCACTCCTCTCAGAGACCGAGGCACGCACCATGGATCCCGATGAGGTGATCATCCTCGCCTCACCGCAGCACCCGATCCGAGCACAGCGCATTAAGTATTTCGAGGATTCCTTTTTCATTGAACTGGCGGATCGTCAGGCGGGCTGCGACTTCCCCTATCCCCCTCGTGTCGACGGAGTGGGGCCTTGGTTCGAAGAACCGAAACCCGCTCCTTCGACATTGCAACCTGCCTCTGTCGAATCTACTGCAACAAGCGAGCGTGCACGCCGACGGCAATCGCGATCCATGCAGACGCAAATCAATGAAACCACTGCAGGTGAGCTGCGTCCGGAAACCCTTGATCGGGAGGACCCGGTCCCAGAAAAGTGGGAGCAAGTCTTCCGCAAGCAAGGTGACTTCATCGACGAACTGCTCGGGGATAGTCAGTAGGCGGGGCGGGAAGCCGACTTTTGCTGCGCATGCGAAGCAATTAAGATAAGGAAAGCAAAGCGGACATCCCATCAACTGTCTCTTGGTGAGTTCGTTTCAATAAGTTCATAATGTGGCCTTGCCCAAAATGAAGAAACGCAGGCCGTGGCCTGCGCTTCAATGTGGTGCAATCGAATGCTTGTTAACGGCTCGACCGCGAATTTTGAACTTCTACAATATTCCGGGAATCTCCCAAGACGTCAAGCACACTTTTAGATTGAGTGTCTCTCCTGCAAATGCAAAATCTCCATTGTAATTTGAGGGAATTTTCAATGCGTCTGGGCCTTGATATCGGCACGAATTCTATCGGGTGGTGGCTATATGGCACCGATGGTAGCCAGATCACCGAGGTAATCGACGGTGGTGTGCGCATCTTTTCGGATGGGCGGGATCCGAAGTCGAAGGCGTCATTGGCGGTGGATCGGCGGGCGGCAAGGGCGCAACGTCGCCGCCGTGACCGGTATTTGCGGCGCAAGGCCGCCTTGATAAAGCGTATGGCGCAAGTGGGGTTGATGCCCGCCGATCCGGCCGAGGCCAAGACGCTTGAGGTTCTGGACCCGTATGCACTGCGGGCAGAGGGGTTGGATCAAGCTTTGCCGCTGACCCATTTCGGGCGGGCGCTGTTTCACCTCAACCAACGGCGGGGGTTCAAATCTAACCGCAAGACCGATCGCGGCGACAACGAAAGCGGCAAGATCAAGGATGCGACAGCGCGGCTGGATCAGGCGATGATGGCAAAGGGCGCGCGTACCTATGGCGAGTTCCTGCATATGCGCCGCACGGCGGCTTCTGACCCCAAGAGCGTTCCCAGCGTGCGCACGCGACTGACCGTGGCGCGGCGGGACAACGCGGAGAAAGAAGAGGCGGGGTATGATTTCTATCCCGACCGCAAGCATCTGTCCGAGGAGTTCGACAAGCTGTGGGCGGCGCAGGCTCGTCACGCGCCCGATATCCTGACGGACGATCTGCGCGATGAGATTGCGACGATCATCTTTCACCAACGTCCTTTGAAGTCGCCAGAGGTCGGCCTGTGTCTGTTTGCCGGGCAGCATGGCGTTCCAGAGCGCGACAAGCGCATTCCGAGTGCCCACCCGCTCAACCAGCGGCGGATCTTGATGGAAACGGTGAATAATCTGAAGGTTGTAGCACTGGGAGAGCCGTCGCGCCCGCTGACGCGCGAGGAGCGGGATCAGATCGTGCATGCCTTGGACAACAAGGGGCATACGAAATCGCTGTCCGGTATGGCAATGAAATTGAAGGCGCTTGGCAAGGTGATCAAACTGCGGCCCGAGCAGAGTTTTACGTTGGAAACCGCGAACCGTGATGCAATTGCTTGTGATCCGGTGCGTGCCAGCCTGTCCCATCCCGACAGGTTCGGGGCGCGGTGGTCAACGCTGGATTGGAACGGACAGTGGGATGTGATGCAGCGCATTCGCGCCGTGCAGAGTGACAGGGAACACGCGGAGCTTGTCGCCTGGCTAATGGGAGCTCACGGATTGGACCGTGACCATGCAGAGGCTACGGCGAACGCGCCCCTGCCTGAAGGCTACGGGCGGTTGGGCCTGACGGCGACTACCCGAATTCTGGCGGCACTGGAGTCGGATGTGTTGACCTATAGCGCGGCCGTGGCCGCCTGCGGGTGGCATCATTCGGATGGCCGCACGGGAGAGGTGTTGGAAAACCTTCCTTACTACGGTGAAATCCTTGAACGCCATGTGATCCCCGGCACTTATGATCCGAAGGACGATGATGTCACGCGTTATGGCCGGATCACCAACCCGACGGTGCATATCGGGCTGAACCAGCTGCGCCGTTTGGTGAACAAGATCATTGCGGTTTACGGCAGGCCGGATGAGATCGTCGTGGAACTGGCCCGTGATCTGAAACTGTCCGAGGATCAGAAGAAGGACGTCCAACGCGACATCAAGAAGAACACGGAGGCGGCGATTGCGCGGGGCAAGAAGCTGGAAGAGATGGGCGTTCCCAATACGGGCACCAACCGGATGGTGTTGCGCCTTTGGGAAGACCTTGGCGATGACGTCATGACCCGCAATTGCCCTTATACCGGCAAACGGATCAGCGCGGGAATGCTTTTTGACGGCTCCTGTGACGTGGATCACATCCTGCCGTTTTCGCGCACTCTGGATGATGGATTTGCCAACCGCACGCTCTGTCTGAAAGAGGCGAACCGCCAAAAGACCAACAAGACCCCGTGGGAAGCATGGGGAGAAACCGAGCAATGGGAGGCGATTGCCAGCAACCTCAAGAACCTGCCCGCCAACAAGGCGTGGCGGTTCGGGCCTGATGCGATGGAGCGCTTCGAGGGCGAGAATGACTTTTCCGCTCGCGCTTTGAAGGACACGCAATATTTGTCGCGGATCGCGCGAGCCTATCTAGATGCGCTTTATGATGGAGGCGACGGCAAGAGCCACGTCTGGGTCGTCCCGGGCCGCCTGACGGAAATGTTGCGGCGGCACTGGGGGCTGAACGGATTGACCGCGCTGACGGACAGCGACGCGCAAACAGTCAAGGCCAAAAACCGCACGGATCACCGCCACCATGCGATTGACGCCGCAGTGATCGCCGGCACCGACCGTGGGCTGATCAAACGGATTGCCGACATGGCACAACGGGACGAGCTAAACGGTGCCGAAGAGGTCGCCCGTTCTGTGCCGCCCCCGTGGGAGGGGTTTCGCGACGACATCAGCGGGCAGGTCGCGCGGATCATCGTGAGCCACCGCGCCGATCACGGGCGCATCGATTCAGACGCCCGCAAATCAAGGCGCGACAGCACAAGTGGCCAGCTTCACAATGATACCGCCTACGGGATCAGGCAGGACGGCACCGTTGTGAGCCGCAAGCCTCTCACGTCGCTCAGCCCGAACGATATTGCCGTCACCAAACGCGGGGCAAATATCCGTGATGTCGATTTGCAAAAGCACCTTGCGCGCGTGACGCGTGGACTGGATGGCAAGGCGTTCGAGGCAGCGCTGCTGGCCTTTGCCGGCTCGAAGAAGTTACCCGACAATTCCGACAACCCCTATTTCGGCCTACGTCGTGTAAGGCTTGAAGAAACCTTGCAGGAAAGCGCACGGGTCGAGGTCTCGGATAAGAACGGAAAAGCATTCAAGGCCTACAAGGGCGACAGCAACCATTGCTATGAAATCTGGCGTTTGCCCGATGGTAAGATCAAGCCGCAGGTCGTGACGACGTTTGAGGCACATCAGTCGGGTGTCGAAAAGAAACCTCATCCTGCCGCAAAACGGCTGATGCGGATCTTCAAGCGGGACATGGTGATGTTGGAGCGTGAGGGCGAAACCATTATTGGCTATGTACAGAAAATGAAACAGAACGGGAGCATCTTCGTTGCGCCTCATACCGAAGCAAACGCCGATGCGAGGGACAGAAACCCCAAAGATGATTTCAAACTCATTCAGCTGGGGGCGGGCTCCCTCGTCAAGGCCAAAGCACGCCGGGTCATCGTGGATGAAATGGGCCGCCTGCGCGATCCTGGAGCGCCTGTATAGACGCCAAAATTTGGCGAAATTGAAGAGTGGCAATATAATCAATGCGTTAACGATTCGTGTGGGGGCGTGAGGGGTAACGTGTGGACCAGATCATTGATATTGCGACTGACGGGCGGCACCTGTCGCGCGACCGTGGATTTCTGAAGGTTTCCGAGAACGGGGCAGAGATCGGACGCACGCCTTTGGACCAGGTCGCAGGCGTGATCGTGCACGCACACGGAACAACTTGGTCGACGTCGCTATTGACGGAACTGGCCGAACGCGGGGCGCCTGTCGTCTTGTGTGCAGCCAACCATGCGCCGAAATCTGTCCTGCTGCCGCTGGAAGGGCATCATGCTCAGGGCGCCCGGATGCGCGCGCAGTGGCAGGCGAAAGCGCCACTTGTCAAACAGGCCTGGAAGCAGGTCGTTGCCGCCAAGGTCGCCATGCAGGCCGCCGCGCTGGATGCAATTGGCGAACCGTCTGCGCCGTTGTCTATGATGATCCGTAAGATCACGTCGGGCGACAGCACCAACATTGAAGCCCAGGCCGCGCGCTATTACTGGCCGCGCATGATGGGGCCTGACTTTCGCCGCGATGCAGGGCATGGGGATGAGAACGCGCTTCTGAACTACGGCTACACGGTATTGCGAGCGGCCACGGCGCGGGCTGTTGTTGCCGCTGGTCTGCATCCAACGATCGGGTTGTTTCATGCCAACCGTGGCAACGCATTCGCGCTGGCTGACGACCTGATGGAGCCGTTCCGCCCGCTCGTCGATTGCTCCGTCAGAACGCTCGTCGCCCGCTCCGGTGTTCAGGTCGACACCAACGCCAAGCAAACTCTAGCTCGCCTGATAGCGACCGACCTGCCCTTAGGGGATGGCGTGACACCGGTATCGGTGGCTCTCATCAAACTGGCCACGTCGCTGGGGCAGAGTTTCGAGGCCGGCAAACTTGCCCTTGCCCTGCCACGCCCGCCCGATGCGTTGACGCTCGCGGGGCTAGGCGCATGACCCATACCGTTACCTATTTGTCGGGATACAGATTGATGTGGATACTTGTGATGTTCGATTTGCCGACTGATACCAAGCCCCAACGCAAGGCAGCGACGGCATTCCGCAACTTCTTGCTGGACGAGGGTTTTGAGCGGAGCCAGTTTTCCGTATATGCACGGTTCGTTAATGGCAAGGAAGCCTTTGCGACTCGGGTCAACAGGATCGAACGACACTTGCCCGATGCTGGGGACGTCCAGATCCTGAACTTCACCGACCGCCAATATCGTGATATTGTTCACTTCTCGGATCAGGGCCGTAAACGCGCTCGGAAGAATCCGGAACAACTGGTGATGTTTTGATGCGATTCGCTGTGGAAATAGTAAATGTGGGCCTGTTAAACCTTATAATTAACAAAGGTTTAACAGGCGGTCTATTGTAGCTGTTCAAAATTCGCGGTCCAGCCGCAACATGCCACAAGTGCATCCGTTTTGCGGCGCGATTGTAGCTGTTCAAAATTCGCGGTCCAGCCGCAACCCGAGTTCCGATTGATGCAGTCCCTGCGCATTGTAGCTGTTCAAAATTCGCGGTCCAGCCGCAACTGGTTTGCGCAAAGCGAGCGGATCAATTCGATTGTAGCTGTTCAAAATTCGCGGTCCAGCCGCAACTCCCCCTTCACAGCGTTTTGGTAGGCAGCCATTGTAGCTGTTCAAAATTCGCGGTCCAGCCGCAACGACGTGCGCGCCGTTGCGCTCAATCGGTCGATTGTAGCTGTTCAAAATTCGCGGTCCAGCCGCAACACTTGATGCAAACGCTTATTGAGGGGTCACATTGTAGCTGTTCAAAATTCGCGGTCCAGCCGCAACTTACGCATCGAC
>CANMVA010000003.1 GCA_947501355.1 uncultured Paracoccaceae bacterium | reverse complement strand
TCTGATCGTGGTGTTCTCCGCCCTTCTGATGGGCCTGATTGCAGCCGCGCAAGTCGTGCGCCGCGAAGCGCTCCGCCAGACCTTCCGCACCGCCGATGAGGTGGAGGAGTTCACCGGCCATACAGTCCTGGGTCAGATCCCGCGCATCCCCGCGCGCAATCGCAAGACGGTGCTGAACTACATCGTCTCCAAACCCACCTCCGCGGCTGTTGAGGCCGTGCGCAACCTACGCACGTCGATCTTCATGGCAGGCCCTGCCAGCCCGCAGATCATCATGCTGACCAGTTCGGTCCCCGGCGAAGGCAAGACCACCCAAGCCCTTGCGATGGCACAGAATATGGCCAGCCTCGGCAAGCGCGTTCTGGTGATCGAGGGCGATATCCGCCGCCGCATGTTCCGTTCCTATTTCGAGATGGAGGATGTGCCCGGCCTGATGGGCGCGCTGACCCGCAAGACCCGGCTGGAAGACGCCGTCTGGCGCTCTGACCTGCTGGGCGTCGATATCCTGCCCGGCGACAAGACCAACAGCAATGCCGCCGACATCTTCTCAACGCCGCAATTCGGGCGGATGTTGCGCGGTGCGCGTAAATCCTACGACGTGATCCTGATCGACACGCCCCCGGTCCTGCTGGTGCCGGACGCTCGCGTGATCGGGCAGCATGCCGACGCGATCCTCTACACAGTGCATTGGGACAAAACCCCGCGCCGTCAGGTCGCCGTGGGTCTGCGCAGCTTTCAAACCGTGGGGCTCACCGTGACAGGCATGGTCCTCTCAAAGGTGAACCCAAGCCTTCAGAAAGCCTACGGGCATGACGAAGGCTATGATTCCAAAGGGTATTATCACAATTAACTACCAGCGGGCCTTGCTGAAAATCACATCCCGGTTCAGCCGGTCGCGATACCGGCCCACGGTGGCGCTAATCTCGTCCATCAGGCTATCTTCCAGCGTGCGCGGCGCAAATCCCAGCGACCGCAGCCCCGCGTTTGACACGCGCAACTCATTGGCCGCCGCTTCCTTGCGCGGGTTGTCGAGATACGACACCTCCGCCCCCGTCCGTTCCGCAATCATCTGAGCCAGCGCGCCCACATTGCGCACCTCTGCCACCTGGTTGAACACCTGCACCGGCGCCCCCGGATCCGGCGGCGCACCTGCGGCCAGATGCACGCAACGCGCCGTGTCCGAGATATGGATGAACGCCCGGCTCTGCCCGCCCGTCCCGTACACAGTCAGCGGATGCCCTACCGCGGCCTGGCTCACCAGCCGGTTCAGCACCGTGCCGTATTCTCCATCATAATCAAACCGGTTGATCAGCGCCTCGTCGGAGCCCGTAATCTCGCTATCGGTGCCCCAGACAATCCCCTGATGCAGATCGGTAATCTGAAACTGCCAGTTCTTCCCATAAAACTGCATCAACGTGTGATCGAGGCATTTCGTCAGATGGTAAATAGAGCCCGGATTGGCCGGATACCCGATCGTCACATCGCACCCCGTCTGCGCCACGCGCACATCCAGATAGCCCTCCTGCAACTCGCCCAGATCATCGGAATAGCCGTAAACGCCCATCGTCCCCAGATGCACCACATGGGGCCGCTGCCCCAGCTCGACCAGCGCCGAAAAAAGCGTGTTCGTGCCGTTGACGTTATTGGCCACGGTATAGCGCCGCTGCGCATCACCCAGCATCGAATACGGGGCGGAGCGTTGTTCGGCAAAATGCACGATCACATCCGGCTCAAGCGCGCCCAACAGCGTCTTCAACGCCACCGGGTCCGTCACATCGGTCTGTGAAAACTGAACATCTCCCACCGCTTGGGCCGCCGCTATGCGATCCTCAATTGACCGGATTGGCGTCAGCGAAGGTGCACCCAACTCATCGGCAATCGCCCGGCGCGACAGGTTGTCCGCAATCGTCACGCTGTAGCCTTCGGCGGCCAGATGCAATGACGTGGGCCAGCCGCAAAAGCCGTCCCCGCCCAATACCAAAGCCTTCACACCACTCTCCTCAAACGCATACTATACTTGTTTTGAGGCCGTGTTATCCGGGAATTTTGTCAGAAAATAGCCCGGTCCGCAGCGATTACGCGGCCAAATCGTCGAACAGCCCCGGCACAAGATCCTCCCAAAAATCGCAGATCGCCCGAGCGTTAAGTGCCGATGCCCAGCCAAGCCGCGCGAATTCCTCCCGGTCCAGCGGGTCAGACAACTGCGACAGGAAAAGTCGCCGGTCACTATCGCGCTGCGTCGGATTGCGCGCCAGCGCCACATCGCGGACCCGTGCCAGACGCGCCGCCCGCAGCGCCCGTTCCGCAAAGCGCGCATCCACCTCGGCCTCTTGCGCCTGCGCGCGCCGCTGCCCCTCCTCTGCCCGGCGCGCCGCCTCTGCGGCCACCTCCGGGTCGGGCGTTGCGGGGGTGGGCTTGGCGTAATCGCCACGGATCGCCGCCGTCAGATAGCGCACCGGGCTGTCGACCCCGTCCTGATCATGCAGATACGCCAATTTCGCCGCGACATAGGCCTCGCCATGCTCGGAAATCCACTGCCGCGCCAGTCGGTCCGATACGCCCATCTCCAGAAGCGCCGCATAGACCCGCCCTTTGCGCAGTCCATCATCGTCATCAATGTCGAACATCGCCAGTTGCGGGTTCTCTTTGATCCGAAACCGGATCTCCGTCACCGTGCGCCCCATCTTGCGCACCTCCGGCTCGATCAGAATGTTCGAGCTTTTGTTGACCTCCGCTACCGCCGGTTTGATGATCTTGGCGTTCAGATGCTTGTAGGTCTCGTAATAGGCACTGCCATCGACGCCCATGAGCCTGCGAAACAGATCCAGCGACCACCACCCGGTGCTGCCCGTGCGCACAAACCTGTAGCAGTTCTCGTAAAGCGAGAGCGCGTGCCCGCTGGTAAACCGCCGCTGGATATTAAGGTTAATCAGCGCAAAGACCTTTGGGTCATGCAATTTCTCCGCCAACGCCGGGGAATAAGCGTATTCACACACACCCCCCTTTAGCTTGGCATAAGACAACAGCGCCGAGACGCCCCATTCCTGCCGCCCCTTCTCATCCAGCATATCCCACTCGGCCACGGTTTCCGCCAACCCGCGCAGCGCGCCTTTGAGCGTCTCCATATCATTGGAGTTATACCCGATCATCGTGCAAAGCGTGCGCGCATCAATCGCGTGTTTGGGCTGGGTGGTCAGCGCATCATAAGCGTTCAGCAACAAGACGTTCGACAATTTGCGCTGGAGCAGTGACAGCTTCCCTGACACATGGATCGCCGCCACGTTCTTTTTAACCGAACTGCGCCGCAACGCGCCCGTCATCCGGTCGGTCGGAATATCCTGCTTGCCCATGCTCACTGCGCCCCTTTTGGGAATCGGGTGATCTGCGTCACCTCCCGCGCAGAATGGCACAAAAAGGCACCCGCGCTCAAGTCCGCCATAGGCACCCTTTTACGGGAGGGCCCTCATCCCGCAAACGGGTCCCCTTTGTGGATAACTCGCTACGCCCCCTCCCCTGCCCCGGCCGATTGGGCGATCTCGCCCGCGAAAGAGACTCTGAAAACAGTCTCTAACACAGCCCAACAGACTCTACTGCGAATCGGAGCCCGTCATCCCGTGAGAAGGCACTTTTTGTCCTGAAAACGGGTTCCTTTGCCCCTGTCCAAGGGTGCGGTTCATCCCGTAGACAGGCCCCTGAATACGGCTAACCATATGATAACTAATGACTTATATGGACCAAAGACTTTAAATAATCTAAAGATTCTACAGTTTATAGGGTGTGTTTTTCTTCTCTGGACGGTGATTTTACGCCCTCTCGACGGTTTCGCTGCGAAAATCCGCCTTCGCAATTCCCTCAAAAGCCAAGATGTGCGATAGATCGGGTTATACACGGCAAAACCTAGAACATCTCACAAAGAGAGACGCGATGAGCAGAAAGACAGACCAACCGGTCCCCCCCTATTTCAACCTCGACCCGGAAACGGCAGCGGCCAAGTTAGGCGATCCTATCGACACCGCACGATTCGCAAAAGCCGCCGCTTTCGCTGCGAAAGGCCGCGATGATCTGGCCAAGCGCGGTTACTCCCCCGACGGCCAGAAACGGCTGCGCAAATTCTCCGTGTGGGAGATCTGCCGCTACCTGATCCCGGTCAATGCCGCTCACTTGCGGCGGGTGCTGAAAGCCAACCGCGATCTGCCTCAAGGCGAAGGGGCCGCAGGGGCCAAATGGTTCACCCTGGAAGAGGTGCTTTCGCTGCGAAACCACTTCGCGGAGGAAGGCGTCGCCAGCAAGGAATACAAGCCCTACCGCCCCGAAGGTCTGCCCGCGAAAGTCGTCGCCGTTGCCAACTTCAAAGGCGGCGTCGGCAAGACCTCGACCGCCGCTCATCTGGCCATGTCCGCCGCTTTGGACGGCTACCGCGTCCTCGTGATCGACCTCGACAGCCAGGGGTCCATGACCTCGATCATGGGCGGCACGGTGGAGGATGAATGGTCCACCGTCTTCCCGCTTCTGGCCAAGGATTACGCCCTCCACGTCCAGCGTGAAAACGGCGTGCGAGAGGCGCAGGGCCAAGCGCCCCTGCCCCTCGACGAGACGTTGACCGAAGCGCTGCAAGTCACTGCCAAGGACGTGATCCAGCCGACCCACTGGCCCAATATCGATCTGATCGGCGCGCAGCTGAACCTCTACTGGGCCGAATTTCAGGTCCCGGTCTGGCGCATGTCGCAGCGAAACTGGCCGCTCTGGGACGCGCTCACAGGCTTTCTGGAGAATGAGGATGTGCTGTCGGAATATGACATCATCCTGCTCGATACGCCTCCCGCGCTTGGCTATCTGACGATCAACGCGCTGGCGGCCTCGGATATCCTGCTGGTCCCCCTTGGCGCGTCGTTTCTGGAGTTCGACAGCACGGGTCGGTTCTTCGATATGCTCTACTCGACCTTCGCGTCGATCGAGGATGGGGAGAACGCAGCGAGACGCCGCGCGGGCCTGCCGGAGATGAAGTTCGAATGGGACGTTGTGCGCGCGCTCATCACGCGGTTTGATGCGGCGCAACAGACCGATCTGGCCAATGTCATTCAGGCCTATCTGGGCGATTTCATGAATGCCTACCGGCAGGATTACACGGCCCTTGTGGGCCAAGCCGGAGAGCAGGTGAACGGTATCTACGAGGCCGATTACCGCGACTTTAATCGCGAGACCTATGTCCGGGGGCGCGAGGCGTTTGACCGGACTTATGCGGAATTCAAAGAGCTGTTGATTGGTGCGTGGTGGCGCGATCAGCAAATGGCTGAGGCAGAGCAGAAGGAGCAAGACGATGGCGAAACGCAGACGGCTTGAAGTCCCGACAGAGGACAGCCTGAAAGACATCGAAGAGGGTTTCGCACGCGAAACCAAAAGCGCGTTCGGGGCGCTGCCGCCGATTGCGCAGGTGGCGGCGGACGCGGCGGCGCAAGCGACCCCGGAAAGCGCCGAGGCGCGGGAGGAAGCGGCCCGCGATAAGGCCGATGCCGAAGTGCTGCGCAAGGCGGTCGCAGACGGTCTGCTGGTGCAGGAGATCCCGCTGGTGGAAATCCACGCAGATGAGCTGTCGCGCGACCGCATGGCGATTGACGGCGAAGAGATGGAGGAGCTGCGCAACTCCATTCTGGCGCATGGGTTGCGGATGCCGATTGAGGTCTATCGGCTGCCCAAGCCGGGACCGAATGCCAAATACGGGCTGATCTCCGGGTGGCGTCGTCTGGGCGCGTTTCGCCAGCTTTTGGCGGAAACCGATGATCCGAAATTCAGGACTATCCGCGCCATCAAACGGACACCGGCGAACGCGGCGGATGCTTACGTCGCCATGGTCGAAGAGAACGAGATTCGCGCCAATCTGAGCCATTACGAGCGCGGGCGCATCGCGGTGATGGCGGTGCAGGCGGCGGCGTTCTCGAATGTGGAGGACGCGGTGGCGCAGCTGTTTCATGCGGGGTCTAAAGCGAAGCGGTCGAAGATCCGTGGCTTTGCGGAACTGCATGAAGAGCTGGGCGATCTGTTGGTCTTTCCGACCGCACTGAACGAACGCCAGGGCCTGAAACTGATCGGCGCGCTGCGGGCCGGTTTCGCGCGCGAAATGCGCGCGGCTCTGGCGACGGGGCAGGGGGTGGACCCGCAATCAGAGTGGGAGCTTCTGGAGCCGTTTACGGTGAGCCAGGATGACCGTTCCGCCCCGCGCAAGGCGGTGACGCCCGCACGCCGCAGGATAGAGCGCGCGGACGAGGTGCATCTGGCAAACGGCATCGTGATGCGGCGCGAGCATGACGGGAGAAGCCATCTGATCCGGCTCGAAGGCAAGGTGGTGGATGTGATCATGGTCGAAGAAGTCATGGCTGCGGTTAAGCATCTTCTTGAGCCCGTCTAACGGTTTCGCATGCGAAACCCGAAGGCGTCAGGCCCCGTCATTTTGGCGGGGCTTTTTCGTTGGTGGTTTCGCATGCGAAACCGGTATTTCGCAGGTCTCTAAAAGTCCGACTTTTAGATAGCATAGAAAAAATTGTTTTTTATCAACATCTTGCGTGATCCCGTAAACGGGTGCCTTTTGAATATACCGTGCGAAACGCTAGAGAAACTTAACATAATACCGAGAGTAACCCTTTGCGAAACTGGCAGGGGAGGGGGCCTGCCTCTCCAGTATTATGTTAAGTTTTAAGTGACCCCGCGAAAACGGCCCTGAGAGAGCCGTTAAGGTTAATCGGGCATCGTAAGGGGCTGAAAGCTGTCTGATCGCCTCAGGCGGGCTTAAACACGAGGCTGACGCCGTTTAAGCAATGCCTCTTGCCTGTCGGTTGCGGGCCATCGTTGAAGATATGTCCCAGATGCGATCCGCAGCGGCGGCAATGACATTCGGTGCGCGGGTAGACCAGCTTGAAGTCGGTCTTCGTCCCGATGGCGCCGGGCTCTGAGTCGTAAAAGCTCGGCCAGCCGGTTCTGCTGTCATACTTCGTCTTCGAGCTGTAGATGTGCAGATCGCAGCCTCGGCAGTGATATTCGCCATCGCGATATTCCTTGTCGAGCGGGCTGGAAAACGCACGCTCCGTCCCTTCCTGCCGCATGACGCGATATTGCGCGTCGGTCAGCATTGCGCGCCATTCGGCATCGGTGCGGGTAACCTCGAACGCGGTTTTGCCACGGACGGGGAAGGCAACGGCTGCGGCGCTGGTGGCAAGAAAGAAGGTGCGGCGGTTCATGGGCGGTCTCCCGGAGTGTGTGTCCGCCTTAAGATGACCGCCCGGGCGGGGCCGCACAATCGACCTCACGCAGACGTGCGCGAGATGTCATCGGCCCGCGCGCAGATTAATCGGCGTGCGGCACCATATCGGAGCGCCCGATGGAGACATACTGCGTGAAGCCCGCAGCGCCCGCATCGCGGCTGGAATAGACATTGCGCAGATCGGCCATGACGGGCGTGGTCATCGACCCAGCGATCCGCTCCAGATCCAGCGCGCGGAACTCGTTCCATTCGGTCAGCAGCACCAGCGCGTCGGCCTTGTCGGCGGCTTCATAGGTGTCCTCGATCCAGGTGACACCGGGCAGCAAGGCTTCGCCTTCGCGCAGACCTTGCGGGTCCACGACGCGGACCTTGGAGCCTTTGCCCACCAGAGCGGGCACAATTGTCAGGGCAGGGGCGTCGCGCATGTCGTCGGTGTTGGGTTTGAACGTCACTCCCAGCACCGCGATGGTCTTGCCGTTCACCGAGCCGTCGCAGAGGTCGATGATCTTGTCGATCATGCGGCGTTTGATCTCCTCATTCACCTCGATCACCGTCTCGGTGATGCGCATCGGGATCGAATGATCCTGACCGATGCGGGCCAGCGCCTGGGTGTCTTTGGGAAAGCACGAGCCGCCATAGCCGGGGCCTGCGTGCAGGAACTTGTTGCCGATGCGCCCGTCCAGCCCGATGCCCTTGGAGACGGTCTTCACATCCGCGCCGACACGCTCACAGAGCGACGCGATTTCGTTGATGAAGGTGATCTTCGTCGCCAGAAATGCGTTGGCGGCATATTTGATCATCTCGGCGCTTTCCAGATCGGTATAGACGATGGGGAAATCGCGCAGGAAGAGGGGGCGGTAGATGTCGCCCATCACCTTCTCGGCACTCTCGGATTCCACGCCGACGACCACGCGGTCGGGGCGCATGAAATCGTCAATCGCCGCGCCTTCGCGCAGGAATTCGGGGTTGGAGGCAACCTCAAACGCCAGATCGGGGCGGGTGTCGGCCAGAACCTTGGCGACTTGGCGGTTGGTGCCGACGGGAACGGTGGATTTGGTGACGACGACGAAGGGGTTGGTTGCCTTCTGGGCGATTTCCTCGGCGGCGGCGTAGACAAAGCGCAGATCCGCATGGCCATCCCCGCGGCGGGTCGGCGTGCCGACGGCGATGAAGACCGCATCGGCCCCGTCGATGGCTTTGGCAAGGTCACCGGTGAAGGTCAAACGACCCGCTTCGACGTTTTTCGCCATGAGCACATCAAGGCCGGGCTCGTAGATGGGAACCTCTCCGGCCTCCAGCATCTCGATCTTGCGGGGGTCCTTGTCGACGCAGACCACGTCATGTCCGAAATCGGAGAAACACACGCCCGAAACAAGGCCCACATAGCCGGTGCCGATCATCGCGATTTTCATCTTGTCGTCCTTTGCCCGAAAATAAGGGGCGCTGTTTGAATTCTGCACCGCTCTAGCGGGTTTCGCCGCGATGGGGAAGGCGTTTGCGAGCTGTTAACCGTTTCGCGGTAACCCTGTTGCAACGGGTTGGAGACCCCCTTTGAGAACGAGGCCAGAGAATGGGATTGCTCAAACGAATGATCAGCGCGCAGGACGCGCATGTGGAGGCGCTGCGGCTGCCCAAGGCAGAGCAGAGCGATCTTGGCCTGCCGCAGCCCCGGATGCCGGTCTATGTGATCGGCGATATTCACGGGCGGCTTGATCTGTTCGAGGATCTGCTGGCACGGATTGATCTGGACATTGGCAGCCACGAGGTGGGCGCGCCCGTGCTGGTCTGCGTGGGCGATTACATTGATCGCGGCGAAGACAGCAAAGGCGTGCTGGCGCGCATGCGCGCCTTGAACGACGCACAACCGACGCGGTTTATTTGCCTGATGGGCAATCACGAGCGGATGATGCTGGAGTTTCTGCACCAGCCGGACCGGCGTCGTGCGCGCTGGCTGCGCCATGGCGGTTTGCAGACGCTGGCCAGTTTCGGGCTTGGCGGGGTGACGGAAACCTCCCCGCTACCCGCGCTGGAGGCGGCTGCCGCGGCGCTGCGGTCTGCCCTTCCGGACGGGCTGGAAATGTGGATGCGCCGCCTGCCGAAGATGTGGAAAAGCGGATCGCTGGTCTGCGTGCATGCGGCGGCGGACCCTGCGTTGCCGCTGAAAGAGCAATCACGCCATACGCTGCTTTGGGGCCATGCGGAGTTCTTCAACAAGCCGCGCGCCGACGGGTTGTGGATCGCCCATGGACATACCGCGCTGCCGTCGCCCCGGTTCGAGCAGAGCCGGATTTCGCTGGATACGGGCGCCTATGTGAGCGGCATGCTTTCTGCTGCGCGGGTCTTGCCGGATGGGACTGTGAATTTCATCTGGACGTGAGAGGGGGTCGGCGGGGTTTTCGGGTCGTCGGTTTCAGGGCTGTTGTCTGGCCGGGCGTGGTGGTTCTCGCGATGTTGCTGTCGTTGGACTAGGCGGAAGCGTGTGCGCTAGCGGGTGGCTCAACGGGTCAGCGCGATATCGCAGTCACCACATCGTCAGACCTGGTCGAGATGCGGAGGCGCGGGGCTGAGCAGGTGACGGGTTTGTCGCGCGCGGTGGAGGAGGGCTCAGTGCCGGGTGGCGGCTGTTGGTTGAGGTATTTTTGGGCAAAAGAAGACCGGATGTGCAGCGGTGCAGTGGCGTCTGCGCGTTAAGGTTAACGGTGGGGTTCGCAAAGGGGTGGGGGTTGGCGTGCCAGCGTTAAGGGTGATGGGGCATGTGCCGGGGCCTGTGACTGGTATTTGGATCGTGTGGCGGTGGTGGGCAGTGCGCTGGTGAGCGGCGATAGGGCTGCCAGCCGTGCGGTGGGTCAATGGTGGTGGCGTGCGTTAGGTTGTTTTGACCGGCATGCGCGCTGCGGGACGCCTGCCGGGTTGGATACTTGGAAAAAAGCGAAGGGGCGCGGGCGCGCGTTAAGGTTAACGCGTTGGCAGGTTGCGGACGTTGCGTGACGTGCATCCTGGAGGGCGCGATGGCAGGGTAGGGTGATCTGTCGGAACGCGGGCCGTGGGGAGGCGTGCTCTTTGGTGCGGAAGGCTTATTTTCGGAACCGGGAGAACGTGTGGTGGTTGCGAATGCTTTGACGGCTGATGCGTGTTTCCTGGCCCATATTTTATTGTATGGTGTGCTTTTTTTGGGATTGTGGTGCCGGTTGCGACCAAGCCGCGCGCGATATTGGCCTGTTCCAGAGCAACGGCGCTTGTTTTGAGCGGTTGTGTCAGGCTTTGGAGCGACAGCAGACATGGGCAAAAGCCGGGGGAGCAGCGCACGGCGTGGCAACGCCGTCAGGCGGCGCAATGCCTTTGGAGTGGCGCTGTCTGGTTAAGGTCTTGGCGACGGCACGGACCATGTGAATCCACATATATGAGCGCCGCTGTGCCTGCCCTAGGGTCAGGGCTGGGAAGAAAATTACTTCTCGTGAGTGGATATTGTAACGCAGCATTGATCGCCCGTTGAAGGGGTGCGGTTCGGCAGAGCGAGGGCCTAATGATGGGTTGGCCGTTGGTCCGAGGGGACTTGGACCTGTGTGGGTGTTATTTCATCTGTGACAGCGAAGCCGGGCCGCACCTGCCTGCTCTTTCTGTCTATCCCGCATCCCGACAGGCCCAGAAAACCGCCTTGTGCATGTGGATTCACACATGGTCGCGTCCGGGCTTCCGACGATAGCTTTCGTCACGATTGCGGCATTTAACCTACCCGAAGCGGACATTTTTAGATGTACTTTTCAGATTTCACTATGGACGCGCGGCGTTTGCACAGGCTCTCCTCATCGGCTGCGGTCTGGGTTTTGGCGATGGCCTCTCCCGGTCAGGGAACTGCGCAGGATGCAGTCGCGCAAGTGGGTGCTGCCGGGGCTGCCGAGCAGGCCGGAGCGGATGTTCGAGGCGGGCAGATCGTGCTGTCTTTTCTGCAATCCATCGCCGGGCGCGGCGTGTTTGTAAAGGGGGGTGCTGGCGGTATGGGTGTGGACGGTGCGGCCGGGAGGATTGCCGGGCAATCAGGAGCAATCTTCCGGAATGCGGGCGATGGCGGTGGTGGCGAGGTCGCGACACGTGGTGCGTCAGGCGGTGCTATTTCGGGAAACACCGTCGTGATGACAGGGTCTTTGCGTATGGGTCAGGACGCGCTTGTCTTTGAAGGTGGTGACGGGGGCGATGGCGGGATTTACGGCGTCGGGGGGGCTGGTGGAGCCGGGCAGGTTGCAACCGGACGCGCCAACTCCGGTTACGTCGGCACCCGAACCTTTCAAATGCGGTTGGGAAATGGCAGACGGGGCGGTGATGGCGCCTCGGCTGACCTTGCCTCTACGTCCGAAACAGGCGGTGCCGTTAAGAACAACCAGGTGTCGCTGCGCGGCGCGGTGCAGGCTGGCGCCAGTGGTCTGCGCTTTGACGGCGGCACCGGCGGCGCAGGCGTGCAAGGTGGCGCAGGCGGTGACGGTGGCCGTGGGACGAGGGGTGTTCCGGACGCATTGCGTTGGGCCGTTGATGTTTATCGGGATGCCACGCCTGGAAACGATTCAACGACGCGGTCGCTCTGTGCGGTCGGGGACTCGGCGCTGTGCGGGGACGATGGTGTGGGCGGAAGCCAGGGGCGCACGCAGTTTAAAACGCTCTCGAATGTCGATGGAACGAATTCGCCTGACGGAGGCTGGGGTGGGCACGGGGGCGATGGCGGGATCGGGCAAGCTGGTGGCACGGTGTCCGGCAACGGTGTCGAGATTGCGGGCCAACTCGACGCTGCCGGTTCGGTGGCGCTGCGCTTTGGCGGTGGAACGGGAGGGGCCGGTGGCGCTGGCGGCGTCGGTGGTTACCATCATGAGCTGCCTCGGGCGAGCGGGGGTGGCGATGGTGGGGCAGGCAACAGCGGCCAGAACGCTTTCGTCGATGAGTTTCCTTTCATCCTCTTACCCGGAGACGGCGGGAAAGGCGGCAATGGCGGAGACGGCGCTGATGGTCTTGACGCCGGTAATGGCGGCCTCGGGGGCACGGGTGGCGAAGGTGGTCTGGGCGCGATCGGTGGCGCTGGCGGCGCGGTTACTGACTCTACGGTCAGCATTTCGGGTCAGGTTCGCGCAGCCGGGGTCGGGGTGCAGTTTCTTGGTGGCCTGGGCGGGCAAGGCGGTCAGGGGGGCGCAGGAGGAAGCGGCGGAGCTGGTGGCGCAGGCGGCAGCGGGGGTGCGGGTGCCTCTGGCGGAAAGCCCAGCAAAGGGGGCGACGGCGGGGAAGGATTGTGTATCGACGTTCCCAACCCGTTCAACCCGCCGGATTTCACAAGTGAAGTCTGTGTCGGCAATGCGCCTGACGGGGGCGATGGCGCAGCCGGGCAGGCGGGCGATGGTGGAGACGGGGGCGGCGATTCTGGTGATGGTCTGCGCGGTGCCGCTGGGGGCGCTGGCGGGCGCGGTGGAGATGTGCGTAGCAACAGTTTGCGCAACAGCGGAGATCTTTTTGCGCAAGGTACGGCGCTCTCGTTCGAGGGCGGTGCCGGGGGCGCGGCAGGGGCCAGCGGTGTGGATGGTACACCCAGCACTGTTCGTGCCCGAGCGGGGCTTGGTGGTTTTAACTTCCCGACCCGCGTCGACAACGCCGTCGTCAACGTAGGCACGCAAGGAATTGATGGGCAGATTGGGGCAGCTGGCACTTTGATCGGGACCTTTGCCGCGGCGGCCTCGGCGGGCGCTGGCGGCGATGTGATCGGCAACATTGTGCGCAACTCGGGTCGGATTGAGGCGGGGGGCGTTGCGGTGTCGTTCATGGGGGGTGCGGGCAGCACGATGGGTGTGGTGCGCGACAATGCGGTTTTCAATGCCGAGACCGGGGTCATTCTTGGTTCAACCGGTGTGTCCTTTGGCGCGGGAACGGGCAACCGGGTTGAGACATTCGGGCGGATCGAGGGCACGGATGGCACGGCTGTGGCATTCACCAGCGGGGAGAACTTGGCGCTGCTTGGCGACCGCTCCCAGACGATCGGGGCTGTGCAGGGGGGAACTGGTGATGACACGTTCGTGCTGCGCAATAACGCGCGCATCACGGGTGTTTTGGCGGGCAACGGCCAGACCCGTGCGGACACGGTAAAGCTGGAATTCAAGCGGGTTTTGCCCGGCGAGCTTGCCGCGTTGCAGAAGATACGCACCGGTGATGGCGCGTTCACCTTCCGGTTCGAGACTTATGCCTACACGGGCATCGAGGCGTTGGACCTGAGCGGTGTCAGCCTGTCGGATTTTGAGGGCTACGGCATCCACCCGGATCGCAAACGCGTTGGCCGGATGCTGGACAATCTGCCTTTCGTCACGCCTCAACTTGATGCGGTGCTGACGGAGATCGACGAGGGGCTTGTGGGCGACGTGGCCAAGGATGCTGCCTTGGGCCAGCTGATGCCGGAAGTTCATGACATGGCGCGTGTGCAGCAGATGGGGGCGATGCGGGCCCGAGCGGCGCAGACGCGGGGGAGGGTCGCAGGCCATTGCGCGGGCCGGACGGCGGGCCAAGGGTGCGAAAAGCATGGGGCTTTCCTTCTGGGCGGATGGGCGTTTGAGTTATAATCGCGCCCGGTTTGCTGGCGATGCCGAGCGGCTTTACGGCGGCCAGTCGCGCGATGTGCGTGTCGGGTTTCAGGCCGATCTGGAGCAAAGCGCAACGACAATCTGGGGCTATGCCGGGCTGAGCGCGTTTGAGGCGGGGGCGGATCAAAGCCGCTCGGAGTTGAGCGGAGAGAGCCGGATCCTGGGCTTTGGTCTGCGCCATGAGTTTGCCGAGCGGCTCTATGTCGAGGCCGGGCTGAGCTTTGGCTGGGACAGCTATGATGTGACCCGCGGGATCGCTTTTGGCTCAACGCGGGACAGCGCCTTGGCCAGCTATGACGGCACTCATCAAAGCGCGTATCTGCGCATGGGCGTCGAGGCCGGGCAGCTGGGCGGTTTTGCCCTCTCGCCGCAACTTGGACTGAACTACTTCCGTGTCACAACGGATGGGTTTGAAGAAAGCGGCGCGGGCGATCTGAACCTGAAGGTTGACGCGCAGGAGCATCACAGCCTTGATCTGGTCGCCAGCCTGGACGCGCAGCGCGTCTTCGCGCTGGAGGGGGGCGGTGCGCTGACGCTGGATATGGGAGCTGCGGTGCATCTCAACCTCGATCAGAGCAATCGCTACAGCGCAGCGCTTGCCAACATCTCCGGCAGCGCGTTCGAGATGATCGAGGACACCGATGACAGCACGTTCGCCGCGCTGAATCTGCGTCTGACACACCGGCCCGCGCAGGGGAATTTCGAGACATTTGTTGCGGTGCAGGGACAGCTTCAGTCCGGCACCGATCAGTTTGGCTCAAGCGTCAGCGCAGGTTTTGCGATGTCGTTTTGAGCGCCTATGCTAGGATGATGCACATGGATGCGGATAGAGATCTTCGCGGTGGTCCTGAAGAGACGGTTCTGATCATCGAGGATCGCGCCGATATCGCGGCGCGCCTGACCGAGGCGGTTACCTCCACGGACGGTGTCACGGTTGCGGGTGTGGCCACGACATTGGATCAGGGGATTAACCTTCTTTACGATTTGCGCCCGCGCATCGTGCTGGTGGATATCGGCCTGCCCGACGGCTCCGGCATCGAGGCGGTGAAAGCCGCGGCCAAGGCGGATTGGACGGTCGATGCGCTGGTTGTGTCGATTTTCGGCGACGAATCCCGCGTGTTCGAGGCGCTGCAGGCCGGGGCCAAGGGGTATATCCTGAAAAGCGGCGCGCTGCGCCAGATCGGCGACGATATCCTGGCCGTGTTGGAAGGCGGCAGCCCGATCAGCCCGGCGATCGCGCGGCATTTGCTGGCCGTACTGAATACCGGGATGGAGCCGAAACCGGAGGCGGTCGAATGCCATCTGACGGATCGGGAAACCGAGATTCTGCGGGCCGTGGCGCGGGGCTATAAGCGCCATGAGATTGGTGCTCAGCTGGGGATCAGCGCGGGCACGGTGGGCAATCACATTACGAGCATCTACCGCAAGCTGGAGGTCGGCACGAATATGGAGGCCGTGATGCGGGCGACCAAGATCGGCGTGTTGTGAGCGTGCAGACGCTGCGCGGTGGGCTGCTTTTGATGCTGTCGGTGGCGCTGCTGACCGGGGCGGTCTATGCGCTCAACTTGGGGCGGATCGTGCCGATTGAGGGCGCGCAGATGCTGACACGGGGTCAGCTTTGCGCGCAGGCGGAGTGTTCGGAGACGCGACCGGTGGCTCTGCCCTATTTCTCTCCGCGTGATTTCGACGATGGTTTGGAGACGCTGCATTTCGTGTTCGACGTGCCTTTGGAGGCCGCGCCGGAGCCGGTTTTCGCGCTCTATCTGCCGAAGTTTTCGGACAATCTGGACATCTGGGTTAACGGCGCGCAGGTGCGTCAGAACTCGCTTCCGTTGCGGCTGTGGAACACGCCGCTTCTGGTGCCGGTGCCCGCGCAATTATTGCAGGCAGGCGACAATCAGGTGGCGCTGACGCTTTACGGACCAAAGGCCGAAGCGATTGATCTGCGCCCGCTCTTTCTGGGGCCGCAGGTCGTGCTGAAACCGCATTACAACGCACGGTGGTTTGCAGGACCGGGTCTGGCGCGGTTTGCCTTCGGCTTGATGCTGCTTTTGAGCGGAGCGCTGTTGCTGATCTGGCAAAGTCGGCGGGCCGAGCGGGGCTATTTGTGGCTGGGCCTGTCCTGCCTCGCGGCCGTGGCGTTCCTGATCCATTATGCGTTTGGCCAGTCATTTGGCAGTTACCGGATCTGGACGATCACCTGGGCGCTGTCGGCCTCGCTTTACGTGTTGTTGGTTCTGAAATTCATCACCAGCTTTCTGGGCCAGCCGCCGTCCTTGGCCGAACGCGTCCATTTTTTCGTCTTGGTGGGCGGTGTCATCGTGACCTTGTTCAGCCCGCCGGGCTACAGTTTTGCCTTGGTGGCGAGCATCAATGTTCTGACGGTCTTTCCGGCGGTCGCGGTCTTGGGTGTGCTGTGGCGCAACCGGGCGGCGCTGAACTGGTTCGACTTTTTGGTGCTGGGTGTGTGCATGGCGCCGTCCGTCGCGCTGGGGTGCTATGAGGTCTGGATGATGGGCTTTAACGCGCCGTCGCGCAGCCTGCATCTGTTTCACATCATGCCGATCATCATGGCGTTTGCCTGCCTCTGGCTGATCGTGTCGCAACTGGTCGCCAGCCTGCGCGGGTTGGAGCGGCTGACCGCGCAACAATCAGACGTGATCGCTGCCAAGTCGCGTGAATTGAAGGACAGTTTCGCCCGGCTTGCGGAGGTTGAGAAGCGGCAGGCGATCTCGGATGAGCGGGATCGGATCATGCTGGATTTGCATGATGGGATTGGCGGGCATCTGGTCTCGACCCTGGCCTATATCCGCAACAATGACCTGCAGGACGAGACGCTTGTGCGCGCGCTGGAGGATGCGTTGCGCGATCTGGCGCTGATGCTGGACTCAATGGAAAACACGGACAGTCTGACGACGTTATTGGGCATGCTGCGCACCCGGCTGGAGGGGCTTTTGGCCGAGCATGGTCTGGAGTTTGACTGGCAAATTCATGGTGAGCCGGATCTGGCGGTGAAGGGGCCGTCGCAGAACCTGCATGTGGCCCGGATCGTGCAGGAGGCGATCACGAATGTCATCAAGCATGCCGGGGCGGACACGATCACGGTTTATGCGGATGAAGCGCGCATCGAGATTTCGGATAACGGAAGCGGGTTTGACCGGGTGGCGCGGGCGAGCGCGGGCCAGATCGGGCATGGGCTTTTGGGCATGAAGCGGCGGGCGCAGGCGATTGACGCGGAGCTGGAACTGGAAAGCGACGGGGCCGGAACGCGGGTGCGGTTGCTGTTTGCGGACGTCAAACGGCGGGCGGCTGAATAGGCGTTTGGGCCAGGTTGCCGGCGGGGGATTGGATATTTGGGAAAAGCGAAAGGGACCGGGCGCGCGTTAACCTTAATGCGGGGTTAAGCGGCGTGGAGGCAGGCGATGAGTTGGGCCTCTGACAAAAGCGTGGGGTTGCCTTTCATCGAGGAGGATGCGGCAGCGGCCTGGGCGATTTTTGCGTGATCGCTCGGAGCGACGCCCATTTCGGCGAGCGTGGGCAGGCCGTGGGTTTGGGTGAAGGTGAGCAGGTCTCCGAGAGTGGTGGCGATGAGGTGTTGGACCTCGGCGATTTTGGAGTTGTCGGGGAGGGCTGTCGCGTTGGTTTTGAGCACGGGGGCGAGGAGCGCGCCACAGACAGCACCGTGAGGGGCGGGGGTGAGACCGCCGATGACGCCGGCAAGGCCGTGGACGGCACCCAGGCCGGAATTGGCCAACGCGATGCCGGAGGTGAGGGCCACATGGGCGATTGTGTCGCGGGCGTTTTGGTCTTCGCCTTGCATCAGGCTTTTGAGGGCGGCGAGGCCCAGCGGGATGGCGGGTTTGCAGAGGGCATCGGTGAGCGGGGTGGCTTTGGCGGAGATGTAGGGCTCGATCACTTGGGTGATGGCGTCGAGGCCGGAGGCGAGTGTGATCGCTTTGGGGCAATTGTCGGTCAGCGCAGGATCGACGAGGGCGAGGGTGGCGAGCATGCGGTCGTCGCGGAGCGAGACTTTGCGTTGATGCTCGGGCACGCCGATGACGGCGTTTTTGGTGGCCTCGGCCCCGGTGCCGGAGGTTGTCGGGATCGCGATGAAGGGAAGCGGGTTGGCGGTGAGGGGTAGGCCGCGGCCGACGACTTCGAGGTGGTCGAGCGGGTCGCCGGTTGCAGGGATCAGGGCAGCGAGGGCTTTGGCGAGATCTAGGGGGGCGCCTCCGCCGAGGCCGACCACGGTTTGGATGTTTTTGGGGCGCAGTGTTTCGAGTGCGTCTTGGAGCATAGGGAGCGTCGGCTCGGACGGGCAGGGGAGGGGGTGAACCTGTGCGCCCTCTGCATGCAGCGCGTCGATGAGCCACTGGGCGCGGCTCTGGGATGCACCGTGGATCAGGGCGATTTGGGTGCCATGGGCCGTGATGTGGTGCACGGCGTCGGCGCTGGCCCCGCGCCCGAAGATGATCTTGCGCGGGGTTTGGAGTTGGTAGGGTTTCATACGGTCAGCGTCGCGGCGACGGCTTTTTTCCAGCCGTCATATTTGGTGGTGCGGTCGGCGTCGGACATGGCGGGCGTGAACTGGCGCTCGAGCGCCCATGTGGCGGCGAACTCGTCTATCGCGGGGTAGAGGCCAGCGCGTTGACCGGCGAGCCATGCAGCGCCGAGGGCGGTGGTTTCCAGCACCTCGGGGCGGTCGACAGGGGCGCCGATGATGTCGGAGAGGAACTGCATGGCCCAGTCGGATGCGCTCATGCCACCATCGACACGGAGGACGCCGTCGCCTCCCTCGGCGGACCAGTCGGCATGCATCGCTTCCAGCAGGTCGCGCGTCTGGTAGCCGACGGATTGCAAGGCGGCGCGGGCAAGCTCTTCGGGGCCGGAATTGCGGGTCAGGCCGTAGATCGCACCGCGGCAGTCGGCGTCCCAATAGGGCGCGCCGAGGCCGGTGAAGGCGGGGACGAGGATGACGTTTTGGGTGTCATCGGCCTTTTCGGCGAGGGGTTGGGTCTCCTTTGCCTCGCGGATGATTTTGAGGCCGTCGCGGAGCCATTGGACGACGGCACCGGCGATGAAGATCGACCCTTCGAGGGCGTAGGTGGGCTTGCCGTCGAACTGGTAGGCGATGGTTGTGAGCAGGCGGTTTTGCGAGGTCACTGGGGTGTCGCCGGTGTTCATCAGGGCAAAGCAGCCGGTGCCGTAGGTGGATTTGAGCATCCCCGGCTGGAAGCAGGCTTGACCGACGGTGGCGGCTTGCTGGTCGCCCGCGACGCCGAGGATCGGGATTTCGCGCCCGAAGAGATCGGCGCGGGTGGTGCCGAAATCGGCGGCGCAGTCTTTGACTTCTGGCAGCATCTGGAGGGGGATGTCGAACATCTTGGCGATGGTGGTGGACCAGCGGCCTTTGCGGATGTCGTAAAGGAGCGTGCGGGCGGCGTTGGTGGCGTCGGTGACGTGGGATTTGCCGCCCGTGAGCTTCCAGATCAGGAAGCTGTCGACGGTGCCGAACAGCAGGTCTCCGGCTTCGGCCTTGGCGCGGGCGCCGTCGACATTGTCGAGGATCCATTTCAGTTTCGTGGCGGAGAAATACGGGTCGAGCAGGAGGCCGGTGCGGTCGGTGAACATCTGCTCATGGCCCGCTTCGCGCAGCTCGCGGCAGAAATCGGCGGTGCGGCGGTCTTGCCAGACGATGGCGTTGTGGACGGGTTGGCCGGTTTTGCGGTCCCAGACGACGGTGGTTTCGCGCTGGTTGGTGATACCGATGGCGATGATGTCTTCGGGTTTGAGGCCCGCTTTTTCGAGGGCGGATCGGCAGGTGCCAGCGGTGGAGGACCACAGGTCATTGGGGTCGTGTTCGACCCAGCCGGATTGCGGGAAGTGTTGGGGGAATTCTTCCTGGGCTGTGGCGGTGATTTTCATGTCCGCATCAAAGAGGATCGCGCGGCTGGACGTGGTGCCTTGGTCGATGGCGAGGATGTGGGTCATGGGGTGGGCCTTTGAGTTTTAGCGAAGAATTGCGGGAAACAGGGTTGCTTTCAAGTGCTGAGGGCAGCGCCCGACCTGGAGGGCGTTTGGGCCGGACTTTCGAAGCGGTTTGTTCCCAGACTTGTTACGATTATTCGGATTTTTACGGTAGAAAATCGCCCTCCGGGGGGAGGTCGGGCGATGCCCGGCGGTGCCGCCGGGCGGGGCATTTGATTAGGGTTGCGCGAAACATTCGACGGTCGGACGCGGCCCGGCGGTGCCAGGCAACTCCAGAATTCTCGGTGCGCATCTGATCGGTAAAAACGAAAAACGGCAGGGGCGTTGCCGCCCCCACCGTCGGGAGAACTCCCTTAATTCTGCCAGGACTGGATCAGCTCATCATAGGCGATGGTGATCGGGGTCTCGTCCTCGTTCTCAAGCTTGGGCTTGGGCGAGCCGGGCTGGGAAAGCCAGAACTCGGGGTCCTGTTCCTCGTTCATGACCGGGCCCAGATCACCTTGCACGCCTGCGCGCTCAAGACGCTCGAGGACGCTTTCCTGATCGGCGCAGAGCGCATCAAGGGCTTCCTGAGGGGTCTTTGCACCCGACATCGCATCACCGATGTTCTGCCACCACAGCTGCGCCAGACGTGGGTAGTCAGGCACGTTTGTGCCGGTGGGTGACCACTGGACACGGGCCGGCGAGCGGTAGAACTCGATCAGGCCACCCAGCTTGTCGGCACGTTCGGTGAAGTGATCCGAGTTGATGGTGGACTCGCGGATGAAGGTCAGGCCCACATCGGACTTCTTCAGGTCCACAGTCTTTGACGTGACGAACTGCGCATAGAGCCATGCGGCTTGGGCGCGGTCGACGGGTGTCGACTCCATCAGGGTCCAGGAACCGGCGTCCTGATAGCCGATCTTGGTGCCTTCCTGCCAGTAAACGCCGTGCGGCGAGGGAGCCATGCGCCACTTGGGCGTGCCGTCCTCGTTCATCACGGGCAGGCCGGGTTCAACCGTGGCGGCGGTGAAGGCGGTGTACCAGAACATCTGCTGGGCGACGTTGCCTTGGGCAGGGATCGGGCCTGCTTCGGAGAAGGTCATACCAGCGGCTGCGGGGGGCGAGTACTTCTCCAGCCATTCGATGGCTTTCGTCACCGCGTAGACAGCGGCGGGAGAGTTCGTTGCACCGCCACGGGCCACGCAAGAGCCGACAGGCTGCGAGTTCTCGTTCACGCGGATGCCCCATTCATCGACGGGCAGGCCGTTGGGTTCACCCACGTCGCCCATGCCAGCCATGGACATCCACGCGTCGGTGTACCGCCAACCGAGCGAGGGGTCTTTCTTGCCGTAATCCATGTTGCCATAAACGGGGCCTTCGACACCCAGATGCGACAGGTCACGACCGGTGAAGAACTCGGCGATGTCCTCGTAGGCGGACCAGTTCACCGGAACGCCCAGCTCATAGCCGTATTCAGCCTCAAAGTCGGCCTTGTTCTTTTCGTCGTTGAACCAGTCGTAGCGGAACCAGTAGAGGTTCGCGAATTGCTGGGTCGGCATCTGGTAGAGCTTGCCATCGGGACCGGTGGTGAAGCTGAGACCGATGAAATCGTCCAGATCGAGGGTGGGGAGCGTGAAATCCGCGCCCTCATTCGCCATCCAGTCGGTCAGGTTGCGGACCTGCTGGTAGCGCCAGTGGGTGCCGATCAGGTCGCTATCGTTGACATAGGCGTCATAGATGTTTTCGCCCGATTGCATTTGCGTTTGCAGACGCTCGACCACGTCGCCTTCGCCGATCAGGTCATGGGTGACCTGAATGCCGGTGATGGCGGTGAAGGCAGGGGCAAGCACCTGCGCCTCGTATTCGTGGGTCGCGATGGTTTCCGAAACGACGCTGATTTCCATGCCCTGGAAGGGCTGGGCCGCGTCGATGAAGAACTGCATCTCGGCTTCCTGTTCCTCGCGGGTGAGGACCGAGAGGTCGCCGATCTCGGCGTCAAGGAAGGCGCGTGCGGCCTCCATATCGGCAAAGACCGGACCGGAGAGTAGCGAAAGCGCGACCCCCAGAGCGGTGGTTGATTTGAGGTTAAGGTTCATAGTTGTCCTCCCTTTTGAACCGTTTTCTTGATCGGGCCGGAGCGGGGTATCTGCTCCGGGGTAATGTCAGACCCAGCGGAAGACCGCAGCGGCGTAGGCAAGGCAGACGAGCAGCGCATAGGGCTGGTGATCGCCCACGAGGCCGAGCCATGCGATGTTGATGAAGGCCGAGCCGAGCAGCGTGATGAAAAGCCGGTCGCCGCGCGTGGTTTCAATGCGCAGGATGCCGACGCGAGGCGTCTCGGGGTATTTGATCGCGAGGATCGTGAAGGTGATAAGCAGCGCCGCGATGCAGCCGAAGAAGATCGCGGTGGGCAGGGTCCAGGCCATCCATTCCATTATGAGGTCCTTTCCATGGGAGCAATCCAGCCAACGAAGCCCCGTTTTGAGTTTCTGGCGGATGCTGTGATCTTTATCCAATGTATTGCTGGCAGATAGTCTTTGATGGGCGAGAACTGTCCATGCAACTCGTCACCTACCTGCAAGACGTTCGGAACCCTCCGACTGGTATTAGGTTTGCCTTCAATGGGTTCCATTTTTTGTGAAGGATCCCAACTCGATGCGCTATCAAACTGAGCGGCTCCAATGCTCTCAGATCGGTTCGATTTGTGCGTCAGAAAGTCTATTTTGACACAATGCACGACTGTAGGGCGGCGTCCTGAATTCGTGATCGCGACACTAAAGTTGTGATCTTTCTTGAAGGCATTATCAGATGGATGAATGCCATGGACGGTTAGGTAGATTTCCCGCTGCCACCAGTTCCAACCAGCAATAGCGGCCAAAAATGTTGATAAAGCTGCGCCGTAAGCGGCTACCCAATCCATCACACCCTCCCCAGGGCGAAGCCCTTGGCGATGTAGTTGCGGACGAAATAGATCACGAGCGCTCCGGGGACGATGGTTAAGACACCGGCGGCTGCCAGCACGCCCCAGTCGATGCCGGCGGCGCCTTGGGTTCGGGTCATGGTGGCGGCGATGGGTTTGGCGTCCACGGATGTGAGCGTGCGCGAGAGCAGCAGTTCGACCCATGAGAACATGAAGCAGAAGAACGCGGCGACGCCGATGCCGGATGCGATCAGCGGCATGAAGATGCGCGTGAAGAAGCGCGGGAAGGAGTAGCCGTCGAGATAGGCGGTCTCGTCGATTTCTTTCGGGACACCGCGCATAAAGCCTTCGAGGATCCAAACGGCGAGGGGCACGTTGAAGAGGCAGTGGGCAAGGGCCACGGCGATGTGCGTGTCGAAGAGGCCAACGGAGGAATAGAGCTGGAAGAAGGGCAGGGCGAACACCGCGGGCGGTGCCATGCGGTTGGTGAGCAGCCAGAAGAACAGGTGCTTGTCGCCCATGAAGCTGTAGCGGCTGAAGGCGTAGGCGGCGGGCAGCGCCACGGCGAGGCTGATCACGGTGTTGATGACCACGTAGATCAGCGAGTTGATGTAACCGGAATACCACGCCGGATCGGTGAGGATTGTCGCGTAATTCTCGAATGTCAGGTTCTGGGGCCAGAGCGAGAAGCTGCTGAGGATTTCCGTGTTCGTCTTGAGGCTCATGTTGATGAGCCAGTAGATCGGCAGGAACAGGAACAGCAGATAGAGCGTCATCACGACCGCGCTTTTGTTGATCAGCGGTTTCGCGCGGCGCTTGGCGGGCGTGAATGTGGTGGCGGTTGCGTCAGTCATTTACACGCCGTCCCTTTTGTCGAGGTTGACCATCACGGTGTAGAACACCCATGAAATCAACAGGATAACCAGAAAATACATCAGCGAGAACGCCGCCGCCGGGCCAAGATCGAACTGTCCGAGGGCCATTTTGACAAGATCGATGGACAGGAAGGTGGTGGCGTTGCCGGGGCCTCCGCCGGTGACCACGAACGGCTCGGTGTAGATCATGAAGCTGTCCATGAAGCGCAGAAGGATGGCGATCATGAGGACGCCGGTGATCTTGGGCAGCTCGATATAGCGGAAGACTTTCCAGCGGCTCGCCTGGTCGATTTTGGCGGCTTGATAATAGGCGTCGGGGATGGATTGCAGGCCTGCGTAGGCGAGCAACGCGACGAGCGAGGTCCAGTGCCAGACGTCCATCACGATGACGGTGATCCACGCGGCGACGGGGTCTTGGGTGTAGTTGTAATCGATGCCAAGCGCGTCGAGCGTGTAGCCCAGCAGGCCGATATCGACGCGGCCGAAGATCTGCCAGATTGTGCCGACCACGTTCCACGGGATCAGGAGCGGCAGGGACATCAGGACAAGGCAGACCGAGACCCAGACGCCTTTTTTCGGCATGTTGAGGGCGATGAAGATACCCAGCGGGATCTGGATGGCGAGGATGATGGCGGAGAAGGCCAGTTGCCGCCCCAGCGCGTCCCACATCCGTTCGGAGTGGAGCAGTTCGTCGAACCATTCGAGACCCGCCCAGAAGAATTCATTGTTCCCGAAGCTGTCTTGCACGGAATAGTTCACGACCGTCATCAGCGGGATCACCGCGGAGAATGCCACGAGGACCAGAACGGGCAGGACAAGGAACCATGCTTTTTGGTTAACGGTCTTGTTCATCACGCGGCCTTTCCGACGGATTTGGACGACGGTGCGACGCGCCAATCGTCGGCGTAGACATTGATGCCCGAGGGGTCGAAGGCGATGCGGGTGGCGTCGGCGTCGATCGGACTGCCTTCGTTGGCGATCACGTTGATTTCGGTGCCTTGGTAGTCGGCGCGGATGATCTTGTGGCGGCCCACGTCTTCGATGCGGCGGATGGTGACGGGCAGGCCGGTGGGATCGGTCGTCAGCGACGCAAATTCGGGGCGCACACCGATCTGGATTGTGCCCGTCAGCCCGTCATAGCCGTTTGCGAGGGGGATGTCCGTGTCGCCCACGCGGGCGGTCTGGCCGGTGACCTCGGCGTCCAGCACGTTCATGCCGGGGGAGCCGATGAAATAGCCGACGAAGGTGTGTTCGGGCGTCTCGAACAGCTGCTGGGGCGTGCCGATCTGGACGACGCGGCCATCATACATGACGACGACCTTGTCGGCGAAGGTTAGCGCCTCGGTCTGGTCATGGGTGACGTAGATCATCGTGTGGCCGAACTCGTGATGGAGCGCTTTGAGCTGTGTGCGCAGCTCCCACTTCATGTGGGGGTCGATCACGGTTAACGGCTCGTCGAAGAGGAGCGCGTTGACGTCTTCGCGGACCATGCCGCGGCCAAGGCTGATCTTTTGCTTGGCGTCGGCGGTGAGGCCACGGGCCTTGCGGTCCAACTCCGCCTCCATCCCGATCATGGCGCCGATTTTCTGGACGCGTTCGGCGACGTATTTCGGGTCAGCGCCGCGATTGCGCAGTGGGAAGGCGAGGTTATCGCGGACCGTCATCGTGTCGTAGACGACGGGAAACTGGAAAACCTGGGCGATGTTGCGTTCGGTCGTGGGGGCATGGGTGACATCGACATCGTTGAAGAGGATGCGGCCTTGGGACGGCTCCAAAAGGCCGGAGATGATGTTGAGAAGCGTGGACTTGCCGCAACCGGAGGAGCCAAGCAGGGCGTAGGCTTCGCCGTCGTTCCAGTCGTGATTAAGTTCCTTCAGCGCGAAATCATCCTCGCCTTTGGGGTTCGGGTAGTAGCTGTGCGCGAGGTTATCGAGGGTGATCTTGGCCATCGGATTTCCTTACGCGGCGCTGGCATAAGAGGCGGGGGCGACGAGGGCTCCGGTCTCTTTTGCGAAAATGTAGACATGGGACGGGTCGAGATAGACGGGCAGCTCTGCCCCGATTTCGAGGTTGCGAATGCCGTGGACGAGGCCGACCCAACGGTCGCCGTGGTAGTCGAGATGCACGAAGGTCTCGGACCCGGTGATTTCGGTCACGGCGAGGGTTGTGGCGAACTGGAGCGGATCGCCTTGGGGCTCGTCGAGCTCCAAGTGGTTGGGGCGGAAACCGGCTTGATAGGTGCCGTCGGCCAGGGCGGCGAGCGCGCCGGTGGTGTCGGCGCTTTGACCGTCGCCGAAATGGATTTTGTTGCCTTCCTTGCGCACGGTTAGAAAGTTCATCGGCGGGTCCGAGAAGACGCGCGCGGTCGTGGCGTCGGTGGGGGTGCGGTAGACCGAAGGGGTGGGGCCGAATTGGGTGACGCGGCCTTCCCAGAGGGTCGCGGTGTTGCCACCGAGAAGGAGCGCCTCTTCGGGTTCGGTCGTGGCATATACGAAGATGGAGCCAGCTTCGGCGAAGATCTTGGGAATCTCGGCGCGCAGTTCTTCGCGGAGTTTGTAGTCGAGATTGGCGAGGGGTTCGTCGAGCAGGACGAGGCCCGCATCTTTGACGAGGGCACGGGCGAGGGCGCAGCGCTGTTGCTGGCCACCCGACAACTCAAGCGGTTTGCGGTCCAGCATCGGGGTGAGCTGCATCAGATCGGCGGTCTTGCGGACGGCCTTGTCGATCTCGGCGCTGGATTTGCCAAGCAGGCGCATGGGCGAGGCGATGTTGTCGTAAACGCTCATCGACGGGTAGTTGATGAATTGCTGGTAGACCATCGCGACCTTGCGGTCCTGGACGCGCATGCCGGTGACGTCTTGGCCCTGCCAGTGGATCGAGCCGGTGGCGGGAACGTCGAGGCCCGCCATGATACGCATCAGCGAGGTTTTGCCCGAAGAGGTCGCCCCGAGCAGGACGTTCATCGTGGCGGGTTCCAGCGTCAGATCGGTGGGGTAGATGTGGGTCTGCCCGGCGACGGTTTTGGATACGTTTTTAAGCTCTAGCGTCATTGGTCTTCATTCTGCCGCAGCGGTGTGAGGGGTGGTGTCGGCCATGAAGGCGTCGATGGCGTCGATCTGGGTCTTGTTTAACCGCAGGCCGAGTTTCGAGCGGCGCCAGACAATGTCGGCGGCGTTTTGGGCATATTCGTTAACCATGAGCCAGCGGATTTCGGCCTCGGTCAGTGTGGCGCCGAAATCCTGGCCGAGGTCTTCGGCGCGGGCGGCATTTTGCACGATGTCATGCGCCTCGGTCCCGTAGGCACGGATCAGGCGGAGGGCCCAGCGGTCATCGAGGAAGGGACGCTCGAATTGCAGCTTCTCGACCTGAGCCTGGACGCCTTCGACCGGGAAATCGCCGCCGGGTAGGGGGACGCCCGCGGTCCATGCGCCGGTTGCTTGGGGGAAGAACGGCACGATTTTTTCCAGCGCGTGTTCGGCCAGCTTCCGGTATGTTGTGATCTTGCCGCCGAAGACGTTGAGCAAGGGCGCACCGCCGGTCTGATCGACTTTCAAAACATAGTCGCGGGTGGCGGCGGTGGCCGAGCTGGCCCCGTCATCATAAAGTGGGCGGACGCCGGAATAGGTCCAGACGACGTCATCCTCGGTGACGGGCTGCTTGAAATATTTCGACGCGAAATCGCGCAGATAGGCGTTTTCTTCGGGCGTGCATTCGGGCTTGAGCGACGGATCTGGATGGTCGGCATCGGTGGTGCCGATCAGGGTGAAATCCGTCTCATAGGGAATGGCGAAAATGATGCGGCCATCCTCGCCCTGAAAGAAATAGCATTTGTCGTGGTCGAAGAGTTTCCGGGTCACAATGTGGGAGCCGCGCACAAGGCGCACCCCTTCGGCAGAGTTGATGCGGGCGGTGTTGCGGATGATATCCTCGACCCAGGGGCCGCCTGCGTTGACCAGCATTTTGGCGTAAACTGTGCGCGTGCCGTGATCGTTTTGCAGGGTCACTTTCCACAGATCACCATCGCGTTCTGCGCTGAGGACTTTCGTGCGTGTGTTGATCTGAGCACCGCGGGCTTCGGCATCGCGGGCGTTGAGAACGACGAGGCGGGAATCCTCGATCCAGCAATCGGAGTATTCGAACGCTTTTTCAAAGCGGTCCTGAAGCGGCGCGCCTGCGGGGTCGGCGTTAAGGTTAACGGTGGAGGTCGCGGGCAGGATTTTGCGGCCGCCCAGATTGTCATACATGAAGAGGCCGAGGCGGATCAGCCACGCGGGGCGGCGCCCTTTCATCCACGGCATGAAGACGTTGAGCAGTTTCGAAGTTGGCGTTTCGCCCTCGAACCGCATGTCTTTGTGATAGGGCAGCACGAAGCGCATGGGCCACGAGATGTGGGGCATTGCGCGGAGCAGAACCTCGCGCTCGATCAGGGCTTCGCGGACGAGGCGGACCTCGAAGTATTCAAGATAGCGCAGGCCACCATGGAAGAGCTTGGTCGATGCAGAGGAGGTGGCGGAGGCCAGATCGTTCATCTCGGCCAATGTCACAGAGAGACCGCGACCAGCGGCGTCCCGGGCGATGCCGCATCCATTGATGCCGCCGCCAATGACGAACAGATCGACTGGTGATGTCGCGGTCGCGTTGGGCACAAACCCCTCCTCCCAGATGTGGCGTGCGACATTTAGGGAAACAGTCTTGTGCCATGGCGTCAACAGGTAATTGTTCGTTTTGGTTCTTTTATCAAATGCTCTGTGGATAAAACGAACCCAAAGCGCTTTGAATCGCGTATGTTCTGCAAAGAATATGGCCTAGACGGCCGCTTAGACCGCGAATCGGGTTGTTCGGAATCGTCAAATCGAACAAAAACGAAGGCAATGAGGGGGAGGCGAGGAGGAAGCCCATGTCTCAGACATTCAGGCATCCGGACATTCTGGAGATCGCCCGCAAGGAGGGCAAGGTCACTGTCGAGGACCTGGCCGAGCGGTTCAACGTGACCGTGCAGACAATCCGTCGCGACCTGACCGAGATGGCCCATGCGGGCAAGCTGGAGCGGGTGCATGGCGGGGCGGTTCTGCCTTCAGGCGTTGACAATATCCGGTATGAAGAGCGCCGCCAGCTGAACATGGATGCCAAGGATCAGGTGGCGCGGGCCTGTGCGGCGCATATCCCGAACGACGCGTCGGTGTTCCTGAACATCGGAACCAGCACCGAAGCGGTGGCGCAGGCGCTGCGAGGCCATTCCAACCTTATGGTGATGACGAACAATATTAATGTCGCGAACATTCTGAGTGGCAATCCCGATTGCGAGGTGATCGTCACCGGAGGCGCATTGCGCAAGAGCGATGGCGGGTTGGTCGGCCCGCTGACCATGCGCTCGGTCGAGACGTTCAAGTTCGACATCGCCGTGATCGGGTGTTCAGCGCTGGACACCGAAGGCGACATTCTGGATTTCGACATGCAGGAGGTGGGCGTCAGCCAAACGATCCTGCGCCGGGCGCGGCAGAGCTTTCTGGTCGCCGATCACTCGAAATTCGAGCGCTCGGCCCCGGTGGCTATCGGGTCCCTGCGCGAGATCGATGTCTTCTTTACGGACGCCTATCTGCCCGGAGACCTGGCGGTGCAATGCCGCGAGTGGGGCACGGATGTTGTGGTGGTGTGACTGAATTTCGACCTGAAGAACCCGCGACCTTCCCTTTCTTAGAGACGTCCCCGCATTTCTAGAACGTAGTTTGTTGGACAGAAGTCGCTTTTCGTGAAGTTGGCAGGAAATAGGGGGGCTTTCTTCCGCATCGGGATGCGGCTCAATTTACCTAGATGCGAGACGCATCGATGATTAAAAAACCAGATTTGGATCATCCTGATCTTCATCCTCAAAGAGGATGTCATCCTCGCTGAGGGTCACCTGATCGAGGGTCAGGATCGCCATGATGTCGTCCTCGCCCGCGATCTCCATACGGGTGCCCTCCGTGTCGGTGGTGAGGTTCGACAGCGTGACCGCGCCTTTGAAGACGAGGCTGTCGACATCTGCGTTGAAGTCGAAGATGTGCAGGAAGCTGTCGGCGCCCAACTGGCTCGCGTCAATGATAAAGCTGTCGGCGCCTTGCCCGCCTGCCATGGCTGTGTCGCTGCGCCCGATGGTGATCCTGTCGTCTCCGTCACCGCCAAGAATACCCGAGCTTGTCGCAGCTCCGGTGAGGTCGTCGTCATAATCGGAACCGGCGACGCCTTCGACGGCCCAGAAGGTATCGCCCGCGGCATCACCGCCGGCGGCGGTCAGATCGGTGAGGTTGACGGTGACGCCGCTGCCAGATGCGGTGTAATCGACGATGTCGAGGCCAGTACCGCCCACCAGCGCATCCGCGCCCGCGCCACCTTCGAGCAGGTCATCGCCGTGGCCGCCATGGATATAGTCGTCGCCCGCGCCGCCAATCAGCATGTTGTCCTCGGCGTTGCCGATCAGCGTATCGGCATAGGTGGAGCCTTCGGCATCTTCGATGCCGTGATAGGTGTCGCCCGCGGCGTCGCCTTGCCAGCCGCGGCCAAGGCCAAGTTGCACAACGACCCCTTCGGCGCTGTCTTCATAGGTTACCATATCATCGCCGAAGCTGCCGATCAGGGCGTCTGCGCCTCTGCCACCCACCAGAATGTCATCGCCGTGGGAAGCATTGATATAATCGTCGCCATCGCCGCCGATCAGGATGTCGTCGCCGCCGCTGCCCATGAGTGTGTCGTTGAAGTCAGAGCCTTCGACCTCTTCGATATTGCTGAGACGGTCGCCCTCGGCGTCATGGCCCCAGCCGCGCCCGGTGTTGAGATTGACATAGACGTCGCCGTCGGAGGCGGAGTAATCAGCCACGTCCTGACCATCGCCGCCATTGATCCGGTCCGCCCCTTCGCCGCCCATGATCCGGTCATGGCCGCGCCCGCCGTCGAGCGTGTCGTCGCCGGTGCCACCGTCGATCCAGTCGTTGTCATCGCCGCCAAGGATGATGTCGTTGCCCTGACCGCCATAGAGGTCATCATCACCGGAAAAGGCGTTGATATAGTCGTCGCCATTATTGCCGATCAGGGTGTTGGCGCCGTGGTCGCCCATGATCGTGTCGCCGTATTTGCTGCCCCAGACCCGTTCGATCCCGGTCAACCGGTCGCCCTGGGCGTCGCCGCCATAGCCGCGTCCGATATGGAGGTTCACGTAGATATCGCTGTCGGCGTGCTTGTAATCGACCGTGTCGAAGCCCGCGCCGCCATCCATCTGGTCGGCCCCAGCTCCACCTTTGAGGAAGTCGGTACCACGCCCGCCGATAAGGATGTCGTCGCCAGTGCCGCCATCGAGACGGTCGCTCCAATTGCCGCCTTTGAGGATGTCATTGCCGTCCTCGCCCCACAGGCGATTTCCGGACCATTGGTCGGTGTTGATGACGTCGTCGCCTGCGCCCGCGCGCAGCTCGACCGAGGCGCCCTGGGTCCAGAACGTGTTGTCGAGATCATTGCCGGTCACCTTGATCCGCTCAGGCGCTGTCAGCACGCCGATAAAGCCGTCCTCAACATTGTCGGGCAGGTCGATAGGGCCGACACCGGAGAGATAGGCCAGATCATGGCCGCCATCTGCGGCTTCAACGACTTGGGCGGTGTTGTCATATAGGAAGTAAACGTCATCGCCCGCGCCGCCCTCAAGCGTTTCGGTTTCGGGCTGGGCCATCAGCACATCGGTGCCGCTGGTGCCTGTCAGGGTCGGGTCATAATCGTTGGTCGTCAGGCCGTAGATATCGGCCTCAATCCACATCTCTGCGCGCAGGTCTTGCAGGGTTTGCGCATAGGCGGTGTCGGTCGCGAGATTGGTGTGCTGGCCGGGATCGGTCGCGGTGTTATATAGCTCTTCGGACCCGTCGGCGTAGCGGATGAACCGCAGATCGTCCGAGCGCAGCGAGAGCGATCCGTAGACTTGCGTGAAGACCGGGCCGCCGGAATGGGTGCCGTAGTCGTCATCGACAAGCGGCATGAGGCTTTCGCCAATGGCATAGGGGGCAGGGTCGGCCCCGGCCAGATCCAGCAGCGTGGGCATGATGTCGATCAGGCTGACCGGGGTCGAGATTGTAGTGCCTTCGGTCATGCCGGGCAGGTGCAGAAAGAGCGGCGCCTTGGCGCTTTCCTCCCACAGGGTGAACTTGCCGAAATGGTCCTTGTCGCCCAGTTGGAACCCGTGATCCGAATGCAGCAGGATTGCAGTGTTATCGGCATGCGGGGAGGCGTCGAGCGCGTCCAGAACGCGCCCGATCTGAGCGTCGGCATGGGAGATCGCGGCGAGGTAGCCCTCGACCGTGCCTTTCCAGACATCCATGTCCTTGTCGGGGAAGAACTGCCCCTTGTTCATGAATTGTTGCGCGAAGGCCGGTGCGTCTGACAGATCGCCTGCGACCCAGCTGTCGGGCACCTTGATCTGGTCGAGGTCATACAGGTCGTAATACTGCTGTGGCGCCTCGAAATTGTTATGGGGATGTTTGAAGCCAAGCATCAGCATGAACGGGTCTTGCTGGTCGTAGTCCTCAAGGAACTCGACGCCCCAAGAGGCGACCTTGTGATCGTAGAATTGATCATCCGCGCCGGTATAGCCCTTGGCCTGCCAGCCGCCGCCATTTGAGAGGCCGTCGTTCTTGTCAAAGCTGTCGCGGATATTAGGGACCTCTTCAGAGAACACGCGGTCCTGCACGAAATCGGGGGGCGGTTTGTAGCCGTGGAAAATCTTGCCAGCCGAGGCCGTGTGATAGCCGTCATCTTTCAGCGCGGCAGGCAGGGATTCCTCGACCGGGTTTTCCTCATGCCAAGCGACGACGTTATCCAGCACGTTCGTCTCGAACGGGGATTTGCCGGTCAGCGACGAGGTGCGCGACGGGTTGCAGACGGGCGTGGTCGCAAAGGCGTTCTCGAAATGGGCGGATTTATCCAGAAGGCGGTCCATGTTCGGTGTCTGGATTTCCACGCCGAAGGAGTTTCGGAACGCAGTGAATTCAAACAGATCATCGACGGCGATGAAGAGGATATTGGGGCTATCCGGCATGGCGAGGACCTTACCGGGCGGAATATTGTCGTCACAACAGGCCTGAGAGTCAGAGGGTTAACAGATGCGAGACAGTGTGTCTGCTTTGCATCCATTGTGCCGGGCGCGAGGACCTTAAAGATACTTTTCGATCAAGGCGCGCAGCGGCACCTGGGCTTTGAGCCGGGCGCAGAGCAGGAACATGCCGCCAAATTTGCGTTGCAGATAGAGGACATCCATCGGCAGGGGCGGCGGCACAAAACCGTCTTCGGCAAGGGCGCGCCCTTCGGCATTCATGGCGTCTGACAGATCGGTGCGGGTGAAATCGAAGACCGCGTCCTCGGACAGGGCGGCGAAGACCAATTGCATCATGCGCAGGATGCGGGTGGCGTGGCGCGGCTCTGTCTGCTCGGAGAGAAAGCCCACCTCCATCGCGACGGCGTGGAGCGCTTCGGTGTCGTCCGCAAAGCCTGCGCGCATCAGGCGGCGGTATTGGTCTGCCAGCGCAGGATCAATCGCGCGGGTCGCGCCGAAATCCAGCAGGATGATTTTGCCGCTGTCGGGTGCGTAGCGGTAATTCGCGAAATTGGGGTCGGTCTGCATTAGGTGGAAGGTGAAAAGCTCGTCCAGCATGAGGCGAAGCAGATGGTCTGCGATCTGGTTGCGCGTCTCTTGCGGCGCGGAGATCGCGTCTTCGATGGCGATGCCCGAGACATAGGACATCGTCAGGATATTTTCGGTCGTCCAGTCTTCGTGCAATTCGGGAAGGGTGAAGGCGGGATGCCCTGCCAGATGGGTGCGGAAGGCTTGCAGTTGGCGGCCCTCAAGCGCGTAGTCGGTTTCCTCGTGCAGCTGGCGGCGGGCCTCGATCAGGTAGGGTTTCAGCTCGAACCCGGCAGGCAGCAGGCCGGAGAGTTTCATCAGCGCGCCGACATTGGAGACATCGCTGTCGATGCTTTTGGCGACGCCGGGATATTGCACTTTGATGGCCAAATCGCGCCCGTCTTTGAGCTGCGCGCGATGGACCTGCCCGATGGAGGCGGCGGCGATGGGGTGGACATCGAAGCGGTGAAATTCTTTGAGCCAGCCGTCGCGCCAATTGGCGTTTAGCACTTTTTTCAACTGGGCGGGGGGCATGAAATCGGCGTCGGCGCGCAGGCGCGCGAAAATCTGAGCAAGCTCTGGCGGCAGCACGTCGCCGGTGTCCATGGAGACAAGCTGGCCGATTTTCATGGCCGCCCCGCGCATCTTGGCCAGATCATCGGCAATGCGGCGCATATTGCCGGGCGTCAGCAACAGGTTGCGCATGCTGGGGCGCTGGCCGCGGGCAAGGTCTTGCAGCGCGCCGCCGGCCATGTTGCCGCCCACGCGGGCGGTCATGGAGGCCAGTTGATTGAAGCGCGACAGGCGGGTCGCGGGGATGGCGCGCGCTTGCGCTTTGGGCTGCTCACTCATGGTGGGCGAGATAGCGTGGCGGGGGCGCTTGTCAGCCCCGGGGGTGGTGGTTTTGGTGGATCATGGATGCCTCCGGCGGGGATATTTTGAAAAAGCGAAGGGGCGGGGGCGCGCGTTAAGGGGCGGGCGCGCGTTAAGGTTAATGGGCTGGCGCTATGGAGCGGTTGGAGTAACGTGGCGCCATGAGTGTTCCTGTGTTGCGCAATGATCTGGCCCGGCGGCTGTTTCTGGATCGGCATCTGTTGCTGCGGCCCGGGTCGGGCACGGGTCAGGGGGCTGATCTGGACCATGTGCTTGAGCGTTTGGGCTTTGTGCAGGTGGACAGTGTGAATACGCTGGCGCGGGCGCATGATCTGATCTTGTGGGCGCGCCGGGGGCAGTATCGCCCGCCTGCTTTGGGGGCGTTGGTGGCCAAGCGGCGGACGGCGTTTGAGCATTGGACCCATGATGCCTCGGTGATCCCGATGGCGGCCTATCCGATGTGGCGGCTGAAATTTGCCCGTGATGCGGCACGGATGCAGGCGCGCTGGCCTGCGGCCCGGCGCGAGGGGTGGCAGGACGAGATCGACACGGTCTTGCGCCATGTGGCCGATCACGGGGCGGCTTGCTCGATGGATGTAGGGCAGGACGAGGCGAAAGGATCGCAGGGCTGGTGGGACTGGCATCCGTCAAAAACTGCGCTGGAGTATTTGTGGCGGGCCGGCGAACTGGCGATTTGCCATAGGCGCGGGTTTCGCAAGTATTACGATCTGACCGAACGGGTGATCCCGGCGGAGTATTTGAACGCGCGGCGTTCTGATGAGGAGATTGTGGACTGGGCGATGGCTTCGGCTTTGGAGCGGATCGGGTTCGGGACCAGCGGCGAGTTGGCCGCGTTTTACGAGATTGTGACGCGGGACGAGGCGAAAGCGTGGTGTGCCGCGGCTTTGGCGGACGGGCGGATTTGCGCGGTGGATGTCGAGATGGCGGATGGGGCTTTACGGCGCAGTTTTACCACCGAGGCGATGCTACAGGAGGTGCGCGATTTGCCCGCGCCATCGTCGCGGGTGCGGCTGTTATCGCCGTTTGACCCGGCGCTAAGGGACCGTGCGCGGGCGGAGCGGCTCTTTGGTTTTCACTACCGGATCGAGATTTTCGTGCCGGAAGCGAAGCGGCGCTATGGCTATTACGTGTTTCCCGTGATGCAGGGCGACCGGCTGATTGGGCGCGTGGATGCCAAGCGGGAGGGGGATGTTTTGGCGGTGCGCGCGTTCTGGCCAGAGGCGGGGGTTCGGATGGGTAAGGCGCGCTGTGCGGGCTTGGCCTCGGAACTGGAGCGGGTTCGGCATTTGGCGGGGGTGGAGCGGGTTCAGTTTGCAGACGGGTGGTTGCGCGGCTGAGGACGGAGCCTCCGGCGGGGATATTTTGGAAAAGCGAAGGGGCGGGGGCGCGCGTTGAGGTTAATCGGATTGGATCGCGATGAGGCCCGCGAAGCGGTCTTTGGCGACGCGGGTGATGGCGTCCGCGATGCGGTCGAACGCGGTGAGATTGCCGGAGCGTTTGCGCCAGACCAGACCAACGCTGCGGTGCAAAGCGGGGCGTTTCATGGGGCGGATGGCGAGCGACGGATCGCCTTCCGGGATTTCAGACGCGATATAAAGCGCGGGCAGGAAGGTCGCGCCCATGCCCATGCCGACCATCTGGCGCAGCGCATCAAGGGAGGTGCCCTCGTAGTCGCGCTGTAACTCGGCGCCTGTGTCGGCGCATAGGCCGGCGATCTGATCGTGCAGCGCGTAGCCGGGACCGAGAGAGAGGATGGCCTGGCCGTGCAGATCGCCTTCGATGATCTGGGCGCGGCTGGCGAGCGGATGATCGGAGGCGGTGACGAGCGAGAGCGGTTCGCGGAAAAGACGGCGGGTCGTCAGGTCTGCGCCGGTGACAGGAAGCTGGGTGAGCAGGATGTCGTGGCCGCCTCGTTCCAATTCGTGGCGCAGATCGGCGGGGGTGTGTTCGCGGATGTAAAGCGAAAGGTCGGGGTAAGCGCGGTGCAACTCGGCTACGACATAGGGCATGAGATAGGGGCCGAGCGTGGGGCTGACCCCAAGGCGGAGCGTTCCGGACAGCCCGGATTTCAGCGTGTTGGAGATGTCGCGGAGGCGCTGCACATCGTCGAGGATCGCTTGGGCGCGTAGTAAAACCTCACGACCTGCTGGGGTTAAGGTGACGGGGCCGCGACCGCGTTCGACAAGGCGCAGGGCGAGAGTGTCTTCGAGGTTGCTGATCTGCACGGAAAGGGAGGGCTGGCTGATCCCCTCTCGCTCGGCGGCTTTGCGGAAATGGCGCGTGTCGGCGAGGGCGCTGAGATAACGTAGTTGGCGGAGGGTGAGATCGGACATGATCGGAGGATTCACCATATGATAGGAAAAAGCTATCGAAATTATTGTTTTGGTCGGGTTTTCCTATTAATCCTTTGCCTTATCTTTGTGACATCCGGAACGATATACTGAGACGGACGTCAGCCGGGGCATGTCACACGGGGGGTGGGACATGCCCCGGCTGTCGACATTCTGGGGGTTTACCCTAAATTGAGAATTGGAATACGCCTGATCTGGGTCAGGTGACGACTGGACGAGGGATAAAATGGCAGCATCTGAGCCCGGGGCATCAGCCTCAAATGGCGTTGTAGGGTGGGTGCCTGTCCTGATCGCCGCGGCACTTTTCGCATATTTTCTGCAATTTCTGGGGCCAGTGAGCCAAGGCGAGGTTGTGCGCCTTATGTGGAATTGGGTGCCCTCGCTGGACATCGCGCTGTCGTTTACAATCGATGGTCTGAGCCTGACGTTTTCGCTGCTGATCAGCGGAATCGGCACGGCGGTGATGCTTTACTCGAACAGCTATCTGGCCGGGCATCCGCAATATGACCGGTTTGCCCTTTATTTGACCAGCTTCATGCTGGCGATGCTGGGGTTGGTTCTGGCCGATAACCTGATCGCTTTGTTCGTGTTTTGGGAATTAACCACGATCACGTCCTATCTGCTGATCGGTTTCAACAATGAAGAAGCGAAATCGCGCCGCTCGGCCTTGCAGGCGTTGTTGCTGACGGGGGCGGGCGCGCTGGTTTTGCTCGCGGGCTTTATCCTGCTGGGCGTCGCCGCAGGCACGTTCGAGATTTCCGAAATTTTGGCCCAGGGCGACGCGATCCGGGAGCATCCCTGGTATGTGGGGATCGTGATCCTGATCCTTGTGGGTGCGTTCACGAAATCGGCGCAGGTGCCGTTTCACTTCTGGTTGCCGAACGCGATGGCAGCCCCGACACCGGTGTCGGCCTTCCTGCACTCGGCCACGATGGTGAAGGGCGGCGTTTACCTGATGGCGCGCTTGCATCCCGGGTTGTCGGGGACGGAGCTATGGCTGTGGACGCTGACGGTCTTTGGCGCGGTGACGGCGGTTTTCGCGTCGATCCTGGCGTTTCGGCAGACAGATTTGAAGCAGGCGCTGGCCTATACGACGTTGATGGCTCTGGGCACGTTAACCATGTTGCTCGGCTCGGCAGAGGGCTATGCGATCACGGCGTTTGTGACGTTTCTGGTGGTGCATTCGCTTTATAAAGCGGCGCTCTTTCTGGTCGTGGGCTGTATCGACCACGGGACCGGGACGCGGGACGCCAACGTTCTGGGCGGCTTGGGCAAGGCGATGCCCGTGACGGCCTTTGCGGCGGCTTTGGCGGCGTTGAGCATGGCGGGCATTCCGCCCTTCATGGGCTTCATCGCGAAAGAGCTGGCCTATAAGGGCGCCGAAGAAACCCTGACCAATGTGACCTTTGTGGCGGGTATGTCGCTGGCGGCGAACGCTTTGATGGTGGCCGTGGCAGGCATCGTCGCGCTGCGCCCGTTCTGGAGCAAAGCGGAAGGGGAGATGCCCCATACGCCGCACGAAGCGCCGTGGTCGATGCTGGCAGGACCGGTCGTTCTGGCGGTGCTTGGCCTCTTTTTTGGGCTGATGCCGGGCTACGCGCAAACCTATCTGGTGAACCCGACGGTGCAGGGCTTCCTTGGGTCGATGGAGGAGGCGAAAGAGCTGAAGCTCTGGGCCGGTGTTAACCTTGCGCTTTATCTTTCGATTGCGACGTTTGTGATCGGGGGGCTGCTTTACGCGTTCCACCGGACCCTGCGGCCCGCGCTCATCAAGGTGAATGAGGCCTCGCCGAAATTTGACAAAGGTTGGGATAACGTCCTTGACGGGCTGAAGGCTGTGGCGGCCTGGCAGACACGTCTGCTGCAATCGGGTGTTCTGCGGCAATACATGTTCGTGATCTTTGCCACGCTTTTCGTGGGCGTCGGCGGCACGCTTTGGGCCAAGGAGGCGTTTCACTGGCCATTGGTCTTTGAAGGCGAGTTGGCGCCAAAACACTGGACGGTCATTACTTTGCTGATCGCGGGCACTTTGGTGACGGTGACCACGCGCTCGCGGATCACGGCAGTTGCGGCCCTGGGCGTGGTGGGTATCGCGGTTGCGATCATCTTCATCATCTACGGCGCGCCGGATGTGGCGATCACACAGCTGTTGGTAGAGACGCTGATTGTCGTGCTCGTCGCGGTCGCCATGCTGCGCCTGCCGCTTTTGGACCAGAGGGGCAAATCGGACCATCGCCCTTGGGATGCTCTCTTGGCCATCGGCGTCGGCGCGGTCGTGACGATGACGATCCTGCTGGTGCTGGAGGCACCGTTCGATCCACGCCTGACGACCTATTTCAACGAGACCGCCTGGCCGGACGCCTTTGGCCGCAACATCGTTAACGTCATCCTCGTGGATTTCCGGGCGCTGGACACATTTGGCGAGATCGCGGTGGTCTTGATCGCGGGCCTGTCGGCCTATGCGCTTTTGCGCACCACCCAGCCTGTGCGGCACCGTCGCGGGATGGCCAATAAAGACACGAATGTTCAGGAGGATACGCCATGAATTCGCTGATCCTTCAGGTGGCGACGCGCTATCTGTCGTCACTTTTGCTCGTGTTCTCGATCTACATGCTGCTGCGCGGCCATAACGAGCCGGGCGGCGGGTTTATCGGCGGCCTCGTAGGGGCCACGGGCTTTGTGCTTTACGCCGTGTCCTGCGGCACGTCGGAGGCGCGTCAGGCACTGCGCGTCAGCCCGCAGAACATCGCCGCTGTCGGGCTTGCCATCTCGCTTCTGTCGGGGCTGTTTTCGGTTTTTTTCGGGGACGCGCCCTTTACGGGGCAGTGGCTTTTCATCGGGGCGGAAGGCGACGACAAGGGCTTGCCGATCTCGACGATCCTGTTTTTTGACATCGGCGTCTATCTGGTCGTGCTGGGGGCGATCCTGACGCTTGTCTTCGCGATGGAAGAGGAAATCTGATGGAGACGCTTCTGGCCCTCGCCATCGGTGTGTTGGTTGCAGCCGCCGTCTATCTGATGCTGGCGCGCAATGTGTTGCGATTCATCTTCGGGCTGATCCTGATTTCAAACGCAGCCAACCTGACCATTTTTGTAGGTGGGCGCCTGACCCAAGGCCTGCCACCGCTCATCGAAGAAGGGGCTTATGCCCCCGTCGAAGGGGCGGCCAATGCCTTGCCGCAAGCGTTGGTGCTGACGGCGATCGTGATCGGCTTTGGCCTTTTTGCCTTTGCGCTGGTGCTGGTGTTCCGCGCGTTTACCACGTTGGGTACGCTCAACTCTGACAAGATGCGGGTCGCCGAGCCGCGCGAGGACGCTGGCAAATGAGTTGGGTGCTAAGTCTACCGATTATTCTGCCCTTTCTGACCGCCGTTCTGGCGTTCTTGCTGCGTGAGAAACGGGCAGGGGCGTGGGTCAGCGTGGGCGGCTGTGCGCTGCTGCTGATCGCCAGCGCCGTGCTGATGGCGAACGTGCTTGAGGCCGGTGTTGTCGCCGGGCAGATGGGCAATTGGCCCGCGCCTTTCGGGATCACGCTGGTCGCCGATCTGTTGAGCGCAGTGATGGTGGTCATCACGGCAATCACCGGTCTGGCCGTATCGGTCTATGCCCTGGCCGAGATCAACCGCCGTAAGGAATATCTTGGCTATCACGCGCTGTTCCAGGTGCTGTTGGCCGGTGTATGCGGCGCATTCCTGACGGGCGATCTGTTCAATCTTTATGTGTGGTTCGAGGTTATGCTGATCTCGTCCTTCGGGCTCTTGATCCTTGGCGGGTCGAAGGCGCAGATCGACGGCGGCATCAAATATGTGACGCTGAACCTCGTTTCGACGATCCTGTTCCTGTCGGGCATCGGCCTGCTTTACGGCATGACCGGCACGCTGAACCTTGCTGATCTGTCCCTTGCGGTGGAAGATGTCGAAAACCGAGGGCTTCTGACCGTCGTTGCGGTCATGTTTATGATCGCTTTTGGTGTCAAAGCGGCGGTCTTCCCGCTGTTCTTCTGGCTGCCAGCGGCCTATCACACCCCGTCTTTCAGCGTCTCTGCGGTATTCGCCGGTCTGCTGACGAAAGTGGGTGTCTATGCGCTGATCCGCATGTTCACTTTGGTCTTCGACCATGACATCGCCTACACCCACACGATCCTGCTTTGGGTCGCAGGCTTCACCATGGTGACGGGCGTTTTGGGGGCTGCGGCGCAAACCGATTTCCGCAAGATCCTGTCGTTCCATATCGTCAGCCAGATCGGCTACATGATCCTTGGTCTGGCGCTGTTTACGCCCTTGGCCATCGTCGGCGCGGTCTTCTACCTGGTCCACCATATCGTTGTGAAAGCAAACCTGTTCCTGATCGCCGGGGTGGCTGAGAAGCTGACAGGCTCGACCGAGTTGAAAGAGATCGGCGGGCTTTACAAATCCGCGCCGCTTTTGGGCGTGCTCTTCCTGATCCCGGCCTTTTCACTGGCCGGCTTTCCGCCGCTTTCGGGCTTTTGGGCCAAGTATATTCTCGTGAAAGCCTCGCTTGATATCGAGATGTGGTTCATCGCAGGCGTAGCCCTCGCCGTTGGCTTGCTGACGATCTATTCAATGACAAAAATCTGGGCGCAAGCCTTCTGGGAGCCGCATCCCTACGATCTTGAACCCAAGCTGAGCATCCTGACGCCGGAACAGCGCTGGTTCTACCTGCTGCCCATCGCGTTTCTGGCCACGCTGACGATCATCATCGGCTTCTACCCGGAGCCCTTCGTTCAGTTTGCCGAACGCTCGGCCGAGCAATTGTTGAACCCTGCGGCCTATATCGAAGCTGTGTTAGGAGAGCAGTCATGAACCTGTTTCTGCTGAACCTCATCCTTGCGATCAGCTGGTCGGCGTTGGCCGGGAACTTCACGCTGACGACCTTGGCCGTGGGCTTTGTGCTGGGCTTTGCGGTGCTGTGGCTGCTGCAACCCTTGCTGGGCGGCCCCAGCGCCTATTTCCTGCGCGCCTATTACTGGGCGCGGCTGGTGGTGATGTTTCACTATGAGCTTGTCGTGTCGTCTTTGGCCGTAGTCTGGGACGTCATCACGCCGACCCAGCTTAGCCGTCCGGGCATCATCGAGATGCCGCTCGATATCAAAAGCGACACCGGCATCTTGCTGGTCACGAACCTGATCTCGCTGACCCCCGGCACGCTCAGCCTCGATGTGAGCGAGGATCGCAAGACGCTGTTTGTGCATGCGATGTTCGCCGATGACCCTGATGCCGTGGTCGCGCAGCTGAAAAACACGATGGAGAAATGGGTGCGGGAGGCCTTGGAGACATGAGCGGAGCAGAGTTCCTCAACCTCAGCCTCAGCATCGGGTTCATAACCATGGCCGTGGCCCTTGTCCTGGGCTTCTACCGGCTGGTGAAAGGCCCGACACTGCCCGACCGCGTGGTGGCGCTCGACATGATGACGATCCTGATCGTGGTCTTTTGTGGCTTGTTCGCCATCGCCACCGACGAGCGTGCGTTTCTGGACGTGGCCATCGTGCTGGCGCTGATCGGTTTCCTGGCAACTGTCGCCCTGGCGCGGTTCGCCGAGCGCCGTCTGGCGCGCCGCGACGATAATGAGTTGACCGATCTGGAAGAGGAATTCCGCGATATCAGCGAAAACGGAGGGACCGAGCCATGATGGATTATGCGATCAGCGGGTTGGTGTTGTTGGGCAGTTTCTTCGCCGTCATCGCCGCTTTGGGCGTAGTGCGCTTGCCGGATGTGCTGGTGCGCATGCATGCGTCGACAAAAGCAGGCACGTTGTCCGCAGGTCTGGTGATGCTGGGTGCTGCAATGTGGTTCTGGGACCTCAGCGTGACATTTCTGCTGATCGCTTTGGTATTGTTCCTGCTGCTGACCGCCCCCGTAGCGGCACATATGATCGGCAGGGCTGCGGTGCGGACGGGGGTCAAGATGTGGACGGGGAAAGAGTGAGCTTCTCCGAGCAGTTTCAGGCGTCAAGTATATCCAAGCATCAAACTTTGCTTTGTCAGGTCACTTCCGGTCTGGCTTCATAACGTCGTTTTACTGCGACGATTTCTTGGTGGCTTTGTTGAAGACTCCACAGTATGACACCCTCGTCATTGCTGGGCCACTTTTTGATAGTCTGTTTCCGTCCAGCAGATTAAGAGCAACGAATGAAATCACGTCCAAACGTTTGGTCTTTAAATTATCATGAGGCTCTCGGAGATGCTCGGGTAATCAAGGAGGCAGTCTCATTGGCTGCCAAATACAACGTCACAGTTTTTTGTGATCGTCCGTCAGGTTTTTCGAAACACACCGAGTTTGAAGACGTAAAAATTAATCGATTTGAGTGGAAGGATCTTAGCCTTATCTCGCATGATGATTTTCAGAATTTTGACTATTTGACTAGGGCGAGAAAAGTTGCGGAGATGGAATTTAGGCGCCTCGCAAACCATACAGAAAATCTGCGAGAACTGCGTAGGCTTCCAAGTGATATCTCAGTGTTGCTTGAGGACCCGAGACTTTATCGCGAACACTACAAGAGCCACTTGGGGAAAAAGAGAAAGCGATTAAAGCTCGAACATCTTACAGCGTGGTGGGGTTTAAAGGTAAAAGCGAAACTAGCTCCTTCAATTCGGAAGTCTGCTAGATTAAGTATCCTTAATGAGAGCCTCACTTCTCGACATCAGCGTATCGCAAAAGAAGTCAAGGAAGCAAACCAAGCCTTCTGGAATCTCTACCAGCTCAAATCACTTGTTTTTGCTGCAAATTTCCTGCGGCAAGAATTTGAGGGTGTGCCAGACATTGTACATGCTCACGACATTTTCACACTTCCCGCAGGGGTTGTTCTTGCGAAACAATATGGTGCAAAACTGATTTATGACGCGCACGAATTGGAGACTGAACGTGCCACTAATGTTGGGCCGGCGGGCCGAGACATTGTCGATCGCTTGGAACGGGACTGTCTAGATCATGTAGACGCGTTAATCACGGTATCTGATGGTGCGGCGCGTTTCTATGCAAACCGATATAAAGGGTCTTTTCCAACCGTTGTTATGAATGCTCCTGTAGTCGAGTTGACTCCTGAAGAGGCGGTCGCCCGGAAACTTGACGTTCGCAGCATGGCTGGATTGGAAGAGGATGTTCCCCTTCTGGTCTACACTGGAGGAATTCAGAGAGAGCATCGTGGATTGGACAAGGTCATTGAAGCGATCTCGCAACTGCCAAAGTGCCATTTAGCGACACTGGGACCGCGACATGCCCGGGATGATAACTGGCTCCTTCAGCACGCAAAGGCTAAGGGGATTTTGGATCGAGTGCATATGTTCGACAGTGTTCCGCACGATCATGTTGTCGGAACGATTGCCTCTGCAAGTGCTGCCATTATCCCGATCCAAGGCGTGTCACTAAGCTACCAGATGGCAATGCCCAACAAACTCTTTGAAGCTGCTGCCGCGAAATTGCCGATATTGATTTCAGATCTGCCTGATATGCGAGCCTTTGTCGAAGAATTGGATATAGGCTTGGTAATGGACCATACGTCCGCTGATGGTATTAAAAGCGGGATTGAACGTTTCCTAAGCGGTGATCGCGATACATGGATTTCGGATCGTACAGACGACCTTCTAAGCACCAAATACAGTTGGTCAGCGCAAACGAAAAATCTTCATACTCTTTACGCCGAATTACTATGTTGACCCCTTCACTTGGTCGCTTGCCGAAGAAATCTTAGCCATTTTTTGTGTTCGATGGCGTAGTTTCCGGACACTTTGGTGTTTTCAGGAACGTCAGCAATAACGACCGCACCCATAGAAACAAATGACCCGGTCTTCACTAATGCCCCATTGCGGATTGTAGCGTTGGGTCCGATGAATACATTGTCTTCAACGGTCACCCTTCCACAAAAAAGTGCGCACGCTGCAGCGACCACAAGCTCGCCCAAGATACAGTCATGGGCCACATGAACCTGACAATCGAGTTTTGTTCGGTTTCCAAGCTTTGTGAAGCCTCCAAATGTCGAGCGTACAATCGTGCATCCGGATAGAATTTCGACATTATTTCCAATTTTGACACCACCGCTCTGATGCAAAAGCATTTCCGGCGTGCTTGTCTTATCGAGGTCGAAAGCTTCTACCCCTGCAAGGACACCGGCGTCGAGGTGGCTGTTCTCGCCAATGATTGTGCGCTCTTTTACGACGCTGTTCGGTCCTATGGTTGAACCGGCGCCAATGCGAACGTTCTTCTCTGCAACGACAGCAGAGGAGTGTATGTGAACATTTTCAGCTATTTCCGTATCAAAGTCTTCCCACTGAAATCCCTGCAATCTTGAGATGTGGTCATGGACCTGAAACATGGTTCTTAGTGGATATGCACTTTGCACCAGAGCCTTTTCTATAGCGACCGCTGCGCAGAGATCAGGCGTAGTTATAATGCCTGCGACATCTGCCTCGGAATTCGCCTCTTTTATTTGTGCCTCTGTCGAACAAGCGCAGAGACGATCCTTCAGAGGGAGCGGAATTTTTCCGACAAAACAGATTTCGCCATCGCGTAAGAGCTTTGTCTCGGTTGGTGCTATCCGTTCCAGAACCTCCGAGATTGAGATTTTGTTGAAGGTAAACAAAGCTTTCCTCGGAAATTGAATCTTTTTGGTGCGTTTCGGACGAAACAGTATTTTCTGTCTTTTTAAGATACCACTAAAATCACTTTAGGCTTTCGCAATTTAAAAGTATGCACACTTCGGAAGTCACATCTGAGTTAACGAATGCAGCCAGCGCAGAAAAAAATTCTCTTGGTTGGTGGTGCTGGGTATATCGGCAGCCATGTTGCCGTCTGCCTTTTGAAGAGTTGCTATAGCGTCGTAATTCTTGATGATCTGAGTAACAGCCACGCCAGTGTTATCGCCTCAATTGAAGAGATATCTGAGAAAAAGGTTGATTTTGTTCGCGGCGATATGCGCGATAGAAGCCTTTTGGCGTCAGTCTTTCAGAACCACGATATTGCAGCGGTTATTTTACTAGCAGGTCTGAAGTCTGTTCCAGAGAGTGTTGAAGAGCCCGCCGCCTATTATGATGTAAATGTTGGGGGAGCCGTCTCTGTGCTCGCTGCGATGCAAGAGGCTAAGTGTGGGACGCTAATCTTTTCCAGTTCTGCAACTGTGTACGGGCGCCCGCAATACCTGCCTATTGATGAAAACCACCCGGTTGGGCCCCTTAATCCTTATGGTCACTCAAAGCTCATGATAGAGCAAATTGTTGCTGATCAAGATATGGCAGGCCACCTCAAAAAGTCGGTTAGCTTGAGGTACTTCAATCCGGTTGGTGCTCATCCGTCTGGCTTGATCGGAGAGAATCCCCGTGGCATCCCTGGAAACCTATTTCCAAGGGTCGCTGAGATCTTTGCAGAAGGTAGCAAGGCGGTCCCGATCTATGGGGATGATTTTGAAACTCCAGATGGAACCGGAATGCGAGACTTCATTCATGTTGAGGATCTTGCGCTTGGTCATGTCAAGGCTCTGAGCTTTTTGGAAGCCGCACTCGAGAGACAGCATATGTGCGTCAATCTTGGTACCGGAACTGCATATTCCGTTCTGGAGGTATTGGATTGCTGGCAGAAGGTGACAGGGCAGAACGCGCCACGAGACGTGTTGGATCGCAGGCGGGGTGATGTTGCAGCTTGCTGGGCCGATCCATCACGCGCGCAATCTCTATTTGGTTGGTCAGCACATAAAGCCCTTCCTGAGATGTGTGAGAGCCATTGGCATGCGTTTTGTAAACGCTGAACGAAGTATTCAGTTTTTTGTAGCCGACCTAGAGGATAGAGATTGCGTCGACGTTTGAAGAGAAAGTTTGAGAAGAAACTCAAGAAGTGGTCTCGAACATGGGCTGAAAAAGCCTTTGCTTCAGGTAAGCCTAAACAGGCACTTGCTGCCATTGGGCTTTCAAAGCTTTCGAAAAATGTGACTATGGCAAACCGTATGGTTGCGGCCAAGCTGTATGTTCAGGTTATTAGGGGGCTTCAGACAGGGGTCTGGAGACATCACTCCCGAAACCCTTTGTTGACAGACGATCAGTATTATAAGCGACACTTTTCTAACCTCCAAGCTTATCAAGAACCATTGCAAGACGGTGGTGAATTACATGAGCACTACTACGGAAAGAGAGTTAAGCGCCCAAAAGATCGCCAATGGGTCCCACCGATCAAGCGCCCATTACGAGTATTAATACTGACAGGAAATCCCTACTTTGTCGTCGCACCTCAAGAAGCACTGCAAGACCAAGAGATCGAAACACAGCTCATTGACACAACAGATTTCTTCAATGCTTTGAAAAAGCGAAATGAGGTCTCTGGTGCGGAACTGTTAAAACTCAACACTGCCCTGTACGCTCTAGGTTCCTTCCAGTATTCAGAAAAGGAGTTTCATGAAGCTCTCGAAGAGCTGGCGCCCGATATCATTAATGCGATAAATTGGTGTGATATCGTTCTTTATGACTGGGCGACATTTGGCGCGATATGGTTTAGCCGCTGCCTAGATTGGTCAAAAAAGCTAGTTGTTAGATGCCACAGTTATGAGGCTTTCAGCCATTACCCAATTTTCCTGAACCATGCCCGTGTAGATCAAATGATTTTCATAGCAGGGCACATTCTCGACATTTACTTTACCCACCCCGTCGACGATCCAAGTGTGCGGGACAGATCTACTGTGCTTCAAAATATCCGCCCTACGGAGACTCCAATTGTGCAACATAAGAAAGACGATAGGTCTTTTGCCCTTGGAATGATGAAGTATGCTCCGGTCGGAAAAGACCCAGTTTTTGTCCTTCAGACGCTACAAGTCTTATTGAAACACGATAGGCGATGGCACCTTTATCTTGCGGGAAACGGGTTTCCGGATATTCCGGCCGAGAAGCCTTATGTCGAAAAGTTCAAGAACATGCTCGACATGTTGGGAGAGGCGGTCCGCCTTGACGGGTTTGTCACTGAAAAAGCAGAATGGTTTGCAAAGGTTGGTTATATTTTTTCGGCATCTGTGCGAGAGGGCTCCCACGAAGCTGTTGCCGAAGGAATGGCACATGGATGCGTTCCAATCGTGCGCAATTGGCCCATGGTAGCGCAATTTGAAGGTGCGCGACAAAGCTATCCCGAGTATGAACCAATAGAGACGCCGGAAGAAGCCGCCGCGCAGATCATTGCGACCCATGATGAGTTTGAAGAAGCGAGTTCTCGTGCCATGCATCTTGCGCAGACCCGCTATTTCTCACAGCAAGCAAAAGACGATTTCGTCGACTTTATCCTAGCCGATGTACATTGCTAGGCTATTGATAAGCCTTAAGGACCTATAATGCCTACAAAGCCCCGCCTCTTTTATTTCATCGGCAATCTAGCGCATGTCACGCCAATTAGTGGGGACCGGATAAATGAAATTGGCTTGATGAAGGCTATGTCTGTGCCTTTTGACGTTTACTATAACGGAGTTCTTCTTGAGCCTGGAATAGAGGAGTATGGGCGCGCAGATGGAAAAATCATTATGCCAAAACCGGGCGAGTATGACCTAATTTATGTGCGCAATAACCGCGAGTTTTTCCTAGAGGCTCCTTCTCCCAAGATTTATGCAGCGAGCCCTTATGATAAGGAATGCTTTGATGCGGCGGATGCGATTTCGTGCATTACGCCATCATGGAACGATCGATTGGCTAACTATACTTCGGCGGATTATGAGTTTTTTGATTGCATGTATCCGATCGATATGAAGCCGCCAAAGAGATGTCTCTTGATGCCTCAAGTTGTAAAGTCAATTCCTTCGGATGCACAGCTGGCTAACCTCAAGAACGATCCAGTATCACTTGTCGAAAGCGTAGATGAGAAGGAAAAGTTAGGCTTCATTCAAAGACTGCGGTCGTTCTATTCGAGCCTTTCGTCCGATAAGGCAAAGATAACGATGAGGCATTTTGGACCGCTTCGAGCTTCAAATTTTCCGCATCAGCTCGCCTTTGAGCTTGAGAGAAATAAGGACCTTCGCAAAACTGTTGAAGCGCAGTGCATTGGGGCCGGTAAAAAAGTCACATTGCCGCCAAGCATAAAAAAAATGGAACGTGTGGCTCAGGATGAGGCACTTCGAGCGCTCGCCCAAACCCCGTTTACTTGGTATAATCAGCATCGGTCTGGTGCATTTGCTGGATCCTTAAAGATATTGGAAGCAATGGCCATGGGCGTTCCAGTATTAGCACCTCGTTGGCACGCTAGGGTATTGGAGTTAGGGGGAGATTATCCATTTTTTTGGGACCCCAAATCTGAAATCGATTTTGCGGATCCAGATCAACCAGACTTCCGCCGTGCACTACAGAAAATAATTGAATGTACTGACCAAGAGCGACTTCGAGTCGGTCAGATGCTTCGGGAAAGAGTCCAGAAACATACCGCCGAAAATGTCGGCAAGTTTTTGACCAAGGAGTTTGCAGACTACCTGTAGTCCCATCAATTATCTGAAATGCTCAAAGTCACCGTTTTTACATATGTCTACATCGATGAAGCCAATGGTCGGTTGCCCTTGTTTGAGGAATGTCTGCAATCTGTCGCGGCTCAAGGATATGAGAACTATGAGCATGTTATTGTCGACGATGGCAGCAAGATAGATCTTGCACCGATTGTTGCAGGTTATCCTAAGACACGACTGCTCAAGAAGCCGGGTACGGGTATTGTGGCCTCTAGCTATACCTTCCAGCTTGGTTTGCAAATATCGAAAGGAGACGTCTGCATTCTTTTGCCTTCGGACGATCTATCAATCCCCGGTGGTATTGGTGCGATGGTCGAAACCTTCGAGCAAAACCCGCAGGTCGCGGCTGTCATAGCGCGCGCAAGATATGAAAGCCCCGGCCAGGATGACACTGTTTGGGTTCCGGATCCCGAGTTCATAAAGAAAGAGATTTGGTCTCGGAATGTCATCAATGGCTGTGCCATCATGTGGCGCCTTGATTCAAAGGTCATGGATATGCTCGCGCCCAATTACATCGGGTTTGTCGGTGACTATGATATCTTCGGTTTGGTCGCGACGATGGAGGAGCTTGCTTATTGCGATGCAGAGGTCGTGCGATATCGCTGGGCGGCGGATTCAACTCGCAACAAGACCAAATCCCGTGTTCTTGCTTCGGCAAGAAAGGAAGACAGCCTTTTTTACCAATACTCTAAGCCAGCGCGTTTAGAATTTGTTCGCATGCGTCTGCGGCGCGCTTCACTGCGTGAATATGAACTTGCGGGCGAATTTAAGTTGCCTACTCTAGGAACGGAAATAAGTGACAGGTTGCGCCGAAACCTGACAGTTCTGCTTCGCAATAGAAAATGGGATGAGGCACAGGATCTCGTTTTGGAACATGTGGACGGCGCAAGACCAGCTTATGCTGATCTTTGCGCAGCCATAGAGCAAAAGAAGACTTGCTATATTCCGGCGATGAATGACGTGAGTTTGACATTTATGCAAAATGTCAGAAACGAGGCCTTTTTTGATGTCGTCTGGGAAGAGGGCGCCTCAACCTGGGAATTTGACTATATGCCTTTGCCAGCGATCCGGCGCTTTATCGCCGCTGATGGAACTGAGCGAAGAGCTTTGATGAGCTATTTAGGTTATGCAACATGACCGTGCCTAAGAAGTTGCTTTTGACGGGCCGGGTCCTTGAGGAACTTCTTTCGCAAAACGCGCGATTTGGGGGCGGGCCTTTCTTACGCGGTCCCTATTGGACAGCACGCGATGGGCGAGTTACCGATATGTCGGCTATATTCCACGACGGCGAGCAGTCATGGACTTCTGATCTGCCGGATCTTTACGCTGTTTGTTTCTGCAAAATATTGCCGGTGAACCACGCGACATTTAACTCTCTTTGTTTTTGTGAGACCGCGCTGACGCAATCCGAAATTGTCGGGCTTATCTACCCGGATGAGCTCTTAGATTTGGCACCTAGCTTGCTCTATTGGGCTGGGCTTGAACCACTCAGTCGTTGAAAATGATCTGATCGAGATGCCGCGTCAGCATTTCTGCGCCGAAAATTGATGTGTGGTCATCATCGGAGTAAAGTTGCCCGCCAAGAAAGTGGAAGCACTGCTCGATGTCGCAGAAAAACTCAGTTGGATCGAGAATAGTCACGTTTTCACTTGCGCCGTTTTGTATCGCATTTTTGTAAGGCTGCATTCTTAGCTCGTAGAGATCGCGTTGCATCGTTCTTGTTTCTAGCCGCGCCAGAAAGGGCCTTGGGACACTTATTTTCGGGTTGAAGTCCAGTTCTGGGTTCTCAAGTAGGTAGTATATTTCGGCTATGCCCGCTTGTGAAAGACGAGTGGCTGTGCGCGCCAAACCGTCACGAATATCGTCATAGCTGAGAGATGGATCAGAGACGGTGATTAGGCTTTGTTCCACGCTTTCCTGAGTGAACGATCCGCTTACTTCACCATGCAGATAAACAGGGCCGCGAGTGCTTATAATCACCTTCTCGATGTTTGGCATGTTCTCTGTCAAAGACAGGATCTGTTCAATTGCAGCCGCGCATCTATCTTTCTCATTTGAATTTCGACCCCAACGAAAGCCTTCGAGAACGGGGCAGGAACTGTTCGCTAACAATAGCGTCGAATACCCATTCTCACGCGCTACCCTTTCAAAGCCATCGAAAAGCGCGTGCGCGTGGCTGTCGCCGACTAATGCAATCACAAGCCCGCCATCGGCGACGTCGTCAGATGCCCGGCAGTATGCAAACAAACGCTCATCTGAGAGATAAGTGGATGCAACCGACTGGCAGGTGTCATCAGCTTTTGCTCCTCGCTCAAGTTGCTTTTCGAGTTCACTCAGTGTGGTGAGTTGTGTTCGGTTCGGGAGGCCTTCATTTACATCGACCAATCCGCCAGTGACGCCAACAGCCAACACAACAGGAATGAGGACCCGGGTCGCTCTTGGGCGATATCTAAGCGGCTCGATGAAGCGATAATTTAGATAGGCTAGTCCAAATGATATGGCCAAGGCTGTCCATGCAAGAGGTGCCGCAAGTTCACTCCCAGTCAGAATTGACATGAACGCAATTACGACCCAGTGCCAAAGGTAAAGTGGATAGCTAATCAACCCGGCTTGCCGCAGCCCGCCATACATCGGCAATGTGACCTTGCCGGCGATAATAAGCATAGCTGAAAGTGTTGGGAGCAGAGTGATGGCAGGGTGGGTATCGGTCTTATCAAAAAGAAGAAGAGAAGAAAATAAAAGGACTAGTCCAGCCCAGCCGACAGAAGGAATGCTGGTTTTCTTGCTAACGGAATAAAGTGCGAGCAAGCCACCAACAGAAAGCTGCCAAAACCTTGCCAATGAATGAAAAAAGGCAACGTTCGGATCGGAGCTGAATAGGAAAAGACTATAAACAAACGAGCCAAAAGCAATAACCCAAAGGCAAATGCGAAGTCTGTGTAGAGATTTCCCAAACACCAAGAAGACGAGAGGCCAAATAATATAGAAGTGTTCTTCGACACCCAGTGACCAGAGATGAAGAAGTGGTTTGTAAATTGCATCGACGTCGAAATAGCCAATCTCGTCAATCAGCGTGAAGTTCATCCAGTAGATACTCGATCTAAAGACATGAAATCCCAATTGTTCGAATTCGTCATCAAATAAGAAGAGCCAGCCGAGGGCTAGGGCGCATGCCAAGACGACGATGAGAGACGGTAGTAATCTCGCCATCCTTCTTTGATAAAAGTTTAGAAGTGAAAACCGATCTTCTTTGCAGTCGTGAAACAGAATATTGGTTATCAAGAAGCCAGAGATTACAAAGAAGACATCGACGCCCAGATATCCCCCAGGGAGAGCTTTGGGAAAGGCATGAAACAGGAGAACCGCTCCTACGGCAATCCCCCGAAGTGCATCAATGTCAGAGCGATATTGCATCTTTAACCTACTTGCTTAACAAGGTTAGAGGTGCACAACAAAAAAACGTTTGGCGGTCAACATATTATCGAGAAGTGCGGTGCGGTGCTTACGAAACAGAAGTCATCTCGGATTGGTCAGGTGGATTTAGAAGCGAAGGATTTTCGCGCCTTTCGTCTTCCGGAAAATGAACAAACCGGATCAATCTCGGTTAATGTCTTTGTCGAAGAGTCACTCTTGGCTTCGCGAATAGGACATGAACTAACAGAGCTGTTGAGTGCTATAGATGCCAGTGCAATCACAGTCACTGGTGTATCAGACACCGATCTGCGTAGGGTCGTTTTGAGAAAAAGCGATCAGGAGAAGACAAATTTAGAAGTCATTAAGGACGGTAATGGGCCCGAACCGACTTGCGGCGTGATACCCTTTTTCGATTTTCATGTGAGTGAAATCCTAATTCGACAAAGAAAACCGCTCTTTGATCGGCGGAGCTATAATGTCATTTCTTTGGATCTCAATTGGACGCCATGGGCATTGAGATTTGGCTGGATACCGGAAAGTTATCTATGGGCTATGCTTCGTTTTGAGACTGCTCCTACTGAGTTTGCTCTACCAAAGTTAGCGAAGAAATCTCGCAAGATGTCGAAGATAACAGATCAGACTCGCCGGCATTTCACGCGTCCTGTTGGCTGTTTAGAGTTCGGAGAAATACGAATTAAAAATACCGCAAAAATGCAACGTATCGCGATCGCATCGTGCCTTTCGGGCTTGCGTGTCACGATTGAAAGCCAGAAGCGCGAGACTGTGCTGGACATACATGAAGCACGTCGCGAAAACAGGCGGCGGTTCAACAAAAATCTTCATTTGCTTTTTTCTAGTTGAGAACTGTGCCGTCGTTCTTTCTGTGGTTTGGCGGAGCGGAGACAAACCAAAACATATTCGCCTACTTGAAAAATTCTTTCGAAAATCGTTTAAGGCCGATTGTGATCGAGAAGGCGGCAACTTGAAAGAGAGTTACGATTTGACCGACTATAGAGCGCAAAAAATTGGCGTAATCGGTTTAGGATATGTTGGTATTCCTTTGGCCTTACGCATTTCAGAAGTGGGCCTGACAGTATTGGGTTTTGATGTTGTGGAAAATCGGGTAGAGCAACTAAATTCTGGTCAAAGCCCGATCAAGCATGTTTTGGCGGATCACATCGATATCATGCGTCAATCTGGCTTTGTGGCGACAACTGACTTTGCGCGCGCAGCAGAATGTGATGCGCTCATTGTTTGTGTGCCGACGCCTCTGGATGTGACCCGCGAGCCGGATCTGAGTTTTGTCACCGCCACGATGGACTCGATTGCGCCTTACTTGCGCAAAGGGCAGCTTCTGAGCCTTGAAAGCACGACGTGGCCGGGGACGACGAAAGAGGTTCTTCTGCCCTATGTGCAGGAGGCCGGGCTTGAGGTTGGCACGGATTTCTACCTCGTCTACTCGCCGGAACGCGAAGACCCCGGTAATGCGAATTTCAACACGCAGAACATTCCGAAGATCGTGGGTGGGCATACCAAAGCCTGTCTGGACGCAGGTGTCTCGCTTTATGGGGCGTTCATTGATCATGTGGTGCCGGTCAGCTCGACCGAGGCGGCGGAGATGGTCAAGCTCTTGGAGAATATTCACCGCTCGATTAATATCGGTCTGGTGAACGAGATGAAGATCGTGGCGGACGCCATGGATCTGGACATCTTCGAGGTGATTGATGCCGCCGCCACCAAGCCGTTTGGCTTCACCGCCTATTATCCGGGGCCGGGGATCGGTGGGCACTGTATCCCGATTGATCCGTTCTATCTGACCTGGAAAGCGCGGGAGTATGGGCTGCATACGCGGTTCATCGAACTGGCGGGTGAGATCAATCAGAAGATGCCGCAATATGTCGTCGACAAGACGGTACGCGCTTTAAATGAGGCCGGTAAGTCGTTGAAAGACGCCAAGGTTCTGGCTTTGGGGATTGCCTATAAACGCGATGTGGATGACATGCGCGAAAGCCCCTCGGTCTTCGTGATGGAGCTGCTTCGGGATTGGGGCGCGGAAGTCGCTTATTCCGATCCGAATGTGCCCATCTTCCCCGAGATGCGGGAGCATGATTTTGATCTCAGCTCGGTTGATCTGACGCCGGAGAGCCTAGCCTCCTATGATGCGGTGATCCTGCTGACCGATCACTCCGATTTCGACTATGAGATGATCCGCACCCACGCCAAGATTGTCGTGGACACCCGCGGGAAATTCCGCGATGGCGGCGATCATATCCGCCGCGCTTGAGGAACAAGACATGACCAATTACGCCCTGATCGGAGCCGCCGGCTACATCGCGCCGCGCCATCTGAAAGCGATGAAAGAGACGTGCGGCACGCTGGTTGCGGCTTATGACATCAACGATTCCGTTGGGATCATGGACAGCCATTTCCCCGATGCGGCCTTCTTTACCGAGTTCGAGCAGTTCGATGCCTTTGTGCAGGACCGTGGTGGGATCGACTACATCGGCATTTGCTCTCCTAACTACCTGCACAAGTCGCACATGGCGTTCACCCTGCGCGCGGGTGCGGACGCGATTTGCGAAAAGCCGTTGGTGCTGAACCCCTCTGATCTGGATGATCTGGCGAAGTTGGAGGCTGAGACGGGCCGCAAGATCAACACGATCCTGCAGCTGCGCCTGCACCCTGCGATTGTTGCGCTGCGCGACAAGATCAAGGCAGGGCCGAAGGACAAGATCCATGATGTTGATCTGGGGTATTTCACGTCCCGTGGCGCCTGGTATCACGCCTCCTGGAAGGGGCTGACCCATAAGTCGGGCGGCATCGCCAGCAATATCGGCGTGCATTTCTATGATATGTTGTCTTTCGTGTTTGGGCCGATGAAAACGAACATCGTGCATCACCGGGCGGCGGACAGCTCCGCCGGGTATCTGGAGTTCGAGCAGGCCCGTGTGCGTTGGGTTTTGTCGATTAATCGCACCCACCTGCCGCCGCAGACGCCGGAAGGGCAGTCGACCTATCGCTCGATCACGGTGGATGGCGACGAGATCGAGTTTTCCGGTGGGTTCACCGACTTGCACACGGCGAGCTACCAGAATGTGCTGGATGGCAATGGCTATGGGCTGGACGTGGTGCGCCCCTCGATTGAGGTTGTGAGCCATATTCGCGATGCGGCTCTGGAGCCCGGAAAGGGCGAGCAGCACCCTATGTTGAAAGGTATTCTGGTCGGGGCGAGTTGAAGATGCAATTCATTGACTTGGCCGCTCAGCAAGCGCGTCTGAAAGACAAGATCGACGCGCGGCTTCAGGCTGTGCTGGCGCATGGGAAGTATATCCTCGGGCCGGAAGTGGCCGAGCTGGAAGAACAGCTATCCGCGTTTTGTGGGGCTAAGCACACGATCACCTGCGCCAACGGCACGGACGCCTTGCTACTGGCCCTGATGGCGCTGGATATTCGCGGTGGCGATGCAGTGTTTGTCCCGGCCTTCACCTTCGCGGCGACGGCCGAGGTTGTGCCTTGCATGGGCGCGGTGCCGGTGATGGTGGATTGCGATCCCGACACGTTCAACATGGACCCTGAAAGCCTCAAGCGTTGCATCGCGATGGCGCGCGAGATGGGGTTGACGCCGAAGGTTGTGATCCCGGTCGACCTGTTTGGTTTGCCTGCCGACTACACGGTGATTGAGCCGATTGCGCACGACGAAGAGCTGGTTGTTATCGCCGATAGTGCGCAAGGCTTTGGGGGTCGGATCGGGAACAAGGTCACTGGCACCTTTGGACAGATTACGACGACATCGTTTTTCCCGGCAAAGCCGCTTGGATGTTATGGCGATGGCGGCGCGATCTTCACGGATGACGATGCGCTGGCTGAGCTGATGATCTCCTACCGGTTTCACGGTAAGGGGGACTACAAATACGATAATGTGCGGATCGGCATGAACTCCCGTCTGGATACGCTGCAAGCGGCGATCCTGCTGGAAAAACTCGCGGTCTATGAAGAAGAAATCGAGGCACGTCAAAGGATTGCGGCGCGCTATTCAAGTGCTTTAGAAGGGCGCTGGAGTGTTCCGACCGTGCCGGGTCGGATGCTGTCTGTCTGGGCGCAGTATACGCTGAAAGCCAAAGACCGCGCGGCCCGCGACACGGTTATGGCGCGGTTGAAAGAGGCGGGTATCCCGAGCGTTGTCTATTATCCGATGCCGCTCCATCAGCAGACGGCCTACAAGGCTTTCCCGACCGATCCCGCAGGACTGCTGGTGTCCGAAGAGGTCGCCGGGCAAGTGTTTTCCCTGCCCATGCACCCCTATCTGAGTGAGGCCGATCAGGATCAGGTGATCGAAGTTCTGCTAGCCGGTTAGGCAGCAGGGGCGGGGGCGAAAATCGCCTTGAAATGGTCCGATGTCGCGCGGACATTTTCGACCGTGTCGAACGCCACGACCCGGCCTTCATCCAGCACCAGCACCTTGTCCATCCAATCGAGCGTCGAGGCGCGGTGCGTGACGAACAGCACCACGCTGTCGGGTGCGGTGTCGCGAATGGCCTGCATGACGCGCTGTTCTGTCTCGCCGTCGAGCGCACTGGTCGCCTCGTCATAGATGAAGATCTTGGCGGGTTTAATCAGGGCGCGCGCGATGCCAACCCGTTGCTTTTGCCCGCCAGAGAGGTTGGAGCCGTTCGGTCCGATTTCCGTATCGATGCCGTTGGGCAGTTTGTCGACAAAGTCGAGCACGGTTGCTTTGCCGGCAGCTTCCTCGATTTGCGCATCGGTCGCGTTAGGATTACCGTCGCGGATATTGTCTCGGATCGTGCCGTCGAAGAGGAAGACTTCTTGTGAGGTATACGCTTCAACTTCAATTTTTTCTGCGAGTTCAACGGACCGAAGATCCTGTTCATCTAGGATAACCTGTCCTTTTGTTGGGACTACAAACCCCATGACTAAGTCGATTAAAGTCGATTTTCCCGCTCCCGAAGCGCCAACGATGCCAATTCGATCGCCTGGTAAAAAGATTGCATCAACTTTGTTGATGGCAGGAAGATCCAGATAGGAGAACTCAAGCTCAGAGAGGTTTAGTCTACCTGTCTTAGGCGGGTTCCCCGACTTTGTCTTGATGTCTCCTGCAGGCTGATCAAGTAACTCAAACATCTTTTTTAGAATTGGAATTCGTCTCTGAAGTTTTACCCAAATTCCAGCCAACCTCTGTGCAGGCGCATATGCCATCAAGAATGCCGTCATAAATGCCGTGTATGCTCCAACATTTATGGAGGTATCCGTCACGTTGCCGCCGACATAAAGAACAAAAGCTGCCAAAGCGAGGCCGCTGAGTAATTCCATTAAGGGGATGGTAGCCCCGGTGATTTGAGCGATACGCTGCATCCGCGTTTGCATTGTCATCAGCGCTCCGTCGAAACGAGACATCGCCTTGTTCTCCAAACCGAAGCTCTTTACAGTCTTTATTCCCTGAAATGTCTCTGATCCTAGAGAGTAAATCGCGCCATCCATTGCCGCTTCATCTTGGGCAAGATTTCGGATGCGGTATGTGAGATACCGGATAATGAGATAGATGAATGGAACCAGTATCAAAACCAGCGATGACAGAAAGGGCGTTTGGCTCACCATCACGAAGGTAAGGGCCAGCAATGTCAGTGCGTCAGTCAACATTTTATTAGAAATGGCAACTGTTGCGGCTCCGGCCGATCTTCCGGAAAGGGCCGTCCTCGCCATGAGATTCGCAGGGTGCTCGTTGAAAAACTCGATTGTTTGTCTTAAAGACACTTCGAACAGCTTTTTTTGGTATCTTGCACCGATTGAGCGATGAAAAATAATTCCGAGGACCTGATTTGCGTAAAGTGATACCGCTTTTCCAAGAAAGATTAAGATCACAAACCCTACAACCTGAAGTATAGAGAAGTCTGGCTCGTCTCCAAAGACATCATTTACGATTAGCTTTGTTGAATACGCCTGACCAGCTGTGAAGACTGACACACCGATGCTGCTTATCAGGATGAATGCGTACAGTCCTTTGTGCAGAGGAACCGTTTCTCTCAGTAGCCGTGACAGGATCGCAAAAGTTGTCATCGTTTTGGGTTGATTTGCCATAGACAGCCTATAAACCTGCTGCACTTCAGTTGCAAAACCGAAGATAAACCCCATTGCGAGTTTCAGGCTCTGTTTATGGAAAATCTTGAAGGAGTGTCCACGGATGAAACTCGTAACTGTTGTAGGAGCGCGCCCACAATTCATCAAAGCGTCAGTGGTGAGCAGAGCTCTACAAGACTATCCGCATATTACGGAAGTCATGGTCCACACCGGACAGCATTATGATGACAACATGTCGACGATCTTTTTTGATGAGCTGGGCATTCCGACACCTGATTACATGCTGAATGTGCAGGGAAGCTCCCACGGTGAGATGACTGGTTTAATGCTTGTCGAAATCGAACGAGTCTTGCTCAGTGAAAAACCTGACATGGTGCTTGTATATGGGGATACCAACACAACTTTGGCGGGGGCGCTTGCCGCCGCAAAACTGCTGATACCGGTTGCACATGTCGAAGCAGGTGCACGCAGCTTCAATATGACGATGCCGGAGGAAATGAACAGGATCCTGACGGATAACCTAAGCAAGCTGCTTTTCTGCCCTATGAAAGGCGCGATCGAGCAGTTGTCCAAAGAAGGGTTCGATGATCGCGAAGTTTACATCGAGTGGATCGGCGATGTTATGCATGACAGCGCCATGCTATTTGCAGACAACGCGACATGGCCAAAATACCTAAAGAAACAAACTGGTTTTGTTTTGGCGACGGTTCACCGGGCCGAAAATACCAACGACCTCTCGCGCTTGGCGGATATCGTGACAGCATTCAATCATATCCATAATCACATTGCTCGCGTTGTCCTGCCAATACATCCTCGCACTAAGCGAATTGCCGAAGAAAACGGCTTAGTCTTCAATGTCGATTTGATCGAGCCCGTTGGGTATTTGGACTTTCTTGGACTTCTTAAGGCCTGCTCAATAGTAGCGACAGACAGCGGCGGCGTTCAGAAAGAGGGCTTTTTCTTTGGTAAGCCAGGTGTTGTCCTGAGAGCGGACACCGAATGGGTCGAGCTGCTCGAGATTGGGGCGAATAAGCTTGCAGGTGGCGATAGCGACCAAATCATTTCTGCGGTGTCTGAGCAGATAAATGCCACAGTAACTGACGATGCGGAGCTTTTTGGAGGCGGTCGTGCATCACAACGTGTGGCTCAAGCAATACATGGATATGGGGTCAAATACGGCCTCGTTTAATGTCTGTCACGTCGACTGGAGGACGATAATACGTTATGGTCCTCAAACGAAAGGTCTCAACGTTAGTGGGCGTTAAAACCGACATGAGAACGGTTTGTGTTTGTTCAGGTTGGGCAAATTCTCAAATCGAACCACTGTCTTAAAATTAAGCATCGTTCAGCATAATACCGAGAAAAACACCCCTCAAAAATTTAACCATATGGTCAGAAATTGAATTCCGTGCTTCACTTGCGAAAAGGTCTAGCAACAGGAATCAGCCATGACAGAGCATCTGAGGGCGTCTGGTGTCGCAGCGGGGCGGGTGAGCCAGGATACCGTCGAAGCGAACTTTAGCGATTTGCATCCGGCCTATGCGCCTCATGAAGCGATGGTGGCGGCAGATCGGTGCTATTTTTGCCATGACGCGCCGTGCATCACCGCCTGTCCTACAGCGATTGATATTCCATTGTTCATTCGTCAGATCGCGACCGGCACGCCGGAGGGGGCTGCCGAGACGATCTTGGAGCAAAACATCTTGGGTGGCATGTGCGCGCGGGTCTGTCCGACAGAGACGCTCTGCGAACAGGCTTGCGTGCGGGAAGCGGCGGAAGGCAAGCCGGTGGAAATCGGACGGTTGCAGCGCCATGCGACGGATATCCTGATGGAGAAGGACGTGCATCCGTTTACGCGGACGGAGGCGACTGGCAAGACCGTGGCTGTTGTGGGCGCGGGGCCGGCGGGTCTGGCTTGTGCGCATCGCTTGGCGATGCATGGGCATGATGTCGTGATCTTTGAAGCGCGCGCCAAGGGGGGCGGGCTAAATGAGTTTGGGATTGCGGCCTACAAATCGACCGAAGATTTCGCGCAGAGAGAGCTCGACTGGTTGTTGCAGATCGGAGGGATCGAGATCCGGTATGAGCAGGCGTTGGGCGACGGGCTGTCGCTGAGCGGGCTGCAGGATGACTTTGACGCGGTGTTTCTGGGCATGGGGCTGGGCGGTGTGAACGCGCTGTCGCTGGAGGGTGAAGAGGCCGACCATGTCACCGATGCGGTCGCGTTTATTGCCGATTTGCGGCAGGCGGAGGACCTGACGGCGCTGCCTGTGGGCCGCCGTGTCGTGGTGATCGGCGGCGGTATGACGGCTGTGGATGCCGCCGTGCAGTCGAAACTTCTTGGGGCCGAGGAGGTCACCATCGTTTATCGGCGCGGGCAGGAGGCGATGTCAGCCTCCAAATATGAGCAGGACCTTGCGCAGCAAAAGGGTGTGCGGATTGTGTGCAATGCCGCGCCTGTGGGGATCGAGGGCAATGGCGCGCTAAGCGGTGTGACCTTTGCCTATACCGAGGCCAGGGATGGCAAGCTGGTGGTGACGGATGAGACCTTCACCTTGCCTGCCGATCAGGTCTTCAAGGCAATCGGGCAGACGCTGGCTGAGACGCCAGAGGCGCTGAAACTGGACGGGCGCAAGATCGCCGTAGACGGGGCCGGGCGCACCAGCGTGGCGGGTGTCTGGGCTGGCGGCGATTGTGCCGCCGGGGGCGATGACCTAACTGTGACGGCGGTGGCCGAAGGGCGCGATGCGGCGCTGGATATTCATGCAACGCTAGCAGGAGCAAGCTGATGGCTGATCTGACGACAACCTTCTGTGGAATTACGTCTCCGAACCCGTTCTGGCTGGCGTCCGCGCCGCCGACGGACAAGGAATACAACGTCCGCCGCGCGTTTGAAGCAGGCTGGGGCGGCGTGGTCTGGAAGACCCTGGGCGAGGACGGGCCGCCCATCGTGAACGTCAACGGGCCGCGCTATGGCGCGGTTTGGGGGGCGGATCGGCGCTTGTTGGGGCTTAATAATATCGAGCTGATTACGGACCGCCCGTTGCAGGTCAATCTGGATGAGATGACCCGCGTGAAGAAGGATTATCCGGACCGCGCGCTGATTGCGTCGGTCATGGTGCCTTGCGAGGAAGCGGCGTGGAAAGAGATCTTGCCGCGCATTGCCGAGACGGGCTGCGATGGGTTCGAGCTGAACTTCGGCTGCCCCCATGGCATGGCCGAGCGGGGCATGGGATCGGCCGTGGGTCAGGTCCCCGAATATATCGAGATGGTGACGCGCTGGTGCAAGGAAACCACCGATCTGCCCGTGATCGTCAAGCTGACGCCGAATGTGACCAACATTCTGGGTCCTGCGCAGGCGGCCAAGGATGGAGGCGCGGATGCGGTGAGCCTGATCAATACGATCAACTCGATCACCTCGGTGAACCTCGACACGATGTCGCCCGAGCCGATGATTGACGGTAAAGGCACCCATGGCGGCTATTGCGGCCCTGCGGTGAAGCCGATTGCCCTGAACATGGTGGCCGAGATTGCGCGTAATCCCACGACCCACGGCTTGCCGATTTCGGGCATTGGCGGGGTGACGACATGGCGCGACGCGGCCGAGTTCATCGCGCTGGGGGCGGGCAACGTGCAGGTCTGCACGGCGGCAATGACCTACGGCTTCAAGATCGTGCAAGAAATGGTCTCGGGCCTGTCGCAATGGATGGACGAGCAGGGCCATACGCGTGTTGAGGACGTGGTGGGCCGTGCGGTGCCGAATGTCACCGATTGGCAGTATCTCAACCTCAACTACGTCACCAAGGCGCGCATTGATCAGGATGCCTGCATCAAATGCGGGCGCTGTTATGCAGCGTGTGAGGACACCTCCCATCAGGCGATTTCGATGTCGCCGGATCGGGTGTTTGAGGTGATGGATGACGAGTGCGTTGCCTGCAACCTCTGCGTCAATGTCTGCCCGGTAGAGGACTGCATCACCATGGAAACGCTGACCCCCGGTGCGGTCGATGAACGCACCGGCAAAACGGTCGAGGAAGAGCCTGCCAATTGGACAGTGCATCCCAACAATCCGAGTGCGACCGCTGCTGAGTAAGACGGCCTCTTTATCGGGGGCGGGGCAGGGGCATCTGGCGATGCTCCTGTTTTCGCTTTTGGTGTCGCTGTCTTTTTCCTTGGGACATCTGATCGCGCAGGACATTCCGCCCGCGGCGCTGATGACGCTGCGCTTTGCGTTGGCGAGCCTTGTGATGTTGGCCGTGGCGCGCGCGTTCGGGGTGGACATCGCGCCGGCCTTTCGGCGGTTCTGGCGGTTTTTGCTGATCGGCGGCTGCATGGCCGTCTACTTCATCACGATGTTCGAGGCCTTGCGCCTGACCACTGCCGTGTCCACAGCGGCGGTCTTTACGCTGACGCCATTGCTGGCGACGGGCTTTGGGTATTTGCTGCTTTCGCAACGCACCAGCCTCGCCACATTTGCTGCGTTAAGCATCGGGGCCTGCGGCGCGATCTGGGTCATCTTTCGCGCAGATTTCGCGGCGCTGATGCGGTTCGAAATCGGGGCGGGGGAGGCGATCTTTACACTCGGTGCGCTCGCCCACGGCGCGGTGCCAAGCCTGTCGCGCAAGCTGCTGGAGGATGTCTCGCCCTTGCAGGCGGCTCTCGGCACGACCGCGGGTGCCTTGATCGTGGCGGGCGTCTACGGGATACGCGATCTGGTCGCCGTGCCTTACGCAGAACTGCCTGGACTGGTCTGGCTCGTGCTGCTGTATCTGGCGGTGGTCACCACGGCGGTGACGTTCTTTCTTGTGCAATATGCCAGCAAACGCCTGCCGGGGAGCAAGGTGATGGCCTATACCTATCTAGTGCCCAGCTGGGTCGTGATGTGGGAGCTTTTGTTCCACGGCGCACGCCCTGCCACGGCAATTCTGTTCGGGATTGCAGGCACGGTTCTGGCGCTTATTCTGCTGCTTCGGGACGAAGAGAGCGGCTGAAAAGCGCGGTCAAAAAAGCCTCTGCTTCGTCAAAGACATCGTTCTTGCGGGTGGGCTTCAGGATCGCGCGGACCTGAATGTCGAAATCGGCGTAGTGCTGCGTCATGGCCCAGATCGAAAAGATCAGGTGATGTGGGTCCAGTGGGGCCAGCTTACCCTCGTCGCTCCACGCTGCGATGATGGTGGCTTTCTCGTCGACCAGCGCTTTGAGATCGCCCGACAGCGTGTCTGCGGTGCGCGGCGCGCCGTGCAAAATCTCCGTCGCGAAGAGCTTGCTTTCCCGTGCCATATCCCGCGACATCTGCAGTTTGCGGCGCATATAGGTCAGGATTTCCGTCATCGGATCTCCCTTGGGCGAGAGGTCTTTCAACGGGCTGATCCAAAGCTCCAGAAGGCTTTCCAGCAGGGTCGTATAAATCGCGTCCTTGCTGCCGAAATAGTAGACCACATGGGGTTTCGACATGCCCGCAGCGGCAGCGATTTTATCCAGCGTCGCGCCGCGCAGCCCGTGCACGGCAAAAACATCGAGGGCGGCCTCAAGGATGACTTCGCGCTTTTGACGCTGGATCCGCGTCTCTTTCTTAGGTTGGGCAGGGGCGGTCGTCATCCAGGTCCTTTCACGGCAGCGCGGGGCGCGGTGCCTGCGCTCAAATGTGCGAGACGGGTGCGCATGTCTCAAGCATTTTCTGGGCGGTCTGCTGCATTTCTATCCAAATGGTCAAAAAATGATTGACCCTTCCAAGGATGCTCCGCCACGCTGAGGGCAGGGCGGAATCGCCACTGGGGGCTTTTGCGACACGTCGGGAGAAGATGCATGGATCGCAGCAAGAATCTGCGGATTGATCCGGATCGTTTGTGGGACAGTCTGATGGAAATGGCCAAGATCGGGCCGGGTGTTGCAGGCGGCAACAATCGCCAGACCCTGACCGATGAGGATGCCGAGGGCCGCGCGCTGTTTCAAAGCTGGTGCGAGGCGGCGGGCCTGTCGATGGGCGTTGATACGATGGGCAATATGTTCGCAACGCGCGAAGGCGCGGACGCGGATGCTTTGCCGGTCTATGTGGGTTCGCATCTGGATACGCAGCCCACGGGCGGCAAGTATGACGGTGTCTTGGGGGTGCTTGGCGGGTTGGAAGTGCTTCGCACGCTCAACGATCTGGACGTGAAGACCAAGCACCCGATTGTCGTGACCAACTGGACGAATGAGGAAGGCACGCGGTTTGCGCCGGCGATGCTGTCGTCGGGCGTTTTTGCCGGGAAACACACGCAGGATTGGGCGTATGAGCGCGTTGATGCAGAGGGCAAGAGCTTTGGCGATGAGCTGAAGCGGATTGGCTGGGTTGGCGACGAGGCCGTTGGTGCGCGCGACATGCATGCGATGTTCGAGCTGCATATCGAGCAGGGCCCGATCCTGGAGGCCGAGGGCAAGGAGATCGGCGTTGTCACCCATGGCCAAGGGCTGCGCTGGATCGAATGCACGGTGACGGGAAAGGAGAGCCATACAGGCTCCACCCCGATGTCGATGCGCAAGAATGCCGGGCGCGGTTTGGCGCTGGTGACCGAGCTGGTGCATGAGATCGCGATGAAGAACCAGCCCAATGCGGTGGGCGCGATCGGGCATATCGACGTCTACCCGAACTCGCGCAACATCATTCCGGGGAAGGTGGTTTTCACAGTCGATATGCGCACGCATTTGCTGGACAAGCTAAACGCGATGGTGGCCGAGTTCGAAGAGCGCGCGCCGAAGATTTGCGCCGAGATCGGTATGGAGTTCGAATGCCATATCGTCGGCCAGTTCGACCCGCCCGCGTTCGATGAGACCTGCGTAGCGGCCGTGCGCGATGCGGCGGAAGAGCTGGGTTATAGCCATATGGATATCGTCTCGGGCGCGGGGCATGACGCGTGCTGGATCAACGATGTGGCCCCGACGGCGATGATCATGTGCCCTTGCGTGGACGGGCTTTCGCATAACGAGGCCGAAGAAATCAGCAAGGAATGGGCGCAGGCGGGGACAGATGTGCTGCTGCACGCGGTGCTGAATACGGCGGAGATTGTGGAGTGAGCACACTCCCAGAAAGGATCTGACATGACCAAAGTCATTAAGAACGGAACCGTTGTCACCCATGATCTGACCTACAAGGCGGATGTGCTGATCGACGGTGGCAAGATCATCGAGATTGGTCCCGACCTGAAAGGCGACGAGGAACTGGACGCGACGGGGTGCTATGTGATGCCCGGTGGGATTGATCCTCATACGCATCTGGAGATGCCGTTTATGGGCACCTATTCCTCGGATGATTTTGAGAGCGGGACGCGGGCGGCGCTGGCGGGGGGCACCACGATGGTCGTGGATTTCGCCCTGCCGAATCCGGGCGAAAGCCTGCTCGATGCGCTCAAGCGGTGGGACAACAAATCGACCCGCGCCAATTGCGATTACTCATTCCACATGGCGGTGACCTGGTGGGGAGAGCAGGTCTTTGACGAGATGAAGACCGTCATTGAAGAGCGCGGGATCACCACGTTCAAACATTTCCTCGCCTATAAGGGCGCGTTGATGGTGAATGATGACGAGCTTTATTCCTCGTTCCTGCGCCTGTCGGAGCTGGGCGGTGTTGCCATGGTCCATGCCGAGAATGGCGATGTGATTGCAGAGCTCTCCGCCAAGCTGCTCGCGGAAGGCAACACGGGGCCAGAGGCGCACGCGTATTCGCGCCCCTCGCAAGTGGAAGGCGAAGCCACGAACCGCGCGATCATGATCGCGGATATGGCGGGGGTGCCGCTCTACGTCGTCCACACGTCTTGCGAGGAAGCCCATGAGGCGATCCGGCGCGCGCGTCAGCAGGGCAAGCGCGTCTGGGGCGAGCCTTTGATCCAGCACCTGACGCTGGATGAGAGCGAGTATTTCCACGATGATTGGGACCATGCCGCGCGCCGCGTGATGTCGCCGCCCTTCCGCAACAAGCAGCATCAGGACAGCTTGTGGGCGGGTTTGCAGGCGGGGTCGCTGTCGGTCGTGGCGACGGATCATTGTGCATTTACGACCGAGCAGAAGCGCTATGGCGTGGGCGATTTCACCAAGATCCCCAACGGCACGGGCGGGCTTGAGGACCGGATGCCGATGCTCTGGACCCATGGCGTCAAGACCGGACGGCTGACGCTGAATGAGTTCGTCGCCGTGACCTCCACCAATATCGCGAAGATCCTGAACTGCTACCCGCAGAAGGGCGCTATTCTAGTGGGCGCGGATGCGGACCTTGTTGTCTGGGATCCGGAGAAATCAAAGACGATCACAGCCGATACCCAGCAATCTGCCATTGATTACAATGTCTTCGAGGGCAAGGAAGTGACCGGTCTGCCGCGCTTTACGCTGACCAAAGGCCATGTCGCCATCCATGACGGTGAAATCCGCACGCAGGAAGGCCACGGCAAATTTGTCGCCCGCGAAGGCAATGCGCCTGTGAACCGTGCGCTGTCGAGCTGGAAAGACCTGACCGCGCCGCGCCCTGTGGAGCGCACGGGTATCCCCGCGACCGGCGTCTAGAATCCGAGAGAAATGAGCACGCATTGAGCCAGCAACCGAAGATTTCTGCGCAAGGTTTGAACCTGACGTTTCAGACCAATGATGGTCCTGTGCATGCCCTCAAGGATGTTGATCTGAACATTGAGGAGGGCGAGTTTGTCAGCTTCATCGGCCCGTCGGGCTGCGGGAAGACGACGTTTCTGCGCTGCATCGCTGGGCTGGAGACGCCAACAGCGGGCGATTTGTCTGTCAATGGGATGACCGCCGATGAAGCGCGCCGCTCCCGCGCCTATGGCTACGTGTTCCAGCATGCAGGGCTTTATCCGTGGCGCACAATCGGGGGCAATATTCGCCTGCCGTTGGAGATCATGGGTTACTCGAAAGCCGATCAATCCGAGCGGGTGGCGAAAACGCTTGAGATGGTTGATCTGGCGGGGTTCGAGAAGAAATATCCTTGGCAATTGTCGGGTGGGATGCAGCAACGCGCCTCTATCGCGCGGGCGTTGGCCTTTGATGCCGATATCCTGCTGATGGACGAGCCGTTCGGCGCGCTGGACGAGATCGTGCGCGATCACCTAAACGAGCAGTTGTTGCAGCTTTGGGCGCGCACGAAAAAGACAATCGCGTTCGTCACGCATTCGATCCCCGAGGCGGTCTATCTGTCGACCAAGATCGTGGTGATGAGCCCCCGACCGGGCCGCATCACCGATATTATCGAAAGCCCGCTCCCCGCCGAGCGGCCCCTCGATCTGCGCGACACACCTGAATTCCTGGAGGTTGCGCATCGAGTGCGCGATGGGCTGCGCGCGGGGCATTCCTATGACTAAAGCGGCCCTTCCCATCCTGACAGTGCTCGCCGCGATTGTCGGCATCTGGTATCTGGCGGTCGCGCCGATGAATATCCGTGTGGCGCTGGATACGGTAGAGCGCACAGGCGCTGTCGTGACCCCTGAAGGGTCCGTCGAACGGCGCGCCGTAAGCGTCTGGCGGCTGATGGCGCAAAACCGGGAGCATGTGTCGGCGGGTTATGCGCTGGACCGGCCGCGTTTGCCAACGCCCGCGCAAGTGGGCGGGGAGCTGTGGAAAACCACCGGAGAGATGGCCGCCAAGGGGCGCGCGTGGTCGAAACGCTCGCTGATCTATCACAGTTGGATCACGCTCAGATCGACGCTTTGGGGCTTTGTGCTGGGCACCTCCATCGGGATTATCGGGGCCATCGCGATCGTCTATTCGCGGGTCGCGGATCTGAGCATCATGCCCTGGGCGATCATTAGCCAGACCATCCCGATTGTGGCACTGGCCCCGATGATTATCGTTGTGGCAAGCCAGCTTGGCGTCGAAAGCCGCGGCGTGCCGAAGGCGATTATTTCGGCCTATTTGTGCTTTTTCCCGGTACTTGTGGGCATGGTGAAGGGGCTGCGATCACCGGAAGCGTCGCAGTTGGATTTGCTGAAAACCTATGACGCGAGTGGCTTGCAGACATTCTTGAAACTGCGGCTGCCGGGGTCGGTGCCGTATCTCTTCACCTCGTTGAAAGTGGGCATCGCGGCGGCGCTGGTGGGCACCATTGTGGGCGAATTGCCGACGGGGGCGATCAGCGGGCTGGGCGCGCGTATCCTGATCGGAGACCAGTTCGGCACGCCGTTGGCGATCTGGGCGGCGCTCTTCGCGGCGGCCATCCTTGCAGGCCTTCTGGTGACCGTGCTGGACGTGACCCAACGCCTGACCCTTGGCCGAATGGGGATGCGCGCATGAGTTGGCTTTTCTTCGGTCTGGGGTTTTGGCTGATTGCCTGGGGCGTCAATATCTGGCTCGCGCGGTCCGCGTGGTCAGGCACGCGGGCGGTCAAGGTGCTGGTGCCCGTGATCTTCGGCGTCACGCTGATCGTTCTGTGGGAGGCGGGCGTGCGCGGATTGAACGTCAGCCCGGTCATCCTGCCGCCCCCCAGCCAAGTGGCGCAGACCTTTGCGGCCTCGACCGACATTCTGTGGATCGACTTTGTCCAGACCGTGCTGAAAGGCGCGCTACGGGGCCTGGCCATCGGCATCACGGCCGCTGTCATCTGCGCCATCCTGATTGACCGCTCGGCCTTTCTCACCAAAGGGCTACTGCCCATCGGGAACTTCTTCGCGGCCCTGCCCATCGTCGGTGTGGCACCGATCATGGTGAACTGGTTCGGTTTTGACTGGCAGTCGAAAGCCGCTGTCGTCGTGGTGATGGTGTTCTTCCCGATCCTCGTGAATACTGTGCAGGGGCTTCGGTCGACGGACGCCATGCAACGCGATCTGATGCGGACCTACGGAGCAAGCTATTGGCAAACGCTGTTCAAACTCCGCTTGCCTGCTGCGATGCCGTTTGTGTTCAACGGGCTCAAGATTGCGATGACGCTGGCGCTGATCGGGGCCATCGTGGCCGAATATTTCGGCTCCCCCACGCGCGGCATGGGCTTTCGCATCTCGACGGGCGTCGGCGCGCTGTCGATTGATCTGGTCTGGGCCGAGATCGTGGTTGCCGCTTTGGTAGGCACTTCGCTTTACGGGGCTGTCGCCTGGATCGAAAAACGGGTGACCTTCTGGCATCCCTCGCAACGAAACCAGTAAAATAAATCATCAACAAGGAGAGAGACCATGAAGATTACAACATCCCTGGGGGCCGCCGCCCTGAGCCTTTTGGCCAGTGCTGCGCTGGCCGCCGATGAGGTGACGCTGCAACTCAAATGGGTTACGCAATCGCAATTTGCGGGCTACTACGTCGCCTTGGAGAATGGTTATTACACCGAAGAAAACCTGGATGTGACGATCAATCCGGGTGGTCCTGATATCGCGCCGACGCAAGTGTTGGCCGGTGGCGGCGCGGATGTCACCGTCGAGTGGATGCCCGCCGCCTTGGCCGCGCGTGAGAAGGGTCTGCCGATGGTGAACATCGCCCAGCCGTTCAAATCGTCCGGCATGATGCTGACCTGCCGCAAGGATGCAGGCGTCGCCACGACCGATGATTTTGCTGGTAAAACGCTGGGCGTTTGGTTCTTCGGCAACGAGTTTCCGTTCCTGAGCTGGATGAGCCAGTTGGGTCTGCCGACCGATGGCTCTGATGCAGGTGTTGAAGTGCTCAAGCAGGGCTTCAACGTCGATCCGATCCTGAACGGGCAAGCGGCCTGTGTGTCCACCATGACCTATAACGAGTACTGGCAGATCATCGACGCGGGCCTCAGCCCCGACAATCTGGTGACGTTCAAGTATGAAGAGCAGGGCGTGGCGACACTGGAAGACGGGCTTTACGTGCTTGAGGAGAACCTTGAGGATCCCGCCTTCCAGGACAAGATGGCGCGTTTCGTTCGTGCCTCCATGAAGGGCTGGAAATGGGCGGAAGAGAACCCCGAGGACGCCGCCATGATCGTGCTGGAATATGACGAGACCGGCGCGCAGACCGAAGCGCATCAGGTGCGCATGATGGGCGAAGTGGCCAAGCTGACCGCCGGTTCTGACGGCGCGCTTGATCCGGCCGATTACGAGCGCACGGTGGCCTCGCTGCTGGCGGGCGGCTCGGACCCGGTGATCACGAAAGCGCCCGAAGGCGCGTGGACCAGCGTCATCACGGATGCTGCTTTGCAATAAGCGCGCGAGGCAAGGAAAGGGGGCCGCTTTGGCCCTCTTTCACCCTTTACCGGGCTTGACCCGGAACCTCTGAAAGCGACAAGTGGCGCAAGGCCTAGGATTAGGTCCGGGGCGGGCAGGGCAGTGCGGCCCTTGGTTCGGCAGAGGCATCGAGACGGCATGAAAGAGACAAAGACCTGTTGCGGGCCGTCACGCGCCGGGGGTGAAGTGCGCGCTTTGTCGGAGATACCGCAAGCCCGTGACGCGCAGGACTTTGATACCGTTTTGATCCCCGAAGGTCGCACTCTTGTGGGCACCCGTGCGCCGCAGATCCCGGATGACGGTGAAAGCCCGCTGCGCAGGGCCAGCCACAAGGCGTTTCGCATGGCGACCACCGCGGTCTCTAATGCCGAGTTTGAGGACTTTGTCACCGCCACTGGCTATGTGACCGAGGCTGAGCGGTTTGGCTGGTCCTTTGTCTTCTGGAGCGATGTGCCCGATGAGTACGGCGCGACCGAGCGTTATGCGGATGCGCAGTGGTGGTGCAAGGTGGACGGTGCCAATTGGCGCGACATCAACGGGGCGGGTACTGCAAGCGCGGCGTGGTATCTCGATCACCCGGTCGTGCAGGTCTCCTGGAACGACGCGCAGGCCTATGCGCGCTGGGTTGGGGGGCGTCTGCCCACCGAGGTCGAGTGGGAAGCGGCGGCCCGCGCAGGGCAGGGGGATGTGCGCTTTCCATGGGGCGATACCGAGCCCGACGATCACAGCGTTTTGCCCTGCAATATCTGGCAAGGGGATTTCCCGCGGACCAACACCGGCGCAGATGGCTATATGCGGACCGCGCCGGTGCGGTCCTTCGCGCCGAACCCCGCCGGGCTTTACAACATGGTCGGCAATGTCTGGGAGTGGACAGCCGATCCGTTTCGGATCAAGTCGATGAAAAAGCACGTCCGTCGGCGGCTGGAGGGCATGAAAGGCTATCGCCTTTCCAAGGGCGGGTCGTATCTGTGCCACAAAAGCTATTGCTACCGCTACCGGATCGCGGCGCGGTCTGGCTCGTCCCCCGACAGCGCCACGCCGCATCACGGGTTTCGGATTGTCTGGTCGTCTTAAGCGGGCGGGATCGCGAACCCGTATTCTGAGCTGCACGTGACTAGGGCGTCATACATCCCTGCGTAATCCGGATGATCGGGGCCGAGGCTGTTGAGCTGCCAGAAATCCTCGCGCAGGTCATACATTTGCGTCGTTCCGTCCTCATAGCGGATGATGCGGTAATTGCCTTTGCGGATCGCCGCGTTGCCGTGCCGAAAGGTGGGCACGGCGCGGTCGGGGTCACCTTGCCCCGTCATATACGGCAAAAGCGAACGGCCCACGCAATCGTCAGGGGCGGGCAGCCCGGCGATGTCCAGAACTGTGGGGCCGACGTCAAGAAGGGCGACAGGGTCGTGCACCTCTTGCCCGGTGGGCTGATCGGGATCGTAGATCACCATCGGGACCGAGGCGACCTGCTCGTAAAGCGTGGTCTTGCGGTAGAGGTTGCGGTTGCCCAGATGGAACCCGTGATCGGATAGGATCACCACGATGGTGTCCTTGGCATGGGGGGAAGCCTGCAGCGCATCCCACACCCGGCCAAGGTGGTAATCGCCGTGGCTGAAGGCGGAATAGTAGTTGCGCACACTGCCGCGCCACCAGTCCATATCGCCCTTCTTTATTTGCTCGTTTTCCGGATTAAGCTCGTCCGAGAAGGCGTTGAAATCGAACCCTTTTTCCCACTCCTCTGGGGGGTGGAAATTGTCGACATCATACATGTCTTTAAAGCGCGCGGGCGTGTAATGGGGGCCGTGGGGGCTGTAGAACCCAACTTCGCGGTAGAACGGCGCGTCCTGGTCATAACTGCTGAGGAAATCGATGGCGGACTGACCGGAATTGGCATCGTAAAAGAGGTCGTCATCCTTCGGGTCCACGCTGGCCCAGCCGCCGCGATTTCCGCCATAGCGCTTCTTTTCGCGCACATCGGGGAAGTGCATATCATCGCGGAACCGCTTTTGGTTGTCCGAGTAGATCACGTTGTGAAAGCGCCGCCGCAAGGGTTTGTAGCGGTGATGCACCTTGCCACCGGACGAGCAGAAGAACCCGGCTTCTTTCAGCTTGTAAGACCAGACCTCCTGCGGGGGGATCTTGTCGAAAAGCTCATCCGAGTTTGAAAAGATGCCCAGCTGGTGCGGGGTCTTGGCCGACATGAAACTGGCGCGCGACGGCCCGCAGATCGGGGCCTGACAATAGGCTGAATGAAACACCGTCGATTGGGCGCAGATGCGGTCAAGGTTGGGGGTTTGCAGCGGCTCGTTAAAGGCGGTTTTGTAGCGCCAAGGGGCGGTTGCATCGTCAAACGAGATCAGAACCACGTTCTTTTGCCGTGTCGCCATGAACCAGTCCTAACCCGAATAACCGTTTTTGTTTTAAGGGGTGGGGGCGTCTGAGAAAGCCACCCTGCAACCTGTCCCAATGGGATAACGCGGTTCGGCCTGTCGCCTCAATGTCTTTTGTGGATGCGGCGTCTTTGAGGTTCGCACATTATATCGCGTAAGGATGATTATGTTACTAAATACCTCTAGTCCATCTGGAACCAAAGCCACACTGACGCGTTATATTTCTGAAATTCAGGAGAAAATTATGTCCGCACCCGATACAAATGTTGAAAAACAAACCCGCCGTCACAAGCCCGCGTTGATCGGGATGGGCGTGGCGTTGCTCTTTGGTCTCTTGGTGTTTGGCTTGAACGTTTTCGAGACCGTGGAAGAGGCTCCAGCGCCTGCTGTCGGGACTGAATAGCGGAGACGTAACGCGTAAAACGAAAAAGCCGCGCGCAAGTACAGTTTGCACGCGGCTTTTCTAGTGTGTTCGGCGCTTTACCCGATAATCGCGTTCAGCGTTGCGGATGGACGCATAACAGCGGCCGTTTTCGCATCATCGCCGTGATAATATCCGCCCAGATCAACTGGCTGACCTGCGCCTGCTTTCAGCTCGGCCAGGATCGTGTCGGCTTTTGTCGCCAACTCCTCGGCCATTGGCTTGAAGGCTGCAGCAAGCTCTGCATCATCAGTTTGCGCCGCCAGTGCCTCAGCCCAGTAGAGCGCGAAGTGGAAATGGCTGGCGCGGTTGTCGTCCTGGCCGACCTTGCGGCCCGGTGATTTGCCATTGGCGAGCAGCTTTTCGGTTGCCGCATCCACCGCGTTGCCCAGGATACGGGCTTTCTCGGTGCCAGCAAAACGCAAGGATTCACCAAGCGCGCAGAACTCGCCAAGGCTGTCCCAGCGCAGGTGGTTTTCTTCCATCAGCTGCTGCACGTGCTTGGGTGCAGAGCCGCCAGCGCCCGTCTCAAACAGACCACCGCCCTGCATCAGTTTCACGACCGACAGCATCTTGGCCGACGTGCCGACCTCAAGGATCGGGAACAGGTCGGTCAAGTAGTCGCGCAGCACGTTGCCGGTGATCGCGATGGTCGTGGCCCCTGTGCGGATCGTCTCGCAAGACGCGCGGGTTGCTGGTGTGGGCGCCATGATCTCGAACTTGTCGGCGACGCCTTTCGCCTCAAGCATGGGCGTGACGTATTTGATCAACTCGGCATCATGGGCGCGGTCGGCATCGAGCCAGAAGATCGCGCGGCAGTTCTCAGCCGCCTGACGCTCAATCGCCAGTTCGATCCAGTTTTCGATCGGGGCTTTGCGCGCCGACGCCATGCGCCAGATATCGCCCGCCTCAACCTCGTGGCTCATCAGAACGGTGTCGCCATCCATGACGCGCACGGTGCCTGCTTCGGGCAGCTCAAATGTCGTGGGGTGCGAGCCGTATTCCTCGGCCTTTTGCGCCATCAGGCCGACGTTTTGGACGGTGCCAGAGGTCGCTGGATCCAGCGCGCCGGTCTCTTTGAAGTAGTCAATCGTCTCGGCATAGACGCCCGCGTAGCTGCTGTCGGGGATCACGCAGGTCGTGTCGTCTTCCTCGCCATCCGGGCCCCAGCCCTTGCCGCCAGCGCGGATCACCGCGGGCATGGAGGCGTCGATGATGACATCAGACGGAACATGCAGGTTGGTGATGCCCTTGTCAGAGTTCACCATGTAAAGCGGCGGACGATCTTCCAGAACCGCGTCGATCTCGGCCTTGATTTCGGCGCCGTTGGGCATCTCGGAAATCTTGTCGAGCATCGTGCCGAGACCGCCATTCGGCTCAACACCGGCGGCGGCGAAATCATCGCCGTATTTCTCGAAGACCGGGGCCAGATACTGGCGCACGCAGTGGCCAAAGATGATCGGGTCAGAGACCTTCATCATCGTGGCTTTCATATGCAGCGAGAAGAGCGTGCCTTCCTCCGCCACCTCTGCAATCACCTTGTCGTAGAACTCTTTCAACGCGCCCACCGACATAAACGTGCTGTCCACAATGGTGCCCGCGGGCATCTTCAGCCCGTCTTTCAAAACCGTCACGCCGCCCGCGCCTTCATGCTCGATCCGCAAGGTCGCATCCGCACCCAACGTCACCGATTGCTCGTTCGAGCGGAAATCATTCGCACCCATCGTGGCCACGCGGGTCTTGCTGCCGCTCACCCATTTGCCCATGCGGTGCGGGTTGGCTTGTGCGAACGCCTTGACGGCGGCAGGCGCGCGGCGGTCCGAATTGCCTTCGCGCAGAACCGGGTTCACAGCCGATCCCTTGATCCCGTCATAGCGCGCGCGGGCCTCTTTTTCGGCGTCTGTCGTGGGGTCTTCGGGGTAATCGGGCAGCGCATAGCCTTGGGCCTGAAGCTCTTCGATTGCGGCCACAAGCTGCGGCACGGAGGCCGAGATGTTGGGCAGTTTGATGACGTTGGCCTCAGCCGTTTTCACCAGCTCACCCAGCTCGGCCAGCGCGTCCGACTGGCGCTGCGCCTCGGTCAGGCTTTCAGGAAACGCCGCGATGATGCGCCCGGCCAAAGAGATGTCGCGCGTCTCAACCGTCAGGCCGGCCTCGGACAAGAATTTCTGGATGATCGGCAACAGCGACGCAGAGGCCAGCTGAGGTGCTTCGTCGACTTTGGTGTAAATGATATCTGCCATTTTTAAGGCCTTTCCGTCGGAATCGCTGCGGTGTTTGAGGGCGGAGTAACGCAATTGTATACCGTCGTCTACAATGGATAGCGGGGGAGCGGCGACATGTCCTCCCCCGCCCTACCCAGCCTTCTCACGCAAACCCCATTGGACGGCGGGGACGGGCCATTGTAAGGGTTTGAAAACCCTCGAGAGCCCCATGATGCAAAGCCTGCCTCTGACCAAAGACCTTGTGCTGATCGGCGGCGGGCATGCCCATGCGCTAGTGCTGCGAAAATGGGGGATGGACCCGATGCCAGGCGTGCGGGTGACGGTGATTAATCCAGGCCCCACAGCGCCTTATACGGGGATGTTGCCGGGCCATGTGGCCGGTCATTATACCCGCGACGAGCTAGAGATCGATCTGGTCAAACTGGGCCGACACGCGGGCGCGCGGTTGGTGTTGGGCAAGGCGTGCGGGTTGGACGTTGCAAGCAAGCTGGTGCGGATCGAGGGGCAAGACCCGATCCCTTATGACGTGGCCTCATTCGATGTGGGTATCACGGCGCAAATGCTCGCGATTAAGGGGTTCGCAGAGCATGCGGTCGGGGCCAAACCGCTCGACATTTTTGCCGCACGCTGGCGCGCCTATCTGGAGGCGCTACCCGGCGGCACAGCCCGGATCGCGGTGATCGGCGGCGGCGTGGCCGGGGTCGAATTGGCGCTGGCAATGCACCACGCCGTGCGCCAACGCGGCGCGTCCTGCGAGGTTGCCATCATCGAGGCCGGACCCGCCCTGAGCGGCATCAGCGACCAGACGCGCGACCGGCTGACCCGCGCGTTGCAAGAGGCCGGAATCACGGTTCATCTGAACACGCGCGCAACAGAGATTTGCGCCGATCACGTCCGTCTGGAGACGGGCGAAACCCTGCCCGCGACGCTCACCGTCGGTGCTGCGGGCGCGTTCCCCCACGCTTGGGTGCACGAGCTACCCCTGCCTCTGACGGACGGCTTTATCAATGTCGGCGCAGACCTGCGCGTTGCGGGTCATGACGACCTTTTCGCCGTCGGCGATTGCGCCCATATGACCGCAACCCCGCGCAGCAAGGCGGGCGTCTTCGCAGTGCGCTCTGCCCCCGTGCTGCACGACAATTTTCGCGCGGTGTTGACAGGCAAGCCGACGCGGCCCTTCAAGCCGCAATCGCGCTATCTCAAGCTGATCTCGCTTGGTGGTAAAGCCGCGATTGCCGAACGGGGCGGGCTGTCATTCTCAAGCCCGCTTCTGTGGCAATGGAAAGACCGCATCGACCGTGCGTTCATGGATAAGTTCACGGAATTGCCCGCCATGGAAGCGCCCGATCTGAGCCGCGCCGCCGAGGGCGTCGCCCCCATCGTCAACGCTGCCCCTCTGTGCGGCGGGTGCGGCGCGAAAGTGGCTGGCGGCGTGCTGCAAGACACGCTGCGTGCCCTGCCCGCAACTGCGCGCAAGGACGTCACACTTGGGGCGGGCGACGACGCCGCCGTGCTGGAGGTCGGTGGCAAGCAGCAGGTCATCTCCACCGATCATCTGCGCGCCTTCACCGATGACCCGGCCCTTCTGACGGAGGTCGCGGCTCTGCACGCCTTGGGCGACATCTGGGTCATGGGTGCAGAGCCGCAAGCGCTGTTGATGAACGTCACCTTGCCGCGGATGTCGGACGCTTTGCAGCGCCGTACGATGGATTTGGTCTTGCGCAGCGCCGACCACATCGCGCGCGAGGTGGGCGCGGCGCTTGTCGGCGGTCATTCGACCATGGGCGCCGAAATGAGCATTGGCTTTACCGCCACAGGCCTCTGCGCGGGCGCGCCGATCACGAAATCCGGTGCAAAGCCGGGCAACGCGCTGATCCTGACCCGTCCTTTGGGCGCAGGTGTTTTGCTGGCCGGAGAGATGCAGATGAAGGCCAACGGCCGTCATATTTCAGCACTTCACACGCAGATGCGGCGCAACCCTGCACCGGTGGCCGCCGCCCTCTCGCAGGCGCACGCGATGACGGATGTGACTGGCTTTGGCCTCGCCGGACATCTGGCGGAGATCTGTGCCGCCTCTGGCACCGGGGCCACGCTGTGGCTCGATCACCTGCCCGTCTATGACGGCGCGTTGGAGCTGATTGAAGCCGGGCTGCACGCGTCACTGACCCCGTCCAACCGCGCCTTGGCCGATGTGCAAGGCGCTGAGGGCGCGCGGGGGGAGTTGCTGTTTGATCCGCAAACAGCCGGTGGGTTTCTGGCCGCCCTTGCCGAAGACAAGGTCAAGATCGCCCTTCAAGACATTGAAAAGGCCGGGTTTCACGCAGTCCAAATTGGCGAGGTGTCCGCCGATGCGGGAAAGATCATCTGCCAGACATCGCGATAATCCGCGCAGCAGTTTCCGCCAGACTGTCCGGGTCCAACCGCGCCACGTCGATCTCTGTTACCGATCGCGCGCGCCGCTGCGCCGCTTTGGTGTAACGCGGATCGTAATGGGTTTCGATCAACGCGGCGGCCAGTGCTTCAAACCGCCCTTCCGCGATCATCTGCTCCCACGCCTCAAGCCGCGCCGCCCCATGAAACGCGCGCAAAGGCTGTAGGCGCGCCCCCAATTCCTCCGGATCAGCAGTCAAATCCGGGTAATTGCGGAGCGTGAACGTCGCCCGCTCGGCCAGTGGCGCGCTGATCCGCAGAACGGGCGCGTTCAACATCGCCGCCCACAGGCTGGGCGGGATCAGCAGATTACCGATCTTGTTGCTTTCGGCTTCGACGTAGACGGGCTGCGCCGGATCGAGCTGCGCCAGCGCGGCAGCAAGACGGCTCTCAAACATCTTCTGCGAGGGCTGGCCACCGTCAAATCCACCCAGCAAAGACCCGCGATGGGCAGCCATACCTTCAAGGTCGAGCATCTGTGCGCCCTGCCCCTGCAACGCATGCAACAGAGCTGTCTTGCCAGACCCCGTCCCCCCATCCAGCAAGGTGATTTTCAAGGAAATTGGCGTCTCGTAAAGCGCTGACACCACCAGCTTGCGGTAGCTCTTATAGCCGCCCTCCATCAGCGCGACCCGCCAGCCGATCTGGCTGAGGATCGACGCAAAGGACCCCGACCGCTGCCCGCCCCGCCAGCAATAGACCAGCGGTTGCCAGGCCCCGTCGCGGTCCGCCAACGGCCCCTCCAGATGTGCCGCGGCATTGCGCGAGACCATCGCCGCCCCGATCTTTCGGGCCAGAAAGCGATCCTCCTGCACATAAATCGTGCCGACCTCGGCGCGTTCCGCGTCGCTCAGCACGGGCAGATTGATCGCACCGGGTACGTGATCTTCGGCAAATTCCGACGGCGCGCGCACGTCGATAATATCATCGAAGCCAAGTGTCTGCAGGTCAGTCAGGGAAGAAAGTTTCACGGCCATGGGCGCAGACTTTGCCACAACGCCGCACGCGGCACCAGCGGGCTTTCCTTTTGGGCGATCCGCCCCAAATTGCGATGCTGAGACACCACAGGAGCCGCTGATGCTGACTGCCGCCGCCTTGTTGATGACTGCCCTGCTCTTTGGCGGAATGGTCCTCTATTCCTTTGGATTCGCGGCGTTTTTGTTCAGCGCCCTGCCCCCCGATACCGCAGGCGCAACCATCCGCAAAGCCTTTCCGTGGTTCTACCTCTTCGTCATTGCCGCCGCATCTCTCGCAGCCTTCCTGAGTTTCGCTAGTAACCCGTTTTCCGCCGCGATCCTTGGCCTGATCGCGCTCACCACGGTGCCCGCGCGCCAATGGCTGATGCCCGCGATCAATGATGCCACAGACAGCGGCAACAAGGGACGCTTCAAGGCGCTGCATGGCGCGTCCGTCCTGATCACGCTGGTGCATATTGGTCTGGCGGGGTGGGTTCTGCTACGGTTCCTGCCATGAGCGAAACCGATGGCTTTACGCAAATGATCGACGACGCGAACGCGTTTTTCGTCGAACTGAAACAGAACAATGCGCGCGACTGGTTCGAGCCGCGCAAAGACCATTTCGTTGAAAACATTCGCAAACCCGGTGAGTTTTTCGCCTCCCTTCTGGCCGAGGAGATCAGCCGCAAGACGGGCCAGCCCCATAAGGGAAAGCTCTACCGCATTTACCGCGACGTTCGGTTTTCTAAGGACAAAACCCCCTACAACACGCATTTCCACGTCAGCGCCGACCCGATAGATCGCGACACGCTTGCGCCCACGTTTTTCTTTGCGAGCGAGTCGGGTGAGATGGCCCTTTATCTTGGAATGGTCGGGTTTCAGGGCGAAAGCCTGCTGCGCTACCGCGCGTTTATCGACACATGGGGCGACCGGCTGGAGGAAGAGCGTGAAGCTGCGGGTGCGCACTATGCGGAGTTCGGTCCAGCAGCCTTGAAGCGGGTCCCCGCGCCCTATGACAAGGACCATCCCCATGGCGATCTGCTGAAACGTAAGTCCTTGATTTTCAAGCGCGACATGGGAAGAGACTTCCGCAAGGTCGGGCTGTTGAAAGCGGTTCTGAATGAGGTCGCGACCTTCCAGCCGCTGCACCGGTTCCTCACCGAACGGCTCTAACCCAACCGACCTTCATCGTCGATCAGTGTTAGCGACGCCACCCATTCCCAAAGCACCAGATTGCGATCTGCAGGACCCGCAGCCCGACTGTAGCTTTGCACCAGAAGCCCTTGATACCCTTTGGAAATCATCTCTTCGGCGAAGGCTTGTGTTGGCGCGATGCCCGTCGCCATCCGATCCCGCCAATCATCAGCGCTCAGGGTCTCAAGCGTCTGCCCCCTCGCGGCCAGCGCGTCGCTGTCTGTCCCATCAAAGACCCGCACTATATCGGCGTGATAGCTGACCAGAGTTGTCGGTTGCAGATGCCCCACCTGATTGGCTTCCTTGATCGCCGTATCCGGGCTCAGCGCGGTGTAAAGCGCGGCCCGCCCACGTTTGTTGAACCGGCCGCCATAACGGCGCGCGCCTTCGCCAGACAACGGATCACGCGCCCAGACGGGGTTCAATGCGCGGTAAAGAAGCCCTTGATATTGCAAGGCTTATGCGGCGACGCCTGCATCGACCGCGTCGATATAGTCCAACACGTCACCCGCCTGCCCCTCCCGCACAAGCTGCATCGCCGTGCGTCCTGAAAAGCCGGGCAAAGGCTCTGACCGGAACCACGCATAGGCCATCAAATAGGATCCGAACCGTGGCTCGACCTTGTTGATGATCTCGACCATTTCGCGCAGCCGCTTTTGCGTGCGGTCCGACCCGATCCGATCGCGCCGCTGCACCGCGTCTTTGCCAAGACCCACGCTGCGCGCAACTTCTTCGCTTGTCGTCCGCAAAGCAGCAGCGATTTTCTTGGGCGCAAATTGTCCGTTTTCCGAGAAGTCGACGAGACTCATAGCTATATCCTAACGCTAATATAGACGGTATATAGCGTCAATATAAGCGGGCTTCAAGGATCAGATCGACACACGCTCCATCAACGCCTCGCGCGTCACCTTGGCTTTGGGATCGCTTAGAACAACCTCGCCCCGGTTCAGCGCCACGAACTCATCGGCCAGATCATAGGCGAAGTCGAAGAACTGCTCGACCAGCACAATGGCCATTTCACCCTCATCGCGCAGCTGCGCAATCACGCGCCCGATCTGCTGGATGATGTTGGGCTGGATGCCCTCAGTGGGCTCGTCCAGCAACAACACACGCGGCTTCGTAATCAATGCCCGCGCGATGGCCAATTGCTGTTGCTGACCGCCTGACAGGTCCCCGCCCCTGCGGTCCTTCATCTCGGCAAGGACCGGGAAAAGCTCAAAAATCTTGTCCGGAATCGTGTGCGCGTCCTTGGGAAGGCAGGCAAAGCCCGATTGCAGATTTTCCTGCACCGTCATTAGCGGGAACACTTCGCGTCCCTGCGGCACATAGGCGATGCCTGCGCGCGCGGCCTCAAATGCGGACGGGTGGTTCAGCGCGGCGTCGCCCACGGTGATCATTCCGCCGCTATAAGGATGCCGCCCGGAAATCGCTTTCAGCAGGCTGGTTTTGCCAACGCCATTTGTGCCCATCACAGCCGTAACCTGCCCCGCTTCAGCGCGCAGGTTTACGTCATAGAGTATCTGGCTTTGGCCGTAATGCAGGGTCAGGTTTTCGACATTCAACATGATTTACCGTCCCAGATAGACGTCGATGACGTCCTGGTTCTGCGTGACATGATCGAGAGTGCCTTCGGCCAGAACCGCGCCTTCATGCAGCACGGTGACCTTGCAATCGAGACGGCGCACGAACTCCATATCGTGCTCGATCACGACGACGGCGCAGGTCTCTGCCGCGCGTTTGATCAGGTCAGTCGTATGCTCGCGTTCGGCAGGCGTCATGCCCGCCGCAGGCTCGTCAATCAGCAGCAAACGCGGGTCCTGGGCAAGCAGCATCCCGATCTCCAACCATTGCTTTTGACCGTGGGACAGGTCACCCGCCCTGCGTTTCAACTCATCGGTCAGACCAATCTCTTCCGCGATTTCTTCAATCTTCTCAGCGCCCTGCGCGGTCTTCTTATACCAAAGTACATCAAACGGCCCGCGCGGGTTCTTCAGCGCCATCGCCAGGTTCTCCCGCACGGTCTGATCCTCAAACACAGTGGGTTTCTGGAACTTGCGGCCCACGCCTGCGCGTGCAATCGCGCTTTCGGACATATCGAGCAGGGACACGGATTTTTCGCCCCAGATCACGCGACCTTCATCGGGTTTCGTCTTCCCGGTGATGATGTCCATAAACGTCGTCTTTCCCGCGCCATTCGGGCCGATAACGGCGCGCAATTCGGGCTCTCCGATCTGGAAGGATAGGTTGTTGATGGCGCGGAAGCCGTCGAAACTGACGGTGACGCCTGAGACCTCAAGAAGCGTGCTCATGGGTCTTTCCTCACCAAATAATCAAAGAGACCGCCGATGCCTTTGGGGAAGAAGAGCGTGACGGCGACGAAGGACACGCCCAGCAGCACCAACCACCAATCGGTCCATTGGATTGTGTAGAACCCCAGCGGGATCGACGGCGCGCCGCCACCGGTGAACCAGCTCGACAGCAGGGAGACGAACGCCGCGCCGATGACCGCCCCGTATAGCCGCCCGCGCCCGCCAATGGCGACCCAAACGGCGAGGTAGATCGACGCGATGGGCGCGATTTCGGCGGGGTTGATGATGCCCGCCTGCGGATAGTAGAGCGCGCCCGCGATGCCTGCGACGACCGCAGTCAGGGTAAAGACGAAAAGCTTATAGCTTTCAACATGATACCCAAGGAACCTCACGCGGCTTTCGTCGTCTCGAATGCCGCGGATGACGCTTCCCATTTTGCCCGATGTGACCCAGGCAAACAGAACGTATCCCGCGCCCAAAGCAATGGCGGAGGCCCAGAAGAACCACATCGAAATCGTGGCCTGCCCAAGGTGGTCAAGGCCGGGGATGTTTTGCAGACCCGACAGGCCATTATTGCCGCGCAAACCGCTGTCGTTTTGGAACAGGTAGAGCGCCAGAGCCAGCGTCATCGCCTGGGTCAGGATCGACAGATAGACGCCCGTGACGCGGCTGCGGAAGGCGAGCCAACCGAAGACCAGCGCCAGAAGGCCCGGCACCAGAACGACCATCAGCAATTGCAACCCAAGTGAATGGGAAAACGCCCAGATCAGCGGAAATTCGGACGATCCAACGACGCCGAAGATCTGAGTGCCGATGCCGTCGATGATTTCTTGCTGCGTGGGGGGGATCGCGCCTTCGTTCAGGGAATTAACCACGATTTCCTCTGTGCGGGCATACATCAGCCACATGCCGATGGCGTAGCCGCCCAGCCCGAAAAAGGCGAAATGGCCCAGCGACAAGATCCCGCAATAGCCCCAAACGACGTCCATCGCGACGGCGATTAGGCACAGGCAAAGCGTCTTGCCCAGCGTCTTGATGAACGAGGTGGAGAGGCCACCGATCCCGAACGCTTCCGACAGGATCGTGACGCCCAGCGTGAAGATGGCGAGCGCCAGAAGGAACCACAAAACCGACGGGTTGCGCATGATGAACGAGCGTTCCATCGCCTTAATCCCCCGCCGCGCGGCCTTTGAGGGCGACGATGCCCTTGGGCCGGAACTGTATGAAAAGAATGATGAAAAGGATCATGTAGGTTTGTGCGGCCAGCGTATTGGCCGGGTTAAACCACTCGATCCCTTTTTGAAGGAAGCCGATCAGCGATGCGCCTGCAAGCGTGCCCCAGACATTGCCGACACCGCCCAAAACGACCGTCATGAAGCTCTGCACGATATAGTCCGCGCCCATCTCTGAGGTGACCTTGGCGTAAAGCCCGATGGCCACGCCCGCGATCCCCGCGATGCCGGAGCCTAGCCCGAAGGTCAGCATGTTGATCCGGTCGGGGTTGATGCCCATCGACGCGGCCATTCCGGGGTTTTGAGTGACGGCACGGACCTCCAGGCCAAGACGCGTTTTGTTAAGGATAAACAGCAGCAGCCCAAGGAAAATCAGCGCGAGGATGAAGATCGCGATGCGGATATAGCTGATCGAGACGACATCGTTCAGCACCCAAGCCCCGTCGAGCCACCCCGGAGAGGTCAGCGGACGCGCCTGTGTACCGAAGATGTTCTTCGCAAGCTGCTGCAGCGCGATGGAAATACCGAATGTGGCCAGCAATGTCTCAAGCGGGCGGTGATAGAGCCAGCGGATCACCAGCCGCTCCATCGCGACGCCTGCGCCGAAGGTGACGGCGAAGGCAAGCGGCAAGGCGACGAGGATCGACAGCGTGTAATCGGGGATGAAAAGCTGCACGACATAGCCGGTGTAGGCGCCCATCATGATGAACTCCCCATGGGCCATGTTGATGACGCCCATCACGCCGAAGGTGATCGCCAAGCCGATCGCCGCAAGGAAGTAGATCGAAGCCAGCGACAGCCCGTCCAGCGTCAGATCAAGCGCTTGGTTCATGCCGACGCGGGTCGTGATTTCGGACAAAGCTTCGTTCGCCGCATCGGTCACGGCCACGTCTGGCTCGGTATAAACCGCGTAGAAAACATGGGATTGTACGGCAGAGGTGATGTCAGCCTCTGTCACCAAAGGCGGCACTGTCCCGACCTCAGCCAAAGCAGTGTAGGCGGTCGCGCGGGCGGCGTCAGTGTTCAGTTGAGCAACCGGGACGCCCCCGACAAATCCGCCGTCAATGTTGGCCGCAAGTGCGGTGCGGATGGCGTCGTTCGGGATCAAAGCAAGCGCCAGGTCGGCGCTGACAAGCTGAGCGTAGGCCTCTGCCGTGCTCAGGTCGGTGCCGACTTCGTAAACTTCGGCGATGTTCTCGTTTTCGGGCAATGTCACGGCGACGGCATCGCGGGTCGTCAGGATTTGGTTCATCACCGCCTGCACGTCCAGCGACAGCTCGCCCGACAGCGCTTCAATCGCGGCGACGCGGTCCTCTGTCGTTTCGCCAAACCGCGCGGTCAGCAGGCCTGCTAGCCGCTCTTTGCGCTCTTTCAACGCGGCGTCCGGCTCGTTGGGGATGGAGGCCAGCAAAGGCGCCAATTGATCGGCCTGCGGGCGGCGCGCGATGGAGTCCACCGCTGCGACACGGCGCAGGATATTGGGATCAGATAGTTGGAACTGCACCATAGCCGAGCCCAAAACCCGACGCACCCCTGCATTCGGTCTGAGCTGTTTCAGCTCTGAGTCTTCTGCAGTTCCAACCACCTGCCCACTGACGACGTCGATCAATTCGATCGGCGTCCCCTCGCCCACATAGAAAAACTGTCCGTCGGCCTCGCGCATGTGCAATTCGCGGTTCTGCCAACGCTGTAGAAATTCGGTCACCTCGGGCGTGCCGAGGGCAATCAGATCCTCGACCACTTCGCCCACTTGCAGCCGCTTGGGCCGTTCGATCTGCTCTGCGTGAAGCTCAAGAACCGCCTTCAGATCAGTGGGTTGTGCCTGTACGCCAGACACACTGAGAGAGATCGCAGCCGCGAAGAAAAGAGCCAGAAAGCGCATGAAGGAGGTGCCTTATCGGAGAAGATGTGGAGGCGGAGCGCACCCCGCCCCCACGAGGGAGAAACCCTTAGTAGTTCGAGGTCAGCTGGACGCAGGTCTCGGTCTCGACATTATACATGCCGCAGCCAAGCTCTTGCCAATCGGACTTCAGAACCGCGCTTTCGGGCAGGAAGTCAGTCCAGGCATCGCCGGGAACCTCTTCGGTCTGGCTGATGATGTCGAACTGACCGTCTGCCGTGATCTCACCGATCAGAACCGGCTTGGCGAGGTGATGGTTGGGCAACATGACAGCGGTACCGCCAGTGAGGTTCGGGAATTCCTGACCATACATCGCAGTGCGGACAGCATCGACGTCGGTGGTGCCGGCCTCTGTGACCGCGTTCACCCACATGTTGAAGCCGATATAGTGCGCCTCCATCGGGTCATTGGTCACACGGTCTTCGCCCATCCGCTCTTTCCAGGCAGCAACCCAGGCGTCATTTGCTTCCGATTCAGCAGACTGGAAGTAGTTCCAAGCCGCGAGGTGACCGACCAGGTTGGACGTATCCAGACCCGAAAGCTCTTCCTCACCGACCGAGAAGGCAACGACAGGGATATCGTCAGCAGAGACACCGGCGGCAGCCAGCTCTTTATAGAAGCCGATATTCGCGTCGCCGTTGATGGTGGAGATCACACCAACCTGTTTGCCGTCGGCACCCAAGGCCACGACGTCGGCAACAATAGTCGCCCAGTCAGAGTGACCGAAGGGCGTGTAGTTCACGAAGATGTCTTCTTCGGCGATGCCTTTGTCGATCAGATAGCTTTCCAGAATGTTGTTCGTGGTGCGCGGATAGACATAGTCCGTGCCAAGCAGTGCGAACTTCTCAACGCCCAGTTCTTCTAGGAAATAATCCGTGGCGGGGATGGCTTGCTGATTGGGAGCTGCCCCCGTGTAGAAGACGTTCTTGGAGCTTTCCTCACCCTCGTACTGGACGGGGTAGAACATCAGGCCGTTCAGTTCCTCCAGAACCGGCAGCGCGGATTTGCGCGACACCGACGTCCAGGAGCCGAAGATCACGTCCACCTCTGACACGGTCAGCAATTCGCGCGCTTTTTCAGCAAACAGGGGCCAGTCGGAAGCCGGGTCGACGACGACGGCTTCGATCTCACAGCCCAGCAGGCCGCCTTTTTCATTTTGCTGTTCGATCAGCAGTTCCATCGTGTCTTTCAGCGTCGTCTCGGAAATGGCCATCGTGCCAGAGAGCGAATGCAGAACGCCGACTTTGACAGGGCAATCCTGTGCGAAAGCAGCGGTGCCAGTGGCCATTAGGGCCGCCGTGGTCAACGCCGCACATGTTTTGAATGAGGTCATCAAGAGTGTTCCCAGGTTGTGCTGCCCGGCTCTGCGCGCTCCGGCCTTGCGGCAGCGAAGAAAGCGCTTAGGTTTGACCGGCAGCGTATCGTTGCAGCTGCGCGGCGAAAGATATCTGCCAGGATGGCTTCGCCGCGCGGCACTCAAGTGTCGATTAAGACAAAGGTGTTTTACGAGGCGCGTTAACGTGGGGGTAAGATTCGTCTCGCAGCCGCAGACGGAATGCGGCACAGCCGCATAATAAAAGGGCATTTTTTTGGGATATGCTCAAGAAATAGACGGAATTCGGTGAAGTCGTGCGGTCAGCCTGCCTCAACCCTAGGCGTAACGCCTCAAAAAAGAACGACCGCAGCCTGCACGCGAATGCAGGCAACGGTCGTCATAAGGGATCAACAGGTTGGTCTAAGCCAATTGTTGCGTCGAGGGTATCTGCCCCATCTTCTCGACGATCTTCACGGCGATCTGCGTGCGATTATGCACCCCCAACTTTCGCCGGATGGCACTTACATGAACATCAACCGTATTGGCCGCGATCCCGAGCGCGCGCGCGATCTCCTTGTTTGAGCGTCCGACAGCGATCTCGCGCGAGATCTCGACCTCACGGTCTGTCAGATGCCATTCGTCCTGCGCCTCATCCGTGGGTTCCGGTTGGATCACACACGGCTGACAGTCGGAATTTCCCCAAGGAAGCAGAGTATGTCCCAGCCCGATGAAATCGAGGGTGGTCCGCAGATGATCCATATCCGCGTCACGCTGCAGGATCGAAACCACAGATTTCGGGCATTTCAGGAACAAAAAGAAGTTCGCCATCGACGGAACCAGCAAGACGACCCGCGCCGGCGCATAGCGCGCCAAAACTGCCGCAAGGGCGGCATTGGTCATCTGCTGAGACGTTACACTGACGATGGCGACGGTCTCTTCATGTGGTGCGACGTCTGAATGCGTGACGTTTCGCCAACCCAACTGGCTGACCACCGATTTCAGGCCAACCTCTTCAAAAGTGTTTGTCGTGGAGAGAATAACGTCAGTCTTTGCCACCTCTCCAATACTAATAGGTGCGGTATTCATATGTATGTTTCCCCATAAGGTCCCTTCTAAAAACCGGAAAGGATCAGACAGAAACCAACGAACTATTTAAAAATTTTCGTATAAAAACCCGTCACGAGATTTGGCGTCGCAACGGTCAAGCTCATAATGCGTCTAGGTTACAACAATTCGACGAAACCGAACCTGTCTAAAAGGACAGGTTTAACCATTTATTAACGGTTCTTTCTCGCCTTTTCGCGGGGTTAGAGGAGCAAGCAGGCGGAATCAGGCCGATGAGAATCGCTTATCGAGCGATGATTCGCACACCCTGACGAACGCTTGGCAGCCGAAATCCCAACGCTTCCGTGCTTTCTCCAAAATCTACGATCCGCGATTGCGAAGCAGGCACTGAACGCACCGCTTGAGGGGCTGCACGGCGCACCTGGGTGGCGCGACGCGGCGCGCTGCGTTGAACACGTGCGGGGCTGGAGGTGATTTGCGGAACAAAAACCGTTGTTCCTGCAGAGTTTAGCTGCGGGACCGACACTGGCCCATCGGCCGCGACGGGCGGCGGCGATACAAAGACGCCAAGGCCAAACAAAGCGCCTAAAATCGCGGCCCTTTGTGAAAACCGGGTGGGATGTTTGGACATCGTCAGGCCCCTTTTGAATGCTTGCGTCTATCTCTCTGCTATCATTGGCAATTTTACGCCCCATGCAATCCCTGGGGCGGCGGATATTTGCTGATTAGTAAATTGACACTAGTGCACTTGGTGCACGATTTCACGGCATTCTAGTGTGTCCTCCCAGTATTTAAGCACCGACCTTTCTAGCAGGCTCCCCCATGTCCACGCGCAACAGAGCGCAGACATATGACACAGAATGGATGGAGTACGTTATGAAAAAAGTTCTTCTCGGGACAACGGTGGCATTTTTCGCCACGGCAGGAACGGCCTTCGCTCAAACGGCGACGGCAGGGAGCGGATCAACCGCGATCGACACAGACGACAGTGCACAGGTTGCCATCGCCGACGAGTCGGCAAGTGCAAGCGTCACGAATGGCTCGACAGCGTTCGGTGGGCTTTTTAACCGCACGTCCGAAGCCGAGGTTGGCAATGGCGTGATTGTGCGCACCTTCGGTAACGAGCTTGGCTTTAACAATTCCGGCGGTTCGGGTGTGACCAGCGGTGGCGCTTTCAACAGCAACGCACAGTTCCAGGTCGGCAATGGCAACATGGCGATCAACATGCAGGAGGGCATCTTCAACGAATCCGCCACTCTGCAGATCGGCGATGACAATGAAGCTCTGATCAGCCAGGACGGCGAGCAGAACGAAGCCGCGATCAGCCAGGTTGGTGACAGCAACGATGCCGCGCATATCCAGCAGGGTATCGACAATGGCGGCGTCAGCGCGATCCTTGGTGACGGCAACACGTCCTTCGGCCTTCAGGTCGGCGGTGTCGACAACCTTCTGGCGCATGCTCAGATCGGTGACAACAACTCGACCGTGACGTTCCAGGATGGTGACAACAACACGGCAGCAACCCTGCAGGAAGGCGACGGCAACCAGTCGTTCATCTCACAAGGCGGCGGTATCTTTGAATCGCTCACCGCGATCAACGGCACCACCAAAAGCGGTGGCCTGCCGGCCGGTGCAGCCATTTCCGGCTCCGCCATCGGCTCGCTTGGGTCGTCGAACAACGCAGCTGCCAGCTTGCAGCTGGGCAACGACAACCGGTCCGCCATTCTGCAGACCGGCAACGGCAACGAAGCGATCAATTACCAGAACAACCGGTAAGTCTCGCTTTTCTCTGAGGTCGCAAATTACGGCGATCTTCTTTTGGGTCGAAATTTCGGCGATCTGAAAGACAAGCCAAAGGCGTGCAATGCGCCTTTGGCTCCTTCTCGGAACATTAAAAATGACAGCAAAAACCCTCCTTCTGGCTCTTGGACTGTGTTGCACCGCCGCACAGGTTTCCGCGTTGAGTTGCGAGATACGGTTCGCGACAGAGGGGGATTATGTTACTTTAGAGGCTGTTGTGAGTTCCGAAAGTCCGGCTGAAGGTTCCTATGTTTTGGGAGCAACGACCATATCGGGGTCCAATTCTTCAACCTCGATGCAAGCCGGGCCCGTCGTCATAAAACAGGCAAATACGCCTGTTTTATTGGCCCGGTCCGTTCATCGGATGACGGCTGAAACGATTTTGACGGCGCAGTTGACGATTGAAGCACAGCAGGAGCGCACCCAATGCAGGGCCAGCACTCCGAATGGCAAGGATATTTAAGATGCGGACAGTGTTCCGACCTAAATTGAGCATTCTGGCGGCTTTTATTTTGGCCGCTCCGGGCAGTTTAATCGCCCAATCTATCGATTTTCGTGTCGATAATGTCACACTTGAGCAGACCATCGCGACGGCTCAGGGCGGCATCGCCCCGATGATGATGGAGCGCCAACAGACCCAGACCGCAGGCTCGTCTACGGTGATCTTGCAGAACGGCCAAAACAACAGCGCGCTGACCAGTGTGACGGGCAGCGCTGATGCCTTCGCGGGCGCCTTGCAGATCGGCGACAACAATTCGTCGATTGCTGCGATCATCGACAGCCCGCGCTCTAAAATCGCGCAGGTTCAGGTGGGGGATAACAACAGCTCCATCGTCGCCATCGTGGGCGGCAGCGACAACACAGCCGCCACGGCGCAGGTCGGCTCGAACCATCACGCGCGCATCGGGCTTCAGAATTCAACCGGCACCACCGTCGTCTTCGGGCAAGGGGGCCGCAACACAAATGGTGGCATCGTCATCAAGAACGCCCCGCGGGGCACCGTCATTCGTGTCGACTAGTCATAAAGAGGTTCGCACATGCTTCGTCTGACCCAAATCGTTCTCATCTCCAGCCTGTTCGCAGGCTCCGCTTTCGCCGGGGATCTGATCTACAGGCCGATCAACCCCGCCTTCGGGGGTAACCCGAACAATTTCGATTACCTTATTGGAACCGCACAAATCCAAAACCAGCACCTGCCAGAGCAAAGCAGCGGTGGTGGTGGAGGCGTGCCCAACATTGAATTTCCCGACATTTCCATTGACCTCGGTGGGGCCGTTCAACCCCCAGCGACACCCACACCCTTAGCTGCCACCACCAATCCATAAGGATCAAAGCAAATAGCGGTGGGGGCCGCTTCCCGATCTTCTCGCAAGAAAGAAGTTGGGGCCAGAAGGGACAGTATTGATGAGACTCAAACCAGCATATCTTGCGGTCTGCGCGGCGATGGTCGTGTCCGGCTGCGATCCAGACGGGATTAAAATCGTCAACGGGTTCGACGAACCGACCGAGACGCAAATGACACGGGTCGGTGGCTCGCTCGCCTTGCTGCCACCACCGCGCAAGCAGATCGACATTGCGGTTTACGCGTATGATGATCAAACCGGACAGCAAAAGCCCGAAGACAACTTCTCCAGTTTTTCCAAAGCCGTCACCCAAGGGGGTGAAGCGATCCTGATCGACGTGCTCAAGGACGTCTCGGGCGGGCGCTGGTTCAATGTTGTCGAACGCGCGGGCCTGCAAAACCTGCTGACCGAACGCCAGCTTATTGATCAGTCAAACCAGACCTATCGCGGAGCAACCCGGTCGGTTCTGCCACCGCTGCGCTTTGCCGGCATTATTCTTGAAGGCGGCATCATCAACTACGACAGCAATGTCAAAACCGGCGGCATTGGCGCGCGCTATCTGGGCATCGGCATGTCGACCAAATACCGGCAGGATATCGTCACGGTCGCCTTGCGCACGGTCTCGGTCAGCTCCGGCGAAGTGCTCAGTTCAGTCACAACGGAGAAAACGGTCTACTCGACCCTTGTCGACGCAGGCGTGTTCCGCTTCGTGGGTGTCGATGAGCTGTTGGAGATCGACGCTGGCACATCGGTCAATGAGCCCGTGGGCATTGCCGTACGCCAAGCGATGGAGCTTGCGGTTTACTCGCTAATCGTTGATGGCGCGGCGCGCGGCATCTGGGATTTCAAGAACCGCAGCGAGGGGCGGCACCATATCAATGCCTATCGCAACAACGGCGTCGTCTATCGCCCTGAACCCGAGACTGGCGACGATGCGCAGGGCTAGCCCCCTCTTTGCCGCCTGCATCCTGATGGCGGTTCCGCAGGTCAGCCCGGCGCAGGATATGACCTTTCCTGAGCCGATCTCCCAGACGCCTATCGGCGACTGGCTGGTGGAGTGTTTCCAGACGCCCCGGTCCGATAATGATTGTCAGGCCTTTCAGCGCGTGACGATGAACAACGGCACCGCCGTCGCGCTGGTGACGACTTTTGCCTATACATCGCCCACCCAGCTAGAGATCCAGATGGCGTTTCCGCTGGGCGTCGATATCTCTGCCGGGGCGCGTTTTGCCATGGGGGCGGAGTTTACGACGACGATCCCGATCTCGCGCTGCACGCAGCAGGGCTGCCTTGTTGAAGGCACCGTCGGGGCCAATCTGGGCCGGATGTTTCGCGACAGCACGCAAGCCACGGTGACGGTCATCGTCCCCGGACGCGGTGACTTTCAGGTGCCGTTTTCCCTCGACGGTCTGAACGAAGCCTTGGCGTCAATCCGCCCCGCGGCCCCTGCCGAACCCGCAACGCCCGCGCAAGACAACCAGATCATCCCGCCCAATGCTGAGCCGGAACCGGACACCTCCCTCGCCCCCGTCACAGGCGACGAGAACTGAGGCTTGCAAATCGCCGTCCATCCCCGGACGGTAGGGCCATGAGCGACACCCCCCTTCCCCGCTTGCGCCTGCGCGTGTATTTCGGCTCCACCATGCTGGGGCCGGGCAAGGCCGATCTGTTGGAGTTGATCGACGAGACCGGCTCCATCTCGGCGGCAGGGCGCGCCATGAAGATGAGCTACAAACGCGCCTGGACTCTCGTGGACGAGATGAACAGCGCCTATCGCGCCCCTTTGGTGATCAGCGCGCGCGGCGGTCCGGAAGGCGGCGGCGCGCATCTGAGCGACACGGGCCGCGAGGTTCTGACCCTCTACCGCACCATGATGGCGCGGGTGGAGACGGCGAGCGAAGCGGATATCGATGCGCTCTCGGACTTGCTCGCTCCCAAATAAACCTTGCGCGGGGCTTTGTGAAAAGCGATATTTCCCGTCGAACCTAACGGTCTGGTCCCGATGCGCTCCACCTTCCTGTTGCTGGCCTTTCTTGTGCTCCATGCGCCCGCCGCGTGGGCAGAGCGCGTGACAGTTTTCGCGGCCTCCAGCCTCACCTCCGTTCTGGGAGAAATCGCCGCCGAGTTCGAGGCCGAGACGGGCCATCAGGTCACGCTCTCGGTCGCGGGCAGCGCGGCCCTTGCGCGGCAAATCCTGTCCGGTGCGCCAGCGGATGTCTTTCTGTCGGCCAACCCCGACTGGATGGACACGGTCGCTGACGACATCCTCCCCGGCACCCGCCGTGATCTGCTGGGCAACCGCCTTGTGATGATCGCGCCTGCCCCATCGGACCCTGTCCCGCTGACCGCCGATGCCCTCACCGCGCGCCTTGCAGACGGCCCCTTGGCCATGGCGCTGGTCGAGGCCGTGCCCGCGGGGCAATACGGCAAAGCTGCGCTCACCCATCTGGGGCTGTGGCGCGCCCTCGCCCCATCCGTTGCTCAAACCGACAATGTCCGCGCAGCCCTCGCGCTGGTCGCCTTGGGCGAGGCACCTTTGGGCATCGTCTATGCAACCGACGCCCAAGCCGATGCGCGTGTCACAACAGTCGCGACGTTCGATCCAGCCAGCCATCCGCCCATCCGCTATCCGGTCGCAGCCCTGACCGACCGCGCAGTCACGCGCGCCTTTCTGGATCACCTCAAAGCGTCCACCGCCCTCTTTACCCACCACGGGTTCGAGGTCTTACCATGACCCCGCTGGAATGGGAGGTCGTGACGCTGTCGCTGAAGGTTTCGCTTTGGGCCACAGCACTTAGCCTGCCCTTCGGTATTCTAACAGCGCTCGTTCTGGCGCGGGGCAACTTCCCCGGCAAACAGCTTCTGAACGGCATCGTGCACCTGCCGCTGATCCTGCCTCCGGTGGTCACGGGCTACCTCCTTCTGCTGACCTTCGGACGCCGCGCGCCCATCGGGGCGTGGCTGGAGGAAACCTTCGGCCTCGTCCTCGCCTTCCGCTGGACGGGCGCAGCCCTAGCCGCCGCGATCATGGCTTTCCCGCTGATGGTGCGCGCAATCCGGCTGGCGATTGAGGCTGTCGATCCGCGCATCGAAGATGCCGCCGCCACCTTGGGCGCATCCCGCCTGATGGTGTTTCTGACAATCACCCTGCCGCTCACCCTGCCCGGCATCATCGCGGGCGCGATCCTCGCCTTTGCCAAAGCGATGGGGGAGTTCGGGGCCACGATCACCTTCGTCTCCAACATCCCCGGCGAGACGCAGACGTTACCTTCAGCGATCTATACAGCGTTGCAAGTGCCCGGCGGCGAAAGCGCCGTGATCCGCCTTGTGATCCTGTCCGTGATCCTCGCCATGGGGGCCCTTCTGGTGTCCGAATGGTTGGCCAGAAGGGTGCGCGCATGAGCCTTTCGGTCCGCCTCCGCCACGCCTTTCCCGGCTTCACGCTGGACGCGGCCTTTGACGCCCCCAGCGGCGTGACAGCGCTTTTCGGCAAATCGGGTTCCGGCAAGACGACCGTGGTGAATGCCGTGGCGGGCCTGCTGAAACCTGACGCAGGCGCGGTCACCGTGAACGGGCGCATCTTGTTAGACACGGACAAAAAGCTGCATGTCCCGACGCCCCAACGCCGGGTTGGATATGTCTTTCAGGATGCCCGCCTCTTTCCGCATATGAGCGTGGCACGAAACCTCACCTATGGGCGCTGGTGGGGCGGCGCGGCCTCAGCCAAGGAACTGGCGCGCATCACCGACCTGCTGGGCATTGATCACCTGTTTGAGCGCGCGCCGCTGGCGCTTTCGGGCGGCGAAACCCAGCGCGTCGCCATGGGCCGCGCCTTGCTGGCCCGCCCGGATGTGCTGCTGCTGGACGAGCCGCTCGCCGCCCTTGATGCCCCCCGCAAGGCCGAAATCCTGCCCTATCTGGAACGCCTGCACAGCGAGGCGCAAATCCCGATTCTCTATGTCAGTCACTCCGTGGCCGAGGTCGCGCGCCTGGCCACTACCGTCATCGTTTTGGAGGACGGCAACGTCGTGCGCACCGGCCCCGCCACCGAGGTGCTGTCAGACCCCGCGGCCGTCTCGCAACTGGGTGTCCGCGATGCGGGCGCCGTGATCCAGGCGCGTGTGCTGCACCACCATGATGACGGGCTGAGCGAGCTTGAAACCTCTGCCGGGCGGCTTTTTCTGCCGCGGGTGGAGGCGCAGCTCGGTGCGACCGTGCGCGTGCGTATTCAGGCCCAGGACGTGATCCTGTCGCGCACCCGGCCTGCGGGGCTTTCTGCGCTCAACATCCTGCCTGGCACGGTCACGTCGCTGCTGAAAGGCGACGGTCCCGGCGTGCTGGTGCAGATGGCATCGGGCGAGGATCAAGTGCTCGCCCGCGTCACCCGCCGCTCTGCCCAAGCGCTGGAGCTGGCCGAAGGGGCCACCTGTTACGCTGTCGTGAAAACCGTGTCTGTGGCGCGCGCCGATATCGGCTCAGACCGCGCGGCGCAGCAACGCAGCGAAGTTTGACGCCGCAAACAGTACCGCCGCCACACAGACGATGGTCGGCCCGGTCGGCGTGTCGAAATGAAACGCTGCCCACAGGCCACCCAAAGCCGCGCAACTGCCCAAGGTCGCCGCCATCACCGCCATCGCCTCAGGCGTGCGCGCGAAGGGGCGCGCGGTGGCAGCCGGGATGACCAGCAACGCCCCGATCAGCAAAGCGCCCACAACCTTGATCGCGACCGCCACGACCAGCGCCAAGGCCACCGTCAGGATCAACTGCTCTCGCTTGGGGTCGATGTTGCTGGCATAAGCCAGATCGGGGTTCAGCGTCGCCGTCAGCAAGGCCGACCAGCGCCACATCGTCAACGCCAGAACCAACGCAGCCCCGCCCCAGATCACAGCCAGATCGCCACGGGTCACAGCCAAAACGTCACCAAAGAGATAGGCCATCAAGTCGATCCGCACCCCTTGCAGGAACGACACCGCCACAAGGCCAAACGCCAGCGCCGAATGGGCCAAGACGCCCAATAACGTGTCCACCGCGTAGCCCTTGCCCGACAAGCTGGACACTGCGAACGCCATCAGCAAGGCGACCACCAGAACGCCCCCAAAAATCGAGGCGGAAAGCGTCAGCGACAGCGCGACCCCAAGGATCGCCGCATGGGCGGTCGCATCCCCGAAATAGGCCATGCGCCGCCAGACGACGAAACACCCCAGCGGGGCCGTCGCAATCGCCACGCCCACGCCCGCAAGAGCGGCCCGGATCAGGAAATCATCCAGCATCAGTGGCTGTGCTCATGGTCGTGATCATGGTCATGTTTATGGTCATGCCCGTGATCATGGGAATGGGTATGCTCGTGCCGATAAAGCGCCAGCGCCCCTTGAGTGCCCGACCCGAACAACGCGCGATAGGCCGGGGCCTCCGCCACGATCTCGGGGCGCCCTTCGCAGCACACATGGCCGTTCAGGCAGATCACCCGGTCCGAGGCGCTCATCACCACATGCAGCTCGTGGCTGACCATCAGGATACCGCACCCAAGCCGGGCGCGCACATCCTCAATCTGGCGATAGAACGCGGCCGAGCCGGGTTGATCCAACCCCTGCGTTGCCTCATCGAGGATCAGCAGATGCGGATCGCCCAGCAACGCCCGCGCCAAGAGAACCCGCTGGAACTGGCCTCCCGACAGATCGGTCATCGCGCGATCCGCCAGACCCGCGACGCCCGCCGTCTCAAGCGCCTCGGCGATTTTGGCACGGGGCACGCGGACCGGCAGCGCCATGAAGCGATGCACAGGCATCGGCAGCGTGGGGTCAATCGCAAGGCTCTGCGGCACATAGCCGATTCGCAGCCCGTCTTGCCGTATGACGCGCCCATGATCCGGGGTCAAAGCTCCGATAATGCTGCGCAACATCGTAGACTTGCCCGACCCGTTCGGGCCGACAATCGTCACGATCTCGCCCGGCTGCATTGCAAAACTTACGTCCTGCAGGACCGTGTTGCCGCCCAGACGGACGCTCATATGTTCCAACGAAATCAGGCTCATCAGGCCGCGGCCTCGCGGCAAGTCTGGCACAGGCCTTCGGCCTCCAGCACCGCGCGCTCGATGGTGAACCCCACCGCCTCAGCCGCTTTCGTCAACCGCCCGGTCGACGCGTCCAGATGCGCCTCGGCCACCAGATCGCAGCCGGTGCAAATCAGAAAAGCGGGTGTGTGATCGCCCCCGATATCCGAGCAGGCCACAAACTTGTTGAGCCGCTCGATCTTATGGGCGAACCCGTGTTTCGTAAGAAAGTCCAGTGCGCGATAGGCCACCGGCGGTTGCGACCCCATCCCTTCGCTGCGCAGCACTTCCAGGATATCATACGCACCCAGAGCATGGTGCTTTTCCAGCAAGATTTCCAACACCCGGCGACGCACATCGGTCAGTTGCAAACCTTCCGCCGCACAGGTCTCCGCCGCCGCCGAGACGCCGGTCTGGATGCAACTGTCATGGTTGTGAGGATGAAATCCGATGGCAGACATGAGCGCTCCTTCGCGAGGAGCATTGTTATACTATAACATGTCCCGGATGCAACCTTATCCCGACACTGTTTGTGCCGCGGGTTCGGGTCGCTCATCCAGCCAGTCGACAAGACCCTTACAGAGCGCCTCTGCCGTGGCGCGCGTGATGCGGTTGAACTGAACATTGCCCGGATAGGCGACCTTCAAAAAGACCACATCGGGGTCCTCGACATAGACCAGCGACAGCTCTTCGCTGATCCGCCGCACGCCTTGCACATCATGATTGGGCAGGACCATCCGGTCCATCATGCGGGGTTTGTCGAGGGGAGGGCGTATATCCATAAAGGGTTATTTAAGGGTTTTCCGGAACAGTGCCAGCGCAGGCTTTATCACCGGCAAGCCTCCGCCCATCACAGGCCGGGGGCCGGACCTATGGCGAGGGACATTGGGAAACCAAGGCACAGATCACGGCGTGGCAGAGCTGCGCGCAGCGCGCGATCACGGGCGCGGCCTGATCGCCTATGGCTTTCTTTTCAGTGTTTTCGTGAACCTCTTGATGCTGACCGGGCCGCTTTTCATGCTGCAGGTTTATGACCGTGTGCTGGCCTCCCGGTCCGAGGAAACTCTGGTCGCGCTTTTCCTGCTCGTGGCGCTGCTTTACGCGCTGATGGGCGTGTTGGACTACGCGCGCGGGCGCATCCTCGCCCGGCTTGGCGCGCGCTTTCAGGATGCGTTGGACAGACGCGTGTTCGATGCACAGATCGCCAGCGCGGCCCACCCCTCCGCGCGGGCGCAACCTGCCTCTGGCCTGCGCGATCTGGACGCGATCCAGTCGCTTCTCTCCTCCCCGGCGATGCTCGCGTTTCTCGATATCCCGTGGACGCCGCTTTTTCTGGCCGCTATCTTTGTCTTCCACCCGATGCTGGGCTGGCTTGCCCTTGCGGGTGCGGGCGTGCTGATCACGCTCACAGTGCTGAACCAACGCCTGACACGCCAGGCCACGCTGACCGCGCAAGAGACACATGGGGCAGCCCATGCCATGGCAGAGGATGCCCGTCAGGCCAGCGATATTCTGCGCGCGCAAGTCATGCAGGGGCCCCTCGCCACGCGCTGGTCGACGCAGCGCCGCGCCGCACTTGCCCAAAGCGTGGACGCCGCCGACTGGACCGGCAGTTTCACCTCGGCCACCAAGGCGTTCCGCCTGTTTCTACAATCGGCCATGCTCGCGCTTGGTGCGTGGCTGGTGCTGCAAAATCAAATGACCGCAGGCGCGATGATCGCTGCCTCAATTCTGCTGGGCCGCGGGCTTGCCCCGGTGGAGCAATCGCTCGCCCATTGGCCTGCGCTGCAACGCGCCCGCGCCGGGTGGGCGCGCCTTGCCAACCTGCTGCACACCATACCGGCAGAGGCCGCGCGCTCCCCCCTGCCCACGCCCAAGGCGCAACTTGATGTCACCGGCCTGATCGCAGGGCCACCCGGTGCCGCCCTCCCCAATCTGCGCAACATCTCGTTTCAGCTTCACGCCGGTGAAGCGCTGGGGATCATCGGGCGCTCCGGGTCGGGAAAATCGAGCCTTGCGCGGGTGCTGACCGGCCTCTGGCCTCCGGCGGCGGGCGCGGTCCGGCTGGACGGCGCAACGCTTGACCAATATGGCAGCGCCAATCTGGGCCGCCATATCGGATACCTGCCCCAACATGTGACGCTCTTTTCCGGCACCGTGGCCGAGAATATCGCCCGCATGTCCCCCGACCCCGATCCGGAAGCCGTGATCCGGGCGGCAAAAGCCGCGCAGGCCCATGATCTGATCACCAGCCTGCCGATGGGGTATGACACCCCTCTTCAAGGGACCGACGGCCCGCTTTCCGGCGGGCAGCGCCAACGTATCGGGCTTGCCCGCGCCTTTTACGGCGACCCGGTTTTGCTCATTCTCGATGAGCCCAACGCCGCTTTGGACGCCGAAGGCTCAGATGCGCTGAACCGCGCCGTGCGCGCGTGCAAAGACGCCGGACGCGCCGCCCTCATCATGACCCACCGGCCGATGGCGATCAGCGAATGTGACCGGCTTTTGGTTCTTGATAAGGGCCAGATCACCGCCATCGGTCCGCGCGATGAGATCCTCCGATCCATGGTGCAAAACGCCGATGCGGTGCAGACAACCCTCACGCGAAGGGCCAGCCTATGAGCGCGCCCTGGTCCGCCCGTCGCCCGATCCTGATCGGGCTTGCCGCTCTTGTCGTGCTGATCGGCGGGCTTGGTGCGTGGTCTGTCACCGCCCGGATCGCCGGCGCGGTTATCGCCAGCGGTACGGTGGATGTGCAAAGCCACCGCCAAGTGATCCAACACCCCGAAGGCGGCGTCGTCGGCGCGATCCTTGCGCGCGATGGCGACCACGTCACCGCAGGCGATGTGGTGATGCGCTTTGACGATGCGCGGCTCCGGTCCGAGCTTGCGGTTGTCGACGGTCATTACTTTGAAACCCTCGCGCGCACGGCACGCCTTGTGGCCGAGCGTGACGGCGCGCGCGATCTGACCTATCCCGCGCCGCTACTTGACCGAGCGGCGATCTCTGCCGAGGTGCAGGACCAGATAACCGGTCAGGCGCGCCTCTTTCGTGCACGGCTGACCTCCCTTTCCGAACAGAGCGAACAGATTGCAGAACATGCCCGACAGATCGAAAATCAGATCGACGGCACCCATGCGCAGCTCACAGCTCTTGCGGCCCAGCAAAGGCTGATCGACGCGGAAATCACCGATCAGCGCAGCCTGCTGGAGCGCGGTCTTGCCCAGGCCAGTCGCCTGTCGGCCTTGCAGCGCGAAGACGCTCGCCTGCGCGGCGAGATGGGGCGGTTGGACGCCACAATCGCGCAATTCCGGGGGGAGATTGCCGGGCTGAAGCTGCAGCAAATCAGCCTCACCACGACCCGCCGCGAAGACGCGATCACCCAGTTGCGCGACCTTCAAACGCGCCAGATCGAACTGGCGGAACGCCGCATCGCCCTGCGCGACCGCCTCTCCCGGATGGAGGTGCGCACGCCTGTGACGGGCCGCATCCTCGACAGCCAGGTCTTTGCCCTGCGTGCGGTGGTTCAGCCCGCCTCCCCCATCCTGTATGTGGTGCCGCAAGACCAGCCGCTGGTCATCAATGCGCGCGTCGCCCCGATCCACATTGATCAGGTGCGCATCGGGCAGGCGGCTACGCTCCACTTCACGGCCCTTGATCAACGTCGCACGCCAGAGGTGACCGGCAAAATCACCAACCTGTCCGCCGACGCCCTTGTCGATCCGGTCACCGGAGAGCCCTATTTCGCGGCGCAGATCACGCCGCGCAGCACCGATCTGGATCGGCTTGGCGGGCAAGCGCTTCTGCCCGGCATGCCCACGCTGGCCTTCATCAAGACCAGCGATCGCACCCCGCTGGCCTATCTGACGAAACCGCTGACGGACTACTTCACCAAGGCCTTTCGCGAATAGCGCGCCCTTGACAGCCTTGTGTCCTGCCTCTCACATGCGGGCCAGATAAGCCTCAAGCGAAAAGCGAACCATGGCATGACCGACGCAGATACCAGCTCTGACCTTCCGATGTTCTACGCCAAGCCGGAAGGGCTGTCGAAAGAGACCCATGCCGATCTGGCCCTGCTGGCCACCAATGATTACAGTTTTGCCGCCAACGCCAATGCCATCCCGCTGATGGCCGTCGAGATGCCGCAGGCGATGCGCTCCTACCCGATTGTTTTTGCGGGAAGCGGCAAGATGCCCCTCGCGCTGACCGGTCTCAAACGCGGCGAGAACGTGTTCGTCACCGAAGACGGCAACTGGGCGCCGGGCCATTACATCCCCGCCTATGTGCGCCGCTACCCATTCGTGCTGGCTGGCGATGACGGCGACGAACGGCTGACCCTGTGCATCGACCGCGACGCGGCTTCTGTCACCACCACCGAGACCGAAGGCGCGAACCCGCTTTTTTCGGGTGGCGAACCCACCGAGCTGACCCGGAACGCCATCAAATTTTGCGAGGAGTATCAGACCATGTTCAACACGACCAAAACCATGGTCGCGCTGATTGACAAGCATGGTCTGCTGACCGAACAAACCTCTAAAATCACCCTGCCCGACGGCGAAAGCCACAATATCTCGGGCTTCATGGGCATCGACGAGGGCAAGCTGAACGCGCTGGACGACGCCGCGTTTCTTGAGCTGCGCAAGTCCGGCGCACTTGGCGCGATCTACTGCCAGCTTGGGTCCAGCAATTCGTGGCAAGCATTGCTGAACCAGCGCGGTTGAGCATCATTACTGCCGAAACGCCGTCGTGAATTGCTCGGTCAGAGGCTTTGTCAGATAGCTGAAGATCGACCGTTCCCCAGTGTGCACGAACGCATCCGCGATCGTGCCGAAGCTGTCGCGCACCGCACTGATTTTCTAAAGAACTTCCGGATCTAGCTGGTTGGTATCTCCAGCTCCTTCAACACCGTTGGTGCTCTCTTGCGAGGCGTCTTTACTCTTATCCTATCCCTTCAAGTCACATCGACTTTTTTCACCACTCGCATGAACCCGTGAGACTAGCGCAAGGAAAGAATTAACCATGTGTCAGAACAGCCATTGAGTATTGTTTCCCATCTGAAAAGACAGGTGCGCGACGTGTTTGCCACTGGACAGCCTGCGCGCCACGCGGCATCCACGGGCGTAACGCGCAAAGGACCGTGCCCATGCCCACCGCTCTTGTCACCGGCTCTGCCGGGTTCATCGGCTCCACCATTGCCCGCCGCCTGCTGGACGAGGGCTGGACGGTGATCGGGCTAGACAGCCTGAACGACTATTACGACCCCAAGCTGAAAGAGCGGCGCGAGGCGAACCTCAACCAGACCGAAGGCTTCACGCCCATCCACGGCAAGCTCGAAGACCCCGGCCTGCTGATGGAGCTTTTCGACAAGCACCGTCCCGAGGTTGTCGTGCATCTCGCCGCCCAAGCCGGCGTGCGCTACTCCATCGAGAACCCCCGCGCCTATGTTGAGGCCAACCTCGTCGGCACGTTCGAACTCCTCGAAGCCGCCCGCGCCTTCCCGCCCCGCCATATGCTGCTCGCCTCGACCTCCTCTGTCTACGGCGCCAACACAGACATGCCATACGGCGAGACCCACAAGGTCGACACCCAGATGAGCTTCTACGCCGCCACCAAAAAGGCGAACGAGGCGATGGCTCATTCCTATGCCCATCTCTACGATCTGCCGATCACGATGTTCCGGTTCTTCACCGTCTACGGCCCCTGGGGCCGCCCCGACATGGCGCCCTATCTTTTCACCTCCGCCGTGTTTGAGGGCCGCCCGATCAAGGTCTTCAACCACGGCGACATGATGCGCGACTTCACCTATATCGATGACCTCGTAAACGGCATCCGCCTTCTGATCGACGCCGTGCCCCAACGCCCCGAGACGCCCGCCGATATCCCGGACTACGACAGCCTCAGCCCCGTCGCCCCCTGGCGCGCGGTCAATATCGGCAATGCCGACCCGGTAAAACTGATGGATTTCATCGAAGCGATCGAAGCCGCCGTCGGCAAACCCGCCGAGAAAATCTACATGGAAATGCAACCCGGCGATGTCCAAGCCACTTGGGCGGATACGACCCTGCTGGAAGAGCTGACGGGGTATAAGCCGGAAATGGATATCCGTGAGGGAGTAAGGCGGTTCGTGGAGTGGTATCGGAACTACTATGGGGCCTGAGCGGCGGGCCACACGGTCCATTATCTTCTAAACTCAGACGGCGTTTTCCCGATCTCGCGTTTAAACGCCTTGTAAAAGGCTGAACGGGAGTTGAAGCCAACATCGTAGGCAATCATGAGGATCGTCTCATCGGTCTTATCCAGCCGCTCAATCGCCTCCTTGATGCGCCAGCCGTTCACAAGGTCGAAGAAGTTCTTCTGCAGGTAGGTGTTCAGAGCTTGAGAAACATAGTGAGACGTGACGCCAATATGCTTGGCAAGATCCCAGAGTGACAGGTTTGGATCTCGGTACAGAAGATCCTCAGTCATTGCGGCCTCAACCTTGCGGGCGATGCGTTGGAGGCGATCATCATCGAGCGCGGATTTCTCGTATTTTCGCGGCGGCGGCTGATCTGGCTCGGGCGGCACAATAACGGGGTGTCGGGTCAACCCCGGACGCTGTCGCAATCCCCAAATGCCAAGGGCCCAGAATAAGCCCAAAAGCACTATGCTATGCAGTGTCGGGATCCAAGTCTCATAGGCGCTTTCTGTAAAAAGACCCGACAAGATAGATAAGGTGAAGGTAAAGTTCGCCAAGAAATAGAATGTCATACAGACCAAGATCACCCATATCCATGTCAGCTCACGGTTTTCAGTGCTGGCGAATACGTCTTTGAGCCGGCTTCGGTAGGCCATAAGCCGTCGCGCAATCAGAATAATGTAGGTTGCAACCATTGCCTTGAACACGAAATCCGCGAGCAAAGTCGCCAACGCGATAAGGATATATCCGGGGACCCGCGGATCGTTCTCGTCGAACTCCGTCTCAGCAAAACCGTCCGGCAGAAATAACAGAGACCAGAAGGCCAGAACGACTACAACAATCGGGATCACATGATACCGCAGTTTCGGGATCGCGTTGAGTTGACCTTCTGTCGTCAGCGCCCGCACGTAGACCCAAAGAAGAAAGGGCAACGTCGCTTCCAGACCACCCACAAGAACACTGAAGCGGAACAGAAGTCCTACTGCATCTGGATCAAAGATCTGAGCCAAGGCGCCGACACCGGCAGAGATACCGTGAAACAAGAACATCAAAGCAAGCGGCAGGTAGACGCCCGTGTTTTGCCGTCTGAGCAACAAGAGATGTGCGCAGAACAGACAAATGACCGCTGTCACGATGCTTACGGTCGTTTCCAGTGTCATTCGGCAGCCTTCTCGTCTCTTCTGTCCCGCCGAGGCATGTGCCCCGCGCGCAGCGGTTGTTCAATCCCAGGCACCTGGTCTCAGGTCACAATCGACAACCCCATCGCATGAGCGTGATCCACATCTGCGAGGGCCGTTTGGGCTTGGGCAGCTCGAACGCCTTTGCGTGACAGCTGCCCAAGGTTCATGCAATCAGCCGAAGCCCTGTGGAACCTACCCCCTACTCAAAGTCCGGAAAGCGTTGTCGCCATCGTTTGGTTCTCCGCCGAGACCCGCTCCTGGACCGCTTTGCATGCGTCAAGGTTACCCTCCAGGCAAGCAGCGTCCAGTTGTGTGCGTGCGGACATTTCCGCAGGCGTTTCGCACGCACAAAGGCCAAGAACGGCCAGGATCGCAAGTTTCTTCATTGATATGTCTTTCTCTTTGATGGTCAGATCGCGCCGTCGCGGGAGGTTAAGGCCGTGACGGCGCGATTTTTATAGGTCTTAGGTGATCTGTAATCTTGGGGCGGGTGTATGTCGGCAGTCTCCTGATTTGTCGATTGGAGGCAGAAATGACCGACACCGCGCATCCTGTCGTCCGTCCCAACGGGCGGAGACATAGTTTGCGAAAGCCGCGGCCTGCATCACCGACGGCACGCACAGCAAACGCGCGACATCACCCGCAAACCTGTGGATGGCGCGGCTGTCTGCCCACCCAGACTTTCGGAAGTGTGGAAAGCAAAGCCCGAAGGGCGCTGCTGAACTAAGCCTCTGTCACGCAACCATCAATTACGCGATCGCTTAACTGCTCGATCTCAGCAAGTTCGTTGAACTGCTCGTTCGTGATATCACGTGGCACCCCTCCCAAAGCGCGGTCATGCTTGGCGAAGGAGGAAAAGCGCTTCTAAAACCGAACCCTTTCCCGCTTTGCCAAAACGTCAGCCAACGCGTCGAGCATGAAGCGCACGACCCCCCTGTATCGCTTGACCGCCACCCCAAGACGCCGGAGCGGAAAGCCTGACTAAGCCTCCAAGGCCCGTATCGCATCCTGAATGACCGAACTCGTCTGCACTGTTTGCAAACTGCTTTTGATCTTCTGAGATTCCTCTTCCGCGTGCCCACTCATGTAGTCGATTTGCTCCAACAGCCGGTCGGCATCGAGCGTCCGGATATCGAAAACACTGTCCTGTTGCTGAAAATGCGCGGCGAGATCGATGTATTTGCTCGCCCATCCAAGAATGATGGACGGCACACCTCCGCGATAGGCGAAGACGACGGAATGGTAGCGGGATGCAACGACATATTTGAACTGCCCGATCAGTTCGATCAGCTCCGGGCTTGAATATTCCTTGCTGATGATCTGAACCTTTTCACGGTTCTTGACCCGGCTCAGGACGCCTTCAACCAGGTGAATGTCAGCCGTTGAGGTGTTCAGAATGTAGACCTTCTCTCCATTGTCGATCAGTCGGTCCAGGATCTTCACATAGAGATCGAGAACCGAATCCGCATCGCCGATCCGGTAGACATTTTCATTTATGATAAAGCCGACAGACCCGGCCGCCGGGGCCTCTACCGCATCGGTATCAGACGCCGCGTAGATGTCTGAGGCGGTCGGGAAAAACGGCTCTCGGATAACCATATCTGTCGACAGTTCAACATTCGTGAGCCCTAGCGACAGCAGGCAGTCGTAGCCTTCCTGCTCGCGGGCATAGATTTTCGTGCAGTAGCTCAGTTCTTCTTTGATCTGAGCCAGAAATTCGGTGTTGTCGCCTTCCCAATCGAAGGGACCAAAGCTCTGCGGCATCAAGATCACTTTGGTGTTGTGGCGCTTGGCAAGACGGATCGTTTGCAAGAGCAACTCACCGCCACCTTTTGGCCAGCCAGAGCCAAGCGTGTAGCCACTTGCATCAAAGACCGCATCCGCTTCCCGCAGGGCTTTTTCCATTTGCGGGATCTTGCCCTTCCACTTGTCGGTCTTTCTCCGCCAGCCCGCAAATGCGGTCAGAAGCGGCACAAGAAAAGGAACCCTGCTCAACCGCTTGTTCAGCACCAGACGCGTGTAATAATCATACGGATATAGCGGAAAACTGTATTTCTCGGGTTCGGTGTATTTGTTCGAAAACCCATAAATCTCGCAGTCTTTGTAGTGTTTCTTCAGGTTGTAATACAGTGTGAGGAACATGGCCTGAGAGCCTTTATTCTTCATCTGCGTCCCGGTGATAATGAACTTTTTCATAATGCGTGACTGACGCAATGTGCAGCGCCGTCTATCCTTTCTAATTATCGAAACGTTGAACTAGTTCTTCTAATTTCAGTATTTAAAGTGCTGGCTTGGTGAGACCGTCAGGCCCACATAGTCTGATTAAATTAACAGGGCTATCGCACCATTATATGTCGCCAAATGAGGCAGTTCTATTAGGTTGGTCTTTTGACTTGCAGCGCCATGGCACTCAAAGGCCCGCTGGAAACGTCCAGTGAAAGAAGTGTTACCCCCCGATCTTTTTGTCTCGTCTTGAGCAAAAGGTTAAGACAGTGGCGATCTTCGTGGCAAGAAAGAAGACCTTCGGAAAATCTACTTACGTTGGCTCGTGCTCAAATTTCTTTACAGAATCATGAATTCGTAGCAAATTTACAGGGATATTTCTATTTTGGACCAGTAAAGCCGTGTTTTGGCAAATTTTTTACGGGTTCAAGAGCAATGCAACTGCAGCTTTAGGTTCAAATTAGTCAACGAACTAAGATATAAAGATAACAATTAATGATGTCTGATTTTCAGCCGCTCGCGACGCGTTTTTAAATCGACAGTCTGAAGAATTTTTCAACGTGAGCGCCGTATCGGGCCTCGTCAACTTAAGGCTCAATATGAGCCGGTTTACGCACACTGACCCGACCGGGCCGCATTTTTACTGGCCTCTGGGTGATAATTTACACGGTGCTTCTGATTTGAGTTCTAAAGCCAGTTTATTCAAAGAGAGTTGTTTGTCATGAAGACGCTAATCAAGAATATGCTTACCGAAACCCAAATGGATCGGCTGCGCGATGCCCGCCTTCTTTTCAAGGAGTCCGGCACCGCTCGTTTCGCCACGTCTGCGCAAACCAGCGGCATGAAAATTGCGTCGTCCGCGCGATCCTTGACGACTGCCTACTATTCCTTGCTGTCGCGGAAATTTCAGCGCGAAGAGCGCGCCGTGCTGCTCGGCTTGGCGAAATATCATGCCGAACTTCAAGAGAATGACGCGAATGTCTTTCTGATGCGGCGCAACGTGCACCGGATCGAAAAGGGCCTGTCTATGCGGCCCCGCCGTCCTGTTTTCGCCAAAGAGTACATTCTTGAAACGGTCAACGTTTACCGAAAGGTCGTTGATGAGCCTGACCGCTCCGACGAAACGACGGGCGATTCCCTTCGCTGGTCTTATGATGTGCTCAGCGAGTACTTCCGCGTCGTCGCTGAAGACCCCGTCCTCGATCACGCACGCAAGGTCTTCGAAGACTGCCCGGCCCCTTTTCCGAAAGACGAGCAGACGGCGCGCGTCCCATACAAACGTGACCTTGATGATCACCCGGTGTCTTATGAACAGCTGGAAAAGTTGGCGATCAAGCGCCGGTCCGTCCGTTGGTTTGACCAAAAGCCCGTGCCGCGCGAGTTGCTCGACAAAGCGTTTACGATCGCCGGCCTCTCTCCCAGTGCATGCAATCGTCAGCCATTTCGCTTTCTGGTCTTCGATGACCCAAAGATGATCGAAACGGTCTCGTCCCTTCCCGGGGGCACCATTGGTTGGAAGCACCAGATCCCGGTGATGATTGCGATCATCGGGTCGCTTGATGCGTTCTACAGTGAAAAGGACCGTCACGTTATCTACATCGATGGCGCACTGGCAGCGATGTCATTCTCTTACGCGTTGGAAACGCTGGGGCTAAGTTCGTGTATCTGTAACTGGCCCGATATTGAGAGCCACGAGAAACGAGGCGCGAAAGTTCTGGGTCTGGCCGGATATGAGAGACCGGTCATGTTCCTCGCCGTGGGATACCCGGAGCCTGATGCGATGGTTGCTTATTCCCAAAAGCGCCCGCTTGAGGTCATGCGCACCTACAATCCGCCGATCAATACGACCTGAGCGGGAGCACCCTCGCCGCTCAGCTCAACGATCTGCGCCTGCTTCGTATCGCGTTCAGGCTACAGTGCCTTAACCCGCATGGGGTTTTGGCTTGCCCAGATTGAGAGAGATCTTCGACGGTTCAGAGGCCTCGCGAGGGGCAGACCATCTGGCAAGGGATTGCCCGCTCATCGCCTCAAGCGCTTCGATCGACGGCATATAATAGTCCAGCATCCGGCTTCTGAGATCGTCTGTCAGTTCCGGATACTCGATCTCTCGCGCAATCCAACCCCGCGCCGTTTCAAAAACAGGGGTCCCGCGAAAAGGCTCGACCGCCGGTTTGATCCACTTGAGCCGCCGGCTCCATTTCGTCGGAACATTTGGGGCTGCCTTGTCTTTCACCTTTTTCCCCACCGTCCGCGCAAGCGGTCGCATCGGCAGGTCCAAATGGGCACGCACCTTTGCCATTTGCGCCTCGGGAGCACCCCTCACCCCTTCAAAAAACAGGATAAGCAGTTTTTCAGGGCCATAGAGATCAATGAACAATTGAAGATGCTCAGCATATTTGCCCGAGGTCAGCAGCTTTTCCGTACCCGCAAGAGCAGGATCAAGGCTGGCGGCAATATCGCTTCCAACCTCACCACGTCTGAAAAGCATACAATAGTTTGAGTAGGCCCTTTCAACGGGATTGCGAAGCTGCGCAATCAGCTTGATGTGCGGCAACTGTCGATGGATGCGCTCGGCAGCCTCCTCCCCATAAAGGTAAGAATTCGACTTCTCACCCACCACCTTATCAGCATTGGCGTCTTCAAATTGCGACAAATACCAGGTGTCACCGCGATCATAGGCGCGGGAAAAGTAATGGAGTTCGGGATCGGGCATATAAACGTCCGGATCCGCCTGCAGCTGCGTCTGAAGCCACGTCGTTGCTGACTTACCGGCTCCGATAATGAGGAAATCTATTTCGCTAAATTGCATAAGCTAAATTCACCATGTTTGTGTAATAAGCTGTCTGGTGCTCAATTGTTGCCCATCAACGAAGTAATAAGTCGAAAGACGGAGGGTGAGAGCTGAAGCTCTCAAAAGAATCAAGAAATAAAGGCCCAAAAATTGGTCTAATCCGATAATTGTACAGCAAAACGCCTAAATTTCATAGACTTACTTTGAGGCGAGCAGTGTCGGTCCAGACCTGCAAAGATCGCTGGAAGCCACCCTTTTGCACCGGCCCATCGGGCAATACCACTGCCCTTTTTCCGGAAATTCGTGTAGCGTCTCAAACTATTAAAGTAGAGAAATTTTCTAGGACGACATTATGAACAATGCTGTGGGCATTCTTTTGACATCCGCTGGACGTCGGGTTGCGCTGCTTGAGGCTTTCCGATCTGCCGCGCGGGAACTCAAGCTCGATCTGAAGGTCTATGCCTGTGATCTCGCACCAACTCTTTCGGCAGCATGTGAACGCTCAGACGGTGCCTTTGACGTGCCGCGATCTGATGATCCGTATTACATCGACGCGCTGCTGAAGATTGTCGAAAAGACAGGCGTCGGGCTTGTGATCCCGACCATCGACCCAGAGCTGATGCCCCTTGCCGAGGCGGCGCAGCGCTTTGCCGATATAGGCGCTCAGGTTCATGTCTCTGATCCCGAAACCATTTCTATCGTGCGCGACAAAGCGCGTACTGCCGAGGTTCTTGCAGCAGCCGGACTGCGCGTCCCACGGACTGTGTCGCTTGATGCTTTGCGCAAAGACCCCGATCGGCTGAAATGGCCCGTCTTCATCAAGCCATCCGGTGGCAGCGCAAGCCGCGGCCTAGCGGTGATCGAACGCCCCGATGATCTTCCGCAAACTGATTACGAACCCATGATCGCGCAGGATTGTCTCCAAGGGCCAGAATACACCATCAACATGTTTGTCGATCGTCACGGGGTTTTGCGGACTGTCATCCCGCACGTTAGGCTCTCGGTCCGGGCGGGTGAGGTTGAAAAAGGGCGCACCGAACGGCGCGCTGACCTGCGCGCAACTGCCGAAGGGATCCATCAAGCCCTCCCCGGTCTGCGCGGTGCCGCCTGTTTTCAGGTGATTGATGACGCGACCCACGGCCCTTGTGTGATAGAAATCAACGCCCGATTTGGCGGCGGATATCCCTTGGCTGATGCAGCTGGTGCACCGTTCGCACGCTGGCTTCTTGAAGAAGCAACCGGTCGGACGTCATCAGCACATGATGATTGGAAAGACGGCGTCGAAATGCTGCGCTACGATGCGGCCGTCTTCAAAGGGCTCTCATGATCGTTTTCGATCTGGATGACACGCTTTATCTGGAACGCGACTTTGCCCTGTCCGGCTACGCAGCGCTTGAGGGCTACATCAAGGAAACGACGGGCCAGTCTGGCTTTCGCAAACACTGCGAAAACGCCTTCATGGCCGGTCGCTATCGCAATGTCTTTGATGAGGCACTTGCCGCTCTGGGCCTTACCCTCGATGCAAAGATGCTCGCCGATCTCATCGAGCGATATCGGAGCCATAGTCCTGAAATCTCGCTTTGTAGTGATGCCAAAAGATGTCTCGAGCGCTTGAAATCAACCGTCTCTCTCGGTCTGATTACAGACGGCCCGGAGAAGATGCAGCGCAACAAGATCGAAGCCCTCAACGTCGCATCCTTTTTCACAGTGATACGACCTACCGGGGCATGGGGCGCGGAATTCTCAAAGCCACATCCCAGGGCCTACATGGAGATGGAGGGGGCCGCAGCCCGCGATGCGCCGATGGTCTACGTCGCTGACAATGCCCTGAAGGACTTCGTGACGCCAAGAAAACGCGGATGGCTTACCGTGCAGATTTGCCGTGAGGGCCGCGTTCATACCGCGCCGCCGCCCGATCCATCATACGCACCACATGCCCGCATTGAAACGCTCGACGCTCTTGAGGCGACGCTTAAAAAGTTAGGCTGGCCTCACGCCCCCGCGGTCTGAGTGTTTTCAGCCAGCCGTCATCGCGACGCGGCTTCTCTTCTCAACGGTGCTTTCAATCGCATGATCCCAAAGCTGCATCACTGCATCCTCTGACAATCGGGCGCGGTTCAGCGGGGCGGCCTCCCGCATCAGTGCGCGCAATCCCGGATCAGCCGCTAACTTTGACATCGCCTTTGCCAAACCATCCACGTCACCTTCCTGAACGAGCAGGCCATTCTGTCCCTCTTTGATCAATTCGCGCGGGCCGTACGGGCAATCAAAGGCAATCACCGGAAGTCCGCAAACCGTCGCTTCGGCAACGACATTCGGGAACCCCTCATAACGAGAGCTTAAAACCAGGGTGTTGCCCGCTGCGATCCATTCGCCGGGACGCTCGGTCACACCGGGCAACCGAACAGCGCTGGAAATGCTAAGCGCGCTCGACAATTGTTCAAGTGCGGCGCGCTCAGCGCCTTCCCCAAAAATCGTTAGTTTGACAGTCGGCTCACTGCGCAGACAAATCTGAAAGGCGCGCAGAAGAAGGTCAAAGCCCTTCTGCTTGTCCAACCGCCCCACAGCAACAAAATGCACCCCATCCCCATGCTCCGGTTCATTCCCCGGCAAGCCGATTGGATTGCACGGGTTTGGAATGACAATGGCCTTCTTTTGTGCCGCACCCGGCAGCTCATCACACAAACGCTGTGTCTGCATGACGATCCGCGCGGCTGCCCTGATGGCGAACCGATTGAGCGGCGACCAGATCCGACTGGAAGGTTGTGCATTCGGATTATTGCGCTCGGAAATAATGACCGGGATACCTGTTCCGAACGACGCCAAGACCGCCAAGGTGTTGACCTTCGTCAGAAACGAAATGATCACGTCAGGCTGCACCTCGCCGATCAAACGGCGGATTTGGCGGAACCTGAGGCGTTGCGCCCCTTTTCCGGAGCCTTCTCCGTCGGGTCGTTCGACATGCAGTGTCACACCCGGCGGGTAGTCAAAATAACTTCCTTCAACGGGCCGGGTCAGCCCGGCAACATGCACCTCATCCCCAAGCGCGAGACGATGCCGCGCCAGAAGGGCCACGACCTTTTCGGTCCCCCCTGCCCCAAAACCACCTTGCACGATCAAGCAACGCATCATTCGTCCTCTGCCGCGTTACCGGGAACGAAAAACGGAGGATCGACCATCGCGAGACATCTACGTCCGTGTTCCAGGCATTTGCAAAGCGCTTCGCCGCATCCCGTCAAACCGCCCCATTATGAGAGCGGCGCCATTCAGCCTTTACCACAGTCTCCGTCTGAGGAGACGAGTCGAATTGGAGCCACGGCGGCTGATCAGCAGAGGCCAGTCTGTCCAAGGCAAGGTGGTCGCGTTGCGACTCTATGGGGTGCCAGAACCCACGATGGCGAAACGCCATCAATTCTCCGTCTTGCGCAATTTGCGGCAGCGGTCCTTGGTCAAGTGACTGCGCATCATCAATCATGTAATCCAGAACAGCCGGTTCAAAGACAAAGAACCCGCCGTTGATCCACGTCCCGAAACTGGGAACTGCGTCGGACAAATTCTTGACGCGGTCGCCCTCCATCTCGACAAAGCCGGACTGCGTGTGGGGCCGAACGGCCGTGACAGTTGCGAGTTTTCCGTGGTTCCGGTGAAACGCCAGAAGGGCGTCAATATCCACGTTTCCAACGCAATTGCCGTAAGCCACCATGAAGGTCTCGCCGTCGATCCAGTCCTTTAGTTTTGCCAGACACCCACTGCTTTCAACATCGCGACCGGTATCCACAACCGAGACGCTCCAGCCTCCCGGCGATGATGGCTTTAACGTCATCTCGCCCGTCCCGGTGGAGACCGTAATGTCGTTGGCAATCAGGTTGTAGCTCGCAAAATACTGCTTGATCAGAAGGGACTTGAACCCTGCCGCGACGATAAATTCTTCGTGGCCGAAATGACTATAAATATCCATGATGTGGGCCAGCATCGAGCGCCCGCCAATCTCGATCAGAGGCTCAGGAATTTGAGCCGCCTCGTCAGCGAAGCGAGAGGAAGCCCTGCCAGCCAACAGTATCGTTTTCATAACTGTTACTCCGTGAAATGCGCCATCTGAAGAAATATCAAAATTGGTTTCGAAAAATTCATTACGCTGCGAGGAGACCTCGACATATCAATAAGAGTGCCATTCTAGACCGCCGATCCCGCAACCGCTGGCGCGGGCATATCTGACGCGCTTGCAGACACCAGACCCATCCTTGAGACAAGAATTGTGTTGACCAGATGAACATCGTTTTCGCGGCAAACCTGCGCCCGGGCCGCACGCCCCATCTCAGCAACGCGTTCCGGGTTTTCAACAAAGCTCAACATTGCGTCCGCAAGTGAGATCGGATCGTTCTGTTGGACGACCCTTCCTGACACGCCATCGCTGATGGTTTCGCCGCAGCCAGGTGCATCTGTCGTAATCACCGGCCGTCCGCAGGACATCGCTTCAAGGATCGTGCGCGGGATACCTTCGCGCAGCATTGTCGGAACAACGACAACACTGGACCGTGCGAAAACCGGGCGCACATCGCGAACGGCGCCAAGATGTCGGAAAACCCCTTTTTCCTTCCAGGCGTCCAAGGTCGGCTGGTCAAGCGCATCAGGATGCGTCTCGCTCGGACCAAGCAGATCGACAGTGACATCGTGCCCCTGGGCGCGCAGCCTTTGAATTGCCTCAGCAAGGACTTCAATTCCTTTGCTGCGAAGAAGACGCCCTACAAACAGAAATTTCGGCGGCCCGTTCGGGACCGGTTCGGGAAGAAAACGATTTGTGTCAACCCCTGAGCCGGGGACTTTCAGCAATCCAACGTCCGAAGGGATCAGCCCATATTCACGGATGTCGCGGACCTCTGCATCATTATAACAAAACGCCGCGCTGACCTTGCGCAAACCGATACGATGTAAAGCGACGGACACCGCAAAAAGCATCCGGCTTCTTGCGTCCAGTTTCCCCGCAAACAAGTAGCCAAGACCCGTGAATAAGGGATAGCACTCTCTGACGCGGGCGATCCTCGCAGCCAAACTCCCGTAAATGATCGGCTTCATCGTATACGGAACAACGATGTCCGGTCTTTCTTGCCGAAACAATTGCACCAGTGCTGCCAAAGTACGCGCGTCACGTAGCGGATGGGTGCCCGTGCGGTCCATCGGAACAGACCTATACCGAATGCCATTCTCTGTAAGAATCTTGGCAGTTTCCCCGTCAAATTCAGGGGCAACCGCGATGACCTCATGCCCCAAGGCCATAATCCGGCGCATCAGGTCCAAGCGGAAGTTGACGAGGGAATAACCTAGACTTCCTATCAGAATGACCCGTTTTCCACCGCTCTTGGAAGAGACGATCGGTGTCTGCATTGTCATGCCCGAACCTCCTCGCGGACGGCGCCATAAGGCATATGCCGTCTCTTGAATTGGAGGGTCGCAACAGGCGCAGGTGGCTTTGTCGCTTTGCAGATCTGCACAGCTTCCTCCGCGATCGACGCCTCATAGCCCGGTACCAACTCTGCCAGACCTCTCCGGACTGTGGCCTCGTCACACGCACTGGCCGCCTTCTCAAGACGAAGGATCGCAGCGCGCAAACGTGCGATTGGCACACCCGCGGGCAAAGCGGCGCGAACGCCGGGAACCAGACTTTCGCGCATTTCCTCTTCAGCGTCGAAAAGCTCTTCAAACAGCTTCTCGCCTGGCCGCATTCCGATAACGTTGATGCCAATATCTTTTTCCGGCTCAAGACCGGCGAGACGGATCATTCGGTGAGCCAAGTCGAGGATCTTCACCGGCTTGCCCATATCAAGCACCAGGATCTCGCCAAGCGCAGACCGACGCTCGATGCCTTGTGCTGCGGCCAACAGGGTCAACTGAACGGCCTCGCTGATGGTCATAAAATAGCGTTCCATTCTTCTGTCGGTCAGCGTCAACGGCCCACCCGCTGCGATCTGACGCTGAAATAAGGGAATGAGGGACCCGGACGATCCAAGCACATTACCGAAGCGCACCACGAAAAAGCGCGTCTGCTCTCCGGTCTCCAGCATGATGCGATCTTGGGCTTGGCAGTAAAACTCAGCGACCCGCTTCGTCGCACCCATGACATTTGTGGTATTCACCGCCTTGTCCGTCGAAATCTGGACATTCGCGATGGCTCCGACGGCCCGTGCAGCGTCCGCAACATTACGCGCGCCAACCACATTCGTAAGAACGCCTTCGCACGGGTCGCGCTCAACGATTGGAACGTGCTTCAGAGCTGCAGCATTGAACACAAGCTCAGGGCGATGCATCCCGAAGATCTCATCAAGACGGTTGGCATCGCGGATCGACGCGACATAAGTCCGGCGCGTCACTTCTGAGAAGTCGCGCTGCAAATCCATGTCGATGGAATATGCGTTGAACTCACTTGAATCGATCAGCACCAGCTCGGACGGTTCAAAAGAAGCGATCTGCCGGGCAAGCTCGGACCCGATAGAGCCACCGGCGCCTGTGACCAGAACCCGGCGCCCCTTAATCATCCGACCCATCAACGATTTTTCAACAACCCGCTGTGGCCGGTTCAGGATTTCATCGGGGTCGATTGTCCGCGTTTTGGCTGACGTCCCGTCCATGTCGAAGGTGTCAGGCTCTCCCAGATCAGGCAATCGCGTCACTGGGATACTTCTGCGTCTTGCCCAATTCAGGATCGCATCTATACCATCGCTGTCAAAATGCGTCAGAGGTGCCGTCAGGAAGATTTTGTGCGGTATCTCGCCCCGACTGATTGTTTCGATGACACGCTCAGGTTCGCGCACGGATCCGACAATCAAAGCATCATGGAAATAAAGATGCTCCCGCCCACGGGCGTCGTCGACAATTCCAATCGGTCTGTAGGATGCGCCGGGTTGGTTCAAGGACCGCAAAAACAAATCACTATTTGCGCCACTTCCGATGATCAAAACCGGCGTGCGGTTATCCTTGTTCGAATTGCGAAGCACACGCCTTAGTTCATCACGCCGCGCCGCAATGCGAGGCGCGCAAAGTGCCGGCGCTGCGATAAGAAATTGAACGATAGAAGTTGACGCCGATTGCCCACTGCCGAAGGCAATAAGCAAGATCGCTGCGACAAAAATAGACGCAACGACCCCGCCGAGGACCGGTGCCAAACCGCGCAAGGAAAAGCAGCGCGCATCTGACCGATAGATGCCGGAGAACGGCAAAAGAAGCGCCCCACACACCATCACTGTCCCGACATACAGGGTCAGATCGGACAGTCCCTCAGGCTCGGTCAGTGGCGCACCGGTTAAAAAAGCGGCACCCAAAGCTGAAAAGCCCACAGCAGCGATATCAAGAACGTAGAAACGCCCGTTATGCCGCAGCTGCGCCAGAAACCTTGAACCAGGACCGCGGGAATATTCACGGTCAACCCCTGAGAAAGCAGGGCGCAGCGCGCGCGCCCATTCAATAAAAAAATCCATAATGATTGCACCCCTACGCGTCCAATTACAGGTGCTCAAAAACCTCAAAAAACCCCATTATTACGGGCGTCTATATGTCTCCGGACAACGAATATTTACGTCAACTTTGAAGTTCAGTAGTTGGCTGTTCACACGAGAAACCGTTGGAAACACAACCGAAAAACAGCGCCGCGAACCTCGAAAAAAAATGGTCCAGATGGCAGTTAAAATTCAATTTCTCCCGACAAAGCCGGGCCTTACGAGCCTGTTAATATCTTATTAACCTTTATTACCCGCCCCAAAGAGTCAACAAAAAGCCGGTCGTTTCCCGCTTATTTCACAAAATCTGCACAAACGATGGGCGGTGTCATTCGCTCTTCTCGACCGCTTAATTGCCCCTCAGCAATACCCATAGCGCCGAAGCATCCACCCAGCCCGCCGCTGCACCCGTTTGCGATCTTCTTTGGGCATTCCAGCCTCCCATGACGTATCGCGTGCAATGCGCAGAGGGCCACCCATACGGATGCGGCTTCCGGCAACCTGATGATCCGCAGAAAACTCGACCAAATCAGGTGTCTCTGCCGCGTCCGTCGTTGCCCCAATCATCGCAAGGACCGGCCCCAGCGCAGCCTGGGCGTCTTCGGTAAAATCTTCATAACGCAGCCGGACAGAGCGCTTGGCGCCAAGACGCCTGGCTGCAATTTCCGTCAGGATATTGAAAGCGATCCAACGATGTGCCGTGCGCAAAGCGGGCGCACCACCGACCGGTCTTTGCACACCAGCCTTTGGATCAACAGAATGGGTTTTCATCATCGACCAGGCAACGCCCCGTCCATCGCGCATCAAGTGCACCAGCGACAGATCGATATGCTTCATCCTCGACAGCGCAATGGCGCGCATCGGGTTTTTCGACGAGTCCACGATCACGCGGCAGCCCGTTATGCGTTGGATTGCCGCGAAGAGGCGGTGGGTCAGTCTTGCATACTCGCGAAAGCTGGGGCTCCAAGCGCCAACTCCCATCAGTTGAAGCGGATCCCGCAGCGCTTCAAATCGGTTACAGAGGCGCGCATAGTGCGCCATCGTGCCGGGTGGTTCTCCCTCTAGCCAAGCCTCAACAATGTCTGACCACAGATCGCACTCTCGAACCTGAGCACCGCAGGCACAGTATTCATTATTTGCCCAAACATGGCGCGGCAGATTTCCAAGCTCTCCCGCGCCAAAAACGCCGGGAAACTGTCCCAAGGCGATGTCCACCACGGTTGACCCACTTCGTCCATACCCGCTGATATACAGCACCGAGACGGTGGCTTCATCTGGACCGCCCAAAGCCAAATCCCCCGCAATATGCGCGTCCCGCCCGGTCATGACGCGCCTTCATTCGCGCCGGACACGGCATCCAACGGATCGCGCCCCTTGGATACCAAGTCGCGGTAGACCGCCGAGACCTTCGCGACATGCGCATCAACCGTGAGACCACGAGCAAAAGTTGCGGCTCTCCCGGTGATTTCATGACGCAGCTGAGGATCATCCAGAAGCCGCCTGATGGCAGGCACAAAGGCCTCTGGGGCTTCATGATCTACAAGAAACCCCGTGTCTTCATCCGTAATTGCTTCGGGATTGCCGCCGTGGCGCGTCGCTACAACAGGGGTGCCAACGTGCATGGCCTCGATCAATGTGCGCCCAAACGGCTCTTCCAGCGCAGTGATCGACACGACATCTACAGCGGCCATCAAGACCTCCACCGAACTTCGGTGACCCATCAGATGCACACGGCGCGCTATGCCAAGCTCTTCGGCCAACGCCTTGCATTCGGCTTGAATTCCCAAGCCCTTTATCGGCTCGCTCCCGAAGATCAGACCATGAAAGTCGCGCTCGGGCATCGCATGACGCAACGCTTGGATGACCCGGACAAAGTGCTCCGGACGCTTGCGGCGGGTCAATGCACCGAAGTACCCGATCAGGATTGCCTCTGGACGTGCCCCAATCTCTGTAAGGAGCGCTGCACGCGCCGCCGCGCGATCCGGCAGATCAGGAGACAATTCGAAAGGGCTTCTGATCACCTCAAATCGTCTTGCAACAGGCAGGATGGGCCGCGCAGGACGAGAAAATTCGGAAACCGAAAGGATGCGATCCGCGAGGATCGGTGCCACCAGGTTGACGCCCTTTGCGTCGGGAGACTGGCGGTGATGCCAGACAAGGCGGGCGCCAGCAAGTTTCGTCGGCAAAGCCCAGCTCACATGCATGCCACCGTCATTCGTATGCACGATGTCGATCTGTTCACGGCGAAGCAATCGCACAAGCGCTGGAACCGACTGCAGCAAATAGCGCCCAAAGGACGCGTCATCCGCCCCGCGCTTCAGGCGACCCGCCATCACCGGTGGCGTGCGCAAACGAAGCGTTTGCAGCCCAAGGCTCTCGATATGACGGCCAACCGCACCCGGTACCCCATGTAAAAGAACAACCGGGTCAAACAGGTCTCGGTCAAGTTTGGCAATCAACATCAGCGACGACCTATGACTGCCGCCGATTGTCTCGCCGTCCGAATAGGGAAACAGCACCTTTATGCGAGGTCGTCTGGTCATCGGGACGTCCGCGCACCTACGTCTAACCGGCTGGCAGCTAACGCAAGCGCAAGCGCCAAGGGCACAATCCAGAACCGCGCGTAGAAATGCGCAAATGTATTCAGCATGACCGCGTAGATGAGCGTGACAATCAAGGCGACGACCCCATGGGTCGATGCCCCCACCACGAAGATACAGGCCCAAGCAAGGCCAAGGCCCGTCAGCAACAGGAAAAGCAAACCGATCAAAGACAGCAATCCGCCTTCGGTCAGCATCAAAAGGTAGGAATTGTGTACTGGGACGCCATGCGAGCTGATTTCCCGGTATTGATCTGCTCCAAGTCCCACAAAGAGCGTGTCACGCGAGATCCCAATCGCTTCGCGAATAAGATAATACCGGTCCTCAAACGTTCCCGCGCTGTTGATATTCCCGCTCGTCAATGCCCCCAGCACACGCCTTTGGAACACCTCTGGCAAAAACAGATCGCCAGCAAACAAGACAAGCGCGACGGCTGTTACGATCAGAACAATATAGCCAAGGATAAAACGCGCAGAGCCACTGAAAACGGCCGTCCCGGTGATCCCTAAAAAGGTCAGCATCAGCCCGGTGTTGGACCCGGTCAGAATGACCCCGTACAGCAAGATCGGCATGACAAGAGCCGCCGTCAATCGGGACATCTCTTTCAAAAGCGAAAGATTGAGCAGAACCACAATTGCAATCGCACCCAGCGCCGCCGTGGCATTCTCTCGTTCAACAAGGGAACGCAGCCGCCCGCTCGGCGAGACCAGAGCCGGATCAGGATCCGGCATGAAGTGGATAACGCCAGCGCCAAACGCCATGACGAACGCGATTGAAAAAACAAATGTTTTCAAAAGCGTCGCCACCTCTCGGTAGCTGCGACCGGCAATGAGAAAGACGACCACAAGCAGCGAGAAGACGTATTGCAGGACGACCACAACGAGTGGGATCATATCACCCTGCGCGATGGAGCCGAGGGTCAGGCCTGCGATGAGCGCAAGCGTCCCTAACAACCACAGCGGAGTGAACACACCAAAGGGCGCACGCGGCAGGTTGCCCTTCAGGAGCATGACCAGCAATGTTGCGATGGCTGCCCCGTCTGCAAGCGTCAGATAAACCGCGTCATGCCGAAAGTAGTTCATTGGTGAAAGAAACACGGTGAAAGCCGCAAGTTTCATATCAAGGCTGCGCAGAACTGGCGCCCGATAAGCAAGCGGTGCCTCAGAGCCCGCAAATGACATCGGCGTGTCAGTCATGCCTCGCTCACCGTTCTTCTGGCCAAAGCAGAGCGCAGGATCAAAGCAGAGGACAAGAGCCACACAAGATTGCACAATAGATGCGTTGCAGCAGCCCCCTCGGCTCCGAACATTCGGGTCATCGGCCAGAATGCGAGGAAAAACAGCACCGTGACCGTGAGCCGCAACAAAACAAGGGGCACATCCCGATCAAGGCTCAGCATTGCCGGAACAACCGCGATCCCTGCCAGCAACACGGTAGAGGCTAAAATCTGAATGGCGACGACGTCGGCTGCCCCTCTGAATTCTTCTGAGAAGATAAAGGCAAGCAACGGCTCTAGCCAAATGAGCACAGGCGTTACCACCGCCACAAGCACCATCAGGAAAGCACCGGATGCGCCGAAAATGAGCCTCGACAGCTTCTGGTTATCGCGCGTTTCTGCAATCCGTGCCAACTCTGGATAAAGGGCCTGTGCCAAGGGTCGGCCCAGACGCAGCCCTGCAAGAGCACTCCGTTTTGCGATATGGTAGAACCCGACTGCGGTCGGTGAAACGAGCGTCGCCAGCAACATCACATCAAGCCGCTGCGTCGCTTGACGCAGGATGACAGCCGCGTTGCTGTTGAAAAACATTCTGAGCAAACCGGGATTTTCGCTCAATGCTTGAAGCGGTCCGTCACCGGCGCGCGCCTCTATGCGCTGCGCCATAACACGTCGTCCAAGGATATAGGCCACCGATCCATCGACGACGGAGAAAAATACGACGATCGCCACAAATTCAGCAGGCCCTCCTCCCAAGGTCGCAACAACAATCGTCACACCAAGTCGAAGTGCTGCAACAATCGCATCAAGCCTTGCGAGTTTGTCAAAGCGGTCGAAAAGCCGCAAAACCGCGATGCCCGTGGGACGGAACGAGACAGCCAACGCAAGAGAAGCGATCTGCAGAAGACCGACATGCTCTTCAAGATTGAGCAACGAGGCCGCTGGCTTTGCGCAGGCAAAGGCGATCAGTGCAGCGGTCACACCGAGCGTCAGATCGACAATGGTTGAAAACTTGATCAACGTGCGGAACCGCTGCAAGTCCCCCCGTTCCAACGCCGCGCTGCCAAAGCGCATGACGGCTTGCCAAGGCTCAAGATGAATAATGAGCGACGTCAGCCGCATATAGGCCTCAACCAAAGCGACGATTGCGATCCCGTCAGCGCCAAGGACCCGTGCGGTCACCGCGACGGCAATAAGACTGCATAAGCTGACAATGACTTGAGACGAGAAGATCCAGCCGACATTCCGCAAGATGCGGTTTGTGAGTTCTTTGTCTTCAGCAAGACCATGGATCAGACGTATCATTGCGTCTCCAGTCTTGTCGCGGGCAGATCGCCAGCAAGGGTCGCAAGCCATGTCTCGACGTGAGACCACCCGGTTGACGCGTCAAGATCCCAGATCGCATTCGGTTGATTTGCGTTGAGCGCGCTGCGCGTGTCTTCCCACGCATCTGGCAAGCCATCCCCGTCCGTATCTTTTGGTCCCGCGGCTTCTGGTAGTTCTGGCCACCCTCCAACCTGCGAAAGCGCGTCAATCACCGTCCCTGAGCAGGCAAAAACGCTATCAATGACGAATTGGTCTAAGCGGTCATACGGTCGGCGGCCTGGGATGGCATCACCAGCCTGGGTCATGACCTGCTCAAACGCGGTCTGCGCGCTCAGAACGGTTGCCATCGTTGGCGCGACGGTCGCGACACGGGCGTCCTCGGCAATCGGGTCCAAAATGCCACCAGTCCGTCCGCCGTTACAGCCATCACGGCTTGGGGTGATATTTCCCCACGCCGCGATTTCGAGGGCGGACTCAGTCCAATCAAATGCCTGCAGAGCCTCTGGAATTTCGCTAATTGTGCTTGGGCCCGGCATCACGACATTCCCCGCGTAGATCAGAAAGAGATCGCCCGCCAAGTCATAGACCTCGCCAAGCTGGCTGATCGGGTTGAAGAAGACATTGTTGATGACTTCGACGGGGCCAATGGACGTGCCTTTCACATCCGGATTTCTGTCCCTGTGATGCGCAAAAAGATTGCGCAGCAGGCTGATACGACCACACTCAAAGCCCGCCCCTTCCGTCGAACATATCAACGCGCCCTTGGAATGGCGCCCATCTGGATGATTGGCGCGGTCCAAGCTCAAAGCCAAAAGGCTATCCGCCAAAGTGATGTCAACGGAACGCCCACCAGAGACGTGGATATTGAAGGTTTCATCGGTTGCGAACGCCATCGAAAGGTTTCCGAAATACAGGCGCTCAGAATCCTCAACGGTCAAAGCGTCGACGGTGGGTGATGGTTTGGAACTCGGGCCGGGCCGCAACTTGATGAAGCGCACGATGACGTCGTGGACATTCTCCAGAACAAGCGGGCCGTGACGGGGTCCATCCATGCGAAGCTGAACGCCCAACCCCGGTGCGGTTTGACCTGCAATATAAAGGTTCGACCCCGGCCTGATTGGCCGATCAAGCGTAATGGTCCCCGAGACGCCGAAAACGCAGACCCTTGGCGCACCCTCGTTCTCGGCGCAGGCGCGCAGACTTCCGGGCCCCTCGCCGTTCAGATTGGTGACCGCAACCACGTCACCGCCTCGCCAGCCGGTCGCAATTGCGCCGTAGCCATCTGCATTCGGAAACGCGGGAAGATCGGATGACACGGATGATGCAGCACTCGCGGCTGGGGCGACGCCCAGTGATCCGCACAACGCCATCGCAACAAAAAGCCTATGGGGTAGGGTTTTTCGCATAAACCGCGCTCCCGAGATACACACCGGTACTAAAGCGACGTTGCTCTTTGGGATCGACATCGGTGAAGACGGTTCCAACAACGTCAAATCCGTTTCGGCTGAGCCTTTCATGTGCCTCGCGCAGCTCGTTGCCCTTTGACTTGCCCCAGCGGACCACGATGAAGATAGCATCCGAAAACGATCCAAACCGGCAGGCATCATCAAAAACAAGCACGGGTGGGGTATCCAGCAAGATCAGATCGAAGCGCTTGCGCAGCTCGGGTATGACTGTCGTTTGAAACTTCTCCAGAAGGTGCAGGTTAAGCCGCTCCTGCGCAGCGACCTGAATGACTGCGGGTCCATCCTCAAGGATGGCGAAAGTCTCAAAGGAAGGGACATCTTTCGAGCTGTGACCAGCGGTGTATAGCTCCCCCGGCTTTGCCGCATTTCGCTTCAGACTCTCGACCATGTCTTGCAGCGACAAGACGGTCGCCTCGGCACCGCCTTTGGCTTTCGCCCTCTCGCCATGAGAGTCGAGATCAAGAAGAAGGACTTTCAATCCATCTTGGGCTGCAGATGCCGCCAAGGACAGCGCAACAGTCGACTTGCCTTCGTTCGGCAGGCTGGAGGAGAACATGATGACCTTGGCATCGCTGTTCTTCAGCGTATTCAAGATCCGGGTCAGGATCCCCCGTATCCCTTCATTGAAGTAGGAACGCGGGTCGGACGACAAGAAATTCAACGGCGCCACTTTCGGCAGCCAAATGCCCTTATCCCCGATCCGCGGTACTGACCCAAAGTTCTTCAAGCCTGTGAAACGCTCCACATCTGCGGCCGTCCATATCCTCTTATTCATGGATTCCAACAAAAGCACCGTGACAAAGGCGAGGACCGTCGTCGCAATAAAGGTCGCGGCAAGGGCCACTCTTTTATTGGGCCACGAAGGCTCTGCCGGGACCCGTGCGATGGTCACCTGCCGGGCGGAGCGTGGCACGAAATCAAGCTGCGTCTCCAACTCGTTGAGCCGCTCAACCGCATTCTGATATCTGGTTTGCTGAAGATCCAAGGCGCGTTCCATGCGCCCAAGTGTCAGCGTCGCAGCGGTGTGTGCCCGCAAGAGTTGATCGACGTTTGCCAGAGCCTCTTGATTGCGCGCACGTTCCGCATCCTGCGCTGGATCATCGCCAAGCGCTTCGCGAATGGCTGTCAAACGCATTTGCTCAGAAAGGAGACGGTCTAGCCGGTCTCCATCATCCAGCCCATTCGCACGCACAAAATCAGCAAACTGGCTATCGAGCTGGCTGAGTTCAACGGACATCGTTTCAGCGCGCGTTTCCAGAAATGTGATTGATTGCTGGATTTCGAGGCGTTGGGCCCGCTCAGATCGCAGAATGAACGTCTCAGCAACACCGTTCGCAATCGCAGCGGTTAGTTCGGGATCAGTCGTTTCAGCAACAATTTCAATCGCGAGGCTCTCGCCTGACCGTGAGACCGAGTAACTGGCCAACAGCCGGTCAATCATCTGCTGACGACGCTCAACCGGCGATATCGCGGGGGCATCGACAGCGGGGACAAAGACGGGATGCGTCGCCAGATCAAGCCGCTCTGCCACTTCCGCCGCAAATTGGCGTGACCGCAAGACATCAAGCTCGGTCTCCACAATGGAGCGCGAGACGTCGAACGATTCAAGCTGAGCGGCCGTCCGGCTGATCCGGGTCTCCGAAGGGGTCAGAACGATGGTTGCCCGTGTCGCATAGCGTTCTTCAGCCATCTGCAAGTATTGAAAGACAGCAATCATGATCACGACAATGATCGTTGAAGCGACCATGGCATTGCGCCGGAAGATCGCCAGCAATCCGTCAATCCCCAGCTTCTCAGCCGGCAGCGGTCCGCTGTATGGGTTTGCTACGGTTCTCTGATCTCGCGATCCGTGGGAAAGAAGCGTCATTGCCGTGCACCTGACCCGCTCGAAGATGTTACCTTCGCAGCAGGATTGGCGGACGCGTCAACAGGGCTCAGCGCAGCTCCGCGATGTTTCAAAGCTGCTGCATAAAAGCTCTCATGCGCTGCGGTATAGGCTCCGAACCCGAACCGTTCCTCAACGCGCGCCCGCGCCGTCAGGCCCAGTTTCTTCCGCTCGGACGCAGGCAGCTCGATGATCTGGCGAACCGCACGTGACATACCGTCAACATCGCGCGGGGCGACCACGAGGCCGGTAGACCCAACCAGTTCCGCACAATCGCCGACATCGGTGACAACGCATGGCACACCAGCCGCCATTGCCTCCGTGACGGCCAAAGGAAATGCCTCGCCCCATGCTGAAGACAGCAAGAAGACGTCGAAGCCCGGAACCAGGCTGGCGATATCGCCGCGGGTTTCAAGGCAGCTCACCCGATCCGAAAGACCCAACGCCACAGCCTCTGCGTTTGCCGCGCTCGTACTCAAACCCTCTCCGATCAGCACCCCGTGAACGTTGCACCCCGCGTCTCGCAACTTGGCAATCGTGCGCACCATGGCCACGTGATCTTTCATGGGATGACTGCGCGCCACGTTCCCGATGATCAGCCGATCATCCCCAAAGCCGCAAATCCTGGCAAGCCGGGCACGGGCGTCGGGATCTGGTTGAAACACCTCCGCATCGACCGCATTCGGGATGACGTGCACCCTGTTCGCCGCAAAGCCGATCCCCTCATGCTGCGCACGCGACGTGGACGAGCAGTAGGAAATTCCATCAGCGTATTTCGACACGCCCGCGAGTGCCTTCAGAATAACCCGCGTCGCCCGTTTTTCTGTTCTGACATCGGCTAGTGAATGATGGATCCCCCAAACGAGCGCCGTATCGCGCAACCCTACGCGCGCCACGCTGGCGGCAAGGCACCCGTGATACATCCAACCGAAGATGACATCTGGTGCCTCCGACGCCAGTGTCCGTCGCAAACTCCTCACAGCTTTTAACGACTGAAGACCCCGCGACATCCCAAGATGCCGCACAGGAAAGCCCGCCTCTTCGAGGTCCTTTGAAATAGGACCGGCGGACATTAATGAAATCACAGAATGCTCATCCTGTGACTTGTCTAAAGAACGCAAGTATCGCGCCAACATAATTTGTGCGCCACCGACACCCGTGCTCGTGATCAAGTGAAATACTTTCATGAGCCAATGGTTGCTTAATAAAAATTTTGTTGTCATGGTAACCGCACAGCGGCGCATCTCAAAGGTTTGTTTTTGTGCGCCGCTTTTTGAGACGAATAACTTTTACTTTTTTCTCGTTGTTTTAGACGGGAAGTCATTTAATCGACCAACATATGTTGCAGCTATGGATCGTAGATTAGAGGTCGTAATAGCGACCGTTTACATTGTTATTTTCGCGCCAATTCTTTTGCTGGCGGCTCTGGCGGTACGAATCAGCATCGGGTCACCGATCTTCTTTGTGCAAGAACGCGTCGGTAAAAACGGACGCCTGATCCAGATCCTCAAACTCCGCACGATGCACATGCAACCCGAAGGGCAGCCCCCCTTGCCAGACGACATGCGGACGACACGCACGACCGTTTGGCTGCGTCGTCTCAGGCTGGATGAATTGCCCCAACTTCTGGCCGTTTTGCGTGGCGATCTGGCGTTAGTCGGTCCCCGTCCACTGCTTCCTGAAACGATTCAGAGCTTCGGGGCCAAGGGTCAGCAACGCTGCGCCGTCGCACCGGGGATCACCGGGTGGTCTCAAGTCAGCGGCAACACACATCTGAGCAACGAAGAGAAACTGCAACTCGACCTCTGGTATGTCGCCAATAGATCGGCGGCGCTCGATTTGAAAATTCTGTTCGAAACCATTCTAGTGGCAACCTTGGGAGAGCGTCGTAAGCCCCAAAGACTTTTAGTGGCGCAGACGGAATGTGCAATCGACCCCGCTGCCGGAGGGCAGACATCGTGAGAACTGTTTTCATCGGTGCCGTTGAAGGATCGGCCAAAGCGCTCGATGCCTTATGCAAAGCGGGGCTACCGCCCCAGCTTGTCGTGACCCTACCTCTCGATCTGGCGCATCGGCATTCCGATTTTGCTGATCTAGGGCCCATCTGCGACGCCTATTCGGTGCCGCTTCACCGCTCACCGAAGTCAGAGGCGCCCGAAACCCTGCAACGCATTGCCGAGGTTGGCCCCGATCTCATCTTGGTCATCGGGTGGTCGCAACTCTGTGGTCCGGCCCTGCGTATTCTTCCCAAGATCGGCAACTTGGGCTTTCATCCGTCAGCCTTACCGCGTCTGCGGGGGCGCGGTGTTATTCCCTGGACAATCCTGCTCGGGCTTCGCGAAACAGGCGCATCGCTCTTCTGGCTTGGGGACGGGGCTGATACCGGCGCCATTGCAAGCCAACGCCTGATCCCGGTTGACCCCGAACGTGAAACCGCCGCGACCTTGTATGAAAAGCAGATCACGGCTCTTTCCGAAATGCTCCCCGCCCTCGTCATGCGGATCGCAGACGGCGACATCCCCGCGGACCCGCAAGACGACAGCTTGGCAAGCGTCTGTGCGCGCCGCCGCGCGACCGATGGATATATCGACTGGTCGCGTCCTGCGGAAGAAATCGAACGCCTGATCCGCGCCGCCGGCCCCCCCTACCCGGGTGCATTTACCCACAACGAAGACGGCACACGATTGGTCCTGACCAATGCCCGGAAGCACCCGCGCGAGGGATATTTCATCGGTCTGCCCGGACAGATTCAGGCCGTTGAAGGGAATACCTTCACCGTTGCATGCGGCGACACAAAAAGCATCGACATCACAAGCTGGGAAGGCGCACCCGCGCCGCCACGTGTCCACACCTTTCTCGCAGGAGCGCCGAAATGACGTTTGGTTTCGCAACGAAGGGTGGCCCCGTCCTGGTCATCGCGCCTCATCCTGATGATGAAGTCCTAGGGGCCGGCGGAACCATGGCGCGCTTGGCGTCCGAGGGCCGCGAGGTGCATGTCTGCGTCGTCACAAGCGGCGGCCCGCCCCGGTATAGTTCCGCCCAGACAGACCGCGTGCGCGCGGAGGCCAAGAAGGCCAATGACCGGCTGGGTGTCACCGAAATTCATTGGCTGGGCTTCCCTGCTGCCGAACTCTCCGAGACCTCCCACGCCGACCTGAATGCCGGAATTTCCGGGCTGGTGCAGAAACTCGACCCCGAGATCATCCTGTTGCCGCATCCCGGCGATATGCATCTTGATCATCAGGCCTGCTTTACCTCCAGCCTTGTTGCAAGCCGCCCGCATCAATCGACTTACCCGCCAATCCTGATGGCCTATGAGACTCTGTCCGAGACCAACTGGAATGCCCCGCATCTGACACCGGGTTTTATCCCATCGGTTTTTGTCGACATCAGCGAAACGCTCGACGCCAAACTTGACGCTTTCGCACTTTATGAAAGCCAGGTTCGGCAGCCGCCACATGAGCGCTCACCCGAGGTTTTGAAGGCGCTCGCAACACTCCGCGGCGCGACAGTTCACCGCGACGCATGCGAAGCATTCGTGCCCGTGCGCATGGTTTTGTAAGGACGATCACAATGTCAAACTGGCCTGTCTTCGACGATGAACAAATAGAAGCGGTTAACCGTGTCTTGCGGTCCGGGCGCGTGAACGCGTGGACAGGTCCCGAGGTCGGTGCTTTTGAAACCGACTTTGCGGACCTCGTCGGCACCCAGCACGCCATCGCGATGGCCAATGGCAGCGTGACACTCGACACCGCCTTGCGCGTTCTTGATCTTGAGCCGGACGACGAGGTAATCGTCTCCCCGCGCAGTTTCGTCGTATCGGCGTCCTGCGTGATGCTCGCCGGAGCCACGCCGGTCTTTGCCGATGTCGATCGGGACAGCCAGAATATTACGGCGGCGACGGTCGCCCCTTTGATCACGCCAAGAACGCGCGGCATCCTCGCGGTTCATCATGCGGGTTGGCCGTGCGATATGGCGGGCCTTCTCGATCTGGCCGATGCAAACGGCCTCTGGGTCATCGAGGATTGCGCACAGGCGCATGGTGCCGAAATCGCCGGGCAGCATGTCGGCAGCTTCAGCATATTCGGGTCGTTCTCATTCTGTCAGGACAAGATCATGACGACCGGTGGCGAGGGCGGCATTCTGGTCACGAATGACGACACACTTTTCGCCCGCGCGTGGAGCTTCAAAGATCACGGCAAAAACCGTGCGACGGTGATGGCCCCCGCAGAAATGCCAGGGTTCCGGTGGCTTCATGATGGCCCTGTCGGCACCAATTTACGCATGACCGGGATGCAAGCCGCCCTCGGCTCTGTTCAGCTCAAGCGCCTGTACGACTGGCGGCACACCAGAACGCGCAACGCGCAAATTCTCATCGACGCCTTGTCGGATGATCCCTTGTTCAGGGTGCCGCAACCCAACACCGACGTCACGCACGCCTATTACCGCCTTTACGCGTTTCTGCGACCCAAAGCCCTTGCCAGCGGGTGGGATCGTGAACGCATTCTGGACGAGATCAGAGCCAGTGGCTTTCAGGCGCTCACGGGCAGTTGTCCAGAGATCTATCGCGAAAAGGTCTTTGGAGAACTTAATCAAGGCGCGTCAGCGCGCCTTCCCGTGGCGCAAGAGTTGGGGGAAACCAGCCTCGCCTTTCTTGTCGACCCTGCTCAAACCGAAGAAAAAATGGCCGCGTTGGCTGATGTGCTCAGCAAAATATCCAAGCAGGCGACCCGCTCTTCGCAAAAGGCGCATGCCAAAGGCTAAGACGACCGAAAAAGGGCCCGCCATTTCGACCGGCCAAAAGGCGTGCCACGATTTTGCTTAGGCTTTCGAAAGCACCCGCGCGCGCCTCGCTTATCGCTCTGCAAACGTGACCTGCACGTCGATGATATCGCCCGGTTGCACCAATTCCCCCATGGGAACCACCATTCGTTTTTCGTCCTCGCCGACGCCGCGGTACAACACCACCTCGATCTGGGTCGTGAAGGGCAAATCCGTCATGCTCTCGGTCGCCAGTAAGAAGGCTTCAAGCCCCCCGATCCGTCCTTGAAGTTGCAAAAGCTCCTGATCCAGCGACTGACGTTCAGCAATCAGATCACTCCGATAGGCATTTTTCGCCTGCTCCATCTCTGAAACAAGCCGCTCGCGTTCAGCTTCGGTCGCAAACAGATCACCTTCAATCGTCAAAAGGCGCGTCGACGCAGCCAGCGCCGCCATTCGCGTTGCGTTGACGGTCTCGGCCGTGGTCAAACCCCGGTCCATCATTTCAAGAATGCGCGCAAGGCGGTCTTCTTCTGCGACGGAGGCTGTGGTGTAATTGTCCAAGGCAGTGCTCAGTCTGCTTAGCCTTTGGTCAACCAATTCGATACGCGCGCCGAGCGCATCGTCCGTGTCGCGCCGGTCTTCAATGGCCAGCCGGATTTCATCAAGCATCAACGTGGCATCCGCATCCCCAAGCAGCCCCTCAAGCGCGGTGCGGCTTTCCTCAGAAACATCATCAACCGAGGATGGGTTCGCCAAAAGAACTGTGTTCTTGATTTTTCGAGCTTGGATCATCTGCCCCAACCGCAGTGCCGCAGACAGTTGCGCCGGCGCTTCGCCCCCCGGCCCGGCTCCAATTGCCGTTGATGCGAGACCACCACTGGCACCAATGACACTCCGGACAGTCATTCCGGGGGCGAAATCAACAAGGCCGGGTGATCCAACAGACCCACTGATCGTGATTGGCCGAAACCGCGCTACCTCCAGAAAAAGGTCGTACTCATTCAAGACAACAAAAGCCGGTTCACGCCCAATGAGGTTTGGAACCTCGACCCCCACAGCCGCACGGCCGATCTCTTTTTCAAGTTCTGGCAGCGTCAGCCCGCTTGCTTGAAGCGTGCCCAGAAAAGGAAAACTGATCTCGCCATTGATGCCAATCGCCGAGACATGGGGGGCCGGCTGCAGGCCCAGATACGTCACCGACAACTCATCGCCGGGCTGCAACCTATAGGCACCCTCTTGCGAAGACGCCTGCATAGTTTGCGAAAAAAGGAGGACAGCGCATAATGTCACCACGCCCGGCACTTTGCGAACGAAGGACCAGCAGGGACGAAGAGAGTTCAGTAAATTTTTCAATGCAATTTCACGATCAGCAGATGGTCGAAAAGAATAAAAACTCGTCGAAGCCTACCTTGGATAAATGCAAAAATAGTAAACTGACAGGCTTTCGTAATATGCCAAGGATAATGAGCTTTTCAGAATTTTGGTCAAGACTGTCGTTTCACTAAGCTGCAAAGACCAGACGGGCGCTTCCGCATCTGAGGTCCGAGCAAGCGAAAGTGCAGACCTCTATCGTCCAGGGCCCTTGCAAATAGGATGGCCTCAAAAGCCAGATCGGTCGCCTGACCGGCCTCCTTTTCGTGTCACGTCACCCTTCGCCAATCCTCTCTTCGATTCCCTCATAGACCGAACCATCATCACCCCCTTCCCTTTTGCCCCAACGTCAGCCAACGTCGCCCCATGACGCGTACTCCCCCCCTCTATCGCTGGATCGCCGCCCGCCTCACAGGCCACCTTCTCGCGTTCATCGCCCGCTTCATCACCGCTGTGCGCGCCGAATGGCGCGGGATCGAGCCTGTCGACAAGCAGCGCGTTTACTACGCCAATCATGTCTCCAACGCCGATATGCCGATGATCTGGACGGTGTTGCCGCACCACATGCGCGCCAAGACGCGGCCCGTGGCGGCGGCGGACTATTGGCTCAAGAACAAGCTGCGCGCCTTCGTGGGGCCGGAGGTCTTCAACTGCGTCCTCGTCGACCGCCGCCCCGAGGCGCGCACCGATGACCCGATGGAGGCGATCCGCACCGCTCTCGATGAAGGCTCCAGCCTGATCATTTTCCCCGAAGGCAATCGCAACATGACCGACGATCCGCTGCTGCCCTTCCGCGCCGGGCTCTACAATATGGGGGTCTCGCACCCGGACGTCGATCTGGTCCCCACATGGGTCGCCAACCTGACCACGATCATGCCCAAGGGGGAGGTCATCCCCCTGCCGCTCATCTGCACCGTCACCTTCGGTGCGCCGATCCATGTCGGCGACAACGAAGACAAAGACGCCTTCCTCAAACGCGCCGCAGACGCTCTTGTCGCCCTCGCACCAGAGGGGGAGCGGTGATGGAAACCACCACCAATATCCTCTACCTCTTTGGCGGCGTCGTCGCCGTGCTCAGCGCGCTCACCGTCGTGGGTGAAGCCCTGCGCGGGCGCGTTGGACCGGGGCGCACGAACCCCGTCGTGCAGACCTTCCTCACCCGCCTGATGTCGTGGTGGATCATGGTGATCCTCTTCACGATCACCGCGCTTATTGGCCCCGTCGCGCTGATGCTGCTCTTCGCCTTCGCCAGCTTCGCAGCCCTGCGCGAATTCCTCACCTTCACCGACAAACGCCAGGCCGATCACCTGTCCCTTGCGCTTGCCTTCTTCGTGATCCTGCCCCTGCAATACGTGTTTGTCGGCTTCGATCTGACCGGGCTTTTCACCGTGTTTATCCCGGTCTACGCTTTCCTGCTGCTGCCCATCGTCAGCGCGCTCAGGGGCGATCACAACCGCTTCCTCTCCCGCGTGGCGGAGACGCAATGGGCGCTCATGATCTGCGTCTACTGCATCAGCCACGTGCCCGCGTTGCTCAACACCAAACCGGGCGGCGACAGCGGCCAGACCGTGCTGCTGATCGTCTTCTTCGTGATGGTCGTCCAGATCGGCGATCTGATGGAGTATTTCGCGGGCCGCCGTTTTGGCAAGCGCCGCATCGCGCCCAGCCTCTCGCCCAAAACGCTGGAAGGCATGGCGACCGGCATCGCTTGCGCGGCTGCCACGGGTGCACTCCTCAGCTGGATCACCCCGTTCGGCATCGGGGCCGCCGCCGCCATAGCCGCGCTTGCCTCGGTCACCGGCATGTTCGGCAACCTCGTCTTCGCCGCCATCAAGCGTGACAAGGGCGTCAAGGATTGGTCCCACCTGATCCCCGGCCAAGGCGGCTTTCTGGACCAACTCGACAGCGCAATTTTCGCAGCCCCCGTCTTTTACCACGTCACGCTGCTGATGTCGGGCTAGGCCGCGCGCGTTTCACCGCTATATGCAAAGCATGGACACGCACCGCCTCACACTCGATTGGGAATATGTCGCCGACACCGTCATGGGCGGCGTCTCGACCGGTGGCCTATCGGTCGAGACCTATCAAGGCCGTCAAGCCACCGTCCTGCGCGGCGATGTCTCGCTCGATAACAACGGAGGCTTTGTGCAGATCGCAGCCGATCTAACCCCCGATGGCGACCTCTATGACGCCAGCGATTGGGACGGCTTCGCGCTCGAGATTTGCGGCAACGACGCCACCTATGATTTCCGCCTGCGCACCGATGCGCTGAGCCGCCCTTGGCAATCCTTCCGCACCGAGTTCATAGCGCCCGACACATGGCAGACCGTGCGCCTGCCCTTTGCCGAAATGGCCCCTCACAAAACCGACGCCACCTTCGATCCGGCCCGCCTGCGCCGCATCGGTATCCTCGCCATCGGGCGCGAAATGCGCGCCGAGATTGCGGTCGCAGGCGTGCATCTTTATCGGGACTGAACCCGTGACCCGACGCTCCGACCTCACCGCGGCCCATCTCAGCGACATCGTCCAGATGGCGCTTGCGGATCATGTCAGCTTTGAAGACATCGAACGCGAATACGGTCTCAGCGAGAAGCATGTCAAAGCGCTCATGCGCGACACGCTGAAACCGGGCAGCTACAAGGCGTGGCGCAAACGGGTGCGGGATTTCGGGGATCGCAGGGCGCGCTACAAGTAAAGCAGTTGCGCCGCACTGCGTGCGTCGCTCCGGGCTTCCGGCGGGGGAGCGCGCACGGGACGGTGGGCGGGGCGATGCCCCAGGCGAGCGCCGGACCATCGTCACCGCATGAAACCGCCGCCAAAATACCTTGAAATCACCGCAATTCCCTAACCGACCGTTAACCCGGATCACGCAATCTGACGTTAGCGTGGGGGCGTGGACCGAAAGGAGCCGGGGGTGGCTCAGTTTACGCATATTACGACACTTGGCACCGGCAGCACCTCCGCGCTGCCGCATCTGCAAAGCCTGCGCGATCTGGATATGATCGAGATAGGCAGCAGCATGTTTCTTTACTCCGCGTCGGAGGCGACCGGGGGCATGAACGTCTTCAACATCACCGGGCCGACAACCCATGTGGACAGCCTCGGCTATAGCGGTGCGTATGGCACGCTTGGCCTTGCGCAGATCACGCTGGGAACGGTCGATGGTCAGGCGGCTCTCTTTCCGTCGGGGCGCTATGACAACCGCATGGCGGTGCATTACCTGGACAGTGACGGCAGCTTCAACGGCACCAAATATCTGGGCGCGTCCCCCACCAATATTGGCAATTTTGACCACACGCTTTTGCTGCAAGTCAACGGCAAGAGCTTCCTTGTCGCCGCCCAGCACAACCAGTCCGGCTTTCGCCATTTCGACGTCCGTGACGACCTTTCGCTCGGCTTCAAGAAGCACACGCCGGACACCGCCGACAACTACCTCGAAGATATCACCGCGATGGCCCAAGGAACCCTCGACGGAAAGACCTATTTCTTCACCGCAGACGGGACCGGCGATGGCATTTCCTCCTACTGGATGGGCCGGTTCGGAAACATCAAGGAACGCGACAATTTGGGCGCGGCGGATGGCTTTGCGATCAACGCGCCCTCTGCGCTCGACACCGCGCTGGTCGACGGCAACCTCTTCGTGCTGGCCGGGGGCGCCGGCTCCAACACGCTGTCCGCGCTCAAGGTGAACACGTTCGGGGGTCTGTTTGAAACCGATACCCAGATCGACAGCCTCGATACCCGCTTTGGCGGCATCAGCGCCATCGAAACCGTGACCGTAAACGACCGCGTTTTCGTGCTTGCAGGCGGTGCTGACGATGGGCTTTCCCTGTTCGAGCTTTCCTCCGACGGCCGCCTCCATCATCTGACCAGCATCGCGGATGGAAACGACACGACGCTGCAGAACGTCTCCACCATTTCCGCCCGCGCGATCGGCACCGATATTCAGGTCTTCGCCGCCGGAAGCGACACCGGCATCACCGAATTCACCATTGATCTCGGCAATCTCGGCGCCTCCATGAACGGCAACGATCTGGCCAACACCCTGACCGGCACCGCGCTGGATGATCTGCTGGTGGGCCGCGACGGCGATGACACACTTGACGGCGGCGCAGGCAATGACCGCCTGATCGACGGCGCAGGCGTGGACAGCATGACCGGCGGCGCAGGCGCGGACGTGTTCGTCTTCACCCCCGACAACCGTATGGATACGGTCACCGATTTTGACATCACGCAAGACAAGCTCGATCTCAGCGCGTTCCTCTTTCTCTATGATACCAGCCGTCTGGATTTCACCCAGAAGGGCTATGGCGTGCTGATCCAATACGGCTCCGACCGCTTCCGGATCGAGGATGATAACACCACACTGCAAGTTGCTGATCTGACCGAAGATCACTTCATTTTCTAACCCGATTTGGCGGAACACCCCTCCTCGGTTAAGCTGGCCAGCATTGACCGACAAAGGATTTTCCCAATGCGTCTTACCCTTGCCACCACTGCCCTCTTGCTGACCACGCTGCCCGCCCAAGCCGACTGGGCACAGATCAAATCGCAAAAAGACCTGCGCGCCCAGGTGCTCGACAACCGCTATGTGGAGCCTCAGACCAAAGCGTGGTTCAGCCTCAAAAGCGATGGCACCCTGACCGGTGCGGCCCGCGGCGAAGAGCTCACCGGCACCTGGCGCTGGAAGCGCGGCGTGGTCTGCTATGACCGCAAACTGGGCGGCGAGGCCCTGCCCTCCAACTGTATCGCGATCATGGTCAACGGGGACGAACTCGTCACCATCCGCGACAGCGGCAAGGGGCGGCAAATCCGTTACGACAAGCAGTAAGCCTTGTTTAACCGATGCCGCCTAATCTGGCGGCATGATCATCTCGCACACGCACCGATTCATCTTCTTTTCCAACCCCAAGACCGGGTCGGAATCCTTGCGCGCCCTGCTTGCACCGCTGAACGAGGAACCGATCGGGCCGTGGCGCGATCGCACAATGCAAAACCCGTTCTATGCGCATATGAGCCCGGCGGAGGCGCAGATCAGCTTTGCCGACAAGCGCTGGCCGTTCGAGGCGTATCGACGGATCACCTGCGTGCGCAACCCCTACCCAAGGCTGGTCTCCCTCTACCGGATGATCGCGGATGTGGATGGCGTCTGGCGGCTGCGCCGACGTATCGGTCTGGGGCAGACAAGTTTCAGCCGCTGGCTGCGCGAAACCCAGCCTTTTGGGGCAGGTGGCGGCGGGCGCATTCACCAACGCTGGCGGCGCTTTGGCACATGGTCGGCACAGGCCTGGACCACCAATGCCAATGGCGCGCGCCTTGTCACCGACATCCTGCGGTTGGAGCATCTCGCCGACGAACTGCCCGCCCTTCTGGCCGATCTGAACCTGCCACTGCGCCCTGAATTAGGTCATGTAAACGCCCGCCCCAAAACCGATTGGAGCGCGTGGTACAGCCCGCAGACAAGCGCACTTGTGGCCAATCGCTACGCTTGGGATCTCAGACGATTTAACTACAGTTGAAGGTATTTAAGGGCTTGGCGTACCGGTTCGCTTAACGCCCCATAAACGCATCGGCGCGATGCTGGGCCATGGGGGCCTTGCACGGCCTGTTTAACCGATGTGGGGTCATCATGAACCGCTATGCGACGCTGCTTGTCATTCCGTGTCTGAATGAAGAAGCCTACCTGCCCGATCTGCTGGAAAGCCTGCTCACGCAGTCTCTGGCGCGGGAGATCTGGGTGGTCGATGGCGGCTCCACCGACCGAAGTTGTGAGATCGTCGCGAATATGGCGCGCATCACACCGCGGGTGCGGTTGCTCCATAACCCGGATGTCACACAGGCCAGCGGCGTCAACATGGCCGCGCGACAGGCGCAGGCACGCGGCTATGACATCCTGATCCGCGTCGACGCGCATGAGCTTTACCCCCCCGATTTCGTCGAAACCCTCGTCGATACGATGATCGCGCGGGACGCCGACAGCGTCACCGTGCCGATGATCGCCACCCGCAGGATCAGCGACCCCTGGCAACGCGCGGCGGCTGATCTGCAACGGGGCTGGCTGGGCCATGGCGGCGCGCTGCACCGCAAACGCGCCCGCTCCGGTTGGGTGCGCCATGGCCATCACGCCGCTTTCCGGCTTGAGCGTTTCCTGGCCCTGGGCGGCTATGATCCTGCCTTTATTGCCAATGAGGATGTCGAATATGACGAACGTCTGATCGCCGCCGGTGGCCGCATCTGGATGGAACAGGCCGCCGCCATCCGGTACTTCCCCCGCCGCTCCCCGCGCGCGCTTTTCCGGCAGATGCAGCGCAATGGCCGCTGGCGGCTGCAAACCGCGCGCAAGCATCATCGCAGTTTCGGGCTGCGCCAGAACCTGCCCGTGATCGCGACGCTTTTGCTGCTCTTGTCGCTCCCCAGTGCATTGGTGCTGCATCCCGCCGCCGCCCTCCCCGCACTCGGCTATCTTGTGCTGATCCTGCTTTTATCAGCCCGCTGCGGGCGCTCGTCTTTACGTGTCGCATGGCTTGCGATGCTCTCCCATATCGGCTTCGGCCTCGGCGTGCTCGGCGCGCTTTTCAAACGCAGCCCGCAGGTGCGCCGCTCATGAGCCCCAATCTGTTTCTGATCGCTGCCCCCCGTGCGGGCTCCACCCAGCTTTCTCATTGGCTGGCCAGCCATCCTGATATCGGCCTACCCAAGATCAAGGAACCCAACCATTTCTCAGCGCATGAGTTCGACCCAAACTATGTCGCCCGAACCCATCTGAACGACGTGGACCCTGCAACGTTCATCGCGCGCGGTCAGCCCAAAGCCATGCAATTCGCCGTCTTCCGCGATCCCGAACACTACGCCGCGCTTTTTGCGCCCCTGACCCAGCGCTACAGGCTCGACGCCTCCACCAGCTATCTCGCTTGTCCGGAGGCCCCGGCGCTGATCCAAGCGAGCTGCCCTCAGGCCAAGTTGATCATCCTCACCCGCGACCCGCTGAAACGCGCGCTGTCGCATTACCATCTAGCCCGGCGCACTGGCCGGACCCGCGCATCGCTCGCATCTGAGTTGCGGGCCGAGCAGGAGAGCGCCACGCCCCTCGCGGCACGCTATCTTATACGCCCCTCCCGGCAGGCAGAGGCCGTGGCGCGCTACCAAAAAACATTTCACGAAAACCAGATATGTTTGATGCGGTTCGAGGAGATGATCGCCACCCCGCAAGACTCACTCATCCAGATTGCCCAGTGGCTCGATATCAACCCGTCAAGCTTTGATCTGACCCGAACCGCCCGCAATGCCAGCGCAGCACCCCGCCTGCCTGCGCTCAACGCCGCTCTCCATCGCTCAGGCCTCAAAACAGCCCTGCGCGCGGCCCTGCCGCGTTCCGTCAAGCACCGCCTCAAGCCACTCTGGTTCGGCGCCCCCCTGGCGGACGTTCCCCCGTCCGAAGTAGCCGCCCTCCGCGAGGCGCTCCAATGAACATCCTTGTGGCCCATGCCGACTTCTCTGCCCGCGGCGGGGCGGAGGCCTATGCCGACGCCCTCATCATGCGCCTGCGCGCCGCAGGCCACCGCGTCGGCGTGCTGGATATCAACGGTCTGCAAACAGGTAATCAGCACCACCGGCCCATGCTTCTGCGCCTTGGGACACTCCCGTTCCTGCGCCGTCTGAGCCTTTTCAAATATGCCCTCGTCTGCCGCGTGTTGAAGCGCCTTGCGACCACCTTCGACGCCGTGATTCTCAGCTATGGTGAAGGCCCTGAGACCGGCCGCCCCACCTTGCGCATCCTGCACGCCCCCGTCCTTTTCAGCGCCCATCCCAAACTACTCCACCTTTTGGGGGCCCGCGCGCCATTCTTGCCCCGCCAGCTTTACGCGCTGGCATGCCGCGCGCTGGCCCGGCCCGTGGCCAATCCCTCCCGAACGCACACGCTCGCCAACTCCCACTGGACCGCTCGCATCGCCGCGCGCGCCCACGGCATTACCCGCCCCGAAACACTCTACCCGAAGGTCGAGGCCCTTAGCGACGCGCATCGCCCGCGCGACCCGCATGCCTTGCTCAGCATCGGCCGCATCGTCCCCAACAAACGGATTGAGGACGCGATCGCCGTCACCGAAGCCCTGCGCGTCCGCGCCCTGCCCGCGACGCTCACGATCCTCGGTCGCGCCGACAGCCGATATGCCCGTCGCCTGATCCGGCTGCATCAGCACAAGCCCTACCTGCGCTTTCTGTCCAATGCCTCCGACGCGCAACTCCGCGAGGCGCTCGCCACCGCCCGCATCGGCCTGCATTTCTACCGGCACGAACATTTCGGCATCGCCGTCGCCGAGATGATCACTGCGGGTCTCACGCCCCTTGTCTATGATGGTGGCGGCGTGCGGGAGCTGGTCCCCGACCGCGCCTTGCGCTTTCGCACCGTCGCCCAGGCCACGGATCGCGCCGCAACCTTGCTTTCAAACCCCAACGCAACGCCACCGACCGATCTACAAAACACCGACGCCCTCGCCCGCGCGCTGTCCTTCGACACCCAGGCCGACCGCGCCCTCGCCCCTTTTCTAAAGGCGCTCTGAAATGCGCGCCTCTCCCCTCTCGCTCTGGGCGCTCTGTGTCGCCCTCGCGCTATGGACGCCTGCTTTTGCCGTGCCGGGCCTGCCGCTGCCGCTGCAACCGCTCGACCTGATCGCCCTCGCGGGCTGGCCGCTCCTTGCGCTCTATTGCCGGCGTATGACTGGCCTGCGTCTCACCGCACCCCTCGCGCTCGCCGCCTGCGTCCTGCTGTCCTGGAGCGTCGTCAGAGGCCAACCGCTCGTCGTCCTGTGGACTGTCGCTTGCGCGCTGCCCTTCACGGCCCTCAGCGCCATCGCGTTGACCGATGCCACGGCGCGCCAGACCTTCCTGCGCGGGTTCCTGATGGCTGCAACAGCCTCTGCACTTCTGTTCCTCGGACAGATCGCACTGGGGGCCCAAGCGCTTGATTTCCGAACGAATATCGCCTTCAGCCTGCCGCCCCAATACGGGCGCGGCTTTGCGCTCTTTCCCGAAGTGTCGACCTTCGCGACCCATATCACCATGACGATTGGCGTCGTTCTGGCGTTGCTCTTGCACCCGGACACAGACCGCCGCATGGCGCTCTGGGCCGCGCTCCTTCTCTTTGGCACCTGCCTGCTCTTCACCCGCTCGACCAGCGTGATCGTACTGGCCCCGCTCATGGTTGGCGTGGCTCTGCACACGACCCAAACGCTGAGCCTGCGCAGCCTGCTGGTCGTGATGGCCAGCAGCGCGGTAATCGCCATTCTGCTGACCTTCTTCGTGTCGGTGTTTTACGCCGACAGGCTCGCCACCCACGCCGCCGACCGCTCCGCCGCGATGCGGCTGGCGTCTATGCTCGGCGGCCTCTCCCCGCTCTGGACCGGGGAGCTTTTTGGCGTCGGCATCGGTGAAAACCATGAGGTCCGCCTGCGCGCCCACCAGATGGCCCGCGCGCTTGGGCTCAATTTTGGGACCTTACCCACCGGCGTAAACTCCCAGATCATCGGACGTATTTTCGAGGAAGGGTGGCCGGCGTTCTTGCAAATGGCCATCATGCTCTGTGCCCTGCTCAGCCGCCAGACGCGGCAGGCCGCCCGGCTCAGCCCGGCCACCGCCGCCTTGCTGACCCTTGGCATCGGCAGCCTGCTGACAGCCCTGCTGGTGACCGGCTATCGCGGCATCTACACCAACTGGCTCTGGATCGCGGTGGCAGCGGCCCTCGCCCCACGCCTGACCCGTATGGAAAGGCGCGCGCCATGTCCCGCCTGATCCTGACCGCCACTGCGTTACGCGGCGCAGGGGCCATCGCCTGGCTGGCCTATACATGGCTGCTCGCACGGCTTTTGCCCCCTGATCAACTGGGCAGCATGCTGACAATTCTCGCACTTTCAGGACTGCTCGCGGGGCTGCTCACCGCGGGCTGGGCGCAACTGCTCCTGCGCGAGGGCGCGCGCTTCTGGGCCACCGCGCAGGCCGGTGCGCTGACCTCTCTCATCGCCCGCGCCTTCATGAGCCTCGCCTTTCGCGGCTTCGCCCTTGCCCTCCTGCTGGGCGCAGTCCTGGGCAAGACGCAGATCGCATCCCTGCCGCAAGACCCGATCACCCTAGGCCTGACCATCGCCCTGCCGCTGCTGCTGGCCCTTTTGGGGCTGCTCGCCTCGGCCCGCCGGGCGCAAGGCGCGTTGGTGCAAGCCCTGCTCAGCCAAGGCCTGCTGCGGGCCGCGCTGCCACTCGCAGGATGCGCGCTTTATGCGCAATTTGCGCCGCTGACCCTGGCAACTGCCCTCTGGATCTATGCCGCCGGAGTGCTGCTCTGCCTGCCACTGGCCTGGCCGCTCAGCGCCCCTCCCCTGCCCTGTCGTCCGGACCGGGCAAGCCTGCGCGCCTTGACCACCGCACAAGCGGGCTGGATGCTGCTCAGCCATCTGGACGTCATCGTGCTGACCCTGATGGCCAGTCCAACCCAGGCTGCGCTCTATCTTGTGGCGCGCCGACTCGCGGGATTGCTTGCGCTTCTCTTCGATGCGCTGCGCAGCGCCTTGGCACCGGCCCTGTCGCGCGCCTATCACCAGCGTGCAGGTTTCGGCGGTCTCGCCGCGCGCACCAATCTTGGCTTCTTCCTGATCGGTGGGGGGGCCGCCACGGGCCTTGCCGTCCTCGGTCCCCTCACGCTCCCACTCTTTGGCCCGCAATTTGCGGCGGCCACAAGCGTGCTGATCTGGCTGACGCTCGGCCAGGCCGCTCCTGCCCTGTTCGGCGCAACCGGCATGCTGATGACGATGACGGATATGGAACGGCCCCGCGCGGTTCTCATCTGGATCGCGATCCCCGCAACAGCGATTACACAGTTTTATGCCGCGACCCAATCACTCCACGCTCTGGCGGTGACAACCGCGATCAGTCAACTCGCCTTTGCGGGCCTGTGCGCCGCCGCTCTGGCCCATCGCCATGGCATCCTGCCGGGGCTGACAGCCTTGCTGCACCCAAAACTGCGCTTCAAAGTCTAGATTTACTTGAGAAGCCGCGAAAAGCGGGCGATCCAACAGCAGCGCCTCACGTCATAAACGGTTCAGGCTAACATCCCGTCCGTTTCACAACCGCCCCGATGGTTTTCCAGAGAACCTCCAGATCAGTTCTCAACCGAGCGTTCAGAACGTAGCCCACGTCCATCTTCACCCGTTCAGCATAGCTGACATCATTGCGGCCCGAGACCTGCCAGACCCCCGTAATTCCGGGGCGGCACATCAGATAGGCCCACTCGAACCCGCGATATTCCTCCAGCTCCGCCTCAGGCACCGGGCGCGGGCCGACAAGGCTCATCTCTCCGCGCAGCACATTCCAAAGCTGGGGCAGTTCATCCAGCGAGGTCTTGCGCAGAATGCGGCCCAGTCGCGTCACGCGCGGGTCGTCCTTCAGCTTGTAATTCTGTGCCCATTCCCGCGCCGCACCCGGATCGCGTTTCAGATGCGCGCGTAGCCGCGCCGGCGCGTCTACACACATCGTGCGCAGTTTCCAGCACCGAAACTGCGTGGCCTCGCGCCCCACCCGGTCATGACCGAAAAAGCCCGGGCCGCCATCCAGCCGCACAGCACCCCAAAGGACCGCCACCAGCGGCACCGCGACCGGCGCCAGAACCAGCACGCCCGCTACGTCCAGAACACGTTTTCCACGAGTCACATAGCGGTGGAACGCCAACCGGCGCCCAATGCGGGCATCCGGCCAATCGGTAAAGTTTTCATGTTTCATTTCGCCCTCACAAGCTGCTGGGCCCATGAAACGTCAAAGCGGTTAAGGAAGCCTCCACACTTCGGGCGTAGCGTCAGAAAAATGAAACGCATTTGATGAAAGGACGCGCCATGACCGCGCTGCCACCAGGCCTCGCTGTGCCTGCCAAACCCAGGCAGACCGAGGATGACGTGCTTGATCTGGGGATCCTGCTCAGGGCGTTGTGGCGCGCCAAGTTTCGCCTGTGCCTTGCGGGTTTTCTGGGGGCGGTTCTGGCGCTGATCTGGCTGCAGACGCTGGCCCAGCCGCTCTACCGTGCGACGGCCGTCGTGGTGATGGAACCGCAGGTCGACAAGCTCGGCGATCTGAGCAGCGTGCTGCCCGGCCTGCCCGCCGACAACACGGCCGTGAACACCGAGGTAGAGGTGTTGTCGTCGCGCGCCCTGCTTGCGGATGTGGTCGACACGCTTCATCTGGACCGCGATGTCGAGTTCAACCCTGCGCTGCGCCCGCCCGGCTTGATGGATCGCAGCCTTGCGCTGGCCAAGGCGCTGCTGGGCATTCCCCCTGCCGAGCCAATGCGCGAAAGCCGGACAGCCACGCTCGATGCGCTCTCGGACGCGATCACCGTGCGCAATATTCCCGACAGTATGGTCTTTGAACTCACGACCGAGGCCAGCACGCCTGAAAAGGCGGCGCTGATCTCTAACACTTTGTCAAAGCTCTATATTCGGCGCCAGATTGATTTGAAATTTACAGCCACCGAACAGGCGACTGCCTGGCTCAGCGACCGCGTGGCCGAGTTGAAGATCGAACTGGAAACGGCCGAGACCGATGCCAAGACCTTCGCCGCCGAGATGGAGTTGATCAACCCCGAAACGCTTGAGCTTCTGTCCCAGCAGCTCAAAGAAGTCCGCGAGCGCATTTTTGCGCGCGAGACCGGCATCAAGCGCTCTGGCCGCAGCAATGTCCGCGACCGCGCGCAGCTTGAAACCCTGCGCCAACTTGAAACGGACCTGTCGGAAAAGATCAGCCGCCAGTCGCTCGATCTCGTGACTCTCGAACAGCTCCAGCGGGAGGCGACAGCGTCTAGCCTGATCTACGAGTATTTCCTGTCGCGGCTCAAGGAAACAAGCGTTCAGCAGGGCATCCAACAGGCCGACAGCACCATTCTGTCCCCCGCAGAAATCCCCCCCGGCCCCGCCCGCCCCCGCGGGCTTCTGATCGTGGTGTTCTCCGCCCTTCTGATGGGCCTGATTGCAGCCGCGCAAGTCGTGCGCCGCGAAGCGCTCCGCC
>CANMVA010000002.1 GCA_947501355.1 uncultured Paracoccaceae bacterium | reverse complement strand
AACGTGGAACTGATCGCACCGATCGCGATGGAGCAAGGCCTCCGCTTCGCCATCCGCGAAGGCGGCCGCACCGTCGGCGCCGGCGTCGTGTCGAAAATCCACGAGTAAAGAGCTGCGACCGGGGTTCCGGTGGCACTAAGAGACTAGGAAAGGCCGCTCCCATCGGGGCGGCCTTTTCGTTTGAGCGGACCGGGTCGCACAGGCCTTTCGTCGGAGCGCCTCTGTGACCGCCCTACGATATGTGCGCCCGACGGGATGCTCACGCCCGTCTTCCCAAATCACAACCGCCGCACCATTGCGGTAGTGACATGCGCGGATCGCCCCTCGCGCTGCCGACCACGAGCGGTGCAGCCAAACCCCGTATGCGCCAAGATCACGGGTTGCCTCATGAAGGGTTGTTCTGGTCAATGTGCTGCCAAGCGCCGTTTAGGCCTGGGCAAAGGTGATGCTACAGTTGAGCAAGCCAGGCTGGCTCTGGTGTTGGCGCTTCCTGCGAAACCGGGCTCACATCCCATGAAACGACAGCCTCTGATATCGCGGCAAAAGCAAGGGAAATCGCGACGACATAGGGCAGCAAGAGAACGACATCCGCCCAAACGGCGTCGAAAAGACGATCCTGTGAAACCCTGCAAGCCAAGCCGTGACCGGAAACCTGGCGCCGATCGCACCGATCCCAAGGCTCACCTCCGGGCTGAGGCCTTGGATTTCCGCGCGGGTCGCGATGGCGAAAGACACCAGATAGCCAAGCCAGAACGAGGTCATCACGACAACCATTCAATACACGATCCGGACAGGCGTCGGCAGCGCATCATAGGTACCGAAAGGACCCGTCTGGCCGATCACGAAGGCCGCGCTCGGAAGCCCGGCCCAGAAACGCCTGCGCCCCGCCAAAGCCCGCATCTCGGCCGTGGTTTCCGAAATGACCGTGTTGTTCACGACCTTTCCCATGTCGTTGACACCATATCCGTTTCTTTCGGTTTTCCTGAACGTTAGCAGGCCGGCAGAACGCCAGCCAACAATCAATCCAGGAGATCCCCTTGCCGACCCATTATCTTTACCTCATCGCATCCGTGATTGCCGAAGCCATCGGGTACTCCGCTTTGAACGCCAGCGCGCAATTCACCAAAATTGGACCGTCGCTGCTGGTCATCGCCGGGCTTGGTGGGTCGTTCTATTTCCTGACGCTGGCGCTGAAATACATGCCGCTTGGCATCACATATGCTCTGGCCTCTGGTCTGGGCATCGTCGTCGTCGCGCTCGCCGGTATGCTCTTTTTCGGGCAGCGGCTGGATCTGGCCGCCGGGATCGGGCTGGCGCTGATCATCGCCGGGATCGTCGTCATCAACGCCCTTTCGGATTTTACCGTATATTGAGGGCCGTTCCTGCGCGCTGCGGAGTATTCAAGAGGGCCCCGCCATGTCGTTCAAATAAGTCTGCAACGTCTCCTGATTGCCGCCGGTCGGGCCAAGCATTGCGTCCTGCCACGCGCGCGTTTCATGCAGCACGATGTTCATTTCCCAGATGCACCCCACGACCTCTTCAACACCGTCTTTGAACGTCATGGGGTCGACCCATGCCGCACGTCGCTGGCCGATCCGGGCCAGAACGCTGCCCCATTGCCAATAGAACACAGGGGAGACGATAGCGACCTCGGCAAAATGAACGATCTGGAAGCCGACCCCATGATTTCCGGCGCTGTCCTCCAGTGGACCGGGCCGGGGCAATCGGCGTAGCGCATCTTGTGTGGCGGCGGACACCACATCTGTATCAAGCGTTCTGCCACCCGCGAGGATGGCATAGCGCTTCAGAAGCCACCCGGCGCTCTCCACCGCGCTCAAGGGCAGAAGGGGTCTTGGGATGAACTGTTTCAGATGGTCCATGAGGCAGGCGCTTTCAGCATATTTCAGAGTTCAAGAAGAAGCGGGCAGTGATCGGACACTTCGGGGTCATGGATCACATCGAAGGACCGCACAGCCTTCTCGTCATTGACGAGCAGGTAGTCCGCAAACCGGCCCGGCTTTTTATACTGCGTATTCCGGGTGCTCTCAAAGCCCCGCGATGTCACCAGATCGACGAACCCTGCGCCTTTCAGAATACGCAGCGTCTCACTCTCCGGCTCGACGTTGAAATCGCCACAGATAACGCGAAGATCGCCCGGTTCGGACACCGCGTGGGACAGCTCCAGCAGACGGTGTGCCTGTGCTGCGCGCTCTGGCGTGTCCATTTTGCCGTTCAGGTCGCGCAGGCCATGCATATGCGTAATGCTGAACGTCCGCCCGACCCCATGGTCAAAGACACGCACCGCATGGGCGCTGCGTGATCGGGGATGATCGCCATAGCCATCTGGCGAATACGTTTTGTGAACGAAGCCCTGCACTTGACCGATGATGGGCAGGGATTTGTGAACAAAGGTCGCAAGGCCCCATTGAGAGGCGATCTCCGCGTCGTCGTCCCAAAGAACGCCCTGCGCCGCCGGGCAGAAAATGGCCACGTGGTCGGGCAGGGCGTGACAGACTTCCCGAAAGAAGTTGGCCCGTTGTGGCAGGATGTGATCGCCGTCGCGGTAGGTCAGCCAATCCTTGTCCGTCGCCGGACTGTGGACCACTTCTTGCAGGCATAACACGTCAGGGGCTTCGCGTGAGACATAGGGCAGAAGCGCATCCGAGAGCTTGCCGCCCCAGCCATTCAGGCACATGAGTTTCAATGGCGTCCCCTCTTGCCTTTGTTCATCATCCCCGCAGGTCACATCCTGCCGGGATCGCTGTCAATCGCGGTGTATGCGGCACGTCCGATCTTGGACCGGGTCTCCAAGGACGAGGCCGACGCGCGCAAGGCACACACTTCCCGCGTTTCAAAGCAGGCTTGCCCTGACGCTGCCGCTGCGCCACGCTGCCGTCAAACATATGAGCAGACCCGCAATGACGCAGACCCCCACGACTCGATCCGCCATGGCGCGTGCCTTTTGGCTTGTCGCGCTTGGCCTTGCCCTGGCCAAGATGAAACCGCCGCTGGATTGGACGCAAACGCAGTTTGTGCTGAGCTATGATCTGGGGATCACGCGTCGCGGGCTCATCGGGCAGGTTTTGCAGGGGCTTTTTCCGGGCGGGCTGAGTAATGCCCAGACCCACTGGATTGCCGTCTGCATCACCGCCACCGGCCTTGTCGCCCTGGTGATCTATCTGCTGCGCCGTCTGCCGCAAACCCAGCTTGGCATGGTGCTGGGCCTGCTGATCCTGACCTCGCTGCCCGTGGTCAACCTGATCGGCAATACCGGTTACCTCGACACTCTGTGGCTGGCCAGCGCCTTGGCCGCCGTGATGATCCCCGGACAGGGGCCGCTGTCTTTGGCCTTGAAAACGGCTTTGTGCCTTCTCGGCGTTCTGATCCACGAGGCGATGCTCAGCGCGTTCGTCCCCTTTGTGGCGCTTCAGATTTATCTCGCGGGCGGCGGGCTTATGCGCGCCGCGGTGCCGGTTGTCTGTTCGGTGGTGCTTGCGGCGTTCCTCTTTCTGACGGCCTCTTTTGCGGACGAGGCAATGGTCGAGCTGATCGTGGCCACGTCTGCGCGCGCCCTCGACTGGGATATCCGGGTTGTGACACTTGAAGCGGTCATGCGCTTTCGCGGAGACGATCTGCCGAGCTTTCAGAACCGGTGGTCGCTTGCGCCCTATCTCTTTGAGCGCAACTACGTGTTGCCCGTCGGTCTGGGCTATCTCGCGGCCGTGCTGATGATGGTGCTCAAGTTGATCCCGCACCGATCCGTGAAGGACCGCGCGGTGATTGTCGGCGTGGCGCTGACGCCGCTGGCGGTTCTCTTCGTGGCCTTCGATCTGCCCCGTTTTCTGGCCTTGGTTCTGCTGCAGGCCTGGCTGATCCTGACGATGCTGCTGCATCACGACGCGACTGCGCGCGCGCGTCTGTACGACGTGTTTACGCTGCCGGTCATCGCAGCCTTCTTCTGCGCGCATGTGTTTCTTGCTCTGCCGACGCTCAACAAGGTGCCGTCCTTCTATGACCGGTTGCCCGGTGCGTTACTAGATGTGGGGGAGTGGCAGGATTAGGTGGCCAGATTAGGGAAAGGAGCTGACCTATGATACCTTCGACTGTGGAGGCCCGCCATGTCATCACCCCCTGTCACGATCCTCGTCGGCACCACGAAGGGCGCCTTTCTTGTCTCAAGCCCTAGGGATCGTTCCGGTTGGTCTGTCGCCGGGCCGTTTTGCGACGGCTGGCCGATCAATCACTTCGCCAGCGACCCTGACAGCGGCGCGATCTGGGCTGGCGGCGGCGGCGAATGGGTCGGTGCCGGGGTCTGGTGTTCCCGCGACGGGGGCGACAGCTGGGAGGTCACCCGACTGACGAAAGGCACCATAGATGACTGGGCTGCCAACGATCCCGACTTTGCCAGGATGATCGGGTGGAGCGAGACAGCGTTGCCGTTCGAGGCAGACTTCAACCAGATATGGTCGCTGGGCTATGCCCATGGCACGCTCTATGCGGGCACGAAACCTGCGCATCTTCTCAAAAGCGAGGATGGAGGCAAAAGCTAGACGCGTCTGGATGCATTGACCGATCATCCATCCGCCGACAGCTTGAGCCCCGGTGCGGCGGGCCTCGTTTTGCACACGATCGTCTCTGACCCCGACAATCCGGCGAAGCTATGGATAGGCATTTCCGCGGCAGGTGTTTTCGCCACGGAAGATGGCGGCAAAAGCTGGGAAAGGCGCAACCGCCTGTCCAATGCTGAAAGCTGCGGGCATCACGACCACCCGGCGGCTCCGCGCGACGGGGAAACGGGCCATTGCGTGCACAATATGATGCGTGCGCCGGGCGGCGATGACCTACTTTATCAGCAGAACCATCACGGGGTCTGGCGGTCATCTGATGGCGGGCGCAGCTGGGATGATATCACCCCCGGTTTGCCATCCACCTTCGGCTTTCCGATCCGCGTCCACCCGCGTGATCCGAATGTGATATGGACCCTGCCGCTGAACAGCGACAGCGGTGGGCGCTACCCTCCGGATGCGTCGGCCGCCGTCTGGAAATCCGAAGATGGCGGCGCGACATGGAACGCGAAGCGCAACGGGTTGCCGCAGGAGGCATGCTTTTTCACCGTCCTGCGTCAGGCGATGGCTGGTGACACGCACGATCCTGCCGGGATTTACTTCGGCACCAACAGCGGCTCGGTTTTTGCAAGCGCGGATGAGGGCGAAAGCTGGGACGAGGTGGCGCGCCATTTGCCGACCATCCTGTCTGTCGAGGTGCGCGCGCAGACCTGACGCGATGATTGCAGGCCATGGGCGGCGCAAACCCCTTGCCAACCCCGGCAAACCCTCCTATTCCAAGCCTCGGCTTTAGGGGTTTAGCTCAGTTGGTAGAGCATCGGTCTCCAAAACCGAGGGTCGTGGGTTCGAGTCCCTCAGCCCCTGCCAAGCCACCTTTTCCCACACATCTGCTCAAAGAAAAGCCGCAGCCCATCTTTTCCTTTGAGGTCAGCACCGTCATAGTCACCAGACGCAAAGACCAAAAGGCGGAGTTGTGACAATGGCGGGTAACGAGGTTCAGACCACCGCTGAACAGCAGGCAGAGCAACCGCTGGCATTGACGGTCGAACAGGTCGATCAGATCAACATCGTCATCGCCATGCGTTTCGCATATTTCGGCAAATCCGGTTGGAAAAGTGATACCTCGCGCGACAAGGAGTTGCTTTTTGATCAAGAGCGTCTTGCGATGCGGCTCCATCTGCTCAAGACGGTCGCGCTGGCGTCATTGGCCGCGCAGGATGACCAGAGGTTCCATCTTTTCATCCTGACCAGTGAAGATCTGCCTGAGGAAACCTTCGCGAAGCTGCGGGCCGTCTGCAAGGAAATGCTTCAACCGGGCCAATACACAATCCATGCCAGACGCCCGGCCTATGCGCGTAAATTCTTGCGGCTGTTCATGCAGCAAAAGTATGAGACAGCGCCGATCATGCAGGTCGTTCTGGACGATGATGATGGTCTTTCAAGCGACTATGTCAGCCGACTAAGAAGTGACATGCGGGCGTATCTGCCAGAGGCGACAAAGACCGAAACCGGGCCGCGGTACATCTCTTATTCGCATGGGTATGGTCTGGCGATCAGCGATGACGCGGCAAGCCAGCCGGAGCTTTATCAGCACGCCTATCCCTATATCAATCTTGGCCTTGCGATGCTGTCCATGCCGGGCAAGAAGAACATCTTTGGCATCGACCACCAAGGTGCGCCGAAACGGGCAGGCTGCCATATGGTCAAGCGGATTGCCATGTGGGTCCGATCTGTGCATTTCACCAACGACTCCCGCGTGGAGGTCAGCGATCGCTGGCGCAAGCTCGACAACTGGGTGAGCCATCCCGATGTGCAGGCGCGGTTCAGCTATCTTGATCCAGTACGGATCGCCGCCCACGACTAAGCCCGTCTTCGCTTACTCCTGAATGGCTTCCAGATAGTTGGCCAGCGCCAGCAGATCTGCCGGGACTGGGGTCGAGATACCGTCTTCCTCGACCTGAACCAGCGGTCCCATATCCTGTGCGCCGAACTCCGGCATCGCGATGTCTGGGTGGCCTTGCCGGGTGAGCCCGTCGATCATCGTCATCACGTAATCGCGTGGAAAGACGCCGTCGTTGCGGGCGCTCAGTGTGGTCAACGAAGGGGGCGGCGCGCCAAGCCCCAGAGACGCCGCGCCTGCGCCGCGCCCGTCATCGCCGTGACACGCCGCGCATTGCGCCATAAACAGGGTCTGGCCCTGCAGGACATCCGTCCGGTCGTCTTCGGGCTCGGCGACACAGCCTGCAAGGGCGGCAGCGGCGAGGATGATGACAAGGGGTTTGATATGAAATCTGCTCGGCATGATGTGCTCCTTCTGTTGGGTCTTTCGGGTCAGTATAGCCGCGCATGCCCGCCTCACTTTGATCTTGCTCAGATGGGCGGGATTTCGCTGCGCGGGTGTTTTCGCGCAGCGGAGGGGCCGTTCCGATAGTGCTGACACACAGGCGCGACAGCGCATCTTGCAATCAACATCCCGCTTGCGTATGTGAACCCAAACCACGTTACGCGCATCCGCGCAGGAGAGATCATGGCAATGGCCAACCCGCTTCAGTTCATCCAGCAAGTGCGCGCAGAAGTTGCCAAGGTCGTTTGGCCGACCCGGCGCGAAGTTTTGCTGACCACCGTGATGGTCTTCATCATGGCGACGCTGACGGCGATTTTCTTCTTTCTGGTCGATCTTCTGATCCGCAGCGGGCTGCAGTTCGTTCTGACCACCTTCGGCTCGTAGCCGAAAACCCTGTGCACCCCCTTGATCTGACGCGGGGTGGGATGTAAACGCAGCCCACTTCCCTGACGGCGCGCTTCGATTCGAGTGGCGCGCCGCATTTAATTCGGGAAGGCGCAGGGGCGCGCCCTTGCAAGAGAACACGGAGTTTCGGGGCGAAAGTCCTGACGTATAAAGGTGCAGCAGCATGGCCAAACGGTGGTATTCGGTAAGCGTTCTGTCGAACTTCGAGAAGAAGATCGCAGAGCAAATCCGCACGTCTGTTGTGGAAGCTGAGCTTGAGGATCAGATCGAAGAGGTTCTGGTTCCCACCGAAGAGGTTATCGAAGTGCGTCGCGGCAAGAAGGTCACGACAGAGCGCCGCTTCATGCCCGGCTATGTTCTGGTGCGCATGGAGATGACCGATGAGGGCTATCACCTGATCAACTCGATTAACCGCGTCACGGGCTTTCTTGGCCCGCAGGGCCGCCCGATGCCCATGCGCGACGCCGAAGTGCAGGCGATCCTCGGCCGCGTCGAGGAAGGTGAGGCTGCACCACGCACGCTGATCCATTTCGAGGTTGGCGAGAAGGTGAAGGTCAACGACGGCCCGTTCGAGGATTTCGACGGCATGGTCGAGGAAGTGGACGACGAGAACCAGCGCCTGAAGGTGACGGTCTCGATCTTTGGCCGGGCCACCCCGGTCGAGCTGGAATACACGCAGGTCTCCAAACAGGCCTGACGTGATCAACGTGGGAGGGGACGCGCACGCGTGCGCCAAGCCGGACCACGCAACCCAAAGCCCCGCGGTCGCGACCAAGGGGTGTTGAAAGAAGGAGAGGCCTCATGGCCAAGAAAGTCGCTGGCACGATGAAATTGCAAGTGCCCGCCGGACAAGCAAACCCGTCGCCGCCCGTAGGACCGGCACTGGGTCAGCGCGGCATCAACATCATGGAATTCTGCAAGGCGTTCAACGCCAAGACGCAGGAGCTTGATCCGGGCGCACCGTGCCCGACCGTGATCACCTACTATCAGGACAAGTCCTTCACGATGGACATCAAGACGCCGCCTGCGTCTTACTTCCTGAAGAAAGCCGCTAAGCTGAAGTCGGGTGCGAACAACCCGTCGCGTGAAGTGGTCGGCTCGGTCACTACCAAGCAGGTTCGTGAAATCGCGGAAGCGAAAATGAAGGACCTCAACGCCAACGACATCGAAGGCGCAATGCAGATCATCCTTGGCTCCGCCAAGTCGATGGGTATCGAGGTTAAATAATCATGGCGAAACTCGGAAAACGCACAACCGCCGCCCGCGAGGCTTTCGCTGGCAAGCAGGACGTCACCGTTGAAGAAGCGGTCGCTCTGATCAAAGGCAATGCAAACGCGAAGTTCGACGAAACCGTCGAGATCGCGATGAACCTTGGTGTTGACCCGCGCCACGCAGACCAGATGGTCCGCGGTGTGGTCAGCCTGCCCAACGGCACTGGCAAGGACGTCCGCGTCGCTGTCTTCGCCCGTGGCCCCAAGGCTGAAGAAGCCGAAAAGGCCGGTGCTGACATCGTCGGTGCCGAAGACCTGATGGAGATCGTTCAGGGCGGCAAGATCGACTTTGATCGTTGCATCGCCACCCCCGACATGATGCCCATCGTCGGTCGTCTGGGTAAGGTCCTTGGCCCGCGCAACCTGATGCCGAACCCCAAAGTGGGCACCGTCACCATGGATGTGGAAGCTGCCGTCAAAGCCGCCAAAGGCGGTGAAGTGCAGTTCAAAGCTGAAAAAGCAGGCGTCGTGCATGCAGGTGTTGGCAAAGCCTCCTTCGATGAGGCCAAGCTGGTCGAAAACATCCGCGCGTTCGTGGATGCGGTCGCCAAAGCCAAACCGGCAGGCGCCAAAGGCTCCTACATGAAAAAGATCGCTGTCAGCTCGACCATGGGTCCGGGCGTCTCGATCTCGGTGGATAACGCCGCAGGGAACTAAACCTCTGTGAAAGAGTTTGAAAATGGCGCTCTTTCGGGCGCCTTTTTTGCGTTGGTGGTTTGGTAACCTCTTTGGCCTAGCCTGCCTTGACACAAGGTGCGACGCCTTTGAACGGCCCCTTGGTTTTCACGCCTTTGCCCAAATTTCCGGGTAAGGTCGCTGCTATTATAATGATTGGAGCGTCGTGCGGGATCATTGTCCCGCAGCGGCGATGTGAACGAATATGCCGACGACATTCAATGTCATCTCTTTGGGAAATCTCGCCCAGATTGATACGACCGAAGGAAATACCACGGCTGAAAACGCGTCCGCGTTGGTCGGGCAAAGTTTTGGCGACGCCGCAAATCCGCTCGTCGATAGCTTCCAGACCCTCTCACCCGGATCGACCGGTGCGAATGGCGGCACGTCGGGCGTTTATGACATGAACAACGCGGCCGCGAACGATACGTTCAGTATCGACGGTGGCCCCGATCAAACCTTTGACGGCACGTCGGTTTATAACGCCACAATCACCTATGGCGATGGCACCACGGCCAATATCACCGCCGTCGTCTTTCAGGATACCGCGGGCAATACCTACCTCGCGCCAGAGTTTTCGGCGAATGCCGATCAGGCCGCTCTTGAAGCGGGGGTGATCGAATCCATCTCGCTCGACAGTCTTGCAGGCAACAATTACTCGGGCATGACTGCCTCGCGGGAGAGTTTCGATTTCGTGCCGTGCTTCACGAAAGGTGTTGATATTCTGACACCGTCTGGCCCGGTCGCGGTAGAAAAACTACGCATCGGCGATCTGGTTCAAACCCGCGATAATGGCGCTCAACCGGTCCGCTGGGTCGGTCGCGTGACCTGCCGTGCCGATGGCGATCTGACCCCGGTGCGGATCGGGCGGGGTGCCCTTGGGGATGGCTTGCCTGACCGCGACCTGTCGGTGTCTCCACAACACCGGATGCTGCTGCGTTCCAAGATCGCACGGCGGATGCTGGGCGATGACGAAGTGCTGGTCGCAGCCAAAAAGCTGGTGGGCCTGCCGGGGATCGACCTCGCCCATGACATGTCCGAGGTGACGTATGTCCACCTGCTTTTCGACGATCACGAGATCATTTTTGCCGAAGGCGCGCCGACGGAATCGCTGCTTCTTGGCGCGCAGGCGCGACAGGCCTTGGGGCCTGACGCATTGCAGGAACTGAACCGGCTTTTCCCCGATCTTCTGCGTGTCTCGGCCACCCCGTCGCGGACCGTGCCAAAGGGACATGTCGCGCGCAGGCTCGTGTCGCGTCACGCCAAGAACAGCCAACCGCTTTTTCAGAAGTAAGGTCCCGGAAAACGGAAGGGCTGTCGAAGAGATTTACCTCATTTCAAGGCGTATCATGACCGGCTGCGGCAAAGTTGTCTTGACCTGAAAAAAATGACTGACAGGTTAAAAATCCCGCGCTAGCACAGATCCGTTAACTTTTATTTTGGGGAAAATAATGAAACGGATCTTGATTTCTTTTTGCGCATTGGGCGCAACCTTGGCGTTGTCAGGCTGCATGGGCGGGGGCGTCGGTGGTGCTGCCGCGCAAGCTGTCGCCGGTTCGGCGGCAACCGGCGCGATCACCAGCGGCCAGAACCGCGCCCGGTTCCAGCGGCAGGATTGCGAAACCCTGCAACGCGAAATTCAGGGCGCGCAGCGGGCCATGATCAACCCGCTGACGATCCCGTCGACGCAGGCCTATATCCGCGATGCACGGGCGGTCGCGACGCAGAAGAATTGCGCGTTTGTCATGGAAGCGGCGGCTGACGCGGCCACAGACGCGTAAAACAAACGCAGATGTCAGATTGAAAAGCCCCGGTGGAGCCATCGGGGCTTTTTCTGTGCCGGGGTCCATGTCTGGGCCAAGGGGATTTTACATCCAGCGCGGAGTATCCTAGTCCGTAAGCCGACTGATTGAAGGATGAGACAGATGAACACTCGGATTTGGTTTGTGGGCGCGGCTGCCTTGCTTCTGGCCGCATGTGACGGGATGCCCATGGGCAGCGCGGACAGCGCGGCGGGGTTCATGACCAAGGTACCCGAACGTGTGATCGAGATCGCAGCCCCAAACCAGGATTTGACGCGCGTGCGGATTGATCCGGTCGATGGCTGCTATGTCTACCGCTATGTCGGCCCGGTCGAGACGACGCTTTTGCCGCTGCGCACCCGTGAGGGTCGCCCGATCTGCAGCCGTCCGGCCGAAGTGCCTGCTGAAAGCACAGGCTAGCTGCGCGCGGTCACCAGCTCTTCCGGCGGATAGAGCACAGCGGTCACGCCCGTGTTCACCTGACCGTAAAGCCCGTTGATATGGGCCATGATCATCCGCACGCAGCCCGAGCTTGCCCGCCCTCCGATAGAGCGGGGGCTGGGAGAGCCGTGGATGCGCAGATACGTGTCGCGATTGCCCTCGTAGAGATAGAAAGCCCGCGACCCCAACGGATTTCTCGGCCCGCCATTCATGCCATCGGCATGTTGTTCGTAAAGCTGCGGGTCGCGTTTGATCATCGCGGCGGTCGGTGTCCATGTGGGCCAGCGGGCCTTGCGCCGGATCGTGTAGGTGCCCGGCTCGTAAAGATCGCCGCGAGCAATCGCCACGCCGTAGCGCATCGCCATGCCATCGTCGCGGATATGGTAAAGGTAGCGCGCCACCGCATCGACATGAATATCGCCGGGGGTCAGGTTCGCATTGGCCTCGACCATCCGCGGCAGAAACCGGCGGTGCACGCCCCAGGGATTGGACGTCGCCGGATCATAATTCGCAGGTGTAACCTGAGCATCCCAGGCGGACCATTTGGAGCGGTCAGAGATCGGGCGCGGCGCCGCCTCCTGTGCCATCCCGTGGATTGGGGCCGAGAACAGTGCAGCGCTCGACAGAATGAAATGGCGTTTCGTCAACATGTGATGCTCTCCTTTTCCCCGACGCGATCTCGCGGGTTGGCGCGAAAATACGCATTTGTTTGCGCCGCGACCAGTCACATGCGTGATATGTCGCAAGAAAATATCACAAATTCGACGTTTGGCCTCTTATCTGGCCTGATTGTTGCGAAGATGATTATCCAAACTTCCCCGCAATGAACGCGCGCGCCTTCTCGTTTTGCGCATGCTCAAACATCTGCGCGTTGGATCCGCATTCAAGCAGCTCGCCCATGTGGAAATAGGCGACGCGACTGGCCACGCGGCGGGCCTGCATCATCGAATGGGTGATGACCACAACCGTATGGGTCTCGCGCAGGGACAGCATCAGTTCTTCGACCTTCGCGGTTGCAATCGGATCAATGGATCCTGTCGGCTCGTCCATCAGCATGACCTCGGGCTCGGTAGAGAGCGCCCTGGCGATGCACAGGCGCTGCTGTTGTCCCCCTGACAGGGAGGTGCCGCCACGGGTATGCAGATCGTCTTTTACCTCGTCCCAAAGATGGGCTTCGCGCAGGCATCTCTCTACGTGATCGGCCAGTTCGGTGCGGTTGCGTGTCAGGCCGTGGATGCGGGCAGGGTAGGCGACATTGTCCCAGATCGTGCTGGTGAACGGGTTGGGCTTTTGGGCGACCCACCCGAACTTGCGCCTGTGGACCGGCGGATCAATATGTGCCGAATGGATATCCTGCCCGTGCATCTCGATGCGGCCTTCGATCCGGACGCCGCGCGTGTTGTCGTGCATCCGGTTCAAGCATTTCAAGGCGGTGGATTTGCCGCAGCCCGAAGGGCCGATGAAGGCAAGTATCTCCTTGGGGTAAAGATCGAAGCTGACGTCCTTCAGCGCCTGCTTTTCGCCGTAGAACAGCGATAGATCGCGCACTGTCATGACCGGCAGCGCGTTATGCGCCAGCATGTAGTTGATTTGGGTATCCCAGGGTCGTGCAAGCATCATGTCCTCCCGGAGTAATCTGATGCCCCTGTCTAGCAATCGGATCAGCGCGCCGAATTTGATGTCGCGCAAATGGCGCAAAACTTCATATAACCGTTACAAACCGGGAGGCGGGCGCGCATCGCCGCGAAACATCGGCACTTTTTGTGCCTGAGATCGCGCAAACGGAGCGGCCATGGAAAACCCCATTGACACTTTGCCGATCAGCGCATATGTCGCGCCTCTGTCGCATTGCGGCATCGTCCGAGACGGCGGGTCAGATTCGCTTCTGATAAATCCTGCCTGAGACGGGAAAGACCAATTCTCGAAGAGGCTCCTCCGGAGCTTGTAAGAGTGTTGCCCGTTCGGACTAACCGACATCATCCCTGATGTCGTTACGAGAGCCGGAGGGGGAACCCTTCCAAATTTGGAGTAAAACTGTGGATAGAGCCCAGAAAGAGAAAGTGGTCGAGGAACTCGGCCAGATCTTTGAAAGCTCTGGCGTCGTTGTGGTTTCTCACTACGAAGGTCTCACGGTTGCTGAAATGCAGGACCTGCGTGCGCAAATGCGTGAAGCAGGCGGGTCCGTTCGCGTTGCCAAAAACAGGCTCGCCAAGATCGCCCTTGAGGGTCAGCCCTGCGCAAGCATTGCTGGTCTTCTGACGGGTATGACCGTTCTTGCCTATTCCGAGGACCCCGTGGCAGCTGCCAAGGTCGTCGAGAAATACGCCAAAGAGAACTCCAAGCTGGAGATCCTCGGCGGCGCTATGGGCGAAAACGAGCTGGACGTCGCTGGTGTGAAAGCCGTCGCCGCTATGCCGTCGCGTGAGGAGCTTATCGCTTCGATCGTGGGCTGCATCGGTGCGCCTGCTTCCAACATCGCCGGCGCGATCGGGGCACCTGCGTCCAACATCGCGAGCATCATTTCGACGGTCGAGGACAAAGCGGCCGCCTGAAGCAATCTGGAACCTGCGTAGGGTTGAACCCCTGACGTTGGAACACACTTAGAAAACGGAAAGAGTCTAAAATGGCTGATCTGAAGAAACTTGCTGAAGAGATCGTTGGTCTGACGCTCCTCGAAGCACAAGAACTGAAAACCATCCTCAAAGACGAGTATGGCATCGAGCCCGCAGCTGGCGGCGCTGTGATGGTTGCTGGCGCAGCTGGCGGCGACGCTGGTGGTGGCGGCGAAGAGCAGACCGAATTTGACGTGATCCTGAAAGCCGCTGGCGCTCAGAAAATCAACGTCATCAAAGAAGTCCGCGCCATCACCGGCCTGGGCCTCAAAGAAGCAAAAGAGCTGGTCGAAGCCGGCGGCAAAGCCGTCAAAGAAGGCGTCGACAAAGCAGAAGCAGAAGACATCAAGGGCAAGCTGGAAGCAGCTGGCGCAGAAGTCGAAGTCAAGTAATCGGGCTAACGCCTGGTTTTTAGGCTGGAGCGGGAGAAATCCTGCTCCGGCCATACCTGTCTTAACGGGGGCCTTGGAAAAGACCCCTCTTAAGGAAGGTTCAATGGTCGGGAGCACACCGGTGGGACGGCGTGCATGAATTGGCCGAACTTGTCCTGTCTCAACTGGGCGCATCGCGGGGGCCCGACCGCTGATACGCCCGATGAGAATTGAAAGGTGACGACGCACATGGCTCAGTCCTTCCTAGGTCAGAAACGCTTGCGCAAATATTACGGCAAAATCCGCGAAGTTCTGGAGATGCCGAACCTCATCGAGGTCCAGAAAAGTTCCTACGATTTGTTCCTGAAATCCGGCGACCAGCCAGAGCCGCTTGACGGCGAAGGCATCAAAGGCGTCTTCCAGTCGGTCTTCCCGATCAAGGATTTCAACGAAACCTCCGTGCTTGAGTTCGTGAAATACGAGCTGGAGAAGCCCAAATACGATGTTGAGGAGTGTCAGCAACGCGACATGACCTACAGCGCGCCCCTAAAGGTGACGCTGCGCCTCATCGTATTTGATGTGGACGAAGACACCGGTGCGAAGTCCGTCAAGGACATCAAGGAACAGGACGTCTTCATGGGCGACATGCCCCTGATGACCCCGAACGGCACCTTTGTCGTGAACGGCACCGAGCGTGTGATCGTCTCCCAGATGCACCGCTCGCCGGGCGTGTTCTTTGACCACGACAAGGGCAAGACACACTCGTCTGGTAAACTTCTGTTCGCCTGCCGCATCATCCCCTATCGCGGCAGCTGGTTGGACTTTGAGTTTGACGCGAAAGACCTTGTCTTCTCGCGCATCGACCGTCGCCGGAAACTGCCTGTCACGACCCTGCTCTATGCGCTGGGTTTGGACCAGGAAGGCATCATGGATGCTTACTACGACACCGTGTCCTACAAGCTGAAGAAGAACAAAGGTTGGGTCACCAAGTTCTTCCCCGTGCGTGCGCGCGGCACCCGTCCGACCTTTGATCTGGTCGACGCCAAGTCCGGTGACGTAATCGCCGAGGCCAGCAAGAAAGTTACACCCCGCGCGGTCAAGAAGCTGATCGACGAAGGCAAAGTGACCGATCTTCTGGTCCCGTTCGAGCATATTCAGGGCAAGTTCGTTGCCAAGGACATCATCAACGAGGAAACCGGTGCGATTTACGTCGAAGCCGGGGACGAGTTGACATGGGAACTGGACAAGGACGGTGAAGTCATCGGCGGTTCGATCAAAGAGCTGCTGGATGCGGGCATCACCGACATCCCGGTTCTCGACATCGACAACGTCAATGTCGGCCCTTACATGCGCAACACCATGGCAGCCGACAAGAACATGAGCCGCGAAAGTGCGCTGATGGACATCTACCGCGTCATGCGCCCGGGCGAGCCGCCCACCGTTGAGGCTGCCGGTAACCTGTTCGACTCGCTCTTCTTTGATAGCGAGCGCTATGATCTCTCCGCCGTGGGCCGCGTGAAAATGAACATGCGTCTGGCTCTGGATGCGGAAGACACCCAGCGCACCCTGCGTAAGGAAGACATCGTCGCCTGCATAAAGGCGCTCGTGGAATTGCGCGACGGCAAGGGCGATATCGACGATATCGACCACCTTGGAAACCGTCGTGTCCGTTCCGTTGGCGAACTGATGGAGAATCAGTATCGCGTCGGTCTGCTCCGCATGGAGCGCGCGATCAAAGAGCGTATGTCGTCTGTCGAGATTGACACGGTCATGCCGCAGGACCTGATCAACGCGAAACCGGCTGCGGCGGCTGTGCGCGAATTCTTCGGTTCCTCGCAGCTGTCGCAGTTCATGGACCAGACCAACCCGCTGTCGGAAGTCACGCACAAGCGTCGTCTTTCCGCGCTTGGGCCGGGCGGTCTGACCCGCGAACGTGCAGGTTTTGAGGTGCGCGACGTGCACCCGACTCACTACGGCCGGATGTGCCCGATTGAAACGCCGGAAGGTCCGAATATTGGCCTGATCAACTCGCTGGCCACCTTCGCCCGCGTCAACAAGTATGGCTTTATCGAAACGCCCTATCGCAAGGTCGAAAACGGTCAGGTGACGGACGAAGTCCACTACATGTCCGCGACCGAAGAAATGCGTCACGTGGTGGCTCAGGCCAATGCCAAACTGGATGACGGCGGCAAGTTCGTGAACGATCTGGTAAGCACGCGCCAAGCGGGCGAGTACATGCTGCAAAGCAACGAGCATGTCGATCTGATCGACGTGTCGCCGAAGCAGCTTGTCTCCGTCGCGGCCTCGCTCATTCCGTTCCTTGAGAATGACGACGCCAACCGCGCTCTGATGGGCTCGAACATGCAGCGTCAGGCGGTTCCGCTTCTGCAAGCCGAGGCGCCGCTGGTCGGCACCGGTATTGAGGAAGTTGTGGCCCGTGATTCCGGTGCAGCCATCATGGCGAAACGCGGCGGTATCATCGATCAGGTCGATGCGACCCGAATCGTTGTGCGCGCTACTGAAGATTTCGAACCGGGCGATCCCGGCGTCGATATCTACCGCATGCGCAAGTTCCAGCGCTCGAACCAGAACACCTGCATCAACCAGCGTCCGCTGGTAAAAGTGGGTGACAAAGTCTCCAAAGGTGAAGTTATTGCAGACGGCCCCAGCACCGATATCGGTGAACTGGCGCTGGGCAAGAACGTGGTCGTCGCGTTCATGCCGTGGAATGGCTACAACTACGAGGACTCGATCCTGATCTCCGAGCGGATCGTGCGCGATGACGTTTTCACCTCGGTCCATATCGAGGAATTTGAAGTCGCGGCCCGTGACACGAAACTCGGCCCTGAGGAAATCACCCGCGACATCCCCAATGTCGGTGAGGAAGCCCTGCGCAACCTCGACGAGGCGGGCATCGTCTATATCGGTGCCGATGTGGGCCCTGCGGATATCCTCGTTGGTAAGATCACACCGAAGGGTGAAAGCCCGATGACGCCGGAAGAAAAGCTCCTCCGCGCCATCTTCGGTGAGAAAGCGTCTGACGTGCGCGACACCTCCCTGCGCTTGCCGCCGGGTGATTTCGGCACGGTCGTTGAGGTCCGCGTCTTCAACCGTCACGGTGTCGAAAAAGACGAACGTGCGGTGCAGATCGAGCGTGAAGAAGTTGAACGCCTCGCCCGTGACCGCGACGACGAGCTGGCCATTCTGGACCGCAACATCTACGCGCGTCTGAAGGGCATGCTGCTGGGTAAAACCGCAGTGAAAGGTCCCAAAGGCGTCAAGGCGAACTCGGAAGTGACCGAAGAGCTGCTGGAAACCCTGACCCGTGGTCAGTGGTGGCAGCTGGCTCTTGGTGAGGAAGAGGAAGCCAAAGGCGTCGAAGCCCTGAACGAGCAGTATGAGGCGCAAAAGCGTGCCCTGGATGCCCGTTTCGAGGACAAGGTTGAAAAGGTCCGCCGCGGCGACGATCTGCCCCCGGGCGTGATGAAGATGGTCAAGGTCTTCGTGGCTGTGAAGCGCAAGCTGCAGCCCGGCGACAAGATGGCCGGTCGTCACGGCAACAAGGGTGTGATCTCGAAAGTGGTCCCGATGGAGGACATGCCGTTCCTCGCAGACGGTACTCCTGTCGACTTCGTGCTGAACCCGCTGGGTGTGCCGTCGCGTATGAACGTCGGTCAGATCCTTGAGACGCATATGGGTTGGGCCGCACGCGGTCTGGGTATCCAGATCGATGAGGCTCTGGGTGAATATCGCCGCTCCGGTGATCTGACACCTGTGCGCGACGCGATGAAAATCGCCTATGGCGACGATGTCTACGACGAAGGCATCGCCGGTATGGACGAGGATCACCTGCTGGAAGCCGCGGGCAACGTCACCCGTGGTGTCCCGATTGCAACGCCGGTCTTCGACGGTGCAAAAGAAGCTGACGTGAACGACGCGCTTGTCCGCGCTGGTTTCTCGGAAAGCGGTCAGTCGACGCTTTATGACGGTCGCACGGGCGAGCAATTTGCGCGTAAAGTGACGGTCGGCATCAAGTATCTGCTGAAGCTGCACCACTTGGTCGACGACAAGATCCACGCACGCTCAACAGGCCCCTACAGCCTTGTCACGCAGCAGCCTCTGGGTGGTAAAGCCCAGTTCGGCGGCCAGCGTTTCGGTGAGATGGAAGTCTGGGCTCTGGAAGCATATGGCGCGGCCTACACGCTGCAAGAGATGCTGACGGTCAAGTCGGACGACGTTGCCGGACGGACGAAAGTCTACGAAAGCATCGTCAAAGGCGAAGACAATTTCGAGGCTGGTGTGCCTGAATCGTTCAACGTTCTGGTCAAAGAGGTCCGTGGCCTCGGTCTGAACATGGAACTCCTGGACGCGGAGGATGGTGAATGACAACTTATATCTATCCACCGGTTCTCACACGCGGGTCGATAAAGGTTGATGGGCAAACGCTGGATTTGGAAAATGTCGAGTGGCGTGCTGTGCCTGGGTCGATCCGGTCCAAGGCTGTTGGCGACGAGGTTTTCTCTACAGCCCAGACTTACTTCGCCGAGAGGTATGTTGATCTTGTGATCGGGGTCGATGCCAAAGATGGTCTTCCTTTTCTGGATGCCATCATTGCAGCTCCGTTCACAAAAGACATTCAATGCAAAATCGAATTTGCGGAGGTTCGTAAATGAACCAGGAACTGACAAACAACCCGTTCAACCCGCTGACCCCGCCGAAGCAATTCGACGAGATCAAGGTGTCTCTGGCCTCGCCCGAGCGCATCTTGTCGTGGTCTTTCGGTGAGATCAAAAAGCCTGAAACCATCAACTACCGGACGTTCAAGCCCGAGCGTGACGGCCTTTTCTGCGCGCGTATCTTTGGCCCGATCAAAGACTACGAATGCCTGTGCGGCAAATACAAGCGCATGAAGTATCGCGGCGTTGTCTGCGAGAAATGCGGTGTGGAAGTCACGCTGCAAAAGGTCCGTCGTGAGCGTATGGGCCACATCGAACTGGCCGCCCCCGTCGCGCATATCTGGTTCCTCAAATCGCTGCCCTCCCGCATCGGCCTGATGCTGGATATGACCCTGCGCGATCTGGAGCGTATCCTTTACTTTGAGAACTACGTCGTGATCGAACCCGGTCTGACGGACCTCACCTACGGTCAGCTGATGACCGAAGAAGAGTATATGGACGCGCAAGACGCCTTCGGCATGGACGCCTTCACCGCCAATATCGGCGCCGAAGCGATCCGCGAAATGCTGCAGGCGATTGATCTGGAAGCCGAAGCCGCGCAACTGCGCGAAGACCTGAAAGAAGCCACAGGTGAGCTGAAGCCCAAGAAGATCATCAAGCGTCTGAAGATCGTCGAGAACTTCATCGAATCCGGCAACCGTCCGGAGTGGATGATCCTGACCGTTGTGCCGGTCATCCCGCCAGAGCTGCGCCCGCTGGTGCCGCTGGATGGGGGTCGTTTCGCGACGTCTGACCTGAACGATCTGTATCGCCGGGTTATCAACCGGAACAACCGTCTGAAGCGACTGATCGAACTGCGCGCGCCCGATATCATCGTGCGTAACGAGAAGCGGATGCTGCAGGAATCTGTCGATGCTCTGTTCGACAACGGCCGTCGTGGCCGCGTCATCACTGGTGCTAACAAGCGCCCGCTGAAGTCGCTGTCAGACATGCTGAAAGGCAAGCAGGGCCGCTTCCGCCAGAACCTTTTGGGTAAGCGCGTCGACTTCTCCGGTCGTTCGGTCATTGTGACCGGTCCGGAACTGAAGCTGCACCAATGCGGTCTGCCGAAGAAGATGGCTTTGGAGCTGTTCAAGCCGTTCATCTACTCGCGGCTTGAGGCGAAAGGTCTGTCCTCCACTGTGAAGCAGGCGAAAAAGCTGGTTGAGAAAGAACGTCCCGAAGTTTGGGACATTCTGGACGAGGTCATTCGCGAACACCCTGTGATGCTGAACCGTGCGCCCACGCTGCACCGTCTTGGTATTCAGGCGTTCGAGCCTGTCCTGATCGAAGGTAAAGCGATCCAGCTGCACCCGCTCGTCTGTTCTGCGTTCAACGCGGACTTTGACGGTGACCAGATGGCCGTTCACGTGCCGCTTTCGCTGGAAGCTCAGCTTGAAGCCCGTGTTCTGATGATGTCCACGAACAACGTTCTGTCGCCTGCAAACGGCGCACCGATCATCGTGCCGTCGCAGGACATGATCCTTGGCCTTTACTACACCTCGCTGGAACGCGCAGGGATGAAGGGCGAGGGCATGGCGTTCGCGTCCGTGGAAGAAGTTCAGCACGCGCTGGACGCTGGCGAAGTGCATCTGCACGCCAAGATCCACGCCCGCATCAAGCAGATCGACGACGAGGGTAACGAGGTGTTCCAACGCTTCGAGACCACGCCGGGCCGTGTCCGGCTGGGCGCGCTTTTGCCGCTCAACGCCAAAGCTCCGTTCGAGCTGGTCAACCGCCTGCTCAAGAAAGGCGAAGTGCAGCAAGTGATCGACACCGTCTATCGCTACTGCGGCCAGAAAGAGTCCGTCATCTTCTGTGACCAGATCATGACCATGGGCTTCCGCGAAGCCTTCCGCGCCGGTATCAGCTTCGGCAAGGACGACATGGTGATCCCCGACACCAAGTGGGAGATCGTCGATGGCGTGCGCGAGCAGGTCAAAGAGTTCGAACAGCAGTATATGGACGGCCTGATTACGCAGGGCGAGAAATACAACAAGGTCATCGACGCATGGTCCAAGTGTTCCGACACTGTGGCCGACGCGATGATGGCTGATATTTCCGCCATGCGTGTCGAGGACGGCGTCGAGCAGGAACCGAACTCGGTCTACATGATGGCCCACTCCAAGGCCCGTGGCTCGCCCGCCCAGATGAAGCAGCTGGGTGGTATGCGCGGTCTGATGGCCCGTCCGGATGGCTCGATCATCGAAACGCCGATCATCTCGAACTTCAAAGAAGGTCTGACCGTGTCGGAGTATTTCAACTCCACCCACGGTGCCCGTAAGGGTCTGGCAGATACCGCTTTGAAAACGGCGAACTCGGGTTACCTGACCCGTCGTCTTGTTGACGTCGCGCAGGACTGCATCGTGCGCGAGCGTGATTGCGGAACCGACAAGGCGATCACAGCGGAAGCCGCTGTGAATGACGGCGAAGTTGTGTCGTCCCTGTCCGAGCGTATCCTTGGCCGCGTGTCGGCTGATGATGTGTTGGTTCCGGGTGGCGACGAAGTTCTCGTCACCGCCGGTGAGCTCATCGACGAGCGTAAGGCGGACGCGATTGAGGCGGCTGGCGTTGCCTCCATGCGCATCCGTTCGCCGCTGACCTGTGAAGCCGAAGATGGCGTCTGTGCGGCGTGTTACGGTCGTGACCTCGCCCGCGGTACGCTGGTGAACCAAGGTGAAGCTGTCGGCATCATCGCCGCACAGTCCATCGGGGAACCCGGCACGCAGCTGACGATGCGGACCTTCCACATCGGCGGCATCGCGCAGGGTGGTCAGCAGTCCTTCCTTGAGGCCAGCCAGCCCGGCAAGGTCGAATTCCGCAACGCCAACGTTCTTGAGAACGCCAATGGTGAGCGGATCGTCATGGCGCGCTCAATGTCGATGGTCATCATCGACGAGAACGGTCAGGAACGTGCCAGCCACAAGTTGGGCTACGGCTCCAAGCTGCATGTCGAAGACGGTGCCGATGTGGCCCGCGGCGACAAGCTGTTCGAGTGGGATCCTTACACCCTGCCGATCATCGCCGAGAAGGCAGGTACCGTGAAATGGGTCGACCTTGTGTCGGGCATCGCCATCCGTGAGGAGACCGATGACGCCACAGGCATGACCCAGCGGATCGTGTCCGACTGGCGCGCAGCACCCAAAGGCAACGAGTTGAAGCCCGAGGTCCTGATCGTCGGCGCTGATGGGGAGCCTGTGCGTAACGAGGCGGGTAATCCTGTCACCTATCCGATGTCTGTGGACGCGATCCTCTCGGTCGAAGATGGCCAAGAGATCAAAGCCGGTGACGTTGTTGCGCGTATCCCGCGTGAAGGTGCCAAGACCAAGGACATCACCGGTGGTCTGCCGCGTGTGGCCGAACTCTTTGAGGCACGTCGCCCCAAAGATCACGCCATCATCGCCGAGATCGACGGGTATGTCCGCTTTGGCCGCGACTACAAGAACAAGCGTCGCATCGCCATCGACCCGTCGGACGAGAGCATGGAGCCCGTCGAATACATGGTGCCCAAGGGCAAGCACATTCCTGTTCAGGAAGGTGATTTCGTCCAGAAGGGTGACTACATCATGGACGGTAATCCCGCGCCGCATGACATCCTGTCCATCATGGGTGTCGAAGCGCTGGCGGATTACATGATCGACGAAGTTCAGGACGTTTATCGTCTGCAAGGCGTGAAGATCAACGATAAGCATATCGAAGTGATCGTGCGCCAGATGCTCCAGAAGTGGGAGATCCTCGACAGCGGGGAGACGACGCTTCTGAAAGGTGAGCATGTCGACAAGATCGAGTTCGACACTGCGAATGAGAAGGCAGAGGCCGAAGGCCGCCGTCCCGCGTCCGGTGAGCCGATCCTGCTTGGCATCACCAAAGCCTCGCTGCAGACGCGTTCGTTCATCTCGGCGGCGTCCTTCCAGGAGACCACGCGCGTCCTTACTGAGGCATCCGTCCAAGGTAAGCGCGACAAGCTGGTCGGCCTGAAAGAGAACGTCATCGTGGGTCGTCTGATCCCGGCAGGCACCGGTGGCGCAACGCAACGCGTGCGCCGCATCGCGTCCGAGCGCGACAATGTCGTGATTGAAGCGCGTCGTGAGGAAGCCGAAGCGGCGGCGGCTCTGGCCGCCCCCGCAGAGGATGCAGATGTCTTCGCATCCGCACCGGCAGAAACGCCGGAGAGCCGCGAAGACTAAGCGACATCGCTTTTTGAAAATGGAAACAGGCCCGTGCATATCGCGCGGGCCTGTTTCGTTTCCAGCTGAAAAGTTCCCTGCCTTTTACCGTTTGTGATGTGCACAAACGCACAGCCGCCCTGCGCCCGGTTTGGCGAACTTTTCCGCGTCGGCGCGGTTGTATCTGCATCGGATGGCGCAACAGCGCTAGACACACAACGTAACACGAAAGGACTTTAACCATGACACGCACTGCATTGATTTCTGCAATCGCACTGACCTTCGCCGCACCGGCCTTTGCCGACATGAACACCGATGGCGCAGAGATGGAAAACCTTGGCAAAACTTCGCCCGCAGCAATTGCAGACGAGCACAATGACGAAGGTGGCTTCGTCGCCGACGGCACGCTGGGGCTGACATCGCCCGCCGAGCAGTTTGGTGAAGAGAATGACGACATCGTCTCGACCATGAGTGACGAGGAGATCAAGCGCCTCGAAGATCTCGGTGAGACCTCGCCGGCAGAACTGGCCGACTAATTCGCCCTTAGGCGAAAGCATCTTACCTAGGTTTGCCTAAGGGTGACTGAGGTGTGTTGCGGGAACCGGTCTCATCCGAAAGGGTGGGGCCGGTTTTTTTCATGTGTGGCTGTCACGTGGCCAGAGTTGGGGAAACATCGGCCCTGCGATGCGGTCGCCATCGCCGTAGCCCGCCGCTTCGAATATCGCGCGTTCCTCTCTCGCCCAGTCACCGCGATACCGGATCATCCCGTCCGGCGCGGTCATCCGCAGGGTAAAGCGCCGCACGGTCTCGGTAGGCGTAACCGAGGACAGCCCCCCATGCAGCGTTCGCATATCGAAGAAGATGCAGTCGCCCAGATCCAGATCCCATTGCAGCAGTTCATAAGCCTCCGGGTCCGCATTCACATCGGGGGGCGGATGATAGGTCTGACCCGCAACAACCTGCGGCTCCGGGCTGGCATGGCCATCGGCAAAGCGCACCCGCATGAACAGCTTGTCCCAGAGATGCGAGCCGCGCACGAAAGCGATGCCGTTCTCCTTTTTCACCGCTTCCAGGGGCAGCCACAGCACACACATCGTGCCCTCAAAATCGAAATATGCCAGATCCTGATGGAAGGGCGGTCGCGACTTCGACCCCGCCTCTCGCATGAACCAGTTGTCCATCACCAGATTGACCGACGGCGCCGCAAGCAACTCTGCCGCCAAGGGCGCACAGGGCGAATGGCGCACGAAATCCTCGAATTCGGGGATTTTGTCCCAGGCCCAGAAATCCTCAAGATAAGCCGGGGCGCCGGGGTCTTTCGTATGCCGGGCGAAATGCGCGGTCGGGGAGGCGATGTCCTTGTCGATCCCCGCGCGCAGCTTTTCGATCCACTCATCCGCGAACTGCGCTTTCAGATGCACCGCACCATCCCGGCGAAACGCCGCTTTTTCTGCGTCTGTCAGTAACTCCGCCATGATCCGCGCCTCGCTTGCTGCTGGGGCCATGCTACGCCGCGCGGCGCTGTGCTGCCAAGGGGCGCGATCTGTCTTTTGGCTTGCCCCGCTTGGCCGCCCCGATAAGGTGCCGCCATGACCGCCACAAATCAGATCATCGGCCTTCTGCGCTTTTCCTACCCTTCCCTTGGGGGCTTCCGCAAAAAGCACGATACCGCCGAAGAGGCCGAGGCCTTTCTCTACGATCCTGCCCGCCTTGACCGGCGGATTGCCCTCTTCGAGCGGTTCACGCTGCCTTGCCTTAGCGCGCAAACAGACCCGGACTTCACCATGCTGATCCTGGTCGGAGAGACCATGCCGGAGCCCGTCCAGACCCGACTGGCCAACCTTGTCGCGGATACCCCGCAGGTCAGGATTCTGGCTTATCCGTCGCTGCCCCATTACCGCGCCATGCGCCGGGCCTATGACGAGGTCGCCCGCTCGGACGCGACCCATCGCACCACGTTCCGGTTAGATGACGACGACGCCGTAGACCGTGATTTCGTCAAGCGCCTGCGCCATTGGGCTGACAAGCTGGCTGATGATGCGCCCACAGCGATTGCCTTCAACAAGGGGCTCTATGTCGATTACACCCAGAACCCGCCCGAGATTTTCGATGCGACCGAAAAGACCCCCCTGGCTGTGGGGACCGCACTGACCGTCCCGATGGGGCATAGCGAAAACATCTATCGCCGCAATCACCGCATTCTTGCGCAATTCTACAACACCTTCTCGGAAGCCGAGACGCCTTGCTATATCCGCACCGTGCATCAGGATAACGGCTCCACCCCGGCCTTCAGCGGACGCACCCGCGAGATGTCGGAGGACGACATTGCCGCCGTGCTTGAGGCGCAATTCAACCTGACCCCGGACGAATTGCGCAAACCATGAGCACGGGCCTCGCGGACAACACACGCGGCGCGCTTTTGATGACGGCCAGCATGGCCGGGTTCACCTTCAACGACGCGTTCATGAAAGCCGCTTCTGACGAGGTGCCGCTGATGCAGGCGCTGTTTTTGCGCGGGATCGTGACAACCGTGCTGATCTTCATGCTGGCCATTGCCGTGGGGCAGTTGCGTTTTGATCTGCCGCGCCGCGATTGGGGCCTCATCGCCCTGCGCACTCTGTCCGAAGTTGTCGCCGCGTATTTCTTTCTGACCGCGCTCTTCAATATGCCCATCGCAAATGTCACCGCGATCCTGCAAGCCCTCCCGCTGACAGTGACACTCGCTGGCGCTCTCTTGCTGGGGGAGGCTGTTGGCTGGCGTCGTATGGTCGCCATTCTCGTTGGGCTTGTGGGTGTGTTGTTGATTGTGCGGCCCGGCCCGGAGGGCTTCAACACCTACGCGCTTTATGCGCTTCTGGCCGTCGCAGCCGTGACACTGCGCGATATCTTTACCCGCAAACTGACCCGCGATGTGCCATCCCTCACCGTCGCGCTGGCAGGTGCCGCAGCCATCGGCGTGGTGGGCTTCTTCGGCACGTTAACCCAGCCCTGGGCGCCGATGAGCGCACTGGCCTACGGCCAGCTACTGGCAGCGGCCCTGTGCATCATCGTGGGTTATCTGGCCAGCGTCATGGTGATGCGCGTCGGTGATATCGGCTTCATCGCGCCGTTCCGCTATACCGGGCTGATCTGGGCGCTGATCCTCGGCCTGCTCATCTTCGGCGAATGGCCCGATTGGCTGACCTTGCTGGGGGCCGCCATTGTCGTGGCCACCGGCATCTTCACCTATTGGCGCGAGCGTCAGCTGGCCTTGAAGATGCGCCGCACATCCGCCTGACGGATGTTGAACCTGTTGGCCAGAACGTCCGTCGTTTCCTTGTCCATCTTGGAGGGTTTGTGGAACTTGTTGACGATGGGATCGCCGTTGTAATCGTTCACCCCTCGGATGAACATCGGTTCGCCCGAATAGCTGATGACCGTCATCTGCCGGTTCAGAACGTGATGCGGGAAATGCATGACCGTGTCTTTGGAATAGCCCCGCTGGATCACCGCAAGGGCAGGGGTCCACAGCGTGGTGGAGACGCGGGTCACCTTCATGCCGGTCTTGTGCAGTGTCGCGGTATAGCCTTGGGTGAAGTCAATCGCGACCTTGTTCTTGCGGTCAAAGATCACCTGCGCATCCTTGCGCGCCATGCGCAGCTTTTCGATGAAACGGATGTTCACACCGTCATCATCATCCAGACGGAACTGGATCGACGGCCCGCGCTTGAGATCAATTTCGGGCAGGATCGCCTCGGCCATGGCGGTGCGGTGGTGCATCGGCTTCAACTGCAGCAGTTTGGCCTGTGGGATGTCGTCCAGCAGCATTTTCAGCCGCAGAAAGTGGTGATCGGGCAGACTTGTGCCTGTCAGAACGACAAAGGTGAAATCAGGATCGGTCTGGGCGCGGATGCCGGGCAGGGTAATCGCCTCGAAAAAGCGAAACCGCTCTTCGATCCGGTCGTCCTGATACAGAAAATTGCAACGCTCTTCGATGCTGTCATGGCTGCGGCGATAGCCTCCGAAACCCGGATAGGAGAAACGACATAATCCAACGACTTGCATAACCCACGATCCGCAGTTTCAATGGCCATGAGCATGACACCGCGAATGGACCGCGTCCAGTGGTGTGCATGCTGTTGACAGCCCCTCCGACTCCCCCTATACGGCGCCCACTTGAGTGATCTGTGTGACGTGCATGGGTCGCTTAAATCAGAACCGAAGTGGTCACGATCCGGGCCGAAACGCCCCGATCCTCTGGATACCCGCCGCACCGCTCCCGCTGATGGGTGCGCTTGCGGTTTTTGCGTTTTGCGGACGCGCGAAGCGCTTTTGAAGATGAACCTGCGGGATTGTCCCGCGAACACATGTGTTGAGAACGGGGAAAAGAGCCCAATGCCAACGATCCAGCAGCTGATCCGCAAACCGCGTCAGCCCAAAGTAAAACGGTCGAAGTCCATGCACTTGCAAGAGTGCCCGCAGAAGCGTGGCGTGTGCACACGCGTCTACACGACCACACCGAAGAAGCCGAACTCCGCTATGCGTAAGGTCGCCAAGGTGCGCCTGACCAACGGGTTCGAGGTGATCAGCTATATCCCCGGTGAAAGCCACAACCTTCAGGAGCACTCTGTGGTTCTGATCCGCGGCGGTCGTGTCAAAGACCTTCCCGGTGTGCGCTATCACATCCTGCGCGGTGTTCTGGATACCCAGGGCGTCAAAGATCGTAAACAACGCCGTTCGAAATACGGCGCCAAGCGTCCCAAGTAAGGAGAGGCTCAGATGTCCCGCCGTCACGCCGCCGAGAAGCGCGAAGTCCTGCCTGACGCCAAATTTGGCGATAAGGTTCTGACCAAATTCATGAACAACCTGATGATCGACGGCAAGAAATCCGCCGCCGAGAAAATCGTCTACAACGCGATGGATCGCGTCGAAGGCAAGATCAAGCGCGCGCCGCTTGAGGTCTTCCACGAAGCGCTCGACAACATCAAACCCGCTGTTGAGGTGCGTTCGCGCCGTGTGGGTGGTGCGACCTATCAGGTGCCTGTCGAAGTGCGCCCCGAGCGTCGCGAGGCGCTGGCCATCCGCTGGCTCATCACTGCTGCCCGTGGCCGCAACGAGAACACCATGGAAGAACGTCTTGCAGGTGAGCTGATCGACGCTGTTCAGTCCCGCGGCACCGCCGTGAAGAAGCGCGAAGACACGCACAAGATGGCCGACGCCAACAAGGCGTTCAGCCACTACCGCTGGTAATTTAACCCTAATTCTTGAGGAAGCAGCCCAATGGCACGCGAATATCCCCTCGAACGCTACCGTAACTTCGGCATCATGGCTCACATCGATGCAGGTAAAACGACCTGCTCTGAGCGGATCCTGTTCTATACCGGTAAGTCCCACAACATCGGCGAAGTGCACGATGGCGCGGCGACCATGGACCACATGGAGCAAGAGCAAGAGCGCGGCATCACCATCACTTCCGCTGCGACGACCACGTTCTGGGAGCGCACGGAAGACGGCCAGACGCCCGACACGCCCAAGCACCGCATGAACATCATCGACACGCCCGGCCACGTCGACTTCACCATCGAAGTCGAGCGTTCGCTGGCCGTTCTCGACGGTGCCGTTGCTGTTCTGGACGCCAACGCTGGTGTTGAGCCGCAGACCGAAACCGTTTGGCGTCAGGCGGACCGCTACAAGGTTCCGCGCATCGTGTTCGTCAACAAGATGGACAAGATCGGCGCTGACTTCTTCAACTGCGTGAAGATGATCAAGGACCGCACCGGTGCAACGCCTTGCCCGATCCAGATCCCGATCGGGGCCGAGAACGAGCTGGAAGGCATGGTCGACCTGATCACCATGGAAGAGTGGGTGTGGGCCGGTGAAGACCTCGGCGCGTCCTGGGAAAAACGCCCGATCCGCGACGATCTGAAAGAGCTGGCCGAAGAATGGCGCTCCACCATGATCGAGATCGCCGTCGAGCAAGACGACGACGTCATGGAAGCCTATCTTGAAGGCGAAGAGCCCGACGTTCCGACGCTCCGTCGTCTGATCCGTAAGGGTACGCTCGCCATCGACTTCATCCCGGTTCTGTGCGGCTCCGCGTTCAAGAACAAAGGTGTTCAGCCTCTGCTCAACGCGGTTGTCGACTTCCTGCCCAGCCCGCTGGACGTGGTCGATTACATGGGCTTCAAACCCGGTGACGAGACAGAAACACGTGACATCGCCCGCCGCGCGGATGATGACATGCCGTTCTCGGCGCTGGCGTTCAAAATCTGGAACGACCCTTTCGTGGGCTCCCTGACCTTTACCCGCATCTACTCGGGCAAGATCGAAAAGGGCGACAGCTTCCTGAACTCGACCAAAGGCAAGAAAGAGCGCGTTGGCCGCATGATGATCATGCACTCCAACGACCGTGACGAGATCTCGGAAGCCTTTTCCGGCGACATCATCGCGCTGGGCGGCCTGAAGGACACTACGACAGGTGACACGCTCTGCTCGATTGCTGATCCCGTTGTGCTTGAGACGATGACGTTCCCCGATCCCGTGATCGAGATCGCCGTTGAGCCCAAGACCAAAGGCGACCAAGAGAAAATGTCGACCGGTCTGGCCCGTCTGGCCGCCGAAGACCCCTCCTTCCGCGTGGAGACCGACCTCGAGTCCGGTCAGACCATCATGAAGGGCATGGGCGAACTTCACCTCGATATCCTCGTCGACCGTTTGCGTCGCGAGTTCAAGGTCGAGGCGAATATCGGCGCACCTCAGGTGGCCTACCGTGAGACGATCTCGCACGAGGTTGAGCACACCTATACCCACAAGAAGCAATCCGGTGGGTCGGGTCAGTTCGCTGAAGTGAAGCTCATCATCACGCCGACAGAGCCCGGCGAAGGCTATTCGTTCGAAAGCCGCATCGTGGGTGGTGCCGTTCCGAAGGAATACATCCCCGGTGTCGAAAAAGGCATCATGTCCGTCATGGATAGCGGCCCTCTGGCTGGCTTCCCCGTGATCGACTTCAAGGTGGCCCTAATCGACGGTAAGTTCCACGACGTGGACTCCAGCGTGCTGGCGTTCGAAATCGCAGCCCGTATGGGCATGCGTGAAGGCATGAAGAAAGCCGGCGCCAAGCTGCTCGAGCCGATCATGAAAGTCGAAGTTGTCACCCCGGAAGAATATACTGGCGGCATCATCGGCGATCTGACGTCTCGTCGCGGTCAGGTGCAGGGTCAGGACACGCGCGGCAACGCGATTGCAATCGACGCGCAGGTCCCGCTGGCCAATATGTTCGGCTACATCAACACGCTGCGTTCGATGTCGTCGGGTCGGGCGAACTTCACCATGCAGTTCGGTCACTACGAGCCTGTTCCGCAGAACATCTCGGAAGAAATTCAGGCGAAATTCGCCTAAGGGATGGCGGGGATCGAACCCCGCCCTACCCACCAACCGTAGGGCGGGGCCTACCCCGCCGCCCACAAGTCAAAGAAGGAGCCTATCATGGCAAAGGGAAAGTTTGAGCGTAACAAACCGCACGTTAACATTGGCACGATTGGCCATGTTGACCACGGCAAGACGACGTTGACGGCAGCGATCACGAAGTATTTCGGTGATTTCCAGGCCTATGACCAGATCGACGGTGCGCCGGAAGAGAAAGCGCGCGGGATCACGATTTCGACTGCGCATGTGGAATACGAGACCGACGCGCGTCACTACGCCCATGTCGACTGCCCCGGCCACGCCGACTACGTCAAGAACATGATCACCGGTGCCGCACAGATGGACGGCGCGATCCTGGTGGTGAACGCCGCTGACGGCCCGATGCCCCAGACGCGTGAGCACATCCTGCTCGGCCGTCAGGTCGGCATCCCGAAAATGGTCGTCTACATGAACAAGGTCGACCAGGTCGACGACGAAGAGCTGCTGGAGCTCGTCGAGATGGAGATCCGCGAACTGCTGTCCTCCTACGAGTATCCCGGCGACGATATTCCGGTCATTCCGGGCTCGGCCCTGGCCGCTCTGGAAGGCCGCGACGCAGAGATCGGCGAAGAGTCGATCAAGAAGCTGATGGCCGCCGTTGACGAATATATCCCCACGCCCGAGCGTGCCGTGGACCAGCCCTTCCTGATGCCGATCGAGGACGTGTTCTCGATCTCGGGTCGTGGTACGGTTGTGACCGGTCGTGTTGAGCGCGGTGTGATCAACGTGGGCGACGAGATCGAGATCGTGGGCATCCGCGACACCTCCAAGACGACCTGCACCGGCGTGGAAATGTTCCGCAAGCTGCTGGATCGCGGTGAGGCAGGCGACAACATCGGTGCGCTGCTGCGCGGTGTGGACCGTGAAGGCGTCGAGCGTGGTCAGGTTCTGTGCAAGCCGGGTTCTGTGAACCCGCACACGAAGTTCGAGGCAGAAGCCTACATCCTGACCAAGGATGAGGGCGGCCGCCACACGCCGTTCTTCGCCAACTACCGCCCGCAGTTCTACTTCCGCACGACGGACGTGACGGGCACGGTTGAGCTGCCGTCTGGCACCGAGATGGTGATGCCGGGCGACAACCTGAAGTTCAACGTGGAACTGATCGCACCGATCGCGATGGAGCAAGGCCTCCGCTTCGCCATCCGCGAAGGCGGCCGCACCGTCGGTGCTGGGGTGGTTTCTAAGATACATGAATAAACAAAGACCTACGGGTTCGATGTGGGGCGGCGGCTGATCGCCGCTCCACCTATCAACTCTAACGCCGCGAGAGGCTCATCAAATGCAAAGCCAAACTATTCGCATTCGGCTGAAGGCTTTCGATTACCGCGTTCTGGATGCCAGCACGCAGGAAATCGTCAACACAGCCAAACGGACGGGCGCCCAAGTGCGTGGCCCGATCCCGATGCCCAACAAGATCGAACGCTTCACCGTCCTGCGTGGTCCCCACGTTGACAAGAAATCCCGCGACCAGTGGGAAATCCGGACGCACAAGCGCCTGCTCGACATCGTCGACCCGACACCCCAGACCGTGGACGCGCTGATGAAGCTCGACCTGGCTGCCGGTGTTGACGTCGAGATCAAGGTTTAAGGAGAGTATCCATGATGCGCTCTGGTGTAATCGCAAAGAAGGTCGGCATGACCCGGCTCTTCCTGGAAGACGGAAAGCAGGTCCCTGTCACCGTTCTCCAGCTCGACAAACTGCAAGTGGTCGCAAACCGCACGCCCGAAAAGGACGGCTATAGCGCTGTTCAGCTGGGTGCCGGGTCGGCCAAGGCAAAACGCACATCCCAAGCCATGCGTGGTCATTTCGCAGCGGCCAAGGTGGAACCCAAGCGTAAGATCGCTGAGTTCCGCGTGGCCCCTGAGAACGTGATCGCCGTGGGTGAAGAGATCACCGCGAACCACTACTTCGAGGGTCAGTTCGTTGACGTCTGTGGCACGTCCATTGGTAAAGGCTTTGCCGGTGCCATGAAGCGTCACAACTTCGGCGGTCTGCGCGCCACGCACGGTGTCTCCATCAGCCACCGCTCGCACGGCTCCACGGGTCAGTGTCAGGATCCCGGCAAGGTCTTCAAAGGTAAGAAGATGGCCGGTCACATGGGTGCTGCCAAGGTCACGACGCAGAACCTGCAAGTGATCCGCACCGATGCCGACCGTGGCCTGATCATGGTCAAAGGCGCTGTTCCCGGCTCCAAAGGCGGTTGGGTGACGATCAAGGATGCGGTCAAGAAGCCGTTCCCCGAGAACGCCATTCTGCCCGCCGCGCTGAAGTCCGACGCCGAAGCCGCTGCGAAAGCTGCTGAAGAAGCCGCCGCTCAGGCCGCTGCTGAAGAAGCCGCCGCCGCAGAGGCCGCTGCCGCAGAGGCCGCCGCACAGGAAGAAGCTGCGCTCAAAGCCGCCGAGGCCGAGATCGAAGCTGAGAAGAAGGAAGGCGACGAATGAAACTCGACGTGATCAAACTCGACGCCAAGAAGGCAGGGTCTGTCGATCTCGACGACGCCATCTTCGGTCTGGAGCCGCGTGCAGACATCCTGCACCGCGTGGTCCGCTGGCAGCGCAACAATGCGCAAGCTGGCACCCACAAGGTCAAGACGCGGTCCGAGACCAGCTATTCGACCAAGAAGATCTATCGCCAGAAGGGCACCGGCGGCGCACGCCACGGTTCCCGCAATGCGCCGATCTTCCGTGGTGGTGGTATCTACAAAGGCCCCACCCCGCGCAGCCACGGCCACGAGCTGACGAAGAAATTCCGCAAGCTTGGCCTCAAGCACGCTCTGTCCGCGAAAGCGACTGCAGGCGAGTTGGTTGTGATCGACACGGTCGATCTGAAGGACGCGAAAACGGGCGCATTGGCCAAGCAGATCAAAGAGCTTGGCTGGAAGCGCGCCCTCATCATCGACGGGGCCGAAGTGAACGAAAACTTCGCTCAGGCCGCCCGCAACATCGAAGGTCTCGATGTGCTGCCGTCGATGGGCGCAAACGTCTATGATATCCTCAAGCGTGACACTCTGGTGTTGACGAAGGCGGGTGTCGAAGCACTGGAGGCTCGACTGAAATGAGCGCGAAGGCTGAACACTACGACGTGATCCGCAAGCCGATCATCACCGAAAAAGCCACAATGGCGTCCGAGAACGGCGCCGTGGTTTTCGAAGTGGCGATCGACGCGAACAAACCCCAGATCAAGGAAGCCGTTGAAACGCTCTTTGGTGTGAAGGTCAAAGCGGTCAACACGACGATCACCAAAGGTAAATCCAAGCGGTTCCGCGGCCAGTTGGGCCGCCGCAAGGACGTCAAGAAAGCCTATGTGACCCTCGAAGAGGGCAACACGATCGACGTGAACACAGGTCTGTAAGGGCTGTATCAAAAGACTTGGGCAAGAAGGGCCTGCGTAATTCGCAGGTCCTTCTTTATTTGAGTTCAGTAAGACCAAAATTTTTGATCACTTCAGCTCCTCTATTTTTGCCGCCGCGCTGAGAATCGCTTGGCGTTGAAGGCAAAACCTCTGTTTGAAGGCCAAATAGATCTGTTGGCGGCTCGAATTTCGTATGCTTACCCGCCGAGCTTCTTTCGAAACCGAAACCTGACAGTAGCGAACCAAGTTGTTTGGGCATTTGGTTCCCATCGCGACACGCAGTCTTAATTTGGGAAATTAACGAAGAAGACCGACCACTGAATTGTATCTGAGTTAACAGTCTTCTTATGAAGTCGTCTGTTCTACGGTTTCGGGGAGAACTCGGATTTTCTAGCGCGAGCAATAGGAACGATCGAAGGCGATCTGTGAACTCGCCATCATATAGTTCTGGTCCGATTCTATTTTTCAGCTCTGTTGGAAACAGATCCTCTGTTGAAAGCGCCTCACCGTCAGCGCGAGCTGTTTCGAGAGCCAAACGAGCTTCTAAATTCTCTATTTTTTCCTGCTTTGCGGAAAGCTCGGCATCGAATGCTTCAATGTAATCATCCAAAGCAACCGAAGTGGAAGTTGTTGCAGCTTCGCGTAACTTTCTTGATTGTGCTTCTTGTAAGTCTTGCCATTCCCAAGCGTATCGTGCTGCCCGCGAAGAAACGATCGCATTTACTCTAGTAATACACTCTTTGCTCAAAGCTCGTCCAGAGTTGTCGTCGCTCCTTTTGAACAATCGAAAGTGCTCGCGGCCATCAGGTGAAAATAACGCGATCGCTCCGCCGTATGGGTTGCGGCGCTTAGTAGCCTCCATTAGGTCAAAAGAGAAGGCACGGCTTGGCTCAACGAACACATGGCATATTCCTGCAAGCTCTTTCGCGATCTGATCGGCATCCAAAGCTAAGTTATCCTGGTTACCACGTGACACATAAAGGCATGGAAGCATTGATGTGGAACCACCAACAATTGCACCACTCGCTAGGTTAAGTTGATCTGCTTTTAGCTCAATTGGCTTTAATGAAGGCAAGACTTGTCCGTCAGGCACACACCAACCATCCTCGATTGCTTGGCGAATAATATGTGGTTTCTTTGGCGGTACGACGAAAGCTGAATGGTTCAATGCTAGGCATTGGCCCCGAATTCGTAGGAAAGCATCATTACCAAGCTGGCTCAGAATGCATTCAGTACGCCATTTTCTGCCTGCGTTATCGGGGATTTCCAATCTCGCACCGAAAACAGAACAGTTGTGGTCCTCAAACGACTTTAGCGAGAGTGTCTCTCCCGTTGGCGCCTGCAGCCAGACTTCATCTTCATAGTCTTCTTGCGCATCCGCAGCATCCAAAATGGTACTGCGATTGATGCCCCGCAACCAAGCTACAGTCGAAGCGACAAATCCCGCTTTTGAAATCCCCAGTTTCACTCGAAATTCAGTCGCAAAGATACTCATTCACTACCTCCTCATTACTCTTGATTTTTGACGCTGCACTGCTTGAGGTCAATGGTTAAGCGTGTCGAATTTGCCTTGAATATTATCTCTCACTCCCCTATCAGACGCCATCCGCAAGGCCCCGGATTCGTCCGGGGCTTTGCTGTTGTTCGTGAGAACATCAAGAACCGGGGACCTTCGGGGCCCTATAAACTGAAAAGCCGGGGGTAACCCCGGTACAACCAAACGGAAGACAGAAAGCATGGCACTCAAGTCGTACAAACCGACGACGCCAGGCCAGCGTGGGCTGGTTCTGATCGACCGTTCGGAGCTGTATAAAGGTCGTCCTGTGAAGGCTCTCGTCGAGGGTCTGAGCAAGAAGGGCGGTCGGAACAACACCGGACGGATCACGATGCGTCGCCGTGGTGGAGGCGCAAAGCGTCTTTACCGTATCGTCGATTTCAAGCGGAACAAATTTGACGTTCCCGCAACGATCGAACGGATCGAATATGACCCGAACCGGACCGCGTTTATCGCGCTGATCAAGTATGAGGATGGCGAGCAAGCCTATATCCTCGCACCTCAGCGTCTGGCCGTCGGTGACAAGGTCATCGCGTCCGCGAAAGCAGATATCAAGCCGGGCAACGCAATGCCGTTCGCCGGCATGCCCATCGGCACAATCGTCCACAACATCGAGATGAAGCCAGGCAAAGGCGGCCAGATCGCCCGTGCTGCTGGCACCTATGCTCAGTTCGTGGGCCGTGATGGTGGCTACGCACAGATCCGCCTGTCCTCGGGTGAGCTTCGCCTCGTCCGTCAGGAATGCATGGCGACGGTCGGTGCCGTGTCGAACCCCGACAACTCCAACCAGAACTTCGGTAAGGCTGGTCGCAACCGTCACAAGGGCATCCGCCCCTCTGTGCGTGGTGTTGTGATGAACCCCGTCGATCACCCCCATGGTGGTGGTGAAGGCCGGACCTCGGGTGGTCGTCACCCGGTCAGCCCGTGGGGTAAGCCGACAAAAGGTGCCCGCACCCGTAACAAGAACAAGGCGTCGTCGAAGCTCATCCTTCGCTCGCGTCATGCCAAGAAGAAGGGGCGCTAATAGATGTCGCGTTCTGTATGGAAAGGCCCTTTTGTTGATTCCTACGTTCTCAAGAAAGCTGAGAAGTCACGGGAATCCGGGCGTAATGAAGTCATCAAGATCTGGTCGCGCCGCTCGACGATCCTGCCCCAGTTTGTGGGCTTGACGTTCGGTGTCTACAACGGCCGGAAGCACATTCCTGTCAACGTCAGCGAAGAAATGATCGGTCAGAAGTTCGGTGAATATGCACCGACACGGACCTATTACGGTCATGCCGCCGACAAAAAAGCGAAACGGAAGTAAGTCATGGGCAAGGATAAAAACCCCCGCCGCGTGGCCGAGAACGAGGCAATGGCGAAAACGCGCATGCTTCGCACGTCTCCGCAAAAGCTGAACCTTGTGGCTGCGATGATCCGCGGCAAGTCGGTCGAGAAAGCGCTCAGCGATCTGACCTTCTCGAAAAAGCGGATCGCTGGCGACGTGAAGAAGTGTCTTCAGTCCGCCATCGCCAATGCCGAGAACAACCACAACCTTGACGTCGACGAGCTTGTCGTGGCCGAGGCCTATGTGGGCAAGAACCTGACGATGAAACGCGGTCGCCCGCGGGCCCGTGGTCGGTTCGGCAAGATCATCAAGCCGTTCTCGGAACTCACCATCAAGGTGCGTCAAGTTGAGGAGCAAGCCTAATGGGTAATAAAACAAATCCGATCGGCATGCGCCTGCAAGTGAACCGCACTTGGGACAGCCGCTGGTATGCAGACACCAAAGACTACGGTGACCTGCTGCTGGAAGACATCAAGATCCGCGAGTTCATCGAGGAAGAGTGCAAGCAAGCCGGCGTCAGCCGTGTGATCATCGAGCGTCCGCACAAGAAATGCCGCGTCACGATCCACACCGCCCGTCCCGGCGTCATCATCGGCAAGAAAGGTGCGGACATCGAAACGCTCCGCAAGAAGCTGGCCGCGATGACCGACAGCGAGCTGCACCTCAACATCGTTGAAGTGCGCAAGCCCGAGCTGGACGCGCCTCTGGTCGCGGAAAGCATCGCGCAGCAGCTTGAGCGTCGTGTGTCCTTCCGTCGTGCCATGAAGCGCGCCGTGCAAAACGCCATGCGCATGGGGGCCCTGGGCATCCGTGTGAACGTCGCGGGTCGTCTCGGCGGTGCCGAGATTGCACGGACCGAATGGTATCGCGAAGGCCGTGTGCCCCTGCATACGCTTCGTGCGGATATCGACTACGCCCACGCCGAAGGCCTGACAGCTTACGGTATCATCGGCATCAAAGTCTGGATCTTCAAAGGCGAGATCATGGATCACGACCCCTCGGCTCGTGACCGTCGCCAGCAGGAACTCCAGGATGGTCCCGCGCCCCGTGGCGCCGGCGGCCGCCGCTAAGGAGACAGAGCAATGCTTCAACCAAAGCGTACAAAATTCCGCAAAATGCACAAAGGCCGGATCCACGGCGAAGCCAAGGGTGGCAGCACCCTGAACTTCGGCTCCTTCGGCCTAAAAGCAACCCAGCCTGAGCGTATCACCGCGCGTCAGATCGAGGCAGCCCGCCGCGCGATGACCCGCCACATGAAACGTCAGGGCCGCGTCTGGATCCGGATTTTCCCCGATCTGCCCGTCACCTCCAAGCCCGTCGAAGTGCGTATGGGTAAAGGTAAAGGCTCCGTGGATTTCTGGGCCGCCAAGGTCAAACCCGGCCGCGTCATGTTCGAGATCGACGGCGTGTCCGAGCCCATCGCCCGCGAGGCCCTGCGCCTCGCCGCGATGAAGCTGCCGGTGAAGACACGGGTTGTTGTGCGGGAAGACTGGTAATCGTCCTTTCGGCTATGCCGAAATAACGAGTGCGCGGCAGTTGCTTTTGCTCGCAAAAGCAATGAGAGCGTCACCCGGTTGCAGAAAAAAGACAGCCCCTACCGAGAAATCGGTGGGGGCTTTTCATTTCAAATGCTTCCCTAATTGCGATCTCCTGTTATCCTTTCATGCATCTTTAAGCACAAAGGAATTTAAGCATGGGCGAAGCAATGGATATGGAGCCACTACCACAGGAACGAAGTGCAACTCTGGCAACTATCGAACTTGTTTTTGAGGGAGTATTCGTCGAGGGAAATGCGCAGAAATTAGCCGCTGAGTACGAGGGTTTGGTAAGTAAATTTCTTGAAGGTCGCAGGAGTAATTATCGCTTCTCTCTTCTGACCGCTGACATCGAAATGAAGAATCTTACTGTTCGTACCGAGGAAGTCAGGCCTGGAAGTATTCTGGTAACATTAGCTGCAATCGCGACTATCGCTGGCGTCGCTTATAATGCGGTAGCAAGCTATCCACAGTTCAAAGAGAACTTTCCAGAAGTGAGAGATGACTTGAATGCAGCTATTGAATGGGCGTCGACCAAAAGCGTGTTTAAGCCTATCTCAGTTGATGTCGTACGCCGTGACGAAAATGGCATCCTTGAAGACTTACAGTTACGGAAATGGTGATTGTCACTCCCACTTATAATTAAAACTCACCGACACCCGCTCATCTTCCGCCATATTCATCGGCACCTCATGCCGTAGCCAACTTTCCCACAGCAGCACATCCCCCACCGCGGGCTTCGCATAAACAAACGTCCGCAACTCTTCTCGCGCGTCTGCTTTCCGCACCGGGGCCGCCATCATCATCTGTGACCGCGGGTCCTCCAGCTTTAACGCAGACGTTCCCTCAGGCATCGACACATAGGTCGTGCCGGAAATCACCGAATGGGAGTGAATATGCGAGGTGTGGATGCCGCCTTCAGGCAGGATGTTGATCCAGATATCTTCCAGCACCAGTTTCTTGTCGCCCAGATCGAATTCCAGATCCTCGGCAAAGGCCGCCACATGCTTGTCCAGCACCGCGACCAGATCCTTGAAAATTGGAAACCGCCACGGCAGATCGCTCAAAGACGCGTAACTGGTATAGCCCGCATAGCCGTTTTCCTCGCACCAGTCCTGCCCAGCCTCGTCATCCTCGGCGATGGCAAAGCAGGACGCTTCCAGCTCGGATGGGTCAATCGGGCCATGCTCTGACAAAGCGGCACGGTAAAGGCGGGTCACGAAGAGAGAAGAGATATCAGCCATGACCTCTGTGTTATCCGAGGCACAGCCATATGGCGAGATCGGATTGCAGTCTTTTGAAATCATTGACTTGCAACGCTATCCATGCGGATTTGAAAGAAAAAATGAAACGAGGCAGCAGTAATATGACATATGCGATCGTCGCGTGTGCGCGGAACGAGGGTGCGTTTCTGGTCGAATGGCTGGCCCATCACCTCTCCATCGGGTTCGACAAGATCTTTGTGGCAACCAATGATTGCGAGGACGGGACTGATGAGCTCCTTGATCTGCTGTCACAGGATTGGCCCATCTACCGGATCAAGAACGGGACCCCGTTTGAAGGCAAAACGATCCAGCGCAGCGGCGTGCAGCGCGCGCTTCATCATGTTGAGATGAGCAATGACGACTGGGTCTTGCATATTGATCTGGACGAGTTTCTGAACATTCAGTCACCGACGCCCGACATCAAAGCCTTTATGGACGGGTTTGAACCCTACCATGCCGTGATGTTGGCATGGCGCCTCTTTGGCAGCAGCAATCGGTCTTTCTGGGACGGAGGCAGCGTGCTGGATGGCTTCATGATGTGCCAGAACGATACGGTAAACAGCGCCCAGAAGGCGATGTTCCGGCGCTCTGTCTTCAAGGACGCCGCGCCCCATTGCCCCAAAGCTCCCCGCCTGCCTATCGCAGACCTGCGCATCGTGAACACGGCTCACGAGTTGCTCGATGCTGATATCTGCTACCGCAATCGCGGCACCGCCTTGCGGATCGATCAAAGCCAGATCGTCTGGTCGGGCGCTTTCGTGAACCATTACATCCACAAAAGCAGCGATCTGACCCAGTTGTCGCTGCATATGCGCGGTGATGCAAATGGTCGTCCTGCGCGCCGCAAGCGCACGGCGGGCACTCCGGAATACGAGATGTTCAACCGGAATGATGTTGTCGATATGTCGATCCACTCCAACCGGTCTGCGCGCACAAGGATGATGAATCTGATGCTCAAGACGCCGGGTGTTCTGGAAGCACATTATCATGCCCATCGCTGGTTCTTTGACAGGCTTCTGGATCTACAGCACAAACTGGCGTGACGCTTGTAAAACAAGGTCCTGCCTGTACGGGGCAAATTCCCCGACCAAGGGGCTTGCCAACTTCCCCCAACCCCCCTATACGGCCGACTTCACCATGAACTCCACTGGAATCAGGGTGACCCTCTTTGGGCCCTCCAGTGATGTTGAGAAAAGGAAACAGGCGATGAACGCCCAAGAACTTCGTGACAAGACGCCGGACCAGCTCCGCGATGAACTTGCCAATCTCAAGAAAGAAGCCTTCAACCTGCGCTTTCAGCAGGCAACCGGCCAGCTTGAGAACACCGCGCGCATGAAAACCGTGCGCCGCGACGCAGCCCGCGTCAAAACCATTCTGAACGAGAAGGCCGCGGCAGCGGCATCGGAGGCTTAAGACCATGCCCAAGCGTATCCTCCAAGGTGTTGTGACCAGCAACCAGAACGAACAGACCGTCACCGTGTCGGTCGAACGTCGCTTCACGCACCCCGTTCTCAAAAAGACCATCCGTAAGTCCAAGAAATACCGGGCTCACGATGAGAAGAACGCTTTCAACGTCGGTGACACCGTCCGCATTCAGGAATGTGCGCCCAAGTCGAAAACGAAACGCTGGGAGGTTATCGCAAACTAAGCGGTAACAACCCGGTTTAATCGAAACCCTGGGGATATGCCGAGAGGCCCCCAAAGGTCGGGAGAAACCAATGATCCAGATGCAGACCAATCTGGATGTTGCTGACAACAGCGGCGCTCGCCGTGTTCAGTGCATCAAGGTCCTGGGTGGTTCCAAGCGTAAATACGCTTCCGTCGGCGACATCATTGTCGTCTCGGTGAAGGAAGCCATCCCGCGCGGCCGCGTGAAAAAAGGGGACGTCCGTAAGGCCGTCGTCGTGCGTACCGCCAAAGAGGTCCGTCGCGAAGACGGCACCGCAATCCGGTTTGACCGCAACGCTGCCGTCATCCTCAACAACAACATGGAGCCCATCGGCACCCGTATCTTCGGGCCGGTTGTGCGCGAACTGCGCGCCAAGAACTTCATGAAGATCATTTCGCTCGCGCCGGAGGTGCTGTGATATGGCTGCTAAACTGAAAAAAGGCGACAAGGTCGTGGTTCTGTCCGGTAAGGACAAGGGCAAGGAAGGTACGATTTCTTCCGTCGACCCCAAGGCCGGCAAGGCAATCGTGGATGGCGTGAACATCTCGATCCGCCACACGAAGCAATCGCAGAACAGCCAGGGCGGCCGCGTTCCCCAGGCGATGCCGATCCAACTGAGCAACCTCGCCATGGTTGACCCCAAAGACGGTGGTCCGACCCGCGTTGGTTTCAAAATGGATGGCGACAAGAAAGTGCGCTACGCCAAGAAATCGGGGGAAGTGATCGATGCTTGATAACGCAAACTACACCCCGCGCCTGAAGACGGTCTATGCGGACACCATCCGCGCCGCCATGAAGGAAGAGTTCGGCTACAAAAACGACATGCAGATCCCGCGTCTGGACAAGATCGTCCTGAACATCGGTGTGGGGGATGCCGTGAAAGACACCAAGAAGGTGAAAGCTGCTCAGGAAGCGCTGACACTGATCGCGGGTCAGAACGCCGTCGTGACCAAGGCCAAGAAATCCATCGCTGGTTTCCGCGTCCGTGAAGAGATGCCGCTGGGCACCAAAGTCACGCTGCGCGCTGATCGCATGTATGAATTTCTGGACCGCCTGATCACCATCGCAATGCCCCGTATCCGCGACTTCCGCGGCGTGTCGGGCAAGTCGTTCGATGGGCGTGGCAACTACGCCATGGGCCTGAAAGAGCATATCGTGTTCCCGGAAATCGACTTCGACAAGGTCGTCGACATGCTGGGCATGGACATCATCATCTGCACCACCGCTGAAACTGATGCAGAAGCAAAGGCGCTGTTGAAGCATTTCAACATGCCCTTCAACAGCTAAGCGGGGGAGAGAGAGTTATGGCTAAAAAAGCAATGATCGAACGCGAGAAGAAGCGTCAGCGTCTGGTGGAGAAATACGCCGCCAAGCGTGCTGAGCTCAAAGAGATCGCGAATGACGAAAGCAAGTCCATGGAAGAGCGTTTCAAGGCGCGCCTCCAGCTTGCCAAACTGCCGCGCAATAGCTCGGCAACCCGCTTGCACAATCGGTGCCAGCTGACGGGTCGTCCTCACGCTTACTATCGTAAGCTCAAAGTGTCGCGGATCGCGCTGCGGGAACTTGCCTCCAACGGCAAGGCTCCGGGCATGGTCAAGTCCAGCTGGTAAGGGGAGATATAGATTATGAACGATCCTCTCGGCGATATGCTCACCCGCATCCGGAACGCACAGCTGCGTGGCAAGTCCACCGTTGTGACCCCGGCTTCCAAGCTGCGCGCTTGGGTGCTGGATGTTCTGGCTGACGAAGGCTACATCCGCGGCTACGAAGCCACGACCGGCGCAGACGGTCACCCGGCTATCGAAATCAGCCTGAAATACTACGATGGCACCCCTGTCATTCGCGAAATCAAGCGGGTCTCCAAGCCCGGTCGTCGCGTCTACATGGGCGTCAAGGACATCCCCTCGGTCCGTCAGGGCCTGGGTGTGTCGATTGTCTCCACTCCTCGGGGTGTGATGTCGGATGCAAGCGCACGCACGGCCAATGTTGGCGGCGAAGTGCTCTGCACGGTCTTCTAAGGAGAGCCTGATGTCTCGAATTGGTAAAAAACCGGTCGATCTGCCTTCGGGTGTGAGCGCCTCCGTGTCCGGCCAGACGGTCGAAGTCAAAGGCCCCAAAGGGACCCGCAGCTTCACCGCCACTGACGATGTCACCATCTCGGTCGAAGACAATGTCGTTTCCATCACGCCGCGCGGCAAGTCCAAGCGCGCACGCCAGCAGTGGGGCATGAGCCGCACGATGGTGGCCAATCTGGTCACCGGCGTCACCGATGGTTTCAAGAAAGAGCTTGAGATCAACGGCGTCGGCTACCGTGCGCAAATGCAGGGCAACACGCTGAAGCTGAACCTGGGTCTGTCCCATGAGGTCAACTTCGACGTGCCGCAAGGTGTGACGGTCACCGCTCCCAAGCCGACGGAAGTCGTGATTGAGGGCAATGATGAACAACTCGTCGGTCAGGTCGCGGCCAATATCCGCGAATGGCGCAAGCCGGAGCCCTACAAGGGCAAAGGCATCAAGTACAAAGACGAGTATATCTTCCGCAAGGAAGGCAAGAAGAAGTAAGGACGGCAAAATGGCTAACAGTAAACGAGATCTGTTTCTGAAGCGCCGCTTGCGCGTTCGGAACAAGCTGCGGAAGAACAACGAAGGGCGCGTGCGTCTTTCCGTTCACCGCTCCAACAAGAACATCAGCGTGCAGCTGATCGACGATGTCGCGGGCAAGACCATCGCGTCCGCATCCTCGCTCGAAAAAGACCTTGGCGTTGTCGGTAAGAACAACATCGACGCCGCGTCCAAGGTGGGTGCTGCCATCGCTGAGCGTGCCAAGAAGGCCAACGTGACGGAGTGTTACTTCGACCGCGGCGGTTTTCTCTTCCACGGCAAGGTGAAGGCTCTGGCCGACGCTGCCCGTGAAGGTGGCCTCAAGTTCTAAAGCGCAGGCGGCCTTACGGGGCCGCCTCGATGATCGGGGGACCGTTGGTCCACTGCGATTGAGATGATTTTGGGCCGTATGGTCCGTCTAAGAAAAGGATGCCAGATGGCACGTGAACAAGGACAAGGCCGGGGCCGTCGCGACCGCGACGAAACACCGGAATTTCAGGATCGCCTGGTTGCGATCAACCGCGTCTCGAAAACCGTGAAAGGTGGTAAGCGTTTTGGCTTTGCTGCTCTTGTGGTGGTCGGCGACCAAAAAGGCCGCGTCGGCTTTGGCAAAGGTAAAGCCAAAGAAGTGCCCGAGGCGATCCGCAAAGCAACCGAGCAAGCCAAGCGTCAGATGGTCCGCGTGCCTCTGCGCGAAGGCCGCACGCTGCACCACGACATCGAGGGCCGTCACGGCGCTGGTAAGGTCGTGATGCGCACAGCCCCGCAAGGTACCGGTATCATCGCCGGTGGTCCGATGCGTGCCGTGTTCGAGATGCTGGGTGTTCAGGACGTCGTCGCCAAGTCGATCGGCTCGCAGAACCCCTACAACATGATCCGCGCGACGCTGAACGGCCTCGGCCGCGAAGCCAGCCCGCGTCAGGTTGCCCAGCGTCGCGGCAAGAAAGTTGCTGACATCCTGCCCAAGACTGACGCTCCGGCCGCCGCCGAAGCCGAAGCCCCGGCAGAAGCATAAGGAGACGTCACCATGGCAAAAACCATCGTCGTCAAGCAGATCGGCTCCCCGATCCGCCGCCCCGCCAAACAGCGTGCCACGCTGGTCGGTCTGGGCCTGAACAAGATGCACAAAACCCGCGAGCTGGAAGACACCCCTTCCGTCCGCGGCATGGTCAACTCCATCCCTCACCTCGTCGAGATCATCGAAGAGCGCGGGTAAGTAGGCCTACAGTATGAACGATGAAAACGCCTCGCTCTTGCGGGGCGTTTTTCTTTAAGGCTCGGTAGTAATAGATTGCCGGTTTCGCTGAGTGATGGGGCGAGAGGGTTCACGATATGGTGTCCCGCAGACATTCTCGATGTTCGCGATGCAGGCGTCGTCATGCCTGATGCTCCAACACGGCGCTCCCATATCTTTTGTCTGCCAGAAATAATTTCTCGGGGCACGATAGTATGGCTTATCGGTATAAAAGGATCGAGCTTGATATTCGTCGAAAGAGAGAAGTGCGCGAAGTGGAAGCTCTTTGACGTCTAAGAATACCGGGCGCGTTACCTCCCCCCGGGTAGAGCGGGGATCGGTGCCAAGGAAACAACTGAACGATTGGTCATTTGCCACAACGTTAGACCAAAAGGAGTGACTTTCCGTGATATGTGGAAGTTGCCAATTCTTGTATTCCAGAAGCGCATCACGACAGACATCTCTTATGTATGTCTGGTGCACAGCATCTGGTCCAAAAGGCAAGACAAGATAAGTTGGCCCGTCTCGCTGAATCTCTTTGGGCGCGCGGGGCGGTCCCTTGATGCCGCCAGGGCGAGCAAACTGTTTTCTGTAGCAGTGTACAGTCGCCGTTGCGGAACTTGGGCCAATCGACCCACTTGAAGACACGCGCACTCTCACACGTAAAGCTGATCCGGTTTCCCAGTTTTCTTTATTCTAAGCCTCGGCTTCGCTTTGCAGTCTCGCAAATTGCAGCGGATAGAGCACTTCGATCCTGAAAATTATGAAAGCGATGAAACCTAAAATCAATATCGGCGGTATCGCTAGGATCACAGCAAGGACTTTAAGTATCCTCAAAACACGCGCTCTAGTCAGTTCTGGTTTTTATACCAAGACTTATCTGAATAACTCCTAAAGATGCAAAACTTCGCCAGTCTATGCCGTACAATCGAGTTTTTCTTGCTACTGAGCGAACATGGGCTTGGTGATCCTGCATTTGAACCAAGTTCGACGATCTACCCCTTCCATCACTGTGCTGTTTAGCTTTCTCACAGGGACGCGCCCGACCCTGGGTGGGCGTTTGTAACAGCTCTACGATGCGCAACATCCGTCCCAACCAGAACATCTGTTCGGTGCACATCATCCACCATGCGCCCTCCCGGGGGGAGGGTCGGGCGCGGCCCGGCGGTGCCGCCGGGCATGACCTTAGATCAGCGCTGAGAAGGCTCCTGGTCTAGCTGGCCAAGAACGACCAATAGGCGAACATAAGCACCAAAACGACAACGACCTGAACCACCATCGCGACGATCAAAAACTTCGACCGCTTCAGATCGTCTTTGACATCAATCTTTTTCATGGGGGTGGTCCTTTAAGTTAACTTTCTCATCACACCTAAGAGCTGTGAGCGATAACGCAATGGCTCGTTTCGCGACACTGCAAGGAATTGCGCACGGACCCTCGAACCGGGTGCCACCCGATGCGCCATCCGCATGGATTTGCATATTGCATACATATCCGATCTATATCGCAACCATACCCGGTTTTCTAACCGATAGACGGCGTCTCTGGCATGTCGCATCCCCTGTTGCCACCCGCCATCCAAGCGTCTATACGCCTCCGGTGGCCATCCGGCCCGATTCACAAATCAAGAAATGCCGTGGTTGGCCCGTTACGCTTCGGGGGTCACATCCGGCGAAGGAGAAGCGATATGAAACTCAATGAACTGCGCGACAATCCTGGCGCCACCAAGAAACGCAAGCGCGTTGGTCGTGGTCCCGGTTCCGGCATGGGCAAGACCGCCGGTCGCGGTATCAAAGGTCAGAAATCCCGTTCGGGTGTGGCCATCAATGGCTACGAGGGCGGCCAGATGCCGCTCTATCAGCGTCTTCCCAAGCGGGGCTTCAACAGCCGCAACCGGAAGTCCTACGCTGTTGTAAACCTTCAGCTTTTGCAGAAATTCATCGACGCCAAGAAGATCGACGCCAAGAAGGCGATCACCGAGGATGTCCTCGTTGAATCCGGTCTGGTCCGTCGCAAGCTCGACGGTGTGCGCATCCTTGCTAAGGGCGAGATCACATCGAAAGTGACCCTTGAAGTGACCGGTGCGTCGAAAGCCGCAGTGGAAGCTGTCGAGAAAGCCGGTGGCTCTCTTACGGTCACAACCGCGGCAGCCGCTGAGTAAAGACTTGTGAGCGGCGCAGCCGCCGCTTACATATCCACCAAGTTTCCAAGCGCCGCCGTCCGGGAACCCGGTCAGGCGGCGCTGTTCCATAAAGAGGCATTGCATGGCATCCGCAGCAGAACAAATGGCCGCCAACATGAGTTGGGGCGCGTTCGGCAAAGCCACTGAGCTTCGCCAGCGTATCCTGTTCACCCTTGGTCTTCTGATCGTTTACCGCTTGGGCACGTTCATTCCGGTTCCGGGCATCGACGGCGCCGAATTGCAGCGGTTCATGCAGGAAGCAGCCACGGGCATTGGCGGTATCCTGTCGATGTTCACAGGCGGCGCGCTAAGCCGGATGGGCATCTTTGCCCTTGGGATTATGCCTTACATCTCGGCCTCGATTATCGTTCAGCTTCTCACCGCCATGGTGCCGAAGCTGGAACAGTTGAAGAAAGAGGGCGAGCAGGGCCGCAAGAAGATCAACCAATATACGCGCTACGGCACGGTGTTCCTTGCCACGCTGCAGGCCTGGGGTCTGGCAGTCTCGCTTGAGGCCGGCAACCTCGTGACCGATCCGGGCATGTTCTTCCGCATCGCCTGCGTGATTACCCTTGTCGGCGGCACGATGTTCCTGATGTGGCTGGGTGAACAGATCACCGCACGTGGCATCGGCAACGGTATCTCGTTGATTATCTTCGTCGGCATCATCGCCGAGGTTCCCGCCGCTCTGGCCCAGTTCTTCAGCCAAGGCCGGTCCGGCGCGATCTCTCCTGCGGTGATTGTGGGCGTGATCGTCATGGTGATTGTTACCATTGCCTTCGTGGTCTTTATGGAGCGTGCGCTCCGTAAGATTACGATCCAATACCCGCGTCGTCAGGTCGGGATGAAGATGTATGACGGTGGCAATTCGCACCTGCCAGTCAAAGTGAACCCCGCCGGTGTGATCCCTGCGATCTTCGCCTCGTCGCTGCTGCTTTTGCCGACGACGCTCGCGACCTTCTCGGGCAGCCAGACAGGCCCGGTAATGGCGACCATCCTCGCCTATTTCGGCCCCGGACAGCCGCTCTATCTGCTGTTCTTCACGTCGATGATCATCTTCTTCACGTATTTTTACACCGCCAACGTCTCCTTCAAGACCGAGGACGTGGCAGAAAACCTGAAGAACCAGAACGGCTTTATTCCGGGGATCCGTCCGGGTCAGAAAACGGTCGAGTATCTGGACTACGTGGTGGCCCGCATCCTTGTCCTTGGCTCGGGTTATCTGGCGCTCGTTTGTCTTCTGCCGGAAATCCTGCGCTCTGAGCTGGCGATCCCGTTCTACTTCGGCGGCACGTCCGTGCTGATCGTGGTGTCGGTGACGATGGACACGATCCAACAGGTTCAAAGCCATCTGCTCGCGCACCAGTATGAAGGCCTAATCGAGAAATCCCAACTTCGCGGCAAGTCCAAGAAGAAGGGCCGCCGGGCGCCGTCACGTCGATGACAAATATCATCTTGCTTGGGCCTCCGGGGGCCGGGAAAGGCACCCAGGCCAGCCGCCTGGTCGAGGCGCATGGCATGGTGCAGCTGTCCACAGGGGACATGCTGCGCGAAGCCAAGAGCAGCGGAACCGAGATGGGCAATCGCGTGGCCGATGTCATGGCGCGTGGAGAGCTTGTGACCGACGAGATCGTCATTGGCCTGATCGAAGAGAAACTGACGGGCGCAAACGGCGGCGGCTTTATCTTCGACGGCTTCCCCCGGACGCTGGCGCAGGCCGATGCTTTGGGTGTGTTGCTTGAGAAGACCGGCAAGACGCTGGATGCGGTGATCGAGCTTCGGGTGGATGACGCGGTTCTGGTCGACCGGATCGTCGGGCGCGCTGAACAGGCCCTTGCCGCAGGCGAGCCTGTGCGTGCCGATGACAACGCCGAGAGCCTCAAGCAGCGGTTGATGGAATACTACAAGAAGACCTCTCCGCTGATCGGGTATTACTATGCCAAGGGCGATCTGAAATCGGTCGACGGGCTCGGTGCGATTGACGAAGTTGCCGGTGAGATTTCGGACGTTCTCAAGAACCTCTGACCCAGCCCTTGACGGCCAGACAAATAGGGCCTAACTGACAGCCTTCCCATCGGGAAAATCGATTCTGTGTGCGGGTCGCCCCCGCATGTGAATACCTCGGATATCAGCTGCGGCCCGTTGGCGAATGCCTCGGGCCTCCGTTGTGAAAAAAGGTTCTGGAATGACGGAACCGCAACGAAAAGGAAAGTGACACGTGGCACGTATCGCCGGCGTAAACATCCCGACCCATAAGCGGGTCCCGATCGCCCTGACTTACATCACCGGAATTGGCCCCTCTTCGGCAAAATCCATCTGCGAAGCTGTGAAAATCGACGAAACCCGTCGTGTGAACGAGCTGAGCGATGCCGAAGTTCTGGCCATCCGCGAGCATATCGACGCAAACCACACCGTTGAAGGTGACCTGCGCCGTGAAGTGCAAATGAACATCAAGCGTCTGATGGATCTTGGCTGCTACCGCGGTCTGCGTCATCGCCGCAATCTGCCTGTGCGCGGTCAGCGCACCCACACGAATGCGCGCACGCGCAAAGGCCCGGCGAAAGCAATCGCTGGCAAGAAGAAGTAAGGGGCGGATAGATGGCACGCGAAAAGACACGCGCTAAGAAAAAAGAGCGTAAGAATATCGCTGCGGGCGTTGCACACGTTAACAGCTCGTTCAACAACACCAAGATCCTGATCTCGGACGTGCAGGGCAATGCGATCTCGTGGTCGTCTGCTGGCACCATGGGCTTCAAAGGCTCGCGGAAATCCACGCCCTACGCGGCGCAGATGGCGGCTGAAGACGCCGGCAAGAAAGCACAAGAGCACGGCGTGAAAACGCTTGAGGTCGAAGTGCAAGGCCCCGGTTCCGGCCGTGAAAGCGCGCTGCGTGCGCTGGCCGCTGTTGGCTTCAACATCACGTCGATCCGTGACGTGACACCGATGGCCCACAATGGTTGCCGCCCGCCGAAGCGCCGCCGGGTCTAATCGACATTTGTTACCGCTGGGGCCGCGTGTTTTCGCACGGCCCCCGCACGCATTTTAATCCTCGGGCGCTTGCCTTTTGGGACATGGAAGGCAAGCAGGAATGGAGGGACGCATGATCCATAAAAATTGGGCAGAACTCATCAAGCCGACACAGCTTGATGTGAAACCGGGCAATGAGCCCGCACGCCAGGCGACTGTTGTCGCTGAACCGCTTGAGCGCGGCTTTGGTCTGACACTGGGCAACGCGCTGCGCCGCGTGCTGATGTCGTCGCTGCAGGGCGCTGCCATCACGAGCGTTCAGATCGACAACGTGCTGCACGAGTTTTCGTCTGTTGCCGGTGTGCGTGAAGATGTCACCGATATCATTCTGAACCTCAAAGGCGTTGCGATCCGCATGGAAGTCGAAGGGCCCAAGCGTCTGTCGATCCAGGCCAAAGGTCCGGGCGTTGTAACTGCTGCCGATATCTCCGAAAGCGCAGGCATTGACGTTCTGAACAAAGAGCACGTGATCTGCCACCTTGATGAAGGTGCGAACCTCTTCATGGAGCTGACGGTCAACACCGGTAAGGGCTATGTGTCTGCGGACAAGAACCGCCCCGAAGATGCGCCGATCGGCCTGATGCCGATCGATGCGATCTACTCGCCGGTCAAGAAAGTTTCCTACGACGTGCAGCCGACCCGCGAAGGTCAGGTGCTGGATTATGACAAACTGACGTTGAAGCTGGAAACCGATGGCTCCATCTCGCCGGACGACGCTGTGGCATTCGCCGCACGCATCCTGCAGGACCAGCTGTCGATCTTCGTGAACTTCGACGAGCCGGAAAGCGCCTCGGCTGCTGCTGAGGATGACGGTCTGGAGTTCAACCCGCTTCTGCTGAAGAAAGTGGACGAGCTGGAACTGTCGGTCCGTTCGGCAAACTGCCTGAAGAACGACAACATCGTTTATATTGGCGATCTGATCCAGAAGACCGAAGCCGAGATGCTCCGCACCCCGAACTTCGGCCGCAAGTCGCTGAACGAGATCAAGGAAGTGCTGTCCGGTATGGGTCTGCACCTCGGCATGGATGTCGAGGACTGGCCGCCAGACAACATCGACGATCTGGCCAAGAAGTTCGAAGACAACTTCTAAGCCAAAAGGGCATGGGCGCGGCTTGATCCGCGCCCGCCTTCACGACCCGGGCACCCGCCCCAAGGAGAGTGGCTGACACGCATCGGCTGCCAGACAAAGCAAAACGAAAGTAAGGATAGAGAAAATGCGTCACGCACGAGGATACCGCCGCCTGAATCGCACGCACGAGCACCGCAAGGCGCTCTGGGCGAACATGGCCGGCTCGCTCATCGAACATGAGCAAATCAAAACAACCTTGCCCAAGGCTAAAGAACTGCGCCGTGTCATCGAAAAGATGATCACGCTCGCCAAACGTGGCGATCTGCACGCGCGCCGTCAGGCTGCCAGCAAGCTCAAGCAGGACCAGTATGTCGCCAAACTGTTCGACGTTCTGGGCCCGCGCTACAAAGACCGTAACGGTGGTTACGTTCGCGTTCTGAAAGCCGGTTTCCGCTATGGCGACATGGCTCCTATGGCGATCATCGAGTTCGTGGACCGCGACCGCGATGCCAAGGGTGCCGCTGACAAGGCCCGCGTCGCTGCTGAAGAGGCTGCAGAAGGGTAAACCCATCTGACGCTACGTTACTTTTCTAAACCCCCGCAGATGCGGGGGTTTTTCTTTTGGGCGAGCAACACTAATGTAACACAACCCCAGTATGGGCGATTGCGTATTGACCTAAACAACCCGAGATTGTCTAAAACTTATGTCTGTGAGAGCTGATCTTGATCGCCACACCCAATCGCTGAGCGCTCTGTCGCCGAATGGTTTCTTTTATGCGTTACATATCCGGTTTGCCTTGCCTCTTATCCACCACCAGACATTCCCGCGTGCGTGGACGGATCACTACACCGAAGAGGCATATGCCCTGCGCGATCCCATCATCGCCTGGGGCTTCAGCACAACCGGCGCAACGCGTTGGAGTGAGATCGAGATCCCGGATCCCTTTGACATTCTGGGGCAGTCGCAAGAACACGGCATGGTCTACGGGCTTGCCGTGTCCTGCGGTCCGATGCAATCGCGCACGATTGCATCAAGCGCGCGCGCCGACCGGGAATTCACAGATGCCGAAATCAGCGCTTTTCAGAAAATTGTGGAGGACATGCACGACGTCACACAACCTCCTGAGAATCTGACACCGGCCCAAATCGAAGCCCTCAAACTGATCGCGGAGGGCCATCGTCACGCAGCTGCCGCCGCCGAACTCAATATCTCAGAAAGCGCCTTGAAGGCTCGTTTGACGTCTGCCCGTCAGCGGCTTCTCGCCCGCACAACAGCCGAAGCCATTCAACGCGCGCGCGACTACAGATTGCTATAGACGGGGGTCTCCGACATCGGAACGAGGGAAAACAACCTTGAACCGAAACGGAGACCACTCATGCAAGCCACGACCCTTTCCTTCGCCAACTTCCACCAGCACGGTGAGCTGTTCGCCAATATCTTCCGCGCGCGGAAGCAATCCTTCATCGTCCAGAACAAATGGGACCTTCCCGAGGTCATGGACATGGAGTTCGACCAATACGACACACCCCAAAGCCGCTGGATCGCGGTTCATCACCTGGGGGAGGTGATGGCAGGTGTGCGTCTGACACCGACCACCGCGCGCTGCGGCATCTACAGCTACATGATCCGCGATGCGCAGATGGGTCTGCTCGACTCGATCCCGCGGGATTTGCTGTTCACCGAGGCGCCGGTTGCCCCCCATGTCTGGGAGGTCACGCGCGGCTTTGTGGCCCATAACATCCCCTCCACCATTCGCCGCAAGGTCCATACCCGGCTGGTGATGGAGATGGTGCGGGCCTCTCGCGCCGAAGGCATCAACCAGATGGTGGCGCTGTTGCCGTCGAACTGGAGCCGATGGGCCAAGCGCTGCGCTTTGGACATGGCACCGGCGGGTCGCGTGATGGATATGGGCGGGATCAACTATCAGGCGGTCAGCCTCGATTTCACCGCCCATCTGCACTGAGCCTTCCCCTCGGCCTGCGCCCTTTCTATGGTGCGCTATGGCCGATTTGTTCGATACGTCTGAACCCGTCGCCAGCGGTGCCCCCCGCCCGCTGGCCGACCGCTTGCGCCCGCAAGCGCTGTCAGAGGTGATTGGTCAGGAGCAAGTGCTTGGCCCCGATGCGCCACTGGGCGTGATGCTCGCCAACAACGCGTTGTCCTCGCTGATTTTCTGGGGGCCGCCCGGTGTGGGCAAGACCACCATTGCGCGTTTGCTTGCGGATGAAACCGACCTGCATTTTGTGCAGATCAGCGCGATCTTTACTGGTGTGCCGGACCTGCGAAAGGTGTTCGAGGCCGCCAAGATGCGCCGTGCGAACGGGAAGGGGACCTTGCTGTTCGTGGACGAGATACATCGTTTCAACAAAGCCCAGCAAGATGGGTTCTTGCCCCATATGGAGGACGGCACGATCCTTCTGGTCGGCGCCACGACAGAGAACCCGTCCTTTGAGCTGAACGCCGCCGTCATGTCCCGCGCGCAGGTGTTGGTGCTGGAGCGCCTTGATCTGGCCGATCTGGAGCGGCTGGCCCAACGGGCCGAGAAGGAGCTGGGCAAGGGGCTGCCCTTGGATGGCCCTGCGCGAGAGGCGCTCTTGGAGATGGCCGATGGCGATGGCCGTGCGCTACTGAACTTGATCGAACAGGTCGCGGCTTGGCCGGACAAGGACAAGCTCGATACCGCCACGCTTGGCGCACGTCTAATGCGGCGTGCGGCGCAATACGACAAGTCCGGCGATGCGCACTACAACCTGATCTCGGCGCTGCATAAATCCGTTCGCGGCTCGGATCCAGATGCCTCGCTTTACTGGTTCGCGCGGATGCTGGAGGGCGGCGAGGACCCGCGCTTTCTGGCCCGCCGTCTGACCCGCATGGCAGTCGAAGATATCGGGCTGGCCGACCCACAAGCCCAAGCCGTCTGCCTGCAAAGCTGGGAGACCTACGAACGCCTTGGCTCCCCGGAAGGTGAGCTTGCTCTCGCGCAGGCTGTCACCTATCTGGCGCTCGCCCCGAAATCGAACGCGGGCTACGTCGCCTACAAGCAGTCCCGCAAGTCGGCCAAACAAACCGGGTCAGAGCCGCCGCCCAAGCATATTCTGAATGCGCCCACATCGCTGATGAAGGATCAGGGCTATGGTGACGGCTATGCCTACGACCACGATGCCGAGGATGGCTTTTCCGGGCAGAACTACTTCCCCGAAGGTATGAAGCGCCCGGTCTTTTACGCACCCGTCGAGCGGGGGTTCGAGCGCGAGTTGAAGCGACGATTGGACTATTTCGTCAAGCTGCGCGGCAAGCGCGGCGGTTGACATCAAAGCCCATGCGCGCGACAGACGCGCCATGTTTTCAACGATGCTACAAGTGGCCCTTGGCGGCGCAATCGGAGCGGCTGCGCGCTATGGCGTGGGCGTTGCCGTGTTCCGCTGGGCAGGTCCCGGCTTCCCGCTGGGTGTGCTAGTGGTGAACGTTGTGGGATCGTTCCTGATGGGACTGCTGGTGGTCTATCTGGGGCAGAAATCCCTGAGCTATCTGAACCCGTTTTTGATGACCGGTGTGCTTGGGGGCTTCACGACATTCTCTGCCTTTTCGCTGGAAGCCTATACGCTTTTTGAGCGCGGCGATGTGGGCCATGCGGCGCTCTATGTTGGGCTGTCGGTCGTGCTCTCCATCGCAGCTTTGGTTCTTGGTGTCGTCGCTATGCGGGGAATGTTCGCATGAGCGGTGTTCAAATGATCACGGTGATGAGCGATGAAGACGGCCAGCGCTTTGACCGCTTTCTGCGTCGTCGCTATCCGCATCTCTCCCAAGGCCGGATCGAGAAGATGTGCCGAAAGGGCGAGGTGCGCCTTGATGGCGGCCGGGTGAAATCCTCGACCCGTGTGGAAGCGGGCCAATCGGTGCGTGTGCCGCCGTTGCCGGAGCCTGGTGAGATCACCGCGCAACCCAAGCAGCGCGTCAGCGATGCCGATGCCAAGATGATCCAGTCCTGCGTTCTATATCGCGACGATCACATCATTGCGTTGAACAAGCCGCCGGGCTTGCCGTCTCAGGGCGGCAGCAAGCAGACCCGCCATGTGGACCTTTTGGCCGAGGCGCTGACCTTCGGCTTTGACGACAAGCCACGCCTTGTGCACCGGCTCGACAAGGACACCTCGGGCGTGTTGCTGCTGGCGCGCAACCGTTTGACGGCAAATGCGCTGGCCGATGCGTTCCGCGCGCGCGAGACCCGCAAGATTTACTGGGCCGCCGTTGCTGGCGTGCCGCATCCACGGATGGGCACGATCAAATACGGGCTGGTCAAAGCGCCGGGGCATGGCGCGCGAGGCGAGGCGGAGAAGATGCTCTGCATCCATCCGCGTGACGTCGATAAAACCGAAGGGGCCAAGCGCGCGACGACGGATTACGCGGTGCTGACCACGCTGGCGCAGCGCGGCGCATGGGTCGCGATGGTGCCTGTGACGGGCCGCACCCACCAGCTGCGCGCCCATATGGCCGAAATGGGGCATCCGATCATCGGCGATGGTAAATACGGTGGGTCGGGGCAAGAGAACCTCGGCGATGGCTGGGGCGCACAGCTGGGCGGCGAGATCAGTCGAAAGCTGCATCTGCACGCCCGCTCCATTAGTCTGACACATCCGGTGACCGGCGCGCAGCTCAACATCACTGCGCCGCTCTCCGATCACATGGCCAAGACCTGGAAGACGTTTGAATGGCTTCCGGAAGACTTTCCTGCCGACCCGTTTGAGGATTTGATGTGACCCCGAAGCTGATCCTGTTCGATGTGGATGGGACGCTGGTCGACAGCCAGAACCACATCCTTGCCGCGATGACCCATGCGTTTGAGCGTCATGGCCTGGCCGCCCCGTCCCGCGAAGAAACGCTGTCGATTGTGGGTCTGTCACTGCCTCAAGCCATTGCCCGGTTGGCCCCTGAGCTTGATGACGGCCAGAACGCCGAATTGGTCGAGGCCTACAAGCAATCCTTTGTTGAGAACCGCCATAACGGGCGCGATCACAGCCCGCTCTATCCCGGTGTGCGCGAGGTGCTGGAGCAGCTCAAAGCGGTGCCTGAATTTGTGCTGGGCGTGGCGACCGGCAAGTCGCGCAAGGGGCTTGATATCGTATTGCGGACGCATGAATTGACCGGGTTCTTCATGACCGAACAGGTCAGCGATCATCATCCGTCGAAGCCGCACCCTGCGATGGTGGAAGCCGCACTGTCCGAAACCGGCATCGACGCAGGTCATGCGGTGATGATTGGCGATACCAGTTTCGACATGGAAATGGGCCGCGCTGCGGGGGCACAAACGATCGGGGTCAGCTGGGGATACCACCCGGTTGAGGCGCTTAAAAAGGCATCACCTGCCCGAATCATCGACGATATCCGCCACCTTCCGGACCACCTCTCCGGGCTTTGGAGCTGAAAAAATGAGCGAATGGGCCGCAAAACGCTTTTGGAAAGAGACCACGGTGCAGCCGGAAGGCGCAGGTTTCTCGGTGCGCCTTGATGGGCGCAGTATCAAAACGCCCGCCAAGACCGCTTTGGTTGTGCCAAGTGAAGCGATGGCGAAAGCCGTCGCGGGCGAGTGGGCTGCCCAGGGCGAAAAGATCAACCCGATGTCGATGCCCGTGACCCGGTCGGTAAACGCAGCGCTCGACAAGACCGGGCCGCAACACGCCGAAGTGGCCGACATGATCGCAGAGTATGGCACCACCGACTTGCTGTGCTACCGCGCCGATAGCCCGGTTGAACTGATCGTAGCGCAGAGTACCGCTTGGGACCCGTTTCTGGATTGGGCCGAAACGGCCCTAAGCGCCCGTTTAAAGCCTGTTTCTGGCGTTATGTTTGTGGCGCAGGACGACGAGGCCCTGCGCAGTCTGACCGCGCGGGTGCACCAGCTCAATGCGTTTGAGCTGACGGCGTTTCATGATCTGGTGAGCCTGTCAGGCTCTCTGATCCTCGGATTTGCGGCGATTGAGGGGCATACGCCGCCAGAGGATCTTTGGCATATTTCAAGGGTCGATGAGGACTGGCAGATCGCGCAATGGGGCGAAGACGAGGAAGCCACGGCGCTGGCCGAGACCAAGCGGCAGGCCTTCTTACATGCGTATCGTTTCTACAAACTGACGCATAATGAAGATGTGTTGCTCAATCCCTAGGCGATTCAAAGGCATGACGCAGGGGAAACAGGGTGTTTCCTCCATTTCTTTTGATGATCCATGCCTTGACCTTCTTTGATGAATTTGCCCACACTTGCGCCACTGAGGGAGAAGAGTACCTTCATCGTATCGAACCCGGCCGGGACAGGCCGGACGAACCTCCCCACTCACGGGGGGACAATCAGGAAGAGGTAAACATGAAAACATCCGTATTTCTTGGCGCGCTGACGGTCGCTGGCCTTTCGGCTGGCGTTGCTGCTGCTGGCACGCTTGATGACGTGAAGGCCCGTGACTCGCTGAACTGCGGCGTGACCACTGGCGTTCCCGGTTTTGCTGAGCCCGACGCGAACGGCGAATGGCAAGGTTTTGACGTCGCTGTGTGCCGCGCTGTGGCAGCGGCTGTTCTGGGTGACAGCACTAAAGTGCAGTTCGTGCCGACCACCGGTAAGACCCGCTTCACCGCGCTGGCCTCCGGCGAGATCGACATGCTGGCCCGTAACACAACTTGGACCTTCTCGCGCGATGTCGACCTGAAGTTCGAATTCATCGGCATCAACTACTATGACGGTCAGGGCTTCATGGTTCCGTCCGCACTGGGCGTGTCGTCTGCAAAAGATCTTGATGGCGCAACCGTCTGCATCCAGACCGGCACCACGACCGAGCTGAACCTTGCGGACTTCTTCCGGGCCAACAACATCAGCTATGAGCCCGTGCCGATCGAAACCGGCGCAGAAGCTGTTCAGCAGTATCTGGCTGGCGCATGCGACGTCTACACCACGGACGCCTCCGCACTGGCCGCTCAGCGTGCCAACTTCGAGACACCGGGTGACCACGTTCTGCTGCCCGAAATCGTCTCCAAAGAGCCGCTTGGTCCGCTTGTTCGCCACGGCGACAACGAATGGGGCGATGTTGTTCGCTGGACGCTGAACGCGCTGATCACAGCAGAAGAACTGGGTGTGACTTCGGAGAACGCTGAAGAGCTGTCCGCAGGCACCGACAACCCCGAAGTGAACCGCCTGCTGGGCACCGAAGGCACCCTGGGCGAAATGCTCGGTCTGGATGCTGAATGGGCCAAGCGCGCGATCATGGTCGGCGGTAACTACGGCGAAGTCTTCTCGACCAATATCGGTGAAGAAACGCCGATTGGTCTGGCACGCGGTCTCAACGCACAGTGGACCGATGGTGGCCTGATCTACTCGCCGCCGTTCCGGTAAGATACTTAAGGATTGGGGCGCGGCTGCACAGGCCGCGCCCCTTTCCCTTCAATGATAATAATCTTCGGCCCCAAGAACGGGACAACCCGTCAAGAGAGACCGAGGGCGCTTCAGGGAAGCACATATAATGACCATTGCGACTGACCCTCCGAAGGAGTCATTCCGCCTGTCGATGTTGATCAACGACACCCGGTACCGCTCCTATACTTTCCAGGCCATTGCTCTTCTCGCGTTGATCGTGATTTTCTCGATCCTCGGGAACAACCTTGCGCAGAACCTTGCGGCAGCGGGCCTGAACATTTCATACGAATTCCTGGGCGATCCGGCCGGTTACGACATTAACCAGCAGCCGATCCCCTATGACAGCCAAAGCACGCATATGCGGGCCTCCATCGTGGGTGCGTTGAACACGCTTATTGTGGCGTTTCTCGCCTGTGTCACGGCGACGGTCTTCGGTGTGATCGCAGGCGTGCTGCGTCTGTCGAACAACTGGATCATCTCGAAGCTGATGAGCCTTTATGTCGAGGCGTTCCGCAACGTGCCGGTGCTGATCTGGATCATCATCATCTTCACGGTGACGGCCAATGTCTTCCCGCAGCCCCGCGATTTCCGGGGCGATAACCCCACCGCGACGATGGTGGGCGACGCCTTCGCCTTCACCAACCGCGGCGTCTACGTGCCCAAGCCGGTCTTTGAAACAGGCGGCTGGCTGGTCGTGGCAGTATTCCTTGCGTCTATCGCCGGCATCTTCCTGTGGCGGCGTTATGCGCGCAACGTGTTGTTCGATACGGGCCGTGTCGTGCCGGTTTTCCTGCCGTCGCTGGCGATCTTCTTTGTGCCCGCGTTGCTGGCCTATTTCGTCCTAGGTCGCCCGATTGGTCTGGAATATCCAGAACTGCGGGGCTTCAACTTCCAAGGTGGCCTGACGATCCGGGGCTCCCTGATCGCGCTGTGGTTTGCTTTGGCGATCTATACCGGTGCCTTTATCGCCGAGAACGTGCGCGCCGGCATCCTTGCAATCTCCAAAGGCCAGACAGAGGCCGCTGCGGCGCTGGGCTTGCGGTCTGGCCGGATCATGAACCTCGTGATCCTGCCGCAGGCGCTGCGGGTCATCATTCCGCCGCTGATTTCGCAATATCTTAACATCACCAAGAACAGCTCTCTGGCGATTGCCGTGGGCTATATGGACCTGACCGGCACGCTGGGCGGCATCACGCTGAACCAGACCGGGCGCGCCATTGAATCGGTGCTGCTGCTGATGCTCTTTTATCTGACATTCTCGTTGACGATCTCGGCGCTGATGAATGTCTACAACAACTCGATCAAGCTGAAGGAGCGGTGATATGAGCGATACACATGCACAAACCGTCGCCTTCGTGCGGCATACCGAAATCCCGCCAGCTCCGCCGCCCGCCGGTCAGGCCGGTGCGGTCAAATGGATGCGCGAGAACCTCTTTTCGGGGCCGTTCAACACGATCATGACCCTGTTGGGGATCTACATCGTCTACACGCTGGTAATGGGCATCTTTCCCTGGATCGCCAATGGCGTCTGGGGCGTGGATAACATCCGCGAGTGCCGCGAGATCACGCAAGGCAATGGCGGTGCCTGCTTTGCGGTGATCGAACAACGTTGGCAGCAGCTTTTGTTCGGCTTTGAGTATCCAAGTTCTGAGTATTGGCGGCCGACACTCGCGTTCGTGCTGCTGTTCGTCGCCGTCGCGCCGGTTCTGTTCCTGAACCTGCCGCGGATCATGCTGGTCTTCACCGGCATCTATCCGTTTCTGGCATATTTCCTGATCTGGGGCGGCACGATCCTGATCCCGATCACGGCGCTGCTGGGCTTTGTGGCCGGTTACTTCGCCTTCAAACGCCTTGAGCGGAACAGTTTTGCGATAGGCCTTTTCGGGGCCGTGGCCGCGGCACTGATCACATGGTGGGTCACGGGTTTCATTGTCGAAGCGACGCCCAACCTTCTGGCCTTGCCGGAAGTCGCGAGCCGGAACATGGGGGGCTTTATGCTCAATATGATCCTTGGCACGGTCTGTGTGTCGCTGTCGCTGCCCATCGGCATCGCGCTGGCGCTGGGCCGTCAATCGCATATGCCGATCATCAAGTGGATTTGCGTGGTCTTTATTGAGTTCATTCGAGGCGTGCCGCTGATCACGCTCCTGTTCGTGGCAAACGTGGTTCTGGCCTACTTCTTCCCGCCGGAGACCTCTCTGGACCTGATCCTGCGGGTCATCATCATGATCACGATGTTCTCCTCGGCCTATATCGCCGAGGTGATCCGGGGCGGCCTGGCCGCTTTGCCGCGCGGTCAGTATGAAGCCGCAGACAGCCTCGGGTTGGACTACGCACAGGCCACGCGCCTGATCATCATGCCGCAAGCGTTGAAAATCTCGATCCCCGGGATCGTGAACGTGGCGGTGGGTCTGTTTAAGGACACCACCCTCGTCTCGGTCATCTCGATGTTCGACCTGGTGGGCATGATCCGCGGGCCGATCCTGTCCTCGACCGACTGGGCGGGCGTCTACTGGGAGCTGTGGGCCTTTGCCTCGATCCTGTTCTTCGTCGTCTGCTACGGCATCTCGCAATACTCACAATGGTTGGAGCGTAAACTCCAGACCGGCCACCGCTAAGGAAGGGCTGACAACATGACTGAAACAGCTGCAATGAAGGTCTCTGACGAGGTCGCAATCGACATCCGGGACATGAACAAGTGGTATGGCACCTTCCACGTGCTGCGCGACATTGATCTGACGGTCTATCGCGGCGAACGGATCGTGATCTGCGGGCCGTCTGGCTCGGGTAAATCGACGCTGATCCGCTGCATCAACGCGCTGGAGGAGCACCAGCAGGGCTCCATCACGGTGGACGGAACCTTGCTGTCGTCAGACCTTAAGAATATCGACACGATCCGGTCCGAGGTGGGCATGTGCTTTCAGCACTTCAACCTCTTCCCGCATCTGACGATCCTTGAGAACTGCACGCTGGCCCCGATCTGGGTGCGCAAAACGCCCAAGAGGGAAGCCGAAGAAACCGCGATGCATTTCCTTGAGAAGGTGAAAATCCCCGATCAGGCGATGAAGTATCCCGGCCAGTTGTCTGGTGGTCAGCAGCAGCGTGTGGCGATTGCGCGGTCTCTCTGCATGCGCCCGCGGATCATGCTCTTTGACGAGCCGACTTCGGCGCTGGACCCGGAGATGATCAAGGAAGTTCTGGACACCATGATCGAGCTCGCCGAAGAGGGCATGACGATGCTCTGCGTGACCCACGAGATGGGCTTTGCCCGTCAGGTCGCCAACCGCGTGATCTTCATGGATGCGGGTCAGATTGTTGAGCAGAACGAACCCGAAGAGTTCTTCAACAACCCCAAGTCCGAGCGGACCCAGCTGTTCCTCAGCCAGATCCTGGGTCACTAGATCAAAACAACGGAGCGCCCCTGCGGGGGCGCATTCCATTTTTTATTGAGGCTCTGCCTCAAACTCCGAAGTATTTGGGCACAAAAGAAAGTTAGTCTTTCAGGTCCCGTGGCACCACAAAGGCAAGGGTCTTTGCCTGCCCAAACCCGGCCTTTGTCCAGTCCGTAATGTCGAAACGCGCGATCAGTGTGGCTGCAGTTGGGTAGCGCCAGAAGTCGGGATGCTTCGGGCGTTTCGTGACAAGCCCTTCGGCGAGATCAGAGATGCCGGGGTTATGGCCGATCATCATGACCGTGTCGCCAGCCGCTTCATGCAACACACCCAGCATTATGTCCGCCGTCGCGTGGTAGAGACGTTTTTCAAATCGGATATCTGCCTCAAGACCCGTCAGCGCCCATGTCTCTGCGGTGCGGTTGGCGCTGGAGCAAAGCGTCAAGTCTGGCGACAGCCCCTGCGCCGTGATCCAATCGCCCATGACAAGTGCGGCGGCGCGGCCCCGCTTGTTGAGCGGGCGGTCGATATCGGCCATCAGCGGATCGTCCCAGTCGGATTTGGCGTGGCGCATCAGGATCAGGGTTTTGGTCATCGAAAGGCTCTCATATGGAATGCGGATTGTGCGGCGGGGCGGTCAAAACCCTGGCTGACCGGGCAGATGCGTCGCACGGCACACCCGTCTGTCATGCAAGGCGGATCGTCGGCAAGGTAGCTTTTGCATAGGGGCACGTCATAGCCTGCAGGCGTTAATGCGGAGACCGGGCAGGCTGTGGTGCAAGGGGCGGGGCAATCCGTGCAGGGGGATGGCGACGCGTCGGGGATATCGACAGGCGTCTTCAACGCCAGCGCGCCGCGAAACGAGATCATCAAACCCTGATCGGCATGAACAAGGAAGTTGATCGGAGAGGTGTAGGCCCGGCCGGTTCGGAGCGCCCAGCTTTGGAACGGGTGATAGGGTGGCCCACCGAAGGGAAAGAGCGCCTTGGCCCCCAGATCGCAGGCCCATGTGCCGATGACATGGCGCGACCAGCGGTCGATCGGGTCGGGCGCGCCATCGCTATAGAAAGGCGACGCAGTGAAGACGTCCCAGAACGCGGCCCCGCTCGGGGCGAGCATGAGAAGCGTGCGGGTGCCTTTGGGCGTGCCGTCCTCGGGCTCGGGGTAAAAGCCGCCCGCGATGGTCAGGCCGCGGGCATTCGCCTCTGCCTCCAGCCCGCTCACGCGCGGATCAGGGAGCCTGCGCCGTGATCGGTGAAAAGCTCCAGCAGGCAGGCATTGGGCGCGCGTCCGTCCAGAATGACGACCGCGCGCACGCCGCCGCGAATGGCTTCAAGCGCGGTTTCGGTCTTGGGGATCATGCCACCGGCGATGATACCCTGCTTGGTCATCTCCTCGATCTGCAGCGGTGTCATTTCGGTGACAACCTCGCCGCTTGCGTCCTTCACGCCAGCCACGTCGGTGAGCAGCAACAGACGGTCGGCTTTCAGCGCAGCGGCGACGGCCCCTGCGACCGTGTCGCCATTGATGTTGAACGTCTCGCCGCCGCGGCCTGCGCCAAGGGGCGCGATCACCGGGATCATGTCATCGCGGAACATCGACTGCAGCACGCTTGGGTCAATGTCGTTGGGCGCGCCCACAAGGCCCAGCGCCGGGTCCACCGGATCGCAGGTGATCAGGTTGGCGTCTTTGCCCGAAAGGCCGACCGCGCGACCACCTTGGGCATTGATCGCCTGAACAATCCGCTTGTTGACGCGACCCGACAAAACCATCTCGACCACTTCGATCGTGGCCTCATCGGTCACACGTTTGCCGTTGACGAACTCTGACGTGATCTCCAGCTTGTCGAGCATTTGGTTGATCATCGGACCGCCCCCATGAACGATCACCGGGTTCACCCCGACCTGCTGCATCAGCACTACGTCGCGGGCGAAGCTCTCCATCGCTTCGTCGCTGCCCATGGCATGGCCGCCCAGCTTGATCACAACGATGGCCTCGTCGTAGCGTTGCAGATATGGCAGGGCCTGGCTGAGCGTGCGGGCGGTGGCGATCCAGTCGCTTTTCATAGCGGTTTGTTTTCTCATGCTGTCCTCTTGAGCGCATCGTTAGTCGGTTCGCGCCCATGTGCCAAGGGGTGCGTTGCGCGTCACGCTGCGGCTGCTAGAGTCGAACCGGAAAAGGAGCCCGCATCATGAGCGATTCAGACGGCGTAAAGACGATGCTGCTGACAGGGGCGTCCCGCGGCATCGGTCACGCGACGGTCAAGCGGTTTTCGGCAGCGGGATGGCGGGTGCTGACCTGTTCGCGGCAGGCCTTCGATGTGCGATGCCCGTGGCCAGGCGGGGAAGAGAACCACATTCAGGTCGATCTGGCGGACCCGAACGATACGATCAAAGCGATCGAGGTGGTTAAATCCAAGATCAATGGCAGCCTTGATGCGCTCGTCAACAATGCAGGCATATCGCCCAAAGACGAAGACGGCGGGCGGCTGAACACGCTCGACACCGACCTGCGCACATGGGGCAAGGTCTTTCATGTGAACTTCTTTGCCTCTGTCGTGCTGGCGCGCGGCTTGAAAGACGAGCTGTCGGCTGCCAAAGGATCGGTCGTGAACGTGACCTCGATTGCAGGCGCGCGGGTGCATCCGTTCGCGGGGGCCGCCTATTCGACATCGAAGGCGGCTTTGGCAGCACTGACGCGCGAAATGGCCCATGATTTCGGGCCTTTGGGCGTGCGCGTCAACGCCATCGCACCCGGAGAGGTCGAAACCTCAATCCTGAGCCCCGGCACAGAGAAGATCGTGGAAGGGTTGCCTTTGCGGCGGCTGGGACAACCCTCGGAAGTGGCCGATGTGATCTATTTTCTGTGCTCGGATCAGTCGAGCTATGTCACCGGGACCGAGATCGAGGTGAACGCAGGGCAGCATGTCTAGACATGCCGTAATTTCGCGCATTTGCATGATTTTTGCACTACCGGAGCGTGCAAATGCCTTGGGTGGCATTGTCGGGCTGGCGCGCTTGGCATAGCGTTGACGAGGTCTGCCCGGGGGTAATCATGACAGGACCTGCGACGTGAGTGTGCTTTTGACAGTCGAAGGGCTGAGCAAAGCCTATCCGGGTGTCATCGCCAATGACGATGTGTCGTTTGCCATTGAGCGCGGCGAGGTGCATGCGCTTTTGGGCGAAAACGGCGCGGGCAAGTCGACCCTGGTCAAGATGATTTATGGTCTGGTGCGCCCCGATAGTGGCACCATGACGTTGAACGAGGCGCCTTTTACGCCTGCTGAGCCACGCGCGGCGCGGGCCGCTGGCGTGGCAATGGTGTTCCAGCATTTCAGTCTGTTCGAGGCACTGAACGTCGCTGAGAACATCGCCTTGGGCATGGAAAACCCGCCGCCCTTGCGCGATCTCGCGCGCCGGATCACCGAGGTGAGCGAGGCTTATGGATTGCCGCTGGACCCGGCCCGTCTGGTTGGCCACCTCAGTGCCGGAGAACGTCAGCGGGTCGAGATTATTCGCTGTCTTCTGCAGGACCCAAAACTGCTGATTATGGATGAGCCGACAAGTGTTCTGACCCCGCAGGAGGTTGATATCCTGTTCGCGACCTTGCGCAAACTGAAGGCTGAAGGCACCGCAATTCTTTATATTTCTCATAAACTTGAGGAGATTCGCGCGCTCTGTGACAGCGCGACAATCCTGCGGCGGGGCAAGGTGGTGGCGACCTGTGATCCGCGTGAGAAAACCGCGCGTGAGCTGGCCGAAATGATGGTCGGCAAGGTGCTGCAACAAACCAAGGCCAGCGGGGCGGATCTGGGCGATGTCGCGCTGGAAGTGCGGAGCCTCTCGCTACCGCCTGCCACGCAATTCGGCACGCCGCTGCGCGATGTCAGTTTCGAGGTACGGCAAGGCGAAGTGCTTGGGATTGGTGGTGTCGCGGGCAATGGGCAGGACGAGTTGCTGGCCGCCCTTTCGGGCGAGCGCGGCACGCGGGACGGTGTGTTTTTGAACGGGCAACCGATCAGCAAATTGGGGCCAACAGCCCGGCGGCGCGTCGGGATTCTCAGCGGCCCGGAAGAGCGTTTGGGCCATGCCGCTGCGCCCGACATGAGCCTCACGGAAAACGCCTTGCTGACCAGCCATGTGCGCGAAAACCTCGCGCGCAACGGGTTTCTGGACTGGGGCAAAACGCGGGCTTTCGCAGAGCGTGTCGTTGACGAATTTGACGTGCGCACGCCGGGGGTGAGTTCGGTGGCCCGCGCGTTGTCAGGCGGCAATCTGCAGAAGTTCGTGATCGGGCGCGAAGTGCTGCAAAAGCCGGACGTTTTGATCGTGAACCAACCGACCTGGGGCGTCGATGCTGCGGCCGCGGCAGCGATCCGGCAAGCGCTTCTGGACTTGGCCGGGCAGGGCAGCGCTGTGGTTGTCATCAGTCAGGATCTGGACGAGCTGATGGAGATCAGTGACCGTTTTGCCGCGTTGAATGGCGGCAGGTTGAGCGAGGCCGTGCCCGCGGCGGGTCTGACGCTGGATCAGATCGGTCTTATGCTGGGCGGTGCCCATGATCTGGAGCCCGCATGATCACACTTGAACGCCGTCCCGAACCCTCGCGCATGTGGCAGGCTTTGACGCCGGTTCTGGCCGTTGTATTAACCATGATCGCAGGCGGTTTGCTGTTCGCTTTGCTGGGCAAGGACCCCTTTGAGGCCATTCGCACGATCTTCTGGGATCCGCTTTTCAACCCGCAATTTGCCAGCTACTCGCGCCCGCAATTGCTGGTGAAAGCGGCTCCGCTCATCTTGATTGCGATCGGTCTGTCATTGGGGTTCCGTGCGGGTATCTGGAACATCGGCGCCGAAGGGCAATACATCGTTGGCGCCATTTGCGGCGCGGCTGTGGGCCTAGCGTTTTACCCGACCGAGGCGATTTACATCTTTCCTTTGATGGTTCTTGCCGGGGCGATTGGCGGGACCCTTTGGGCCATGATCCCGGCGGTGTTGAAGATCAGGTTCGGGACGAACGAAATCCTTGTGTCGCTGATGCTGGTCTATGTGGCCGAGCAGCTTTTGGCCTCTATGGCATTGGGCGCATTGCGAAATCCTGATGGCGGCGGCTTCCCGGGATCACGCAACCTGCAGCAATATCCATCGGCGGCGAACCCCGAATTGATCGCTGGCACAGGCGCACATTGGGGCGTGGTTGCGGCTTTCATCGCGGTGATTGCAGCCTATGTTTTGTTAAACAAACACCTGCTGGGTTATCAGATCAAACTGACCGGCCAAGCCCCGCGTGCTGCGCGCTTTGCAGGCGTCAGACCGAACGTTCTGATCGCACTGTGCCTTGGTATCTCTGGGGGCCTTGCAGGTCTCGCAGGGCTGTTCGAGGTGTCTGGTCCCGCAGGCCAGATCAGCATCGACTTCAACAGCTTCTATGGCTTCACGGCAATCATAGTCGCTTTCTTAGGCCGCTTGCATCCCATTGGTATCCTGCTGGCCGGTTTGCTGATGGCATTAACCTATATCGGCGGGGAATTGGCGCAGTTCATGCTGGGCATCCCGTCCGCCGCGATCCAAGCGTTTCAGGGGATGCTCTTGTTCTTCCTGCTCGGGGTTGACGTGCTGAGCAATTTCCGCATCCGATTCAGAAAGGGGCAGGCCGCATGACATTCCGCCATATGGCACTGATGCCGATCATGATGGGGCTTATGCTGGGCTTAATGGGGCCGTTTGCGTTGCATCAGCAAGGCGGAAGCCTGTCTGCCATCGTCTACTTCATTCTCGCGCATGTTGCGGTTGCAGGCGTAGCCGCCGTGGCTTTGCGTTTCCTGCTTCCCTCCCGGTTTCGCCAGCGGGTTCATCAGCATTTTCAGCGACATAGGCCGCGACTGGCGCACCTACCCTTCGTTGGGACAGGGCTCTTGGTCGGATGGGCAATGATCTGCGTTTTCTGCATCATCAACTGGAGCATATCTGCCTGATGGACCTCAGCGCGATCAACCCGCTCATCCTGTTGGCCTCTCTCATGGTCGCCTCGACGCCGATCCTGCTGGCGGCCATCGGGGAATTGGTCGTCGAGAAATCTGGCGTCCTGAACCTCGGTGTCGAAGGCATGATGATCGTCGGCGCGGTCACCGGCTTTATCGCTGCGGTCAATCTCGACTCGCCGACATTGGGCTTTGTTGCCGCCGCCTTGGGCGGCGCGTTGCTGTCGCTGCTCTTCGGGTTCTTGACCCAAGTGCTGCTGTCGAACCAGGTCGCGACCGGCCTTGCGTTAACCTTGTTCGGCCTTGGGATCGCGGCGTTGATGGGCCAGAATTACGTGGGTATCCGCGCACCGGCCACGTCCGATGTCCCGCTTGGTCCGTTGGCCGATGTCCCGATCCTTGGACCCGTGCTCTTTCAGCATGACGCGATGATCTACATCTCGATCGGGATCGTTGCGGCGGTCTGGTATGTCCTGACCAGAACCCGCGTCGGCCTGATCCTGCGTGCGGTAGGGGAAAGCCACGATGCAGCCCACGCTTTGGGCTATAAGGTTGTCCGTATCCGCTTGCTGGCGATAGCGTTCGGCGGGGCCTGTGCAGGCCTCGGTGGCGCCTATCTGAGCCTCGTGCGCGTCCCGCAATGGACCGAAGGCATGACCGCTGGCGCAGGTTGGATCGCGCTGGCCATTGTCGTTTTTGCAAGCTGGAAGCCGTGGCGCGCGCTTCTGGGTGCCTATCTTTTCGGCGGCATCACCGTCTTGCAGTTGAACTTGCAGGCGGCGGGCCTCAAAATCCCCGTCGAATACTTGTCGATGAGCCCGTATCTGATCACGATCCTCGTGCTTGTCATCATGTCCCGCGATCGCACGCGCGCTGCCTTGAATGCGCCTGCGGCCTTGGGAAAACCGTTCCACGCCTCAAGCTGAGGCGCAACCTGGGAGAACCTGTATGAACCTGATGAAAACCCTTCTTGGTGCCGTTGCCGCCGCCGCTATCGGTGGCGCTGCGATGGCTGAAGACCCCGTCAAAGTGGGCTTTATCTATGTCGGCCCGATCGGTGACGGCGGCTGGACCTACGAGCATAATAAAGGCCGTCTGGCTGTCGAAGAGCATTTCGGCGACAAGGTCGAAACCGTGTTTCAGGAAAGCGTGCCGGAAGGCGCGGATGCCGAACGTGCCATGACGCAAATGGCGCTATCAGGGGCTGACCTGATCTTCACCACGTCCTTTGGCTATATGGATCCGACGATCAACGTCGCCGCCAACTTCCCGGATGTGAAGTTCGAGCATGCGACCGGCTACAAGCGCGCTGACAACGTATCCACATATTCGGCCCGTTTCTACGAGGGTCGTGCCATTCAAGGTCACATCGCGGGCAAGATGACCGAGACCAACAAAATTGGCTACATCGCGTCCTTCCCGATCCCCGAAGTGATCCGTGGCATCAACTCGGCCTATATCCACGCCAGCCGCGTGAACCCGGATGTCGAGTTCAACATCGTCTGGGCCTACACATGGTTTGACCCCGCGAAAGAGGCCGACGCCGCAAACGCGCTGATCGAGCAGGGCGCTGACGTGATCCTGCAGCACACGGACTCGACCGCGCCGCTGGCCGCAGCCCAAGCCAAGGGCGGCGTGATCGGCTTTGGTCAGGCCTCTGACATGAGCGAATACGCGCCCTTCCCGCGTGTCTCGTCGATCATCGACGACTGGGCGCCGTACTACATTGCGCGTGTGCAGGCCGTGATGGATGGCACATGGGAAAGCACCGACACCTGGGATGGCATCGGCCCGGGCATGGTCGCAATCGGTGAGATCACCGACGCGGTTCCCGCCGAGGTCGCCGAGGAAGCGATGGCCATGAAAGCCGCATTGGCCGACGGCAGCTATCATGCGTTCACCGGCCCGATCAACAAGCAGGACGGCTCTGTCTGGCTGGTAGAAGGCGAGACGGCAGATGACGGCACGCTGGCGGGTATGGACTTCTACGTCGAAGGCATCACCGCCGAAATCCCGAACTAAGCGGCCCGCATGAAAAGCGAAAGGCGCGGCTTCGGTCGCGCCTTTTTTCGTTTTGGCCGGAACTCGCGCGCAGATGGTCGGTTGGTCAGTGAACGCCAACAAACCGAAAGGGCGCACTGATGAACATTCTGATGATCCTCACTTCCCACGATAAGATGGGCGATACTGGCGAGAAAACCGGCCTCTGGCTCGAAGAGTTCGCAGCCCCGTTTTACGTCTTTCAAGACGCGGGCGCGACGATCGCCCTTGCGTCCCCGAAGGGCGGGGCGGCCCCCATTGATCCGCGCAGCGAAACCGAGGACGCGCAGACCGACGCGACCAAACGCTATTATGAGGACACCCGCCTTCAGGAGGCGTTGCAGTCCACCAACAAGCTGGCGGATGTAGAGCCTGAAAACTTCGACGCCGTATTCGTGCCCGGCGGCCATGGGCCGATGTTCGATCTGGCTACAGATAAGGAATCTCAGCGGGTGATTCAGGGGTTCCAGATCGGGGGCCGCCCGATTGGCGCGGTGTGCCACGCCCCCGCAGCACTGCTTCAGGCGCAGGATATGGACGGTCGGGCGATGCTGGCAGGGCGCAAGGTCACCGGCTTTTCAAACGCCGAGGAAGAAGCCGTTGGCCTGACAGATGCTGTACCGTTTTTGTTAGAAGATGCACTCAAGCAGGTCGGTGCGACCTATGAAAAGGGCGGGAATTTCGAACCGCACGTTGTTACCGATGGCTTGCTTGTAACGGGGCAAAATCCGGGCTCCTCTGCGCCGACGGCAAAGGCATTGCTGGAGCTGTTTCCGAAATAGCCGCGCGCCGCTTGTCCCCTCCCTTGACCCGTTGCACGCAATTTGCATCTCTGGTCGAGAGAGGGGAGCGCTTACCATGTCGAAATACGGTCCATCACGCGGGGAAGCGCTGTTCTCTTTGTGGTTTGGCATCGCGCTGATCGCGTTTTTCATCGTGGGCGTAATCGCCACATTGATGATGGGCACGTTCAACCCGGCTTGGGTTGAAGTGGGCCTCTTTGGCGGTGGCTTTGCGGTGTTCGTGATCTATAGATCCCTGAAAGCGCTCAAAAATCCACCTTCACCCCCGGAAGGTTAAGCGCGCCCATCAAATCGCGCAACTCTTGGCGTGCTGCCACGTTTGAGATGTTGAGCTGCGTGACACCGATATCCTTCAAATCCAGCAAGGTCAGCCCGCGCGGGAAGAGTTCGCGGAAAATCACCCGTTCGTTAAAGCCGGGTGCCGTGCGGAACCCGATGCGTTTTGACAGCTTGTCCAAAGCCGCCGCCATCTTCTTTTTGTTGACCATGTTCTGCGCACCAAGACGGTTGCGCACGACGATCCAGTCGATAGGCTCCAGCCCCGCTTGCGCGCGCAACTGACGGGCATTCCAGACCATCTCCGAATAGACGGAGGGGCCGAGGATTTTCTCGGCATCGCCGTCCACATGCGCGAGCAAATCAAAGTCGATGAAACTGTCATTCAGCGGCGTGACCAGCGTATCGGCCAGCGAATGCGCAACCTGGCTCAGGCGCGTGTGTGAGCCGGGACAGTCGATCAGAATAAAGTCGCTATCGGGGGCCAGCGTCGCAACGGCGGCAGAGAGCCGATGGTCAAAGATATTCTCACCGGGTTTCAGGCTGTCTTTGTCGATCTCGGGCAGATCGCGGTAATCAGGGGTCGCAAGCTCCAACCCCTCTTTCTGCGCCGTCTTGCGGCGATTTTCGACGTAGCGTCCAAAGGTTTTCTGACGCAAATCCAGATCAAGCGCGCCAACCTTATGGCCCATGCGCACCAGCGCCGTGGCCACATGCATTGACACGGTCGACTTGCCCGCGCCGCCCTTTTCATTTCCGACAACAATGATATGTGCCACTGCCCTTACCCCTTCGGCTTATGCGCCTTTGGCAGTCGTTATAGGCGGATTAGCAGGCGCGGGGGAAGGGAGAAAACCCTCTCAGGCAGCAGGACGGGCCGAGTTATATTGCGGGCTTTCCACAACACCCTCGTCGAAAAGCTGTGCAATTTCGGTGTCGGTCATTCCGACCACGTCGCCCAGAATTTCTTCGGTATGTCGCCCAAGGGCCGGGGCGGGTTGCGGCGGCAAGCGCCCGCTTTCGGAATATGTGACCGGGCTGGCAGGCACCGGAAACGCGCCGATGCCGGGTTGTGGCATCGTCTCGAACATCGGGTTGTCTGTGCCGAGGTCGGGGTCAGTCGCGACCGCTTCCTTGAGCGTTTTGAACTCCGACCATGTCAGGCCCGCGCGGTCGAATTCATCGCGGAACGCAGCCACTGGGCGCGCAGCGAACCATGGCTTGAGCGCTGCGGTGATCTCTTTGCGCAGCGTCCAGCGGACGCCTTCGTTGCGCAGATCGACGCCGTGGCGCGCCTCTATGGCGGCCATCGCATCTGCGCTGTCGGTCGCGCGCACAAGCCCGCGCCATTGGCGATCCGTCAGCCCAATCACCATCACCCGGCGACCGTCGGCGCAGACGAAGTCCTGTCCGTATGCGCCATAAAGCGCGTTGCCTGCCTTCGTGCGTTCTTCGTCATTCAGAACGGCGTCTCCGATCATGCCCAAATGGCCCAGCGTGGCAGCGGCGACGTCTTTCAACGACAGCTCCACATCCTGTCCGCGTCCGGTGCGCAGACGGTGCCGCTCTGCCGCCAAAAGGGCCGAGACACACATGTTGCCCGCGATCAGATCCCAGGCGGGCAAGGCGTTGGCGACAGGGTCATCGCTGCCTTCGGGGCCGGTGATATGCGGGATGCCGAGGGCCGGGTTCACGGTGTAGTCAACCTGCGGACGCCCGTGACGATCCCCGGTCAAAGTCACGCAAATCAGATCTTCGCGGTGCTGGGACAGCGTCTCGTAATCCATCCAGCCGCGCACGCGCAGGTTTGTCAGGAAAAGACCCGCATCCTCGCCCGGAGCGGTGATGATCTGGGTGATCAACTCTTTCGCGCGTGGGTTTTTCATGTCAACGGCAATGGATTTCTTGCCCTTGTTCATCCCCGCCCAAAAGAGGCTCTCTTTGCTTGGGGACAAAGGCCAGCGCCCGGCATCAAGGCCGCCACCGATCCGATCAAAGCGGATCACCTCCGCGCCCATTTGGGCCAAGGTCATGCCTGCCAACGGAACCGCCACAAAGGCCGAGCCTTCGATCACGCGCATGCCGTTCAGAATGCCGTTTTGCATCAGATCTCCTTCCAAGTTGCTGTGCCTTTGAGGGTCTGGTGCCCCTCTGCCGCGCCGATTGCGACGTCGATTTGCCCGTCCTCTTGGCGGGTGCAGTAAATCTGTAGATCAGCGCCTGCGAAAAGCGGATGAATGCCGCGATACTCGAAGTGTTGTGGGGTGCTGCCACCCAACTCGACGGCCATCTGCATCGCGAGCGTGGCTTGCAAAGGGCCATGCACGACAAGGCCGGGATAGTGTTCGACCGTGCGGGTATAATCGAGATCGTAGTGAATGCGGTGCGCGTTGAAGGTCAGCGCGGAGTAGCGAAACAACAGGGTCGGCGGGACAGGCAGGCTGCGCTGCGCGGTCGGTGTGCCGGGCACGGGGGCTTTGCGCGGCGGTGTATAGGTCTCTGGAATATCGAGATAAACGATACCCTGACGTTCCTTGATGGCGACGCCGTTTGCGCCACTGATCTCATGATCGACGGTGACAAAGCTCATCGGGCCGGTAGGGCCGTCCTTTTCAGTGATGCTGCGGATGGTGGAGGTCTTGCGGAGTGGCTCGTCAACATGCAGCGCTGACTTGAACTCTAGCGCGCCCCCGGCCCACATCCGGCGGGACCGGCCTAGGTCAGGAAGGAACCCGCCAAGCCGGGGATGGCCGTCATTGCCGAGATCAGACATCGGTGCGGTCGGTGGAAAGGCCATCCAGTGCCACAAGGCGGGCATGGGGGAGCCTGCGGTCGGCGCAGAAGTGTTTGGCGGCGCGAGGGTTGCATTAATCTGCGCGGCGAGTTGTGTCGAAACCCTGCCGTGGACGGTTTCGGTGCGCGGGTCAAACATTTTTGTGTGATTTTGCTCCATACAAGCCTCCCTTTTTGTAAAGTGCGGGAGGTTTCACAAAAAAGCAAATGAATTTAATGGCTTAGCGGGATACCATTGCATACAATCTGAGAATTTCGCAGGCGCAGCATGGTGGCTTCTCGTTGGAATCTCTCAGAGTTTCGGCATTTTGTGCGGTTGCAGCAAAGCTGCGGAAAATTAGCACGATCCCGCGCCGGTTTTCCTGCAGGCCGCTCTTGCCGAGTGCTGTTCTGCGCCCAAAGAATCGGTAATGGCAAATTCGCTTCTGGCGCCTTGAGAGAAAAATCAAGACTTTTCGACAAAACGCCACATAGATGTTGACGATACTAGGCAAAATATCGCTAAGTTTCGATGCAGCCCCTACATGTGGAAGTTAATTTCCGGGGTAAGAGCAGTATTTGGGGGAATACAATGAAGAAGAAAATCATAGAAAATTTGCCGTGGATTGCGCCGAGTGCTGCGATCTTGCTGGCTGCGTCGGGGTATTTCGACCGTCCGCAAGTGATCCAGACGCAGGCACTGCCCGCACCCGTTGTGGCGCCCGCGACCGTCGCACCAGCCCCGGCGCCCGCGCCGGTTCAGGCCGAAGCGCAGCCTGCGGAGGCGCCTGCGCCAGTTGAGACAGCCGCCGTCGCACCCGCACCGGCGCCTGAGCCGGTCACCGTGTACGTTACCCGCAATGCGTCGTTGGAACCGAACTTCGGGGCCGTTGCCGCAACGACGCCGGAAGCAACCGCCACGCCTGCGTCCGTTGCGGTCTCACCGACCGAGAACGCCGCCGCTTTCCTTGGGGCCGCGCAAGCGCGTCTGGCCGAAGCCAATTCCTGCGTTGACGATCTGCGCGCCTTGGCGGATCAGTCCCGCGTTTACTTTCCAAGCGGGGGGCTGACGGGCGAGTCCGATGGCGTCGGTCAAGCGCGTCTGATCGGCCTTGTGGCGCAAAACTGCCCCGGCGTGACCATTCAGGTTGAAGGCCATTCGGATCCGTCGGGCGATCCGCGCGTAAACATGCGCCTGAGCCAGGAACGCGCCGAGGCGATTATCGCACGCATTGCGGCCGCCAATATCGACACCTCGCGTTTCGTGGCCATCGGTATGGGTGACCGTCAACCGTCAAGCGTGACGGGACCTGAAACCCGTGCTTATTATGATCGCCGGGTCGAGTTCTCGATTGTTGAAGGTGCTGCGACGCAGCAGGCCTCTTTCACGCCGCCTGCGACAACATCGCAATGGCAATTGTCGGCCTGCGCGGCTGATCTGCAGCGCGCGGTTGCAGACGCCAAAGTTTTCTATGCGCCGGGCTCTGTCATCGTGTCTCAATCGGATATGGAGACTGTCTACGGCCTCGTGACCAAGGCCTCTGACTGCCCGCAGGCGCGGCTGCGCGTCGTAGGTCAGCACTCAGATGGCTATGGTTCGATTGAAACGACGGCGACGGGCCGGCTGCGCGCGGTCGCGATGATGACATCGCTTGTGGGCGCCGGGTTTGATGCCGGTCAGATCATCATCGGAGCACCGTCCCGGTCGATCCCGCTGCCGGGTCAGGGACCACAAACCGCCAGCCGCGTGGATTTTGATGTGATCCTCGAAGACAGCTGATTTTCGTTTGATATCAAGCGCAAAGCCCGGCCACCCTGCCGGGCTTTCTGCGTCTAGAGATCAATTTCAATGATCGCGTCTTTGTGGGCAGCGCGGGACTGGCACAGGATGATTGCGCCCGCGCGTTGTGTCTTGGAGAGGACGAAATCGCGATGTTCGACCTCTCCGCCCAGCAGATCGCATTTGCAGACACCGCAAATCCCGTCTGAGCATTTCACATCCACCGGAATGCCATGCTCGGTGAGGACATCCGTTGCGGATTTCTCTGCGGGGACGTGCAGGTCTTGACCGGATTTGGCCAAGCGGAGCGTGAAAGGGTGGTTCACATAATCGGGCTGTTCGGGGACCGAGAAATACTCCAGATGCTGCGCCTCTTCGGGGAAGCCGGCGGCGGTGGCGGCATCCAGCACGGCTTGCATATAGCGGTCGGCGCCGCAGGTATAGACATGTGCGCCGGGGCTGTAGGTCAGCACGTCGTTAAGGTTAATGCGGGAGCCTTCGTCGGTAATGTGCAGGTGCACTTTGTCCGCCCAAGGGAAACTTGCAATGTCCTCCAGAAGTCCCATTTTGCTGCGACTTCGCCCTGAATAATGCAGCACGAAATCCCGCCCTTCGGCATGAAGCTCATGCGCCATCGCGATCAGCGGCGTCACCCCGATACCGCCGCCCATCAGAATGGTTTTCTGCGCTGTGGGATCAAGCGGGAAGTGGTTGATTGGCCTTGAGATGAACAGCCTGCGTCCTTCGTTGAAAATACGATGCATCAGCTTGGAGCCGCCGCGCCCGTCTTCTTCCTTGAGGACGGCAATTTGATACATTGTCCGGTTTTCTGGGTTTCCAGACATGGAATATTGACGCAAAAACTCTGGTGCGATCACGATATCCAGATGCGCGCCTGCCTGCCATTCGGGGAGATCACCGCCACCCACAGGCTGAAACTCGTATTTCATCACGCCCTCAGCGGCGGCTTGCGCCTTGGTGATTTCGACCTGAATGACCGGGCTATCGCCATCGGCTGTATAGGCGTGAAGGACACTGTCATCGCCGCGTTCCAGGCGGGCTTTGTATTCCTCTGCGGTGACCATGGCCTGATAAGCTTCAATACCCGCTTCGCGGTCCATCGGGTAGGGGTAGGGGTAGGGATGCGGGGCCAAGGGGGCCGGGTAGACTGCGAGCGTCTGGTCCTCGTATTTCAGATCCAGATCCTTTTGCAGCTCGCGGGCATTCACCGGCTTTTCTGTCGGGCGGTAGCCGCCCTCCTCGGTGATCTCCAGATCCCACCACCACTTCTTCACAGGGTTCAAAGTGCCATTGTCCACTGCGTCATCGAGCCTGGCGAGCGCGGGGGCCAGCTGCGGAACGTTCATCGCCGCCCATCGGAACGGCTTCTCTTTGAAGAGCCCTTCCAGGTTCCAGGGGCAGGTCTTCATGCAGCGCCCACACATCGCGCCGCCTTCGGTCGTCACGCGGTAGGTCGCGCATTTCTGGCTGTCGGATTTCCAGATCTCGTAGCCGTTGAACATCAGCTTCGGCCCGGCGGTGATCGCACCGGATGGGCACTCGCGCGCGCATTTGTTGCAGCTTTTGCAGAAGGTCTGCAGTCCGAAATCAATGGGCTTGTCATGGGCCAGGGGCAGGTCGGTCGTCACTGTGCCGGATTTAAGGCGCGGGCCTAGGAAGGGGTTCAGGATCACTTCACCAATGCGGCTGACCTCCCCCAATCCAGACAGCAGCAAAAGCGGGGGTTGGAGCACCTCGCCATCCATCACCGAATGCGCCTTGGCGCTATAGCCGAGGTTGCGGATTTGCTTGGCGATGACGCCGCCGAGCAGGGAGAACCGCAGATAGGCCCGCATGGATTGCGCGACGGCGATCCAGTCATCGCCAGAAGAGCCCTCCATCGTCTCATAGCCCTGATCAATGATCATATTGACCGCGTGATTATGGGGCGGCGTGATCGGTTCGCCGCGTGCATCGTGGCTATACCACGCCCAGTCCGGGCAGCGTGATAGGCCCACCGCATCGGCCCCGAGCCAGTAGCTGGTGGCTTTGATCAGCGCCGCAGCGTCCTCTGGCGTGACTGGCGTTTTCTCAGGTGCGGCCTCGCCATCCTGCCACAAGACAAACGCCCCAAGCGCGCGGCGCTGCGCCATGGAGGGGGCTGCCTTGCGCACGTAATGTCCGCCTTTGGCAGCGTCCTGCATCTTCTTGCCCATGTCGCCGAATTGCCCGCGCGCGAAGAGATCGGCGCGTTTGGGGACGCGTGGCACGTTCGGCTCGTCGATATAGGTTGTGGGCGTGTCGACGCGCTTGAGGGTCTCGAACGGGTGCGCGCCATCGACGAAACGGCGCTTGGCATATGGCACAGCATTCAGCGCATTCTTGCGCGCCGCCGAGCCGATCCGCCATGCAGCGCCGAAGGCCGAGCCGGGTTGATCCGCGCGCGGGGCCAGCGGCTTATCGGGCGCGATCTCAAAGCTGGTGGTGACGGCTGCAAGCCCGAACCGCGTCCCGATATAGGGATGCGACAGCACGCCGTCTTCGACCGTGGCAAGGCCTGCCGCAACCGCTAGTTTGTTGAGATCGACATCGGCGCTGGAGACGGTGTGGCCTCGCGCAGGATGGCCAAGAACGCGCAGGTAATTGGCCAGAACGATGGCGGTCTCCGCCGCCAGCAGCCCCGCACGATGGGCCTGGGCGTTTTGAATCCACGCGGTGCCGGGCTCATCTGCGGCGGGGGTGCGGGGGTTCTCATAGAGGAAAACCAGCGCATGGGTGTGGCCGTCAATCGTGCTCGCCGGAGCCTCCATCGACTCCTTGAGATCGGCCATAATCATGTCGATGCCAGAGGCCAGCGTTTTGGTCTGGCGGGTCTTCAGGTCATGGGCGAGACGGTCGATATCGGGGTTGGCGTAGGGCGTCTTCAGCACTGCCTCTTGCGGCAGGGCACATACCCCGACCAAGGCGGCATCGGCAAAATAGCCGAACGCTTTCAGGTGATTGGCGCGCTCTTGCGGATCGGTGGGGGCTTCGGCAACGGCCTTGTTCACCAGCCCGTCGCGGATCGCATCAAGCATCGCCTGATGTTCGCGCATGGCGTTCAGGATCGAATGCGGCTGTGACGGCCGATCAAAGGAGAGCTGCTGCGCCGGTGGGACATCTGACAGAGGGGCTATGTCCCGCCGCGCCAGACGTTCGGTCGGGTAGGGACCCATATGCACGGGCCGATCTTTGTCGGAAAAGAAACGCATCGCCTCTTTACGTAGACCGATCCCAAGGTGGTTGGAAATGAAAACGGCCCCGGTGGTGATCCGGGGCCGTTTTGTCGTCAGATGGGCAGGTTACTCTGCCGGCGTTGAAGACGACAGATCAGGGTGATCAATCGTCGTGCCGACACCAGCCGCCTCGCGTTTGCCATCGTTGTAGATCGCCTTGATGAGCGAGATGCACATCAGCACCATCACAAGCGAGAAGGGCAGCGCGCCGATCACCATGGCTGTCTGAATGGCCGATGTGCCGCCCGAGATCAGCAAGCCCGCCACGACCAGCCCAAGGGCCGCGCCCCAGAACAGGATATGCGGACGTGCCTTGGGGCCTTCATCGCCCGCCGCGTTGATCGTGTTCACGATCAGCACAGCCGAGTCCGCCGAGGTGACCAGGAACGTCATCAGCAGGACAACGATCAGCATGGCCATGCCCCAAGCAAGGAATTCTGCGATCGGGGCCAGCATGAACTCGGTCATGGCGAAAATCTTGTCGCCATTGGCCGCATCGAAGATCACGCCATTTGCGCCTCCGTTCAGTTCCAGATCAATGGCGGTGCCACCGGCCCATGCGAACCAGACAAAGCACATCAGCGATGGAACGATCATGGCGCCCAGGACAAATTCCCGGATCGTCCGGCCGCGTGAGATGCGCGCAAGGAACAGACCCACGAAAGGTGCGAATGCAATCCACCAGGCCCAGTAGAACACGGGCCACCAGCCTTGCCATTGCGCCAGTAAGAAGGCCTCGGATCCTTCGACGCCGTCAGATTTCCAGACGTTGAAGCTCATCTCGGGCAGGGCGATCAGGTAGTCCCAGATGCCCAGAACCATGGCTTGTCCGCCAAAGAATGTTGCGCCGAAAAGGATGAAGAAGCCCAGCAGCACAATCGACAGGACCATGTTGATATTGGACAGCCATTTGATGCCTTTGCCGACGCCGGAGAGCGCCGACAGGGTCGAGGCCCACATGATGATGATGATCGCGATGATGACGCCCATAACGGTCGCGCCGCCATCCGCATTCATCAGGCCGCCGATTCCAATCCGGGTCAGACCGGCCACGAACTGCTCAACACCGAAGCCAAGCGTTTGCGCCACACCAAGGATGGTGGCGACCACGGCGACGATGTCGATCAGGTGACCCAGCTTGCCTGACAGAGATGCGCCAAAGAGCGGCGTCAGCGACGAGCGGATCGTCAGCGGCAGGCCGCGACGATAGCTGAAAAAGGCCAGTGACAGGCCCGCGACGGCATAGCAGGCCCACGCGCCCAGACCCCAATGCAGGAAGGACCACTTATAGGCCATGCGCACATTGTCGGCCTCGCCCGCATTGGTCAGGCCCTGAATAACCTCTGGGTTATTGCCAAAATGCGCGACCGGTTCGGCGACGGCCCAAGTGAGCAGGCCGACACCGATACCGGCACCGAACATCATGGAAAACCACGAGAAATTCGAGAATTCGGGTTTTTCGCCTTCCACGCCAAGGTTTAATCGCCCGGCGGTGGGCCAGATCGCAAGCCCGATGCAGACGATCACGAAAAAGGCGACGACCCAGATATACCAGCCCGCGAAGTTTTGCAGGATCAGGCTGTTGAGCCCATTGAGAACCTTGCCCGACTCGACGGGCCAGAAGATCGCCCAGACCACGAGAGCCGAGATGATGACTTTACTGACGACTGTGACGTCGACGCTGAACCCGCGATAAAAACCACGCTCGGCGGTTTTGATCGGCAGATCAGAAAGGGGGGGTTGATAGACATTTTCATTTCCCTGTTCGCTGCGCGCCGGCTTTTTCTAAAGGGCCGGTCTGCGGTTTTCCTCGCCTGCGACTCTGTGGTCGAATGCCGAAGATCACCCCAAGTGTGGCCGATTAAGACAGTTTTGCGAAACGGAAATGTCGCTCTTGAAATATTCGTGTCGTTTTTCACCTCCGGATTCGGCGAGGTTTAGGCGCTCTGCGCTGCTAAGGCATCACGCGCGCACTGTAATAGGCGTAGATTTGTGCCGTCTGCTTAATCTCAATATCTGCAAAGACAGTTGAGAGCTCTTGCAACTGCTCTTGCGTGCAAATGCCAATGATCGGTCCCGAGATTGCGCCCGACGCGAGCGCCTCGGTCAGCTCTTCGTGTGATCTCAGGTCGAAGAAGGGATGCTCGATTGAGGAGAACGCTGAAATGCCGCCCGGTGGAATGCGCCAGGAGCGGTTCCAGTTGCAATACACATACGCCCCTTCGTGGCTTTCATTTTCGGACACAGCGATCAGTAGCTTGTGATAGGCGAGGTCCTTTTCATTCGCATACAGCCTGAGCTGGCTTGGCGAATTGACGGGCCCGCCGCTGAGCAGGGACAGCACCACGACCGCGATCGCTTTGGCCTTCACCGAATAGTCCAACGCGAAAAGGGCTGCGGCCAAACTTGCCGCGAATAGCCCCGTGAGAAGAAGCGTGTAGCGGTGCGAGACGAACCCCCCGGCAAACTCAACGCCCGCCATGTAGGTCAGCAAGATGAGCGGCAGCGGCAGTAACTCGTAACGCTTCAACAGGAATGGAAGCGCGAACACCGCGATGAAGCCCGGCCAGCGCAGCACGCCCTCGCTGCCGATCACATGGCCGATCATATCGCCCACGCTTGACGCGCTGATGCTTTCGGCGGACGGCGTAAAGCGGCCAACCATCTGGTCCCCGATCCCGGTGCTCAGCGCGATCATGCCGTGCTGGCTGAACTGCCATAGATGCCACCCGGATGATAACAGGATCGTGATGCAAAGGCTGATCAGGAAGTGGCGATTGGTGAAGAATTGTCGAAAGCGGTATCCGTGCCAGCGCGCCGTCAGTCCGAGAAAGACGAAGAACAGCACGACTAAGGCCAGCGCGATGGGTGCCTTTTGCCAAGCCCCAAGGCCAACCGCCAAGGCGACGACATACCACCAGCGGGGCTGTTTCAGTGCAAAGATCACGGCCGCCATCGCCAATGTCACAAACAACAGGGACCCGGTGTCGAGCAGCGCAGTCATCGCGCTTTTCCAGAACCGCTCAGAACTTGTGATCAGCAAAACGGCCGCCGGGATTGCCCAGGGTGTCGTGGGCAGGATCGCCGCTGCCAGCATCCCTGTCGTGATCAGACAAAGCCCTGCGAAGAGCCATGTGGGCGCGCGCAGTGCGGTCGTCATGTCGACACCCGCCTCCAACAAAAGCGCGCTCATCCAGTATTGCAGGGGCGGTTTGTTAAAGTTGACTTGCTGGCTGCTATAGACGTTCCACCAATCGCCTTGCCGCTCAAACGCGGTGATGCGGTCTAGCGCCAAATATTCGTCGTAATGGCTGATCTCGCCCAAGGGGATCATCGAGGCGTGAAAATACATCACCCACAGTCCCAACAGGACCGCGATCAGGATCGCGAACGAACGGTCCGTTTGTCCGGGCAGGCGGATATGCAAATCTGAACCTTTCGGGCGACTCCATACGTGCGGGCTGTGTGACTGATCTTTGCGCAATCTTCAATTCACTGCGTCGTCACAACTGCGTCGCGGTTATTCGACGTGATGACAACACACGCACAGCTTGTTGCCATCCGGATCGCGGAGGTAAGCACCGTAGAAATTCGCATGATAGTGCGGCCTCAGACCGGGGGCGCCTGCATCGGTGCCGCCTTGGGCCAGGCCCGCCTTGAATGCGGCGCGCACGGCGTCGCGGGTGGGGGCCTCCAACGCGATCATGCTGCCGTTTCCGGTCGAGGCCGGGGCGTCGTTTTCGGGCAGACCGACCACGAACAAGGGGCGCGGGGCGTCCTTTGGTGTCCAGCCCATCCAGGCGTCTTCGTCTACAATCATGGACCAGCCAAGGATATCCATCACAGGGTCATAGAAACGGCGCGCGCGGGGCAGATCGGAGGTGCCGAGGGTAATATGCGAGATCATGGGGGTCTTATAGCGCCCGCCGCACCATCCGCGCATGAAAAAAAGCCGCCCCGAAACAGGGCGGCTTTCTATTTGATAACGAAGGGGTTTTGCTTAGAAGCCGAACCCGTCGTATTTGTTCTTGAACTTCGATACGCGGCCACCGGTGTCCATCAGGCGGGTGTTGCCGCCGGTCCAGGCCGGGTGCGCGGACGGGTCGATGTCGAGCGACAGCACAGTGCCCTCTTCGCCATAGGTCGAGCGCATTTTCACAATATCACCGTTGGTCATTTTGACGTCGATGAAGTGATAATCGGGGTGGATGTCTTTTTTCATCGGTTCCGTCCTTACGCTTCGGCGCCCTTGGGCGCTTTGTAGTTGGTCTGCTCGGCGATACGCGCGGACTTACCGCGGCGCGAGCGGAGGTAATACAGCTTGGCGCGGCGGACACGACCACGGCGCACAACGGTGATGCTGTCGATATTGGTCGAGTGCAGGGGGAACACACGCTCCACGCCTTCACCGAAGGAGATTTTGCGCACGGTGAACGACCCGGCGATGCCTTTGCCGTTGTTGCGTGCGATGCAGACGCCTTCGTAGTTCTGCACACGGGTGCGCGTGCCTTCGGTCACTTTGTAACCGACACGAACGGTGTCACCCGCTTTGAAATCGGGGATGTCTTTGCCAAGCTCTGCGATTTGCTCGGCTTCGAGTTGTGCGATCAGGTCCATCGCTGGTCTCCATTAATGCTCACGGTTGATCCGCGAAGATGTGCGCGCGCTCAGAGCTCTTGGTCTTGTTCCGGGTCCACCGCAGTGCCCGCCAGAGATCAGCCCGTCATTCCTTTTTTGCGTCCGCGTTTGACCCCGTGTGATGCGGGCAAGCCCCGCTGCGGCCAAAACAAACGAATCCGCACGCGAGTTTCCCAGCGGCGGATTGGGGGCGTATAGGCCCTTTGATCCAAGCGATCAAGGGGTTTTGCGTTGTTTTCGGAGCCAGCTGATGAAGGTTTTCAACTGTGGTGACACACGGTCCGGGCGGGTCAGGATGTGATAGCCCACATCGCTGTCGATTTCCTCGCAAAGCGCGACAAGCGTCCCGCTCTCGATATCCCCCATTGCCACGGCACGCGGGACAATCGTGATACCATGCCCGGCGCGGACGGCTTGCAGGGAAAGTGCAGTCACATCCATCTGGGTGACACGGCATTTCGACAGATCAAGACCATTCTCCTTGAGCCATACCCGCTCTTCCGTGCTTGTCCCGGTGATGAGCCAGTGCTGGTCTCCGAGGTCAGACATGCAGCCAACATAGTCCTTGCCCACGACAGAGGGGGCCGCGACAACAATATGGCCCGCCGATTCCAGACGTTCCGCGTTTAGGCCCGGCCAATTCCCCCGTCCATACCGGATCGCAAGATCAAAGCCATCGGCGCGCAGGTCCACCAAGTCGCCCGACGGCGCGATCTCGATACGGATATCAGGATGGCTGGCCCAAAACCCGCCGATCCGCGGCATCAGCCAGTATTCGGCAAAGCTGGGTGTTGTTGCGATCCGCAGCGGGTGGTCGGCGTCACGCACGATCAGATCTTCGCTGGCCTCCGCAATCTGGCCGAATGCTTTCGTCAGGCTGCGGGAAAGGCGCGCGCCATCTGCGGTGGGCTGCATCGTCTGACCTTCGCGCTGCATCAGGCTGAGGCCGAAATGGTCCTCCAGTTTGCGCACATGCTGCGCGATGGCGGCATGGGTCACGTTCAGTTCCCGCGCGGCTGCGGAATAGCTGGTCAGCCGGGCGGCCGTCTCAAAAGCGCGCAAGGCAGAAAGCGAGGGGACGCGGCGCCAATCCATATTACACCTGTTAGCTGAGCTTACATATGAGAAGTATTGCTGATTGGGAATGTCGCCGCAAGAGGCGTATTTAGGGATCAAACGCAATGAAAGGATGAAGCCATGCTTACAATTATCGCAGATGCTCTGATGACCGCCTCCCGCCAGAAGCGCGAGGATCTGGACGAGCGCCTGAAGGATCAACACGCCCACAACCAGATGCTGCGTCGCGCCCGGCTTGAGAACGAGCGCCCGTTCCGCCTGGATCGCCAGCGCGACTTGTGGTGAGGGGCATGTTCCGTTTTCTCAACCTGCGCTGGGTGCGACCGATGGGGGCAAACCCGCACCCGCGGCCTGAACACGGGCTTTACAACCCATATGCGCCGCGCATGGAGCTACCCCACCGGCTGTCCGAGCGGCGCTTCAACACCAAACGTGATCTGTCCTGGGCGGATAAGGAATAGGACCACATTCCCTGTTGGTCTTATCAAGCGTCACCCCTGTGCGCTTGTCTGGCGGGTCTTCGGACCCGCCCTTTTTTATCTCTTGCGGGCCTTGTAGGCCTCCCACAAGTCGGGGCGTCGTTCAGCGGTAAGACGTTCGGCCTCTTGCTGACGCCACTCCGCCACCTTAGCGTGGTTACCCGAAATCAGAACCTCAGGGATCGTGTGGCCGTTCCATTCTGCCGGACGGGTATATTGCGGATGTTCCAGCAGCCCGTCCGAAAAGCTTTCATCCACCGCGCTGTCTTCATTGCCCAGCACGCCGGGCAGCAAGCGCACCGTGGCGTCGATCATCGCCTGGGCTGCGATCTCTCCACCGGTCATCACGAAATCACCCAGGGAGACCTCGGTGATCTGGTAGTGGTCGATGACGCGCTGGTCGACGCCCTCGAACCGGCCACAGATCATCGTCACGCCTTGGGTCTCGCTGAGCGATTGCGCCATCGCCTGCGTAAACGGCTTGCCGCGTGGCGAGAGGTAAATCAGCGGGCGTGGCGGGCCTTTGATGGCATGCTCAATCGCGCGGCCCAGCACATCGGGTCGGATCACCATGCCTGCACCACCTCCCGAAGGCGTGTCATCGACGTTGCGGTGCTTACCGTCCCCAAACATGCGCAGATCGACGGTTTCCAACTGCCACAGCCCGTCTTTCAGCGCCTTGCCCGTCAGACTTTCGCCCAGAAGGCCGGGGAATGCGCCGGGAAAGAGCGTGATGATCTTCGCCATCCATGCGCCCTTGAGCTGCGGGCGATGGGTCATTAACTCGCGCGGTTGCAGCGTCGATTGGATCGTCTTGCGACCGTGGGATTTGGTGGGCGTTGTCATGGGGGCAGATAGGGCAGATTGCAGGTGCTTGTCTATGTCATATGCGCGATGCGGGCTTGCAGGCGGATCAGTTTGACCCGCTGAAACCGCGACGCGGCATAGCGGGCCGCAGTGATCTTGAAGGCGAGGATCAGCCATTTGCCCAGCATCGCGCAGCGCAGCACATCGCGGGGCAGTGGATGTCCATAGGTCTTGGTGAAGCTCTCGTCGAGCGCAGGGTGCACACCCAGATCGCTGAGCGGCTCTTCGAGATCGGGACGCTGGATGTCCAGCGAGGTCAGGTAATCAACCGCATCGTAAAGTCCCAGCTTGCGGCGCATTTCGGTCATATCGAGCCCCGTCGCCGCCGTCTCGGAGATGATAAGGTTGCCGCCGTGAAAATCACCATGGGCCAATGTCTTCCAACATGCCGTGCCGCGTTGGGTGTCACTGAGTTTACGAAATGCCCGGATCAGATTTCGACAGCCAGAGGTCCCCATCTGAGGTGCGCGGCTGCCGGTTTTTGAGGCCAGACCGGTGAGCCGCTTGACCACCCAATCGGGCCAATAGCCGATTTCTTTCACAGGCTCGGCCTTGTGCAACACGTTGAGAAACTGCGCTCCCTTGCGCCCTAAAACGGTCAGGTTCTCCGCGGTCGGATCATCAGTTGCGGCCTGCAGCGCGGTCGGGCCAGAGATGAATTTCGTCAGAAGGGCAAGCCCGTCGCGGTCAACCCAGACGGGGTCGATCAGCCTGACATCAGGCGTGTTGGCAAAGGCCGGCGCGAGCTGGGTCAGGGTCTTGTATTCGCGTGCGGGGCGACCCGTTTCCACCCCGTCCAGATCGACCTTCAGCGCCATGTGACCATCCGTATGGCGCAGCCGAAAAACAGAGCGCGCTTCGGGGTTTACACTGGAATTGGCGAGGTGGACCAAGTCATAGGAGCGGGTATCTCCGGTTGCTTGCGCATAGCGCGAGAGCACCGCCTGCGCCGCGCGATATGGGGGGTCGTTGCTCAGTCGATCAGGCCTTCGGGCGGGTCCGCGATGATGCGGCCCGCGGTTAGATCGACGGTTGGCACAGCCTCAAGTGTGAAGGGCAGCAGGACGGTGTCTTTGAGCGTGGGCCCGTGGATTTCAAGCAGGTCCGTCGCGCCGTGGTTCATGACCGATTTCACCGTCCCGATCTGAGTGCCGCCAGTGTCGAACACATCTAACCCAATGAGATCGTTGTGATAATACTCATCATCGGGCAGCTCTGGCAGCTGATCGCGGGTCGCATACAGCCGCGTGCCTTTCAGCCCGTCGGCCTCTTCTTTGCTGGCGACACCCGTCATGTCAGCGACAAAGCCATTCTTGATCGCGCGGGTCAGCGTGACAGTGAACGCGCGGCTGCCGTCTTCGGTTGTCAGATTATAGTCTTCAATCGCGGCGGGGTCGGCGCAGAAGCTCTTCAGGCGCACTTCGCCGTTGACCCCGTAGGATCCGGCGATGGCACCGACGCAAATACGCTCAGACATTTTGTTCTCCGTTTGCATTGGCGTAGCGGGTCGTGCGGGTAATTTCTAGCGCGTTTCGAGGGGGAGAGCGGTGGCGCGTGTCTCCCAGCCCAGTGTTTCAAGTTCAGGGGTTTCGCTGGTCGCTTCGGGCCAGCCAACGCAAAGATAGGCGACCAAATGCCAGTCAGGTGGCACATCAAGGTCGGCATTCAAGCGATCAGGATCAAGGACCGACACCCAGCCCACGCCCAGACCTTCGGCGCGTGCGGTCAGCCAGAACTGCATGATGGCACCCACGACAGAATACCGGCGCGCCTCTGGCATGGTCGCGGCGCCAAGGCCCGCGCCTTTGTCGGTTGCCTCGTCGCAATAGATCGCGAATTGCACGGGCGCTTCCTGCATGCCGGACAGTTTCAGCGTGGCATAGCGTGTTGCCTGATCGCCGGAATAGCCTTTGAGCGCTTCGGCGTTCGCACGCTCGTAATTGGCTAGAGCCTTTTGACGAATATCTGGGGAGGTCAGCTGCACCAGACGCCACGGCTCAGACAACCCGACCGAGGGCGCGCAGGCAAAACTCGCAAGGCAGCGATCCAGAACCGCCGCTTCAACGGGATCGGTGCGGAAGCGGCGCACATCGCGCCGCCACCGCATAAGCTCTGAAAGCTTGTCCCGAAAAGACTGGGGGAAGCTGTGCATCCCCTAATCCGCCGATTACTCGGACTTTTCTTCTTCGGCAGCGGCCTCTTCTGCGGGCGCTTCTTCCACTGCGGGCTCTTCTGCCGGGGCCGCTGCAGCTTCTGCTGCTTCAGCTGCCTTCGCGGCTTTCTCTTCTGCGCGCTCTTGGGCTTTCTTGCCGGGCTTGGCTTTGTTGGGGTTGTTGCGCTCGGTCTTGGGCAGGGTGCCTGCGGCTTCGAGCATGCGGGCGATCCGGTCGGTGGGCTGTGCGCCTTGGTCGAGCCAGTGCTGAACGCGCTCCATATCCATCTTCACGCGGTCTTCGCTGTCTTTGGGCAGCAGCGGATTGTAGGTGCCCAGCTTTTCGATGAAGCGACCATCGCGCGGCATGCGGCTGTCAGCCGCCACGATGCGATAGAAGGGACGCTTTTTCGAGCCGCCGCGGGCGAGACGAATTTTCATAGCCATGTGAGTTTCTCCTTAAGAATGGCGTGCGGGCATAGGCCCATTAGCTTTGATGTTGTTTGTGGTGTTGGATGACTTCCTGAATGATGAAATTCAGGAATTTCTTGGCGAATTCCGGGTCCAGATCGGCCCGGTGGGCAAGATCTTCGAGCCGCGCGATCTGTTTGGCCTCGCGGTCGGGATCAGAGGGGGGCAGCGCGTGCTCGGCTTTCAGCCGACCCACAGCCTGCGTGTGCTTGAACCGCTCGCCCAGCGTATAGACGAGGATCGCATCAAGGCGGTCGATGCTGTCGCGGTGGTCTTTCAGGACCTGCGACGCGAGGGTTACGGCATCAGTCAACAGCGTATCCTTTCGGCTGAAAGAGCGGGTTCTGGTAGCTTTCGATTTCCAGCGCGATGCCATCGGCCAGCTGGGAGCCGCGCAGCTTTTCAGGGCTGGGATGGCGGTAGACGACATCGTTGCCGTCCACGCTCGGGGCGTCCTTGTCCTTGGTCGCGCCAAGGCGTTCGGCCAGCCGGATGCTGTCGAGGTTTTTGGGGTCAAGGTAGCTGACAGCGCCGTCCCACCCGAGGGTGCTATAGAAGTAATTCCGCGCCATATGGGTCGCTTCCAAAGCAATCCCGCGGCCTTGTGCGTCCGGCCAGATGATCCACGCAATCTCCGCCTCGGGCCATTTCGCGGGCTTCCACCCGCCGGCCATGCCATAGGTTTCGTCCGTGTCGCGGTCATGGATCATCCACATGCCAAAGCCGCGGATTGCCCAATGCCCGATCTCGGCTGCATAGAGCATCCAGCTTTCATAGGCGTTCAGCGGCCCGCCCATGAACCGCGCGCGGTAGCTGGTGAAGGTGGCCTTGAAATCCGGATAATCCTCGGGCTCGGGGCCGCGCAGGACAAGGCGCTTGGTTTCCAGAACAGGGATCGTGTGCATCACGCAGCCTCCCCGAAATGGCGGTAGACGATATCTTCGTCGTCATGCGCTTTTGCAGTCGGATCAGGCGTTGCGCCAAGCCTTTCGGCCAAGCGCTTGGAGCGCGCGTTATCCCGGTGGATATAGCTGACAAGCGAGGGCGGGTTCACCGTGTCGCGCGCATAGTCCAAAGCCGCCTTGGCCGCCTCATGCGCGTATCCCTGGCCTTCATAGCCGTCAATCAGCAGCCATCCCAATTCGGTCTCTGCGAAATGCGGAGGGTGCAGAATCGCGACCTGCCCGATCATAGTGCCGTCCGGCAGGTCCACCGCCCAACCACCATGACCTTGAACAACCCAGGATCCCACCTCGGACATCAGGCCATACCATAGGTGCGTCCGGCTCGAAGGCTTGTCCATAAGATCGGCGCGCGGCGTCTGATAGAAATCCCAGAAGATCTCCATGTCGCTGGCGCGATGGCCACGCAGGATCAGGCGATCCGTCGTGATCGTTGGGGCGACAGTCATCACGCAGCCTCTCCGTAATGGCGGAAGACCAAATCTTCAGGATGCGGGCCGTTTGCGGCGTCATCGCGCCAAGCGCCCAAGCGCTCGGCCAGCGCGCAGGAGCGGGTGTTTTCGGGCGCGATATAGCTGACCAGCGTCGGCATCTTCAGATCATCGCGGCAATGGGCGATCACGGCGCGGGCGGCCTCAGAGGCATAGCCTTTGCCCTCATCTTCGTCCGACCACACCGACCAGCCCAGTTCAATCTCGGGAAAATCCGGTGGCGCATATGGGCCGGAGGAGGCCACTGGCCGCCCGGACGCCTTGTCGAGCGCGATAAAGAGGCCAAACCCCTTGAGCATCCAATGCCCTGCAAAAGTCGCGGCGACCCGCCACGCGCCGCCTTCCCCTTTGTCTGGGCCAGCGCCATGCCACACACCGCGGTCCGACATCAAAAACGCAACCCACGGCGCGATATCCGACGGGGTCGGGGCGCGCAGGGTCAAACGCTCGGTCTCAAGAACCGGAGTATTCGTCAGTAGGGAAATCACTTCTTCTTGCCAAACCCTGAAAGGCCGGGGGGCAAACCGCCGCCGCCAAGCCCCGGAAGACCACCGGGTAATCCACCCGGCATCTTGCCAGAGGCCATCTGCGCCTGAGCCGCTTCAATCTCTGCCTGAGACGGGCCGCCCTTGCCGAACATCTGGCCCATGGCGCCCTTGAGCATGCCTTTTTTGCCCATCTTGCCCATTTTCTTCATCATGTCGGACATGTGGCGGTGCATCTTCATCAGCTTGTTCAGTTCCGACACTTCCAGTCCTGCACCTTTGGCGATCCGCTTCTTGCGGCTGGCTTGCAGCAGCTGCGGGTTGGCGCGTTCTTTCTTTGTCATCGAATTGATCAGCGCGATCTGGCGGCGCAGGATGCTGTCGTCAAATCCAGCACTTTCCATCTGCTTGGCCATTTTGCCCATGCCCGGCATCATCCCCATGATGCCTTCCATGCCGCCCATTTTCATCATCTGCTCGAGCTGGCCCTTGAGGTCGTTCATGTTGAACTGACCCTTCTGGAAGCGCTTCATCATGCGCTCGGCCTGTTCGGCCTCAATGGTCTCTTGCGCCTTTTCGACAAGCGAAACGATGTCGCCCATGCCAAGGATGCGGCCCGCGATGCGTTCCGGGTGGAACTCCTCGATCGCGTCCATCTTCTCGCCCAGACCGACATACTTGATCGGCTTGCCGGTCACAGCGCGCATCGAGAGCGCCGCACCGCCGCGCCCGTCGCCGTCCATCCGCGTCAGGACAACGCCGGAGACGCCGATCTTGTCGTCGAACTCTTCCGCGACATTCACCGCGTCCTGACCAGTCAGGCCGTCGACCACCAACAACGTCTCGCGCGGGTTGGCCACGTCGCGCACCGCAGCGGCCTGCGCGATCAGTTCCTGATCGATATGCAAACGGCCCGCGGTGTCGAGCATGTAGACGTCATAGCCGCCCATCGTCGCCTGTTGCTTGGCGCGCTTGGCGATGGAAACAGGGTCCTCACCCTTCACAATCGGCAGCGTGTCCACGCCGATCTGCGTGCCAAGGATCGCCAATTGCTCCATCGCGGCAGGGCGGTTGGTGTCGAGCGAGGCCATCAAGACCCGCTTGTTGTCGCGATCCTTCAGGCGTTTTGCCAGCTTGGCCGTCGTCGTCGTCTTACCCGAGCCCTGAAGACCAACCATCAGGATCGGGGCAGGCGGGTTGTCGATCTTCAACTCGCCCGGCTCTCCTTCGCCGGTCAGCGTATCAACCAGCGCGTCATGTACGATCTTGACGACCTGCTGGCCCGGCGTGACCGATTTCGTCACTGCCTGACCGGTTGCCTTGTCCTGCACCGCTTTGACAAAGTCGCGCGCCACGGGCAGCGAGACGTCCGCCTCGAGCAACGCAACACGCACTTCGCGCAGCGCAGTTTTGACGTCATCCTCGGAAAGAGCGCCCTGTTTCGTCAGCCGGTCAAAGACGCCAGAGAGGCGTTCGGATAGATTTTCAAACATGCCCTCGGCCCTCCTTCGGCCTCTTTAAAACATGTCCCTAAAATAGGAAGGGACGGCTCAAAGCACAAACGCACCCGTGGGCGCAACGCGCTGACGGATGTCGATCCCGGTTCATGGCCTGGGACCGGAAGATGTGCATACTTCCGGATATAGGGTGGCGTTTAGGTGGCTGGGCGGTGCGAGTCAAGCACGCTTGAGACTATTGCACGGCCGTCTTTCCCTGCCGAAGCCATGCGTTGATCTCATTGGCAACTTCAACCGGACCGGCGACGCTCGTATAGACCTCAGTAATCGGGTGCTTGCCTGCGCTCATGCCCGAACTTAGAACCAAGGTCGCGCGGAAGGTCTGGGAATTGTCCTCTGAACCGGTTGAGGTTTCGATCATGGCCCGATCCAACGCATCCAGATCATGGACCACTTCGGAGTAGCGCATGATATTGCGACGGCGGATCGTCAAAAGGCCGGTCGATCTGTCGAGGATCACCTGAACCCGCTCAGTCTGATAAAGCATCGCCCCACCGAAAAAGAACCCGCCAGCCACGAAAAGCAGGCCCCACAAGGCGCCATCCAGAGCCATGACCGTTCCAACACCAACAAAGAGGATAAAGAAGACAATCATAATGATTGCCAGAACGATCGAGTAATGATCGACGATCAGCTGATCCGGCGTGTTGCGAGTGACTTTCATGGGCCGACGCTAGGCCGACCCTGAGATGTTGTCAAAAGATCAGGCAGCCAATGCGTCGACCTGTGCGTGCGCGGCTTTGATCGTTTCTTCGGGCTCGACCGCCATCCGGTCCGCATGGACGATTTGCACATCGGTGATCCCGATGAACCCCATGATATGACGGAGATACCCGGTGGCAAAGTCGATGTCAGAGCCGACTTCGGTGCCGCCCGACGCCACAGCGAAGATCGCGCGTTTGCCTTCCAGCAGGCCTTTGGGGCCGGTCTCGCTGTATTGAAAGGTCACGCCAGCGCGCGCGATTTGGTCAATCCAAGCCTTCAAAGCTGCCGGGACAGAGAAATTGTAGATGGGCAGACCAATAACCAGCGTGTCCGCCTGCATGATTTCGTCAATCAGCGTGTCCGACAGGGCCAGCTTTGCGGCCTGCGCAGCATCGCGGTCGGCGGCAGGCGTGAAATTCGCGCCCATCCACGCTTCATCGATCAGCGGCAAGGCATCCGTCAGATCACGGGTGATGACGGTCTCGGGTACGAGCCGTTCGATGATGCGATCACTCAGATCGCGGGTGATGGAGCCGGTGCGGCGGGCGGAAGCGTCGATGCGAAGAACGGTGCGGTTCATAGGGCTACTCCTGAAAGCGTGATGTCTGCGCTCCAAGTTGATCCTTGCAGGAGCGAACGCAATATGCCCCTATCAACAGCATATGTTTGTTTCTGCACAGCGAGTGAGATGATGGACAATTGGGATGAGATCAGAACGGCTTTTCAGGTCGCGCGTATGGGGACGGTGAGCGGCGCGGCGGATGTCTTGGGCGTGCACCACGCGACTGTCATCCGCCATATCGACAGCCTTGAAGGGCGGCTGGGCGCCAAGCTCTTTCAGCGCCATGCGCGGGGTTACACACCGACCGAGGCGGGCATGGACCTGATGCAGGTTGCGCAGGCCACGGACGATCAGCTCACCCAACTCTCTGGCCGCATCAAGGGCCGCGGTGATGACGTCAGCGGCGAGCTGGTGATTACCACCCTGACCGCGGTGACGGGTCTGCTGGTTCCCGCATTGACGGAGTTTCAACGCCAGAACCCCAAGATCGTTCTGCGCCTTCTGACCGGAGAGCGTCTGTTTCGTCTCGAATATGGCGAGGCGCACGTGGCCTTCCGTCTGGGCACGGCCCCTGATCAGCCCGACAATGTGGTGCAACCTTTCGTGCCGCAGAATTTCGGACTTTACGCCTGCTCCAGATATGTGGAGGCGCGTGGCAAGCCGGACTCGGTCGAGGATTTCGCCAACCACGACTTTGTCACCCATGACAACAAGGACAATCGCGCGCCGTTCTACCGGTGGCTCCGTCAGAATGTGCCAGAGGATCGAATCATCTTCACCGCCACGGATGACGGTGTGCTGGAAGACGCGATCCTGAACGGGATCGGGATCGGCTTTCTGCCGGTATGGGAAGCCGCGCGCTTTCCCGATCTGGTGCAGGTCAAGTCACCGATGCCGGAATGGGCCGTCTCCACCTGGCTGGTGACCCATGTTGATCTGCACCGCACGCCAAAGGTGCAGGCCTTCCTGAAATACATCAAGGATGTCGCCAAGACCTGGGACCACGTCTGAGGGGTTTGAGCCAGATCAGAGCGCCGTAGGCCAAGCCTGCCTAGCCTTCCGTCAAAGGAGGGCCGATCATGCCAGCAGCCACATCGAAATCAGAGCTTTTGACGGTGTTGGACGCCGAATGGGTCAAACTTGGCAAAGTGATCGAGAAAGTGCCAGAGGCGCTTGCCCTTGAGCCGGATAAGGACGGCACCACGATCAGGGATGTGCTGGGCCACCGCGCCGCATGGATCGACCTTTACCTGGGATGGATTGCGCAAAGCGCCACTGGCGGGCCGATCCCTATGCCCGCCGAGGGCTACAAATGGTCAATGTTGCCAGAGCTGAACGCGAAGATCCGACGGGATCAAGCCGATTTGGGCTGGCCCGACGCGCGCGCGTTGCTTGAGGATCGCAAAGCCGCGCTGGTCGCCACCCTTCAGGATCACAGCAACGCGGCGCTTTACGGCGGTCCGATGCCGGGTGGCAACGGTAAGTGGACCATGGGCCGATACGGGGAATCCTCTGGCCCAAGTCATTTTCGATCCGCCGCGAAATACATCCGCGCGCGATTGAAAGCGGCGGCCTAGTCGCGTAGTTCGGTCGCCAGAAACGCCTCGAACGCATCGAGGTTCACGGCCTCGAACTGCCCGAACCCCTGCATCCAGATCGACGCATCGCGTAGGGCGTCCGGCTCCAGCTTGCACCACTTCACACGGCCGCGCTTTTCCTGAGAGATCAGCCCGGCCTTAGTCAGGATCATCAGATGTTTCGAGATCGCAGCCAGCGACATCTCGAACGGCTCGGCCACGTCTGTGACGGCCATGTCGTCCTCCAGCAGCATCGCAAGGATGGCGCGGCGGGTGGGGTCGGCCAGTGCCGCGAAAACGGTATCAAGGGGCGGGGTCATGGCGCACCCTACCGCGCGCAGCTGCGGCGCGCCAGATAGGCTGCGATGGCATCAAGGGCCGCCCGCACAGGCGGCTCATTGCGCCCCTCGTGATGCGAGACCAACCATTGCTCGCTGCGCAAGGCATCAATCGGGTCGCCCAAACGGACCAACCCGGTGATGCGCTCTCCCATGAACATCGGCAAGACGACACGCCCAATCCCGGCCTTGGCCAGCGCGCAAGCCAGATGCGGGCTGTTGGCCTTAGTCACGATGCCCGCGCCATGCTGCTCCTGCACCCAGCGGATCGACGGGGTGAGGGGCGTGTCCCAGGATGGGCCGATCCAGCCCTCGACATCCGCATAGGCTGCGTAAACCGCATAATCCACATGCCCGATCTGTTGACGGGCGACCCATGGCTGATCGGGCCGCGCGTTGCGGATGCCGATATCGACCTCGCGCCGCGCGATATCAAGGTTCAGGTCGCAATACATGAATTCCGGCAGCCAGATCGCATCGGGCGTCCAGAACTCTGACAGGCGCTGGGCCAGATCGAGCGCGGTCCACGTCCCTGCCGAAATGCGCACACAGGTTGGCCCTTGCCCGGCGTCGCGCCACTGACCGATCTGACGCGCAGCATCCTCCATCTGCGCGGTGCGTTTGAGCAAGTCGCGCCCTTCCGAGGTCAGCGCATACCCGTCCGCCCCATGCAGAAACAGCCGCCGTCCAAGGCTCGCCTCAAACGCTTTCATCCGGCGGCTGAGCGTGGCGGCGCTCACACCCGTTTCTTCTGCCGCTTTGTTCAGGCTCCCTGTGCGGGCCACGGCAGAGAAATAGGCAAGATCACTCCAGTCAGGGGCTTTCATATTTGCAACTCCACCTTCGGTTTCAGGGGCTGAGCAGGGGCGCGGCAGGTCTTTAGCTTCAATCCTGCCCCACCCGAAAAGGAGCCTCGCGATGTCCCCTCTTTTGCTTACCGTTTTTATCCCCGATCAGCCCGCCACGGAATACCGCAAAGAGCAGGACGCCTTTGCACAGATGAAAGCGGACTTGCAGCCACGCAAACCCCGCCTGCGGTTGCGGCTCACGATACCTCGGATCCTGGCCCCTTTCGCCCGGCGCGCGCTTCTTCGGTGACGCGCGTGATCTGACGGCCTATGGTGCGCCTATGGAACGCGCCACGGCCAAAGCATCCGAGCAGACGCTCCGCGGGCATTGCCTTTGCGGGGCGTCGTCCTTTGAACTGACAGGGCCGCATAACTGGGTCGGCCATTGCCATTGCGAAAGCTGCAGGCGCGCCAGTGCATCGGCGTTTACCACCTGGATCGGGCATGAGAACGGGCGCTGGCGCTGGACGGGTCAGGCCCCGAAGACCTACGCAAGCTCTCCGGGGCAGCAGCGTGGCTTTTGCGCGACCTGCGGATCGCAGCTTTACTACGTCTCCACCCGCTATCCTGACGAAACGCATTTCTACGCCGCCCTTCTTGAACGGCCCGAAGACGTCACCCCTGCGCAGCAATTCCACGCGGACGAAGCGCTGGGCTGGACCCATGATGCAGTCGGGTTGCCCAAAGTCTGAGCCAAAGATAAACCATCTGGTTGAATATGAAAACCCCTGCGACAGCCTGTCATTATATATATATAACAAGAGCTTAGACGTCATTGACTCTGCCGCGCCCCAAACCTAGTTTGCGGCCAACGTCAGCGTGAGGATTCACCGTGTCGAATGATCCTGACAAAGAGCGTCTCAAGGCGCTTGAGGAACGGATCAGCGGGGTCAAGAAATCCCTCGAACCGGCTCCGCGCGCTGACGAGCATTATTCGACGGCCCAAACGGCATGGCGGATGGTGATCGAGCTGGTCGCGGGTTTGGTGATCGGTTTTGGCATCGGGTACGGGCTGGACAGCCTGTTCGGGACACTCCCGATCTTCCTGGTGATCTTTATACTGCTGGGCCTTGCGGCGGGCGTCAAAACGATGATGCGAACCGCGCAGGAGCTTCAGGCGGAAGCAGAGGCCAAAGCGGCCAAAGAACAGCAAGCCCGCGAGGGCGACGACAAGAAGGACTGACCGACGTGGCAGACGAAGCAAAAGGCGGCATCGAAATTCACCCGATGGATCAGTTCATCGTCAAGCCGCTGTTCGGCGACGGTGCGATCAACTGGTACACGCCCACGAACGTCACCTTGTGGCTGTTCTTTGCGGTTGTCGCCGTGACGCTTCTGATGGTTGTCGGCACACGCGGCCGCGCGATCGTCCCGTCCCGCAGCCAGTCCGTGGGCGAGATGGCCTACGGCTTTGTCTACAAGATGGTTGAAGACGTAGCAGGTAAGGAAGGGCTCAAATACTTCCCCTACATCTTCACGCTCTTCATGTATATTTTGCTGGCCAACTTTCTTGGCCTCATCCCGATGAGCTTCACCACGACCTCGCATATCGCTGTCACGGCTGTGCTGGCGGGCGCGGTGTTCATCACCGTGACCGTGCTGGGTTTCGTGAAAAATGGCGCAGGCTTCCTGTCGCTTTTCTGGGTCTCCAGCGCGCCGCTGGTGCTGCGCCCGATCCTGGCCATCATCGAGCTGATCTCCTACTTCGTGCGCCCCGTAAGCCACTCCATTCGTCTGGCGGGCAACGTCATGGCGGGCCACGCCGTTCTGAAAGTGTTCGCAGGCTTTGCCGCCTCGCTGGGTGTCTTCTCGTTCATTCCGATCTTCGGCATCGTCGCGATCTATGCGCTTGAGGTGCTCGTCTCGGCCATCCAGGCCTACGTCTTTACCATCCTGACCTGCGTCTATCTGAAAGACGCGCTGCATCCGCATCACTAAGGCCAGGGTTCAACCAAACAACCAAGTTTCCAACCAAATTCCATCGTAAGGAGAATACCAATGGAAGGCGATATCGCACAAATGGGTCAATTCATCGGCGCAGGCCTGGCAGCCATCGGTTCGGGTGCCGCTGCTATCGGTGTGGGCCACGTTGCCGGCAACTTCCTGGCGGGCGCACTGCGCAATCCGTCGGCTGCTGCATCGCAGACCGCAACGCTCTTCATCGGCATCGCATTCGCAGAAGCACTGGGCATCTTTGCATTCCTCGTCGCTCTGCTGCTGATGTTCGCCGTATAATCCGACAGACGATCCTTACGCCTGAGCGGGGCTTTCAGAGCCCCGTTCAGTGACCAAAAAGGTTCCTGGAGGACGATATGGCAACTGAGACAACTGGCGGGACCGAAGCGGCAGGCATGCCGCAGCTCGAGTTCTCAACCTTCCCGAACCAGATCTTCTGGTTGGTGATCGCGCTTATCGCGATCTACTTCATTCTGTCGCGCATCGCGATGCCGCGCATCGCAGCGGTTCTGGCAGAGCGTCAGGGAACCATCACGAATGACCTTGCGGCTGCCGAAGAGCTGAAGCTGAAGGCCGTGGAAGCGGAGAAGGCTTACGAAAAAGCTCTCGCCGATGCCCGTGCCGAGGCAAGTCAGATCGTGGCGGAAGCAAAAGCTGAAATTCAGGCGGATCTGGACGTCGAACTCCAGAAAGCCGATGCAGAGATTGCCGCCAAGGCCGCTGAGTCCGAAAAAGCAATCGCGGCCATTCGCGAAAGCGCTGCTGAAAGCGTCAAGGAAGTGGCCAAGGACACCGCCAAGGAATTGGTGGCTGTGCTGGGTGGCAAGGCAGACGCCAAAACCGTCACGGCGGCTGTAAACGCCCGGATGAAGGGATAGACCCATGCGTGCATATCTGACCGTTCCCCTGATCCTTGCCGCCAGCCCTGCTCTGGCCGCGGGTGACAAGCCCTTCTTCTCGCTGGCCAATACCGACTTTGTCGTGGCCATCGGCTTTGTGTGCTTCATCGCGCTGCTGACCTATCTCAAGGTCCCCGGCATGATCGGCGGCATGCTCGACAAGCGCGCCGAGGGCATTCAGGCTGATCTGAACGAAGCCAAGGCGCTGCGTGAAGAAGCGCAGACCCTGCTTGCCTCTTATGAGCGCAAGCAGAAAGAAGTGCAGGAACAGGCTGACCGCATCGTCGCCCACGCCCGCACCGAAGCGCAGGAAGCAGCCGAGCAAGCGAAGATCGACATCCAGAACTCCATCGCGCGCCGTCTGGCCGCAGCGGAAGATCAAATCGCAAGCGCCGAAGCGGGTGCTGTCCGTGAAGTGCGTGACACTGCGATCGCGGTTGCCGTTGGCGCTGCGAAGGATGTTGTCGCCAAGCAGATGACCGCTGCCGATCAGAACAAGCTGATTGATGACGCCATTGCGCAGGCAGGCGCGAAGCTGCACTAGGCTCCGAGCATCAAAGCAACAAAAAAGCCCCGGTCCGAAACGGCCGGGGCTTTTTGCTGTTCCGGGGCAGGGCGGGTCTTAGGCGCTGCTCAATTGCCGCGCTTTGGCAAAGGAGACCAGCGTCCGGCTTTTTTCATCCCACAGATGCAGCGTTGCGCATTTGAAACTTTGCAGCAGGGTCATGCGGCCGCACTCCACCAGTTCCTCATGGTCGCGCAGCACTTCGGGCAGGCGGTAGCAGGGGATGCGGCTGTAAAGGTGGTGCACATGATGTATGCCCAGATTGGCCGTGAACCAGCGCAGGATCGGCGGCAGATCATAATGCGAGCTGCCATGAAGGGCTGCGTGATGCAGCTGCCAATCTTCGGGCTGATCCCATTGGGTCTGCTCGAATTGATGCTGGATGTAGAAAAGCCAGACGCCGATGGATGCTGCAATCAACGTTGTTGGCAGAAAGACCAGAAACAACGCTGTGAAGCCGCCAAAGTAGACGATCACGCTGAGGATCGCCGCGATGGCGGCGTTGGTGCCCATCGCACTGATCCAGTATTTCCGGCCCTGGTCCATCATGCCCAGCGGCAAGCGATGGCACAGGATAAAGACATAGGTCGGTCCCAACCCGAACATCACCAGCGGGTGCCGATATGCCCGGTAAAGAAACCGGCCAAAGCGCGTGCGCTGGTGGTATTCCTCGATGGTCAGCGTCATCACATCGCCAATCCCGCGATGGGACAGGTCCCCGGCATGACTGTGATGGATCGAATGGGAGCGCCGCCAAACATCGTAAGGCGTCAGGGTGAGCACCCCCAGCACGCGGCCCGTCCAGTCGCTGACATGGCGATTCCTGAAGAACGACCCGTGTCCGCAATCATGCTGGATCCCGAAGATCCGCACCAGAAAGCAGCCGTTCAGCGCCGAGAGCAGGAAGGCGGCCAGATAGGAGTGCGGCGCGACCCAGCACGCCGCGACCCACAGGGCCACAAAGGGGATCAGGCTGACGGCCAGTTCAAAGCTGCTGCGCCAACTGTTGGGCTCGCGGTATTGCGCAAGCACCCGAACCCAATCGCGCGCGGCGATGGGTGTTTCATCTGACTGAGAGATCATAGCCCGTTTCTTTTTTGTTTATGGTGCTGGCGAGCCTAGTGGCATTGTGCCGAAGTCAGAAGCACTAGTTCCACGACATAAGGCTGTCGGGTCGGTTCCGGACAATAGGCCGCGCGTGATCCGGCTTAGCGCGCCTGTTCGTGTTCAAAGCGCTGCTGGGCGATGGACTCGTTTTCCTCGGATTTCTTCTGATCCTTCAGATCGCTTTCCACATAATTCAGATGCGTCTCAATCGCGGCGCGCGCCGCCACACCATCACGCGCCTGCAGGGCAGTGTTGATCGCCCTGTGATGATCCAGCAGCAAGTCGCGCGTCGTGCGCTGCTTGAACATGATCGCCCGGTTGTAGAACACGCCTTCGCGGAGCAGCTCGAACATCGACCGCATCATATGCAGCATGATGACGTTATGGCTCGCCTCAATGATCGACATGTGAAAATCCGCATCCAGCGCGGCTTCTTCTGCCGGGTTGCGCTTGGTGTGGGCGGCTTCCATCTTGCGAAAGATGGTGTCGATCACTTTCAGATCGGTTTCCGAGCCAAGCCGACAGGCCCGCTCTGCCGCCAACCCCTCCAGGTCTCGACGAAAGCTGATATAGTCGAACACGGCCTCGTCATGGGCTGCAAAAAGCCGCACCAGCCCTTCCGAGAATGCCGATCCCAGAACATCTGCCACAAAGATGCCCGCGCCTGCGCGCGAGGCCAGCAACCCCTTGTCCTGCAGCTCTGCAACCGCTTCACGCAAAGACGGGCGCGAGACGCCCAGTTTCTCGGCCAATTCGCGTTCGGACGGCAAACGCTCGCCCGGACGCAGGATGCCTTGCAGGATCAGCTTTTCAATCTGACGAACGACGGCAGAAGACAAACGCTCCGCCTGAACCGGTTTGAAGGGCATGGGCTACCTCGGATCAATTGGTAAAACGATATGACCAAAACCGGGATATCTCAACAAAAAAGGCCCGCGCGAGGGGCGGGCCTTTTCGTCTTTGAAACCGTCTTAGGCGTTCGGGCGAATGACAATCTCAACCCGACGGTTCTGCGCGCGGCCTGCCTCATCGAGGTTGCTCGCAACCGGCTGATCCTCGCCACGGCCAATGGCGCGCAGGCGGAAGCCGTCCACACCGGAATTGATCAGCACGTTGCGCACCGATTGCGCACGGCGCTGGGACAGGCCTTGGTTATAGCCCGCGTCACCGGTGTTATCGGTGTGGCCGATGATATCCACAGTGCTGTTGGGATAGTTGTTCAGGTTTGTCGCCAGCGCGCGCAGATCGCTTTGCAGATCAGAGCGCAACGTGTCGCTGTCGACAGCGAACAGAATGTCCTGCGGCATGGTCACGATCAGCTCATTGCCGGTGTTGACGATCTGCACGTCATTGCCGACCTGCTGGCGCAGTTCTGCGGCCTGTTTGTCCAACTGGTTGCCGATGATTGCGCCGCCACCAGCGCCAATCGCAGCCCCGATCACAGCGCCACGGCGACGCTCTTCTGCGTCGTCGCCTGCCAGAACGCCAGCTGCCGCACCGGCCAGACCACCGATCAAGGCGCCTTGCTTGGTCCGCTGGTTCGGGTCGCCATTAGGCGGGCTGACACGGTCAAACCGGTCTGCGGTCGTATCACAGGCCGCAAGGGCCACGGTGGACACAGCCATAACGGCAAAAATCTTGAACTTGGTCATTTGAAAGCCTCTTTACTGCTCATGCGAATTTCTCGCTTATGAGCAGTCTATACACCGACCCCGCCTGCAAGGGAAAAGGTTTTGAGGGGGAAAACCGGCGGGCTTTTGCCCATCACGTTTCCGCGCGTGCCGCTTCAAAAGCCAACATTGCACGCTTAACGGGAAGGCCCCAGTGATAGCCTCCCAGGCCGCCGGACTTGCGCAAAGCCCGGTGGCATGGGATCAACCACGAAATCGGATTGCGCCCCACGGCCGTGCCGACCGCGCGCACCGCTTTGGGGTTCCCGATGGCCTCGGCGATGTCGGAATAGGTGGTCACGGTGCCCGACGGGATGCGCAAAAGCGCCTCCCACACCTTGATCTGGAACGGGGCGCCGATGAGGTGCAGTTGTGCTTGGCCACCCCCAAACGCCGCATCGACCATGGGCTTCAAGGCGGTTGGGTCCTCGATGAATGTCGCCTGCGGCCAGCGGGATTTCAGGTCGGCCATTGTCGGCTCTGCACCTGTCTCGGCAGCAAAGCCAATCCCGCAAAGCCCTTTTTCGGTGCCCATCACCAAGGCAGGGCCGAACGGGCTTTCAAACCACCCCCACAGGATCGTGAGCCCCGCGCCGCCTTTTGCATAGTCGCCGGGTGTCATCGCTTCCCAATGCACAAAGAGATCATGCAGGCGGCTGGAGCCTGACAGCCCCACGGACTGCGCGGTGTCGAGGGTCGTGTGTTGCTCGCGCAGCAGGCTTTTGGCGTGATCCAGCGTCAGATATTGCTGATACCGCTTGGGCGAGACCCCGACCCACTGGCTGAAAAGCCGCTGGAAATGCGCCGGGCTCATCTGCATCTGGCGTGCCAGGTCCTCCAGTGTCAGCGGGGCGTCGGTGGCATCAATCACCTCAATCGCACGGCGCATCACGCCGTAATGATAATGGCTTTCCAAAGGGGTCTGGTCGGTCATGGTCGCATCCTGGCTTTGGGATAGATTAGAGGATGATCGGGGTCATATGCGACCCGTTCCTTGCGGTTTTTCGCGCATCAGGTCATAGGGTCCGCATGGCAAAGCAACTTGATTACAAGACGATCCGCGCGATCTTCGAGCGCTTCCACGAGATGGAGCCGGAGCCCAAGGGCGAGTTGGATCACACCAATGCCTATACTCTGGTAGTTGCCGTGGCTCTGTCTGCTCAAGCGACCGATGTGGGTGTGAACAAGGCCACGAAAGAGCTTTTCAAGATCGCCGACACGCCAGAGAAGATGCTGGCGCTGGGCGAAGAGAAGCTGATCGAGCATATCAAAACCATTGGCCTCTATCGTAACAAGGCCAAGAACGTCATGAAGCTCAGCCGCATTCTGGTCGAGGATTACGACGGCGTGGTGCCAAACTCCCGCGCGGCGCTGGTCAGCTTGCCGGGCGTGGGGCGCAAGACGGCCAATGTGGTGCTGAACATGTGGTGGAAGCAGCCCACCCAAGCTGTCGACACCCATATCTTCCGCGTCGGTAACCGCACCGGCATCGCGCCGGGCAAGGATGTGGACGCGGTCGAGCGTGCCATTGAAGACAACATTCCGGCTGATTTTCAGCAACATGCCCATCACTGGTTGATCCTGCACGGTCGCTATGTATGCAAGGCGCGCAAACCGGTCTGCAGCAACTGCATCATCCGGGAATTCTGCCAGTTCGAGGAGAAGACCGAGTGAGCAAGACGTATCAGGTTGTTGGGATCGGCAACGCCATCGTGGATGTGTTGACCCAATCCAGCGATGATTTCCTCGACCATATGGGTATCGAAAAAGGCATCATGCAGCTTGTCGAGCGCGAGCGCGCCGAACTGCTTTACGGTGCCATGGAAGGCCGCGTTCAAGCGCCCGGAGGATCGGTTGCGAACACGCTCGCGGGCTTGGGTAACCTCGGCCTCAAGACAGGTTTCATTGGTCGCGTCCATGACGACGCGCTGGGCCGTTTCTACGCTGATGCGATGCAGGAAGACGGCACCGTCTTCGTGAACCCGCCCGTGCCGGGAGGCGAATTGCCGACCTCGCGTTCGATGATCTTCGTGTCGCCAGATGGCGAGCGCTCGATGAACACCTATCTCGGTATTTCTGCCGAACTGGGCCCGGAAGACGTGTCCGACGACGTTGCCGGACAAGCCGAGATCGTTTTCCTCGAAGGCTACCTCTTCGACAAGGACAAAGGCAAAGAGGCGTTCATTCGCACCGCCCGGTCCTGCCGCGCGGCGGGTGGCAAAGCCGGTATCGCGATCTCGGATCCGTTTTGCGTCGAACGCCACCGAGCCGACTTCCTGACACTGATCGGCGAAGAGCTTGATTACGTGATCGGCAATGAAGACGAGGTGAAATCGCTTTTTGAGACGGATGATCTGGACCTTGCCATGCACAAGCTCGCCGCCCTTTGCCCCCTTGCCGTGTGCACGCGGTCCGGGGATGGTGTCAGCGTTCTGCAAGGCGACAAGCGCGTCGATGTGCCGGTCGAGAAAGTCGTCCCCGTAGACGCGACCGGTGCCGGCGATCAGTTTGCCGCCGGGTTCCTCTTTGGCCTTGCAACCAACAAAGACCTTGAGACCTGTGGCAAAATGGGCTGCGCGGCGGCTGGCGAAGTGATCAGCCATATGGGAGCGAGGCCCGAAACTGACCTCAAGGCGCTCTTTGCTCAGAAGGGTTTGCTCTAAGCATTGGTTTCCGGTCCTGCGGACCGGACCGACCGGGGGTTTCCCCCCCGGACCCCCAAGGTATTTGAAGACAAAAGAAGGCAGCTTAACCCATCGTTAAGGTTAATGCGGCTATGACACATATGCGGTACAGGCTGAGGAGCCGATGACCGTGACAGAAGAAGGTGCCTTGTTTTCGGTAAGCGTCAGGACTGCTCTGATCGGCTGAAAACAAGGCCCAACCCTGCTTTCTTTTGTCCATAAATACCTAATTCCGGCGACAGTAGGACGCGCTACTCTCCCAGCTTGGCATGCACCTCGGCCAAGTCGATCTCGCCTATTGGCATCTTGTTCGACGGATCCTCGAAATCATACTTAAAGAGTTCGAAGTCCTTTTTGTAGATTTCATAGATCAGATGCATCGACAGATCGTCGAAATACTCTTCGACCGGATGGGCGCGTTTCGGCCCATGCCCTTCGCTTTCGTTGAACCGCGGAATGCCTTTCAGATCGACCGCACTCGGCGCCTCGATCGCATCGAGAACATCCTGCATCCCGTCGTTGAATTGCTCGGTCCAGAAAATCTTGTCATAGCGCCCCCCATTCACGATGAAGGTCGAGATATGGCCAGACATGGCCGACCAATGGATGTCCGGGTCCATCGGGCGGCGCCACCGAATGGTGTCGCGGGCAAACAGCAAAAACCGCCGGAAGCTCTTGATCTGGTCAAACTCGAACCCGGTTTCCGGGTCGCCCACCTCAATCCCGTATTTCTGGATCAAAAGCGGCACGAGGTTGCCGCGATAGCGTTTGCCATTGCGCTGAATGCCGCAAATCTTGTCGAAAAAGGAAGACAGAATCCGGGTGTAGGGGTTGCGCACGCAGGTGAACGCATAAGACTTATGCGCCTTCACATTCTCCGTAATCAGCGGCTGGCTTTCGTCCAAAGCCCACTTATGCAGACCGCCCGTCGCATCATGGATATCACCGTCGAAAAATTCGCCATGATCGGAATAGAACATGATCTGACCGATGGTCGAGCAGGCGCATTTCGGAACGACCCGATACACCACGCTTTCACTCTCGGTCATCCAGGTGCCGGGAAACCCCATAAATCTGCCTCCAACTTGCAGCCTTTTTGAAACGTCACGCGGCCACCTGCGCATAAAAAAGCAAACAAACTCTGTTTATTCAATGTCTGTTCACGTTATCTGGTGTAAACAATCAACGATTTTAAAGGGTTTCGTCGTTTAAATGGCAAAAATCGCCTTCATCTTGCTGTGCCATAAGGATCCCGAGGCCATTATCAAACAGGCCGAGCGGCTGACGGCCGTGGGCGATTACATGGCGATCCACTTCGATGCGCGCGCCAAGCCCGCGCATTACAAGATGATCCGTGCGGCCCTTGATGACAACCCGAACGTGGCCTTTGCCAAGAAACGCATCAAATGCGGCTGGGGCGAATGGTCATTGGTGGAGGCGACGCTGCATGCGGTCGAGGCCGCCGAACAGGCCTTTCCGCGAGCCACGCATTTCTACATGCTGTCGGGTGATTGCATGGCGATCAAATCCGCTGAATACGCGCATGAGTTCCTCGACAGCAATGATGTCGATTATATCGAAAGTTTTGACTATTTCGAAAGCGACTGGATCAAGACCGGGATGAAGGAAGAGCGGTTGATCTACCGCCATTTCTTCAATGAACGCACCCAGAAGCGGCGGTTCTATACCGCCTTCAACCTGCAACGTCGCTTCAATCTGACCCGCGAGATACCGGCCGACATTCAGGTCATGATCGGCAGCCAATGGTGGTGCCTGCGCCGTCGCACGATCGAGTGGATTCTGGATTTCACACGGACCCGCAAGGATGTGATGAAATTCTTTCGCACCACGTGGATCCCGGATGAAACTTTCTTTCAGACGCTTGTCCGCCACCTTGTGCCAGAGCATGAGATCAAGTCACGCACGCTGACCTTCCTGATGTTCTCGGATTACGGCATGCCTGTGACGTTTTATAACGATCACTATGACTTGCTGCTCAGCCAGGATTTTCTGTTCGCCCGCAAGATCAGCCCCGAAGCCCATGAGCTCAAACGCCGTCTGGGGGAGCTTTACGCGGCCAGGCACGCGGAGTTCGATATCTCCAACGAAGGGGCGGGCCTTTTCAAGTTTCTCACAGGCCGTGGCCGGATCGGTCGCCGCTTTGCCACCCGTTTCTGGGAGACAGAGGCGTCCTTGGGCCGCGAACGCGAATTGATGATCGTGGCCTGCAAGAAATGGCATGTCGCCAAACGCTTGTTGGGCCGGATTAAGCAGACCACAAACATCCCCGCGATTGATTATCTCTTCAATGAGGAAGACACGCCGCTGCCCGATCTGGGCGGCATCCAGTCGACCCTTGGCAAACGCACCCGTCACCGCCGCGCGCTAATGCGGATGCTCTTTGACTATTACGAGACGAACCGCCTGATCATCTGTCTTGATCCCAGCGCTATCGACCTCATTCAGGACTTCTATGCCGACCGCTCGAAAACCCGCCTGCTTGAGATCGACTGCAACTTTACCGAGGATTATCTGATCGGCCACGCCATGCGCGTGGGTCTTGCGGGGGAACGGACGCCGAAAGAAACGCTGGATCGTCTCCTGCCGACCATCCGCTATGATGTGGTCTTTGAAAGCGACCGCATCCGCGACGCCAATCTGCCGAACCACACCCGCATTCACGAGCGCGCCTCACCCGAGCAGAACACGCCTGCTTTGGCGGAGTTCCTCTCCGTTCCGGCCGAGACCGCGCGCGAGATCGCAAGCACCGACTATCTTTTTGCTGATTGAGGCCGCCAATGCCCTATGCCTACGACCCCCAGAATATCTTCGCCAAGATCCTGCGCGGCGAGATTCCCAACGACACCGTGATGGAGACCGAGCACACGCTGGCCTTCCGCGATCTCTACCCCCAGGCACCGGAGCATATCCTCGTGATCCCCAAAGGCCCCTATGTCTGCTACGATCATTTCGCGCTTGAAGCCTCCGAGGCGGAGATCGTGGACTATACCCGCACCATCGGCGCCATTTGCAAGGAAATGGGCGTGCAACCCGGTGAAGGCGGTGCGGGCTATCGGCTGCTCTCGAATGCGGGCGAAGACGCCATTCAGGAAGTCCCGCATCTGCATGTGCATATCGTCGCCGGCCGCAATCTGGGTCGCATGCTGCAGCCAGTAAAATAGCGGCTTCGCCACGCCGTTCTTATTTGGGGCTTTGCCCCCGTCCGCTGCGCGTCTCGCCCCAAAGTTTTCTGTCAGGATGAAGGGAGGGGACGTGAGCTTGCAGGCTACCAAGCAGTCGACGATTAGTCCGACCGCGCCCAGCAATGGCCATATTTGACGGTTAACCAGGTCCCGAACTGACTGGGAGATTCCGTTTTGATTTGGGCAGACTATGTGATCGTGGGCGCTCTCCTACTGCTGCCATTGAGTGCCGCGAGAGAGCGATGGTTTGGTCCCGACGAAGGCTTGTTTGTCAAGGATAACCTGACCAGAAACCTGATAGCGTTCGTGCTGATCGGGTTCATTGCAATCGGCATGCACTTTCAGGATGTGTCGCAGTTGAACGGGGAAGGCCCCCAAATCCTCGCAAGGTTCATCACGGCTTTCGTCCGCGTTTTCTAAACGCGCGTGATGCCCGCATTAACCTTAACACGCGCCGCCCCTTCTTTTGTCGCCAAATACCTCCGCCGGAGGCATCAGACATGTGACGTCAGCGCAAGGAAGACATCTTCAAGATCAGGGTCTTCCGTCTTCACATCCTTGATCGTGATTCCGGCCTGATGCGCAACTGCAAGGATCGCCTCTGCCGTCGTCGTTCCCCGGTCATAGGTGAAGGCCAATGCCCCGTTCGCGCGTCGCGTCAGGTCTACGCCATCGGGCAGAGCGATCTCGGGCGGGGCCGTGCTCTCCGGCTCGATCACCATCGTCTTGGCATCCAGCCGCCCCAGCAGGTTCGCCGTGCTGTCCTGCGCGATCTTTTCACCGTGATTGATGATGGCAATCTCGTCGCACATCTCCTCGGCTTCCTCCAGATAATGCGTGGTCAGGATGATCGTCATGCCCGCTTCATTCATCTTGCGCACATTGGCCCAAAGCATGTTGCGCAGCTCGATATCGACGCCCGCGGTCGGCTCATCCAGCACCAAGATATGCGGCATGTGCACCATCGCCTTGCCCAGCAAAAGCCGCCGCCGCATCCCGCCTGACAGAGACCGCGCATAGGCATCCGCCTTATCGGACAGACCAATGGTCTCAAGGATTTCATCTGTCCGGCGCTGTTCTTTCGGCACCCCGTAGAGCCCGGCCTGAACCTCCAGCGCGCCGCGCGGCGAAAAGAACGGGTCCAGATGCAGCTCCTGCGGCATCACCCCGATGGAGGCGCGCGATTGCCGTGGGTTCACATCCTGATCGAAGCCCCAGATTTTCACCTGCCCCGCCGATTTAATCACCAATCCGGCCAGAATGTTGATCAGCGTCGACTTTCCCGCCCCGTTCGGCCCCAACAACCCGAAGATCGACCCCGCAGGGATGCGCAAATCAATGCCTTTCAGCGCCTCTTTCGGCTCTTGGCCCTTCTGGGCGGCATAGGTCTTTTTCAGACCCGTGATCTCGATGGCGGGCTCGCGCATGGGGTGGTTCTCTCGTCTTGCCGGGAAGGGGGCTTTGCCGTATCTCAAGGCGCAACCTAGAAGCCCGCCCCGCGGGCGACAACCCGTGGAGCCTGAATATGCCGACCCCGCCCCCCGAAGTTCAGATCACCGACCAGTGGCGCGTGTCCTGCGATGGCGGTGAAGGTGCACTGGGCCACCCGCGCGTGTGGTATTCCGTCGACCGAGATACCGGCTATGTGGAATGTGGCTATTGCGACAAGCTGATCGTCCACGAGGATTTCAAGGACGTCGTTTTCAAGAAATTCGGCCTCAGCGACTAGCCTTGCCCCGCCCCCTTCGCTAGGTCTTGAGACGACCAATCAAAGGGGCGCGTCCATGGCATTCGGCAAAGGCTGTCATCTTCATCTGATCGACGGATCGGCGTTTATCTTCCGCGCCTACCACGCGCTGCCTCCGCTCACGCGCAAGTCAGACGGCCTGCCCATCGGCGCTGTCAGCGGCTTTTGCAACATGCTCCAGCGCTATGTCGAAGGGAACAATGGCCCTGATGCCCCCACTCATGTTGCCGTGATTTTCGACAAGGGCAGCCACACCTTCCGAAATGATTTGTATGACCAATACAAGGCCAATCGCGAAGCGATGCCCGAAGACCTGCGCCCGCAAATCCCGCTGACCCGCAGCGCGACGGAGGCCTTCAACATTGCCTGCAAGGAAATGGAGGGATTCGAGGCTGACGATATCATAGCCACCCTCGCCGTTCAGGCCCGCGAAGCCGGGGGCCGCTGCACCATCATCAGTTCCGACAAGGACCTGATGCAGCTTGTTGGCGGCGGCGTTGAAATGCTCGACGCGATGAAGAACAAGCGCATCGACACCGAAGGGGTCGAGGAAAAGTTCGGCGTCGGTCCCGACCGCGTGGTCGACGTGCAGGCGCTGGCGGGCGACTCGGTCGATAACGTCCCCGGCGCGCCGGGCATCGGCATCAAGACCGCCGCTTTGCTCATCAATGAATTCGGCGATCTGGAAACGCTTCTTGAGCGCGCCGAGGAGATCAAACAGCCCAAGCGCCGCCAGACTCTGATTGACCACGCCGAGCAGATCCGCCTCTCCAAACAACTGGTCACGCTGGACGACAAGATGGACCTGCCCTTCACGCTCGATGATCTCGAAGTCCGCGACCCGGAGCCTGAAACCCTCCTCGGGTTCCTCGCCGAGATGGAGTTCCGCACCCTCACCAAACGCATCTCCGACGCGCTGGATGTGGAACCGCCCGTGATCGCCGACACCGACCCGGCAGGCGCGAACCCTGGTGATGCGCCGGGTCCGGCGGATGTGCCCTTCGACGCCAGCAAATACGAATGCGTCCGCGACGCGACCGCCCTACAAACCTGGATCGACCGCATTTACGAACGCGGCTACGTCGCCGTCGACACCGAAACCACCAGCCTCAACGAAATGCGTGCCAATCTGGTTGGCGTCTCTCTTTGCGTCGAGGCCGGAGAGGCCTGCTATATCCCACTTCAGCACAAAGATGGCGACGCCGATGATCTCTTCGGCTCTGACGCCCTTGCCAAGGGCCAGATGCCCATGGCTGAGGCGCTTCAAATGCTCAAACCGATGCTGGAGGACGAAAGCGTCCTGAAGATCGGCCAAAACATGAAATACGATGCCAAGATATTCGCCAACGAAGGCATCACCGTCGCCCCCATCGACGACACGATGCTGATGTCCTACGCGCTGAACGCAGGCCTGCATAATCACTCCATGGACGGCCTGTCAGAGCGCTATCTCAGCCATTCGCCGATCCCGATCAAGCCGCTTCTGGGCACCGGCAAATCCGCGATCACCTTTGACCAGGTCAAGATCGACGAGGCCGTGCCCTATGCCGCCGAAGACGCTGATATCACTCTGCGCCTTTGGCAATCCTTCAAGCCGCAGTTGCACCAGAAACAGGTCACCGTTGTCTATGAGACGCTCGAACGCCCCATGGTCCCCGTGCTGGCCCAGATGGAACGCACCGGCATCAAGGTCGACCGCGACACGCTCAGCCGCATGTCCAACGCCTTCGCGCAGAAAATGGCGGGGCTAGAGGCGGAAATTCATGAACTTGCAGGCCAGTCATTCAATGTCGGCTCCCCCGCCCAGCTGGGCGAAATCCTCTTTGACAAGATGGGGTTAGAGGGTGGCAAGAAAGGCAAGACCGGGAAATACTCGACCGGGGCGGATGTCCTCGAAGACCTTGCGACGGAGCATGAACTCCCCGCCCGCGTCCTCGATTGGCGGCAGATGTCGAAGCTGAAATCGACCTACACTGACGCCCTGCAGGACCATATCAACGCCGACACCGGCCGCGTGCACACGTCCTATTCCATCGCGGGCGCGAACACCGGTCGCCTCGCCTCCACCGATCCAAACCTTCAAAACATCCCGATCCGGACCGAGGAAGGCCGCCGCATCCGCGAAGCCTTTGTGGCCGACGAAGGCAAGACCCTTGTCGCGCTGGATTACAGCCAGATCGAGCTGCGCATCCTCGCCCATATAGCCGACATCCCCGCGCTGAAACAGGCGTTTTCCGATGGAATCGACATCCACGCCATGACCGCGTCCGAGATGTTTGATGTGCCGCTTGAGGAAATGACCCCCGAAGTCCGCCGCCAGGCTAAGGCGATCAATTTCGGCGTGATCTACGGCATCTCTGGCTTCGGTCTGGCCCGCAACCTGCGCATCCCGCGGGCCGAGGCGCAGGCCTTCATCGACACCTATTTCGAACGCTTCCCCGGCATCCGCGCCTATATGGACGACACAACCAAATTCGCCAAAGAGCATGGCTATGTGCAGACCCTTTTCGGTCGCAAAATCCATACGCCCGAGATCAACGCCAAGGGCCCCACCGCCGGTTTCGCCAAACGCGCCGCCATCAACGCGCCGATCCAAGGCACCGCCGCCGACGTCATCCGCCGCGCCATGATCCGCATGCCCGCCGCGATCGAGAAGCTGCCCGCGAAGATGCTGCTGCAGGTCCACGACGAACTGGTGTTCGAGGTCGAGGACAGCGCTATCGACGACCTGATCGGCACCGCCCGCGAGGTGATGGAAGGTGCCTCCATGCCCGTTGTGAAGCTGGACGTGCCGCTGACCGTGGATGCAGGGCAGGGGGCGAATTGGGCCGAGGCGCATTAAGTGATCATCGCCTTCAACAAACCCATGAACGTGCTCTCCCAGTTCACCGATGAGGGCAAATGGCAGGGCCTGAAGCACTGGATCGACGTCGCCAATGTCTACGCAGCGGGCCGTCTGGACCGCGACAGCGAGGGCCTTCTCCTCCTGACCGATGACGGCAAGCTTCAGGCGCAGATCTCCTCTCCGAAGTTCAAGACCCAGAAAACCTATCTGGCCCAAGTCGAAGGCACCCCGACCGAGGACGCCCTCGAACAGCTGCGCCGTGGCGTGACGCTGAAAGACGGCAAAACCCGCCCCGCAAAGGCCATCGAAATCGCCGACCCAAACCTATGGCCCCGCGATCCCCCTGTTCGCGTTCGCAAGACCGTGCCGGATGCGTGGCTGCGCTTGACTATCTCCGAGGGCAAGAACCGGCAGGTTCGTCGCATGACCGCCGCCGTGGGCCTGCCCTGCTTGCGCCTTGTCCGCTGGCAGATCGGACAATGGTCGTTGGAGGGGCTTGCCCCCGGCGAATGGCGCGAAGTGCAGCCGGGATGACCACCGACTTCCCGAAGGTCGAAATCAAATCCCGCGCCGATCTGCGCGCTTGGCTGTCCGAGAACCATGCCAGCGCCAGCACCGTTTGGCTGGTCAAATACAAGCAACCCAGCCCCCACTACATCCCCACCGAAGAAATCATCGAGGAACTGCTCTGCTGGGGCTGGATCGACAGCGTCGTCGGCAAGCTCGACGCCACCCGCACCATGATCCGTATCTCGCCGCGTAACCCGAAATCCAACTGGTCGGCCTTCAATAAAACCCTGGTCGAAAAAGCCCGCGCATCCGGCGCCATGACCCCGGCCGGAGAGGCCCTGATTACCCTCGCGCAGAAGACTGGCACTTGGACCTTCCTCGACGATGTCGAACGCCTTGAGGTCCCCGAAGACATGGCCAAAGCGCTCGGCACATTGCGCCCCACATGGGACGCCTACCCGAAATCCGTCCAACGCGGCACGCTGGAATGGGTCAAGACCGCGAAAACCGAGGCCACCCGTTCCAAACGCATCGCAGATGTGGTGAACTCGGCCCAGCAAGGTGTAAGACCCAGCATTTTCCGGCGGTAAGCATGGCCCACGACCATCCCAGACTTGATCCCGGCGACAAGCGCGTCGCGGCGGCGGTGGGGGTGAACTTTCTGCTGACTTTCGTGCAGATCATCGCGGGCGTGCTTTCCGGCTCCCTCGCGCTGATTGCCGACGCGATCCACAATTTCAGCGATGCGCTGTCGCTGGTCATCGCCTTCGCCGCCCGCCGCATTGCCCGTAAACCCGCCGATGCGAAAATGACATTCGGCTATAAACGGGCCGAGGTTGTGGCCGCGCTGGTCAACTACACGACGCTGATCGTGGTCGCCTTTTACCTTGCCGCCGAGGGGGTTGAGCGCCTTTTTAATCCCGTCGCTGTTGAGGGCTGGATTGTGGTTATCGTTGCCGCTGTGGCCCTTGTTATCGACACCCTCACCGCGCTTTTGATCTTCAAACTGTCCAAAGACAGCATGAACATGCGCGCCGCTTTCGTGCACAACATGGCCGATGCGCTCGGCTCCATCGCTGTCATCATCGCGGGCACGTTGATCCTGCTTTACGATTGGCGGCTGGTCGATCCCATCGTGACGCTCGGCATCTCTGCCTACATCCTCTGGCATGCGTTTGTGGGCATCCAACCCGTGATCCGCGTGCTGATGCTGGGCAGCCCGTCGGCCGTGTCCGCCGAAGACGTCATGGCGCGGTTGGAAGACGACCCGGAGGTGGTCGATGTCCACCACATGCATTTGTGGATGATGGGAGAGCATGAAAGCGCGCTCGATGCCCACGTGGTCCTGCGCCGCTTCGATGATCTGGAAGACGTGAAACTGCGGTTGAAGGACATGCTGGAGGCGGAGTTCAACATCCAGCATTCCGTCTTTGAGTTCGAACTGCCCGGCACTCATCGCGGCGAAGCGCAAGACATCGGCAGCTGAGGGCCGCTCCCGACCCTGGGTGGGCGTTTGCAACGATCAGAATGATCCAAGATCGAAGTCTCAAGCAAAACGTCTCTTCGGTGCTGTTCCTATGAAAAGCGCCCTCCGGCGGGAGGGTCGGGCGCGGCCCGGCGGGTCCCACCGGGCAGAACTCCAGAATTAGGGCAACTCCGCCGACGGAATGATCGGGAAGAACGCCCCACCAGACCGCACACCGAACCAGTCCGCGCCCTCATGCGCCGCATGCTCGCCTTCCTCCACCAGCCGGTAGAAGCTCTTGCGATCAATCAGCGCCTCAAGGTTCGCGCGCACCAGCACGTAAGGCGACGGCTCCCCGGTCTTTGCATCTCGCACCACGCGGATCGGATGCTCGGGCCCCGCCGTCACCTCGTCCTCGACATTGGTGCGAAACACCAACCCGTCACCGACCCGGTCAAAATCAATCGCCACGAAGGGCGCGTCCTCGACCGTGATTCCAACCTTCTCGACCGGGGTCACCAGGAAATAGTCTTCCCCGTCCTTTCGGATGATGGACGAGAACAGCTTCACCAGCCCCGGACGCCCAATCGGCGTGCCCTGATAGAACCACGTCCCGTCCCGTTTGATGACCATATCAAGGTCCCCACAGAACGGTGGGTTCCATAAATGCACCGGCGGAGCGCCCTTTTTTGAGGCAGCCTGCGCCGAAGCTGCGAGGCTTTCTGCCGATGGTTTCACGATGTTTTGTCCGCTCATAGCTTTTGCCATTTGTGTTACGCGTCATAGATGCTTTCATAAGACATATATCCACCGGGAGAGTTTTGTCATGGTCGACGCCGCCAATCTTGTCGCTGATATCGAAGCACTGGGCGAAAAGCTGGGGCAGGCGAAGGCCAGCATCACCAATCGTTTCATCGGTCAGGAGCGGGTCGTTGACCTGACATTGGCCGCCCTTCTGTGCGGCGGCCACGGGCTTCTGGTCGGTTTGCCAGGGCTGGGAAAGACCCGTCTGGTCGATACGCTGTCCACCGTGATGGGTCTTGATGGCAACCGTATCCAGTTCACGCCCGATCTGATGCCCGCCGATATTCTCGGCTCGGAAGTGCTGGAAACCGGCGCCGACGGCTCCCGCGCGTTCAAGTTCATCGAAGGGCCGATCTTCTGCCAGCTTCTGATGGCGGATGAGATCAACCGCGCCAGCCCGCGGACCCAATCCGCGCTCTTGCAGGCCATGCAGGAAAAGGAAGTCACCGTCGCTGGCGAGCATCGCAAACTCGGCACGCCCTTCCACGTGCTCGCCACGCAAAACCCGATTGAGCAGGAAGGCACCTATCCGCTGCCTGAGGCACAGCTTGACCGTTTCCTTGTCCAGATCGACGTCCACTATCCGGACCGCGATACGGAGCGGGACATCCTGCTCGCCACCACCGGCGTGATGGACGCGCAATCCACAACTGTCTTCACCGCGCAGGAACTGCTGGACGCGCAAACGCTTCTCCGCCGGATGCCCGTCGGTGAAGGCGTGGTCGAGATGATCCTCGATCTGGTCCGCGCCTGCCGCCCGGAATACCCGGACGCGCCGCAGATCATCAAAGACACCGTCAGCTGGGGCCCCGGACCACGCGCCGCGCAAGCACTGATGCTGACCGTGCGTGCGCAGGCTCTTCTGGAAGGGCGTCTGGCCCCATCCCCCGAAGATGTCGTCCGCATGGCCCGGCCCGTTCTGATCCACCGCATGGCGCTCAGCTTCTCCGCCCGTGCCCGTGGCGACGACCTTGGCGCGCTCATCGAACAGACAGCCGAAAGCATCACCCGCACGCAGGCCGCCGCGTGAGCCAAGCCGCCGATCTTCGCGCCCGCGCCGAAGATCAGGCGTCGCCGTTCCCGTCCCTTCTGGTCGGGGCGGAGCATCTGGCTGCGACCGTCATGCTGGGCGATCACGGACGCCGCCGCGCCGGAATGGGCGACGAGTTCTGGCAATACCGCCCGATCCATGCAGGCGACGAAGCGCGCTTTGTTGACTGGCGCCGGTCGGCCAAATCCGATGGGCAATTCGTGCGCGAGAAGGAATGGCAGATCGCGCAAAGCGTGTTGCTCTGGGTCGACAGCGCCGCCGCGATGCGGTTCAGCTCTGACAAGAACCTGGCCGCCAAAGGCGAACGCGCCCGTCTTCTGGCGCTGGCCATCACCATCCTGATGCTGCGCGGGGGCGAACGTGTCGGCCTGACGGCGTTCGATGCACCGCCACGGTCCGGCGAGCCGCAATTGATGCGCCTCGCCAACCTGCTCTCTGCCGAAGGCTCGGATGCCGATTACGGCGAACCCGAAGCGCGGGGGATGACACCTAATTCCCGCGCCGTCTTCATCTCGGATTTCATGGGCGACATGACCAAGGTCGAAGCAGCACTTGCCAAAGCTGCCGACCGCGGCGTCAAAGGCGCGTTGCTGCAAATCCTTGATCCGCAGGAAGAGGCCTTCCCCTTCGATGGCCGCACTGTCTTCGAGTCAATGACCGGCGCCGTCCGCCATGAGACGCTGAAAGCGGGTGACTTGCGCGACCGCTACCTCGACCGCCTCGCCGAACGCAAAGACCGGCTGCAAGCCATCGCGCGCGCCACCGGCTGGCAGTTCCACACGCACCACACGGGCGACAGCGCGCAGGCAGCGTTGCTCTGGCTCTATACAGCGATGGAGCGTGTGCACTGATGTTCATGCTCGGCCCCATAGGTTTCGCGTTTCCGTTGCTACTGCTCGCTTTGATCGTTCTGCCGATCCTGTGGCTGCTCTTGCGCGCCGTGCCGCCCGCACCCATCAAGCGCCGCTTTCCTGGCGTTGCCTTGCTGCTGGGTCTAGAGGATGCTGAAACGCAAACCGCCAAGACCCCGTGGTGGCTTTTGCTGCTGCGCATGCTGGCCGTCGCCGCCGTCATTATCGGCTTTGCAGGCCCCGTGCTCAATCCGCAAGAAGAACGTGCAGGCTCCGGCCCGCTGCTGATCCTTGCGGATGCCAGCTGGGCCGATGCGCCCACATGGTCGGCCAAGCTGGACCGGATCGAAACCGCCCTGTCAGAGGCGACCCGCGCGGGTCGCCCTGTGGCTGTCGCCCTCGCCACTGACCTGCCCCCCGGCGATCTGGCTTTCCAAGCGGCAGAGGCGTGGATTAGCCGCGTGCCGGGCCTGACGCCTGCACCCTTCGCGCCCGACATGGCCGCTGTGGCCGAGTGGATCAGCGCCCAGCCCGACACGTTCGAGACGATCTGGATGTCCGATGGCCTTGCCCATGAAGGCCGCGAAACGGTCCTCAGCGCGCTTGAGGCGCAAGGCGAGGTCCGCGTCTTCCAAAGCCCGCGTCCTGTCTACGGCATGGCGCCCGCCGTCTTTGCCGACGGTGCACTGGAACTGACCGGCTTGCGGGCCGCCCCCGGCGATCCTGCCGACATCACCATTGCTGCGCGCGGCCTTGATCCCAACGGGGTCGAGCGTGAACTGGCCCGCGTGCCTTTGCGCTTTGACCCCGACCAGACCAGCGCCACGGTCGACCTGTCGCTCCCCCCCGAACTCCGCAACCGCTTGTCACGGTTCGAAATTGTCGGCCAACGCTCTGCTGGGGCCGTAAGCCTGACCGATGACAGCCTGAAGCGTCGCGAGGTCGCCCTGATCGCCGGTCGTGAAGACCGCGAAGGCCTGGAGTTGCTCTCGCCGCTGCACTACCTCGAACAGGCGCTGGAACCCACCGCCGATCTCATCGACGCCCCGATGGAAACGCTTTTGCTCGCCAACCCGGACGTGATCGTTCTGGCGGATGTCGCGCGGCTTGCTGGCTCTGAGGAGGCTGATCTGCGCGACTGGGTAGAAAACGGCGGCATGCTGTTGCGTTTTGCTGGTCCGCGCCTGGCCGCCAGCGATGTCAGCCGCTCGGAAGAGGACCCGCTGATGCCCGTGCGCCTGCGTGCGGGCGGTCGCACCGTGGGTGGGGCAATGTCCTGGGGCGAACCCAAGGGCCTGCGCGCCTTTGACGAAGACAGCCCGTTTTTTGGCCTGCCCGTGCGCGACGATGTTGTCGTGAACGCACAAGTGATGGCGCAACCCGACCCGGACTTGCCCACGCGCGTGATCGCGGCGCTGGATGACGGCACGCCGCTGGTGACCCGCAAGGCGCTGGGCGAGGGGCAGGTTGTGCTGTTCCATGTCACCGCAAATGCGGAATGGTCCAGCTTGCCGCTGTCTGGCCTTTTCGTGCAGATGCTCGAACGGCTTGCCGTCTCAACCCGCCCTGCGTCACCTGACGCGGCTGATCTGGAGGGCAGCACTTGGTTGCCCGAGAAAGTGCTGACCGCCTTTGGCCTCGTCGAGGATGCAGGCGTTCTGCCGGGCATCGACGGCGCTGATCTGGCCGCTGGCATGCCAAGCGCTGGTATCCTGCCGGGCCTTTATGCAGGCCCGGACCGTCGCCTTGCGCTGAATGTTATCTCTGCCGAGACAGAGCTTGCAGGCGCTGTCTGGCCGGCCCGGATCACGGTCGAAGGGCTGAGCGTGGCGGAAGAAACCCCGCTGAAAGGCCTGCTTCTGGCCGCCGCACTGGCCGCACTCGCGCTTGACCTCATCGCATCGCTGGCCTTGTCGGGCCGGTTGCGCGGGCCGCGTGCGGCAAGCGCTGCGATGGTGGTAATGTGGGCCGCGGCGCTGAGTGTCGCCGCACCCGTGGCCGACGCGCAAGAGGAACGCTTCGCGGTCGAGGCCACAAGCGAGGTCGTGCTGGCCCATGTCATAACCGGCGATCCGCGCTTGGATGACGTCGCGCTGGCCGGTCTGCGCGGGCTGAGCCAGACCTTGTTTCAACGCACCTCCATCGAGCCTGCTGAGCCGATTTCCGTGAACCTTGAAACCGATGAGCTGTCGTTCTTTCCCTTCCTCTACTGGCCGATCGCCGCAGATCAGCCCCTGCCCAGTGACGAGGCCTATGCCAAGCTGAACCGCTATCTGCGCACGGGCGGCATGATCCTTTTCGACACCCGCGACGCCGATACCGCGCGCTTTGGCGCCTCCAGCCCGAACGGGCGCAAGTTGCAGCAGCTTGCCCGCCCGCTCGACGTGCCACCGCTGGAGCCGATCCCGGGCGATCACGTCCTGACGCGCACCTTCTACCTTCTGCAGGACTTCCCCGGTCGTCATGCCAGCCGCGATGTCTGGGTAGAGGCCGCGCCCCCCGATGCCGAACAGGTCGAGGGCATGCCGTTCCGCAACCTCAACGACGGGGTGACGCCCGTCGTGATCGGCGGTAACGACTGGGCCGCCGCCTGGGCCGTGGATGCGCGGGGCAACCGCATGTTCCCCGTGGGGCGCGGCTATGCAGGCGAGCGTCAACGCGAGATTGCCCTGCGCTTTGGGGTGAACCTGCTGATGCATGTGCTGACGGGCAATTACAAATCCGATCAGGTCCATGTTCCCGCGCTGCTCGATCGGTTGGGACAATGAGGATGGGTCGGATGCCTGCGGCGCGGATATTTGAAAAAAGCGAAGCGACATGAGCGGTCAAGTGATCTTCGATCCGCTCGTTGCATGGCCTGTGCTGTATGCAGCCGCAGCCGTCATGCTTTTGCTTGTTTGCTTTTCGCTCTGGCGTGGGCTGGCGGGATGGTGGTTGCGCGGGCTGGGGGCGATTGCGCTGTTGGCGGCGATTGCGAACCCGTCTTTGCAGAACGAAGACCGCACCCCGCTCAGCGACATCGTGGTGCTTGTGGTCGATGAAAGTGCGTCGCAAAGCATCTCTGACCGACCTGATCAGGTGGCCGAAGCGCTGGCCGGGCTGGAGGCTGAAATTGCCGCGCGGCCCAATACAGAGCTGCGGGTCGTGACGCTCAGGGACGGGCAGGGCGATGAAGGCACGCTTTTGATGAGCGCGGTTTCGGAAGCCCTGGCGCAGGAGCCACAGGCGCGTATTGCAGGCATCATCACCCTGACCGATGGTCAGTTGCACGATCTGGAACGCGCCCCTGATTTGCCCGCCCCGCTCCATGTGTTGCTGACCGGGCGCGAAGATGACTGGGACCGCCGTCTGGTGATCGAGAACGCGCCCGCCTTCGCCATTCTGGGCGAACCTGTCGCGCTGACCTTGCGGATCGAAGACCAAGGCACGGCCCCCGAATCCGCAACCGCGCAGCTGCTGATTTCGGTGGATGGCGACGAACCGCAGCCCTTCACCGTCCCCATTAACGAGACGCTGGAGCTGCCCGTCACGCTGCCCCATGGCGGCATGAATGTGATCCAGTTCAACGTGCCAGTGGAAGAGGGTGAACTAACCGACCGGAACAATGCCGCCGTCGTGCAGATCAACGGCGTACGCGACCGCCTGCGCGTTCTGCTCGTCTCTGGCGAGCCGCATCCGGGCGAGCGCACATGGCGCAACCTGCTCAAGTCCGACAGCTCCGTCGATCTGGTGCACTTCACCATTCTGCGCCCGCCCGAAAAGCAGGACGGCGTGCCGGTGGATGAGCTGTCCCTGATCGCCTTTCCAACGCGCGAGCTTTTCCTTGAGAAGATCGACGAATTCGATCTGATCATTTTCGACCGCTACAAGCGCCGCGGCATCCTGCCCGCGATCTATCTCGATAATGTGCGCAACTACGTGGAGGAGGGCGGCGCTGTCCTGATCGCCGCCGGGCCAGACTTTGCTTCTGCCGACAGCCTTTATCGCTCCCCGCTGGGCGAGATCATCCCCGGTCGTCCGACCGCACGTGTGATCGAGGAAGGCTTCCTGCCGCGCATCTCGGACGTGGGCGAACGCCACCCGGTGACCGAAGGGCTTGATGCGCTTTCGCCGCCGGGTGAGGACGGCGCGCCCGGCTGGGGTCGCTGGTTCCGCCTGATTGACGTGACCGAAAGCGCAGGCAACACGGTGATGGTCGGTCAGGATGACAAACCGCTTTTGCTGCTGGACCGCGTGGGCGAGGGGCGCGTGGCGCTGATGGCGTCCGATCACGCATGGCTCTGGAGCCGGGGCTATGAAGGAGGCGGCCCGCAGCTTGAACTGCTCCGCCGCCTGGCCCACTGGATGATGAAAGAGCCGCAGCTTGAGGAAGAAGCGCTTTGGGCGGAACCGGACGGCCAAAGCATGACCATTGTGCGCCGCACCTTGAACGAATCCGTGGCTGATGTGACCGTGACACTGCCCGATGGCTCTGAGGTGGTCGTGCAGCTTGAGCAAACAGCACCGGGCCGGTGGCAGGCCCAATTCGATGGACCCGAAATTGGCCTGTATCGCCTCACCGATGGCGAAGAAGAGGCCGTGATCGCCCTTGGCCCCTCCGCCCCTCGGGAGTTTGAGAACACGATTGCAGATGGCACAGTCCTGACCCCGCTGGTCGAGACGCGCCGCGGCGGCGTGAAAGCACTGGAAGACGGTGTGCCAGACCTGCGCAATGTCCGCGACGGGCGCCCCGCCTCCGGGCGCGGCTGGATCGGCCTGACCCCGCGCGAGGCCTACGTGACCGCCGATGTGACCGTGACGTCGCTCTTGCCTGCATGGCTGTTTCTGTTGATTGCGGCGAGCCTTATAATCGGCGCATGGCTCCGCGAAGGGCGGCGCTAGACTTTAGCGCAGGTTGAGCCGGTATGTATCTTGGGCAGCGCCCGTCACATTGTCATTGGCCCTGATCAGCACGTGATCAATCCCCGCAGGGATCGTCACGCCTGACAAGCTGCGCGTGAAGGGTTGCTCGTTCTCATGAGGATGCAACAGCTTGCGGTAGCCCAGTTGAGTGCCGTCGGGGGCCAGCACAGCCCAGCCATCCGCGTAGTGATCCCATCCGGTATCGCCATGGCGGATCGTGACGCTGATCGTGGCCGTATTTCCGGACATCGAAATCGTCGCCGCTTCGACCACCGGGTCGTCGGCAAACGCGGGGCTTGCAAGGCAAGCGAGGAGGGCAAACGTATATCTCATAGCGGCTATATAGGGACGCTCATGGGGCCTGTCGCGTCACTTCTGTGTGACGCTTTCCGTATCTGGCATCAAAAGCACACTTCTGGACCGCGAGGCAAATTCGCGTCGCCAGATCACACCCAAAGTGATGAGTGTGGCCAGGATCAAGGCAGGCGCACCAATTAACCATAAGGCCGAACCCAGCCCGAAATAGACCGACCGCAGCCCACGATTATAGCCGGTGGCCGCGGTGATATTGATCTCGGCCGCCTTGGCGGCGCGCGGATAGGCCGTCGGATCGGTCTCGTCATTGGGCACTGCTGCCATCACGACCGAGCAATAGCCAAAAAGCCTGTGCGCCCAGACGAATTTCAGGAACGCATTGGCGATAAAGAGCAGGATCAGCAGGATTTTGACCTCCCAGACCACGGCGGGTGCGCGTTCTATCGCCAGATCTTCCGCCACGCCCAAAAGGCGATCCGTATTCCCGACCAAAGCCAGCCCGCCGCCCATCGCGATCATGCAGGCAGAGGCGAAAAAAGCCGTGCCCTGGCGCAGGTTGCCAAGGATTTGCGCATCGAAGATGCGGGGCTGACGCGTCACAAACGCATGCATCCAGTCTCGGCGATACGCCTTCATCAGGATCGAGACAGAGGGCCGGGTCGATGGTGGGTTTTCAATGACCAGACCAATCCCGATCCACGAGGCAATCAGAAAGCCAACCGCGACTGCATCAAAGAGGGTGAAAAGGGAAAGCACGTCGCCAAGGGTCATGCAGGGACGCTATCGCGGATAGGAATCTCTTGCCAATCCGTGAAATTGGTTATATTTATTTACCAATACTCGCAAGCATCCTGATCTGGAGGAGATCACAATGGAAATGCCAGCCCCGAACACCGCAGTTCTGTCAAAGAAAGCGAAGATCGTGGAGCGGTTGCAATCCGTGCTCCCCAAAGATGCTGTGATCTATGACGAAGCTGAAACGCGCGCCTATGAATGCGACGGTCTGAGCGCTTACCGTTGCCCGCCGCTGGCCGCCGTGCTGCCCTCCTCCACCGAAGAGGTGTCTGCCGTTCTCAAGATTTGTCACGAGGAAGGTGTGCCGGTCGTCCCGCGCGGCTCCGGCACGTCGCTGGCAGGGGGGGCCTTGCCCACGGCAGACAGCATCATTCTGGGCGTAGCACGCCTGAACGACGTGATCGAAACCGACTATGAGAACCGTGTCATCAAGGTGCAGACGGGCCGCACCAATCTCAGCGTCACCGGTGCGGTCGAGGAAGAGGATTTCTTCTACGCCCCCGACCCCTCCAGCCAGCTGGCCTGCGCCATTGCGGGCAATATCGCCATGAACTCCGGCGGAGCGCATTGCCTCAAATACGGTGTGACCACGAATAATCTGCTGGGCGTGACCCTTGTGATGATGGATGGCACGATCACCGAACTGGGCGGCGCGCATCTGGACGCGGGCGGGCTTGATCTGCTCGGTCTTATCTGCGGTTCCGAGGGCCAGTTGGGCGTCGTGACCGAAGCCACCCTCCGCATCCTGCGCAAACCCGAAGGCGCGCGGCCCGTGCTGATGGGCTTTGACGATAACGAAGTCGCAGGCGCTTGCGTGGCCGACATCATCAAAGCGGGTGTCCTGCCCGTCGCCATCGAATTCATGGACCGCCCCTGCATCGAGGCGACAGAGGCCTTTGCCGGGGCAGGCTACCCCATGTGCGAAGCGCTTTTGATTGTCGAGGTCGAAGGCTCCGACGCGGAAATCGACGAGCAACTGGGCCTGATCATGCAGATCGCTCGCAAACATAACCCGGTGGAACTGCGCGAAAGCAAATCGGCTGAGGAAAGCGCCAAGATCTGGCTGGGCCGCAAATCCGCCTTCGGCGCGATGGGCCAGATCAACGACTATATGTGTCTCGACGGCACGATCCCCGTCTCGTCGCTACCTTTCGTGCTCAAACGCATCAGCGAGATGAGCAAAGATTACGGCCTCGACGTGGCCAACGTCTTTCACGCAGGCGACGGCAACATGCACCCGCTGATCCTCTTTGACGCCAACAAACCCGGTGATCTGGAAACCTGCGAGGCGTTGGGGGCCGATATCCTGCGGCTCTGTGTCGAAGTGGGCGGCTGCCTGACCGGGGAACACGGCGTCGGCATCGAAAAGCGTGACCTGATGGTCGATCAGTTCGCGCCAGATGATCTGGAAAACCAGATGGCGGTGAAGGACGTCTTCGATCCGACTTGGCTTTTGAACCCCTCCAAAGTGTTCCCGCTTGCGTCGTCGGAAAGCCGCCGCGCGCTTGCGATCGCGGCTGAATAGAAAGACCTGCCATGACACCGAAAACCGAGGCTGAGCTGGCTGATGCCATCGCCAGCGCCAAACCCCCTTTGCGCATCATCGGCGGCGGCACGCGGCCCATCGGCAACCCTGTCGCAGGCGAAGTGCTGAGCACGGCAAACCTCACCGGCATCGAACTCTACGAGCCCGGCGCATTGACCATTGTCGCCAAGGCAGGCACGCCGCTGGCTGATATCGAAGAGGCTCTTTCCAAAGAAAATCAACGCCTTGCGTTCGAGCCAATGGATCACCGCGGCCTTCTGGGCACAAAAGGCACTCCTACGATTGGCGGTGTTGTGGCGGGCAATATCAGCGGCCCCCGCCGTGTGCAGGCGGGCGCCTGCCGCGACCACATGCTGGGCGTGCGCTTTGTTGATGGCGCCGGGACTGTGCTGAAAAACGGTGGGCGTGTGATGAAGAACGTCACCGGATACGACTTGGTTAAACTGCTCACCGGCAGCTACGGGACCCTTGGCGTGATGTCCGAAGTGTCGCTCAAGGTTCTGCCAAAGACCGATACGCAGGCGACCGTCATGCTGCATGGCCTCGACATTCCCCAAGCGGTCAAGGCGATGTCCGCGGCCTTGGGCTCCCCTTACGAGGTTTCCGCCGCAGCGCATATGCCCGATATGGGCCATGGCGCGGTCACGATGCTTCGCGTCGAAGGCTTCGAAAAGTCGGTCGCCTATCGCTGCGATCAGCTGAAAAACACGCTGGCTGAGTACGGGGAAATCACGGTCGAAGCTGACCCTGACAAATCCGCCAACATTTGGACCGCCTCGCGGGATGTCGCAGGCTTTGCAAAGACCGACGGTGACGTCTGGCGCATCTCGGTCAAGCCCACCGACGGCGCGACCCTCGCCGCCAAGCTGAACACCGACAAACTGTTCATGGATTGGGGCGGTGGCCTGATCTGGGCCGTTGTTCCCAAAGGCACCGACCTGCGCGCAAGGATGAACGGCACACAAGGCCACGCCACCCTGATCCGCGCCGACGAGGCCACGCGCGCCAAGCTGGACGTCTTCCATCCTGAGCTTGCCCCGATTGCCAAGATCAGCGCAGGTCTGCGTGCGAAATTCGACCCAAAGGGAATTCTCAACCCCGGCCTGATGGCCTGAGGAGCGCGATATGCAAACGACTTTCACGCCCGAACAGCTCACCGATCCCGGCATTAAACGCTCGAACGAGATCCTGCGCACTTGCGTGCATTGTGGCTTTTGCACCGCCACATGCCCCACCTATCAGGTGCTGGGCGATGAGCTTGATAGCCCCCGTGGGCGCATTTACCTGATCAAGGATATGCTTGAGAACGAGCGTGTCCCGGACGAGAAAACCGTCAAGCATATCGACCGCTGCCTCAGCTGTCTGGCCTGCATGACGACCTGCCCGTCAGGCGTGCATTACATGCACCTTGTGGATCACGCGCGCGAATATATCGAAGAGAATTACCAACGCTCCTTCAGCGACCGCGCCCTGCGCTGGATCCTGGCGCAAATCCTGCCCTATCCGATGCGCTTCCGGCTGGCCTTGCTGGGCGCGAAAATCGGCAAACCTTTCGCGTTCTTGATGCCCGACGCCCGCCTCAAAGCGATGCTGGAAATGGCCCCCAAGACCATCCCCCCCGTCTCTCGCAATGACGACCCCCAAACCTTCGCGCCCCAAGCGCCGAAGAAAATGCGCGTCGCCCTGATGACCGGCTGCGCGCAAAAAGCGCTGAACACCGACATCAATGACGCCACCATCCGCCTCTTGCGCCGTCTGGGGGCCGAGGTCGTCGTGGCCGAAGGCGCAGGCTGTTGCGGCGCGCTGACCCATCACATGGGCAAGACCCATGAAAGCCACGCCACGGCGGCCAAAAACATCAAAGCCTGGCATGCCGAGATGGAAGGCGAGGGGCTCGACGCCATCGTCATCAACACCTCCGGCTGCGGCACCACGGTCAAGGATTACGGCCACATGTTCTGCAACGAACCGCTCGCCAAAGAAGCCGCCGCCGTCGCGGGTATCGCCAAGGACATCAGCGAAGTGCTGATCGACCTGCTGCCCAAAGGCGCGCCAGAATTCACCGTCAAAGGCACCGACACTCTGACTGTCGCTTACCACGCGGCCTGCTCGCTGCAGCATGGCCAGCAGATCAAGACCTACCCCAAAGACCTGCTCAAGCGCGCGGGCTTCAAGGTGGTCGAACCCGCCGACAGCCATCTCTGCTGTGGTTCCGCAGGAACCTACAACCTGATGCAGCCCGAGATTTCCAAACAGCTCAAAAAGCGCAAGGTGGATACGTTAGAGGCCAAGAGCCCCGACATCATCGCCGCAGGCAATATCGGCTGTATGATGCAGATCGGAGGGGCCACCGAGATCCCGATCATGCACACGGTCGAACTGCTCGACTGGGCCACGGGCGGCCCGCAACCCCCCGCAATGACCGCCGAAGGCAAACGCACGCCCGAAGTGCCAATCCTGCGGTAAGTCTCTTGTGGCCTTTGGGTGCATAGACGCGACCCTCGACGCGTCTTACTCTGCGTCCTATGACCTACACTTACCGGCAAGCCGATGTCTCCGATGCAGAGGCTGTCGTTGCGATCATCCAAGAATGGGACGCCGAGACTCCTTGGATCGGGCCACTGAACGAATACGCAGAGGTCCTAAGCTGGTGGCGCGCCTGCCTGACCCATGTCCCCACATCTTGAGTGGCCGAGCAAGGCGGCAAAACCGTCGGCTTTTGCGTCCGCGATGACGACAATATCACAGGTCTTTATGTGGCGCGTATGGCCCGAAATGCGGGGGTGGGCAAACACCTGCTTGATCTCGCCAAACGGAATCGCGACTGGATAACCGTCTGGGCCTACGCGCTAAACGCAAACGCTCGAAAGTTCTACCGGCGAGAGGGATGCGTCGAGGTCTCTCGAGAGACCGAGGAAGGGTCCGGACTGATTGATGTCGAGCATCGGTAGACGCGATGCTCATGACCTAGCATTCTGCCGAATATCTATCCGCTGCCCAAATTTTGCCCTAAGGTTGCATTAAGCGTCGAAACAGACGCGTCAGATGCAGGACAGGCAGATCATGCGATCCTTGATTATAGCTGCGGTTTTGGCCGCACTTCCCGGTTTCGCTTGGGCCGATGACACCGACCTCAAGCAGATGAAAACCGGCGATGATACCCGCGGCTGGGAGGCTGTGGGCCGTCTGAACCTTGGCGCGAACGGCTTTTGCACCGGAGCGCTGATCCGTGACAATGTCGTTTTGACCGCCGCGCATTGCCTCTACGACGAGGCTGGCAATTCCATTGACCCCGGCAGCATTGAATTTCGTCCCGGCTGGCGCAACGGTTTCGCCAGCGCCTTCCGCAAGGCCAAACGCACCCTTGCGCATCCCGATTACAGTTACGAGGCAACCAGCGTTCAGGGCGCGCGCGTCAAATACGACCTCGCGCTGATCGAACTCAGCCAGCCGATCCGCAATACCCAGGTCATCCCCTTCGATCTTGGCCAAAAGCCCCTCAAAGGCGCGGATGTGGGCGTCGTCTCCTACGCCAAGGACCGGGCGGAGGCTCCTTCGATTCAGGAAACCTGCTCCGTTCTCGCCCGCCGTTTCGCGACGCTGGTCCTGTCGTGCGATGTCGACTTCGGAGCCTCAGGCGCACCCATTTTCAGCATCACGGACGGCACGGCCCGCATCGTCTCCGTCGTCTCCGCCAAGGCCGAGATGCAGGGCCGCAAGGTCTCCCTTGGGATGGCCGTGGATGGCCCGATGGACGATCTGATGGCCCGCTTTGATGATGGCGAAGGCACGGTCGCGGGCATCCGCCCGACCGCCACCCGCCTGTTGATGTCCGGCGAGCGTCGCGATACCGGCGCAAAATTCGTGAGCCCCAAGCCATGATCCGTGCGCTTGTCCTGTCGCTCTGCCTGATCGCGCCCACCGCGCAGGCGCAAAACTCAAGCCTGATCCGTCTCACCGACCGCGATGATCTGTTTGGATATGAGGCCGTCGGCCGTCTGGACATGAAAGGCAAGGGGACCTGCACCGGCGCGCTGATCGCCGCCGATCTGGTCCTGACGGCTGCGCATTGTGTCACCCAGCGCGGCCAAGGCACGATGGACCCTGCTCAGGTGACATTCCGTGCGGGCTACCGCGACGGCGACGCCATCGCCGAGGCCAAGGGAACGCGCATCGCCGTGCACGACCGCTATGATCCCGACGCGCCCTCCACCGTTTACAATGCGCTTTACGACATGGCGCTGTTACAGCTCGAGACGCCCATCCATGTGGGCCTCGCTGACCCGTTCGTGGTCGCTGATCCGACCCTCAACAGCGCTGACATCAGCATCGTCTCTTACGGTCGCGGCCGGAACGAGGCGCTCTCCTGGCAGCGCAAATGCCGGATGCGCGGCAAGTTCGACGGCCTCATCGCGTTCAATTGCGATGTGACCTTCGGCTCCAGCGGCGCGCCGGTCTTTGAGAAGATCGGCCACCGGGTCAAAATCGTCTCCCTCGTCTCGCGCGGCGGTCTGGACGAAAATGGCGACGTTCTGGCGTTCGGGATGGAGCTGCCCCGCGCCGTCTCCGACATGAAGCGCCAGTTGCGCAGCGGGCGCGGCGTGACCGAGGCCGCCACCGCGAAAACCGAACGCGTTATGCCCCGCCGTCTGGGTCTGCCCCAGTCTGACGCAGGCTCCAGCGCCCGGTTTGTGAAGCCGTAAATCCACCCCCTTGAAACGCCAAAACACCCTTCCAATATAGGGTGTATCGGATGCCAATCCTGGGTCCGATACCTTGAAAACAAGGCCTGTCCACACCGGAAGGCCGTCACATAAACGCTTATTTGTCGCTCAATGGAGGATGACCATGCGTAGTTTTGATCTTGCACCCTTGTACCGTGCAACCGTCGGTTTTGACCAAATCGCCGACATGATGGACCGGGTTCTGGCCAATGATGTCAGCAACCAGACCTATCCCCCCTACAACATCGAAAAAACCGCCGACGATGCCTACCGCATCTCGATTGCAGTGGCCGGTTTCACTGAAGACGAGCTTTTCGTCGAGGTGAAGGAAAACGCCCTGCACGTCTCCGCCCGCAAAGCGGCTGACGAGACTGAGCGCACCTACCTGCATCGCGGCATCGCCACCCGCGCGTTTGAGCGCCGCTTCCAGCTGGCTGACCATGTCCGCGTGACCGGCGCAAGCCATGTGGACGGCATGCTCCACATCGATCTGGAGCGCGAAGTGCCCGAAGCCCTCAAACCCCGCCGCATCGCCATCTCCAGCGGCACTAAGGCGATTGAGAAAGACGTGGTTGACGCGAAAGCCGTTAACTAACGTCTGACGAATTGTGTGTGGAAGGCCCCGTGCAGCGATGCGCGGGGCCTTTTTGCATCTTCGGTTTCCAAGGGACGCACCCGACCCTGGGTGGGCGTTCGCAACACATAAGCTAAGCGGGGCCTAAGTTTTTCTCAGAACACCCCTTCGGAGCGTGCCTTCAGCCATGCGCCCTCCCGGGGGGAGGGTCGGGCGCGGCCCGGCGGTGCCGCCGGGCACCCCCTGAATTCAGCGTGCTCTACTCGCTCAAACTCTGCGCCAGCCGCATCAGGCTCACCGCCTCCGCGCGATAGCCAAACGGATCGTCCCCCTTGGCCCCGTTCGCCAAAGCAATCGCATCGCCATAGCCCCACTCCAGCAAAGCACTCTCGCCCTTCAGCAATTGCCCAAACCCCGCAATCGCCACCGCAAACTGGGCCTCACCTCCCAGCGAAGACGCCTCCGGCAAGGGCTGCTCAATCAACGCGCTCTCATCCGCGCCGGGTGCCTTATAGCGCAGCTTGAGAAACCCGATCTCCGCCTCCGGATCGCCCGCGACAGCATCGCCATAGCGCAGCGGATCGCTCATCACCGCATCCGACCCCACAGGCGTCACCTCGTAGATCGCCGTCACCGTATGGCCCGCGCCAATCTCACCCGCATCCACGCGATCATTGTTGAAATCCTCGCGGCGCAGGGCGCGCGTTTCATACCCGATCAAGCGATACTCCGCGATCCGCGCGGGGTTGAACTCCACCTGCACTTTCACGTCATCAGCAATTGGAAACAGTGCGCCCGTCAACTGATCCACCAGCACCTTCTGCGCCTCCGACAGCGTGTCGATATAGGCCGCTTGCCCGTTCCCATTCTGCGCCAGCGCCTGCATCGTGGCATCATCCAGATTGCCACGTCCAAAGCCCAGCACCGACAGATAGGTCCCACTTTCGCGCTTCTCGGCAATAAAGTCCGTCAACGCAGCAGGGTCCGACAGCCCGACGTTGAAATCCCCATCCGTTGCCAAAATCACGCGGGACACCTCGCCCTCAGCACTCATCCCTTCGGCCACCTCATAGGCCTGCTGCAACCCCGCCTGACCGTCGGTGCCGCCACCCGCCTCTAGCCGATCCAAAGCCTCCAGGATAACTGACCGCTCACTCGCCGCCGTTGGCTCCAGAACCTGCCCCGCACTGCCTGCATAGGTGACAATCGACACCTCGTCTTTGGGACGCAATTGCGACAGCATCAGCCGGAAGGACTGCTTTAACAAAGGCAGCTTATTCGCCGCCTGCATGGACCCCGACGTATCAATCAGAAACACCAGATTGAGCGGCGGACGCTCCGTAATCTCCGCCCCTTGCAGCCCGATATGCACCAACTGCGTGCCGGGGTTCCATGGCGTCTCGGCCACGGTTACCGTCGGCTGAAACGGCGCATTGCCGTCCGGCGCGGGATAGGCGTAAGGGAAATAGTTTACCATTTCCTCCACCCGCACAGCTGCGCGCGGTGGCAAAGCGCCATTCATCAGCGAATTGCGCACCACCGCATAAGAGGCCGTGTCCACATCAATCGAAAAGGTCGACACTGGCTCCTCTGCGGTGATCTTCAGCGGGTTCGCAGCAGCGTCCGGGAAGGCCTCAGTATCGCTCTCGATCACAGGGGCAGGGGCCACAGCATCCCCGTCCGGCAAAACAATGGACGGGCGCGGCGCAGGCTGCGGGTAGATCCGCGTTTCGGGCCAGTCATAGCTTTCCGCGGTCTGTTGAAGGCGCTTGGACGCGGCCTGCGGTGCTGCAAGCGTTGCCGGGGCCGTTTCTTCCAAAACGATGGCCCCCGTGTGCCGATCCTCTGCCGCCATCTCCAGTGGCTCAGAGCCCACACTGGCAGGCAAGGTCACAGCCTCGGGCTGCGCGCCGAACTCCAGCAATTGCGGGTTCAGCGCGACAAATCCGATGGCGATCAGTGCGGTCGAGGCGACAAGCCCGCCGCGGGTGGTCATGGTGGAAAACATCGCTTTAACTCCTGTCCAAATACGATTGGACTTGGGACGGGTCACCTCGCCGGATCCTTGGAGATTAGCAAAATTTTTCTGCGCCAAAGCTATATTGCCGGCCTTCGCACCGGCATCCGGCGCAGGCGTCGCGGCCTTCATCGCCTTGCGGAGATCGTCGAGATCATCAGTCATGTCGTCTCCTTCTCCTTCAAACTGCGCAGATGCTTTTTCGCCTCCGATACGCGCCAACTCACGGTGCCTTCGGAAATGCCCAGCACAGCGCCCACCTCGGCATGGTTCATGTCATCGAGAACCAAGGCCAACGTGTCGCGCAGCGCCTCGGGCAGGGAGGCCATCGCGGTCTGCAACCACTCCTGTGCGTCCGCTGCTTCGGCATTGGCGGCGACGCGGTTCACCTCCCAATCGCCCCAGCCTTGCGCGGCTTTTCGATGGGTGGCTTGCCTGCGCCGCCGGTCATGGGCGGCGTTCACCACAACGCGGTAAAGCCAGGTCGAAAATGCAGCCTCCCCCCGATAAGCCCGTATCTTCGCAGGCAGAGCCGCGCAGATATCCTGCGTCAGGTCCTCGGCTTCGGCTTGTTGGCCCGTCAGACGAAAGGCCAGCCCGAACATCCGGTCGTAATGCCGCTCCAGAAGGGCGGCAAAGGCGGCGGCATCTCCGCCAGCGGCGGCAAGGCCAAGGGATCGGTCATCGGTCGTCATACGCATCTTGAAAGGTTTGACGGAGGCGCACACCCGATCCTTGGAACTTTTTTGGATATTTTTGCCAAAGTGAAATCATCTCAAAGCTGCGGCGAGAAGATTGATGCCGTCCGGAATCTTTTTTTTTGGGATCGAGGAATAGGCAATGCGGTAAAAACTGCGCGGTGCATCCTGCCCCGCAAAGAACGGCGCGCCGGGTTCGATCAGAACACCCTTTTGCGCCAGATCGCGCGCGAGCTCTCCAGTATCAATCGGATCGCGCGCCCGCATCCAGTAGCTTGACCCACCATACACCCCGCGCCCCGCCACGGTCAGCGCATGCTTGTTAAGTGCCGCTTCCATCGTGTTGCGCCGCTCGTGATAGGCCAGCCCCATGCGCCGGACCAGCGCATCGTAATGTCCCAGCGACAGGAAATAGGCCGCTGTGCGCTGAATATGCCCCGGCGGATGCCGCAACACCGACGACCGCAACGCGCGCACCTCGGCAATAAAGGGTGCTGATCCCACCAGATACCCCAGCCGCAGCCCCGGAAAGAGCGATTTGGAGAAGCTGCCCACATAGATCACGCGCCCTTCCTTATCGAGCGATTTCAGTGCCGGGGAGGGCGATTTGAGAAACGACATCTCGAATTCGTAATCATCCTCCACAATCAGGAAGTCGTCCTTGGAGGCGCGCCGCAACAGATCTTGCCGGCGCGCAAGCGGCATCGTCGCTGTGGTCGGGCATTGATGGCTTGGCGTGGTGAAGACCACATCCGTATCGCGGGGCAGCTTTTCCGGCGGTAACCCATCTGCATCCACCGGAATAGGGCGCAAATGACACCGCGATTGCGTCAGAATCTCGCGCAGGGACGGGTAGCACGGGTCCTCAATCGCCGCGGTCCGGCGCTGCGTCAGAAGCACCTGGGCCGTCATCCAAAGCGCATTCTGCGCGCCCAGCGTGATCAGCACCTCGTCCGGATTCGCCAGAATCCCCCGGCGCGGCAGGGTGTGGCGCAAAATAAAGTCGATCAGCAGCGGATCGTCCTGATCGTAGTAATCCGCCGTCAGCGCCTCAAAATCACGCTTACCCAAGGCCTGCAGCGCACAAAGCCGCCAGTTCGCGCGATCAAAAAGCGCTTCATCAGCCTGCCCATAGATGAACGGATAGTCATAGCTCCGCCAATCCGCAGGCTTGGTCAGCATCGGCGTTTCCGCATAGCGGTGCCCCAGCGCACGGCTCCAATCGACCACGTCCTGCGTCCGCTCAGCCGGTTTGAAATCCGGCGGAACCGGCGCGTTTTCAGACACATAGTAGCCCGACCGCCCGCGCGAACTCAGATAGTCATCCGCCAACAGTTCCGTATAAGCCAGCGTCACCGTGATCCTGCTGACCCCCAAATGCGCCGCCAGTTTGCGCGAGGACGGCATCTTTTCACCGGGCCGCAAACGCCCCGACAAGATCCCCTGCGCGACCATTTGCTGGATTTGATTTTGGAGCGTTCCTTGAGCATCAGGGTCAAGAAAGAAGCTATCTGCGGAAACTGCCATCGCGAACTGGCCTTATTTCAGGATCACCACTGGATATAATAAAATTGATCCGTCAAGGCTAGCAATACATGTCGCGAAGACTCACGGTTGGGAGATGAACCATGGCGCTTGATGCAAAGAATAACTCGCTCGAAGAATTCTGGATTCCGTTCACGGACAACCGTGGCTTCAAGAAAGACCCCCGTCTGGTCGTCAAGGCCAACGGCGTTTACATGCAAGACCACAAGGGCGGAACCGTGATTGACGGCTCGTCCGGCCTGTTCTGTTCGCCTGCCGGTCACTGCCATCCGAAGATCATCGAATCCGTGCACACCGCGTTGCAGGACCTGACCTTCGTGTCGCCGTTCTCCACCAACCACCCGCTGTCGTTCGAGCTGGCGGAGGAGGTTTGCCGCCTGACGCCCGAAGAAATCAATCACGTTTTCTTCGTGAATTCAGGGTCGGAGGCGATTGATACCGCCCTCAAGATCGTCATGGCCTACCACCATGCGAAAGGCGAAAACCGCCCGCGCTTTATCAGCCGCGAGCGTGCCTATCACGGCGTCAACATCGGCGGCGTCAGCCTGTCCGGTCTGGTCAACAACCGCCGTGCCTTCCCTTGCGTGATGCCGAACATCGTGCACATGCGCCACACTTGGACCGACGAAGAGCTGTATACCCCAGGCCAGCGCAACACCGGGGCCGACCGCGCCGAAGACCTGCAGCGCGCGATTGACAACTTTGGGGGCGAGACCATCGGCGCCGTCTTTATCGAGCCTGTCGCAGGCTCCACCGGCACCCTGCCGCCGCCCCATGGCTACCTCCAGCGCATCCGCGAGATTTGCGATGCCAACAACATCCTGCTCGTCTTTGACGATGTGATCTGCGGCTTCGGTCGTGTGGGTGGCAACTTCTCGGCCGATGCGTTCGGCGTGACACCCGACATCATCACAATGGCCAAGGCGCTGACCAACGGCTCCATCCCGATGGGTGCCGTCGCCGTCCGTGACGACATCTATGAGACCGTCACTGACGCCTCTGCCATGGGCGGGATCGAGCTGTTCCACGGCTACACCTATTCGGGTCACCCCGCCGCCTGTGCGGCAGGTCTCGCCAGCCTCGCCATCTACCGCGAGGAAGGCCTTTTCGACCGTGCCAAGGAAATGGCGCCCTATTTTGCCGAAGCGGTGCACTCGCTGGGCGATCACCCGATGGTCAAGGACGTCCGCTCCATCGGCATGATGGCCGGTGTGGAAATCCACCAGCACCCCGAACACGGCTCCCTTGGCGTACGCGCCCAGACGGAGATGTTCTGGAAAGGCCTGCACATCAAGTTCACCGGCAATAACGGGATCGTCGCCCCAATGTTCATCTCCGAGAAATCCCATATCGACGAGATCATCACCAAGTTCCGCGCAACGCTGGATGCGCTGCCGCACTAAGCGACGTCTTTAGATCAAGATTGAAAGGGTCGGGGCGAGAGCTCCGGCCTTTTTTCTTGGGTACGTCTGATAAATTTACGATATCTTTTCTTTCGCTTGGAGCGAGTTCGACTAGGCTCCGCAATGAGAGCGTTGCGGGAGTCATGCAGGTGCGTCGCTGCGGCGTTGACAGCTGAATTCCAAGAGTCTCATTTTGAGAGGTATTATGTGCCACTGGTGGAGTAGAGAATGACCACCCGTATTCTCGCAATCCTGAAAGCCAAGGAATTTTACATCGGAGTATTGGTCCCTGTCCTTGTGGCGGCGATTGGATTGGTCCCCTGGCTTCTGGATGGGCCGAAGCCCGCAAATATCTCGGTGGAGGATTTCGCTCTGGTCGGTGAAGGTCGACCATACAATGATTACTCACAGTCCGGACAGTGGGGGCTCGGGGGGCTGACGGCCGATGAATACCGTCTGTGCCATGAGGACAAGAACGTTAATTTGACGGGTCAGGACGCAGAAATACTCGAAGGCGAAACGCCGCCTGTTCTCTCCTTTACGATCCGTAACACCGGCGAACAGCTGGGCACGTTGCACGGGGTGTTTGGGGATGTGTATGGGCCAAACAACGTCAGTAGCGGGATCTTTGTTTCTAGAATTTCGGCAAATGCGCCAATGCATCTGCGAGACCTGACTGAGACCTATGCCGAGTTTGCACAGGTGGTTGCAATCGCGACCAATACCGCCCTGACAATTGAAATTCCTATCGTTGTCCGCCCCTCGCAGTACTCAAAGACGCGCGTTTGTTTTGAGTTGGATATGCGGATATTCAACGGTGAGGAAATGGTCAGCTCACCCCTTGGAAAGTTTGAGATTTATAGAATTCCGTGAAGTTCTGCTTGGGCGGCCTGAGCCTGGTATACCTAGAAATGTTTGCCCATAACCTGCGGTAGCCGCCGCCATGCCCGATCTTCGGCGCTCGCATGTGCCCCGGCAAGCCGCACAGCAACAATACTCAGCGGCACGCTCGGCAAATCCGGCTGCACCAGATCACCCGCTTTCAAACCGCCCGCCGCAAGCGAACGCGGGACCCAGCCCACGCCAACCCCGGCCTTGGCCAGTTCCAGCACCGATGTGGTCAGCGCCGTCTCCGCCCGCCGCTCAAACGGACGGTCCAGGGTGATGTCTCGCTCCGTCAGCGTCCCAAGATAGGCATCCGCGGGATAGGCGATGACGGGCAGCATACCCCCCATCGGCAGGCGCGGCGCGCAAACCGGGATCAGGCTGTCACTGCCCAGATCCAGCATCTCAAAGAACCCCTCGCGCCCCGGCGCGCGGTCCCGCGCGGTGCGATAGGCAATCGTCAGATCCGCCTCGCGAGAGATCAGCATCCCATAGCACGCATCCAGATTGGCCGACCGCAACCGTACCTTTAGCCCGTCATGGGCCACCAGATCCTGCACGATCCTTGGTGCCAGCGACGTGGCAATCGCGTGCTGGCTTGCGATAACGATCCGGTTCTGCGCGGTCGCGGTTTGGCTGCGCAATTCATTGACCAGCCCGCGCAAATCCGCCGCCAACGCGCGGATGTGGTCTTCCTGCGCGGCTGTTGCCGGGGTCAGCTGCACCGGCTTGCGCGCACGATCAAAGAGCGGCACGCCGACATGCTCTTCAATCATGCGCACCCGGCGCGAGAAGGCCGATTGCGTGAGATTGCGCCGCTCTGCCGCCTCTGACAGCGAACCGGTGTCCACCACTGCCAGAATGTCTTCAAGCCATTCGAGTCGCATGATCGCTCCTAACTTGCACTTCTTGCACTATATACGCGCAAAATATGCATTTGCACCTTCTTCGGCCCTCTGTAACACTCACTTATCGCATAATCCACAAAGGACTCACCCCATGCATCTGGCCCGCTTCCCTCGTAAGCATTTTGCGCATCTGCCCACGCCGTTGGAAAAGATGGAGCGGCTGAGCGCCGAGCTTGGCGGGCCTGAAATCTGGATCAAGCGCGACGATTGTACGGGGCTGTCCACCGGCGGTAACAAGACCCGCAAACTGGAGTTCCTGATGGCCGAGGCCGAAGCCTCTGGCGCGGACGTGGTCATGACCCAGGGTGCCACCCAGTCCAACCACGCCCGCCAGACCGCGGCGTTTGCGGCAAAGATGGGCATGAAGTGCCATATCCTGCTGGAGGATCGCACCGGCTCCAACGATCCCAACTATAACGAATCCGGCAACGTCTTCCTCGACGATCTGCACGGCGCGACCCGTGAAAAGCACCCCGGCGGCATCGACATGAACGCCAAGATGGAGGAAGTCGCCGATGAGATGCGCAAGGACGGCAAAAAGGTCTACACGATCCCCGGCGGCGGCTCCAACGCTACGGGCGCGCTGGGCTATGTGAACTGCGCGTTCGAGCTGATCGCGCAGGCCAATGACCGCTCCCTTGTGATCGACCATTTGGTCCACGCCACGGGCAGTGCCGGCACCCAAGCGGGCCTTATCACTGGCATCAAGGCGATGAACGCCAACATCCCGCTTCTGGGCTACGGCGTCCGCGCGCCGAAGGACAAGCAGGAAGAGAATGTCTATAACCTCGCCCTCAAGACCGCCGAAAGGATCGGCGCTGCTGGCGTCGTCAAACGCGAAGACGTGGTCGCCAACACCGATTATGTCGGCGAAGGCTACGGTATCCCCCGCGCAGACACCATCGAAGCGATCGAGATGTTTGCCCAGCTCGAAGGCATCCTGCTGGATCCGGTCTATTCCGGCAAAGGCGCCGCTGGCCTCATCGACAGCTGCCGCAAAGGTCACTTCAAGAAAGGCGAGCGCATAGTCTTCCTGCACACCGGCGGTGCTGCGGGCCTTTTTGGCTACACATCGGCCTTCGATTTCAAGTGAGCACACCGCGCGTCATAGGCGTTTTGGGCGGCATGGGGCCAGCGGCCACTGTCGATCTGATGGCGCGCGTGATCGCGGCGGTGCCAGCGTCTGACGATGCAGGCCACGTCCCGATGATCGTTGCGCAAAACACCCAAGTGCCGTCGCGCATTGCAGCCCTGATCGAAGGGCAGGGGGAGGACCCGCTCCCAATCCTCATTAAGACCGCGCAAGACCTGCAAGCATCGGGCGCTGAAGCGCTCGCGATGCCCTGCAACACCGCGCATCATTATGCCGAGCAGATCGCCGAAGCCGTGGATATCCCCTTTCTGCACATGATCAACCTCAGCGCCGTGGCCGTCCAAGGCCGCCCTGGCATCCTCGGTTCCCCCGCGCTGCAACGCGTCGGTGTCTTCGACAAAGCCATGCCCGGCGCGCTCTACCCCACCGATCCGGACGCGCTTTTGGCCGCGATCCGTGATATCAAATCCAACGGCCCTACCGCCAAAGCCCGCGCCGCGCTCAAAGCGGCCTCCGAAGACCTCACCGCCCAAGGTGCTGACACGCAGTTCATCGCCTGCACCGAATTCTCGCTGATCGCTGATGAAATCGCAGCGCCCAGCATCGACACGCTTGATATTCTCACCGACGCCATTGTCGCGTTCTCAATCAAAGGCTGACGTTTATGACTGTGACTTATCTGAAAAAGGCCACCTCCACCTCGAAATCCGGCCACGAGGATGTGCGCGACAGGGTGGAGGCGATGCTGAATACGATTGCCGAGGGCGGCGATGATGCGGCGGTCGACTACAACCTCAAGCTCGACGGGTGGGAGGGGCAGACCTTCGTCACGCCGGAGCAACTGGCCGAAGCCACCGCCAAGGTCCCCGACCAGCTCAAGAAAGACATCCAGTTCGCCCACGCCAATATCAAACGGTTTGCCGAGGCGCAGAAAGCCTCCACCGCCGATTTCCAGACCGAGGTGATCCCTGGTCTGATAGCCGGTCAAAAGCAGATCCCCGTGACGGCGGCGGGCTGTTATGTTCCCGGTGGCCGCTACGCCCATATCGCCAGCGCCATCATGACCGTGACCACTGCAAAAGTGGCGGGTGTCACCCATATCGCCGCCTGCTCCCCGCCCAAGAAAGGCGAGGGCATTCACCCCGCGATCCTTTATGCGATGGACCTCTGCGGGGCTGACCGCATCCTGAACATGGGCGGCGTGCAAGGCGTGGCCGCCATGGCCAACGGCCTTTTCGGGCTGCCCAAAGCTGACATTCTTGTCGGCCCTGGCAACCAATATGTGGCTGAAGCCAAGCGTATCCTCTACGGCCAGGTGGGCATCGACATGTTTGCAGGCCCCACGGATTCGATGGTGCTTGCCGACAGCGACGCCGACCCCAAGATCGTCGCCTGGGACCTCGTGGGTCAGGCCGAGCACGGGTATAACTCCCCCGTCTGGCTCGTCACCGACACGCAGGCACTGGCCGATGCCGTGATGGAGGAAGTGCCCAACGCCATCGCCGACCTGCCTGAACTCAACCGTGATAATGCCGCGGCTGCATGGCGCGACTATGCCGAAGTGATCCTTTGTGAAACCCGCGAAGAGATGGCCGCCATGGCCAACCAATACGCGCCCGAACATCTGACCGTGCTTTGCCGTGACCTCGACTGGTATCTGGCCGAACTGAACGCCTACGGTTCTTTGTTCCTTGGCGAAGAAACCACCGTGGCTTTTGGCGACAAGGCCTCCGGCACGAACCACGTTCTGCCCACCTCTGGTGCCGCGCGCTATACCGGTGGCCTGTCGGTGCATAAGTTCATGAAAACGGTTACTTGGCAGCGCTCCACCCGCGAGGCGGCCAAGCCTGTGGCCGAAGCCACCGCCCGCATTTCGCGCCTTGAAGGAATGGAAGGTCACGCCCGCACCGCAGATATCCGGCTGGCCAAATTCTTCCCCGATGAAACCTTCGATCTAAGCGCCGACTAGAGGGCACCCGAAGGGGCGCGGCACCGCGGCGCTTGCCTAAAAGGCCGATGCGGTCCTACCTTGGGAGGCGACTCATCAAGGGAGGACACGCGATGCCGTCATCATATCAGGGCCGAACCGAGCAAGATCCGCCGGTTCAAAAAAGCCAGTCCCAGTCGACGGCGTCCAACCTGCGCACCGACAAAGCCGGGGCCACCATCGCCACGATCCTCGCGGAAAAAGGCGGGGGCATCGTGCAGATCAGCACCGGCGCGCCCCTGACCGAGGCGATGGATATGATGGGTCAGAACCGTATCGGCTCTGTGCTGGTTGTCGACGAAGGTGTCCTCAAAGGCATCCTGTCGGAACGTGATGTGGTTCGGCACCTGTCCGAGAATGGCATCGACGGAATGGCGACGCCCGTCGGCAATGTGATGACCGCTGATCCTATCACCTGCCGCCCCTCCGATCCGCTGATCGCGGTGATGCAAGCCATGACCGATGGCAACTTCCGCCACATGCCTGTGCTGGATGGCAGCGCAATGGTCGGCCTGATCTCAATCCGCGATGTGGTCAAACACCGCCTGATCGAACTGGAATACGACGCCCTGCGCATGCGCCAGATGATCGTCGGCTAAAGGGCCCATGTTCGCGGACCTGACCTTGACCCCGGTAACGGGCACTCTGCTTTTACTTGTTCTGGTCTTTTGCGGGCGTGGCTTCCGTCAGAACTGGAAAGCCCAGGAAGAGGGCTGGGTTCTGCGTGGCTGGCTCTACGCGATCCCGGTGCTGATTTCCTTCACCGCATTGGCGTTTCTGCCGCTGGAGTTTGGGTAACGCATCCTCACACCAGCGTGAGCAGAATAACTCACATGTGAATATCAACGTTGTGATGTGCGTATGCGCACAATACACATGATCATCCTGCGCGTTTTCTTACCCAGGGTCATGCGCCATTTGTCTGCCATCGGAAGCGAAAACTTCCAGACACACACACAACGCAACATGACCAAAGGACTACCACAATGACACGTATCGCACTTATCGCAGCCATCGCATTCGGCGCAGCAGCTCCCGCTTTCGCAGCCTCTGACCTGGGCGTGACCTCGCCTGCCGAACTGGCCTCCATGAACAACTTCGACGCAAACTTCATGGCGTCGGACGATCTGGGCAAAACCTCCCCCGCCGAGATCGCAGGCATGGGTGATGCGTCGGGCGACGTCATCTCGACCCAAAACCTGGACGTTTTGGCAAAGCTGGGCGTGACTTCCCCCGCTGAGATCAGCGCACGCCATTAAGCCTAAGCGCCCAAACGAAAAAGCCCCTCGAAGCAGTCGCTTCGGGGGGCTTTTTTCATGGACGATCCGCGTAGATCAGGCGTTCGCTTCCCGCTCCATCTGTTCGACCATCTTGCGCGCCCGCTTGCATTGCAGCTTGTCGCGCAGCGGGCTGTCCGGATCGACGGGCTTTTTGCAGACCAGACATTTGTCAGCCCCTGCCACCGCGTTCAGACCCCCACAGCTGCCCTTGATCGTCTTGCCCATGACAATCGCTCCGATCGCCATGCCGACGACGATCAAAAGCAGAAAGATGAACGCAAGAACGAAGGTTTCCATAGGTCTCTCTTTGGGCGTTTACTCTGACGTAGTATCGCCGATCAGCTCTGAAAAGGCACGGCTGGCCGATGTGACAAAAGCGCCGTCCTCGCGAGTGATGAACAAAACCGCGAGGCCCTCGGCCTCTGCCAAGGGCAACCCAACCTCGGCCCCCGCCACCAAAAGCGCGGTCGCCCAGCCATCGGCGAGCGTTGCATTCTCCGCCAGAACCGTGACCGACGCCGTGCTATGGGTTACCGGACGCCCCGTCGTCGGATCCAGAATATGCGAATACCGCTGGCCATCCGCCTCGAAATAGTTGCGGTAGTCCCCGGAACTGGCCAAACCGTAGCCCGACACTGGCACAACCAGCTCCACCACACGGCCCGCCACGTCTGGCCGCTCGATGCCGATGGCCCAGGGCTCATCTTCCGCATTCAGCCCGCGTGTCACCAGATCGCCGCCGATTTCCACAAGATACCGGGTCGCCCCGGCCTCTGAAAGCGTCTCGGCCACCGCATCCACCCCATAGCCTTTGGCAATCGCCGACAGGTTCACCGACACGCCCTCGGCGGTCTTGGTCAGCGCGTCCCCCTCCATGCGCAACACCTCGCGTTGGCCGACCAGATCAAGGGCCGCGTTGATATCCCCGGCGGGCGGCACGGCGTCTTCCGGGGTGCGCGTGCCAAAGCCCCAAAGCTCGATCAGTGGAGCCAGCGTTACGTCAAACCGCGCGCCGCTTGCGTCGTGAATATTGTTAGACAGCGCCATGACGGTCGCAAACGGCTCTGACATCGGCACCGGCTCCAGAGCAGCCGACGAGTTGAACCGCGACACCTCTGACTGCGGATCCCAGTTCGACATCGACCCGTTCACCGCCTCCAGCGTCGCCGTAATCGCCTCCTGCACCGCGGCCTCATCCAGCGCCTCGGGCGGATCGACCACCGTCACGTTATATGTCGTCCCCATCGTCTCGCCGGAAAAGCGCAGCACATCGGGCGTGTCATCGCCAAAAAGGCATCCTGCCAAGGCAAAAAGAAACAGTGTCGCAAAGAAGGGTCGGATCATCTGGCGTGCTCTCCAAAAAGGGCTTATGCGCTGATGCGAAAATATCGCGAGCGGGTCAAGAAAAGAGGCTTGGCTTGGCGGCAAACTGCCATCTGCGACCCAACCGAGCATGGGCAATCTGCCGCATAGAGACGCGGTGCGCAAAGGCATACTAAAGGGGCCAAAGAAGCCAGCCTCTCGCCAAGGCAACAGAGATAATATGACAGATCTGACTTTCAAGAAGGGCCTCGACCTGCCGATCGCAGGTGCGCCGAGCCAAACAGTGCAAGACACTGATTTTCCTGCCTCAGTTGCCCTGATCGGGGCAGACACCGTGGACTTGAAGCCGAAAATGCTGGTGGCCGAAGGGGACGAGGTGCGCCGTGGGCAGCCGCTCTGGTGCCATAAGGATTCGCCCGATGTGATGTTCACCGCACCTGCCACCGGCAAGGTGCGCGCGATCAATCGCGGCGCCCGCCGCGTGTTGCAAAGCGTTGTCATCGACGTAAGCGACGCCGCTGATACCGGCCTCGATTTCTCGAAAGCAGGCGATCTGCGCGCCAAGCTCGCGGCCTCTGGCCTGTGGACGTCCTTCCGCACGCGGCCCTATTCCAAGGTGCCCGCCTTTGATGCGCAGCCCGCTGCGATTTTCGTGACCGCGATGGATACCGAACCGCTTTGCGCTGAGGCCAGCGTCATCATCAATGACCGTGCGGCCGAGTTTGAAGACGGTCTGACCGCCATCGCGACGCTGACCGAAGGGGCCACATACCTGTGCCACAAGCCCGAGGATCAGATCCCCGGCATGGGCGCGCCCGGCATCACCGCCCAAAGTTTCGCGGGGCCCCACCCGGCAGGCCTTGCTGGCACCCATATCCATTTCCTCCAGCCGCCCCAGGCCGGCGAAGAGGTCTGGACCATCGGCTATCAGGACGTCATCGCTATCGGCGCGCTGCTGCGCACCGGCCATCTTGATCCCAGCCGCATTGTCGCGCTGTCAGGCCCCATGGCGAAAAACCCGCGCCTTCTGCGCACCGTTCTCGGCGCACCCCTCGTAGACCTCACCGATGGGGAAATCGAAGGCGAAGCGCCCTGCCGGATTATCTCCGGCTCGGTCCTCACAGGCCGTGCCGCTGATGGCCCCTTCGCCTATCTCGGCCGCTATGCGCGCCAGGTGACGCTGATCGAGGAAGACCATAAACAACTGGTCCTCGGCTGGATCGCGCCGCAGACAAATCGCTATTCTACGCAGCCCGTGCTGGCCTCCAGCTTTCTAGGTCGCAAGCTCTATAACATGACGTCGAACCTGAACGGCGGTCGCCGCGCGATGGTGCCCACTGGCACGTTCGAGCGTCTGATGCCGCAAGATTACCTGCCCACGCAGCTGCTCCGCGCGCTGCTGGTCATGGACACCGACACCGCACAAGCGCTGGGCGCGATGGAACTGGACGAGGAAGACCTCGCCCTGTGCACCTTCGCCTGCCCGGCAAAATACGAATACGGAGAGGCGCTTCGCAAAAGCCTCACCAAGATCGAGAAAGAGGGCTGAGCCATGGGCGCACGCAATTTCTTCGACCGACTTGAGCCGCATTTCGTCAATGGGGGCAAATACGAGAAGTATTTCCCGCTCTACGAAATGGTAGAAAGTTTCGTCTACACACCGAAAACGGTGACCAAAGCCGCGCCCCACGCGCGCAGCTTCATCGATATGAAACGCATTATGATCTACGTGGTTGTCGCAACGATCCCGTGCATCATGATGGCGTTCTACAACACCGGCTTTCAGGCCAACGCCGCGATGGCCGCCACTGGGATCGAACCCTCCGGCTGGCGCGCGGCGGTCCTGACGGCGCTGGGCATCGGCTTCAACCCCGACAATGTCTTTGCCAACATGGCCCACGGCTTCATGTATTTTCTGCCGATCTACGTGGTGACACTCGTCGCAGGCGGCGTGTGCGAGGTGATCTTCTCGATCATCCGCGGGCATGAAGTGAACGAGGGCTTCCTTGTCACCTCCATGCTTTACGTGCTGATCCTGCCCGCCTCCACGCCGCTTTGGCAGGTCGCGCTTGGCATCATCTTCGGTGTCGTGATCGGCAAGGAAGTCTTTGGTGGCACAGGAAAAAATTTCCTCAACCCTGCCCTTGTAGGCCGCGCATTCCTTTATTTTGCGTATCCCGCGCAGATGTCGGGTGACAGTGTCTGGGTGCCTGTCGATGGCTATTCTGGTGCTACCGCGCTCGCCATCAGCGCCTCCGACGGCTACCAGACCTTGGCCGCCAACGGCATGACCTGGTGGGACAGCTTCCTGGGCTTCGTGCCGGGCTCCATGGGTGAAACCTCGACCCTTGCGGCGCTTATCGGCGTGGCCTTCCTGATGCTCACCAAAATCGCCAACTGGCGTCTGGTGGCAGGCTGCCTGCTGGGCATGATCGCCTTCTCTGGCCTTCTGAATATCATCGGTTCCGACACCAACCCGATGTTTGCGATGCCGTGGTACTGGCACCTCGTCATCGGCGGCTACGCCTTCGGTCTGGCCTTCATGGTGGTTGAACCGGTTTCGGCCAGCCACACCAATATGGGCCGCTGGATTTACGGCGCGCTCATCGGCTTCATGGTCGTGATGATCCGCGTCATTAACCCCGCTTTCCCGGAAGGTATGATGCTTGCTATCCTGTTTGCGAACATCTTTGCCCCGTTGATCGACCATTTCGTGGTCCAAGCCAACATCAAGAGAAGGGCCAAGCGTTATGTCTGACATTCAACCTACAGCCCCCAAAGGCCCCATCGGGCGCTTTCTGGCGCTGCCGCCTGACAGCACGCCCAAGACGATCTTTGTGGCCGTGGCGCTGTGCCTGTTCTGCTCGATGATCGTGTCGGTCGCAGCCGTGTCCCTGCGTCCCGTGCAAGAGGCCAACTCGCTGGTCGACAAGCGCAAGAACATCCTTGAGGTCGCGGGTGTCTATGAGCCCGGCATGAATGTGAACGACGCCTTCGGCGCGTTCGAGCAGCGCATCCTCGAGGTTTCCACCGGCGAGTTCTCGGAAGAGATTTCGGTTGAAGGGTTCGACGATATCCAGTCCGCCAACGACCCCGAACTGTCGCGCGAGCTGACAAATGATATCGCAGGCATTGGCCGCCAGCCCAACTTCGTGACCGCCTATCTTCTGAAAGACGAGGCGGGCGAGCTGGACAAGGTCGTCCTGCCGCTCTGGGGCTATGGCCTCTGGTCCACGCTCTACGGCTTCGTCGCCATCGAAGAGGACGGCAACGAGATCTACGGCCTGCAGTTCTATGACCACGGCGAAACGCCAGGTCTGGGCGCTGAGGTCGACAACCCCAACTGGAAATCCCAGTGGCAGGGCAAGAAGCTGACCGACAGCACCGGAGAGCTGCGCATCACCGTCGCCAAGGGCAACCCCTCCGCCGACATGATCGACCATCACATTGATGCACTCGCCGGGGCCACGCTGACCTCCGTCGGTGTCGACAACCTCGTGAAATTCTGGATGGGCGAGCAAGGCTACGCCCCCTTCCTCGTCAAACTTCAACAGGGAGGGCTGTAAGATGGCCCAGACAACCCGCGATCTGCTGGTCGACCCGATGGTCGACAACAATCCGATCACGCTACAAGTGCTGGGCATCTGCTCCGCGCTCGCCGTGACCTCCTCGCTCACCGTCTCCGCGGTGATGGCGCTGGCGGTGACGCTGGTGACGGGCTTTTCCGGCTTCTTCATCTCCTGCATCCGCAACCAGATTCCCAGCTCGATCCGGATCATCGTGCAGATGGTCATCATCGCCTCGCTCGTGATCCTCGTGGATCAGGTGCTCAAGGCCTTCGCCTATGAGATCAGCAAGACCCTGTCGGTCTTCGTCGGCCTCATCATCACCAACTGCATCGTGATGGGCCGCGCGGAAGCCTTCGCCATGAAGAACCCGCCCGTTGCGTCCTTCATGGACGGTATCGGCAACGGCCTTGGCTATTCGCTGATCCTGCTGATGGTTGGCTTCGTGCGCGAACTGTTCGGCGCAGGCACGCTCTTTGGCATCACCATTCTGCCATCGGTGAACAACGGCGGTTGGTATGTCCCCAACGGCATGCTCCTGCTGCCCCCATCGGCGTTCTTCGTGATCGGCCTCATCATCTGGGCCTTCCGCGCCTGGAAGCCTGAGCAAGTCGAAAAACGTGAATACAAAATTCAGGAAGCAGAGGCACACTGATGGAAGGTCTTCTTTCCCTCGCCGTAAAGGCTATCTTCGTTGAGAACCTCGCGCTCTCGTTCTTCCTCGGCATGTGCACCTTCATCGCCGTGTCGAAAAAGATCAGCACCGCGCTGGGCTTGGGTATCTCGGTCATCGTGGTGCAGGCCATCACCGTGCCCACCAACAACCTGATCCTGACCTACCTGCTGAAACCCGGCGCGCTTGCGTGGGCGGGTTTCCCCGAGGTTGATCTGACCTTCCTCGGCCTGATCAGCTATATCGGCGTGATTGCGGCCATGGTCCAGATCCTGGAAATGACCCTCGATCGTTTCTTCCCGCCGCTCTACAACGCGCTGGGCATCTTCTTGCCGCTCATTACGGTGAACTGCGCCATCCTCGGTGGCTCGCTCTTCATGGTCGAACGGGACTACAATTTCGCCGAAGCGACCACATATGGCATAGCATCAGGCGTCGGTTGGGCGCTCGCCATCACCGCGATGGCAGGTGTGCGCGAGAAGCTGAAATACTCCGACATCCCCGACGGTCTGCAAGGCCTCGGGATCACCTTCATTACCGCTGGACTGATGGCCATTGGCTTTATGTCCTTCTCCGGCGTCAAACTGTAAGGGAGCGTTCAAATGGAAACCTTCAGCCTTGGCGTCGCGCTCTTCACGCTGATCGTCATCATGCTGGTCACTCTGATCCTGGTCGCCCGCTCGCGACTGGTCTCGACCGGCGACGTGTCGATCACGATCAACGGCGAAAAGACGATCAAAGTCCCCGCCGGTGGCAAACTGCTGCAAACGCTGGCCGAACAGAAACTGTTCGTTCCGTCCGCCTGTGGCGGCGGTGGCACTTGCGCCCAATGCCGTGTGAAAATCCACTCCGGCGGCGGGTCGATCCTGCCGACCGAGGAAGGCCACATCACTAAGCGCGAGGCCTCCTGCGGCGACCGCCTGTCCTGTCAGGTTGCGGTCAAGCAGGACATGGAAATCGAGGTTCCCGAGGAAGTCTTCGGCGTCAAGAAGTGGAAATGCAAAGTCCGCTCCAACGACAACGTCGCGACCTTTATCAAAGAGCTGGTCCTCGAACTGCCCGAAGGCGAAGACGTCAAGTTCCGCGCCGGTGGTTACATCCAGATCGAAGCCCCCGCCTATGAGCTGTCCTACAAGGACTTCGACGTGGATGAAGAATACCACGAGGACTGGGACAAGTTCAAAATCTGGGACGTGACCTCCAAAGTCGATGAGCCCATCGAACGCGCCTATTCCATGGCCAACTACCCCGAGGAAAAGGGCATCGTGATGCTCAACGTCCGCATCGCCTCGCCGCCTCCGGGCAGTCAGGGTATCCCCGCGGGCAAGATGTCCTCCTACATCTTCAACCTCAAAGCAGGTGATGAGGTCACGATCTCCGGTCCCTTCGGTGAGTTTTTCGCCCGCGAGACCGAGAAAGAGATGATCTTCGTCGGCGGTGGCGCCGGTATGGCCCCCATGCGCAGCCACCTCTTTGACCAGTTGCGCCGCCTCAAGACCAAGCGCAAGATCAGCTTCTGGTATGGTGCGCGCTCGAAACGCGAGATGTTCTATGTCGAGGATTTCGACATGCTGGACCGCGAGAACGAGAATTTCGAATGGCACGTCGCCCTGTCCGACCCCAACCCGGACGAGCCGTGGGATGGCTACACAGGCTTCATCCATAACGTGCTTTACGATGAATATCTCAAGGACCACCCCGCGCCGGAAGACTGCGAATATTACATGTGTGGCCCGCCCATCATGAACCAGTCGGTCATCAATATGCTCATCGACTTGGGCGTTGACCGCGAAGACATCCTGCTGGACGATTTCGGCGGGTAAAGTGCAAAAGGCCGGGGCGAACGCTCCGGCCTTCGTCATTTGGCGTATCCTAGCGCCGCGCTTTACCCCTCTTTTTCTTGGCAGGGGCGAGTGTTGCATGATCCACGAAAACACCCAGCTGTGTCAGGAAGAACGCAATCACCAGGATCGGCATCACGATCGTCTCGAATGTCACCCAGACCGTTTCTGATTGCGTGCGCCAGACCAGCTCATTGGCCGCCGCAGACACAAGAAACAGACCCAGCATGCGCCGTGTGAGCACGCGCCAGCCTTGGTCTTTCAGGTGGATCATGTCGTCAAAGATATACTGCAACCAGAATTGTCCGCGCAAAAGGCCCGCCGCTAACAGAAGGGCCAGCAGCAGATAGATCGCTGTTGGCTTCATTTTGAAAAATCTTGGATCGTTGAACCAGACGCTCAGCCCGCCAAAAACAACCAGCATCACCGCCGTGGCGATCTGAAGGCGTGCGATCTGACCCGTCAGGGCCCAAAGCGCGCCAATGCCAAACAGGAACAGCGGAATGAACGCGGCAGTGACGGCCACGAAGCCGGTATACTCAGTGCCGCCAACACGGAACATGTCCTCCCTGAAAATCAGGTAGGCGATTACAAAGCCGATGATCGGACCATATTCCAGCACGGCCCTTAACAGAGGGTGCACCGGCCTGCTCGACTGTCTTGTGCCCGATTTTGGATGTTTGCGCCTGCTCATAGCCAAAGTGTTAGCGCATCAGACCCGGATTGCGCAGAGTTTCGTCGTGCCGCCTAGCTGCCGAACCAATCAAAGATGCTGAATCCTATGATCCCGTCCATCGTGAACAGAATGCGCGAGATCAGGATCACGCCGCAGATCAGTAGCGCCAGCCAAAGTGCGAATTGCATAACCACAGCCGCGCTGCCTGCGCCAATCGCCAGCAAGGGCAGGTTTTTGCTTTCATGCCGGAAAAGGCCAACAGCGCCGCAGATCGCCGCGATCGCGGCCAGAACCGGCACCGCATATGTCGCGATGTCCCGGCCCGAGAATGCCTGCTCTGCCACCGGGGCCGCCGACGCGCCCTCATTCAGCGCCGCGCGGGCCGAGTTGCGCACTTCTGCCGCAAACTCCCCGATCACGGTTGCTGTGGATTTGCTTGGGGCATCGAACAAACCGTTCATGATCGCCATGGTGAGGGCAATGGCCACAACGCCGAAAAGGAATCCGGTCAGCCCCCAGACGGGCCGTGTCGGTTGTGCAGTGTCAATCATAGCGTCCTCGTGTCAGTTTTCGGGCGCAAATATCCCGCAGGAATGCGGCAAAACTAAGAACGCCTTCGTAAACCCGAAAAGCCTCGCGCAGGGGTGCGCGCCCTGAGACAGCACGTCGCGGGACTCAGGCCTTAATGATATGCAATTATTCCCATATTCTGTGCAGATACGGATGATTTGGAGAATTATGCAGGATTTTGCATTATCTTTCACCCACGCCATGGGTTTGATTCTTCAAGGCGATGCCGAGCTTTGGGCCATTGTTACCCTATCGCTTCAGGTATCGCTCACTGCGGTCCTGATTGCCGCCTGCATCGCCATGCCCCTTGGCGCGGCCCTCGCCGTGACCCGGTTTCGCGGGCGAAACCTTGTAGTGATCTTGCTCAATGCTTTGATGGGTTTGCCCCCCGTCGTGGTCGGTCTGATGGTCTATCTGATGCTCTCCAACGCGGGCCCTCTTGGGGTGCTGCAACTGCTCTATACCCCCACCGCGATGATCATCGCGCAGGTGATCCTCGTAACCCCCATCATCGCCGCGATCACCCGCCAAACCATTGAGGGGCTGGATGCCGAATACGCCGAACAGCTGCGCTCTTTCGGGGTCAGCGCCAGCGCTAAAATCCCGACCCTGCTCTTTGATGCGCGCTATGCCTTGATGACCGCCTTTCTGGCCGGGTTCGGCCGCGCCATCGCTGAGGTCGGCGCGGTCATTATCGTGGGCGGCAACATCAATCACGTGACCCGGACCATGACCACCACCATCGCGCTGGAGACCTCCAAGGGGAACCTCGCCCTGGCGCTGGCCTTGGGCACGATCCTGATCCTTCTGGCCATCGCGGTGAACGCCGCCGTCAGCAGTGTCGGCCTGCGTGCGCGGAGCATGGCCTATGCGTGATCTTTTGCAGGAAAAGCCGGTCGCCAAGACCTCTCTCGCGGCCCATGGACTGCGGTTCGAGATCGACGGAGAGGCCAAAGTCGACATCCCGCTTTTGCGGCTGGATAGCGAAGGTCCGACGATGATCCTTGGCCCCAATGGTGCGGGCAAGAGCCTGACCTTGCGCCTGCTGCATGGGTTGCTCAGCCCCGATGCGGGCCAGATCAGCACGCCGGCCACGCGGCAGGCGATGGTCTTTCAAAAGCCGGTGCTGCTGCGACGCTCGGTTCTGGCGAATATGGAATACGCCCTGCGCGCCGCAGGCGTTTCGCGCGCGAAACGGCGGACATTGGCACTGGATTTTCTGCACGAGGCGGGGCTGGCAGGCAAAGCCAAACAGGCCGCGCGAACCCTGTCGGGGGGCGAGCAACAGCGCCTTGCCTTGATCCGGGCGCTTGCGACGGATCCGGAGATCCTTTTTCTGGACGAGCCGACCTCAAGCCTTGACCCGTCGGCCACCCAAGCCATCGAGGCGATGGTTCTGCGCGCCGCAAGCCAGGGCACCCGCATCGTGATGGTGACCCATGATCTGGGCCAGGCCAAACGACTGGGCCGCGACATCGTCTTTCTGAGCCGCGGACAGGTGGCCTGTCACCAGCCCGCAGATGCCTTTTTCGCGACCCCCGAACACCCGACCGCGGCGCGCTATCTGCAAGGCGATCTGCCGCTTTGATCCCGAAGGAGACCCCATGTTCAAACGTCTGATCCTTGGCCTTGCGCTGTCCTTGACCCTGCCGCTGACGGGTTTCGCTGCGGACCGGTTCATCACGGTGCAATCGACGACCTCTACCCAAAACTCTGGGTTGCTGGACGCGATCCTGCCGCAGTTTCTGGACGAAACCGGCATCGAGGTGCGCGTCGTTGCGGTCGGCACGGGGCAGGCGATCCGCAATGCGATGAACGGGGATGGCGACGTGCTGCTGGTGCATTCCAAACCGTCGGAAGAGGCGTTCGTGGCCGACGGGTTCGGCGTCCAGCGCTTTGACGTTATGTATAATGATTTCGTGATTGTGGGCCCGGCAGAGGACCCGGCAGGTATTGCGGGCTCCGACGATGTGGTCGACGCGTTGAGCAAGATTGCGGAGGCCGAAGCGCCTTTTGCCTCGCGCGGGGATGACAGCGGGACCCACAAGGCGGAATTACGGCTATGGGACGCGGCGGGAATTGACGTGAGCGCGGCCTCTGGCACGTGGTATCGCGAGACCGGATCGGGCATGGGCGCGACGCTGAACACCGGCACCGGGATGGGGGCCTATGTGATGACCGACCGCGCCACATGGATCGCTTTTGGCAACAAAGGCGCGCATGACGTGGTGGTCGAAGGCGATGCGCGGATGTTCAACCAATACGGCGTAATTCTGGTGAACCCGGAGCGGCATGAAAACGTGAAGGCCGAGGACGGTCAGGCCTTTGTGGATTGGCTGATCAGCGAGCAGGGACAGGCGGCGATTGCGGAATATCAGGTGGATGGGCAGCAGCTGTTTTTCCCGAACGCAGCGGGCAGTTAGCGCGCGTGGTTTCGCACGCGAAACCGTCTTTTCCGGGGCCTATACCTGATATCATTACCTTTTATTTTCAGACGCTTAACATAATACAGGTTAACGCCGGAGCGCCCTTGTTTTCAACGATTTCTTAACAGAATCGTGGCATGCGTCAGGGTGCGTCCCCGTTGAAATGCACGCGCCCAAGACCGGAAAGATCATAGCCGCCAAGCTCGGCTGCGCGGGCGGCCAGATCGGGGGATCGCAGGAATTTGAGCACCGCTTGAAACGGCGGATCGAACCATGCCGCGCGCCAGACCAGAAGGTCATAGCGTTCGGTCAGCAAGGGGATGAAATCAAGACGCAGCTGGGCGGCGCTGGCCGCGATCCCAAAGCCCACATCAGCTTTGCCCTCGGCGATGGCGGCAGCCACATCGCCTTCGGTGCGCATCGGTTGAGCGGGCCCTGCAAGGGCCGCTGGGTCGACGCCGACCTCGCGGGCTAGGTCGGCAAACATGCGGTGGCTGGCGGCGGTTTCCTGACGGCGGGCAAAGCGGAGGGCTTGACCGTCGGCGACGGAGGCGGTGCCTGTGCCTGTGCCTGTGCCTGTGCCTGTGCCTGTGCCTGTGCCTGTGCCTGTGCCTGTGCCTGTGCCTGTGCCTGCGGTCGCCGACGCGCCGTTGCTGGGGTTGGTCGTCGGATCGGTGGACCCTGTGGTCTTTCCAGACGCAGGATCAAGATCAGCGATACCAGTGATGCCATGCGGATTACCGGAGGCGACGATGAGGCCGCGCTGGCGCTTGGCGAACTCGACCAGCACCACGGGCGTATTTGCGAGATGCGCGGCAACGGTTGCGATGTTCCAGCCATCGGCGTCGCGGATATGCAGACCGCAGCCGATAGCCTGTCGGCCCGCCACACGGGTCAGACCGTCATGGCTGCCGTCGTAAAACGCGGCCAGACCGGAGCCGCTTTCGCGCAAGGCCCAGTCAAGCAGCGGGTCATGGCTGCCCGCGAAAATGCCGGGCAAGGGTGTGGGTGCCGCATCTGGGCCAGAGCGGTTGCTGGCGATCCACGCCATCACCTCGGCGCGCGGGAAAAGCAGCTTGCCCACGACGCGGGTGCAGGGGACCTCTCCACCGGAGGCCAGATCGTAGACCTTGCGCTCGCTGAGCCGCAGCAGGGCGGCTAGCTCTTTGGTGGTCAGATAGTCGGGGGCGGCGTCATTCATGGGGCCGAGCCTAGGCCGAAGGACGCTTCGCATTCAACTGGGATTGCTTGAGTTTGGCCCCTCAATCATCATATGAGTGCGCAGCAACCTTGGATGCCTTCACGCATGGCCGACCCCTCCACCGACATGACATCGCTTCAGATTGCCCGGCGTCTGCTGGGCGAGGCGCTGCCGCGTCACTGGAAGCTGTATCTTGGATCGCTGATCTGCATGATCGGTGTGGCGGGGTTCACGGCTGCCTTGGCCTATTCGACCAAGCTGATCGTGAACGAGGTTTTCGTGGCGGGAAGCGCCACGGCGGCCTACCAGGTGGCCGCGTTGCTGGCCGTTGTGAGCATCGGCAAAAGCGGCTTTGAATACGCCAATGTGGTGATCGGCACGAAATTCACGCGGTCGGTCTCGGCGTTTTACCAGAAGGCCACGTTCAAGGCGATGGTGGCGAAATCGGTGCCCTATTTCGCGGGCAAACACGCGGCCAAGCATATGGCCGAAGTCATGCTGTTCGGGCGCGCGTCGGGGCTGATCGTGACGACTGTTTTGAACAAGCTGTCCACGGATGTGCTGACCCTGATCGCGCTGGTCGCGGTGATGATTTACACCGACCCACTGATGTCACTGTCGCTGGCGGTGCTATTTCCGCTGATCTTCGGGCTGGTGGCGTTGCTGACGCGCCGGATCAAGGCGGTTGCGGCGGAGGAAACCGAGCTGCAGGGCAAGATCCAGTCGGTCGGCGCGGAGGCCTTCGAGGGGATCAAGACGGTCAAGAGCTACGGGTTGGAAGAGAAATCCAAGTCGAAATTCGCCCGCGCCGTGAACGCGCTGGAAGAGCGGATGCTGGGCATCGCGAAGACGACATCGCTCACCATTCCGCTGATGGAGTTTCTGGGCGGGCTGGCGATCGGCTTGTTCATTCTCTATGCGTCCTGGCAAACGGGCCAAGGGACGCGCACCGCAGGGGATTTCACGGCGTTCATCACAGCGTTTTTGCTGGCCTACCAACCGGCTGAAAGGGTCTCTCAAAACTGGGTCATGATCCAGAAATCGCTGGTGCAGGTGGGCCAGATGTATAGGCTGTTCGCCTCGTCGGAGGGGGATGCACCGCAAGGGACCGCGACGCTGGAGGGGCGCGACAGCGCGCTGAAATTCGACGCGGTGTCTTTTCGTTATAACGCGGAAGCGGCGGCGTTGCATGACGTGAGTTTCGAGACGAAACCGGGGGAGCGGATCGCGGTCGTGGGTCGCTCTGGCGCGGGGAAAACGACGCTGATTGATCTGGTGCAGCGGTTTTATGCGCCTACGAAAGGGGTTATCTCCATCGGCGGGCAGGACATTTCGGAGGTCGCCCCGGATGCGATGCGGGACGCGATTGCGCTGATCTCGCAGGATGTGTTCCTGTTTGACGGCACGATCCGCAACAACATCCGGGACGGCAAGCCGGACGCCACCGATGACGAGATTGCGCAGGCGGCTGAGCGGGCGATGGTCAACGCGTTTGCCGATGAGATGCCCGATGGCCTGGACAGCGAGATCGGCCCGAACGGTGCCAGCTTGTCCGGGGGCCAAAAGCAGCGCGTCGGCATCGCGCGCGCCATGGTCAAGAATGCCCGGATCTACATCTATGACGAAGCGACGAGCGCGCTGGACGGGGCCAATGAGCATGCGATCATGCAGGCCACGGTTGAAAACGCCCGCGACAGCACCATCCTTTTCGTCACGCATCGCCCATCGACCTTGCAATGGGTGGATCGGGTGTTGCTGCTGGATCAGGGCCGCGTCGTGGCCTTCGACACTCATGATATGCTGATGCAAGACAACGTGATCTACCGCGCTCTTTTCAACCTCGACGCCCCAGGCGAGGAGCCTTTGTGACGCAGGACGACATCAGGGCCGATATCTCGAACCGGCGATTGTGGTGGAAGGCCCTTTTGGGTGTGTTCAACGCGATTGACGAAAAGAACCTTGCCCTGATCTCTGCAGGGATCGCGTTCTACGGCATCCTAGCGGTTTTTCCCGGACTGGCGGCGATCATCGCGATCTGGGGGCTGGTGTCGGACCCTGCGATTGTGGATGCTCAGTTGGAGCTGATGCGCGGCATCATCCCGGCGGATGCGTTCCGGCTGTTGGGCAACCAAGTGGACCGGCTGGTGCGCACCTCAAGCTCGACATTGGGGTGGGCGGGAGCCTTGTCGATCCTGCTGGCGCTCTGGTCGGCCCGTTCGGGCGTGAGCGCACTGATCCGCGGGTTGAACACGATCCACGGATCGTCGAACCGGGGCGGGGTAATGCATTACCTGACGGCGCTTTTTCTGACCGCCTGCCTGGTGGGCGTGGCGCTGGTTGCGCTGACGACCATCGTCATCGTACCGATCATTTTGGCGTTCCTGCCGCTGGGCAATCTTGCCGAGCTCGTGATCGAGGTAATCCGCTGGAGCACAGCAATCACAGTGCTGCTGATGGCGCTCAGCCTGCTTTACCGCTATGGTCCCAACCGCCCGGTCTACAAGATGAGCTGGATCACACCGGGCAGCTTTCTGGTGGTGTTCTTCTGGGCGGGGGCGTCGGCAGCGTTCTCGTTCTACCTTTCGAATTTCGGGACCTATAACGAGGTTTACGGCTCCATCGGGGCGGTGATCGCGATGCTGATGTGGCTCTATATCAGCGCGTTTCTGATTCTGCTGGGGGCCGCGCTGAATGTGGAGCTGGCCCGCGGGCGCGACCCGTCCTGAGCGGACAAAATTTCCGATAGGCGTCAGCCAGTGCCGCTTGAGAGACGCTGCGCGACAGTGGATGTCGGAAATGACCGTATCTGTGTCTCATACAATCGTATGCATTTGTGTATTTTCGCGTCTCATCATCAGTGAGTTGGTGTGCGCTGAGGGAGGCTTGGCATGGCATTGGACGATCGTAAGGGCGTTTGGAAATCGGGACGGGGCAAGGGTCGCGTCACGCCGAAGGGTCGTCAGTATGACGACGCCGCTTTGGCGGAGGTTCGCGCGCTTCTGGGCGACCGCCCGCGCCGCCGTGATCTGCTGATCGAGCTCATGCACCTCATTCAGGACGCGCATCGCTGCTTGTCGGCCGCACATCTGCGCGCGCTGGCCGAAGAGATGAAGCTGAGCATGGCCGAGGTCTACGAGGTCGCGACCTTCTATGCGCATTTCGATGTGGTCAAGGAAGGCGAGGCGGTGCCGCCCGCGCTGACCATTCGGGTCTGTGATTCATTGTCGTGCGAATTGGCGGGCGCGCAGCAGTTGAAGGCGGCGTTGGAGGACGGGCTTGATGCCTCCGAGGTCCGTGTTTTGCGCGCGCCGTGTATGGGGCGGTGTGATACGGCTCCGGTTTTGGAGCTGGGGCATAACCACATCGACAATGCTGATCTGGCGAAGGTGGAGGCCGCGATTGCGGCGGGCGACACCCATGCCCATGTGCCGGATTATGAGGATTTCGACGCCTATGTCGCCGATGGTGGCTATGCCGCGCTGAAAGCGCTGCGTGCTGATGGCGATTGGGAAGACGTGCAGGAAAGCGTGCTGTCTTCAGGCCTGCGCGGACTTGGCGGGGCGGGCTTCCCGTCGGGCAAAAAGTGGGGCTTTGTGCGCGGTAATGCAGGGCCGCGCTATCTGGCCGTGAATGGCGATGAGGGCGAGCCGGGTACGTTCAAGGATCGCTACTATCTGGAGCGCACGCCGCATCTGTTCCTTGAGGGCATGCTGATCGCCGCTTGGGCAGTCGAGGCTGAGACCTGCTTTATTTACATGCGCGATGAATATCCGGCGGTGCTGGAGATTTTGCGCACAGAGATTGCAGCGCTTGAGGCGGCAGGGATCGTGGCCGAGGGCTATATCGACCTGCGGCGCGGCGCTGGCGCATACATCTGCGGCGAAGAAAGCGCGATGATCGAGAGCATCGAGGGCAAGCGCGGGTTGCCGCGGCATCGCCCTCCGTTTGTCGCTCAGGTCGGCGTGTTTAACCGCCCGACTTTGGTGCACAATGTCGAGACTCTGTATTGGGTCGCCAAGATTTGCCGTGAAGGGCCGGAGGTTTTGAACTCGGTCGAGATGAACGGGCGGGTTGGCCTGCGCAGCTATTCGGTGTCGGGCCGTGTGGCGGAGCCGGGGGTGTATCTGCTGCCTGCGGGATCGACTATTTTGGACATTATCGACGCGGCGGGCGGTATGGCGGAGGGGCATGTGTTCAAAGCCTATCAGCCCGGTGGGCCGTCTTCGGGGTTGCTGCCTGCGTCGATTGACGATGTGCCGTTGGACTTTGACACGTTGCAGCCCTTGGGGACGTTCATCGGGTCGGCTGCGGTGGTTGTTCTGTCCGATCAGGATGCCGCGCGAGATGCCGCGCTGAACATGTTGCGGTTTTTCGAGGATGAAAGCTGCGGGCAATGCACGCCTTGCCGCGTGGGCTGCGAGAAGGCTGTGAAGCTGATGCAGGAACCCGTTTGGGATCAGGACTTGCTGGGTGATCTGTGCGCCGCGATGACGGATGCGAGCATTTGCGGGCTGGGGCAGGCGGCGCCCAATCCGATCAAGCTGGTGATGCAGCATTTTGCCGATGAGGTGTCGAAATGACCGATACGATCCGCTTTACGATGGACGGGGTCGAGGTTGAGGCCCAACGCGGTGAAACGATCTGGGAGGTCGCGAACGGGCGCGGTCTGGTGATCCCGCATCTGTGCCACAAACCCGCGCCGGGGTATCGCCCCGATGGCAATTGCCGCGCCTGTATGGTCGAGGTTGAGGGCGAGCGGACGCTGGTGGCGTCGTGCATTCGTGAACCTGTCGACGGGATGGTTGTGACGACCGATAGCGCGCGGGCGAAGACGGCGCGCAAAATGGTTGTCGAGATGCTGGTGGCCGATCAGCCCGAGCGTGATGTGGCGCATGATCAGTCGTCCCATCTGTGGGATATGGCGGATGCCGTGGGCGTTGAGGAGAGCCGCTTTCCGGCGCTTGAGAAAGAGCGGATTCCGCTGCTGGATGACAGCCATATCGCCATGAGCGTTAACCTTGATGCCTGCATTCAATGCGGGCTGTGTGTGCGGGCGTGTCGCGAGGTGCAGGTCAACGATGTGATCGGCATGGCGGGGCGCGGGCATGACGCCTATCCGACCTTCGATTTCGCCGATCCGATGGGCGACAGCACCTGCGTGGCCTGCGGTGAATGCGTGCAGGCCTGTCCGACGGGGGCTTTGATGCCGTCCTCGGTGGTCGATGAGAGCCAAGTCGGGGACAGCAAGGATTTCGACGACGAAGTGCAGTCGGTGTGTCCGTTCTGTGGGGTGGGGTGTCAGGTCTCGCTCAAGATCAAGGACGGAGCGGTTAAGTATGTTGAGGGGATCAACGGGCCTGCGAATGAGGGGCGTCTGTGCGTGAAAGGGCGGTTCGGGTTTGATTATATCCACCATCCGCACCGGCTGACGACGCCTTTGATCCGGCGGGAGGATGCGCCGGAGAAGGGGCTGAACGTGGACCCCGCCAACCCGTTTACCCATTTCCGCGAGGCAACATGGGAGGAGGCGTTGGAGGTCGCGGCCAAGGGGCTGGTCGACCTGCGCAGCTATTATGGTGGCGCGTCGGTGGCCGGTTTCGGCAGCGCGAAATGCACGAATGAGGAAGCCTATCTGTTCCAGAAGCTGATCCGGCAGGGGTTCAAGCATAACAACGTCGATCACTGCACGCGGCTGTGCCATGCGTCGTCAGTCGCGGCGCTGATGGAGAATGTCGGTTCCGGCGCTGTGACGGCGACGTTCAACGAGATTGAAAACGCGGATGTGGCGATTGTCATTGGCGCGAACCCGACCGAAAATCACCCCGTCGCGGCGACGTTTTTCAAGCAGTTTGCCACGCGTGGTGGTGAGCTGATCATCATGGACCCGCGGGGGCAAGGGCTGAAGCGGCATGCCTCGCATATGCTGCAGTTCCGGCCGGGGACGGACGTGGCTTTGTTGAATGCGATCATGAATGTGATCGTGGAAGAGAAGCTGTATGACCGGCAGTATATTGAAGGGTTCACCGAAGGGTTCTTTGAATTTCGTGAGCATATTCGGGCGTTTACGCCGGAGCGGATGTCGGAGCTGTGTGGCATCACACCCGAGATGATCCGCGATGTGGCACGCACCTATGCGGGGGCCACGAACGCGATGATCTTCTGGGGGATGGGCGTCTCGCAGCACATCCACGGGACGGATAATGCGCGCTGTCTGATCGCGCTCGCGCTTCTGTGCGGGCAGATCGGGCGACCGGGGACGGGGCTGCATCCGCTGCGCGGGCAGAACAATGTGCAAGGCGCGTCGGATGCGGGGCTTATTCCGCAGGTGCTGCCGGATTATCAGTCGGTCGCCGACGAGGAGGTCCGCGAGCTGTTCCGGCATATCTGGAAGGGCACGGAGATTGACGCGAAACCGGGGCTCACGGTCGTCGAGATCATCGACGCGATTTATCGGGGCGAGATCAGCGGCATGTATATCATGGGCGAAAACCCCGCGATGTCGGACCCGGATGTGGAACACGCCCGCAAGGCTCTGGCGCGGCTGACGCATCTGGTGGTGCAGGATATCTTCATGACCGAGACGGCGATGTTTGCGGATGTGATCCTGCCGTCCTCGGCCTTCCCTGAGAAGTCGGGCACGGTGACAAATACCAACCGTCAGGTGCAGGTGGCGCGCAAGGCGGTCGATGCACCGGGTGAGGCGCGCGAGGATTGGGAAATCATCGTGGAGATGGCGCGGGGCGTGGGGCTCGATTGGGACTATGACGATCCGCGCGAAGTGTTCGACGAGATGAAGATGTCGATGCGGTCGCTGCATCACATCACGTGGAAGCGTTTGGAGAAGGAAAGCGCGGTGACCTATCCGTCGCTGTCCAATACCGATCCGGGGCAAGCCGTGGTCTTTGGTGACGGGTTCCCGCGCCGGGCGGGCCGCGCGATGTTCACGCCTGCGCGGGTCACACCTCCTGCGGAGGTGCCGGACGAGAACTTCCCGATGATCCTGACCACAGGGCGGCAGTTGGAGCATTGGCATACGGGCACGATGACCCGCCGTGCGCCGGTGCTGGACGCGGTGGAGCCGGAGGCGAACTGCTCGCTCCATCCGAAAACGCTGCGCAAGCTGGGTGTTGAGCCGGGTGGGCATCTGAAGCTGACCACGCGGCGCGGGAGCCTTGTTGTGATGGCGCGCGCGGACCGGGCTGTGGCCGAGGACATGGTGTTCCTGCCCTTCGCCTATGTCGAGGCGGCGGCGAACATCTTAACCAATTCTGCCGTCGATCCGTATGGCAAAATCCCTGAATTCAAATACTCGGCCGTCCGTGTCGAGCCTGCTGAGTTGCAATCTGTCGCCGCTGAGTGACCTCTACGAAAGACCACGCCTATGGCTTACAAGACCGACATCGAAATCGCCCGCGAAGCGAACAAGAAACCGATCCAGGAGATCGGTGCCAAGCTGGGCATCGGCAGTGATGATCTGCTGCCCTACGGCCATGACAAGGCCAAGGTGAGCCAGTCGTTCATTAACTCTGTTCAGGGCAACAAGAACGGCAAGCTGGTGCTGGTCACGGCGATCAACCCGACCCCTGCGGGTGAGGGCAAGACGACGACGACCGTGGGTCTAGGCGACGGTCTGAACCGGATCGGGAAGAAGGCCGCGGTCTGTATCCGCGAGGCGTCTTTGGGGCCGAATTTCGGCATGAAGGGCGGGGCTGCTGGCGGTGGTTATGCGCAGATCGTGCCGATGGAGGATATGAACCTGCACTTCACGGGTGACTTCCACGCGATCACGTCCGCGCACTCGCTTTTGTCGGCGATGATCGACAACCACATCTACTGGGGCAACGAGGCGGAGATCGACATTCGCCGCGTTCAGTGGAAGCGCGTTGTGGACATGAACGACCGCGCGTTGCGCCAGATCACGGCGTCTTTGGGCGGTGTGGCCAACGGCTTCCCGCGCGAGGCGGGCTTTGACATCACAGTGGCCTCGGAGGTCATGGCGATCCTGTGTTTGGCCAAGGATCTCAAAGACTTGGAGCAGCGTCTGGGCGATATGATCGTGGCCTACCGCCGCGACCGCAGCCCTGTGTTCTGCCGCGATATCAAGGCCGAAGGCGCGATGACTGTGCTGCTGAAAGACGCGATGCAACCGAACCTTGTGCAGACGTTGGAGAACAATCCGGCCTTTGTGCATGGTGGCCCGTTCGCGAATATCGCGCATGGCTGTAACTCGGTCATTGCGACGACGACGGCTTTGAAAATCGCGGACTATGTGGTGACCGAGGCCGGTTTCGGGGCTGATCTGGGTGCCGAGAAATTCATGAACATCAAGTGCCGCAAGGCAGGTCTGGCGCCCGATTGCGTGGTGCTGGTTGCCACCGTGCGCGCGATGAAGATGAACGGCGGCGTGGCTAAGGCCGATCTCGGCGAGGAGAATGTCGAGGCCGTGAAAGCGGGCTGCGCGAACCTTGGTCGCCATATCGGCAACCTCAAAGGGTTCGGCGTGCCGGTGGTGGTTGCCATTAACCACTTCGTCAACGACACGGACGCGGAAGTGGCGGCTGTGCAGGAGTATGTCGCTTCGCAAGGCTCGGAAGCGATTGTGAGCCGCCATTGGGAGCTGGGGTCCGAAGGGTCCGCGGCTTTGGCGACGCGCGTGGCTGAGATTGCCGAGAGCGGCGAGAGCAAGTTTGCCCCGATCTATGGCGATGACATGCCGCTGATCGAGAAGATCGAGACGATTGCCAAGCAGATTTACCATGCGGACGGCGTGATTGCGGATCAGAAGATCCTTGGTCAGTTGAAGCTGTGGGAAGAGCAGGGCTATGGCAACCTGCCGATCTGCATGGCGAAAACGCAGTATTCGTTCTCGACCGACCCGAATGAGCGCGGCGCGCCGACCGGGTTCAGCGTGCCGATCCGGGAAGTGCGGCTGAGCGCAGGGGCTGGGTTCGTGGTGGTCGTCTGCGGTGAGATCATGACGATGCCGGGTCTGCCCCGCGTGCCTTCGGCGGAGAATATTCGCCTGAACGACGAGGGTCAGATCGAAGGCCTGTTCTAGGGGGCGACGCGCCGGGGCATCGAGCCCCGGCCCGCCGCGGTGCCCTCCGGGCGGGGAGTATTTCAGCACAAAAGAAGGGATGAGGTGTCGCGTTGAAGGTGTGGGTTGTGTGGCTTACGTCACAAGCGACTGTCATTGGAGGGGTGCCTTATGAAATCGCCGTCTGAGTGTATGGACATGGGGGATATCCGTGCCGGGATTGATGCGTTGGACCGGGATTTGGTTACGCTTTTGGCGCAGCGGGCCGCGTTCATTGATCGCGCGGCGCAGATCAAGGAGGCGGCGGGATTGCCTGCGAATATTCCGGCGCGTGTGGAAGAGGTTGTGGCCAAGGTGCGCGCGGCGGCGGATGAGGCCGGGTTTGATGCGGATCTGGCAGAGCGCTTGTGGCGCGAGATGATTGGATGGTCCATCGCCCGCGAGGAGCGGCAGATGGGTGAAAAGAAAGACGGATAAAATGACAGCGACAGTGATCGACGGCAAAGCGTTTGCAGCAAATGTGCGGGGCAAGGTGGCCGCGCATGTGACCCGGATCAAGGAAGAAAACGGAATCACGCCCGGCTTGGCCGTGGTCCTGGTGGGGGAGGACCCTGCGTCTCAGGTCTATGTGCGCTCGAAGGGGAAAATGACCGTCGAGGTGGGCATGAAGTCGGTGGAGCATCGGCTGGAGGCGGACACGTCGGAAGAGGCGTTGCTGGGGTTGATCGCGGAGTTGAACGGCGATCCGAGCATTCACGGCATTCTGGTGCAATTGCCGCTGCCGGGGCATCTGGACGAGGATCTTGTTATCAACTCGATTGATCCGGCGAAGGATGTGGACGGGTTTCATATCTCGAATGTCGGGCTGCTCGGAACTGGGCAGAAAAGCATGGTCCCCTGCACGCCGCTGGGCTGTCTGATGATGCTGCGGGACCATCATGGGTCGCTGAGCGGGATGGATGCGGTGGTGATTGGGCGGTCCAACATTGTCGGCAAGCCGATGGCCCAGTTGTTGCTGGGCGACAGTTGCACCGTGACGATTGCGCATTCGCGGACGAAGGATTTGCCGGATGTAGTGCGGCGCGCGGATATCGTTGTGGCCGCTGTCGGGCGATCTCAGATGGTGCCGGGCGACTGGATCAAGCCGGGGGCGACGGTGATTGATGTGGGCATCAACCGGATTGAGAAGCCCGAAGGCGGCACGCGATTGGTGGGTGACGTGGACTACGACAGCTGCGCGGCTGTGGCGGGCGCGATTACGCCAGTGCCGGGTGGCGTGGGGCCGATGACGATTGCGTGTCTGCTGGCCAATACGCTGACGGCCTGCTGCCGCGCGCATGGGCTGGTGGAGCCAAAGGGGCTGACGGCTTGAGACGGGCCGAACGATCTGACGTTTTGCTGATCTAATGACATTGGAGCGGGCGCTTATTAGCTTCACGTCTCCTATTGCTATCTGACGGTATGGGCCTGCAGTCCTTAAAACTTGCGAGCTTTCTGGCGCGATGCTACCTAACCCATGCAAAAGGAGCAGAAGCCGTTGAGCCGAAAAGTCTTATTCTGTGCGGTGAAAAATGAAGGCTCCACACTCCTTGAATGGGTCGCGTATCATCGGCTGATCGGGTTTGATACGATTTATATCGCCTCCAATGATTGCACGGATGGGACGGACGCGCTGCTGGACGCGATGGAGCAGGCAGGGCTGATCGCAAAACACCTGCCGCATAAGCCGGATCCGCGATTTGGACCTCAGAGATCGGCGATCATGGCGCTCAACAAATCCGGGCTTTTGCAGGACGGCGATTGGTTCGCGTTTCTGGATGCGGATGAGTATCTCAACATTCATCTGGGCGACGGCCATGTAGACGATCTGATCGCCAAGCTGGACGGCAAGAAGGGGATGATTATTCCCTGGCGTCTGTTTGGGGATGGTAGAACGACCGGGGTGATCGAGCGGCAGGTGTCTGACGACTTTTCGACGGCAGAGCGGCAACCCAGCGGAAAGCCATGTCATGTGAAATCGATCTTCCGGTATGAACGGGGCGTGCTGGAATTTACATACGGCAACATGCACCGCCCGCAGATTGCCAAAGATGCAGATGTGAGCCTTGATGATTTCCTATTGGCAGGCGACGTGCCATGGAACGCGGAGCGCGACGCTAATAGGGAATGGATCGCAGGCAGTCGATCCGGTGGCTCTGCTTATATCGGGGAAAGCGAGTTTTCGACGGAATATGCGCAGATCAATCATTATGCGGTGCGCAATCCTGATATGTTCGCGCTCAAGAAGAAACGAGGGCGCGGGTTTTACCGAAAGAAGTCGGCAGATGCGGCACCGCGTGTGCGGCATAACGAGAATTTCTACCGCTCGCATAATCTGAATGATGCGGACGACCGCACGATTTTGCGACACAAGCCGGCATTGGATAAGCTGATCGAAAGCTATCTGAAAAATGAAGCAGTGCGGACGTGCCATGAGCGGGCAGTCCATCATATAGGCAAGGAACTGGCGATGAGTGAAACGGAAGCCAAACTGGAAGAGGGCGCGTTCTCCCCTTCAACGATCCAACTGGATGCAGAATCGGAAGAGCTTTTCCTTCCAAAGATCACGTTGCCAGAGGCAGAGACGAAATACCTGACAGAGAAGTATCGAGGCGCGCAGACGATCTTGGAATATGGATCCGGTGGCTCGACCGTTTTTGCGGCGACGCTGCCGCATCGTCCGAAACTCTTTTCGATGGAGACCGATCAGGCCTGGTCGGACAAATTGGGGGCCTCCATCAAGACGGCTTATCCGGATGCCGATATCCATATGCGTTACACTGATATTGGTAAGACCAAGGCCTGGGGCCGCCCCAAGGGCCATAACGGCTATATGCGCTATCCGGATTACTCATTTAGCATCTACGACGATCCGGAGTTCGTGGAGCCTGATTTAATCCTGATTGATGGGCGTTTCCGGCAAGCCTGCTTTTACGCAGCGCTGTTCAAGATGAGCAAACCCGTCACGATTCTGTGGGACGATTACACGAACCGGCGCGGGTATCACGGGGTTGAGAAGTATTTCAAACCTGTGGAAACGGTCGGTCGTATGGTGCGGTTTGAAGTAGAGCCGATGGCCTTTCCGGCGGAGGATCTGGTTCCTGTTATCAAGGCGATTATGAACAGCGAATAGGCGTGGTTGCGTCGGGCTTGGTAATGATCTTTGCCTTGGAGACAGGCCTCGGATCAGGTCCGGGGCGTGGCGGCGCATTGGGTTGCGGTTGCTATCTGCAGGAGATTGGGAGCTTGGGGGGCATGCCCTTACGGTGTTTTCTTCGAAATCACCTATCGGGCGACGCGTTTCTGATGAAACGCTTGGTGGAGCCTAGGGGAGTCGAACCCCTGACCTCTTGCATGCCATGCAAGCGCTCTCCCAACTGAGCTAAGGCCCCAATAGCGCGGTCTTTAGGCAAGCGCGGGGGGGATATCAAGTGAAAAATCCCCGCGCTTGGCACCGAATTAGCTATCGTCGTCGTCCGCTGCGACATCGGCGATCTCGTCGAGCGAGACATCATCGTTGTCGTCGTCATCATCCAGCAGATCGTCGTCGAGCTTCACATCTGCGGCGTCATCATCGTCGAGCACTTCGACATCATCGGCGATGTCCTCTTCCTTGGCCTTCTTGCTGGCCGGGTCGGCTTTGTCGGCGACCATGGTGCGGTTCTTGCTGACGTCGATGGTCACGACCTCGCCCGTGTAGGGGCTGACGATCGGGTCTTTGTTCAAGTCGTAAAACCGTTTACCGGTTGTCGGGCAAAGGCGCTTTACGCCCCACTCTTCTTTGGGCATGGGAATCCCTTTCGTATCCGTCATTGCGGTGATCGACGCCAACTGCCACAGCTTGAAAGCGGTGTCAAAGCCAATTGAAAGGAAGTGCGGGAATGTGGGGCAGAGCCTTGCCGACACATCTGATTTTACCGGGCTCTCCACCGGTGGAGGTGGTGCTGAAACGCTCGGCCCGGGCCAAGCGGTTGTCGCTACGTGTCTCGGGGCTGGATGGGCGCGTGTCGCTGACGTTGCCACCGCGCGCGCGGTTGCGCGAGGCGGAGGCGTTCTTGCAGGAAAAAGAGGGCTGGCTGCGGGCGGCATTGGCGCGCAACCCGGAGGTGGTTCTGGTCGCCCCCGGCGCGGAGGTCTTGTTTCAAGGTGCTGCGCATCAGGTTGAATTGGCCTCGGTGAAGGCGGTGCAAGTGGATGGCGACCGGTTGCTTGTGCCTGCGCGCGCGCCAGAGCGGACGGGCGCGCGGGTGGAGGCGTTTTTGAAACTTCAGGCGCGGCAGCGATTGCAGGCGGCGAGTGATCTTTATGCGGAACGGCTGGGTTTGCCTTACGGGCGGCTGACCTTGCGCGATACGCGATCCCGTTGGGGGTCCTGTTCGGCGGAGGGGAACCTGAATTACTCGTGGCGTTTGATCATGGCCCCGGCGGATGTGCTGGATTATGTGGCCGCCCATGAGGTGGCGCATTTGGCAGAGATGAACCACAGCGCCGCGTTTTGGGACGTGGTCACGCGGCTTTACGGGGACTATGACGAGCAGCGTGGGTGGCTGCGCACCCATGGGGCTCAATTGCACCGGTATCGTTTCACAGATTGACCTACGCGGCGTTTGTGATCACATTTGAGCCATGTTGATCCAGACCCGCTCCGAACCCACAACGGCCTCCCATGACCGGGTCTACCGGTCGCTGCGCACGAAGATTATGCATGGGGAGGTGATGCCAGGCCAGGCGATGACCTTGCGCGGGATCGGCAAGGAATACGGCGTGTCGATGACCCCTGCGCGCGAGGCCGCGCGGCGGCTGGTGGCGGAAGGGGCGTTGTCGCTGTCGTCCTCGGGGCGCGTGTCGACGCCGGAGTTAAGCAATGAGCGGATAGAGGAATTGGCCGCATTGCGGGCGTTGATCGAACCGGAACTGTCGAGCCGGGCTTTGCCACGGGCGCATATGGCGCTGATCGACCGGTTGGAGGCGATCAATGGCGCGATTGGAACCGTGATCGCAGGTGGGGATGCGGTAGGCTATATCCGCACCAATCTGGAGTTTCACCGCACGCTTTATCTGCGTGCGCAAGCGCCTGCGATGCTGGCCACGGCAGAGACGATCTGGCTGCAACTGGGGCCGACCATGCGGGCGCTTTATGGCAAGTTGAAGCGGACCGAGCCGCCGGTGCATCATCGGCTGATCATTGCGGCGCTGAAAGCGGGCGATGAGCCGGGTTTGCGGTTAGCGGTGCGCACGGATGTGACCGCTGGGCTGAAGATGCTGGCCGGGTAGGGGGCGCCGCCCCCTCTGGCTGCGCCATTCACCCCCGGAGGTATTTTTGCACAAAAGAAGGGGGGCGTGGCGCGTTAAGGTTAATGCTGGGTGAAAAGGCAAAAGGCGCACCGGGAGTGGGGCGCCTTTCTTGTGCTTAGCTGTGGATTGGGCCGTCGCCGCAGGCCAGTGCTGCTTCGCGCACGGCTTCCGAATAGGTCGGGTGCGCGTGGCAGGTGCGGGCGAGGTCTTCGGCGGCGGCGCCGAACTCCATCGCGACGCAGATCTCGTGTAGTAGATCGCCTGCCATGGGGCCGATGATGTGTGCGCCCAAGATGCGGTCGGTGGTTTTGTCGGCGAGGATCTTGACGAAGCCGTCGGCCGCGAAATTGGCTTTCGCGCGGCCGTTGCCCATAAAGGAGAATTTGCCGACTTTGTACGCACGGCCTTGTTCTTTCAAGGTTTCTTCGGTCTCGCCGACGCTTGCGACTTCTGGATGCGTGTAGATCACACCGGGGATCACGTCGTAGTTTACATGGCCGTGCTGGCCAGCGATGGCTTCAGCCACGGCCATGCCTTCGTCTTCGGCTTTGTGCGCCAACATCGGGCCTTCGATGGCGTCGCCGATAGCGTAGATGCCTTTGACATTGGTGTTCCACTGGGCGTCGGTTTTGACCTGACCGCGGTCTGTCATGGCGATGCCCAAGGCCTCAAGTCCGAGGCCGTCGGTGAACGGTTTGCGGCCGGTGGAGACGAGGACGGTGTCGGCGTCGATTGTGTGCTCGCTATCGTCCTTGCGGAGTTTGTAGGTGACTTTGGCTTTGGTTTTGGTGGCTTCGACAGACTGAACGGCAGCGCCAAGCGTGAAATTAAGCCCCTGTTTAGTCAGCAGTTTCTGGAAGGTTCGCTGCACTTCGGCGTCCATGCCGGGGGTGATGGCGTCGAGGAATTCGACGACCTGCACTTCGGTGCCGAGGCGGGCGTAGACGGAGCCAAGTTCCAGCCCGATGACGCCTGCGCCGATGACGACCATTTTCTTGGGGATCTTGCCAAGCTCAAGCGCGCCGGTGGAGGTGACGACGACCTTTTCGTCGATCTCGATGCCGGGGAGGGAGGACGGCTCGGAGCCGGAGGCGATCACGATATGCTTGGCCTCGTGAACCTCGTCCCCGACTTTGACCTTGCCTGCTTCAGGGATGGAGCCCCAGCCTTTGAGCCAGTCGATCTTGTTCTTTTTAAACAGAAATTCGATGCCCTTGGTGTTCTGTTCGATCACCTCGTCCTTGTAGGTGAGCATCTGTTTCCAATCGACGGAGGGGCTTTTGCCCTTCAGGCCCATCTTGGCGAAGTTATGCTCGGCCTCATGCAGCTGGTGGGAGGCATGCAAGAGCGCTTTCGAAGGGATGCAGCCTATATTCAGGCAGGTGCCGCCAAGGGTCTCGCGGCCTTCCACACAAGCGGTTTTGAGGCCCAGTTGGGCGCAGCGGATGGCACAGACATAGCCGCCGGGGCCGCTGCCGATGATGATGACGTCATAGTTGGCCATTGGGGTCTCCTGAGAGTTGGGCGCGGGTCATAGGAGCGCCGCGAGGATCATCGCGCCGCTGGCAAGCCAGCCAACGGCGAAAAAGACGGACCGCCACGGCACCCATCCGAAGGCATAGGCCGGGATGTAGAGGATGCGCGCGGCGAGATAGGCGTAGGCGCAGGCGGCAGTGAAGCCGGTGCCGCTGTCGGACAGGGTCACGATGAGGACGGCGATGGTGAAAAGGATCAGCGCCTCGAAATGGTTGTTCATGGCGCGGTAAAGGCGTGCCGTGCGGGTGCTGAGCAGCTCAACCATCGGCTTTCCAAGCCGGTCGAGATCGCGGGGAGACGCGGTCTTTCCGGTGCCCAGTTCCAGATTGGCGGGGACGGCCATGAGGACGAATTGCAGCATCTGCAGGAGGCCAGCGAGGGCGAGGATTGTAAGTTCGGGGGTCATTTGACGGTCACCCGTTCGTGGCGGAACCATTTGGCGATGCCCCAGAGGCCAACGCAGGCGAGAAGCGCGTTGAGGTATGTGGCTAGCGAGGCCATGTTCTGTGGGGCTGTGAGGGCGGAGGCGATCATCGCGAGGCAGAAGAGAGCGAAAAGGCCGCCCATCAGCGGGTTGGCGGCTTTGAGGCCGAGGCGCAAGGCGAGCAGGATCGCAACGTCAATGGCAGCGGTGATCAGCTGGCCGTTGGTGGCCGCGTCGGGCATGGCAAAGCGCAGGACGGCGGCCATGACGAGGCCGACGACCGAGACGATCAGCATGTAGCGGAGGGCTGTGAGGGCGATAGTCATGGGGCTAGCGAACCAACAGTATTTCTATGGGCTCGGAAGAAGTCAGCCCACATTTCTAAGAGTTTTTTGATCACTTCAGCCAAGTTCAGTCTCTTACCATCAATCCATAGAACCCATGTTTCAAATGGTAGCCGACCCAGATCAGCCGCATAATGATCATGGTTGCGTGAAATGCCAAAGTCATTGTCGATGCTGGGTCTCGTCGCATCAAAGTGTTTTACTCTCAATGCGATATCGCGGCAGTAACGCCAAAACTCGTTCTTGGATGTAAGATTTTCGATGTCATCTGAGCTGAACTCAGGCGCTTTCTTCACCCAGTCTTTTAGACTGTAGCACCAGACAAAAAACGCTAGAGAGAAATCGACGATTTCAGTTGCATTGCTGCTGCCTGCTTCGGACAAAAGCGCCATTGATCGCTCTGCCCAGCGCTTGGTCCGCGCATAATGATTGCGCCAGCCACCGGCTGCATCAGCACTGTATTCGCGCTGATTAGACAAAGCTGCTTCCCCTTCTAATGCCATTCGCTAAGCGAATGGCAGCGCCCGAACCGCCCCCACGGGGCGGGCGCTTCGCTTCCTGCCCCTCGGTTCGGGCGCGGCGTGTATTTGATCGCTGCCGCATTAGAATTACAGATCCATCAACAACCGGCGCGGATCCTCGAGCGCTTCCTTCACGCGCACCAGGAACGTCACCGCCCCCTTACCATCCACGATGCGGTGATCGTAGCTCAGCGCCAGATACATCATCGGGCGGATTTCGACCTTGCCGTTGATCGCCATCGGGCGGTCCTGGATTTTGTGCATGCCCAAAATGCCCGATTGCGGTGGGTTCAGGATCGGCGAGGACATCAGCGAGCCGTAGACGCCTCCGTTCGAGATGGTGAAGGTGCCGCCCTGCATCTCGGCCATCGACAGCTTGCCGTCGCGGGCGCGTTTGCCTTTTTCGCCGATGGCTTTCTCGATATCGGCAAAGCTCATTGCGTCGGCGTCGCGGATCACGGGGACGACGAGGCCGGTGGGCGTGCCGGCGGCGATGCCCATATGGACGAAGTTCTTGTAGACGATGTCGGTGCCGTCGATTTCGGCGTTGACCTCGGGGACCTCTTTCAGCGCGTGGCAGCAGGCCTTGGTGAAGAAGGACATGAAGCCCAGTTTCACGCCGTGCTTCTTGAGGAACATATCCTTGTATTCATTGCGGAGCGCCATCACCTCGGTCATGTCGACCTCGTTATAGGTGGTGAGCATCGCGGCGGTGTTCTGGCTGTCTTTCAGACGCTTTGCGATGGTCTGGCGCAGGCGGGTCATCTTCACGCGCTCTTCGCGGGAGGCATCGTCGGCAGAGACCGGGCCGCGCGGGATGGAGGCGGGGGCAGGTGCCTCGGCCTTGGGGGCGGAGAGGGCGTTCAGGACATCTTCCTTCATGACGCGACCGTCGCGGCCAGTGCCGGTGACCTGGTCAGACGAGAGACCTTTTTCGGCCATGAGTTTCTTGGCGGAGGGCGCGTCTTCGACGTCCTTGCCACCGCTGGGTGCGGCTGCGGGCGCGGGGGCGGTTTCCTGCGCGGGGGCGGCTGCAGCGCCGGAGCCGGAGATGACGCCGAGCTTGGCGGTCGCATCGACTGTGGTGCCTTCGGCGGCGGTGATCTCGGTCAGGACACCGGCGGAAGGGGCGGGGACCTCGACAGAGACTTTGTCGGTTTCCAGCTCGCAGAGCATTTCGTCTTGCGCGACGGCGTCGCCCACGGCTTTGAACCAGGTGGAGACAGTCGCCTCTGTCACGCTTTCACCCAAGGTCGGAACCATGACGTCGACCGCGTCGCCGCCTTTGGGGGCGTCGGCTTTCGTCTCAGCAGGGGCGTCTGTCTTGGGCGCAGCGGCCGCGTCGCCTTCGCTGATCGAGGCCAGCAGGGCGTCAACGCCCACGGTCTCGCCTTCGGCAGCGACGATTTCGGACAGGGTGCCAGCGGCGGGCGAGGGGACCTCAACGGTGACTTTATCGGTTTCCAGCTCGCAGAGCATTTCATCCACAGCAACGGCATCGCCGGGCTTTTTGAACCAGGTGGCGACGGTGGCCTCGGTGACGCTTTCGCCCAGTGTGGGGACGCGGACTTCGGTGGACATGGCTTATTTCCCTTCCATGGTCAGCGCATCATTCACGAGCGCTGCTTGTTGTGCTTTGTGCTGGCTGGCCAGACCCGTTGCGGGCGAGGCGGAGGCGGGGCGCCCGACATAGCTTGGGCGCGCGGTTTTCGCGCCGATGCGGCCCAGGACCCATTCGATATTGGGCTCGATAAAGGTCCACGCGCCTTGGTTCTTAGGCTCTTCCTGACACCAGACCATCTCGGCTTGGCTGAAACGCTCCAGCTCTTTGACGAGCGACAGGGCGGGGAACGGGTAGAACTGTTCCACGCGCAGCAGGTAGATGTCGTCGATCCCGCGGGCGTCGCGTTCCTCCAGCAGGTCGTAATAGACCTTGCCGGAGCACATGACGACGCGCTTGATCTTGTTGTCGGGCTTCAGCTTAGTGTCCGAATTGCCCTTTTGCGCGTCGTCCCAGAGGACGCGGTGGAAGGAGCTTCCGGTCGTGAAATCCTCGGCTGCGCTGATCGCGAGCTTGTGGCGCAAGAGCGATTTCGGCGTCATCATGACCAGCGGCTTGCGGAACGTCCGGTGCAGCTGACGGCGCAGGATGTGGAAATAGTTGGCGGGCGTGGTGCAGTTGGCCACGATCCAGTTGTCACCGCCGCACATCTGCAGGAAGCGTTCGAGGCGGGCGGAGGAGTGCTCTGGCCCCTGGCCTTCATAGCCGTGGGGCAGCAGCATCACGAGGCCGGACATCCGCAGCCATTTGCTTTCGCCTGAGCTGATGAACTGGTCGAACATGATCTGCGCGCCATTGGCGAAGTCGCCGAACTGGGCTTCCCACATGGTGAGCGCGTTGGGTTCGGCGAGGCTGTAGCCATACTCGAACCCCAGCACCGCGTATTCCGAAAGCATCGAGTCGATGACCTCGTAGCGGGACTGGCCCGCGCGGATGTGGTTGAGCGGGTAGTATCGCTCTTCGGTGTCCTGATTGATTAGGGCGGAGTGGCGTTGGGAGAACGTCCCACGGGCGCTGTCCTGACCTGCAAGGCGGACCGGGTAGCCTTCGGTCAGCAGGGAGCCGAAGGCGAGGGCTTCGCCGGTGGCCCAGTCGAAACCTTGACCGGTTTCGAACATTTTGGATTTCGCGTCCAGCAAACGCCCGACGGTTTTGTGCATCGGGAAGCCGTCCGGGGCTGTGGACAGCGCCTTGCCGATCTCGTCCAGCGTTTCGGGCTTGATGGAAGTCGCGCCCCGCTCGTAATTCTCGCCATCGCGGCGATCGAGGTGGGACCAGCGGCCATCGAGCCAGTCTGCCTTGTTGGGCTTGTAGTCGCGCCCCGCTTCAAACTCGTCGTTCAGATGGGCTTGGAAAGCGGTTTTCATATCCTCGATCTCGCCTTCGGGGATCAGGCCGTCTTTGACCAGACGTTCCGTGTAGAGGCTGAGCGTCGTCTTGTGCGACTTGATCTTCTTATACATCACCGGGTTGGTGAACATCGGCTCATCGCCTTCGTTATGTCCGAAGCGGCGATAGCAGATGAGGTCGATCACGACGTCTTTCTGGAACTTCTGGCGGAACTCCGTGGCGACCTTGGCGGCGTGGACCACGGCCTCCGGGTCGTCGCCGTTCACGTGGAAAATCGGGGCTTCCACGACCAGCGCGTTATCGGTGGGATAGGGGCTGGAGCGGGAAAAGTGCGGGGCCGTTGTAAAGCCGATCTGATTGTTCACCACGATATGCATGGTGCCACCCGTCTTGTGGCCGCGCAGGCCCGACAGGGCGAAACATTCGGCCACAACGCCTTGGCCTGCAAAGGCCGCGTCGCCGTGCAAAAGGATCGGCATGACATGGCTGCGGTCGTTGGGATCAAGCTGGTCTTGCTTGGCGCGGGCTTTACCCAGAACCACGGGGTTCACGGCCTCAAGATGCGAGGGGTTCGCGGTGAGGGAAAGGTGCACGTTATTGCCGTCGAACTCGCGGTCCGAGGAAGCGCCGAGGTGGTATTTCACATCGCCGGAGCCGTCCACATCTTCGGGCTTGAAGCTGCCGCCCTGAAACTCGTTGAAGATCGCGCGGTAGGGTTTGCTCATTACGTTGGCGAGCACCGACAGGCGGCCCCGGTGGGGCATGCCGATGACGATCTCCTTGACGCCAAGGGCGCCGCCGCGCTTGATCACCTGCTCCATCGCGGGGATCAGGCTTTCGCCACCATCAAGGCCGAACCGCTTGGTGCCCATGTATTTGACATGGAGGAATTTTTCGAACCCTTCAGCTTCCACCATCTTGTTGAGGATCGCTTTGCGGCCCTCGCGGGTGAACTGGATTTCCTTGCCGAGACCTTCGATGCGTTCCTTGAGCCAGCTGGACTGTTCAGGGTCGGAGATGTGCATGTATTGCAGCGCGAAGGTGCCGCAATAGGTGCGCTTCACGATCTCGATGATCTGGCGCATGGAGGCGATTTGCAGCCCGAGCACATTGTCGATGAAGATCGGGCGATCCATGTCGGCCTCGGTGAAGCCGTAGGATTTCGGGTCCAGTTCCGGATGCGGGGTCTGGTCGCGCATGCCCAGCGGATCAAGGTCCGCCACAAGGTGGCCCCGGATGCGGTAGGCGCGGATGATCATCAGCGCGCGGATTGAATCCAGCACGGCGCGTTTGATCTGGTCATCGCTGACCTCGACGCCTTTGGCTTCGGCCTGCGCCTTGATCTTGTCGCCTGCGCCTTTGGCCTCAACCGGGTCGGGCGCCCATTCGCCGGTCAGCGCGGCGGTCAGATCATCTTGCGGCTGCTGGGGCCAGTCGCCCCGCGCCCAAGAGGGGCCCTGCGCTTCGGCTTTGACGTCCAGTTCGGCGTCGCCCATCTGGCGGAAGAACTGCTGCCACGCCTCATCGACCGCATTGGGATCGTTGGCATAGCGCGCATAAAGCTGTTCGAGATATTCCGCGTTATGCCCCTGCATGAAGCTGGAAGCGTGGAAGATGTCGTTGGGGCTTTGTTCGGTCATATCCGGTATCTCTCCCTAGAAGACAACGCCGCAGTTGATCTGAAATGCGCGAACGTTTTTGTTGGTTGGGGCCGAAGGAGGAAGGGAAACGTCTTCCATGCCCTCTATAGCCATGTTTTGGTCACCGCAAAAATCTACAACAGGCCAATAGTTGTCGGTTCGGCCCATAGCGTCGGACGGTTCGATTTTTCGGTCATCATATAACACCAAGGCACTAGAGCGTGGGATGTCGTCTATGGATGCTTCGACACGCCAAATCATCTCAAGTATCGCATCGTCTGGGAATGCGTCTTTGAAACGCGCAACAGCTTCAGCACCGAGACGCGCTGCTTCAGGATCAGCCGCCAAGGGTAGTCGTTCGTTGGATGCGTGAGAGTGGTTTTCAGCACACGCAGCCAATAATGTTGACGCAAGAAGCGCAGATGCCCCAATATTCCCTCTGCGAACGAGGGCAGATGTTTTTTGCTCATAGCGATCCATTTCGCACATGGCAAAAACAGCCGCCCCATTTTCGCAGCTGCTCTCTGATCCTATTTCGGCGCATTTCGCCATTTTGATCCTCGCGCCCCGGGCTTGACCCGGGGCCTTTGGGGTGAGGTCCCGGGTCAGACCCGGGACGGGGTTTCCTAGCCGATCGCTTTGACCACGGCTTCGCCGAGGCCTGCGGGGCTTTCGGCCACCACGATGCCTGCGGATTTCATCGCTTCGATCTTGTCCTCGGCGCCGCCTTTACCACCGGCGACGATGGCGCCTGCGTGGCCCATGCGGCGGCCCGGAGGGGCGGTGCGGCCGGCGATGAAACCAGCGGTGGGCTTCCAGCGGCCTTTCTTCTTCTCGTCGGCAAGGAACTGAGCGGCTTCTTCTTCAGCGGAGCCGCCGATCTCACCGATCATGATGATCGATTCAGTCTCATCATCGGCGAGAAACCATTCCAGCACATCGATATGCTCGGTCCCTTTGATGGGGTCGCCGCCGATGCCGACGCAGGTGGACTGGCCCAGACCCACATCCGTGGTCTGCTTGACGGCCTCGTAGGTCAGCGTGCCGGAGCGGGAGACGACGCCCACGCTGCCGCGCTGGTGGATGTGACCCGGCATGATGCCGATCTTGCAGGCGTCGGGCGTGATGACGCCGGGGCAGTTGGGCCCGATCAGGGTGGAGGCGGAGCCTTCGAGCGCGCGCTGCACTTTCATCATGTCGAGCACGGGGATGCCTTCGGTGATGCAGACGATCACTTCCATCTCGGCGTCAATCGCCTCAAGGATCGAGTCCGCGGCGAAGGGCGGGGGGACGTAGATGACGGACGCGTTCGCTTCGGTCACATGCTTGGCCTCGTGGACCGAGTTGAAGACGGGCAGGTCAAGATGGGTCATGCCGCCTTTGCCCGGCGTCACACCGCCGACCATCTTGGTGCCGTAAGCAATGGCCTGTTCAGTGTGGAACGTGCCTTGCGAGCCGGTAAGGCCCTGACAGATCACTTTGGTATTTTCGTCGATGAGGACTGCCATTTCGTGGCTCCTTTAGTTTTCGTTCTGAGCGTCAGCGGCATTCATGATCATGAGCATGACGCTGGCCGGTTCGTTGGGACGGCCCTTGCGGGTCGTTGTGACAAGGCGGTTCGGGTTGGTGCCGGTGAGCCAGGCGCGTTCGGTCGTTCTGCCGATACGGGCCGGGTCGAGGGCGGTGGCATTGGGAAAGGTGCGGGCGATGTAGCGCTCCACAGCGGCGGTTTGCCCGGTGCGCGAGGCGGCGGCCACGGCGCAGACGGGCTGCGCGCCGTCCGAGGACAGCATGACAAGCGGGCGCTTGTCGTCCACCGCATACATCTGCACGCGGGTTCTGACGGCTTGCGCAGGCACCACGCGCGGGACTTTCACGTAGTTTGCCCCGCGCAAACCCGCTGGGATGCTGTCAAACGCGTTCATCTTGGCCACACAATGGGTGTCAAACGCGGCCACGAACGTGCGTGGAGCCGACTTTGGCACGACATTGCTGTCCTTGATATTGGCAAGCTCGAACATTTCAGGGGTATAGCCTTCCCAGCTGGGTGTGCAGGCCGCCGCACAGAGCAACGCGCAGGCTGAAGCCATGCGCTTGAGCATATGCGGAGGCTGACGCATCCATGCCGGTCCTTAGCCCTTAACCGCTTTCACGATCTTCTCGGCACCGTCTTTGAGGTTGTCGGCGGCGATCACGTCGAGGCCGGAGGTGTTGATGATCTCCTTGCCTTTTTCGACGTTCGTGCCTTCGAGACGGACGACGAGGGGGACCTGCAGGCCGACCTCTTTGACGGCGGCCACGACGCCCTCGGCGATGACATCGCAGCGCATGATGCCGCCGAAGATGTTCACGAGGATGCCTTTGACCTGAGGGTCGGAGGTGATGATCTTGAACGCCTCGGTGACCTTTTCCTTGGTCGCACCGCCGCCTACGTCGAGGAAGTTGGCAGGCTCGGCCCCGTAGAGCTTGATGATGTCCATCGTCGCCATCGCAAGGCCTGCGCCGTTGACCATGCAGCCGATTTCACCGTCCAGCGCGATGTAGTTCAGGTCATATTTGGAGGCGGCGAGTTCCTTGGGGTCTTCCTCGGTCTCGTCGCGCAGCTCGGCGATGTCAGCGTGGCGGTAGATGGCGTTGCCGTCGAAGCTGACCTTGGCGTCGAGCACCTTGAGGTCGCCGCTGTCGGTGACGATCAGCGGGTTGATCTCAAGCATCTCCATGTCCTTCTCGAGGAAGGCTTTGTAGAGCAGACCCATCAGGCCGACGCATTGCTTGACCTGCTTGCCGGTCAGGCCCAGCGCAAAGGCGATGCGGCGGCCGTGGAAGGCTTGGTAGCCGGAGGCGGGGTCGACGGAGAAGGAGAGGATCTTTTCGGGGGTCGCGGCGGCGACTTCCTCGATATCCATGCCGCCCTCTGTCGAGCAGACGAAAGACACGCGGGAGGTTTGGCGGTCGACGAGCAGGGCGAGATACATCTCGGTCTCGATGCCGGAGCCGTCTTCGATATAGATGCGGTTGACCTGCTTGCCTACGGGGCCGGTCTGGTGCGTGACCAGCGTGCGGCCGAGCATCTTCTTGGCCTCGGAGGCGGCCTCTTCAACCGATTTGGCGAGACGGACACCGCCTGCTTCGCCTGCGTCGGCTTCCTTGAAGGAACCTTTGCCGCGTCCACCGGCGTGGATTTGGGCTTTGACGACCCATAGGGGTCCGTCCATTTCGCCGGCGGCTGTTTTGGCGTCTTCGGCTTTCAGCACCACACGTCCGTCAGACACCGGGGCGCCATAGCTGCGAAGAAGGGCCTTGGCCTGATACTCATGGATATTCATGCAAACTGTCCCGTTTTGCTACGTTTAAAGGCGATATAGACATAAGCTATGACGTGCCTGAAACGTCTTTTCGTCGCATCCCCTCAAAAAGCGACATTTGTGATCACAGGGTTTTCGCGTGTGATCACAAATTTGGTGTGCAATGGGATACCGAAGGGAGAATCACCGCCACATCAATGGCTAGGCGGGCCGGGATGGGCGCGTTATGGTGCGCTTTAACAGGTCGCGAGGCGGCCAAAACGAGGCGAGCGAGGCGCAATGACAACAGCATCGGGTGGAGAGTGGGCGATCTGCATGACCGTGCGCGAGCCCGCGGTTCTGGTTCTGGCGAATGTGCTGTGGCATCTGGAAACTGGCGCGTCCGAGGTCTGGGTTTTTCTCGATGATCCGGACGATCCGGTGGGCGAGTTGATTGAGGCGCTGCCGGGCGTTCATGTGGTGCGTTGCAACGCGGATTGGTGGGCGGCGCGCGGCGAGCGGCCCGTCCTGCAGACCGGTCGCCAAAGGCTCAACGCGACGGAGGCCTACTGCCGGACCAAAGCGCGCTGGATGATCCATTTGGATGCCGATGAGTTGCTGTGGCAGCACAAACCTCTGGCGGATGAGCTGAAGCATCTGGGCCAGATCGAGGGCTATCTGACCTTCCGCGTCTACGAGCGTGCCTACGCGCTGGGCCAACCCGCGCCGGGGATTTTCGACGGCGTTCTGCGCCGGGCGATGGGGCGTGGGCCTGCAGTATCGGACGTGGTCTGGGGCGATCTGAACGAAGTGAGCCATGAGGGGCTTTTGGCGCATAATCTGGGCAAGCCCTGCGTGCCGGTGGGCCGCGAGATGCAGCTTTCTGTGCATCGCGCCGAGCCGTTGGAGGGTAAGGCAAAGCTGCCCTTTGCCCATGTCGCGGGGACATGGCTGGTGCATTACGACGGTCTGACCCCGCTGCACTGGATGCTGAAACTGCTGCGCTATGCAGAGCTGCCGAAACACCGCCAGCAAAAAATATTGGGCAACAAACGACGCGCGCAGCTGGAGGCGGTTCTGACCACCTATAAGACGGCGAAGGGCCTGCGCAGCTACCATGATCAGCTGCGCGGCTTCACGCCGGCGAGGCTGCACGCATTGACCGAGATGGGCTATGTCGAGGATCACCCCTTTGATCCGCAAGCGGTGATTGATGCCGCGATGCCGGGGCTGGATCTGAGCGTAGCGGCGTTTGATGCGGACCTGCGGGCGCGCAATGCGGACCTGATCGCGCAGTTCAAACGCAAGCTGGACTAACGAAAAACGGCGCGAGGGGGGGCCTCGCGCCGTAAACTAAAGTGCTTGAGAGGGTCTTAGGCGAGCGACTCGTCGATGCCTTTGCAAGCCTCAACCAGACCTTTGACCGCGTTGACCGAGCTGTCGAACATCGCCTGCTCGTCCTTGGTCATCTTGATGTCCACGATCCGCTCGACACCGCCGGCGCCAATCACGGTCGGCACACCGACGTAAAAGCCGTTCAGGCCGAGGGCGCCGTCGACATAGGCTGCGCAGGGCAGCACGCGCTTCTGGTCTTTGAGGTAGGCTTCGGCCATCTCAATCGCGGAGGTCGCGGGGGCGTAGAAAGCAGAGCCGGTTTTCAGAAGGCCCACGATCTCGGCACCGCCATCACGGGTGCGCTGCACGATGGCGTCGAGCTTTTCTTGCGTGGTCCAGCCCATCTCCACCAGATCGGGGAGGGGGATACCGGCGACGGTGGAGTAGCGGGTCAGCGGGACCATCGTATCGCCGTGGCCGCCCAGAACGAAGGCGGTGACGTCTTTCATGGAGACGTTGAATTCGACCGACAGGAAGTGACGGAAGCGGGCGCTGTCCAGCACACCGGCCATGCCGCAAACCTTTTCGTGGGGCAGGCCTGAGAATTCGCGCAGGGCCCAGACCATCGCGTCGAGCGGGTTGGTGATGCAGATCACGAACGCATCAGGCGCGTTGTCGCGGATGCCTTCGCCGACGGATTTCATGACCTTGAGGTTGATGCCCAGCAGGTCATCGCGGCTCATGCCCGGCTTGCGGGGCACACCGGCGGTGACGATGCAAACGTCTGCGCCTGCGATGTCGGCGTAGCTTTGCGTGCCGCTCATCGCGGCGTCAAAGCCTTCCGAGGGGCCGGATTCTGCGATGTCGAGGGCTTTGCCCTCGGGGATGCCTTCCGCGATGTCGAACAGAACGACGTCGCCCAGTTCTTTCAGTGCCGCAAGGTGGGCAAGTGTGCCACCGATCTGTCCCGCGCCGATAAGGGCGATCTTGGGTCTGGCCATGAGTGTGATCTCCGATCCGAGTGAATTTCGGGGAGGTGCGTAGTCCTTTGACCGGCCCCGCGCAAGGGCAAGCGGGCGCGGCGAAGCGCAGCATGGGCGCTGGTTCGCGCGTGCCACAGCGTGTAAGCCTTGCGCAGACTACGCTTTTTCAGGACCGACCCTGTGCTGACACTCGACTTTGCTTTCTTCGCTCTGGCCATTCCGGCGACGCTCTTTGCGGGGATCAGCAAGGGGGGCTTCGGGTCGGGCGCGGCCTTTGCGGCGGGGACGATTCTGGCGCTGGCGGTCGATCCGGGTGTGGCGCTGGGCGTGATGCTGCCGCTGTTGATGCTGATGGATGTGGCCGGCTTGAAGGCCTATTGGCGCAAATGGGATTGGAGCGAGGTGCGCCTGATCATCTACGCGGGACTGCCCGGTGTGGCGTTGGGAGCCGCGCTCTATCAGGTGGCGAATGCGGATGTCTTTCGCTTCCTGATCGGGGGGATTTCGCTGGCCTTCGTTGCGTATCAGATTTTGCTGCGCGGCGGCTACATCCCCAAACCAAAGCGCCCCATGGGGCCGAAGGCGGCGATGCTGACAGGCGTCACGGCCGGGTTCACCAGCTTTGTCAGCCATGCGGGCGGGCCGCCGGTCGCGGTCTATCTGCTGAGCCGGGGGCTGGACAAGCTGACCTATCAGTCGGGGACTGTTCTGATCTTCTGGGCCATCAATGTGATGAAATTCGTGCCCTATTCGTTTCTGGGCATCTTCACATGGCAAACGCTTCTGGCCGATCTGCTGCTTGCCCCGTTTGCGGTGTTGGGCACCTGGCTGGGTGTCCGCGCGCACCACATGATCTCGGAGCGCGCGTTCTTTGGCGTTACATATGTCTTGCTGACCCTGACAGGCAGCAAGCTGATCTTCGACGCATTGACTTAGCTGTCTGTGCCAGCTGCGGGGAGCGCTTCGGCCAGTTGTTCGTAGGACTGGCCAGAGGCGACAAGACAGGTCAGCCCGTTGGTGCCGGTGACGGTGATCGTCCAGGTGCCGGTGTCGTCAGAGGCAAACACCTCGACCACCGCATTGTTGGCGGCCAGCCCCATGGATTGTCGGCTTTCGCCGTATTTCTGCGCCAGCGTTTCGACAATGGCCGTGCGCGGGCCGCAGCGTTGGGTCTGGGCGTTTGCGATGGCTGTGGTGGCAAGCAGGGTGCCGATGGCCAGCCCTGTGAGCATCAGTTTCGTGGTCATGTCCGCGTCCTTTATCTGGGCGACCCGTGATCATGGGCCGGGGATGGCGGAATGAGCCGCCGGAGCCTCAAAGACTGGGATCACTGTCGCAAAAAGAGGTTAACGAACCGTTCGGTGGGGCGGGGATCGCCTATCACGCCGCGCCGCAGCGAAGTTTCTCTTGAATGATCTGCAAAGTCTATGGCAGGTCTCGCGCAACAATATTGCGAGGAGCAGAATCAATGACCGCACGCCCTTATCGCTCGGTTCTTTATATCCCCGGCTCGAAAGAGCGCGCGTTGGAGAAGGCCAAGACGCTTCCTGTGGACGCGATCATCTTTGATTTGGAAGATGCGGTGGCCGTTGAGGAAAAGGCCAATGCGCGCGCACTTCTGGCAGAGACGTTGAAGACGGCAGACTATGGTGGGCGCGCGAAGATCGTCCGGGTCAACGCGCTGGATACCGAATGGGGCCATGCGGATGTGGAGGCGCTAAAGGACGTGGGCGCGGATGCGTTGTTGCTGCCGAAAGTGGATTCGGCTGAGGACGTGCAGGCGCTGGCCGAACTGGCGCCTGGCGTGGCGATCTGGGCGATGATGGAGACGCCTTTGGGCATTTTGAACGCCGCTGAAATTGCGGCGCATCCCGCGTTGGAGGGTTTTGTGCTGGGCACGAACGATCTGGCGAAAGACCTCAACACCCGCTTTCGCGCGGATCGGGAGCCTTTGTTGACGTCCCTGCAGATGTGCATGCTGGCCGCACGCGCGCACGGCGTGGTTGCGGTGGACGGCGTCTACAATGCGTTCAAGGATGATGAGGGCCTGCGCGCGGAATGCGAGCAGGGGCGCGATATGGGCTTTGATGGCAAGACGTTGATCCACCCCGCGCAGGTCGAGATCACGAATGCGGCTTTCGCTCCGTCGGAGGCCGAGATTGATCTGGCGCGTCGCCAGATTGAGGCGTTCGAGCAGGCCGAAGCCGATGGGCAAGGTGTTGCCGTGGTGGATGGCAAAATCGTCGAGAATCTGCATATCGTGACGGCGAAGGCGACGCTGGCGAAGGCGGACGCCATAGCCAAACTGGAGATCTGATGATCGCTTTGTTAGCCCTTGGCGTGCTGTTGTGGACCGCCGCGCATTACTTCAAACGCTTTATGCCCGAAAAGCGGGCCAAATTGGGAGAACCCGGCAAAGGCCTGGTCGCTCTGGCGATCGTGGCCAGCATCGTGCTTATGGTGATTGGTTATCGGGGGGCTGAGTTTATCCCAGTTTGGAACACGCCGGGCTGGACGGTGCATCTCAACAATACGCTGATGATCCTGGCGCTTTGGGTCTACGGATCGAGTGCGGCGAAGGGTGGCAAAGTGTGGCCTGCGAACAAGATCAGGCATCCCCAGCTGACCGGGTTCAAGATCTGGGCGGCGGCGCATTTGCTGGTGAATGGCGATCTGGCGTCGATCATTCTGTTTGGCGGGCTGCTGGCTTGGGCCGTCGGGTCTGTGATCTTGATTAACCGGGCCGAGCCCGCGTGGGAGCCACCTGGAAATGCTGATAAGGCCGCGCATATCCGCCTCGCCGTGATTACGCTGGTGCTCTATGGGGTGATCGCGGCAATCCATGTCTGGCTGGGCGTGTGGCCGTTCCCGGCATGAAGATTTACCGCTTTTTGAGCGCAGATGACACGTCTGCCTTTTGTCACAAGGTCAGTGAGGCTTTGAGCAAGGGGTGGGAGCTTTATGGCACCCCGACTTACGCATTTGACGAGGCCAATGGTGTGATGCGCTGCGGGCAGGCTGTGACGAAAGAGATTGAGGGCGCGTACAGCCCGGACATGAAATTAGGGGACAAGTAAATGGTGAAGACGAATCCGGGGCGCTTTTTCGAGGATTACGCGCCCGGTCAAGTGATCGAACACGCCGTGCCGCGGACAGTGTCGGGGGGCGAGCGCGCTTTGTATCATGCGCTCTATCCGGCGCGGGGGGCTTTGTATTCGTCGGATGAGTTTGCGAAGGCGTGCGGGTTGCCCGCCTCTCCGCTTGATGATCTGGCGGGCTTTCATGTGGTGTTCGGCAAGTCGGTGCCCGACATCTCGCTGAACGCGGTGGCCAATCTGGGCTATGCGGAAGGGCGGTTTCTGAAGCCGGTTTATGCGGGCGATACTCTGCGGTCGTCGTCTGAGGTGATCGGGGTCAAGCAGAACTCCAATGGGAAGACCGGTGTGGTTTACGTGCGCACGCGCGGGACGAACCAGCGCGGCGAGACGGTGATGGAATTCGTGCGCTGGGTGATGGTGCGCAAGCGCGATGTGGAGGCGCCAGCGCCTGAGACGGTGGTGCCGGAGCTGAGCATTGTGGTTGCGGCAGAGGATTTGCCGATCCCCGAGGGCTTGGATTTTTCGAGCTACGATTTCACGCAAGCGGGCGAAGAGCATCGCTGGGGCGATTACGCAATCGGTGAGCAGATCGACCATGTCGATGGTGTGACCATCGAAGAGGCCGAGCACATGATGGCCACGCGGCTGTGGCAGAACACGGCGAAGGTGCATTTCGACGCGACCGCGCGGCCCGATGGGACGCGGCTGATTTACGGCGGGCACGTGATCTCATTGGCGCGGGCGCTGTCGTTTAACGGGCTGGCGAATGCGCAGATGATCGTGGCGATCAACGGGGGCGCGCATGCGAACCCGTGCCTGTCGGGCGATACAGTCCGCGCGTGGTCCGAAGTGCTGGACAAGGCTGAAACTTCGGCCCCCGGTGTGGGTGCTGTGCGGTTGCGGCTGGTCGCCACGAAAGGCGAGGCGTTCAAGCTGCGCGGGGACGACGGCAAGTATCTTCCAGAGGTCTTGCTGGATCTCGATTACTGGGCTTTGATGCCGCTATGAGACAACTCGCAGCAGCTTTGGCCTTAATGGCGTCCCCTGTGATGGCGGACTATACCGAGCTGTTTGTTGAATCCAACCTGCTGAGCATCTTCTACCATGAGCTGGGACATGCGCTAATCGACATCATGCAATTGCCGGTTTTCGGTCAGGAAGAAGATGCCGCCGATGTGCTGTCGGTCCTGTTGATTGATGCGTTCTATGACGAGGAAACGGCGCAGGCGATTGCCTATGATACGGCGTTTGGCTTTCTGGGCGAAGTGGCCGAGCGGGGCGACGAGTCGATTGCTTATTGGAGTGTGCATGGCCCCGATGAGCAGCGGTATTACAACCTTGTTTGTCTTTTCTACGGGGCCAATCCGGATGAGCGCGACGACCTGGCCGCGGACCTGGACCTGCCCGAGGAACGTGCGGAATATTGCGAGGACGAGTTCGCGTTGGCCAATGACAGCTGGGGGCCGGTTCTGGATGAAATGGCCGAGAACGGTGGCGGCGACACAATCAAGTATGTCTCGGAAGGGGACAGCCTGACCCATATCCTGATGGAGGATGAGGTTCGCGAATTGAATGCGGAATTTCAGCTTCCCGAAACCCTGACCGTTCGGGTCGAGCCCTGTGATGAGGCGAACGCGTTCTACGATCTGGACGACAAGGCGATCATCATGTGCACAGAATTTGCACCCTATCTGAGAGAGCTTGCGCCTCAGTAACGGGGTGGGGCGGGTAAGGCGAAAACCGCCTTACCCGATGACGGATTTAGTCATATTCGCCGATATACATCTTTGCCAGTTCGGCATTGGTGTAATCTGCCGGATCAACGCCCATTTCAGCGGCCAGGCGCGCGTGACCCTGGCTGATACCGACATTCTGGGTGGAGATCACATCGCTTGAGATCGTGATCTTCTCATCAACAGCGTCGCCAGACAGTTTTTCTGCTGCGACCTGAAGCGTCTGCGGCGCGCTGGGCGTCGCGGCGGCGATGGCTTTGCCGTAATCGTCGGCTGGGCCCGCAGAAAGGGCCGTGGCGGTAACAAGAAACGCGGTAAGGGCTGCCGGGGTAAAATAGGAATTCATCTTTATTTCCTTTCACTTAGCGTTGCGGGCAATCAAAGGCCCATAGGGGAGATTCAACCGGAGCACGAAAAAGTGAACCGATAAGTTTGCAATTGGGGGAAGCCTTGGCGGAGATCAAGATCGTCCGAGAAAAAAATAAACTGTTTAGTTCAAATTGAGCTGATTTTCGCTGAGTCGGGTTGCCTGTTCGGCAAAGTGCTGCTTGCTGTGGAGTAGGGCAGTTTTTGTGATCACACTTATATATCGTGTGATCACAAAGCAGAGTTTTCTGACGGGTTGCGCCAAATAACCGCGCCAAATCAAGGTCTGAAGGCGTGACTCAGAGCGTAAAATCACTATCACTTACGCCAGAGCCAGCGCGCAAGCGCACAGCCGAAGGGAACAAATATGCCAGACGTGAACAGGGGCAATCGCCCTCTCTCACCGCATCTGTCGATCTACAGACCGCAGATCACATCCATCAGCTCCATTCTGACGCGGATCACCGGAAACGCGCTTCTGATCAGCGCACTTCTTGTCGTCTGGTGGCTGCTGGCCGCGGCGACATCGCCGGGATACTTCGCGGTGGCGGACGGGGTTCTGACTTCGATCTTCGGCAAGCTGGTGCTGGTGCTGTCGCTTTGGGGGCTGTGCTACCACCTGCTGGCAGGGTTGCGACATCTCTACTGGGACAATGGCGGCAGCATGGAGATCGCCTGGGCTGAAAAGCTGGGCTGGGCCTGTGTCATCGGATCGGTCGCGCTGACCGTCCTGTGCCTGCTGATTATCGGAGGGCTTGCGTAATGGCCTATATGACCGACAGAAAACGCGCCGAGGGTATGGGATCGGCAAAGGAAGGCACGCATCACCACTGGTGGATGATGGTCAGCTCTGCCGGGTTGGCCGTTCTGACGCCCTTCTTCCTGTTCACCTTCGCACCGATGTTGGGCAAGCCCCACACGGACGTTGTGGCTTATTTCGATCAGCCCTTCCCGGCGATCATCGCCGCGCTGATGATTGTTGCGACATTCCTGCATTTCAAAAATGGTGTGCAGGCCTTGATCGAGGACTACGTTCACGGAACGGCTCGCAAGGTTACGCTGATCGCGACCACCTGTCTTTCTTACGCCGCGGCTGCGACTGGCCTTTTCGCCATCGCCCGCATGGCGCTTTAACGCACGGAGCACCTGAATATGGCTGCATACGATTACGAAACACATGAATACGATGTTGTGGTGGTGGGCGCTGGTGGCGCTGGCCTGCGCGCAACGCTGGGTATGGCCGAACAGGGCCTGCGCACCGCTTGCGTGACCAAGGTTTTCCCCACCCGCTCGCACACGGTCGCAGCGCAGGGTGGCATTGCCGCATCGCTTGGCAATATGGGGCCCGACAGCTGGCAGTGGCATATGTATGACACGGTCAAAGGCTCCGACTGGCTGGGCGACACGGACGCGATGGAGTACCTTGCCCGTGAAGCGCCCAAGGCGGTCTACGAGCTTGAGCATTACGGCGTGCCGTTCTCGCGCACCGAAGCGGGCAAAATTTACCAGCGTCCGTTTGGCGGTCACACGACCGAATACGGTGAAGGCCCGCCCGTGCAGCGCACCTGTGCCGCCGCGGACCGGACCGGTCACGCGATCCTGCACACGCTTTATGGACAATCGCTGAAGAACAATGCGGAATTCTACATCGAGTATTTCGCGATTGATCTGATCATGTCCGAAGACGGCGAATGCCAGGGCGTTCTGGCTTGGAAGCTGGACGACGGCACGCTGCATCTGTTTGCTGCCAAGATGGTCGTTCTGGCCACCGGCGGTTATGGCCGCGCCTATTTCAGCGCAACCTCGGCCCATACCTGCACCGGTGACGGTGGCGGCATGATTGCCCGTCAGGGTATGCCGCTTCAGGATATGGAGTTCGTGCAATTCCATCCGACCGGCATTTACGGCGCTGGCTGTCTGATCACCGAAGGCGCGCGCGGGGAGGGGGGTTATCTGACCAACTCCGAAGGCGAGCGCTTTATGGAGCGCTACGCACCGACCTACAAAGACCTCGCCTCGCGCGATGTGGTCAGCCGCTGCATGACCATGGAAATCCGCGAAGGGCGCGGTGTGGGGGCTGAGGGCGATCATATCCATCTGCATCTCAACCACCTGCCGCCGGAGACCTTGGCAGAGCGTCTGCCCGGCATCTCGGAAAGCGCGCGCATCTTTGCGGGCGTCGATCTGACGAAAGAGCCGATCCCGGTTCTGCCGACCGTGCACTACAACATGGGCGGTATTCCGACGAATTACTGGGGTGAGGTTCTGAGCCCCACCAAGGATGATCCAGACCGCGTGGCGCCCGGCCTAATGGCCGTTGGCGAGGCGGGCTGTGCCTCCGTGCATGGCGCGAACCGTCTGGGCTCGAACTCGCTGATCGACTTGGTGGTCTTCGGACGCGCCGCCGCGATCCGTGCTGGCAAGATCGTTGATCCGGAGACGGCTGTGCCAACCCCGAACAACCGCTCTGTCGAGGCGGCGTTGAGCCGCTTTGACGGTCTGCGCTATGCGAAAGGTCATGTCCCGACCGCCGAACTCCGTTTGGAAATGCAAAAGACGATGCAGGCCGATGCTGCGGTGTTCCGCACCGACAAGACGCTGGCCGAAGGCTGCAAGAAGATGGATGCCGTTGGTGGCAAGCTCGAAGATTTGCAGGTCACCGACACGTCGATGGTCTGGAATTCGGACCTGATGGAGACGTTGGAGCTGACCAACCTGATGCCCAACGCGCTGGCCACGATCACTGCAGCCGAGGCGCGCAAGGAAAGCCGCGGGGCGCATGCCCACGAGGATTATCCCGACCGCGACGACGAGAACTGGCGCAAGCACTCGCTGATCTGGTTCAAGGGCAACAAGGCCTCGCTGGGCTTCCGTGGCGTGCATCTGAACCCGCTGACCAGCCATAACGAGGGCGGTATCGATCTGAAGAAGATCGCGCCGAAGGCACGGGTTTACTGATGCGCCTGACGGCCTGTCTTCTGAGTGGGGCCATTTTGGCTGGCTGCGCCGCTGGTCCGTCGATCGACCCGGAGACGGGTCTGACCTACGATCAGCAGGCGGAGATCGTGAGAGGGTGTGTTCGCGCGCAAGGCTATGACGGTCAATACAGTGTTGATACGCGGCTCACGAGCGATGCGACGACGGTAAGGCTGGGCGAGTCTCCGCAGATGCCACCACAGGTGCGCGCAGCGGTTGAGGCGTGCATTGCGACGCAGACGGCGCAGTTATCCACGACCGGATTTACTGGTTCGGAGCCGCGTCCGATCACCGATCAAAGCCACGGTGGGAAGTATGACAGCGCTGGTGGAAATGCGCATCTCGCGCTCGGATCAGATTTGCCTCACGCGACAGTCGGCTATGGCTGCGTACCCGGCGGCGGCACCTTCCAGCGTGGCACGTTGATTTGCCCCGGGGCGAACCATTGATGGCGCGGCATGGCTCTTTCGCAGTTCTGGCTGCAATCGCCGTTGCGGGATGCGAGACCGGCGCAGGCGATCAACTGGCCCGTGAGGCTGCGCGGGGTGTCGTAAAGCCTATCGTCGCGCAATATTTGCCCGGACCGGGCGGCGAGGCGATCACCGATTGCGTGATCGACAATGCCTCTGGGTCGGAAATTCTTCAACTGGCCCGCGCTGCCGCGACGGGGCCAGACGATAGCACGGTGCAGGTGGTTCTGGATATCAGCCGCCGCCCCGAGACAATTAACTGCATTTCCCGCGATGGCCTGAGCGCCGTTCTGGGACAATTCGGATAGGAGGACAGCATGGTCCAACTGACACTGCCCAAAAACAGCCGCATGACCGCTGGCAAGACATGGCCCAAGCCCGAAGGTGCCACAAACCTGCGCAAGGTCCAGATCTACCGCTGGAACCCCGATGATGGGAAGAACCCCCAGCTCGACACGTATTTCGTGGATATGGACACCTGCGGCCCGATGATTTTGGACGCGCTGATCAAGATCAAGAACGAGATTGATCCGACGCTGACCTTCCGCCGCTCCTGCCGCGAGGGGATTTGTGGCTCCTGCGCGATGAATATCGACGGGATCAACACGCTGGCCTGTATCTACGGCCTCGATGAGGTGAAGGGTGATATCAAGATCTATCCCCTGCCGCATATGCCGGTGGTCAAGGATCTGATCCCCGATCTGACGCATTTCTATGCGCAACATGCCTCGATCATGCCGTGGCTGGAGACGAAGACAAACCGCCCCGCGAAAGAGTGGAAGCAGTCGATTGAAGACCGCAAGAAGCTGGACGGGCTTTATGAATGCGTGATGTGCGCGTCCTGCTCGACCTCTTGCCCGTCTTACTGGTGGAACGGCGACCGGTATCTGGGGCCGGCAGCGCTGCTGCACGCCTATCGCTGGATTATCGATTCACGGGATGAGGCCACGGGCGAGCGGCTGGATGATCTGGAAGATCCGTTCAAGCTCTATCGCTGTCATACAATCATGAACTGCGCGAAGACCTGTCCGAAAGGTCTGAACCCAGCCGAAGCGATTTCCAATATCAAGCAGATGATGGTGGAACGCACGGTTTGAGACGGGCCATCAACCCTCGCAGAAAAAGCCGCGCCCAAATGGAGCGCGGCTTTCTTAATTCTTTGGCAGGCGGAGCTTACATGTCATCGCCTTCGATCATGGTATCCCGGTCCAGATCGGTATCCATGATGGCTTCCGGGTTTTCCATTTCGTTGGCTCCGACGACAACTTCGGTGTCCTCAGCGCGCACCACCTGTGTCGTGCCGATAATCGTGCCATCCTTGGCGTAGATCGGCGTCGGTTCGGAAACCACGACTTCACGCTCTTGCGTAGCGCAGCCTGCCAGAGCAACGGCAGATGCAGCAATCGCAGTCAGTTGGAAAAGGCGTGTCATAGTTTAAATCTCCTATAGATGTGATGCCCCTCAACACGGCTGTCTTCGATTGGTTCCATAGAAGGAAAAGATTTATGCCCCGCCGAGCCTCCCTCCCTCCGGTGATCTGCTATCCGGTTGAAACATTGCCCCGACCCGACATCGCGGCGCGACGCGCGGCCTGTGAAGGGATGACGCGCGTTCAGACCGTTGTAGTGCCGCCGCGCGAGGCGTTGAGTTTCAGCGTGAAGGCCGGTCAGGTCTTTCGGATCACCTCGATCGAGGGGCCGCAGGTGGGCGATCTGAACCTGTGGAACGCCCATGATCTGTCTGAACGGTTCTATTCCGGCAAAACCCGCGCGCTGCACGGAACCCATGTGACCAAAGGCCATCAACTATGGAGCAGTTTTCCAACGCTGCGCCCGATGGCCACGATCACCCGCGATACGCTGAACTGGTATCGCTTTGACGAAGACGGAGGCGGCATTCATGATGTGATCGGAACACGCTGCGATCCCTATACTCATCATTTGCTGAGCGGGCAGGACTATCATCACTGCTGCCATTCCAACCTGACGCGCGCGGTGGCGGCCCATCTGAACCTGCCTGTGCAGGAGGCGGAGGCCCATGTGCATGACGTGCTGAACGTCTTCATGTGCACCGGCTTCACGCGGGAGACACAGCAGTATTTCATGAAGGCGAGCCCTGTGACGCCCGGTGACTACATCGAATTCTTTGCGGAGATTGATTTGCTTGGCGCGCTGTCGGCGTGCCCTGGAGGCGATTGCTCAGCCACGCATTCCAGCGATGCGGCGCAATGCTATCCGCTTGAGATCACGGTCTATGATGTGCCGCGTGTGCCTGAAGGGTGGGTGCCCCCTCAGACGAATGGATATGATCGCAGCCATGGAACTTGAGTATTTTTACACAAAAGAAGAGGCACGCGCGCGTTAAGGTTAATAGGCGGTTACCGGCTTCTCTTGTGTCCAAATACTCATTTCAAGGGTTCAGGTGAAAGCTGCCTCCAGCGCAATCTCGACCATGTCGCCAAAACTGGATTGGCGATCCGCAGACGGCAGCGCTTCGCCAGTGAGAAGGTGATCGGACACCGTCAGCACCGCAAGTGCGCGGGCGTTGTAGCGCGCGGCGAGGATGTAAAGCTCTGCTGCTTCCATCTCGACGGCGAGGGTGCCGTGCCGCATCATCTGTTCGTTCAGATCGGGGCGTTCGTCGTAGAAGACGTCGGATGAATAGATGCCACCGATATGAGTGGTGCAGTCTCTGTTTTCTGCCGCTTTCGCTGCGGCCGCGAGCAGGTTGTAGTCTGCGCAAGGGGCAAAGTTCAGGTCTTTGAAGATGCCCGAAGAGGGCGTGTTCAGCGTTGTCGCGGTCATGGCGAGCACGACGTCGCGGACCTTCACATGTTCTTGCATCGCGCCCGTAGAGCCAATCCGGATCAAGGTCTTGGCGCTGTATTCCTTGAGCAATTCGTTGGCGTAGATCGACAGCGATGGCATGCCCATGCCGGAGCCGTGAATCGTGACCGGGTTGCCGCGCCAGGTGCCCGTATAGCCAAGCATGCCGCGCACTTCGTTGACGCAGACGGGCGCGTCGAGGAACGTCTCAGCCGCCCATTTGGCGCGCAAGGGGTCGCCGGGCATCAGAACGGTTTCGGCGATGTCACCGGGTTTGGCAGCGATATGGGGGGTCATGGCAGGCTCCTGTTTTCCGGGAGCCTGCCATAGGGGTAATGCGGGCAAAAGTCTTTAGAAGACTTTTGGAAAACCTTTTTGAAAGGTTTTGGTCACTCAGCGGCCATAGGTGCCGCGTCTACCAGACCGACAAGATCAATCATAATGCGGTTCAGCTCGAAATCCTTCGGCGTATAGACCTTGGCAACGCCCATGGCGCGCAGGCGGTCGGCATCGTCTTCGGGGATGATGCCGCCTACAACGACGGGGATATGGCCAAGGCCTTCCGCACGCATTTTCTCCATCAACTCGCCGATGAGGGGGATGTGGCTGCCGGACAGGATCGAAAGGCCGACGACATGGGCTTCTTCGGCCTTGGCAGCGGTGACGATTTCATCAGGGGTCAGGCGGATGCCTTCATAAGTGATGTCCATACCGCAGTCGCGGGCGCGGGCGGCGATTTGTTCGGCGCCGTTGGAGTGGCCGTCGAGGCCGGGCTTGCCGACGAGGAATTTCAGACGGCGGCCCAGCTTGTCAGAAACCGCGTCGACCTGCGCGCGGATTTCTTCGAGCCCTTCGGTGCGGTTCGACGGGTTTTTCGAGACACCTGTGGGCGCGCGGTACTGGCCGAAGGCAGCGCGCACGACGTCGCCCCATTCGCCGGTGGTGACACCGACCTTGGCGGCTTCGATCGACGGGATCATGATGTTGGTGCCAGTGGCGGCAGCTTGGCGGACAGCCTCCAGCGCTTTCTGGACGGCGGCGTCATCGCGCGCCTCTTTCCATGCGTTGAGGCGGGCGATTTGATCGGCCTCGGCGTCTTTGTCGGCGACCATGATCGCCTCGTCGCCTGCGGTCAGGGGGCTTTCCTCGGCCTCTTGGTAGCGGTTCACGCCGACGACGGTGGTGCCGCCGTCCTCGATCCCCATGATGCGTTCGGCATTGGAATCGACCAGACGCGACTTCATGTATTCGATGGCCTCGACCGCGCCGCCCATGGAGTCGATCTGGGCCAGCTCGGCCCGCGCGCCTTCTTTCAAAGCGGCAACCTTGCGATCCACGGCGGGGTTGCCGTCGAAGAGGTCGTCATATTCCAGAAGGTCCGTCTCGAACGCCATGATCTGCTGCATGCGGAGCGACCATTGCTGGTCCCAGGGGCGGGGCAGACCGAGGGCTTCGTTCCACGCGGGCAGCTGCACGGCGCGGGCACGGGCGTTTTTCGACAGCGTCACGGCCAGCATCTCGATCAGGATGCGGTAGACGTTGTTTTCGGGCTGCTGTTCGGTCAGACCCAGCGAGTTCACTTGCACACCATAACGGAAGCGGCGGAATTTGGGGTCCTCGACGCCGTAGCGCTCGGCGCAAATCTCGTCCCACAGTTCGACGAAGGCGCGCATTTTGCACATCTCGGTGACGAAGCGGATGCCTGCGTTCACGAAGAAAGAGATGCGGCCGACCATGTCGGGGAAATGCTCTTCGGGGACTTTGCCTTTGAGGTCGTCGAGAACGGCGGTGGCGGTGGCGAGCGCGAAAGCCAGCTCTTCTTCGGGCGTCGCGCCGGCTTCCTGCAGGTGGTAGGAACACACGTTCATCGGGTTCCATTTTGGCAGATGTTCGCGCGTGTAGGCGGCGACGTCTGTGATCATCCGCAGGGACGGCTTGGGCGGGCAGATATAGGTGCCGCGCGACAGGTATTCCTTGATGATGTCGTTCTGCACGGTGCCCTGCAGCTTGGAGACATCGGCGCCCTGTTCTTCGGCCACGGCGATGTAGAGCGACAGCAACCAAGGGGCCGTGGCATTAATCGTCATGGAGGTGTTCATCTTCTCCAGCGGGATATCGTCGAACAGCGCGCGCATGTCGCCCAAGTGAGCTACGGGAACGCCGACCTTACCGACCTCACCGCGTGACAGCTCGTGATCGCTGTCATAGCCGGTTTGTGTGGGCAGATCGAAGGCAACTGACAAACCCGTTTGCCCCTTTGCGAGGTTGCCGCGATAGAGCGCGTTGGAGGCTTTGGCCGTGGAGTGCCCCGCATAGGTGCGGAAGAGCCAGGGACGGTCTTTCTTGGGCGCGTCGGTCATAGCAAGCCTCGATTCGAGTTGGGTAATAATCTTCTGTGAATTCCTAATTCCGCGAAAGATTATAATCAAGCGTTTTCGCTGCGTTGCGGCGTCACGAGAGGCTGTGGGTCATCCGTGTGGCGTTGGAAAAGCCGAAAAGATGGCGCAGGGGGCCGATATGCTCGGTCGGGCCGGCCCTGAAGCCGACACGTTCATAGAGCGCACGGGCACGGGGGTTGCTGTCAATCACGTCAAGGCGGACCTGAGAGAGGTCGCGGCTGCGCGCTTCGGACAGGATGGCGTTTAGAAGCTGGGTGCCGACCCCTTGGCCTCGCGCGCGGGCGTCGACAAAAATGCCGTCCATCAGAAGAACGCCGGGTTCGAGATCACGTTCTAGGATCGACAAAAGGACGCCGCGCCAAAGACCGCCCCACAGGCCATAATGGCGCTGCATATCGCTGAGTTCACCGCCGACCAGCGCGCCGCGGGAGGTCTTGAAACCCGCCAGCCCTAGAAGCTGGCCCGCTTCATCCCGCGCGCTGATGGAGAAGTCGGGGTTCAGCACATCTTGCAAAAAGGCCAGCGCTTTCGCGTCCGGGCGCATCAGTTTGCCGAGTTTGCCAGAGAAGGCCTGCCAATAAAGCTGTGCGGCATGGGCGCGTTCGGCTTCGTCAAAGCCCGGCGAGAGCGTGATCTTCATAGTATTCACGTAAGACCAGGGATTGGGATTTTCCAGACTGTCGCGTAGGTTGGCGCATAATGTTTACGACCATCACCCTTCCGCTTTGGCTTTTCGTCCTTCTGGTGCTGTTTGCGACGGTCACAGCGTTGAGCCATTTCCTGTTTCCCTCCGTGCGGTGGTTTTTCCGCAAACGGGCAGAGAGGGTCGTGGACCGGCTGAACAAAAAGCTGACCCGGCCCATCGAGCCGTTCAAGCTGGCGCGGCGGACGGACATGATCCAGCGGCTGTCTTATGACCCGGAGGTGACGCAAGCGATTGTGGAGCATGCCAAGGAATATGGCGTGCGCGAGGATGTGGCCTTTGAGCAGGCCCGCCGTTATGCGCGCGAGATTGTGCCATCTTTCAGCGCGACGGCCTATTTCGGGATCGGGACGCGCTTGGCCAAATGGCTGGCGACGGCTTTATACCGTGTGCGGCTGGGGCATTATGATGAAGCGCTGACCGGTGTGCCACGCAATGCAACGGTCATCTTCATCATGAACCACCGCAGCAATATGGATTATGTGCTGGTCACCTATCTGGCCGCGCGCGCCTCTGCGCTTTCTTATGCGGTGGGGGAATGGGCGCAGGTCTGGCCGCTCTCAAGGCTGATCCGGGCGATGGGGGCGTATTTCATTCGGCGCAAGTCACGGAATGCTTTGTATCGCAAAGTGTTGGCGCGCTACGTGCAGATGGCCACGCGCAATGGGGTGACGCAGGCAGTGTTTCCCGAAGGCGGGCTGAGCCTGAATGGCGCTCTGGCCCCGCCGAAGCTGGGGCTTCTGACCTATATTCTGGATGGGTTCGATCCGGAGGGACGGGATATCGTCTTTGTGCCGGTGGCGATCAACTATGATCGCGTTCTGGAAGATCGCATCCTGATTGCGGCAGGTGAGGCGGGGAACCGCAAGTTCCGCGCGCGGATGAGTGTTGTCATGGGCTTCGTGCTGAAACAGCTGTGGCTGTGGGTCACGTTCCGATACCACCGCATGGGCTATGCAAGTGTAAGCTTCGGCAAGCCGCTGTCCCTGCGCGCGTATACGGCGGACGACACCGGGTCGGACATTAAAGCGCTGGGCCGCGCGCTGATGACCCGGATTGAGGATGTCATGCCGGTTTTGCCTGTGCCGCTGGTCAGCCAGATCCTGTTGACGGCAGACGCGCCCCTGTCGCGCGCGCAGATTGAAGCAAAGATGCAAGCCTGGCTGAAAGAGATGGACACCGCCCATATTCACTTGCCGCGCGATGATCTGGCATATGCCGCGGAGGTTGGTCTGCGCCAATTGCGCAAGCGCAGTCTGATCATTGAGCAGGACGATCAGTATACGATCGCTCCTGACGAGGCCCATGTCCTGCGCTACTATGCGAACTCGATTGCCCATGTGAATGCTGCGTCTGCGGCATAATCTGCGCAACTTTCTGCGGTCGCGAGGTTATAAAGTTACAAAAACCTTTCAATTCGGATTGCTTTATTACCGAAATGCCAATATCTGAGTCGTTAATACGGCGCGATTCTGCGCTGCGGCACTTGCGACCTGGAGGTTTTCATGGCTCTCGATACGAATACTGAAGTGTTCACTTACGACGCTCCGGAAAAGGAGCTTTACGATGTGGGCGAGATGCCTCCGATGGGGTTTGTGCCTCAGAAGATGCATGCCTGGGCGATCCGCCGCGAGCGTCATGGCGAGCCGGACACCGCGATGCTGAAAGAGGTCGTGGATGTGCCCGAGATCGACAGCAACGAAGTGCTGGTCCTCGTAATGGCCGCAGGTGTGAACTATAACGGCGTCTGGGCCGCCCTTGGTCAGCCGATCAGCCCGTTTGACGGTCATAAAGAGCCCTATCACATCGCCGGTTCCGACGCGGCGGGCATCATCTGGGCCGTTGGGGACAAGGTTACCCGCTGGAAAGTCGGCGACGAGGTGGTCATCCACTGCAACCAGGATGACGGCGATGACGAGCACTGCAATGGCGGCGATCCGATGTATTCGCCGAGCCAGCGCATCTGGGGCTATGAGACGCCCGATGGCTCGTTCAGCCAATTCACCCGTGTGCAGGCGCAACAACTGATGCCGCGCCCCAAGCACCTGAGCTGGGAAGAGGCGGCATGCTATACGCTGACGCTCGCCACGGCCTACCGGATGCTTTTCGGGCATGAGCCCCACGACCTCAAGCCCGGCCAGAACGTTCTGGTCTGGGGCGCGTCGGGCGGTCTGGGATCCTACGCGATCCAGCTGATCAACACGGCTGGTGCCAACGCGATTGGCATTATCTCTGACGAGGACAAGCGCGATTTTGTCATGGGGCTGGGCGCCAAGGGCGTTCTGAATCGCAAAGACTTCAACTGCTGGGGTCAGCTGCCCACCGTCGGCACGCCGGAGTATGGCGAGTGGTTCAAGGAAGCGCGCAAGTTCGGCAAGGCGATCTGGGATATCACCGGCAAGGGCAACAATGTCGACATGGTGTTCGAGCACCCCGGCGAGGCCACTTTCCCGGTTTCGACCTTCGTGTGCAAGAAGGGCGGGATGGTCGTCATTTGTGCAGGCACCACCGGCTTTAACCTGACCTTCGACGTGCGCTACATGTGGATGCACCAGAAGCGTCTGCAGGGCAGCCACTTTGCCCATCTCAGACAGGCCTCTGCCGCCAACAACCTGATGGTGGAGCGGCGTCTGGACCCGTGCATGTCGGAAGTCTTCCCGTGGGACGATCTGCCCGAAGCGCATATGAAAATGCTGCGCAACGAACATAAGCCGGGCAATATGTCAGTTCTGGTACAGGCTCCGAAGACAGGTCTGCGGACGCTGGAAGATACGCTGGCTGCACAGTAAATATTAACAAATATGAGCGGCTGTCAGCGTGATCTGACAGCCGCTTTTTTGTGCGCTTTCGCAAATGATGACTGTCTGCATCTAATAATATCAAAGACTTAGAGTCTGCGTGCCCCGCCAAAAAGGGGTTAGACAATGTTGCTAATTCTTTTGTAACGCCACTCGTGCTATAGTTGAGTTAATGTTTTGTTAACCTTCTCTAGAGAGTGTTAAATGGCAAATGATTGGATAATTGACGTTCTGGCCGACCTGCGGACTTTCGCAGGCGCGAATGGTCTGGACGCACTCGCAGAACAGCTTGATGATGCGACGCTGGTCGCAGCAGCAGAGCTTGCGACTAGGGGAGAGTGTGCCACGGATGGTGCGCAACTTGGAATCGCTCATCGATCGCCTTTGGCGCGCCCAATCGCGTGACGATCTTCAAACGCTCTCGGTTGAGCTGCGTGACTACTATGAAATAGCCCATATCGTCTATCATTGGGTTAACAGCGACGGCGAACAATACGGCGTCGGCACCTATCCGATGACTTGGGTCGAACATTATCTTGAAAATGACTATCTGCGCATCGATCCAGTGATTCAGGGCTGCTACCAGCGCTTTCACCCGGTTGACTGGAAACGGCTGGACTGGTCCAGCAAGGCCGCGCGCAGCTTTATGAAAGAAGCAATCAACTTCGGGTTGGGCAATCAGGGGTTCTCGATCCCGATCCGCGGGCCGCAAGGGCAGTTTGCGCTGTTTACCTTGAATGACACCGCGACCGATATGGAATGGGTGTCCTTCACAGAGCGGAATTTGCGCGATCTGATCCTGATTGCGCATTTCTTCAACCAAAAGGCGTTGGAGTTTGAACCCAACGCGCAACCCGATGCCGCCCGCGCGCTGTCACCGCGTGAGGTGGATGCAATGACCTATCTGGCGCTGGGCTATTCGCGGGCGCAGGTGGCCGACACGCTGGACATCTCAGAGCACACGTTGCGCGCCTATATCGAAAGCGCGCGGTTCAAGCTGGGTGCGATGAATACCACCCATGCTGTGGCGCGGGCGACGTCCTTGGGGCTGATCGTCGTCTGAGGCATCGGGTGGCTGCCGCAGCTTTCAGGTATTTTTGGACAAAAGAAAGGCGGACGGGCCGTTAACCTTAACGTTTCCTTACGCCGACCGGGCGCAGCCCTTTTTTAACCAACTTGGCAGAAGCTCTTCCTCATCAACGTGACGGAGAGCCCCATGATCAGATTTCTTTATGCAGACCAACTCGATGCGTTTCCCACGCTGCGCGACGCGATGTTTCGGGACCGTGCGGACCAGTTCAAGCGCCGCCTTGGATGGGACGTGTCGGTGGATACCGATGGCTTTGAGCGGGACGACTACGACGATTTGAACCCGCTTTACGTGATCTGGGAAACGCCAGATGGCGGGCATGGCGGTTCGATGCGGTTTTTGCCCAGCACCGGGCGCACGATGGTGAACGACCACTTTGCCCATCTGGCCGATACGCAAATTTCGAGCCCTGCGATCTGGGAATGCACACGGTTCTGCTTGGCAGCGGACGCGCCGCCCAATGTCTCTGCGCTATTGATGCTGGCGGGGTCGGAATTGATGACGCGCTTTAGGGTGACCCATTTCGTTGGGGTCTTCGATGCGCGGATGGTGCGGATTTATCAGCGGATCGGCGCCTCTCCGGAGGTACTGGGCAGCGTTGGTGACGGGCGCGACCAGATCAGCGTGGGGCTGTGGTCGTTTACCGAACCGGCTTTGCTTCGGTTGCAAAAGCGGGCTGGTGTGAGCCTTGAGATGTCTCGTTACTGGGCGATGCGCGCCTTTGGCGACAGTGACAAGACGGAGTGGGCTGCATAACCGCTGGTCCGTGCGGCGCGGCCCTTGTAGGGTCTGCGCCATGAGCGTTCCCGCAGTAACTTTTTCCGATGATCAGGCCGAGGCTTACGATGCTGTCGCAGAGCTGATGGCGCGGGCCGGTGTGGATTTGCACGAGGGCAGTTTGATGCCACCGGGCAGTGGCACATCAGGCGTCATGGCCGTGATCGGAAAAGCGGGATCGGGAAAAACGCTTTTGTTGGCAGAGCTTTACAAGGCGCTGGCGGAGGTGGGTGTCGATGTTGTTTCGGGCGATTATGAAGGGAGAAAGCGCAAGGATCGGCGGACGCTGGCGATTTTGGCGCCGACGAACAAAGCGGCGAGCGTGTTGCGGAACCGCGGTGTTCCGGCGACGACGATCCACCGGATTTTATACACGCCGGTCTATGACCCGGAATACGAGAAGATCGCGGAATGGCTGGCCGGGAATGGCGCGCGCCCGACGATTGAGGGGCTGACCGAGATCGCGCTGGACCGGGCCGCTGCGTTTTATGAGCATAACAAGTCGATCCCAGGTGCTTTGGCGGCGGCGGGGCTGCGGGGGTCGGATTTCATCACCGGGTGGAAGCGGCGCGAGGAGCCGCTGGATATCGGCTTTGTCGACGAAAGCTCGATGCTGGATGCCAAGCAATACGAGGATTTGCAGGAGATTTTCCCGACGCTTTTGCTGTTTGGCGATCCGGCGCAGCTGGCGCCCGTTAACCAATCGGGCAGCATGGTGTTTGACGAGATCAAGGGGCCGCGCAAGCGCGAGTTGAACCGGGTGTTCAGGCAGGCAGAGGATAACCCGATCCTCGATCTGGCGCATGCTTTGGGCGATGACAGTATCGGGTTTGAGCAGTTCGAGCGGATGGTCGAGGATGCTGCACGCCGGGATGATCGCGTGGTCTGGGCGCAACGGGTGGAGGCGGACCTGATGGCGCGTTCGCCTGTTTTGGTGTGGCGGAATGCGACACGTATTCGGTTGATCCATGCGTTTCGCAATGCGTTTGGTGCGCCCGAAACAGAGCTGCTGCCTGGAGAGCCGCTGATTTGTGATGGGATCGAGCTGCCTTTGAAGCACCGCAAGAAGCGGCTCGATCTAGAGGCGCGCGGGCTGATCAAAGGGGCGCAATGCGTCTATCTTGAGGAAGGGCGCAAGCCGGGCTTTTCGCGTTTGCATGTGATGGGCGCGGAGGACCCGCAGGTGAGTGCGGCCTCGATCATCAAGATCGAAATGCCCGACGAGGAAGAGCCATTCATTCCCTTTGCCGCGCGCATGGGGGCGGCGTTTTTGCACGGGGCGGCGGTGACGATCCACAAGGCGCAGGGCTCGCAATGGGAGAATGTGCAGGTCTTCGCGCCTGACCTTTATGCAGCAGCACGGATGGGGCGCACCGAAGCCGGGCAGCCTTTGTGGAAGCGGCTGGCTTATGTGGCGATCACGCGGGCGCAAAATCGGCTGTTCTGGGTGGTGCGGAACCGGTTGTCACGGCCATCGGGGCCGTTGCGGACCGATGATCTGGCCGTGGCGCCACCGCCGCTGACACTTGAGGGAGAGGTGGAATGAAGACGGCGATTGTGACCGGGGCAAGCAGCGGGATTGGACTGGCGACGGCCAAGGCGCTGATCGCAGACGGGTGGACCGTGGGTGTCTTGGCCCGGCGGGTCGAGGCGTTGACCGCGATCAAAGGCGGGATCGTGTTGCCGTGCGATGTGTCGGACGCATCGGCGGTTCAGCACGCGTTTGAGAGGTTTGCGGTGCAAGTCGGACGGCTGGATTTGCTGTTCAACAATGCAGGCATTTTCGTGCCAGCGGCCCCGATTGACGAAGTGCCGTTGGAGGATTGGCACGCCTCTGTCGCCGTGAACCTGAACGGGATGTTCTATGCGGCGAGGGCGGCGTTCAAGCAGATGCGCCACCAGGAGCCGCAAGGGGGGCGGATCATCAACAATGGTTCCATCTCGGCGCATTCTCCGCGTGAAGGGGCGGTCTGCTACACCACCACAAAGCACGCGATCACCGGGCTGACGCGACAGATTTCGCTGGATGGGCGGCCTTTTGATATCGCCTGTGGGCAGATTGATATTGGCAACGCGCGGACCGGCATTCTGGAGGATATTGCGGCAGCCGCGCAGGCCAAGGGTGCGCCCTTGCCGCCGATGATTTCGGCTGAGGATGCGGCCAACGCGGTGGTGCATATGGCGGGGCTGCCGCTGAATGCGAATGTGCAGACCATGACCGTGATGGCGACGAAAATGCCTTACTTGGGGCGAGGTTAACCCTTGATCATACGGAAGGCGGCGGATGCGCCCCATCCAGCAGCAATTGCGATCGCCAGCGACATCAGCCCGTAAAGCAGCGGTCGTTCGTGGGCCATATTGTAGAGCCACCGCTCTAGCCCGACTTTGCGCACGTCGATTACGCGCTCATAGGTGTCGATCACCTCGCCAGCGCGGGTCAGGAAGATGCGGGTCTTGTAGCCCCCTTCGACGAGGTTGGCTGGCATGTTGATCTGTGTGCGAAAGAGCGTCTGTTGAACAAGATCGATTTGGTTTTCTAGGGTCTGGTAAAGCTCGGCCTCTTTGCGGATCCGGATCAGCGCTTCGGTGAATTTGCCGCTGTCGGTGATCCCTTGTGGCGCCCCCACAAAGCGGATCGCGCGGTTGATCGAGATTTTATGGCGCAGGTCTTCGGTGTTGCTGAGAACCTGTTCCAACGGCCCGGTTGAGGCGACCGCGTAGAAGCTGGGGGCCTCGTCGATAACGACGGCGTCGACATTGACCCAAATGCCCAGACGCTTGTCCTTGCGGCGCACGGTGAGCGGCTCGGACGGGCCAGCGACGGCGACGATAACTTCGAGCGGGTCGCCTTCCGGGATTGGTTTTTCGCGCTTTACGGCCCCGAAGATGAGGATGTCATCCCCGTCAAACGTGGCGGTGATTGCAACCTCGTCCTGGCTGAGGCCAAGAACAACTTCTTCGGCCATGACAGGCGTTATGCAGAGGATAAAGGCTAGGGCGAGGCGCAGCATCAGTGACCCTCGAACCCGATGGAGTAAAGCTCGGACGGCATGACGAGCAGGTCAAAGGCCAGCTTGCCACAAACCGCCAGCACCATGATCGCCAGCAGAATGCGCAGCTGTTCGGCCTTCATCTTGACGCCAATCTGCGTGCCGATCTGCGCCCCGATCACACCGCCCAGAAGCAGCAGCACGGCCAGCATCACATCCACGGTGAAGTTCGTGGTCGCATGCAGCAGCGTCGTAAACGCGGTGACGAAAATGATCTGGAAGAGGGAGGTTCCCACGACGACTTTTGTGGGCATACCCAGAAGATAGATCATGGCAGGCACCATGATGAAGCCACCGCCAACACCCATGATCGCGGCGAGGATGCCCACGGTGATGCCGACGATGACCGGCGGAATGACCGAGATATAAAGGCCGGACACCCGGAATTTCATCTTGAAAGGCAGCGCATGGATCCAGTTGTGCTTCTTGCGCTTGGGTGCCGCTCCGGGGCGTTTGGAGCGGCGGATTGCGTTCAGGCTTTCGACGAACATCAGTGAACCGACGACGCCCAGGAACACAACGTAGCAGAGCTTGACCAGCAGATCGACCTGACCCAGCGCCTTGAGATAGTTGAAGATCACGACACCCAAGGCGGCCCCTATCAGGCCTCCGATCAGCAGAACCGTCCCCATCTTCAGATCGACAGTGCGCCGCCTGAGATGCGCCAGCACGCCGCTGAACGAGGACGCCACGATCTGGTTGGCCTCGGTCGCCACGGCCACCGCCGGTGGGATGCCGATAAAGAACAAAAGCGGGGTCATCAGGAAGCCGCCGCCGACGCCGAACATACCCGACAGGATGCCCACAATTCCGCCCAGTCCCAGAAGTAGGAAAGCATTCACCGAAACCTCGGCGATGGGCAGATAGATTTGCATGCGGCATCGACTCCTTAACCTGCCTTACAAAAGGTTTTGGCTCGGGTGTAGCCCCCTTGTTGCGACAAATCGGATCGACGGTCGTTTTTTGGCGCGATTAACGCTCTTTCACGTAAGGCGCGCCGCCTGCACGGGGGGGAATCGCCTTTCCAACGAAGCCTGCAAGGATCACGACCGTGAGAATATAGGGCAGCGCCTGCATGAACTGGACGGGCAGGATAAAGCCAGCAAACTCAATACTTTGATAGCGGTTGCCGATCGCCTCAAGGAAGCCGAACAGCAAACATGCATAAAGCGCATGCCAAGGTCGCCATTTTGCGAAGATAAGGGCGGCCAGCGCGATGAACCCGCGCCCGGCGGTCATCTCTTTGACAAAGCCTGCCGCCAGTCCGGTGGCCAGATAGGCCCCCGCAATCCCGCAGAGCAGGCCACAGATGATTACGGCGGTGAAGCGCAAGCGCACCACGGAAATGCCAGCGGTATCGACCGCGCCGGGGTTCTCGCCCACGGCGCGCAAACGCAGGCCAAAGCGCGTGCGAAACAGGATATACCACGACGTCGGAACGGCGAGCAGGGCGACATAGACAAGGATTGAATGGCCCGAGATCAGTTCGGCATAAAGCGGGCCCGCGACAGGGATGTCCGCAAGCGTCTCGGCCAGCGGCCACTCAAGCGGGTTGAAGCGGGCATCGCCTGACAGGGATGGGGTGCGCCCGCCAAGGCCGAACCAGCTTTGCCCAACAATCACGGTCAGGCCTGCGGCAAGGAAGTTGATCGCCACACCGGAGATCAGCTGGTCTCCCCGGAAGGTGATTGAGGCGAGCCCGTGGATCAGGGCGAGCGTGATGGAGGCGCCGACCCCTGCCAGAAAGCCCAGCCAAACGGAGCCTGTGGCGGCAGCGACAGCGGCGGACAGAAACGCGGCCGCCAGCATCTTGCCCTCCAGCCCGATGTCGAAAATGCCCGCGCGTTCCGAAAAGAGACCCGCAAGGCAAGCCAGCAGCAACGGCGTGGCCAGCCGCACGGTGCTGTCGAGGATTTGGATGATCGTCAGGAAATCCATCAGGCGGGCTTTCGTTTCGCAAAGAGCTTTTCGACCGGGCCTCGGACCATGCCATCAAGCGCGCCGGTCAGCAGGATCACGAGGGCCTGGATCACGACGACCAGCTCGCGGGGGATGTTTTCCCACAGCGATAGCTCGGCCCCGCCTTGGTAGAGAAACCCGAAGAGCAGCGCAGCCAGCAGGATGCCTACCGGGTGCGAGCGGCCCATCAGCGCGACGGCGATGCCGATAAAGCCTGCCCCTTCGACGGAGTTCAGGATCAGGCGCTCGGCCTCGCCCATGACGTTGTTGATCGCCATGAGGCCTGCGAAGCCGCCTGAGATCAGCATCGCCACGACAGTGATTTTGACAGGGTTAATGCCTGCGTAGATCGCGGCGGATTCCGATTGGCCGAAAGCGCGGATTTCATAGCCAAGGCGTGTGCGCCAGACGAGAATCCAGAAGAAAACAAGGCAGGCCAGCGCTACAAGGAAGCTGACATTCGCGGGCGTGTTGCGGTTAAACTCGATGCCCAGCGGGGCCAGCATCTCGTGGAACGTGGGCAAGGAGGCGCCCGGCGGGAAGGGCGAGGTTTCCGACGCCATGGAGCCGGGGGCCTTGATCACTTCGACCAGCAGATAGCCCATCAGGGCGGCAGCGATGAAGTTGAACATGATCGTTGTGATCACGATATGGCTGCCGCGCTTGGCTTGCAGATAGGCTGGGATAAAGGCCCATGCCGCACCGAAAACAGCGCCGCCGATCATGGCGGCTGGCAGGGCGACCAGCCAGTGCGGCCATTGGATCGACAGGCACACAAGCGCTACCCCAAGCCCGCCCAAAGCGGCTTGGCCTTCACCACCGATATTGAACAATCGCGCATGGAAGGCGATGGCCACGGCGAGGCCCGTGAAGATGAAATTCGTTGTATAATAAAGGGTATAGCCGAGCCCGTTGGTCGATCCGAAAGATCCTTGCACCATGGTGCGGAGCGCTACGACAGGGTCTTTGCCAATTGCGAGGATCACCAATCCCGACAGCGCAAAAGCGATCAGTAGGTTGATCAGCGGGATCAGTAGGACGTCCGCCCATTTCGGCATACGCTCCATCTATGCGGCCTCCCCAGAGATACCGGCCATCAGCAGACCCAGCTCTTTCTCGTCGGTCTGATCGGGGAGGCGCTCGCCCATGATTTGGCCGTCAAACATCACCGCGATGCGGTCAGACAGAGACAGGATTTCCTCCAGCTCGACCGAGACCAGAAGGATCGCCTTGCCGGTGTCGCGCAGGGCGACGATTTGCTGGTGGATAAACTCAATCGCGCCGATATCGACGCCGCGCGTGGGTTGACCGATCAGCAGAAGGTCGGGGTTCCGCTCAATCTCCCGCGCCAGCACGATCTTTTGCTGGTTCCCGCCGGAGAAGTTTTTGGCGTGCAGGTTGCAGTTGGGGGGGCGGACGTCGAAGCGCTTCATCTTGGCTTCGGTATCCTGCCGGATCGCCACATTGTCCATCAGCAGGCCACGCTGATAGCGGGCGTCTTTGTGATAGCCGAATGCGGTGTTTTCCCACGCGTGGAAATTCATGATGAGGCCTTCGCGCTGACGATCTTCGGGCACATGGGCAATGCCGCGCGCACGGCGGGTCTGAGCGTCCGAGGCGGAGCCGGTGATGTCAATCTCTTCGCCATTCACACGGATCGTGCCAGAGCCGTTGGCATAGCCACCCAGCACTTCAAGCAGTTCGGATTGCCCGTTGCCCGCGACCCCGGCGATGCCAAGGATCTCGCCCGCACGGACCTCCAGATGGATGCCTTTGACGCGCTCGACGCCCTTGTCGTCAACCACGCGCAGGTTATCAACGTCTAACACTTTAGCACCGGGTTTCGCCGGCGTTTTATCAACACGCAACAGAACTTTGCGTCCGACCATCAGCTCGGCCAAATGCTCGGGCGAGGTCTCGGACGTTTTGACGGTGGCCGTCATTTCACCGCGCCGCATGACAGAGACGGTATCGGTGATCTCCATAATCTCGCGCAGTTTGTGGGTGATCAGGATGATCGTTTTACCCTCGTCGCGCAGACCTTTGAGGATGCGGAAGAGGTGGTCGGCCTCTGCCGGTGTCAGCACACCTGTAGGCTCGTCCAGAATGAGGATATTTGCGCGGCGATAGAGCGCTTTGAGGATTTCGACGCGCTGCTGGTGGCCGACGCTTAGGTTTTCGATCAGCGCATCGGGGTCGACGTTCAGCTGATACTCCGTCGCCAATTCGGTAAGCAGCTTGCGGGCCTTACCAAGCGACGGGGTCAACCGCGCGCCGTCCTCGGCACCCAGAACTACATTCTCAAGCACAGAGAAATTTTCGACCAGTTTGAAGTGCTGGAACACCATCCCGATGCCTGCCGCGATCGCGGCCTGGCTGTCGGGGATCACGGTCTCTGTCCCGTTGATCAGGATTGTGCCGCTGTCGGCTTTGTAAAAGCCATAGAGGATCGACATTAGGGTCGATTTGCCAGCGCCATTTTCCCCGATGATCCCGTGGATCGTGCCGGGTTGAACGCTGATCGAAATATCCTTGTTCGCCTGCACCGGCCCGAAGGCCTTGGAGATGCCGCGAAGTTCAATGGCGGGAGCGGCCGTTGCCAGCCGCTCCGCAGTCTTGTGCCCATCCATGGGGATTACATCACCGGGCAGCTGTCGTCGGACATGTAGTCGTGCACGGTGATCTCACCCGACACGATCTTGGCGGTCGCTTCTTCGACAGCGGCGGTCATCTCGTCGGTGATCAGAGGCTCGTTGAACTCGTCGATTGCGACGCTGACGCCGTCATTGGCCAGACCCATGACGTTGAAGCCGGTTTCAACGTCAACGCCTGCGGAGAAGGCTTCATAGACGGCATTGTCCACGCGCTTCATCATGGAGGTCAGAACCTTGCCCGGGTGCAGGTAGTTCTGGTTGCTGTCGACGCCGATGGAGAGGATATCCTCATCGGCAGCGGTCTGCAGAACGCCCACGCCTGTGCCGCCTGCGGCTGCGTATACCACGTCAGCGCCTTGGCTGATCTGCGCCTTGGTCAGCTCGCCACCCTTCACCGGGTCGTTCCATGCGGCCGGTGTCGTGCCGGTCATGTTCTGGATCACAGTCGCCTCGGGGTTGACCGCCTTGACGCCTTGGACATAGCCACAGGCGAATTTGCGGATCAGCGGGATGTCCATACCGCCGATGAAGCCGACGGTCCCCGTCTGAGAGGCTTTGGCGGCCATCATGCCGACCAGATAGCTGCCTTCATGTTCGTTGAACACGACGGAGCGGACGTTCGGCTGATCGACGACCATGTCGATGATCACGAATTTGGTGTCGGGAAAATCAGGGGCGACGGTTTCAAGCGACGAGCCGAACGAGAAACCCGCCATCACGATGGGGTTCAGGCCAGCTTCGGCGAAACGGCGCAGGGCCTGCTCGCGCTGGGCTTCGGATTGCAGCTCAACCTCGCGAAACGATTCTCCGGTTTCTGCGGCCCAGCGCGTCGCCCCGTTGAAGGCGGCTTCGTTGAAGGATTTGTCGAACTTGCCGCCAAGGTCGAAAACAAGGGCAGGTTCGGCGAGGGTTGCCCCCGCGCTGAGGGCAAGGCTGGCGGCAGCGCCGAGGAACGATTTCATGAGGCTCATATGTAGTCTCCCTGGTTTGGTTTTCGGTGCGGAGTGTTCACCCACCCTTGATGCACCTGCAGACAGATCTGTCCGATCCTGCAAGGGAGTAGGCCGCAGGGGTCCAAGAGCGTCAACTGGTTTTTGGGTCGTTCGGGGTCTCTGCGCGTTCGATTTCGCAATTGTGACGCTTGGTTAGTCAGTTACCGCGTCGCGCACCATCAGGAGTGCGTCGATTCTCGTGCCGTCCGGGGCGCGGTAGTAGCCTTTGCGGCGCCCCTCGGCGTAGTAGCCAGCATGTGTGTAGAGGTTTTGGGCGGCGTGGTTGTCGGCGGCAACTTCAAGAAAAATGCGACCGGTCTGGTTCTGGTGGAGCTGGTTGAGAAGGCGTTCGGCGCGGCCCTCACGGCGGTGATCCGGGTGTGTGGCGAGGGTCAGAATTTCGGTCTCGTCGATGATCGTGCGCACCATCAGGAAGGCTGTTGGACCGCCCATCAGGTGAACGTGTGGGCTGGTTAGAAGATCAGTAAATTCGGCGGCAGACCATGGACGCGGGGTGGTGAAGCTCAACGCGTGGGTGGCGGCCAGATCGGCGGCGTTCATGACAGGATGACGGGGGCCGGATCGCGCGGAGGGGCTGCATCGGCTGGCCGAATATAGAGTGGTTTCGGGCGCGGTTGCGGCTCTGACAGGCGGGTGGCGGCGACCCGCGCCAAAGCGTCGGCCAAGGAATAGGCAGGGGCGGTCGCGCTGGCGTTGAGCTTTTGGCTGACCTCATCGCTGCGACCGCCAATGACCGTCAGATCGGTAGGGCGGGCGAGGTCGGCCAGTGTGTCGAGGCCACGCTGTTGCGGCGCGGGGGCGTCGGGATAGCCAAAGCCTTGCAGGTAAACCTGATCCCGGCGCGCATCGACCGTTGAAAGCAAAGGGCCGGGCGTCCCGAAGGCCTGCGCCTCAAGGGTGCTGACCCCGATTGCGGGGATGCCAAGACCCAGGGCCAGCCCGCGCGCGGCAGACACAGAAATGCGGATGCCTGTGAAATTGCCCGGACCTGTGCCGACCGCAATGGCGGTGAGGTCATCGTAGGTGGCACCACCCTCGCTCAGCACCTCTTGCAGCAAGCCCATCAACCGCTCGGCCTGACCTTTGGCCATGTCCTCATGGGCGTGTGCCAGACCTTTGCCCTCGGACCAAAGGGCCGCCGTGCAATGCGCTCCGGACGTGTCAAACGCAAGGATCATCGCTTTTGGGCCGCATTCAGATGATCCCTGCCAGAGCCATCAGAGCGGGGCAGATCATCGCTTAGATGCAGCCAGGGTATCTGTGAGGTGGCATGGGAATGGCTTTCGGGAGCAAGCTGGTCGACCTGATCGAAGAGCGCCACAGGCACCCAAAGCTGATCCGGCAGATAGCTGTAGGTTGCCGCCAGTGGAGAGCCGCATTGCGGGCAGAACCAGCGCTGAACGCCTTCGTTGAAAGACACAGGTGCGGGCAGCGCAGGCTCGGACTTGAGCGCATCTGGTGCGAAACTGGCAAAGGCCGTCAGCGGCGCGCCTGTCACCCGACGGCAATCGGCACAATGGCAATAGGCAACGGTTTGGGGTTTTTCATCCGCAGACAGTGAAAAGGCGCCGCAATAGCAGCGCCCTGTCAAAGCCGGGTCCGAATTGGGGGCGTCAGGCCGCAACCGGGCGCACCTCGATCACTTCGGGGATATAGTGGCGCAGCAGGTTTTCGATGCCCATCTTCAGCGTCAGCGTGGAGGAGGGACAGCCCGCACAGGCACCCTGCATGTGCAGATACACGATCCCCCGGTCAAACCCGTGGAAGGTGATGTCACCACCATCCTGTGCCACGGCAGGGCGGACACGGGTGTCCAGCAGCTCTTTGATCTGGCCCACGATTTCTGCGTCCTCGCCGGTATGTTCAGCATGGCCAGAGGAGGTGTCGGCATCGCCTTCAAGGACCGGCTGGCCGGACTGGTAATGCTCCATGATCGCGCCCAGAACGGAGGGTTTGATGTGATCCCAGTCGGTTTCATCCGCTTTGGTCACCGTCACAAAATCATTGCCGAAAAAGACGCCCGTGACGCCTTCGACCGCATAGATGCGTGTGGCCAGAGGCGATTTGCCCGCCGTGTCCTTGGACGGAAAATCCGCTGTGCCGGTTTCCAGCACGGTCTGGCCGGGCAGGAATTTCAATGTCGCAGGATTTGGGGTCGATTCGGTTTGGATGAACATGGCGCAGCCTCCGGTGAGTTGATCCAAGATATGCGGTCGCCAGAAGGAGGTGTCAAGGTTTAGAACTGTTCTAAAACGTCGCGCTGACGCCCTTAGGTGATGGCCTCAAGCCGTTCCTTGGACAGATCACCCGGCACAATGGTCATGGGGATCGGCAATTCACCTGCATTCTTGGTAAGTTGCGTAATCAGCGGGCCGGGACCTTTCTTGTCTGTCGCGGCCCCCAAGACCAGCACGCCGATCTCACTGTCTTCTTTGACCTGCGCCATGATCTCGGGAACGGGTTCGCCTTCGCGGATCACCAGTTCGGGATCGACACCCTGCTTGTCGCGCATCCACTTCGCGAAGACCTCGAAATGGGCGATGATCCTCTCCCGCGCTTCTTCGCGCATGATGTCACCGACACCGATCCAGTGGTTGAACTCGTCAGGTGGAATGATCGACAGAATTTCGACGCCGCCCCCGGTATGAGAGGCCCGCATCGCCGCAAAGCGCATCGCGTTGAGGCACTCGCGGCTGTCATCAAGAACGACCAGAAACTTGCGCATGAAACCTCCCAGAAATCGCCTTGCATCATGACCGAGGCCGCAGCGGGTGGCAATTCTTTTCAGCCGGTGGAATGGGCCCAGTCCCAATACATCTCGCGCACCCGCTTAGCGACGGGACCGGCTTGATACCGGGTGTCGTCAAATGCGGTCACAGGGGTAACCTTCATCATATTGCCGGAAAGGAACACTTCGTCGGCCTCATGAAAGTCGTTGAAAGACAAGACTTTCTCAACAACCTCATGGCCGTCCTCGCGCAGGTTGTGGATGTGACGCGCCCGCGTGATGCCTGCCAGAAACGTGCCATTGTGAATGGGCGTGAAGACCACTCCGTCGCGGACCATGAACACATTGGCCGTCGCGGTTTCCGCTACGTTGCCCATGGCGTCAGCGACAAGCGCGTTGCCAAACCCTTTCTGGGTTGCCTCGCGCAGCATCCGCGCATTATTGGGGTAGAGGCATCCCGCTTTGGCGTTGCACACATTGTCTTCCAGCACCGGGCGGCGGAACTGGGTGCGGGTCAGCGTGGTAGACGTGCCGGGGGCAGGCATCGGGATTTCCTCAAGGGAGATCGCAAAGCCCGTTGCCCCTTCCTTCGGTAAGACACCCAGCGGGCCACCTTCCAAGGCCCAATACATTGGCCGGATGTAGACGGCCGTGTCTTTGGAATAGGCCGCAAGCCCGTCCCACACAATCTCGACCATATCGCTGGCAGAGACAGTGGGCGTGATCATCAGCGCCTCGGCCGAGGCATTCACCCGCGCGCAATGGGCGTGCAGATCCGGGCACACACCATCGAAATACCGCGCGCCATCAAAGACAGACGACCCTAGCCACATGGCGTGATCAGCGGCCTTCATCACGGGCACATCGCCGTCATGCCAAGTGCCGTCGAAATAGGTGCGGATATTGATGCCGGTGGCCATGATCGTGTCTCCCTCGCGGGAAGCTAGGGGCGTCGCACGCAAACGTCCAGCGCTCTGCATGTGTGTAACGTTGGATTTGAGTATTTGAGCACAAAAGAAGGGCGGGCGGGCATTAACCTTAACGCACGCCTGCCCTTCGCTTTTTCTAAATATCCTCGCCGAAGGCCAGCGATCAGCTCTGGATCATCCCGACGATGTCATAGGTGCGCGCCAGAATGGGTTGCGCAATCTCACGGGCGCGGGCCGCCCCTTTACCGAGGATGGCGTCAATCTCGGCGGGGTCATTCATCAGGCGCGCCATCTCATCCGCGATGGGGGACAGCTTGGCAACGGCCAGATCAGACAGTTGCGGTTTGAAATCGCCAAATTGTTTGCCTTCGAATTGGCTGAGAACAGTCTGGGCGTCTTCTTCTGCAAGGGCTGCGTAGATATTGATCAGGTTGCGTGCTTCGGGACGGTCGGCAAGATCGTCTAGTGTGGCGGGCAATGCCTCCGGATCAGTCTTAGCCTTGCGGATTTTCTTGGCGATGGCGTCGGCATCGTCGGTCATGTTGATCCGGCTCATGTCGGAGGGGTCGGACTTCGACATCTTCTTGGCGCCGTCCCGCAGGCTCATCACGCGGGTCGCGACGCCTTCAATCACAGGCTCGGTCAGCGGAAAGAAATCCACGCCGAAATCATGGTTGAACTTCGTCGCCACATCACGGGTCAGCTCAAGGTGCTGTTTCTGGTCGTCGCCTACAGGCACATGGGTCGCATGATAAACCAGAATGTCCGCGGCCATGAGCGCAGGGTAGGTGAACAGCCCGACCGACGCGTTCTCGCGGTTCTTGCCCGCCTTGTCCTTGAATTGCGTCATGCGGTTCATCCAGCCCATACGGGCGACGCAGTTGAAGATCCAGGCCAGCTGGGCGTGTTCTGCCACTTGGCTTTGGTTGAACATGATCGACTTCGTCGGATCGAGGCCCGCCGCGATATAGCCTGCCGCCAATTCGCGGGTCTGGTGGCGCAGGGCCTCGGGGTCCTGCCAGACGGTGATCGCGTGCATGTCGACCATGCAATAGATCGTCTCGAAATCGTCTTCCTGCATGTCCACGAAGCGCTTGATCGCGCCCAGATAGTTACCCAGCGTCAGCCCGCCGGACGGCTGGATGCCAGAGAAGACGCGCGGGGTGAATTGGCTGTCGGACATAGGGTCTCTCGTACTGGCGTTTCAAGTCGGGTTGGCTTACCCATGGTGTAACGGCCCGTCAAGAAAGAGAGCCAGATGAGCGAGCAGAACAATATCTCACCGGTCAATCCGTTGCCGCCGATCGTGGTGGCGCTGTTTTTGTTCATCGCCGGGATCGAGTTGATGTTCCTTCTGGGCGAACGCGGCATCCTTGGGGGGCAAGAGGCTGTGGGCTGGCGCAATCAGGCGATCAATGATTACTCGTTCTTTAACCAGATTTTCGACCGGATGGTGGCGCGCGGAGAAGGCACGGCCAGCGACTGGATGCGGTTTGTCAGCTATCCGTTCGTGCATCTGACCTTCACCCACACGCTTTTCGTCTGTGTCTTCCTGCTGGCGCTTGGCAAGATGGTGGGCGAGGTGTTCGCCGCTTGGGCGGTGCTGGCGGTGTTCGTGATCTCTTCCGTTGCCGGGGCTTTGGCGTATGGGCTGCTGCTGGACGAGACCTTTCCGCTGATTGGGGGATATCCGGCGGTTTATGGACTGATCGGTGCGTTCACCTTTTTGCTATGGGTGCGCCTGGTGAACGATGGGGCAAACCAGTTTCGCGCGTTCACCTTGATCGGGTTCTTGCTGTTTATTCAGCTAATCTTCGGGCTGCTCTTTGGCGGTGGGATGGATTGGGTGGCTGATATCGCTGGTTTTGTGGCGGGGTTCGTCACATCTATCTTCGTTTGTCCCGGCGGGTGGCGTTACATCCGCGCACGGATACGGCGGGATTAACGCCGCAGCGCCGCCCGGAACTCGGACAGCCGAAACGCGCCGATCAGTTGCCCGATCAGCGCGTAGCTGGCCATGCCAATGCTGACCAACGCCAAAAGCGCCATGTAGCGCAAGCCTGCGGTGTTGAGGCCCGGCGTCATCAGAAGCGCGGCGACCCAAAGCACTGCGCCCATGCCAATCGACGCCAGCGTGATCTTGAAGATGCGGGTGCCGAATCCGGGGGCAAAGCGCGCCTCTGGCCCCAATTTGCGCGCGCCGATCAGCAGCAAAAGCACCATGACCCAGCCTGCCACTGTTGCCGCAATGGCTGAGGCCAGCCAGCCGATGGAGTAGGCGAGCCCGACGGCGAGAGCGGCGTTAACGATCATGCCGACCAAGGCGAAGTAGAACGGCGTTTTGGTGTCTTCGCGGGCGAAGTAGAGTGGTTGAAGCACTTTTTGCAGCACGAAGGACGGCAGGCCGAGGCCATAGATGGCGACGGCGGCGGCAGTCGCTGCGGTGTCTTGGGCGGTGACGAGACCACGCTCGAACAGGACCGAGACCAGCGGGATCGGCACGATCATCAGCGCGACAGCGGCGGGGATTGTGAGGGCGAGGGCAAGCTCTCCGGCGCGGGTCAGGGCGTGTTGGCCCCCCTCTGCGTCGCCCGCGCGCAGGCGGCGTGAAAGATCAGGCAAAAGCACGATGCCGATGGCGATGCCGACAACGCCGAGGGGCAGTTGATAGAGGCGGTCCGCATTGTAGAGCCAACTGACCGCGCGGTCGTAATAGCTGGCGACCTGTTGGCCCACGACAAGGTTGATCTGAACGACACCTCCCGCCAGCGCGGCGGGGGCAGCGATCACAGCGAGGCGTTTGAGATCAGCGGTCATGCGGGGCCAGCGGAAGGTCAGCCGGAAGCCCGCGCGGGAGGCGGCGACCCAGACCAGCGCCAATTGCGCGACACCGGCCACCGGGATTGCCCAGATCAGCCAATCGGCCACGCTGCCATCCACCAGAACGGCGATGGCAACGGCGGAGATAAAGAGGATGTTGAGCAAAACCGGGGCGGCGGCGGCGGCGGCGAAGCGGCCTGTGGCGTTCAGCACGCCAGATAGCAATGCGGCCAGCGAGATGAACAGGATATAGGGGAAGGCAATGCGGGCGAAGTCGACGGCGATGTCGAACTTTTCCTGACCCGCAAAGCCGCTTGCGATGGCATAAATTAGCCAAGGCATGAAGAGCTGCGCCAGCAGGGTCAGAACGATCAGGATCGATGCCAGCCCATTGAACGCATCCTGCGCGAACTCCTGCGCGCCGTCCTGCGCTTCGACTTTCTTGGAAAACATCGGAACGAAGGCTGTATTGAATGCCCCCTCCGCAAAGAACCTGCGAAACATGTTGGGCAGCCGGAAGGCCACCACATAGGCTTCATACAACGGCCCGGTGCCCAGCAAAGCCACGATGGTCGCGTCGCGCACAAAGCCCAGCACGCGGCTGAGCAAGGTCCAGACGCCAACGGTCAGAAACCCCGAGACCAGCCGGATGGGCTTCATTCGGCGGCCCGTTCAACGCCTTTGGCGATGGCATCGCGGAGGCGTTTCTCGATGGTTTTCTGCTTGGCATCGGAATGAAATTTCAGCCCGAACATGTCCTTGACGTAGAACGTGTCTACGACCTGCTCGCCATAGGTCGCGATGACCGCGCTGGCGATATAGATGTTGGACGCCACAAGCGTCTGCGTCAGGTCATGCAGCAGGCCGGGGCGGTCGCGGGTATCAACCTCGATGATCGTGTAGATATCCGATCCTTCATTGTCGAAGGTGATCGAAGTCGGCACTTTGAAAGCACGCTCGCGTTTCTTGATCTTGTCCTTGGGGGTCAGAGCCTCCCGCGCGATGACGTCGCCCTTCAGCGTCTTCTCGATCATCTGATTCAGGCGTGGCAGCTTGCTGGCCTCATAGGGCGCGCCAGAGCGGTCCTGAATCCAGAACGCCGCCGTGGCGAAGCCGTCCTGCGTGGTGAACGTGCGCGCATCAACGATATTTGCCCCGACAATGGCCAAGGCCCCGCAGACACGGCTGAAAATGCCCGGGTGATCGGCCATGGCAAAACAGGCGCGCGTGGCGTCACGGTCTTCGTCCGGGTGCAGATCGATCTTGATCTCGTCAGGCTCGATGTCGCGCAGCATATGGGCAAAAACCACATGGGCCGTGACGTGCAGACCCTGCCAATAAGGATCGTAATGACGGGCTGTTTCGGTCCGGATGTCCTTGCTGTCCCAATCCGATAGCGCCTCGCGCAGGGCCTTCTTGGCTTCCGCCCCACGGTTCTCGCGGTTGATGTCTTCGAGCCCGGTTTCCAGCGCACGGCGCGTCTGGCGATAGAGCGCACGGATCAGAACGGCCTTCCAGTTGTTCCACGTATTCGGACCAACACCGCGAATATCGCACACGGTGAGAACCGTCAGCAGGTCCAGCCGTTCCTTGGTTTTCACCGCCTTGGCAAAGTCGCGCACGGTGCGCGGGTCGGCAATATCGCGTTTCTGCGCCATGTCGGACATCAGCAGGTGATAGCGCACCAGCCACTCGACCGTGTCGACCTCTTTCTTTTTGAGGCCCAGCCGCGGGGCCACCTTGCGCGCGATCCGCGCGCCCAGAACCGAGTGATCCTCGTCCCGCCCTTTACCGATATCGTGGAGCAGCAGAGCCACATAGAGAACCTTGCGGTTCACGCCATCCTTCAAAATGCCAGAAACGACCGGCAGCTCTTCCACCAGCTCTTTGCGCTCAATCTGCGCGAGGTTGGAGATGCACTGGATCGTATGCTCGTCCACCGTGTAGCTGTGATACATGTTGAACTGCATCATCGCGACGATGGGTTCAAATTCGGGGAGGAAGGCAGACAGCACTCCTAACTCGTTCATGCGCCGCAGGGCGCGTTCCGGGTTGCCGTGCTTGAGCAGCAGATCAAGGAAAATACGCCGCGCTTCGGGCGTATCGCGCATCTCGTCATCAATCAGGTCAAGATTGGCGGCGACAAGGCGCATCGCGTCGGGGTGAATGAGGTAGCCCGTGCGCAAAGCCTGCTCGAACAGGCGGAGGAGGTTCAGCTTGTCGGCCAGAAACGTCGCCTCGTCCGAAACCGTGATGCGGTTGTGCAGGATCTCATAGCCTTGCGGGACCTTCTTCTTACGCTTGAAAAAGCGGGCCAGCATCGGCTCGGACTTGGCGTGGATCGCTTCCAGACCGGTCAGGAAGATGCGGGTCAGATCGCCGACGGAGGTGGCGTGGCGGAAATAATCCTGCATGAAATGCTCAACCGCACGACGTCCGGCCCGGTCTTTGTAGCCCATCCGGTCTGCCACCTCGACCTGCAGATCGAAGGTCAGCTGATCCATGGCGCGGTTGGTAATGAGATGCAGATGGCACCGCACTGCCCATTGAAAATCCTCGGCCTGAATGAATGTCTCGAATTCCTCGTCCGAGAACATGCCCAGATCGACCAATTGGCGGGCGTCGGTCACCCCATGCATGTATTTCGCAATCCAGAAGAGCGATTGCAGATCGCGCAGCCCGCCTTTGCCTTCTTTCACATTCGGCTCGACCACGTAACGCTGGCCGCCTTGCTTGCGGTGCCGTGTATCCCGTTCGGCCAGTTTTGCGTCGATGAAATCGCTGGCCGTGGTGGAGAACAGCTCATCAACCAGACGGGTTCTGAGCGCTTCCGCCAGACCTTTCTCGCCATCCAGCCACCGCATCTCCAGCAGCGATGTGCGGATCGTGTAGTCTTCGCGTGCAAGGCGTAGGCAGTCTTTGACGGTGCGGCTGGCATGACCGACCTTCAGCCGCAAATCCCACAGGATATAGAGCATCGATTCAATGACGCTCTCGGCCCAGGGGGTGATCTTGTAGGGTGTCAGAAACAGCAGATCGACATCGCTATGGGGCGCCATCTCGTTGCGGCCGTAGCCGCCTACGGCGATGACGCAAAGCTGCTCTGCCTCGGTAGGGCTGGGCAGGGGGTGCAGCTTTTCGGTGGCGACGCGGAAGGCGGTCGTCACAAGGCGGTCCGTCAGCCACGCGTAGCTGCGGGTTGCGTCGCGGGAATTGAACGGGTCCGCGGCAAAAGCCTCCGCAATTCGTGCGCGGCCGTCTTTGCGGGCGGCAGACAAGTGCCGCACGGTCTCGGCCCGGATCTGACCATGATCGGTCAGCCCGTCGAGAGAGGTTTCCAGCGCCGTTTGCCGCGCGTCGACATCGAAAATCTCGGACGCGGCGCAAATCAGCGCCGGGGCTGTCTCGAATGTCAGCTCGTCCGGGTTAGAGACCAGCGCCGCGGAAACTTGTTGGGGCAGGGTCAAGGATTACCACCTGATTGTTGCGGACCGTCGCAACGGCCAATGCCCTCTGATTAGTCCCATCCGCGCGCAAACGAAAGACGCCATTCGTCCCGACAAAGCCGGAGGCTTGGGTCAAAGCGCGCCCGCGCAGCGCGTCGCGGTTGCCCTGTCCGACCAAGGCGCCGATGGCGGCGATGCCGTCAAAGGCCAACCCGGCCAACGGGTGCGGGGCGGTCCCGTAAGCCGCCTGATAGCGCGACCGGAAGCGCGAGGAGGTTGTCGGATCGGGCAGCGCAAACCAGCCCCCCTGCACGCCGGGAAGCGCCAATGTCTGCTGGGGAATATCCCAGCGGGTCAGGCCGATATACTGGATATTGTCAGGTGTGACCCCTGATTCAGGCAGCATCTGTGCGAAAAGCGGCAGCGCTCCAGCGGTGTCCGATGTCAGGAAAATCGCGTCCGCATTCTGTGCGTTGACGGCCCCTTGAATGCGGGGCACCGCAGCCAAGACGCCTTCCTGCGAGAATTCATAATCGGTGATGCCTGCTTGCGCGACACCGTGACGGGCCAGCGCTTTGCGGATCGCGTCACGGCCCACTTCACCGGCCAGATTGCGGGCATGCACCACAAGGATACGCTGCTTGCCCTGACGTTTGGCGTAGTTCACCAAGCGGTCTGCGGTGTTGTCGAACGTATTGCCAAGTACGAACACGTTGCCGCCCGCGATCGAGGTGTTGTTGGAGAAGGACAGCACGTTCACGCCGTCATCAGCCACAGCGACACCCGCCGCATTGGCCGCTTCGGCAAAGAGTGGGCCAAGTATGATCTTGGCGCCCTCATCAACCGCGCGCTGGGCCAAGGCTGCGGCCTGCTGGGCATTGCCGCCGGTGTTGTAGACGCGCAGGTCAATCTGCACATCCCGCAGATCGGCCATCGCCAGACGGGCCGCGTTTTCCAGATCGCGCGCCACGATGCCGTCCCCGGCGCTGCCGCCGCCCGGCACAAGAAGTGCGACTGGCACCGGCGCGTCCGTATTGATCGCCGGACCGCTGCCGCCGCCAATAGGCCCTGTCATCTGGATCGGCTCACAAGCTGCGAGCAGCGCAAAGGACAGTGCCACCAAGGCACGGGTGGCCGACTTGCGGGTCTTCTGGAAAACGGCGATCATGATGGTAACACTCCCTCGAAGCGGATTCTCCGCATTTGGATCGGAGCATAAACGCCTCAACCAAGGGGTCTAGGCTTGAATCACCGTATCATGCCATTATCCGCTGGTCTCACATTTGTGGCGACCCCCATCGGCACGGCGCGAGATATCACGCTCCGCGCGCTGGATGTGCTTGCCTCGGCGGATGTGCTGGCGGCCGAAGATACGCGGACCTTGCGAAAACTGATGGAAATTCATGGCGTTCCATTGGGCGACCGTCAGATCGTGGCCTATCACGAGCATAGTACGCCTGCCGTGCGCGACCGGTTGATCGCGGAAATGCGCGCAGGCAAATCCCTGGCCTACGCGTCCGAGGCCGGAACGCCCCTTGTGGCCGATCCGGGCTACCAATTGGCGCGCTCTGCAATCAAGGCGGGGATCGCAGTGGACAGCACACCCGGCCCGTCTGCCATACTAGCAGCCTTGACCATCGCCGGGCTGCCAAGCGACCGATTTTTCTTTGCAGGCTTTGCGCCGTCCGCCAAAACACAGCGCCAAACATGGCTTTCCGAATTGCGCGAAATCAGCGGCACCTTGGTGATCTACGAAAGCCCCAAACGCCTCAACGGCTTGTTAACCGATGCGTGCGATACCCTTGGGCAGGACCGGCAGGCCGTGATATGCCGTGAGTTGACGAAGAAATTTCAGGAAGTGGCCCGCGGAACGCTCGGCTCCTTGTCCGATGACTTCGCAGCACGCAGCGTCAAAGGCGAAGTCGTTGTGCTGATTGATCGGCCTGATCCGGCCGAAACCGAAGAAAAAGACATAGAGGCCGCTTTGAAAGACGCATTGAAAACCCATTCTGTCAAAGACGCCGCAACGGTTGTGGCCGGGGCGTTGTCGGTGCCGCGCCGCGACGTGTATCAAATGGCGCTTGCGATGGGGAAATCGTCATGAGCGGGGCCATCTCCTATCACAACGGCGTTGCCGCCGAAGAAGCTGTGGCGCGGCAGTATGGCGCTGCAGGATGTGCGGCTTTGGCAGAACGCTGGCGTGGCGCGGGCGGCGAAATTGACCTGATCCTGCGGGACCCGGAAAACGGTGGTGTGATTTTCGTCGAGGTGAAGAAGGCGCGTGATTTTGCGGCTGCGGCGGCCCGTGTCTCGGCCCGTCAGATTGGGCGTATCATGGCCTCTGCAGCACAATTTCTGGGAACGCAACCTAACGGCCAAGACACAGATGCCCGGTTTGATGTCGCCCTTGTCGATGACAGCGGCGCGGTCGAAATCCTCGAAAACGCTTTCGGTCAGTTCTGAGCCCATTGCACCTGTCGCAGCGCTGGGCCATGTAAAGGCACCGCTGCAACGGAGGGACGCTCGATGTCCGTCAAACCCCTTAAAGTCGCCTTCCAGATGGACCCGATTGACCGGGTCGATATCAACGCTGACAGTTCCTTTCGCCTGGCCGAAGAAGCACAGGCACGTGGTCATAGCTTGCTTTACTACGCACCCGACAAGCTGGCCTACGAGGCGGGTAAGATCACAGCGCGAGGGCATGATTTTACTGTGCAACGTGTGCAAGGCGATCATGTCGCCCTAGGCGCTGAACGCACAGTCGATCTGGCTGACTTCGACGTGGTCTGGCTGCGCCAGGACCCGCCGTTTGATATGTCCTACATCACGACGACCCACCTTCTGGATCGCGTCCATCTGGACACACTCGTTGTGAATGACCCGTTTTGGGTGCGCAATTACCCTGAAAAACTGCTCGTCCTCGATTTCCCGGACCTGACCCCGCCCACGACCATTGCCCGTGATCTGGAAACGCTCAAAGCGTTCAAGGCCGAGCATGGCGACATGATTCTCAAGCCGCTTTACGGCAATGGCGGCGCAGGCGTCTTCCGCCTTGGCCCCGAAGATCGCAACCTTGCTTCGCTCCATGAGCTTTTCACCGGTATCAACCGCGAGCCGCTCATTGCTCAGAAGTTCCTGCCCGATGTCTCCAAGGGCGACAAACGCATCATCCTTGTTGATGGCGCGCCTGTGGGGGCGATCAACCGTGTGCCTGCTGCAGGAGAGACGCGCTCGAACATGCATGTGGGCGGCAAGCCGGAAAAGGTCGGCCTGACCGCGCGCGAGCATGAGATTTGTGAGGCCATCGGCCCTACGTTGCGTGACCATGGGCAGGTCTTTGTCGGGATCGACGTGATCGGGGATTATCTGACCGAGATCAACGTGACCTCCCCCACCGGCATCCAGGAGCTTGAACGTTTCGATGGCATCAACGTAGCCGAGAAAATCTGGCAAGCCATTGAAGGTAAAGTCTAACTCTCTCTCGCCATGACAAGCCTGTAGCTGACGGCTTCGGCGATATGAGGGTGCCTGACATCCGCGACGCCGTCCAGATCCGCGATGGTGCGCGCGACCCTGAGCACACGGTGATACCCGCGTGCAGACAGGCCAAAACGCTCGGCCACCTTGTTCAGAAAAGCCCGCCCTTCAGCATCCGGCGTTGCGATGTCATCCAGCAATGGCCCTTCCGCATCCGCGTTTACACGGGCGTTCGGTGTGCCCTCGAACCGCGCTGTTTGAACCGCACGGGCGGCTGCGACGCGTCCGGCAACCTCGGCGGATGTGTCGCCCGAGGGCGGCAAATCAAGGTCCTGATAGCCAACCGGGGGCACCTCGACGCGCAGATCAAACCTGTCCATCAACGGCCCTGAGATGCGGCCCAGATAATCCTCCCCGCATTGCGGAACGCGGGCGCAGGCGCGGGCCGGATCGCTCAGATAGCCGCATTTGCAGGGGTTTGCCGCAGCGATCAGCATGAATTGGCACGGATAGCGGATATGGGCATTTGCGCGGGCGACCATGACCTCGCCGGTCTCAATGGGCTGGCGGAGGGTTTCAAGAACGGCGCGTGGAAATTCGGGAAACTCGTCCATGAAGAGCACGCCATTATGGGCCAGCGAGATCTCTCCGGGCTTTGCGCCCCGCCCGCCGCCGACGATCGCGGCCATGGACGCCGTGTGATGGGGCTCCCGAAAGGGTCGCGCGCGGGAGATGCCACCTTCATCAAGCAGCCCTGAAAGCGAATGGATCATCGAGGTTTCCAGCGCCTCCACCGGGGCAAGAGGGGGCAGAATGCCCGGCACACGTGCGGCCAGCATCGATTTTCCCGAACCTGGCGTTCCGACCATGAAAAGGTGATGCCGTCCGGCGGCGGCAATCTCCAACGCGCGTTTGGCGCGCTCCTGACCTTTGACGTCGCGCAGGTCCTTGCCCGAACCGGTTAAGGCCACTTCACCGGGCTCGGACGCGTCGATCACGCGCTCGCCTGTGAAGTGGCGCACGACATCCAGCAAGGTATGCGCGGCGGTGACTTTTGTCGCGCCGACCCACGCAGCCTCTGATCCGCAGGCTTTCGGGCACAGCAAACCACGCTCCTGTTCGGCTGCGGCCATCGCGGCGGGCAGCGCTCCGATCACCGGGACCAAGACACCGTCAAGGGCCAGTTCACCCAAGGCGACGCAGCCTTCAACGTCTTCACTGGGAATGATTTCCAACGCGGCCAGAAGCGCCATCGCGATGGGCAAATCGAAATGTGAGCCTTCCTTTGGCAGGTCGGCGGGCGACAGATTCACAGTGATCCGTTTGGAGGGAAGCGCGATCGACATCGCCGTCATCGCCGCGCGCACCCGTTCGCGCGCCTCAGAGACCGCCTTGTCGGGCAAGCCGACGATTGAAAAGGCGGGCAGGCCGGCGGTCACGGCGCATTGCACCTCGACCATGCGAGCTTCAACGCCCTCAAAGGCGACCGTGTAGGCGTGGGCGACCATGTCATCTCCGTTAACCGCTATTAGGGATGGTTAACGCAGAAGGTGTTTACGATTGGTAAATGGCCATGAAAGCAGGCCATGCTTCCGGATCATGAACCGTTTTGTCGCGGCAGAACGCGTTGCAGAAGCCGTAGATTTCGCCGCCGGCTTGCATGAAATGCGTGACCGGATCGCCGGAATAGGGACAGTCGGCGTTGACAGATGGTCCAGTCTCAACGGCGTAGGCAGAGATCGGTTCAGATCCCGGCCAGGGCCGCGTTTCAAGCGGTTGCGTATAAGGCATCGGATCATAGCTGACCGTAGCTCCCATCGCGCGCCATTGCCGAAAAAGCGGGTCTGCCAGATGTGTTTCGACATAGCTTTGGGCGGCGGCACCGACCGGCAGACCATAGCCAGCGATCCGGGCGGCGACCGGGGCGTAGAACACATCTGCCAAAGAGTATTGACCAAACAGCCATGGCCCGCCCGATCCGAATTTGGAGCGCGCTTCGGACCAGAGCGTTTCAATGCGCATTAGGTCGGCTTTCACGGCGTCGCTTACAGGAAAATCCACCCAGCTTGCGCGCAAATTCATCGGACATGCATCCCGCAAAGCTCCAAAACCAGAGTGCATTTCAGCTGCAAGCCAGCGCGCCAGAACGCGGGCGGATTGGTCTTTCGGCCAAAGTCCTGCATCGGGGTGACGCTCGTGCAGCGTCTCGGCCATTGCGAGCGTGTCCTGGCTGACATCGCCCTCTGGTGTCCTCAAGACCGGGACCAGCCGGGCCGGAGAAAGATCAGCCAGATCATCGGCCATTGTGCCCGCGTAAAGCCCGACGAGATGGGTGCAATGGGGCAGGTCAAACGCCTTGAGCATCAGCCAGCCGCGGAGCGACCAAGAGGAAAAACTGCGGTCGCCGATATAGAGATCATATGTCATGGAATGAAGGTTAATCGCCGCAGATGCGCCTTGAAAAGCCTGAAATTGTTGGATTTTGTATCAAGGACAGTGATTGATCGCGCCGATATGCCAGCTGTTGTCAAAGCTCAGATCGGTGACGGAGAGGTTATCGATCTTGTTGGCAAACGTGTCATAGGCGCTGATGCCGAGGGCGCGCTGGACCTGTGTCAGGATGACCCCGAAATGACAGACGACAATGATATCGGGGGCGGTGCCGACCAGCCCGTCAATCACCGCATCCACGCGGGTCTGCACATCATTCCAGCTTTCGCCGCCGGGCGGGCGGACGTCGCCGGGTTGCTCCCAATAGTCGCGGATTAGATCAGGGCTTTCCGCCTCGACATCAGCGAAGCTGCGCTGCTCCCATGCGCCGAAATTGATCTCTCGCAGATCGGCGGCGTGGGGCAGACGGGGGCGCTTGTTTTGAATGGCATCTGCGGTGGCGGACGCGCGGATCAGATCGGAGGAGATCACGGGACCTTCTGGCAAGTAGTCTCGCAACCGAGCCAGCGCAGCAGTGTCGCTCAGATCGGCGGGAAGGTCGGACCAGCCAACCATGGTTTTGGCATGTGTTGGGCCATGGCGGACCATCCAGAAACGGCTCATGGAAGGTGGCCTTTGAGCACCATTGGAAGCCCGGCCATTACTGCGACGGCCAGATCCGCCCGCGCGGCGATCTTTTGGTTCAAACGCCCCTGCGCCTCGCGAAATGCGCGCGACATGGCGTTGTCAGGCACGATCCCCTGACCGACCTCATTGCTAACCACGACGATTCGTTGCGGCGCGGCGACGAGTGTCTCAACCAGCGCGTCGGATGCCTGTTCCAACGGCGCTTCTGCCAGCAACTGGTTCGTTAACCAAAGCGTCGCGCAATCCAGCAAGATGGTTTCTGTCCTGGTCATCTTCGTTAATGCCGTCGCGATATCGAGCGGCTCTTCCACGGTCAGCCATCCGTCTCCGCGCATTTTCTTGTGACGCGACACCTTGGCATCCATTTCGGCGTCCCAGACCTGCGCCGTGGCCAGATATCCACGCGCGCCGCCATCGGCCACAACAAGGCTTTCCGCAAAAGCGGACTTCCCGCTCGCCGCGCCGCCGATGACCAATGACAAGGGGGGCAGCATTTTTTTTCCGTCTTGTTGTGATCCAACCACTTTGTCGCACCGTAACCCTTACAAAGGCCACAAAACGTGGCTGCCATTTACCGGGGGGTCAACTCATGGCACTTGATGGTTACTCAGATCAATCCCTTTCCCGCCGCGCGATGCGCGCTGAACTTCTGGACGCCGAGACCGAATTGCGTCTTGCCTATGCCTGGCGCGATGAACGTGACGAGGCTGCGCTGCACCGGTTAGTGACGGCCTATATGCGCCTCGCGATTTCCATGGCATCCAAATTCAAACGCTACGGTGCGCCGATGAACGACCTGATCCAGGAAGCGGGTCTGGGCCTCATGAAGGCCGCAGACAAGTTTGACCCGGATCGCGGCGTGCGGTTTTCGACCTACGCAGTCTGGTGGATCAAAGCATCGATCCAGGATTACGTGATGCGCAATTGGTCGATGGTGCGCACTGGCTCCACCTCCTCGCAAAAGTCGCTGTTTTTCAACATGCGCCGCGTTCAGGCCCGTCTTGAGCGGGAAGCTGCAGCGGTTGGCGAACGTCTCGACAAGCACCAGATGCGCCAGATGATCGCGACCGAAGTGGGCGTCCCGCTTCATGATGTGGAGATGATGGAGGGCCGCTTGGCAGGCTCTGACTATTCGCTGAACGCCACGCAATCGACCGAAGATGAAGGTCGCGAGTGGATTGACGCGCTTGAGGATGACGGCCCGCAAAGCTCTGATATCGTGGAAGATACGCATGACAATGACACACTGCGCGAGTGGCTACTGACCGCTCTGTCCGGTCTGAACGAACGCGAGCGGTTCATCGTGCGGGAGCGCAAACTGCGTGACGATTCGCGGACCCTCGAAAGCCTTGGCAACGAGTTGGGTCTGTCGAAAGAGCGTGTGCGTCAGCTGGAAGCGGCTGCTTTCGGAAAGATGCGCAAGAGCCTTGAGACACAGTCGAAAGAAGTCTTTGAGTTCTTTAACTAATCTGATCGGCGCGGGAGTTCTTTTAACCGCCGCGCCGGTCCTCGCACTGGATCTGCCCCGCGTCGACATTGTGATTCTCGGCGAGGTCCACGACAATCCAATCCATCATATCAAACAGGCGGAAGCCGTGACGACGATCTTGCCGTCCGCTGTTGTGTTCGAGATGTTAACGCCGGATCAGGCGGCGCAAGCGACGGTCGATATGCGCTCGGACGAGGCCGCTCTGGAGGCGGCACTTGGCTGGAATGCCTCCGGGTGGCCGGACTTCGCGATGTATTATCCGATCTTCGAGGCTTTGGATGACGCAGCCATCTATGGTGCGGCCTTGCCCCGAGAGACTGTACGTGCGGCCGTAGATTCGGGCGCTGCCGCCATCTTTCCGGGCGATCCGGCGGTATTTGGCCTGTCCGATCCGGTGCCAGCGGCCCAGCTGGACACACGCAAACAGCTGCAAGACGAAGCCCATTGCAACGCGTTACCTGCCGAGATGTTGGCAGGTATGGTCGAAGCGCAGCGCCTTCGCGATGCCGCCTTCGCGCAGACCGCCTTGCAGGCCTTGCGTGACACGGGCGGCCCCGTTGTGGTCATCACGGGCCATGGTCATGCCCGCAAGGATTGGGGCATTCCGGCCAAGATCGCATTGGCCGATCCCCAGGTCGATATCTGGTCCGTCGGCTTTGTCGAAGCCGCCCTGCCACAAGCTGAACAGTTTGATTTCATTGAGGTTACAGAGCCCGCACCCCGCGAAGACCCGTGTGCGGCATTTCGCTGAGAACCTTGCCAGTCGCGCCGCTCTTGCCTAGAGCTTAGGCATTCGGACACCGAAAGGCGCGGCGATGTTGGCTGGAAAACATGTTCTTTTGATCGTCTCCGGCGGGATTGCGGCGTTCAAGGCGCTCGACCTGATCCGCCGGTTGCGCGAGCGGTCTGTTCAGGTGACGCCCGTGCTGACCCGCGCCGCCGAGGAATTTGTCACGCCGCTCTCCGTCTCTGCCCTTGCGGGCACGAAGGTCTATCGTGACCTCTTCGATCTGACCGATGAAGCGGAGATGGGCCATATCGAGCTGTCGCGTGCCGCCGATTTGGTCGTCGTCGCCCCGGCTACGGCTGATCTGATGGCCAAAATGGCCTCTGGTCTGGCGAATGATCTGGCCTCCACCTTGCTATTGGCGACGGACAAGCGTGTTCTTATTGCGCCTGCGATGAATGTCCGCATGTGGGAGCATCCCGCGACCCGACGTAATCTGGCGACCTTGCAAGGCGACGGTGTTCTGACCGTTGGGCCGAATGACGGTGATATGGCCTGTGGAGAGTTTGGCCCTGGTCGGATGAGTGAACCTCTTGAAATTGTTGACGCAATAAGCGCAGCCCTTGGGGACGGGCCTTTGAAAGGCTGCCGCGTGTTGGTCACGTCTGGACCAACCCATGAGCCGATTGATCCGGTGCGCTACATCGCGAACCGCTCCTCTGGTGCGCAAGGCACAGCGATCGCAGAGGCGCTTGTCGCGCTGGGCGCTGAGGTGCAGTTCATCACCGGCCCTGCCAGCGCGCCCATGCCACATGGGGCGCAGATCGTTAACGTTAGCTCGGCGCGCGACATGAAAGACGCGGTGGATGCAGCTTTACCCGTCGAGGCCGCGATCTTTGCCGCTGCCGTGGCCGATTGGCATGTCACCAGCGCGTCTGACAGCAAGATCAAGAAGGATAAAGACGGTCTGCCGACGCTGCAATTTGCAGAGAACCCAGACATTCTGGCGGGTGTGTCCAAGATGAAGAAAGGACGGCCAAAGCTGGTCGTCGGCTTTGCCGCCGAGACCGATGATGTGATCGCCAACGCCACCTCCAAGCGTCAGCGGAAGGGCTGTGATTGGATTGTGGCGAATGATGTATCCCCGGAAACGGGCATCATGGGCGGCGCGGAGAATGACGTCACATTGATCCACGCGGATGGCTCAGAAGATTGGCCGCGGATGAGCAAAACCGCTGTCGCGCAGCGATTGGCACAGCGCATCGCAGAGACGTTGAAATGACACCAACCTTGCAATTTCAATGGGTTGAGGGGGCGGATAGAGCGCTTGGTCTCCCCTCATACGAAACGGGTGGCGCGGCGGGGGCGGACCTGCGCGCCAATCTCGGAACAGAGGCACGGGAGGCGGGCCATGTGCTGGCGCCGGGTGCGCGTCTGTTGATCCCGACAGGCCTACGTGTTGCGATCCCTTCCGGGTTCGAGGTGCAAATCCGTCCGCGCTCGGGCCTTGCGCTGAAGCATGGGATCACGCTGCCCAACAGCCCCGGCACCATCGACAGCGACTATCGCGGCCCGCTTGGCGTCATCGTGATGAATGCCGGTCAGGACCCGTTCACGATCACCCACGGCATGCGCATCGCACAAATAGTGGTCGCCCCCGTGGTGCAAGCTAGATTCGAAAGTGCTGACGCGTTGCCAGAGACAGCGCGCGGCGCATCGGGGTTCGGATCCACGGGAACGCATTAACCATGATTTCAGTCCTATGATTGTCGTTTTCACCATGGCGATCACGCTCTGGGTGATCGGACACTTCATGCGCGCGCCGCATCAGGCGCGGTGGATCATGATTGGCTTGCTTTATGTTGGCGTGATGATCATTCAGGTTGCCTTGCCCGATGGTCACCCCTTGCGCGAAGCGACCGGATATAGCCCGCAATTGTGGCTGTTGATCGGAGCGGCTGTTGGTGTGGCGCTGCTCTATCGACGCGGGCTGATGGCGATTCGTGCGCGAACGAATCCGGTGAGCGCCGACCCTGCTCCTGCCAAGCCCGGCACCTTCGGCACCGTCGAATTGGAGCGTTACGCCCGCCATATCGTCCTGCGAGAGATCGGGGGCCCCGGTCAAAAGCGCCTCAAGACAGCCCGCGTTTTGGTGATCGGGGCGGGGGGCCTTGGTGCGCCGGCGTTGATGTATCTGGGCGCGGCAGGTGTCGGCACAATCGGCGTGATTGACGATGATGCCGTGGATAACTCGAACCTGCAGCGGCAGGTGATCCATAACGATGCAGATATCGGCACGCCCAAGGTCTTTAGTGCCGAATCCAAGATCGAAGCGCAAAACCCCTTCGCCGAGGTGCGCCCTTATCACCGCCGTTTGACCGAAGAGATCGCGCAGGATTTGATCGCGGACTATGACATCGTCCTTGACGGGTCCGACAATTTTGACACCCGTTATCTGGTGAATCGGGTTTGTGTAGAGCTGGGTAAGCCCCTGATTTCCGGGGCTTTGAGCCAATGGGAAGGTCAGCTAAGCGTCTTCGACCCGCAGCATTCCGGCCCCTGCTATCGGTGCATCTTCCCGCAAGCTCCGGCTGCTGGTCTGGCCCCAAGTTGCGCTGAAGCTGGCGTCATCGGCCCCTTGCCTGGAGTGGTCGGTTCGATGATGGCAGTTGAGGCGATCAAGCTGATCACGGATGCAGGGGCGGCTCTGCGGGGTGAGATGCTGATTTATGACGCGCTCTACGGCGAGACGCGCAAGATCGGGCTGAAAAAGGCTGCCGATTGCCCGGTTTGTGGCACCGGCTGAATGGACAAGCCCCCATGGCACGCCTACCTATTTGACAAAGGAGACGCCCATGACCAACCCGCTGCTCGCCGACTGGACCACCCCGTTTCAAATGCCCCCTTTCCCAGAGGTTGAGGACTCGCATTTTGAGCCTGCCTTCGATGAGGCGCTTGCCCAAGCACGGGACGAGATTGACGCAATTGCAGATCAGGCCGAGACGCCGACATTTGCGAACACGATTGAAGCTCTTGAAAAGGCGGGCAAAAAACTCGATCAGGTTCTGACGGTCTTCTATACGATCGCGGGTGTCGACAGTAATGAGACGCGCGAAGGGCTGATGCGGACATTCTCGCCCCAGCTGGCTGCGTTCTCCACTGATGTGACGCTGAATGTTGCTCTTTTCGACCGGATCAACGCGCTTTGGGAAAGCAAGGACAGCCTTGGTCTGACCGACGAACAGGCGCGCGTACTTTACCTCAAGCACCGCAATTTCGTGCGTGCAGGTGCGGCGCTCCAAGGGGCTGACCGCGACCGCCTGAAAGAGATCAACACGCAGCTCTCCCAGCTTGGCACGCAGTTCTCGCAGAACCTTCTGGCGGATGAACGCAACTGGTTCATGGAGCTTGAGATGAGCGATCTGGACGGTCTGCCCGATTTCCTGCGCGCCGCGGCCAAGTCAGCGGGTGAGGAAAAAAGCGTCGAAGGGCATGTCATTACCCTATCCCGCTCTCTGATTGTGCCGTTTCTGCAATTCTCCTCCCGTCGCGATCTGCGGGAGAAGGTTTATGAGGCCTGGACCTCCCGCGGGGCCATGGGTGGCGAAACCGACAACCGCGATCTAACCCGTCAGATGCTGGAGCTGCGCCACGAGCAAGCCCAGCTTCTGGGCTATGAGAATTACGCGACTTACCGCCTTGAGACCGAGATGGCGAAGACCCCCGACAAAGTCCGCGAGTTGCTGATGAATGTCTGGAAGCCAGCCAAGGCACAGGCCGACGCGGATGCCTGGGTGCTTAAACAGATGATGCAAAGTGACGGCGTGAACGGCGATCTGGAGCCGTGGGACTGGCGCTATTATTCCGAACAGCGCAGGAAGCAGGATCACGATCTGGATGAGGCCGTGCTGAAGCCTTACCTGCAGCTCGACCGTATGATCGAGGCGACATTCGATTGTGCTTCGCGCCTTTTCGGGCTTGAGTTTGCAGAGGTTGATGTCCCGCTTTACAACGATGAGTGCCGCGCGTGGGAGGTCACTCGTAATGGCGAGCATATCGCGATTTTCGTCGGCGATTACTTCGCACGGGGTGGTAAGCGCTCAGGCGCGTGGTGCTCTGCCATGCGAGCGCAGCAACGGCTTGAAGGCAACATCCGCCCAATTGTCGTGAATGTGTGTAATTTTGCGAAACCACCGCAAGATCAGCCCGCTCTGCTGTCCTATGATGATGCGCGCACGCTATTCCACGAGTTCGGCCACGCCCTGCATCAGATGCTCAGCGATGTGACCTATGAGATGGTCAGCGGCACCTCCGTCCCGCGCGATTTCGTAGAATTGCCCAGCCAGCTTTATGAGCATTGGCTCGAAGTGCCAGAGGTTCTGGCTCAGTTTGCCACGCATGCGGAAACCGGCGAACCGATGCCGCGCGACATGTTGGAGCGTCTTCTGAAAGCTGCCAATTATGACATGGGCTTTCAGACCGTCGAATATGTGGCCTCCGCCCTCGTGGACCTGGAGTTTCACGACGGCCCCGCCCCGCAAGACACGATGGCCAAGCAGGCAGAGGTGCTGGACAGCATCGGCATGCCGCCGGCGATCCGCATGCGCCACGCGACCCCGCATTTCGCGCATGTCTTCTCAGGTGGTCGCTATGCCAGCGCCTACTACAGCTACATGTGGTCCGAAGTGATGGATGCCGACGCCTTCGCCGCGTTCGAAGAGGCGGATGGCCCCTTCGATCCCGCCATGGCGAAAAAGCTGGAAGAGACGATCCTGTCGACTGGCGGCTCGCAAGACCCCGAAGCGCTTTATACGGCGTTCCGGGGCCGCTTGCCCGGTGTCGATGCGTTGCTGAAAGGGCGTGGCCTCGACACGGCGGCCTAGGCCGCTACGTCCCAACCCATGAATATGCAACGCAACGATTTGACGATCTATGACACTGTGGCCACTGACTGGTGGTCCGACGAAATCCGCTGGGTGCGCACCCTCAAGAACATGGTGCCGGGGCGCCTGTCCTATTTCGATAAGTTCATAGACTGGCAGGGAAAATCCGTGCTCGATCTGGGCTGCGCGGGGGGCTTCATGGCCGAGGCTTTGGCCGAGCGCGGCGCGAACGTGAGGGGCATTGATCCCGCAGGCGAAGCGATTGCGGCTGCTCAAGCGCATGCGCAACAATCAGGCCACAATATCCGCTATGATGTCGGCGTCGGCGAAGCGCTGCCTTACGAGGACGCCAGCTTTGACGCGGTGGTCTGTGTCGATGTGCTGGAACATGTCAGCAACCTGCAAAAGGTCTTGCACGAGACCGCCCGCGTTCTGACACCCGGCGGGATCTTCCTGTTTGATACAATCAACCGCAACCCGATTGCTCGGCTCGCGGTGATCACCATGGCCGAGAACGTGCTGGGCCTGCTGCCAAAGGGCACTCATGATCCGGAGATGTTCATCAAACCTTCGGAATTGAAAGCGGCCCTGACTGAGGCTGGTTTCGACTTAGGCGCGCTCACGGGTCTTGGCCCGCGCGGCATCAATAAACGGCTCGATTTCACCTTCGGGCGGTTGCCGGGCACCGCGATTATTTACATGGGCACGGCCCGCAAGCCCTAGTCGCGCAGCTCGTCCTGCGCCACGCCCCAGAGCTTGGATTTATCTGCCCAGCCGCGATGTCCGCCCGCGGTCACGCGGCACCAGGTCTCGTTGCATGGCCCCAATCGGGCCACGACGCCCAACTCCAGTTGAGCGACCACTGACGCTTCCGGCTCCGGCTTGCTGCGGATTTGCAGCAAGTCCTGATCCACGATCACGGTCCGCGTGCCGGAAAGAAGCGAATAATGCACCCAGCCGCCAGCACCGTCACGATCTTGCACGCGCCGCCAATGGCCATGCTCTGCAGTGATGCGCAAAGGCATATCGCGATGCTTGAAGACCCAGTCGATCCGATGGGTCAGCGACGGCCCGCGCCGCACGTTCCCTTCCGAGGCTTTCAGGGACACGTAGCGCGGGATCGGCAGGTTCGTGACAGGCCCGCGCTCGGACGCGACAGCCTGCGCGCCGATCACGCACAGCACAGCGAATGCCACACATTTTCCCAGTATTTTCATACCAACCGCTCGTTTGCCCATTTTTCTCACGCGCTCTTGTGGCCCGTGTTTAATGCTGCCACTTTGACACCAACAAAGACGTAAGGGAAGCATCAGGAGGAGCTCTATGCCGACCAAAAGGCTGAGTGTTGTCGTGACGCGACGGTTGCCGGAAGCCGTCGAGACACGGATGAAAGAGCTGTTTGATGTCGAATTGCGCGGTGATGATACGCCGATGACAAAGGCAGAACTGGCCGAAGCCATGAAGCGTGCGGATGTGCTGGTCCCGACGGTGACCGATACGATTGATGCCGCGATGCTGGCGGGTGCAGGCGAACGACTGCGCCTGATTGCGAATTACGGGGCAGGGGTCGATCATATCGACGTCTCGACCGCGCGGCAGCGGGGCATCCTTGTTTCCAACACGCCCGGGGTTGTGACGGAGGATACCGCCGATATGACGATGGCGCTGATCCTCAGCGTGACCCGGCGTATTCCCGAAGGTCTCGCGATGATGCAGACCGGACGTTGGACGGGTTGGGCACCGACAGCTTTGCTGGGTGGTCGCGTCGGCGGCCGTCGTCTGGGCATTCTGGGGATGGGACGCATCGGTCAGGCCGTGGCGCGGCGCGCCAAGGCGTTCGGGATGCAGATCCATTACCATAACCGCAAACGCCTGCGTCCTGAGATCGAGACTGAGCTGGAGACGACCTATTGGGAGAGCCTCGATCAGATGGTCAGCCGAATGGATATCTTGTCGGTCAACTGCCCGCACACCCCATCGACCTTCCATCTGATGAATGCGCGGCGGCTCAAGCTGATGAAGCCGTCTGCTGTGATCGTGAACACCTCACGCGGCGAAGTGATCGACGAGAACGCCCTGACCCGCATGCTGCGCGCAGGCGAAATCGCTGGCGCGGGCCTGGATGTTTACGAGCATGGCATCGACGTGAACCCCCGCCTGCGCGAGCTGGGCAATGTCGTTTTGCTGCCCCATATGGGCTCGGCCACGCAAGAAGGCCGGATGGAGATGGGCGAGAAAGTCTTGATCAATATCAAGACCTTCGATGATGGTCACCGCCCACCGGATCAAGTCGTCCCCGCGATGCTCTGATCCAGGCGCAATCTGTGTCAGACGTCGATATTACGCTCCATGTTCCGGTGGATGAGGCGAAAGCCAAAGCGCTTCATGACGGGCTGGCAAGAGCCGGTCAAACCTTGCGCGCGTCCGAGATGGAGACGTTTCTTCTGGTGATCGAAGACGCCTCTGGCGCGGTGATCGGGGGATGCAAAGGGGATATTGCGTTCCGCAGCGCTCATGTCGCTGAGCTTTGGGTGGACGACGCCTATCGAGGCAAAGGTCTTGGTCGCCAGCTGCTTGAGCGTGCTGAGGCCCACGCGATTGAGCGTGACTGTATACGCCTCCATCTCGAAACTCGAAGCGAGGCCGCCCGCCAGCTATATGAGAAGCTGGGCTTTCGCGTCTTTGGAACGCTGCCCGACTACAATGGCGCGCAGGCGTTTTATTATCTGGAGAAGCGTCTCGACGAATAGGTAGCCTGCGCTTTAGGCCGTCACACCACTTTTGGCTTGATCAATACCTTGTTCAGATCGCACCCGGCGCAGCACGTGAAAGAACCCGGCAAGGAAGATCGCTTCTGCCATGAGTTTGCAGACCTCTTCAAACGTGGCGAGTCCGTTCTTGAGCGCAGGCCGGATATCCGCTGGAATACCCAGCCACCGCAGGATCGCGCTATCATTCGTTGCGATATCAAGTACGACGGATGCGCCAAAAACCGCGAAACCGACGAAGAGATACGGCAAAAGGATGCGGTAGCGCGAAATCTCGGCCCGGAAGATGAATAGGGCTGCGATGCCGATCAGCCCGTAAATCCCGATGATAAAGTCATCAAGACGGTCGGTCAGCGACGTTTCCGTCATATTGAGCGTGCGGTGGATGTCCTTATCAAGTCCTTCGTGGAACTTAAAAAGGTCGTCATAGGCCAGAAACAGAAAACCCAGACCCATGAGTAACCAGATCAGATGTGCCATTCGGAAGCGGTAGATCCGGAAGTTTGTAATTGCCAGTAAAACCAATAAGATAACCGAAAGGTTGGTGCCAAGCCGGTCCTCCCCGAAATGCTCGGACACATCGCCTTCTGCAAAGCCCATGGCCAGCAAAATGATGTTCAAAACGAGAACTGTCAGGATCAGGCGCTTGCCTGTCCATGTCTGTAAATCTAGAAGGGACATCTGCCCGCCTGTTGCTTCGTGTCTTAAAACTGTCACGAAACATTTACAGTTCGTCTCAGCGGATGCAAAGCCCCTCGGCGGAAATTCTCCGCGTCAGGAGTAGGTCTCATCCTCGGTCGGGAAGGCGCGGGATTTGACCTCGTCGGCGTATTGGCTGACCGCTTCTTCGATCTGCGGGCCAAGATTGCCGTAAACCTTCACGAATTTCGGGGTCCAGGCGTTCAGGCCCAGCATATCCTCCAGCACGAGGATCTGGCCGTCGCATTCGACCGATGCGCCGATGCCAATTGTCGGGATCGCGATCTGCTTGGTGATCTTGGCGGCAAGTGGCTCCACCATGCCCTCCAGCACAATCGCGAACGCGCCAGCCTCGGTCACGGCCTGTGCGTCTGCCTCGTGCAAAGGCCAGCTGTCTTCATCGCGGCCTTGGGTCTTGAAGCCACCCATCACATGGCTCGATTGAGGCGTCAGTCCGATATGCGCCATCACCGGGATGCCGCGCTCGGTCAGAAAGCGGATCGTTTCGGCCATGCGCGCGCCGCCTTCCAGCTTCACCGCTCCGCAGCCGGTTTCCTTCATGATCTTCGCTGCATTACGGAACGCAATCGCGGGGGATTCCTCGTAAGTCCCAAAGGGCATATCCACCACGATCAGCGCCTTCTGTGTGCCGCGCACCACTGCTTTGCCATGGGTGATCATCATATCCAGCGACACACCGACCGTGCTGTCCATCCCGTGCATCACCATGCCCAGACTGTCGCCAACCAGAATGAAATCCGCGTATTTGTCGACAATCGCCGCCGTATGCGCGTGATAGGACGTGAGCGAGACGATCGGCTCCCCGCCTTTGCGCCCGGCGATCTGCGGGACCGTGTTGCGGCGGATCGGGGTTTGAGTGCTCATCGGTCAGTCTCCGGGTGTAACGACATGTTGGTCGATCAGAAGAACCCCGCCAAATTCGGCAGAGATCATGATGGCGGTCGGGCCTTTCAGCGGCCCGGACACGGGATCAAGGCTCTCCGCCTCGACAATATCGACGGCTTTGAGGGTCGCGCGCTGCTCGGCGGTGATCATGTCGGCAATGACAGACCACATTTCCTCGACAGTGGTGCCATCTGCCGCTGCCTTTTCGGCCGCCATCAGGGAATGATACAAAACCGGGGCCGCCGCACGGTCCTCAGGCCCCAGCCGCACATTGCGCGATGACATGGCAAGGCCGTCCGCCTCCCGCACAGTCGGCACGCCGTGAATGACCAAGGGCATATGCAGATCGCGCACCATCTTCTTGATGATCTGGAGCTGCTGGTAATCCTTTTCGCCAAAGAACGCCGCATCGGGTTGCACGATGTTGAACAGGCGCGCGACCACCGTCGTCACACCGCGAAAATGCCCCGGGCGCACCTTGCCGTGCAGCATATTCGCCATGCGCGTCGTCTCGACAATCGTCTCGTCGCCGGCAGGGTAGATCGTGGGCGCTTTCGGCAGGAAAACGCAATCGACGCCCTCATCGCCAAGCATCTCCAGATCCCGCTTGTCGTCGGAAGGATAAGTCGCCAGATCGGCCATCTGCCCGAACTGCGTCGGATTCACGAAGATCGTCGCCACAACGCGGTCATGCGCCGCCCTTGCAGCGCGCATCAGCGTCAGATGGCCCTCATGCAACGCGCCCATCGTTGTGACCAACCCTACGGTTTCGCCGGCTTTTCGGTAGGCCGCCACCTGCGCGCGGGTCTCGGCGACGGTATTTTTCGTCTTCATTAAGGGTAACCCTTTTTGCGTCTTCGCTGTCGGGTTTAGCCACCGCCCAAGCCATTGCCAAGCGCGCCAAGGTCGCATTTTCACCGCATTAGGTCGGGTGAATATCCCCCTGCGCGCGCGCCGGGGGTAAAACAAGACGAACATATTGCCCGGAGAGTCCCATGAAAACGCATGTCAAAGCCCTGGTCGTCGGCGGCGGTGCCGTTGGCACCTCGATTGCCTATCATCTTGGCAAAGCCGGGTGGGACACGATGCTGCTTGAGCGGGACGAGCTGACCTCCGGCTCCACCTGGCATGCGGCGGGGCTACTGCCTTACTTCAACATGAGCTATGCGACGACCCATATCCACGATTACTCCATCAAGTTCTACAAAACGCTGGAGGAAGAGACGGGGCTGAACGCGGGCTTCTACGTGGTGGGCAACCTGCGTATGGCCCAGACCGACGAACGTATGGACGAATATATGCTCTATGCGTCGACGGCGGAGACATGCGATGTGCCCTATGAATGGCTCTCGCCCGCTCAGATCAAAGAGCGCTATCCGCTTGTGCGCACCGAAGACCTGAAAGGTGCTATTTACCATCCGACCGACGGCTACATTAACCCTGCCGATGTCACCATGGCGATGGCCAAGGGCGCGCGGCAGCACGGCGTCACGATAGAACGGAAATGGCAGGTCGATAGGTATGAATGGACCGGCGACGAATGGCGCGTGACGATCACCAAGATGGTCGAAAAGGGCGGCAACCTCGTCCCCTCTGACGAGCAATCGGTGATCACCGCCGAGCATGTGGTGACCGCCACCGGCAACCATGCGCAGCGCACTGCCAAGCTGCTCGGCATCAAGATCCCGGCGATCCCGGTTGAGCATCAGTTCATCGTGACCGAGCCCGATCCCGCCCTCGTCGAATGGCGCAAATCCAACCCCGAACATCCCGTTCTGCGCGATGCCGATGCCAAATGGTATGTGCGCGAGGAACGCGGCGGCTGGATCCTTGGGCCTTATGAGCGCAACGCCCCCGCGCGGTTTGAATACGCGGTGCCGGACAGTTTCCGCGCGGACCTTTTCCCCCTCGATCTGGAACGGATTGAAGAGGAATACATGTCGATGATCCACCGCATTCCGACCACGGAAGATGTTGGTTTGAAAGACGATTTCAACGGTCCGATCTGCTATACGCCCGACGGCAACCCGCTGATCGGCCCCGCACCCGGCCTGCGCAATATGTGGCTGGCCGAGGGCTTCTCCTTCGGCATCACCGCCGCTGGTGGTGCGGGCCATTACCTTGCGCAGTTGATGACCGAAGGCGAGGCCGAGATTGATATGGCCTCGCTCGATCCCAAGCGATACGGCGACTGGCAGACGACCGAATACAGCGCTCGCAAAAACGAAGAAGCCTACGAACACGTCTACATTCTACACCACCCCGATGAAGAACGGCCCGCCTGCCGTCCTCTGCGCACGGCCCCTGTTTATGACCGCCAAAAAGCGCGGGGCGCTCAGTTTGGCTGCGTCAATGGGTTCGAGCGCCCGAACTATTTCGGTCCGCTTGATGCGGAGGATAATTTCGACCATGACGCACGCTCGTTCCGGCGCGGTGCGTGGTGGCACTATGCAGTAGACGAGGCCAAGGCGATCCGAGAAGGCGTCGGTCTGATTGATGCCACGGCATTTACCAAACATGTCGTCAAAGGCCCCGGCGCGACGGCGTTTCTGGATTGGTTCACCTGCAACAAGCTGCCCAAAGTGGGCCGCATCAACCTGACCTATGCGCTGACCGCCAAAGGCACCACGCGCACCGAATACACCATCGTGCGGCTGGCGGAAGATGAATATTACCTCGTCTCCGCAGGGGCTTGGACAGACTACGACGCCGATTTTCTGCGCAAGGCCGCTGAGGATAAGGCGAAGGAATTCGGCTATATCGAGATCCAGAACGTCACGACCCAATGGGGCGTCTTCGCGATCGCGGGCCCAAAGTCACGCGACGTTTTGAATGAAATCGTTAAGGACGCTGACCCGTCCACAGTGCTCTCCAACAAGCGGTTCCCGTGGCTCTCGTGCCGCGATATCGAACTGGGCATGTGCCCCGTTCGCGCCATCCGCGTCGCCTATACCGGTGAGCTTGGATGGGAACTGCATCACCCGATGGAGATGCAGAACTACCTTTTTGATCTGCTGGAAAAGGCGGGCGAAAAGCATGGTATGAAACTGGTCGGGGGGCGTGCTCAAAACTGGCTGCGGCAAGAGAAATCCTACCGCGCCTTTGGCACCGAACTGGGGCGCGACGCGACCCCGCAAGAGGCTGATCTGCCACGGTTTATCGACCTGTCCAAGGAGTTCCGCGGTAAGGATGCGATGGTGGAAACGGGGGTGCGATCCAAATGCGTGACGCTCCTGATTGACGGGCCGGACGACGCCGATCCATGGGGCCGCGAAGCGCTTTATCACGGAGACACCCGCGTGGGCCGATTGACGTCCGGCGGCTACTCGGTGGCCTTCTCGAAGTCCATCGGCATGGGCTATGTAAGCCCCGAACTTGCGGTGCCGGGGACCAGGCTCAAGGTCAAGATGTTCGACCAGCTCTGGGATGCCGAAATCGTTGATGACAGCCCTTATGATCCGACAAATGCGGCAATCCGCGTCGATGGTTAACCTTGACGCGGAGCATTTGAACGCTTCTTAGATCGGTATGATCCGCGTGATTTTCTTTAGCGCCATCGGTTTGCTGGTGGCGGCCCTTGCTATCCTCCTGATGGTCCGCAGTTCCGATCCGGTTCAGGTCCATCTGAGCGGCGATGCGGCAGGCGCTTTACGCGCTGAGATCAATTTACCTGCCGGCCTCTCATATACGGACGATATCAATGCAGCACGCTTGCGGGTCGTTACCTTTGCTGAGTGGTTCAACCTGCAATTTGTCCCTCGTGGGGTCGAACAATGCGGTCCGGCCTGTCAGCTGGAGGACGCTCCCGATCTGGTGCGCGTGATCTCGTTGCGCCCGTCGGGCAGCACAAAGACAGTCCTCTTGAATGCTGAATTTCTGACGAACCTGCGCGCGGAGGATGCCCCTGATCCAGAAGCGCTGGCCTGTCTGGCGAGGATCATTGAAGCAGAACTGACCACCCTGCAAACCGCCACGCCGCCACCCTGTGCGAACGGGTTGCGAGTGCTGAAACGGCGAGAGCTTCCCTTTGGCCTTGGCTACTTCTGAGCGATGATGGCAATGTTGTTTGCGGGCATTTCTTGCGACGTAACTTCAAACCCAAGCTCTTGAAGGTAAGACATAATTTCGTCGATATCTTTATATCCTGCTTCTGGATTGTCCGCTTGAATCTTCGCGTGAAACGCCTCGTCGCCATCGCTGGTGGTTCGACCGTCCCGCAAAAACGGACCGTAGATCATCGCGGCGCCCCCGTCCTCCAACGCCTCCGCAATGCCGTCCAGAACAACGCGTGCTGCGACGTCCGAAATGAGGTGGAGCAGATTGATCAGCACAACCAGATCGAACGGATCATGGGCCATGGCCCAGCCGGGGACGCTGACGTCCAACTGGATCGGGGAAAGCAGGTTGTCGCCATAATGATCGCGCGCCCAATCCTCGATTGAGGCAAGCCGTTCGGGATCGAGATCGCTGGGCTGCCAGACAATGTCCGGCATGGCATGAGCAAAATGCAATACATGTTCGCCCGTCCCGCTTGCAATCTCCAAAGCGCGTCCCGTTGGGGGCGCAATGCCTTCAAGCACGGTAAGGATTGGTCCGGCGTTCCGCGCAGCGGATGGCGAGATCAGACGTGTCATACGAACCTTTCGGGCGACAAAGCCGCCGCCATATCCACACCCAATTCAGGTGTGCGCCCCAGCACGATATCCGCACAGAGCCGGGCCGCCGCAGGAGCGGTTTGAAAGCCATACCCGCCTTGCCCTGTTAACCACAAAAATCCGGTTGCTTCGACATCATGCCCAATGACCAGAGACCGGTCTGGCGCGAAACTGCGCAGGCCGGCCCATGTCGTCTCGACCCGCGTGACCTCTTCGGTCATCATCTCCTGATAGCGGGCGATCCCTTCGGCCAGAACAATGTCGTCGGGCCATGCATCCTGCGGTGCGACGGGGTCTTCATCCGCTGGGGAAATCAACCATTTCCCCGCATCGGGCTTCGCATACCATGCCTCGTTGATCCCATCGACAAACGGCCAGTGGAAGGTGTCATGTCCACCTGGCGCGGGCACGCGGGCCATCGAACGGCGATAGGGCTGGATGCCCAAAGGCGCGACGCCCGCAAGCCGGGCCACGTCGTCCGCCCATGCGCCCGCCGCATTGACCACGATATCAGCACTCCAGCTCTGCGCGCCCGCGCGGATGTGCCATTTACCTTCCGACCGCTCAATCATGTCGACCCGCGCACCCGTGACAAAGGTTGCGCCCGCGCCTAAAGCGGCCTTTCGGTAGCTCTGCATCAATAGGTCCGTGTCCAGATCCCGCGCGGTGTCCAGATAGCCCGCATGGGCGCAGGTCTTCGGGTTCACGATGGGCAGTTTTTCCTGCGCCTCTTGAAGGGTCAGCCGTTCCATTCCGAAGCTCAGGCGTTCTGCTTCAAACGCCTCTGCCTCGTCGGGTTTGCCAAGCAGCAGCATGCCCCGCGGGGCCAGAACACCCGCATCCAGATGCCCCGGCTCTGACGCTTCGCTCAACGCGCGGATTATCTCATTGCCGTATGTTTTCAAAAACATAGCCGCCGAGCGTCCGGAGGCATGATAGCCCAGCGCGCCCTCCGCCTCCAGCACAGTCACATTGGCTCCAATGGCCATTTCCGCCGCGGCAGAGACTCCGGCAATCCCGCCGCCGATCACAATGATGTCTGTCAATCCTGCCTCCGGTCTGGCGCGTTTTCGTCCTTAACGCACGCTACGCAGGGCAGTCCGTGTTGCAAGGCTGTTTTTCGCGGCGCGACCGCTTCCATCGGGTCGGACAGAGCGATACGGTCAGGCCATGAGCAGCCAACCCCGATTCATTCATCTCCGCGTTCACACGGAGTACTCGCTTCTTGAAGGGGCGATCCCGGTGAAAAAGCTCCCCGGTCTTTGCGTCGATATGGGCATGCCCGCGGTGGCCGTCACAGACACCAACAACATGTTCTGTGCACTGGAATTTGCAGAAGGGGCCGCCAAGGCTGGCGTGCAGCCCATCATGGGCTGTCAGGTCGATCTGGCCTTTGATCCGGCTGAACCCGGAGCCCGCCCGAAAGACCCCGCGCCGCTTGTTTTGCTGGCCCAGAACGAGCTTGGCTATGAGAACCTGATGCAGCTCAACAGCTGTCTTTATGTGGATAAAGGCGATCAGCTGCCGCAAGTCACGATCGAGGAATTGATCGCGCGCGCAGACGGAGTGGTCTGCCTGACGGGCGGTCCGGAAGGTGCGTTGGGCAAGCTCTTGCAAGCCGGTCAGCGCCCAAAGGCAGAGGCGTTGATGACCTGTCTTGCCGCCGCTTTTCCCAACCGGCTTTACGTTGAGCTGCAGCGCCACCCGTCCGATGACGGCCAGCCGGAGGCCGAGCGCCTAACCGAGCGCCCCTTCGTTGAAATGGCCTATGCGATGGACTTGCCGTTGGTCGCCACGAATGACGTCTATTTCCCCAAATCGAAGATGTATGAGGCCCATGACGCGCTGATCTGCATCGCCGAAGGGGCCTATGTCGATCAGCAGGAACCCCGCCGTCGTTTGACCCCGCAGCATTATCTCAAGACGCCGCAAGAAATGGCGACCTTGTTCGCCGACCTGCCGGAAGCGCTTGAAAACACCGTTGAAATTGCGCGTCGTTGCGCGTTTCGGGCGTATAAGCGCGATCCGATCCTGCCGAAATTCGCCGATGACGAGATCGAGGAACTGCGCCGTCAATCTGTGCAGGGTCTCAAGGAGCGTCTCGCCGTCATCCCCCACGCGGCCTGTATAGAAGAGTATGAAAAGCGGCTCGACTTTGAGCTGGGTATTATCGAAGGCATGGGCTTTCCCGGCTACTTCCTGATCGTTGCCGATTTCATCAAATGGGCCAAGGATAATGACATTCCGGTGGGGCCGGGGCGGGGTTCTGGGGCCGGGTCGCTGGTCGCTTATGCGTTAACGATTACCGACCTTGATCCCCTGCGTTACAGCCTCCTTTTCGAACGGTTCCTGAACCCCGAACGGGTCTCCATGCCCGATTTTGACATCGACTTCTGCATGGACCGGCGCGAAGAAGTGATCCGCTACGTGCAAAAGAAATACGGCCGCGACAAGGTGGGCCAAATCATCACCTTCGGCGCGCTTCTGTCGAAAGCCGCCGTCCGCGATGTAGGTCGTGTGCTGCAAATGCCTTACGGACAGGTGGATCGTCTCTCGAAGATGATCCCGGTAGAGGGCGTTAAGCCTGTTTCCATCGAAAAGGCGCTCGCGGACGAGCCGCGTTTGCGCGAAGAGGCCAAGAACGAAGAGGTCGTCGCGCGACTTCTAGAGTATGGCCAGCAAGTCGAAGGCTTGCTTCGAAACGCCTCCACCCACGCTGCCGGTGTCGTGATCGGGGACCGTCCGCTCGACGCGCTGGTCCCGCTTTATCAAGACCCCCGGTCGGACATGCCCGCAACCCAGTTCAACATGAAATGGGTCGAACAGGCGGGCCTGGTCAAGTTCGACTTTCTGGGCCTCAAGACCCTGACCGTGATCCAGAACGCTTTGAATTTGCTCAAAGATCGCGGGGTGGAGATCGACATCAATGCGATCCCGCTCGATGACGACAAGACCTACGCGCTTTACTCCGCCGCCAAAACTGTCGCCGTCTTCCAGGTGGAAAGCTCCGGGATGATGGATGCGCTCAAGCGCATGAAACCCAACTGTATCGAGGACATCATCGCGCTGGTCGCCCTCTATCGCCCCGGCCCGATGGAGAACATTCCGAAATACTGCGAGGTCAAGAATGGCCTCAGCGAACGCGAAGGCCTGCACCCCTCTATCGACCATATCCTGGATGAGACGCAGGGCATTATCGTTTACCAAGAACAGGTGATGCAGATCGCGCAGGAAATGGCCGGTTACTCCCTTGGCGGTGCTGACCTGTTGCGCCGCGCGATGGGTAAGAAGATCCAGGAGGCCATGGACGAAGAGCGTCCGAAATTTCTCAAAGGGGCGGCAGAAAACGGCGTCGACAAAGACAAGGCGATGGAGGTGTGGAACCTTCTCGACAAGTTTGCCAATTACGGCTTCAACAAGTCCCACGCCGCCGCCTATGCGGTCGTCAGCTATCAGACCGCATGGTTAAAGGCGAACCACCCGGTGGAGTTCATGGCCGGTGTGATGAACTGCGATCTGCACCTCACTGACAAGCTCGCCGTCTACGCTGATGAGGTCCGCAAACCCACGGATCGCGGCGGCCTTGGGATCGAGATTATCCCGCCATGCGTAAACCGTTCCGAGGCTACATTCAGCGTCTCGGAAGGCCGCGTTGTCTATGCCTTGGGCGCGTTGAAAAACGTGGGCGTCGAGGCAATGAAGCTGGTGACGGAGGCGCGGGGCGACAAACCGTTTACCACGCTTTTCGATCTGGCCCGCCGGGTTGATCTCAAACGGGTCGGCAAGCGCCCGCTTGAAATGCTCGCCCGGTCCGGAGCCTTTGACCAGCTTGATCCGAACCGCCGCCGGGTCTTCGACAGCCTTGATGGGCTCGTCGGCTATTCCGCCGCGATCCATGACCAGCGGAACTCAAACCAGGTCTCGCTTTTTGGCGAAGCGGGCGACGACCTGCCCGAACCGCGGCTGAGCCCGGTTGAGGATTGGCTCCCCGCCGAACGGCTGACCGAAGAGTTCACAGCCATCGGCTTTTACCTCTCCGGCCACCCGCTGGACGATTATATGGGCCCGCTGAAACGCAAGGGTGTGCTGACGCTCCATGAGGTCACGCAAAAAGCCGAGCGCGGCGCGCATGTTGCCAAGATGGCCGGCACCGTGGCAGGCCGGCAGGAGCGTAAATCCGCCCGCGGCAACCGCTTTGCTTTTGTCCAGCTTTCCGACACGACAGGCGCGTATGAGGTCACGATGTTCTCGGACACGCTGGAAACCGCGCGCGATCATCTGGACACCGGGGCCAAGGTCATGCTGACGGTCGAGGCGACGATGGAAAGCGATCAGCTCAAGCTCCTTGGCCGCTCTGTCACGCCGTTCGATACGGCAGTGATCGACACAAGCTCGATGGGGCTCAAAGTGTTTGTAGAGGCCGAAGCCGCCGTGCAATCCGTTGCGAAAGTCCTTGGCGATCTTCCCAAGGGTGGGCAGGGCAAAGGCCCGATCCAGCTCTGCCTGATGACCGAAGGTTTGCCCGGCGAGGTCGAGATTGACCTGCCCGGAGCCTACCCCGTCTCTCCGCAGATCAAAGGCGCGATCAAGTCCCTGACCGGGGTGCTGGACGTCGAAGAGGTCTAGGCGAACCCGCGCCGCCCCCGCTTGATCGAAGCGTGCGCAGTCGTTAAAAGCGCTGGATCATCTCTGGGGGGAGATTTCGTGCGCCATTTGTCGATCATCCTGTGCTTTGGTCTGTTGGCCTGTGGCCCGGCGCTTGAAGACCTGCCGAATATTGATGAGGTCGAGGTTGATCCCGACACCGCGTCGGTCGAGGCTGTCAGCGCAGAGGATCCGTTGCCCGACGGGGGGATCCTCAGCACGATTTTCGACGCGGACGCCGATGGTGCACCAGAGGAGACAGCTAGGGACGACACCGTCGCCACGGCCTCCACAGCGCCGCAAGGTCCGTTCGGCCTGCTGCGCCGGTTGCGGGGCGGCCCCACCGAACAAGATGCCGCCGAGACGCCGCCCGACGAGGCGATCCAGACACCCCAGACCGATCCCGAAGACATCACGGCTGCAGCCGTTGAGGCACCGACTGAGGTCGCGCCGCGCCGCGGCCTCGGTGGCCTTTTCCGCACCGCTCTTCCGCAAGAGCCAGCTGCGCCGGTGGGGGATGACACCACCGATGTGATCCCCGAAGTGGCGCGCGGCACCTTGCTGCCTTACGGCACGCTGGCGCGCGTCTGCGGGCTGCGTGGTGCTGATCTGGGCACCGAGGTTGCGCGCTATCCAGAGCGGGGGGCTGGCTATCGTCTTTATGACACCAACCCGTCCAGCACCGGGTTGCGGACCCATTTCGTGACCGGTTTCAAGGACAAGTGCGCGCGCCAGTTCACGGCGGCCCTTGCGATTTTTGGGGAAACGGAAACCCATGAGGCTGTCCGCTACGATCGTTCAAACCGCGATCTGGCCTTCACGGAAACCGATACGGCCTATGAAAAGCTGAAATCCCGGATTTGCCGGGTCGGGCAGCGCGAGCCTTGTTCGGAGCGCCGCCGTGCCGCGCTGGACAAAGACACGGTGTTTGTCAGTGTCTATGAACGCTTCCTCGGCAACCCGCGCTGGGCGGACATGCTGCTCCATGATGGGGAAGTGTTGGCCAAAGACCTGAAAGAGCGGTGAGACGCAAAACGGCCCTCAAGGCGGGAGGAACCTTGAGAGCCGTTTGTCGTGGGGCGGCGGTACGACTTAGCGTGCGGCCAACTCAGCAGCCGAGGTCACGCCCAACTTGACCAGAACGTCGACGTTCTGGGTGGAGATCACGTCGTTGCCTACGCTGCCTTCACCGGCGATCTCGGCTGGGGAGACCTTGCCCAGATCGTTGGAAGCCACGAAAGAGCTTTCAAAGCCGTGGTCAGCGTTGATTTCAGCAGGCGAGGTGACGTCAGCGAAAGCCGGAGCGGCAGCGACGACGAGGGCGGAGATAAGAGCGAATTTCATGTTGGTAGTCCTTTATGAGTGTGTTGTGTTTGCGTTGTGTGTGTTTGGAAGTTTGCGCTTCCGATGACAGACAAATGACACTGGGGAGCGGATCTGAAAACGCGCACGGTGATCCTGTGATGTGTGCGCGAACGCACATCACGCGCCCGTGACGGAGTATTGCGTGATTTTGGTAACGGCGGTGTGAGCATTTCTACCCCCGTCCGGGGCGCGGCTTGTCCAGGCTCACCGCGCCTCAAAAGTTTTCAGAAAACTTTTCCCAAAACTCTTCTGAAGAGTTTTGCGCCACACCACTCAGTAATGCGGTGGTTTCTGATCCGCGAGCGGCACTGTTCCACCTTCGCTGAACTCCCGTTCCGCCTCGCGCTCCATCACCATCTGTAACCGCCGCTTCAGCACAGCGATCTCCGTCTCTTGCCGGGCCACCACATCTGACAGCTCTTCGACGACACGGGTCAAATGGGCGACGGTTTCTTCCAGCGCGATACTCATGGCGGCGTCCTTTGTGGCGTTGCGGTCCTCATTGCATATCGCGCGGCCCGGCTCAACTTGCCCCGCGCGCGTGGGCGCGGTAAGCGTCGCGCCAAACGCCAGCCCTTGAGAGACACCAATGGCCAAACAAAAGAAACAGCCGCGCTCCAAGGCGCAGACGCCCAAAGGCTTTCGCGACTATTTCGGCGCGGAAGTGACCGCGCGCGCCGAAATGCTGACCCGGATCGCCGAGGTCTATCATCGCTATGGCTTCGACGCGCTGGAAACGAGTGCGGTCGAGACGGTCGAGGCGTTGGGGAAATTCCTGCCCGATGTGGACCGCCCGAACGAAGGTGTCTTTGCCTGGCAGGAAGAAGATGACGGCGACTGGCTAGCGCTGCGCTATGACATGACCGCGCCGCTGGCCCGGGTTTTCGCCCAGCACCGCAATGACCTGCCGACACCCTATCGCCGCTACACGATGGGGCCTGTCTGGCGCAACGAAAAGCCAGGACCGGGGCGGTTTCGTCAGTTCTATCAATGTGATGCGGATACTGTCGGTTCTGGCTCCGTCGCCTCCGATGCCGAGATTTGTGCGATGCTAGGCGACACGCTGGAGGCGGTCGGCATCGAGCGCGGTGACTACATCGTACGTGTGAACAACCGCAAAGTGCTCAACGGCGTGATGGAGGTCGCTGGCGTCCTCGACCCCGCCGATCCGACGAAATTCGAGGCGGAACGCGGCATCGTTCTGCGCGCCATCGACAAGCTGGATCGCCTTGGTCTGGACGGCGTCCGCGCGCTTCTTGGCGAAGGGCGCGAGGACGAGAGCGGTGATTACACTAAGGGTGCCGGGCTGGACGGTGATCAGGCCGAGGTCGTGATCGGCTTCATGGAAGCCAAACGCGCCACAGGCTCTGAAACCGTCGCGCGCCTGCGCGAACTGGTCCAAGGCTCTGACATCGGCACCGAAGGCGTCGCCGAGCTGGAAGAGATTGCAGCCCTGCTGGAGGCCCAGGGCTACGGCCCCGACCGGATCGAGTTGGACCCGTCCGTCGTGCGCGGCCTGGGCTATTACACTGGCCCTGTCTACGAGGCCGAACTGACGTTTGAAATCCTCGACGAGAAAGGCCGCAAGCGCCAGTTTGGCTCCGTCGCGGGGGGCGGGCGCTATGACGATCTGGTCAAGCGCTTCACCGGTCAGACCGTTCCGGCCACGGGGGTTTCGATCGGGGTGGACCGCCTGCTCGCCGCGCTTGACGCCAAGGGCCGTCTTGAGAAAACCGCCCAAGGTCCGGTGGTCGTCACCGTCATGGATCGCGACCGGATGGCGGATTACCAAAGCATGGTTGCCGAGCTGCGCCAGGCCGGTATCCGGGCCGAGGTCTATCTGGGCAACCCCAAGAATTTCGGCAACCAGCTGAAATATGCAGATCGCCGTGGCTCCCCCGTCGCGGTCATCGAAGGGGCAGACGAAAAGGCAAATGGCAAAGTGCAGATCAAGGACCTGATCCTTGGCGCGCAGATCGCCGAGAATGCGACGCTTGAGGAATGGCGCGAACGGCCCTCGCAATTCGAGGTGTCGCGCGATCAGATGGTCGCCAAGATCCGCGACATTCTGGACGGGCAGGGCTAAGCACGTGGCCAGCAAAGCCAGCATCCGCGCCGCTGCGGCGGGTTATCTCGACAGCTTCAAAGCCGTTGGGGCCGAGGTGGTTGAGGCCGACATTCTGCAGCCCGCCAGCACGTTGCTGGACCTTTATGGCGAGGATATTCGTGCGCGCGCCTATGTCACGCAGGATCCTTTGCGGGGCGAGCAGATGCTGCGCCCAGACTTCACCGTGCCCGTGGTGCAGATGCATATGGCGGAGGGCGCAGAGCCCGCGCGCTACACCTATATGGGCGAGGTGTTTCGCCGTCAGGAAGAAGATACCGGGCGACCGTCTGAGTATCTGCAGGTGGGATACGAGGTCTTTGACCGCGCCGCGCCAGAGGCCGCCGATGCCGAGGTTTTTGCTTTGATTGCCAAGGCGTTGGCTCCGCTCAACGTCCGCGCTGCCACCGGCGATATCGGCATTCTGAAAGCCGCCGTCACCGGGTTGAAAACGTCCGAGCGGCGCAAAGCCGCGCTTTTGCGGCATATCTGGCGACCGCGCCGGTTCCGCGCTTTGCTGGACCGGTTTGGGGGGCGCATCGCCCTGCCTGCCGCGCGGGCTGCCCTGCTCGACATGGCTGATCCGATGGCCAGTGACGTGCCACTGACCGGCTTGCGCACCCGTGTGCAGATCGCCGAACGGCTCAGCGCCCTGCAGGATGACGCCGCCTTGCCGCCCATCTCGGAGGAAGAGGTCGGCCTGCTCGACACAATCGTGAGCCTGCGCGAGACCGCGCCAAACGTGCTGACCGCCCTGCGCGATATCGCCGTTGATATGCCCGCCTTGCGCCCCTCTGCAGACAAGCTGGCCCGTCGGTTGGAGGCGCTTTCCAAGCAAGGCATCGACGTCGACAATCTTGAATTTGAGGCCAGCTATGGCCGCACCGCGCTGGAGTATTATGACGGCTTCGTCTTTGGCTTCTATGCCGAAGCCCGTCCCGATTTGCCCCCTGTGGCGACCGGCGGGCGCTATGATGCGCTGACGCAAGTCCTGGGTCAGGGCCGCGAGATTCCAGCCGTTGGCGGCGTGATCCGCCCAGGAATAGCCGTCGAAATTGCGGAGGGCCGAGCATGACGATCAAACTTGGTGTTCCCTCCAAAGGTCGCTTGATGGACAAGACGTTCGAGTGGTTTGGCAAGCGGGGGATCACGCTCAGCCGCACTGGATCAGACCGCGAATATGCGGGCGCGGTCGAGGGTGTCGATGGCGTCGAACTGGTGCTGCTCTCGGCAGGCGAGGTGCCGCGGGAACTGGCTGCGGGGCGCATCCATCTTGGCGTCACCGGCACCGATATGGTGCGCGAGAAGCTGGCCTCCTGGAACGATCGCGTCACGGAATTGACCACGATGGGGTTCGGTCACGCCGATCTGATCATCGCCGTGCCGGGCGCGTGGGTCGATGTGGACACGCTTGACGATCTGGATGCCGTAGCCGCCGCATTCCGCCGCGATCACGGGTTCCGGCTGCGGATTGCGACGAAATATCACCGGCTGGTGCGCGAGCATCTGAAAGATGCAGGGGTTGCGGACTACCAGCTCGTCGATAGCCAGGGGGCAACCGAAGGCACCGTTGCCAATCTGACGGCAGAGGCCGTGGCAGACATCACATCGACCGGCGAAACCCTGCGCGCCAACCATTTGAAAGTGCTCAGCGACGGGCCTATCCTGCGCTCGCAGGCAACGCTGTTCAAATCGCGCATGGCAGAATGGACGGACCCGGATCGTGCGGCGTTCACCGCGTTGGAGACACAGCTCGCGCTTTAGCGAACACCGATTTCTGCAAGTGCCGCGCTCAGCTCAACAGGAAGAGATTCTTCGCGGGCGCGGGTGCCTGTCAGATCGCTCGGCGCGTCTTCATGGGTCAGATAGCGCCAGCCTTGAAACGGTCGCCGCATCGCGTGTTCGGTGCGGTGCACTTCGTTGTCCAGCACGATACCGCAGCGGCGGATACCGTCTTGCCCGATGACCTCGTCCAGCCGCAAGATACGTTGCCGGCACAGGATCACCCCTTTGAAAACCCAGTAAATCGAGCCGCCATTGAGGATCTCTGCCTCGCGCTTGGGCCACATGCGCGTGACATGGCGTGGCTTGCCATCTGGCCCCTTCGCGCGCGGGTTTTTCTGCCAGTTCAGCAAGTCTTCCACCTTCTCAGCGCCAACGCAGAGCTTTACAAGATTTATGGATTTATCCACAGATTCACCCCCAGTGATGGTATAAGAGTAGCAGTTCTGCGTCTCGGTTCAAGTTGACCGATCGTTACATCCAATGTAATCTCGCCCCTCGCGCGCGCGAGGGGCGCGCTTCACAGGAGCCGCTGCCATGAGCCGTTTTACTGCCCCCATTGCCGAGCAAATCTGGGACATGAAATACCGCTTCAAGGAAGCGGACGGCGCGCCGATTGATCAAACGGTCGAAGACAGCTGGCGCCGCATTGCGCGCGCGCTTGCCTCGGTTGAGGCGGAGCCGCAGGTCTGGGAAGACAGGTTCTATAACGCGCTGGAGGAGTTCAAATACCTCCCCGCGGGTCGCATCACGGCGGGCGCGGGCACCGAGCGGTCGGTGACGCTCTTTAATTGCTTTGTCATGGGCACGATCCCCGACAGCATGGGCGGCATTTTCGACATGCTGAAAGAAGCCGCGCTGACCATGCAGCAAGGCGGCGGCATCGGCTATGATTTCAGCACGATCCGGCCCAAGGGCGCAGGCGTGAAAGGCGTGGCGGCGGATGCCTCCGGCCCGCTCAGCTTCATGGATGTCTGGGACGCGATGTGCCGCACGATCATGTCTGCGGGCTCGCGGCGCGGGGCGATGATGGCCACGATGCGCTGTGATCACCCCGATATCGAAGATTTCATCACCGCCAAATCCGATGCCGCCCGCCTGCGGATGTTTAATGTATCGGTGCTGGTCACCGATGACTTCATGGACGCAGTGAAGGCCGATGGATCATGGGACCTCACGTTCGACGGCACCGTCTATCACACCGTCCAAGCGCGCGATTTGTGGAACAAAATCATGCGCTCGACCTTTGATTATGCCGAGCCGGGCGTGATTTTCATCGACCGCATCAACGCGATGAACAACCTGAATTATTGTGAGACCATTGCCGCGACGAATCCCTGCGGCGAACAGCCGTTGCCGCCTTACGGGGCTTGCCTTCTGGGCTCGATCAACATGGCCAAGCTGGTGTCCGACCCGTTCGAGGCGGGTGCAGCGCTCGATGAGGCGATGCTGACCGATCTGGTCGCGACCGCGGTGCGCATGATGGATAATGTGGTCGATGCCAGCCGCTTCCCGCTGGAGGCGCAAGCGCAAGAAGCGGCAGCCAAGCGCCGCATTGGCCTCGGCGTGACGGGTCTGGCCGATGCGCTGTTGATGGTCGGGCTGCGCTATGGCTCCGATGAAGCTGCCGCGCAGACCGAGGCGTGGATGAAACAGATCGCCCGCGCCTCTTATCTCGCGTCGGTTGATCTGGCGAAAGAGAAGGGGGCGTTCCCGCTCTTTGACGCCGACAAATTCCTCGCCTCTGGGGCAATGCAAGCAATGGACGCAGATGTGCGCGATGCCATCGCTGAACACGGCATCCGCAACGCGCTTCTGACCTCGATCGCGCCCACCGGCACGATCAGCCTTTATGCTGGGAATGTCAGTTCGGGGATCGAGCCGGTCTTCGCTTATGCCTATACCCGCAAGGTCCTGCAGAAAGATGGCACCCGGACCGAAGAAGAGGTCGTCGATTACGCCGTCCAGATGTGGCGCGAGAAGTTCGGGGATGCCGAATTGCCCGACTATTTCGTCAACGCCCAGACGCTGGCCCCGCTGGATCATGTCAAGATGCAGGCCGCAGCCCAGAAATGGATCGACAGCTCTATCTCCAAGACGATCAACTGCCCCGAAGACATCAGTTTCGAGGCCTTCAAAGAGGTCTATATGGAGGCGTGGGACACCGGCTGCAAAGGCTGCACCACCTACCGCCCCAATGATGTGACGGGCTCTGTCCTCAGTGTCTCGGAAAGCTCTGAAAGCGTGCCAGAGGCCGATACCGGTGCCGATGTCGTATATATCGCCGAGCCACTGGATCGCCCGCAAACCCTTGAGGGCAATACATATAAGGTGAAATGGCCCGATAGTGAGCATGCCCTTTACATCACGATCAACGACATTGTGCTGAACGGCCACCGCCGCCCGTTCGAGGTGTTTATCAACTCCAAGAACATGGAGCATTTTGCCTGGACCGTTGCGCTGACCCGGATGATCTCGGCCGTGTTCCGGCGCGGGGGGGATGTGTCTTTCGTGGTGGAAGAACTCAAAGCCGTCTTCGATCCACGCGGCGGCGCATGGATGCAGGGCAAATATATCCCTTCGATCCTGGCGGCCATTGGCGGCGTGATTGAGCGCCATATGATCGAGATTGGTTTCATTGCAGGCGAAGGGATGGGGCTTAAATCCGACCCTCAAGCGGCTGTCGTGAACCTGGGCGAAGGACGTGGCAAGGCTTGCCCGTCTTGCGGTCAATACGACATGCGGATGGTCGAGGGCTGCATGACCTGTGGCTCTTGTGGCCACTCCAAATGCGGTTGAGCCAAAAGTTTTCTGAAAACTTTTGAAAAACTCTTCTGAAGAGTTTTCTTCCTCTGAAAATCCACCCGCTGTGGCCGATTGGCACTAGCGCACCGATTCGCGTCACGGTAGAAGGCTTGTGCCGGGGGGCGCAAACGGATGGGTTTTTATGATGCGTCGCACGCTCCTGGGTGGTCTCACCGCACTTCTGGTATCGACAACACCGGCTTTGGCCGACGGCTTTTTTGACCAGCGCGAGACGTTGGGCTTTGGCCGTTTGTTCACCAATGACTTTTTCGGCGACGGCAAGGACCGTTGGCGCACGGGCTCTTATGCGGTCTCGTGGATGCGCGGTCCCGAATGGGACGGGCAGCTTCCCGCAGGCTTTGGCGATCTGATCGAATACCGCTTCCGGACCGAGATTATCGCGCCTGACAAGCTGAACCGCACCATTCCGGATGACCGCCGTTATGTCGGCGCGGCCTCGCTGGGGATGCACACGCAATTCATGCGCGGCGCGACGGAATTTTCGCTGGGCGCAGATGTGGTCTTTGTCGGCGAGCAGACTGGGTTGGGCGAGTTTCAGAAAAACTTTCACGACCGCGTCGATGCGCCAGAGGTTGAAATCCTCGACGATCAACTGGGCAACAATGTTCATCTCACCGGTCTGGTCGAGATCGGCCAGCCCTTCCGTCTTCAAGACAATCTGACCATACGCCCCTTCGTTGAAGCCCAGGCGGGGGTAGAGACTTTCGTGCGCGTCGGCGGTGATCTACATTGGGGTCTGGTCGGCCAGTCCGATCTTTATGCCCGCGACGTCACCACCGGGCAGCGCTACCGCGCGACCCATTCTGATGATGCGTTCGGCATTGCCCTGACACTGGGGGGCGATCTGGCCTATGTGGGCGACAGTGCGTATCTGCCCGATGATGGGACGGTCGAGTTGAAGGACAGCCGCCATCGTTTGCGCGCAGGGATGAGCATCCAGGGCCTTGGGCCGTCGGTCTTTTACGGGCTGACCTATTTGGGTGAAGAATTTGAAGAACAGGACGAGGGCCAGCTGACAGGCTCGCTCCACGTTAACTTCAAGTTCTAAGCACCTGACTCTGAAAGATTTCTCTTCCCAGACGAATCGCTTTTTGTTAAGCTGATGCCATAAAAAGAAACAAAAGGCAGGTTATCAGGCAATGGAAACGGGCTTTCGGGGCACGTTTGTCATCTCCTGGTCGCAAACAGAAACAGACGGTCTCAAAGCTGCACCAATAGACACCCTGGCAGTGGGTGCGACGTGGCAATGGACTGGTGAGCTGGTTCGGGTCGATGGCCCGGCAGAGCTTATGCTTCTGGAGAGGGGCGAGGACGAGGCAAACCTTCGCAGGCGGGCCGCACGATCAGTGCGCCGTCTGGTGGGCGCAGCAATGACTGGGGAGTCGTTGGATCAGATCGAGGTCGACCAACCGCTGATGGATAGCGGTTTTGTCGTCACCGATGGGCGCCAGACATATACAATCACAGTGGTTGAGGTGGACGGCGCGAAACCGCTATTGATGTTCCTTGATCATGTGCCGCCACGCGGGCGCGATCTGTGGATCGTGCATCGCAGCATTGACGAAACCCAGCGCTCGCGCTCGGCTGAACTGGCAGGCGGCGTGATCTGTTTCACCCCCGGCACCCGGATCGCAACCGAAGACGGCCCCCGTCTGGTCGAGGATCTGCGCCCCGACGACAAGATCCTCACCAAGGATAATGGCGCGCAGCCGATCCTATGGAAAGGATCGCGCCGGATGACGGGCGCGCGGCTTTTCGCGATGCCAGAGTTCCGCCCGATCCGCTTACGGCGCGGCTCGCTTGATGGGTCTGTGCCCGACAGCGAATTGCTGGTCTCTCCAGAACATCGGATGCTTTTGAAAGGTGACGCCGCGCGTGCGCTCTTCAACACGCCCGAAGTTCTGGTGGCCGCGAAGGAACTGGTGAACGGTCACTCGATCATCCGCGACCGATCGGTCCGGGAGGTCACCTATGTCCATTTGCTGCTCGAAGAGCATCAAATCGTCTGGGCGAACGGGATTGAGACGGAGAGCTTCCACCCCGCCAACACCTCGCTCAGCCTTGTGCCGGATGACCAGCGCGCTGCCCTCTTTGAGCAGCTGCCCGAACTGGAACATGACCCGCATCTTTACGGCAGTTATGCCCGGCGCAATCTGTCCAAAGCCGAGACAGCGGTCCTCTTGCAGGACGTCGCCGCCTAAAGCCCTCTCGCGGGCCATTGACAGCCTCAATCCGCCCTGTATAAGCGCGGCTTCATTTGGTGTTGGTGGCCCCCGCAAGGGGATGCCTGTCGGCCAAGCCCATAAGGGGCGACGCAAAGGACAGCACCTTTCATAACTTGAAAGGATCCAGATCGTGACCAAACGCACGTCTGCCAAACATAAACTTGACCGCCGGATGGGTGAAAACATCTGGGGTCGTCCGAAATCCCCCGTCAATCGCCGCGAATATGGCCCCGGCCAGCACGGTCAGCGCCGCAAGGGCAAGCTGTCTGACTTCGGTCTGCAGCTGCGTGCCAAGCAGAAGCTGAAAGGCTACTACGGCGATCTGACGGAGAAGCAGTTCCGCCGCATCTATGCAGATGCCGAGCGTATCAAAGGCGATACCGGTGAAAACCTGATCGGCCTGCTGGAAAGCCGTCTGGACGCTGTGGTCTACCGCGCCAAGTTCGTGCCGACCGTTTTTGCGGCCCGTCAGTTCGTGAACCACGGCCACGTCAAAGTGAACGGCAAGAAGGTTAACATCCCCTCCTACCGCGTCAAAGAAGGCGACGTGATCGAGGTGCGGGATCGCTCCAAACAGCTGGCCGTTGTGCTGGAAGCTGTGGGTCTGGCCGAGCGTGATGTGCCCGATTACATCGACGCTGACCATTCCAAGATGACTGCAACCTTCACCCGGAAGCCCGGCCTGTCGGACGTGCCTTATCCAGTGATGATGGAGCCAAACCTCGTCATCGAATTCTACGCTCAGAACTAATCTGAGCCTCAGATTTCCGAAAGGCCGCGAGGGGAGACCTTCGCGGCCTTTTTTGTTGCTTTCCTCAGCGGATTGGCCCCGCTACAACGTCTGAAACTGGAGACGGATATGACCCGCATCACACCGCAACCCGGCATCATGGACATCGCGCTCTATCAGGGCGGGGCGAGCCATGTGGAGGGCGTGAAAGATGTGGTCAAGCTCAGCTCGAACGAGAACCCGTTCGGCCCGTCGCCCAAGGCGATTGCGGCCTGTCAGGCCTCCGCTGCTGGGCTGCACCGCTACCCGTCGACCGATCACAGTGCGCTGCGTGGCGCCATTGCCGAGGTCTACGACCTTGATATGGAACGCATTGTCTGCGGCGTTGGCTCGGACGAGATTATTCACTTCCTCTGTCAGGCTTATGTCGGGCAGGGGGATGAGGTGATCCACACCGAACATGGCTTTGCGATGTATCGCATCTCGACCCTCGCGGCAGGCGGCACGCCTATCGAGGTGGCCGAAGACACGCGCCGCGTGGATGTGGACGCCATTCTGGCTGCATGTTCGGAGCGCACCAAACTGGTCTTCATCGCCAACCCCAACAACCCGACCGCGACGATGATCGGGCTGAACGAGATCACGCGTCTTGCCCAAGGTTTGCCGCCCCAAGCGCTGCTGATCCTCGATGGGGCCTATGCCGAATACGTCCCGGATTATGATGGCGGTGCGGCATTGGTTGAGGCGCGCGAGAACGTCGTCATGACCCGCACGTTCTCCAAGATGCACGGTCTGGGCGGGCTGCGTGTGGGCTGGGGCTATGCGCCGAAAGCCATCATCGACGTGCTCAACCGCATCCGCGGCCCATTCAATCTGTCGACCACCGCGCTGGAGACGGCCGAGGCCGCCGTGCGCGATACCGACTACGCCGCTATGTGCCTCTCGGAAAACGCCAAATGGCGCGACTGGCTTGCGACCGAGTTGGCGGCACTCGGCATCGCCTCTGATAAGTCCGAGGCGAATTTCATCTTAGCGCGGTTCGGCTCTGAAGCAGAGGCAAACGCCTGCGACGATCACCTGAAATCCCAAGGTATCCTTGTGCGCCGCGTGGCGGGGTACAAATTGCCCAAATGCTTGCGCATCACCGTGGGCGATGGCCCGTCCTGCCAACGGATTGTCGCCGCAATCAAGACCTTTCAGGAACAGGCCGCATGAGCACGCCGATCTACAACCGCGTCGCCCTGATCGGTCTGGGCCTTATCGCGTCGTCCATGTTCTGGGCGATGAAACGCGGTGGTTTGGCAGGCACAGTCACCGGCTACGCAAGGTCGGAAGACACCCGGAAGACGGCGCGCGAGATCGGGCTTTGCGACGAGATTCACGACACCGCCGCTGACGCGGTGAAAGACGCTGATCTGATCGTGCTCTGCGTGCCGGTGGGCGTCATGGGGCAGGTCGCGGCCGATATCGCGCCCGCGCTGAAGCCCGGTGCCACGATCAGCGATGTCGGCTCTGTCAAGCGCGAGGTGATTGACGCCGTCGGACCGCATCTACCTGATAACGTGCACTTTATTGGCGGTCACCCAGTGGCCGGCACCGAGCATTCCGGTCCACAATCCGGCTTTGCCGAGCTCTTTGACAACCGTTTCACCCTCCTTGTCCCGGTCGAGGGAAGCGATGCTAGGGCCATTGCTGACCTGCGCGCGCTTTGGGAAGGCATGGGCGCCCTGGTCGAGGAAATGGACCCCGATCACCACGACCTCGTCCTCGCCGTCACCAGCCATGCGCCGCACCTGATTGCCTACACGATGGTCGGCGTGGCCGATGATCTGCGCCGCGTGACCGATAGCGAGGTCATCAAATACTCCGCCGCCGGTTTTCGCGATTTCACCCGGATCGCGGCCAGCGACCCGACCATGTGGCGCGACGTGTTCCTGAACAACAAGGACGCTACCCTCGAAATTCTCGGCCGTTTCACTGAAGAGCTTTTCGCCCTGCAACGCGCCATCCGCACCGGCGATGGCGATCACCTTTACGACTATTTCACCCGGACCCGTGCCATTCGGCGCGGGATCATCGAGGCTGGTCAGGACACCGACGCCCCTGATTTCGGCCGCTCGAAGGTGAAGACTTAATGCGTTGGGCCCTGGCTTTGCTGTTGGCAGCATCCGCTGCGACAGCAGCGCCTGACCGCTCCATTCGCCCCGAAGCCCGTCCGATTTCTGCCGACGCGGCCAAGATGAACAACATGATCGCGGGTGTTATCTTGGCGCGTGGCGGCGCCGGGCCCATCGTCTCTATCCGGCCGGACAATCGCCCTGCAAATCTGCATAAGGCCATGTCGCGCCGCGTTCCGAACGCGGGCGGTGGCATCTGCAACGACCCGTCCATTCAGGGCGAACGCATTGCCCCCATTCCGGGCCGTATCCGTGGTTGCGGCGTGCCTGACGCTGTTCGCGTGCGGGCCGTGTCCGGCGTCGCGCTGACCCAATCGGCCACCATCGACTGCCCCACCGCCATCGCCTTGCGGCAATGGGTCGACAAAGGCGCGCGCCCTGCGGTTGGCAATCAAGGCGGCGGGATCAAGTCCCTGCGCGTGGCGGCCCATTACGCCTGCCGGACGCGCAACAACCAGAAAGGCGCGCGGATCAGCGAGCATGGCAAAGGCCGCGCAATTGATATCTCGGCGATCAATCTGCAAGACGGCAGTCAGATCTCGGTCTTGCGCGATTGGGGAGGGGGGCGCAAAGGCCGCGCTTTGCGCGATATGCACCGCGCCGCCTGTGGTCCCTTTGGCACTGTGCTTGGTCCCAACTCAGACCGCTTTCACCGCGACCATTTCCACTTCGACACGGCCCGCTATCGCAGCGGCCCCTACTGCCGTTAACGCAAGCGCAGAACGGGTGCTGGCCCTACCGGAATCGGCCCCACGCTCATCAAACCCCGATTGAAGTTGAGCGTTGTATTCAGCGACGTGCTGCTGCCCGAAAGCCCCGCCAAAAGTTGCAATCCCCGCTCAATCGTCGGGGCGAGATCCGCCGGTATCACGCCGCCTGCGACGGCCATTTTCAACATCTCTCGCCATTCTGTGGCTTTGATGTCGATGCTGCCTTCGGGCCGCCCCTCGGCATCTACGGTCAACGCACCCACGGCGCTCAGCTCCAACGGACCCCATTGCGCCTTGGCCAGACGCAGATCAAGTGCGGTGGGCTGGGGGCGGCGCTCTTCGATGGCCGCACGATCCCACGGGGCGTCGAAATCGGCTGTCATATCCAGTTGCAGCGTCTCCAGCGCGTCGGGCAGAATGTCTGATGTGTCAATAATTTCAACGATCTGAGCGCCTGGTGTCACGCCTGTTGCGGTGAAATTAATGACATGCGCCGTGGTCGAGCCGTCTTCGAGCCGCGTCGTAAATACACCGCTTTCCACAGCACTTTCCCATCCCTCGGACGAGCGCAAAACCACCTGATCCAGCGTCGCATCCATCGCCTCAAGCGCCAGTGACGTGTTGGGCGCGAACCGAACGCCCGCGCGCATGACCTCTGACAGAATCGTCACGCGTTCCTCAGGCGATGCGATCACCTGCTCGCTTGGCCAAACCACGTCAATCTCGGTCGGGCTGGCGCTTGCGGCCTCTACCCGGAAAACCGGCGCTTGCCACGCAACGCCCGTTTCGGGGTCTGCCAGTTCCAGCGTCGTGATCTCTGTATCAAAGCGGCTGGGAAAGCCGCCCGTTTCCAGCCCCGCATAATCGGCGACCCATCCTTCGGTACGGCGATCCTCGAACCACTGCTCTAGCCCCGCCTGATACGCAGATTTACCGAGATACCAATAGCCGCCCCAACCGGCGACGGCCAAAATCACAATGATCCCCAAGACGCGCATGGAGGCTCCTTTCACATCAGCTTGCCCTCGTTTATAGGGCAGATATCAGGAGGACCAGCAAGATGACGCTATGGGTGTTCGGCTACGGATCGCTGATCTGGAACCCCGGTTTCGAAGTGGGAGAGCAGGCGCTGGCCACGCTCAACGGTTATCACCGCAGCTTCTGCATGTGGTCTGTGCACCACCGCGGCACCCATGCCGATCCGGGGCTGGTGCTGGCGCTGGATGAAGCCCGAAATGCCACCTGCGAAGGCGTCGCCTTTCGCGCAGCTGATGGGCACGAGGACGCAACCCTGCAAGCCTTGCGCGAACGCGAACTGATCTCGTCGGCCTATCTGGAAAAATGGGTGAATGTCCGCCTTGTCGACGGTCGCGATATCAACGCCGTAACCTATGTGATTGACCCGAAACACGAACAATACACCGGTGCGCTGCCGCTCTCCAAACAGGCAGAAGTTATCTCTCGCGCGGTTGGTGGGCGCGGGCCGAACACCGAGTATCTGCATAATACTGCCGATCATCTGGCCGAACTTGGCATCCATGACCCCGATATCGACTGGCTGTCCAAACACCTGAACGGGCGCACGGATTAACCTTGGACAATTGCCCAGACTGGCGTAAGTTTGGCCCAAGAAAACAAGCGTCAGGAGCGGACCAGATGGCCCTCACCGACCTCGAGGCCGAGCCGTATTTTTCAAGACCCCGCAGTCAGGTGATGCTGATGCTGGTGTCCTTGGCGCTAGTGGGCGTGGGCGTCTACCTCGCCCTGCCGCGCATTGGCCCGGTGTTCTACGCCAACCCCTATCTCAACGGCTTTATCGTGCTGGTCTTCGCGCTGGGCGTGCTGGCCTGTTTCTGGCAAGTGCTGCAACTGATCTCGTCCGTGCGCTGGATCGAGGGGTTTGCCTCGCAACGTCTTGGATCTGACATCCCGCAACCGCCGGCGCTTTTGGCGACCTTGGCGGCGATGTTGCGCACCAAAGGCGCACGCAGCCAGCTCAACGCGACCTCCACCCGGTCGATTCTTGAATCCGTTGCGACCCGCATCGACGAGGCGCGCGAGATCACGCGCTATATCGTCAACCTTCTGATATTCCTCGGCCTTTTGGGCACATTCTACGGCCTTGCCACGACGGTGCCAGCTATGGTCGACACCATCCGGTCGCTCAACCCCGAAGAAGGCGAAGGCGGGGTCGAAATCTTTGGCCGGCTGATGGGAGGGCTCGAAAGCCAGCTTTCGGGCATGGGCGTCGCCTTTGCCTCCTCGCTTTTGGGCCTCGCCGGATCGCTGATCGTTGGCCTGCTGGAGCTCTTCGCAGGTCACGGCCAGAACCGCTTTTACCGCGAGCTTGAGGATTGGCTGTCGACAATCACCCGCGTTGGGTTCACCGCCGCAGAAGGCGAAAGCGGGGCGGAGCAGAACTTCATGGCCGGTGTCCTTGATCATATGTCCGAGCAGATGGACGGCCTCCGCACGGTCTTTCTGCAAAGCGACGCCAGCCGGGCGGCAGTCGATGACAAGCTGACCCGGATGACCGAAGCGATGGCGCTGCTGACCCAGCAATTGGCCGGGCAAGACAGCCCCAACGCAATGCTGGCCCGCGTGGCCGAAGGGCAGGAACGTCTGATCGACCGTATGGATGGCGATGGGCTGGATGCGGAAAGCCGGATGCGGCTCCGCTCCATTGATGTGCAATTGCTGAAAATCTCCGAAGAACTGGCTGCCGGGCGTCAGGATGTCATCAGCGAATTGCGCGCCGATCTTGGATCGCTGACCCGCGCGCTCGCGGCACCACCTCCGAAAGACGGGGGCTAAACCATGGCCCTGTCGCGCAGAACCGGCGCGCGTTTTCAGGCCTCCATCTGGCCTGGTTTTGTCGATGCGATGACAGCGCTTTTGCTCGTGCTGATGTTCGTGCTGACCATTTTCATGGTCGTGCAATTCATCCTGCGCGAGACGATCACCGGACAGGAAAGCGAGCTGGACGCGCTGTCGGTCGAACTCGCCTCACTCGCCGATCAACTGGGCCTTGAACGCGACCGCACCGCCGATCTGCAATCCCGCCTCGGCGCGTTGTCTGCCACCCTGGCCGACACCCGCGCGGAATCTGCAGACCGCGCCGCCACCATCGCCGCCTTGCAAGGGACCTTGGCCGAGCGGGATACAGCGCTGGCCGACGCCGAAACCCGGATCACGGGATTTGAGACACAAGTCGCAGGGCTTTTGGCCGAGCGCGACCAGGCACTGGGCCGGGTCACCGAACTGGAAGGCACGGAGGCGGAATTGCTCAGCCAGCAAGAGCAATTGAACCTCGCGATCGCTCAAGCCCGATCCGAGATTGATGCCCAGACCGAAGCCGCCCGCCTCGCCGCTGCCCAACGCGAAGCGCTGGAAGCGATGATCGCGGATCTGCGCGCTGAAAACACCGCCACGGCCGAAGCGCTTTCGGATGAAGAAACCGCCCGTCTGGCCGAAGCCGCTGCGGCGGAAGCCCTGCGCGAGCGGCTGCAAAACGCACAGACCGAGCTGACGGCGATGACGCTGGCCTTGGAAGAACAGCGCCGCGCGGCCGAGGAAACACTGACTCTTCTGGCCGCGGCCCGAGCCGCTCGTGATGAACTGGCCGCCACGTCAGAGACCCGTTTAACAGAAGCCGAAGAACAAGCCGCGCTGCTTGCCTTGGCAGAGGCTGAGCTGTCGCAAAAAGAAGCTCAATCGCTTGAAGATCAGCGCCGGTTGGCCTTGCTGAATGAACAGGTGGCTGCGTTGCGCGGCCAGCTTGGATCGCTCCAAAGCTTGCTGGACCAGGCCCGCGCCCGCGACGAGGCCGCGCAGGTTCAGCTTGATACGCTGGGCACGCAGCTCAACACGGCCCTGGCGCAGGTTGCCGCCGAAGAACGCCGCCGCCGGGAGTTGGAAGAGGCCGAGCGCATCCGCCTTGAGGCCGAAAACCAGAACCTTGAACGTTACAGGTCCGAGTTCTTTGGGGCGCTCCGCGATCTGCTGGGCAATCAGGACGGTGTCCGCATCGAAGGCGACCGGTTCGTTTTCTCCTCCGAGGTGCTGTTTGCCCCCGGAAGCGCCACTCTGTCCAGCGAAGGGCAGGGGGAGATCGCCAAAGTCGCGGCCATCCTGCGCGACGTGGCCGCTGATATTCCGGACCAGCTTGATTGGGTCATCCGCGTGGATGGACACACAGATAACGTGCCGCTGTCCGGCTTTGGGGAGTTCGCCGACAATTGGGAACTCAGCCAGGCCCGCGCCTTGTCCGTTGTGCTTTACATGGTGAATTTCCTTGGTCTGCCGCCCGACCGGCTTGCGGCAAACGGCTTCGGCCAATACCAGCCTGTGGCACCCGGCGACACCGCCGAGGCCCGCGCTCAGAACCGCCGGATTGAGCTGAAACTGACCGAAAAATAGCTACTCAACCGTCGCAGTGATCTCGGCGGTGTCAATCGCCACCCCATCCCGGATCAGGCTGAGCGTCGCGGTGTAAACCCCGCTTGCCCAGCCACTCGGCGGCGTGCGTTTGCCGACAAACCGAAAGCTCTGCGCCTGGGTCCGGGTCTGCGCGGCCTCTTCCTGCAGAACGGTGCCATTGGGCCCGACAACCTCCATCCGGTAACTGTCGCCCGCCTGCGCCCCAAAGGAATGCACCCAAACCGCAAGGACTTTGGATTGCGGTGTGAAGGCCGTCAGGCTCGGCTGACCCGCCTTGATGTCCTCATAGGCCGGGGGCGCATCTGCGAAGCCCGCGCGGATGATGCCTCCGTTCTGGAACACCGGCGTTTCGGCCCAAAGCGTCTTTTCCGGCAGCCCGCATATGCGGCGACCTTCCGGGGCAAACGGATCCACGACCTGATCATTTTTGCGCAGGGTCAGATGTAGATGCGGGAACTGCGTGCGTCCCGACAGCCCGACCTTGCCCAGCACAGCCCCGGCTTCCACCCGCTGGCCCTTTTCAACGATCACAGAACCCTGTTTGAGGTGGCAATATTGCGTGCGCCAGCCGCTTCCATGGTCAATCACCAGACCATTGCCGCATTCGCGCCCCTCGATTTGCGCAGCACTGTCGCCTGTATAAAGCATGTCTTCCATCCCGTCGCGCGTCGCAACCACGCGCCCCTGCGCTGCGGCCAGCACATCGACGCCTGCCTCCATCATGGCCAGATCATCCAGCGCGAAATCGGTGCCTTTATGGGTGTCATAGGTCAGCGGCCCGCATGCGAAATCCGAGGCTGAGGCATTCGGATCGTGGTCCACGAATTGCTGAATATAGCAGGTGTCGCCCAGTGTGCAGTCAATCGGCAACTGCAACGAAAAATCGCTCGCAACCGCGGGGGCTGCGAGCGATATCAGCGCAATCGCGCGTTTGATCATTCCGCCGTAAGAAGTGGCGGCTTATCGCCTGAAATCTGGGCTTTCTCAGGGGCTTCAAGCCGCAGGTCAATCTTGCCGTCTTTGACGCCGACCTTGACCACACCACCCTTGGCGAGCTTGCCGAACAGCAATTCTTCCGCCAGCGGTTTCTTGATATACTCCTGAATGACGCGGCCCAGCGGGCGCGCACCCATCTTGTCGTCGTAGCCTTTGTCGGCCAGCCATTCGGTGGCGGCTTTCGTCAGCTCGAATGTCACGTTGCGGTCCATCAGTTGCGCTTCAAGTTGCAGCACGAACTTCTCGACCACTTGCAGGATCACGTCTTTCGGCAGTGCGCCGAAGGAAATCACCGCATCCAGACGGTTGCGGAATTCCGGCGTGAATGTGCGCTCAATCGCTGCCGTGTCTTCGCCTTCGCGCCGATCGCGACCAAAGCCAATGGCGGCTTTCGCTTGCTCAGATGCACCGGCATTCGACGTCATGATCAGGATCACATTGCGGAAGTCCACTGTGCGCCCGTTGTGATCGGTCAGCGTGCCGTGGTCCATGACCTGCAGCAGGATGTTGTAGACATCCGGGTGCGCTTTCTCGATCTCGTCCAGCAGGAGCACACAATGCGGGTGCTGGTCGACACCATCGGTCAGCATACCGCCCTGATCGAAGCCCACATAGCCCGGAGGGGCACCGATCAGACGGGAAACCGCGTGTTTCTCCATATATTCCGACATGTCGAAGCGCAGCAGTTCCACGCCCAGCGTGTCTGCAAGTTGCTTGGCCACCTCGGTCTTACCAACACCGGTCGGACCGGCGAAGAGGTAGTTGCCGATGGGCTTTTCAGGCTCCCGCAGACCGGCACGGGCCAGCTTGATCGCGGAAGACAGCGCATCGATTGCCGCATCCTGACCGAACACCACGCGCTTGAGGCTGGTTTCCAGATCTTTCAGCACCTCGGCATCGTCCTTGCTGACATTCTTCGGCGGGATACGCGCGATCTTGGCTACCACGGCCTCGATCTCTTTCGCGCCGATTGTCTTGCGGCGCTTACTTTCGGCCACCAGATGCTGGGCGGCCCCCGCCTCGTCAATCACGTCAATTGCCTTGTCGGGCAGCTTGCGGTCATTGATGTAGCGGGCCGACAGCTCAACAGCCGTCTTGATCGCATCAGAGGTGTATTTGATCGCGTGGTGATCCTCGAAATATGGCTTCAGGCCCTTGAGGATCTTCACCGCATCATCGACAGACGGCTCCGCCACGTCGATTTTCTGGAACCGGCGGCTCAACGCGCGATCCTTCTCGAAATGCTGACGGAACTCCTTGTAGGTGGTCGAGCCCATGCAGCGCAGCTTGCCGCCTTGCAGTGCAGGCTTCAGCAGGTTGGACGCATCCATCGCGCCGCCAGACGTCGCACCGGCCCCGATGACCGTATGAATTTCGTCAATGAAGAGGACCGCATCGGGGTGATCTTCCAACTCGGTCACAACCGCTTTCAAGCGTTCCTCGAAATCCCCGCGATAGCGCGTGCCGGCCAGCAGCGCGCCCATATCGAGCGAGTAAATCGTGGCATTCGACAGAACTGCTGGGGTCTCACCCTGCACGATCTTGCGCGCCAGACCTTCGGCAATCGCCGTTTTGCCGACGCCCGGATCACCCACCAGCAGCGGGTTATTCTTGCGGCGACGACACAGCACCTGCACGCACCGCTCCACCTCGCTGTCGCGTCCGATCAGCGGGTCAACATCGCCCTTGCGGGATTTCTCGTTCAGATCGACGCAATATTTGGCCAGCGCAGATTCCTTCTGCTCACCCTCGGTCACGCCGGACACGGTCTCTTCCTCAAGCTCGGACGCGCCTGAGACCGGGCGCGGCTCGCCAAAGGACGGGTCCTTTGCCACACCATGGGCGATGAAGTTCACCGCGTCATAGCGAGTCATGTCCTGTTCTTGCAGGAAGTAAGCCGCGTTCGACTCCCGCTCTGCAAAGATGGCGACCAACACATTGGCCCCGGTGACTTCGGTGCGGCCCGAGCTTTGAACATGGATCGCCGCGCGCTGGATCACGCGCTGGAAGGCGGCGGTCGGGACCGCCTCGGACCCATCAACATCCGTGACCAGCGTCGACAGATCGTCGTCGATGAAATCTTCGAGCGTCTTTTTCAGCGCTTCCAGATCGACGCTACAGGCCTGCATGACCTTTGCTGCATCCGGTTCATCGACCAGCGCCAGCAGAAGATGTTCCAAAGTTGCCAACTCATGGCGACGGCTGTTTGCCAGCGCCAGGGCCGAATGAATGGCTTGCTCAAGGGTATTCGAGAATGAAGGCACGTGCTGTGCTCCTCTGATCGGGGTCGTGGTGGGGATCGAGCCCCGCCGTAACCGTGGCCTCTTAGGTATTAAAGTTCGGTTTTTATTCCGAACCTTCAAGCGTTTTTTCTCACTATACTGTCACATTTTGCGTGAATGACAGGCAATCGCTGGAAATATAGTCATTTAGGTCCGGTTTGCTGACCTAAAACCGATCCTTGCGCGCGCGGATCGCGGTAAAGACCTCCAGAGGTGAGTGATCTTCCATGCCAACCGCGGCACGAAAGGCGGGATCATCCGCTCGGATGAACGGATTGGTCGCTTTTTCCAGCGACAGGGGGTTGGGAACGGTGGGTTTGTCAGCGGCGCGATTGGCCGCATCGGCGTCTATCCGAGAGATAAGGGCCGCGTTCTCAGGTTCAAGGGTGATCGCGAAAGCGGCATTCCCTGCACTATATTCATGCGCGCTGTAAATCGCCGTGTCGTCGGGCAGCGCGCGCAGCTTCAATAGGCTGGGCCACATCATCTCAGGCGTGCCTTCGGTCAACCGCCCGCATCCCAGCGCCATCAGGCTGTCTGCGGTGAAGGCGGCTTTAATACCGGGCATGTAATAGGCGACATGGCCAATCGTATGGCCGGACACATCCATGACCTGCGTCTCCTGCCCGCAGGTCGTGAAGACATCCCCATCTGCCACCGCCAGATCCAGCGCAGGAAGACGATGGGCATCCGCTGCCGCCCCGATCACCCGCGGCGCATAGCGCTTTCGCAAAGCGGGAAGCTCGTCGATATGGTCCCAATGGTGGTGGGTCAGCAGCACATCCGTCAGCACCCAGCCCTTGGCATCCAGCATCGCTTGAATAGGGGCTGCCTCACTTGCGTCGATCAACGCGGTCTCGCCACTTTCGTCATTATGGATGAGAAAGCAGAAATTGTCTTGCAGACAAGGGATGGTGAGGATTTCAATACCCATAGTAATTGATCTGGCTCTTGTTATGGTCGGGTCAAGTTAGGCTGCGAAACTGGCGTGAAAAGGAGCTCCGCGCAATGCATCTCGACGTGCTCGACTTGCGCAACTTCTATTATCGCTCGCCGCTGGGTCGGGCGGCGCAAAAGGTGATCCGCGACCGGCTGGTCGAGATGTGGCCAGAGGCCAAGGGTCAGACCGTCGCCGGCTTCGGCTTTGCCGCGCCGCTGCTACGTCCCTATCTGGCCGATGCGCGCCGGGTCATCGCGTTGATGCCAGCGCCCCAGGGTGTGATGCCCTGGCCTGCGGGGATGCCCAACGTATCGGTCCTGTCGGAAGAAATGTGGTGGCCGCTGCCGACCGGCTTTGTCGACAAGCTGGTCGTGATGCACGGACTGGAAACGTCCGAGAACCCGTCCTCACTGCTGGACGAGGCCGCCCGCGTGCTTGGTCCGGGCGGTAAGGCCCTGTTCGTTGTGCCGAACCGCGCGGGCCTCTGGGCGCGCAACGACCGCACGCCCTTCGGCTATGGCCGCCCCTATTCGCTGGGCCAGTTTGAGGCACAACTCAAACGCCACGGCTTCGTGCCAGAGCGCCATATCTCCGCCCTTTATCAGCCCCCCTCGCACCGCAAGTTCTGGCGCAAGACAGCCGGTCTGTTCGAACGCGTCGGCCGACGGGGGCCATTGATGGCGGGCGGCGTGCTGATGGTTGAGGTGGTCAAGCAAGGCCACCCCAAGCAGACATCGGGTCTCAAGGATGCAGTCAAAAAACCGCTCGGTGCGCTGGACGGTCTGATCCGTCCGGCCCCGAAACCCGCCTACCGCGCCTAGAGGGCGCGCTGCTGTTTCTCGACTGAAATCGTGTAAAGCGCGCAACTCAGGCACAGCAGCGATGCTCCCAGCACACATAAGATCAGCGGCAGCACACCGGAATAGGCCGTCAGCAACAGCCCCGACAGCGTCGACAAAGCCGCGCCCCCAAATGTCACAATAGAGCCCGACAACCCCGACGCCGAGCCCGCCAGATCGGGCCGCACATCCAGCAGACCCGCACTGGCCGAGGGCAGGATAATCCCGTTGCCCAGCCCGATGGAGAAGGTGAAAAAGAAGAACCCCAACGGATGGGTGATGCCTAATCCCCAGGTGACCAGTGTCATAGACATGAAACTCAGCGTGATCGCCGCCCCCAAAAGCAACATGCGGAACATCCCGATCCGCGTTGCAAACCGGCCCGAAATGAAATTCCCGATCACATAGCCGGTGGGCGTGAACGCCATGTAAAGCCCAACGGCTCCGGCGCTGAGCCCATAGACGTTGACGCCCACATAAGGCGCACCGCCCAGATAGGCGAAAAAGGTGCCAGCCGCGAAGGTCGAAACCAGCGTGTATCCCCAGAACCGGCGCGAGCGGAACAGATCGGGGTAATTGCGCATCTGCGCGCGCAACCCCGCGCCGCTGCCTTGAAAGGTCTCGCCCTGATCGAAATAGATCAACGCCAGCGCGATCACCCCGAACACCGTCAACGCGTGAAAACTGGCCTGCCAGCCGAACGCATCGCCCAACGCGCCGCCGATGGCGGGTGCAATCATCGGCGCCAGCGCTTGGCCCATCGTGACATAGCCCAGCAGGCTGGCCGCTTTCTCGCGCGCCACCTGATCGCGCACCACCGCGCGGCCAATCACGAAGCTCGACACCACAGCCGCTTGCAACGCCCTAAACACCATGAACACCGCAAAGCTCTGCGCGAACGCCGCCCCGATAGAGGCGAGGATGAAGAGCGCAAAGCTCCACAGCATGACCGGGCGACGGCCATAGAGATCCGATAGCGGCCCCAGCACGAGGATCGCAACCCCGGTCAGCGCCAAGTAAACCGTCAGCGTCAACTGGATCACCGCATAAGGCTTGCCAAAGAAAGTCGCCATTTCGGGCATCGACGGCAGGAAGATATTGATCGTGACGGACCCCACGGCGGTGCTGAGCACCAGCGTGGTGATATGGGGCGGGCTGAACCGGTCCAGATAGCGCGGGGCGGGCAGGGAGGTCATGCCTCAATCGCTAGAGCCTGCGACACGCCTTGTCGAGGCCGTCCCGCCCGCGTATGCCCACCCCAACAAGGGGAGACAGAGATGACCATCACACGCACAACGCAATCCGAACGCGCCAGCAAGATCGTTCAGCATAACGGAGTGATCTATCTGTCCGGTCAAGTGGCCGCCGATACCAGCGAAGACATCAAAGGCCAGACCCAAAGCTGCTGCGACAAGATTGACGCGCTGCTGGCCGAAGCGGGCAGCGACAAGGGGCATCTACTGTGCTGCACCGTCTTCATCCGCGACATGAAGGACTTTGCCGCCATGAACGAGGTCTGGAACGCCTGGGTCGCCGATGTGGGCAAACCCGCACGCGCCTGTGTCGAGGCGCGGATGGCCCGACAGGAGTTGCTGGTGGAAATTTGCGTGATCGCGGCGACGCCACCCACCGAATAATGCAATTCCTGAGTGAAGGAATCGCCTGTTTGCGCTCCCATAGGCGCAAGAAAATTAGGCAATCACAGGCGCATAGGGTCGCAGGCCGCCGAAGCGCTTGAAAATAAGGGGTTTTGGGTATGTCTGGTTTTTACCGTGGGAGGTTGCGGGGCCAGATTTGCTCTGCTACATCCACGACGATTTTGCAGCCTTGAGATAAATCAAAGGCTCACTACTTGCCACGCAAGCCTGTTGTCGGCCCGATCCGGGTGGGGAACGGGGTCACATAATAAAGTCGGAAGGGTGGACGTGTCCGAACCAGCTTCGATCTCTACTGGCATTGCCGCGCGCTATGCCACTGCCGTGTTTGAACTTGCCAAAGAGGGCAAGAAACTCAAAGCCATTGAAACCGATGTCGACGCGCTGGCCGCCGCGATGGACGAGAGCGCGGATTTCCGCGACCTGATCCACTCGCCCGTCTACAGCCGGTCGCAACAGGAAGACGCGATCACCGCGATTGCCAAGAAGATGAAGCTGTCGCCCGTCCTTGGCAACACGCTGGCGCTGATGGCGCAGAACCGGCGTCTGTTCGTGCTGCCTCAGCTGGTTGCCAGCCTGCGCGCACTTATTGCCGAAGATAAAGGCGAAGTGACGGCCGATGTGGTGGCCGCCAAGGCACTGACCAAGACGCAGGAAACTGCGCTTGCGAAGTCTCTCAAATCCAGCGTCGGTAAAGACGTCAAGATCAATGCGACCGTCGATGAAAGCCTCATTGGCGGTCTTATCGTAAAAGTGGGTTCCAAGATGATCGACACGTCGATCCGCTCGAAACTTGCAGCACTCCAGAACACTATGAAAGAGGTCGGATAATGGGTATCCAAGCAGCCGAAATCTCTGCGATCCTGAAGGATCAGATCAAGAACTTTGGTCAGGAAGCAGAAGTCGCAGAAGTAGGCCGTGTGCTGAGCGTGGGCGACGGTATCGCCCGCGTTTATGGTCTGGACAATGTGCAGGCCGGTGAAATGGTCGAATTTCCGGGCGGCATCATGGGCATGGCCCTGAACCTCGAAAGCGACAACGTCGGCGTCGTGATCTTCGGCTCTGACCGCGAGATCAAGGAAGGCGACACCGTCAAGCGCACCCAGTCCATCGTGGACGTGCCCGCCGGTGACGAACTGCTGGGCCGCGTTGTCGACGGTCTGGGCAACCCGCTCGACGGCAAGGGCCCGATCAAGACCAAGAAACGCGCTGTGGCAGACGTCAAAGCGCCGGGCATCATCCCGCGTAAATCCGTGCACGAGCCGATGGCGACGGGTCTGAAATCCGTGGACGCCATGATCCCCGTTGGCCGTGGCCAGCGCGAGCTGATCATCGGTGACCGTCAAACCGGTAAGACCGCGATCGCGCTCGACACCATCCTGAACCAGAAGTCCTACAACGATGCCGCAGGCGACGATGAGAGCAAGAAGCTTTACTGCGTCTACGTGGCTATCGGCCAGAAGCGTTCGACAGTGGCGCAGCTGGTGAAGAAGCTCGAAGAGACCGGCGCGATCGAATATTCGATCGTCGTGGCCGCAACAGCCTCTGACCCCGCGCCGATGCAGTTCCTGGCCCCTTATGCTGCAACCGCCATGGCCGAGCATTTCCGCGACAATGGCCGCCACGCGCTGATCGTCTATGATGACCTGTCCAAGCAGGCCGTGTCCTACCGTCAGATGTCGCTGCTGCTGCGCCGCCCGCCGGGCCGTGAAGCCTATCCGGGCGACGTGTTTTACCTCCACTCGCGCCTGCTGGAGCGGTCTGCGAAGCTGAACGAAGACAACGGCGCAGGCTCGCTGACGGCGCTGCCGATCATTGAAACCCAAGGTGGCGACGTGTCGGCCTTTATTCCGACCAACGTGATCTCGATCACCGACGGCCAGATCTTCCTTGAGACGGAGCTGTTCTACCAGGGCATCCGCCCCGCCGTGAACACCGGTCTGTCGGTGAGCCGCGTGGGCTCCTCGGCCCAGACCAACGCGATGAAATCCGTCGCCGGTCCGGTCAAACTGGAACTCGCTCAGTATCGCGAAATGGCTGCTTTTGCGCAGTTCGGCTCCGATCTGGACGCCGCAACCCAGCAGCTGCTGAACCGTGGTGCCCGCCTGACCGAGCTGATGAAGCAGCCGCAGTATTCGCCGCTCACCAACGCCGAGATCGTGTGCGTGATCTACGCAGGCACCAAAGGCTATCTTGATAAGATCGCCGTCAAGGACGTTGGCCGGTTCGAGCAAGGCCTGCTGAACCACCTGCGCTCCAAGCACAAAGACCTTCTGGACATGATCACCAACGAGGACCCGAAAATCAAAGGCGATGCGGAAGACAAGATCAAAGCCGCTCTCGACGAATTCGCCGCAGATTTTTCGTAAGGGGGGCAGACAATGCCTAGCCTGAAGGACCTTAAAAACAGGATCGAGAGTGTCAAAAGCACTCGGAAGATCACCAAGGCCATGCAGATGGTGGCCGCCGCAAAATTGCGGCGGGCCCAGGAAAGCGCCGAGGCCGCACGCCCTTATGCAGAACGGTTCAACGCCGTGATGTCCGGGCTGGCGCAATCGGTGGGTGGCTCTGACAGCGCGCCCCGGCTTCTGGCCGGGACGGGCAGCGATCAGACGCAATTGCTGATCGTGATGACCGCCGAGCGTGGTCTGTGCGGTGGCTTCAACGGCAACATCGCGAAACTTGCCAAGACCCACGCCGCCAAACTGGTGGCTGAAGGCAAGACGGTGAAAATCCTTACCGTCGGCAAGAAAGGCCGCGATGCGATCAAGCGCGATTATGGCGATCACTTCGTCGGCCATGTCGATCTGAGCGACGTCAAACGCGTGGGCTATGCCGACGCGCAAAGCATCGCGAAAGATGTGCTGACCCGCTTTGACGCTGGTGAGTTCGACGTCGCCACGATCTTCTTTGCAGAGTTCGTGAACGTGGTCACGCAAGTGCCCACCGCCAAGCAGATCATCCCCGCCAGCTTTGAGCAAAGCGAAGACGGGGACGCCGCTGAAAGCACGCTTTACGACTACGAGCCCAGCGAAGAGGCCATTCTGGCTGATCTGCTGCCGCGCGGGGTCGCGACGCAAATCTTCACCGCTCTGCTGGAAAACGGCGCCTCTGAACAGGGTGCCCGGATGTCCGCGATGGACAATGCGACCCGTAACGCAGGCGAGATGATCGACAAGCTGACGATTGAGTTCAACCGCTCCCGTCAGGCCGTCATCACCAGCGAACTTATTGAAATTATCTCGGGCGCCGAGGCGCTCTAAGACCGAACCGGAGACACGAAAATGGCGAATGCTAAAGGCAAGATCACGCAGGTTATCGGCGCCGTGGTCGACGTGCAGTTCGACGATCACCTGCCGGAGATCCTGAACGCGCTCAACACAGACAATGACGGCAAGACGCTGGTTCTCGAGGTTGCACAGCACCTCGGTGAGAACACGGTTCGCACGATTGCCATGGACGCGACCGAAGGTCTGGTCCGCGGTCAGGAAGTCACCGACACCGGCACTGCGATCACCGTGCCCGTTGGCACCGCGACGCTGGGCCGGATCATCAACGTGACCGGCGATCCGATCGACGAAAAAGGCCCCATCGAAACCGATGAGCGCCGCCCGATCCACGCCCCCGCACCCGACTTCTCGGAGCAGGCAACGGAATCCGAAATTCTCGTCACCGGCATCAAGGTGATCGACCTTCTGGCCCCCTATGCCAAAGGCGGTAAGATCGGCCTCTTCGGCGGTGCTGGTGTGGGCAAGACAGTTCTTATTCAGGAACTCATCAACAACATCGCCAAAGTGCACTCGGGTCTCTCGGTGTTCGCGGGCGTCGGTGAACGGACCCGCGAAGGTAACGACCTCTACCACGAGATGATCGAATCCGGCGTTCTGACACCGGACAACCTGACCGACTCCAAGATCGCGCTGTGCTTCGGCCAGATGAACGAGCCTCCCGGTGCCCGCGCACGGATCGCGCTGACCGGCCTCACCCTGGCCGAGCAGTTCCGCGACGCCACCGGTGCTGACGTTCTGTTCTTCGTTGACAACATCTTCCGCTTCACCCAGGCTGGTTCAGAGATGTCCGCTCTGCTGGGTCGTATTCCTTCGGCTGTGGGCTACCAGCCGACGCTCGCCACCGACATGGGCGACATGCAGGAGCGGATCACCTCGACCAAGAATGGCTCCATCACGTCGATCCAGGCCGTCTACGTGCCTGCGGACGACCTGACCGACCCCGCACCGGCAACAACCTTTGCGCACTTGGACGCGACGACGGTTCTTAACCGTGCGATTTCCGAGCTTGGCATCTACCCCGCCGTGGACCCGCTCGACTCGACCTCGCGCCTGATGGACCCGCAGATTGTGGGTGAAGAGCACTACGCGGTGGCTCGTGACGTTCAGGGGATCTTGCAAAGCTACAAGTCGCTTCAGGATATCATCGCCATTCTCGGCATGGACGAACTCAGCGAGGAAGACAAACTGACCGTGGCCCGTGCGCGTAAAATCCAGCGCTTCCTGTCGCAGCCCTTCGATGTGGCGAAGGTCTTCACCGGCTCTGACGGTGTTCAGGTGCCGTTGGAAGAAACCATCGCGTCGTTCAAAGCGGTTGTGGCTGGCGAATATGACCACCTCCCCGAAGGCGCCTTCTACATGGTTGGCGGCATCGAGGAAGTGAAAGCCAAAGCCGAGAAAATGGCAGCGGAGGCCGCCTAAACCATGGCAGATACGATGCAATTCGATCTGGTCTCACCGGAACGCAAGCTCGCCTCGGTCACCGCGACCGAGGTGCAGATCCCGGGTGCAGATGGCGATATGACCGCAATGCCCGATCATGCGCCGGTCATCACGACCCTGCGCCCTGGTGTTCTGACCGTGACAGGCGCGGATGGAACCAGCCGCTATGCCGTGACCGGCGGCTTTGCCGAGGTGACACCGGCTGCAACCTCGGTGCTTGCCGAACGCGCCATGCCCGCAGAGGAAGTCACCGCCGACGTGATCACCCAATTGATCGCCGACGCGACAGAGGCGGCGTCCAACGCGCCCGATGACACCCGTGACGCGGCCAACAAGCTGGTCGCTGACATGGAAGCCCTGCGCGCTGAACTGGGCGTCTAAGGCGACACCTGATCCCGATCTGCCCCGCCACCCGTGCGGGGCTTTTCATTTTAAGACCCAAATTTTGCCGGAATTTTAAGATTTATGACCCAGTGAAGGGGTCCACATGAAGCGGTTAAGCGGACATTCGGTCGGGGTGCAGCAAGGCGAAGAGCTGCTCTTTTCCGACTATCAGAACGGGGGCGAGATGTGGACCGGCACCGGCCCGCGCGAGCGTCGCACGCCCGTGAGCTTTGGCGTGCCCTTTTCTGAGCCGCCCACCGTGCAGGTCGCAATCTCGCTGTGGGATCTGGATCGCAGCACCAATCTGCGCGCCGACATTCAGGCGGAAGAGGTCACCACCGGGGACTTCAAGATCGTCTTTCGCACCTGGGGTGACACCCGCATCGCCCGCATCCGTGCTACATGGACGGCCATCGGCTCTCTCACGCATGACGACGATTGGGAACTCTACTGACGCAAAACTACCCTCAAGGCGGGAGGAACCTTGAGGGCCGTTTGTGGTGGGATGGCGGTACGACTTAGCGTGCAGCCAGCTCAGCAGCCGAGGTGACGCCCAGCTTGACCAGAACGTCCACGTTCTGGGTCGAGATCACGTCGTTGCCGACGCTGCCTTCACCGGCGATCTCGGCTGGGGAGACCTTACCCAGATCGTTGGAAGCCATGAAGCTGGTTTCAAAGCCGTGCTCAGCGTTGATTTCAGCAGGCGAAGTGACGTCAGCGAAGGCCGGAGCTGCAGCGACGACGAGGGCGGAGATAAGAGCGAATTTCATGTTGGTAGTCCTTTGTGTGTGTTGTGTTTGCGTTTGTGTTTGTGTGTGTTTGGAAGTTTGCGCTTCCGATGACAGAGAGATGGCATTGGGAGAGCGATCTGAAAACGCGCACGGTGATCCTGTGATATGTGCGTGAACGCACATCACACGCCCGTGACGGAGTATTGCGTGATTTGGGTAACGGCGGTGTGAAGCGAGGATACCCCGCGCAGGGGCTAAAAGTTTTCAGAAAACTTTTGATAAAACTCTTCTGAAGAGTTTTTGCCCCCGCACCTCCCATGGGAACCAACGACCCAACCATACGTTCCACAGGATAACGTCAGCCCGAAGGACCCAGTCTTCATCATGATTTCCAAAACGTTCTTTGAACTGCGCCGCATCAGTCGCATCCTCTGGGTGCGCATCGCGCTGATCCTTGTCCTTTCGGTGCTCGCCGCCTTCAGCGCCGAGCTTTTCGACCCGCTGATCCCCGACGAATTCAAGGATCGTTTTTCGGCCGGCGCGACGCTTCCGATCCTGACGATCCTTGCGAACTCCATGCTGGCGGTCACCACCTTCTCCGTCGGCGTCATGGTCACCTCGCATCGCGCGATCGGCAATCAGACCACGCCGCGCATCCACCGTTTGTTGATGGAAGACACCCGCACGCAAACGGTTCTTGCCACCTTCCTGGGTGCTTTCACCTATGCGCTTGTCGCGATTATCCTCTATCGCGCTGAATACTACAGCCCGGCCGCCTCAGTGATTATCTTCGTGGCAACTGTTCTGGTTGTCGTCATTGTTGTTGTCTCGATCCTGCGCTGGATCGACCATCTCAGCGACCTCAGCAGCCTCGATCATGCGCTCTCGGTCGCCGAGGATCGTGCGCGTCAGACCCTCGACACCCATGCGCGCTATCCCACGCTTGGTGCAACCAGTCTATCCGATCTGGGGCAGATCCCTGAGGGGACGGATCCGGTTCTTGCGCCCACATCAGGCTATTTGCGGTTCATTGATGTCGAACAGCTCAGCGAGGCGGCAGAAGAAAAGGGCTTTAAAGTCTATCTGACCCGGCTGCCGGGCGATACGATCCTTGAAGGTCAACCGATGGCGCAGGTGATCAACGCTGACGAGGAAACCTGCGCGGAGCTTGCAAAACATTTTGCGCTGGGGCGCAATCGCAGCCCCGAACAAGACCCCCGCTACGCGCTTCAGGTGCTAGGCGAGACCGCCAGCAAAGCGTTGTCCCCGGGGATCAACGATCCCGGCACAGCGGTGGAGGTTATTATCCGTCTGGAACGCCGCCTTTGGACGTGGTCGCACACCGAGCCTGCCGAGGAGGCTGAGACACAAGCCTCGATCTATTGCTGCGCGTTTGGCCCGGCGGAACTGCTGGAGACCGCCTTTGACGGCCTGATGCGCGACGGTGCCGGGCAGATCGAAGTGCTTTTGCGTTTGCAGGCAGCGTTGATCACCTTGGCCGAGGGCGGATCGGACGAGATGAAAGACGCTTCCGCTCAGATGCTGGACCGGATGGAGGATCACGGTGATAAGGCGCTCCCGACCGAGGCCGACAAGGCGCGTCTTCGTCAGGCCCGCAAGCAACTCAGCGCGGCGTGAACGGATCGTCTGGATAACGGACCCCGGCCAGGTAAAGCCCTTCTGGCGGACAGACTGGCCCGCAAGCGGCGCGATCCTGTGCCTCCAGCGCTGCTTTGACATCGTCTGGTGCCCAATTGCCAGCACCCACACGTTCCAACGTACCGACAAAGCTGCGCACCTGATTGTGCAGGAACGACCGCGCCCGCACATGAAAGTGAAACTCGTCCCCGCGGGAAACCGGGTGATGCGTGATCTCAAGCGCATCAAGGGTGCGCACGGGGCTGTCGGCCTGACAGATCGACGACCGGAAGGTCGTAAAGTCATGCCGCCCCAGTAAATGCTGCGCCGCCTCCTGCATCGGAGCCAGGGTCAACGGGTGGCCGACCTGCCAGACCAACCCCTTGTCATGGGTGGTGGGTGCGCGCCGGGACAACAACCGAAAGAGATACCGCCGCTCTACTGCTGAAAACCGCGCGTGCCAGTCCTGAGACACTTGCGCGACCTGCAAGATCGACACCGGCTGCGGCTTGAGGTGAAAGTTCAGCGCCTCCGACAGGCGAAACGGATCCCAGTCTTTCTGCAAATCCGCATGCGCGACCTGCGCCAGCCCATGCACCCCGGCATCTGTGCGCCCTGCTGCGGCGATTGTATGTGGACCCGGTTCCAGCTTGGCCAGCGCCGCCTCGATCGTGCCCTGCACGGAGGGTTGATCAGCCTGCCGCTGCCATCCGGCAAACGGCGCGCCGTGATATTCGATCTGGAAGGCAAAACGAGGCATGACCCGTCCGTAACCCGCTGCCTTGACGGGGACAATACCCTAGCGAAGCCGCGCTGCCGCGCTTATGTTTATGCGGATAACAAAGAAGGTTTGGGGGCAGTTTTGGTCATTTCCACCATCGCAGATGGGCTGACACGCAGTGTCGAGCAGGTCACGAGCGCGCTGACTGATCCGTTCTCGACCCCGCGCGTCCGTTTGGGCGTGACGGGGCTGAGCCGTGCGGGCAAGACGGTGTTCATCACCTCGCTGGTGGCCAACCTGCTGGATCGCGGACGAATGCCCCAGCTTCTGGCCGCCGCCAATGGTGGTATCCGCAGCGCCTATCTGCAGCCCCAACCCGATGACACCGTGCCGCGGTTCGAGTATGAAAAACACTTGGCAGCGCTCAGCAACAGCACGCCAAGCTGGCCTGACAGCACCCGTGCGGTCAGTCAGCTGCGTCTGTCACTGAAAGTGCAGCCAACTGGCATTATGGGGGCCGTCAGCGGGCCGCGCACGGTGCATCTGGATATCGTGGACTATCCCGGCGAATGGCTGCTCGATCTGGCGCTGCTGGAGAAGTCCTATGCGCAATGGTCCGAGGAGACGCTGATGCGCGGCGTTTCCCGTGAGGAGCATAATGCCTTCGAAACATTGGTAAAATCGACCGATTCCTCTGCCAAGCTACAAGAGCCTGTGGCGCAGGAACTGGCCGATACTTTTACCCGATACTTACAGGATGCCCGTCAGGCGGGGTTCTACGACTGCACCCCGGGGCGCTTTTTGCTGCCCGGAGAAATGGCCGGATCGCCTGTGCTGACCTTTGCGCCATTGCCAGCGCCGACCGGCACCGCTCCGCGTAAATCGCTCTACCGCGAGATGGAGCGGCGTTTTGAGGCGTATAAATCCCGCGTCGTGAAACCCTTCTTTCGGGATCATTTTTCGCGGATCGACCGGCAGGTCGTTCTGGTCGATGCGCTCGGGGCGATCCACAAGGGGCCGCAAGCGGTTGAGGATATGCGGGGCGCGATGGCGGATATCCTCGGGGCGTTCAAACCGGGGCGAAATGCGTTTCTGACCCAGCTTTTTCGGGGGCGACGGGTAGAGAGAATTCTCTTTGCTGCCACCAAAGCGGATCATTTGCACCACCGCCAACACCCGCGCCTGACCGCGATCATGCAGGCGCTGACCGCTGACGCCCGCCGTCGCGCGGATTTCGCAGGCGCACAGACCGCCGCGATGTCAATCGCGGCTCTGCGCGCCACGGTGGAGGAAACGCTCGATCACAACGGCCGCAGCCTTGATTGCGTGCGCGGCACATTGCTGGACACGGGCAAGCAAGCCGCCTTTTACCCCGGCGAACTGCCCGAAGACCCCGCGCATCTGCTGGGTCCCGCCCGTGACGGCGCCGAGGCGTGGCTGGATGAGGATTACCAGATCATGTCGTTTGCGCCTGCGCGGCTGACATTGAAGCCGGGGGAGGGGCCACCCCATATCCGTTTGGACAAGGCGGCTGAGTTTCTGATCGGGGATCGGTTGAGATGAGCACACGCAAAGACGGACCGGTCCTGATCGAGCTAGAGGACGCGAAAGCGGCGGAGCCTGCGGCGGCCCCCCCGGTGCCTGATCTGGCAGCCCCCGCGCCCACAGGGCAGGCGATGCAGACCATGGCCGCGCTGGCCGCGCGCAAACCATCACGTCTGGCGCGGTGGTTCTGGTCGGCTCTAGTGGCACTTGTGGGTTTTGTGGCCTCGGTCACGGCGTATGATTTCGTGATGGGCCTTCTGGACCGCAACCCGGTTCTCGGCCTGACCGCGCTTATCCTGATCGGCGTCTTCTGCGTGATCCTTCTGGCGATTGCGGTCAAGGAACTGGCCGCGTTCGGGCGGCTGAAAAAGCTCGACACCATTCACGCAGATGCACAGGAAGCCATTGCCTCGGACGATCTGAAGGCCGCGCGCAAGGTCACCGGAGAGATCGTGGCGCTTTACAAAGCGCGCCCCGAGACCGAGTGGGGCCGCGCGCGGATCGCGGAACAGCAAGGGGATGTGTTTGACGCGGACGGGTTGCTGGGGCTGGTGGAGACGGACCTGCTTGACCCGCTCGACAAAGCCGCCCGGCGCGAGGTTGAAGCCGCCGCCCGCCAAGTCGCCACGGTCACCGCGATTGTGCCGCTGGCACTGGCTGACCTGATCGCGGCGCTCACCGCGAACCTGCGCATGATCCGCCGGATCGCCGAGATTTACGGCGGTCGGTCCGGCACGCTGGGCAACTGGCGGTTGACGCGGTCGGTGTTGACGCATCTTGTGGCCACGGGCGCTGTGGCCGTGGGCGATGATCTGATCGGATCGGTCGCGGGGGGCGGCGTTCTGGCCAAGGTCTCGCGCCGGTTCGGCGAAGGCGTGGTCAACGGCGCGCTGACCGCCCGTGTCGGTGTCGCCGCGATGGAGGTCTGCCGCCCGCTGCCCTTCCGTGCGGTCCGTCGTCCGTCGGTGACGAACTTGGTGAAACGCGCGCTGACCGGCCTGTTTGGTGGCGCCGATAAAGAAGGATAGCCCATGGACCGAATGGCCCCTGATCTGCAGACGATGATCCGCACGCCGCTGCATGAGGATCACGTCCGTGCCATGCGCCGCGTGGGCGAGGAGAAAACGTTTGAGCCCGGCGATCTGATCTCGGAGCTGGGTGCGCCGATCACCACGTTTTATTACGTCGTCGAAGGTGAGGTTGAGGCGATTGATGCACGCACGGGCGGGCGCTATGGCAGCGGCTCCCTTGGCCCAACGCAGTTTTTTGGCGAGATCAGCTTTCTCAATGGCGGCAACGCGGTGATGAGTGCGCGGGTCGTGCAACCCAGCCGTCTGCTCTGCGTGCCGCGCGAGGACATGCTGCGGCTGATGTCCGACATTCCAGAGATGAGCGATATCATCGTGACGGTCTTTGCCGCGCGCAGACGGCGCTTGTTGGAAAGCGGTGACGCCAGCCTCACGCTGATCGGGGCGGAGGTGGATCGCGATATCCGCCGGATCGCCGCTTTTGCCGGGCGCAACCGCATCCCGTTCCGATCCCTGTCTCTGGATGAGCACGAGGCGGAGGCCGTGGCGCATCAATGCCATATTGGTAAAGCGGAGCCAGCGGTGATTTTTGGCAAGACCCAGGTGGTTGAGGATGCGACGCCTTCGGGCATCGCCAAGCTACTTGGGCTCGATCTGGATATCGCGGAAGACGAGGTTTTCGACGTGCTGATCGTGGGCGGCGGCCCTGCCGGTGTTGCCGCAGGGGTCTATGCGGGGGCTGAGGGCCTTCATGCGCTGGTGATCGAGGATCTGACGATTGGCGGGCAGGCGGGCACGTCGAGCCGGATCGAGAATTACATGGGGTTTCCAACCGGCATTAGCGGCGCTGATCTTGTCTGGCGCGGTGAGGTCCAGGCCATGAAATTCGGCACGCGCTTTGCGGTGCCGCGCCGGGCCGCCAAGCTGGAGCAGCGCGAGGACGGTGTGTTCTGCGTCACGCTGGAGCGTGGTGATATCATCTGCGCCAAGGCGGTGATCGTGGCGACAGGCGTGCAGTATCGGCGGCTTCCTCTGGAGAACCTGGAGGCGATGGAAGGGGTTGGTGTCTATTACGCCGCCACCGATATCGAAGCGCGCTATTGTCGCGACACGGAGGTTGTGGTGATCGGCGGTGGCAACTCTGCGGGTCAGGCGGCGATGTTCCTCAGTCGGACGGCGCGCCATGTGCATGTGTTGGTGCGCGGGTCGTCCCTGGCGGCATCCATGTCGGATTACCTGCTGTCCCGACTTGAGGCTGATCCGAACATCACGATCCACTACCGGACCGAGATGAAGGCGCTGCATGGCGAGGATCATCTGGAGCGCGTGACCATTCGCGACAAGGCCAGCGGGCAGGATTGGGACATCGCGTCGCGTGCGGCGTTCATCATGGTCGGTGCGGCACCGAACACAGACTGGCTGTCGGGTCAGGTCGCGTTGGATGAAAAGGGCTTTGTGAAGACGGGCGCGTCCGTGGGCGTGTCCTCGTCTTATGAAACCTCGCATCCGGGGATATTTGCGGTGGGGGATGTGCGCGCAGGCTCGGTCAAACGGGTGGCGAGCGCGGTGGGCGAAGGGTCGGTCGTGATCTCGAAAGTTTGGAAACATGTGAACCGGGACTAAATTCCTTTGGGAAGGAATTTTGAAAAGCCTTCGGTAACGCTTTTGGGTCGCGCTTGTGCCGGGCGATTGGGGCTCTTATAAGCAGCGCCATGTTGATATTCGCGATCATTATCCGAATTATATCCCCGGCGCTCTGATCTCTTGAGCCGCCGGGTTTCAGGCGTTCGAGACCTCGCGCCGCCCCTCCCTGATATTCCCACGTTAAAGGACGCCTGACATGGCCGCCGAGACGCCCGACGCCCCCGACTACAAAGACACGCTGAACCTGCCGAAAACCGATTTCCCGATGCGTGCGGGACTGCCCAAGCGCGAGCCAGAATGGCTTGAGCGCTGGGCCAAGATCGGGATTTACGACAAGCTGCGGGAGAAGGCATCTGGCCGTGCCCCGTTCACGCTGCATGACGGCCCGCCCTATGCCAACGGCCATCTGCATATCGGTCACGCACTGAACAAAATCCTCAAGGATATGGTCGTGCGGTCCCAGCAGATGATGGGCAAGGACGCGCGCTATATCCCCGGTTGGGATTGCCACGGTCTGCCCATCGAGTGGAAGATCGAAGAGAAATACCGCCAGAAGGGTCGCGACAAGGATGCCGTGCCGGTGGTGGAGTTCCGCCGCGAATGCCGCGATTTCGCGGCTGGCTGGATCGACATTCAGCGCGATGAATTCAAACGTCTGGGCGTGACGGGCAAATGGTCCAAGCCGTACCTCACGATGGATTTTCACGCCGAGCGCGTGATTGCCGAGGAATTTCAGAAGTTCCTGATGAGCGGTGTGCTTTATCAGGGATCTAAGCCTGTGATGTGGTCCCCGGTCGAGAAGACCGCGCTGGCGGAAGCCGAGGTCGAGTACCACGACCGTCAGACCGATGCGATCTGGGTGAAGTTCCCAGTGGTGGCGTCGGATGTGGATATTTTTACAAAGGCGAAAACCCAGGTCGTGATCTGGACGACGACCCCCTGGACGATCCCGCAGAACCGCGCGATCTGTTTCGGACCAGAGATTTCGTATGGGCTTTACGAGGTGACGGGGCGGCCCGTGGAATGCTGGGTTTCTATCGGGGATCGGTATTTGCTGGCCGACGAGTTGGCCGAAGAAGCGCTGAGCGCCGCGCGGTTAGAGCCGTCGATGTATCGCCGTTTGGACACGGTGTCGCCCGCGGAACTGGCCGGGATCACCTGCGCCCATCCGCTACGCGGGGTCGAGGGTGCAGATGGCGAGTGGGATTTCGACGTGCCGCTCCTGCCCGGCGATCATGTGACCGATGATGCAGGGACAGGCTTTGTCCACACCGCGCCCAGCCACGGCGATGACGACTATGCCATCGGCGTGAAGCACAAACTGCCGATGACGTTCAATATTCTGGATGACAGTTCTTACCGCGAAGACCTGCCGTTCTTCGCGGGAGAGAAGATCATCCAGCCCAACGGCAAGCCCGGCAAGGCGAACCGGGTTGTCATCGACAAGCTGAAAGAGGTGGGCGCGGTGATCGCAACCCGTCGCCTGACGATTTCGGATGCCCATAGCTGGCGCTCCAAAGCGCCGGTGATCCGTCTGAACCGGCCTCAGTGGTTTGCGGCCATCGACCAAAAGGTGGGCGATGGGCAGGATACCTATGGTGAAACGATCCGCGAGCGGGCGCTGACCTCTATTGACCAGTTGGTCACATGGACGCCGCAGACAGGCCGCAACCGGCTCTATTCGATGATCGAGGCGCGGCCCGATTGGGTGCTCTCGCGTCAGCGTGCCTGGGGCGTGCCGCTGACCTGTTTCGTGAAGGTTGGCGCGAAGCCCACGGATGAGGATTACCTGCTGCGCGATCCGGCGGTGAATGCCCGCATTCTGGAGGCGTTCGAGGCCGAAGGTGCGGACGCGTGGTATCAGGACGGCGCGAAAGAGCGGTTCCTCGGCAACGATTACGTCGCCGATGAGTGGGAGCAGGTCATCGACATTCTCGATGTGTGGTTTGATAGCGGGTCCACCCACGCTTTTGTCCTGCGCGACCGGGAGGATGGCTCGGAAGACGGTCTCGCCGATCTCTATCTCGAAGGCACCGACCAGCATCGCGGGTGGTTCCATTCCTCGATGTTGCAAGCCTGTGGCACCAAGGGGCGCGCACCCTATCGCGGGGTGCTGACCCACGGCTTCACGCTGGACGAGAAGGGCATGAAGATGTCCAAGTCGCTGGGCAATACCATCGTGCCGGAAACGGTCGTCAAGCAATATGGCGCGGATATCCTGCGGCTCTGGGTGGCGCAGACCGACTACACCAATGACCAGCGGATCGGGCCGGAAATCCTGAAAGGCACGGCCGATAGCTATCGCCGTTTGCGCAACACGATGCGCTTCCTGCTGGGCTCTCTGGCTGATTTCAGCGAGGCCGATCGCGTCGAGCCCGCCGACATGCCGGAACTGGAGCGCTGGGTGCTGCACCGTCTGGCCGAGCTGGATCAGGTGGTCCGCGAGGGCTATGCAAAATACGACTTCCAGGGCGTGTTCCAAGCGGTCTTCACTTTCGCAACTGTCGACCTGTCGGCGTTCTATTTCGACGTTCGCAAGGACGCTTTGTATTGCGACGGCGATACCGAGCGGCGGCGTGCGGCGCGCACCGTGCTGGACATCCTGTTCCACCGCCTGACCACATGGCTGGCACCCGTGTTGGTCTTCACCATGGAAGAGGTCTGGCTGGAGCGATTCCCGGGCGAAGACAGCTCGATCCACTTGACAGATATCCCCGACACACCCGCCGATTGGCGCGATGAGGCTTTGGCCGCGAAATGGGCTACGATCCGCAAGGTGCGTCGTGTTGTGACCGGCGCGCTGGAGGTGGAGCGGCGCGAGAAAACAATCGGGGCGTCGCTGGAGGCGGCTCCGGTTGTGCATGTGGATGCCGCGGCGGCAGAGGTGCTGGCCACCGTGCCGTTCGACGATATCTGCATCACCTCAGACATCACGGTTTCGACCGATCCTGCGCCCGACGCTGCGTTCCGCGTCGAGGGCAGCGACGGCGTTGCGGTGGTCTTTGCGAAAGCCGAAGGCCAGAAATGTCAGCGGTGTTGGAAGATCCTGCCGGATGTTGGCAGCCATACCCATCCGGGCGTCTGCGGGCGCTGCGACAGCGCGCTCAGCTAGGTCTTGCGCGGCGGGAAAAGCTGCTGCGCGATACCGGCGAGCATCAGGTAGATGCTCGTCGCCACCAACCCCCAATGCGCCCAGCTGTTGGGGTAGAAATCCACCCAGGCCGCCCAGCCTGCAAAAACCGTCCAGGCCAGCGCCATGGGCAACGACACCACGCGCCAGCGGGCCGTGCGCACGGGGTGGATAAACTTCAAAGGCAGGAACATCGCCACAGCCAATGCCGCGACGATGAAGGTCGTGACCCAGAAATTCGGCTGAGTCGCGAAAAGCACCAATACCAGCATGTTCCAGCATCCGGGAAAGCCGGAAAAGGAATTGTCCTTTGTCTTCATCCGCGTATCGGCAAAATACATCGCCGAGGCAAAGGTGATGAGGATGATCGCAAACCACCCCGTCCAACCCGGCAACAGCCCTGACTTGAACAGCGCGTAGGCGGGGATGAACACGTAAGTCAAATAGTCGATGATCAGGTCCAACAAGACCCCGTCAAATTGCGGCGCATTCACCTTCACATGGTATTTGCGCGCCAGCGGTCCGTCGATGCCGTCCACGGCGAAGGCCACCACCAGCCACAAGAACATCAGGCTCCATTTCTCCTCCACCGCGGCCAGCATGGCGAGCATCGCAAAGACTGCGCCGGAGGCGGTGAGAAGATGGACGGACAGGGCCTGAAAACGCAAAAGCATCAGGCGGTGATGCCGGAACACGCGCAAAATGGCAATGGGGTGAGGCGGGCCGAGGGGAGGCAGGTGGGCGCCGGTCTTGGGCAGGGTGTGAGAATAGTCTTGCACAGCGCGCGATTCTATCAATATATCTGGATATATGGATAAATTGATGGCCGTTGCAGATGCTGCACGGTCGCGCCTTATGGGAGGCTTGAATGACTAAAGATGTCTACAATGTATTGTTCCTGTGCACCGGCAATTCCGCCCGCTCGCTGATTGCCGAAGCGATCATGAACCGCGAGGGGATTGGCAAGTTCAAAGCCCGGCGCGGCTCCGAATCCCTATACGCTTGATTTGCTCAAAGGGCTGAACCACGACACCAGCTTCGCGCGCTCCAAAAGCTGGGACGAGTTCGCGGGCCCCGATGCGCCTCAGATGGATTTTGTCTTTACCGTTTGTGACAATGCCGCGGCCGAGGAATGCCCGTTCTGGCCCGGTCAGCCGATGACGGCCCATTGGGGCGTGCCGGACCCGGTGAAGGCCGAAGGGCCGGATGCGGTAAAACGTCAGGCCTTTTCAAAGACATACCGGATGCTGCGAAGTCGAATCTCGATCTTTACAAGTTTGCCGCTGGGATCGCTGAATGAGTTGGCGCTGCAGAAACATCTGGATGAGATCGGTAAAGACAATGCCGAGGCGGCGACGTAGGGCTCTACGCTTTCGGGTGGGTCTTCTCATAGACCTCCATCAACCGCGCGGTATCGACGGCCGTGTAAGCCTGCGTGGTCGAAAGAGAAGCGTGGCCCAACAACTCCTGAATAGCCCGCAGATCGCCCCCTGCGGACAGCAGATGCGTCGCAAAAGAATGCCGCATGGCATGGGGCGTCGCGGTCGAGGGCAGGCCAAGCTGCATCCGCGCCTGCGCCATCACCTGTTGAATGGCGCGCGGGGCCAGCTTGCCGCCGCGCACGCCCCGAAACAAAGGCGCGTCAGGTTCCATTGGGTGGGGGCAGAGCGCAAGATAGCGCTCAACCGCTTGGCGCGCGGCGGGCAGGACCGGGACGACCCTCTCCTTGCCGCCTTTGCCCTTGATCCGCAGTGTTTCGGGCAGCGGGGCGTCGCGCCCCATCAGCCCAAGCGCTTCGGAGATGCGCAACCCGCAACCATATAGCAGCGTGACCACGGCCTGATCCCGTGCCGCGACCCAGTCTTTCATCGACTGCAATTCGACCGTGTCGATCATGGCCTTTGCGGCGTCTTCGGCGAGCGGGCGAGGGAGCTTCTTGGTGAATTTCGGTGCGCGGGTGGAGAGCACGGCGGTGGGCTCAAACCCCTCGCGCTCTGCCAGCCATGTGTAGAAGGATTTCACAGCAGACAGGGAGCGCGCCAGAGACCGCGCGCCAACGCCGCGCCCGCGCTGATGAGCCATCCAGCTGCGCATATCGCTGATGGTGATTTTCGACAAAGGGGCGAGGCCCTGTGTTTCCCCGTGATGCTGGGTCATGAAGGCCAGAAAGCCCAGAACATCGGTGCGGTAGGCGGTGATCGTGTTTTCAGCGGCACCACCAAGAGAGCCAAGATGTGTCAGCCAAGTCTCCAGCGCGTCGCGTGCGGCTGGAGAGATCATGCTCACGCCAGCCAGCGCCGCATGGCGCGTTCAAAGACGCCAGCAAAGAAGGCCAGAAGGTCCGTGCCTTGCTGCGGCGCGAATTGATGGGGGTCTTCAGCACCCAAGGCCAGCATGCCGGGCAGGCGCCCATCGCCCAGATCAAGCTTCAAACACGCCTCAGAGCGGATCCAACCGCTTGTCTCACCATAAAGATCATCCGCTTCGGGATGAACCTGGCGCAGGGTGACTGGGCGAACAGGCGTATTGCGCCCCATGGTGATGTATTGATCGATCACACCAGGTTCGGCCACCGACAGAACGTCACCCAGACGCTGCACGGCAGGGCTTGTCTCGTCTTGCACACTCTCCAGCACCAGTTTCACGCAATCCACCCTCAGGATATCGGCCACTTCGCCGCCCAGATCCTTCAGAAAGCTCTCAAATTCCACCGGATCAAGCATCCGCAGGATCGCGCGGTGCACCTGATTGGTGCCGGCCAAATTCTCATACGCCGCCGCAATCACAGACCGATGCGTATCTTCCAACCGATCCAGACGCGCCTCAAGCCGTTCCATCGCGATGCCGCGCAGATCGACGATATTGCTGCCCATCGCGCGCTCATTCGCGGCGATCAGGGCGGCCATCACGTCAGGGTCTTCCAGAATGACTTCCGGTGCTGCGATGATCTTGTCCCGCAGGGTGTAGTCGATTTGGGGGCTGCTGCTCATGCGGGCCTCGGATTTTGTCTTTCAGGGCTTATAACAGACCCTTACAGGATTTTCTGCCCTGTTTTTGCCCAATCGGCCAAGAAAGTTTCAAGGCCCTTGTCGGTCAGCGGGTGCATTGCCAGCTTCTTGATCACTTCGGGCGGGGCCGTCATCACGTCCGCGCCGATACGCGCGCTTTCCAGAACGTGGTTCACGGTGCGGATGGAGGCCGCAAGGATTTGCGTCTCGAACCCGTAATTGTCGTAGATCGTGCGAATGTCCGCGATCAGGTCCATGCCGTCGATGTTGATATCATCGAGACGCCCGATGAACGGCGAGATGAAAGTCGCGCCTGCTTTCGCCGCAATCAGCGCCTGATTGGCAGAAAAGCAGAGCGTCACATTCACCATTTTGCCTTCGCCCGACAGCACCTTGCAGGCTTTCAGCCCGTCCCATGTCAGCGGCAGCTTGACGGTGATGTTGTCCGCGATCTCCGCCAATTTGCGGCCCTCGGCGATCATGTCATCGGCTTTCGTGGCGACGACTTCGGCGCTGACAGGGCCGTCGACCAGATCACAAATCTCTTTCGTGACTTCCAGAATATCACGCCCCGATTTCAGGATCAGCGAGGGGTTCGTTGTGACCCCGTCCACCATGCCCAGATCGTTCAGTTCGGCGATTGCATCAATCTCGGCAGTGTCTACAAAGAACTTCATCGGGCAGGTCCTCATCGGGTTCGCGTTGTTTGCGCTACCGTCTAACGAATTCAGGGCCGGGGGTGAACCCCAAAGCGGAGAAGCGCGTGGACGAGCGGTCATTCTTTGACGAAGGCGAACTGGTGGGCGTGCTGACAACGCAGCCGCTGGACCGTTTGCTGGACTACAAAGCGCCCGAAGGCGGCTGCTTTCTGGGCGCATTTGTCGAGGTGCCGTTAGGCCCGCGCAAGGTGCTGGGTGTGGTCTGGGGGCCGGGCAAAGGCGATTATGACCGCTCGAAAATCCGCGCGGTGACGCGGGTCCTGGACGCCGCGCCGATGCGCGAAGAGATGATGCTCTTTCTACGCCGTGCGGCGGATTACACGCTGACGCCGATGACTGCGATGCTGCGGCTGGCCACCCGTGCTCCGGGGCTCAGCGACCCGCCGTCGATGCGGAAAGTCTACCGAATGGGGACGGGTGCACCGGATCGAGTGACGGCTGCGCGCACAAAGGTATTGGAGATACTCAGCGACTATGGCGGGCTGTCTTTCACGCTCAAAGAGCTGTCCGACATGGCGGGGGTTACATCTTCGGTCGTCAAAGGCTTGGTAAAACAAGGGGCCGTCCGCGAAGAAGACGCGCCGCGCGACACGCCGTACCCGATGCTCGACCCCGCGTTGCCGAGCAAAAACCTGACCGAAGATCAGGCCTCAGGCGTAGCGGCTTTGAAGCAGGCCGTCGCCTCTGGTACGTACGGCACGACCTTGCTGAAAGGCGTCACCGGATCGGGCAAGACGGAAGTCTATCTGGAATCCGTCGCCGAATGCCTCAAGCAAGGCCGCCAAGCGCTTGTCCTGCTCCCCGAGATCGCCTTGACCGCCGAATTCCTGACCCGTGTCGAGGCGCGGTTCGGGGCAAAACCCGCCGAATGGCACTCCGGCGTCACCATGACCGAACGTCGCCGCGCGTGGAAAATGGTTGGGCAGGGCAGCGCGCAACTGGTCGTCGGCGCGCGTTCCGCGCTGTTCCTGCCCTATCAGGACCTTGGCCTTGTCGTCGTGGATGAGGAGCACGATACCTCTTACAAACAAGAAGACGGGGTGCTCTATAACGCGCGCGACATGGCCGTCCTGCGCGCCTCGATCTGCGGCGCACATGTAGTGCTGGCCTCTGCCACGCCGTCGCTGGAAAGCTGGGCCAATGCGGAGGCGGGCAAGTACACCAAGCTGGAACTCACCTCGCGTTTCGGCGAGGCCGTGATGCCCGACATGCGCGCGCTGGACATGCGGTTGGAGAACCTTCCCGGCACCCGCTGGATTTCTCCGACGCTACAAAGCGAGGTGCAGGCCCGCGTCGAAAAAGGCGAGCAAGCACTCCTCTTCATCAACCGCCGCGGCTATGCGCCCGTCACGATCTGCCGGGCCTGCGGCCACCAGATCGGCTGCGATCACTGCGACGCGCGGATGGTAGAACACCGCTTTCTCAAGCGCCTCATGTGCCACCAATGCGGCGAGACGAAACCGATGCCGGAAGCCTGCCCATCTTGCGAGGTCGAAGGCAAGCTCGCCCCCGTCGGCCCCGGTGTGGAACGCTTGGCCGAGGAAACCAAAGAGCTTTTCCCCGACGCCCGCGTCGCCGTCCTCTCGTCCGACCTCTTCGGCTCTGCCCGCGCGCTGAAAGAGCAGATCGAGGTGATCGCCGCAGGCGAGGCCGACATCATCATCGGCACGCAACTGGTCGCCAAGGGCCACAACTTTCCACTGCTGACATTGGTGGGGGTCATCGACGCCGATCTGGGTCTGCAAGGCTCCGACCTGCGCGCAGCTGAACGCACGTTTCAACTCATGCGCCAAGTTGCTGGTCGCGCCGGGCGGGCCGAAAAGAAAGGCACGGCGCTGCTGCAAACCTATCAGCCCGAACACCCCGTGATCCGCGCGATTCTGTCGGGGGATGAGGAAGGCTTCTGGCAAGCCGAAGCCCGTGAACGCCAGCATGTGGGCGTCCCGCCTTACGGGCGCATGGCCGGGATCGTTTTGAGCAGTCCTAACGTGCAGGAAGTCTTCGATCTCGGCGGCGCCATGGCGCGCGAGATCACACCGCTCCACGCCATCGGCGCGCAGGTCTTCGGGCCCGCCGCTGCGCCGATTGCGCGGATCAGGGGACGCCACCGGGTGCGCCTTTTGGTGAAAGCTGAGAAAGGCGCGCCCTTACAAAGCGCCCTGCAAAAATGGGTTGCCCAGTTCAAAATCCCCGGCACTGTTCGCCTATCGATAGATATCGACCCGCAGAGCTTTTATTAAGCAGGCAAGCCGATCCTGCGCGGCTCTAGCAGCAGGGTCGCCAGCACCCCGCCGACCCACATGAAGAACAGCGCACACCACGCGGTCGCCACCATGATCGAGCCGCCCGTGACGCCCGCGCCAATCGCGCAGCCGCCCGCCAGCATCCCGCCAAAGCCCATCAGCGCGGCGCCTGTCATCGCGCGGCGCATGTTTGCTTCGCCTTCAAACCCTTGGAATTTGAACTCTCCGGCCAGCAGGGCCGCGATGCCTGCGCCCGCGAACACGCCTGCAACCAAGCCGATATCAAAGTCGATCAGCGCCTCCCGGCTCAGAAAGAACATCAGCGTGTGCGCCGATGGCCCGGTAAATGTGGCGCTTTCGATCTGCACCGGCTCGAAGGCCACTTGAGCCAAGGCAAAGGTCAAGATCCATCCAACCGCCACGGCGAAGCCTACGCCCGAGGCAAAGACCAGCCGTCTCGCCCCAATGCGGTTGCGCCGCGCCAGACCCAGCGCGAGTGCGGCTAACGCCAGACCGCCGATCAGCGGCCCCAGCGCCGGCAGCCCAATGGCTGCAGCAAGGTTTACATTCGTCCCACCTTGGGTCACCCAAAGCCCCGCCAGACTGTCCCGCGCAGGCATCAGCCAGCCAGACAGGCTCATCTGCGCTACGACTGCAAAGATCAGCCCTGACACGACGGAGCGCAAATTGCCCGTCGCCGCCAGCACCAGCAAACGCCCCGAACAGCCCCGCGCCAGCACCATGCCAACGCCAAAGATCAGCCCGCCGATCACGGCGCCGGACCAACTGCCCGGCACCGCCATCATCCGCGCATCCTCTCCCCGCATCAGGCCAAGTGCTTGCGCGCCTTGCACCCACACAAGCGCAGTCGAGAATGTCAGCAACCACACAGCGACCTTGTCGCTCAGTCGGCCATGCGCAAACTCCACCGTCGCGGCACGCAGACAAAAGCGTGAGCGTTGGGCGGCGACGCCGAAAATCAGGCCGGTGATCAGCCCGAACAAGGCGGCGGCATTGGCCTCTCCGATCTGCTCGACCAGGGGCAGGATATCAAAACTCATAACGGCGTTCATATGCGCGAAGCTGAATACCTGCCTTGATACAGATCAGTTTTCTCTCGCCAAGCGGCAAGCACAGGCGTAGATCGACCCTATGAAGTTACACCCGAACATTCTGCCCCTTGCCGATGCGCAGAACCTGCCGTTCTGGCGCAGGCCCATTGCGCTGCTGTTCCTGATGTCGGCGGCGATGCCGATCGCCTTTGCCACATGGTCTGCGCTGCTCAATAACTTTGTGATTGAGGCGGCGGGCTTTGACGGTTCCGACATCGGCTGGCTGCATACCGTGCGCGAGATTCCGGGCTTTTTCGCCATCGGCGTGATCGCCATCATCATGGTCATGCGCGAGCAGATCCTCGGCGTTGTCTCCCTGCTTTTGCTGGGCGTCGCGACCGCGCTGACCGCGTATTTCCCAAGCATGGGCGGTATCCTGACGATCACGATGCTCAGCTCCATCGGGTTTCACTACTATGAGACGGTCAATCAAAGCCTGCAGTTGCAATGGATCGACAAGAAGCGCGCCCCGCAAACGCTGGGTTGGCTGATCGCAGCAGGCTCCGCGGCGACCTTTGTGGCCTATGTCTGCATCGTGCTGACATGGCGGGCCTTCGATCTGTCCTACAACATGGTTTACATGGTTGCGGGTGGGATCACGGCGGCGATGGCGCTCTTTGCCTTTCTCGCCTACCCGCAGTTTGAAGCGCCCAACCCGCAGATCAAGAAAATGGTGCTGCGCAAACGCTACTGGCTCTATTATGCGCTGCAATTCATGGCAGGCGCACGGCGGCAAATCTTTGTCGTTTTCGCTGCCTTCATGATGGTCGAACGGTTCGAGTTTGAGGTGGATCAGATCACCTCGCTCTTTCTGATCACTCTTGTCGCCAACATGGTCTTCGCCCCGATCCTTGGCCGCATCGTCGCCCATTTCGGGGAGCGGAATGCGCTGGTCTTCGAGTATGCGGGGTTGCTTTGCGTGTTTCTGGCCTATGGCGGGATTTACTGGTTCGGCTGGGGCGTCGTCGTCGGCGCTGCCCTTTACGTGATCAACCACATCTTCTTCGCGCTGGCTTTGGCATTGAAAACCTATTTCCAGAAGATCGCCGATCCCGGTGACATCGCGCCCACCGCCGCTGTCGCCTTCACGATCAACCATATCGCCGCTGTCTTCCTGCCCGCAGGGCTGGGCTATCTGTGGCTGACCTCACCTTCTGCGGTGTTCCTGTTGGCGGCCGGAATGGCAAGCGTGTCGCTGATCCTCGCACTCATGATCCCGCGTCATCCCGAACCGGGGAACGAGACGATATTTTCGCGCCCCATAGGCGTGCCCGCCGAATAAGGACCCCCATGCCCACCTTCACCGCGCTCACCACACTCACCGGCAAAGACCCTGCCGAGGCGCTTGGCCTCGCCATGGAACGCCTGAACCCCGAACCCACGGGCGTCGGCGTCTTCGAGGTCGAAGACGGCTCCGGCTTGTGGGAAGTGGGCGGCTATTTCGTCGAGACCCCGGACGAGGCCGCTTTGGCGGTGCTGGCAGCGGCCTTTGATGCGAAGCCTTTCGTCGTCTCCGAACTGCCCGAAACCGATTGGGTGGCGAAAGTGAAGCGCGAACTGGCCCCGGTCGCGGCAGGGCGCTTCTTTGTCTATGGCAGTCATGATGCAGAAAAGGTGCCGGAGGGGTCCGAACCGCTCCTTATCGAGGCGGCGATGGCCTTTGGCACGGGCCATCACGGCACCACGCTGGGCTGCCTTCTGGCGCTGGACAAGCTGGTGGACGAGGGCGTGCCCGTCGGCTCCACCCTCGATGTGGGCTGCGGCACGGCCGTGCTCGCCATGGCCGCTGCGCGCATCTGGGACCATAAGGTTGTGGCCAGCGATATCGACGCCGTCGCGGTCGAGGTGGCCGAGGCCAATATGCGCGCCAACGGACTGGAAGGCCGCGTGCTGTGCCTTGAAGCCACCGGCACCGACCACCCTGAAATCACAGCCCGTGCGCCCTTCGATCTGGTTTTCGCCAATATCCTCAAAGGGCCGCTGATCGCGCTAGCCCCTGATCTGGCGACAGTCACAGCACCCGATGGTCACGCGATCCTGTCCGGTCTTCTGAACGAGCACGCCAATGAGGTCGCCGCCGTTTACCAAGAAAACGGATACAATCTGGTCGATCACCAGCAGATTGGTGACTGGAGCACGCTGCTTCTCCGCAAAAGACCCGCGAATTAACCTGAATTGAGACAAGTTTTACGGTTTTGCCCCAATTTCGCCCCATTTCTGCGCCTTAATACCTCACCATATTTTAGGCATCATTTGGAGGCTGCCATGGGAGAGTCCCATCTCCAGTTCGATGACAGAGTGCGCGGTCTGCAACGCAAACACCGGAAAATGTCCGGCGGGGTTGTGCATTCGGTCAATCACGACGGATTAATCATCGCCCGCCCTCGGCGCGGCCGCATTCAATTGCCCATCAAAGGCCTGTTCCTGATGGTCAGCGCCTTTTTCATCTTCAAGGCGTTCCTGCTGGGCTATCTTGGTTCGATCACCTATCTCGAGCGGGTCGAGAAGTTGTCGCTCGGAACAATTGTCGAACAGGCCGGAGCGGCGCTGATGAAACCCGATCCGATCGCGATCTGGCTTCTGGACACATATCGCCTGGTTTTCTGACCCTGCTCAAAACGCAAAAAAGCCGCGCTGATCGTCAGCGCGGCTTTTTCTAATCCGGATCGTGGCAGATCGCGTCTTAGCGACGGGACCACTTCATGTTGTCGACATCCGCCAGGCTCAGGCCGATATCTTCCAGCTCACGGGCGGTGAGTTTCGACAGGCTCTTGCGGGTCACGCGTGCGTCATTCCATGCGGCGATCATGCCGACAACATCAAAGATGCGTTTCATAAAGCCGCCTGCAACAGCAGGGGAGGCGGCCATCGGGCGGGTGGTGTCAAATGCGGCCATTTTCGATGTCCTTCCAGGAATGTGGCATTGCGTTTTCTTGTTCTGTGAGCCGCAGGTAGGAGCGATTTTTACGCCGCGCAAGCCGCTAAAATCGCATGGGTGTCATGCTGGAATTGCATAGCTTGAATCTCCGGTAACACTTTGTTCAGGAATGCAAAATTCCGACTGGCAAAGTGTCGTTTTCAGGCTTGGAGAAGGCGAAAACGACTTCTTTTTCGCACCAAAGCGGTTTGGGGTCGTTCAAATTTAACTCACTATTCGTTCTTGGCCTGTGTTCGCCTTTCGTGCTACTGCGTCACAAAAGCAACAATAGTAGGGGCCGAGCATGCGCGTTTTGGGGATTGATCCCGGTTTGCGCAACATGGGGTGGGGGGTGATTCACGTCTCCGGCCCACGCATCACCCATGTCGCCAATGGCATCTGCCACTCGACTGGCACCGATCTGGGCCAGCGGCTTTTGCAGCTTCATCGGGCGCTCAGTGCTGTCTTGATCGAACACGCCCCCGATACGGCGGCGGTTGAGCAGACATTCGTGAACAAGGACGGCGCAGGCACGCTCAAACTTGGCCAAGCGCGGGGCATCGCGATGCTAGTGGCCGCCCAAGCGGGCCTTGCGATTGGCGAATACGCCCCCAATGCCGTCAAGAAAACGGTCGTCGGCGTCGGCCATGCCGACAAACGCCAGGTCGATCACATGGTCCGCATGCAATTGCCCGGCGTCGACATCGCAGGGCCGGATGCCGCCGACGCCCTCGCCATCGCGATCTGCCACGCCCACCACGCCCAATCCGCCAACCATCTGGAGGCCGCTTTGAAACGGGCTTCCGCATGATCGGCAAACTCTCTGGCCGGATCGACTATCGCGGATCAGACCACGTCCTGATCGACGTGCGCGGCGTGGGCTACATGGTCTATTGCAATGACCGCACGCTGGCAGGTCTCCCCGGCGTCGGAGAGGCCGTCGCCCTCTATACAGACCTTCTGGTCCGCGAAGACCTCCTGCAACTCTTCGGCTTCACATCTTTGGTCGAAAAGGAATGGCACCGCCTGCTGATGTCCGTCCAAGGTATCGGGGCAAAAGCCTCCATGGCGATTCTTGGCACGCTCGGCCCTGACGGCGTCAGCCGCGCCATTGCGCTGGGCGACTGGAACGCGGTGAAGGCGGCCAAGGGCATAGGCCCGAAAACCGCCCAACGCGTCGTGATCGAGCTGAAAGACAAAGCGCCCACCGTCATGGCCATGGGCGGTGCGACCCCCACGGTTTCCGAGACGGACAGCGAGATCGTGGAAGTGATCGAGACGCCGGTGGTTGCGCCCTCTGGCGCGGCGCAATCCGAAGCCCTGTCTGCGCTGGGCAACCTCGGTTACGCGCCCGGAGAAGCCGCCAGCGCCGTCGCCGAAGCCGCTGGCAACGACCCCTCCGCCGATACCACGACCCTCATCAAGGCCGCGCTCAAACTGCTGGCACCGAAAGGGTAGGCGATGACCGAGCCAGACCCCACCCTACGCCCCGAACGCCAAGCCGAAGACGCCGACCGCGCGCTCAGACCCCAGCAGCTGTCCGAGTTCATCGGTCAGGCCGAGGCACGCGCCAACCTGTCGGTCTTTATCCAATCCGCCCGCCAGCGCGGGGAGGCGATGGATCACACGCTCTTTCACGGCCCGCCCGGTTTGGGCAAAACCACGCTGGCGCAGATCATGGCGCGCGAGTTGGGTGTGAATTTCCGCATGACCTCCGGCCCGGTGCTGGCCAAAGCAGGCGATCTGGCCGCGATCCTGACCAATCTCGAAGCCCGCGATGTGCTTTTCATCGACGAGATCCATCGTCTGAACCCGGTTGTGGAAGAGGTACTTTATCCCGCGCTCGAAGACTTTGAGCTGGACCTCGTCATCGGCGAAGGCCCCGCCGCACGCACCGTCCGGATTGAACTTCAGCCCTTCACGCTGGTGGGCGCAACCACGCGCCTAGGCCTGCTAACGACACCCCTGCGCGACCGCTTTGGCATCCCCACGCGCCTGCAATTCTATACCGTTGACGAACTGCACGAGATTGTCACCCGCGGCGCCCGCCTGCTGGGCGTGCCAATCGAAGAAGAGGGCGCACGCGAGATTGCCAAACGCGCCCGCGGCACCCCGCGCATCGCGGGCCGTCTGCTCCGCCGTGTGGTTGATTTCGCGCTGGTCGAAGGCGACGGGCGCATCGGCCAAGCCATTGCCGACAATGCCCTGACCCGGCTCGGTGTCGATCATCTGGGGCTCGATGGCGCCGACCGTCGCTATTTGCGCCTGATTGCCGAGCATTATCAGGGCGGCCCTGTCGGCATTGAAACGATGTCTGCAGCCCTGTCGGAAAGCCGCGACGCGCTGGAAGAAGTGATCGAGCCATACTTGCTGCAACAAGGCCTCATCCAGCGCACGCCGCGCGGGCGGATGCTGACGCAAGGCGCGTGGCGGCATCTGGGGCTTGAGGCGCCCAAGGGACAGACCGATCTATTCGGTTGAGCCTGTGCGCATCAGATCCTATGCCTGCGGCGCGGACATTTTTGCAAAGATGAAAGGCCGGGCATGACACCCGATCAGATGGAGGCGCTGTTTACGCGCGGTGATGGCAGTTACCTGTTTGCGCGCTGGGGCCGTCCCATTGCGCCCGTGGCCTTCGGGGTGGAGGACGAGACGATTGGCGTGCTGAAAGGCGCGATCGAGGCTGTGTGCGCGCTGGCTGGGCATCAGATGGCGGAAACCGATCCAGAGCTTGGCAGCAATATGATGCTCTTTTTCTGCCGCGATTGGGACGAGTTGCTGGGTGTGCGCGATCTGGACCGCCTCGTGCCCGATCTGGAGCCTCTGGTGGCGCGTCTGAAAGAGGCCGACGCCAATCAATACCGCATCTTCCGCTTCGACGAAGCCGGCGCGATCAAGGCCTGCTTCATTTTCCTGCGGATGGACGATCAGCTGTCGTCTGTGCCTGCGGAAACACTGGCGCTCAGCCAGATCGTGCAAAGCATAGTGCTCTGGTCAGATGTGGCGTTTCGCGATGCGTCTCCGCTGGCCGTGGCCCATGACACCACCGTCTTGTGCCCCGATATCGCCCAGGTGATCCGCGCGGGCTATGATCCGGTCTTGCCCGCCGTGGCGCAGGATGCGAGCCACGCGCTGCGCCTTTTCGCCCGTATGGAGCTTCCCCAATGACCCACCGGTTCGAACTGCGCGTCTATTATGAAGACACTGATCTGGCCGGCATCGTCTATTACGCCAACTACCTGAAATTCATCGAACGGGCCCGCAGCGAATATGTCCGCGAGATGGGCGTCGATCAGGTCGCGATGAAAGAAGAAGACGGCGTGGTCTTTGCCGTCCGCAAGGTCGAGGCCGAGTATCTGTCGCCCGCAAAATTCGACGACGCGTTGGTCGTTGAGACCACGACCGACACCATGACTGGCGCGCGCATTGTTTTTCGCCAGGATGTCAAGCGCGCGGACGAGTTGCTGTTCACGGCCCTTGTCACCATCGTGGCCATCAACGAGGCGGGTCAGCCCGCGCGTCTTCCAGCGAATATCCGCCGACAGGTTCACTGACAGGGGCGGTTCTCGCGCTTGTGAGATGCAATTTGTTGGCGTTTGGCCAAGGAATGCGGTAATTCTGACGTCATAAGAGGTCAGAGAGACCCGTAACGGCGAGAGCAGGCAATTATGGAATCAGTCGATTTCTCGATGTGGGCGCTATTCGCGCGCGCAACGATCACGGTTAAAATCACGATGATTATGCTGATCCTGGCGTCCTTCTGGGCGTGGGCGATCATCATTCAGAAAACCCTCAACTACCGGGCCGCGCGGCGAGAAGCGGCGGTCTTTGATGAGGCGTTTTGGTCCGGCCAGCCTTTGGACGGGCTATTCGACAAGATCGGGCCAAGCCCGTCCGGGCCGTCCGAAAAGATCTTCGCTGCAGGCATGCTGGAATGGCGGCGCTCTCACCGCACCGATGGCGGGTTGATCGCAGGGGCCCAAAGCCGGATCGACCGGTCTATGGACGTCGCCATCGCGAAAGAGGCCGAGGGGCTACAAAAGAACCTCGCTGTGCTGGCAACTGTCGGCTCGACCGCCCCATTCGTAGGGCTTTTCGGCACCGTTTGGGGGATTATGAACGCGTTTATCGAGATTGCAGAGCAACAGAACACGTCGCTCGCCGTCGTCGCCCCCGGTATTGCCGAGGCGCTTTTGGCGACCGGTCTTGGTCTGCTCGCCGCGATCCCGGCGGTGATTTTCTACAACAAGCTAAGCGCCGACAGCGACCGCATCGTCGGCAATTACGAATCCTTCGCGGATGAATTTGCCACCATCCTCAGCCGTCAGTTGGACAGCTGATATGGGTGGCGGGGTCATGCAAAGCGACGGGAGCGGCGGCGGACGCAGACGCCGCAAACGCCGCGCACAGCCGATGGCGGAGATCAACGTCACGCCTTTCGTGGACGTGATGATGGTGCTGCTGATCATCTTCATGGTCGCAGCCCCCTTGATGACGGTGGGCGTGCCTGTCGAACTGCCGAAAACAGCCGCCAATGCGTTGGAAGCGGGCGAGGAAGACGAGCCGCTGACGATCACGCTCACGGCCGAGGGCAGCTTGCAACTGATGACGACCGAAATCTCGGACGATGATCTGATCCCCCGCCTGCGCGCCATCGCGGCCGAGCGGGTGGATGACAAGATTTTCCTGCGGGCCGATGGGGCCATTCCCTATGCCCGCGTCGTGCAGGTGATGGGCGCTTTGAACGCAGGTGGGTTCAGCAATATCGGTCTGGTGACGGACACGGGCGGCCCGACGCTGGGCGGGAACTGAGGCCAGCGTGCATCTCGGTTACACCATATCAGGCGCGGGCCACGCGGCTTTGATCGGCTTTTTGCTGTTCGGTGGGGTTCTCTCGACCGAGCCGTTGCCGTTTGAGACGACCAGCAACGTGTCGATCATCTCAGGCGATGAGTTCGCCGCGCTGATTGCGGAAAGCAGCCCCGATGCAGTCGCGCTGACCCCCGATCAGTCCGAGACCCCGCAGGCCGAAGAGGCCCCTGATGTCGCGGCTTTGAGCCCCGTTGAGGAAACGCCGCCGCCCCCACCGCAGGAGGCCCCGACGCCGGAAACTCCGCCCGATGTCAGCGCGTTGACGCCGCCTGTCGCCGAGGTGGAGCCGGACGCCCCCGCCGAGCAAACTCCGCCCGCGCCAGTCGAGCCAGTCACGACCGCGCTGCCCGAGGCGGAAGAGGCACAGGAGCAGCAAGCCGACCGCGTGGCGCCTGAGCCTGTCGCACCCCCTGCACCCGACGCGCAGGTGGCCGACACCGTTCAAGAGGCCGTCACGGAAAGTGACGAAGGGACCGAACAGGCTGAAGAGGCCCCCGCAACCGCGCCCGAAGCCGCCGCGACCGAGATCGTGACAGAGGCCGAGACGCCCGCCAGCGCGCCCACGCAATCCATGCGCCCCCAGACGCGCCCCTCACGGCCTGCGCCTGTTGAGACGGCGGAAGAGGCGCCGGAGGCCCCCACAAACGACGCCATCGCAGATGCGGTCGCTCAAGCGGTCGCCAATCAGCAGAGCACATCCAACGTGCCCAGCGGTCCGCCCCTCACGCGGGGCGAAAAGGACGCGATGCGCGTCGCCGTCTCCAGCTGCTGGAACGTGGGCTCGCTGTCGACAGACGCACTGGGCACCACTGTCGTCGTGGCCGTCGAGATGGCCGAGAACGCAACGCCCGTGACCAGCTCCATCCGGATGCTGTCCTTCGAGGGCGGGTCGGAAGCGGGCGCGCGGCAGGCTTTTGAAGCCGCACGGCGAGCAATAATCCGCTGCGGTGCACGGGGCTACAATCTTCCCCGTGAAAAATACGGCCAATGGCGCGAAATTGAGATGACATTCGATCCAAGTGGAATGAGGTTGAGGTAATGCGGGCAATTCTGATCTTTCTGGCGATGGTGTTCAGCCTCGCAATCGGCTCCGTCGCGTTGGCGCAGGACGGCCCGCTCAGGCTGCGCATCACCGATGGCGTGATCGAGCCGATGCCCTTCGCGATCCCGGCCTTTCAGGCTGAAAGTGCCGCTGCCGGGCAACTGGCCAGCGATATCAGCCGGGTTGTGGCCGCCGATCTGACAGGCACCGGGTTGTTCCGCGAAATCTCCCCCGATGCGTTTATCTCGACGGTCAGCAACTTCGCCTCGCCAGTGCAATATGCCGACTGGAAGGCGATCAACGCGCAAGCGCTGATCACCGGGGCTGTGAACGCCGACGGGCAGGGCAACATCAACGTGAAATTCCGCGTTTATGACGTGTTTTCCGGCGCGGAACTTGGCACAGGGCTACAATTTGCAGGGACCGCCGATGGCTGGCGCCGCATGGCCCATAAAGTGGCCGATGAGGTCTATTCCCGCATCACCGGCGAAGGCAAATACTTCGACAGCCGCGTGGTCTTCGTGTCGGAAACCGGCCCCAAGAACGATCGCCGCAAGCGTCTTGCGATCATGGATTATGACGGCGCGAATGTGCAGTATCTGACCGACAGCAGCGCGATTGTGCTGGCCCCGCGCTTTTCGCCCGATGGCAACCGCGTGCTCTACACCAGCTACGAGACGGGCTTTCCGCGCATCTACGTTCTGGACGTCAACAACGTGGGCCGCCGCGCGATTGATCTGCCCGATGGCACCATGAGCTTTGCGCCCCGCTTTGCGCCGGATGGCCAATCGGCGGTCTTCTCGCTGACCACCGGCGGCAACACGGACCTCTACACCGTCAATCTGGGCTCCGGCGATCTGACGCGGCTGACCTCCGCGCCGTCGATTGAGACAGCACCCAGCTTCTCGCCCGACGGCTCCCGCATCGTCTTTGAAAGCGACCGCAGCGGCAACCAACAGCTCTACGTGATGCCCGCCAGCGGCGGCGAGGCCACGCGCATCAGCTTCGGGGCAGGGCGCTACGGCACGCCCGTCTGGTCGCCGCGCGGCGATCTGGTGGCGTTTACCAAGCAAAACCGCGGGCGCTTTCATATCGGCGTGATGCGGCTCGATGGCTCAGAAGAGCGCTTGCTGACCGCGTCCTTCCTTGATGAAGGCCCCACCTGGTCGCCCAATGGTCGCGTGATCATGTTCACCCGTGAAACCCAAGGCGCTCAAGGCGCGCCCTCGCTTTACTCGGTGGATATTTCGGGCCGCAACCTGAAACCCATTCGCACCGAAGGCGGCGCATCCGACCCCTCGTGGTCGCCCCTGCAACGCTGATTCCCTTGGGCGGGCAAAGCTGATAGACTGACCTGAAACGAGCATAGAAAAATACAGGATAGCACCATGAACAGTTTGAAAATCGCAGTGTTGGTCGGGGCGGCTTTCGCTCTGGGCGCATGTACGAATGCAGGCCGCTTTGACAATGACGGCGGGTTTGGCGCGGATGGCGCAGGAGCGGGCTTTGACGTGGGATCGGCGCAAGACCCCAACTCGCCCGCCTATTTCAACCAGACCATCGGCGACCGGGTGCTATTTCTGGTCGATCAATCCTCGCTGACCCCGCAAGCACAAACCGTGCTGGCTGGCCAAGCGGCGTGGCTTGCCAATAACCCCGAATTCACCGCCGTGATCGAAGGTCATGCGGACGAACAGGGCACGCGCGAATATAACCTCGCGCTGGGGGCGCGCCGCGCCAATGCAGTCAAGGAATACCTTGTCACCCAAGGCGTTGCGGCGACCCGTCTGCAAACGCTGACCTTCGGCAAGGAACGCCCGCTTGAAATTTGCTCTGACGAAAGCTGCTACGCCAAGAACCGCCGCGCGGTCACGGTGATCGCGGCTGGCGGCGGCACAAGCTAAGGACCTGACGTGATGCTTCGACCCCTTGCGCTCGTTCTGAGCCTCGCTCTGGCACTGCCTGCAATGGCGCAGGACGACCAGACATTGGCCGATATCCGGCAGGAACTGTCGGTGCTTTTCGTCGATATCCAGCGCCTCAAGCGCGAGCTGTCGACCACAAGCGCGCCCAGTGGCACCGGGGCGGGGGGATCCGTTCTGGAACGGGTCGATGCCATCGAGATGGAGTTGCAGCGCCTGACGGCCAAAACCGAACAGCTTGAGTTCCGCGTAAACCAGGTTGTCAGCGACGGAACCAACCGGATCGGCGATCTGGAGTTCCGGCTGTGCGAGCTTGAAGCGGAGTGCGATATTACCACCCTCGGCGAAGGCTCCACCCTTGGTGGCGGCGCGGCGCCTGAGACGCCTGTGGCCCCCGCAGCGCCCGCGCCGCAAACAGATGTGTCGCAATTGGCTGTCGGCGAAGCGGAGGATTTCCAGCGGGCGTCGGAGGCGCTCGCATCCGGTGACTTTCAAGCCGCCGCAGACCAGTTGGCGACCTTTAATCAGACCTATCCGGGCAGCCCAGTAGCCGTCAAAGTCGACCTGATGCGCGGCGAAGCGCTCGAAGGTCTAGGCGACATGACCTCGGCCGCCCGCGCCTATCTCAACGCATTTTCCGGCGATCCCGATGGTGCGGACGCCCCGCGCGCTTTGTATAAGCTGGGCGCATCGCTAGGCGCGCTGGGCCAGACGAACGAGGCGTGCGTAACGCTGGGCGAAGTCTCGACGCGCTTTCCCGCATCAGCATCCGTTGCGGATGCACAAGCCGCCCAAAGCGCTTACGGCTGCTCGTGACGCTGGAGGCGTCGTTTGCAGCCGCCTGCACGCAGGCCCTAGGGACCGGGTTTTCTGACACAATCGGCGTGGCAGTTTCGGGGGGCGGGGATTCCACCGCCCTTCTTGTGCTCGCCTGTGGGCATTTCAGGGCTGACCGTGTCACGGCCCTCAGCGTCGATCACGGGCTGCGCGAAGAGGCCAAGCGCGAGCTCGCGAAAGTGGCTGATCTATGCGCGCTGCTGGGCTGCGCCCACCGCATTTTTACGTGGTCCGACTGGGATCAGCGCGGCAACCTTCAGGCAGAGGCGCGCGCGGCACGCCACCGCCTGATGGCGGAATGGGCCGCGCAGACGGGCGCTCAGACCATCCTTCTGGGCCATACCGGCGATGATCAGGCCGAAACCGTCCTGATGCGCCTCGCTCGTGGCTCCGGCGTCGATGGGCTGGCTGCGATGCAGCCCGTGCATGTGCGGGATGGGGTGCGCTGGGTGCGCCCGCTGCTGGACATTGCTCGTGAGGATTTGCGTGCGTTTCTCTTGGCGCGCGGCACCGTCTGGTCTGAAGACCCGACGAATGAGGACGACAGCTTTGAGCGCATCCGCCTACGTAAAATGATGCCGGAGCTGGCCAAGATCGGGCTGGACCGCGCACGATTGGTGCAAACCGCCGCCCATATGAGCCGCGCCCGCACCGCCTTGCGCCAGCAAGTGAAAGCGCTTGCCGCCCGGATCGTCCAGCAACAGGCTGGCGATCTGCTGATCGACCGCGCGGGCTTCGAGGCCGCCGCGCCGGAGTTGCAAAGCCGTCTGATGGCCGACGCGCTCTGCTTTATCAGCGGCCAGACCTACCCGCCGCGCTACGCCGCCCTGTCGGCCCTCATGCAAGACGGCGCCGGGACGCTGCACGGCGCGCTCTTGGTGTCAGACACCAAAACCCTGCGTCTGACCCGCGAAGCTGCCGCCCTTCAAGGCACCGAATGCGGCCCCGACGCCCTCTTTGATGAACGCTGGACGCTGATCGGCCCGATGCAGCCCGGCCAGCGGGTGCGCGCCCTTGGTGAGGCCGGTCTGTCCCAGCTCGACACTTGGCGCGCCAGCGGTTTGCCCCGCGCCAGCCTTGCCGCCAGCCCTGCGATTTGGCACGGCGAGACGCTGATCGCCGCCCCCTTAGCCCATTTCAACCCGGCATGGCGCGCCGAATTAGTCGGGAATCGCGCGGATTTCGCCGCATACCTGCCGGACACTTGATTTATCGCATTGAAGTAACCCGCCTGATCTCTATCTTAGATGGGTGGTTGGTGGATTCCGTCCTGGTCTTCACCCTGCCGACAGATTTTTAAGGAGAATTTCCTTGGGCAACGCGAGAAACATCGCCTTCTGGGTGGTCCTGTTTTTGGTCATCCTTGCGCTCTTCAACCTGTTCAACGGCGGGCAGAACAACCTGCAAAGCCGTTCGATCAGCTATTCCGAGTTCGTCGCCGCCGTCGATGGCGGCAACGTGGCACAGGTCACGCTGGACGGGGAACAGGTCCGCTTTCGCGGCAATGACGGCAATGATTATGTGACGATCAAGCCGACAGATGCCGAGATCACGCAAATGCTGATCGATGCCGACATCCCGGTGCAGGCGCAGGCACAGGAACAGTCTGGGTTCCAGACGTTCGTCCTGTCGCTGCTGCCGTTCCTGCTGCTGATCGGTGTCTGGATTTACTTCATGAACCGCATGCAAGGCGGCGGCAAAGGCGGCGCGATGGGCTTTGGCAAATCCAAAGCCAAGATGCTGACCGAAAAGCATGGCCGCGTGACCTTTGACGATGTCGCAGGCATCGACGAGGCCAAGGAAGAGCTGGACGAGATCGTGGAATTCCTTCGCAACCCGCAGAAGTTTTCACGCCTTGGCGGCAAGATTCCCAAAGGCGCGCTGTTGGTGGGCCCTCCGGGCACCGGTAAAACGCTGCTCGCCCGTGCCGTAGCCGGTGAGGCGGGTGTTCCCTTCTTTACGATTTCCGGTTCCGATTTTGTGGAGATGTTCGTGGGTGTTGGCGCGTCTCGCGTCCGCGACATGTTTGAACAAGCCAAGAAAAACGCGCCGTGTATCGTGTTCATTGACGAGATCGACGCCGTGGGTCGCCACCGGGGTGCCGGTTACGGCGGCGGCAATGATGAACGTGAGCAGACCCTGAACCAGCTGCTGGTCGAGATGGACGGTTTTGAGGCCAATGAAGGCGTCATTATCCTGGCCGCGACCAACCGCAAAGACGTTCTGGACCCTGCATTGCTGCGTCCGGGTCGTTTTGACCGTCAGGTTACCGTCGGCAATCCAGACATCAAAGGCCGCGAGAAAATCCTGGGTGTGCACGCCCGCAAGACCCCGCTTGGCCCTGATGTGGACCTGCGCCTGATTGCCCGCGGCACGCCCGGTTTCTCCGGTGCTGATCTGGCGAACCTCGTGAATGAGGCGGCCCTGATGGCTGCCCGTGTCGGCCGTCGCTTCGTGGCGATGGAAGATTTCGAGAACGCCAAGGACAAGGTCATGATGGGGGCGGAGCGTCGCTCAATGGTCCTGACGCCGGAGCAAAAGGAAAAGACCGCCTGGCACGAAGCGGGTCACGCGATCGTTGGCCTGAAGCTGCCCAAATGCGACCCGGTCTACAAAGCCACGATCATCCCGCGCGGTGGCGCGCTGGGTATGGTTGTGTCTCTGCCTGAGATCGACCGTCTGAACTGGCACAAGTCGGAATGCGAGCAAAAGCTTGCTATGACGATGGCCGGTAAAGCCGCCGAAATCCTCAAATACGGTGAGGATGAGGTGTCCAACGGTCCGTCTGGCGATATCCAGCAGGCCTCCGGTCTGGCGCGCGCGATGGTGCTGCGCTGGGGCATGTCGGACAAGGTCGGCAATATCGACTACCAGCAGGCCCATGAAGGTTACATGGGCAACGGGGCCGGTGGCTTCTCGATCTCGGCGGCGACGAAAGAGCTGATCGAGGACGAGGTCAAGCGCATGATCGACGAGGCGTATGTGAAGGCGAAATCCATCCTCGAAGAAAACTACGAGGAGTTCGAGCGTCTGGCCAATGGTCTTCTGGAATATGAGACCCTGACCGGCGACGAGATCAAGCGCGTCATCGCGGGCGAACCGCCTCATGTGGGCGACGACGATGATGGCTCCGACACGGGCAATGCGCCCTCTATCACGGCCATTCCGAAGACGAAGCCGAAAAAGCAGCGTCCGCCGGAAGGCGATCTTGAGCCGGAACCCACCGCCTGATCCGGTCTTGAGACATCCTGCAGCGCCCCGTTCTGAAAAGGACGGGGCGCTTTGCATATGGGGGCATGCCTTCGGCGAGGATATTTGGACCAAAATGAAAGGGCGCCGACAATTTTAGGCAAATGCGCAAGGTTTGGATTGCGGTTGGGGCGCTTGCACGGCAGGTTTCGCGCAGCTGATCCGGAGACCCCAATGCCCGCTTTGATCCCCACATCCTTCACCGCAAAGATCACCTTTCTGGGCCGCGTGCCGAACCGTGAGGCCTCCCTCCGTTCAGAGCCGCTGGAGGAGGTCTTCGCCAGCTTTGCAGGGGTCGACGGGGAAGATCACGGCGGTGAGACGCGCCCGTCCTGCAGTCGCGTGATCTCGCAGCATCCGCGCGGCACGACGATTCGCAATGTGCGCCAGTTCGCCATCGTCTCGGCCGAGGAAATGGCCGAGGTGACCGCACAAATGGGCGTGGATCATTTCGATCCCACCTGGGTCGGCGCGTCTATGGTGATCGAAGGCTTGCCGGATTTTACCCATGTGCCGCCGTCCTCCCGCCTGCAGTCAGAGGCAGGCACGACGCTGGTTGTGGATATGGAAAACCGCCCCTGCCATCTGCCCGCCAAGGTCATCGACGAAGACGCGCCGGGGCATGGCAAGGCCTTCAAAGCAGCGGCCAAAGGCAAGCGCGGCGTGACCGCCTGGGTTGAGCGCGAAGGGTCTTTGAAGCTGGGAGATATGCTTACCCTGCATGTCCCGGATCAACCCGTATGGCCGCATCTTGAGGCCGCGCGCAAAGGTTAAACGGGCACCATCGTGCCTTGCAGCATCGCGACATGGGTCTCCGTCTCGCCGTCCACCGCATAGACATCGGCGGCGGTCACGAATAGCCGCCGTCCCGGTTTGATCACGCGCCCACGGGCAATCAACCGCGCGCCACCCGCCGGGGCTAGCAGGTTGATCTTCATCTCGGCAGTCATCACCTCGGCCTCTTCCGGCATAATGCTCAGCGCGGCATAGCCCGCCGCGCTGTCGCCCAACGCAAAGGTCAGCCCCGCATGCACGAACCCATGCTGTTGCAGCGCGTGGGGCTGAATGGGGGCGCTTAACGTGACACGGCCCTCCGAGATCTCTGTGACCTCGGCACCAAAGCCCTGCATCATCGCCTGCCGCGCAAAACTGTCGGTGATCTTACGCGCCCGTTTGGTGCCCATATTGATTTGGCTCATGGTCCCCCCTAAATTGACTAGTCTATTTGCAGTATATCTAGCAGTGTCGAAACGTCTTCGCACACACCACCTACGAGAGTATCTCAAGATCGACCAAGTACTCCAAACCCGCAGCTACCCTGAACGGCTTAAAGACGACCTGCGCAACCGATATGGCAGTCCGATTCCGTACTCGATCTGCTGTTGCGCCACCATCATTCTGACCTTGATCGGCCCGTTCGGAACCTATGGCCGGGCCACGGATATTCAGTTGTTCTTCTATTGGGGGGGCATCGTGTTCTGGGCGGCGATCACGTCGATCTTCCTGTCCAGCTTGATCCGCGTGTCGATGAAATCGCCCAGCATTCTGGCCACGTCGATCTCGACCACGCTTTTCACCCTGACGTTCACACCCTTCCTGATCTGGTTCAGCAACGCAGTCTTGGGCGACTCCGCAGACCAGCGACCCTCAAACCTGCAATTGGGGCTTTATGTCCTGATCATCACATCCGCCGTGGGCGGGCTGATTTACCAGATAGAAAAGCACTTCAAAACCTCCGCACCAACTGGACTGCGCCTGTGGCGTCGCCTGCCCCAACCGCTGCAGACAGACGTGATCCGGCTGTCAAGCGATGGGCATTTCGTGTCCGTGCACACGGTCGCTGGCGTGCACCGCCTCCGTATGCGCTTTGCTGATGCGACGGCTGAGATGGACAATGTTGAGGGGGGATGTGTGCACCGCTCTCACTGGATTGCGCGGGCGCATGTGAGAGAGGCGCGCAGCCGCAACAATCGCCCTCTGCTCGTGATGTCCGACGGCTCCGAAGTGCCCGTCAGCCGCACCTATCGCGGCGAGGCCGAGCGGATGGGACTTCTGCCAGCCGAACGCAAACCGGCACCCTTACAGCCCTCCCGACAGGCGTAGCGGAATGCGCTGGGGCGCGGGCCCCATCAGGATCGCGTGGGCCTCCGCCTCCAGGAGCCGCGCAAATGCCGGGTCATCGGCGCGCAGACCACCGGTATAAGTGCCATAAGACGGCAGGATCAGCCGCGATGTGTCGAATAGAAACGCGGGCCGCGAGATCACGCGCCCCCGCGTCGGCAGCTGCACCTTCGGGTGATAATGCCCCGAGATTTCGCCCGACGCGCCGGGCTTTGCAATATGGCGCAAGACCAGCGGGGCCAGTGGCAGCTCGGCCAGATGGGTGCCGCCAAAGTCGAGCGGGCCGGGGTCGTGATTGCCTTCGATCCAGACCCAGCGCCGTCCGGCCTGCAGCCGCGTGATCCACAGACGCTCATCCTCTGACAGGCTTTCCGCGGCACTGCGATCATCGAAACTGTCACCCAAACAAACGACCGTCTGAGCGCCCGTGGCCGCGATATCCGCCTCCAGCCGGGTCAGCGTATCGCGCGTCTCGTAAGGGGGCAGCATCATGCCGCCGCGCCGGGCGATCCGCTCGGATTTGCCCAGATGCAGGTCCGACACGATCAGCATCTGCCGATCCGGCCAATGCAACGCGCCCGTGCCAAGGGCGATCAGCCGGCACCCGGCAAGAGACAGCTCAACTCCGTTCATGCTTTGTTCAATGCCCGCAACACTGGTAAAATTCAAGAGGCTAGTAGGGCACCCGCCATTGCTTCTTTTCCGGTTTGGGGACGTCGCCGCGCAGGGCAATCGCCATCAAACGCTCTGCCTCTTCGGCCAATAGGCGTTCCTCAGCAAGGCCTTTGACCGGCACGCGGCCGGGTTCCAGCAGCAAGGGCGCGGCCAGTGGGGTCAGTCGCGACAAGGTCAGATGGTCGATCCGGTCACCGACGCGGTCGACCATCTCCTCGATCCGGCCAAAATCAACCAAGCCGCGCGTCGCTTCCTCGCGGGTGATTTGCATCATCAGGTGATCGGGTTCGTATTTCTGCAGCGTGTCATAAAGGATATCGCTGGAAAACGTCGCCTGCCGCCCTGATTTGCGCTGCCCCAGCGAGTTGCGCTCTAACAGCCCCGCGATATGGGCGCTGGCTTTGAAGGTGCGCTTCATGACCGCGTTGCCAGCCAGCCATGTTTCAAACCCGTCGCGCAGGGTGTCACGTTCGAAAATTGGCGCAGGGTCGGTGAGAGGATCCAGCCCCCAGATCATCGTCGCGTAATCCGTGGCGACAAAGCCTAGCGGGTTCAGCCCCATCTCCTCCATCCGCTTTGTCACCAAAAGTCCCAATGTTTGCATGGCGTTACGCCCCGCAAAACCATAGACGACGGTGTAGGGGCGACTATCCAGATCGAAACTTTCAATCAGCAAGCGGTCAGGTTCCGGCAATTGGCTAACCTCACGCTGAAGACGCAGCCAATCGGCTGTATGCTTTGGCAATTCCGGCCAATCGTCTTGCTGAAACATCCGCAGGATCCGGTGCGACAGCTGGGTGGAGGTCGCAAATTTCGTCCCCAGAAACGTCGCGATTTTCGGGTTGTCAGAGCGGCGCCGTGTGACTTCCACCGTCATTTCGCGCAGGTTCTCATAACGCACGACCTGCCCGCCGATCAGGAAGGTATCGCCGGGGGTGAGCGTCGCGGCAAAGCCTTCCTCTACCTCACCCAAGGGCTTGCCACCGCCGCGGTTTTTCAGCCGCACTTTCAGAGTGTCAGTGTCCTGAATCGTGCCTATATTGGCTCGTATGCGCTGGGCCGCGCGGGGGTCACGCAACTGCCAGCGCCCATCGGGCAATTGCTTCAAGCGCTGCCACCGGTCATAGGCCCTCAGCGCGTAGCCACCCGTCGCACAAAAGGCGATGCAATCGTCAAACTCGGCGCGGGTGAGATCGGCGTAAGCGCCGGCCGTCGTCACTTCCGCATAAAGCGCGTCGGCCTCAAAGGGACCAGCGGCAGCGGTGATCAGGATATGCTGGCACAGCACATCGCGCGGCCCACGCCCGCGGCCGTCACCGTCCAGATCGGCCTCTTTCACCGCGTTCAGCGCAGCGATGCACTCGACCACCTCAAAGCGGTTCGCAGGCACCAGCAGCGCCTTGGACGGCGCATTATAGCGGTGGTTCGCGCGCCCGATCCGCTGCACCAGACGTTTGACGTTCTTCGGCGCGCCAATCTGGATCACCAGATCCACATCGCCCCAGTCGATCCCCAGATCAAGCGAGCCGGTGCATACGATGGCCTTCAGGCTGCCATCGACCATCGCCTGCTCGACCTTCTCGCGCTGCGCCCGAGCGAGGGAGCCGTGGTGTATGCCAATCGGCAGACCGTCGTCGTTGGCAAGCCACAGGTTGTGAAAGAACAGCTCGGCTTGCGCACGGGTATTGTGAAAAATCAGCGTGGTCTTGTGCTGACGCACCTGCTCCAACACTGCCGGAATCGCGTATTTCGCACCGCCCCCGGCCCAGGGGGGTGGCTCGTCAATCGTAAGCATCGAGATATCCGGCGCTGGCCCCGGATCGGCGTGGATGATCTGCGTAGGATCGGGATGGCGGGCCAGAAACCGCGCTATGGCCTCGGGGTCTTCGACCGTCGCGGACAGACCCACGCGTTTGAGCTGTGGACACAGCGTCTGAAGCCGCGCCAAAGCCAGCATCAACTGGTCGCCGCGTTTGGATTCCGACAGCGCGTGGATTTCATCCACGATGATCCGCTTGAGCCCTTTGAACATGCGCGGCGCATCCTCATAAGAGGTGAGCAGCGCCAGACTTTCGGGCGTCGTCAGCAGAATATGTGGCGGGTCCGCGCGCTGGCGTTTTTTGCGCGTGGCGGTGGTGTCGCCGGTGCGATCGTCGATGCGGATCGGCAGGGCCATTGCCTCGACGGGTGTGCGCAGGTTGCGTTTGATATCCGCGGCCAGCGCTTTCAGCGGCGAGACATAAAGCGTGTGCAGCCCCTCATGTGTGCCATCCGCTAAGTCGTTGAGCGTGGGCAGAAATCCGGCCAGTGTCTTGCCGCCACCCGTCGGCGCAATCAGTAAGAGCGAGGGCGCGTTCGCCGCTGCCACCATCTGCGCCTGATGCGGATGCACGGCCCAGCCTTTGGAGGCGAACCAGTCATGAAAGATCGGCTTTAAGTCCATACCGTTCGATATAGGGCGACCGTTGGAATTTTGAGTATTTTTACACAGATGAAGACACAGGACGGAGTTCTAAGATGACCTCGCGCACCGCTTCGGGCAGGGCGGTGTCGGCGTCATCGGGCAGCGCATCAAGGGCGGCGTTGATATCTTTGACGAGGATGCCGATGGAGTTGTCGTCCTCATACCCGTGCTGGGCAAATTCGATGGTGTTCCAGCCGGAGGCCAGCCAGTTCTGACCCGACGATGTTTCGATCAGGTGGAGCAACTTGCCCTCGTCCAGCCCCGCCTCCTGCGCCCAGCCCATCACCAGCCGCGTCATCGCGGTGGAGCCAGCGGCCAGCAGGTTGTTCAGCACCTTGGCCTGCGCGCCATTGCCGAACGGCCCCATGCGGTGCTGATGCGCGCCCATGGCGTCGAAAAGCGGTTGAAGCTGGTCGAGCGTTTCGTCTTCGCCCCCCAGCATGAAGGACAAGCGGGCCTCTTGTGCGGCGATGACCGCGCCGGACATCGGTGCGTCGACAAGCGCTATGTGATCCGGCACGCAGGCGCGCAGTGCGCGGACGTATTTGGGCGAGAGCGTCGAGGAAATGACGATTGTCTTCAGCGTCGGGGAGGCTGTGAAATTGCCCCGCCCGAACAGCACATCATCGGTCTGCGCATCGTCGCGCACGACGGAAATCAGCGTTGTAATGCCATCCGCGGCCTCGGTCGGCGAGGTCGTGATCGGCAGGTTGCTGTCCTTTTCGGCCACGTCGTAGCCGCGCGCGGGAAGGCCCGCCGCGACCATGGCGGCAAGCATCGGGTGGCCCATTCGGCCGCATCCTGCGAGGGTTATGCTAATGGACGATCTCTTCCTGCTTGACGAACATGTTGGCCCAAGCGCGGTCGATAAGCTCGGGCGTCATCTGATAGGGTATCCCCTCAAACTCGCAGATGGCAATCATTTGATCGATCAGGAAGACAGGTTGGTAGTTGGCATAGACATTGTCGATGGTCGGATATTTGACCTTCAGCAAGTGGATCAACGCGGCCTCGTCCAGCGGCATTTTCTTTTTGCGCGCCACGAGGGAGAAGATTTTCAGGAAGTCTTTCTGCTCCGGCCCGTCGATCTTGATCTTGAAGAAGATCCGGCGCAGGGCGGCCTTATCGAAGATCTCGTTCGGGTGGAAGTTGGTCGAGAAGATGACCAGTGTGTCAAAAGGCACTTCGAATTTCTCACCCGATTGCAGGGCGAGAATATCCTTTGATTCCTCAAGCGGAACAATCCAGCGGTTCACAAGCGCCTGGGGCGGTTCTTCCTGACGGCCAAGGTCGTCCACGATGAAGATGCCGCCGGTAGATTTCAGCTGCAGCGGCGCTTGATAGGTCCGCGCGGTGGGGTTGTAGACCAGATCGAGCATCGAAAGTGACAGCTCACCCCCGGTGACCACCGTGGGCCGCTCGCAGCGGACATAGCGTGTGTCATAGCGGTTGCCGGTGCGGCGCAGGCAGTTGGGATCATCGGCCTGTTCCTCCGCCGCGGAATGCACGATGGGGTCATAAACGGTGATGACCTGACCGGAATATTCGATGGCGCGGGGGACATAGATCTTGTCCCCTAGCGCATCGCGGATGCCGTTCGAGATGGAGGATTTACCGTTGCCCGGAGGGCCATACATTAGAATTGAGCGTCCGGCAGAGACCGCAGGGCCGAGGTGATCCAGCAACTCATTCGGCAGAACCAGATGGCCCATCGCGTTTGTCAGCTGATCGCGGGTGATCTGAATGTTGCGGATCGACTGGCGTTTCACTTGCTCGCGGTAGACATCGAGGGGAACGGGCATCGCTCCGTAGTATTCGGATTGTGACAGCGCATCGAGCGCGCGGGACTTGCCCGCGTCGGTCAGCTGATACCCCATCTCGCCACCCGAATTAGCGTGCAGCGTACCGGTCGCCTCCAGTAGTTTCTGCTCGCGCGCCAGATCGACGAGTTCCTGGGTCACGGGGACCGGCAGACAGATAGCTTTGGACAGCTCAGTCACCAGATCAAGGTTCATGCGGAACATCGTCTTCAACAGGATGTCGCGCATCATCACCTGCCCCAGCTTCATCTGGTCGAGTGTCTTAGGGGCCGGGGGCGACATCACGCCAGTGGTCTGCATATTCATGGGCTCAAAAACCTGCTGCTGCTCATTTTGTGCAGGCGTAATCGGGCTTTATGGCGATATTAGGGACGTGTTGCCAAAACATGGACAAAATGCCCGATTATTGCGGGATCAAACGCGAAAAAAGCGACAATTGGAAAGACTTGAGGAACGGGCGGCATGGCGCAGGCAAATCCATTGAGGCTGTTGGGCCTTTTGATTGCAACACTGGTGGTGTTCGGCGGGCTGGGCCTGATGCCGGGCGCGTTCCATGTGGGCCAGCACGAAGGCGACACGTTCCATTTCGTGCAGATCGTCATGCGGATGGCGGGCGGAGAGATCCCCCATATCGACTTCATGACGCCCATTGGCACACTGGCCTTTGCGCCGGTGGCCTGGCTGGTAAGCATGGGCTTTGGCGTCGGCATGGCGTTTCTGGTGTCGCAGGTCCTGGTTGCGGTTTCGCTGCTGCCAGTGATCTGGTGGGTGGCCTATTCGCGGCTGTCACCTGTCCTGGCCTATGTCTTTGGGTTCTTCGCGTTGATCCTGATCCTCGCGCTGATCCATGGAGGCACGGACAACGTCGCCTCGCTTTCGATGCATTATAACCGGTGGAGCTGGGTCATGGCTTTCGCAGCGATCCTGCTGGCGGTTTTGCCGAGCCGGAGCACGCCCCGGATCACCTTGGATGGGGTGCTGATCGGCGCGCTGATGTTCGCGCTGTTGCTGACGAAAATGACTTACTTCGCCGCGTTCCTGCCCGCGATCATCGTGGCGCTGATCAAGACGGGTCGGGCGAAGGCTTTGGGGTTGGCATTGGTCACGGGGCTGGTTTTGACGGGCCTCTTCACGCTGGTTTATGGCGTACAATATTGGCTGATGTATCTGGTCGATTTGCTGACCGTAATGGGGTCAGACCTGCGCGCTGCACCCGGCGACACCTTCACCGATATCCTGAGCGCGCCCGCCTATATTGCGGGAACCGTGACGGCCTTAGCCGGTGTGGTTTTGCTGCGCCAAGCAGGGCGTGAGACCGAAGGTCTGGTGCTCTTGTTGCTGGCCCCTGCATTCTTCTACGTGACATATCAGAATTTCGAGAATGATCCGCAATGGCTTGGATTCCTTGGTATTTTGCTGGTCGCGATGCGGCCCGAGGCAGGCAAGGTGAACGGCTGGGGCTGGGATCTGCGGCAGGCAGTGACGATCACCGCAGGCGCGGCGTTTGCGCTGAGCGCGGCGTCTTATGTGAACATGACGACGAGCGTATTTCGCCATGCCAATCTGGAGGCCGAGGACTTTGTGCCGTTGATTGCAGGCACCTCGGAACACACTGATTTGCTGGCCTTCAAAGAGCGGGTTTACCGCATGGATATGAGCCAGCCGATGGACGGGGAAGGCTCGGTCTATGCGCGGTTCAGAGAGTTGGCGAACCGCGAGGAGCCTGTGGTGTTACGCGGCGAAACCCTGCCGGAATGCGAGATCAATATCGGGATGTCGGCGTGGATGGACGCGCTGACCGATGATCTGGAGGAGGCCGGTTTGGCGCAAGACAAGCGCATCTATATGGTCGATTTGTTCTCCAGCATCTGGCTCTTCTCGGATCAGCTGCAGCCGCTCAAGCGGGGCGCGCCGTGGTATTATGGCGGGCTGCCGGGGATCGAGAGCGCGGATTATGTGCTGGTGCCCCAATGCCCCATCCTGAGTGCAGCGCAGCGGCCGATTGTGGAGGCGTTGAACACCCGGACAGAGATCGGTTTGACCGAAGTTCGACGCAACGAGATGTATATTCTCTACGCGGTGGAGATGGGCGAACGGAGCTAGGGTTTCGCATGCGAAACCGCTTTTCTAGAGGGCCTTCGTTGATCTCATTGGATAAAATATTTCGAGACTTAACATAACACTGGAGCGCTCTTAGCGCCTTGTATTTAAACGAAATATTCAGGTTTTCCTGTGTGAGACCTAGCCAAAAAGCGCCTGTATCCACTCTTGCTGCGCGAGCCACGGGATCCAATTGGCTTGTGTCGCGCCGAGCAGAAGATAGATGCCAAGCGCGCCGCCCAAAGCAAAGCCCATCGGGTAGTCCTGACCGGTACTCCAGCTTTTCCATTCGGGTGCCAGTTTTTTGAGCACACTGTATTTGGCGACGCGGTGGGTGACCCATGTGCCCAATAAAGTGGCGGTGAAGATGATCAAAAGGAACATCCCATCCTCTGGCGCGATGAACGGGGCGGCGGCGGCGCAGAACTTGGCGTCGCCAGCCCCGAAAGCCCGGGCCATGTTCAGCACGAAGCCAATCGCCAAAACGATCGCACCGTTCAGCAAGCGCGACGGATATTCCGCCAGCGGGATCGCAACGAGGCCGATCACCACAAAAACCGCTAGCAATGTGACCACCGCCCGGTTGGGGATCTTCATCGTGCGCAGATCGCTCCACGCGACGTAAAGGCAGATGGGCAGGACGAAGGGCAAAAACCACAATGCCGCATAAGTCGTTATGGCCATTGCTTAATTCGAGACGTTGGCTTCAAGCGCGTCAAGGCTGCGGACGGCGGCCTCGAAATGCTGGGGATGCGTTTCGATGGCGTCTTTCAGCAAGCCTTTCCCGGTCGCGATGTCGTTTTGCTTGATCGCGGAGAGGCCCAGCGTGTGCAGCAGTTGCGCGCGTTCGACCTGGCTCATCGGGATAAGCGGCAGGTCGTATTTGCGCTGGGCCCCGCGGGCCAGAACGAGGTTGTTCTTGGCGGTGAAGAGCTTTTGATCCTGCCGCAACGCATCGCCGAACAAGCGCTCGGCCCCGGCGAAATCACCGCGGGTCAGCTTGGAATAGCCCCAGTTGTTGAGCACGCCTGCGGGCGAAGTCGTAAGACCCACGGCGGTCTGGTAAAAGCTGTCGGCCTTGTCCCACTCCTTGTTACTGTCGGCGATCATCGCCTCAAGACGGTAGCGCTTGAAGGTCTCAAACGTGGGGGGGACCTGATCGAGCATCGTCTCGGCCTTGTCCCATTCGTTCGAGCGGATCAGCGCGTCGGCCATTTCGACCTTGTCGGAGGCCTCGGATTCAGGATCGTCGATCACGCGCTGCCAGGCAGAGACGGCCTCGACCGGGCGCCGAGCGCGCACAAGGCTGACGGCGAGACCGCGCTTGAACTCAAGCCGGTCGGGATCCTGCGACAGCGAGCGCTGGAAATAGGCGACGCCTTCATTGGGGTCGGCGGCGGTCAGCATCACCTGATTAAGGTTGGTGCTGTCGATGACATTGACGTCCTTGATCGCGCGATCGACCTCGGCGTCAGAGGATTTCTGGCACGCGGCCAGACCCACGGTGCCAATCAGGCACACGGAAAGAAGAATAGAGTGGCGCATTTTTCTTGCGTCCTTTTACTGCTCTTGCCTCATTCAGGGCGTTTGCAGGATCAGGAAATCGCTGCTGCCCCGTCGCACCAATTGATATGGCGTCGTAATGTCTTCTTCATACGCGGAATTTTCAGTTTTTGCGATAGCCAAGCGAAGATTGTCGCGGATTTGGTCAGAATTGCCACTATCGAGGGCGTAGGCATGGCGAAAAACCTGTCTGGCTTCGACGGTTTCGCCTTTTTCCATCAAAACGACGCCCAGATTATTCCAGGCAGGGACGAACTCAGGCTCTTCGCGGGTCGCGCGGCGGAGTAGGTCTTCGGACTGGTTGAGGCGGCCGAGCTTGAGATTGGCAGAGCCGAGCGCGGACAGTACATCGGGCGAGAACCCCTGATCGCCCACGGCACGCGCATAGGCGTTGAGCGCAAGTTCGTACTCGCCCGCTGCCATCAGGCGATGCCCGACGATCAGCCCGTCGACGGCTTCGCCATCGGCGAGACCGGGGGCGAAAGGGTTGTCAGGATCAGGGGTTTTTGCCGCCGGATCGCAGGCGGCCAGTGTTGCCACGGCCAGTGCGATCCCCACCCATTTGTGCGTCATGCCATTAGAAATTCGCGTTGCTCATCATCTCGTAGATCCCGTAAACCGATGGGCCGATCAGGATGATCAGCAACGGCGGAACCGTGAGCATCATAGTGGCAAGTGTCATCTTTGTGGGCAAGGTATTTGCTTTTTCCTCGGCCCGCATCACGCGCTTGTCACGCATTTCGCCTGCATAGACGCGCAAGGCCTCGGCAATCGAGGTGCCGAAAGCGTTGGATTGCTTGAGCACGGTCACGAAAGAGGTGACATCCTGCACACCGGCGCGTTCGGACATATCCTCAAGCACAGAGTTCTTGTCCTTACCGGCTTTCATTTCCTGCGCGACGATATCGAATTCGTCGGCAAGTGCCGGATAGCCTGCGCGGATTTCAGAGGCCACGCGGACGATAGATTGATCGAGCGACTGACCGGCTTCGACGCAGACCAGCATCATATCGAGGCTGTCTGGAAAGCCGTTGATGATCTCTTCCTGGCGGGTTTGCAGGCGGCGCTGCACCCAGTATTTGGGCAGCATATAGCCCGCACAGGCCGGAAGCAGCGTGGCGAGGATCAGCGATTGGGTTGTCGGCTCGCCGGTGGCGGAGCTGATAAAGGCGTAGATCACGCCCAGAACCAGAAGGCCTAGACCCAGTGCGAATTGAGCGAAGTAATAGGTGCGCACGGCGTTCTTGGTGCGGTAGCCCGCTTGCATCAGCTTGAGGCGGACGGCAGAGAATTCTTCTTCGTCCTGCGGCTCAAGGAAGTTGGCGTATTTTTCCAGCTTGTCATTGCCGCCATTGCGCAGCTTTTCGCGGTCTTTCTTGCCCGTGGTGATCCCGGTCGCGTTCGCTTTGATCTTGTCGAGCGGATCGGGCTTGCGGTTCATCAGGCTCGGCACGGTCAGCAGGATCATGAACAGACCCAGGATACCAACCAGCAAGAGGGGCCCGAAGGGACCGAACATGTCGGTCAGCATGGTGTTGAATTGCTCAAGCATATCGGGTCCTCACACCTTGATGTTCACAAGGCTGCGCATGACGAAGATGTTGGTGATCAGGAAACCAGCAACCACGAGGCAGGCAGGGATGAAGACGGCGGTCTCTTTGACCTCGTCATAGTAATTGGGCTGCAGCAGATTGATCCCGATCATCGCGACGATGGGGAAACCCGACAGGAACATGCCGGACCATTTCGCCTCGGCCGTGATGGCTTTCACGCGGCGAAAGAGCTTAAAGCGTGAGCGGATGACGAGGCTAAGACCGTGCAGAATCTCGGCGAGGTTACCACCCGATTGCTGTTGGATCGTCACGGCAACGGCGAGGAAGCGCAAATCCTGCATATCAAGGCGCTCGGCCATGGCTTTGAGCGCGTCACCGACATCGCGACCATAGGCGGCCTCGTCCGCGATCATGCCCATTTCGGTACCCAGTGGGTCGGCCACTTCGGTGGCCACGATGTTGATGGCGCTTGAGAACGGGTGGCCCACGCGCAGCGAGCGGACCATCAGGTCCACGCCGTCGGGCAGTTGTTCTTCGAAAAGCGCCATACGCTTTTTGGCGCGGTTGTTCACCCAGACATAGACGCCGCCGATGCCCATCACGATGGAGAGGCCAATGCGGATCGGCAGACCGGTGCCGGTGCCCATGGTTAGGCCTACAAACGCAACAGCGCCCAGAAGGCACATGATGAGGATCAGCTGGATGGGGGAGAAGGCGATATTGGCCTTTTGCGCTTTCTCCGCCAGCACCGAATAAAGCGGGATCGAGCGCGAGCGCATGTGCTGGCCCATCTCCTTGCGGAGTTGCTCCATCACCTTTTCGCGGCCCGCGCCTTTTTCCAGAAGGGCAAGGCGGCGGTTCACGTTGCGGTTCAGGCTGATCGACTTGCCGAAAGCCACCAGATACAGGCCTTCGACAATCGCGAGAACTGCGAAGAAGATCAGGCCATAGACGATGATTTCCGGATTGATGGTCATGGTGTGTTACTCCGCCGCAAAGGGTTCAAAGATCGAGGCGGGCAGGTCATAGCCCCACATGCGGAAACGCTCGGAATAGTGCGAGCGCACGCCGGTGGCGGTGAAGTGACCGAGGATCTTGTTGTCGGGCGTGAGACCCACGCGCTGGAAGCGGAAGATTTCCTGCATGGAGATGACGTCGCCTTCCATCCCGGTAATCTCGGTGATGGAGGTCATCCGGCGCGAGCCATCCTGCAGACGCGAGGCCTGCACGATCAGGTTCACAGCCGAGGAAATCTGGCTGCGCACGGCTTTCAGGGGCATTTCGATCCCGGCCATGGCGATCATGTTTTCTAGACGGCTGACACCGTCACGCGCGGAGTTGGCGTGGATCGTGGTCATCGACCCGTCGTGGCCGGTGTTCATGGCCTGGAGCATGTCGATAACTTCCTCGCCGCGCGTCTCACCCACGATGATGCGGTCAGGACGCATACGAAGGGCGTTCTTCAGACAGTCGCGTTGCGAGACAGCGCCTTTGCCTTCGACGTTGGCGGGGCGGCTTTCCATCCGGCCCACATGGGTCTGTTGCAGCTGAAGTTCTGCCGTATCCTCGATCGTGAGGATGCGTTCGGAATCGTCGATGAAGGACGAGAGCGCGTTGAGCGTGGTCGTTTTACCGGAACCGGTACCGCCAGAAACGATCACGTTGAGGCGGGTGGCGACGGCGGCCTGCAGGTAAGCGGCCATTTCCTCGGTAAAGGCGCCGAAATTGACCAGATCGTCAATCGCCAGCTTTTCCTTCTTGAACTTACGAATGGAGACGAGGCTGCCATCGACCGCAATCGGCGGCACCATCGCGTTGAAACGCGAGCCATCGGCCAAACGGGCGTCCACGTAAGGGTTGGATTCGTCGACCCGGCGACCCACGGCGGAGACGATCTTGTCGATGATGCGCAACAGGTGCTTTTCATCCTTGAAGGTCACATCCGTGAGCTCAAGGTTACCGTCGCGTTCCACGAAAATCTGCTGCGGGCCGTTCACGAGAATATCGTTCACGGTGTCGTCTTTCAAAAGCGGCTCAAAGGGGCCAAGGCCCACCACTTCGTCGAACAGATCCTGGCTGAGAAGCTGGCGTTCCTCGCGGTTCAGCACGATACCCTGCTCGGCCAGAACTTCGGTCATGATCGCGCCGATTTCATTGCGCAGATCCGCCTCGGAGGCGTTTTCAAGCGCCGACAGATTCAGACTGTCCAAAAGCTCCTTGTGGAGCGCCAGCTTGATCTCGGACAGCTTTTCCTTGCGCTTCTTTTCCTTTTCGCCAAGGCCCGTATCCGCTTTCACAGGGGCCGCCTTGCGCAGCGATTTGCTGGGCGCTGCGGCCGGTTTCGGCGCAGGCACGGCCTTCAGGTCGGGCTTGCTGCCGCCGGTCGAGGGTTTTTTGTAACGTGAAAACATGACGGATCGTCCTTAAAAGTGCCTCAGGCGGCGGCCTCAGCCGCAACATTCAGCGCGTGGATGGAGCTTGCGAGCTTCGCAATCTCTTTGCGCAGGGGGTTTTTCGCGGCGGTTTCTGCCAGCGGCACACCGTGATCGGATCCTTGGGTGACCTGCTTGCCGCCGTCAGGCAGCAGCACTTCGATGGCCACGTTCAGGCTTTCGGCAAGACGTTTGACGCGGGAGCGCCCGCTCAGATCGGTGATCTTGGGCGCACGGTTCATCACGAAACGCAGTTTCTCGAAGGGCAGGTCTTCGGCTTTGAGGGCCTTGACCATGCGCAATGCGTTCTGGGCGCAGCGCATATCCAGTTCCAGCGGGCTGAAATAGATATGGGCGTGCTGCAGCACCACCTCGGTCCAGCTGACCAGGGTCGAGGGCATGTCGATCACGACATAGTCGAAATTGCTTTTGGCCACGTTGATCAGACGCTCGACATCTTCCGGCCCGATCAGGTCGAGCGGAAGCATATCCTGCGGTGCGGTCAGAACGTGCAGCTTTTCGTTATAGGTCAGCAACGCGTTCATGAAGCTCTCGCTGTCCATGGACTCAGTGTCCGAGATCAGCTCGTAAACCGCTTCGCGGCGGGGCAGATCAAGGAAGGTGGAGGCGGTGCCGAATTGCAGATCGAGATCCAGCAAGCAGACGCGCACGGGCTTTTCGGACGGCGTGTTCGCCAGTTCCCATGCGAGGTTCACGGCCATGGTGGTGGCCCCAGTGCCGCCAGCCAGACCGTGGACCGGAAGGACAACGCCGTCCTTGTCGCCGGTGGCCTTGATCTTGGTCTGCATCTCGACCGGAACGGGCTCTTCTTCTGGCGCTTGAAGGCGCTCGATGGCTTCGTTCAGTTCATTCTCGGGAAGCGGGTAGGGGACAAATTCGTCCGCACCCTGCCGCAACAATTGGTGCAGCGCGATGGAGCTGACATCCTCCGCGATCAGAATAACCTTGATTTTGCGGGCTTTCGCAGCGGTCAGCACTTCGGTGATGAGCGGCAAATCCGCCTCGTCATCCGCGTCAATGGCGACGGCCACAAACTCCAACGCGTCCGCGTCGGGCTGGTTGAAAAACGCGATGGCGTCCGTAAAGCCGAGGTCCCCCCAGCTTTCGCCCATGGCCGCTTCCATGTCTTCGATCAGAAGGTCGAAGTTCTGCACATCTCGTGAGATCGTGCAGGCCAGGATCGGTGCCGCCTCCGGCTGTAGTAATGCGCTACTCATTGCCTCTCGTCCTTTTGTCATGCCGACATGGACGGGGCTTATTTTTATGCTGCGCGACTGCTCATATATTGCGCGCGGCACATACCCCGTTCGGTCGACCCCGCATCAACAATCGACGCGGAAAACTCCCATTGGAGATTTTTTGACGGAGAAAGAGGGCAGGAATGCGGCCAAAAGGGTGTCAAACTGGGGTATTTACACCTGATTGGTTAATTGCCCGTTGCGACCTCGGCACCGGTGATGCCTTCCAGCTCACTGCGGATTTGCGCACCATTGGTGACGTAATCGCGGAAGATCACCTCGGCATATTTACCGTTCAACACGGTCGGATGCGAGCTGACAAAGCCGGACACTTCGGTGACGGTGCGGCGGTTCTGCCGTTCGCGCCCCTCAGAGACGATCAACGGTTGGGTTTCGCCAAACGAGACCAGTGCTTCGAGCCGCGACCGGCTGATGCCCTGGCTGGCCAGATAATGGACCACCGCATTGGCGCGTTGCTTGCCCAGACGTTTGTTATAGCTGTTGGAGCCAACCGCATCGGTATGCCCGTAGACCCGGAAGCGCACTTCGGGGAATTGCCGGATCCAGTTCGCCTGTTGGCGCAGAGCGGCCTGAGCCGCTGCGTCCAAACGTGCGGAATTAAAGGCGAAATTCACGGTAGAGGGGACCTCCGCCGCGAAGCGACGGGACAGGTCGATCACGAAATTTTTCTGACCGGTCTGCACCAGCACATTGTTCATTGTCGGGTTGCCGAAACTTCCTTCATCCAAAAGCGATCCCGCTTCTCGCCCGAAGGTCGAGAAACTGGCGTCACTGCTTGCGCAAGCGGTCAAAGCCAGAAGGCTTGCGGCGGAAATCAGAATTTTCATGTGCCCCGACATCATATCAATCCATTACGTAGCCATAAGACCCGTTAAAGTCTTGTTTGGCAACTTCTCCGGCGGCACCGCGCTTGGGTGTGGAGGCCGTTTTGCCAAAGAGGAAGAGTTCACGCTCGGTCGGGATGGCCACGCGGTCGGTGGGAAGCGCCAGCGCCTCGCCACGGGTCGGTGTCACCAGATGCGGCGTCACGATGATAACCAATTCAGACTGGGAACGCTCATATTCCGCGCTGCGGAACAAGGCGCCAAGGATCGGGACATCGCCCAACCACGGCACCTGACCATTGAGGTCGCGGAAGTCGTCTTGCAGAAGACCTGCAATGGCAAAGCTTTCGCCATCGCGCATTTCAACGGTGGTTTTTGCTTCGCGACGGCGGAAGGCGTCGATCGCCAAGCCACCTGCAACGACGCCGTTGCCCGGGTCGATGGAAGAAACCGCGGCTTCCAGCGTGAGATTGATGATATCCCCATCGACGACGCGGGGGATAAAGTTCAGCTCAACACCGAAAGGTTTGAATTCAACCGTGATCACACCCTCTTCCTGCGAAACAGGGATCGGGTATTCACCACCGGCAAGAAATTTGGCTTCCTGGCCCGACAAGGCGGTCAGGTTCGGCTCCGCAAGGGTGCGAACAACGCCTTTACTTTCAAGAGCTTGCAGTAGGTATGAGAATTCAACACCAGCGACGTCGAAGCGCACGCCAAGCGCACCCTCGGCCCCATCGTTGATCTGCCCGGCAGCAACAGCGCCGCCATCAAGCCCGTTTCTGAGGGCTGAATTGGTGCCGCCGACAGCGAAGCCAGTGCCACCCACATTCGAGTTGAAACCAAGCGATGATCCTAAAGCCTTGGAGACATTGCGCTGCATTTCAGCAAAACGCACCTTCAGCATGACTTGTTGGACACCGCCCACAGTCATCAGGTTCGAGACGCGATCAGGCGCATAGCGGTTGGCCAGATCAAGCGCGCGATCAAGCCGCGCGATGCTGGAAACGGTGCCGGACAGTACGATGCCGTCATTGGCGGTGCGCACTTCGATGTTTTCGCCGGGAAGGATCTGGCGCAGACGCTCTTTAAACTCCGAGATGTCGGGGGCGACGCGCACTTCCACATTTGTAATCAAGCGACCATCAGCGCCCAGAAGGGTCAGCGATGTGCGGCCCGGCGCCTTGCCGAGCACATAGATTGTGCGATCCGACAGGGTCGAGATGTCCGCGATCCCTGGATTGGCGATGCTAAGCTCCGCAAACGGAACGTCGCTTTCGACGACCACAGCGCGGTTCATCGGCACGCTCAATTCAGTGGACGGGGCACCGCGCAGCACGCGCAACGTCTCGGCCGACGCGCTCAGCGGAATGCTTGTGGTCGTTAGGGCGAAACCGATTACGGCCGCCTTGATAAATCTATTCAATGTCATTGTGACCTGCCTCTCCGATCACGCCCGAATTACGGATCTTTTTGTCCGCATTTTTCAAAAGCCTGCCCTAGTTTTCTTTTTTTTGCAAGAATCAATGGTTTGGGGCGCGAAGTTTATGTGGATAACTCGCAACAGATACGACTACTGGTATATAAAAAAGACAGGCGACACCCGATATGGGGGTCGCCCGCGTTTTCTTGGAACCGGCCTAGTTGGTGCAGGGGATCGGAATTTCGACCACTTCCGCGCCACGCCGTGTCTTGATCGTGCAGCTTCTTTCAGCCTCGGCCTCGACCACGGCTTCCCGCTCGATCCCGAGCAGAAGGCGTTGGTCGATCTCAACCTGTTGCGCGACAGAGTCGTCTGCGGCACCAACCAGAGCAAGGGACAAGGACCCGGTCGCCTGGGCCTGGGCCAAGGCGGCCACCTGCGTTGGCGTGACCTCGACCGTCACAGTGCGGGCGATCGTGGTCCGGTTGAGGTTGTTATCGGATGTCTGGTCGACGGCGATCAGATGAACGCGCGACTGGATCAGCTTTGTGATTTCACCCTCGGTCTCGTCACCATCCAACGTGCGGCCCGACCAGTAGACGTCCACATGGTCGCCCGGACGCAGGAAGCCTGACACACCGCTGCTGACGTCCACACGGATCGCAAAGGCACGCATGCCTTTCTTGAGGCGTGACGTCAGACCGGCGTCTTCACCGGGTTCGGTTACTTTGGCGGCGAGCAACGGCTCAAATTTCTGGATCGGGCGCAGGGCGGTGCGCAGCACGCCATCGCCTTCCGAGAACCAGTCTTCTTCGCCGAAGAACGCGCCTTCGGGGATGAACTTTTCAGGCCACCGCGCGAAGATGATGTCATCTTCCTTGATTTTGTCGCCGTATTTCAGGTCACGGTTCGCGATGAAAATCGGCTTCATCGGAACGTTCTCTGCCCGCGCTGCCTCCTCTGCGAGGCGGTAGGCGGAGACATAGTTCTGCGCCATGTATACGGCAAAGCCAGCGAGGCCCACCCCCACGATCAGCACCAGTCCAAAAACCAGTCGCATTGTGTTTCCTTTCATCGCTCGAACGCTTGCGCGTCTCAATTCATTTGGGATCAGAGCTATCCGGCAATTGCGGCAAATCCATGATCAAAGCATGGTCCGCGCAAGGAATTTGCACGTTTCCGCAACACTCGCCTGCTTAGAGAAGCATCAGTGACAGGGCTGCGAAGCCTGCGCTGAGGATACCGGCGAGCAGGATCAGCCAATCAAGGGACAGGCGGGATTTTGAAGAAAGAATTTTACGAAGATAAGCCATGTCACTCGTCACTGAGAAGATATCTTTGGATCAATGTCTCAAACGCAAAAAGCCGCCCATCAAAGATGGACGGCTTTTTCTTGGCTGATATCAGCCATACGTCGATTAGTTGACGACGTACTTGGAAACCGTAGCGGTCGCCAGCTCTTGGCTGATTTTCTTGGTCAGCGTCATGGACGACTTACCAACAGCGTTCAGAACGGCAATACCCAGGCCAACAACAGCGGCGGTCAGCACGACCCAGTCCACAGTCACAGCACCGTCTTCGTCTTGCTCAAAACGCTTCCAAAGCTTAAACATTTCCATTTTCAAGTCCCTCCAAAGGATGTTCGCATTTCATGTTAACCTCCTCGGATCTTTTCGGACCGGCCTCTTGTTTGGCCCAATCCCCGACTTGGTATGCCGCCATATAGCCCTCTGATTAGGGCAAGACTTAGGCACCATTCGTTCCATTTCTGGTCTGCGTCGGAAAAAGTGTAAAAATCTTTCAAGATATTGAAAATAAAGGATATATTTTTTAACTTTTTGTGTTTCGCGCATCAATCCTGTTTCCGGTCACGATCCATTCAAACGAGGTTTGCGTCCATTGTTTCAAATTTCTGGTCTTGTGGCCCAATATTTGCGAGAGTTGTCTTAACAAAAAGATAAAGAGGCAGGCATCCGCATGAGGCGGCTGGCATGTATTTTAAGTATTTTGGCTTTATTGGCCGCTTCGGGCGTTCATGCGGACGAGCCTGAACCCTTCCCCGATTTCACTTTCAAAAAGGTCACGCCCCCGAAAGCGGGCAGCGGCAAGCGGATTCGCGTGCAGATCGACACGGCCACAGGCGCGATCAAAGCGCCTTCGGTTTCCCGGGACGCTGCGACCCCTGCGGCCAAGCCGGTCTACGAGTGGTACTGGGCCAAGGTCTCTCCGAAGCTGGAGGACAAAAGCGTGGCCCGCCTTGAGGCCGCGGTTAACCATTTGTCCAAAGCGCCGGGCGGCCAAGGGGTGAGTGCGCCGCGCATGCAGGCGATGCAGAACATCGCCCAGACCTACGGCACAGACATCCTGAAAGCGACGATTGGAACCAAAGTGTCACCGGCCCTGGTTCTAGCCGTGATTTCGGTCGAATCCGCTGGCAGGAAGGATGCGATCAGCAGCGCGGGCGCTGTGGGTCTGATGCAGTTGATGCCCGCCACGGCGGAGCGGTTTGGCGTGACGGACCGCACGATCCCGGCCTCCAACATTCAAGGGGGTGTCGCCTATCTGGACCAGTTGATGAGTGACTTTGACAATGACGCAATTTTCGTTCTGGCCAGCTATAACGCTGGTGAAAACGCGGTGCGCAAACATGGCGGCGTGCCGCCGTTCAACGAGACGCGCGCCTATGTGCCAAAGGTTCTGGCGGCCTGGACCGTCGCGCGCGGCCTGTGCATCACGCCGCCTGAACTGGTGAGCGATGGCTGCGTTTTTGCCATTCAGGGAGCAGGGTAGAATGGCCGAAGCCAAGCCGCTGGTGCTGGATGTCGACGGGACATTCCTGCGCACCGATATGTTGTTCGAGTGCTTTTGGGCGGGGTTGGGGCGCGATCCTTTGCAGGTCTTGCGCATCGCGGCAACGCAGTTTCGCGACCCGGCGCGGTTGAAGCGATCTTTGGCGGAGGTGGCCGAGATCCGCACGGATTTGCTGCCGGTTCAGCCCGAGATGAAGAAGCTGGTGGACGAATCCATCGCCGCCGGGCGGCCTGTGGTGCTGGCCTCGGCCTCGGACGAAAGCCAGGTGCGCCGGCTGGCGGCGGATCACGGGATGTCCGATCAGGTCTTTGCCTCGGACGGGTATGTTAACCTTAAAGCGGACGCAAAGGCAGAGGCCTTGGTCGCCACATATGGCGAGAAGGGCTTTGATTATGCGGGCAATGAGGCGGCTGATCTGGACGTGTGGAAACACGCGGAAAACGCGCTGATCGTTGGGCAGGATGCCTCTTTGGCGCGCAAGCTGACGGCGGATGGCCATAGCGTAACCGAGTATAAAGACGGCTGGGCGATGCGCGATCTGATCCGCGCTTTGCGCCCCCATCAGTGGGTCAAGAACGTGCTGCTGTTGCTCCCGATGCTGGCGGCCCACACTTTCCAGGTGGAGCCGCTGTTGCTGGTGCTGCTGGGGATGGTGTCATTTTCGGCCGCAGCGTCGACTATATATATAGTCAACGATTTGCTCGATCTTGAAGCGGACCGTTTGCACCCCAAGAAGAAAAACCGCCCCTTCGCGAGCGGAGCCGTTCCGATCCGCGTCGGCATGATCGCAACGGTGGTGATGGGCGCGATTGCGCTGGGCGTCGGTGCTTTGCTGGGGCCTGCGTTTCTGGGCGTGGTGATCCTCTATATGATCCTGTCGCTGGCCTATTCGCTGAAGCTCAAGCGGATGCGCTGGGTGGATATTGCGACATTGGCGGGGCTCTATACGCTGCGCGTTGTGGCCGGGGCGGCGGCCTCACAGGTGGTCGCGTCGGGCTTCATGCTGGTGTTCATCTTCCCGATCTTCATCACCCTGGGCTGCGTGAAACGCATGACAGAGCTGACTTTGGCCACGTCCGATGAACGCTTGCCGGGGCGCGGTTATGCCCGTGGCGACCGCGGAGATCTGCTGAATGTCAGCGGGTTGGGTATGGCGGGCGCGCTCCTGATCTTCTTTCTCTATTCGATGTCTGAGCAAGCGCAGATGCTCTATCCGGACCGGTGGCTCTTGTGGGTCGCGCTTATCCCGATCGCCTGGTGGATGTTCCGCATGATCCGGCTGGGCTATTTCGGCAAGCAGGATTACGATCCGATTGTTTTCGCTTTGAAAGACAAGCGGGGGTTGGGCATCCTGATGATCACGCTGAGCCTGATGTTCTATGCGGCAGGGTTGTTGCCGCAGTGGTTTGGGTTTTGAAGCGCTACAGAGGGACGCGGCCCGGCGGCGCCGGGCAACTCCAGAAGTTTTGTTAGATCGACAGCTTTTTAAAGATCGGCTCGGGCACCGACCGGATGATCAGCATGATGTAGCGCCAGAAAAACGGCGTGTAGATCACGTTGCGCTTCTTGCGGACGGCTTTCAGCAGGTCGGCGGCCACCTGATCGGGGGAGGCGACGAGGAACATGCCTTCGATCCCCCAGGTCATTGCGGTGTCGACGAAGCCGGGTTTCACCGTCACCACATGCCCGCCTGAACGCGTTAGACGGTTACGCAGACCGGAGAGGTAGGTGTGAAAACCCGCTTTAGCGGCGCCGTAGACGTAGTTGCCGACGCGTCCCCGATCTCCGGCGACCGAGCCAACGCCGACGACTGTTCCGCCACCGCGTTCCTCCATCATCGGGGCTAGCATTTGCAGGAACCGTGCGGGGCCGGTGAAGCTGTCGATGACGGTGCCGTCGATGAGGGACGGGTTTTCGTCGATTTCAGATTGCTCAGGCATGGAGCCGACGAAGACGGCGGCGTTGAGCATGCCTTCTTCGCCGCCCATCTGATCGAGGATTGGGGCGAAGGTGTCGGGTTTGCGGGCGTCGAATAGCACCGCATGGGCGTCTGCCGCCCCGCGCGCTTTGCAATCGCTTGCGCTGGCCTCAAGGTCGGCCATGTCGCGGCCTGCGAGGTAGAGGGTCGCGCCTTCTTCGGCCAGTTTGCGGGCAAAAGCACGGGCCATCGAGGACGTGGCCCCCAGGATGATCCAAGTGTCGGTCATATCAGGCGCTCCTCAGCTCAAGGCGGCGGGTCATGTCGGTTTCCAAAGCGCCCTCGGGGTCGGCTTTCTTGACGACTTTCAGCCAGTCTTTCCACTCGGGATACATCGCTTTCATGCGGTTCGGACGGGCCAGCGCGTCTTTGGCGAGATAGAGCCTGCCGCCCGCCTCCTCGGTCATTTCTTCCAGCTTCGAGATCAAAAGCTGCGCGGCGGAGCGATTGGGAAAATCGACAGCCAGCGTATAGCCCTCCATCGGGAAGGAGAGGTAACCGGCGCGGCCCGGGCCCATGCGTTTGAGCACCGCGAGCGGGGAGGCGAGGCCGGAATTGGCGATCATTTCCAGCATCGCGCGCAGTTGGTCGGCTCTGTCGATTGGGACGACGCATTGGAACTGGTGGAAGCCGCGCTTGCCGTAAAGCTTGTTCCAGTCGTGGATGCGGTCCAGTGGAAAGAAGAAGTCGTTGATCGGCTTCACGCTGGTGCGCCCGCTATCAGGCACACGGCGGTAATAGGCGTTGTTGAAGGCCTTCACGATGGGCTTGCTGAGCGCGAAATGCGGGGCGTTGAAGGGCACTTTCTTGGAGGCTTTCTGCTTGGGCAAAAGCCCCGCTCCGGTTTCGCCTTCTTCAAGGATACCCCTGCCGAGTGCGTCGCCCTTGGCAGTCGCGTCGATCCAGCCGACGGTATAGGTGGCTTTGCTGTCATCCAGCACGCTGAGAAATTCGTCCCAGCCGTCCACACGCCGTTCGGTCACCATCATCACGTCGCCCTTGCAGGCGATCATCTGGAGCGTGGCGCGGACGATGATGCCGGTCTGGCCCAGCCCGCCGATGGTGGCTTTCCAGAGGCCTGCGTTCTTTGGGGTGATCGTTACCTCTTTGCCGTTCTGGTTCAGAACGATCTGCGTGACATGCTGGCCGAAACTGCCGAGCCCGTGGTGGTTCTTGCCGTGCACATCATTGGCGATGCAGCCGCCGACAGTGGCAAAACCGGTGCCGGGCATGACAGCCGGAAGCCAGCCTTGGGGGGCATAAAGCCGGGAGATTTCACCGACTTGCAAGCCTGCTTCAACTTCGATCAGGCCGGTTTTGTCGTCAAAGGACAGCACGCGGTCCATGCGGGTCATATCGACCACGCGGCCATTATCGTTCAGGCACGCATCGCCATAAGAGCGGCACTTGCCGATAGCGGGCGATGGGGTGCTGCCCATCAGAGCGGCCAAGGCAGAGGCCCGTTCAGGGCGCGCGATCTCGCCAGTGGCGGTCAGGGCGCGGCCCCATCCGGTATAGGTTTCAGTTTTCCAACGCATGTCGGGTCCTCAGTGAATAACGCTCGGCAACAGGGAAAATGGCGAGGCCGATGCCGATGGCGAACCAAAGTGTGGTGAGACGAATGACGGCCGTGGCGGGGATCGAAACCTCCAGCGGAACGCCTTCGAGAGTGAGCAGGGCGACCATCGCCGCCTCGGCCCCGCCGACACCGCCGGGGGCGCCGGTCAGACCGCCTGCAAGGGTCGAGAAAACAAAGATCGCAACGGCCTTCCAGAAGCCGATATCGACACCCATCCACACGAGTAAAAGGTGGAACGCGTAACCTTCGGCGAGCCAGCCGATGATGCCCAGACCGGCGGCGAGCGCCAGAACGGTGGGGTTGGTGAATTTCGATAGACTGCGGGCCGCGACACGGAGGCGACCCATCAGGCGGGGGAAGAGCCCTGTGGCCTTATAGCTGTAGGTCACGACGGCTTTGAACAGGGTGGGGCGGGTGACGACGATGGCAGCGACGAAGGCAAGCACCGTCACAGGCACCGCAAAGGCAATGCCGCCTGCGGAGAGGGCGAGGGCGACGCCCAGGATCACGGCCATCGCGGCAAGGTCCGAGGCGCGGTCGACCAAAACCAGCGGAGCCGTGCGCTCAAACGCCCAGCCGGTTTCGCGTTTCAGCCAGCGCATGCGGATCAGCTCGCCCACGCGGCCGGGGGTGACGCTCATGGCGAAGCCGCCCAGGAAATGGCGGATGTCCTGCCAAAGGCCGGTGGGCAGGCCAAGACGGCGGGCGAAAATGTGCCAGCGCACGCCGCGAAAGAGGTAATTGACCAGCGAAAGGGCCAGCAGGACGCCGACTTCCCATGCCGTCAGCTTCATCAGTTGCGCTTTGGTTTCTTCCCAGCCAGTCGCGGCGGCAAGGCCGATCAGGCCGAAGAGCATCAGCGCGAAAAGACCCCCCAGGATCGCAATATCCCGCCAGCGCCGTGCAGATTGCGACGGCGATGTTAGGTCTTGGGATGGGTTTGTACTGCTCATTGTCATTGCCCTGCCATTTAGAGACAGAATAGGGCAAGAATATGATGCTGTTTCGATTTTCTGAACAATAAATCGGGAGGTGTTTGGCAACGCGGGGTCAGCTGTGCTTGCACGGATTCAAGCCGAAGGCGCCGTGCATCGCCAGACCGCCCCACGGGCTGGCGATTTGGCTGTGCTAGGCGCTTTGCTTGCATAGAAGAAGAATTCGGTCACCATAAAGCGCTGTAGAAGATCTGCGGCGTCGCCATCCCTCGGTCTGGCGATGCACGGCTAGCGCTTTTTCACACGTTAAATACGTCCGCCCAATCGGGGTGTTTGAGGCGCTGGGCGTTCACAAAAGGGCAGAGCGGGACGATCTTGACGCCCTCTGCACGGGCATCGGCGACCAGCCGTTCGACCAGTTGCAGACCCACGCCTTGGCCCTTCCATTCCTCCGGCACGCCGGTGTGATCGGCGATGATCAGGGTCGGGGAGGAGATGGAGTAGGTCAGCTCCGCCTCCAGCCCGTCCTTGGCCACAACGTAGCGGCCTTTGGAGCCGCTCACTTCGCGCGCGATCTCAGACAATGGTCGCTTCCGTCGCGGCGCGCAGCTCATGCTCGGTCACGCCCTCGGCGGTCTCGACGATCTTCAGACCCCCTTCGACCACATCCAGAACGCCCAGATTGGTGATGATCCGATCTACGACGTTCTTCCCGGTCAGGGGCAATGTGCATTCCTTCAGCAGCTTGCTGTCGCCATGCTTGTTGGTGTGGTCCATCACGACGATGACGCGGCCGACGCCTGCGACCAGATCCATCGCGCCGCCCATGCCTTTGACGAGCTTGCCGGGGATCATCCAGTTGGCCAGATCACCGTTTTCGGCCACTTCCATCGCGCCAAGGATCGCAGCCGCGATCTTGCCGCCGCGGATCATGCCGAAGCTCTGCGCGCTGTCAAAATAAGCGGTGCGGGGCAGTTCGGTGATGGTCTGCTTGCCTGCGTTGATCAGGTCAGGGTCTTCGTCGCCTTCCAGCGGGAAGGGGCCCATGCCGAGCATACCGTTCTCGGATTGCAAAGTGATGTCCTTGTCACCCACATAGTTGGCGACCAGCGTCGGGATGCCGATGCCGAGGTTCACATACCAGCCGTCTTCAAGCTCTTCCGCCGCGCGGGCGGCCATTTGATTGCGGTCCCACATTATGCTGTCCTCACGGTGCGTTGCTCGATGCGTTTTTCGTGCTCGCCTTGGATGATGCGGTGCACGTAGATGCCGGGCAGGTGGATGTGATCTGGGTCAAGCGACCCGGTCGGCACGATCTCTTCAACCTCGACTACGCAGACCTTGCCGCACATCGCGGCGGGCGGGTTGAAGTTGCGTGCGGTCTTGCGGAAGATCAGGTTGCCGGTCTCATCCGCTTTCCAGGCTTTGACGATGGAGAGATCGGCGAAGATGCCTTCCTCCATGATATAGGTCTCGCCGTTGAAATCCTTGTGGTCCTTACCCTCGGCAATCACGGTGCCAACGCCAGTTTTGGTATAGAACCCCGGGATGCCGCAGCCACCGGCGCGCATGCGCTCAGCCAATGTGCCTTGGGGGTTAAATTCCAGCTCCAACTCGCCGGATAGATACTGACGCATGAATTCGGCATTCTCTCCGACATAGGAGGACATCATTTTCTTGATCTGCTTGGTGTCGAGCAGCTTGCCCAGACCAAAACCGTCCACACCGCAGTTATTGGACGCGATGGTGATGTCTTTCACGCCGCTTTCGACCAGTGCATCAATCAGTAATTCAGGTATGCCACACAGACCAAAACCGCCCGCTGCGATCAGCATGCCGTCCTCCAGCAGGCCCTCCAGCGCCGTCTCGGCAGAGTCATAAATCTTCTTCATAAAACGCCCCTCATCCTTGCGTGGCTCACTTTGTGACGACGCCTAAGCGCAGAGTCAACGAATATGCCGCAGCGCGGCACAGAGAGTTCGGCTAGACGACGACGTCATTGTCGCTTTCTTCCTCGCGGGTTTCGTCATGGGCCGCCAGCGCGATGCCAAACGTCAGGATCCCGACCCGCCCTGCGATCATCAAAACGATGATGATGAGCTTGCCGAGCGGGCTCAGATCACCGGTGAGACCCATCGACAGCCCGACCGTGCCAAGGGCCGAGATCGCCTCGAACATAACGGTTTCAAAGGCGGCGGCGGGTTCGGTCATCAGCAGCAGGATCATCGCGACCGCCAAAAGCGCCATGTAGGTGCTGAGCGCAGCCGTCGCGGTTTGCAGCTTGTCCGTAGGCACCCGGCGTTTAAAGAACCGAACCTCGTCCCGGCCCTTGAGGGAGGAGCGCACGAGGCCGACCAGCACGCCAAAAGTCGTCGTTTTCAGCCCGCCGCCCGTGCCCGCAGGCGAGGCGCCGATGATCATCAGCACGAAAAGGATCATGATGATGGGCAGCGACAGCGCACTGATGGCATAGGTATTGAAGCCGACGGTCGTGGTCGCCGTCATTGTCTGGAAGAACGCCACCAGCAGCCGCTCTGACGGGGGCAGATCGGCAAGGGCCGGCTCGATTGCGAAAAAGAGGATCGTGCCGACAAGGAGAAACAAGAGTGTCATGCGCAGGATGATCTTGCTGGTGAAGCCAAGATATTCCTTGCGGCCAAAGAGGTTACGCCAGAAATCCACAATGATCAGAAAGCCCATCGCGCCCAGCAAGCTGAGCGTCGAGATCACGATAACGATCCCCGTGTCCGCGCGGAACGCCTCCAATGAGGTTGAGAAGAGGCTGAACCCGGCCGTGCAAAACGCTGACACGGCATGGAAGATTGCAGTCCAGGCGGCGTTCTCAACCCCTTGAGCGCTGAAGAGGGCGTAAAGCGCGATGGCCCCGATGGCTTCGCAGGCAAGCGTGAAAATAATGACCGAGCGGACGAAGAGCCCGGCCTGCACGTTTTCCGGAAGGTTAAACGCGGCGCGCGTCGTCTTCTCGCGCACGCGGCTGAGCCGGTGCTGGATCGTGATCAGTGCAAACGAGCTGATCGTCATGTAGCCCAGACCACCGATCTGGATCAAAAGCAGGATCACCACCTCTCCGAAGAAGGTGAAATTGCCGCCCGGATCGACGGTTACAAGCCCCGTGGTGGAGACCGCAGAAGTGGCAATGAAAAGCGCATCCAGGGCCGCAACGCCTTGCTCTTGGGCGATTGGCAAGCTGAGCAGGGCCCAACCGAACGCAATATACGAGCAATAGCCGAGAAGCAGCAGCTTTGCTGGCTGAACAGTGCCCAGAGCGTGGCGCAGACGTGCCATGACCCTGCGCGACGTGGTCGCTTTTGCTGACATCGAGAAAACCTCTAAACCCGAGTTGCCTAACGCGGACGCGGCACAGAGGTTCCGCCCATCAGGCCTTTTTCTTTGCTGGCGCTTTCTTTTTTGCAGCGGGCTTCTTTTTCGCGGTTGTCTTGCGGCGCGTGCCTTTCTTGGCGGCTTTCTCGGCGATCAACTCGACAGCCATTTCCATCGTCACCGCATCGGGTTCGGTGCCCTTGGGAATGGTCGCGTTCACCTTTTCCCATTTCACGTAAGGCCCGTATTTGCCTTCCATGATATTCACCGGGCCGCCGTCATTGGGATGCTCGCCCAGCTCACGGATTGGCCTGGCCGCCACGCCGCGGCCACCGCGGCTGGCGACTTTTTCAGCCAGCAGTTGCACCGCGCGGTTCATGCCGACGGTAAAGACCTCATCAAGGCTTTCCAGATTGGCGTTGGTTCCACCGCGTTCGGAGGTGCTGGTGGCATGTTTCAAGTAGGGGCCGTAGCGCCCTATATTGGCCCAGACCATGACGCCATCTTCGGGATGCGGCCCGATCTCGCGCGGCAGGGACAGCAGCTTGAGCGCTGTTTCCAGGTCGACCTCTGCGGGGGGCCATTCCTTGGGGATCGACTGGCGCGGAGGCTTCTTGTTGTCGTCGGTGACCTCGCCACGCTGCACATACGGCCCGAACCGGCCTTTGAACGCGTAGATCTTGTCGCCTGCATCCTCGCCCAGCAGCTTGCCTTCGGGGGGAATGCCGGTGTCGTCTTCCTTACCGGGAGGGCCGAAGGCGCGGGTGTATTTGCATTCAGGATAGTTCGAGCAGCCGATGAACGCGCCGCCCGATCGCGCGGTGCGCATGCTCAGCCGTCCGGAGCCGCAATTGGGACAAAGACGCGGATCGCCGCCCTCTTCGGTGGGTGGGAACAGATGCGGCTCCAGCACCTCGTTGATTTTTTCGAGCACCTCGGTGATGCGCAGATCGGCGGTTTCCTCAATCGCGGCGGAAAAATCGCGCCAGAACTTGGCAAGCACATCCTTGTAATCGGCATCCCCGGCCGAGACGTGATCCAACTGCGCCTCCAGATCGGCGGTGAAATCATAGCCTACATATTTGCGGAAATAATTCGACAGGAAGGCTGTTACCAGCCGCCCTTTGTCCTCTGGAATCAAGCGGTTCTTGTCCTTGCGGACATATTCACGGTCCTGGATCGTGGTGACAATTGACGCGTAGGTCGAGGGGCGGCCGATGCCCAGTTCTTCCATTTTCTTGACCAGCGTCGCCTCGGTGTAGCGGGGCGGTGGCTGGGTGAAATGCTGTTCGGGCGTGATCGCCTTTTTCTCGGCCTTCTCCCCCTCGGCCAATTGCGGCAGGCGCTTGTCATCCTCATCGACGACATCGTCGTCGCGACCTTCCTCATAGACTTTGAGAAAGCCATCAAAGAGCACGACCTGACCGGTCGCGCGCAACTCTACCTGACCGTCGGCACTGCCGATATCGACCGTCGTGCGCTCCATCCGGGCGGCTTCCATCTGGCTGGCCAGCGTGCGTTTCCAGATCAGATCATAGAGCTTGCGCTGATCGGGTTCCGAGACTTTCAGCTCAGCGGCAGAAACGGTCATGTCCGTGGGGCGAATACACTCATGCGCTTCCTGCGCATTCTTGGCCTTGTTCTTATAAATGCGGGGCTTTTCAGGCACATAATCCTTGCCGTAGCGGTCCCCGATGGCATCGCGCGCGGCAGAGACCGCTTCGGGCGCCATGTCGATCCCGTCGGTCCGCATATAGGTGATATAGCCCGCCTCATAGAGGCGCTGGGCCGTGCTCATGGTTTGCCGTGCGCCGAAGCCGAACTTGCGGCTCGCCTCTTGCTGCAAGGTCGACGTCATGAAGGGCGCAGAGGGGTTGCGGTTGGCGGGTTTCGCCTCCACCCGCTGGATCGTCAGATCGCGACTGTCGACGGCTTTGACGGCGAGTTCGGCGGCGGTCTCGTTCGCGATGTCATATTTATCCAGCTTCTCGCCGCCCAGAACCGTGAGCCGGGCGTCAAAAGTTTGACCCCGGGCAGAGGTCAGCTGAGCTTTGACGGACCAGTATTCGCGGGCGTTGAAGGCCTCGATCTCCATCTCGCGCTCGACGATCAGGCGCAGGCAGACCGACTGCACGCGGCCTGCGGAGCGAGAGCCGGGCAATTTGCGCCACAGCACGGGCGAGAGGTTGAACCCCACCAGATAATCTAGCGCGCGGCGGGCCAGATAGGCCTCCACCAGTTCCATATCGACCTGGCGGGGGTTCTGCATCGCCTCGGTCACAGCGCTTTTGGTGATCGCGTTGAACACCACGCGGCTGACGGGGGTGTCTTTCTTAATCGACTTGCGCTTTGTGAGCGCCTCTTGCAGGTGCCAGCTGATGGCTTCGCCCTCACGATCAGGGTCGGTGGCGAGGATCAGTTCGGGGTCATCGGCCAGCGCATCGGCAATCGCTTTGACATGCTTTTTGCTGTCGCTCGCGACCTCCCATTTCATCTCGAACTCATGATCCGGATCGACCGATCCGTCCTTGGGCGGCAGGTCGCGAACATGGCCGTAGGACGCCAAAACGGTGTAGTTGGGCCCCAGATAAGTGTTGATTGTCTTGGCCTTAGCAGGCGATTCAACGACGACAACGGGCATGAACTTCCTCACGACTCAACAGGGGGGCATTGGACGCGCAAGATGTGGGGTTGGATTGAGACTTGTCAATCGCGCTTGGCAAAGGCGTGAAATGGCAGGGCTATTTTGCCGCCTCTGCACGGGCCAAAAGACCACCTGCTTGCCGCTCGATCAGGCCGTTCATTTCCATATCGACCAGCACCGGCGCCACACGTTGTGCAGGTGCTGCGATGTCGCGGATCAGCTGGTCTTCGGCGACGGGGGAGGGGCCGATCCGCGCGAGGATTTCGGAATGCAGGGCTGCAGTGTCCTGCAAGCTGCGCGCAGGCGGCGGGGCTTTTACCGGAGGCTCCAGCGGCAATTCGGGTGCGCTCGGGCGGGCCAGCGCCTCGATCACGTCTTTCGCCCCGCGCACCAGAGTTGCCCCGTCGCGGATCAGCATGTTGCAGCCTGACGCGCGGGCATCAAAGGGGTGCCCCGGCACAGCCAACACATCACGGCCCTGATCGAGCGCATTGCGCGCGGTGATCAGGCTGCCGGACTTTGCGGCCGCCTCAACCACGACCACCGCTTGCGACAGGCCCGAGATGATCCGGTTGCGCCGCGGGAAGTGCCGCGCCATGGGCTGAAGCCCCATGGGTTGCTCTGAAATCCGCAGGCCTTTGCGAGCGATGTCCTCCGCCAAAGTGGCATTCTCGGCCGGGTAAAGCACATCGACCCCGCCTGCCAGAACAGCAATCGTGCCCGTTTCCAAAGCGGCATGATGGGCGGCAGTATCTACACCCCGTGCGAGGCCTGAGACGATCACGTGCCCCTCTTTCCCCAGTTGCCCGGCCAGCGACTTGGCCATCCGAGTGCCTAAAGAAGAGGCATTGCGCGCGCCGACCAAGGCGATGGCGGGCTTCCTGAGCAACTCCAGATCGCCTTTTGCCCAAAAAAGTGGCGGTGGGTCGGGAATATCGCAGAGCGCGGCGGGGTAGTCAGGCGTGCCATACCGCACGAGCGTCGCACCTGCGCGGCGTCCTGCGGCGAGTTCCGCGTGCACCACGCCTTCCGGGCACACCTGATAGCGTTGAACGCCTGCGGCTTTCGCGACCTCAGGCAACGCCTTAAGCGCTGCCTCTGCGGTGCCATGTTCTTTCAGAAGTCGGAAAAACGTGGTCACGCCAACCCGGCGTGAGCGCAAGAGACGGAGCCACGCAACCAGTGTATCTTCCGTGGTGGGTGGGAGTGGGGGGTGAAAGGAAGAAAGGTGTTCTTCGGTCATCCGTCGCTCCGTCTCTTGCAGGATCAGGTATAGCCGCAAGTCGGTTAACAAGGCGTAAACCGTTCTGGACACCGCCCCTGTCTTTCGCTTTTTACAAATATCCCCGCCGGAGGCTGCGCGGGGTTGCGTCAGCAAACCCGCGCGTAGCGACTGCGAAGCAGGCGCAAAACCTCTCTAGGCGGCAGACCCGCCGACGGTCAGACCGCCGATCATCAGCGTGGGCTGGCCCACGCCCACAGGCACCCATTGGCCAGCCTTGCCGCAATTGCCGATACCGGGATCGAGCGCCATGTCATTGCCGATGGCCCGGATCTGGCGCAGCGCTGTGGCCCCGTCGCCAATCAGCGTGGCGCCTTTCACAGGCGCGCCCACTTTGCCGTTTTTCACGCGGTAGGCCTCGGTGCAGGAGAACACGAATTTGCCGTTGGTGATATCCACCTGACCACCGCCAAAACCAATCGCATAAATACCGTCTTTCAGATCGGCGACGATGTCGTCGGGGGCGGCATCGCCGCCCAGCATATAGGTGTTGGTCATCCTCGGCATTGGCGCATGGGCGTAGCTTTCACGCCGTCCGTTGCCGGTGGGGGCCACGCCCATCAGCCGGGCGTTCTGGCGGTCCTGCATGTAGCCGACCAGAACGCCGTCCTCGATCAGCACGTTTTTGGCAGACGGCGTGCCCTCGTCATCAATCGTGATCGACCCGCGGCGATCGGGGATCGTGCCGTCATCCAGTACAGTCACGCCTTTCGCGGCAACCTGTTGGCCCATGAGTCCCGCAAAAGCAGACGACCCTTTGCGGTTAAAATCCCCTTCCAGCCCGTGCCCCACGGCTTCATGCAGCAAGATGCCGGGCCAGCCGGGGCCAAGGACGACATCCATGACACCCGCAGGCGCAGGCTCGGCCTCCAGATTGACCAGCGCGATGCGCAACGCTTCGCGGATCGCGGGTTGCCAGTGGCCGGGTTCCATCAGACGGGCGAGCCCATCGCGACCACCCGCACCGGTGCCGCCGCTTTCGCGGCGTCCGTCCTGCTCGACAATGACCGACACGTTGAGGCGCGACATCGGGCGCGCATCACGGACGCGGGTGCCATCGGGGCGCATGATCTCAATCTCCTGCATCGACGCGCCAAGGGAGGCAGAGACTTGCACCACGCGCTTGTCAAGGCCACGGGCAAAGGCGTCGATCTCCCGCAGAAGGTCGATCTTGACGGGAAACTCATACGCCTCCATCGGGTTGTCATCACCATAGAGCTTCTGGTTCGTGGCCACCGGTCCAGCCGCCAGCGTGCCGCCGCCATCGCCCACCGCGAGCCGCGTCGTGCCGACCGCGCGCAGCAGGGCGCTTTCGCTGATCTCGGACGAATGGGCGTAGCCTGCCACCTCACCGCGCACCGCGCGCAGACCGAATCCCTCGGACGCGTCATAGCTTGCGGTTTTCACCCGACCGTCATCGAAAGAGATCATTTCAGAGCGCCGACGCTCCAGAAAAAGCTCGCCATCATCGGCCCCTGCCGTGGCGTCGCGCAAGGTGGCTAAGGCCTGATCCGCATCTAGGTAAGTCTCAAACGGGCGAAAAACGTCAATGGGCATAGGGGGTTCCTTCTTTCGGGCGCGTTTCGGAAACTTGATCTAGATCAAAAAAAAGCGTCCGTTTGCCGCAAGAGACAATCTTGTTCTGTGTCCTAGAATATGGTTCACAGAGCGCTGAATACAACGGGATTCCGCCTCCCGCAGGAGGCCTCCGTCACGATGGGTGAAACACACCCGCAACCGATGGGAATACATACATGCGATTGATGACGAAACTCGCCGGTCTGGCCGGTTTTCTGACAGCGGGCACGGCCCAGGCGCAGGATGCGCTGCAAGACCTCGAAGTGATCGGGCAGCCGATTGACCGTGGCATCGGCTTCCAGCCCGCCGCGACCGAACTGGCCCGCGATCTGCAATGGCTGGATGGGATGATCCTCGTGATCATCACGATCATCACGCTGTTTGTCACGGCTTTGCTGGTCGTTGTGATGGTGCGCTATAATCGCCGCAGCAACCCGACGCCCGCGACCTTCACCCACCATTCCGCGCTGGAGGTCACTTGGACCGTGGTGCCGATTGTGATCTTGATGTTTATCGGTGCGTTCTCGCTGCCGGTGCTTTTCAAGCAGCAGGAAATCCCCGAGGCTGACATCACCATCAAGGTGACCGGATATCAGTGGTACTGGGGCTATGAATATGTCGACCACGACTTCGCCTTTGACAGCTTCATGCTGCAGCGCGATGAGTTGGCCGAGTATGGCTATGAGGATCAGGCCTTTCTGCTGGCCACCGACACGGCTGTCGTCGTGCCCATCGGCAAGACCGTTGTGATGCAGGTCACTGCGGCGGATGTGATCCATTCGTGGACGATCCCCGCCTTTGGTGTGAAGCAGGACGCAGTTCCGGGTCGTTTGGCCGAGCTGTGGTTCGCCGCCGAGAAGGAAGGCGTCTATTTCGGTCAGTGCTCTGAGCTGTGCGGCAAGGACCACGCCTATATGCCGATCACCATGAAAGTGGTTAGCGAAGAGGTTTATGCCGAGTGGCTGGACGGTGCGATTGAAGAGTTCGCCGGCACACCGCGCAGCATCGAGGTTGCCTCGGTCGAGTAAAGCCAGACGGAGCAGCTAAATGGGGCAGGGCGCACCTGCCCCCTTGAGCCAGGAAAACAGAATGACTGATACAAGCATCAACAAGCCAGAGACCGGGGACGCGCAGTTCAGCGACTTCTTCGCGCTGCTCAAGCCCCGTGTGATGTCCCTTGTGATCTTCACGGCACTGGTTGGCCTTCTGGTCGCGCCGGGCTCGATCCATCCGTTCGTGGCCTTTTGCGGGATCCTGTTCGTTGCCATCGGGGCAGGGGCCTCGGGCGCGCTGAACATGTGGTGGGATGCTGATATCGACCGCATCATGCGCCGCACGAAAAAGCGGCCTATTCCGGCGGGCAAGGTCACGCCAAACGATGCCCTGGCCGTGGGTCTGGCGCTGTCGGGCTTTTCGGTTGTGCTGCTGTGGTTGGCCACGAATGCGCTGGCCGCTGGCCTTCTGGCTTTCACGATCTTCTTCTATGCCGTCGTCTATTCAATGTGGCTGAAGCGCTCGACCCCGCAGAACATCGTGATCGGTGGCGCGGCGGGCGCGTTCCCTCCGATGATCGGCTGGGCGATTGTCACGGGTGGCATTTCGCTGGAATCGGTGCTGATGTTCGCCATCATCTTCATGTGGACGCCGCCTCATTTCTGGGCTTTGGCGTTGTTCATGAAGTCCGATTACGATGACGCAGGTGTGCCGATGCTGACGGTCACCCATGGTCGCCGCACCACGCGCAATCATCTGCTGGCCTATACGTTGTTGCTGGCCCCGGTCGCCATCGGCCTTGGCTTTACCGCTATTGCCGGGCCGATCTATCTGGCCATCGCGGTGGCGCTGAACGCGTGGTTCATCAAAGGCGCAGTCGAGATCTGGCGCCGGGATGAGACGCAGGCCGAGGCGGACAACTACAAGACCGAGAAAGCCTTCTTTAAGTTTTCGCTGCTCTACCTCTTCCTGCATTTCGGCGCGCTGCTGGTGAAACCGGCCCTTGCGCCCTTCGGGTTGGGAGGCTGGTAATGGCGTTCTCGAAAGATCATGAACTGCATACGCGGCGCTTTGGCCGGAACGTCTCGCTGGCTGTTGTTCTGGTTGGCCTGATCGGGATCGTTTTTGGTCTGACTGTCGTGAAAGTCACCACGGGCCAGCCACTGGAAGGCTTCGACCATGTGGCCCGCCCCCATATGATCCCGCAGGAGGGCAACTGATGCTGGGACTGGAAGGCAAGCAAAAGACACTCGCACAGACCGTAGGGGTCGTGGTCCTGATGGGCGGGCTCGCCTGGGCCTCGGTGCCGCTTTATGACTGGTTCTGCCGGGTCACCGGCTATGGCGGGGCTACAAATGTTGCCGAAAGCGGCAGCGACATGATTCTCGATCAGACCATCAAGATCCGCTTTGACGCCTCGCTGGAGCGCGACATGCCGTGGGAGTTCACCCCGGTGCAGCGCGAAATGGAAGTGCGCATCGGTGAAACCGGCCTGGCCTTTTACGAGGCCTATAACCCGACCGACCGCCCCGTGGCGGGATCGGCCAGCTACAACGTGGCCCCTTACGCGGCAGGCGCGTTCTTCAGCAAAATCCAATGCTTCTGCTTTGAGGAACAGATCCTGCAACCCGGAGAGCGTGTGACGATGCCCGTCACCTTCTTCGTGGACCCCGAAATCGTCGATGACCGCGAGGCGAAATTCGCCAAGCACATCACGCTGTCATATACATTCTATGAAATCGACCTGCCCGAGGATACAGCTCAGCTGACGGTCCCCTCGGACGGTGCTGTAAACTAAGGACCAGGGAACAGACCATGGCACATGCTAAGAACCACGATTATCACATCCTAAACCCCTCGATCTGGCCGCTGATTGCATCCGTCGGGGCGTTTTTCATGCTCTTTGGCGCCGTGCTGTGGATGCACGGATCAGGTCCGTGGCTGTTCCTGATGGGCTTTGTGGCCGTGCTTTACGTGATGTTCGGCTGGTGGTCGGACGTGGTCACCGAAAGCCAGCAGGGCGATCACACGCCAGCGGTGCGCATTGGCTTGCGCTACGGCTTCATCCTGTTCGTGATGTCCGAGGTGATGTTCTTTGCCGCCTGGTTCTGGTCGTTCTTCAAGCACGCGCTTTATCCGATGGATGAATATGTCGGCTCCACCTATGTCAGCCCTGAATTCTATCAGGTTGACGCGTTCCACCTGCCGCTGATCAACACGCTTGTCTTGCTGCTGTCAGGCTGCGCCGTGACCTGGGCGCACCACGCGCTGGTGCATAACGAAAGCCGTAAGGACGTCGAATGGGGCCTGCTGATCGGTGTCCTGCTGGGTATCTTCTTTACCTTCCTGCAAGCCTATGAATACCGCTACCTGCTGGTCGAGCAGGACTGGACATTCGGCGGCGACAAGTTCTTCTCGAACTTCTTCATGGCGACAGGCTTCCACGGTCTGCACGTGATTATCGGGACGATCTTCCTGTTTGTGTGCTATCTGCGCGTCCGCGCCGGGCATTTCACAGCTGAGAAACATGTCGGGTTTGAAGCCGCCGCCTGGTATTGGCACTTCGTCGATGTGGTCTGGTTGTTCCTGTTCGCAGCCGTCTATATCTGGGGCATATAAGCCTCTCACCTGACGACACAGTATCAAAGGCGCGGAGGCTTGGCTTCCGCGCTTTTCACTTGGGGGTTTCATGACCGCTCGCCTGATTTTTCCACTGCTGCTTGGCTTTATCGGTGCGGCCATTCTGGTGTCGCTTGGGGTCTGGCAGATGCAGCGGCTGGAGTGGAAGCAAGGTATTTTGGCGGAGATCGACGCGCAGATCAGCGGCTCCGCGATTGCACTGCCGGTTGAGCCAGACCCGGAGGCGGATCGCTATGCGCCCGTTGAGCTGACCGGCACCATTAGACGGCCTGAAATTCCGGTGCTGGTTTCGGTCAAACGTGTCGGGCCTGGCTATCGCCTGATTGTGCCGTTTGAGACCGAAGGGCGTCGCATCCTGCTGGATCAGGGCTTCATCCCGTTGGAGGCCAAGGATGCAGACCGCGCAGGCGGTGAGGTCACCCTGCGCGGCAATCTCCATTGGCCCGACGAGATTGACAGCTACACGCCCGAAAATGATCTGGACGCCAATATCTGGTTCTCCCGCGATGTGGATACGCTGGCCGTGGCGCTGGACACCGAACCGCTTTTGGTGATTGCCGCGACGCAAACGGACCCGTCCGTGACGCCCTTGCCTGTAGACAGCAGCGCGATCCCGAACGATCACCTCAACTATGCGATTACGTGGTTTTCGCTGGCTGTCGTCTGGTTGGGGATGACAGCGTTTCTTGTCTCGCGTATCAGGCGAGCGACGACGAAAGGCTAAGACGACAATGCGCTATATCTCGACCCGTGGCACCGCGCCTGTTTTAAGTTTTGAAGAGGCGATGCTGACCGGTCTGGCCCGTGACGGGGGCCTGTATGTGCCAGAGGAAATCCCTACGATCAGTGCCGCCGATATTAAGGCGCTGCGCGGGCTGAGCTATGAAGAGGTCGCCTACCGCATCATGCAGCCCTTCATCGGCGATACGTTCACCGATGCAGAGTTCACCGACATCATCGCGCGCGCCTATGCAGGTTTTGGCCACGATGCCCGTGCGCCCTTGGTGCAGATCGGCCAGAACCACTATCTGCTGGAGCTGTTTCACGGCCCTACGCTGGCCTTCAAAGACTTTGCCATGCAGTTGATCGGTCAGCTGTTTGAGGCGGCTTTGACCCGCTCAGGCGAGCGGGTGACCATCGTGGGGGCGACCTCTGGCGATACCGGATCGGCGGCGATTGAGGCGTTTCGCGGGTTGGACGCGGTGGACGTGTTCATCCTGTTCCCCAACGGCCGGGTGTCCGAGGTGCAGCGCCGCCAGATGACCACGCCGTCCGAGGCCAACGTCCATGCTTTGGCGATTGAGGGGGATTTTGACACCTGTCAGGCCGCCGTGAAGGACATGTTCAACGATTTCGACTTCCGCGATGGGGTGCGGTTGGCGGGTGTGAACTCGATCAACTGGGCACGGGTGCTGGCGCAGGTGGTCTATTATTTCACGTCGGCTGTTTCCTTGGGCGCGCCGGATCGCGCGGTCAGCTTCACGGTGCCGACGGGTAACTTCGGTGACATCTTCGCGGGCTATATTGCGCGCCGCATGGGGCTGCCGATCGAGAAGCTGGTGGTGGCCACGAACCAGAACGACATTCTGGATCGCTGCCTGAAAACGGGCGTTTACAAGACCGAAGGGGTAACGCCCTCGATCAGCCCGTCAATGGATATTCAGGTCTCCTCGAACTTCGAGCGTGCGTTGTTTGACGCTTACGGGCGCGACGGCGCGGCGGTCAAAGCGCAGATGGATGAGCTGAAGGAAACCGGGCAATTCACCGTTTCCCAAGGGGCGCTGGAAAGCCTGCGGGAGACGTTTGCGTCGGGGCGTGCCTCCGAGGAAGAGACGTCGACCACGATCACGCGGGCGCATAAGTCCATGAACGAGGTTCTCTGCCCGCACAGCGCCATCGGCGTGCATGTGGCAGAGGCGCATCTGAGCGCCACGCCGATGATCACGCTGGCCACAGCACACCCCGCGAAGTTCCCTGATGCAGTGGAAGCCGCGATGGGTGCACGGCCCCCCTTGCCCCCCCGCATGGCAGACCTTTATGACCGGTCCGAACGGATGACCGAAGTGGCCGGTGGGCTGCCGGAAATCCAGTCGATCATCAGGGATCGGATCAAAGCGTGACAGTCGAGCTACACACACTTTCCAACGGCTTTCGGATCGTGACCGAACAGATGCCGGGGCTGCAATCGGCCTCGATTGGCGTTTGGGTCAATGCTGGTTGTCGCCACGAGCGCATCGAGCAGAACGGCATCGCGCATTTCCTTGAACATATGGCCTTTAAGGGGACGGAGCGGCGCACGCCCTTGCAGATCGCCGAGGAAATCGAGGATGTAGGCGGCTATATCAACGCCTATACCTCGCGCGAGATGACAGCTTACTATGCGCGCGTTCTGGCAAATGATGTGCCGCTGGCGCTGGATGTGATTGCGGATATCCTGCTGAACCCGGTTTTTGACGAGGCCGAGATCGAGGTCGAGCGCGGCGTGATCCTGCAAGAGATCGGCCAAGCGCTGGATACGCCCGACGATATTGTCTTCGACTGGCTGCAAGAGGTAGCCTATCCGGAGCAACCTCTGGGTCGCACGATCCTTGGGCCAAGTGAGCGGGTGCGCAGTTTCAGCCGGGCTGATCTGTCGGGCTTCGTGGCCGAGCATTACGGGCCGAACCAGATGATCCTTGCCGCCGCAGGTGCCGTGGATCACGCGAGCCTTGTGGCCGAAGCCGAAAAGCTCTTTGGCCATCTTGAGGCCGTGGCGGAATTCACGCCCCAAGCGGCTGCTTTTGCCGGTGGCGAACGGCGCGAGGTCAAGGACCTTGAGCAGGTGCATTTCGCGCTGGCATTGGAAGGGCCCGACTACCGCGATCCGCAAATCTACACCGCACAGATTTTTGCGACGGCCTTTGGCGGCGGCATGTCCTCGCGGCTGTTTCAGGAAGTGCGCGAAAAGCGTGGGCTGTGCTACACGATCTTCTCGCAAGCCGGTGCCTATGCGGATACCGGGCTGACGACGATCTATGCAGGCACCAGTGCCGAGCAGATCGGGGAACTGGCCCATATCACCATGGACGAGCTCAAGCGTGCGGCCGATGACATGTCCCCCGAAGAGGTGGGCCGGGCGCGGGCGCAGATGAAAGCGGGCATGCTGATGGGGCTGGAAAGCCCCTCGGCGCGCGCGGAACGTCTGGCGCGGATGATCTCGATCTGGGGCCGTGTGCCTGAGCTGGACGAAATCGTGGCGCGGGTCGATGCGGTCACAACCGGTGACGTGAAGGACTATGCGGCACATCTGACGCAGCATGCGGGCTCGGCCCTGGCGCTTTACGGACCGGTGGATCAGGCTCCGAGCTTGGAGGCTCTGCGCGAACGGCTGGCTGCCTGATGCTGATACGGCGACGCAAGGTTCGGATCGAGACAGAGCGCCTCACGCTGCGCCCGCCGACCCATGCGGATTATCGATTCTGGACCGCGTTGCGCGCCGAAAGCCGCGATTTCCTGACCCCGTGGGAACCAAGCTGGGCGGAGGATCATCTGTCCCGTAAGTCCTTCACAAACCGGGTCTATTGGGCGCAGCGCTCGGTCGCCAACGGCTCTGCCGTGCCGCTATTCCTGATCCGACGCGAAGATGAGACCCTGCTGGGGGCGATCACGCTGGACAACGTGCGGCGCGGGCCTGCACAGGCAGGGACGCTGGGCTATTGGGTGGGCGGCGCACACGCGCGGCAAGGCTATATGCGCGAGGCCATTCAGGCCGTGGTGCATTATGGGTTTACGCAACTGGACCTGAGCCGGATCGAGGCCGCCTGCCTTCCCGAAAACGCCGCCTCGCGGGGCGTACTGGAGAAATGCGGCTTCAAATACGAAGGCGTCGCGCAAAGCTATCTGCAGATCAACGGACGCTGGCGCAACCATGTGCTTTACGCAAATCTGCGCGGGGATCGGCGCGGCAAAACGGATGCAGGTTAGGCGTCTTCTCGTGAAAACATCGGGAAAGATCGTGCGCTGTCACATCGGGTGAGTGCGCCCATGCTAGGGTGCCTCAGACTTTGGAGGCAGCCATGGCGCGCACGATTTTCAAGATAGGCGGGGAGACTGGGTTTCTGGCGGCCCGGTTTCAGAAAGGCTTCTTTGGCGCCCGTGTCTTAACCACGTCTGACGGCGAGGAAGAGCGTCTGCCCAAGCGCGGCTCTGTCCGGCAGATCGTGAGCGATGGGGACACGGTGAATGTGTCGTCGGATGCGAACTTTCCAATCCGGTTTCTGGGCATTGATACGCCGGAAAGCAGTCTCATTTCGCCCGACACCGGGCGGTTTACTGCAACGGATACCGAGATTTTCCAAAGGCTCTTGGCGGATCCGTTTGGGGCCGAATTTGATGCGATTGAGGGGCTTGATCCCGCCTTGCAGGCCTATCTTCATGGCAAGGCTGCGCCAGAGGTCGCGGCGGTCCATAAGGCCTACGCAGAAGCTGCCGAAGACGCGTTGGAGGCGTTCATTCTGGACGATCAGGCGGCTCTGGGGATCGAAGAGTTCTTCCTTGCCTTCGCCTATGATGCGCTGGATGGGTTTGGGCGTTTGCTGGCTTATCTGCACCCCAATCAACCGGACACACCACGCGCAGAACGGTTGCCAAGCTACAATGCACGGTTGCTGGAGACAGGCTTGGCCGCCCCTTACTTCATTTTCCCGAATGTAGATCCGTTCCGCGCACGTGGCTCGCCCGTCGAGGCGGCAGCGATGGCGGAAAACCCTCGGAACATTCTGGATAAGGCCCCCAGCCTGCGCGCCGCCCGTTCGGCGGTGCAAGAAGCACGCGCAGCGGGGCGCGGGGTGTTTGATCCGGCCAAGCCCCTTGGCTTCGAGGCCTTCGAGTTTCGCTTTCTGGCCCGGCGGTCCTTGCCGTCGCGCTGGATCATGGATTTATCTTGTGATGCAGCGCGGCTGATCCCGCCGCAGCGTTACTTCGAGATCGAGAACCTTGAGGACCGGCTGTTTGTGCCACCTGAATTCGTTCCCCTGTTCGCAGCCGCCGGATGGGACATCGAGGGCGATGTGATGGCGATGGTCTGAGACCGGACAATACTGTCTGTCTTTTGTGCGAACTTCTTGAGCATCGGAAGCCTCAGAGTGGCCTGTGCCGCAAATTTCGGGACGCAGGGCGCTCTTGGGCTATGATCTTTCTCAGGAGGTGCCGCCATGATCCGACTGACCCTTGCCTTGATCCTGATCGCCAGTGCGAGCTTTGCGCAAGATCGCAGACCCAGTCATTGCATCGCTTTGGCGGATGCGACAGACGGGTTGGAATACGTCCAGTTGGCCAGCTTTGCAGAGCCTGTCCCGGAGTTCTCAGTGCGGGTGCGCTATGTCGATCATGCGACCTTTCTGATCCAGACGCCCGGTGGTCATTCGATTGCCACGGATTACGCGGGTTTTCTGGGGGCGACGACTTTCCTGCCCGAAGTCGTCACGATGAACATCGCGCACGAGACCCACTGGACCGCGTTTCCCGATCCCGGCATCCCTCATGTGCTTGAAGGGTGGGGCACCGCAGAAGCGCCCCGCGATCACTATCTGGAGCTGTCGGACGTTCTGGTGCGCAATGTTCACACGGATATCCGCAGCCGGTTTGACGGGACGCCGCGCGTCAACGGCAACTCGATTTTCGTTTTCGAGGTAGAGGGGCTTTGCATCGCGCATCTGGGGCATCTGCACCATGAACCCGATATCGCGCAATACGCCGCTTTGGGTCGGATTGATGTGGTGATGGTGCCCGTAGATGGCGGGTTCACCATGGATCAATCCGCGATGATCAATGTGCTGCAGCGGCTGCGTTCCTCCGTCGTGATCCCGATGCATTGGTTTGGCCAAAGCAATCTGGAACGGTTTCTGGACGGCATGGCGGCCGAGTTCGCGATTGACCGGCGCGACGGGCCGTCCCTTGAGGTGTCCCTGCGCAGCCTGCCGGATCGGCCTACGGTGATCGTCTTGCAACCTCAATGGCTGTCTGATGCCGGTGAATGACTTGGCTTTATCAGCTGCGCATGCTTGATAGCCTAGTATGACATTGATCCCCGTTTCAGAGGCCCTTGAGGCCGAGCTGCGCGCGGCGTTGCCTGCGGCGGCGTTTCGCGAATTGACCCCAGCGTATCTGGAAGAGCCGCGCGGGCGCTACGCGGGGTCTGGCGGGCTGCTTGTGGCCCCAGCGTCGGCAGAAGAGATCGCGGTTGTCGTGAAAGCGGCCAATGCACACCATGTCGGGATCGTGCCCTATGGCGGTGGGACCGGGTTGGTTGGCGGGCAGGTGGCCCCGGACGGTCCAGCCCCGATTATTCTGTCGGTGGAGCGGATGAAAGCCGTGCGGTCCGTGCATCCGTTGGAGAACGTGATGATCGTGGAGGCCGGGGCGATCCTGGCGGATGTGCAGGCTGCTGCCGAGGAGGCAGGCAGGCTCTTTCCCTTGTCGCTGGCCTCCGAAGGCTCTGCCCGGATTGGCGGGCTCTTGGCGACGAACGCGGGCGGCGTGAACGTGCTGCGCTACGGCAATGCGCGTGATCTGTGTCTGGGGCTGGAAGCGGTGTTGCCGGACGGGACGATCTGGCACGGGCTGTCGCGTTTGCGCAAAGACAATACCGGCTATGATCTGCGCAACTTGCTGATCGGGTCGGAAGGCTCCCTCGGGATCATCACTGCGGCCACGTTGAAGCTGTTCCCGCGTCCGGTAGGGGTGAGTGCGGCGCTGATGGTCGTTGAGGGGCCAGATGCCGCGTTGGACCTGCTGGCGTTGGCCGGAGAGCGGATCGGATCCGGTATCTCCGCCTTTGAGCTGATGCACCGCCAAGGGTTGGATTTTCTGGCGGAAACCGTGCCGGAAATCAGGCAGCCTTTTGCGGAGCCTCCTGACTGGACGGTGCTGGTCGATGTCGGATTGCCCGCAGGCTTGGACCCAGCGGAGGCTTTGGAAGGCCTGTTTGAAGCCGCTTTGGACGCCGAGCTGGTGAGCGACGGTGTCATCGCACAATCCGAACAGCAGCGCGCTGATTTCTGGTCGGTCCGCGAGCATATCCCTGAGGCAAATCGCCGGATCGGGGCTGTTTCGTCTCATGATATTTCGGTGCCGATTGCGGCGATCCCTGAATTTATCGCCCGCGGCGCACCCGCCTTGGCCGAGATCGGGGCCTTTCGGATCAATTGCTTTGGCCATATGGGCGACGGAAACCTGCACTACAATGTGTTCCCGGTGCCAGGCAAATCACGGGCCGATCACGAGGGCCAGAGGGATGCGATCAAGCGCTGCGTGCATGATCTGGTCCACGACATGGGCGGATCGGTCAGCGCGGAACACGGGATCGGGCGGCTCAAGGTCGGTGATCTGGAGCGCTATGGCGATCCGGCGAAGTTGCGGGCGATGCGGGCGATCAAGGATGCGCTGGATCCGAATGGCGTGATGAATCCGGGCGTTATTCTGCCTGTCTAGGTTTTGCGCCGCGGCGTTGCCGCGTCGCGGTGCTGGGGGTTTTTCCCCCAGACCCCCAGGATATTTTGAAAAAGCAAAGGTTCAGAGGCCGTCGAACTCGCAGAGTGTGTGAACATCGACACCGAGGCTTTCGATTTTCTTGCGACCACCCAGTTCGGGCAGGTCGATTACGACGGCGACCCCGGTGATTTCTGCGCCGAGACGTTCGAGCAGTTTGATCCCCGCTTCGGCCGTGCCTCCGGTGGCCAGCAGGTCATCGACGACAAGAACCTTTTCGCCGGGCTGGATGGCGTCGTCGTGGATTTCGACAATCGCTTCGCCGTATTCCAGCGTGTAGTCCTGCGAGATGGTGGTGCCGGGCAATTTGCCCTTCTTGCGGATCGGAACGAAACCGACGGAGAGTTGGTGGGCGATGGCACCGCCGAGGATGAAGCCGCGCGCCTCAAGGCCGACCACTTTGTCGATGGGTTGGCCCGCATAAGGGTGCAGCAACTGGTCAATCGCCATGCGAAACCCACGCGGATCGGCGAAAAGGGTCGTAACATCGCGGAACATGATCCCTTCATGGGGGAAATCGACGATGGTGCGGATATAGTCTTTGACGGTTTTCATGATAAGTCTCAGGGAGTTGCGCGGCGCAGCGTCGCTGTAAGCGCGCCCATGCCGATGAGAGTGACGCCACCTGCCTGGGTGAGGCGGCGCAGGATCAGGGGTTTTCGGATTTGCTGGCGCATCTTGTCGGCAAGCAGCGCGTAGATCAGCGCGTTGATCGCGGCGAGACCGACGAAGGTGGCGATCAGGATGGCGGCTTGCGGCAGGTAGGCCGCGCTGGGGCTGATGAATTGCGGAACAAACGCAATGAAAAAGCCGATGCTTTTGGGGTTAAGCGCAGTGACAAGCGCGGTGTGGCCAAGGGCTTGGCGCGGGGTGGCGCTGGCGTCGGTCTCCATCAGGCTCGCACCGTCTTTGGGGGCCGAGCGCAGCATCTTGATCCCGAGATAGACAAGGTAGATCGCGCCGGTCCATTTAACGATTGTGAAGGCGGTGGCGGAGGTCGCGATCAGCGCGCCGAGGCCGATCAGCGAGGCGGTCATGGCAATGAGATCGCCAAGAGCTACGCCGGTCGCAGTGGCGACGGCGACTTTGCGGCCTTGGGTCAGTGCGTAGCTGAGCACCAACAGGACCGTGGGGCCGGGAATAAGGAGGAGCGCTGTGGAGGCGGCGACGAAGGCGAGCCAGAGATCGAGCGGCATGTTTAGAGAACCCTCCCTGCAACGGCATCCAGCTTCGCCATAAGCGCAGGATCGCGGTTGTCGGGCTGAGTGAGGATGGCAAATTCCAGCGCGCGGTCGCAGCCATGTTCGCAAGGCGCGCGTTCGGCGCCGAGGAGCTTGGGCAGGCGGGCCACCAGCCCGCGGGCATTGTCGGCATTGCCCATCAGGGTCTTGATGATCTCGGTCACGTCGACCTCCCCATGATCGGGATGCCAACTGTCATAATCGGTGATCATGGCGACTGAGGCGTAGCAAAGCTCTGCTTCACGGGCGAGTTTTGCTTCGGGCATGTTGGTCATGCCGATCACGTCGCAGCCCCAGACCTCACGGTAGAGTTTGCTTTCAGCCAGCGTGGAAAATTGTGGGCCTTCCATGGCCAGATAGGTGCCGCCTTTGTGGACGGTGATACCTTGTGCTTCTGCGGCTTCAAAACACGCCTCGCCCAGACGTGGGCAGGTGGGATGGGCGACGCTCACATGGGCAACGCAGCCGGTTCCGAAAAACGATTTCTCGCGCGCGAAGGTCCGGTCGATGAACTGATCCACGATCACGAAGTCGCCAGGCGCCATCTCTTCGCGAAACGACCCACAGGCAGAGACCGAGATGACGTCCGTTACGCCAACCCGCTTCATTGCGTCGATATTGGCGCGGTAGGGCACTGTGGTGGGTGACAGCTTGTGCCCGCGCGCATGGCGCGGCAGAAACACCATTTTGACCCCGTCCAGATGGCCGATCAGCAGATCATCACTGGGCGCGCCCCAGGGGCTTTCAACAGACGTCCATTCGGCGCCTTCCAGCCCGTCAATCTCATAGACGCCCGAGCCGCCGATGATGCCGATCACTGTGTCTGTCATGGGGGTCTCCTGTCTGTGCTGATCCGTAGCCTAACGGGGTGGTTCGGAATGAAAAGCGGCTCTGGCTTTCATCTGTGAAAAAATACTCAATCACTCGGGTCGTTTGATGGAAAAGGCATCAGTCACACGGGTGTAGTCCATGTATCCAAGGCGGGCGAGCGCTTGGAAGGACGTGATGTCAAAGAGGCCGTCTTTCAGACAATCGTCCCGGATATGCACGCCGGTGACCTCGCCAAAGCAGGCGAAATTGGCGGCTCCGGGGAGTTGCACGATCTGGGTGAGTTTGCATTCAAGTGAGGCGGGCGCATTAGCCACACGCGGGCAGTCGATGGTCTCGCAGGTCGCTCTCTCAATCCCGGCAAGCTTGAATTCGTCGGTCTCCTTGTCCCAGGGGCCAGAGGTCTGGTTCATCCCGTCACGCGCGGCGTATTCGACGATGTTGACGCAGAAAACACCGGTGTCGCGGATATTGGCGAGGCTGTCTTTGGTGTCGCCGCGATCCTCTTTGGCGGATGTCGAGGCGAACATGACCTGTGGCGGCACATAGGCCACCGCGTTGAAGAACGAATAGGGCGCGAGGTTGTGAGACCCATCCGCACCGCGTGTGGCGATCCAGCCGATGGGGCGGGGGGCCACGATGGCGTTGAACGGATTATGCGGCAGGCCGTGTCCGTCTTCGGGTTTGTAGAACATCGCGTTTTCCCCTGTTTGCCCAAGGGTTAGCCACGTGCTAGGCGCGATACCAGCTAAAAACGAGGGCAGGCGTGTATCGGATCGCGGCAGAACAGGCAGAGGATTGGTGGGAGGTCGAAGCCCTCTATGATCTGTGCTTTGCACCTGGGCGCGAGGCGCTGTCATCCTATCGCTTGCGCGACGGCGTGCCGCCGGTCGCTGCGCTGTCGCGCGTGGCCCGCGATGATCTGGGCGTTTTGGGCGGGGCAATCCGGTTCTGGCCGGTCCGCATGGGTCAGGCGGAAGCGCTGCTCTTGGGTCCGATTGCGGTGCACCCGACGCGGCAAGGCGAAGGGCTGGGTGGGCTTTTGATGCAGGACAGTCTGGCGGCCGCAGAGGCAGCTGGTTGGGCGCGGGTATTGCTGGTAGGCGATGCGCCCTATTACGGAAGGTTCGGGTTCCGGCGACTTGAAGGTGTCAGGATGCCACCGCCCACCAACCCGGACCGGGTGCTTGGCCTAGATCTGGTGCCAGGTGCATGGGCGCAGATCAGCGTGCCGGTCGATGTGAAGAGCGCCGCGCCCCGGACGTGATCCGGGGCCTTGCGGGGGCGGGCCGAGGCCCCGGATCACGTCCGGGGTGGGGTCAGGCTTTGGCGAGATAGTCCATGATCGCAGGGCGCACCGATTGCGCGCCGCTTTCGCGTGCCGCGTCGATCACGTCTTTGACTTCATCCAGATTGTGCTGTCTTAACAGGTGCTTGACTGGTCCGATGGAGGCCGGGCGCATCGACAGGCCGCGCATGCCGATGGCGGCAAAGCACAGTGCCTCGACCGGGCGACCGGCATCTTCGCCACAAAAGCTCAGCGCGGTGTTGGTGGCCTGACAGCGATGCACGATGGTTTCCAGAAAGCTGAGAAAGCTGACATTAAGCGTGTCGTAGCGGCGGCGCACGCGTTCATTCTCGCGGTCGGCGGCGAAGAAGAACTGTTTCAGATCGTTGCCCCCGATGGAAAGGAACTCCACCTCCTCGAAGAACTGATTGGGCGCAAAGGCCAGCGACGGGGTTTCCAGCATCGCGCCGACCTCGACCGAGGCGGGCAGGGCATGGCCCAGCTTGCGTTCGCGTTCCAGCGTGCGGTCCAACTCGGCCTTGGCGGCGCGGTATTCGTCATATTGGGCGACGAAGGGGAACATGACGGTCAGCGGGCGTCCGTTTGCGGCCCGGATCAGGGCCTGCAACTGCATGCGCATGACACCGGGCTTATCCAGACCCACACGGATCGCGCGCCAGCCGAGGGCCGGGTTCGGCTCGTCATTGGGCTTCATATAGGGCAGCACCTTGTCCGACCCGATATCGAGCGTGCGGAAGACAACGCGCTTGCCTTGAGCGGCGTCCAGCACGCGGGAGTAAAGTGCGGATAGCTCGGCCCGGCGGGGCATCTGGTTGCGGACGAGAAACTGAAGCTCGGTTCGGAAAAGACCCACGCCTTCGGCACCGGAGCCTTCGAGCGAGGGCAGATCAGCCATCAGCCCCGCATTCATATGCAGCGACACGACCGATCCGCATTTGGCCTTTGCGGGCTTGTCGCGCAGCGAGGCGTAACGTTCCTGCGCTTTGGCCAGCATCGCGATCTTGTCGCGGAAGGCGGTGACGACCGTGTCGTCGGGGCGCAGATGCACGATGCCCTGCTCGCCATCGACCATGACGTGATCGCCGTTCAGCGCCTCTGTCGTGATCTTGGAGGCATGGATCACCAGCGGGATCGCCAGCGCGCGCGCGACAATGGCGGCGTGGGAGCCGACAGAGCCTTGCTCGAGCACAATGGCTTTCAGCGACCGGCCATAATCCAGCAATTCGGCGGGGCCAATGTTGCGCGCGACAAGCACCGGGTTATCGGGCATCTCAGCCCCGGTATCGGCCCCTTGTCCGGTGAGGATTCGCAGCAGGCGATTGCTGAGATCGTCCAGATCGTGGAGCCGTTCGCGCAAGTAAGCATCATTGGCTTGTGCCATGCGGTTGCGGGCCACAGATTGCTCTTTCTCGACGGCGGCTTCGGCAGAGAGACCGCGGGAGATGTCTTCCTCCATCCGGCGCAGCCAGCCTTTTGAATTGGCAAACATCCGATAGGCTTCGAGGACTTGCAGTTGTTCGGCATCGCCCGTGCGCGCACCCGCCAGCATGTCATCGACAGAGACGCGCAGGGTATCCACGGCATCGCGCAAGCGGCCTGCTTCAACCTCTGGATCGTCTGCGATGGGGTTGGTGACGACGACGCGCGGCTCGTGCAGGTAGACCCGGCCTTCGGCGGCCCCTTCCTGTCCGACGGTGCCACGGATCATGACGGGTTGCTGGTGGCGCGCGGACAGGGCGGCCCCTTCGCCAAGGAAGGCGCCAAGCTCAGTCATCTCGGCGATGACCATGGCGACAACTTCCAGCGCGTAAACCTCGTCGCCGGAATATTCGCGCGCGTCTTTGGATTGCACGACCAGCACGCCAAGGGCTTCGCCGAGGCGCTGGATCGGGACACCGAGGAAGGAGGAATAAATCTCCTCCCCCGTTTCGGGCATGAAGCGGAAGCCGGGCGCTTGGGGGGCGTTGGCTGTGTTGACGATGCGGCCCTTTTTGGCGACGCGGCCCACCAGACCTTCGCCGAGACGCATGCGCGTTTCATGCACGGCGGCCTTGTTCAGGCCTTCGGTCGCGCAAAGCTCAAGCGTTTCGGGGTCGCGGAACAGATAGATGGAGCACACCTCCGTCCGCATCGAATCGGCGATCAGATGTGTGATACGATCAAGGCGCGCCTGCCCTGCGCTGTCCTCAGCCAGAGTGTCCCGCAAGCGTTGCAACAGCTTGCGGCTTTGGGTTTCCAGTCTTTCGGGCATGCGATGGGCGGGGCCCCTTTAGGCTGCTTTCTCCAACTCGAAAGCATCATGCAGGGCTTGCACGGCAAGTTCCATATATTTCCGATCAATCAGAACGGAAATTTTTATCTCTGAGGTTGTAATGACCTTGATATTGATCCCCTCAGAGGAGAGCGCGTCGAACATCTTCGCGGCCACACCCGCATGGCTGCGCATGCCGATGCCAACGACAGACACCTTGGCGACATCCGTGTCCGCAACAAGCTGCTGATAGTTGATCTCGCCCGAGGCTTGCGCATCTTCCATCGCTTTTTCAGCGCGTTTCACCTGATCGGTGGGGCAGGAAAACGTCATATCCGTGCGCCCATCTTCCGAGATGTTCTGCACGATCATGTCCACGTTAACCCCCGCCTCAGACAGCGGCCCGAAGATCGCGGCAGCGATGCCGGGGCGGTCCGCGACCGACAGAAGGGTCATTTTGGCTTCATCACGCGAATACGCGACACCGGCGACGACATTGGATTCCATGATTTCCTCCTCATCGCAGACAAGGGTGCCTGCATCGTCTGATTGTTCCTCAAAGCTGGAGAGTACCCGCAGCTTGACCTTATACCGCATGGCCAGCTCGACGGAGCGGGTTTGCAAGACCTTGGCCCCCAGCGAGGCCAGTTCGAGCATCTCCTCGAACGCGATCTTGTCGAGCTTGCGCGCTTTTGAGCTGATGCGCGGGTCGGTCGTGTAGACGCCATCGACATCCGTGTAGATATCGCAGCGCTCGGCATCGAAAGCTGCAGCAAAGGCGACGGCTGTTGTGTCAGACCCGCCCCGGCCGAGCGTCGTGATCCGGCCCTCGGGGGAAATGCCTTGGAAGCCAGCGACCACGGCCACGCGCATGCCCTCGGCAAACTTGGCGTTGATATTGTCGGTCGGGATTTCCTCAATCCGGGCGGAGGCATGGGCAGAGGTCGTTTTCAGCGGCACTTGCCAGCCTTGCCAGCTGCGCGCGGGCACGTCCATTTCCTGCAAGGTCAGGGACATGAGGCCTGCGGTCACGTTCTCGCCTGAGCTGACGACCGCATCATATTCCCGCGCATCAAAGAGGGGCGACGTCTCGTTCACCCAGCCCACCAGTTCGTTGGTTTTGCCCGACATGGCGGAGACGATAACGATCACGTCATAGCCTTTGGCGACTTCCACGCCGACCCGCTTGGCGGCGCGTTTGATGCGGTCGAGTGTGGCGACGGATGTGCCGCCGAATTTCATCACCAGAACTGGCATTTCAGATGTCCCTTACGTTCTGGCGGGGGTCATATGGGAAGGGGCGCGTCGGGGCAAGGGTAGGGGCTGAGGTATTGCGCCGCGTGCCTGCGGACCCCACGGGATACTTCTACAAGGCGAAAGATCAGTAGGGGTGGGGTTCGCCCTCAAAGGTCTCGAAGCAGCCCGTGGTCTCCAGGCTCAGCGCGTCGAAGCGTTCGATCAGACCTTTGGCAGAGGCTTCGGGTGTTGTGGGAGCGGTACCGCCTCCCATATCAGTAGAGACCCAGCCGGGGTGATAGATGCCCACGGCGATACCTAGATCATGCAAGTCGCTGGCCAGGTTGCGGCCCAGATTCAGGGCTGCGGCTTTGGACGCGCGGTAGATATAGCTGCCTCCGGGGGCGCGTTCATGCGAGGCCATTTGCGACGAGATGATCGCGATCTTGGGCTGTGCGCTGGATTGAAGCTGGGGCAAGAGAGCTTGGACCGTCAGGAAAACCCCGGTGACATTGACCGCGAAGGTCTGAGCCCAAAGCTCTGGCGCGTAGCCGTTGGCGAGGTTCTGTCCCTTATCCAGATAGACGCCCGCGTTGCAGACCAGCAGGTCGATCGTTTGGCCGTCAAGTGTGTGTGCCAGCGCGGTCACAGAGCTGGCGTCGGCCACATCAAGGTCCAGTAAATTGCCGACGGGCGTGCGTGCGGTGCCTTGAACGTCACGATTGGCCGCGCGGTATTGCGACAGCAGTTCTGCGCCAATACCGCGATTGGCGCCGGTGATCAGGATAGACATGGCTCAGTTCGTCTTTCGGTTTGGTTTGAAGGGAAGCGGCACAACCGGCACGCCGTCTTCGACGAGGGCGCGGGCCTCTTGGGCGTTGGCCTCGCCATAAATCGCGCGGTCCGGGGCAGAGCCGTCGTGGATCTCGCGCGCTTCCTTGGCAAAGCTCTTGCCGACATAATCGGCGTTGTCTTCGACATGTTTGCGCATCTCGGCCATGGCCTGTTCGGCAGGGCTGGCGGGAGCGGAAAGTAGGCTGTCGCCGTCGCGGGTGGCGCTGACGCGCGGGGCCATGATGTCTTTTTCCACACGATCAGAGCCGCAGATTGCGCACGCCACATGGCCCTGCGCCTTCAGCGTCTCGAATGCCTCGCCAGAGGCGAACCAGCTTTCAAAGCGGTGGTCTTGCGCGCATTTCAAAGCAAATCGGATCATCAGGGGTCCTTGTGGCTGACCCGCGATATGTAACCGGATCAACGGCGCGTTCAAGCGTGCCTAGCGCCGCAGCGCGCGCGGATCGAAGCCTTTGAGGATCGCGCGCAACTCAGGCTCGCTGATCTTTTCGGCCGCCCGTTTGAGCGGCAGCCATTTGCGGCGACGCTCGCTCTTTTCGGGATAGGTGCTGAGGACGCGCTTGACCTTGAGCGGAAAGACCATCGCCAGACAGGGCAGGTCGGGCCCGTTCTCCATCACCTTGTTATAAGAATAGACACCGACGCAGACGTCATAGGGCTTGCCCCGCACCCCGGCTTCCTCAAACGCTTCCTCGGCGGCGGATTGGGCGGGTGTCATGCCATCCATGGGCCAACCTTTAGGCAGGATCCACCGCTTGGTGCCGCGGCTTGTGATCAGCATCACCTGCACCTTGTCTTGCACGATGCGAAAGGGGAGTGCCGCAAATTGGGTGCGCACGTCGCGTTTTGCGGCGTCTCCCAGTGAGATGGGCTGTTGATGAATACGCATAATGGACATGGAATTCTGAATAACGGCGGCTATCTGTTTTATCTGCTATCTTTGTAAAGATACTGTTTTTTGCCATGAATGCGATACTTAACTCGGTTTTCACGGCTGTTTGACACCACAAACAGCGGCGAATGTGGCAATTTCCACCACATTTGGTGGCTGTAGGAGGATCAAATGACGCACAGACTGACCCGACGTGTGGTTTTAGGTGGTTTGACCGCGATGCTTGCGGCCCCGGCTTTTGGCGCGACTGCGGAGTTTCGGTTTCCCTCCATTGACGGCGGCGAGTACCGCCTGGGCGATTGGACCGGGCGTCCTGTCTTGGTCGTGAACACGGCCTCGCTTTGCGGGTTCACCTATCAATATGAAGGCTTACAGACGCTCCAGGATCGCTATGAAGATCAAGGGCTTGTGGTGCTGGCCATCCCGTCGAACGATTTCCGGCAGGAACTGGCGAGCGAGGATGAGGTCAAGGAATTCTGCGAAATGACTTTTGGGCTGGACCTGCCGATGACCGAGATCACAGCGGTGCGCGGACCCGGCGCGCATCCTTTCTATACATGGCTTCGCAAGAGCCACGGTTTCACGCCGCGCTGGAATTTCAACAAAGTGCTGATCGGGGCGGATGGCCGCTTCGTAGACGCCTTTGGCTCAAACGTGCGCCCCACATCGCGCAAGCTGGTGCAGGCGATTGAGGGGCAGCTGACCTCGTGAGCCTGACAGGGCCGCTTTTTCTGGGCTCCGAGATTTATCGAGGCTCCAGTTATGGTGACTGGCACCCGCTGCGTGTGCCGCGTGTGTCGACCGCGATGGATTTGAGCCGGGCGCTGGGCTGGTTGCCGGACGCGCAATATCTGAACTCACCCCGTGCCAAGCCAAAAGCGCTGCATGTCTGGCATGATCCGGATTATGTGGCGGCGTTGCAAAAGGCCGAAGCGACGCAGGAGATCTCGGACGAGGATCGCAAGCGGTTTCAGCTAGGGACCGTGTCGAACCCGATCTACCCCGAAGTGTATCGGCGGCCTGCGACGGCGGCGGGTGCGTCGCTGCTGTCGGGAGAATTGCTGCGCGATGGCGGCGTCATTTATCATCCTGGTGGCGGCACGCATCACGGGATGCCGGGCTATGCGAACGGGTTTTGTTATCTCAACGACCCGGTGCTGGCGATCCTGTCGCTAAAACGCAATGGCGCGCGCAGGGTGGCCTATGTCGATATCGACGCGCATCACGCCGACGGGGTCGAGCATGGGTTTGCAGACGATCCCGACACGTTGCTGATCTCTGTCCATGAGGAAGGGCGCTGGCCGCGCACGGGCGCTTTGATGGACCGGGGCATGGGGCAAGTTTTTAACTTGCCTGTGCCGCGCGGGCTGAACGATACCGAGATGGCGGTCATACGAGACCGGTTGATCGTGCCGCTTGTATCGGATTTCGCGCCGGATGCGATCGTTTTGCAATGCGGTGCGGATGCGGTGGAGGAAGATCCGCTGTCAAAATTGACCCTGTCCAACAATGCCCATTGGGCGGTGGTCTCTGCGCTGATGTCGCTGGGTGCGCCGCGCCTTCTGGTGCTGGGCGGTGGCGGGTATAACCCTTGGAGCGTGGGCCGTTTGTGGACGGGCGTATGGGGTGTTCTGAACGGCCATGCGGTGCCGGATGTTTTGCCTGCCGAGGCGCAAGAGGTGCTGTCGACGCTTCGCTGGGACGGCGCGCGGCGGGGGAAGGACCGGCCGGATCACTGGGTGACGACGCTGCGGGATGCGCCGCGCGAAGGGCCGGTTCGGAATGCGGTGCGTGACCGGGTGGCGTGGCTTTGGGGCGACCAGACCGGGCGCGCCTTGCAGGCCGGTTAGGGTTGCTCTGATGGGCGGGAAGCCTCCGGCGGGGAGCGCGCACGCAGTGGGTTTGGTCCGTGTGGTTCGAGGACCCGGCTTCCGTGAGGCAAGCGTCAGAGTGCTGCGTGGATCGCGTCGATCAGCGGATCGAGGCTGCCTTTCTGGGCGTGATAGGCTTGCGCTGCCTGACCCATCTTCCGCAGTTTGGAGGTGTTTGGCAGGGCAATGAACGCATCTTTCAGCGCATTGGCGTCAGGCAGGATTTGCGCTGCACCCGCGGCCTGAAGCGCCTCGAAATGCGGCTCGAAATTCTCGATATGTGGGCCGGTCAAAAGGGCCATGCCATGGGCCGCAGGCTCGAAGGGGGTATGGCCGCCTCTCTCGATCAGGGAGCCGCCGACAAAGCACAGCGCGGCGGCGTTATACCAGTGGGCCATCTCGCCCATCGTGTCGGCAAGCCAGATCGGAGTGGCGCTGTCGAATGTTGTGCCGGTGCTGCGCTGGGCGATAGTGAGCCCGTGCCGGGCTGCTGCTTCCATCACAGCCGGGGCGCGGCGCGGATGGCGCGGCGCGATGATCAACCGGAGTTTGGGGTTGAGCTTATGGGCGGCGGCGAAAGCCGTGACCACCTGCACATCTTCGCCGTCATGGGTTGAGGCGGCGAGGATCGTCTGCGCGCGCTCGGTCTCGGGCGGAGGGACGTCCGGCGGGACGTAAAAGAGCTTAAGGTTCAGCTCAGGCAGCATCTTGGTATCGGGCAGACCCAGATCGCGAAAGCGCTGGGCGGAGGCCGGGTCTTGGGGCGACAGCGCCGTGATCGCGCGGGTCATGCGGCGCGCGAGCTTGGGCAAATAACGCCAGCGCCGGGCGGAGGTTTTCGACAGCCGCGCACCGGCCACCAGAACCGGCACCCCGCGCCCATGGGCGGCGAGAATTTTGTTCGGCCAGAACTCATTTTCGATGATGAGGATCGCCGCCGGTTGCACCGCCCGCAAAAAGCCGTTGATCCGCCAGCGCAGATCAAGCGGCGCATAGCCGACATGGCTGCGCGGCAGGCTCCAGTTTCGGGCGGTGTCCACCGCGCTGGGGGTGTTCACGGTGATGATCAGATGCAGATCAGGGTCCCGTTCCAGCAGGGCGATCAGCAGCGGCTTGGCCGAGGTCATTTCGCCATTGCTGGCGGCATGTATCCAAAGCCTGTGCCCTGAAGTGGTGTTGGGGTGCGTTGGAAAGATCGCCTCCCAAGCGCCGCCGGAACGCCAGATGCGATGGGCCCAAAGCAGCGGGGCCGCAAGGCTGATGAGGAGGCGGTAAATCCACATCCCCTTGGCTTAGAGGCCGCGCCGGGCAGGCTCAAGGCAGGAAATGGACAGGGCTTGTGCTTTATGGGGCAGGGTGGTGGAGTGCGGACCATGTCAGGGAGGCCGCCAATGACCACATTCAGCTTTCAAACCACGCGGTCGGTGCTGGCCGAGGCCGGGGCCACGGCAAAGATCGGCGCGCTTCTGGCCGCACAAGGTTGCCGCAAAGTGGCCTTTATCACCGATCAGACCATCCTTGATCTGGGCTTGGCGGATGCAGCTTTGGCGGGCTTCAAGGAGGCCGGGTTGCGGGTCTGGACCTTCTCGGATGTGATGCCGGACCCGGCAGAGGCGATGATCCTGAGCGCGGTGGCGCAAGCGCGCGCGGAAGGCGTGGATTGCGTGGCGTCGGTCGGCGGCGGGTCGTCGCTGGACACCGCCAAGCTGATCGCGGTGTTGGCCCGCTCAGAACAACCCATCGCCGACATGTATGGCGTCAATCTGGTGCGCGGCGACCGTTTGCCACTGGTGCTTGCGCCCACCACGGCTGGCACCGGGTCGGAGGTCACGCCGATCTCGATTGTGACCACCGGAACGAATGAAAAGAAAGGCGTCGTCGCCCCGCAGCTTTTGCCCGATTGGGCCATTCTGGATGCAGAATTGACGATGGGGCTACCCGCCGCCGTGACGGCCGCGACCGGGATCGACGCGATGGTGCACGCGATTGAGGCGTTCACCTCGAAGCGATTGAAAAATGTGGTCTCGGATTGTCTGGCAAAACAGGCGCTGGCCCTGCTGGGCGCCAATATTCGCACGGCCTGCGAACGGCCCGATGACCGGGCCGCGCGGAGCGATATGCTGCTGGGCTCGATGCTGGCTGGGATGGCGTTTGCGAATGCGCCCGTGGCGGCCGTTCATGCCTTGGCCTATCCGCTCGGCGGTCATTTCCACGTCCCGCATGGTCTGTCGAACGCGCTGGTGTTGCCTTACGTTTTGGAATTCAACATGGCCGCCGCGCGCGAAATGTATGCAGAGCTTGCGCCAATCATTTTCCCTGACTTGGCCGAGGCCTCTGTGACGGACCGCGCGGAGGGGCTGGTTGACGGATTTCTGCGCTTGGGCCCGGAGTTGGGGATGCAATCCAAGCTCTCGGAGGTCGGGGTGAGCCATAATCACCTGCCGATGCTGGCGCAGGATGCGATGAAGCAAGAGCGACTACTGATCGACAACCCGCGCGAGATGACGGAAGCGGCGGCGTTGGAGATTTACACGAAAGCGCTGTGACAGGAGGGGCGAAGACGGCAATCGCCCCTTCTCCACCTATCTGCGACCAGAGCCCCGGACTTTCCTTATAGTATCTGGATTGAGGCTAAAGCACGCCGCAAGGCTGTTTTCAGGGTTCAGTCGGCCTCAACATGCGCACAAGAACGTCTGCATGTCCGTCTCGCAAATCAGCCACCGGAAATTCCTCATCGAGGTTGTCGAATGTCGCGAACATCTCGCGTGACAAGGACAGGGTGACCATTGGCCCGAAAGCCATATGAAGAAACTTTTTCCGGTCGATCTGCGCAAACTGCCCTGATCTGACACCTTCTTCCACGATATCCCAGAGCAGGTGGGATTGCGGTTCGATATAGCCCTCGTGGAAAGACCGTGCGACCTTTGGAAATGCGCGCGATACCTCGGCAATCAGAGGCGACATGCGCCCGACCGGCGAGACAATTGTTGTGTCATACAAAGCGTCTATCGCAGTGCGCAGCTTTTCTTCAGCGGACAGATCAGCCGCGCTGACAACTTGCTCTAGGGCCGTCTGCGCCGCGCTGTAACCATGGGTCACACAGGCGATGAACAAGTCCTCCTTGCCCGCAAAATGATAATACAGGCTCGCCTTGGTCATGTCGCAGGCCTTGGCGATTGCGCTCATTGAGGTGCCGCTAAACCCTTTCTCAAGAAACAGGTCCGTCGCCACCTCGATGATCCGCATCCGGCTGTTCGCCGTCGATTTTTCTTTCGCTGCCTGCATTGACCTTGCCAATCGCTCCCCTAATTGCCTACCGAACGGTCGGTAAATGATTTATCACTCGGACAGGACATAGGAGTTTAAACCCATGGCGCAAGCCCGAACCACCCCTCTTTTCCTGGCGCTTGCCCTTGCGCTGCCTTCGATTCTGCCTGCTCAGGACGCGGAAACGGCGGCGACTGAAGAGGCTGCGGTCTTTGTTCAGACGATGATTGTCCCGGATCCTGACCAATCCGTAACACGTCAGTTCTTCGGTCAGGTCGCCGCGTTGGACACGGTCGATATCTCTTTCGAGGTCGGCGGCTATCTGGAGTTTCTGGAGGCTCGCGAAGGCGCTGTGGTGCCCGAAGGCAGCCTTCTTGCGCAACTCGATCTGAGCCCGTTTGAGCGCGCGGTCGAGCGCGCAGAGCTTAACCTCGCCCAGGCCGAGCGGGACCTTGCCCGGGCCACGACCCTGGCCGAGCGGAATGTCTCCTCGGAAGTGCGCGCTGAGAATGCAGAGACAGCCCGCGCCCTTGCCGATGTCGCCTTGCGCGAAGCCCGCGAGGCGCTGGCCGATGCCCGGATCGAGGCACCTTTCGATGCGCTTGTTGCCAATCGCCTTGGCACACCCTTTACCACGATCGAACCCGGTCGCCCGATCTTGCGCTTGCACAACATGTCAGAAGTGCGGGTCGAGTTTGAACTTCCGGAGCGGCTGTTTGAGTTTATCGACGACCCTGTCGATGTGACATTCACGGGCCGGATCGCTGGTAATGAAACCGACATCCCTCTGACGTTCCGGGAATTCAGGGCTGAAACGACTGGTATCGGCCAAAGTTACCAGATCTCGCTTGCTGCTGCTCCGAAGATTGGTCCGGCACTGTTTCCCGGACGATCCATCATCGTCGTGGCTGAGATTGCTCAGGCCCAAGACGGTGTCCGCCTACCGGCCAGTGCGATCATTTCGCGGCCCGATGGCACATTGTCTGCGGCGGTGGTGGCGCAAGGATCGGGCGCTGTCACGGTGCGCCATGTTCCCGTTGAAGTTGCGTCGGAAGACGGCACGTCATTTTCGGTCACGGGTCTTGAACCGGGCACCGAAATTGTCGCCATCGGCGCACATCTGATTTCCGATGGCCAGACCGTCAAGCGGTTCACCGGCCTGACAGTAGAGGGGTCCTGATCCATGCAGATCGCGCGTTTCGCCATTCAAAAACCCCTGTATACATGGCTTTTGATCCTCTTTTGCCTTTTCGGCGGTGCAGCAGGTTATCTCAGCGTCGGCAAACTTGAAGACCCGGTCTTCACGCTGAAATCAGCGCTGATTATCACAGCTTATCCGGGTGCAACTGCGGCAGAGGTGGCGATTGAAGTCTCGGAAGTGCTGGAAGCGGAGGTTCAGCAGATGGACGAGGTTGATTACATCACCTCGAACAATACCCCTGGTCTGTCGGTGGTCGAAGTGACAATTCGGGACACCTTTGACGGCACCGAGCTGCCGCAGGTCTGGGACGATCTGCGCGACCGTGTTGCTGATGCGGCGGACAGTTTGCCAACGGGCGCGCGGCCTCCTATCGTCAATGACAGTTTCGGCGATGTCTACGGCCTGCTCTATGCGGTGACAGCGCCGGGCTATGATGACAGCACGATCTGGGATATCGCGACCTTTCTACGCCGCGAAGTTCTGACCGTCGACGGCGTGGCCAATGCCGAAGTGCTGGGCCTGCCCGAAGAGGCGATCTTTGTTGAGCCCTCAAGCGAGGTTCTTACGGCGCTGGGCGTGCCGCCTGACGTGGTGATCGGCGCCGTTTCGGCGACCGATCAGGTTGTTGCAACCGGCACCGCAGATAACGGACGGAGCGATCTGCGCGTTGACGCGCCAGCACCCGACGACAGCGTGGCCGAAATCAGCGCACTGACCTTTGGCTTTCAGGGCGAGGTGTTGAACCTCACTGACGTGGCCAAGGTCTATCGTGGCCGGGTGGATGCCCCCCGTCAGATCATCCGTCACAACGGGGTCGAGGCGTTTACCATCGGCATTGCCGGTCTGACCTCACAAAACATCGTCACGGTCGGCGAGCGGGTCGAGGCGCGTCTGGACGAGATCGCGCCGCTTTTGCCCGCAGGTGTCTCGCTTGAGCCGATCTACGAGCAGCACCGCGTTGTCGATACCGCCAACCAGGATTTTCTGGGTAGCCTGGCGATGTCTGTCGGTGTCGTGATCGGTGTGCTCGCCCTCTTCATGGGCTGGCGGGCTGCGGTTGTGGTGGGTGGATCACTACTTTTGACCGTCAGCTTCACGTTCTTCTTCATGAATATCTTCGACATCAAGGTCGAACGCATCTCTTTGGGGGCACTCATCATCGCGATGGGGATGCTGGTCGACAATGCCATCGTGGTTGCCGAAGGGATGCAGGTCCAGATGCGCAGGGGCAAGAAGGCTGTAGACGCCGCCTCCGAGGTTGCGCGCCGCACCCAGATCCCGTTGCTGGGGGCGACGATTATCGGGATCATGGCCTTCGCGGGCATTGGGTTGAGCCCGGACAGCTCTGGTGAGTTTCTGTTCACGCTCTTTGCGGTGATCAGTATCTCGCTGCTGCTGTCATGGATTCTGGCCGTGACCGTGACGCCGCTTCTGGCCAGCTATCTTTTCAAAACCGACAGCAATGCGGACGCCAAAGACCCCTATGACACGCTCTTTTTCCGCGGCTACGGGGCTGTGGTGCGCGGAGCGCTGCGGGTGCGTTGGCTGGTGATTATTACTCTCGTGGGCGCGACCGTGGCCGGCGTTGCCTCGATGGGTCTGGTCAAGCAGCAGTTCTTCCCACCGGCCACCACACCCTTGGTCTATCTCAACTACAAAGGCGCGCAGGGCACGTCGATTCAGACGGCAAGCGCTGATCTGGCCGTGCTGGAAGACTGGCTGCTTGAGCACCCGTCGGTGGAGGCCGTGACCACGACCGTCGGGGCCAGCATGACGCGCTTCCTGCTGACCTATACGCCAGAAGACCCCGCCCAGTCCTATGGGCAGATCGTGATCCGCGTGCAGGACAGCACGGAGATTCCCGCGTTGCGCGACGCGCTGAGCGCCTATGCTGCGCAGGCCATCCCCTGGGCCGAGGCCCGCGTGCAGCAGATCATCTATGGCCCGCCCGTGGGCGCAGATGTCGAGGTGCGTCTGTCCGGCCCGGACCCGATGGTGCTGCGGCAACTTGCCGAACAGGCCCGCACGATCTTTGAGACTGAAACCGATCTTCTGGTCACCGAACGCATCGACTGGCGCGAACCGGAATTGACCACCCGGCCCATATTTGCCACCGACCGTGCGCAGGCCCTTGGCATCAGCCGTACGGATGTCTCGCAGTCTATCGCTCTGGCGACGGACGGGCTGCGCGCTGGCACCTTCCGCGAGTTGGACCGGCAGGTGCCTGTCCTGATCCGCACCCCGCGGGAGGAACAAACGAGCGGTGCATATCTGTTGGATCAACCGATCTACGCCCCCACAACGGGCATGTTCACCAATCTGGGGCAGGTCGTCGACGGCTTCAACGTGGTGCCGCGAAACACGCTGATCCAGCGCCGCGACCGCACACCGACAATCAGCGTTCAGGCCTTCACGGTTCCCGATGTGCTGCCACCGCAAGCCTTTGTGCAGGTGCGTGGCGCGATCGAGGCGATGCCTTTGCCTCCGGGATACCGGATGGAGTGGGGCGGCGAGTTTGAAAGCGCCAGCACCGCCCAGCAAAGCCTTGGCCGTCAGATGCCGCTGGCCTTTGGCACGATGCTGCTGATCACGATCCTGCTTTTTGGCAAACTGCGCCAGACAGCAGTGATCTGGACCGTCGTGCCGATGGCCGTCACTGGCGTTGGCTTTGGCCTTTTGCTGACGAACCTGCCCTTCAGCTTCACCGCGCTTTTGGGCCTGCTGAGCCTCTCCGGCATGCTTATCAAAAACGCCATCGTTCTGGTCGAGGAAATCGACGCGCAAAAAGACGAAGAAGGGCTGCCCCAATCAGAGGCCATCGTTACCGCGTCGGTCAGCCGTCTGCGTCCGGTTGTGCTGGCCGCCGCAACCACGATCCTCGGCATGGTCCCGCTTCTCAGTGATGCGTTCTTTGCGTCGATGGCCGTGGCGATCATGGGCGGGCTTGGCTTTGCGTCGGTTCTGACCCTGATCGGCGTGCCTGCGCTTTATCACAGCTACCTGCGCAAAGAGCGGCGTGCCGAACAGCAGCAGACATCGCGCGGCGACCGCAAGGGATTGCTGGTCCGGCTCTTTACCACGTCAAAGCCGGCCCCCAGCACGCCGACAAAAATCGCAGCGGAATAGGAAAGGACACATGATGGTCAAAGCCGTTCTTTTCGGATCGCTCAGCGCTGTCACCGATCTGGTCGCGCTTGAGCGGCAGGCCTTTAACGACGCCTTTGCGCGTCACGACCTTGGGATCGTCTGGGAGGCGGATGAGTATCAACATCTCATCCGGCATGATGGCCGCTTCAAAGGCGTGACCGATTTCGTGCTCTGTCTTAAGGGGCTGGATCATGCGGCCTTCTTCACAGATCTTGAGTTCTGTTTCCGCGAAGCCATTGACGGTGCCACGCCGACGCCGCACGTCTGGACGCATATGGCCTTGGAAGATCTTGCCAGGCGTGGCGTGACGCGCTGTCTGGTGTCGGGTGCCGAGCGGCAGACAGTCCTGCGGGTGCTGGCCGCCGTCTATCCGCACCGCGCGTCCGTGATCTTTGACAAGGTGATTTCGGGTGAAGCCAGCGCCGCGCCCAAGCCCGACCCGCGACTGTACGAGGCCGCGTTAGAACAGCTCAGGCTTGCACCAACAGAGGTCATCGCGGTTGAGACCACTGCAGACGGCCTTGCCGCGGCCCGCGCCGCTGGCATCCAGTCTGCTGCATTGCCCGGAAGCCTGGATGCTGCTGAACTGATGGAGGCGGCTGATTTCACGTTTGACAGTGATATCGGAACAACCCTTGATCAGATCGGCGCTGCACGGATTGCACCCGCCATCGGGGCCGTCCCTGCCCGCGAGGTGGCCTTGTGATGCAGGCGGTCTTGTTTGGATCAATTGGGTCGGTCGTCGAAACATCTGAACTGCAGCGAACGACCTTCAATGAAGCCTTCGCCGTCTTCGATCTGGATTGGCACTGGGATCGCGATACTTATCGCGAGATGTTGACGGTCTCAGGCGGCGCAGACCGGGTCGCGCGCTATGCGGCCGAGCGGGGCATTGAGGTCGATGCTGCCGCGATCCATGCCAAAAAGACCGAGTTCTTTCAGGCCGCGCTCTGGACCGGTGTGCCTCCTTTGCGGCGCGGCGTCTGCGATGTGATGAGGGCTGCAAAGGCGCGCGGCCAGGCACTTGGGTTCGTCACGACAACATCGCCCCAGACGGTCAAGCTGATCGTCAACTCGGTTGAGTCAGAAACCGGACATTGCTTTGATCTGGTCACCTCGCGCGACCCGGACCGCGCCGACAAACCTGATCCTGCCGTCTACCATCATGCTCTGAAAGAGCTTGGCATCACGTCAAAGGCTGTGCTGGCCATTGAAGATAATGCCGATGGCGTGACAGCGGCTTGCCGTGCCGGGATTCACGTCGTGGGCTTTCCCGGCCGCAACACCCGCCCGAAAGACCTGTCAGAGGCGGATGTTCTTGTGATGAACGGCTCTCTCACCCCGTTTCGTGACGTCTATTTCGCCAATACAGAGGCGACCTGACTCTGCGCATCATTGATATCTTGCGGATCGTTTGTTGGAAGTCGATACCGAGTATGCTGAAATATCTTCGATTTCAACATGTTGGAGGTCGACATGGGATTGGAAAAGATGACAGCTTCAAGGGTGTTTGTCCAACTTTGAGTCACACCCTACCGTTCGATATCTACCCCATGATTGACATGAAATAGAGGCGAGTACCGGAAGCAAGCCAGTATACACGGATTTGCAATTCTGAAGTTTATGCAAATCCTGGCTGAACATAGTTCTGCTTATTTCATTTTTAGTCCTCGAAAATAAGTAGATGTATGCTCACACCGGAACATGGCGGATCTCCCTTACGATCGTGATCTGTGAGACTAAAATGAAACTCCGCCTCACGGACTTGGCAACCAAGAAGCTCGCTAACCCTGTTGATGGGCAGGTCACCCACTGCGATGAGCTCACCCCAGGCTTTGGTCTTTGGTTCTCGAAAAAGAGCAAACAGTTTGTGATCAACTACGCGGAGAAACGGAAGCTCAAGACGTTCGGGCGTTACCCCACACTGTCCTTATCCGACGCACGGGCGCAGGCCCGTCGGTTCTTCGTTGAGTAGGAGGCCGGAGCGTTTGTAGCAGGAGAGCCGTCTATAATGTTTTCGGAGGCGAAAGAATGATTTCTGGCGGACTGCGAAAGACGGAACAAACCTCGTGCTGTCGCCGACTACAAGCGCCTGTTTGATAAGCACTTCCCCTTTGAAAAACCCTTAGACTAGATCAAACGCCAGCATGTAATGGCGGTGGCGTCTAGACTGGTCAAGGCGCCATCTGAGCAATCCCATGCCTTTACTGCCATCCGCACCATGACGAATTGGTGTGTTCGTCATGGTTTGATTGACTATTCGGTCGTGCCGAGATTGAAGCATGCTAATCCGGCCTGCGATCGTGTGCTCTCCGACAACGAACAGCGGCAGGTTTGTTTGCAGTCCTTGGAGGTTGGCTATCCATTCGGGCCAATCGTCCAATTGCTTACCCTGACCGGTCAGCGTCGTGGTGAAATCGGTGAGTTAAGGCGATCTTGCGTTGCATAGGAGCTTGTTACCCTCCCTACGGATTTGCCAAGAGTAGGCGGGAGCACCGGTTTCCGATTGGAGAGCTTGCCAAAGACGCAATTGCAGCCGTAGCAGACACTGGTGATCTACCTTTCCAACCAAGACAAACCGGGACATGCCGTTCAGTGGATGGGCCTGGTACGAAGCTTGCTTCGTCAACGAGCTCGATGATGTCGCGGACTACACTGTGCATGACTTGCGTCGGACGTTTGCGACCATTCATGCCAAGATTGGAACGCCAATCCACGTCACGGAAAAGCTATTCAATCATGTGACAGGTTTGGGAGCGATCCTGTCGCCGCGTGTTCCGCTCAGGCTGTCCGGGAGTTCAAGTCTGGACGGTCTGCTGCCGGTTTGTTCGCTTCAGCCTGCTCAGATCGATGAGATTTTCGGTGATCGGAAGGCGTACGTCCCAAGATCCGTCGAAACTCCGTGTTGAAACTCGATTTGCTCAGAAAGCCCGACTCGAGCATGATATCAGTGATGGGAAGGTTGGTGGTCTCCAGAAGCAGGATCGCATGCTGCACCCTCAACTGATTGATGTAGCGTGATGTATTCTCGCCGGTCACACGGTTCACCGCTGAGGACACGGACCGCGCAGGCACGCCCAGGCGACGACCGAGACGGGCCACTGTGAGTTCCGGGTCGCGAAAGAGCGTGGCCTCCTCCATTAAGGTGTTGAGACGGTCAAAGGTCGCCCGATCTTCTTCCAAGGGTGCCACGCCCAACTGGCCTATAACCTCGGTTTTTCGGTCCGCACCAAGCGCGACCGCTAGACTTGCAACGACGCCAAGTGAGATCAAAGGCACGATAACCACAGCAGAGTCGGACAAGAGCGCCATGGCGCGTCCCTCCCCCGCGGCGAGGCCGATGGCAAGAACGCTCGCGTCAATGACAAGCACCAAAAGCAAGAAAGCCAAGCAGCCCACCAGAGAAATCCGCAGTGTCGAGTAGGCTGCGGGAGCCATATGAACATAGCGCTCAGCGGGCAGCCGCAACAGACTGAACAACCGCACCGAGTAGATAAGGTTGACGAGGATGACGGCCGAGGACGCCGTCCAGGGAGCGGGCAAAACGATGATCAGCCAGGCCCCAATGACAGTCCCAAAAACGATCAACACTGTTCGGCTTTCAGGAATGCCCTCCTGTGTCGTTATGGTATGGAAACCCAGCCAAAGCGTCGGAGCTGTGATTGCCGCAACATAGGGTTGCAGAACGATAAAGGCTGGGTCGCTGAACTGAAACCGGACCCCTACAAAACCTGCAACGATGACGATCGAGATCAGGCCGACGCAGAAGAAAACCCTGGGAAGCAAGGGCATCCGAACCTGGCGTGCAACGATTGCAGCCAACAGCAGCGCAAAGATCGATATCAGCCAGGCCACAGGTATGGAGGTCATAGGTGTGTCCTTGTATGCTTGCGGCATGTGGGTTGGCCACTTGGGCATCCCACATGACATCCGGTCTGGCTCCTTAAACTTGCCGAGAGACTAAGCCTTTCTGACCCGGTTGACGACAAATCTAGCCGCCCAGATGTTCTGAATCGCGCTTTCGAACGTTTGCAACGGGTCCAATTCTTCAAATCTTCTTTTTCGGAGGCAACGTGAAAAGCGACTGCAATTCAGTGTGGCCGTCATCCGTATGCCCCGAAACCACGGGTCTTCCGACCCACGATATCCGATCAATCGACGCTCTCTTTTGATGTCCCTTTGCGCGACTGGCTTGGCCGCGAGGCCGGGTGGCGTAGCTGCACAGTCTCTCGATATCCGCCGCTCCACAGAAGTGATTGAGATCCTTTTCGACAGGTATTTCTTTGATCAGACTTGGATCGCAACCGCCGAAGCGCAGGCTTTCTCTGCGGACCTAGTGCCTCTCGCCGATGTCACGTCCGAACCCGAAGCCTTTTGCCGTGGCTTCGAGCGAAGGTTCGAAAATATCGGCCTGTCGCATGTTGGGTTGTCCGTCCAAAGCCGCAGCTCGGCCGACATTTCGATAAAATGGCGGTCGGCCATGGTGCGGTCGGTTTGGAATAGCATGGGACATTGCAATTGTCCTCGGTCTGAGTGCAAGCGTTTTCAGTGACGCGACAATTGCTTTGCTTTCAAGCGCCCAAACGGTCGACGCCACGCGAGTGCTTATGGTGACACTCCCTCGCCGGACCCGCAGCGTTTGGAGCAATGGGAGTGTGGGTCGGGTTTTGCACAGGGATCGCGTCAGTGGTCATCCTGATGACAACACTGGCCTTTCGAGCGATACGCAAAGTTGGTCCCTAGGTCTGAACGTGTGACCTTAGTTCGAAATCGGGTTTTCGAACGTTCGGCATCATGAATCCGGGCGCAGCGCGAGCTGGCTTTGTCTTTCTTTCTTGGCAACAGCCCCGGCGGCCGTGGCCGTTTACAAAAGACAAGGACCAAAACCCGATGATACGAAACCTCAAGACACTTCGTCGAAAAGCGCTGGCAGCGATGTTAGGCACGACACTCTGCACGATACCGGCCATTACCGCTTACGCAGATGACAACAGCCAAACCGCACGCGCCGTGATCACAATTCCGACGCCACGATCGGCAAACCTGCTGCAATTGCGCGGGATCGGTGGACGTGGAACAGCTTTGCTGCAAAACGGGCGAGCGTGCCACAGTATGCCCGTGCGCATGGTTGCCGGAGACTTCGAAGGACGGCAAACCAACTTGCGCAATCGGGAGCCGATTATCCTGGAAATTCGTGACCCCAAGCTGGTCCAAGCGCTTTCGCGTGGCAGAGACATCGTCAGCGACGAAACGATCGTGTCTGCCGATCCAACAGATCATGAGGCGGGCATCTTGCTTCTGTCCGGGCTGGCGGAGGAGACGGGTTTCGTCATCAATCCGGGTCGCAACATTGCATCCGATGTCTTCGGCACACGTAGATCCGACATTTCATGTGACGTGTTCAACAAGACGCAAACCGCGACCCCGGAGAGCTAAGCAATGGCCAATCAATTCGCCCTATCCCCTGCGCTGAAGTGTGGCTTTGCCGCATTCTGAGGTTACGGCGCGGTGTTCTTGGCAAACCGGCAACGGGCGCGGTGATCGCTTACTTCGACCGACCCTCGTCGTCTTGGGCGGCCATAGACGTGCTGGAGGACAAGGGGCTCATCCCATCGTGACTTCCCGTTCTCCCTCGTCGCCACGACCATTTCTTTTGACGGTCCTGATTGCGGTTGCACTGGTGCTTCGGGAGCAGGCCGATAGCCCCCTTCTTTCGCACATGAATGCACAGAGCAATCCGCAAGATGATCAATCCTTTCAGAGCCTGTCTTCCACGGCCCGCCCATGTCCGCTCGCGCCGAACCGACTTCAGAAAAGCAGCGGGAACCATCCGTTTGCCAAACATCCAAATTCAAAGGACGCCCAATGAAAACTTTGACGGCATTTCTCTTGTTATTGACCACAACGGGCTGTACCACCCGCAAGACAATCGACACACATATCGACATCGATGCGCCGCCTTGCGCCGTCTACGAGACGGTCGCGGCCTTTGAGCGCTATCCAGAGTGGAACCCGTACCATATTCGCGTCGCCGGTTCTGGTGTTGTGGGAGAGCCGTTGGAAGTTCGCGTGGCCCGTCCTGACGGTGTTGCCGTGGACGTTCCTCATGTCACCCTGCTTGAGGCGAAGCCTTGCCACGCCTTGGTCTGGGGCGGGGGTGTTCCCGGCATCTTCCGTGGCGAACACCGGTTCGACCTGCGCGAACGCGACGGTGGGGGCACCCACATGTCCCATACCGAAGTGTTCAGCGGGCTCCTCATCGGTTTTGCCGACCTGCCTGTGCCCGTTCTGACCGAAGGCTATGAGCGCATGAACCAAGCGTTGCGCGCAGAGGTGGAGCAATGAAGGCCGATCGCGTCTCAACGCCCGTTTATCAAGGATATCCAAACGCTCGATCTGTCAGGATCAGTCGCGCGGTCGCCCTCGGTCTGCCTGGAGTTATCGCAGTTATACTGCTGGTCCCGGCGCCCGCAGGCGTTCCAGCAATCGCCCTTGCGATCAATCCAATGATCTTGCTTTGCGCCGCTGCATTTGCCGGGTCATTCGCGGCCCCCAGACTTGGACTTCGCTCGGCAGTTCTTATGGGCGATATGTTGTCGGTACGGCCGCTCGTCGTCGCCTTCGGGTTTGGGGCTGCACTCGGCCTCAGCCTCGCAGGTTTGGACTGTGCTACGGCATCGTTCTGGCAGAGACCTGGTTCCAGCTTGTCCGCATTATGCGAGCCAACAGGGCTCTCAAGCCTGACATTGGGCCTTCTCTACGGCGGCGTAACCGAGGAACTGATCATGCGGTGGGGTTTGCTTTCAATCCTCGCGCTTGGCTTTTCGAAGTTGATGCCAAACCGCTGGTCCTTGGCGCTCGCGGTCATTCTGTCTGCAGCGCTCTTTGCGCTTGCGCATCTGCCGACACTTTGGCTGGCGACACCCGATCCGGCCACCACCGCTCTGATCAGAACGCTCGTCCTGAACGCCGTGGCCGGCCTTGTGTTTGGTAGCTTCTTCCTGCGCTCCGGATTGGAAGCGGCGATGCTCTCCCATACCGGGTTTCATTGCGCGGTCTTCGCTTCCGGATTCTTCATCAGAGCTTTTGCGTAAGGGTGCTTGACCAGGGTCGTCGTCATCGACGTTCGATCGTTTCCAAATCGTCGAGACAAAATGTGCCTAATCTTGTGACATTCGCACTGGGTTGCGATCTTCTTCGTGAGGCGAACCGCGTCATGGTGATCGAAGAATCTGACGTTGGAAAGACGACCCTGTCCCCCCAGATCGTAGCCCGCTTCGATCTGGAATACATTTCTATGGACCGCAATGGCTGAAGGCTGCCAGGAGCCGACCCCTGGCCTGGTCTTCCTAAAGTTCGTCTGGCGTTTCGATCAAGATACTGCAAGGCTCATTATGGGTGTTACCGAGGCGTTTGGACCCCACATGCCGATTGTTGTCCCGCGATCACGTCATGAAGCGCTTGCACTGTTTCGTACATCAAGGCCCTCGTTCAGGACGGCCCATTCCGGACCTTCGACCGACATTCAAGATGCTGCGGTCGCAGCCCACACTGCTGCCATTCGCTGCGCGTGCGGAGTTTTGTGATGGTCGAACGCAAACTGTCGGGACAAAGCGACCTTGTGAAGCCACGGTCATTGCTGACGCGGCAATCCTCGCATGCGCAGCAGGCGTTTTGATGCGGTGAAGATCGTCTCACTGAAGCGGTCATCATATCCGGTCACAAGACACCGAACCCGAACCGCCCCTTTGCTGGACGGTGCCTCAACAGGCGGGACGCGGGCCTCTCGTGACCTTTGCGCGGACAAATCGATCTTCTTTGCACCGAGGCTCAGCGATCATTCTGACATGCCGAGATCCAATGCCGCATTTCGTACCCTCCAAGCAGATTACCTGCTCGATGGAGTACAGTGGCCTTATTTTGGACAAATTGTCCTTACATCTTAAAGTGGAGTAGCGCGTCGTCGAATAACTGACAGCGAAGAGGTACAGACAAAAGGGCACGTGAAATGCGAATTCTAGCTGTTGATGATGATCCGGTTATTCTCGATCTGTTGAACGTTGCCTTGTCGACATTCGGGTATGACGATGTCGTGCTTGCAGAGAGCGGCCTGGATGCACTTGAGATTCTGCGAAATGATGCGGGTGTGTTTGATGCACTGCTTTACGATATTCAGATGCCGGTCATGGACGGTATCGAACTGGTGCAGAAGACACGCGATATCCTGAGATACCGCGATGTGCCGATCCTGATGCTGACTGCAATGTCGGAGAAATCCTACATTGACCGGGCGTTTCAGGCTGGTGCGACCGATTATGTCACCAAGCCGTTTGAAGCGGCAGAACTGGAGGCGCGCCTGGACGTGGCGCGTATGGTTTCGGCCAATCAAAAACGCCTGACGGACAAGGTTTTTGCCGCCAAGTCCTTGCACGAGGGGCCCGCTGCCCGCAGAGCGTTGCTTGAAAACCGCCAGATTCCACTGGAAGAGGCGTATCCGGTTCAGGATGTCGATCGCGTTATTCCGCTGATGGCGTTTCGCAACTATGTCAGGCAACTGGGCAGCGGAACCATCTTTGGCATGTCGTTGCTGGCTTTCAGGATCGAGGGGATCGACCGACTTTATCAATCCCTGTCTGACTATGAATACACCTGCCTGGTGACCGATACGGCCGAGGCCCTTGCCAGCGCGCTCACTTGCTTTCCTCAGCATGTTTTGACCTATTTCGGCAACGGCACGTTCCTGTGCGCATCCGAGCGGCTCGCACCATGGCAGCTTGAAGGGTTGCCGATGGGTATCCATCAGGCGCTTGACGAACTGGACCCGTGCTATGGGGATGGGCGTGCGATGATGTACACGGTTCAGGCGGGCGCGCCCGTGCGGTCGCGGTTCCGCAACGAAACGGCGATCAACGCCGCCATTGCTTCTGCGGTCGAAAATGTTGCGATCAAACCGATTGTAGAACATCGCAACGAGGCAGAAGCCCGCCGGATGCGATTGTTTGGGTAAGGGGGTCGAGAGTGACCAACGCGCAATTTGCAACCCGGTTGGAAGCGGTCAAGACGCGCTTTGTGAGCGTTCTGGATCAGCGCCTTGATATCATGGAATTCCATAGTTCAGCGATCACCTCGGCAACCGAGGGGCGCAATGCTCTGACCGCCATTCAGGCGCAAGCTCATAAAATCGCGGGAACTGCGGCTACCTTTGGTTTTACCCAACTTGGGGAGGCCGCACAACACGCGGATCAGGCGATTGCCGCATTTCTTGCCGGAAGGAGCGATGCCAACTCCCTAGAGGGGCTGTCTGATCTGATTGAGCACCTGATGGACGAGACCTATGCCATCGTTGGCCACAGGCAGGACAGTTCGGACCAGGCGGCACAGTAGTTTCGCCGGTCTACTCGGCGAGAATGGCTTTGATCTGATCGGCGAGCGTCATTGGGTCAAACGGTTTCTCAATGATATCTTTCGCCCCAAGATTCTTTAGCGATTGTATCTCTTCGGCCTGCACGCGGGCGGTCATGAAGATGCAAGGAATGTCACGCAGATCGGGGTTTTCCTGCAGGCGGTGATAAAGTTCCTCACCGCTCATTTCGGGCATCATGAAATCAAGTAACAACACATCCGGCGTGAACGAAGTCAATGCATCCAGCGCGCCTTGCCCCGAGGCTGCAGTCACCACATGCATCTCGCCCACCGTTTCAAGCGCCAGAGTGGCGATCTCGCGAATATCGGCGTCATCATCGACATGAAGCACACTGATCTTGCTGGTATCGGACACTGATCCCTCCGTTTTACGCGCATGTATAACGGCTTATTCTGCCGCTTCCAACATCGCGCCATCAGAGCGATCGTTTGGCGTTGCCGTAGTGCTGGGGATGCGCACTGTAAAGGTCGTGCCTTCGCCCTCGACACTTTCGCATGTCACGCTGCCACCGTGGTGCTCGGCAATCGCCTTAACGATGTTAAGCCCCAATCCGGTGCCGCCCTTGGCCTTGCGATCCTGACCAGGCACCTGGATAAAACGCCCGAAAATCGTTGGAAGCGATTCCTTTGGGATGCCCATGCCGTAATCTTGCACCGTAATCAAAGTGTCTTCTTCGAGCTGATCAAGCGTGATGTCCACGACACTGCCTTTGTCTGAGAATTTGGCGGCATTGGACATCAGGTTGTTGAGCACCTGGAACATCCGGTCAGCGTCACACTCGGCTTCCACGGCGGCGTCCACGCCGAACAGTTGCAGGCTAACACCATATTTTTCGTAATAGGCCTGGTTTGAAGCGGCGGCTTCTTTGATCAGAGCTGACAGGTCGGTGGGCCGAATATCAAAATCCATCTGCCCGGCGGAGATTTTTTCCAGATCCAGAATATCATTGATGATCAGGATCAGACGACGGGCATTGCGCTGCGCAATCTCGATCAGTGACCGGCTTTTGTGGGGCAAGTCGCCGGTGGCGCCAGACAGCACAAGGTCAAGCCCGCCTGTGATCGAGGTCAGCGGCGAGCGCAACTCGTGGCTGACAGTCGAAACGAAGGCGTCTTTCTTTTTCTGATACTCGCGTTGCACCGAGATATCACGACAAACCGCCAGAAACTGGCCCTGACCGCCGACGTTGGGGATGAATTGCATGTTGATTTCGCAAGCGCGGCCAAAAAGTTCAGTCCTGTGAATGGCTTGCGCTATATGCCCGGCAATCAGCGGGGCGGTTCTTTCGCGGAAAATCTGCTCATCATACTCTGGCAGAGCATCCGATACGGCCTTGGTGGCATACTCCGCCTCATCCCAGCCGAACTGATCCATCGCTGCTTTATTCAGATAATCAAAGCGCAATGTTTCCGCGTTGATGATGTACACCTCATCATGCAGCAAATGCAGCGTTTCACGTAGATCGCGTTCGCGACGCGCTTTGTTAATTTCAGTCAGGTCCGTGTGGACGCAGGTCGCACTTGCCAGAAGGCCAGTGTCGCACATGCTGGGATAGATCGTGGTCTTGGTCCAGACATCGTCGCCTGTTTTGGTCTGCCAGCGCAGCTCGCCTTCCCAAGACATGCCATTCAGCAGGTTAGAACGGATCGCCTCGCGCTGAGCATCTTGTCCGTCGCAATAGATCAGGCTGCTGTCGGCGCCAACAAGCTCGTTTTCGGTATATCCAAACGTCTTCACGAAGCTGTCGTTGACATAGGTGATTTTGCCGGACCCATCTAAGATGCTGACAATGGAATGATTGTCGAGCGCCTTCATACGGCTCTTATGTTCGCACGTTTCGCGCTCTACGCTCAGGCGCCAACGCATCAGACGACGCCATATCACGATCAGTGCGGAAATCGTGGTCAGGCCAAGACCGATGTCGACGAGGGGTTCATAACTCAACAAGCGCATACCGGCGCTACTTGTGAGGGTCATAGCTGAATAGGCAACAAGCACGATCAAGCAGATGCCTGCCAAAATCATCGGTGTTCCGAATTGCGTTTTGCCTGTCCGTTTACTCATTTGCCTGCGCTCAACAGCTCTTTTTTGTTAACTATGCTATGACGTAGCGGCAGTTAGCGCGGTATTTTTGCGCAAAATAAGGCAAAGTTGTGGATTTCGCGCCGGTCACGCAATCTTTTGGGTTGCCTTGGCCTGACGCATAGCATCAACGGCAATCAAAGCTTTTTCGACGATATCGCTAAGATCGGCACGGGATTTGACCGCATCAAGAACAACCATCTTCTCGTCTGATTTGCCCTCGGACGCGGACAATCCGAAAACCGGGACGACCGCATGATGAGCGCTGATTGTGCTCAACAATTCGATGCCATCCCCGTCAGGCAGCTCCCAATCAATGATAATCAGATCATAAGTATTCTGGCGCACCATCTGATGGGCGTGTTCCAGCGTCATGACTGATGTGATCTCGGCCGCATCGCCAAAGCTTTTCCGCAGGATTTCAGCGAAATCGCTGTCATCTTCAAGGTGCAGAATCCGCGCCGGAGTGTTGTCAGCTGTGATCGGGCGCAGGCTGACCACGGTATCGGCGACGTCTTCATTCGTCTCATTGATCAGAACAAAGAAGCGGGTTCGCTGGCCAATATCGCTTTCAAAGCCGATCTCACCACCCATCCGTTCGATGATCTGTTTGCAAATGTTCAGACCAAGACCGGTGCCACCGGTTTTGCGCGTATCTGAGCTGTCCGCCTGCTGGAAGGGCTGGAAAACTCTTTTTCGGAACGCTTCGGGGATGCCGGCGCCTGTATTTTCCACATTTACACGAATGCGGCCTTCTTCACGGGTGACAGAGACGTCGATAATGCTGTCGTCGTCAGAGAATTTGGCGGCGTTTGACAACAGGTTCGATATGACCTGCTGGAAACGGCCCGGATCGACATGGGCAATCGGGGCGATTGACGGCAAGTGTGTTTTGACCGTCACGCCATGCTCGGATGTAAACGGCTCAAGCTCCTCGATGGTTTGCGACACCAGCGCCGAGACATCTTCAGGCCGGTAGACAAACTCGATCTCACCGGCAGATATCTTCTCAAGGTCCAGAATATCATTCACCAGCTCTACCAACCGGTTGCCGTTCTGTTCGGCAATCGTCAGCAGGCGTTTGCCCGCATCCGGCAACGTCTCGCCAAACTGGCCGCCCAGCAACGCCAGCGCCCCCTTTATAGAGGTCAGCGGAGTGCGCAGTTCGTGGCTGACCGTCGAGACGAACTGTGCCTTGATCTTATCCACATTTTTCAACTCGCTGATGTCCTGCATCTGAACGATGAAAACATCCTCACCCCGATCGGCCGCCGATGACCAAGCCACACTGACGAGGCACCAGCGCACATCCCCGGATTTGGTGACCAAACGGTACTCGCGTTTCAGTGCGTTCGTCCCGCCGGGGCTGAGACTGCGCGCGGCGGGAACCAGATCACGGAAGTCTTCCGGCGCAAACAGATCTTGGAGCTTGAGCGTATTTAATTCGGTCTCATCGTATCCGCTGAGATCGTAAAGCGCGGTGTTGGTGCCGACAAAATGACCATCCGGGGCGCACATCGCCATGCCCACCGGGGCGCTTTCCAACACGGCGCGAAACCGCTTTTCGCTTTGCTCAAGTTCTTTCTGAGCGTGGACCAGATCGGTGACATCGGTCTGCGACCCCAGCAGCCGCAGCGCCTTACCCGTACTGTCCCGTTCCGCCACGAAAGCGTCCGAGCGCATCCAGCGCCATTCATCCTGTCCAAAGCGCACTCGGTATTGCGCCACCGAGCGTGGGTTTTCACCACGGATGCAAGCCTCGTCAGCTTTCTTCAGAGTATCCAGATCATCCGGGTGAATACGGTCAAGGAAATGACGTTGGAGGTCGTTCTCATTGTCCTTGTTGACGCCCATCAGTCGTTTCCAGGTCTCCGAAACGATGGATTTTCCGGTGGTCAGATCAATGTCAAACACCCCGATCTCAGCGCCCACCAGGGCCGCGTTCCAGCGAGCTTCGTTTGCACGCAGCATGGATGCGCTGTTTTCGCGCTTGGTGACATCCTGGATCATGACCACGGTCCGCTGGCTCCCGGTCTCGTCGGTCCATCCGGAAATGCGCGTTTCAAGATATAGGCGGCGGCCGTCCTGGGTGTGGGCCTCGATCAGCCCCGCGCGCCCGGTTCGCGGCAGATCACACAACCCCCAAGCTATCGGAAGCGCCTCACCGATCAGGCTGTGCTCATCGACATCAAACATCTCGCCTGTCGCCCGGTTGGCAGCGATGATGTGATCGTGGTCGTCCAGCAGAAGAATGGCCAGCATTGCGTTCTCGACGATCGAGCGGGTCTGTTTCTCGCGCGCGGCCAATTCGCGCGATTTAAGCTCAACCTGTTTGCGTACATAGGCCTCTTTGCGTTGCAGGTTTGAGGTCAAAAGCCCCAGCAGAAACGTAATCGCCAGACCAAATCCAAATGCGATCCAGTGGGCGGCCTTTGACTGGCTCGCTTCAAACCGGGGCGTACTGTGCCATTCTAGCAGCCAATCGCGCCCCATCAGCGACACCACCTGGGTCTGCTTGAAGCGCGGACTGTTCATGCCAGGTGGTTTTTCATCGTAGATCAGCGTTTCCTGATCGACCACCGGGCCGTCATAGACAGTCAGCCAGAATTGCTTGGTTTGCGCCGGGGAGAGCTTGGACAAGGTCTTGGACCCGACAAACGGAGCGTAAGACCAGCCGATAAACTGATCATCCACGGCGTAAATTGGATTGAGTAACAAAAACCCCGGTTGTTGCGTATCATCCTGCACCAGCAGGATGCGCGGTGTCAGTTGCGCCGTCCGCGTTTCGCGTGCGCGGATCGCGGCCTCGCGGCGGCCTGTCTCAAACGCGATATCAAGTCCAACCGCCTCAAGGTTTGGCGCAATCGGCTCAATATAGCGGATCACGAAAGAAATTGGCTGATCCGTCTCGGGCTTCACCGCGAAATCCGGCTCACCCGAAGCGGCGATATCGGCGACGAAATCAGGCAAGTCGGCCTTGTCGACAGGCACAATAAGGCCCAGCCCGTTGATGCCAGGCAATGTCTTGGGCGTATTCAGCCCAGCGACGTATTCGCGCCAGTCCTCACGATCAAGCCAACCGGCAGAGCGGATCATGCTGGAGGCGCTATCCAGCGCGAGGCGGTAATCCGCCATGCGCTCCAGCAGCGCGTTCATGTTGTCTTCGGTGGTGGTTTCAAACGCTGAATCCGAGCGCTTTTTCTGATCATGCCATAGCAGATAAGACACGCTGAGCGTTGCCAACAGACAAACACTCATCACAACGATAGGCGTGTAGAAACTGCTTTTCATGAGCCTCCGTTTCTTTAAAGCCACCTCTTCGCGGGGGCATTTTTTTTCTTGCAGCGTTTTTTTTGATAACAGCTCGAGGGCACCACCTACAATCCTTGGTTGAAACCCTAAGGGAAAATGATCTTATTGCAAGCGATGTCCTCGCGTTAAGCCAGCAGCCAGAAGCGGATCACGAAAAGATGCCAAACCCGCTTTGATCAGTTCGTCCTTCAAGAGCCACTTCGGGCGCTGCCACCCGGCCTGCATTTTGGCCAGCTTCGATATCCGTTTTCCGGCAATCTGTTCCCTGACCAAAAGACCGTCGCTTCGATTTGCCTGAATGGCTGGTGTTCTGCTGCTCCGCAGCGTTCCAAACTGCGCAATTGCAGCACGTTCCGAGCAGCGAGCGCTCGCAGCAAGAAAATCGAATTCACAGAATGGGCTAAATGCGGTCAAAGGAGGCGGTGCAACATTGTCCCGATCCCAACTTAGTTGGGTCTTGAGGACGGCCCCTTCCTGCCGTTCACTGCGCCAGGGCGTATTGCAGTGCGGCTATCTGGAAGCTGACCTTAATCAAGTGGCATTGGCGAAAACATGAGGGGTATCCAGTCTTCAGTGCAAAATAGATACGCTATTATGCGTCCGCCGTTGTTGCGATCCATTCCACTAGCACGAAGTGACAGTAATTGGGACCAAGACTACCAGAGCGCCAAAAATGTCGGAGAACGCACTAGGGGGTATCGCCTTTTGGATTGGACACCGTCATTCGTTTTTTCGCATCTATCCGCTCCCCGAAGGTGCCTCGGCGGCCGAGGCTTGCAACCTGATACAGTCTAACCTTCCGGCGGACCTGATACTCTTGCCGGAGTGCATGTACCGCAACATTGTCCCAAGCGGTACAAAAAATCGATTGAGTGACCGGGCAATCAAGAGCTGATCTCGTTATTTGCGACCAGTATGCTGCCCCTGTCGGACGGCAGCGAAACGTTGCCGACCATGTGAAGTTTGTATTTGAAGTGAGACGGGGTTCGGCGACTGCGAAGGACATCGATACGGACCTCGCCAGGCTCCATGGTTTCCTCTCAGCAACACATAACCAAGCTCTCGCGTTTCTTTTCGTAGTTTGCGAGGGCTGTTCACTCCCACGCTTCATCAAGATTGGTAAGTCGATTCAGGGCGTGCATGAACGTCCGGGGAAACAAAGCCATTTTCGGGTCCGACAAACCGTCAAAGCTGCGGCGAGTTTCTCAGGAAAGGAGATTGCACATTACGTCTGCCTGATTGAGGTCTTCCTCAATCAGACTGACGAGGCTTTAGCGATGTGAAAACCACATCGGGACCGCCAGGTATCTGATCGTTTGGTCCCGGGAGCGGAACTGAACAATCAACATGAGGCGCTTCAGTCTCTGCGTCAGCTGTTTTGTTGCGGTGCGACCTGACAAAGCAATCTCGACTTCAGACATCACGTTCGACGTTGCCTTTGAGGGTTGTACAAATTGATCGAGAAGGCGACTAAAAAGAGGCTAAGGCTGGATGGAAAGATTAAAAAATATAACCCATTGAAAACATTGGAGGCGAGTACCGGAATCGAACCGGTGTACACGGATTTGCAATCCGCTGCGTCACCACTCCGCCAACTCGCCAACCTATTGAAATAACGCTGTTATTTCGGTTCTGTGGTGGGAACGCTTGTGCCAGTTATCACCTGAGTTATCAGGTTCATGTTCTGGACACGTTCCGTTCGGCAGGCTTATTGCCGTTTCTGATGCGCTTGTCCAGCCCGCATTCTTTGGCGCGCTGCCCCGGCATATTCGATAATCATTCATCTGGATGTGTGACTAGCGTTGCTCAAGATTTCGTCAGCATCGCAGCCATGCAGCATCAGTTCGTAGATGCCGCGAGAACGCAAGGCAAAGGGTCGCGCAAGGTGGTTATCGGCGCTTGGGCGTTGCTCGGCGCGGTCAGGTGTGGCAAGGGATCACTCAGCCCCGTTTTGTCTGAATGGAACGCCGCATGTCCGACAATACCACCCGCCGCACGATGATGGTCGACACGCAGGTCCGACCGTCGGATGTTACGAAATTCCCGATCATCGACGCCATGCTTGCTGTCCCGCGTGAGGCCTATGTGCCGCGGCAATTGCGTGACACGGCGTATATCGGGGAAAACCTGCCTCTGGCCATGGGCCGGGTCATTCTGGAACCGCGGACGCTGGCCAAAATGCTGGACGCGCTGGATATCGGCAATGACGAGCTGGTGCTCGATATCGGCTGTGGGCTGGGATATTCAACGGCTGTGATTGCCCGCATGGCACAGGCCGTGATCGGGCTGGAAAGCGACGCCAGCATGGCCGAGGATGCCCAGACGACGCTGAGCGATCATGATGTGGACAATGCGATGGTGCAGGTCGGCGCGCTTGAGGACGGTGCGGCGGAGCATGGGCCCTATGACGTGATCATTCTGCAGGGCGCGGTCGAGGTCCTGCCCGAGACTCTGAGCGATCAATTGAAGGAAAACGGTCGGATTTGTGCGCTCTTTGCACAGGGTGCGCTGGGCGTGGTGCGGGTTGGCTATAAGGTCGACGGGCAGATCAGTTGGCGCGATGCGTTCAATGCGGGCGCACCAGTCCTGGATGGCTTTCAGCGCACTGCAGCGTTTGAGCTTTAACCCGCCGAAAGATATTGATTTTAGGGAAGATTTTTTGAACCGATCATTCTAGTAAAATGAGTGGAATGATCTATGCTATGGTCAACATGGCCAAGCATGACAATCCAGTCGTCTCATGGCTTCCGTGGATCGCCTTTGAAGATGGCGCAAAAGAACGAGGACAGAGCATGCTGCGCAACGTAATCAGGTCAACCGTGATGGGGGCAGCCTTTGTCGCCGCGATGGGCGCCGGTGCTGTGGCCAAGGCCGAAACGCTGGCGGATGCGCTGGTCAGCGCTTACGAGACAAGCGGATTGCTGGATCAGCAGCGCGCGCTGCTGCGTGTCGCCGACGAGGATGTGGCGCAAGCAGTGTCCGCCTTACGGCCGATCATCAACTGGACTTATTCGACCCGCTACACAAATCCGCAGCCTTTTGGGCAGGACAGTATCAATGGCACGGTGCAATTGACCGCTGATCTTGTGTTGTGGGATTCCGGGCGGCGTCAGCTGGGAATTGAATCGCGCAAAGAGCTTGTCCTGGCAACGCGTCAGGGCCTCGTCTCTGCAGAACAGTCGATCCTCGGCCGCGCGGTCGAGGCGTTTATGTCGGTGCGTCGCGATTCCGAGATTTTGGCCCTGCGGCAAAACAATGTGCGCCTGATCACGCAGGAATTGCGGGCGGCGCGCGACCGTTTCGAGGTGGGGGAAGTCACCCGCACCGATGTCGCGCAGGCCGAAGCGCGTTTGGCCTCGGCCCGGGCAGAGCTGGCTTTGGCACGGGGCAATCTCGACATCGCACGCGAGGAATATCTGAATGTTGTCGGGCGCTTGCCGGGTCGTCTGGTTGCGCCGCAGCGTTTGCCACAAACTGCCAGTTCCGAGGCTGAGGCGAAGCGGATCGCGCTCACCGGACATCCGGATCTGCAACAGGCCCAACATGAAGTGGCCGCCGCTGATCTGAATATCGGGGTCGCGCGGGCGGCGCTCAAGCCGACGCTTAGCGCGCAGGGCACTGCATCATGGGACGACGAGGATTTCCTTGGCACCGAAACGCTGTCGCTGAATTTCGGCGGTCCGATTTATCGCGGTGGCGAGCTGAGCTCGCTGATCCGTCAGGCGCAACAACGTGCCGTGGCCTCCCGCGCCAATGTGCATATTGTCAGCGATCAGATCAGTCAGGGCGTGGGCAATGCGTTCGCGCGGCTGCGCTCGGCCACGGCCAACCGTCAAGCAGTTGCGCGTCAGATCAGGGCCGCACAGGTTGCGTTCAACGGCGTGCGCGAAGAGGCGACGCTGGGTGCGCGCACGACGCTGGACGTGCTCAACGCCGAGCAGGAGCTTCTGGATGCCCGTGCCAGCGCTGTCAGTGCAGCCACCGAGGAAACCGTGGCGGCCTATACGGTGCTGTCCTCCATGGGGCTGCTGACTGCAGATCACCTCAACCTGAACGTGCAAGCCTATGATCCTGCTGCATATTACAACGCGGTGAAGAATGCGCCGACCTATACCAGCCGTCAGGGGCAGCAATTGGACAAGGTGCTGCGGGCGTTGAACCGCGATTAACTCCGCTGGCGTGGAAAACTCTGCACAATTTTCATCACCGGTTGTCTGAGCCTGCCGCTGCGGCTAAAGTTGAGCCGAGGCCAAAGCAGGATAAACAATGTCCGATCCGGTAACGAATGTCGAAATCGAAGACGTGCTGTCGTCGATCAGGAAACTGGTGTCCGATGACCCGCGCCCTTCTGAAAAAGGCCCTTCCGCGGCTCAAGAGACATCCGAGCGTCTGGTTTTGACCCCTGATTTCCGAGTTCAGGAGGCCGACACAGACCCGCAAAAGGACATCAATGAGGGCGAGTCGCTGGACGGGGTCTCCTCTTACAACGATACGCTGTCCGATGATGATCTGAGAGATTTCGACGAAAACGCCGCGCTTGAGGAGGACACTGTCAGCCTCTTTGACGAGGCGAATGACAGCTATGAGGTCGAGGATACGCCCGTCGCGGGTGCTGAAGATGCTGCCACAGACGACTCCCAGACCGACGATGCTCCCGATGCACCGATGTTCGAGGATGTCCCCCTTGACGAGCATGACGCCGAAATTATCGAGATGAGCGCCGCTGCCGCAACCGACCCTCTGGAACTGCGTATTGCAGAGCTTGAATCCGCCGTCGCACAGCAAGAGGAAAGCTGGGATCCCGACGGTTTGGATGACAGCGATGAGAACACGCCATCCGCCCTGTCGTCCAGCGTGTCCGACATCTGGGAAACGGTCGAGGCTGAGGAAGTCCCTGTCTCAGCACCCGCCCAAGACCCGGTGCTTGAGGCGGAAGAAGAGATTGAAGAGGATGTCTCTGAGGCATCTGATGATGTGTTTGAAGGTTTCGCGACGGAAGACGATGCGATGCTGGACGAAGAGGCCTTGCGCGAAATGGTCTCGGAACTGGTCCGACAAGAGCTTCAAGGCGCGCTTGGCGCGCGGATCACGCGCAACGTCCGCAAGCTGGTGCGTCGGGAGATTCACCGGATCATGGACAGCAAAGACTTCGACTAATCCTTTCGTCGCATGAAAAAACTGGCCCCCGCGTTTGCGGACGGGAACCGGTTTTCCACAACGCACTTCTTTATGGTCAGTCGACCCATCCGTGAAGCAGGGAGCGCGGCGGTTGCGTGCGTTGTTTTGTAGCCTGCCTCGGGGTGAAGGTCAGGCTAGCCCGCGCCGCCGAGGGAGAGGCAGCGGCGCGAGGGATGTCTTAGCGCGCGGCCAGCTCAGCAGGCGATGTCACGCCCAGATTAACCAGAACGTCCACGTTCTGGGTCGAGATCACGTCGTTGCCGAGGCTGCCTTCACCGGCGATCTCAGCAGGGGAGACCTTACCCAGATCGTTGGAAGCAACTAAGGAGGTTTCAAAGCTGTGGTCGGCGTTGAGTTCAGCAGGCGAAGTGACGTCAGCGAAAGCCGGAGCGGCAGCGACGACGAGGGCGGAGATAAGAGCGAATTTCATTTTGGTAGTCCTTTATGCGTGTGTTGTGTTTGCGTTGTGTGTGTTTGGAAGTTTGCGCTTCCGATGACAGAGAGATGGCATTGGGGGAGCGATCTGAAAACGCGCACGGTGATCCTGTGATATGTGCGCAAACGCACATCACACGCCCGTGACGGAGTGTTGCGTGATTTTGATAACGGTGGTGTGAGTGCCGTTACCTCCCCGGTCCCGGACCCGATCCGGGAGCCCGACGAGCGGAGCGCGACGCGAAAAAGAGAGGCCCCGGATCAGGTCCGGGGCGCGGCTGGCGCAGGCTTACCGCGCCTCAAAAGTTTTCAGAAAACTTTTCCAAAAACTCTTCTAAAGAGTTTTCATCCTAAACGTCGCCGGCAAGGTTCAAGAGCAAATCCAGATCAAGATGCGCCTCAAGATGCTCCGCCAGCGCGTCGAGCGTCGTCTCGATCGTCGCCTCATAGGATGTCTCGGCAATCGGCGCCCCGATCCCTTCCAGATACGCACGCCGGAACCGGTCAGAGCTGAACAGTCCATGAAGGTAGCACCCTTTGATCTGTCCGCTGCGGGTTGCCGCGCCTTCGGGTCGTCCGCCCAGATCGAGCCATGCGTGATCGCAATCAGGCCCTTGTGTCTCGCCGATATGTATTTCGTAGCCGGTGACATCATGCCCGCTGGGCCTATAGGTTGCCTGACTGAGGGCCAGCCGCTTCTCTGGCGTCATACGGGTCGCGATATCAAGATGCCCAAGTCCCGCGACCCGCGCGGGTGGCCCTTCGATCCCTTCGGGATCCTCAATCTCACGGCCCAGCATCTGATAGCCGCCACACACGCCCAACACATGCCCCCCGCGCCGGATATGGGCCTGCAGGTCCACATCCCAGCCTTGTGCGCGGAAAAACGCCAGATCTGCGATGGTGCTTTTGGTGCCAGGGATCAGGATTAGATCGGCATCGCCGGGCAGGGGGCGGCCTTGTTCGACGATCTCGACCGACACCTCGGGCTCGGCTGCCAGAGGGTCCAGATCGTCGAAATTGGCGATCCGGGACAAGCGAGGAACCACGATCTTGACGCGCCTGCCGCGGCTGGAGGCGATGTCCATCACGTCTTCGGCGGGCAAGCGCCACGCCTCCGAGAACCACGGGATCACGCCAAGGGACGGCCACCCGGTCGCCTCGACTATTGCCTGTAACCCATCGTCAAAAAGACTGGGATCACCACGAAACTTGTTGATCGCGAAGGCGCAGATACGCGCGCGATCCGCCTGAGGCAGGATCACCTGAGTGCCGACGATCTGCGCGATGACACCGCCACGGTCAATGTCGCCTACCAGTACGACAGGCACGTTCGCGGCCTCGGCAAAGCCCATATTGGCGATGTCGCCTTCGCGCAGGTTGATCTCGGCTGGGCTGCCGGCCCCTTCAACGATCACCAGATCGCGCCCCTCCGCAAGGCGGCGAAAGCTCTCGACAGCGGGGCTAAGCAACTGGTGCTTTACCTTGGCATAGTCGCGCGCCTTGAGCGTGCCCCAGCGCTGGCCTTGCAGGATCACCTGGGCGCCAACGTCGCTTTCGGGCTTGAGAAGCACTGGGTTCATATCGACAACCGGATCAAGCCCCGCAGCGCGTGCCTGAAGCGCCTGGGCGCGACCTATCTCGCCTCCATCGATTGTCACGGCGGCGTTGTTGGACATGTTCTGCGGCTTGAAAGGGGCGACCGAGAGGCCTCGTCTGACATAGGCCCGCGCCAGACCCGCCACGACCATGGATTTGCCCACATTCGAGCCCGCCCCCTGGATCATGATTGCCTTTGCCATTGCGCGCCCTCTGTTACAGGGTCTGGGGTAGCGAAGGAACGCGGCGAGGGGAAGCCATGAAGAAGCGATGAACACGCCTGCACATCTGATCTTCGGGCTGGCGGCCTTCTCAAAGCGGGGTCAAGGGGCCGTGACGGCGGCAGCCCTGACAGGCGCGCTTTTGCCGGACCTGTCGCTTTACCTGCTGGCGGGAAGTGCAATTTTCGTGCTGGGGATCGAGCCGGAGACGGTCTTTCGCGATCTTTACTATTCGCAGACATGGCAGACGATCTTTCAGATCGACAACAGTTTTCTGATCTGGGGCGCGCTCTTGGCGCTGGCCCTGTGGCGAAAATCGGCTTGGGCTGTCGCGCTGACCGGCGCGGCCTTGCTTCATCTGGCGTTTGATTTTCCGCTCCACCATGACGATGGGCGCGCGCATTTCTGGCCTGTGAGCGATTGGGTCTTTGAAAGCCCGGTCAGCTATTGGGACCCAAACCATTACGGCGGTCTGGTCAGTGTGATCGAGATCGCGGCCTGCTTGGCGCTGAGCGTTGTGCTGTGGCGGCGGTTTCCGGACCTGTGGCCACGCATCGGCATCGCGGCCCTTATGGTCGCACAGGCTGCGCCGATCATCATGTGGTCCCTGATGTTTGGCGCATAAAAAAACGCGGCCCCCCGGACCGCGTTTCCTTAATCTGGCAGCATATGCAGTAAGTTAGGCAGCTTCGGCCTGTTGACTGCGGCGTTCGCTTTCTTCACGGCTGAGTGCGACCGACGTGCGCACGCCTTTGGACACGAACTCCATCAGACCTTCCACGACACGTTCATTGGGGTCGATGCCAGCGCAGGACAAAACCTCGCGGCCGTCACGCGAGCGTGCCCAGCGCGCGATCTGTTCAGGCCCGTTGCCATATTTCTTGTCATCCGCAATGGCATCATCCAAAGCGGCCAGCACAACAGCTGCGAACAATTTGCGAGCGCGATTGCCCTGTTCGTTATTGAAGGCGGTGCCGTCGACGAAATCTTTCATTCCGTATCCTTATTGTTGCTCTTGCGATTTGGGCGTGCCGGTCGTTATGACCGAAATTCAGCGATTCGGATAGCCGTTTGATGCATACCATCTATGCAAAAATTGCATGACTACCTCCGAAAAACCCCCCGTATTCGCTCCCTTGCGGGCGTTAACCACACAAGATATAGGCTCAGTCATCTTCTCTTCAACCTTTTGCCAGGTTTGTGACATGCCCAAAATTAACGGAAACGAAATTCGCATCGGAAACGTGCTTGAACATAATGGCGGCCTGTGGGGCGCGGTTAAGGTTGATCATGTAAAGCCCGGAAAAGGCGGGGCATTTGCACAAGTAGAACTCCGCAACCTGCGCAATGGTTCCAAGCTGAATGAGCGGTTTCGGTCCGCTGATAAGGTCGAGCGCGTGCGGCTTGAGCAGAAAGACCAGCAGTTCTTGTATGAAAATGACGGTATGCTCGTCTTCATGGATAATGAAACCTATGAGCAGATCGAGTTGCCTTCCGAAATCCTCGGGGATCGGCGGCCTTTTTTGCAAGATGGCATGACGATCACGATTGAATATTACGAATCCGAGGCTTTGAACGCGACGTTGCCACAGAAAGTTACCTGCAAAGTTGTCGAGACGGAGCCGGTTGTGAAGGGCCAGACAGCGGCCAATAGTTTCAAGCCTGCGGTGTTGGACAATGGCGTGAAGGTTATGGTGCCGCCATTCGTGGGGCAGGATGAGGATATCGTCGTGAACACCGAGACGATGGAATATTCCGAGCGGGCGTAATCCAGCGGAGCGCGCCTGCGCGCACATTTCGTTTTGATTTGGCGCAGCTGGAACGCGGGTCGCTCAACGATGTGATGTTGTGCGCCTTGTCTGGGTTGAGATGGATATTGTGAAAAAGCGAAACTTAGAGGCGGTGCAGGGTTGCAGCGTCTGCTACTAAGGTGCCGTCGGCGCGGTCAAAGCGCAGATAGGCTAACGCTTTGTCTCCGGCGCGGCTAAGCAAGGTGCCCACGGGTTTACCATCTTTGGTGATGTCTGCGCCGGTTGCCGCGTCGCCAGAGATCGCCACTTGCGCCAGTCCTTTGCGCAATTCGGTTTTGTGCTTCATGCGGGCTGTGACTTCCTGACCGACATAGCAGCCTTTGCGAAAGTCGACGCCGTTCAAGTTCTCAAATCCGACCTCAAGGATGTAGGTGTCTGGTGAAAGCTCAACACCCGTCTCTGGAATTTGGTGAGTGACGCGTAGGGCGGTCCAGTCGGTGTCGTCGCTTTGCGGCGTTTCTGCGTAATGTCGCCAGCCAAGCGCCTCGTGACGAGGGTCGCGGAACGCGCCGTCGGGCATCGAGCCCGTGCCACAGCCGACTTTGAGCGGGCTTTCGGCAATCTGCACATTGGCGCGCAGTTTATACATTGTCAGGCGTTGCATCGTCGCGGCTGCAATCCCGGTCTTGATGTCGATCAGGATTGCATCCTCGGCGGGCACCAAAAAGAAATCCGCCAGATACTTGCCCTGTGGGGTCAGTAAGGCCGCATAAACAAGGCCGTCTTTCAGCTTCGCGACGTCATTGGTGACCAGCCCTTGTAGAAACGCTTCGCGGTCGCTGCCGGTCACGCTGAAAATGCTGCGATCTGTGGTCATGGCCCATCCCCTTTCCGCTTGAGGTGACATATAGGGGGGCAAGGCTCAATCAGAAAGGCTGTCATGCGCGCGCCGCTGTCGATCATCATCCCGACCCTGAATGCCGAGGCGGACTTGGCCGCGACATTGGCCAGCCTGATGGAAGGATTGCAGGCCGGGGTGATCCGGGAGGTGGTGGTGTCCGACGGCGGCTCCACCGATGGCACTGTGCGTCTGGCCGAGACGGCAGGCGCAAAGGTCGTGACAGGTGCGCCGGGGCGCGGCGGGCAATTGCGCCGCGGAGTGGCGGCCAGTGGGGGTCCTTGGGTGCTGGTCTTGCACGCTGATACGGTGTTGGAGCCTGGCTGGTGTGCCGCGGTGCAAAACGCGATGGCCGAGGGTCGCGTGGGCTATGGCCAATTGCGCTTTCGGGCAAACGGGTTTGCGCCGCGCTTTGTGGCGGGCTGGGCGAACCTGCGGTCGCGGGTTTTCGGCCTGCCTTATGGAGATCAGGGCCTGCTGATCAGCCGCGCGGCCTATGACGCGGCGGGGGGCTACCCGGATATTCCGCTGATGGAGGACGTGGCCATGGCGCAGGCCATGAGAGGGCAGCTGTCCCCTTTGGGCTTTACCGCACTGACCGGGGCGGAGCGGTATCTGCAAGGCGGCTGGGTGCGCCGGGGCTGGCGAAATCTGGTGACACTGGTGCGCTATCTTCTGGGCGCCGATCCCGAGAAACTGGCCAAGGCCTACCGCCGCCGCTAGGCCGCCCCGCGCAGCTTCGCGAAAGAGCGATTCGCTTCGCCCTTGTCGTAGACGGTGGCGATCCATTCCTCGATCGATATCGGCGTATGGGCGTTGAAGTCTTCATACATATCAAAGATATGATCGACGATCCCGGTCTTGGTCCATTTGAAGTGGATGTAGCGCGCGGACAGATGCTTGCGCGCCTCTTCCAGCGATTTACCCTCGATCACCATCAGATAGAGCACCGAGGCAAAGCCGGCCCGGTCCGCCCCTGATTTGCAATGCATCAGGAAGGGTTTTTCGATGGTGCGAAAGCACTCGATCAGGTGGAGCAGCTCATCGCGACCGGCGGCTTTACGGGCGTAGATCTTGGCGTTGACCAGCTTGAGGCCCAGCTTTTCGCAGGTCTCTCGCTCGAATTGATAGGGGCTTTCAAGGCTGGCACCGCGCAGGTTCAGAACCGACTTCACACCGAGTTTCTTATAGCGCGCAAACCGCGCGAAGGTCGGCTGGTTGGAGCGGTAAACACCCTCGGCCACCTGATCGAAATTCGTCCAGAAGACGCGCAGGAAGGCGTGATCAAAGACGTGATACTGCAGCCGCGCCTTGCGCCGACCAGAGGCAGAGTCCATGTCGCCGCGCACCGCTTTGCGCATGCGGCGTTCAATTTTCTTGAAGGTTTCGGCAATGCCGCCCATGGGGTCTTGGCCTGTTCGTCTGATCCTCAGTCGGGGATGTATGCGAGCCGGGGCGCAACGGCAAGATGTTGGGCGATTGACGGACGCAAGGTCTCGAAATAGGTCTGGCGGGTTACGTGCTGAAAGGTCCCTCCTCATGTCGCTTGCAAATGGTCGTCATTCCCTTGCTATTCCGGGTCCTTCCGTGATGCCCGACCGCGTGTTGCAGGCCATGCACCGGCCTGCGCCCAACATCTATACCGGGCCTCTGGTCGAGATGACCCACACGATTGCCGCAGACCTCAAGCGGGTTGCCCGGACCGAGCAAAGCGTGGCGATGTACATCGCCAATGGCCACGGCGCCTGGGAGGCCGCTTTGGTCAATGTGCTGTCGCGCGGCGACAAGGTGCTGGTGCTGGCCACGGGGCGCTTTTGTGTCGGCTGGGGCGAGATGGCCGCGAAGATGGGGGTTGAGGTCGACACGCTCGATTTCGGGAAACGCGCGGACATTGATCTGGCGCAGGTTGAAGAGGCTTTGCGTGTGGACAAGGGCCACAGCTACAAGGCTGTGCTGGCCGTTCAGGTCGACACTTCAACCTCTGTCCTGAATGATATTAAGGGGTTGCGCGCTGCGATGGACGCTGCAAACCATCCCGCCTTGCTGATGGTGGATTGCATCGCCTGTCTGGGCTGCGACCGGTTTGAGATGGATGATTGGAGCGTCGATGTCATGGTCGCGGGCTGCCAAAAGGGCCTGATGACCCCGCCCGGCATGGCCTTTGTGTATTTCAGTGAGAAGGCGGATGCGGCGCGTGAAAACGCCGATCTGGTGACCCATTACTGGGACTGGCGTCCGCGCGTGAACCCGGAGGAGTATTACAAATACTTCGATGGCACTGCGCCCACGCATCATCTTTACGGGCTGCGCGAAGCGCTCGACATGATCTTTGAGGAAGGGCTGGACGCCGTCTGGGCGCGCCACACAACTCTTGCACAAGCCCTGTGGGCGGCGTTCGAGACTTGGGGTGACGCGGGTCCGGTTGAGCTGAACATTGCCGACCAGGCCAAGCGCAGCCATGCCGTGACGGCGGTGCGTGTCACAGCCCCGCTGGGGACCGAGCTACGGACCTGGTTGACCGAGCATGCAGGCGTGACGCTGGGCATCGGCCTGGGCATGGCGTCCGACGCCGACCCGGGCGGCGACGGGTTCTTCCGAGTGGGGCATATGGGGCACGTGAATGCGCAGATGGTGATGGGAGTGCTGGGCGCGGTGCAGGCCGGATTGGCCGCGCTGGATATTCCCCACAGCGCTGATGGCTTGGCGGCTGCAGCTAAAATTATTTCAAACGCTTAGCGGCGTTTCCTGAACTCGGACACGGTCAGGATCGCCCTGTCTGTCAGCAGGGCTGTGGCAATGGCGACGACCCATCCGAAGGCGGCGGCCAGCATGAAAAGCAGCATGAAGGCCAACAGACCGGATGCCGCCAAAAAGGCGTTCGTGTAATCCTCGACACGGCCCAGAGGGCGCTGGTCGGACAGGGGCGCGCGCTTGCTCATGCGCAAAAGTTAGCACGGGATTTGCGAAGGGAAGGTAAAAAATGCGTGCTTAACCCCGCGCGGCGCGCAGCGCTTTAGGGAGGGCCGCTTCAAACGCGTCCAGATCGCGTTCAGTGCCGCAACTGACGCGGATGCAGCGGTCTTGCGGCGCGACGAAGGGCATGCGCACGAAAATACCCTCGTCAATCAAGGCCGAAAGGACGGCCTTTGCAAAGGGGCCATCCTGCCCGCAATCGAGCGTCACAAAATTGGTAGCGGACGGGATCGGGGTCAGCCCGTTGGATCGTGCGATGGTGGCGATCCTCTTGCGAGCCTCGGCGATTTTAGCAACAGTTTCCGTAAGATAGGCTTGGTCTTCCAGAGCGGCCAGCGCCCCTGCAAGGCTGATCCGGCCCATCCCGAAATGATTGCGCACTTTGTGGAAGGCCGCTATCAGATCGGCCGCCCCCAGCGCATAGCCGACCCGCGCGCCTGCCAGACCGTAAGCCTTTGAAAACGTGCGCATTCGGATCACCCTTGGGTCGTCAATGGCGATGTCTGGAAGGACCTCGTTGGGGGCCGTGTCAAGATAGGCCTCGTCAAGAACCAGCAGGCACCCCTCTGGCAGTTGCTCCAACGATTTGGTTAACGCTGTGCCCTTGATCCATGTCCCCATCGGGTTGTCCGGGTTCGCCAGATAGACCAGTTTTGCCCTCAATTCGGCGGCTTTCTCGAACAGTGCTGCGGGGTCTTCGTGGTCCTCGCGATAGGGCACCTTGTGCAAGACGCCCCCAAATCCAGCGACATGATAGTTGAAGGTCGGATAGGCGCCGTCCGAGGTCACGACTGCGTCGCCTTGCGTGATCATCAAGCGGACGAGATAGCCCAAAAGCCCGTCGATACCTTCGCCGACCATAATATTGTCTGGCGAGATTTTATGATGCTTTGCAAGGGCTTGCTTCAGATCATGTGCCTCTGGGTCCGCATACATCCACGCGTCTTGCGCGGCTTTAGCCATTGCTTCCAGTGCCTTTGGGGACGGGCCAAAGACGGACTCGTTGGCCCCCAGACGGGCGGTGAACTCTGCGCCACGGGCGCGCTCTTGCGTCTCAGGTCCAACGAACGGGACAGAGGCTGGCAGGGATTGGGCGAGCGGGGTCAGATGCGGTGTCTTCATTGGGGCAGCTAAGCCAGCGCACGGGGGCGGCGCAAGTCTTCACGACTTGAAACAAGTTTAATCGCCCCCTATTTGAGAATCATTCGCAACTTGGAGGGGTGCCATGAACCGCCGCCAATTTATCGCTGCAACGGCGGCAGCCGCGACGATCCGCACCGTCCCGACCCTGACGCGCGGTCCCGCGCGGCGGGTCGTGACGTTGGTCTACGACAAAGCGCTGGGCGCGATGCGCCTGATCGACAAAGCGGTGCCGTGAGCGGCTAGCCCAACTCGGCCAGACGCGCCAATGCGGCATTGATCTTGGCTTCCTCCGCTTCCCGTGCGGCCAAATTTTCCCGTGCCTCTTCAACGACTTCCGCCGGAGCGGAAGCCGCGAATTTCGGGTTGTTGACCCTGCCGCGCAGGCCTCCGATCTCTTTGGCGAGTTTGCCGAGAACCTTTTCAAGACGCGCTTTCTCCTCTGCCACGTCGATGATGTCGGCCAAGGGCAGCGCGAAGGTGCCACCCTCAACCGCGAGGCTGACGCAGCCTTTGGGCAGGGTGGCGACCTCGTCCAGAGTTTCGATCCGTGCGAGGCGTTTGATCATCGCTTCGTTGCGGTCCCATGCGGCTTGGGCATCTGCGGTCAGGCCGGTGTGAAGCATCTGCACTTTCAGCCCGACAGGGACATGCATTTCACCGCGGGCAGAGCGTACGGCCTCAATGAGCGAGATCACCCAATTCATCTCGGCATCGGATTTTTCATCAACCAAATCAGCGGCTTGATAGGTTGGCCAATCAGCATGGACCAGCATTTTGGCGCGGGTGCCGGAGGTGCCCCACAGCTCTTCGGTCACATAAGGCATGATGGGGTGCAGCAGAATAAAACACTGGTCCAGAACCCAAGCCATGACGGACTGGGTTTCGGCTTTGGCATCGGCATCTTCGCCTTGCAAAAGTGGCTTGGAGAGCTCGACATACCAATCGCAAACCTTACCCCAGACAAAGGCGTAAAGCGCGTTGGCGGCGTCGTTGAAACGGTAGTTTTCAAGGGCTGCATCAACCTCTTCGCGGACCTTTGCGGTCTCTCCGACGATCCACTTGTTGACGGTCTGACTTGCGGACGGGATGCCTTCAGGAGAGGCGCTGAAAACATCGTTCATTTCCGCGAAACGCGCAGCATTCCACAGCTTGGTGCCGAAGTTGCGATAGCCTGCGATCCGCTGGGTTGACAGCTTGAGATCGCGCCCCATGGCGGCCATGGCGGTCAGGGTGAAGCGCACCGCATCTGCGCCGTATTCGTCGATGAGTTCTAGCGGGTCGAGAACATTGCCGAGACTTTTCGACATTTTCTTACCCTTCTCGTCGCGAACGAGGGCGTGAACGTAAACCGTATGGAAAGGTTTCTGATCTACGACTGCGAATTGCATCATCATCATGCGCGCAACCCAGAAGAAGATGATGTCAAAGCCGGTGATCAGCACATCGGTGGGGAAATACTTTTGCAACTCGGGCGTCTGTTGGGGCCAGCCAAGTGTGCCGATGGGCCACAGACCAGAGGAGAACCACGTATCCAGAACATCCGGGTCCCGCCAGACGGGGTAGACCAGCTTGGTCGGGTCCTGATCCATGGAATATTGCGCAAGGCTTTCGGCGATCAGATGGATCGCGGCGTTGCGGTCCGCAACCTCGACCACGCGGGCGTGGTGCAGGGGCGTCGGCAGATCGGCAAGGACGTCTGCAAACTGGCTTGAGACGGCATCGAAATCGGCGGCGCAATGGGCGCGCTCGGTGCCTGTCAGTAGGCGCTGTTGCGACAGAAGCGTCGTGACCTCGACCTCGTCCAAAGCGCCGTCGCCCTCATCATCGGTGAAGTCCTTGCCGGTCAGGTCAAAGCCATACCAGACGGGGATCTGATGGCCCCACCATAGCTGGCGCGAGATGCACCACGGCTCGATATTCTCGAGCCAGTTGAAATAGACTTTCTTGTGCTGCTCGGGAAGGATTTGCGTCTCACCTGAGCGGACGGCGTCAATCGCGGGGCCGACGATCTGCTTGGTGTCGACAAACCACTGATCGGTCAGAATCGGCTCGATCACGACCTTGGAGCGGTCGCCAAAAGGCTGCATGATCGGTTTGTTTTCGACGTAAGGGATCATCTCGGGCGCGCCGGTGGTGTCTTCCTGATCGCCGGAGGCGGGTTCGCCCTCAACCATCACAGCCAGACCTTCGGCAGTGATATCCGCAACGACGGCTTTGCGGGCCTCGAACCGGTCAAGGCCGCGATAAGCGTCGGGGACAAGGTTCATCGCGGCGATCATCGCCTCGTCGAACTCTTGCTCGCCATTGGCAATCGCCTGCGCGACGGCGGCTTCTTCGGCATAGGGTTTGCCGTCGCTGCGCATCGCACCTTTGGTGTCCATCAGCGAATACATCGGAATGTTGCCGCGCTTGGCGACCTCGTAATCGTTGAAATCATGCGCGCCGGTGATCTTCACCGCACCCGAGCCGAAATCAGGATCGGGGTATTCATCGGTGATGATCGGGATCAGGCGGCGATGCTCTTTCGGGCCAACCGGAATTTCACAGAGCTTGCCAACGATGGGCGCATAGCGTTCATCATCCGGATGCACGGCAACAGCGCCGTCGCCCAGCATCGTCTCGGGCCGGGTTGTGGCGATGGATATGTAATCACGCTCTTCCTCAAGCGTAACGTTCCCATCCTCGTCTTTCTCGACATAGGTGTAGGTTTCCCCCCCGGCGAGCGGGTATTTGAAGTGCCACATATGGCCCGCGACTTCGATATTCTCGACCTCAAGGTCCGAGATTGCCGTTTCGAAATGCGGGTCCCAATTGACCAACCGCTTACCGCGATAGATCAGGCCTTTGTTATACATCTCAACAAAGACCTTGAGGACGGCTTCGGGGAAGTTGCCGGACATGGTAAACGCGTTGCGGTCCCAGTCACAGGACGCGCCCAGCCTTTTGAGCTGATTGATGATCGTGTCGCCGCTTTCTTCCTTCCACTCCCAGACCTTGTCCAGAAACGCCTCGCGCCCCATTTCGGCGCGGGTGGGCTGGTTTTCAGCAGCCAGTTTGCGTTCAACGACCATCTGCGTGGCGATGCCCGCGTGGTCTTGGCCGGGTTGCCACAGCGTGTCGAAGCCGCGCATCCGGTGCCAGCGGACCAGAATATCCTGAAGCGTGTTGTTGAACGCGTGGCCCATATGCAGCGAACCCGTCACGTTGGGCGGCGGGATCATGATGCAGAAGGTCTCATCGCGCGACGCGTTCGCGCCCGCTTTGAAACATCCCGCCTTTTCCCACGCAGCGTTCAGGCGCGCTTCGGCCTCGGCTGCATTGAAGTTCTTTTCCATCGCCATGGTGCTGGTCCCGTCCATCTGGTGTTCCCCGTCAGATAACGGCTAGGGGGGCGAAGGGAAAGGGGTGGACGGCGCGCGCGCGGCGGCTAGTCTCCGATCAAAGCCAGCAAAGGGGCGCGCCATGGAAAAGTTCGGGAAGAGCCAGCCGGTCAAACGGGTCGAAGACGTTCGGTTTCTGACCGGCGCTGGCCGCTATGTGGATGATATCGCACCGGCGGACGCGCTGCATGGCTTCGTGCTGCGCTCGCCCGTGGCACATGGCGAGATCGCGACGCTGGACGTGGGGCCCGCGCGCGAAGCGGATGGGGTGCATCTAGTCGTGACGGCGGAGGATCTGGAGGCGGCGGGCGTGACCCTCGTCATGGGTGCGACGGTTTTAACAAACCGCGATGGCAGCAAGGCGGCGGCCCCGATGCGGCCCCTTGTGGCCAAAAGGCGCGTGCGTTTTGTGGGCGAGCCGATCGCGATGATCTTTGCTGAAACGCTGGCACAAGCGAAAGACGCCGCCGAGCTGATCGAGTTGGAGATCGATGATCTGGACGTGCATGTCACGCCAACGCCCGGTGGCCCGGTTATTCATCCCGAAGCGCCCGAAAACGTGGCGTTTGACTGGGGGATTGGCGACGAGGCGGCGACGCAAGCCGCATTCGAGGCGGCGGCCCATGTGGTCGAGGTCGAGATCGACGACAATCGGATCATCTGCAACTCAATGGAGCCGCGCGGCTGTTTTGCGGAAATAGAAGGCGACCGGCTGCATTTTTGCGTCAACGGGCAGGGCGTCTGGGGTCAGAAACGCCAGTTAGTTGCGATGCTGGGGCTGGACGAAGCAAATGTGCGCGTCACCAACCCCGATGTGGGCGGCGGTTTCGGGATGAAGGCGATGACCTATCCGGAGTATTTCGTCACCGCGCATGCGACGCGCGTTCTGGGCCGTCCGTGCCGCTGGATGTCGGAGCGGACAGAGGCGATGCTGAGCGACAATGCCGGGCGTGATCTGGTGACGAAGGTCGGTCTGGCCTTCGATACCGATCACCGGATTATTGGCTACCGCGTTGACTCTGTGTGTAATCTTGGAGCTTACAACTCGCAATTCGCGCAGCCGATCCAGACGGAGCTTTTCTCGAAAGTGCTGACCGGGTGTTACGATATTCCTGCCGCGTGGCTTGGGGTCAAAGGCATCTACACCAACACCACGCAGGTTGACGCTTATCGCGGCGCTGGCCGCCCGGAGGCGATCTTTGCGTTGGAGCGGGCCATGGACTACGCCGCCCGCACCTTGGATGTGGATGCGTGGGAGCTGCGCCGCAAGAACTTTATCCGCGCGGCGCAGATGCCATACACCAGCCCCACCGACGTGACCTACGACGTTGGCGATTTTGCGAAAGTGCTGGCGCGAGTCGAGTTGGAGGCAGATCGCGATGGGTTTGCCGCGCGCAAGGCTGCGTCGAAAGCCCAAGGCAAACTGCGCGGGCAGGGGCTTTGCTATTACATCGAGAGCATTCTGGGCGATCCGTCCGAGGGGGCAAAGGTTGTCTTCAACGGGGACGGCACGGCGGATATCTATGTAGGCACCCAGTCGAACGGGCAGGGGCACGAGACGGTTTATGCTCAGTTCCTGAGCGATCAGACTGGTATCCCGGCCGAAAAGATCACGGTTATTCAGGGAGATAGCGATCTGATCAAGCAGGGCGGTGGCACGGGCGGCTCACGCTCGGTCACCGTGCAGAATAATGCGACGCTGGCCACGGTGGACGTGATAATTGCGGCGTTCACTCCGTTTCTGGCCGAAGAAATGGACGTGGCCCCGGACCAGATCAGCTTCGATCATGAGACGTTCCGCATTGAAGGCTCCAACGTCACACCGACCGTGCTAGAGGTTGCGGAGATGGCCCGTGCCGCTGGGCGGGCTGATCTGCTGACCCATGAAGCCCGCGCTACGCTGGAGGCGCGTAGCTTTCCCAACGGCGCTCATGTGGCAGAGATCGAGATTGATCCGGACACCGGCGTGGTGGAGATCGTTAAGTATACCGTCACAGATGATTTCGGAAATCTTATCAATCCCATGCTAGCTGAGGGTCAGGTGCATGGCGGGGTCGTCCAAGGGATCGGCCAAGCGATCACCGAACGGGTGGTCTATGACGAGGATGGACAATTGCTCACGGCAAGTTTCATGGACTACGGTATGCCGCGTGCGGATGATTGTCCTATGATTGCGTTTTACTCCGAGCCTGTGCCGTCCACCAACAACCCGATGGGCATGAAGGGCTGTGGCGAGGCTGGAACGATTGGCGCGCTGGCGGCTGTGGCCAATGCCGTTCTGGATGCGGTCTGGGACGAAGGCGTCCACAAGATAGATATGCCGTTCACCCCGCAGCGCGTCTGGGCGCATCTGCAAGAGAGGGCGCTTGCGGCTGAGTGAACGCCTCTTTTCCCGCCTCGGCGCGCTGATCGGGCGGGCCGGGCGATGGACGCAATCGCCCGCCGCCCCGGTCCGTGGTCCGCTGACCCATATCATCATTCTGGACGGCACGATGTCATCGCTGGAGCCAGGGTCCGAGACGAATGCAGGTCTGGCGCTCAAGCTCTTTCAAGAGGCCGCAAGCCCCGCTGAGGTGTCCCTGTTCTACGAGGCGGGGATTCAATGGTCGGACTGGAAAGCGTCGGTGAACGTGATGACGGGGCGGGGCATTAATCGCCAGATCAGAAGGGCTTACGGCTTTCTCGCCTCGCGCTACCGATCCGGTGATCGGATCATTCTGATGGGATATTCGCGGGGGGCCTATGCGGTGCGCTCGCTTGCCGGCATCATCGACAGGGTTGGCTTGTTGACGCCGGAGCACGCGACAGTGCGCAATATCCGTCAGGCCTACCGCCATTATCAAGAGACGCCCGACAGCGCGGCTGCAGAGGTCTTTGCAGAGATGTTTTGCCACCCCAATGTCGAGATCGAAGCGGTCGCCGTCTGGGACACGGTCAAGGCGCTTGGCTTGCGACTACCCGTGCTGTGGCGCTGGGCGGATGTCCGTCATGCGTTTCACAACCACGCGCTGGGCGCGTCGATCCGTAACGGGTTTCACGCCCTCGCCTTGGATGAAACCCGGCTCGCCTATGCGCCGGTTATGTGGGAATGCCCCGCCGACTGGCCGGGCCGGATGGAGCAGATGTGGTTCCGTGGGAGCCACGGCGATATCGGGGGTCAACTCAACGGCTTCACCGCCGCGCGGCCTTTGGCAAATATCCCGTTCACATGGTTAATGGAGCAGGTCGAAATGTGCGGCGCCCCCTTGCCGGAAGGCTGGCGCGCGCGGTTTCCGCAAGACGCTGATGCGCCCTCGGTTGGCAATTGGCGGGGCATGGGGAAGCTGTTTGTCTCCCGCCGCCGCCGCGCCGTTGGCGCATGTCGATCCGAGACGATCCATGGCTCGGTTCCGGACGGGCATGGCGGGTTGGAGCCGCCTCTTACGGCGTCATGATCAGACAGGTCGTCGTGCCCGTTGCATAGAGCCGATCATCGTCCGAGCCGCGAATTTCACCATGAGCCACAGCGGTCGAGCGCCCCGCATGATCGGTTTGCCCGATGGCTTTGATGGAAGTGCCTACGGGGATCGCACGAGTGATATTTATCTTATATTCCAATGTGGTATAGAAACTGCCCTTCGGCACTTTCGTCATCACGGCGCACGCCATGCAACTGTCCAGAAGGGTGCCATACCAGCCGCCATGCACCCCGCCCATCGGGTTGGTGTGATCAAATTGCGGCGTGCCGTGGAAGATGACTTGCCCGTCGGAAACCTCATCAATCGTGTAGTTCAGCACGACCGAGATCGGCGGGCGCGGCAGCAGGCCATCGCGGATGCGCTGCATAAACTCCAGCCCTGACATCGACAGCAATTGCTCTCGCGTGGGCAGGTCGTCTGCGGTCTTGGCCATTAGCATCTGCGTCTCCTTTTTGAGGGACGCTAGCGGGCGCGATCGGCCGTGAAAAGTGGTTAAGCGACGTTCTGCAATTGGACGCGCGGCGACACACCCAACGCGTGGCACACATCGCGGGTGAGCTCCGGCTTGTTGAGCGTATAGAAATGCAGATCCGACACGCCGCCTTCCAGCAAATCCGTGCAAAGCTCGGTGCAAAGTGCCGTGGCCAGCAGGTCTTCGCGGTCGTCCCGTTTGGCTGCGGCGAAGGCCTCATCCAGCCAAGTGGGGATATTGGTTCCGCAGGCGGATGCGAATTTGCGCACGCCGGACCAGTTCTCAATCGGCAGAATGCCCGGAATGATCGGCGCTGTGATTCCAGCCTTTTCGCAGGCATCTCGGAACCGAAAGAATGTCTCTGCCTCGAAGAAAAACTGCGTGATCGCGGAATGTGCGCCCGCTTCGAGCTTACGTTTCAGCCAGTCGATATCTGCTTGCGCGGTCGCGGCTTCTGGATGCGCCTCCGGGTAGGCCCCTACACGCAAGGTGAATTTTCCGGTCTCTGCCAGCGCTTCGATCAGCTCGCAGCTATCTTTGAAACCGTCTGGATGGGGCGTGAAACCGCCCGAACCTTTGGGGGCGTCCCCGCGCAGTGCCACGATCTCAGTCACGCCTGCAGCGGCATATTGCTCTGCTATTTCAAGGGTTTCAGCCTTTGTGGCATCGACGCATGTCAAATGCGCTGCGACGTTCAGACCGCTGGTCTTGCGGATCGTCTCGACCGCTTCATGGGTCAATGTCCGCGTCGTGCCGCCTGCGCCATAGGTCACCGATACAAAGCTCGGATCAAGCGGCGCCAGGGTCTGCACCGTGTCCCAAAGCCGGAACGAGGCTTCCAGCGACTTCGGAGGGAAGAATTCAAAGGACACGGTCGGCGCAGTCATGACGCAGGCTTTCTGTTTTGGGGCTTTTGAGCTTGTCTCACATCCCGTGAAATGAAACAATTTCATAACTCTCATCACAATCATGAGCTTTGTTCACATGAATATCGAATTTCGCCATCTCCGCACGATCAAGGCCATTCATGAGGCGGGCGGTCTGGCGCGAGCGGCGGATGTTTTGAACATCACCCAATCGGCCTTGAGCCATCAGATCAAGGGACTTGAAGATCAAACCGGAGTGGAGCTGTTCATTCGGCGCTCCAAGCCGCTGAAACTGTCAGCAGCGGGCATGAAGCTGTTGGCTTTGGCCGAAACGGTTTTGCCGCAAGTCGCTGCTTTAGAACAGGATTTTGAAGGGGTGCAGGATGGTAAAGCCGGCCGTTTGCACATCGCGATTGAGTGCCACGCCTGTTTTGAATGGCTGTTTCCGGTGCTAGAGGAATTTCGCAAAGCCTGGCCGGATGTGGATGTCGATATCCGCCCCGGCCTTGCGTTTGACGCCCTTCCCGCATTGCAGAAGGAGGCCGTTGATCTGGTCGTCTCCTCTGATCCAGAGAGCCTTCCGAATGTCGATTTCACCCCGCTTTTTGACTACGATCCGGTCTTTGTTGCCTCCTCAAAGCATCCGTTGGCGCAAAAAGACTTCATCGAGGCGGAGGATTTCCGCGGCGAAACGCTCATCACATACCCGGTTGATCGGGCACGGTTGGACATTTTCAGCCAGTTGTTGACGCCGTCCAAGGTCGAGCCCGCATCGGTGCGTCAGGTCGAACTGACAGCCGTGATCTTGCTGCTGGTTGCGTCGAAGCGTGGGGTATCTGTGCTGCCTGACTGGGTGGTGCGTGAGGTCAAATACAACTCGGATTATGTGACCCGCCCGATCACCGAAACAGGGTTAACACGACGGCTTTACGCGGCGACCCGAAGCGACGATACGATGAAGCCATACATGGCACATCTGATGCGCCTTGCCCGGACGATTCCCATGAAGATGCAGCGCAGCTGAACCCCAAGACACAAATCTCTTGACTCGTAGATGAAAAATCGTGTGAAATTTTCGCAAGAAATTTCACGGAAGCCAGGATGACCACGACCTCTCTCGGTGCTGATCTGCGTGCGCTGCGTAAATCGCGGCGCATGACGCTGCAGTCTTTGGCGGACGATCTGGGCAAATCCGTGGGTTGGCTCAGCCAGATCGAACGTGATCTGTCGACGCCCGCTCAGACCGATCTGGAAGCCATGGCCGATGCGTTGGATGTGTCCAAGGATTTGCTGACAACCCGCCCCGGCGAAGATGGCATCGTCGTGCGCGCAGAGGCTCGGCGGCCGATTGGCAATCGCGTTTCAGGGTTAACAGAGCATCTTCTGTCCCCCGATCTGACAGATGACTTTCAGGCCGTTCATTCCATCTTTGAGCCCGGTGCCTCACGCGAGGATAGCGTGCGGCGCGGCACTCAGGAACTTGCCTACATCGTCTCTGGCGAGCTCGACGTCTGGCTTGATGGTGAACGATTTACGCTGTCCCAAGGCGATAGCTTTCGGATGCGTGGCCAGCGGTTTCGCTGGGCCAATCCTTACGAAACACCCGCGGTTGCGATCTGGATCATCGCCCCGCCTGTCTATTGAAAGGTCCCCTCATGAGCGATTTTCCAACAACAGCCCGCGTGGTGGTTATTGGGGGCGGCGTCGTCGGCGCGTCCTGTCTTTACCATCTGGCAGAGGCCGGGTGGTCTGACTGCGTTCTTCTGGAAAAGAACGAGCTGACGGCAGGCTCAACCTGGCACGCCGCCGGAAATATCCCAAACTTCTCAGCGAGTTGGGCTGTGATGAACATGCAGCGCTATTCGACCACGCTGTATCGTGAAATCGCGGAGAAGGTGGATTACCCGATCAACTACAATGTCACCGGCTCGGTTCGCCTGGCGCATTCCAAAGAACGCATGATGGAATTTGAGCGCGTCCGTGGCATGGCGGCGGCGCAAGGCCTGCCCATGGAAATGATGTCGAATGCCGACCTCAAAGAGGCCTATCCGTTTATGGAGACGCATGACCTCGAAGGGGGCCTTTATGACCGCTATGATGGCGACATGGACCCCGCGCAGATCACGCAGGCTTTCGCAAAAGGCGCGCGGGATAAGGGTGCAAAAATTCTGCGGTTCACCCCGGCGACCGGTATCAGCCGCGATGGTGACGAGTGGGTCGTGCAGACCGAAAAGGGCGACATCCGCTGTGAGTTCGTGGTTAACGCTGCGGGCTATTATGCACAGCGCGTCTCGGAATGGTTCAAGCCGTTTGGCGGGCGCACGATGCCGATGGCCGTGATGAGCCACCAGTATCTTCTGACCGACGAAATCCCTGAGATCGAGGCCTATACGAAAGAAAAAGGCGGCAAGCTGCCCCTGCTGCGCGATCCCGATATCAGCTATTACCTGCGCCAGGAAAAGACCGGCCTGAACCTTGGCCCCTATGAGCGCAACTGCAAGGCGCATTGGCAGACGCCCGATGATCCGATGCCGGAAGATTTCAGCTTCCAGCTTTACCCCGACGATCTGGAGCGGCTTGAATTCTACATCGAAGACGCGATGGCGCGGGTTCCACTCTTGGGTCAAGCGGGGATTAACAAAGTGATTAACGGCCCGATCCCCTACACCCCTGACGGCAACCCGCTGATCGGCCCGATGCCGGGCGTTCCGAACGCGTTTGAGGCCTGCGTATTCACCTTCGGCATCGCGCAGGGCGGTGGCGCGGGCAAGATCCTGTGTGATTGGATCACCGAAGGCCAGACCGAGTGGGATTGCTGGGGCCTCGACCCGCGCCGCTTCACTGATTACGCCGATCAGGACTATTCGACCAAGAAGGCGATGGAGGTTTATGGCCACGAATACGCCATGCACTTCCCGCATCACGAATGGCCCGAGGCGCGCGACAAGAAAGTTTCGCCAGTCCATGCGAAAGTCGTCGAAATGGGTGGCCAAATGGGCGTCTATAACGGTTGGGAGCGGGCCAATTGGTTCGCCAAACCGGGCGATGACACGTCCGAGGAGGCAACCGAAACCTGGGATCGCGCCGGTCCATGGGAGCCGCGCGTGCGCGAGGAAGTCGAGGCGGTGCGCGACGGCGTGGGCGTGCTTGATCTGCCTGGTTTCTCGCGGTTCAATCTGTCTGGTGATGGCGCGGCAGATTGGCTCTTGGGCAAGATCACCGGCCTTCTGCCCAAAGCGGGCCGTTTGACCTTGGGCTATTTCACCGACACACGCGGCCGGGTCGTGACCGAGATGTCGATCATTCGTCATGGCGATGACGATTTCACGCTGATTACCGCTGCCCCTGCGCAGTGGCATGACTTTGAATGGCTGGCGAAAGACCTGCCCGAGGGGCTGAGCCTGACCGACCATACGACAGAGTTTTCGACGCTCATTGTGACGGGTCCCAAAGCGCGCGAGCTGTTTGAAAGGATTGCCGAGGCCGACCTTTCAATGCCGTGGCTGACCCATCAAAGCGGCAAGGTCGCGGGGCAAGACGCATTTCTTGCACGCGTTTCCTTCGCCGGAGAGTTGGGCTGGGAAATCCATGCAAAGATCGCAGATATGCCCGCGATTTACGACGCGGTTCTGGACGCAGGCGCGGTGCCGTTTGGCATGTTTGCCCTGAATGCGATGCGGCTTGAGAAGGGCTACAAGGCTTGGAAGGTCGATCTGTCGTCTGACTACACGGCGCTGGAATCGGGTCTGGGTCGTTTTGTGAAGCTGGACAAAGAGCATGACTTCCCCGGCAAGCAAGCGCTTCAGGCGAACACGCCGCCGCGCCGCACTTCTGTGACGATGACGGTTGAGGCGGGCGATTGGGACGCGCCTTACATGGCCAATATCTGGTCCGGTGATCGTATCGTAGGCGAGGTTCTGAGCGGCGGATATGGCTACCGCGTTGATGCCTCGATCGCGCTGGCGATGATCGCGCCGGAGGCTGTCGATGACACGCTTGAGGTCGAGATTTTCGGTCAGAAATTCCCGGCGAATATTAGCGAGGTTCCAGGTCTCTGGGATCCCAAGAATGAGCGGCTGCGCGCGTAGCCGCGCAGCTTTCCCTTTGATTTTAACGCGGTAGGCGGATCGCTGTGTCTGACTGCTGTTAACCTACACAATATGGTAGCGCGCCCCAAACGCCTGCCGGTTTCGGAGTTGAAAGAATGACTGTTCCAAGCCACGCGCGTGTTGTGATTATCGGGGGCGGCGTGATCGGCTGCTCGGTTGCGTATCATCTGGCCAAGCAAGGCTGGTCGGATGTGGTTTTGCTGGAGCGCAAGCAGCTGACAAGCGGCACCACATGGCATGCCGCTGGGCTGATTGCGCAGCTGCGTGCGTCGATCAACATGACGCGGTTGGCCAAGTACAGCCAAGAGCTTTACGGCGAGTTGGAGGCCGAAACCGGGGTGGCGACTGGCTTTAAGCGCAACGGTTCGATCACGGTTGCGCTGACGGAGCATCGCCGGGAGGAAATCCTGCGTCAGGCCTCCATGGCGCGGGCGTTTGGGGTTGAGGTGGAACAGATCTCTCCCAACGAGGTATCGGCGCGGTATCCGCACTTGAATACGCAAGACGTGGTTGGGGCTGTCTATCTGGATAAGGACGGGCAGGGCGACCCGGCGAACATTGCGTTGGCACTGGCAAAGGGCGCGCGGCAGAAAGGTGCGAAGGTTCTGGAGCGCGTGGCCGTGACAGGCATCAAGCGCGACGGTATGCGCGTGACGGGCGTGGATTGGCAAAGCGGTGAAGAAAGCGGTCACATCACGGCGGATATGGTCGTGAATTGCGGTGGCATGTGGGGCCACGAGGTCGGTCGTATGGCGGGCGTAAACGTGCCGCTACAAGCCTGCGAGCACTTCTATATTGTGACGGAAGCCATTGAAGGGCTTCAACAATTGCCGGTTCTGCGGGTTCCGGATGAATGCGCGTACTACAAGGAAGACGCGGGCAAGATGCTTTTGGGCGCGTTCGAGCCTGTGGCAAAACCCTGGGCGCTGGACGGTATTCCGAAAGACTTTGAATTCGATCAGCTGCCCGAAGACTTCGATCATTTCGAGCCCATTCTCGAAGCGGCTGTGAACCGGATGCCGATGCTGGCCGAGGCGGGGATCCATACCTTTTTCAACGGGCCTGAAAGCTTCACCCCGGACGATGCGTATCACCTTGGCCTTGCGCCCGAGTTGGACAATTTCTGGGTTGCGGCGGGCTTTAACTCCATCGGTATTCAATCTGCGGGCGGCGCCGGTATGGCGCTGGCGCAATGGATGGAGACCGGGGAAAAACCGTTCGATCTGGGCGATGTGGATATCAGCCGGATGCAGCCGTTTCAGGGCAACAAGACTTATCTGGCCAAACGCTCGACCGAGACATTGGGGCTGCTTTATGCAGACCACTTCCCCTACCGCCAGAAGGCGACGGCGCGTGGGATTAGACGCTCCCCGCTGCATGAGCACATGAAGGCCAACGGCGCTGTTTTCGGCGAATTTGCCGGGTGGGAACGCGCCAACTGGTTTGCCGATCAAGGGCAGACGCCGGAATACGAATACAGCTGGAAGCGGCAGAACTGGTTCGACAATTCTGCGCGCGAGCATATAGCGATCCGCGAAAAGGTCGGCATGTATGACATGTCATCCTTCGGAAAAATCCGGGTGGAAGGGAAGGACGCGGAAGGTTTCCTTAACCATATCTGTGGTGCCGATATGGCCGTGGTTAACGGGAAAATCGTTTATACACAGTTCCTTAATCAGTATGGCGGGATTGAGGCAGACGTCACCGTAACCCGTCTGAGCGATGAGGCCTATCTTGTCGTCACGCCTGCTGCGACACGGCTTGCGGACCAGACCTGGATGCGCCGCCATAAGGGCCATTTCAATGTCACCCTGACCGATGTGACGGCGGGTGAGGCCGTGCTCGCAATCATGGGGCCCAATGCGCGGACGCTGATGCAGGCGGTCTCCCCCCAAGACTTCGGTAATGACGCGCATCCCTTTGGCATGGCCAATGAGGTTGAGCTTGGCATGGGCCACGCGCGCGCGCACCGCGTCTCTTACGTGGGTGAGTTGGGCTATGAGCTTTACATTAGCTCGGATATGGCCGCGCACGCGTTTGAGACGCTGCATGAAGCTGGTGCGGATCACGGGCTGAAACTGTGCGGTCTGCACATGATGGACAGCTGCCGCATCGAGAAGGGCTTCCGCCATTTTGGACATGATATTACCTGCGAAGACCATGTGGTCGAGGCGGGCCTTGCCTTTGCTGTGAAGACCGCCAAGCCCAGTTTCATCGGACGTGACGCGGTTCTGCGCAAGAAAGATGAGGGTGTCAGCGCACGCATGCTGCAATTCCTGCTCAAAGACCCTGAGCCGCTGCTCTATCATAACGAGCCAATCCTGCGGGATGGCGAGGTTGTGGGGCATCTGACCTCGGGCGCTTATGGTCATACTCTTGGCGGCGCGATGGGTCTTGGATACGTGCCGTGCAAGGGGGAAAGCCCGTCCGATGTGTTGGCAAGCCGCTACGAGATCGAAGTCGCAGGCACCCGCGTCGCCGCCGAAGCCTCCCTCAAACCGATGTATGATCCCAAGTCAGAGCGGATGCGTGCCTGACGCCCCTTGGCAACCGCGTATGTGCCGCGTATAGGCACGCCCTGATCTACGACCAACCGGAGCCGATCCATGCAGGGCAGTGCCAATCTGAACGTGATGATGAAAGCCGCGCGTAAAGCGGGGCGGTCGCTGGCCAAGGACTTCCGTGAAGTCGAGAACCTGCAAGTGTCGATGAAAGGTGCGGGCGATTTTGTCAGCCGTGCCGATCTGGCCGCCGAAGAGATCATCAAGACCGATCTGATGGAGGCGCGCCCCACATACGGCTGGCTGGCCGAAGAGGGCGGTGAGATCGAAGGGCAGGACCCGACCCGCCGCTGGATTGTCGATCCGCTGGATGGCACGACGAACTATCTGCACGGGCTGCCCCATTGGGCGGTGTCCATTGCGCTGGAGCATAAGGGCGAGATCATCTCGGGCGTGGTTTATGACCCCTCCAAGGATGAGCTGTTCTGGGCCGAGAAGGGCCAGGGCGCCTGGATGAACGAAAGCCGTCTGCGGGTGTCGGGCCGCCACAAGCTGATCGAAAGCATTTTTGCAACCGGCTTGCCTTTTGCCGGCCGTGCCGATCTTCCCGAAACCCTGCAGGAACTGGCGCGTCTTCTGCCCGCGACCGCCGGTGTGCGCCGTTTCGGGGCCGCCTCGCTCGATTTGGCTTATGTCGCGGCAGGTCGCTATGACGGCTTCTGGGAGCGTCGCTTGCAAAGCTGGGATCTGGCCGCTGGCAGCCTGATCGTCCGCGAGGCCGGGGGCCTTGTTGAGCCGCTGAGCCAAGGCAAGAACATCATCGAGGATGGCGAGATCATCGCCGCCAACGAGCCGATCTTCGAGACTTTCGCGAAGGTGATCCGGAACGGCTGAGATGCCGATTACCGGTTTCTGCGCAACGCACTGTTTCGCTGCAAGCCACTGTTGCCCCGCCTGCGTCGGGCCTTCGCCCCTTTTCTGACACGGTTGGAGCCGATCACGGGGCCATGTTTAAAACCGCTTTCAAACCCCGCCTTAACCGCTTCTGGACCGATGAAGATGGCGCTGTGACCGTAGATTGGGTCATGGTCACCGCCGGCGTCGTCGCTTTGAGCATCGCTGTCCTCAACCTTGTCGGGGACAGCTCGATGGAACTGACCAAGAAAGTGTCGACCGAGATGTCGACGGCGGCGGTGGCCAGCTACACCACCAACTAGGGCCTATCTGTCGGCGGGGTGATTGATCCCGTCGGCCCAGCCTACTTCGCCCAGATCACGCGGGTTGATCCCGTCGAGAATGGCGACGTTCACCCCGTATTCATTGGGGTTAGAGCGCCGCTGGTGATGGGTGTAAATCCCGCAGCTTTTGCAAAAGTAGTGCCGCGCCGTGTGAGTCCCCCACGTATAGAGCGTCAGATTTTCAGCGCCTTGCAGCACTTTGATCCCGCTCAAGGGGGCTGAGACGGCAATCGCCCCGCGGCGGCTGCAAAAGCTGCAATCGCAGCGCCGGGCGGTATTCAGCCCATCGCTCAGGGTGACCTCCAGCACAACCGCGCCGCAATGACAGGTGCCGCGCATCAGCGGTTCCTCGGCACGTTGGGGATGGAGCTGCGCGAGAGCTTGTATTTCGCCTCCGGATGGGGCGGATGGCCATCGGTGCGGTTCCAATAGGCGGGTCCGCCACGCCGCAGCCAGATCGGGATCACCAGCGCGAAACCGATGATAAAGCCGCCCGCATGGGCCCAATAGGCGACCCCGCCGCCCGCTTGGTTGGCAGCGACGCCGTTGAACAATTGCAGACCGAACCACGCGCCCAGCATCAACCAGGCCGGCAGCGAAAAGACGCGGAAATAGACGATCAGGATCAGCAGAATATCGACACGGGCCTTTGGAAAGAGCAGCAGATAGCCCCCCATCACCCCCGCAATCGCACCAGAGGCGCCAACAGTTGGAATAGTCGATCCGGGCTCTGCGATCACATGCACCAAGCCAGCGCCCAACCCGCTGAGCAGATAGAAGATCAAAAAGCCGATATGGCCGAACTCTTCTTCCAGATTGTCCCCGAAAATCCATAAAAACAGCATGTTGCCCGCAAGATGCATGATGCCGCCATGCAGGAACATCGACGTGAAAAGCCCGCCGAACTCGGTGCCAGCACTTACCCGCGCGGGCATAAGCGCCCAAGTGTCGTAGAACGCGTTCAATGCGCGTGGGTTCTCGAAGAGCGGCCAGTAGCTGACGAACACCACGATATTCGCGGCGATCAGGGCATAGGTCACGAAGGGCGTTCGCTCGGACGGGTTGTGATCTCGGATCGGAAGCATGAGGGCAAGGTTGGCGCAAACGGGGGCCGGGTCAAGCGTGACTTGATTTTTACGTGCAGGGGCGCAGGTTTGGGGCATGCGATATGTCTTGATCCCGCTCCTTCTGGCTGGCCCGGTATTTGCAGACTGCCCTGCCGTTCCCGACACAAGCGCTGACCGCGCCGCGCTGCTGTCGCAGCTCAAAGTGGCCCCTGATCCCGCCGCCGCACAGGTGCTGAACGCTCAATTGTGGGAGATTTGGCTGACGGCCCCCGATGCCCGCGCGCAAGGGATGCTGGACGGGGCGGTCGAGCGGATGCGTCTGGGCGATCTGGACCGCGCGATCACGGAATTGGATGCCTTGGTGTCCTACTGCCCGGACTATGCCGAAGGGTATAACCAGCGCGCCTTTGCCTATTACCTCAAACAGGATTTTGCGCCGGCGCTGGAGGACCTAGACCGCGCCCTTGCGATCCTGCCGGAGCATATCGGCGCGCTGTCGGGCAAAGGTCTGACACTGATCGGCATGGGCCGCGCGGCAGCGGCGCAGGAGGCGCTGCGCGCGGCGGTTGATCTGCATCCGTGGCTGTCAGAGCGGGCCCTGCTGGTGGAGCCGCCGGGGCAGGAACTTTAGGTTTACACGGCTCAGGCGACTTGTATTGTCGCGCGGCCTGCTAAAGCCCGCGTGATGGAATGGTAGACATAGGAGACTTAAAATCTCTAGGCCGAAAGGCCGTGCCGGTTCGAGTCCGGCCGCGGGTACCATATAAGAGCGGCGTTACGAGTTGCGCCGCGCCTTGTAGAACTTCACCAGCAGCGTGACGCCCAGCCCAAACAGGACAGCCCCAAGGATCATTGATCCAGGAAACGGCATGATCCATGGCGTTGCGATGGATGAGGCTCCGATCAGGCAGCAGAAAAACCCCAACATAAAGAGCGACCAGCGCGGTGCATCCAGATCGGCGCGCTCGGTTTTGCTGACAAGATCGTCAAAATCTGATTTGGGCATTTGGGGTCCTTTTTGCTGTCTGTCATGTGGGAACGATCAAGGCGCATTCAATGCTCGGACCGGCTTTCGTTTGCAGAGGGCTTTGGTGTCAGTCGCGGGATCCAATAGGGGACGCGGGCCTGATAGGCGCGAAACCGGTCTTTGTAGATCCGCGTGAACCGCCGCTCTTTCAGGCGCGGGGCGAGGAGGCAGTAGGCGGTGTAGGCACTGGCTAGAACCAATTGGTCCGGCGTCCAGAGCGGCACCGTCCAAAGCACCAGCGCGAAGGAGATATAGATTGGCTGACGCACATATCTGAAAAGGCCTGTTTCCGGCATGTCGGGGAAGACGACCTTTTTCCCGCGCGCCAGCGACATCCACCCCAACGCGCCGCTTTGCACTTCCGGCCCGGCGTCAAACGACGCCTTGGTCAGCAGTGCCCAGCTTGTCAGATAGGCCAGCGAGATCAGCGCAAGGAGGGCCCCTTCGGCGCGCCACAAGATGATGCCGGACGGCGTCCAGAGCGTGAAAAGAAGCAGCAACTGGATCGACGCGATGGTGGCATAGACTGTTGTGGAGAGTGTCTTGCCGTAGGGCTTCGGCGCCAGCTTTTCCAGCAAGGGCCGCCCGCGATCCGACAGCAAGAACGAATGGCCCAGCGGGAATTGCAACAGCAGCAGGGCATTGGTCAGAAACGCCCAGGGCCATGGCACGTTGCCGAACCCAAGGCTCATTCCGAAGAAAAGCCCCACCAGCATCGCTAGACCGGCCAAGGCGAAAATGCCATGGCAAACAAGCCCATAGATCAGCGCAATGCGAAGGGCGCGTTTGTCGTTGTTCAGCTCAATTTTCATGCAAGGCCAGATAACCCGGCTGCATGAAAAGTCAGGGGGCGCTTAGTCGCGCACCCCTGAAAACCGATCCTGCCAGTCTGCGCGCTCGTCATCGGTGATCTTGCGGAAAGTGACATCCGGCACGGTGAAGGCGTGGCTGGGGGCCAGCACCTCGAGCGCGGCAGCGACATCGTCTGGCCAGGCGTCCTCCTGCGTTTGCATCGCCGTCATGAGTGTGGCCGAGGCATCGGGGATGAAGGGCTTGGACAGCACTGCGTAAAGCCGGATCAGGTTCAACGCGAGGCGAATCTGCATCGCCGCCTGTTCGGGGTCTTCCTTGAAGGTCGACCACGGGGCGGCGGCTTGCAGGTATTCGTTGCCCGCGACCCAGATCGCGCGCAGTTCATTCGCGGATTTGCGGACCTCCATCGCGTCCATATGGCCCTCGTAGGCGCAGATGCGGGTGGTCAGGTCTGCGATCAGGGCAGTTTCGGCGTCGGTATAATTGCCACCTGCGGGGACCTCTTCGCCGAATTTCGATCGGCAGAACTTGGTGACGCGGCTGACGAAATTGCCCAGCACGTCGGCGAGGTCCTTGTTGACCGAGGCTTGGAAGTTCTCCCAGGTGAACTCGCTGTCGGAGCTTTCGGGGGCGTGGGACAGCAGCCACCAGCGCCAATAGTCCGCAGGCAGGATTTCAAGCGCCTGATCCATGAAGACGCCGCGCCCTTGGGATGTGCTGAACTGTCCGCCATCGTAGTTTAGGTAGTTGAACGATTTGATGTAATCGACCAGTTTCCACGGCTCTCCCGACCCCATGATCGTCGCGGGGAAGCTGAGCGTGTGGAACGGCACGTTGTCCTTGCCCATGAACTGGGTGTAGCGCACGTCTTCCGCGCCCTTGTCGGTGCGCCACCAACGCTCCCAATCGCCGCCGTTTGCTTCGGCCCATTCGCCCGCACAGGCGATGTATTCGATGGGCGCGTCGAACCAGACATAGAAAACCTTGCCCTCCATGCCGGGCCAGTCGGCATCGCCGTTCTTGACCGGAATGCCCCAATCCAGATCGCGTGTAATGCCGCGATCCTGCAGGCCGTCACCGTCATGGAGCCACTTCTTGGCAATGGAGGTGGTCAGCACCGGCCAGTCGGACTTGGAATTGATCCAGTCGTCCAGCTTCCCGCGCATCTGGGATTGCTTGAGATACAGATGCTTGGTCTCGCGCACCTCAAGATCGGTGGAGCCGGAGATCGCGCTGCGCGGCTCGATCAGGTCCGTCGGCTCCAACTGCTTGGTGCAGTTCTCGCATTGATCGCCACGGGCTTTGTCGTAACCGCAATTCGGGCAGGTGCCTTCGATATAGCGATCCGGCAGGAAGCGGCCATCGGCATTGGAATAGACCTGCCGTTCGCTGACTTCCTCGATCAGGCCAGCCTCATGCAGGCGGCCTGCGAAATGCTGGGTCAGCGCGTGGTTCTGCGGCGAAGACGAGCGCCCGAAATGGTCAAACGAAAGCCGGAAGCCCTTGGCGATCTCGGCCTGAATGCCGTGCATCTCGGCGCAGTATTCAGCGACGGGTTTGCCCGCTTTGGCGGCAGCCAGTTCCGCAGGCGTGCCATGTTCATCGGTGGCACAGAGAAACATCACTTCGTGACCCCGCCCGCGCTGGTAACGGGCATAAAGATCGGCTGGCAGTTGGCTGCCCACAAGGTTGCCCAGATGCTTGATCCCGTTGATATACGGGATCGCGGAAGTGATGAGGTGGCGAGCCATGCGCAGCGTCCTGTCAATTGCCTGCGCGGTTTAACGCCTTTCGCGCGCTCTGCGCAACAGCCGACCGATGAAGGGCGAGGTGCGCGGTGCATAGACATAGGCGGTGCGATCCGGGTTGGTGCCGCGCACGCGCATCCGGATCAGGCCAAAGATCACCAGCCCCAGATGACCTGCCGCGATGAAGGTGAAGAGTGCTGGAGGACCGTAGGTGGCGATCAGCACCGAGGTCAGGTAGGGGGCCGAGATCGCCCCGACCGCATAGTAGAACAGCAAGGCGGCGGACAGCTCGACCCGTTCTTCGGATTTGGCAAAATCATGGGCGTGGGCGGCGGCGACCGAATAGATCGGAAAAGTCAGAAAGCCGAAAAGGGCAGAGGCGGACATCACCGCCACCCGGCCCAGATCGGCGCTGTAGACAGTCAGCGCGCAGCCGATCAACGACACGGCAGAGAAGGCGATCAACACCCCGCGCCGGTCATAGCGATCCGCCAGCCAGCCCGCCGGGTATTGCGCCAAGGCCCCGCCGGCCACGAAGGCTGCCAGGAAATAGCCGATATCCACCGCGCTCAGCCCGATCTCCTGCCCGTAGATCGGGCCGACCATGCGAAAGCTCGACGCGGTAAGGCCCGCGATGACTACGGCTGCGGCGGCCAGCGGAGAGCGGCTCCACGCGAGCGCTGGGCGCATACGCGGGTTCTTTGGAATTTCGGGCTGTTTCACGGTTGTCAGCGTGAGCGGCAAGAGCGACGCGCAGCACAGCAGGGTCAGGATGTTATAGGCCATGTAGGTCGGCAGCCCCGCCAGCACGCCGATCATCAGCTGCGCGCCGAGTGAGGCACCCAGATCGACGATGCGGTAGATGCCCATCGCGCGGCCCCGCGTCTCGTTCGTCACCTTGGCCTGCAGCCACCCTTCGATGATCGTGTAGCAGCCCGCAATGGTCAGCCCCGACGCCACGCGCAACAGCGCCCAGACCGTCGGGTTCTGGCTGAGCGTGTGACCCAGCATCCCGATGGCCCCCAGCGCCGTGAACGCGGCAAAGGCGCGGCTATGGCCAACGCTGCCCAGCAAGCGCGGCGCCCACCAGCAGCCAATGAAGAACCCTACGAAATGTGCCGAGCCCAGAAGGCCCACCTGTGCGGTGGAGAAGTTGAACGCGAGACCCGACAGCGCATCCAGCGGGCCGACGCCTCCCGAGCTGAGTTGCAGCAAAGCAACTGACATAAAAAGAGCGGCAAAGGAGATCGCGAGGCGCATGTCGCGCACCATGATCCGATTTCGCAAAGGTGCAAGCCTTGCTGCGACGCCTCGCGTCGTTTGTGGTCTCTTGGGCGGGCGGTGACTTCGGGTTTGCTCTGGCAGCCTCACCGCTTAGATATGAAGCCACGCTGATACGAAGGATTCCCGACATGAAGATGAACCCGCTGGGCCGTACCGGCATGATGGTGAGCGAGCTGTGTCTAGGCTCGATGACATGGGGCAGCCAGAACACCGAAGCGGAGGGTCATGCGCAGATTGATCGCGCGTTGGAGGCTGGTATCAATTTTGTCGACACCGCCGAGATGTATCCGGTAAACCCGGTGCGCGCGGAAACCGTCGGCCATTCCGAACAGATCATCGGGGAATGGTTCGCCAAGGGAGGTGCGCGCGACCGGATGATCCTTGCGACCAAGCATTCCGGTGCGGGCTTTCCCCATGTGCGCGATGGCGCGCCGATTTCATCAGCGACAATCGCCGAGACCGTCGAAGGCAACCTGCGCAGGCTCAAGACCGACTATATTGATCTTTACCAGTTTCACTGGCCCAATCGCGGCAGCTACATGTTCCGCCAGAACTGGGTGTTTGACCCCAGCGCGCAAGACAAAGCCGCCACGATGGCGCATATGGAAGACGCGCTGGGCGCGCTGCAACGGCTTGTGGATACAGGGAAAATCCGCGCTTTTGGCCTGTCGAACGAAAGCGCGTGGGGGGCGACGCAATGGCTGCGCAAATCCGAGGACGGGCATGGGCCGCGCGTTGCGTCTGTCCAGAACGAGTATTCGCTGCTCTGCCGGATGTATGACACCGATCTGGCCGAGATGAGCCTCAATGAGGATGTGGGGCTTTTGGCATTTTCCCCGCTCGCGGCAGGTCTGCTGACGGGCAAGTATCAAAATGGTGCCGTGCCAAAAGGCAGCCGGATGGACCTGAACGGCGATCTGGGAGGGCGCAAGACCGATCGGGCCTTTGCGGCGGTGCAGGCCTATCTGGATATCGCGGATATCTTCGGACTTGATCCAGTGCAGATGGCGCTGGCGTGGTGTCGGACGCGGCCTTTCATGACCTCGGCGATCTTCGGGGCCACCACGATGGCGCAACTCGACCGCGCGCTCGGCTCGGTCGAGGTCACCTTATCAGACGAGGTGCTGGACGCGATCAACACAGCCCATCGCGCCCATCCTATGCCTTACTGATCGGGATAGAGCGGCAGATCGGCCAGCGCCCCCAGCGGTTCGGGCGCGGTCGTTCCGGTCGAGATACCGCCGCCTGTGACGATGCGGTTGAACTCTTCCTCAACCAGCTTGACCAGCCGGGTCTTGTCCCGCTCGATCAGGTCCGGCGACAGATAAATCGCCGAGACAAGGGCGCCTTTGGCCTCCTCTGACAAGGTGCGGCGGCGCGTCTTTAACGCATCCCGAAAATGCTTGAACCCTTCTGCCAGCTCCGGAATTTCGCCGAAATCAGCCTTGTGATCCACGCGCCGCAGCGACAGCACGCAATAGGCTTCCTGCAGTGGCTTGCCTTTCCACAAGAGCTTGCGGTCGGTGGGATCAACGCTCAAATCTGCAGGCGCGATCTGGTCTTTCGGCACAGCCACAAGGGCCAGCATTTCGCTGCGGCTAAGCGTCATGTCGGTGTCCAGCGCGACCTCGATCTCGACATCGGCTGACTGGCCTGCAATCAGATCAAGCCCTTCGGTGATCAGCGGCAGGAACGGCTTCACGCTCCCCACGAAACTGATGCCCGCCTGATCGGAGACGCGGGTGACATAGTCCAGAACCGGGCTAAGCAGGTTGCCGGATTTCACCGAAAAGAGCCCAAGTTCCAGGCTGAGCGTGCCGCCACGCCACGGCACAGCACCCAGCAATTGACGCTCCACGGTGATGACCCGATCTAGGTTTCTGGGATCGAGATCGGCGAGGTTTCCTGGCTTCGTGATCGCGGCCAGTTCTGCATTGGGTTCCCCATCGCGGGCCAGCGTGATGAAGCTGTAGATCATCCCGTGAAACCGCGTCGTGAACCGGCGCGCTGCTTTCAGGCGCAGGGATTCCACGAAGACCTCGACATAGACCTCGTCCGGAGGCATCGGCTGCCCGGCGATTTTTCCGACAGGATCGGGCAGGTTGCGCACCAGCAGGTAATCTGTGGGTGGCTCGCCCTTGATGCGGGTGAAGACGCGGCTCAGAAATCCCATGAAAGAAGTCCTCTTGTCAGTGGTTCAGGGCAGGGTTTCGGGGGTCAGGTCCATCGCGTGCAAGGCATTGGCGGCCCAGATCCAGTCGGTGAATTGCGGCACATCGCCAGGCGCGGAGTTCTCGAACGCGAAGCCCAGCACCTGATCACCCAGCCGCAGCGCGCAGCCGCTGTCGCCGGGGCTGGCAGACAGCGTCGTCTGGACGCGCTGTTGGGTGTTGGGGCGCCTTTGCGCCAAGGACGGATCCTGAGATTGAATATGGGTCGTCGCGAGGCCGGTTGTCACCCCGTCAAACTCTACCGGGACATTGGGCGGCGGGCCGTAGGCATCGGCAATGCGGGCCTTGCGGGCCGGGGGTGCAAGGCTGTCGGGGACCGGCACGAAGGCGATGTCGTGGATCGGGTTATGGGCCGTGACCTTGGCCGGATGCCCCTCCAGATCGACAGTTGCGCCTGTCGGTCCGGTGCCGTGCAGGGCCGCCGTCACCCCCAGAACGCCGTTTGCATCGCGGCAGAGCAACCCCGCCGTGGACAGTTGCGGGGCGGCGATCGAAAGGCGCGGATCGGGCAGGGCGAGCGGCTCCATCCTCGGCAGGCGCGTATAGGTGATTTCGGGCTGGGCGATGGCGAAAAGCTGGGCCATCCCCTCCAGACCGCCAGAGCGGTAAATCTCCAAGGCGGCGCGCGCTTCAGGATCGATGATGTCCTGAAGCCGGGCTGCTGCCTCCAGCAAGGCCGCGTTGGAAACCGGAAGACGCCCTGTCACCAATTGGCTGTCGGCGATGTCGTCCATCAGCGGGCTCATGACAAAGAGCGTGGGGGGCAGATCGTAGTCCCCTTGCATCAAGACAAGGCGTGCGCCTTGCGCCAAAAAGCTCATGGCATCGGCGAGGATTTCCAGGGCGAGCAGGCGGCTTCGCTCGAGCGTCAGGCTTTCATTGCCGATTTCGCTGGCTGCGCGCGACCCAAGCTCTGTGCCGAAGAGCCGGTTGAACGGGTCGGGGTCATTCGGGACTTGGGACATGCTGCCCGGCAGGGTCAGGTCAGGCTGTGATACGGACCCTTCAACGCCATATGAGAGGCGCCCTAATCCGTTCGGAACCACTTGCGGATCGAGCGGCCCCGCAGCACCGAATGGGCGCAAAGGCCCATCAGGGCGGTCACGGATCGCGCGCCTGAGCACATCTGTCAGCGTTTGCGGGCGCGGGTCGCGTTCTGTTTCAAAGCCGGTCATAGGGCAAGATTAGCACCTGACCCCGGCACACGTTTGAAGTTTTCATATCCCGTGAAAAACCCGTCAAACGGGCGTTCTCAAAGCGGCCAGAACACCAGAATGGCGGGGATGGAGACGCAGACCACAAGGATTTCCAGCGGCAGCCCCATGCGCCAGTAATCACCAAAGCCGTAGCCCCCCGGACCCAGGATCAAGGTGTTGTTCTTATGGCCAATCGGGGTGAGGAACGCGCAGCTTGCCGCAACCGCCACAGCCATCAGAAATGGGTCGGGATTCACGCCCAGGGATGTGGCCATCTGGATACCCACGGGCGCGGCCACAATGGTGGTAGCGGTGTTGTTCAGCACATCTGACAGCGTCATCGTCACGACCATCAACACGGTCAGGATCATCCATGCGGGTAGCCCTTCGGTCAGGCCGACCAATGCGCCCGCGATCAGTTCGGTGCCGCCCGATGTTTCCAAAGCCGCCCCTAGCGGGATCATGGAGCCGAGAAGGACCACCACCGGCCATTCGATATGGGTATAAAGCTCGGACAGCGGGACGATTTTCGACAGCACGAAGGCCACGACGACAATGCCCAGAGCGATCGGCAGATAGACCAAGCCCAGAGAGGCCGCGATCACCGCCACGCCGAACATGCCGATGGCCCACCAAACTTTCTTATCCTCGGTCACCGCCAACCCGCGATCAGCAAGAGGCAAGCAGCCCAGCCACTCTGTCACGTCGCTGGCACTGTCCTGTGGGACCAGAAGCAACAGGATATCGCCTGTGCGAATGGGCGTCTTGCGGATCTGTTGCCGGATGGATTTACCTTGCCGGGAAATGCCCATCAGCACCGTGCGCTGCCGCCAGGCCAGCCCGATGGACTGCGCCGTGCGCCCGTTGAGGCGCGACTGATCTGTCACCACGACCTCGATCACGGTCAGCCCCTGACCCTCCGCGCGCAGCAATTCCTCGCGCTTGGCATCGGCAAAATCGAGGCTCTCTGCCGCGCGATATTCGTCCAGCGCATCCGGCGTGGCCTCCAGCACCAGCGCGTCGCCTGCCTGCAGCCGTGTGCTGGCTGCGGTGCCATAGCGCCGCTTGCCATCGCGCACCAGGCCCAGAATGGCGACGTCGTTCTTCTCGGCCACCTCGTAGAGGTCGCGCAACCGCTGGTCGATCAGCTTACTGCCTTCGGGGACGGTCAGCTCGGCGATGTATTCGGCATAATCCTCCATCGGGTCGCCCGCCTGATGGGTTCCGGTGCGCTGGGGAATAAACCGCCAACCGATCAGTGCGACAAAGGCCATGCCCGCAAGGGCCGTGATGCCGCCAACGGGCGCGAAATCGAACATCCGAAACGGCTCGCCCAGCGTGTCCTGCCGGATCGTGGCAATGATGATATTGGGCGGTGTGCCAATCAGCGTGACCATACCGCCAAGGATGGTCGCAAAGCTCAGCGGCATCAGCGACAGCGAGGGTGCGCGGCCAGCCTTGCGGGCGGTCTGGATATCAACTGGCATCAGCAAAGCCAGCGCGGCCACGTTGTTCATAAAGGCCGACAGCACCCCGCCGATGCCGCCCATCAGCGCGATGTGCGCGCCAAGCCCGCGCGTGCTGTCCACCAGCGTGCGGGTGATGAGAAACACCGCGCCTGAGCGCACTAGCCCTGCCGACACGACCAGCACCAGCGCCACCACCAGCGTCGCAGGGTGTCCAAAGCCCGAAAACGCGTCCTTTTCGGGCACCACACCCAGGACCACGCCGATCATCAGCGCCGAGAAGGCGACGATGTCATAGCGAAACTTGCCCCAAAGCAGCATCGCAAAGACCCCGCCAAAGAGGGTAAACAGGATAATCTGGTCACTGGTCATGCGCTCTGCCTCGTTTTTGCATATCCTAACGCGGAACGGCGTTTCGTAAACGGCTCAATTGACCGGGCTTTTCCTACGGGCCTAGGATTGCACCCCGGCGGCGCTTTCCTTTATAGCTCCGCACACGTTCGCGATACCAAGGGAGCCGCACCATGGCAGGCCATTCAAAATGGGCAAATATCCAGCACCGCAAGGGGCGGCAGGACAAGCTGCGCTCCAAGCTGTTCTCGAAACTGGCCAAGGAGATTACCGTGGCCGCCAAGATGGGCGACCCTGATCCCGACAACAATCCGCGCCTGCGTCTGGCCGTCAAAGAAGCCAAGTCGCAATCTGTGCCCAAGGACGTGATTGACCGCGCGATCAAGAAATCCCAAGGCGGCGACGCCGAGAATTACGACGAAATCCGCTATGAGGGCTATGGCCCCAACGGCGTGGCCGTGATCGTCGAGGCGATGACTGACAACAAGAACCGAACGGCATCAACAGTGCGTTCTACCTTCACCAAGAATGGCGGCAATCTGGGGGAAACCGGTTCCGTCTCCTTCATGTTCGAGCGCAAGGGCGAGGTGACATATACCGCTGAAGTGGGCGATGCCGATACCGTCATGATGGCCGCGATTGAAGCGGGGGCTGAGGATGTCGAAAGCTCGGAAGACGGCCACACGATCTATTGCGCAGATACCGATCTGGGCGCGGTGTCCAGTGCGTTGGAAGCGGAACTGGGTGAGTCCGAATCCACTAAGTTGATCTGGAAACCGACCACCACGACAGAACTTGATCTGGATGGCATGCAGAAGCTGATGAAGCTGATTGATGCGCTGGAAGATGATGACGACATCCAGCGCGTGACAGCAAACTTTGAGGCGTCCGACGAGGTGTTGGAGCAGCTCTAACCCTCTGCCATCGCTTGCTTTTTCGCCGCATGCTCCCGCCAGGCGATAAAGCTGACAGCAGCCATGATCAGCGTGCCGCCCAGCACAACCCAGCCGTCGATTGCTTCGTTGAAAAATGCGGCGCCTAAGATCACGGACCAGATCAGTTGCAGGAACGTGACGGGCTGCGTGACCGCCAATGGTGCTGCGGCGAAGGCCAGCGTCATGGTGTAGTGCCCTGCGGTGGCAAAGACCGCGACAAGGAAAAGCCAAAAGAGCTGCTCAAACGTGACCGGCACCCAAACCGCCCACGCAAAGGGCGCAAGGCCCAGCGTCACGAACAGCGACAGCATGCCCACGACAACGGCGGCGTTCACCTCCGTGCTCATCACTTTCATGATCAGATAGCCGCCCGCAAATCCAAGCGCCGTGCCCAGCATCGCGATATGGCCCGGTGACAGCTCCCGAAAGCCGGGACGCAGTATAATGAGCGCTCCGATCAGCGCGGCCAGAATCGCGATGATCCGGCGGATCGCGATTTTCTCGCCCAGCAGCACCGCTGCGCCAATCGTAACGTAAATTGGCGCGAGGTAATTCATCGCCGTGACCTCGGCGATGGTGATCTGTGTCATGGCGTAAAACCACAGGATCACAGCGCCCGTGTGCAGCACGCCGCGGACCCCGAACAGTGTCATCTGGCGGCGCGTCAAATGGGCCTGAAGGATCGGACGGATCATTGGGATCACAAAGATCAGACCAAGCAGATAGCGCAGAAACGCGGCCTGCGCGGCAGGCACATCGCTGCCCACATGTTTGACGATGGCGGTGACGGCCACAAAGTTCAGCCCCGTCATGATCTGCCAGAAAATTCCCGCCGCCGGGCGGTGTGCGCTTGGCTCCATAGCGCGACCTGACCGGAAACCGGCGGCGCGCGCAAGCCCTAGCCGAGCAGCAGTTTCAGCGCAATCGCCCACATCACGCAACCGATAATGATTTCAAGCACTTGCCACGCCCGTGGGTTCGCAAAGGCCGGTGCCAACAGCCGCGCGCCATAGCCCAACGTAAAGAAGAAAACGAACGACGCCGACATGCCCCCCAGCGCAAAGCCGAGGCGGCTGTCATATTGTGCCGAGATCGAGCCGAGCATGACGACGGTGTCTAGATAGACATGCGGGTTGAGCCAGGTGATCGCCAGACATGTCCCCACAGCCGCCCAGACCGATCCGGCGCTTTCGGAGCTTGGCTTCAGCGCATCGCCGCCTTTGCGCGCCCGTAGAAAGCTCATTGCCCCGTAGACCAGCAGGAACGCGACCCCGCCATACAGAAACACCGTTCCGATCCACGGAGCCGCCTCTGACAGCGCGCCGAAGCTGCCAACGCCCACCGCGATCAGGATTGCGTCGCTGATCGCGCAGGTCAGCACAAGCGGCAACACATGCTCGCGCCGCAGCCCCTGGCGCAGCAGAAACGCGTTTTGCGCCCCAATGGCGAGGATCAAAGACAGGCCGAGAAAGAAACCGGCAAAGTAGGCGGTGCTCATGAAGACTCCTTTTAACGGCAACGGCTTATCTTGGAGTCAAACATTCTTCTAGTGAATGTTTATTATCTCATATAAGAATTACTTATGTATGATCCAGCTCTTCTGACCACGCTCAGCGCGGTCGCGCGATGTGGCAGCTTCGATTTGGCTGCCGCGCAACTGTCGATCACGCAATCGGCGGTGTCGCAACGGATCAAAACGCTCGAAGATCGCGTCGGCACGGTTCTGATCGAACGCGGAACGCCCAGCTTGCCCACAGCCGCTGGCGCGCGCCTGATCCGCCATGCTGATGAGGTTTCCCTTCTGGAACAACAGCTTGCCCGCGATATGGCTTTGGCAGAGGCGCAAGCCGCCCCTGTGCGCATCGCAGTCAACGCGGACAGTCTTGATACCTGGGTGCTGCCCGCTTTGGCGAACTGCGATGGGCTGCTTTTCGATCTGGTTGTCGATGATCAGGACCATTCGGCACGCTGGCTGCGTCAGGGCGATGTCGCGGCGGCCATCACCAGCCGCGCCGATCCGATTCAGGGCTGCGACAGCTTTCCGCTGGGCGCGCTGCGTTACCGCGCCACGGCCAGCCCGGCCTTCATGGCGCGCCACTTTTCAGATGGCGTGACCGACACAGCCCTACGCGCCGCTCCTGCGCTGACCTATTCCCGTCGCGACCGGCTGCAACAGGACTGGGCGGCTGCACAGCTCGGTAAACGTGTGCCGCTTGCCACCCATCTGCTGCCCAGCACGGTGGGTTTTGTGACGGCCTCGCTGCTGGGGCTTGGCTGGGGCATGAACCCGGAGCCGCTGGTTCGCGATATGTTGGAAGACGGGCAATTGGTCGAGGTGATCGCGGATTCGCCGCTGGAGACGCCCCTTTATTGGCAGATCAGTCGCATTACCGCTAAGCCGTTGAAAAAGCTCACTGAGGAGATCCGCGCGGCCGCACGGAACGCGCTTCTTTAGCCTCGCATTAAGGTTAACGCGCGACGTTGTGGCTTGGCCTGTCTAACCCGAAGCCGCTTCGCTTTTTCCAGATATCCTCGCCGAAGGCACCGCCGTCAGGCGGTTTCAGCCTCCGCGTTATCGCCCTGCACATGCGCCTGGAAATTGTCGAAAAACGCATTCGCCATCTTGGTCGCAAACCCGTTGATGATCCGGTTGCCCAACTGGGCGATCTTGCCGCCCACTTTGGCATCCACATCATAAACCAGTTCCGTCCCTTCGGGGACCTCGTTCAGGACGACCGACGCGCCGCCCTTGGCAAAGCCCGCCACGCCGCCTTTGCCTTCGCCGCTGATCCGATAGCTTTCGGGGCGGACAACGTCCGACAGGGTCACGGCCCCTTTGAAGGTCGCCTTCACCGGGCCGACTTTCTGAGTGACCACGGCATCAAAGCCCTCTTCCGGGCTGCCGGTCAGCTCGGTGCAGCCGGGTATGCACTCTTTCAAGACCTCGGCCGAGTTAAGCGCCTCCCACACCGTTTCGCGATCCGCCGCGATCACGCGGGTTCCGGACATTTCCATGGGCAAACCTCCTCCGTTAGCCGTCTATCTCATAGGGCAGCAACCCTCGGCGATCCGGGTCAAAGCGCAGATGCTTCTCCAGCGGCGGGACCGAGCGTTGATGACATCCTTTACGTTCGCAAATCCGGCACGAGATGCCGATGGGTTCAAAAGCCGCATCATTGTCGAGATCCAGACCGTCTGAATAGACCAGATCCGCTGCGTGGCGCAGCTCGCAGCCGAGCCCGATCGCATAGCGGCGCACAGGCGATTTATAGGTTCCGCCGGATTTCTGCACATCGCGGGCAAGGCAGAAATAGCGTGCGCCATCAGGGGTTTCTGCCAATTGGCGCAAAAAACGGCCCGGCGTCTCAAATGCGCGGTGGACGTTCCAGAGCGGACAGGCGCCGCCGAACCGCGCAAACTGCAGGCGGGTCGCGGAGTGGCGCTTGGTGATCGTCCCGGCTTGATCGACGCGGACGAAGAAAAACGGCACACCTTTCGCGCCGGGACGTTGCAAAGTGGACAGACGATGGGCGACTTGTTCGATGGAGGCCCCGAAGCGGTCGGAGAGTTGCTCCAGATCGTGGCGGGTGCTTTGAGCGGCGGCCAGAAAGGCCGAATAGGGCAGCAAAGCCGCGCCTGCGAAGTAGTTTGCAAGGCCGATCCGCGCGATGGCGCGGGCCTCATCCGTTTGAAAGCGCGCCAGGTCGAGGGTTGCGTCGAACAACTGCTCCTGCGTCAGCAGCGCCACTTGGTGGAGCATCTGAAACCGCCGGGTTGCCGCATGGGCGCGGGCCGACAGGATCAGCGTCTTGCTGTCACGATCAAAGCCGCGCAGGGGGGCGTTATCGCCTGCGATTTCAACGGTGATGCCATGCTCTGACAGCAGCGCCATTGCCCGCGCTTCAGGGTCCCCGCCGGTGACAAAGCGCTCGGCCGCGCGGTCCACGGCATCGATGTAATTATCGCAATAATGGAAGAAGTCGCGCACCTCTTCCCAGGGTGAGGCGGTGCGCGGGGCGTCTGCGCGGCCCAGGGCCTCATCGAGGGAGGCAAGGCGCTCATGGGCGTCGCGGTAGGCGCGATGCAGGTCCAGAAACGCGCGGCTGAGCGCAGGCGCGTTGGAGGCAGCGAGTTGTAGATCGGCCAGAGGCGGTGTGTCGCTGAAAAGCGGGTCCGCCAGAGCCTCGCGCATGTCTGACACCACGCGTTCGGCCTCGCCGACGCTCAACTCGCTCAGATCGAAATCAAACGAATGGGCCAGCGCCAGAACCACTCCGGCGGAGACGGGGCGGTTGTTGTTCTCCATCTGGTTCAGATAAGGCAGCGACACGTCCAATTTCTCGGCAAAGGCCTTTTGAGTCAGCCCGTGCCGGGTGCGAATTTCGCGCAGCTTGACGCCTGCATAGAGTTTCTGGGTTGCCATCTGCGCTGCCTTCGCAAGTTTGCTAAGTGGCTTTTAGCCTTTGCAAAGCCTACTGGCAAACCTGCGCATCGCGCCGGATCGTGTAAAGGATCGCGCCGATCGACAGCACCGAGGTGATGAACATGATCCAGACCAGCGGCAGCGCCCCGGTTCCCGGCGTCAGCATCGCGCCGGCAAAGGCCGACAGGATCGCGCCGCCCCCGATCATGATCGCCCCGCCGAGCCCTGAGGCTGTGCCTGCCAGATGGGGTCGCACCGACAGCATGCCGGAGGTCGCGTTGGGCAGCACCATCCCGTTGCCGATCCCTACGAATGTCATGAACGAGAAGAAGATTTCGGCCGTTTTGAAGCCCGACAGAAACAGGATCAGCGACACGCCCAGGCCTGCGGAAGAGATGATCGTGCCCCAAAGCACCATCTGGTTGATCCCGAAACGAACAGAGAAGCGCCCGGAGATATAATTTCCAAGCATGTAGCCAACTGCGGGCGCGCCGAAATAGATGCCCAGGATCGCAGGAGAGAGCCCAAAGACTTCGGAGCCAACGAAAGGCGCGCCGCCCAGATAGGCAAAGAACGCGCCGGAGGCGAGGGCGGCGGCAGCGCAATAGCCCCAGAAGCGGCGAGAGGTCAGAAGCTCGGGGTATTCGCTGAATTGCGCGCGAAAGCTCGTGGGGCGGGTGGTCGCGGTCTCGCCCAGATCGCGGTAGGCGAGGATCCAAAGTGCCGCGCCGCCGAACAAAAGCATCCAGAAGTTTGCGCGCCAGCCGAAGACTTCGTCCAGCACGCCGCCGATGGCGGGGCCGATCATCGGCACGACGGCCATCCCCATGGTGACATAGCCGATCATCGAGGCGGCCTCGGCCTGCGGAACGATATCGCGCACGATGGCGCGGGACAGCACCATGCCGACGACGATCACCGCTTGCAGCATGCGAAACAGCAAGAACATCTCGACCGAGGTGGCGATCAGGCAGCCGATCGTGGCGAGAATGAACAAAACGGTGCCCCACAGGATCACCGGGCGACGTCCGTAGCGGTCGGACAGTGGGCCGACCACCAGCTGCAGCACTGCGTTCACGCCTAAATAGAGGGCTACTGCCAATTGCATGATGCGCGGGTCGGTCTCGAAGTAAGCCGTCATCGTTGGCAAGGACGGCAGAAACACGTTCATCGAGAGGGCAGAAAGCCCGGCCAGCAAGATCAGCGTCGAGATATGAGGGGGAGAGGCAGGGTCCAGAAACCGCGCCTTGGCAAGCGTCGTCATGGCATGGTTGTAGGTCGCTGGGCGAGGGCTGTCCAACGGGATGTTCCCTGCCGGGAACAGATTGACTTTTGGTAAAGCTGAAAAGGTGCGGTTCTTCAGGGATATCAGTAAAATACGCAAATTTGCAATTATAGGCATTCAGACTTTGCGAATTTTGCAAATTTGCTACTTTGGTCTTTGTCGCGCAGCGCCCTTTCGATAGAACGCAGCAAAGCCATGAAGGGGATCGCTATGAAAGACATCGTGCAACAGCTCGAAACCCGCCGTGAGACGGCGCGGATGGGGGGTGGTGAGAAACGCATCTCCTCGCAGCACGCCAAGGGCAAGCTGACCGCGCGAGAGCGTGTCGAACTGTTGCTGGATGACGGGTCTTTCGAAGAGTTCGACATGTTTGTCGCTCACCGTTGCACCGATTTCGGCATGGAAGAGACGCGGCCCTCGGGCGACGGGGTTGTCACCGGATGGGGTACGATCAACGGGCGTCTGGTTTATGTTTTCAGTCAGGACTTCACGGTGCTGGGCGGCTCGGTCTCGGCCACCCATGCGCAGAAGATCTGCAAGATCATGGATATGGCCGTGCAAAACGGTGCGCCTGTGATCGGGATCAACGATTCCGGCGGCGCGCGTATTCAGGAAGGCGTCGACTCGCTTGCTGGTTATGGTGAGGTGTTCGAGCGTAATATTCGCGCCTCCGGCGTGGTGCCGCAGATCAGCTTGATCATGGGGCCGTGCGCGGGCGGTGCGGTCTATTCGCCTGCGATGACGGACTTCATCTTTATGGTGAAGGATAGTTCTTACATGTTCGTCACCGGTCCTGACGTGGTGAAAACCGTGACAAATGAGCAGGTTACGGCAGAAGAGCTGGGTGGGGCCACGACCCACACGCGCAAATCCTCGGTCGCCGATAGCGCGTTCGAAAACGATGTGGAGGCGCTGGCCGAGGTCCGCCGTCTGGTCGATTTCCTGCCGCAGAACAACCGCTCCAAAGCGCCGGTGCGGCCTTTCTTTGACGAGCCGGACCGCTTGGATACCAGCCTTGATACGCTGGTCCCGGACAATCCGAACACGCCTTATGACATGAAGGAGCTGATCCTGAAGCTCGCGGATGAAGGCGATTTCTACGAAATTCAGGAAGACTTCGCGAAAAACATCATCACCGGGTTTGTGCGCCTTGAAGGCCAGACTGTCGGTGTTGTGGCCAACCAGCCGATGGTGCTGGCGGGCTGTCTGGACATCGACAGCTCCCGCAAGGCCGCGCGGTTCGTGCGCTTCTGCGATGCCTTTGAAATTCCGCTGCTGACGCTGGTTGATGTGCCTGGCTTCCTGCCGGGGACAAGCCAGGAATATGCGGGCGTCATCAAGCACGGCGCAAAGCTGCTGTATGCCTATGGCGAGGCGACGGTGCCGAAAGTCACGGTGATCACGCGCAAGGCCTATGGCGGTGCGTATGTGGTGATGTCGTCCAAGCATCTGCGGGGCGATTTCAACTATGCCTGGCCCACGGCGGAAGTCGCTGTGATGGGCGCGAAAGGTGCGACAGAGATCCTGTATCGTTCCGAACTGGGCGATGCCGAGAAGATCGCGCAGCGCACGGCGGATTATGAAGAGCGGTTTGCCAATCCTTTTGTCGCCGCAGAGCGTGGCTTTGTGGATGAGGTGATCGCGCCGCAAACCACCCGCAAGCGCGTGTGCCGGGCCTTTGCATCTCTGCGCAACAAGCAGGTGCATGTGCCGTGGAAAAAGCACGATAACATCCCGCTTTGAATTGCTGCGTTGCGGCGTAATTGATCCGAAAAATCCCTTGCACATCATGACCTTCCCATGTTTCAGATAGCGGCACAGAGATTCCAACACGCCCCATTGAGTGGCGTCGCGGCCCCGATCGGGAGGACCCTTTGTGGGGGTCGGGGCTGCGCAGTTGGGGCTTTGATGGCGCTCTGTACGCTGCCTGTTTCCGCTTCAATTCTGTTTGACGATGTGCCGACCGTGCCCTCCCTCGCAGTGGTCGATGTGCTGGAAATTCTGCAAGACGCAACCGACCCGGATGACGTGGTTTTTCGGGCGCGCTATGTGATGCCCGCCATCGCGCGGGAGACCGGCACATTAAGCTATGCCGACGTGGCCGAGGACTTCGTGACACTGTGCGAAGCGCATGCGCTGCCAGTGATCCGGGGCGATGGCTTTACCCCCGCGCGCATCGTCGTGTCCCTGTCGGATCGCGCAACCGAGTTCGGCGTTCCGAACGCAGAGGCCACGCAGCTTTTTGAGGCGTTCACCGTCGATGGTGACACCTGCATCTGGGATCAGTTCTGATGCGAGCACTATATCTTGCGACATACGCGGGCGCCCGCCACTTGATTGATGCAATCACGCCACAAAACCGCCCAAGCCGGAGTTGTGGATATCTTTTTCTCCGCAATTTACGTATCTTAGCGTCAGGTTGCACCCAAGCGGCCTGGACCTTGGTGTGGAGTGGGGGGCTTTTCGGCCCTCTTTTCTGCGAGGAAAACAATAGGAGAGACAGATGTCGAAGAGCATCAAAGCAGTCGTGGCCCTGGGCCTCATCGTTCTGGCCGCAGCCTGCGCACGGGACAATACAGTTGAAGAAGAATTCGTCGTTGTGGACCCTGAGCCCATTTCGACTGAGCCGGTCTACACCGGCAAATACAAGTAAGTCATTCCCGGGGCGGGCCTTGCGGCCCGTCCCACCCCAAGCCCCATGGATGCGCGATCTTGATCGGGGGCTGGCATGTTGAAGCATCGCGGTTTTCCGGGCCGATATCCCGGAACAGATTTCCAGTTCACCATTCGGCGTCCGAACCCGCGCGGGGTCACCCCTTTGACGTCCCGCGAACGGCGCCCGGATCGCAAACCGGCGGATCGCCGGGCCGATGCGTTCTTTCTGCAATCGCTTTACGCGCATTTCGGGGATCAGCCGTTCGAACGCGGCAATCTCGATGCAGGCCGTTTGTCGTGGTTTTTCGGGCGTGAAGTGATTCCGGCGGAGGATCCGTTCGATCCGGCGTCCTATGACGCGCTTCTGCAAATTGACGTGAAGCGGGCTCAAGCCGCGTTTCCGGACCTATTTTGAGGCTGGAATCGGCATGAATTCGCTCAACCTCACCGTGTATCGGCGCAAATTGGCCCAAAAAAGCGCTGCGAAAACCGCGTGCTATGCGGAGGCCGAAACCGCTGCCAATGTCAGTGTCATAGCAGGCACACCCCGTTTCGGGCCTGCTGGGTATTGTCAAAACCGTACCCCTTCCCCTTCTTGGCGGCCTGTTCTTACCCCGGACAGGTCGCCATTTTTCCGTAAGGGTGGGGGAACATCTCCCGATCAAGAGGCGTTTTGTAACCAATCATATCGAGGAGAAAATCAATGCGCTCACTCAAATTCACAATGGCGGCCTTCGCCGCTTCGGCCCTGCTGGCAGGCTGTATGGGCAATGATGTCGAACGTGCGGCCGTTGGCGCGGCAGTTGGCGGTGTTGGCTCTGCAGCCGTTGGTGGCAACATGGGCACCGGTGCCCTTGTCGGTGCAGCGGCTGGCGCCCTCGCCGATGATGTCGAGCGCGCGCTCCGCTAGCCGAACATCTGAAATTCACAAATCTGGAAAGGCCGCCCAAGCAATGCTTGGCGCGGCCTTTTTGCATGTATTGCGGCCCGCGGGCCGTCTGGAAAGGACCTGATAATGTTCAAGAAAATCCTGATCGCCAACCGAGGGGAAATCGCCTGCCGTGTCATCAAGACCGCGCGCAACATGGGCATTCAGACGGTTGCCATCTATTCGGATGCCGACCGCAACGCATTGCATGTGAAAATGGCGGATGAAGCGGTGCATATCGGTCCGCCGCCTGCCAATCAGTCCTACATTGTGATCGACAAGGTCATGGAGGCCATCCGCCAGACCGGGGCTGAGGCCGTGCATCCGGGTTACGGCTTCCTGTCGGAGAACGCCAAGTTTGCCGAGGCTCTGGAAGCCGCAGGCGTTGCCTTCATCGGCCCGCCCAAAGGTGCGATTGAGAGCATGGGCGACAAGATCACCAGTAAGAAGATCGCGCAGGAGGCCAATGTCTCCACGGTGCCAGGGTATATGGGGTTGATCGAAGACGCCGAAGAAGCCGTGAAGATCAGCAATGAGATTGGCTATCCTGTGATGATCAAGGCCTCTGCTGGCGGCGGTGGCAAGGGGATGCGGATCGCATGGTCCGATGATGAGGCGCGCGAAGGGTTTCAGTCGTCCAAGAACGAGGCGGCCTCCAGCTTTGGGGATGACCGGATCTTCATCGAGAAGTTCGTCACCCAGCCGCGCCATATCGAAATTCAGGTGCTGGCCGATACCCATGGCAACACGATTTACCTGAACGAGCGCGAATGCTCGATCCAGCGCCGCAACCAGAAGGTGATCGAAGAGGCGCCGAGTCCGTTCCTGGATGAGGCCACCCGCAAGGCCATGGGCGAGCAGTCTTGCGCTTTGGCTGCGGCCGTGGGTTATGCCAGCGCTGGCACGGTCGAGTTCATCGTCGATGGCGACAAGAATTTCTACTTCCTTGAGATGAACACGCGTTTGCAGGTGGAGCATCCGGTGACCGAACTGATCACCGGTGTCGATCTGGTCGAACAGATGATCCGCGTGGCCTATGGCGAAAAGCTCTCGATCAAGCAAAGCGATGTGAAGCGCGATGGCTGGGCGATTGAGAGCCGTCTTTATGCGGAAGACCCCTATCGCGGCTTCCTGCCCTCGATTGGCCGACTGACCCGCTACCGTCCGCCCGCGGAAGAGGCGACAGAGACCGCAATCGTACGCAACGACACCGGCGTCTATGAGGGCGGCGAGATCAGCATGTATTACGACCCGATGATCGCCAAGCTCTGCACATGGGCACCGACCCGTGAGGCGGCGATTGAGGAAATGCGCGTGGCGCTGGACAGTTTCGAGGTCGAAGGGATCGGGCACAACCTGCCGTTCCTGTCGGCGGTGATGGATCATCCCAAATTCATCTTGGGCGATATGACCACTGCGTTTATCGAGGAAGAATACCCCGACGGCTTTGAAGGCGTGACCCTGCCTGAGCCGGATCTGCGCCGCGTGGCGGCGGCTGCCGCTGCGATGTATCGCGTGGCTGAAATCCGGCGCACCCGCGTGTCGGGCCGGATGGACAATCACGAACGTGTCGTTGGCACCGATTGGGTCGTGCAGGCCCAAGGCCACCATTTCTCGGTCAGCATTGGCGCGGATCGCGAAGGTGCGTCCGTATCGTTCGAGGATGGCACGGTGATGCGCGTCGCCTCTGATTGGACGCCGGGGGACAGTCTGGCCATGATCGACATCGACGGCAGCCCCTTGGTGCTGAAGGTCGACAAGACATCGGGTGGCTTCCGCCTGCGCACCCGCGGGGCCGAGCTGCGCGTCTACGTGCGCAGCCCACGTCAGGCCGAACTGGCCGCTTTGATGCCTGAAAAGCTGCCACCGGACACATCCAAGATGTTGCTTTGCCCGATGCCCGGTCTGGTCGTGAAGGTCGATGTGGCCGTGGGGGACAGTGTGCAGGAGGGTCAGGCGCTCTGCACGATCGAGGCCATGAAGATGGAGAACATCCTGCGTGCCGAGAAGACCACTACCGTGACCAAGATCAACGCAGAGGCGGGTGACAGCCTTGCGGTGGATGATGTGATCATGGAATTCGAGTGATCTCGGACCGGTCTCATATCCTGTATCCGCTGCTTGCCCTGTTGGGTGTGGCGGTGTGGTTTGCCGTGCTTCAGGCGCGGGGATTGGCGTGGTCGCACGGGGTTTTCGAGTATCCGCTGGACGACGTCTATATCCACCTTGCCATCGCCGAGCAGATCGCGCGCGGAGGCTATGGTGTGAATGCGGGCGAGTATACCTCACCCGGTTCCTCGCCGCTGTATCCGCTGTTGCTGACGCCCTTTGCCGGGACGGATACGCAGCGCTGGTTGCCGCTGATCTGGAACATCGTCGGCTTGGCGGCTGTGGGCCTTTTGTGGGGCCGTCTGATCGCCCATGCAGGCTATCGTGGGGCGATGGGCGGGCTGCTGGCGCTGTTGGGGCCTGTGGCGCTGAACACGGCAGGGGCCGCGATGACGGGGATGGAGCATGCCCTACATGCCGCGGCCTCGCTCGCGATTGTGTATGGGCTTTTCGTGCTGGCCGATGAAAAGCGTGTCTCATGGGTCTTGCTGGCGGGTATTCTGCTCGCCCCGGCGCTGCGGCTGGAGGGGCTTGCGCTTGCGCTGGTTGGGGCAGGCGTGCTGGTGGTCTCGGGACGGATCGCGGTGGGGGCTTTGGCGACAGCTTTGGCGATCGCGCCGATTGCGCTTTTCGTATGGTATCTGACGTCGGTGGGCCTCGACCCGCTGCCCAATTCGGTGCAGGCCAAACTGGTGGGCGCCGAGGATGCGGATGTCGGACGTCTTGCGCGGACGATCGGGACGTTTCGATTGAACTTGCTGGAAGTTCCCGGCCTGTTGATGCTGGGCCTGATTGCCGTGCTGGGCGCTTTGGCGAGTGCGGCAACCGGCACGCGGCGCTGGGTGGCTTTGGGGCTTGCGGCGGCGGGGGTGGCGCATCTTTTCTTTGGCCAAATCGGCTGGATGGAGCGTTATGAGAACTACATTCTGATGGCGCTGGCCGCTGGTGCTTTGGTGCTGGCCCAAGGCGCGGGATCGCGGTTAACGGCGATGCTGCCGGTCGTCTTGCTCGCAGGTGCCGGGGCCAATTACATGCCCCACGCGTGGGAAGAATACCGTTTCAACCCGCGCGCCATTCACTTGCAGCAGGCGCAGACCTCGCGCTTTGTCAAAGAGCATCTGCAGACCGATGTGGCGGTGAACGATCTGGGCTGGGTCGCGTGGCGCAACCCCAATTACGTACTGGATCTGTGGGGGCTGGCCTCTCATGAGGCGCGCCAGACGCGGATCTTCAATCCCACCCCCGGTTGGGCGGACGCGCTGACAGAGGCACGGGACGTACCCGTCGCGCTGATCTATGACACTGAGGACTGGCTGGCGGGCGCTGTCGGGGCCGATTGGGTCCGCGTGGCGGAGTTCCGTCTGGACCTTGCCCGCGGCTTTCTTGGTGCACCGTTCGTGGGGGTCTACGCGACGGACCCAGAACATGCCGCCATGATCGAGCAAGCCCTGATCGCCTTCGCGCCAAAGCTGCCCGACGGCACCGGCATTTATTTCATGGATGGGTTCGGAGGGGGTAGCTGATGGCTCAACTGCCCCGTCTTTCCCGGATTTCCTGTTGCCGCAGCGGCATCTTGTCGATGCTTCGGGTCAGCTCTCGCACGTCATATGGGAACGGCTTGCGCAGCTTGACGCCGCCATCCTTGCCGATCAGAACCATCATGAAATCGCGTGGGCGCAGCTTGCGGCGCAGGTCTGAGAGTGTCTCGTCATCGGTATCCACGATGACAACCACATCCCGAACCACCAATTCTTCGACCCGGTCAGCCAACAGCTCCATCTGTTCTGCAAAACGCGGGTCTGCGGGCGACGTGGCGAAAACCACCACCGGGCGTGCGATCCATTTGAAATCGTCAATGTTAACGTCTGCGCCGTTGAAAATGACGGTCGGGTCCGCCTGCCAGGCTTCAAGCGGCGACGGCACAGACATGGTCGAGGCTGTGTCCTCGGCAAAGGCGGGGACAATCAGCCCGACGCTAAGCACCAGAGAGGCAAGTGTTTTCATGGGCGCTCCTTCTCAACGGGATATAGGGGCTTTGGCGCAAAAAACGAATAGATCAAATGTGATGTTTAAAGCTGCCCCAAGGTTAACCCGATGCTTAGGGGGGCGCTGGTAATGGAGGTGCAGTATCAACTGCGACCGGCGGTCTGGGCCGCCCTTTACCATAAGGCATGCGCCCTCATGGATGTGATCTTGCATCTTGGCTCCCACCGCACGGGGACCACCACATTTCAAAGCTATCTGGCGCAGAATGAGCAGGCGCTCAAGCGGCGGGGCATTGTCTCGTGGCGCCCGAAACGGTTGCGCAATGGCATGATGAGCGGGCTTTTGGGGCGCCCTGATCGGGTCACGCCGGACGGGTTCAGACGCGCGCAACGGGCTTGTGGCTTGATCCGCATGGAGACCGACCGGATGGAGAAACTGGGGGTTGAGCACCTGATTGTGTCAGAAGAGAACATGATCGGCGCGATGCGCAACAATCTGCGGCACGAAAGGCTTTACCCCAACCTCGCCGCCCGGATGGACCGGTTTCGCGGGGCTTTTGCGGAGAAATGCACGCGGATCGTGCTGGCGGTGCGCAGTTATGACGAATACTGGGCCTCTAGTCTGGGGTTCGCGGTGGCGGCGGGCCATTCGGTGCCGATGAAGGGCCAGTTGGACCGTCTGGTCACACAGCCGCGCCGCTGGCGGCACCTTGTGACGGAGTTGTCGGATGCCTTTCCCGCAGCACATCTGGTCATCTGGCCGTTCGAGGCGGTTGTTGGCCAGCCTGAAAAGCAATTGCGCCTGATGACGGGCACGGATGCTCCCCTGCCGCTGAAAGGGGCACGCGCCTGGCATCACAAAGGCCGCACCGATGCTGATTTGCGCGCGCTTGTCGCCGAGCGCGGGGAGGACGAGGCGCTGCCGCTTTTTTCCGGCAAGGCGGAGCGGTGGATGCCTTTTGACGGGACGCAGCGCATGGCGTTGCGTGCACAATATGCCAGCGATATCCGCTGGCTCAAAAACGGGGCGGACGGCTGTGCAAGTTTCGTTCAAAACCCCGATATGACAGAGATAAATGAGGAAGATCAATGGCTTGCCGACGCCGCCGCAGAGCGGCGCGCAAGCCCAACACGAGGACAATTCGATGACGGACAAGACAGCAAAGCCCCACGCCAAGTGGGCTGAAATTGCCGAAAAGGAACTCCGCGGGCGTCCCGTGGAGGATCTGACCTGGGACACGCTGGAAGGCATCAAGGTCAAGCCGGTCTATACGAACGAGGATCTTGAAGGCGTCGGCCATCTGGGCTCTCTGCCCGGGGAGCAACCGTTCACGCGCGGCGTCAAAGCCACGATGTATGCGGGCCGCCCCTGGACGATCCGGCAATATGCGGGCTTCTCCACCGCCGAGGAAAGCAACGCGTTTTACCGCAAGGCGCTGGCGGCGGGTCAGCAAGGTGTCTCGGTGGCGTTCGATTTGGCGACGCACCGGGGCTATGACAGCGACCACCCGCGTGTGGAAGGCGATGTCGGTAAGGCGGGTGTGGCGATTGATAGCGTCGAGGATATGAAGATCCTCTTTGACGGTATTCCGTTGGACAAGGTCTCCGTCTCGATGACGATGAACGGGGCGGTGATCCCAATCCTTGCGAATTTCATCGTGACTGGGGAAGAGCAGGGCCATGATCGTAGTGTGCTCGCGGGCACGATTCAGAACGACATTCTGAAGGAATTCATGGTCCGCAACACCTATGTTTATCCGCCTGAGCCGTCGATGCGGATTATTGCTGACATCATCGAATACACCTCGAACGAGATGCCGAAGTTCAACTCGATCTCGATCTCCGGCTACCACATGCAGGAAGCCGGCGCGAACCTTGTGCAGGAGCTGGCCTATACGCTGGCAGACGGGCGCGAATATGTGCGCGCCGCAATTGATCGGGGCATGGATGTCGACAAGTTCGCGGGCCGTCTTTCGTTCTTCTTCGCCATCGGCATGAACTTCTTCATGGAGGCGGCCAAGCTGCGCGCAGCACGTCTGCTCTGGCACCGGATCATGTCGGAGTTTGAGCCCAAAAACGAACGCTCGATGATGTTGCGCACGCACTGCCAGACCTCAGGCGTGTCGTTGCAGGAACAGGACCCTTACAACAACGTCGTGCGCACCGCTTATGAGGCGATGGCCGCGGCGTTGGGCGGCACGCAGTCACTGCACACCAATGCTCTGGACGAGGCGATTGCCCTGCCCACCGAATTCTCCGCCCGCATCGCGCGCAATACGCAATTGATTTTGCAGGAAGAAACCGGTGTCACCAATGTCGTCGACCCGCTGGCTGGCAGCTACTATGTCGAAAGTCTGACCCATGAGCTGGCCGAGGAAGCGTGGAAGCTGATCGAGGAAGTTGAAGAAATGGGCGGCATGACCAAGGCCGTGAACTCCGGCATGCCCAAGCTGCGGATCGAGGAATCCGCCGCCCGTCGTCAGGCTCTGATCGACCGGGGTGAGGATGTGATCGTCGGCGTCAACAAATACCGGCTTGAGAAGGAAGACGAGATCGACATCCTCGATATCGACAACGCAAAGGTGCGCGAAGGCCAGGTGGCTCGGCTGGAGCATATCCGCAGCATCCGCGATCAGGCGGCCTGCGACGCGGCCTTGGCGGAACTGGAACGCCGCGCGTCCGAGGGCGGTAATCTGTTGGAAGGCGCGGTCGAGGCCGCGCGCGCACGGGCATCGGTAGGAGAGATCAGCATGGCGATGGAAAAAGTATTCGGCCGGCACCGCGCCGAAGTGAAAACCCTCGCGGGTGTGTATGGCGCGGCCTATGAAGGCGACGAAGGGTTCGCCGCGATCCAGAAATCGGTTGAGGATTTCGCCGAAGATGAGGGCCGCCGCCCTCGGATGCTGGTCGTGAAGATGGGCCAGGACGGACACGACCGCGGCGCGAAAGTGATTGCGACGGCCTTTGCCGATATCGGTTTTGATGTAGATGTGGGCCCCTTGTTCCAGACCCCTGATGAAGCCGCGCAGGACGCAGTTGACAACGACGTGCACGTGATCGGCATCAGCTCTCAAGCGGCGGGCCACAAGACGCTGGCGCCCAAGCTGGTGGCCGCGTTGGAGGCGGCAGGGGCAGGCGATATCATCGTCATTTGCGGCGGCGTCATTCCGCAGCAAGACTATGATTTCCTGTATAAATCTGGTGTGAAGGCGATCTTTGGACCAGGAACGAATATCCCTGAAGCGGCGCAGGATATCCTGCGGCTGATCCGTGAGGCGCGAGGCTAGGCGGGTGCTGACACTCGATCACTTCGCGATCACGACCACGTGGTTGGAAGACGGCGTCGCTGAGGTGGAAGAAGCGTTGGGACTGCATTTGGACGCAGGCGGTCAGCATGCTCATTTCGGCACCCATAACCGGCTGCTGGGATTGGGCGATATCTATATGGAGGTCATCGCGATTGATCCCGATGCGCCATCGCCAGCGGCATCGAGGTGGTTCGATATGGACAATTTCGACGGCCCGACGCGGGTGACGAACTGGATCGTGCAGACGTCGGATCTGGCTGCGGCTCTGGCGGAATTGCCGGATGGGGTGGGGGACCCGGTTGCCCTGGAACGCGGCGATTTGCGCTGGCAGATGGCGGTGCCTGCGAATGGTAAACTGCCCTGTGACGGCGCGTTTCCCGCTGTGATCGCATGGGAGGGCGATGCGCATCCGGCCAAACGTTTGCCGGAGCGGGGATGCCGCCTGACCCATCTGGAGATCGCTCACCCCCGGATCGCGGACGTGACCGCCGCGTTGGCGGATCGTTTCGCAGATTCGCGTGTCTCCTTTGTCGAAAGCGTGCAAAAGCGGTTAACGGCAGAGATTGCGACGCCCCATGGCACGCGGGTGCTTACATGAAAATCCGCCCGGCGACCGCGCAGGATGCCGATGCGATCTGCGCCATCTGGAACCCGGTGATCCGCGACACCGGCATCACGTTCAACGCGGTCGTGAAGACGCCGGATGACGTGCGGGCGATGATCCAAGAGAAAACTGCGCAGGGCTATGCGTTCTTGGTCGCCGAGGGCGATACCCTCCAAGGCCTTGGAACCTATGGGCAATTTCGCGGCGGCGTCGGGTATGCCCGCACGGCGGAGCATTCGATCATTCTTGGCCCGGACACGCGCGGACAAGGTGTGGGGCGGGCTTTGATGGCGGCCCTGGAAGCTGATGCCAAAGCGCAAGGCTTTCATTCGATGTTCGCAGGCGTCAGTGGCGAAAATCCCAACGCGGTCAAATTCCACGCAGCTTTGGGCTACGCGGAGGTCGCGACGCTGCGCGAGGTTGGCTTCAAGTTCAACCGCTGGTTCGATCTGGTGCTGATGCAGAAGATGCTCTAACGCCGCACTGACATCCCCGCGCCGAGGGGATATCCTGCGCCCATGTCGATTTGGACCCGCATCGGTGACGCGCTTTCGGCCCTCGCTTCGGGCGAGGGTCTGTCGGCTGTTTTTGACACGTTGCGCAGCCCGCCGGAGCGGAGCGTGGCCTTCGCCATTGCGGTGATCGCCCTGGGCGCCAAAATGGCCAAGGCCGACGGCCTGGTGACCCGCGACGAGGTCACCGCCTTTCGTGAAGTGTTCACCATCCCGCGCGAGGAAGAGGCGAATGCTGCCAAGGTTTTTAACCTTGCCCGGCAAGATGTTGCGGGGTTTGAGGATTATGCGGTGCGCATCAAACGCATGTTTGGCGATGATGGCGATACGCTGACCGATCTGATCGAAGGGCTGTTTCATATCGCCATGGCGGATGGCGAATATCACCCGAACGAGGATCAGTTCCTTCAACAGGTGGCCGATATTTTCGGCATGTCCGAGCGGGATTTCAAAGGCGTGCGCACGCGGTTTGTGCCGGATGCGGAACCGGACCCTTACGAGGTGTTGGGCGTGGCATCGGACGCGCCGATAGACGAAATCCGTAAAGCCTGGCGTGACAAGGTGCGCGAGACGCATCCTGACCGGATGATGGCGCGCGGCGTGCCGGAGGAAGCGATCCGCATGGCCGAAAAACGCATGATCGCAATCAACCGCGCCTGGGAAACGATTTCGGCCAGCTGATGCGGATCGCGACCTATAATGTGGAGTGGTTCAACAGCCTGTTTGACGATTCAGGTGCGCTGATCGGCAGCACCAGCTGGTCGTCGCGCCGGAACGTGACGAAAGCACAGCAAACGCAGGCCGTGGGGCAGGTGTTTCGCGCGCTGGATGCCGATGCGATCATGGTGATCGAAGCGCCGGACACGAACCGTCAGCGTGACGGCGTGCGCGCATTGGAAGGCTTTGCTGCACAGTTTGATTTGCGGGCGCGGGTGGCTCTGATGGGCTTTGCCAATGACACGCAGCAGGAGATTACCCTTCTCTATGACCCGGATGTACTGAGCGCGCGGCATGATCCGCTGGCGAGCGATGCAGCGCCTGCGTTTGACACGGAGTTCGCGATTGATTTGGATATCGACGCGGCAGCGGAGGTTGTGTCCTTCTCGAAACCACCCTCGGAGGTCGCGGTGGAGGCGGCGTCGGGCTTTGCTTTTCGGATGATCGGGGTGCATGCGAAGTCCAAAGCGCCCCATGGCGCGCGGACGCCTGATGAGGTGATGCGCATCTCGATCGCGAACCGGCGCAAGCAACTGGCGCAGTGCATCTGGCTGCGCGGGCGGGTGACGCAACATCTGGAGGCGGGCGACCCGCTGATCGTGCTGGGGGACTTCAACGATGGTCCGGGGCTGGACGAGTATGAAAAACTCTTTGGCCGCTCCAGCGTCGAGATTGTCTTGGGGGAGGGCGACAGCGCGCTTTTTGACCCCCATGCGCGCGCCGCCCTGACGCAGCGGATCGGGGCGGTGCCAACCTCGTCCCGGTTCTTTCTTGCGTATGAAAACAGATATTTACAGGCTTTGCTGGACTACATCATGGTCTCAGCCGATATCCGCAAGACCAATCCGCGCTGGCGCATCTGGCACCCGTTCGAGGATGCAGGTTGCTTTCATATGCCTGAGTTGCGCGAGGCATTATTGATCGCGTCGGATCATTTCCCGGTTACGGTCGATTTGCAGCTTTGACTTAAAATCGTCGCGGTTTTCGCCTATGTTAAGGGCATGAAACAGATCGCAGCTGCCTTAGCCCTTTCTTTGACCCTGACCCCTGCTGTCGCCCAGGACAGCGAGGTGGAGGAGGGTTTGAGCCTGATGGAACGTGGGGCGCAGATGCTGTTTGAGGGGCTGATGCAAGAGATGCAGCCTCGCTTGGATGAGTTGGAAAACATGACCCGCGAGCTGGAGCCGAAGTTTCGCGATTTGATGTCCAAGATGGGGCCTGCACTGGCCGACTTGGCCGAGATGGTCGATGATTTCAGCAATTATGAAGCGCCCGAGATGCTCGACAATGGCGATATCATCATTCGCCGGAAGCCCGAGCCATTGCAGGAAGGCGAGATCGAAATTTAACGCGCGACGCGCACTTTCGTTTCCGCTTCCAGCGAGGCGGCCAGCGAATTAAAGCGCGCCTCGGCCACTTCGCCGTAAAGCGCCACGGCGTCTTTCGTCAGGATCAGCTCAAGCAGTTTCTTTTTCGGAAACCAGCGCAATTCACCCATCTGGCCGCCTGGTTGCAGCCACAGCATGGCGCCGAAGCGCATGGCTTTCCCAAGAATTTCGGCCTCGAGTTGCTCTTTCTCCGTCAGCAGCTCACACAGCTCTTCAAAACGGGTACCCTCGCGCTTGTTGCGGTAGCGGTGCAGCAAGGACAGCCCCAAGAAGACACGTTCGGAATGCTTTAACCCGCCCAGATTGGCGCGGGTCGCGTTGTCGAATGTGACTTCGGCCCGGTAATCGGGATGGGCGCGCCAACTCACATCATGGAGCAGGCAGGCGGCCTTGATGATGCGCTTGCGCTGCGGGTTCGCGGCACGGAAAAGCGGGCTGATGAAGGTGTGCAGCGTCTTGCCAAAACCGGGCAAACGGGCGTCTTTGGCCTCGGCAAAGCGGCAGGCCTCGATCAACGGATCGCGGTCGCGCAGGCGTTGAGGCATCTGTTCATACAGCATCCCTTCGCGGATGCCGTAGCTTGAGACGGCGATATCGCGGGGTTTGAACTGGCGCACCAGTTCCTTCAACACAAGCGAGGCCAGCGGGATCAGCGACATGCGGGCCGATGAAATCCCGACACGAGAGCGTAGCTCTTCCAGGTCCTGATCGGCGATCCATTTGACGGTTTCACGCATGGATTTCGCGGTCATTCGGTATTCGTGCAGAACGTGAAGCGGGTAGCCGCGCCGTTCCATATCCAGTCGGGCAATGGCACGCCACGAGCCGCCGACGAGGAACAGGCGCTGGTTGGTCCAGTCGATCTCGTCCTTCAGGCCGGTCATGACCTCTTTGATATGGGTTTTCACGCCTTTCTTGCCGCCCTTGATGTCCTTCAGCTTCAACGGACCGAGGGGGGAGGTGACGCGCTTGCCGACGCGGCCCTCCCAAAGGGTGGCAAGCTCCATCGACGAGCCACCGATATCGCAGACCAGACCGTAGCTGCCGGGCCAGCCCAGCAACACGCCCTGGGCAGAGAGGCGCGCCTCTTCTTCGCCATCAATGACCCAGAGGCGCAGGCCGGTGTCTCGTTCAACTTCGGCGCGAAACTCAGGGCCGTCGCTGGCCTCCCGGACGGCGGCGGTGGCGACGGCCGTCAGCGGTGTGATACCCATGCCTTCGGCAAGACGTTGGAAACGCTTGATGGCTGACAACGCCCGCACCCGACCTTCGGGGTTCAGATGGCCGGTGTCAGACAGACCCGCCCCCAGCGCGCACATGATCTTTTCGTTGTAAAAATAGGCGGGCGACCGGGCCGCGCCGTCAAACACGACCAGACGCACCGAGTTCGAGCCGACATCCACCACGCCGACACGGCTGAGCGCGCGGGCGGACGGATCTTCAAAAAGCGGGCGACCGAATGGCCCCCAATCTTCGGATTGAGCGATATCTACGGATGGCTCGGCGCGTGCGTCGTCCATGAAGTCCCCCGGGCGGCTGTCCTTTGATGCGACAGCGCAGCCGTTCCGTCAATCCTCGGTATGGGTGAGCTTTGGCACATCGCTGGCCCCGGCAGAGCCGCGACCCGACAGCGATGGGTTCTCCATGAAGAAGCGGTGGCAGTTGAACGCGAACGTGCCATCGGGGATCGTCGCGCGGGTGAAACTGCCATCCGGCCCCATGACCCAGCTTTGGGCGACATCGGCCAGATTGGCGGCCATGACCTGACTGACGATCTGGGCTTTGACAGTAGGATTTTCGATCTCGATCAGCGTTTCGACGCGCCGGTTGAGGTTGCGGCCCATCCAGTCGGCGGACGAGATATAGACCCGCGCTTTTTTCGAGGGCAGCCCGTGACCATTGCCGAAACAGACGATGCGCGAATGCTCAAGAAAGCGCCCGACGATTGATTTCACACGGATATTCTCGCTGAGACCCTTGATGCCGGGGCGTAGGCCGCAGATGCCACGGATCACGAGGTTGATCTTCACGCCTGCCTGAGAGGCCGCGTAAAGCGCGTCGATCACATCACTGTCGATGAGGGAATTCATCTTGGCCCAGATCTCGGCAGGTTTTCCGGCTTTGGCGAACTCCGCTTCGTCCGCAATACGCTCCAGCAGGGTGGATTTCAGCGTCAATGGCGAGATGGAGAGGTTTTCCAACTCGTCCGGCTGGGCGTAGCCAGAGAGGTAATTGAAGACCTTGGTGGCATCGCGCCCCAATGCGGGATCACAGGTGAAAAGCGATACATCTGTGTAGATGCGCGCGGTGATCGGGTGGTAATTGCCGGTGCCGTAATGGGTGTAGGTCACCAGCTTATCGCCCTCACGGCGCACCACAGTGCTGATCTTGGCGTGGGTTTTGTAGTTGATGAAGCCGTAGACCACATGGGCGCCTGCACGCTCCAGACGGCGCGATTGCCGGATATTGGCGGCCTCGTCAAAGCGCGCTTTAAGCTCGACCAGCGCAGTGACGGATTTGCCGTCTTCTGCCGCTTCGCAGAGCGCCTCGACAATCGGAGATTTCTTGGAGGTGCGGTAGAGCGTTTGCTTGATCGCGACGACATGGGGGTCGCGGGCTGCTTGGCGGATGAAGCGCACGACCATATCGAAGGTCTCATAGGGGTGATGCAGCAGCATGTCTTTCTGGCGGATGGCAGCAAACATATCGCCTTCGTGGTCGCTGACCCGTTCCGGCACGCGCGGGGTAAACTGCGGCCAGAGCAGATCGGGCCGATCATCCAGAACCAATTCCGACAGATCGGAGACGCCAATCATGCCATCGACCTCGACAACCTCCTCGTCCGAGACCATCAATTCTTCCATCAGCAGGGCTTTCAACGCCTCGGGCGCTGCATGCGACAGCTTCATGCGCACGACCTCGCCACGGCGGCGGCGTTTCAGGGCCGTTTCAAACTCGCGAACAAGGTCTTCCGCTTCGTCTTCGACCTCAAGATCACTGTCGCGCAGAACTCTGAACGTGCAGTGGCCTTTCAGCTTATAGCCGGGGAACAGGCTGTCGAAATGCAGCAAAAGCAGGTCTTCGAGCAGCAGGAACCGCGCTGCATCTCCGGGCAGCTTCACGAAGCGGTCGATCTGATGGGGGATCGGCAAAAGCGCCTGCAAAGGCGTCTTGTCGGTCTTGCGTTCCAGTTGCAGGGCCAGCGAATAGCCTTCGTTGGGCAGGAACGGGAACGGGTGCGCCGGGTCGATGGCGAGGGGCGACAGGACCGGGAACACTTGCGTCAAAAAATGCTCTGTCAGGAAGGCCTTGTCGTCTTTTTCCAAAGCGTCGGGGGCCATGATGGTGATGCCTTCGGCTTCCATCTCGGCCCGGATTTTCTGGAACACGCTTTGCTGACGCTCCATCAGATTGCGTGCATCCGCGTTAATCAGTTTCAGCTGCTCGGCGGGTGTCAGTCCATCAGCGGCGGGGGTCGAATTGCCCGCATTGGCCAGTTCGCGCAGGCCAGCGACGCGGACGGTGAAAAACTCATCCAGATTGGTGGCCGAGATCGACAAAAAGCGCAGCCGTTCCAGCAAGGGGACGCGCGGGTTTTCGGCCTCTTCCAACACGCGCCAATTGAAGCCAACCCAGCTGAGTTCGCGGTTGAAAAACCGGGTGGGACTGGTCAGGTCGCCTTCGACCTCGACAGGCTCGGGAAACGGCGCTTTCAGAAAATCGGCAGGGCTCATAACGGGTTTCATGGCGGCGCTTTGTATCAGGGAAGTGACAATCATGCACCTGAGATGGCGATTTTGTCCAGTATATCAATGGCCAAGCCACGATTGATCTCGCGCCCCGATTGCAAGGCTTCGGCATCCATCGCCGCCACAATCGCCCCGGCTTGTGCAAACGAGCGGTCCATATTGGCGGCCAGATATTTCACGACGGTCAGGGCAGGCTTGAGCTGGCGATCATCAAAGAGCTTGAGCAGCACCGCGCTGAGCAAAGCGTCATCGGGCAAGGTGATGGCGACCGTATTGGTCGCCTGCATCCGGCTTGCCAGATCGGGGAGCGTCAAAGCCCATTGGCCAGGCGCGGCATTGGCGGTCAAAAGCAGCGGCTGACCCCGTTCGGCCATAAGGTTGTGCAGATGGAAAAGCGCTGTTTGGGCGGCGGGATCTGTCGCAATCTGGTCGGCATCCTCGACCGCGAGGGGGCGAGTGGCCAGCGCGTCGATATCCTGTGTCGCAAGCTCTGTCGCGGCGATCAACCGGGCATCCACATCACTGGCCCAGACATGGGCGAGATGGGTTTTGCCCGCTCCATGTGGCGCCGTCAGCACAAGTTTGCCATTGGGCCAGAGCGCAGGGGTTTCCAACGTCGCGACGGCGGTCGCATTCGCGGGCGAGACAAAGAAATCCTCGCGCCCCAAAGCCGTTTTGCTGGGCAGGTCAAAAGCGAGTTGTTCTGCCATATCAGTCGTCGGTTTCGGGCTCTTGCTGGCCCGAGACGCCATTATAGAGGCGCCCGTCTTTATACCGGCTGATTGCAAACCGGGCGATGACGCCGATCATCGCGGCCACCGGAACGGCCACCAGCATACCGACAAACCCAAAGAGCGAGCCGAAGACGGACAGTGCGAAAATCAGCCAGACCGGGTGCAGCCCGACGCTGCTGCCCACGAGGTTCGGCGTCAGGATGTTGCCCTCGACCATCTGGCCCGAGAAGAAGACGGCGGCGACGGCGGCGAGCATGTACCACTCGCCCCAGAACTGGAAAATGCCCAGACCCAGCGCAAGACCTCCGCCGACGACCGCGCCGACATAAGGAATGAAAGAGATCAGCCCGGCGATGAAGCCCACGACAAGGCCGAAATTCAGCCCGATCAGCATCAGGGCGATCGCGTAATAGGTGCCTAGGATCACGCAGACCGTGCCTTGCCCGCGGATGAATGACGCCAGTGTCTTATCGATCTCTTTGGCCAGATGACGCACCGTGGGGGCGTGATCGCGTGGCAGTAGATCGTCGATCTTGGCGGTCATATTGTCCCAATCGAGCAGCAGATAAAACGTCACCACAGGGACGATCACGACCAGAACGAGAATATTCACCAACCCCGCAGCAGAGGTCACGACGGTGTTCAGAAGCTCTGCCCCGCGGGATTCAATCGCCTCGCCGATCTTGAGCAATTGCTGCCGGATCGTGCTGTCTTCGACCATGATCGCGGGAAAGCGTTCGGCCAGGAAGGTCTGCAGATTGTTGAAAATCTCGGGCGCGGAGCGGATCAGTGCGCTGGTTTGCTGGATCAATGTGGGGACAACCAGCAGGATCAGGATGGTAAAGACCATCAACGCCACAAGGGTAATGACGATGGTCGCCGCGATCCGGCTGAGCCCCATTTTTTCAAGCCGATCCGCGATGGGGTCAAGGCAGTAGGCGAGAGCGCCGCCCAGCACAAAGGGCAGGATCACATCGCCCAGAAACCAAAGAAGGACAAAAAGCACCGCCGTCGCGATGCCCCAGTATTTCGCCTGTTGTTCGACGGGTAAGCCCATAAGTGCCTCAACGATATCTGTTGTGATCTACATTGCGCGTTGCGGTCGGGCTTGCAAGGGTTGCTCCGCCAGCCGGGGCGGGCGGAGCGGCTCTTTTAGTGGCAGGCGGGCCGTGTGCCGGGCAGCAGCACCTTGTCGATCACATGGATCACGCCGTTATCGGCCTGAATATCGGCGATGATGACATTGGCCATCTCGCCGGTGCCATCGGCCACGGTCACACCGTTTGCACCCTTGGTGATGCAGGTGCGCTCCGACGCCAGGATCGGCTTGAAATAGTTGGAGCCGGCAGGGATCTGCGCGGCACTCAGGTTGCGGTCATCCACATGGTAGAGCAGCACGTTGGTCAGCTGATCCTTGTTTTCGGGCTGCAGAAGCGTCTCGACCATGCCCTCGGGCAGGGCGGCAAACGCGTCATTGACGGGTGCGAAGACGGTGAACGGGCCGGGACCGGACAGCGTCTCGGCCAGACCGGCGGCGGTGACGGCGGCGACGAGGGTGCTGAACCGCTCGTCTCCCGCGGCGATATCAACAACGGTGTTGGCGCTCGCTGTCGTGGCAGCTGTGGTTGCGGCGAACGCAGCAGCGGCCACCGTCATCTTGAAGATGTCTTTCATCATTCTTATCCCTTGTTTTGCAAACCATGCTCTTTGCATGTGCAAGGGGTTACGGCAGGCGCGTCATATCGGTTCACCGGTCTGACGCGTCTGTTATCACGCGTGATCTCTTGTTTGTGCCGATGCGCGCCGCTACACCGCTTGGGACCGTTCTTTGACACTGGATGACCCCGATGCGCCTGAGCCGCTATTTCCTGCCCGTTTTGAAAGAGAACCCCGCCGAGGCGCAGATCGTCAGCCACCGGCTGATGCTGCGGGCGGGCATGATCAAGCAAGCCAGTGCAGGGATCTATTCGTGGCTGCCGATGGGCTTCAAGGTATTGAAGAACATTGAAAACATCGTCCATGAGGAACAAATCCGCGCGGGCCATATCCCGATGCTGATGCCCACGTTGCAATCGGCGGATTTGTGGCGTGAAAGCGGGCGCTATGAAGATTACGGCGAGGAAATGCTGCGCATGTCGGACCGGCATGGGCGCGATATGCTTTATGGTCCGACCAATGAAGAGCTGATTACGGATATCTTCCGCAGCCATGTGGGCAGCTACAAGGACCTGCCGCTGACGCTCTATCACATCCAGTGGAAATTCCGCGACGAGATCCGCCCGCGTTTCGGTGTCATGCGGGGCCGCGAGTTCTATATGAAAGACGGCTATAACTTCGACATCGACTATGACAGCGCGATGCATGCCTATAACCGCCATATGGTCAGCTATCTGCGCAGCTATGAGCGGATGGGGCTACAAGCCATCCCGATGCGCGCCGATAGTGGCCCGATTGGCGGCGACGACACGCATGAGTTTCTGGTGCTGGCCGAGACCGGGGAAAGCGAGGTGTTCTATGACAGCGCGATCACCGATCTGACTTTTGGCGACCGTGACGTGGATTACGATGATTGGGATGCGTGCAAGGCCATCGTGGATGAATGGACAACACCTTATGCACGCACGGACGAGACCCATGATGCGGCTTTGTTTGACGCTATTCCCGAGGACCGGCGCAAGACCTCGCGCGGGATCGAGGTGGGTCAGATTTTCTATTTTGGCACCAAGTATTCCGATGCGATGGGCGCCAATGTCGTGAACGATAAAGGTGAGCGCGTGCCGGTCCATATGGGCAGCCATGGCATTGGTGTGTCGCGACTGCTGGGCGCGATCATTGAGGCCAGCCATGACGATAAGGGCATCATCTGGCCCGAAGGTGTGACGCCGTTTCATTGCGGGATCGTCAATCTCAAGCAAGGGGATGAAGAGGCCGATGCAGCTTGCGACGCGCTTTATGCGTCGCTGACCGCGCTGGGACTGGAGCCGCTTTATGATGACCGGAGTGAGCGGGCAGGTGGCAAGTTTGCGACAATGGACTTGATCGGTTTGCCATGGCGCATCACCGTCGGGCCGCGCGGGCTGAAGAACGGTGTGGTCGAGCTAACCAGCCGTCGCACCGGGGAAAGCGAAGAGCTTCCACCCGAACAGGCTGTTGAAAAGGTTGCCAAAATCTACGCCTCGCTCTGAGTTGGGCCAAAACTTTGCTAAAAGTTTTGACAGAGTTTTCTGAAAACTCTGGGGCGCACAGGCTGAAAACGACGCTCTGTCGCATTTAGACGTGCGCGTGTCGTCTTTCGTGGCATCCTAACAAGTGGGAGGACCGCCATGCACATCTTTTGGCGTCTTATACTGACCATCCGCACCATTGGTGCGCAACGTGGCCGCGCCGCGCGCGGGGCCCCTTTGATCTGACCCTTCCCCCTCTCTCAGATCAAAGGATGCAAGACATGAACCAGTTGAAACCCCGCCGTTCCGGAGGTCGCGCCGCCCGCAAAGCGTTGCGTGCCGCTCCGCTTACCGAAGATGTGCGCCCGGTGCGCGCAGGCCTCGAAGGGGGCACGTATAACCCTCTGAGCGAGGCCGATATCGCGCGCATTCACGAAGCGGCGCTCACAGCACTTGAGACCATCGGTCTGGCGGACGCGCCGCAAAGCGGTGTCGATGTGATGACCAAGGCCGGTGCAATTCTGGGCGAGGATGGCCGCTTGCGGTATCCCCGCGCGTTGGTTGAGGACATGCTGGCGGTGGCCGCCAAGGATCTGACCTTATGGGCGCGTGATCCACGGCATGATCTGCATCTCAGCGGTGCCAAGGTCCATTTCGGCACCGCAGGGGCGGCCGTGCATATCGCCGATCCTGTCACTGGCAGCTATCGCGAGAGCACCTTGCAGGACCTCTATGAGGCCGCCTGTCTGGTCGATCGGTTAGACAACGTCCACTTTTTGCAGCGCCCCATGGTGGCGCGGGATATCGCGGACAATCGCGAGATGGATCTGAACACGATCTATGCCTGTGTCAGCGGCACCACGAAACATATCGGCACCTCGATTTCCGAACCGGATTTCTGCGACGACATCCTTGAGCTTTTGCACATGATCGCAGGCTCAGAGGAAGCATGGCGCGCGCGACCCTTCGTGCTGAACTCCAACTGTTTTGTTGTCCCGCCGATGAAATTCGCCACCGAATCCTGCGAAACCATGGAGGCGATGATCCGGGGCGGGATGCCGGTTCTGCTCTTGTCAGCAGGGCAGGCGGGGGCAACGGCGCCTGCGCCGATTGCCGGCGCGATTGTACAGGCTGTGGCTGAATGTCTGGCCGGTGTCGTTTATGTGAACGCGATTGCGCCGGGCCATCCGGCGGTGTTCGGGACATGGCCCTTTGTCAGCGATCTGCGCACAGGGGCGATGTCGGGCGGCTCAGGCGAGCAGGCATTGCTGACGGCGGGCTGCGCGCAGATGGGCCGGTTTTACGGCCTGCCCTGCGGTGCCGCGGCTGGCATCGCCGATGCCAAACTGCCCGACATGCAGGCGGGTTGGGAGCAGGCCATGTCGAACGTGATGGCCGGTCTCTCCGGGCTCAATATGGTCTATGAGGCGGCGGGGATGCATGCCTCCCTTCTGGGATTTTGCCAGCAATCTCTGGTGCTTGGGGACGATCTTCTTGGGCAGGCTTTGCGCTGCATTCGCGGCATCGAAGTGAATGACGACACGCTCAGCCTTGAGACGATGGCGGCGACATGCGTGGGTGGGCCGGGCCATTATCTGGGCAGTGACCAGACCCTTCGGCTGATGCAGACCGAATACGTTTATCCCGCCACAGCCGACCGATCCTCCCCCAAGGAATGGGAAGAAATGGGGCGGCCTGATCTTCTGGAAAACGCCACGGCGAAGATGAACGAAATCCTCGCGCAAGGCAGTCGGGCGCGGCTGGCACCTGACCTTGACCTCGCCATTCGCGAGCGCTTCACCATCCATTTGCCTGCGAGCTAGCGGCGGATAACGCCCCTTTGCCTTGACCATCGCGCGCAAACGCCCCACGGTCCGCCCCCAAAGGCAGATCGCGCAGATTGAGGACAATATGGCTGGCAAAACAGCTCCTTTCGCCCCGTTCGAGTGGATGATTGCGTGGCGCTACCTGCGGGCAAAAAAGGCCGAAGGTGGCGTCAGCACCATGACATGGATCAGCTTGATCGGCATCACGCTGGCGGTGTTTGCACTGATCGCGACTTTGGCCGTGCGATCTGGATTTCGGGCGGAATTCGTCGACACGATCCTTGGCGCGAATGCCCATGTGACGGTCTACAACACGACCGTGGTCAACGAATTTGGCGTTCAATCGCGCACAATTGACGACTACGAGGCAATGGCCGAGCGGATCCGCGCGATCCCCGGTGTGACGCGCGTGGCCCCTTTGGTGAAAGGCCAGGTGATGGCAAATGCGGGGCAGAACAACAGCGGCGTGCAGGTCTTTGGCATCTGGGCTGAGGATCTGAACACGATCCCGCGCGTGGCAAACCCTGAGGAGTTTCAGGGCGACATCGCACGGTTTAGCGAAGGGGTCGCCATCGGCTCTGGCGTGGCGCGCGAGTTGGGGCTGCGGCTTGGCGATCCGATCAAGCTGATCTCTCCCAACGGGGTGAAGACCGCGTTTGGCACCAGCCCGCGTGTGAACGCTTATGAAGTCGTCTATATTTTCACTGCCGGGCGCTACGACATCGACCGCACGCGGGTCTATATGCCTTTTGAGGAGGCGCAACTTTACTTCAACCGTGACGGCGTGGCCGACGAGCTGGAGGTCATGGTCGAAGAGCCTGAAGCGATCGACGATCTGACCTTGCCGCTGCTGCAAGCCGCCGGAGAGCGCGCCTTGCTTTGGACGTGGCGCGACGCCTCCGGCAGCTTCCTGCGCGCGCTGGATATCGAGGACAACGTGATGTTCATCATCCTGTCGATCCTTGTTCTGATCGCGGCGATGAACATCATTTCCGGTCTTATTATGCTGGTGAAGAACAAGGGGCGCGATATTGGCATTTTGCGCACGATGGGGCTGACGGAGGGTTCTTTGCTGCGCGTCTTTTTCATCTGCGGCGCGTTTACCGGCCTGATTGGCACGGCGCTGGGCGTGATCCTTGGCTGTCTTTTCGCCATCTATATCGACCCGATTTTCAGCGTGGTGAACATGATCTCTGGCGGCGGTGTCTGGGACCCGTCGATCCGTGGGATCTACGCCTTGCCGGCCAAGCTGGAGTTCGCGGATGTAATGTCTGCTGTGGGCCTGTCGCTGGGGCTGTCTTTCATCGTGACGATCTTTCCGGCGCGCCGGGCGGCGCGCCTGAACCCGGTTGAGGCGCTGCGGTATGAGTGATGTGACGCTGCGCCTGAAGGGCATCGAGAAAGCCTATAACAAAGGCAAGTCGAACGAGGTTTCTGTGCTGCGTGGCCTTGATCTGGAGGTTGGGCAGGGCGAGGTCGTGGCCTTGGTCGCACCGTCGGGCGCGGGCAAGTCGACACTTTTACATATCGCGGGGCTGTTGGACACGGCAGACGCTGGCACGGTCGAGATTTCGGGAACCGATCTGACAACGCTGTCTGACCGCCGCCGCACGGCGGCAAGGCGCGAAAATGTCGGGTTTGTCTACCAGTTTCACCACCTTCTGCCGGAGTTCACAGCCGCGGAGAACATCATCCTCCCCCAGCTTGCCAATGGGGTCTCAAAGGCCAAGGCGGAGGCCCGCGCGACCGATCTTCTGACCCGTGTCGGCGTCGAACATCGCGCGGATAACCGCCCTGCTGCCCTTTCAGGCGGCGAGCAACAGCGCGTCGCCTTCTGCCGCGCTTTGGCCAATGAACCCCAGCTTTTGCTCGCCGATGAGCCGACAGGCAACCTCGATCCAGCCACCTCTGACCGGGTATTCGGCGCGCTGATGGAACTCGTCCGCACCACTGGCCTGTCGGCCTTGATCGCAACCCATAACCTTGATCTGGCTGCACGGATGGACCGTGTTCTGCGTCTCGATCAAGGGCATCTGAGTGAATGATATGCCGCAGGTCTCCGTCACTGACATCCATGAAACGAGCCGCAAGGCGTTAACCAATCACGGCGCAGCACCCTGGATCGCCGAGGAGGTTGCAAAGGCCGTAGCCCGTGCCGAGGCGCTCGGCAATATCATCTGCGGGCTTTACTATCTGGAGAGCTATTGCACCCAGCTTGAATCCGGTCGCGTGAAGGGTGATGTGGAGCCAGATGTGCAGGCGATCCGCCCTGGCTTCATAAAATCCGACGCGCGATACGGCTTTGCTCAGCCTGCCTTCACACGCGCGCTGCCTATGGCGCTTGACGCGGCAAAAACCAACGGCACTGCGACCCTGGCCGTCGCCCATGCCCATACCTGCACATCGCTGGGGTATTTCACTGAACAGATTGCGCAAGCCGGGTTCATCGCGATCGGGTTTACCAATGCCTCGCCCATCGTGGCCCCTCCGGGCGGCAAAGAGCGTGTGATCGGCACCAACCCGATCTCCATGGCGGTGCCGGGTGATGGCGCGCCTGCGATGCAGTTCGATTTCTCGACCTCCGCCGTGGCTTTGGGCAAGATCACCATGGCCAAAGCGGCAGGCGAGGCGATCCCGTTGGGTTGGGCTGTGGATGGCGATGGCAAGCCGACAACGGACCCGGACGCCGCGTTGAAAGGCTCATTGGTCAGCACGGGTGGCTATAAAGGCTGGGGCTTTGGCCTGATGGGAGAGGTCATGGCCGCCGCGTTGACCGGGTCGGTCAACTCGCTCGACGTAGGCGGGCTGAAGTTGCCGGACGGGCCGCCGCACGGGCTGGGGCAGACCTATCTGATCCTTGATCCGACCGTCTCACCGGATTTTGGCGCCCGCATGGCGCGGGTTGTCGATGCGGTCGAGGCACAAGAGGGCGCGCGCATCCCAGGCGCACGTCGCCAAGCGATGACAAAGGTCGAAGTGCCAGACGCGCTCTGGGACCTGACGTTCAGGCTTTCTGCGTAAGAAAAACGCCCACCGCCATCAAAGCAATCCCCGCCGCCCGCATGGGCCCCAGAGCGCTGACCTGCGCCCCAAATAGCCCGAAATGGTCGATGGCCGCAGCAGAGATCAACTGACCCAACAGCACGAAGAACACCGCGTTGCCGATCCCGAAACGCGGCGCGATGGCGGTGATCGTCAGCACATAGAATGCGATCAAAGCCCCTGCGAGAAGCAGGTATTTGGGGGCTGCCGCAACCTTGCCCAGCGCACTTGGCCCTTGGGTCAGGGCCACTACGCAGGCGCACAGGAAGGCGACCGCAAACAGAACCACCGACGCGCTGGCGGGCGACCCGATCCGTGCACCAAGGGCGGCGTTCAGGGCCGCCAGAATAGGGATGCCGATCCCGGCGGTCAGCATAGTGAGGGCGTAAAACGGCATGGAACTCCCCTTTCCCGCGCATCCTGTGCCAGCGGGCGGCGCGGTGCAAGCACCCTCCGCATCTCGTCTGATCCGGATCAAAGCGCGCCCGCGCAACACTGCTACATTGATCTCATATCCAACCCCGGAGGACCCCATATGCGATGCCTGACCCTAGCCCTGACCTTGCTTCTTGCCGCCCCCGTCTCGGCGCAGGATGTTGAAGCTGGACGCCTGCTTTACATGGATATTTGCGCCGCCTGCCATGGTCTTGATGCCACCGGTGACGGCCCGATGGTCGAGGCGCTCACCATCTCGCCGCCCGATCTGACGCAGCTTTCAGCTGGCAATGACGGTGTATTCCCCATCGTCCGCGTGGTCTTTCAGATCGACGGTCGTGACCCGATGATCGCCCATGGCGGCCCGATGCCGATCTTCGGCCCCTATCTGGATGGCGCCGCGAGTGCTGCGCTCAGCGCGCCTGACGGCACGCCGATCCTGACCAGCCCCGCGATTGCCGATCTGGTGGCCTATCTTGAGACGATCCAGGGCTAGCTGACATATCTCTCGCGGGAACGTGCGTTGCATGTGAGCGCCCGCGCGCTGTTTAACCGGGGTAAAGGAGACCTTCATGTTATACCGTTCCGCCCTCGCTCTTACCCTGTCGCTCGCCACCTTGCCCGCTTTGGCGGGACCTGTGTCATTCTCCGGCTGGAAAGAGCAGAAATTCTTCCGCGTGTCCGATAATGACTATGCCTTTCGGGGCGGGTCGCTGGGGATCGCGTCGGATCAGGGCGTCTCGGTCGCTTATTCTGCGCTGGGCCAGGACATGTGGGATAAACGCGCCGCGTCCTGGAATTGGAGCGTGTCGCAATCCGTGCCGCCCACCGATCTGCGCGTGAAAGGCGGCGATGACCGGAACATCTCGCTGTATTTTGTGTTCATGGACCGGTCGAGCGCCGAGCGTGCGGGGCCGAACCCGCGTTTGCGCTCGCTGCTGGGCAACAAGAACGCGCGGATGCTGGTCTATGTCTGGGGCGGAGATCATTCGCGCGGGCAAGTACTGGCCTCGCCGTATCTGGACAACCGCGGCAAGACATTGATAAGGCGCGCGGCGGGGACGGGATCGTTCAGCGAGAGCGTTGATCTAGCCGCGGATTACGCCAAGGCGTTTGGCGGGTCGCCGGATGCTTTGGTGGGGGTGGCTGTGTCAGCGGATAGCGACGATACCGAGACCGCGATCCGGGCCGAGGTGAGTGGGTTGGTTTTGCGGTGAATGTGGAAGAGTGGTTGCCGCAACAAAAAGATACTATTTGCTTGATTTAGCTTGCCAAATCGCCCCCGCTGCAAACCCCAAAAGTGCAGACAGGGTCTGTCTGCTCCAATCCAATGCTTCAGCGTCTTCAGAGAAGAAAACGAGCATCAATGCGCAGGTCATAATCGCCATAATGACAACACATGACAGATAAAAGATGCCTTTTTCCTTGAACCAATAGGTTTCTATACGCGTCCGCTCGTCCAAATACTCTAGTGACCCCTCTGAATAAACAGGGAGGTCACTAGATTCCTTGCCAATATCGACAGAATCCTCTTTTATGGTGTCTCTTTTCGGCTTACTCATTATCCCACGAAACCAAGTCCAAAAATCAGCCGAAATTCACAAATTCGCGTTCGCGTCTTTGCTCTGGGGTCTCATCCCAAGCACCCACGTGCATTCCATCTTTTTGAGCTTCGCGAGCTGTTGACAACAACTCGATCGCCAGCCGAAAAACCTCCGCTTTCGTGCGCCCGGTGTCCTGGGCCATCTTCTCGATTTCCTCAGCTAGTCGGCGGGATACGTCCACTGTAAACCGGTACTTTCCGTTATCATTTGCGGTCCGTTCTTTGATTTTCATGTCTACACTCCTAAGCCAGAGTCTCTCATTTAATGATGCTGTAGGTAAGAATGTTCCATAGATGAGCATCTATGGAACGACCAGGCTTCACTCTACATGATAAGCTCTTTCTTTGACTTGCTCCTTATTTCTAAGGGGGCTTGGCGGTAACGTGTAATATTTCCTTTACACTTTTTGTATTTCTTACCTACTCTTGGCCTCCCAAATTGACAAGGGTTATTTAAGAAATCATTAATATTTACAGAAATAACAGTTGATTTTCACATACATTTTACATTATCACTAACCGCGAGCAGGCAATACGCGCAAGGAGAAGTGCGATTAGACAAGCACCGAAGACAGAAGACGACGAGTATTGGCCGAAAGCCGGGGATAGACATCCGATCACTTATTCCTTTCCCGCGAGTTCTCAGATCAGTAATTTGCCCTTAGGTGAGCAGAAGAAAATCGCAGACGGGCTGGTAGTTGTGTATGTGAGATGCCTGAATTTTTTGCTAACTATGAATATCCAAACATTTGTTCACAAAGCCGATACTAATATATTGGCAAAGCTTAAGACCGGTCTGGTCACCTTTAACATTCATGAATACGCGGTAAGGGTGAGGATCTGCTCAGAGACATATGCTTGGCACGTCCAAAGTGTTGGTTTGCCTGGGTCTTTGAATGGTTTTGAAATTGCGACAATCCCAAAAAGACAAATTTAAATCATAAGTCTTCAAACATCCAACTCCTCAACGAACTGCGCGTTCGCCTGGATATACTGGAACCGCATCTCCGGCTTCTTGCCCATCAACCGCTCAACCAGATCACCCGTCTCGCCCGGCTCGTCCTCGTCAATCGTCACGCGGATCAATTTGCGCGATGACGGGTCCATGGTGGTCTCTTTAAGGTCCTTCGCGTCCATCTCGCCCAAGCCTTTAAACCGGCTGACGTCGATTTTGCCTTTTCCGCCCAGACCTTTCTCTAGCCAGTCGTCGCGCTCGACCTCGTCGAGGCAATAGACCCGTTTCGCGCCTTGGGTCAGACGGAAGAGCGGCGGGCAGGCCAGATAGAGATGCCCTGCGTCGATCATCGGGCGCATCTGGGTGAAAAAGAACGTCATCAGAAGCGATGCGATATGCGCGCCGTCGACATCGGCGTCGGTCATGATGATGATCTTGTCATAGCGCAGATCATCGACATTGAAGCGCGTGCCGAGGCTGACACCCAGCGCTTGCGTCAGATCGCTGATCTCGGCATTGGAGCCCAGCTTTGACGAGGCCGCCCCCAGCACGTTCAGGATCTTGCCGCGCAGAGGCAGAAGGGCTTGCGTCTTGCGGTCACGGGCCATCTTGGCGGAGCCGCCGGCGCTGTCCCCCTCGACGATAAACAACTCCGTCCCGTCGCGCGATGTGGCGGAGCAATCCACCAGCTTGCCGGGCAAGCGCAGCTTCTTGGTGGCGGATTTGCGGGCGGTCTCTTTCTCCTGGCGACGGCGCAGGCGTTCCTCCGCGCGCAGCACCAGAAAATCGAGGATTGCGCCTGCGGATTTCGTGTCCGCCGCGAGCCAGTTGTCGAAGTGGTCGCGCACCGCGTTTTCGACCAGTTTCTGCGCCTCGACCGTGGCCAGGCGGTCTTTGGTCTGGCCGACGAACTCCGGCTCGCGGATAAAGCAGGATACCAGCGCGCAACCGCCGGTAATCAAATCATCACGCGTGATCTGGCCCGCTTTGCGGTTATTTATCAATTCACCATAGGCGCGGATACCTTTCAGGATCGCCGCCCAGAAGCCCGCCTCATGGGTGCCGCCTTCGGGGGTGGGCACGGTGTTACAGTAGCTTTGGATGAACCCGTCGCGGGACGGGGTCCAGTTGATCGCCCATTCGACCTTGCCGGGGGTGTTGAACTTTTCCTGAAAATCGACGGTGCCCGCGAAGGGCTGTTCGGCATAGGTCGACGCGCTGCCCAGCGTCTCGGACAGGTAGTCCGACAGGCCGCCGGGGAAGTGGAAGACAGCCTCGGTTGGCGTCTCGCCATCGTCGATCTCGGACTTCCAGCGGATTTCGACGCCGGAGAAGAGGTAGGCCTTGGAGCGGATGGATTTGAACAGCCGCGCGGGCTTGAACCGGTGCTTGCCGAAGATCTGCTCGTCGGCGTGGAAGGTCACAGTCGTGCCGCGGCGGTTGGGGGCGACGCCGATCTTCTCGACGCCGCCCAAAGGGACGCCACGGGAAAAGCGCTGCTCGTAGACTTCCTTGTTGCGCGCGACCTGCACGACCATGCTGTCGGAAAGCGCGTTGACGACCGACGCCCCCACACCATGCAGACCGCCCGATGTCTGATAGGCCTTGCCCGAGAACTTACCCCCCGCGTGAAGGGTGCAGAGGATCACCTCCAAAGCGGATTTGTCGGGAAACTTGGGATGTGGATCAATCGGGATGCCACGTCCATTGTCGCGCACGGTCAGGGCGTAGTCCGCATGCAGCTCAACCTCAATCCGGTTGGCAAAGCCGGCGACGGCCTCATCCATGGAGTTGTCCAACACTTCGGCCACCATGTGATGCAGCGCGCGCTCATCCGTACCGCCGATATACATGCCGGGGCGTTTGCGCACCGGCTCCAGCCCCTCCAGCACTTCGATGGAGGAGGCATCGTAATCGGTCGGCTCTGGGGTGCCGGAAAGAAGATCGTCGGCCATGGCAGCTGCTCTTATTCTTAAGGGTTTTCCCTAATAAAGCAGGTTTGGCTGGGCGGGGGAAGGCGGATCGGCACCAGATGGGTCCAATCCTGCCCTGCCGGTGCCATATTTTGACGCCAGAACGCCTGTCGGATAAGAGAAATACGACGAGGCGATATGCGCGTTGTGGCTGTGTTTGAGCCCTGTCAGACCGCGCGTGACGAGTGAAACGAGATGACTGTGACCCAGACGATTTTCAACCTTGATCCTGATAGCCTGACAGGCCCGTTGGGCGCGCATCACCATGCGCGCTTCGTGGGGCAAGGGCCTGAACTTCTTGTGCATTTTGCGACTGCGCCGAAAGGAATGGATGAGGGCCAACATCATTCCCCGCTCGAAGCGCAGGCGCGTCAGCGCGGTTGGTCCTTGCTGACTATCGTGGCGCAGGCTGGCCATGATTTTCGCGCCGATGCGGTGATTGACCTTTTTGATCGTTGCGTGGATGGCGCAGTGTTCGATCCGTTTGAGCAAACGCTGTTCTATGGCGATGAGGATGGCGGCTATGCAGCATTGTGCTATGCGTTGGCCGCCCCCGGCGCGCGTATTGTGAGTGTGACACCCAAAGCGCCCGCTCGGCCGCCGCAGGCCCGGTATCTGCCTGACCCTGCGAACCTTGCGGTCGCGTCCCGTATCGTGTGGCTGCAGGATCCGACATATGCAGATGCGATCGCACCTGACGCGGCCGCTCAGGTGCTGACAACACGATTTCTGGCCCCGCAGGCCGAAGCGCGTTTGCTGCGCTATGGCGTGTTATGGACTCTGCTGGACGGGGCCATGGGCGATGGTGTCACGCCACAGGTGATTTATACAGGTCTGCGCGCCCGGCGCGATGATCAGCGTTATATCCGGCGGTTATTGGCCCTGTGCCAGCCGAAGGGGCGTCAGGCCCGTGCGGCTGTCATTGCAGGCTCTTATGCGGCGCGCAGCGGGCACCCACGATATCGTGATACCTATAATAAATTGATTGAAGAGCATGATCTTAAAGGATTTTTGCCGATTTGAGACATTCTGTCTCACTTGATTCAGCGCAAAGTAGACACGTCCTGAAAGCGATAAGGCTCTGTCGACACGACTAGGAGACAGAGATGGCCACCCCCAATTCCGCAAGCAAACCCGCCCTCAAAGACGTTCCCCCTCGGATTGAGGCGGATGCGTTTGAAACCGGGACATACCCGTATGAGACAAAGCTCTCGCGTCGCTCTTACGAGACGCAGAAAGCGAAGCTGCAAGCAGAATTGTTGAAGGTTCAGCTGTGGACGCAGGAGACGGGCCAGAAGTTTGTTCTTCTGTTCGAGGGGCGCGATGCAGCGGGCAAGGGCGGCACGATCAAACGCTTTACCGAGCATTTGAATCCTCGTGCCGCCCGCGTTGTCGCGTTGAACAAGCCCACGGATGAGGAACGCGGCCAGTGGTATTTTCAGCGCTATGTGGACCATTTGCCCACCAAGGGTGAAATGGTTCTTTATGACCGCAGCTGGTATAACCGCGCGGGCGTGGAACGGGTCATGGGGTTCTGTGAGCCGGGCGAATATCTGGAGTTCATGCGCCAGACCCCCGAATGGGAGCGGATGCTCGTCAACTCCGGCATCCGGATGTATAAATACTGGTTCTCGGTCACCCGCGACGAGCAAAAGCGCCGCTTTGATAGCCGCGCCGAAGACCCGCTCAAGCAGTGGAAGCTGAGCCCGATTGACAAGGCCAGCCTCAACAAGTGGGATGATTATACCGAAGCCAAGGAGGCGATGTTCTTCTACACCGACACGGCAGATGCGCCGTGGACGGTCATCAAATCCAACGACAAGAAGCGCGCGCGCCTGAACTGCATGCTGCACTTCCTCAACAGTATCGACTATCCGGGCAAGGACCTGAAAATCGTGAAGGCCCCCGATCCGTTGATCGTGGGCCGGGCCGGTCAGGTGATCCACAAGGCAGATCATATTCTGGGGGCCTCGTTGCACCCGGCGCAGCGAAAGGCTGCCAAACCGGTGCCTGCTGCGGAATGATGCCTTGAGCCTGCGCGCGCGACCCCCTATTTCAGGGAAATGTGGACGCGCGCGCTCTCTTTTGCATTATGTTGTGCTGCCCCGGTCGCCGGGGCGCATCCGCATGTGTTTATCGACACCGGTCTGAAGCTGGTCTTCGACGACGAAGGTCAGTTGAGCGCTGTTGATGTCACTTGGGCCTATGACCCGCTTTACACGCTGCTTTTGCTGGAAGATATGCGTCTGGATCCCGATCTGGACGGCAAATTGGAACCTGCCGAGTTGGCGCAGCTGCAAGGCTTTGACATGAACTGGATCGAGGGGTTCGAGGGCGATCTTTACCTTGATGCCGATGGCCCCATCGCCTTGTCCCCGCCCGTGCCGATCGAAACCCGGTTGGATGGCGAGAAGATCGTGTCTGTGCACCGGCGTCCCTTGGCAGCCCCTCTGACAGTCAACACGCCCGTCAAAGTGCGCCCGTTTGATCCGGGCTATTTCACGGCCTATGCCGTGACCCTTGATGTGGGCATCGAGGGCCGCGACGGGTGCGAGGCCGATCTGGAAGTCGCTGATTTCGCAGCCGCCTCTGACCTTCTGGAGGAGCTTCTTTTCACCGTGCCACAGGCCCAGCTTGAATACGATTTCCCCGCAGTGGGCGAGCATTTTTCCGATACGGTCACCCTGACATGCGTCTCTGGATAGCGCTGGGCTTGCTTGTGGCGGCGGCGCTTGGCTTTTGGCTGAGCGGCGTGGACGACCGGATTGCGATCTGGGCGGCCAATGGCCAGCGCGAGGTGCAAGGCGCAATGGCGTCTTACCTGCGAGGATTGCGCACCGGTGATCCCGGCGCGTTCTGGGGCCTTATGGGGCTTTGCTTTGCCTATGGATTTTTCCACGCAGCCGGGCCGGGCCATGGCAAGATGGTAATTGGCGGCTACGGCACCGCGCGGCGGGTTACGGCGTTGCGGTTGTCGGGTCTGGCACTGGCCTCGAGCCTTGCGCAGGCCGCAACGGCGGTAATCCTTGTTTACGGCGTAGCCACCGCTTTGGGTTGGGGGCGGGAGCGCGTTGAGGCGGTCAGCGAAGATATCATGGCGCCCATCAGTTATGGCGCGATTGCGTTGATCGGCCTTTGGCTGTTTTGGCGAGGCACGCGCGCTTTGTTGCGCAGGGAAAAACACAGCCATGAGCCCCATCACGATCATGACCATGGGCACGACCACGACCATCATCACGACCATGGGACCAACGACGATGGCACATGCCACAGTTGCGGACACAAACATGCCCCGACGGTCGAGGAGGTCGAACGCGTGCGCTCTTTGCGCGATGCGGTTTTGGTGGTTGGATCGGTTGCAATCCGGCCGTGCACGGGCGCGCTGTTCCTCTTGGTCCTCACATGGCGGCTAGGGGTCGAGGCCGCGGGCATCGCGGGAGCGTTCGCCATGGGGCTCGGTACAGCGACAATCACAATATTGGTGGCGCTGCTGGCGGTTTCCGCCCGCGAAGGGGCGCTGACCCAATTGAGCGGGTCCGGCAAGCTGGCCCGTGTGGCTCCGGTCTTGGAAATTCTGGGGGGCGGCTTGATCCTGGTTGTGGCAAGCCAATTCCTGCTGCGCGCTCTTTAGGGTTCCGTAACCTGTTGCCAGTTGCTTTGGATTGATCCAAAGCAGAAGGCATGACCCGTCTGCAACATCTCAAATCGCTTCTCGTGTTGGGGCTGCCCTTGATCGGCAGTCACATCGCTCAGATGGCGATCACGACGACCGACACGGTGATGTTGGGTTGGTATGGAGTGACCGAGCTGGCTGCTGTTACCTTGGCCTCGTCGATCTTTTTCACCCTCTTTATTGTGGGCAGCGGCTTTGCCTGGGCGGTCATGCCACTGGTCGCTGCGGCCTCGGAGAACGGCGATGAGGTGCAGGCCCGCCGCGTCACCCGCATGGGGCTGTGGCTGTCGATGATCTATGGCGGGGTGATGATCCTGCCGATGTATTTCTCGGAGCCGATCTTCCGCGCGCTGGGGCAGGAGCCGGATGTGGCCGCCTTGGCGCAGACCTATCTGCGCATCGCGGGTTGGGGCATTTTGCCTGCGCTTTTTGTGATGGTGCTGAAAGCGTTCCTGTCCGCGCTGGAGCGCACGCAAGTGATCCTCTGGGTCACGATCGCAGCCGCTTTTCTGAATGCGCTGATCAATTACGCGCTGATCTTTGGCCGCTGGGGCGCACCTGAACTGGGTGTGCAGGGGGCTGCGATTGCGTCCGTTGTGGTGCAACTGGCCTCCGGCGCGTTGTTGACGCTTTACGTGCTGCGGGTCCTACCAAATTTTGCCCTGTTCCAGCGCATCTGGCGCAGCGATCCAGAGGCACTGGGCACCGTGTTTCGTCTGGGCTGGCCCATCGGGGTCACCAGCTTTGCCGAAACCGGCCTCTTTACCGCATCCGCGATCATGGTCGGCACCATCGGCGCGGTGGAACTGGCCGCGCATGGCATTGCGCTGCAACTGGCGTCCATGACGTTCATGGTGCATTTAGGGTTGTCACAAGCGGCGACAGTGCGCGCGGGCCGCGCGCTGGGGCGCAAGGATATCGGTGGGCTGCGGCAAGGTGGTGGGGTCGCGGTGGGGGCGTCCTTTGCTTTTGCCGCCGTGACGATTGCTGCGTTTTTGCTGGTGCCGGAGTTTCTGTTGAGCCTATTCGTCGATCCAGATGATCCGCAACGCCCGGCAATCCTTGCCATCGGGGTTGGGCTTTTGGCGATGGCGGCGCTGTTTCAGTTTGTCGATGGCGCGCAGGTGATGGCACTTGGCCTATTACGCGGTGTGCAGGACACACGCGTGCCGATGATCCATGCCACGCTCAGCTATTGGGGCTTGGGCTTGCCCGCTGGGTATGTGCTGGGCTTTCCGTTGGGATTTGGCGCGGTGGGTGTCTGGATGGGGCTTGTTGTCGGTTTGGCGATGGCGGCCGTGTTGTTGCTGGGCCGGTTTTACGGACCTACCTTGCGGCGGCTCTCTGCTGTGTGAGGTTTTGCGCCGCGGCTTCCGGTAAGGATTCCAAAAAAGCGAAAGAGGCCGGCGCCTAGCCCTTATCTTTCATCAGCCGGTCGGCCTTCTTGCGCACAAGTGTTGAGCGCAGATCATGCATGGCCAGCAAAAGCGCGTCGGTGACGTTCTCAAGCTCGTCATCCGTGGCTTTGGACTGCACCCATTGGGTGGTCAGGTTCAGGTAATCAACCGCCCGGTGAATATCGTCGATATCGCGCTCAGCAAGGATCGCGCGGCGCTCGGTCATCCAGTCGTCAATCACTTCGCGGTCGGTGTCCGAGAGCGTGCGGTCGCCATGGGGTTTGACCTCCCCATTGCGGATGTTGATCACTGCGATCTGATCCATGTCGATCCGGCGCTGACGGTTTTCGGTGTCCACACGAAATACCGCTGCGCCGTTTTCGCGGACGCGGAAATAATAGTCTGGCAGGTCTCCGGCCATGCTCGATCCCTCGTTACGTCAGACCCTCGCAAAAACCGATGATCCGGCTACAGGCCTCTTTCAGGGCCTCGTCTGACGTAGCGTAGCTGACCCGGAAGGCTGGGGAAAGGCCGAAGGCCGCGCCGAAGACGACGGCGACGCCGGTTTCCTCAAGAAGCGCTGTTGCAAAGGCTTCATCATCGGTGATCTGCGTGCCGCCTTTCGAGGTCTTGCTGATGCAGCCTTCGATGAACGGATAGACATAGAACGCGCCATCCGGTGTGGGGCAGGTGATGCCGGGGGCGGTGTTCAGCATCTCCACCACCAGATCGCGGCGGCGCTGGAAGGTCGCGTTGTTCGTCGCGATATAGCTTTGATCGCCGTTAAGCGCTTCAATCGCGGCCCATTGACTAATGGTGCAGGGGTTCGACGTGGATTGGGATTGGATCTTGCGCATCGCAGCAATCAGCTCCACCGGGCCTGCCGCATAACCGATCCGCCAGCCAGTCATCGCGTGGGCTTTGGAGACACCGTTGCAGGTGAGCGTGCGGTCATAGAGCTGTGGTTCGACCTCGGCGGGGGTGCAGAATTTGAAATCCCCGAAGACGAGATGTTCATACATATCGTCCGTCATCACCCAGACATGGGGGTGGCGGAGCAGCACGTCCGTGAGGCCTTTCAGCTCGTCCCAGCTATAGCCAGCCCCTGTCGGATTGGACGGTGAGTTGAAGATCAGCCACTTGGTTTTAGGCGTGATCGCGGCTTCAAGCTGGGCAGGCGTCATTTTAAAGCCGGTGTCCAGCCCGGCCTCGACCACGACAGGCTCCCCCCCGGCCAGCAGTACCATATCGGGATAGCTGACCCAAAAAGGTGCCGGGATGATCACCTCATCGCCGGGGTTCAGCGTTGCCATCAGCGCATTATAGAGGATTTGCTTGCCGCCTGTGCCTACGCTGACCTGTGCGGGCGTGTAGCTGAGTGTATTGTCGCGCTGAAACTTGTCGCAGATCGCCTGCTTTAGCTCAGGGATGCCGTCAGGGGCGGTGTAGCGCGTTTTACCGGCATCAATGGCCGCTTTGCCCGCAGCGGCGATATTGGTTGGCGTGTCAAAATCCGGCTCACCGGCCCCAAGGCCGATAACGTCGCGCCCTGCGGCTTTAAGCTCCGCCGCTTTGGTGGTGACTGCGATCGTCGGGGATGGTTTAACGCGGGTCAGTGTCGCAGACAGAAAGGGCATGGTCGTCTCCGGTTGGAAGCTGGGGCGCAACCCTCATAGGATGCGGACACCACCCAATCAACCCGGAAGGACGGACATGGACGACGCGGTAGATGTGATGGACGGCTGGTATGACGAAGAGACGGCCACATTTGGCGACCGCATGGCCGCCGCCCGCGAACGCGCCGGGTTGAGCCAGGTGCAACTGGCCAAGCAATTGGGCGTCAAACACGCCACAGTGCGCAATTGGGAAGACGATCTGTCAGAGCCGCGCGCCAACAAGCTGCAGATGATGGCGGGCCTCGTCGGTGTGTCGCTGAGCTGGTTGCTGACAGGTGATGGCGAAGGCCCCGAGGGCCCACCTGACGAGGAAGCGCTGTCGACGGACGTGACCGATGTGCTGGTTGAAATCCGCGTCCTGAAAGGTGAGTTGTCCCATGCGGTCCAAAAGCTGGGCTATCTTGAGAAGAAACTGCGCCAGAAGTTGAAGGAAAACTGATGTCAGAGACGCCTCAAAACCGCATCAAGCGGCTGAAAATGCGCTCCATGCGGAGGGGCATCAAGGAAATGGACCTGATCCTGAGCGCCTATGCAGGCGACCGGCTTGAGCAGATGTCGGAGGAGCAAATCGTCAATTACGATGCGCTTTTGTCCGAGAATGATCAGGATCTATACCAGTGGGTGACTGGCCAAAACGCCCCTCCTGCTGAATTTTCTGATTTGATTTCTGACATTTCCGATCACGCAGGCACGAAATAGCTTATTTCGCGCGAATTTTTCGGGCTTTAACCGAATATTGGGTATTTCCGCCGTAACTGGTCTGCAAGCAGATCAATAAGGCGGATGTCTCATGAGTTTTCAGAACACGGTTTCTACAGGCCAGAACAGCAGTTTCATATCGGGCTATCTTGACAGTCTGGCGCTGGTCGAACGGCTTCACCGGCTTTTGCTGGACGTCATCAAGGACGAGTTCGAGCGGGTCGGCGTGTTGGAGATCAACGCAGTGCAGGCGCTGCTGATCTTCAACATTTCCGACAATGAGGTGACCGCTGGGGAGCTGAAAACCCGCGGCTACTACCAAGGCTCCAATGTCAGCTACAACCTGAAAAAGCTGGTCGAGATGGGCTACATGCACCACCAGCGCTGTGAGATTGACCGCCGGTCTGTGCGCGTGCGCCTGACCGAGAAAGGCCGCAATATCAGGGATATCGTAGCCGAACTCTTTGCGCGGCATGCGGATGGTCTGATGGAAAAGGGCGTGATCGGCATGGACGGGATTGAGGAAATCAACACCTCCCTGCGCCGGGTGGAGCGGTATTGGACCGACCAGATCCGCTACATCTACTAAGGCGCGCTTAGGGCATCAGCCGCCCAATCACGAGGCCCTCCAACTCGCGGATCAGCTTACGCGTCATCGCGCGTTCAAAGTCCCGAAACCCCAGTGCCGTTTCGACAAAGGCGCCGGGTCCACGCAGCACAGTTGTGCGATAGTAGCTGGACAGATCGGCAACCTCGATCAGGCGGATATCGCCGATGGGCGGGTTGTCTGCGCCGATGACAAGGCCATTGATCGTGTAGCGATTTTCGACAAAGACCTTCTCTGGCGCGATGCCGGTGTTGTTCTTGCCATCCCCCGAAATATCCAGGGTCAGTTTCCAGCACTCCTCCTGCTGCTCCAGCATGCTGATCCCGAAGGTCATCGCCGTCCCAAGGGCCGTCGCGGTTGAGTTTGCGGTGGCGGCGGCGTTGAAAGCCCGCCGTGTGCTGCGCAATTGGGCCGCGATGGCGGTAATGTCGGCACGGGTGCGCACCTCCCTCCACGGCAGGATCACGCGCTGGCGTTCTGTTGTGCTCCAGTCAAAGGCAGCCAACCGCACAGGCGCTTCCGGCATCGCCAAAAGCCGCTCTGCAACGCCGGGGGAGGCGATGGCATCTGCCAAGCCGTTGAGTTGCAAGCTGTATTCCTGCGCATCGACGGAGCCCGACACATCGAGCCCCAACACAAGCGCTTGCCGACAGACGGCGTCGGCTGCGGATGGCAAAGCCACCAGCAGCCCCAGCGCGTATGCCAGCCGCGCGGTCACTTTACCAGTGACCGGTGTTTTCCATGCTTGCCCAGGGCTCCGCTTTTTCAAGCGCGTCGCCTTCTTGCAAAAGCTCGATGGAAATATTGTCGGGGGAGCGCACAAAAGCCATATGGCCGTCGCGCGGCGGGCGGTTGATCGTCACGCCATTGTCCATAAGGTGTTGGCACATCTCATAGATATTGCCGACCCGGTAGGCCAGATGCCCAAAGTTGCGGCTGTCGTCAGGCAGCGCATCGTCGCCATCCCAGTTATAGGTCAGCTCAACCGGGCATTCTTCTTGCCCAGGAGGCGCCATGAAAACCAGCGTAAACCGCCCGCCTTCATTCTCGTAACGGCGCGTCTCTTTCAGGCCAAGAAGCCCGTAAAAGGCAATGGATTCATCGAGGTCCTTCACGCGGACCATGGTGTGCAGATATTTCAGTGACATTCCTGTCTCCCTTTTCGTTGCATTAAATGTAGCGCAAAGAGCCGGTGTTGCTACCCGCTCTGAAGGGGGTGCAAAACACCATCAATGGCGGTTCACGGGCGCATATCCTCAAGATATAGTGATCCGACGACTCGGTGCTTTTCCAAAGGATCCGGCCCAGATGCAGCAGTATCACGATGCCCTTCAAACCGTCCTCGATCACGGAGAGGTCTCAACCGACCGCACTGGGACTGGCACGCTCAGCTATTTCGGCCTGCAGGCGCGCTATCCGCTGGCTGACGGGTTTCCGCTTGTGACCACCAAGAAACTGCATCTCAAATCCATCGTGCACGAGCTGCTCTGGTTCCTCGCTGGCGATACAAATATCGGATATCTTAAGGAAAACGGCGTCTCCATCTGGGATGAATGGGCGGATGAAAACGGCGATTTGGGCCCGGTCTATGGCTCCCAATGGCGGCGCTTTCCGGCGCTGACGCCAACAGAGGCCACGCAGGACGGTGCGCCCACGTTCTTCGCCCACCATGTCGATCAGATCGAAAAACTGGTCGAGGCGATCCGCAAAACGCCCGACAGCCGCCGCCTGATCGTCTCTGCCTGGAACCCCGGCGAGGTCGATAATATGGCGCTACCGCCCTGTCACACGCTTTGGCAGGTCCGTATCATCGGCGGTAAACTGCATCTGCAACTATATCAACGCTCCGCAGACATGTTCCTCGGCGTGCCGTTCAACATCGCCTCTTACGCGCTGCTTTTGGTGATGCTGGCCCATGTGACCGGCTATGAGCAAGGCGACTTCGTCCATTCCATCGGCGATGCACATATCTATTCCAACCATATGGAGCAGGTGAAAACCCAGCTTGCCCGCACCCCGAAGCCGTTGCCGAAACTGGTCATCAAGCGCAATGTGACCTCGATTTTCGATTTCACCTTCGATGATTTTGCATTCGAGGGTTACGACCCCGATCCCGCGATCAAAGCGCCGGTGGCCGTCTGATGCTCAGCCTGATCGTGGCCCGCGCGCGCAATGGGGCGATTGGCAAAGACAACGATATCCCGTGGCATCTGCCCGAAGATCTCAAGCTCTTTCAACGCGAAACGCTTGGCGGGGCGATTGTCATGGGCCGTAAGACCTGGGACAGCTTGCCTTATAAGCCATTGAAAAACAGACTGAATATCGTCGTCTCGCGTGATCTGTCCCTAGCCGAGCATGTTGTGACGTCTCCGCAAGAGGCCGTGTCGCTCGCTTACGCAGAAGGCTATCGGCGCGTCTACGGCATTGGCGGGCAGCGCATCTACACGGAGATGCTGCTGCTGGCTGATCGCCTGCTGATCACCGAGGTCGATCTAGAAATCGCCGATGCCGATGCCGTCTTCCCCGATATCAATGAGGGCGACTGGCGCGAACTTGGCCGCACCCCGATCACTGGCGACGGCCCCGCCGCTGTCATGCGCGAGTTGATCCGCGCCTAGCCGTCAAAGCCCACGCGGGTCGCCTGTTCGGCTTTTTGGCGCAGATCGGCCACAAGTTCGGGGTTGTCGGCTTCCCAGGATTTGAACCCCATATAGCCATGCTGCATCTGCTCGAACCGGGCGAGGCTGCCGCGTGGGGCCAGATCGAAGCTGGGCACGAAATAGGTCTTCACAGTCTCATAGGCCTCGGTGCAGCGCAGGACCTCTTCGCCCGACATTGGACGTAACGCTGCGGTGCTGTCGCAAATGTAGTAAAACGCCAAAACGGCAAGAAAATCGGACATATCGCGTCTCCTCTTGATGCGGAGACGGGCAGGCCCCCGCAGGTTGCGGTGTCCTCCCCCGCGCGACGTTGCGCGCCTCTTTACTCTGGCACAAAAGGGTTAAGGGATCGCCGCTAAAATGCTGCGACGCAGCAAGTCGCGGGCCATTCGCCGCAATCCGCGGCTTGATGCCTTGAAATTAGGCACAAAAAAGCCGCCCCTCGAAAGGCGCGGCTTTTCAGGTTTGGGGGATGATGAACGCTTACAGTGCTTTCAACTCGCCTGCCGACTGACGACCATCACGGCCTTCGATCATTTCGTACTCGATCTTCATGTTGTCGGCGAGGCCTGTCATGCCTGCGCGTTCCACGGCGGAGATATGGACAAAAACGTCCTTGCCGCCGTCATCGGGTTCGATGAAGCCGAACCCTTTTGTGGTGTTGAACCATTTCACGGTGCCAGTGGCCATCCGTCTTCTCCTTCAATTTGCCGCCCCAGAGCGGATCGTGGCCTTGATCAGACTTGTGATCTCACGGGACGAGGCCGCCCCCCGCAAGAGCATGAATGTAATTTTAGACCGATTACCAAAAAAACAAGGGTGCGCCCCGTGGGTTAACATGGTTTTCATGGCACAACCTCTTGGAGACGGAGCCATCATGCAGTTCTACGGCCTAAAAACCTGCGATACCTGTCGCAAAGCACAAAAATTACTCACTGAGGCGGGGCATTCGGTCACAGTGACTGATGTGCGCGCCGACGGCGTCTCGCGCGCCGATCTGGAGCGGTTTCACGCGGCTTTTGGCGATGCGCTGGTCAACACGCGCTCTACCACATGGCGGGACTTGAGCGATGAAGACCGGGCGCGCGATCCGATCGAGTTGCTGCTGGAGCACCCTACATTGATGAAGCGCCCTGTGATCGAAGCGGATGCGCTCTATCTGGGGTGGGGCAAGGACGTGCAGGCTAAGCTGATCGGGTGAACAGCCGGTCCAGCGACAGCGGACCACCTCCGCGAAAGACCAGCACCAGCAGCGGGAAAATCCACATCGCGCGCTGATCTGCGATCAGGCTTGAGGACCCTTTATCGAACCATGCGCCGATATCGGCGGGGGCCAGATTGTGGCCTGTGATATCGACCAATGTCTGCACTGCGATAAAGCCGATCATTCCAAGGCTCGACAGGCGCGTCAGCAGGCCAAGCACGATCAGAACGGGCAGGATGAACTCCGCCCAGGTGCCTGCCACAACGACCAGCCAGTGAAACGCGTTCAACTGCGATGTGTCATAGCCCACGGCTTCCACCGCTTTGGGGAAAATCTGGATATAGGCCCCGCTGGAGGGTCTGAGGAACCCCAGCGCCCCGTCGCCCAGTTTCGTGGTGGCCGAGGACCAGTAGTAGCTGAACAACACGGCCGCAAAAAGCACACGCGCAAGGGTCGGCGTGACCCAATCGGCGCTGCGATCCAGCGCTGCGGCGGCGCGATTATGGAGGGAAATCAAGCTGTTCATGTCGGTGGTCCAATCGTGAGCGACGTCAGAACACTGGCGCCTAAGAGACATCCCAGCGTCGCGCTGAGATCGAAATCGGAATGCGTTTGGGTGACGCGTTCAAACGCTGTGCCAAGGGGCTCGTCTTGGCCAAGTGCGGTGACGAACATCGCAGCACCCACGGGCAAAACGGTTTGCACCGGGTCAAATTCAGGCCGCGCGACCATCACGTCTTGCGCCTGCATTTGCGGCTTCGGGCCACCGGCCATGTTGAACTGCCAAAGCGCGTGGATCGGCCAGTCCGAGGTCACGATCCGCAGGGCCGGTGCCAGTGTGAAGCGGGCCTGCATCAGGTCATTGGGGGCCAATGCGCCGAGCGTTTCAGGGGCAATCGGGGTGCTGTCGGCACTGTGATAGGCCTCCCGTATCGCGATTTCGAGACGGGCGACATCGGCAAGGTAGGGCAGATGGGAGACCGGCTCAAAGCTGCGCAGAAACGCTGGCATGGCCGCACCATAATACATCATCAGCGCCGAGCTGGGCGGATGCGCGCGCAGATAAACCCCTGCCATTGCGCGGAAAAAGTCGTCGCCCAGCAGTTTGTGGATCACTGGAAAGGCGGTCTCCAACGCGTCGGTCAGGCTGACGGCGACATTGTTCCGATAAACGTCGAAGCGCTTGGGGGCAGGGCGGCCTTGCGGATCAACCAAGCCCTCTGGCACCGCCTGTTTGGGATCCAGCAGCGCCTGCGTGAAGTCGGCCTGACCGGTCATTGGGCCAACTGCGCGAGGGCTGTTTCGGCCCGGGCGGCTTCTGCGGCCAGAACCGGCCACTCCGGCACGTCATTGTCCCATTCGATCAGCGTGGGCTTCGCACCGCCGCGGGCAATCGTGTGGTCATAAAGCGCCCAGACCGGGTCAACCACGGGCTTGCCATGGCTGTCGATCAGCAAGGTTGCGCCGTGATCATCTTCGTCCTCATCATGTCCACCGAGATGAATCTCACCAACCTTATCAAGGGGAAAGGCGTCGATATAACTCAGCGGGTCGGTCTGCTGGTTCGTGGCAGACACGAAGACGTTGTTCACGTCAAAGAGCAGCCCGCACCCGGTGCGCGTCGCGATCTCCGACAGGAAATCAACCTCCAGCATATCGCTTTCGGAAAACGCCAGGTAGGTCGACGGGTTCTCCAGCAGCATCTGCCGGCCCACGACCTCTTGCACCTCGTCGATGTGATCGCAGACCCGTGCCAAAGTCGCCGCCGTGTAGGGCAGGGGCAGCAGGTCATTCAGGAAATGACTGTCATGGGTGGACCATGCCAGATGTTCGGAAAAGCTCGCAGGCTTCAGCCACCCGATCAGATGCTTGAGGCGTGCGAGATGTTCGGGATCAAGACGACCCTCACCCCCAATCGACAGGCCCACGCCATGCACCGAGATGGCAAAGCGTTCCGCCAAAGCGCGCATCTGCGCGAGCGGGCGGCCACCCGCACCCATGTAATTCTCTGCATGGATTTCCAGCCAGGCGACGGGGCCGGGGTCTTCCATGATCTCTGCGAAATGCTGGGGTTTGTAGCCCACGCCGGGTTTGTTGGGCAGGCGGTCGAAAGGGGAGGACGCATCAAGCATGAGGGGTCTCTTTGTCGTCAAAGCAATGAGCCCTCGCCACTGGGGGCAAGGGCTCAAAGGTGCGGTGTGGCTTATGCCGGCAGGTCGCGGTCCTGGGCTTCAAGCGAACCCATGCGCGCGGTGCCGTCGGCCATTGCGGGCAGCTCGATATCGGCACAAGTGCCGGCCTCAACGAGGGTCCATGCGTTGCCCTGATAATCGACGGTCGATGTGCCTGCACAGGACGTGCCAGGACCTGCTGCGCAGTCATTTTCGCCAGCCAACGAAACACCGAAGCACTTCTCCTGGGCTTGTGCGTGTGCAGGCGTGGTCATCTGGACGGAAAGAGCAGCGGCAACGGCGCCAGCAACGGCGAGAGTTTTTGCGGTGGTCGACATGAGGTAGAGTTCCTTCGTGTTGGTCATGAATGTCGCGACATGCGATAGCCAGACCTTAGAAGCCCGATCATCTCACACACCACTCACATGCCTGTGTAACACGCCCCCGTCAGGAACTGTAACAAATGGCATACCGTGGCATTCAGAATTTAAGCCATTGAATATATAGAGAAATAAGGCTTTCAGCGAATGGACGGCGCGTTGCCGATGCGCAGTTTTACTACCCGGCGAGGCGCATTTTTGCCATTTGTGTTTCATAACCGACGGATTCGGAGCTGGCCGTGGCTGTCATGGATGGGCACCAGACACCGCCCACCAGCATGAACCCGTCTTGTTCCAACATCAGCTGGGTAAAGCGCAAATCATGCAGCACCGGCAGTCGCTCTGTCCCGCAAAGCAGGGTTTTGGCCGTCACGACGCGTGCCTCCGCCTGTCCCGGCCCATCGCAGAGCACGATCCCCTGGGTCGGGGCCATAACCAGATCGCGGGTGGGCGCGCAGTCCGTCAACGCACCGGCACGCAGGCGCACCGGGCGGGTATCCGGCGCAAGCGCAACCTCGCGGGCAGAGAGTTGTGTCTGCCCGACCCAAGCAACCCGTGTCAGTTTGCCTGCAAGCGTCAAAACCCGGTCACCGGGCACCAGATTTTCAATCGCGCGCGGTCCGTAGCCTGTTTCCACGTCCGTGCCATGCAAAAAACCGTAGCTCATAGAAACCTCATAGAGTTGCTGAGGTTAAAATGGCGTTTAGAGCGGCGTGCCGAACGGGGAAAAACGGCGCAGCCGCCTCAAAATGCAGGATCTTGAGGGGCTAAGCCTTTAAAGTAAAACCGCTTTGTGCAAAGCGCGGCAGGATTTGTTACCCCACGTCGGGGGCTTTCGCCTCCGCGCTCAGGTCACCGATGACATCGTCAAGCTGCTGAACCGAGGTCTGCTTTTCGCCCAATCGGCGCAAGGAGACCGTGCGTTCGTCCACCTCGCGCTGGCCACACGCCAGAATCACTGGAACCTTGCCAACCGAGTGTTCGCGGACTTTATAGTTGATCTTCTCATTGCGAATATCGGCCTCGGCGCGCACACCTGCCTTGCGCAAAGCCGCGACGACCTCATGCACATAGTCATCCGCGTCCGACACGATGGACGCGACAACAACCTGACGCGGGGCCAGCCAGAACGGCAGACGTCCGGCAGAGTTCTCGATCAGAATGCCGATGAAGCGCTCGAATGAGCCCAGCGTCGCGCGGTGCAACATCACGGGCCGGTGCTTGGCGCCGTCTTCCGCAATGTAATTGGCGTCCAGCCGTTCCGGCAGCACGAAATCGACCTGATGAGTGCCGCATTGCCAGTCGCGCCCGATGGCGTCGGTCAGCACGAACTCCAGCTTCGGGCCATAGAACGCGCCTTCGCCGGGGTTCAGCTCTGGCTCGATCCCGGCGGCACGGGTCGCGTTTAGCAACGCTTCTTCCGCCTTGTCCCAAACATCGTCCGAGCCTGCGCGTTTCTCGGGCCGGTCCGAGAACTTGACCTTAAAACTCTCGAAACCCAGATCGGCATAAACCTTCGACAGGAAGCCGATGAACTCCGCCGTCTCAGACTCAATCTGATCCTCACGGCAGAAGATATGGCCATCATCCTGCGTAAACCCACGCACCCGCATAATCCCGTGAAGCGCGCCGGAAGGTTCATACCGGTTGCACGATCCAAACTCTGCCATCCGCAGCGGCAGATCGCGGTAAGACTTCAGGCCTTGGTTGAAGATCTGAACGTGGCACGGACAGTTCATCGGTTTCAATGCATTCACCGACTTCTCCCGCGCGTGCTCCTCGTCCACTTCGACGATGAACATGTGCTCCTGGTATTTCTCCCAATGCCCGGAGGCTTCCCACAACCGCCGATCCACAACCTGCGGCGTATTCACTTCGACATAGCCCCCGGCCTGCTGACGCCGCCGCATGTAGTCCTGCAATTCGGTGTAGATGCGCCAGCCATTCGGGTGCCAGAAAATCTGGCCTGGCGCTTCTTCCTGCATGTGAAACAGATCCATCTCGCGGCCCAGCTTGCGGTGATCGCGCTTGGCGGCTTCCTCCCGCATATGGAGATGCTTGCGCAGCTCTTCCTTGTTCAGGAAGGCGACACCATAAATCCGCTGAAGCATCGCGCGATCACTGTCGCCGCGCCAATAGGCCCCCGCCACGCTCATCAGCTTGAACGCATCCGCAGGCACCTGTCCTGTGTGCTGCAAATGCGGACCCCGGCAGAGGTCCTGCCACTCGCCATGCCAATACGTGCGCAGCGGTTCATCGCCGGGGATCGCATCAATCAGCTCGACCTTATAGGGCTCGCCCGACGCCTCATAATGCGCAAGCGCCCGGTCGCGCTCCCAGACCTCTGTGCGGACAGGATCACGCAGGTTGATGATCTCCTTCATCTTCTTCTCGATGAGGCCCAGATCTTCCGGCGTGAAAGGCTCGGCGCGGTCAAAGTCGTAATACCAGCCGTCCTTGATGACCGGCCCAATGGTCACTTTCACATCCGGCCAGATCTCCTGAACGGCGCGCGCCATAATATGCGCCAGATCGTGGCGCACGAGTTCCTCGGCAGGTTCGCGATCTTTCATCGTGTTGATTGCAATCGACGCATCAGCCTCAATCGGCCACTGCAAGTCCCAATGCGCCCCATTCACGGTCGCCGAAATGGCCTTCTTGGCCAGCGAATTGGAGATGCCGGCAGCGACCTCGGCAGGGGTCACCCCCGCATCAAAATCGCGCGCATTGCCATCAGGAAAAGTCAGAGAGATTTGGGCCATCACAGGCACTCCTCGTCAGTTTGGCGCCCACGGAACGCCCGGTTGCGGGTTATGTGTAGCGCTCAAATGCCGAAAGGGGCGCACGCTGTCAACGCCGCCCCTTTCACTTTGGCAAAAATATCCGCGCCGCAGGCAGGCCCTACGCCAGCAACACTGCGCCTCCGATAGACAAAACGCAGACCCAGCCGAATGTGAAGATGATCGGACGGACCGGAAAACCTGCGAGCCCTGAAATCATGCCGATGGCATGGGCCAGCCGCAGCCAGAAAAATGCCGATGCCGCGATCACAGTGACCTGGGTCGAGATACCTTGAAGATGCGCGATGATCACCAGCGCAGCAAAGGGCAGAAACTGCTCGATCATGTTCAGATGCGCCCGGTGCGCACGGTGCACCCATGCGGGCATCCGGCTCAGATCGGGCGGGCGGTTGAAATCCACAACCTCACGCGCCTCGGTCGCGTTGACCCCGATGATGAACGGCACCCAAAGCGACGCCGCCAGCAGCGCGCTGAGGGTCAGGTAGGTCAGCTCTATGCTCATGCTGCGCTCTCCTCTGGACGAAAGTGGACGTCTTCCCCGGTCTCTAGCCAGGTTTTCAGGCCCGAGAGCGTGCGCGCCCAGCCTTCCGCGACACCATCATGCCCGGCAGGGATCGCGTAATGCTCGACCCGCAGCTTGCAGGCGTCCGTCAGGGGTTCGACCAGAAACACGCAGCGCGAATGCGTATTCACCTCGTCCCAGTTGGGCTCGAAGGTCACATCGATCCGACTCTTGGGATCAATCGCGTTAACCGTATGCGCCACAATCTCGGAGCCGTCTGGCGCGCAAAAGGCCAACCGGTCTCCGGCGGCTGTCATGTCACCAGCGCCGTGGGTGGCCACGAAGTGATAATGCGCGACCGCGTCGGCCTTGGTCAGCGCATCCCAGAGCGCCGCATGGCTGCACCGGATGAACGTTTCGATCACGAAGTCAGGGGTATCGTTGGACATGGGGGCGGTTCCTTCCAAGGTTTCTTTCAGATCGAGCAAGGCCCGCGCCGCAGGCTTGGCGCGGTAGGGCTCGATCCAATGGTCAAGGGCGGCCTGCAAACGGGCGGCGTTCAGGTAGTGATGCTTGAAACGCCCGCGCTTGGTCGTGGTAATCAGATGCGCATCTTCCAGAACGCCGAGATGTTTCATCACGCCGAAACGCGACATCTCCAGATGCGCTTCAAGTTGTGACAGCGTTTGCCCGTCCTTATCGCGCAACGCGTCAAGAAGGGTGCGGCGGGCCGGATCGGCGAGGGCTTTGAAGAGGTCATCCATGGAAAGACTATAGGTGACTAAATAGTCACGTGACAATAGAGTAACTTGTAAATCAGCTCAAACCGCTGTTTTTACTACTTCAAATCGGAGGACATCATGCCCAACCCATCTTTCCTGACCACCGAATCGGGGCGCCGCATCGCCTATCACCGCAGTGAAGGAACAGGGCCGGGCGTTGTCTTTCTGGGCGGGTTTAAATCCGACATGGAAGGCTCCAAAGCCACTCATCTGGAGGCGTGGTGCCGCGCCCAAAACCGCGCTTATCTGCGCTTTGACTATTCCGGGCATGGAGAGAGCGACGGTGCCTTCACCGATGGCTGCATTGGCGATTGGGCAGCGGATGCACAAGCGGCGATCACCCAGCTGACCGATGGGCCTCAAGTGTTGGTCGGCTCCTCCATGGGAGGCTGGATATCGCTCCTGACCGCGCGCGCCATGCCACAGAAAGTGGCGGGCCTCGTGACCATCGCCGCAGCCCCTGACTTTACCGAGGACGGCTTCTGGGCGGGCTTCGATGTGGATCAACGCGCCACATTGGAGGCGGACGGGCAAGTTGCGCTCCCGTCGGAATACGGCGAGCCCTACATCATCACCAAGCGCCTCATCGAAGAGGGGCGCGATAACCTCGTCCTGCGCAGCCCGCTCGCCTTGCCGTTCCCGGTGCGCTGCCTACAAGGCACGGCGGACAACGCCGTGATGACCGAAACCGCGCTGCGCCTTCTGGATCATGTCACCTGCGACGACATCCGCCTGACCCTTGTCAAAGACAAGGATCACAGCTTCTCGGACCCTGAATGCCTGCAGATCATCGAAACCGCGATAACGGATGTGACGCAGCGTATCGCTATGTGATTGCAGCCGTCCCCGCATAGCGTCGCCGCCAAACGGGGGAGGGCGCATGCCACTATCACTCACGCAAAAAGCGGGCTGGGGGCTGGCCGATATGGGCGTTGTCGTCTTTGTTGTGGTCAAGCAATTGCTGGTGCTGGCGTTTCTGACGAATTACCTCGGCGTGCCCATCGGTTTGGCCGGGGCGGTCACCACAGCGGTCCTTCTCTTTGACATCATCACCGACCCGCTGATTGGCTACCTGTCCGACCGCACGCAAAGCCGTTTTGGCCGCCGCGCGCCATGGATGGCGGTGGGCGCGCTGGTTCTCGCGGGTGGAATGATCGGCCTCTTCGCCGTGCCGCAGAGCTTTGCAATGATCGGCAATCTCGCATGGGTCACGGCGTTCTTCGTCCTCGCCACCATAGGCTTTACGATGGTCGCGATCCCCTACGGAGCCATGGCCGGAGAGATCACCCAAGACCCCCGTGAACGCTCTGCCATGACAGGCTTCCGCATGGGCTTTGCCTCCCTCGGTATCCTGATCGGCGGTGCCCTGATCCCAATCCTGGCCGGGGACGCCCGTGAAGGGTTCGTGCGCGCCGCCCTCGCTGTCTCCCCCCTGATCGTCGGTGCGATCTGGCTGTCGATCTTTGCTACCCGTAAGGCGCCACGGATCGAAACGCCCTCCACCGCCGCCTTCCTGCCCATGCTCAAACTGGTCATGAACAATCAGCCTTTCACGGTCCTCGCCGTGCTTTACGGCGTTATGACCCTCGCAGTTGCCTTACTGACCGCAGGCCTGCCTTTCGCCGCCCTCTACCTGATCACCGATACCGGGGAGACGCCGCTCTCCGGTGCCGCCCAAGCTCTTGGCACGCTCTCGCTCATGTTCGCCGCTTTCGTGATTGGTTCGATCCTCAGCCAGGCGGTCTGGGTCATCCTCTCCGCCAGACTTGGCAAGCTGAACGCCCTGATCCTTGGCCTGACGCTCTATATCGCGCTGCTTTTTGGAATGTATGCGGTGCTGCCATCCGTCAATGTCACCGCAATGTTCGGCATGTTCGTCCTCGCAGGCATGACCAATGGCGCTTACCAGCAAATCCCCTGGGCGATCTATCCCGACCTGATGGATGTGACCCGTGCCGAGACAGGCGAGGCGATCGAAGGCGCGTTCTCAGCCCTGTGGCTCTTTGGTCAGAAGGTGGCCAACGCGCTCGCCCCGCTGCTGCTGGGCCTGATCCTTGGCGCTTTCGGGTGGGTGGAGACGACCCAAGGCAGCGCGCCCCAGACCGACACGGCGCTGAATGTCTTGCGCCTGTGCATGTCGCTTCTGCCCGCCGCAATCCTCGGCCTTGCCATCGCTGGGCTCTTGGTCGTCTACCGCCCCTCGGTCAAAAAATTGCAAGCGTATGCAAAAATAGGTTGAGCGCCGTCACCGATCCGCTATCCTCTCCTCCAAACGTCACCTCATAGGGGAGAGAGACCATGGCCGAATATCTCAAGCGCGGCAAACCCGCCGATGAGCGCGCAGACGATGATGCGAAAGTGCGCGCAACCGTCGAAGGCATCCTGAAAGACATCGAAACCCGCGGTGACGCGGCCGTGCGCGATCTGTCGACGAAGTTTGACGGCTACACGCCTGAGGCGTTCCGGCTGAGCGACTCCGAGATCGAAGCGGCTATGCAAAAGGTCACCACGCGCGAGATGGACGATATCCGCTTCGCCCAGGACCAGATCCGCGCCTTCGCGCAGGTCCAGCGCGATTCGATGAAAGATGTCGAGGTCGAGACGATGCCGGGCGTCATTCTGGGTCACCGCAATATCCCCGTGAATTCTGTTGGCTGCTACGTGCCGGGTGGCAAGTTCCCGATGGTGGCCTCGGCCCACATGTCGGTGCTGACCGCGAAAGTGGCCGGCGTGCCGCGCGTCGTCGCCTCAGCCCCGCCGGTGAATGGAGAGCCGCACCCCGCCATCGTCGCCGCCATGAAAGAAGGCGGCGCGGATGAAATCCTTGTCCTCGGCGGCGTGCAGGCCGTAGGCGCTATGGCGCTGGGCACCGAAAGCATCAAACCCGTCGACATGCTCGTCGGCCCGGGCAATGCGTTCGTGGCCGAGGCCAAGCGTCAGCTCTTCGGCCGCGTCGGCATCGACCTCTTCGCTGGACCCACCGAGACTTGCGTGATTGCAGACGACACCGTGGACGGCGAAATGGTCGCCACCGATCTGCTGGGGCAGGCCGAGCATGGCTACAATTCCCCTGCCGTGCTGATCACCAACTCCCGCAAGCTCGCCGAAGACACCATGGCGGAGATTGAGCGCATTCTTGGCATCCTGCCAACCGCTGAAACCGCGCGTGTCAGCTGGGAAGAATACGGTGAGATCATTCTCTGCGATGACTATGACGACATGCTGGCCGTCTCCGAAGACGTCGCCTCTGAGCACGTCCAAGTGATGACCGACCGCGATGATTGGTTCCTGCAAAACATGACCAATTACGGCGCGCTCTTCCTGGGCCCCCGCACCAATGTGGCCAATGGTGACAAGGTGATCGGGACCAACCACACGCTGCCCACCAAGAAGGCGGGCCGCTATACCGGCGGGCTTTGGGTCGGTAAATTCATCAAGACCCACAGCTATCAGAAAGTGACCACGGATGAGGCCGCGACGCTGGTCGGCGAATACGGCTCGCGTCTGTGCATGCTGGAAGGCTTTGTGGGTCATGCCGAGCAATGCAACGTCCGCGTGCGCCGCTATGGTGGGCTGAACGTGCCTTACGGCGAAGCGGCGCCCTATCGCGACGCGGCAGAATAGGGCGCTTTGGACTTCTGCCGGACGCCTCCGGCGGGAGTATTTTGACACAAAAGAAGGCGGGGCGCGATGAACGGTCGTGACGTGGTCAAAGAGCTGATAACGGGGCGGCGCGATGCTGCCGCTTTCGCAGAAGGCGCGGATGTGCATCTCGCGCATCCCTTTGAGACCTTGACGGTTGCGGGCTACTTCGACGGCCCGCTTGCGCAGTTGGATGAGGCATTCCCCGATCTGGAGCGACGCAACACCATCGTCATGGAAAGCGTCGATGGCCATAACCAGCTCTGGGTCGGCGTATGCGGTTACTATTGCGGCACGTTCAGCGCACCGTTTCTGGACATCCCACCGACGCGCCGGATGGCCGCGATGCGCTATCATGAGTTCTATCGGGTCGAGGGCGGACAAATCGCCGAGATGCAGGCGCTTTGGGATATTCCCGAACTGATTTTGCAGGCTGGTGTTTGGCCGATGGGACCGTCGCTGGGCCGCGAATGGCATGTGCCCGGACCTGCGACGCAAGACGGTTTGAGGATCGAAGGTGACGGCGCCCGCGCGTTGCAGATCGTGGGTGACATGTTGGCCGGTTTGCACCGCAGCGATGAGGGCGAAGACGCGATGCGTCTGCCGGAATACTGGCACGAAAATGCATCATGGTACGGCCCCTCCGGCATCGGCACCTGCCGCGGGATCAAAGGGTTTCGCGCCCATCACCAGATCCCGTTCCTAAACGCCATGCCAGATCGGCGCGGCCTGATCGAGAAAGGGCATTTCTTCGCTGAGGGTAATTACGTCGGCTTCACCGCCTGGCCCGGTATGGAGATGACGGTGACGGGCGACGGCTGGCTGGGCATCGCACCATCAGGGCAGAAGATCACCCTGCGCAGTCTCGATTTCTGGCGTGTGGAAGATGGCAAGATCGCGGAGAACTGGGTGTTGGTCGATCTGCTCCACGCGTGGAGCCAGCTCGGCGTCGATGTCCTCGCCCGGATGCGACAGCTGGCATGAAACGCCCACGCTCCATGCGCGGGCTTGAGGATCTGGGCCGGGTGCGCCTGTCCAAGCACTTTTACATGCGCGATTTCCTCTATTCCGAGATCGGGAACATCCACCAGATCCAGAACGTCCCCGACAATCCGGACCTCGCCATCAAGGCGGGCCGCAAGCTGTGTGAGATGCTTCTGGACCCGCTGCAGGAAACCTTTGGCCGCATCGCGATCCGATCTGGCTTTCGCTCATGCGAGCTGAATGCCTATGGCAACGCAAACAACCTCAATTGCGCGCGCAACGATGCCAATTACGGCCACCATATCTGGGACCGGCTGGACAATGGCGTGATGGGGGCAGGCACGTCGCTGGTGATCCCGTGGTTTGCGGACCGCTACGATCAGGGGCGCGATTGGCGCGATCTGGCGTGGTGGATCCACGACCATCTGCCGTATTCCGACATGTGGTTTTTCCCGAAACTGGCGGGGTTTAACCTCAGTTGGCGAGAGAAACCGAACCGCGCGATCTCCAGCTACATCGCGCCGAAAGGCAAGCTGCTGGCGGCCGGAGCAGAGCCCGAAGAACCCCTCGCCACGCGCCAAAAACGCTACGTCGATTTTCCGACCTTTCGCGGCATTGAATACCCATGAGCACCCCGCTAACCTGCGTGCAATCGCTTGCAAGGATTGATCTATGAGCCTTCCCAGAACTCCGTCTTTCCGCCTTGATGGGCGCACCGCTTTGGTCCCCGGAGGCTCGCGGGGCATTGGTTTGGGATGCGCCATGGCGCTGGCCGAGGCAGGCGCCCATGTAATTGTCGCCGCACGGGGCGCGGAGACGGTGGTCGAAGCCGCAGATGCGATCAATGCCGCTGGTTACAAGGCGACCGGTCACGCGCTGGACGTCGGTGACCGGGCGGCTGTTGAGGCGACCTTTACTAAGTTCGGCCCCATCGACATCCTTTGCAATTCGGCAGGCATGGCGCGGCACGGGCCAGCGCTGGACAGTCAGGAAGATGACTTTGATGCGGTGGTGAATATCAACCTGAAAGCTGCCTACCACCTCGCGCAAACAGCTGCGAAACAGATGGTCGGGCGGGGCGGGTCGATCCTGCAAATCTCAAGCCAGATGGGCCATGTGGGGGGCATTGACCGATCCGTTTATTGTGCTACGAAACACGGCGTCGAAGGCATGACGAAAGCCATGGCCATCGAATGGGGGCCAGAGAATATCCGCGTCAATACGATCTGCCCGACCTTCATCAAAACACCGCTGACCGAGTCCACCTTTGCTGATCCAGAACGCCGCGCGTGGATCGACGAGAAGATCAAGCTGCCCCGCATCGGCGAGGTCGAAGACATCATGGGCGCGGTCGTCTTTTTAGCCTCTGACGCAGGCGCGATGATCACCGGCACGTCGCTGTTGATCGACGGCGGTTGGACAGCCGGTTAAATGCCCAAGACCAAGATCACCTCTCTTGATGTGGCGGCTAAAGCGGGCGTCAGCCAATCCGCGGTCAGTCGTGTGTTCTCTGGTGCGTCCGCCAGCAAATCGACCGTCAAGAAGGTGCGAGACGCGGCGGATGCGCTGGGCTACCGGCCCAACGTGCTGGCCCGCTCTCTGATTACGGGACAGTCGAAAATCATCGGCCTTGTCGTGGCCTATCTCGACAACCAATTCTACCCCGACGCGTTGGAGCGCTTGTCGAACGCGCTGCAGGAACAAGGCTATCATATCCTGATCTTCATGGCCTCCGGTCAAAGCACGGATGTCGAGCGAGTGGTCGGGGAACTCCTTGATTATCAAGTGGATGGCATCATCACGGCGTCTGTCGGCATGTCCGACGAGCTGACCAAACGCTGCGAAGCCGCGGGCATCCCCGTGGTCCTCTTCAACCGCGGTCAGGACGATCCCCGCCTTAGCCAAGTGACCTCTGACAACCGCGCCGGCGCGCGCAAGATTGCCGATTTCCTTGTCGCGGGGGGGCATGAACGCATCGCCCATATCAGCGGTTGGTCCGGTTCCTCCACCGGGCGCGAGCGGCAGGCCGGGTTCATCGACGCGCTGGCCACCCATGGGCTTGAGCTGGTCGCTATCGCGGATGGCAAGTTCAAGCGGGATGTGGCCGCAGATGCCGCGTTAGAGATGGTGATGACGGCCAAGCCCGATGCGATCTTTGTCGGCAATGACCACATGGCTTTCGCGGTGATCGACGCGCTGCGCCACATGGCGGGATTGCGCGTTCCCGACGATATCTCGGTCATCGGATATGACGACGTTCCGATGGCCGCGTGGCCTTCCTATGACCTGACAACGATGCGCCAGCCGTCTGGCCAAATGGTGACGGCGACAGTTGACACGCTGCTCGCCCAGATCGCGGATCGCAGCGTCGCCCCCTTGAAAACCGCTATTGACGGGCCGCTGGTCGTGCGCGGCTCTGCTCGCAAGCCAAAGGATATATAATGCGTGGATTTAACAACCGTTTCAAGGATTTCCCCGACTACATCCTCGGGATCACAAAAGAAATCTGGGAAGATCGCGGCCTTGGTGCGCGGATGCGCGAGTATTACCACCCCGAAGTGATCGTGCGCACTCCGGGCGGCATTTCTCATGGGGAGCCTGCCTCAACCGCGGCGACCATGGCAACTCTGGTCGAGCTTCCCGACCGCCAGCTGATGGGCGAAGACGTGATCTGGTCGGGCGATCCGGAGGCGGGCATGCTCTCATCGCACCGCTTGATCAACACCGCGACCCATACCGGGGACGGCATGTTCGGCACTGCAACCGGGCGGCCGTTAACCTATCGCGCCATCGCCGATTGCTATGCCAAGGACAACATGATCAGCGACGAATGGCTGATCCGCGACAATGGCGCCGTTGTGCGCCAGCTTGGTTTTGACGTTCAGGACTGGGCCCGCGCCAAGCTGGAAAGCATGAAGGACTTCAACCCCATGCGCCCTGAGATTGACGTGGATGGCCCTTATCTGGGCCGGGGCAATGACAACGAATGGGGCGAGACATACGCAGGTCTGCTGACCCGGATCATGGAGGCTGAACTGTCCCTGATCCAAACCGAATATGACCGCGCTTGCGCCGTCCATTACCCAGGTGGGATCAATACCCATGGCCGCGCGGCCGCCGACAGGTTCTGGCTCGGCCTCCGGTCGGCCTTCCCTTCGGCAACCTTCACGATCCACCACCAGATCGGGCGCGAAGACCTGATGATGCCACCCCGCGCGGCGGTCCGTTGGTCGCTTGATGGCACCCATGACGGATGGGGCAGCTTCGGCACGCCAACTGGCGCAAAGGTTCACATCATGGGCATCTGTCATGCCGAGTTCGGCCCGTGGGGCCTGCGTCGAGAGTATGCGTTGATTGATGAAACTGCGATTTGGATGCAAATTCTGCATCACAGCGGTTAACCACAATTGCCGCCAGATGTAGCGTAAGCCGCTGTGTTCCGATCAAAACCCATGTTTGACCGGCCAGATATTGCGTTAAACCTTGACCGATACCCCTACATTAGGCAATTTCTTGCCGACTGGATAGGGGGATTCCATGCGTTTTTCATTGGCTGCCGCCACATGTGTTGCAACTGTTTTGACAGCAGGCACTGCCGCCGCGCAGGCCTGCGGTGGCACCTATACCGTGACCAGCGGCGACACGCTTTCACAGATCGCAAACGAGCTTTACGACGACTCGCGCAAGTGGTCGGTGATCTACAACACCAACCGCGCGCTGATCGGTGACAGCCCGAACCGCGTTCAAGTGGGCCAGAACCTCAACATCCCTTGTGTTGGCGGACTGCCGGTGTTGGGCGGCGTAGTCACCGCAGCCGCGGCCCCGACGGCCGCCGCCCCTGTCGTGCAGCGCCCGACCGCAAGCGCGTCCAGCTTGCGCCTGCTCACCGCCAGTGACTTCGCCCCTTTCACCGATGAAGATCTGGAAAATGGCGGTCTGATCACCGAGATCGTTGATGCCTCGATGCAGAATGCAGGTGTCGGAGACTACTCGATCAGCTGGGTCAACGACTGGTCCTCGCATCTCGACCCGCTGCTCAGCAACGCGATGCTCGATGCGGGTTTCCCTTGGTATAAGCCCGATTGCGACGGCGATCCGAGCAATTATCGCTGTGAAAACTTCCACTTCTCGGACCCGATGTTCGAGATGCTGATCCTGCTCTTCACCACGAACGCCAACCCAATCACATTCAACTCGGATGCCGATATCGTGGGCAAAACGCTTTGCCGTCCGGCCGGGTATTTTACCCATGACCTCGACAAGAACGGGCGCAATTGGATGAAAGAGGCCAAGATCACGCTCAAGCAACCCGACAGCGTGGCCGATTGTTTCGAGATGCTGACGGAAGGCGATGTCGATGCCGTAGCGCTCAATGAATTCACTGGGCGCACCGCAATCAAGGACCTTGATCTGGGCGGCGTTGTCGCTCCCGTCCAGACCCGTCCGCTGTCCATCGAAGGGCTGCATGTGCTCGTCTCCAAGAGCCACCCGAACGCGGAAAATGTGATGGCCGCGATTAATCAGGGGCTTGATGCGATCAAGGAAAACGGGACCTACCAGCAGGTCATCAACCGCCATATGTCCCGCATCTGGTCCGAGCTATGAGGGCAGCCGCTGCAGCCTTTGCGCTCCTGCTGCCAGGCGCGGCTTTTGCGCAGGGCCAATGTGACGTGCTTCACACGATTGCCGAAGATGAGACGCTTTTTTCCATTGCAGATCAATACTATGGCGATCTGAATAAATGGTCGGTGATCTATTACGGTAACCAGAATACGCTGCCCGCTGGCCTGCTTGATCTGCCCGCTGGCGTCACCGTGACGATCCCCTGTTTGCCGGGTCAAAGCCCGGCTGACCCGACGCCGCTCCAGACCACGGACGCGGAGATGACGATCCTGACGGGCTCGAACTACGCACCTTTCGCGGATCGCACGTGGATGGGCCAAGGCATGGTGACCGAGTTGGTCAACGCTGCGATGGAGGCTACGCCAGAGCCGGTGACATACTCCATCTCGTGGGAGGATGACTGGTCCCAGCATCTCTTCCCAATGCTCGATTCCGGCGCGCAGTTCGACATGGGCTTTCCATGGCTGCGCCCCAATTGCGAAGAAAATCCGGGCAATGAGCGCTGCGCGAATTTCCATTTCTCCGACCCGCTGGTTGAAATCCTTGTGCTGCTCTTCACCCGCACCGACGCGCCTGTCGCGTTCGAGGATGACGCCGATCTACATGGCCGCACGATCTGTCGGCCCGCGGGATACTTTACCCATGACCTTGACCGGGCCGATCGGCGCTGGGTCAGTGAGGGCCTTATCACCCTCGTTCAGGCCGAAAGCCCCGAGGCGTGTTTTGCTGCCCTCATGGAAGGCTCCGTCGATGCGGTCACCGTGAACGAGTTTCTGGGCTGGACGAAAATCCATGAGCTTGGCCTGCAAGGGCAGGTGCAACCCGAACAGCGCCCGATCTCTGTCGAAGGTCTCCACGTAGTTATTTCCAAAAAACACTGGCGCGGCACCACGCATCTCTATCGCTTCAACGCAGGCCTTGCGGCCTTGCGTGAAACAGACCGCTATAACGAGATCGTCACGCGCCATCTTGGCACCTTTTGGGAGCAGTTGAACTAGGCTGAAAATCGCGCGCAGGGGGCGGTTTTCGGGTGCAGCGCGCCCCGGCTTTGGCTAACGTCCAGGCAACACATTTCCGGGGGAGGACCACACCTATGACCAGCATCAAGACCACCCATGTGGGCAGTCTGCCTCGCACCCAGAAGGTCGTTGATTTCATCTTCGCGTGCGAGCATGGCAAAGACTATGACGAAGCCGCATTCGACGCCGCGATGACCGAGGCAGCGAATGAGACCGTCCGCCAACAGGTCGCCGCTGGGATTGATGTGGTCAGCGACGGTGAGACCTCCAAGATCAGCTATGCGACCTATGTCAAAGACCGCTACACCGGTTTTGACGGCGACAGCCCGCGCAACGCGCCTGCCGATCTCAAACAGTTTCCTGGCTTTCTGAAACGGCTGGCTGATGATGGCGGCACACCGCAATACGCGCGGCCCATGTGCGTGGGCGAAGTTAAGTCGAAAGGGCAGGGCGAGCTGGAAAAGGACCTTGCGAACCTGAAGGCCGGTATGGCGGCCCATGGTGCGTCCGAAGGGTTCATGAACGCGGCCTCCCCCGGCGTTATCTCTTTGTTTTTGCAAAACGATTACTATCCGACCCGCGACGCGTATCTCGCGGCTTTGGCCGATGCGATGCGCGAAGAATACCGCACGATTGTAGACGCGGGCATCATGCTGCAACTTGATTGCCCGGACCTCGCCTTGTCACGCCATATGCTATTTAACGACCTCAGCGACGCCGAATTCCTCAAGATCGCCGCGTCCCATGTGGAGGCAATGAATGCAGCGCTCGAAGGCATCGACCCGTCCCGTGTGCGCCTGCATATCTGCTGGGGCAACTATGAGGGCCCGCACGTCTGCGATATCGACATGGGCAAGGTGTTCTCCACCCTGATGAGCGTCGCGCCACAACAAATTCTGTTTGAGACATCAAACCCCCGCCACGCCCATGAATGGACCGTGTTCCGCGACCGCGCATCTGAAATTCCCGACGACAAGATCCTTGTGCCCGGCGTCGTGGATACGACGACGAACTTTGTTGAACACCCAGACCTCGTGGCCGAACGGGTGACCAAATTTGCGAATATCGTTGGTGCGGACCGCGTGATCGCGGGCTCCGATTGTGGCTTCGGCACCTTCGCGGGATTTGGCGCGGTCGATCCAGATATCGCCTATGCCAAACTGAGCGCGCTCAGCGAAGGCACCAAGCGCGCCTCCGCCCGGATCTGATTCATGGCCGAACCGCTCGTCTTTCTGCCCGGCATGATGTGCGACGCGCGCCTCTTCACGCCGCAGATTGAAGCGTTTTCTGCGGATCGTGCCGTGATGGTCGCGCCCGTCACCCATGGCGAGCGGATCGAAGAGATCGCGTCTGATATCCTTCAAGCAGCACCAGCGAAATTTGCGCTGGCGGGCCTTTCGATGGGCGGCATCGTTGCCATGGAAGTGCTGCGCCGCGCACCCGACCGCGTGACACGCGTCGCCTTTCTGGACACCAATCCGCTGTCGGAAACGCCCCAAGTGGCGGCGGCACGCGAGCCGCAGATCATCGGCGTGCGCTCGGGCCGTCTGCAAGAGGTGATGCGCGACGAGATGAAGCCGAACTATCTCGCCCCTGGTCCGCGCCGCGTTGAGGTGCTGAATACGGTGATGGCCATGGCGATGACCCTCGGCCCGGAGGTCTTCGTGCGCCAGTCCCGCGCGCTACAACGCCGCCGCGATCAGCAACGCACCTTGCGCGGCATCAAGGTGCCGACATTGGTGATGTGCGGCGCGCATGATGCGCTTTGCCCCGTGAAACGGCACGAATTCATGGCCGAGCTGATCCCCTATGCGCAGCTCTACATCGTGCCGGATGCAGGCCATTTGCCGACGCTGGAGCAACCGGAAGAGACGAACCACGTGCTAGCGCATTGGCTGAAACAGCCTCTGGTTCTGCAATAGGAGTTGCTCTGCGGCTGCGCCGCATCGCGATTGTGCTTAACCCAATGGCGCATCAATGGCGACCCCCAGGATATTTTGAAACAGCGAAAGCACAGGGCGGCCCGATAGAGCCGCCGTTGCTTTAGGCGGCTGCGTTCTTATTCGCGGGCTTCTTGGTTTTCTTCTTCGACCCACGCTGGTTCGCGTCAATGAAATCCAGCACCAGAGGCCGGATGTTGTGACGCCAGCTTTTGCCTGCGAAAATCCCGTAGTGACCAGCTCCTTCCTCCACATGAGAGGCTTTCTTGCTGTCGGGCAGACCGGTCAGCAGGTCAAGCGCTGCGATACACTGGCCGGGTGCCGAGATATCGTCCAAAGCGCCTTCCACGGTCTTCACCGCGACATCCGTGATCTTCGAGATATCGACCTGATGCCCGTCCACGATGAACTTGTTCTGGGCGATCTCACGTTCTTTGAAGATGCGGTGCACGGTCGACAGGTAGAACTCTGCCGTCATATCCATCACAGCGAGATACTCGTCGTAAAAGCGGTTATGCTTGTCGTGATCGCCCGCCTCGCTGCGGGCAACTTTCTGAATTTGCTCGGAAAACGCATTGGCATGACGTTCGCCGTTCATCGAGATGAAAGAGGCCAGCTGCAACAGGCCTGGATAGACCTTGCGGCCCACGCCGGGGTATTTGAAGCCGACGCGCTGGATCATCATTTCCTCAAGCTGGCCCATCGTCACGCGACGGCCAAAGTCGGTCACATCCGTTGCGGCGGCATCCGGATCCACCGGCCCGCCGATCAGGGTCAGCGTGGCGGGTTGCGCTTTCGGGTCCAGCTCGGCCAGATAGGCGGTCGCGGCCAGTGCCAGAGGCACGGGCTGACAGACCGCGATGACATGGGTGTCAGGCCCCATCTCGCGGATGAAGTCCATCAGATAGAGGGTGTAATCCTCGATATCGAACTTGCCTTCGCTGACCGGGATGTCGCGGGCATTGTGCCAATCGGTGATATACACTTCGCAATCGACCAGAAGGCTTTTCACGGTCGAGCGCAGCAATGTCGCGTAGTGACCCGACATGGGGGCGACCAGCAGCACCTTGCGTGGCTTTTCGGCGCGGCCCGATACGGCGAAATGGATCAGGTCGCCAAACGGACGCTCCACCACGGTTTCGATATTCACGAGGTGGTCCTTGCCATCTTCGCAGGTGAAGGTTCGGATGCCCCAGTCTGGCTTTGCGACCATTCGGGCGAATGTGCGTTCCGTCACCTCGCCCCAGGCGGCCATCATGTTCATCAGCGGGCTTGGGAACATCGCAACGCCAGGATAGGAGGCCATGGCCAGAGCAGACGCGCCCATCCATTGGTTTGTGTTCCGCACCGTTTCCATGAGATCATAGGTCAACATGTAGCGCATAATCGTCACTTTCTCGGGGTGGCCCCGGTTCAATTCGTCGCTTTGCCCCCCCGAACAGACGACGTTATTCTGCAGGTGCAAATTAGGGGGAGAGGCACGTCATGACAACTAAAGAATCCGGAACGGATGATCCTGACGCACCAAATCTAGAGAAACTCACCGAGAATCTGGAGCATGTAGAGGCGTTGTCGAAGCGTCTTGTGGACGCGTTATCTCACAAGCGCCAGCTGCCCGCATCGCTGCAAGGCCCCAATCAAGAGCTGTTTGCCAAGGCCGCAACGGCCTATGTGCAGGAGATGATGCAAAACCCCGCCAAGATCGTGGAGCATCAGATCGACTACTGGAAACAGACAGTCACACATTATGTCGAAGCGCAACAAACGCTCGCGAAAGGCAAGCTGGAAGCGCCAGAGGATCACACACCCCGCGACCGGCGCTTCAAGAATCCCCTGTGGGAGACGCATCCCTACTTCAACTTCCTCAAGCAGCAATACATGATGAATGCCGCTGCGGTGGATCAGGCGATTGCCGATATTGACGGGCTGGATGCCACGGAACGCAAGCGGGTCGAGTATTTCACCCGCCAGATCGTCGATCTTTTTGCGCCGACGAATTTTCTGGCCACGAACCCGGATGCGCTGGAGCGCGCGGTGGAGACCGACGGGCAATCCCTTGTCGACGGGCTTGAAAACCTCGTCTCGGATATCGAGGCGAACCACGGCGAAGTGCAGGTCAATCTGGCCGACAAATCCGCCTTCACCGTCGGCAAGAACATCGCCACCACGCCCGGAGAGGTGATCTTCCGCAACCGCCTGTTCGAGCTGATCCAGTATACGCCGACGACTGATGACGTGCACCAGACGCCGCTCATCCTGTTCCCGCCGTGGATCAACAAGTTCTACATTCTCGATCTCAAAGAGCAGAACTCGCTCATCAAATGGGTCGTCGATCAGGGCTTCACGCTCTTTGTCGTCAGCTGGGTCAACCCCGATGCCAGCTACCGCGATACGGCGCTGGATGACTATATCGAAGAAGGCTACCTGACCGCGATCCGCGAAGTGCAGGAGATTTGTGGCGTCAAGAAAGTGAATGTTGTGGGCTATTGCATCGCCGGTACGACACTGAGCCTGACCATGGCGCTTCTGAAGAAGCGTGGTGAGGATCCGATCAAATCCGCGACGCTCTTTACCACGCTGACGGATTTCTCCGACCAGGGGGAGGTGGGCGTCTTTCTGGATGATGATTTTGTCGACGGCATCGAAGAACAGGTCGGCAAGGATGGCTACCTGTCGTCTTTCTTCATGTCGCGCACCTTCTCTTATCTGCGCAGCAATGACCTGATCTATCAGCCCGCCATCAAGTCCTACATGATGGGAGAGGCCCCGCCTGCCTTCGATCTGCTCTACTGGAACGGCGATGGCACGAACCTGCCCGCGAAGATGGCCGTGCAATATCTGCGCGGTCTGTGTCAGGATGACAGATTTGCCCAGGGCGGCTTTGAGATCTGTGGCGAGACTGTGACCCTTGGGGACGTCAAAACCCCGATCTGCGCCATCGCGTGCGAGACGGATCACATCGCGCCATGGAACAATTCCTATCGCGGTGTCCAGCAGATGGGCAGCACAGACAAGACCTTCATCATGTCCCAATCTGGCCATATCGCGGGGATCGTGAACCCGCCCAGCAAGAACAAATATGGCCACTATCTCAATGACGACCTCAGCCTGGATGCCCCCGCCTGGCGTGAGGGGGCAACCTTCCATGAAGGTAGCTGGTGGCCACGCTGGGGCAAATGGCTCTCAGGCCGCTCTGGCAAGAAGGTAAAGGCCCGTCAGCCGGGCGATTCGACCCATCCGGCCCTGTCTCCGGCTCCTGGAACTTACGTTACGGCAACGCCAAGCGACTGATTTGCGGAGCTTTTCAAGAAAAATGCTGCAGCGCAGAAAAAATACTTGAAATGCTGCGCCGCAGCATGCATATTCTCTTCAAGCGCAACAAACGCGGGATTGGCCCGTACGTGCTAAAGGAGCGAATAAAATGGCTAAGACACAAGATTTTACCGCTGTCATGAAAGACATGATGGGCGCATTCCCCGTTGACACTGCTGCGATGCAGGACGCGTTCAAAACGTCCGCTACGCTGAACGAAAAGATGTCAAAAGTGGCTCTGGAAGCTGCTGCGAAATCCAACGACCTGTCCTCCAAGTGGACAAAGGACACTCTGGCCAAAGTCACCGAGCTGACCAAAGTCAAAGAAGATCCCGCTGACTACACCAAAGCGATCACCGACTTCGCGTCGGCCACTGCTGAAACCGCTGCTGAGCACATTGCCGCTTTCGCAGAGATCGCGAAAAAAGTTCAGATGGAAACTGTCGAGCTGATGATGGCTGCTGGCAAAGACGTCGCTGAAGAAGCAACGGCTGCTGTCAAGAAAGCCACCAACGACGTGACGACCGCTGCGAAAAAAGCTGCAGCCAAGTAAGTCGACTTTCTATACGCGCCGCATTTCCTCCCTAATCGGCGTGAATAGCTGGGCGGGCTCTTCGGAGCTCGCCCTTTCTTTTTGTATGCAACCGCAGTAGGCTTTTCTGCATTGCCGCAAGACGGGGAGACTTCGGGTGGCCAAAAATGACAAACCGCTTCTAATCAAGCGCTACGCCAGTCGGCGTTTATACAATACCGAAACCAGTGATTACGTGACGCTTGAGGATATCGCGACGTTCATACGCGAAGGGCGCGAGGTGCAGATCGTCGATCTGAAATCAGGCGATGACCTGACCCGTCAGTATCTTCTGCAAATCATTGCCGAACATGAAAGCCGCGGTGAAAGCGTGCTGCCCGTCACTGTTCTGAACGATCTGGTGCGCAGCTATACCACGCAAGCCACCAGCGTCGTGCCGCAGTTCCTGGCCATGTCCTTCGAGATGCTGCGCGACGGTCAGTCCAAAGCGGTCGAGAACATGTCCGCCATGAACCCGATGTCGAAAATGCCCGGCTTTGAGGCTATGCAGGCCCAGCAGCGTGCCTTCATGAAAGCCATGACCGGCGGCATGGCTGGTCAATGGAGCGGTCCGTCTTCGGACGCGCCCGATGAAGACGACAGCGAGAACCTCGATGAGATCAAAAAGCAGCTGGCAGAGCTTCAGGCGAAACTGTCGAAACTCAGCTAAGCGAGAAGGGTGCGCTGATAAAACTGGCGCTCTAACACCTTCAGGTTGAAAAATCTGTTGATTTGCGAGCGTAGGGTGCGCTTCACTGCCTTTATGGGTCCCCATAAAGATAAGGAAGAGATGCGCCGTCCCATTCAGGTCGAAATCGTCACCGCCGAGGTGGCGCAAGGACCGCGTAGCCGGATTGCTGCCGGGGCAAAGCTATTTCTTGGCTTGATCAAGGATATTGGCGCGATTTCTGCCCTTGCTTTGGCATTGCTCAGCGCTTTTCCGGCTGGAAAGACCGTGATCGTTGATCTTTTTGCACTGTCAGACCCGCAAGAGCCTACCAATCTTCAGGTCGAAGCCAGGCCAAGCACGCCCACTCCGGGCGCAGCCCCAGCAGGCGATCTTAGTCCTGTCGGCTGGACCTATCTTGGAAAACAGGACGCTCCGGGCGGGTGGTATTATCCGGCGCTGGACCCCACCGATATGACGGGCTGGGCAGGCGAGGTCGTGCGCCCCACGACGGCGATCTATCTGCGCGCAACGCCCGTCTCCGCAGTGAACCCGGACCCGGTTGCACTGACCGTGATCGGCGACGAGGGGGACGGCGCAGAATGCCTGCGGGTCATAGATCACCGGGTGTCCAATACGGGTAGCATCTGGTTGCAAGGCGCGCTCGCGCGCTGCGACTAGCAGATCGGTTCAGGCGGCCAACAGGGCGGCCTGCCGCCCACGCACATCCGGCAAAACCGACGGCCCATAGGCGTCCGGGTTGTCCGCAAGTTCGGGAAAGATTGCAAAAAGCTCCTCCCGTGCGGCCTGTTCAAGGGTCGACAGGCCTGCAGCGCCGGGGTGGAAACTCTCTGTCGCGACGCCTTCGGCAAAGATGATCTCGTGCGTGTCGAACATCAGGTGGTGATAACAGACGGTGCCGCCTTCGTCCCGTAAGATCGTCTCGCCATTGACCAGATCTTTCGCGGGCACCAGCACTGCATCCGCGCCGAACCACAATTGTGCTCGCCAATCGCTGATCTGCATCCGGTGCTGTGGAGAGACCCGCAGCACCCGTGTATTCCCGATCGCATGCGCCAGAAACAGGATCGGCGCCAGCCGTCCGGTTGCGGGCAACGCGCGCTGCGCCCGCCAGCGCACAGGTTGTGGGCCATTGGCATCGGTCAGAACCAGATCGCCCACCGCGATATCCTCGACCAGCCGCAGCCCAGTGGGGGTCGCGATCTGTGTGCCGGAGGCAAAGCAAATCGGTGTCGCATAGCTGGAGGCCGCAAAATTCGGCCCCTCAAACGTGCGCGTCACGGTCAACGGCACGCCGACCGGTGGAAATCCTCCGGGTCCGCCGACAAAGGCCAGCCCTTCGACAGTTGCATAGGAGGGCGAGCTGTTGTTGACGTTGAAGCCGACCACCGTCCAGGTGTTCGTTCCGTCGCTCAGCTCCAGCCCGTATTCCGCCTCAACCATCGACCCATCTGCATAGGTCGTCCCGTCAATCGCCTGCGCACCGTTAAGCTGTTGGCTGCTGTCGCTGTCCTGAAAGTTGCCGTCATTATCGGTGATGCTGATAGCGCGCCATGCCCCGGAATTGAGCGTGATCGTGGCCCCGTTCAGATGCGATCCGTCGCCCTGGTTGACACCATCCAGCACGCCGCCAACGATGGTCAGGTCACTTTCGTCCAGAATGTAGATGTCGTAATCCATCAAGCCTCGGCTTTGGTCTTTGTGCAATCCGAAAACTAGGAAGGAAGTGAGACGATTCTAAGTGGGAATTTCGGCGATTTTGTAGCTCTTGTGGCGTTCAACGGTCGATACGGTGTATGCACACGCGCCATACAGAAGCCGTACGCGAAGCATACAATGTGTCACGCCACGTCTGCGAACACCTGTCTCAGCGCTTTTTGCAGCTTCTCGAACATCTCATCCATTTGCGCGTCGGTCATGATGAACGGCGGACAAAGCACGATGGATTGCCCCAGCGGGCGACAGATCAGCCCGTGATCCGTGCAAGTGTTCGCAATCCGCTCGCTGACGGATAAGTCGCTGGAAAACGGCGTTTTTGTGGGTTTGTCGGCAACCGCCTCCAACGCGCCCATCAGGCCTTTGCCGCGTGCTTCACCGATATTCGGGTCTGTCGCGATCTCGGCCAGCCCGGCCTCGAATCTGGGGGTCAGACGGACGACATTTTCCATCAACCCTTCGTTCAGGATCACATCAATGGCCTTGAGCGCAATCGCCGCGCCCACCGGATGCCCCGAGGCTGTAAACCCGTGCGGAAATTCTTCAATCTTTTCAGAGGCATCCTGCAAACGCTCGGTCAAGTCCGGCCCTAAGATCACGGCTCCCATTGGAAAGTATCCAGCAGTCAGATTCTTGGAACTGATGATTGCGTCCGGCATGAACTCATAGGTCTTGCAGCCCCACTCGGTTCCGGTGCGCCCGAACCCGCAGATTACCTCGTCCGAAATCAGTGGAATACCGTGCTTTTTCAGCACCTTGTGGATCGCTTGAAAGTAGCCCTTGGGCGGAGGGATGACCCCGCCCGCACCGATTACAGGCTCCGCAAAGAACCCCGCAATCGTATCGGCATCTTCGGCATTAATCGTATCTTCAAGTTCCTGAGCGAGCCTTGCGGTGAAATCAGCTTCGCTTTCGCCATCATGCCCTTCGCGCCAGTAATGTGGGCAGGTGAGGTGGATAAACCCTTCAAAAGGCAGCCCAAAAACTGAATTATAGGGCTTGCCGGTCATTGAGGCCGACACCGCCGTAACCCCGTGATAGCCATTCTTCCGCGTCAGGATCTTGCGCTTTTGCGGATGACCTTCGCTTTGATTGAGAAACCAAAGCATCTTGACCATCGTGTCATTCGCCTCGGAGCCGGAGTTGGTGTAGAACACCTTTCCATCCTCAAAAGGCGAGACCTCGATCAGCTTTTCAGACAACATGACCGTTTGGTCCGACATCCGCCCGAAGAACGCGTGATAGCCCGGAAACCGATCATATTGCGTCTTCGCAGCCGCGGCCAGACCGGGGTGATCAAACCCCGCCACCATATTCCAAAGCCCTGAATTTGCGTCCAGATAACGCCGCCCATGGACGTCCACCACGTAAGGCCCCTCACCATGGGTCAGCACCACTGTGCCACGATCCTGCACCGTTGGCAGATCGGTAAATCCGTAAAAGGAGTGCGCATCCGCGCGGGCTTCCCAGCTGTTGGGAGCATGGTCTTTCATGGGGCACCTGTGAGTCGATTGCTCTCACGCTAGACCCGCACCTCTGCGGGATCAATCGCTCAAGTGCCGTAGGCGCGCGCGGGTTCCGCAACGACGTCAGCCGCCCCAACAAGCGCAGCAATCACCGCGTCCAACTCATCCTTGGTCAGTCGTGCCGGCAAGCGCACATCGCACGCCCGCATCAGCATTGCGCGGGTCTGGGGCAGGTCCGGTTGATCCCCCAGAAACTGCCAGTTCCAGAAGGCGCGCGCATTGTCCGTGGACAAGCCAAAAATCTGCACCTTCACGCCGCGCTCAGCCGCACTTGCGGCAAACGCTTTTGCTTGCGCGTCATCCATACCGATAAGGTTGAACTGAATGCTGTCGGGTGCGCGGGCTTCGGCCTTCAAAGGCGGCGGCACATCCAGATTTGCGCATTGATTCAAAGCGTTGGCGACATAATTGTGGTTGGAAAGCCCGTCCCGCACCCGGCGCGGCACCTCAGCCAATTGAGGCCGAATGATCGCTGCGGAGAGGTTTGACAGGCGCTGGTTGTAAAGCGGCAGTTTGTTCTGCCAATGGGCACATCGCTCCGCCATGTCACCATGCTTTTTCCACGCATGTTCATAGGCGCCCGACATGATGATCGCGCGCGCGGCGAGGTCCGCATCGTCAGTGATCAGAATACCGCCTTCGCCCGCATTCAGCAGCTTGTAGCTTTGGAACGAGAAACAGCCGATCGCGCCGATGGTGCCGATGTTGCGCCCGTTCCACGTCGTCCCAAGCGAGTGCGCGGCGTCCTCGATCACAGGCACGCCAGCGGCATCTGCCATGGCCATGATCGCGTCCATGTCCGAGGTATGTCCGCGCATATGGCTGATGATGATCGCGCGGATATCGCCGGTCAGCTTGGCTGCGAAATCGTCCAGATCGACACGGTAATTCTCGCCCACCTCAACCAGAACCGGAACACAATCCGCATGCACGACAGCCGATGGTACGGCGGCAAAGGTGAAGGCCGGGATCAGTACTTTGGCATCCCGCGGCAGGTCCAACGCCTTGAGGGACAAGAACAAAGCCGCCGAGCACGAGGCAACAGCCAGCGCGTATTTAGAGCCCATCATCTGGGCGAATTCCTGCTCCAGCAAGGTCACAGGCGCGTCCTGGTCGGCGGTGTAGCGAAAGAGATCGCCACTTTGCAAAAGCCGTTCTATCTCGGCGCGGGCGGCGTCCGGGATCGGTTCAGCACTATAGACGTCGGGAGCCTGGTTCATCTGCGCGTCTTTCTTGTCATTTATCGCATGTTTTTATGCATTATATGCCATGTAGCCGGAATGTGTAACGAAAAAGCAAAAGCTCAAACGCCCAGCCGGTCACGCAACGCATACCATGTCATCGCCAGTTTCAAGACCGGGGACCGGAACGCGGGTCCGCCCGGAAAGCGCATCATCGGTAGGCTCGCCAGCACGTCCCATCGGTGCATGCGCCCTGCAATTGCCTCTGCCAAAATCTTGCCTGCTAAACTCGCCATCGCAACCCCGTGGCCCGAATAGCCCGAAGCGGACCACAAATGCGGCTCAGGGCGCGCGAAGTAGGGCAGGCGGGTCATGGTGATCGCCAGCGTGCCGCCCCAGGCATGGCTGATCGGGATACCTTTAAGCTGCGGGAAAACCTGCTCCAACGGGCGGCGTACCTTTGCGGCGATATCATCCGGGAAGCGGTATCCGTAGCTTTCTCCCCCACCAAAGAGCAGGCGATTGTCTTCGGTGCGGCGGAAGTAATTCACCACGAATTTGCTGTCCGCCATGGCCACATCCTGAGGCAAAACGGCCTCCGGATCGGGCAGGGGCTCTGTCGCGACGATGTAGTTGTTGATCGGCATGACACGGGTCGCGACCTTGCGGTTCAAGCCCCCCAGGTAGCCATTGCCAGCCAGCAAAACCTCTTCAGCGATGACCCGGCCTTTGTCTGTTTGAACAATGGGTTGCGGGCCGATCTTGATATGATAGACCGGGCTTTGCTCGTAGATGACAGCACCCGCGGTCTCGGCCTTTTCGGCAAGTCGCACCGCATAGCGCAACGGGTGCAGATGCCCGCCCTTCGGCATGAAGACCCCGCCCTTGTAGCGTGGCGATTGCACATAGTCTGCAAGCGCCTTGCGATCCAGCGGGAGCATCGTGTCTTCGCCGTAGCCCTGCTGCATATGCTGGGCCAGTTCGTGACTGTCGCGCAGATCAGCGCGGGTCCAATCGGTGTGCACCAGACCGGGGCGGAAGTCCTCTCCGGCCAAACTGCGCGTCAGATCCACAGCCTCAAGGCTCATGTCCCAAAGCAGCCGCGCAGTGTCGCCCCCAAGCCGATCCTCTAGCACTCTCTGGTCCATGTTCCAACCAAGGCCGACCTGCCCACCATTGCGCCCCGATGCACCAAACCCCGGCCGGTGGGCTTCCAGCACGACCACGTCGATCCCGGCTTGCGCCAAATGCAGGGCGGCTGACAGGCCGGTATAGCCCGCGCCGACAATGCAGACCTGCGCGCGCGTCTCGCCGCGCAGGGGCGCGCGGGGGGCGGGCAGGTTGGTGCTGGCGGTATACCAACTGCCTTGCGGGTAGCTCCCCGCTTGGTCATTGGCGTAGAGCAGGTTCATACGTTCAGCAGCAGATGTTCGCGCTCCCACGGGCTGATTTCCTGCAGGAACTCTTCGTATTCGGCGGCCTTTACAATAGCATAGACCCGCGCAAATTCAGGCCCGAGGATGTCATGCAACTCCGTGGCTGCAGTGAATAGATCAAGCGCGGAGTAGAGTCCGCGTGGAATGTCCTCGGCGCCCGCATAAGCATCGCCAGTGCATTCCGGGCTGGGCGCGCGCGCCTCGGTCAGGCCCAGATACCCACAAGCAAGCGAGGCCGCGATGCCCAGATACGGGTTGCAATCCATCCCCGCCAAACGGTTTTCGACCCGGCGCGCTTCAGGCTCGGCCACCGGAATACGGATCCCCGTCGTGCGATTGTCGCGCCCCCATTCAAGGTTAATCGGGGCCGCATGATCCTTCACATAGCGCCGGTAGCTGTTCACATAAGGTGCCAGTAAAGCGATCACACTGGGCAGGTGATTTTGCAGCCCGGCAATGAAATGTTGAAACGCCGCCGTCTCGGAGCCGTCCGCGTTCGAGAAGATGTTACGACCGTCCGCATCCACGACCGAGTGGTGCATATGCATCGCGCTGCCGGGCTCCCCTGCGATAGGCTTCGCCATGAAGGTAGCAAAGCAATCATGGCGCAACGCGGCTTCCCGGATGAGCCGTTTGAAATAGAAAATCTCGTCCGCCAGCCGCACGGGATCACCGTGGCGGAGGTTAATCTCCACCTGACCGGCCCCGCCTTCCTGTGTAATCCCGTCGATCTCGAAGCCCTGGGCTTCCGCGAAATCGTAAATGTCGTCGATGACGGGCCCGTATTCATCAACAGCGCTCATCGAGTAGGCCTGACGCGCGGCAGCGGGGCGGCCCGAGCGGCCCATCATCGCCTCAATCGGGCGGGCGGGGTCGATATTGCGGGCGACGAGGAAGAACTCCATTTCCGGGGCCACAACGGGGGTCCAGCCCTTGTCTGCGTACAGCTGGCAGACCCGTTTGAGCACATTGCGCGGGGCCATTGGAATAGGCGCGCCCGCTTGGTCGAACGCGTCGTGGATCACCTGTAATGTCCAGTCGCCGGTCCATGGCGCGGCTGTTGCGGTGCGCATGTCGGGCTTCAGGATCATGTCGGGTTCGGTGAAGCCCGCCTCTCCGCCGGCCTCCCCCCAACCTCCGGCAATCGTTTGAAAAAAGATTGAGTTTGGAAGGAAGAATTGCGACTGACGCGCGAATTTTGAGGCGGGAACGGCCTTGCCGCGGGCGATGCCGGGTAGGTCGGGAATGACGCATTCGACCTCGTCCAGCCGGTGGCCCTCCAGATAACGTTGGGCCGCTTCGGGCAGATCGTCTTCCCAGCTCATGCGGGCACCTCACGGGTTTTCAGAAACTCGGCGAGCATTGCGGTAACACGCGCTTCGTCATTGGGCGTTGTGACTGTCTCGGCAGCGCGCGCCATCAGATCGGCAGGGTATTTGTCCTGCCCGCGAAACGCCTCAATGTAAGTGGCGATTACAGGATTGCGGATCTCTGGATGGGGCTGCACGGTCATGATCCGGTCGCCATAAACCAGCGCCGCGTTCTCGCAAAACGGGCTGGAGGCGATGGTTTTTGCACCAGCAGGCCGTTCAATAACCTGATCTTGATGCCATGCGTTCAGCGCTGCATCGCCCAGACCTTCAAACTGATAGTCATGTCGCCCAATCGCCCAACCGCCTGCGAATTTCTCGACCCGACCGCCCATGGCCTGCGCGATGATCTGATGGCCAAAGCAAATCCCGATCATCGGGCGGTTGGCCGCGTGGATGGCACGGATCAGATCCTCCAAGGGAGGGATGAACGCATGATCCTCATAAGCGCCATGACGCGAGCCGGTGACAAGCCAGCCCTCTGCCGCCTCGGGACCGGAGGGGAACACCATATCGACCACATTGAAGGTCTCGAACGTAAAGCCGTGGCCTGCAAAGATATGGTGAAACAGCGCGTCGAAATCCCCGTGGGCCGCGTGAACCGCGTCCGGCGTGTGCCCGCATTGCAAAATGCCGATTTTCATCTTTAGCCTGTTGGTTTGCTGATGGCCCTAGCTAGAGCGCGTCGCTCAAACGCGGTCAAGCAGAACCGTCCGAATGTCAGCGGCGGACAGCTTTGAGAACTTGGCCAGTTCCTGACGTTTGGTGCGGGTCAGCATGTCGATCAGGAGCGGTGGGAAAAACTTTGAAAGGATCGGATCCATCGCAAAAAGCTCAATCGCGCTGGCCCAGTCTTCGGCCAGTTGCGGCAACTTTTGCGCATAGGCATTGCCCGTGATCGGCGCAGGCGCTTTCAGCTTCTTGGTCAGCCCGATATGGGCCGCCCCAAGGATCGCAGTGAGCAGCAGATAGGGGTTGATATCGCCCCCAGCGACGCGATGCTCGAACCGCCGCGCGGTCGTGAGCCCATTGGGAACGCGCAGTGCAACTGTGCGGTTTTCATAGCCCCAACCGATGCCCGTGGGCGCATGCGCTCCGGGTGTCAGGCGATCGTAACTATTGGCATGTGGGGCGAACAAAAGCGTGGCACCGCGCATCGCACGCAAGCATCCGGCCATCGCATGGCGCAGCGCGTCGGTGCCATGCGGGCCCCCATCATCGAAGATATTGCGGCCCGCGCGCAGCACCGAGACATGCACATGCATCCCGTTGCCCGCTTGATCGGGATCAGGCTTGGCCATAAAGCTCGCCCGCATGCCCCATTTGCGCGCCAGACCCTTGACCATGTGCTTGAATAGCATCGTGTCGTCGGCGGCTTTGAGGGCATCTTGATGTGTCAGCGTGACCTCGAACTGCCCAGGCGCAGCCTCGGAAATGGCGTCCTTGGCGGGGATATCCATCGCCTCGCACGCGGCATAGAGGTCCGTGAAGACCTGATCGAAGGCATCAAGTTCTTGCAGGCTGAGCGTGTTGACCGTCTGGATCGGATTGCCTGTTTGCGGGTTTAGCACGGGGCCGCCATCTGCGTTGAAAAGTGTGAACTCCAGCTCGGTCGCGGCCATCACCTCAAGCCCATCGGCGGCATAGCGCGCCAGCACCGCCTCCAACGCGTGGCGTGGGTCGCCCGCAAAGGGTGCGCCGTCCTCGTTATGCATGACCATCGGCACCAGCATTGACGGTGTGGCCAGCCACGGCATCGGCACGGCCCCGCGAGAGGAGGGGCGCAAGAGGCCATCCCGGTCGCCGCTTTCAAAGACCAGCGGGCTGTCGTCGATATCCGCGCCAAAGACGTCGAGGTTCAGTATCGACAAAGGCATTTTCAGCGTGTCTTTGTCCGGATCAAACGCCCCGGCAGCGCGCTTGCCACGCAACTGGCCGTTCAGATCGACAACAGCAAAACGGGTCGTTTGCGGGGCCATCAGCGGATGATCTGCGGGCGCAGGCGCAGTTTCGGACGCGCGCCGGGCAGATGTCGGTTTAGGTGGCGATTGGCCAGACCGAAAAGGCCGATGATCAGCAGCGTCAGCAGGATGAAATAGCCCGCGAGGATCGGGTAGGGGATGAACGGGTTGAATGTTTTGTCCGCAAAGTAATTCGCGTAATAAAGCGCGTCGCCGCGTTGTTGCCAGGCGGGGAAACCACTGAAGAAAACAAGCGTTGTGGCATGGAACAGAAAGATCGCCTCATTCGTGTAGGCGGGCCAGGCCAGACGCAACATCGTGGGAAAGATCACCCGGCGAAAGCGTTTCCAGCCGGTCATGCCATAGGCATCCGCCGCCTCCACATCGCCTTTGGGGATCGAGCGCAGCGCGCCGTAGAAAATCTCGGCCGAGTAGGCGGCTGTGTTGAGAAAGAGCACGATCAAAGCGCCCATCCACGCACGGGTCAGCCAGCGGGTTTCAGCCGTCAACTCGACAAAGCCGAGGTTGATGTCGATGCCGACTTTGGGCAGCAGAACGAAGGTTTCATAAGCCAGAAAGAACTGGATGAAGAGCGGCGAGCCCCGGAAAATCAGGATGAACCAGTTGGCCGGACGGCGCAGCCAGCCCGAGCGTGCATTCTTGGCGCAGGCGATGGCGACAGCTAGGAAGAAACCGCAGATCAGGGCCAGCACGCCGAAATAGACGTTCCACAGCATACCCGACCCGATCAGGGTAAACTGCTCGCACAAGGTGAAATCCGAGCGCGGCAAAAGGCGTTCGCCATAGCCGATAGAGCGCAGGCCGTAATCTTGGATCGTCTGCCAGCAACTCATACGCCCGCCCTCATCGCTTCGCCACCAGTCGTGGCCTGTCCATGGGACAACCGGCGCATGAGGCGCTCCAAAACGATTTCCGAGACTTTGGTGAAGGCGAGATAGAACACGAGCAGGAACAGGAAGTAATAGATGCGCCAGTCCGGGTGCGGATATTCAAAGACGGAGGTTTTCATGCCGCCCAATTCGCGCGCCCAGTAGACGATATCCTCGACCCCCAGCAGGAAAAGAAGCGGTGTGGCTTTGATCAAGACCATCCACAGGTTCGATAGGCCGGGCAGGGCATAGACCCACATCTGCGGCACCAGCACGCGCCAGAAGCTCTGGCGCTGGGTCATCCCGTAGGCTTCTGCCGTCTCCATCTGCGCGCGCGGCACAGCGCGCATGGCTCCGAACAGCACATTGGCGGCGAAGGCCCCGAAGACGATGGCAAAGGTCAGCACGGCAAGGCTGAACCCGTAGCTTTCATGGACCCATTGCGGGGCGGTGCCGAGCGGCAGTTTCGCCTCCGCGCAGACAACGAAATCATTGCCTTGGCGGACGGGTTGATCCCAATCCGGGCATTTCACTTGATGGCGCATCCACTCGAATGCCTGATCGAGGGCAATCACGAAAAACAGGAAAAAGGCGATGTCCGGCACGCCGCGGACGATGGCGATATAGGTCTTGCCGATCCAGCGCAGGGGCGCGATGGCGGAGCGCGCGGCAGACGCGCCTGCAAAGCCGAAGGACAGCGCCACAGGGGCGGTGATGGCCAGAAGCAGCAGCACTGTTCCGAAAGACGCATAGAACGCCATATGCTTCCCGTTGGTCAGGTAGCACGCGAACCATTGCGCGGTCTCAAGTGTCGACGGATCAGTGCAAAAGCTGAAAATGGCGGGCCTCGTGGCGAGGTCGGATTATGAGTATTTGGACACAGAAGAAGGGGGGCGGATTTCTGCGCCCCCCTCTGTCGGATCTTAGAACGTGGCCGAACCGGGCAGCCACTTCTCGATCAGCGCGTTGAGCGAGCCGTCTTCTTTCATCGACTGGATCGCGGCGTTGAACTTCTCTTTCAACTCGCCGTCGCTTTCGCGCACGCCAAGGCCGATGCCGCCGCCCAGAAGGACGTCTTCGCCGACAATCATCAAGTCGCCGTCTTCGTTGGCGATGGGCTCAAGGAAGCCTTTATCGGCCAGAACCGCGTCCGCTTCGCCGTTTTTCACAGCGGCGATGGTCTCGTCCGGGGTTGCGAACTCAACGAGCGTCGCGCCCATGGAGGCCACATGGCTAGCCTGGATCGTGCCGGTTTGTGCCGCGATCACGCCGCCTTCGAGGTCCACATCATCCGACATTGCGACATAAGCCGAGGGGTCGGGCTGGGTGTAGGGATCGGTGAAGTCGATGACTTCGTCACGCTCGTCGGTGATCGACATGCCCGCGATGATCGTATCGTAATTGCCGCCCACGAGGTTGGGAATGATCGAATCCCATTCGTTGGTGACCCACTCGCAGGTCAGCTCGGCGCGCGTGCACAGCTCGTCGCCAAGTTCACGCTCGAACCCGTCAACTTCGCCGGCATCGTTGATGAAGTTGTAAGGCGCATAAGCGCCCTCGGTGCCCATGCGGACGGTGTCGGCCATGGCCATGCCTGCGGTGAGCGCAAGGGCTGCGGTGGTGAGGATCAGGTGTTTCATTTTAGTCTCCCTTTGAGTGGTTCATGTATGGGACGTCGCAGAGAGAAATCCCCGCAGACGATCTGATTTGGGGGTGCCGAATAGCGTCTCCGGCGGCCCCTCTTCTTCGATCCGGCCCTGATGGAGGAAGACCACATGGTCGCTCACATCATGGGCCAGTTTCATGTCATGCGTGACGATCAGCATGGTGCGCCCTTCGGCGGCCAGGTCCTTGATCACGCGGACAACTTCTTGCTCCAGTTCTGGGTCGAGCGCGGAGGTGGGTTCGTCAAACAGCAAAGCGCGCGGTTCCATGCAGAGCGCGCGGGCGATGGCGGCGCGCTGTTGCTGGCCGCCAGAGAGTTGCGCCGGGTAGACGTCGCATTTGTCGCCGATGCCGACCTTGTCCAGAAACATCCGCGCGCGGGTTTCGACCTCGGCCTTGTCCTGCCCCAGAACGGTCACGGGCGCTTCCATCACGTTTTGCAGGATCGACATATGCGCCCACAGATTGAACTGCTGAAAGACCATCGACAGGTTGGTGCGGATCCGCGTGACCTGCGCGCGGTCAGCAGGCCGTCTTGCATGCCCCGTGCCTTTCCACGTCACCGGCTCGCCTTCAAAAAGGATATCCCCTTGCTGGCTGTCCTCCAGCAGGTTCGCGCAGCGCAGTATTGTGGATTTGCCGGACCCGGAAGAGCCGATCAATGAGATGACCTTGCCTTTGGGGGCTACGATATCGACACCTTTGATCACCTCCAGCGCGCCGTAGGCTTTGTGCAGGTTCTTGATCTCGATGACAGGAGCGGTGGACACGTGGTTTGGCAGCTTTGTTATGGGTCAGCGGGCAGTTGGGCTGAAAAATAACGCAAATGCAATGACTCTATGCAGAATGACCTAAGGGAAAAGAGGCATTTGCCTACGGATCAGGCGGAATCGGCAGCGCGAGATAGGCTGCGTGGCTGACATCGGCTAACCTATGCAGGCAGAGCGTTGCGCGATCCTCAGTGCTCAGACCGGCAATTGCCGCGCGCAGCTTGGCGCGCAGACCCCCGGCGCGGTCGGGCAGGGCCGTGACAAAGGGCGTGCCGGGGGTGGGCGGCGTGTGGTCAAGGACGCGCAGCGATTTGGCGTCGGGTGTATCGCGGCAGATCAGGCGGAATGTATGCGCATCAACGCAGGCCAGATCGACCCGCCCCTCCAGAAGCGCCTGAACAGAGGCGGTATGCCCCCCGGTGCCGATCAGGTTTGAGAACCTCACACCGCGCGCCGCAGCATAGCTGTAAAGCGCCCCCCAGCCTGACTGGGAATGGCTTTGGTTGTAGGCGACCGCTGCGTCTGCAAAGGCCGCCATCTCGGACCGGGTCTCCGCGCCGCGGGTGACCAGAACCGAGTTGTAATACCCCGGCGGGCAACCCGGCAGATCGAAATCAGGTGTGCCGAGCAAGGTCAGGTGTTTGTGCAGCCCCAGCGCATAGGGCAGCCCGCAGGTCTGACTGAAGAGCAGCTCAGGATCATGCCAATGGGCCCACAGATCGTCCGGGTCTGTGCGTGCCAGCCCCAGATCAAGGGCGGCCCAGAAACGGTCATGAGCCGCGCGCAAGGCAGGGCGGTCATACATCGGTAAGGAGGCGATCATCGCAGGTTAGCTTTGTGCCTCGACCCGCTGACGGGCGAGCGCGCTGTCGCGGTCATTGACGCCCAGAAGGCTGGCGGCCAGACGCAGCAGCGCGTTTTCCTCGTCCTCACGGACGCCATCGGCCAGCACAACGCTCCACAAAGCCTCGATCACCTGAATGCGGTCGTCATAGGCGACGACATCCTTGATCGCACGGGTAAAACGCACGGTGTCGGGGGCCTCGGCCTCCAGCGCTTCGGCGTCACTGCGCAGCTTGGTCGCCTCGAACGGAGAAAGCCCGTAGCGTTTGGCGGTGATCCGGTCGATCCGCTCAACCTCATCGGCGGCGTAATCGCCATCTGATCGCGCAATTCGGACCAACAGCGCGGTCAAGGCCAGACGGGCGTCTTCATCAGCAAGAGGAGCGGGCTCAGGCGCGGTCAGGCGCTTTAGAAAATCAGCAAACATAGCAGGGATATAGGGCGTTGGTGTTGGGCAGGAAAGAGGGCATCGCCTGCCGGTCACACGCGCTTGAGGATTTCGTTGATCTGCGCGTTCAACTCAGCCTCCCAAGTGACACTCTTCTCGCGCACCTGTTTGACATAAGCGTCGTTGGCGGCGCCGGGGTTTTCGGGGTCGTGATGTTCGGCCAATGCCACGATGGATTTTCGGTCCATCACATCAAACGCCTCGGTGACCTGATCGGCCTCATTGCGGGTCGCGCCGAGTGCTTCAAAGGCCGAGCGGCCCATGCGCAACGAGCTGTCATAAGTCTCGCGGATCACATCGCGGCAGCCCGCGGCCCACAGATCATAGACATGCGCGCGGGCATAGGCGCGGGCGATCACATGCACATGCGGGTAGTTGCGCTGCATGTATCTGACCAGTTCCAGCGTCTGCTCGGCATCGTCGATGGCGATCACGAACAGCTTGGCATCGGCGATCCCGGCGGCATTCAACAGATCAGGGCGCGTGGCGTCGCCGTAATAGGCGCGTAGGCCAAATTTGCTCAGGATTTCCAATTGCTTGGCGCTGTGGTCGATCACAGTGGGCGTATGTCCCCCCGCGCGCAGCATGCGCGCCACGATACCACCGACGCGGCCATGGCCGGCGATGATGATATGGTTATGCTCGTCAATTTCATCCGCGTCACGGTCGTCGGATGTGGCGTAGCGCGGGGCGATCACGCGGTCGTAAAGGATGAAAAGCGCGGGCGTCAGCACCATCGACAGGGCGACGATCAGGAGCAGGCGGTCGGCTAAATCCTGGGGCAACACCGCATTGGCGACTGAGAAAGACAGCAGGACAAACGCGAACTCGCCAGCCTGAGCAAGGCCCAGCGCCATCAACCAATTGTTCGCACCTTTCACTTTGAACACCCAACCGAGCAACAACAGGACTCCGGTCTTGGCGGCCACCAATCCAAGGGTCAGCCCGATGATGGACAGCGCGTTCGCTGCCAGCAGCGCGAAGTTGATGCTTGCGCCCACGGTCATGAAAAAGAGCCCCAGCAGCAGGCCCTTGAACGGATCAATGTCGGATTCCAGCTCGTGCCTGTAAGGACTATTGGCCAGAACCACGCCACCAAGGAAGGTGCCGAGGGCCGGTGACAGGCCGACCAGAGACATCAAAAGCGCGATGCCAATCACCATCATCAGCGCGGTTGCGGTGAAGAGCTCTCGCAGCTGCGCGCCCGCGATGTAGCGGAAAATCGGTTGGCTCAGCAGCCCGCCGCCCAGCACCACAGCGCCAATCGCACCAAGGTTGACCAGCGCCGTTTGCCATCCGTTCAGACCGGCGACAAGGCTCATCTGGGCGTGTCCGGCATCGTCCCCATGGGCCTCGCCCCCGTGGCCAAGTAACTCTGGCATGGCCAGAAGCGGGATCAGTGCCAGCATCGGGATCACGGCGATGTCTTGAGACAGCAGCACCGAAAAGCTCGCCCGCCCGCCATCGGACTTCATAAGACCCTTTTCCTGCAGGCTCTGTAGCACAATCGCGGTGGAGGACAGCGACATGATCAAGCCAATCGTCAGGCCGATCATCCACGGCAGACCCAGCGCCATGGCCGCCCCCATCACGACAAGACTGGTCAGAAGAACCTGCCCACCGCCTAACCCGGCCAGTTGCGCACGCATCGCCCAAAGCGTCTTGGGTTGCAGTTCAAGCCCCACTAGAAACAGCATCATCACGACGCCGAATTCCGCGAAATGCTGGATCGAGGTCACATCGACATTCAGGATCGTCAGCAGCGGGCTGATCAGGATGCCCGCGATCAGATATCCCAGAACCGATCCCAGCCCCAGACGCGCGGCAATTGGCACTGCCGCGACCCCTGCAATCAGGAAGATAAAGGCCAGAAGCAGGAAATCGGTCATGGTCTCAGAGCCTTACGTCAGGTTGCGTCCAGCAAAGAGCCGAACTGCTTCAAATGCAAGGCCCTGCAACGGTCAGGGAACGGTGACATCGCCTTTCGCAATCGGGACCGCGCGACCTGCGATGCGCACCGATTGCAACGCGCCGTCTGTGACCGTCGTGGTCATTCGGATCTGCGACGGGCGGCCCATCTCGACCCCTTGTGTCAGCGGGATCACCGTCTCGCCATCGGGCAGCATGCCAGCGGTCAGAAGCTGCGACGCCAGAATAGCGCTGGCTGATCCGGTCGCGGGGTCTTCCGGAATGCCCGCGGTGGGCGAGAACATCCGCGCGCGGTATCCGTCTTGATAGGGCGTATAGAGATAGACGCTGTTGACGCCGCAGGCTTGCATAAGCTGTGACCAGTGCGGCTCCATTGGGCGGGCGCGGGCAAGGGATGGTAGCCCTGCGACAGGCACATAGAGAAAAGCGGGTCCGCCTTCATGCACGCCAATAGGCGCGTCGCCCGCCAGATCGAGCGTGCCAAGGTCAAGCGCCGCGCAGGTCAGGCTGGCATCCGGTGTGACCGGGCGCGCGAAGGGCGTGACGGGGGCGGTGAACTCGGCCTCGCCATTGCGGATCGTGACCGGCACAAGCCCGGCCTCTTCCTCCAGGGTAATCTCGCAATCGCGCCCTTGCGCCAGATGCAATGCGCAGCCGATGGTCGGATGCCCGGCAAAGGGAATCTCGGCCGTCGGAAAGAAAATCCGCACCTTTGCGGTGTGCGCGGGGTCTTTCGGGGCCATGACGAAGATCGTCTCCGACAGGTTGAACTCCTGCGCCATGGTTTGCATCTGCGCGGTGCTCAGACCATCCGCGCCCTCGACAATCGCCAGCGGATTGCCCGCAAAGGGCGTGTCCGTGAACACATCAAAGGTGTGAAAGTGCAGCCTCATACCAAGCGCGATGTCTCGACCGCCGCGCGGACGAAATCGCGGAACAGCGGGTGCGGCGCGAAGGGTTTTGACTTGAGTTCGGGGTGGAACTGAACGCCGATGAACCACGGGTGATCTTTCCACTCCACGATTTCCGGCAAACGGCCATCCGGCGACATGCCCGAGAAGATCAAACCCTGCTCCTCAAGTTGATCTTTGTACTTTATATCAACTTCATAGCGGTGACGATGGCGCTCTTCAATCGCGTTTGTGCCGTAGACTTCCGCCACTTTCGAGCCGTCTTTCAGGGCCGCATCATAGGCGCCCAAACGCATTGTACCGCCCTTGTCATCGCCGACTTTCCGTTCAACTTTGTGGTTGCCCTGCACCCATTCTTTCAGGTGATAAACGACCGGCGTAAACCGCTTCTTGCCCGCTTCGTGGTCAAACTCTTCCGATCCCGCATCGGTCAGTTTTGCGGCGTTGCGCGCGGCCTCGATCACGGCCATCTGCATGCCCAGACAAATGCCCAGATATGGAATTTTCCGCTCGCGCGCGAATTGCGCCGCCTTGATCTTGCCTTCCGTGCCGCGCTCGCCAAAACCACCGGGCACGAGGATCGCATGGAAACCTTCAAGATGTGGGGCGGCGTCTTCGCGGTCGAACAACTCGGCATCGACCCACTCGATCTTGACCTTCACACGGTTGGCCATACCGCCGTGGGTCAGCGCCTCGGCAATCGACTTATAGGCGTCCTCAAGCTGGGTGTATTTGCCGACGATGGCGACCTTCACTTCGCCTTCGGGATTATAGACACGGTCGGCCACATCGTCCCACCGCGCCAGATCGGGCTTCGGGGCAGGGCTGATGTTGAACGCGTCCAGAACCGCCTGATCCAGCCCTTCGCGGTGATAGGCCAAGGGCGCTTCATAGATCGACTTGAGGTCTTGCGCCGCGATCACGCTATCGGGGCGCACGTTACAAAACAGCGCCAGTTTTTCCCGTTCTTTCGCCGGGATCGGCCCCTCGGAGCGGCAGACCAACACGTCCGGCGCAATCCCGATAGAACGCAGTTCCTTGACCGAGTGCTGCGTGGGCTTGGTCTTCAACTCCCCGCTGGCCGCGATATAGGGCAAGAGCGTCAGGTGCATGAAAATGCACTGCCCGCGCGGCTTGTCCTGACTGAACTGGCGGATCGCTTCAAAGAACGGCAGGCCTTCGATATCGCCCACCGTGCCGCCAATCTCGCAGAGCATGAAATCAACCTCATCCTCGCCGATGCCGATGAAGTCTTTGATCTCATTGGTCACATGGGGGATCACCTGAATAGTCTTGCCCAGGTAATCGCCGCGCCGCTCTTTCTCCAGCACAGTCGAGTAAATCCGGCCCGACGACACCGAATCCGTCTGCCGCGCGGCGACGCCCGTGAAACGCTCGTAATGTCCAAGGTCGAGGTCGGTTTCCGCACCATCATCGGTGACAAACACCTCGCCATGCTCAAAGGGCGACATCGTTCCGGGATCAACATTGAGATAGGGATCAAGCTTGCGCAACCGGACGCTAAAGCCGCGCGCTTGCAGCAACGCCCCCAGCGCGGCAGAGGCCAGACCTTTGCCCAGAGAGGATACAACACCGCCGGTAATAAAGATGAATCGCGCCATGCAGCGTGCCCCCTGAAGTCGTCAAATTGTCTGGAAACAGCCCGTCACAGCGCCCTGTATCACGGGATTTGAGATATAGAGGATTCGGCTCCGATTGGCAACCGATCCTCTAGATGATGTTGCTGCGTCAGGTGACGCCGCGACAGCTTGTGGTGTTAGTCGGCCGAGGGCACGAGCGGTGCGTTGTCACCAGCCGAAGGGGGCAACAGGCTTTCGCCATCGGGCACAGGGGCCGCATCCTCTTCGGACCCGCCGTCAATCTGAACGCCCAGCCGGTCTACGACGGAAGTGCCGGCGGAGTTCTGAGCGGCAATGATTGTCAGCGCAATCGACGTGCAGATAAAGGCAACCGCCAGAATCCATGTCACTTTTCCAAGGGCAGTTGCCGCAGCGCGACCGGACATGACGCCGCCGCCACCGCCGCCACCCATGCCAAGCCCGCCCCCTTCGGAGCGTTGCAGCAGCACCACGCCAATCAAGGCGAGGGCGAGAAGAAGGTGGATGACGAGGACGACGTTTTCCATGGAAGACCTGATGCTTTCAGCGTTGGCGGGTATGTAGACAGCTTTGCGCGCGCCCGCAAGGTGGGATGCCTCTGGCAGGAGTATTTAAGCAAAGATGAAACATGCACTCCGGGTTGCGGCGAATTAGCGGTTTCGCCCGTCCGCCCGCAAGACTATAGGGGTGTCGGTTTTTCTAAACACCGAACGGGGATCAGCATGGCAAACGTGGTTGTGGTCGGCGCGCAATGGGGCGATGAGGGCAAAGGCAAGATCGTGGATTGGCTCAGCGAGCGCGCCGACGTGATCGCGCGCTTTCAGGGCGGCCATAATGCGGGCCATACGCTGGTCATTGATGGCGAGGTCTATAAGCTGTCGTTGCTGCCCTCAGGGATTTTGCGCAAGGGCAAGCTGGGGGTGATCGGCAATGGTGTGGTGCTGGACCCGTGGGCGCTGGTCTCCGAGATCGAAAAGATTGAAGGGCAGGGCGTGACGATCACGACCGATAATCTCATGATTGCCGAGAACACTCCGCTGATCCTGCCGGTGCATGGTGAGCTGGACCGCGCCCGCGAAGAGCAGACGTCGGTCGCCAAGATTGGCACCACCGGGCGTGGCATTGGTCCGGCCTATGAGGATAAAGTTGGTCGCCGCTCTGTCCGTGTCGCGGATCTGGCAGATGAAGCAACGCTAGACACACGCATCGGGCGCTTGCTGACCCACCACAACGCCTTGCGCCGCGGTCTGGGTCTGGAAGAGGTCGACGCCGCCAAGCTCAAAGCCGATCTGATGGCGATTGCGCCAAAAATCCTGCCGTATGCTGCGCCTGTCTGGAAGGTCTTGAACGAGCGTCGCCGCAAAGGTCAGCGCATTCTCTTTGAGGGCGCGCAAGGCTCATTGTTGGATGTGGATTTCGGCACCTATCCCTTCGTGACCTCCTCGACCACGCTGTCGGGCATGGCCGCCTCTGGCACGGGCATGGGCCCCGGCTCCATTGACTTCGTCCTCGGTATCGTCAAAGCCTACACTACCCGCGTCGGCGAAGGCCCGTTCCCCTGCGAGCTTTTTGACGAGGTCGGTGAACACCTCGCCACCGTCGGCCATGAGAAAGGCACCGTCACAGGCCGCGCCCGTCGCTGCGGCTGGTTCGATGCAGCCCTCGTGCGCCAGACCTGCGTTCTTTCTGGCGTAAACGGCATCGCTCTGACAAAAATGGATGTGCTCGACGGGCTGGAGACGCTCAAGATCTGCACCGGCTACATGCTGGACGGCAAAGAGGTCGATTACCTGCCCACCGCCGCCGATCAACAGGCGCGCTGCACCCCGATCTACGAGGAAATCGAAGGCTGGAAGGAAAGCACCGCAGGCGCACGCAGCTGGGCCGAGCTTCCCGCACAGGCGATCAAGTATATCCGCCGGATCGAAGAGTTGATCCAATGCCCCGTCGCCCTAGTTTCCACGTCACCTGAGCGTGACGACACGATCCTCGTCACGGACCCCTTTGCCGACTGACGAGAGTGCCGCGATGAGCCTGTCCTACAAAGCCCGACGCCGCTGGTCTCTGGTGATCCTGCTTTTGGGATTGCCGGCCTATATCGTGGCGGCGGTGACCATCATGAATTGGCTGGGCCGCCCGCCGATGTGGGTCGAATTTGCCGTCTACGTCGCACTTGGCATCGTTTGGGCTATCCCTTTCAAGTTCATCTTCAAAGGGATTGGGCAGGCAGACCCCGACGCCCCGGAACAGCACGACTGACTGTTTTCACCTTTGCATAAATACTCCCGCCGGAGGCTGCGCGGGTTCGCGAAGCAAAACCGCCTGGAGCGATTGCTGAAGGCAAGCGCAAAGCCTCTTTAAAGCCCCCTGAAATAAGAAAAAGGCGGCCCGTTTCCGGAACCGCCTTTCCCATTGGTCGAGCAGACCAATTCCTATTCGCCCGCAATCCTTGCATTCGGGCGGAACCGCGTCTCTTCGGAGACGACGAACTGCCCGCGGCTCAGCTTGTTGATCTTGCCTTCGCGCAAGAGCTGGCCAAAAGACCGCAAGCCATCCTCGCGAGAGAACCCATCCGCGCCCGCCACAGCCGCCGCGCGGCGCATGACCTGCGGGCGCGTGAAGTTTTCGCGGCCCTCGACATAAGCGGTGTAGGCGGCGGCGGCTTCCAGAAGATCCGGCAACTCGCTGGCCCCTGCGCTTTGGGCAAACTCGGCAAAGCCGCCTTCGCTGTCGGGCGCGGCTGTCTGCGCCTTGCTGACCCGGCGCGGACGCACGGGTGCGGCAGGCTCTGCTGTCTCATCGGAGGTGTCCACACGCTGCTCCTGGACCAGTTTCAGCGGCGCAACCGGGCGCTCCGGGCGCGCCCGTGTCGGGGCGGCGGATGTCGCGCGCTTGGGGCGCACGACCTGAGCCAGATCTTCGCGATAGCTTTCCGTCTGATCTTCATCCTTGGCGTCACCACCGGTCAGCTTCCGGTCTGCCTCGGTCGCGGCAACGGCGGCTTTCAGATGCGAGATCGCCTCACGCTTGCGCCCGCTTTCCGGTGTCTCAAGCGCATCGTTGGTCTTCTCCATGATGCGGTCGATGGCGGGTTCGGGATCGTCAAGGCTAGCCAGAATGGCTGCGCCGTCGCGATCCTGCGCTGTCTCGGCTTCGGTGTCACGGGCCACTTCGGCCAATTCCGCCATCAGTTCGGCTTCTTCTTCGGGGCTCAGATCACTGTCGTCGTCCTCACCGTCTTCTTCAAAGATCGACATGTCGATTTCGTCATCCGACGATGCGATGTCTGCCGTATCGGCGTCCTTCTCAAAGGCGACGGCTTCCGCATCCTCTTCCGTGTCATCGACGGTTTCGGTATCGGCGGCCAGTGCAGCCTCCAACGCGGACGATTTCACCTTGAAGACGCGACCTTGAGCGGGCGCTTCGGTCTGGGCGGCCTCTTCGGATGCAACATCGTCGTCCTCGACGTCAACTGCTGTCTCAACCGGAGCGTTGTCTTCAGAGAGGGCCGACATGACGGCGGACATATCAAGATCGTCCGCGTCGTCCTCGTCTTCATACTCCGTGCCGGTCTCGTCTGCTACTTGCGCCGTCTCAGGGGTGGCTTCGATTTGCGCAGCCGAATCTTCAATCTCAACTGCCGGTGCCGCCTCTTCAACGTCAACCTCGGCAACCTCAACCTCAGCGTCGGCCTCATCCATTGGATCGGCGTGCTGATCCTCTGTGAAAATGCTGTCGTCATTGTCCTCGCCGGGGGCCACAACCGCACGAATGCGTTGCAGTTTGGCGGCGATGCTGTCGGCGTCCGGATGCGTGACCGGGGTCGGCACCGTTTCGGCCTCAACAGGGGCGATATCTACCTCTGACGTGAGGTCCGCCTCTTCGATCCCGTCGCCTGCCTCGTCAGACATGAACGCTGCAATGGCGTCTTCGTCTGCCGTGATGTGGACAGGGTCCTCCTGCGCTTCGACGGGCTCCGCAGTCTCGACCGGCGCGTCATCATCCAGCGCCTCACTCTGCACGTCGGGGGTTTCCGCCTCGACCTGATCGGTCTGTTCGTCAGACCTGACACTCTCGTCGGTCAAAGCTGCCGCTGCTGGGGCGCTCTCTGCGGCCCGCAACACGACGTTTTCGCCCTCGAACCGCGCGTCCACGCGACGTTCAATCTCACGCTCGGCAATGCGCGCCAGCATGTCGGCATCCGGCGTCGGAGGTTCCGCGCCGAAATAGCGGTCGTCAGCCGCCAGATCCCTAAAATACTCCGCGATGGCCTTCATCGTGGAGAACGAATCGTCGAAACCTTCTAACGTACAAGAGAAAGTTCCGTATGAGACGGTGAGTATTTTACTCGCACCTACCATCGGTCTGCTCGCTTTCTTCCCAGTCCAGCAACGCCAGTGATACCAGCCTTTGGTTCTTAAAAAGGAACAAAACCAAGATTATTGCGGTATTATTTCGTGGCCGAAATGTGGACTGTTTCGCAACACGAAGGTAATGGCGGCAGCATCATGGTTATTGTTCACTCCCACGCTCCAGTCATTTTAGTCGGCGGCGCGCCAATTGAAAAAGAGATTCTTTTTCAGGCCCTTGCGCTCGGCGATCATGTGGTCGCGGCGGACAGTGGCGCGCTGGCTGTGCTGGCCACAGGACGCATACCAGACGCCGTGATCGGTGATTTCGACAGCCTGTCCAAAGCAGACCGGGCGGCCATCCCGTCAGAGCGGCTGCATCATATCCCCGAACAAGACAGCACCGATTTCGAGAAATGCCTGACCCGCATCGACGCCCCGCTCGTGATTGCCGTGGGCTTTTCCGGGGCGCGGCTGGATCACGAACTGGCCGTCTTCAGCACGCTTTTGCGGATCGAGAGGCCGCCTTGCGTGATCCTGCGCGGCGCTGAGATTGCCTTTATCGCACCGCCACAGCTGCGGCTTGAGTTGCCCGTGGGGAGCGATATCAGCTTTTTCCCGCTCAAACCGGTAACCGTCACAAGCTCTGGCGTGAAATGGCCGTTGAGCGAGGCTCTTATGCAGCCAGGTGGTTTGACAAGCAGCTCGAACATCGTGACAGGCCCGGTCGCGCTTGACTGCGACACCCGCGCGGTGCTGGTCACGCTGCCGGCGGTGTCTGTGGCGTCTGTGATGCAGGCGCTTGTCGGCCCAGGTGCCGCTCCCGCGCGATGATGTAAAGCCCGGCGGAGACCGTGACGGCGATCCCAAGGGCGGCCAATCCGTTGGGCAGATCGCGAAAGATCAGGTAGCCGATCACGGTCGCAAACGGAATCTCCAGATATTGCATCGGCGCCAGCGTGGCCGATGGCGCAAAGCGCAGCGACCACGTCATCAGCAGGTGCGCGACCGTGCCGATCAGCCCCGCGCCAAGCAGCAGTGTGACCGAGACAGGATCGTCCCAGACCATCACCGCCAAGGGGCTGTCGATCTGGCGCGCGATAACTAGCGCTCCCAAAAGGATCACCGTCGCCAGAGTCCCGCTCACCGCTTGAAGGGTAATCGGATCAACATCTTTGGCCATCTGCCGGGTGGTCAGCATGAAGAGCGCAAAGACCACAGCGACCAGCAAAGGCAGTAAAGCCGCCGCCCCAACGCTCACAAAATTGGGTTGGATCACCAGAAGCGTTCCCAGAAACCCCACGACGCAAGCGGCCAGACGATGCGGCCCGACATGTTCGTCCAGCACGAACTTGCCCAGCAGCAACATGATGAACGGCATGACAAAGGCAATCGCAATGGCATCGGCCAGCGGCAGGTAGCGTAGCGACGTGAACATCGCGCCGATCCCGATGATATGCAGCACTGTGCGTTGCACCGTCAGCCGCCAGATGCGCCTGCTGAAGCGCAAGGATTTCGACTGCGCCCAAACCAGCGGGGCCAGCGCCACCGCCTGCACGGCAAATCGCGCGATCAGGATTTGCAACAGCGCCATCGTCTCGCCCAGCAGTTTAGCGATGCCGTCGCCCAGTGGCGCCAGCACGCAAAAGCCGAGCATCAGCAGGATGCCAAGAAGGGGACGGTCAGCGGTCATGGCTTTTGTGTAGGTCAGCGGGGCGCAGGCCGCATCTCTTTTCTGTGCAGGAACCGACAGCGCCGATCGCGCGTTATGGGAGCACTTGAATAATCAGAGGTGTTTCATGTCTTTGCTGACCCGTCGTCATTTTATCTGGACCGGTCTGTCGAGTGTCGCTTTGGCAGGCGGTGCATCGGCCCAGGCCGCGCAGCACAATATCTCGGGCTGGGTGTCGCAGCGCTGGCAGGATCATTTCAGCAGTCTCGGCAAAGCCGCGATCCTTTGTGACACGACCTCCAAGACCCTGCATTTCTGGAGCGGGGATGGCAGCGATTACCGGATATACCCCACATCGGTCCCGATGACCGATGATATGACCCGCCGCGGCTATACACGCATTGTGCGCAAACGGGTGGGGCCTGACTGGACGCCCACCGCGAACATGCTCAGGCGTGATCCGACCTTGACCTACATGCCGCCCGGTCCGGACAATCCGCTGGGCACCCATGCGATGTATCTCGGCTGGCCCGCCTATCTGATCCACGGCACCCATGACACGCGCAAGATCGGGCGGCGGTCCTCGTCGGGGTGCATTGGGCTTTACAATGAATTTATCGCCGATCTTTTTGCGGTGACCCCTGTGGGCACGCAGGTGCGCATCATTTAGCGGGTTTGCCGCACCTCGCTGAAATGTGAGTGGCCTGCCGTCACGGCATTCGGCACAAGCGGTGTAATAACAATCAACATGAGGCATTCAGCATGACCCGATTGACCCGCCGCAGTTTTGTCGGCGCTGGCCTGAGCACACTCGCTTTGACAGGCACAGTGCGTGCGCAGGACACTGAGTTCGAGGCAAATATCAACCCGGACGCCCCCACCACGGCGTCCCGTAATATCTCAAGCTGGGCGACGCAGGATTGGCGGGATCACTTTGATGATCTCGGCGTGGCAGCGATTGTGGCCGACACTGTTTCCCGCTCGCTGCATTTCTGGAGTGGCGACGGCACGGATTACCGCGTCTACCCGACCTCTGTCCCGATGAGCGAAGAACTGACCAAGCGCGGCTATACCGAAGTGGTGCGCAAGCGGGTCGGCCCGGACTGGACGCCGACTGCCAACATGATGGAGCGGGATCCGACGCTGGAATACATGCCGCCCGGACCGGATAACCCTCTTGGCACCCATGCGATGTATCTCACATGGCCGGCCTATCTGATCCACGGCACCCATGACACGCGCAAGATCGGGCGGCGGTCTTCATCCGGGTGCATCGGGCTTTATAACGAATTCATCGCAGAGCTTTACGAGATCACGCCCATCGGCACGAAAGTGCGCATCATCTAAGAAAAAAGCCGGCCCCCGCTCTTTCGCAGGAACCGGCGTTTCCACAACGCACCTGTTTGGGTCATCCGTTCGATCGGACGACCGATCTCGTGAAGCGGGATGGGCGTTGTGGTGCTCGGGCGGGGATGCGCCCAAGCGCTCGCGCTGCGGCAGGGAGAGGACCGCAGCGCGAGGGGTATGCTTAGCGAGCCGCCAGCTCGGCAGCGGAAGTCACGCCCAACTTGACCAGAACGTCCACGTTCTGGGTGGAGATCACGTCGTTGCCGACTGTGCCTTCACCAGCGATCTCGGCGGGCGAGACCTTGCCCAGATCGTTGGAAGCCACGAAGCTGGTTTCAAAGCCGTGGTCTGCGTTGAGTTCAGCGGGCGAAGTTACGTCAGCGAAAGCCGGAGCGGCAGCGACGACGAGGGCGGAGATAAGAGCGAATTTCATGTGTGTAGTCCTTTGTGTGTGTTGTGTTTGCGTTGTGTGTGTTTGGAAGTTTGCGCTTCCGATGAAAGAGAGATGGCATTGCGGGAGCGATCTGAAAACGCGCACGGTGATCCTGTGATATGTGCGCGAACGCACATCACACGCCCGTGACGGAGTGTTGCGTGATTTTGGTAACGGTGGTGTGAAGAGCTCCGCATCCAATATGTGGTCTCCCAGCGCTCCGCCGCCGAAAAGTTTTCAGAAAACTTTTCCCAAAACTCTTCTGAAGAGTTTTGCGCCCCACCGCTCAGCAGTTCGGGATATTTACCGCCAAGCCGCCCAGAGCCGTCTCTTTATACTTCTCGCTCATGTCCTCGCCGGTCTGGCGCATGGTTTCAATCGCCGCGTCCAGCGGCACGAAATGCGTGCCGTCTCCGCGCAGCGCCAAGGATGCCGCAGACACCGCCTTGATGGCACCAAGCCCATTGCGTTCGATGCAGGGCACCTGCACCAGCCCTTTGACCGGATCACAGGTCATGCCCAGATGATGCTCCAATGCGATCTCGGCGGCGTTCTCCACCTGCTCAGGACTGCCGCCCATCACCGCACAAAGGCCTGCAGCCGCCATCGCCGCCGCTGATCCGACTTCGGCCTGACAGCCGCATTCCGCACCAGAGATCGAGGCGTTGTGCTTGACCAATCCACCAATCGCAGCGGCGGTCAGCAGAAACTCCCCGACCCGCGAAGGCGCGGCCCCCGGCACATGATCCAGCCAGTAGCGGATCGTGGCGGGCACCACGCCCGCCGCTCCGTTGGTGGGCGCGGTGACAACCTGACCGCCCGCTGCGTTCTCCTCGTTCACGGCCATGGCGTAGACGCTGATCCAGTCGTTGATCGTGTGCGGCGCGCTCAGATTCATGCCGCGCTCTGCCTCAAGGACTTCATGGATACCCTTGGCGCGGCGTTTCACGGACAGACCGCCGGGCAGGATGCCGTCCCGCTCCAACCCGCGCGTGATGCAGTCGTTCATCACGTCCCACAGGCGTTGTAACCCATCCTCAAGCGCGCCCACGCCCCTGCGCGACAACTCATTTGCGCGCTTCATCTCGGCAATGGACTTGCCCGAGGCCGCGGCCATCTCAAGCATTTCGGCGGCAGAATGGAACGCGTAAGGCACGGGCGGCCTGTCATCGGTATTCGCACCCGAGGCGAGCTCATCGGCTGTCATCACGAAGCCACCGCCCACCGAATAGTAGGTCTCGGACACCACAATATCGCCCTGTGCATCGCGCCCGTTCAGGATCAGCCCATTGGCATGGCCGGGCAGGGGTGGGCCGAAATCAAAGAGCAGATCCTCCTTGGGATCAAAGGCCAGAGCGCCCAACCCCTCCGGAGTGACGGTCTTTTCCGCATGAAGGCGCGCCAGCTCGGCCTCGGCCTTATCCAGATCGTAGCTGTCGGGCAAAAACCCGGCCAGCCCCAGCATCACTGCGCGGTCCGTGGCATGCCCCACACCGGTGAAGGCCAGAGATCCATGCAGGGAGGCCGAAACGCCGGACACTCCGAAAGGCTGCGCGCGCAACAGATCAAGAAAGCGCGCCGCGGCCACCATCGGCCCCATCGTGTGCGACGAGGACGGGCCGACGCCCACCTTGAACATCTCGAATACGGACAAAAACATCGCAACTCTCCCTGCCTTGGATCGCAATATAGGATGGCTGACGGAATGTCGCAGCCTGAAAGCGACGCAATGCCTGCCACAAACGCGCGGATTTTCGCGGCTTTCCCTCTCGCACCCTGCGCAGGACCGCCCTATAGTCGCGCAACGTCCAACCGGAGTGCTGCCCTATGTCCGCCGATCTGTCGCCCATCGACAAAGCCAAGTTCGTCGCTGCCAAGCGGGCCTGCGACTTTGTCGAAGACGGGATGCGCGTGGGGCTTGGCACTGGTTCAACCGCCGCCTGGATGGTGCGATGCCTGGGCGAAATGGTGCGCGAGGATGGGTTGAATATCCAAGGTGTGCCGACCTCCAGCCGCACCGCTGATCTGGCCCGCGAGGTGGGGATCAAGGTGATCTCTCTGGACGAGGCGAAGTGGCTCGATCTGACCATCGACGGGGCGGATGAGTATGATGCGAACCTCAATCTGATCAAAGGCGGGGGCGGAGCATTGCTTCAGGAAAAGATCGTGGCAACCGCTAGCGACCAGATGGTTGTGATTGCCGATATCGGTAAGCAGGTGGACGCGCTGGGTAATTTCCCCCTCCCAGTGGAGGTCATTCCCTTTGGTTGGCAGACCACCAAGGCGCTTGTCGAAGAAACGCTGATCGGGCTGGATGTGCTGGGCCAGACGACGACCCTACGCATGAACGGCGACGCGCCCTACATGACGGATGAGGGTAACCATATCCTCGATCTGCATTTGCACCGCATCAACAATGCCCGCCAACTCAGCCTTGTGATGAACCAGATCCCCGGCGTGGTGGAGAACGGCCTCTTTATCGACATCTGTGACGCGGTGGTGATCGGCCATGGCGATGGCCGTGTGGAAGTGCGCGACATCACTGCCGGGACCGTTGAAGAAGACAAAATCGACTTTCTGGAAAACGAGAACCTGTTTTCCGATCTGACCGACTGAAGGAAGACCCCATGGCTTTTGACTACGACCTTTTCGTCATCGGAGGCGGCTCCGGCGGTGTGCGCGCGGCCCGCGTCGCCGCACAGGACACCGGGGCCAAAGTGGGCCTCGCCGAAGAAGACCGCATGGGCGGCACCTGCGTGATCCGCGGCTGCGTGCCGAAAAAGCTGATGGTTTTCGCCTCCACCTACCGCAACATGTTCGACGATGCTCGCGCCTATGGGTGGGATTTGCAGGACGGTGATTTCCGCTGGCCAAAGTTTCAAAAGCACATGGCTTCTGAACTGGACCGTCTTGAAGAGATTTACCGCAATCTGCTGAAAGATGCGAATGTGGAGACTTATGACGCCCGCGCCACGCTGGAAGACGCGCATACCGTCAAGCTGTCGACCGGCGAGACGATCACGGCCAAGCATATCCTGATCGCCACCGGTGGGCGCCCGCAATTGCCGGGTATTCCGAACGATGATCTGGGGATCACCTCGAATGACATCTTCCATCTGGAAGAGTTGCCCAAATCCATGCTGATCGTCGGGGGCGGCTACATTGCCTGCGAGTTTGCGGGCATCATGAACGGGCTCGGTACCGAGGTGACGCAGTATTATCGGGGCGCGCAAATCCTCCGTGGCTTTGACGACGAAGCCCGCGGCATGATCGCCGACCAGATGAAAGAGCGCGGCGTGAGCCTGCATACCGGTACCAACGTGCTCGAGATGGAAAAGCGCGACGGCGGCATCTGGGTGAAATCCACGACCGGCCAAGAGACCATCTTCGATCAGGTCTTGTTTGCCACAGGCCGCACGCCCAACACGGACGCGCTGGGCTGCGAAGGGGCAGGGGTTGAACTGGGCCGCCGCGGCGAGGTGATGGTGGATGAATATAGTCAGACCAAGGTCCCGTCGATCTACGCCATCGGCGATGTGACCCACCGTGTGCAACTGACGCCTGTGGCGATCCGCGAAGGCATGGCCTTTGTAGAGACGGTGTTCAAAGGCAACCCGACCAAGCCCGATCACGAGCTGATCCCGTCCGCGATTTTCACCCAGCCTGAGATGGGCACGGTGGGCCTGACCGAAGAAGAAGCCCGCGACCAGGAACCTATCGAGGTCTACTGCACCTCGTTCCGACCGATGCAAACGGCCTTTGCCGGGCGTCCTGACAGGGTTTTGATGAAGCTGGTCGTCAGCCAGAAAACCCGCGTGGTTCTGGGCTGTCATATCGTGTCCGATCACGCGGGCGAGATGATCCAACTGGCTGGAGTTGCCGTAAAATTAGGCGCAACCAAAGAACAGTTCGATCAGACCTGCGCGGTCCATCCCACGATTTCTGAAGAACTTGTGACCATGAAAACTCCGATGCGCACGGCTTGAATTCCGTGCAATGACACACAGTTATCAATCCATACTCTGAGCGAGAGGGGAATTAACCTAAAATGGCTGGAAATAACGGCGGCCCATGGGGCGGCGGCGGTGGAAACCGCGGCGGCGATGACGACCGCAACAAAGGAAACAACGGGGGTGGGCGCAGGCCTGGCGGCGAGGGGCCGCAAATTCCTGAGATCGACGAGATCATGAAAAAAGGCCAGGAACAGCTGCGCGTCCTGATGGGCGGCCGCGGTGGTGACGGCCGCAATGGCGCAGGCGGTGGCGGCGGTGCAGGGGGCGGTGGCCCGCTGCTGACCAAAAGCACGCTGGGGATTGGCGCGCTGGTGGCCGTGGGCCTCTGGCTGGCGGCCTCGTTCTACACGGTGCGCCCGGAAGAGCAGTCGGTTGAACTGTTCCTTGGCGAGTTTTCTGCCATCGGAAATCCCGGTCTGAACTTCGCGCCTTGGCCCGTTGTCACCGCAGAAGTGATCCCGGTCACGCGAGAGCAGATCGAAGACATCGGCACGGGGAACCGCGGTGGTGATGCCGGTCTGATGCTAACCGGTGACGAGAACATTGTGGACATCGACTTCCAGGTCGTCTGGAACATCAATGACCCGGCGAAATTCCTCTTTAATCTTGCCGATCCGCGCCCGACCATTCGCGCCGTGTCTGAATCAGCTATGCGCGAAATTATCGCGCAGTCGCAACTGGCACCGATCCTCAACCGGGATCGTGGTTTGATTGCAGATCGTCTGGACGAACTGATCCAATCCACACTCGACAGCTATGACAGCGGCGTCAACATCGTTCGTGTCAACTTCGACAAGGCCGACCCGCCACAATCGGTGATCGACGCCTTCCGCGACGTGCAAGCCGCCGAACAGGAACGGGACCGTCTGCAAAACGTGGCGGATGCCTATGCGAACCGTGTTCTCGCCGAAGCCCGTGGTGAAGCCGCACAAGTGCTTGAACAAGCCGAAGGGTATCGCGCCCGCGTGGTCAATGAAGCCCAGGGTGAGGCGTCCCGCTTCTCGGCTGTTTTGACCGAGTATCTGCTCGCGCCGGAAGTGACCCGCAAGCGTCTCTATCTGGAGACGATGGAAGAAGTGCTGGGCCGCGTCGACAAGATCATTCTTGATAACAACGGGGCCGGTGGCAGCCAAGGCGTCGTGCCGTATCTGCCGCTCAACGAGCTGCGCAACAACCGGAACACGCCCGCTGCAAGCACGGCGACAACCGGAGGAAACAACTGATGAAAAAATCTGCATTCCTTCTGCCCATCGTGGTCCTCGCGATCGCGGGTGTGCTGTCATCGATCTTTATCGTGGACGAGCGCGAGAAAGCCCTTGTGCTGCAATTTGGTCGCGTCGTTGACGTTAAGGAAGAGCCGGGATTGGCCTTTAAAATCCCGCTTATTCAAGAGGTTGTCCGCTATGACGACCGCATCTTGTCCCGCGATGTGGACCCGCTTGAGGTCACGCCACTCGATGATCGTCGTCTTGTTGTCGATGCCTTCGCGCGCTACCGCATCGCCGATGTGAACCGCTTCCGTCAGGCTGTGGGTGTGGGTGGTCTGGCCACCGCTGAAAGCCGTCTGGACAGCATTTTGCGCGCTGAGACGCGGGAAATTCTCGGTTCGGTCAGCTCCAACGACATCCTCAGCTCGGACCGGGCGGCACTGATGCTGCGGATCCGCAACAACGCGATTGCCGAAGCCCGTGGTTTGGGTCTTGAGATCATCGACGTGCGTCTCAAGCGCACCGACCTGCCCGAGGAAAACCTCGACGCCACGTTCGAGCGGATGCGCGCAGAGCGGGAACGTGAAGCGACCGACGAGCGGGCCCGTGGTAACGAGGCCGCGCAGCGTGTCCGGGCGCAAGCCGACCGGACCGTGGTCGAACTCGTCTCTGACGCCAATCGTCAATCCGAGATCATTCGCGGTGAGGCCGATGCGGAGCGCAACAACATCTTCGCTTCTGCCTTCAGCCGGGACCCTGAGTTCTTCGAGTTCTATCGCTCGATGACCGCCTATCAGCGCTCGCTGCAGGGTGGGAACTCGACGCTGGTTCTGTCGCCGGACAGTGACTTCTTCAACTACCTGAAGTCCGACGAACTGGCGCCGCAGTAAGACGATGTTTGAAACCATCATCCTGGCCGTTGGGCTGGTGTTGATAATCGAGGGGCTGGTCTATGCACTGGCCCCTTCGCTTATTGAGCAGATGCTTGCGGCCCTGCGCGACATCCCACCAGAGGCCCGCCGCTTGATGGGCCTTCTGGCGATGGTCACCGGGTTGGCTTTGGTCTGGGTCGCCCGCTCTGCTCTTTGATCTCGGCCAAACGAAAGCGTATCAACATGAGCCCTGACCCCAACAGTATTCCCGGCGCAAAGATTGGCCATGGCCATCTGATGGTCGCCGATCTGGACCGCGCCATCGCCTTTTACCGCGATGTCATCGGCATGCGCCTTGTGCGTGAACATGGCGATCAGGCAGCGTTCATGTCCTTTGACGACTACCACCATCACCTTGGTCTCAACACTTGGAATAGCAAGGACGGCACCCCGCCGCCAAAAGGGCATACCGGTCTCTTTCATCTCGCGTTGCTCTTTCCGGACCGTGCCACACTCGGTCAGGCCATCGACCGGGTGCAAAGCGCAGGCTACACGCTGACCGGAGCCGCCGATCACGGTGTCAGCGAGGCCGTTTATCTTGACGATCCGGACGGCAACGGGCTGGAGCTTTATCGCGACCGCCCACCCTCCGAGTGGGAGACCGAAGCCGATGGCAAGCTCAGGATGGTCAACGAGCCGCTCGATGTTGACGCCCTTGTCGCCGAAGGCCGCGCGGCGCGCTAGGCGGATCGAAACCGAAAGTCCTTTGTCATGACCACTACGACTGCGCTGCCCAGCCATCTGCCCCTCGAAGGTATTGAGGCCGGGCAGGGACCCGCGCTCGTTCTGCTCCACGGTGCCGGAGTTGATCTGGACCTCTGGGCACCGCAAATCCCTGCTTTCGCCACACATTTCAGAGTGATCGCGCTGAACCTGTCGGGTCATGGCCGCAGTCCAATGGTGTCTGGCGGCGTGCCTGCTATGGCCGACGCGGTCATGGACACGCTCACCGCGCTCGGCATCCAGCGCGCGGCGGTCATTGGCCTGTCCCTTGGCGGCATGGTCGCGCTTGAGATCGCTAGCCGCTGGCCTGACCGCGTCACACATCTGATCATGGCCGAAGCGGTGCCCTATGTCGCCGCAACCCCCTTGGGTCAGCGGCTGATGGAGGCCGCAATCCTCCCCCTGCGCCTGATCCCCCCGCACTGGCTGGCCAAGCTGCCTGCCAAATCCATGGGGGCCGAAACCGAAGAGGCGGGTCTTTATGTCAAGACGGCCCTCGCCAAGATGACGGCCGCCAATACGCACCGCATCCTACGCGACGCCCTGCGCTACGATGGCCGTAAGCGCCTTTCGCAGATCACCATGCCGACGCTGGTCATGGTCGGCGCTGCCAACCCCGCGACCCATGCCCGCGCACGGGTCGCCGCCAACGGCATTCCCGGTGCGCTCTTCGAGGTCGTCCCGAATGCAGGCCATATCCTGAACCGCGACGCCGCCACCTATTTCACGGAGCGCTGCCTCGCATTTCTCCAGACGCCCACGACCGTTGGCGGGTCGGCACCCTCGTGCTAGTCTGGCGCGACGAAACGCTCGGACCGCCGACATCATGATCCTTACCCGATGACCACAGCGCTGACCCCGCCTTGCGAGGAAACCCGCGCTGTCGCGCCTCAACCCGACGCGCAAGACCATGACCCGCGCGGCACGCTGCTGGCGACGATCCTCGGCTCCAGTCTGGCTTTTGTTGTCGGCTCCATCGTGAATGTCGCGCTCCCGGCGATGCAGGCCGAGTTTGGCGTCGGCCCCACCGGCGCGCAATGGATTGTGAACGCCTACCTGCTGCCCCTCGGCGCGCTGGTGCTGATCGGCGGCGCATTGGGCGATGTGGCCGGGCGCAAACGGATTTTCGAAGCCGGGCTGATCCTCTTTGCCGCCTCCTGCCTGCTTTGCGCGGTCGCGTGGAACTTCCCGGTCCTGATGATTGCGCGTGCGCTGGAAGGCATCGCCGCCGCCATGATCGCGCCCACCTCGCTGGCCATCATCGCAGACGCCTTCACCGGGCCAGAGCGCGGCAAAGCCATCGGCACATGGGCCGCCGTCGGCGCCGCGGCGGGCGCGCTGGCCCCGGTCCTGGGCGGCGTGATTGTGGATATTGCAGGCTGGCGCTGGGCCTTTGTCGCTGTCGTCCCGGTTTCCCTTTACGCCTATGTCGTAGCGCGCCGGGCTGTCCGCGAAAGCCGCGCCCCGCGCGAGGACTGCGCGCCGCTGGATTGGTCCGGCGCGATTCTGATCATGCTGGCACTCTTCGCCCTGATCTGGGCGCTGATCGGGCTTCCCGACCAAGGCGCGACCACCGCCACGCTCGGCGCACTCATACTCGGCACCGTCCTCTTGCTGGGCTTCCTCGCGGTCGAGCATCGAAAAGGCGACGCGGCGATGACCCCGCTGCGCCTCTTCAGCAAGTCCAGCTTTCTGGGCCTGTCGCTGCTGACCTTCTTCCTCTACGCCGCGCTCGGCGGGCTACTGGTCTTGCTACCCTATGTCATGATCAGCGAGCTGGGCTATTCCGCGACCGCGGCGGGTGCCGCGATCCTGCCATTTCCACTGCTGCTAGGCGTGCTCTCCCGCAGCATGGGCGGACCGCTCGCCACGCGCCTTGGCACCCGCACCATCCTGACGGGCGGGTCGGTTTTCGTAGCCGCGGGGTTCGCCCTTTTCACGCAAATTCCTGCCGGTCAGGTCAATTACTGGACCCATATTCTGCCGCCTTTGGTCGTGTTGGCCATCGGTATGGCCGCCAGTGTCGCCCCTCTGACCACCGCCGTTCTGCAAAGCGCAGGCGCGCGGTATTCCGGCGTCGCGTCGGGCATCAACAATGCAATTGCGCGGATCGCAGGTCTTGTCGCAACGGCCCTGCTTGGCCTTGTTTTACTGGGCGAAGCGGGCACGCTGGTAGCAGGTCTGACCCAAGCGGCCTGGGCCGGGCTTGGTCTGTCGCTCATCAGTGCTGCCTGCGCATGGCTTTTGCTCAAACAGGCCGATGACTCCACGCCCTAGGCTGCACACGACCGCTTCACATCTCTTTGAAAGCAAGAGAGCGCGGTTTGAGTTGTGATTTGCGCATCCTACATATCTAATCAGCGATAAGCAGCCGACACTTCGATGGTCTGGCACAATACTGCAAAGGAGACCCCCGTGACACCACAGGCCCTCACCCGCACAAGACATACGCACCTGCCTCATAAAGCACTCGCCGCCCTGATCCTGGGCTTCGCTCTTGTTCTGGCGCAAGCGATCTCAGCCACCGCTCAGGACCGCCCCGGCAGTCTTGCCGATCTGGCGGATCAGATCAGCCCGTCGGTGGTGAACATCACCACCTCCACGACCGTAGCCAGCCGCACTGGCCCCGGCCCCATTGTCCCCGAAGGCTCCCCATTTGAGGACTTCTTCCGCGAGTTTCAGGACCGCCAAGGCCCCAATGGCCAGCGTCCGCGCCGCTCGTCCGCACTCGGATCGGGCTTTGTGATCTCCGCCGATGGCTTCATCGTGACGAACAACCACGTGATTGACGGGGCTGATGAGATCCTGATCGAGTTCTTCTCGGGCGACGAGTTGCCCGCCGAGGTGATCGGCACCGATCCCAACACCGACATCGCCCTGCTGAAGGTGGAAAGCGATGGGCCGCTGCCCTTCGTGCCGTTTGGTGACAGCGACGTCATGCGCGTCGGCGACTGGGTCATGGCCATGGGCAACCCGCTGGGCCAAGGCTTCTCGGTGTCTGCCGGTATCGTGTCAGCCCGCAACCGCGCGCTTTCCGGCACCTATGACGACTACATCCAGACCGATGCCGCCATTAACCGCGGCAACTCCGGCGGTCCGCTCTTTAACATGGACGGCGAGGTGATTGGTGTGAACACCGCGATTCTGTCGCCCAATGGTGGCTCCATTGGCATCGGCTTTGCGATGTCCTCTGCCGTGGTCACACAGGTGATCGACCAGTTGCAAGAGTTTGGTGAGACTCGTCGCGGCTGGCTGGGCGTGCGCATTCAGGACGTCACACCGGATGTCGCTGAGGCCATGGAGATGGAAGAAGCCCGCGGTGCGCTTGTCACAGATGTGCCCGAAGGCCCTGCCGAAGATGCAGGCATGCAGGCGGGCGACGTTATCATGACCTTTGACGGTGCTGAGGTGGAAGACACCCGCGGTCTGGTCCGCCGTGTCGGCAATACCGCCGTTGGCAAAGCGGTCGAGGTGATCGTCTTCCGTGACGGGGACCGCGAGACGCTGACTGTCACGCTGGGCCGTCGTGAAGAAGCCGAAGGGGCCGTGCCCGCCGCCGCCCCGGCAGAGCCCGAAGGCCCCGCCACGACCGAGATGATGGGCCTGACCCTCAGCGAGATCGATGATGAGATCCGCGAAGGTCTGGACCTCAACGCCTCGGTCGAAGGGCTGGTCGTGACCGAGGTCGATGAGACCTCGGAAGCGTTCGAGAAAGGCCTGCGCGCGGGTGACGTGATCACCGAGGCCGGTCAGAACCGGATCACTTCCATCTCGGATTTTGAAGAGCGGATCGAGGCGGCCAAAGAAGCCGGGCGCAAGTCGTTCCTGCTGCTGATCCGTCGCGGCGGTGACCCACGCTTTGTGGCGCTGTCGCTCGAATAATCCGGGTCACCCTGGCCCTGATTGAGAACCCCCGGCGTCCCCAAGACGGCCGGGGGTTTTCGTTTCCGCCCCTTGGCAGCGCCTTTCCCGCTCTGCTAGAGCGAGGCCATGCCGAGCCCTGCCTTTCTTGATGACCTGCGCGCCACGCTCATTGCCGTGGCAATCGGGGCCATCGGCGCTTTGCTGGGCTGGGCCCTTCATTTTCCGCTTTTCATCCTGACCGGACCGGCTCTTATGGTCTCGGTCGTCGGCATCATCGGGCCTGAACTGCGGATCGCCCCGCTCTATCGCGACGCTGCCTTTCTGATCCTTGGCATTGGCATCGGCGCAGGGGTGACGCCCCAAGCCGGTCAGCTTCTGCTCGACCTGCCGCTGGCAGCACTTGGTATCCTTGTGATGCTTGTCGCCATCATCGGGATTAGCCGCTGGCTGCTGGTCCGCGCCTTTGGCTTTGACCGACGCAGCGCCGTGCTGGCAGGCTCTCCGGGGCATTTGAGCTATGTGCTGGGGCTTGGCCTCAGCTTCGATCTGGACACGACCCGGATCACCGTGGTGCAAACCGTGCGCCTTCTGGCGCTGACTTTTCTGGTCCCGCTTGCGGCCCTCGCAATGGGGATCACCGTGGATGCAGGCGTGCTGATCGCCGGGGCCTCCATGGCGTGGCACCACCTTTTGCTTGTGGCTCTGATCGCGCTGCTGGCGAGCCTTGTGCTCAAACGCATCAACGTCCCAGCGCCCTTCCTGCTCGGAGGGCTCTTCACCTCATCGGCGACCCATGTGATGGACCTCACACCCGGCGCATTGCCTCCGGGCCTCGCGTGGCCCGCCTTTCTCGTGCTCGGCACGCTGATCGGCTCCCGCTTCACCACGATCACACCGCGGCAGCTGGGCGAAAGCCTGATGGCCGGCCTCGGCAGCACCTTGATCGCACTGATCTGCGCAGGGCTGGCTGCGCTCGTCATCGCGCCGCTGATCGACGTGCCGCTGATCCACGTGCTGGTCGCCTTTGCGCCCGGTGGCCTTGAGACGATGATCGCAACCGGGGCCGTCCTTGGCGCAAGCCCCGGCTTCGTCGCGGCGTGCCATGTGCTCCGGCTCTTTATCCTGACGATCTTGGTGCCCCTGATGCTGGGCAAAGCGGCTCAGCGCCCGAACGCGTCCAAGTCGTAATTGGCCAATCCCAATTGCTGCGCTGCCTTCAGCGACAGCACTGCGCTGTCCAGCCCCTGCAAGGACTGATAGCGCCGTATCGCCGCTTGGGTCCGGGCGTCCAGCACACCGGTGATCGGCCCGATATAGCCGCCACGCACCTCCAGCGCGCGCTGCACGGACGAGACGAACTCTGCATCAAACGCAGGCGGGCAGGGCGCGCGAAACCAGAAAGGACGCGCAGGCGTGACAACCACGTCAATCTCGGCTTTGCGGTAGATCGCAGGCTGCAACAAAACCCCGTCCAGCCCGCGCTGCTCAGGGGCGACCAGCACATCGCCAAGACCCTTGCCCATGACTGGCGGTATCATATCGCGCGCCCAGCAGTTTTGCCCGAAGGCCTCTGGTTCGGTCATGAAAATCTCACCGCGCAAGGCCCCATCCCCTGCCGATGGGGGCAGGCTTGGCGTGCCCGGCTGACAGGCCGTCAGCAGCAAAACCAAAGGAAGGATCGCGCGCATCTACTCGTCTCTCAAATCGCAGCTCTCAGGGCCGCTTTCGCGCGAGCATACGCCAAAACCCCCGACCAGCCTAGGGGGACGACCTGTCCACCGTCAGAATCCGCTGGCGCGCCTGAATTGGCTTGGCTAGAACCTTCTGGACAACGTTTTTCAAGGAGCCAGCGACATGGCCAAAATCACTTATATCGAGCATGGCGGCACCGAGCATGTGGTGGACGTCGCCAACGGCCTGACCGTCATGGAAGGCGCGCGCGACAATGGCATTCCGGGGATCGAGGCTGATTGCGGCGGGGCCTGTGCCTGTTCCACCTGCCACGTCTATGTGCACCCCGATTGGGTCGAAAAGCTGCCCCCAGTCGATCCCATGGAAGAAGACATGCTCGATTTCGCGTTTGAGCCGAAGCCCGGCCAATCGCGCCTGACCTGCCAACTCAAGGTCACAGATGACCTGGACGGCCTCGTTGTGCAAATGCCCGAAAAGCAGATCTGATGCGCTGGGCGGCTTTTGCCCTGGCACTGGCCGCCAGCCCCGCCGCCGCTGAGATCACCAGCGCGCGCTACACAGATCCGACGACCCGCTACGCCCATGGCGTGCTGGGCGACGCGATTGAGCATGAGACTTTGGAAGTCACCCTCTCAACCGGTCAAACCGCCCGCGTCCACTGGCCTGACACGGTCGTCTTCGAGGACACAGAGCCGCGCGTGATTGATGTCACCGGCGATAATACGCCAGAAGTGATCGTTGTGGAGGCACATCAGGATTTCGGCGCACGGCTCTCGATCTATGGTCTTGCGGATGGCACTCTGACCCGTCTTGCCGAAACCCCGTTCATTGGCCGCACGAACCGCTGGCTCGCGCCTGTCGGGGCCGCCGATCTGGACGGCGACGGCGCGATTGAGGTCGCCTATATCGACCGCCCCCACCTTGCCAAAACCCTACGCGTCTGGCGCTTTTCCGAAGGCACCCTGACCGAGGTTGCCACCCTCGCAGGCCTCACCAACCACCGCATCGGAGAGCGCGACATCGCAGGCGGCATCCGCGATTGCGGGCAGGGGCCGGAGATGATCGTTGCCGATGCCGGGTGGGACCAAGTGATGTCGGTGCGGATGATCGACGGTGGTCTGGAAGCCCGTCCCATCGCGCCGCATCAAGATCGCCAGAGTTTCACCAAAGCAATGACCTGCCCCCAATAACCCCCGTCCGGGTCTTGAGCCGGGACCTTGCAGCCCAACCGCTCAGAACCAACCACCCAAGGCCCCGGATCACGTCTGGGGCAAGGTGTCCAAACACATCCCGATCACGTTGCCTAAAGCGCCCGCCATCCGATGTCGCTGCGGTAAAACCCGTCCGGCCAATCAATGGCCTCTGCCATCGCATAGGCCCGATCTCGCGCCTCTCGTAAGCTGGTCCCGCGCGCCGTGACGTTCAGTACCCGACCGCCTGACGCGACAATACAGCCGTCCTTTTCCGACGTGCCCGCATGAAAGCACATCTCGAAACTGGTCTCAGCCAAATCGTCCAGCCCTTTGATGACGCTGCCTTTTTCATAAGCTCCCGGATAACCATTGGCCGCTATCACCACCGTCATTGCATGGTCTGCCGCCCAGTTCACACGGGCGTCGCTCAGCCGTCCTTCAGCACACGCATGCATCAAATCGAGCGCCTGCGCGCCCAGCCGCATCATCAGAACCTGACACTCCGGGTCGCCAAACCGCACGTTATATTCCACCAACCGCGGCTGCCCGTCCTGGATCATCAGACCCACGTAAAGCACCCCCTGATAGGGCGTTCCGCGCTTGGCCATCTCAGCCATCGTAGGGCGCACGATTTCTGCCAAGGCCTTTTCGGCCAATGCATCGGTCAGCACCGGGGCAGGGGAATAGGCCCCCATCCCGCCGGTATTCGGCCCTGTGTCGCCTTCGCCCACGCGCTTGTGGTCCTGCGCCGTGCCAATGGGCAGCACATCCTCGCCATCGCACAGCACGAAGAACGAGGCTTCCTCGCCGTCCATGAATTCTTCAATCACGACCTCCGCGCCAGCGCCCCCGAAAGCCCCGCTGAACATATCGTCCACCGCCGCCAGTGCTTCATCTTCTGTCATGGCAACGATCACACCTTTGCCCGCCGCCAAGCCATCAGCTTTCACCACGATAGGCGCGCCTTCCGCGCGGATATAAGCCTTCGCCGCCTCAGCGTCGGTAAAATGCCCATAGCCTGCCGTCGGCGCATGCGCCGCATCGCAAATCTCTTTGGTAAAAGATTTCGACGCCTCCAACCGCGCCGCAGCAGCCGAGGGCCCAAAGCACAAGATCCCCGCATCGCGCAGCCGATCCGCGACACCAGCGGCCAAAGGCGCTTCGGGTCCGATAATCACGAAATCAATCGCGTTCTCGTCGCAAAACGCCGCCACTGCGCCGCCGTTCTCGATGTCCAACGCCGCGCATTCCGCGATCTGCGCAATACCGGCATTGCCGGGGGCAACGATCAGCCGGTCGCATTTCGGGTTCTGCTTGACCGCCCAAGCCAGCGCATGCTCGCGCCCGCCCGATCCCAAAAGAAGAATATTCATGCTCGTCCCCCGCTTGGCCTTCGTCGCGTCGCGTTCTAAGCTGCGCTTGACCCAATCACAAGCGAGCGCGCATGTCCGATCTGATCGACGACGACCTGCCCGGCAGAAATGCCCCTGAATTCACTGTCACCGAAATCTCCGGTGCTGTGAAAAAGACCATTGAGGGCGAGTTTTCCCATGTCCGCGTGCGCGGTGAGATCGGCCGCGTCTCGCGCCCCCGGTCGGGTCATATCTACCTTGATCTGAAGGACGACCGCTCGGTCCTGAACGGGGTTATCTGGAAAGGCGTCGCAGCGCGCCTGCCGACTCAACCCGAAGAAGGTCTTGAGGTCGTCGCAACCGGCCGCCTGACGACCTTCGGCGGGCAATCCAAGTACCAGATGGTCATCGAAGACATCGCACCCGCAGGCATGGGCGCGCTGATGGCCATGCTTGAGAAGCGCAAGAAAATGCTGGCTGCGGAGGGGCTTTTCGACCCCGCAGGCAAAAAGCCGATCCCCTATCTACCTGAAATCATTGGCGTTGTCACCTCGCCCTCCGGCGCGGTCATCCGCGATATCCTGCACCGCCTGCGTGACCGGTTTCCGCGCAAGGTGTTGATCTGGCCCGTCGCCGTGCAAGGGGCCAAATGCGCGCCCGAGGTTGCCCGCGCCATCGAAGGCTTCAACGCCTTCACCCCCGGAGGCGCGCTGCCGCGCCCAGATCTGATCATCGTCGCGCGGGGCGGTGGTTCCCTGGAAGACCTGTGGGGCTTTAACGAAGAGGCCGTCGTGCGCGCCGCCGCCGCCTCCGACATTACTTTGATTTCCGCCGTGGGCCACGAGACAGACACGACCCTGATCGACTTCGCCTCAGACGAACGCGCGCCCACACCCACTGCCGCCGCCGAACGCGCCGTGCCGGTCCGCCTCGAACTGCTCAACTGGGTGGAGGCGCAAGACGCCCGTCTCACCCGCGCGCTCACTGGAACGATCGGCCAAAAAGGCCAACGCCTTCGCGATCTCTCCCGCGCGCTCCCGCGTCCTGAGACCCTTGCCCAGCAAGCCCGCCAGCGCCTCGACGTGATGGAGGATCGCCTCCCCGCAGCCCTCATTGCGGCTGCCAACCGCAAACGCGTGGCGCTGTCAGAGGCCGCAGGCTCGTTGCGCCCCGCCACGCTGACTCGCGCGCTCACGGATCAAAAGCGCCGCGTCGAGGACCTTGGCAAGCGCCTAGCACCCGGTTTGATCCGCACAGCCAGAACCCAGCAGACCCGTCTGAACCAACAGTCGGTCCGGCTGCGCCAAGCCAGCCCCGCCCGGGATCTGGAGCGTAAGAGAGAACGCCTCACCACCTTGACTACCCGCCTCGTCACACGGGCGCAAACCGATCAGGCGAACGGGCAGCGTAAGCTTGATGCGCTGGACCGGCTCCGCGAAACCCTTGGTTACAAAGAAACCCTGAAACGCGGCTATGCGGTCGTGCGCGGGAACGGCGATGTTGTCACCACCAAAGGCAAGGCAAAGACCGCCAAATCACTGGAAATCGAATTCGCCGATGGCCGCCTGAGCCTCGGGGCCGCTCCAAAACCTGCGCCCAAGAAACCCAAAGCCGCGCCCCCTGAACAAGGCACGCTTCTTTAACCCCGCATTAACCTTAGGCGATTGTATATTTGACAAACCCATCGTGAATACCTATATTCTTATCAAGACGATAGGAGTTCGCGATGTCTGTTCTTAGCAAGCCATATATGCAGGACGAAGCCGCAGCTTTTGCGCACGTTGAAAGCATCATCTGGGCCGATGGTCCGGTTTGCCCGCACTGTGGCTGTGTGGATCGCGCCTATCGCCTAACAGGTGTCCGCACAAAGCCCAGCAAGAAGAATCCAGAGGGCAAAGAGCGTCACGGTCTGCGGAAGTGTCGCGAGTGCCGCAAGCAATTTACTGTCCGCAAAGGCACCATCTTCGAGGAAAGCCACATCGAAATGCACAAGTGGCTGCAAGCCATCCACCTGATGGTGTCCAGCAAGAAGGGTATCAGTGCACACCAGCTTCACCGCGTTCTGGAGATCACACACAAGTCCGCATGGTTCATGGCGCACCGTATCCGCGAAGCCATGCGCACCGATGGCGATTTTGACTTCGGCGCAGGCGGCGGCATGGTTGAGGTAGACGAAACCTTCATCGGCAACGATCCCGAGCGCAAGAAAAAGGCAAAGCAGCGCCACTATCACCACAAGATGAAGCTGGTAACGCTGGTAGACCGTAACAGCGGTCAAGCCCGCAACTTCGTCATGGACAACATCAACCAGAAAACGCTGCGCCCGATCCTTGAGGAAAATCTATCCCGCGAGGCCCGCCTTATGATTGACGAAGCAGGCTGGTATAAGACGCTGGGCAAAGACTTTGCAGATCACCAAACGGTGCAGCACAAGGCCAATGAGTATGTCCGTAAGGGCGACGCCACGATCCACACAAACACGATCGAGGGTTATTTCAGCATCTTCAAGCGCGGCATGAAAGGTGTCTATCAGCATTGTGCTAAGAAGCATCTGCATCGCTACGCGGCTGAATTTGAGTTCCGTTATAATAACCGCGCGGCAAATGGCGTTGATGATGCCGAGAGGGGTCAGATCGCACTCCTTGCTGTCGTTGGTAAGCGGCTAACTTATCGACGGCCTGACGAAGCGCTAGGCTGCTGATCTCTGACCCGAAGAGATCAGAGCATCAAAAATGAGTTGTGCGGCCTCAATCGTCGCGGCCTTCGCTAAAATTTCAAAGCCCGCCTCCGGTCTTGCTTTCAATGAGGCACAAACGAAATAGCCATCGGAGCCACCCATTCCACGAGCATTGGCTTCACGATACATCTTGTGCGATAAGGGTGTAACAAACACTAATTGTTCCCCCATTTCGCCTTCCATAAACAGGTCTTCCATCATGTTAGATCAAAACGACAAATATAAAGAGCATCAGAATCCGCGAATTTCTGCGAACCAGCTTGCCGAATATGCTCTTGCGTCGCCCTCCCGTCGCCAGATTATTTTAAGGAACGCGCGCTACGCCCCTACCTTTCTTGTAGTAAGATATAGCGACGCGCGAAGGTCTGTATGCGACTTTTTGGCAGATTCTGCGCGACCTATGGCAAAATTGCACAAGGCGGAAGCGAGCCTGAAAGACCGAGCTAAAGTCGCAGATACAAAGTTTAAAGAGAATGATGCATTGCTTTCGGCAGAAGCTGTTTCTTCGTTTGCAGATCTGATGTCTAAGCAGAGACAGTCACTGAAAGCATTCAACAAACTTACCTTCCAACCGATTAAGGAGCAGGTGCCCAAGCTGCCAATGTGCGGCGTAGATGTATCTGTGCAAATTGATTTGATAAGCAAAAATATCGCCAAGGATAAATGTGGTGGTGTATTGCTTCAAACGTCGAAGACGATTTCCGCAAAGGCTTGGCGCGAAGAGCACTCTAATTACGTCGCGTCGCTTATCTGGCTCGCAACATCAACGTATTTGAAGGACCACGGAACCGTAGACCGATCTCTATGTTACACCGTTGATCTGTTTGCAAAGAAAGCGATCAACGCACCAAGTTCTTACAAAACACGCGTCAAGAACCTCGAGGCGGCTTGTAGCGAAATTAGTGCCCTCTGGGACAGCATTGAACCACCATCAGATCTATGACTAGTCGCAACGAATGCCTTCAAATTATTGGGGACATATCAGTTCAATGGTCGCAAGTGGAAAGTGACTTGCGTGAACTTCTGTGGATTTACATCGGCACAGATCGGCCAACTTTCGATCTACTTTTCGAGCGCGCTAGAGGCCAGGATATTGAGGTTCTTCTTTCACGCATTGTTAAAGTCAAAGAACCAAATCAGTCAGCAAAGGCCGACGTTCTAGAGGCTTTGGCGCGATGCAAAACGATACGGAACAATCGAAATACTATTTTGCATAAAATGCGTGAAGATCACATAGGTGACGCGCCTACGCTCCATCCCAAACTTCAGAGGGCAAGAGAAGAAATAGTAAACCATGCTGAAGCGCTTAAGGCCTGCAAGCAACGGCTATCCTTTTTCGTAGCGAAAAGAGATGAAGTTGAGGTTGCAGACGGTGCGATGGAAAGCCCCGAAAGTGAACTTCAAATTCCTGAGTACACGGCTCTTAAGTGGCCTGCAAAATGCAAAAGATTAGACTTGGACAAGTAGAAAATGGAAGAAAAAAAATCCCAACTCGACAAGTTCAAAGAAGCCGCCCGCCAGCTAGAGACGGACGACGACGAAAAGCGGTTTGAGGAAAAGCTGGGGAAATTGGTGAAGCAGACGCCGAAGGACGACAAAGCGTCCGACGACTGATCTGGCCTGTCACGCAGAGCGATAATCACTCGCGCGGCATTGGTTTGTCAAATATACAGTCGCCTAACCTTAACGCGCGCTTTCCGGCTTCTTTTGTGCAAAAATACTCAAAATTCGCCGGCCCGCCGTCAGACGCCCACCTCCGGCCCAAGGCACATCATCGGCTCATCGGCCTCGCCGGCCTCATAGAGAACTGTCGCGTTCGGGTCATTCTCAAACTGCGCCACCAAACCGCCGGGTTGCTCAAAAAATGACCAGCATTGCGGCGTCGGATTGTCGTCATAGACAAAACAGATCAGGTCGTTCTCTTCATACCAGATGCCGTCTTTGCACTCGCCATCCAGAAACGACCAGCGCACGCGTCGATTGTCGAAATACTCTTCAAACCCGTAAGGCTGCCCGGCTTGCCCGAAATAGAGGGTCTTTCCCGTCACATAGGCTTCAAATTCGGCGGCGGACATTGGCTCTGCCGCCTGAGCGGGCAGGGCACATGCGATCAGAAAAAGAGCAATGCGGATCATGTTCCAAACCTGCCAGACCGCGCCTGTAAAGACCACTCACGATCTTTCTACTCGGCGGCCATTCGCAATTGAGATCCGACACCGACCCGCCACTCCATCGCGCGCGGGTCCATCACTTTGCGCCAGAACGGCGGATAGAGCGCCAGCACCGCCATGGTCGGCAAGCTGCGCGGCAACATTGGAGCATTCTCCACATCCGGCAGGGTCAGCCCCGGATACCGCTTGCCCGGATGCGCATGGTGATCCGAATGGCGCGGCGCGTTCAGCATCAGCGCCGCGCTGAACCAATGCGGCGCGTTCCAGCTATGCCGCGCGGCCACAGGTTCGGCTTTGCCATTGGGCATCACCTGCCGCACTAACCCGTAGTGTTGCACATAGTCCGACAGCAGCAATTGCATCTGCGCATACGCGGCCAGCCCAAGCAGCGCCAGAACGCCCCCGCTGCCACCGATCGCGGCTGCACAGATCAAAACCACGGCCGAGCCCCCCAGATATCCGGTGTAAGGGTGTCGCCACCAGCGCACAGCGCCGTCGCGTTGCTGCAAAAGCGATGTCTCGATCTCAAGCCCCGCCTTGAACGACCCGCCCCAGGCCCGGACTGCATAAGCGTAAAACGATTCGCCCAGACGGGCGGTGTTGGGATCCTCCATGGTGCCGATATAGCGATGATGAATCCGGGTATGCGCGCTTGTGTGATGACCAAAGAGCAGCGAGATATAGACCCATGCCCCAAGCCTGCGCAGCCCGCGCGAGGAGCGGTGGATCAACTCATGCGCATTGGAGTTCGACACCTGTCCGAAGAAAATCCCGAAGGCCGCAAACAGGCCTGCCTTCTCCCAAGGTCCATGAAGCCCGTCCCAAGATATGGCCCAGACCGCGATGCCAAGCAGCATATAATGTGCCACCGCAAGGATTGATGACAATGTATCGGCGGCGGGAAACTCGGAGCCTTCCGGCGCATCTTCTCCGGCAAAGGCCACCAACTCGTCCATCGCGAAGGTGAAAATCGTCAGATAAGCCAGCGCCACAATGATAAAAGCGCCACCGAATGCGGCGGCGGCCAGCAAAAGCGGGATCGGGATCAGCGTTGCAGCTGCAAACAGGGTCACTGGTCTGGTCATTCACGGCGCTCCACACACGTCGGCGCAGCCTAGCATAAAGACCGGCGCGATGCAGACAAACGCTCTGTTTCCGCAACAGAAACCACATCGCGCCCTTTGCATCCGGGCCGCGCAAGGCGTAAGTGCAAAGCAGCAAGTGACGAGGGGCGGGCGATGGCCTTTTTCAAAAAACTCAAAGAGCGGCTTTTCAAATCGTCCTCCAAGATCGAGGAAGGGTTGGACGCCATCGTCGAAGACGGCGGCGCCGAGGAAACGGTTGCAGCGGCAGAGGTCGCAAAAACAGTTGAAGACATCGTTGATGCGGGCCCGGTTCTTGACACGGCTCCCGAACCCGAACCCGAACCCGAACCTGCACCGGTCGATGAGGTGTTGGCAGAAGAAGCGGCGGCGCTTGGCGAGGTTCAACGCGAGGCCGAAACCCTCTCGGACGACCCGGTTGACGCCGACCTGATCCAGCCCGACCCAATTCCTGAGCCTGAGCCTGAGCCTGAGCCTGAGCCTGAGCCTGAGCCTGAGCCTGAGCCTGAGCCTGAGCCTGAGCCTGA
>CANMVA010000001.1:690000-2618908 GCA_947501355.1 uncultured Paracoccaceae bacterium | reverse complement strand
GAGCCTGAGCCTGAGCCTGAGCCTGAGCCTGAGCCTGAGCCTGAGCCTGAGCCTGAGCCTGAGCCTGAGCCTGAGCCTGAGCCGATCCGCGTCGAAAAAGCCGTCGAGGCAACGCCCGAAACCGCTGCCAAACCGGGTATCCTCGGTCGCCTCTTGGGCCGTGGCGAAGCAAAAACAGTCGTCAAGCGCACCCTGGACGACGATATGCTTGAACAGCTCGAAGAATTGCTCATCACAGCCGATATGGGCGTCGACACGGCCCTCCGCGTCACCGCCAACATGGCCGAAGGGCGCTATGGCAAGAAACTCTCGGCGCAGGAAATCAAACAACTCCTCGCCGATGAGGTCACCCGCATCATGGAGCCGGTCGCCAAACCGCTCCCCATCTACCCCAAGACCCCGCAAGTGGTGCTGGTCGTCGGCGTGAACGGCTCTGGCAAAACCACGACCATCGGCAAGCTCGCCAGCCAGTTTCGCGCCGCGGGCAAGAAGGTCATCATCGCTGCTGGTGACACGTTCCGCGCCGCCGCCGTCGAACAGCTGCAAGTCTGGGGCGAACGGGCCGGCGTGCCAGTGCTGACCGCCCCCGAAGGCTCTGACCCTGCCAGTCTTGCGTTTGATGCGATGACCCAAGCCGAAGCCGAAGGCGCGGATCTGCTGATGATCGACACTGCAGGTCGTCTGCAAAACCGCACCGACCTGATGGAGGAATTGGCCAAAATCGTCCGCGTTATCCGCAAGAAAGACCCCGACGCGCCCCACAACACGCTTCTGGTCCTCGATGCGACAACTGGCCAGAACGCGCTGTCTCAGGTCAAAACCTTTCAGGAACTCGCAGACGTCTCCGGCCTCGTGATGACGAAACTCGATGGCACCGCGAAAGGCGGCGTGCTTGTCGCTCTCGCAGACAAATTCGGCCTCCCGATCCACGCCATCGGGGTTGGCGAGCAAATCGACGACCTCGCCCCCTTCGATCCCGAGGATTTTGCCAAAGCCCTCACCGGACTAGAATGACTGGCTTCATTCTGGCCAAAATATCCCGGGTGTCTGGGGGCAGCGCCCCCAGCCTTGCCATTTGAGCGACTGGCTCCTCTCCATTGAGGGCACGGAAACCGGCCACACGGTGGCGCTGATCCTCGCGCTCACAGCCGCCTTCCTGCACGCGGTGTTTGGCGCGCTCCAAAAGGGAAAACACGATCCCTGGACGTCGCGCGCCAGCATTGACTTCTGCATCTTCTGGTTCGCACTGCCCGTCGCGCTTTTCGTGGTGCCTTGGCCCCAAGGTGCGGAATGGTGGCTCTTCGTAGGCGCACTGATCATCCATTTCATCTATAAAATCGGAATGGCTATGGCGTTTGAGCGGGGCGCCTTCACCGTCGTCTACCCGGTTGTGCGCGGCACCGGTCCGCTTTTCACCGTGATCGGCGCAGGCATCATCTTTGGCGAGCAGTTCACCCTTGGCCAATGGGGTGGCGTTGCCGTGCTCCTGACCGGCATCTTCGGCCTCGCGCTCTACAATTACATCTTCCTTGTGCAAGATCGCGCCTCGCTGACGCCCGCGCTGGCGCTGGCCGTTTTCACAGGGCTGATGGTCGCGATCTATACGACCTATGACGCCTATGGCATCCGCACCACGCCCAACCCGTTCACCTTTCTGGCGTGGTTCTTTTTCATCACCTCGATCGACTTCCCGCTGCTCTGGCTTTGGCGCGTGCGCACCGGGCGTTCAAACGTGCCTGACCTTGTGCCGCTGCTGCAACGCGGGGCCATCGGCGCACTGGTCGCGTTCGGATCTTTCGGCTCGATCATGATGGCGACCCGGCTCGACAAGGTGGGCGAGGCCGCGATCCTGCGCGAAACCTCGACAGTGTTTGCCGCGTTTATCGGCTGGATCTTCCTGAAAGAGACCGTGGGCCCCCGCCGGATCGCCCTTATGAGCTTGATTGCAGCAGGCGCGGTGATAGTTGAGATGGCAGGCTAAGGAGCATTCATGGAAAAAGACATCAATCCGGTCGCGAAACTGCTGCTCGAACTGGGCCCGCCGATCCTGTTCTTCGTGCTTTACCTGCGTATTCGGGACGAGACCTATCTGTGGGGCGGGCTTGAGTATTCCGGCTTTATCGTGGCCACCATTGCCTTCATCCCGCTTTTGCTCATCTCGATGGCGGTGCTGTGGTTCATGACCGGCAAGCTCAGCCGGATGCAGATATTCACCGCTTTCATGGTGATCTTTTTCGGTGGTCTTACCGCATGGTTCAATGACGAGCGCTTCTTCAAGATGAAGACCACATTGGTCTATGGCTTCTTCGCGCTGCTGCTGGGGATCGGTCTGGCGCAAGGCAAAAGCTATCTCGCCTATGTCATGAACGAGATGATGCCGATGCGCGACGAAGGCTGGATGATCCTGACCCGCCGTCTCTGTCTGGCTTTCATCGCCTTGGCGGTGGCCAATGAAATCCTGTGGCGCACGCAATCCACAGACCTCTGGGTCAAGGTCGAAACCTTCGGCTTCCCGCTCGCGCTTTTTGCCTTTTTATGGTGGCAAATCATGGCCTTGCAGAAATATGTGATCGAGCCGGACAAGTAGGGCTGACCGGGTCCATGGATATTTTTGCAAAGACGAAACAGGGGCGCGCGCGTTAACCTTAATGCGCCGCTAGCTTTTCCGTTTAAACAGCAGGTCCTGCGCCTTCTTATCCGCCTGCAGGTTGGAGCGTTGGTCCGCATGCAGAGCGCGGCCTTTTTGCACGCCCTCGCGGCCGCCTACAAGATCAAGCCAGCGGGCGAGGTTGGGTTTGTCGTCCAGCGTTTGTTCTTGGCCTTCCCAGAGCGAAGCCCACGGCCAGATCGCCATATCCGCAATCGAGAAGAAATCACCCGCGACGTATTCATTGCGCGCGAGTTGCGTGTCCAGCACCTTATACAAGCGCCCGGTTTCTGTCCGGTAGCGATCCTTTGCGTAGGGAAGATCATTGGGCGGATCCATCGCAGGCGCGTATTTTAGGAAATGATGTGCCTGACCGGCCATCGGTCCAACGCCCCCCATCTGCCACATCAGCCATTGATCCACCGCCACGCGGTCCCGTTCGGTCGGGCCGCCGAATTGCCCGGTCTTGCGCGCCAGATATTGCAGGATCGCACCGGATTCAAAGATCGAGATCGGCGCGCCGTCCGGGCCATCCGGGTCGACAATCGCAGGCATCCGGTTGTTGGGTGCGATCTTCAGAAAGTCCGGTTTGAACTGATCTCCGGCCCCGATATTCACCAGATGAGTGTCATAGGGCAGGCTCATTTCCTCAAGCGCAATGGACACTTTCCAGCCATTCGGCGTGGGCCAGTAATACAGATCAATCATGCGGGCGCTCCCTTTGCAGTTGTGCGCAAGATCGCAGGTTTTGCGGCGGGGACAAGGGGCAGGCGGCTCCATTTCGGTTGCATCTGGGCGGGCAGGGCGGCGCGCAACTGTGCCATGGGCAGAGTTTCCGGTGCGCGCAGCAGGCGTTTGTAGAAGGGAAATGCGCCAGGGCGCAGGTAGCTGGACCAGTGACAGACTGCACGGTTTGAGGGGGCCAGACGGTGGCCCAACCGGGCCAAAGCGACCTCTGTCTGCGGATGATCGAGCTGGATATCGAGCCAGTTTTGGCCCGCCGCGGGCAAGCCCAGACCCAAGACAGGGGCCGCTTGCGGCACCGTGCGGGCAAGCAATGTGTCGAAGAGATCGTTCTCCCGCGCGGTGATGTTGAAGACCTCGGCCGCGTCGCCTGCGGAACTCGCCAGCGCGGTTTCCGCGTGGTCCGTCCAATCTGCGGGGGAAAGCAGGATGACGCGGTTCAGGGCCGGGCCATCAAGTCGGGCCATCGCCTCCAGCACCACGCGCGCGCCAAGCGAATGGGCAATCGCATGGATCGGGCGCGCGGGGTTTTGAGTTTGGAGCGTTTCGATGAGATGCGCCAGCGCAGCGCCCGCCTCCAACGCGGCCTCCGTCACCCGCCAGATTGAGCCGCGCGCGTGCCAGCCAAAGCCGATTGCAAGACCATCCTCCGCCCGCCCGCGAAACCCCAGATGGCGCGGCCAGCTGACCGCGCTTCGCCGCCCCGGCGCGGGCCGCATCGACAGGATATGCTCAAACGGATCATGGCGCGGAAGATCGGGGGAGAACTTGTAGCCATGCACCATCACGATGATTGGGCCGGGGCCATCGGGCAGCCTCGGCACGGGGCCGTTTGCAGTCAGGGCGTGCAACGCCATGCCAAAGCTCTCCACAATATCTTGTGGCTGCCTCATGCCTTGCAACTATGACAGAGACATAAAACCGCCATGACAGCTCCATGACGGCGCTTGACGTCCTGCGGCGACGGGCCTATTCCAACCTTCGTGGCGATTTGTCTTCCGGATTGCGGGCCACGTTAAACATGCTGCTAAAGAGGTCAGGGTTGAACCCCCGGCGTCTGTTGAACGGTGGGGGTTTTTTTGTGGCCGACCCCTTGATGACACGGCCCGAAGGAGAACGAGATGAGCGATTGGCACCCAAGGACGAAAGCCGTCCATGACGGGACACGTCGCAGCCAGTATGGCGAGTTGAGCGAAGCGATCTTCCTCACACAAGGCTTTCACTACCCCACCGCTGAGGACGCCGAAGCGCGCTTCCTCAAGGCAGGCGAGGACGAGTTCGTCTATGCCCGCTACGGCAACCCCACCGTTCGCATGTTTGAAGAGCGTATTGCGGCTCTTGAGGGCTGCGAAGATGGCTTTGCAACTGCCAGCGGGATGGCGGCGGTGAACGGGGCCTTGGTGTCGCTGCTGAAAGCGGGCGATCACGTGGTTGCGGCGCGGGCGCTTTTCGGCTCCTGCCTCTACATCCTTGAAGAAATCCTGCCCCGCTACGGGGTTGAGGTGACGCTGGTCGACGGCACCGATCTGGACGCCTGGAAAGGCGCAATTCGCGATGACACCACCGCCGTCTTCTTTGAGTCGATCTCCAACCCGACGCTGGAAGTCATTGATATAAAATCAGTTTGTGATCTGGCCCACGCGGTCGGGGCCACGGTTATCTGTGACAATGTCTTTGCAACGCCGGTCTATTCCAAGGCTGTGGAATTAGGCATCGACGTCGTCGTATACTCTACCACCAAGCATATCGACGGCCAGGGTCGCGCGCTGGGCGGTGTGATCCTTGGCACAAGCGAGTTCATCCGCGGCACGGTCGAGCCTTACATGAAGCACACCGGCGGCTCGATGAGCCCGTTCACCGCCTGGATGATGCTCAAGGGGCTGGAAACGCTCGACCTGCGGGTGCGGGCGCAAACGGCCTCCGCCCAGGCACTTGCTGAAGCGTTTGACGGCCACCCCAAGTTGGCCCGCGTGATTTACCCGTATCTGCCGTCTCATGCGCAATACGATCTGACCAAGGCGCAGATGGCGGCGGGTGGGACAATCCTGTCGATTGACGTGAAAGGCGGGCGGGACCCGGCCTTCAAGCTGCTCAATGCGCTGCAGATATTCTCGATCTCGAACAATCTGGGGGATGCCAAGTCCATCGTGACGCCCCCCGCCGCCACGACGCATCAGCGCCTCCCGCAGGAGCAAAAGGACATACTCGGCATCACCCCCGGCCTGATCCGTATCTCGGTGGGTCTGGAAGACACCCAAGACCTCATCGCCGATCTCACCCAAGCGCTGGAGGCTCTGTGAGCCATGTGGGTCCGCAGATACAAGCCGGGCGACGCCGCGGCCTGCGCCGTGCTGTTCTACCGCGCGGTGCATGAGGGCGCGTCTGAGGCCTATACGGCAGAACAACGCGACGCCTGGGCCAAGCAGGTGCCGGATACTGAATACTGGCACAAACGCCTGTCAAATGACGTCTGTTTCGTGGCCGAACGGGACGGCGTCATCGCCGGTTTCATGACCCTTGAGCCGGACGGCCATGTGGGCCTGGCCTATGTCGCGCCCGAGGAAATGGGTAAAGGGACAGCTGCAGCCCTTTATGCAGCCCTGCTCAACGAGGCCGCCATTAAGCACTTGAAATCGCTCACAACCGAGGCCAGCCATCTGGCCAGACCGTTCTTCGAGAAATTCGGCTGGCAGGTCGTGACACCCCAGCAGGTCGAACGGCACGGTGTCCTGATCCCCAACTTCAAAATGCGCTGCGATCTTTGATCCGATCCTCCCGCGCGCCCGTAATAAGAGGCGTACTGGTTGAAACACACCGCGTTGGTTCCCTATATGTTTGGGGCTGGCCCGCACCCAAAGGGGGGAAATTGCCATGAATATCCACTCCACTGATCTTGATCGTCACCCAAGCCGCGAAGAGGCAGAAGCGGCCCTCGCGCTGCTGCGTCGCTGGGCAAGCGACGTGACCGAGACCGAGGTTGCGACCCTCGATCCGCTCGTTGCCCGTTTGATCCCTGGCGCCGAAGCATCTACCTATCCCGCCCTCGCGCGCGCATACCCAGAGGACTTCGCGGTCGATGCCGCGTACAAAGCCTCGATGCCTGATCTGCAGAACGGGCCAACCTCGCTGATCCGCGGGGCCAAGCAGCAGATCCAGCATGTCGGGATTTCCAATTTCCGCCTGCCGATCTCTTTCAAGACCCGCGATAACGGTCCGCTGACGCTGGAGACATCGGTCACCGGCACCGTCTCTTTGGAGGCGGAAAAGAAGGGCATCAACATGTCGCGCATCATGCGCACCTTCTATCGCCGGGCCGAGGAAACCTTCAGCTTTGAAGTGATCGAGGCGGCGCTGAACGACTATAAAACCGATCTCGAGAGCTTTGACGCCCGCATCCAGATGCGTCTGTCCTTCCCGGTCAAGGTCGAAAGCCTGCGCTCTGGCCTGTCGGGCTACCAGTATTACGACATCGCGCTGGAACTGGTGGAACAGAACGGCATCCGCAAGAAAATCGTGCATCTTGATTACGTCTATTCCAGCACCTGTCCCTGCTCGCTGGAACTCAGCGAACATGCCCGCCAGATGCGCGGCCAACTGGCCACGCCGCATTCGCAACGCTCTGTCGCGCGCATTTCGGTCGTGCTGGACCCTCAAGCGCCCACGCTTTGGTTCGAGGACCTGATTGCACTCTGTCGCGCCGCCGTGCCGACAGAGACGCAAGTCATGGTCAAACGCGAAGACGAGCAGGCCTTTGCAGAACTCAACGCCGCCAACCCGATCTTTGTCGAAGACGCGGCGCGCTCGTTCTGCGAACAACTGCAAAACGACGCCCGCATCGGCGATTTCCGCGTGGTGGCCAGCCATCAGGAAAGCCTGCACAGCCATGACGCGGTCTCGGTGCTGACCGAAGGCGACACGTTCGCGGCTGACAGCCTCGATCCGAAGCTCTTCAACACGCTCTTTCACGTGGGCTAGTTTCGCTTTTTCAAAGTATTCTGCGGGGGGTCTGGGGGGCGCAAAGCCCCCCACCGTCCTTTATGCAGACTGAAACCAGCCCAACCGTCGAAAGATCAACCGATCCAGCACCAAGGCCACGATCAACGACAACCCCATCAACGGCAGCAAGATCATCAACGTGATCACCAACAGGATCATGCCTGCCCCAAGTGCCGCCTCGGGGGCCGCAGGCACGCCCAGCGATCCCGCAGGCCGCCGCTTCCACCACGCGACAAAGCCCGACACCGACAGCACCACACCCAGCAAAGCCGCAATGGTGTTCTGCGCGAGGTTAAGCCAGCCGTAAAGCTCGCCCTGATGAAACGAGATACCCAGCGACACGCCTTGGGCCAGCGCAGGATTACCGCTGAAATCATGCCGTTTCAGCACCGCTCCACTATACTGATCCACGATCAGTTCCGTTTGCTCGAACCGGTTGGTGCTGGCCGAGCGCACCCAATAGGCCCCTTCCGCATCCTTGGCGGGCCGCATTTCCAGCGGGTATACCAGCCCTTCGCTGCGGGCGACATCGAACACCTCCGCATAGGCCACCGGATATCCTTCCGACGTGGTCGAGCCGGGCACCTCGCCGCCAAAGCGCAGGCTTTTTGATTTGGTGCCGGTCTGTTCCTGCATATAGCCCAGACCGCCGCCCCAGACGTCTGTCCATGGCAGGCCAGTGATGATGATCGGGACGATCAGAATCGTCGCGAGAAACCCGGTAAAAAGATGCGTCTCGCGCCAGAACGACCGGCCTGAGCCACGAGGCAAGCGGAACACTTGACCCCATGTTCGCGATCCGCGCGGCCACCACAAGTAAATCCCCGTGACGAACATCACGATCGCCCAATGGGCCGCCAGTTCGACGAATTTCGTGCCGAAATCGCCCAGCAGCAGTTCTCCATGGAATTTGCGCAGCACGCGCATCGCGGTCTCGTCGCGCGGCACCACGGCCAGGACGTCCGCCGTATAAGGATCGACCCACGCGAGGGAGCGTACTTTGTCGGCGTCATTGAACTCGATCAGGGTCGAGCGTGCGGGATCGCCGTAGACCGTCACGCCGCGCAGCCGGGTCACTCCCGCCGCATCTTCCACAGCTGCGACCTGCGCTTCATAGGGCAGGCGGGTCTCCTGCGCTGTGACAGACATGCGGTCGGCATAGAGCCACGCCTCGATCTGTGGTTTGTAAAGGTAAATGCCTCCGGTAAGCGAAAGCATGGCCAGAAACGGCAACACGTAAAGCGAGGCCAGAAAGTGCCATTTCCAGATAAGGCGATAAAACGCGCCGCCGGTCGTGCTCGACCGCGCAGGCGTCGGAGCGGTTGCTTCCGTCATGATGTATCCTGTCGTTAGATTTGGTTTGAAAGAGGGGTCTTCAAACCAAGACAGGGGGCGCGCGGCTGGGGGCAGGGCGCTGCAAGACAGACCGCGCCACGCTCAGGTTGTCGCGCTTCACAAAATGGTCGCGATGATCGCGCGCCAATTGCCGCCACAGGGTTGGGGCGGCCACGGTCACTGGGGGAACATCCGCGCTCAGACAAGGGGCGCTCTCGCCCGCGCTTTGCTCAATCGGGCTGCCAGCGCTGTCCACAAGGATGGTGACCATCTCTTGGCCCGTGCAGATCACATAGCTCTGAACACCGGGCAAAAACGTCACCACCGCAGCAGAAACCTTGGGCCAGATCAGCCCCAGTGTCAGGCACAGCACCAAAAGCCCGCGCAAAACAAACGCGGTAGAGAGAGTGTGAATGGCTGTCGTGTCTCTCATGACAGAGGCGCTCTGAGGGCTGACATCGTGCTTCGATATTGCGACACCGATAGTCTTACGGTATCTTTTGAAGCATCGGAAGCACTGTCTGGCAGGAACACACCATTTTCTGGAGCGCTGCCAAGGCTCATTTGAAAACGACATTTTGAACAAGGAGTTACGATGCAAAACTGGATTAATCGGGGCCTTATCTTCGGCGCTACCTCCCTCGCACTGGCCGGCTGTATGGACAACACAAGCACCGGCACGACGAGCGCAGCAATGGGTATGTCTGATACCATGATGTCGCGCGCCGAAACGCTTGCCGCACGCGGCTCGGTTACCTCCGCACAACTGACAGAGGCTTTCGATACTGGCGTCCGCACCCAAGCCGTTCAAGACACAGAGGCTGGAACCAACTTTGCCAACAGCTGTAACCGGCTGAAAACGACGACCGACACGCCAGCCGGTCTCAATGCGCTCGGCGCGGATGTCTCCCTCACCTTCGCAAGATGTGCGGGCTTTTTCAGCTAATCCAAACCGCTCTCCGCTGCGGTCCGTGCATCTGCAACATCCTCCGGGCAACATAAGCACCTTCGCTTGACACTGCGCACCCTGCGCGCCAAGCCTGCACAGATGTTTGACCTGCGTCCTGTCGGATACGTGATCGGCCTTCTGGTGGCCTGCCTCGGCGTGACGATGCTGGCTCCGCTGGGCGCTGATCTGCTGGCAGGTAACGGCCATTGGCCCGCTTTTCTGGAAAGCGCGATCATCACCACATTTACCGGAGGACTTGTCGCGCTGAGCTGCCAAAACGGCGTCAAGGAAGGTCTCACGATCCAGCAGACCTTTCTGCTTACAACTGGCGTCTGGCTGACCCTGCCGCTCTTTGGCGCGCTTCCTTTCATGTTCGGCGCGACCGAGGCGCGCTTTATCGACGCCTTCTTCGAGGCGATGTCGGGCCTCACCACAACCGGCGCGACGGTCTTTGCTGGGCTGGATGCGTTGCCAGAGGGTCTATTGCTCTGGCGCGGCATCCTGCAATGGCTGGGCGGCATTGGCATTATCGTGGTCGCGATGGTGTTCCTGCCCGAACTGCGCGTTGGTGGTATGCAAATCTTCCGCTCGGAAGGCTTTGATACCTTTGGCAAAATCCTGCCCCGCGCAACCGAAATCTCGTCGCGCATCTCGGTGATCTACATCGGCATCACCCTGATGTGTGGCATCGCCTACATGACCACCGGCGTCGGCGCGCTGGACGCGATTGTGCATGCAATGACCACCGTGTCCACGGGCGGCTTTTCAACCTTCGACGCTTCTTTCGGCGCGATGCCCCCCGCTGCCGAATACGTCGCCGCCCTGTTCATGGTCGCCGCCGCCTTGCCTTTCGTGCGCTACGTGCAGCTGATCTCGGGCGCGCCGCAGGCGCTTTGGCATGACAGTCAGATCAAGACTTTCCTGACAATCATCGTTGTGCTGGCGGGAGCCCTCACCATCTGGCTTTTCATCAGCGTCGGCGGCTCTGAAATCGCTTTCCGCAAGGCGCTCTTCAACACCGTGTCGATCCTAACCGGCACGGGCTATGCCAGCGCGGACTATATGCAATGGGGCAGCTTTCCGGTCATGGTCTTTTTCCTGATGGGCTTGATCGGCGGCTGCGCGGGCTCGACCTCCTGCTCGATCAAGGTCTTTCGCTACCAGTTGCTGTTCGCGTCGATCCGCGCGCAGGTGCGTAAAATCCACTCCCCCCACGGGTTGTTCGAGCCGCGCTATCAGGGCCGCACCGTGTCGGAGGACGTGCTGAACTCCGTCATGTCGTTCTTCATGCTCTTCATCGTGACGTTGGGCGTCACTGCGGTCGCCCTCGGCCTGACCGGCCTTGATTTTATCACGTCGGTCTCAGGCGCGTCCGCGGCACTTGCCAATATCGGCCCCGGTCTGGGCGATATCATCGGCCCCGCAGGCAATTACGGAGCGCTGAACGACGCTGCCAAATGGGTCCTGGCCATCGCGATGCTGATCGGTCGGCTGGAATTGATGGCGGTCTTCGCCATCCTCACGGTCACGTTCTGGCGGGGCTAGTCTCTAGTCCCAGCAACTCACCAGAACGGTCATCCCCATGCCGATCTCGGTCAGGTCTTCCGGCGCTTTGACGGCCACCGCGTCGGTTGCGGAATAGCTGACACCCGCCTGATCCAGAACTATCTTGATCGCCGCCGCATCGGCCGAGAAGCTGACCTCCGCCGGTAGTTGCCGATCCCCTTCCGGGCGCGGCAACAGCATGCCAAGCACCGTGCCAGCCCCGTCAATCACCGGGCCGCCCGCGTCACCGGGCAGCGTGCTGAGGGCCAGCCGGTCCAATGCCTCTTCACCGTTCAACCCACGAATGTCGGCCAATTTGCCGAAGGTCAGCGTCGGTGCGCCCAACGCGCCGCCATAGGGATAGCCCGCGACGGCCACGTCCGATTGCAGACGCGGCACCGATTGCTGAAACGCGGCAACCTGCGCCGGGGACAAAGGCTCTGACGGGGTCAGCACAGCGACGTTGCTCGCCGCGTCCGTGGCCGCCAACTTTGCCTCATAAAGCTCGTCCAGAGTGATCCGGGCACAGGAGCCCAGATCGTCCCCCGATGTCACGACCGCGCCATCATCGCTGACGTAAAACCCGGACCGGACCGAGACCGGTTTGCGAATTTCCAGCCCCGCGACCAGATCAGGCGCCTGGCCCGCGCCAGCATCGCCTAATCCGGGGTCCAAAACGCCCTCAACCGACTGAAAGCTGGCCTTCATCTCGTCCAGAATGCGCGTCCGGCGCTCTTCGTCGCCCGCAGGCCAGATCAGCGTGAAGCCCTTGATCTGCCCATTGCGCAGCTCGGCTTGGGTGTAGCTGACGATCTCGTCGTTTTCACCCTGCAACTCGAAGCTCGCATTCTTGCGCTCGCGCGGGCCGTCTAGTGGAACAATCTCAAGCGTCTGCATAATGTCATAAAGACCAAAAAGCGTGTCCTGATCTCCTGCTTGAGAAATCAGCAACACTCGCGCGCCGATGTCGCCTGTTGCATCATATTGTACAAAGGGCGGCTCATAGCGCGCAAACTCGACCACGCCCAAAGGCAGCGTCATTTCGATCCCCGCCGCATCGTCGCGCAAATTGGCCAACCCCATGCCGTCCAGCACCGCATTATAGGCCTCCAGCAAGGCCGCGCGCTGCAGGGTCGTCAAAACGCCTGTCGGCTCATAGCCATTCTGTTCTTGCCACAAGGCCATTGCACCGCGCGTGCCGCGCCCGAATGAGCCGTCAATCGCCGCCGTATAGGTGCCCGCCCATTTCAGCGCGACCTGCAGCGCCTCGCGATCCGGGCGCGACAGCAAACGCTCACTCTGCCGGGCCTCGCGCGGGGTCTCGTCGGGTTCGACAATCGGCTCTGGCTCAGCGACGATGGCCGGGGTCTCCGGCTCAGACTCCGCCACGACACCCGGCGCTTCAGGTTCGGGCGCAACCAGCGCCGTTTCTGCCTCGGGCAGTGGCGCAATCGGCTGCACCGGGCGCACCGCACTACCCCCAATCGGCCAGATCTGGCGCGCGAAATTGCCGCCCAACGCCACGAAACTGTCGCGCGGGATCAACCCATCGCGTCGTAGCGTGCGCAACAATTGTGCTGCATCATCAGGTGAATAGGGTCCCAGAGCCACCGCGTGCCAGCCGCTTTCCAGCGTGAAGCCGTTTACATTGGACAGGTTGCGGGAGTAATCGCGCAGCCGTTCTTGTGCCTCCGCCAGAGTCGGCTGGGCCTCGATCTGAACCCAGACCTGCGCGTCTTGCGCAGATAAATGCGTGGCCAAAACGCCAGCGACAACCAACCCCGTAAAATACGCTCGCATGATCCTGCTGCACCCCTGTGGAAATGTCTTGGCCGCTATTGAACGCATAATAGCGCGAAGTGCCAGAGGCATGGGTCATTTTCCCGTGTATTTATGCATGCGCCTTCATTGACGCCCCTGCCGCGCCCGCCTAGTAAGATCACGCTTTTCCAAAGGGCTTGTCATGGCATCTGAGACGACCACACCGCGCTCCTTCCAGGAGATCATTTTGCGCCTTCAGGCCTACTGGGCCGCGAGAGGCTGCGCGATGCTGCAACCCTATGACATGGAAGTAGGGGCAGGGACCTTTCACCCCGCCACGACCCTGCGCGCGCTGGGCTCAAAGGAGTGGACAGCCTCCTACGTGCAGCCCTCGCGCCGCCCCACCGACGGGCGCTATGGCGACAGCCCGAACCGCTGGCAGCATTACTACCAGTATCAGGTCATCATCAAACCCAGCCCCCCCGATCTGCAGGAGCTGTATCTCGGCTCTCTTGAGGCCATCGGCATCGACATGAAGATGCACGACATCCGCTTTGTTGAAGACGATTGGGAAAGCCCCACGCTGGGTGCTTGGGGTCTTGGCTGGGAGGTGTGGTGCGACGGCATGGAAGTCTCGCAATTCACCTATTTCCAACAGGTCGGCGGCCATGATTGCCACCCCGTCTCAGGCGAGCTGACCTACGGGCTCGAACGCCTCGCCATGTATGTGCTGGGCTATGATGACGGCAACGAAATGCCCTTCAACGATCCCCAATCGCCGATCCCGCTGACCTATGGCGATGTCTTCCGGGAGGCAGAGGCCCAATACGCCCGCTGGAATTTCGACGTGGCCGACACCGACACGCTGCTCCAGCACTTCAAAGATGCCGAAGCCGAATGCGCCCGCATCTTGGAACAACCCGCCGACGACCCCAAAACAGGTCGCCGCATCGTTATGGCCCAACCCGCCTATGACCAATGCATCAAGGCGTCCCACGTCTTCAACCTGCTCGACGCGCGCGGCGTGATCTCGGTCACCGAACGCCAGGCCTATATCGGACGCGTCCGCGCGCTCGCCAAAGCCTGCGCCGACGCCTTCGTGCAGACCGACGCCGGGGGCTACGCCGCATGAGCGGAAAACTCGTTGGGAGCATCCTTGTGATCATCGCCCTGATCGCCGGTGTGGCGCTCTATTACCTGCAGGTCTATCACTTTTACGAGACGGTCGAGGTGACCGGTGAGGACGATGTGCAACTCACCTCCCTCGTTTCCGGCCAACCCGAAACCGTGCCCTATAGCGATTTCGAGGCCATCGACGCGACCTCGTCGCCCATCCGCTACCGCTCCTGCTTTACGACGCCCATGTCCCTTGCGCTGGCCACGGAAACCTACGTCGCCTATGACCGCGCCGAGCCGCTGGAGGCCCCCGGCTGGTTCGACTGCTTTAACGCCGACGCGCTGGGCGCGGCCCTACAGGACGGCACAGCGCTGGCCTTCCTTGGCACCGAAAACATCACCTACGGCATCGACCGCATCATCGCGCTGACCGACGATGGTCGAGGCTATGCGTGGCACCAGATAAACCCTTGTGGTGAAAAACTTTTTGACGGCGAACCGCTTCCTGATGATTGCCCGCCGCCCCCCGAAAGGACGCAATAATGCCGGATCTCCTGATCGAGCTTTTCTCCGAGGAAATCCCAGCCCGGATGCAGCCCAAAGCCGCTGCCGACTTGCAAAAGCGCGTCACTGACGGGCTGGTCGAGGCGGGCATCACCTATACCGGCGCGCGCGCCTATTCCACGCCCCGCCGCCTGACGCTGACCCTGTCGGATATGCTCGCCCGCTCACCCGATCTGCGCGAAGAGCGCAAAGGCCCCCGCGCCGACGCACCCGAAAAAGCGCTCGAAGGGTTCCTGCGCTCCACCGGTCTCACCAAAGACCAGCTGGAACTGCGCGACGACAAAAAGGGCCAGACCTATTTCGCCGTGATTGACAAACCGGGCCGGGCGGCGTCCGAGGTCGTCGCCGAGGTTCTCGAAGACACGATCCGCAATTTCCCGTGGCCCAAATCCATGCGCTGGGGAAGCGGCTCCCTCCGCTGGGTCCGCCCGCTCCACCGTATCCTCTGCATCACCTATGACGAGCAAGGCACCGAAATCGTCCCCGTCACGGTCGATCACATCACCTCCGGCGACATCACCGAAGGCCACCGTTTCATGGCCCCCGGCGCGTTCAAAGTTTCCAGCTTTGACGACTACGAGGCCAAGCTCAAAAAGGCCCATGTTGTCCTCGACGCGACCGAGCGCGCCGATCACATCTGGGCTGACGCCACCTCCATGGCCTTCGCGCAAGGCCTTGAAGTTGTGGAAGATAAAGGACTTCTGGCCGAGGTCGCGGGCCTTGTCGAATGGCCCGTTACCCTGATGGGCGAGATTGGAGAGCAGTTCCTCGATCTACCGCCCGAGGTGCTGCAAAGCTCCATGAAAGAGCACCAGAAGTTCTTCTCTGTCCGCAATCCGAAAACAGGCCGGATCGAGAAATTCGTGACCGTCGCCAACACCGAAACGCCGGACAACGGCGCGACCATCCTTGCGGGCAATCAAAAGGTCCTCGCCGCCCGTTTGGCCGACGCCGTCTTCTTCTGGGAAAACGACCTGCGCATCGCCAAAGAGGGGATGCAGCCATGGCTCGACAGCCTTGGTAAGGTCACCTTCCACAACAAACTCGGCACAGTCGCCGACCAGATCGACCGCATCGCCGCGCTTGCCCGCGAAATCGCCCCCGTGGTAGGGGCGGATGCGGAGACGGCAGAAAAAGCCGCCCGCCTCGCCAAGGCTGATCTGGCCTCCGAGATGGTCTACGAATTCCCAGAACTCCAGGGCATTATGGGCCGCTACTATATCGAGCGGGCAGGGGAGAGCGCCGAGATCGCCGCCGTCGCAGAGGACCACTACGCGCCGCTGGGGCCGTCCGACGATGTGCCCACCGCGCCAGTGTCGGTCGCCGTCGCACTGGCCGAGAAGATCGATAAACTAGCCGCCTTCTGGGCGATTCAGGAAAAACCCACAGGGAGTAAGGACCCGTTTGCTTTGCGGAGGGCTACCCTTGGGGTAATCCGGTTAGTTTTGCACAATAATGTGTTTTTTGGCCTGTCCGTTGCGTTTGATAGTTGGCAGGCACATAACCCTGTCTTGGCTGAAGCATTCGCTAAGCGAGAGCGAAGCATTTCGCGCCTTCCGGAAGGGCAATTCCGAAATGACCTCGCCAATCAGCACAAAAACCATGTGAAAGAAGCCGAGCAGATGATCGATGGTCTGACGTCGGTGTTAGGAGATCGATTTCCCTATACCGCTGACCTCCTCTCCTTCTTCCACGACCGCCTCAAGGTCTATCTCCGCGATCAAGGCATCCGCCATGACGTCATCGACGCTTGCATCGCGATGGAGGGCAACGACGACCTCACCCTCCTCGTCAAACGCGCCAACGCCCTGTCGGATTTCCTGAAAACCGACGACGGCGAAAACCTGCTCCAAGGGTTCAAACGTGCCAACAATATCCTCAGCCAGGCCGAGGAAAAAGACGGCGTCGAATACTCCTTCGGCGCGGACATCAAATTCGCCGAAACCGACGAGGAACGCGCGCTCTTCAAAGCGCTGGATGATGCCGAAGCGACCATCACCCCCGCGATGAAAGACGAAGACTTCGCCAAAGCCATGACGGCCATGGCCGCCCTGCGCGCCCCGATTGATGCGTTTTTCGAGGCGGTTCAGGTCAATGCCGACAACGACATGGTGCGCCGCAACCGCCTTAACCTGCTGCACCGCATCCGCACGATTTGTCTCAGCGTGGCGGATTTGACGCGTGTCGAAGGGTAGCGCAAACAATCCTTGTTAAGAATCGTTCCAAGCGTATGCTGCGGGCACGAAAGGACCGTGCCGCAGTGCAGAAACACTCTGATTTCACTGACTTTACGCTGATCACGCCCAGCGCCGCGATCGCCGCGGACAAGCATGGTGGGCGGGCAAAATGTCTGCAACGCCTGATCCGGCTCGATCTGCCAGTGCCGCGCACCGTCGCGCTGTCTTTTGCCGTTGTGCATGCGGTGGCCGCTGGCCAACTTCCTGATACTAAAGCGCTTTTGGAGCTTTTCCCCGAAGGCGCGCTGGTCTCTGTGCGCCCCAGCAGCCAGGACCCTGATTGGGGCGGGCCGGGGGCTGTGCTGAATATCGGCATGAACGATGCCCGCTACGTCGATCTGTGCGAAACGATGGGCAAGCCCGCCGCCGCCGCCCTTTACGCCCGTTTCGTGCGCGCCTTTGCGATCCACGTGGCGCGCCTTGATCCCGATGAATTCGATCTGCCCGCGCATCCCACGCCACAGGATCTGACCGCAGCGCTGGCCGCCTATGAGGCCGAAACCGACAGTATTTTCCCCCAAGACCCCGCTCAGCAATTGGGCGAGGTGCTCCGCTCCATGGCACGGGCATGGGAAAGCACGACCGCGCGTCTTCTGCGCCAAGCCAAAGGGGCGCCCGCTGATGCAGGTCTGGGCCTCGTGGTGCAGGAAATGGCGATGGGCGTGGGCGCTGCCGAAAGCGGCTCCGGCGTGGTTCAGTTCGTCTCCTCTGACACCGGCGAGCCGGGCGTCACAGGCCGCTATCTCAGCCAAAGCCAGGGTCGCGAAGCGCTCTCGCCCGATGTGCAAGCCAGCTACCTGACCCGCGATCCGCGCGGCGTGTCGCTGGAAGAGCTTTGCCCCGAGGCTTTCGCACTTCTGATGACCTATGGCGACACGGTTCGCACCCGCCTGCGCGAGGAAATGCAGATCGAATTCACCATCGACGGTGGCGATCTGCATGTGCTGGACGCCGTCCGCGTCACCCGCTCGGCCCGTGCGGGGGTGCGCATCGCTGTCGATCTGGCCAAGCAAGGCGTGATCGAAAAAAGCGATGCCCTGATCCGCGTAGAGCCGCGCGCCCTGAACGAGCTGTTGCACCGCCAGGTCGACGACCGCGCCCAGCGCGATCCGATTGCGCGCGGCATCGCCGCCTCTCCGGGTGCTGCCAGCGGCAAGATCGTCTTCACCGCCAATGACGCCCAAGCCAGCGCCGCGCGCGGCGAGGCTTGCGTGCTGGTGCGGCGCGAGACCACGCCCGAGGATATCCGCGGCATGCACGCCGCCGCCGCCGTGCTGACCGAACGGGGTGGCATGACCTCCCACGCCGCCGTCATTGGCCGCGGGCTTGGTCTGCCTTGCGTGGTCGGCGCCTCCGAGATCCAGCTTGACGCGCGTCAGAAAACCCTGACCACCCCCGATGGCCGCACCTTCTTTGAAGGCGAAATGATCACCATCGACGGCACCGCTGGCGAGGCGCTGGCCGGGGAACCCAAGATGCGCGAAGCCGCACTGGATGACGTCTTCCAGACCTTGCTCGGCTGGGCTGATGAGGTCCGCGATATTGGTGTGCGCGCCAATGCCGACACCCCCGCCGACGCCCAGACTGCCCGCAATTTCGAGGCCGAAGGCATCGGCCTGTGCCGCACTGAGCATATGTTCTTCGAAGGCGACCGCCTTACCGTGATGCGCGAGATGATCTTCGCCGACAGCTCGGAAGATCGCCGCGCCGCCGTGGATCGCTTGCTGCCCATGCAGCGCGACGACTTCAAGCAGCTCTTTGACATCATGCGCGGCATGCCCGTCTGCATCCGCCTCTTTGACCCGCCCTTGCACGAGTTTCTGCCCAGCTCCCGCGATGGCATGCGCGATCTGGCCGAGGCGCTCGGCCTTCCGCTGGCCGACATCACCCACCGCGTCGAAGCGCTGAGCGAGTTCAATCCCATGCTCGGCATGCGAGGCGTCCGCTTGGGCATCACCGTGCCGGAAATCTACGACATGCAGGTCCGCGCCATCTTCGAGGCGACTGTTGAGGTCAGCACCCAAGGCATTGATATCGCGCCGGAAATTATGATCCCGCTGGTCTCTGCCGCCCGCGAGGTAGAGCTTGTCCGCTCCCGCATCGACGCCGTCGCGGCGGCCGTGCGCGCCGAGCGAGGCATTGATTTCAACTTCAAGCTGGGCGTCATGGTCGAAACCCCGCGCGCCGCCCTGCGTGCAGGTGACATCGCCGAAACGGCGGCCTTTCTCAGCTTTGGCACCAACGACCTGACGCAGATGACCTATGGTCTGTCGCGCGACGATGCGGGCCGCTTCATGTCGAACTACGTCCAGCAGGAGGTCTTCCACGAAGACCCCTTCCATCGCCTCGATATCCACGGCGTGGGCGAGCTTCTGAGCATCGGTGCCGAACGGGGTCGTCACATCCGCCCCGACGTCGTTCTGTCGATCTGTGGCGAGCATGGCGGCGATGCTCTGGCCATCGAGTTTTGCCGTAAGGCGGGGTTCAATTATGTCTCTTGCTCGCCCTTCCGGGTGCCGGTTGCGCGTCTCGCCGCCGCACAACTGACCTTGCAGGATCGTGCCAAAACTAAGGCAGATCGCAGCTAAACACTTGAAATCATAACGCTCTTTTCGGGCGATTTGAAGGCAGCACCATCGGCAAACTGTTGCCGATATGCCACGCGACAGGCTGCGCGACTCGACCTTTGGCCCAAACCCGCCTACATGACGCGCTGGCTGCCAACCGCCTCTCCGATTTCGGAGCGGCTGCCACCTGACGGGAAACTGCCTGAAAAGGACGACGACATGCTTGTGAAAAGGATCGCATTTTTATGCGCCCTGTCGCTTTGCGCCATCGTTGCACCTGCATTCGCAGAAGATGCCGATACCAAAACGCAAAGCAGCGACGCTCTGGGAAAGAGCGTGAAACAATTGCTGGATAACGAGCGGCGGATCATGCTGAACGGTGGGGCGGATCGCCTCGCCATGATCGCAACGACCGCACCGCGCAGCTCGATCACACCGACCAAACGCCCGGCCTATGCGGGTATCAGCTACGACCGCGAATGGTTGGCCTCCCAGCCCGAAGCCAAGGGCGGCGCGCAATGGCGCTGCCTCGCCGAAGCGCTCTATTTCGAGGCGCGGGGCGAAAGCGTCAAAGGCCAGTTCGCTGTGGCTGAGGTCATCATGAACCGCGTCGCCTCCTCGCGTTTTCCAGACAGCGTCTGCGGCGTGATCAACCAGGGCACCGGCAAGAAATATGCCTGCCAATTCACCTATACCTGTGACGGCAAGGCCGAGGTCATCAACGAGCCGCGCGCCTTCCGCAATGTGGCCAAGATCGCCAAGGCCATGGTCGAAGGTGCGCCGTTGCGGCTGACCGGTGGGGCCACGCATTACCACACCAAATCGGTGAACCCGCGTTGGGCGCGCACCTATCCGCGCACGGCGACAATCGGGTATCACCACTTCTACCGCCACACCTATCGCACGGCGTCGAACTAGGTCGCATCTATGATGTACTGCGACGCGGGCGCCCCTTTTCGGAGGCGCCCGCTTTGCGTATCAGGGGGCGTGATGTCCGTGCCGAAGGCCAAGATCCCATGACCAATGATATCCATCTGGCCTTTGCCCACCCGTCCGAGCGCGCCGCCGCCACTGCAGATGGCCCGCGCGACCGCATTTCCGTGCGCGACTATATCGTCGAGGTCGAGATTGGCGCGTTTCAGCAAGAACGCGGCACCACCCAGCGGGTGCAGTTCAACATCGTGGTCGAAGTGCAGCCGGTCCAAGGCCCCATCGACGATGATGTGGACCGCATCCTGTCCTATGACCGGGTGACAGAGGCGATCACGCTGGAATTGTCCGAAGAGCGCCTGAACCTGCTCGAAACGCTGGCCGAACGCGTGGCCGACCGCATCCTGCTGGAGCCGCAAGCGATGCGTTGTTTCGTGCGGATCGAAAAGCTGGACCGTGGCTCTGGCGCGCTCGGGGTCGAGATCATGCGCGCGCGGCCCCTAAAGGTTGTCGACCCGACTGAGTCGCTTCTTGTGCCGCCCCGCGTCGTGATGCTCTCTAATGACGCGATTGCGTCCGGCAACGTGACCGGATGGCTGGATCAACTGGCCAGCGATACGGCTCCGGTGATTCTCTGCGTCGGCATGCCCGACAGCGCGCCGCCCGCCTCACAAGTGGGTCCGGCCCAACGTCGCATCGACCTTCTCGCCATCGAGCAAAACGCCTGGGTTCTTGCAGGTCGCGATCCGCGCTGTGTGGTCGTGGCGACCCGGACCGAGTTGGACTGGGCCATGAAGAATGGCCAAATCTGCGTCTGGGCCCCCTCCAAGATCGTGCTGGATGCTGTTGAAGGCCCTGCAACGCAGCCCCGCGATGCGGCTGCACTGAACGCATGGTTCGCAGAAGAAATGGATGCCGCTGCATTCTGGGCCATTGGTGCTCAGGCCGAGCAGGCCGTGCGGGTCATCGCCTCCGATCAGGCCACCCTATGACGCTTTATCGTCCTCTGGCTCAAACCGGACCTGCGCCGAAAGGGGCCAAGCGCCTTGCCGGTGGCTGGTGCTGGTTCACCCAGGCTGAGGTTCTTGCCCCGGGCCGCGCGTCGCGCATCATCCCGGCCACCGAAATTCCGGTTGAAATGCTCGACCGTCTGACGGCGCCGCGCACCCCGCAGGCCGGTCTCAGCTGGGCCACGCCTCATATCATGGGCATTCTCAACGTTACGCCTGACAGTTTTTCCGATGGCGGACAGTTCATCGGGGCCGACGCCGCGATTGCCCATGCGCGCGACATGGCCGCCTGCGGGGCCGACATGATCGACGTGGGCGGCGAAAGCACCCGTCCAGGGGCGACCTTGGTCCCCGTCGAAGACGAGGTAGCGCGCGTGCGCCCGGTGATCGAAGCCACCGCCAAAGCGGTCGACACACCGATCTCTGTCGACACCCGCAAAGCCGCTGTGGCCGAGGCCGCGATGGCCGCAGGGGCCGCGATGATCAACGATGTCTCCGCCTTTAGCTTTGATCCGCAAATGGCCGAAACCGTTGCCAAATCCGGCGCGCCGGTTTGCCTGATGCACGCCAAGGGCGAGCCTGAGACCATGCAGGACGATCCGCGCTACACGGATGTCTTGCATGAGGTTTACAACACGCTCGACGCGCATATCGCCACCGCCGAAGCCGCTGGCATCGACCGCGCCCGCATCCTCGTCGATCCCGGCATCGGCTTTGGCAAAACGCTCGATCATAACCTGACCTTGCTGCGCCATATCGGCGTTTTTCATGGGTTGGGCTGCCCGATCCTGCTGGGTGCCTCCCGCAAGCGCTTCATCGACACAATCACCGATGCGCCATTGCCCGCTGATCGTTTGCCCGGAACCCTCGCGATCACGCTCATCGCCGCCATGCAGGGTGTTCAGCTGCACCGCGTCCATGATATCACCCCTGCAGTAAAAGCGCTGAAAATGGCGCAAGCAGTCTTAGGGGCAAAGAAATGACACGGAAACTTTTCGGCACAGACGGCGTGCGTGGCACGGCCAACACCTATCCCATGACTGCCGAAATGGCCTTGAAGCTTGGCGCCGCCGCAGGCCGTTATTTCCGCCGCGATGGCCAGAACGGCCACCGTGTCGTCATCGGCAAAGACACCCGCCTGTCCTGCTACATGCTTGAGAACGCCCTGACCGCGGGCCTCACCTCCACCGGCATGAATGTGCTGCTGCTGGGCCCGGTTCCCACACCCGCCGTGGGCTATCTCACCCGCTCCATGCGCGCGAATCTGGGCATCATGATCTCTGCCAGCCACAACCCGCACCATGACAACGGCATCAAGTTCTTCGGCCCTGACGGCTTCAAGCTCTCTGATGAGGCCGAGATGGAGATCGAAGCCCTTGTCGCCTCCGAGATCACGCCGACCCAACCGCAAAACATTGGCCGCGCCAAGCGGATCGACGATGGTCGCGGCCGCTACGTTGAATACGCCAAAACCACCTTCCCGCGCGACCAACGTCTGACCGGCCTTAAGGTCGTCGTCGATTGCGCCAATGGGGCCGCGTATAAAGCCGCCCCCGAGGTGCTTTGGGAACTCGGTGCCGAAGTGATCCCCGTCGGCACTGCCCCCAACGGCTACAACATCAACGAAGGTTGCGGCTCCACCAATACCAAGACCGCCGCTGAAATGGTCGTGGCCCACGGCGCTGATGTCGGCATTTGCCTCGACGGTGACGCCGACCGCGTGATGATCCTGGATGAGACCGGAACGGTGGCCGATGGCGACCAGCTCATGGCGCTCATGGCGCGCCGCTGGTCCGATCTGGGCAAGCTCCGCGACAGCACGCTGGTCGCGACCGTCATGTCCAATCTTGGCCTTGAGCGCTACCTGCAAAGCAACGGCCTGCGCCTTGAGCGCACCAAGGTCGGCGACCGCTATGTCGTTGAAGCCATGCGCAAAGGCGGCTGGAACCTTGGCGGAGAACAATCCGGTCACATCGTCATGACCGACTACGCCACCACCGGCGACGGCCTGATCGCGGGCCTGCAATTCCTGGCTGAAATGGTCCGCTCCGACAAACCCGCCAGCACCCTGGTCAAAAGTTTCGAGCCAGTGCCGCAACTTCTCAAAAACGTGCGCTATACAGCCGGGCAGGATCCGCTCAACGCTGCCACCGTTCTGAAACGCATCGCCGAAGCCGAAGGCCAGCTCACCGGCAAAGGCCGCCTCCTGATCCGCAAATCGGGCACCGAGCCGCTGGTCCGCGTGATGGCCGAATGCGAGGACGACACGCTCCTGCACGAAGTGGTCGACGGAATTGTCGCAGAGGTCGAAGCCGCGCTTTAAGTGAACAGCCTGCGCAACGTCCCGGCCTGCGAAATCGCGATCCCCAAAAGGATCAAGGCGAGCGCCCCGAAAAGTTGCGCAGGCAGTTTTTCCGACAGGATCAAGGCTCCGAACAGCACCGACCAGACCGGCACCATATAGTTGGTGAGCGTCATGAAACTCGGCCCCGCCGACCGGATCACGGCCACCTTGATGATGAACGCCACCGCTGTCGGCACCACGCCCAGATAGAGGAGCGCCAGCCATCCTTGCGACGCAACCCCATCCGGGACGCCCTCTACAATCAACGCCAAAGGCACCAGAAACACAGCCGCCAAAATCAGCGAGGCCGTGGACAGCGCCAGTTGGTTCACCTCCGGGCACAGCCGCGTCACGATCGAGCCCACCGCATAGCACAAAGCCGCCGCCACGCAGGCCATCCGCGCCAGCGCTTCGGTGTCCGACGAAATCTCGGAAATCGTGCCGAGGCCGATCAGCCAGACCGTGCCCACAAAGCCAATCGCGAAGCCAATCCCTTTGCGCAGCGTCAGACGATCCCCCGGCACCAGAAAATGCGCCAGCGGCAGCACGAAAATCGGCAAAGCCGCCATCGTCATGCCCGCAAAGCCCGAGGCGACATGCTGTTGCCCCCAACTTAGCAACATGAACGGCCAAGCGCTCGACAGCATCGCGATGCCAAGCGTGAACACCCAAACCTTGCGATCTGAGAACGGATGCAGCGCGCCGCCGCGCAGCTTCAGCAGCGCAAATAACGCGCCCGCGCCAATCACGATCCGGCCCGCTGCCAGCGTCAACGGATCGAAGTCCCGCAGCGCGATGGAAACCGTCATGAACGCACTACCCCAGATCATCGCAACACCGACGATCCGCAGCCAGTTTATGGCACCGGGCTTTTCCATGCTTCCTCCCAAAACAAAAGGCGCGCTCCGAAGAACGCGCCTTTCTTCAAGCACTTAAAGGCGCTTAGTTCTTCTCTTTGTCAACCATCTTGCCAGCCGAAATCCACGGCATCATCTCACGCAGCTTGGCACCGACCTGCTCGATCTGGTGCTCGTCATTCAGACGGCGCGTGCCTTTGAAGAAGGGCTGACCGACGGCATTTTCCTGCATGAAGTCACGCACGAACGCGCCTTTCTGGATGTCTGTCAGAACCGCTTTCATGCGCGCCTTGGTCTCGTCGTAAGGCAGGATGCGCGGGCCAGAGACATACTCACCATACTCCGCCGTGTTCGAGATCGAATAGTTCATGTTCGCGATGCCGCCCTCATAGATCAGGTCAACGATCAGCTTCACCTCGTGCAGGCACTCGAAATAGGCCATCTCAGGCGCATAACCGGCCTCGACCAGCGTCTCGAAGCCCATGCGGATCAGCTCAACAAGGCCACCACACAGAACCGCCTGCTCACCGAAGAGGTCGGTTTCGCATTCCTCACGGAAGTTCGTCTCGATGATGCCGGACCGCCCGCCACCGATGGCCGAGCAGTAGGACAGGCCGATTTCCAGCGCCTTGCCTGATGCGTCGTGATCAACGGCCACAAGGCACGGCACGCCGCCGCCTTTGGTGTATTCGCCGCGCACCGTGTGGCCGGGGCCTTTGGGCGCCATCATGATGACGTCGATGCCTTCTTTCGGCTCGATCAGGCCAAAATGCACGTTCAGGCCATGGGCAAAGGCGATGGCGGAACCTTCGCGGATGTTGTCGTGGACGTATTTCTTATAGGTCTCTGCCTGAAGTTCATCGGGCATGGTGAACATGATGACGTCACACCAAGCCGCCGCTTCTGCAATGCCCATGACCTTGAGGCCTTCGCCTTCGGCTTTCTTGGCCGATGCTGAGCCTTCGCGCAGAGCTACAACAAGGTTCTTGGCACCGCTGTCGCGCAGGTTCAGCGCGTGGGCGTGACCTTGGGAGCCGTAGCCCAGGATGGCCACTTTTTTGTCTTTGATCAGGTTAATGTCGCAATCGCGGTCATAGTATACGCGCATGGGGTGGTCCTCCGTCAGGGTTTAGTTGTCGCGCACCATACGGACGTTTCACGCGGGATGCCCGTATCGTTTAGGTATTTTTGGACAAAAGAAGACATATAGTTATTCGTGAGATTCGATGATACGCATCTATTCATGCAAATTGATGACTTGGACCGCCGACTGCTTCGCCTTACGCAAGCCGACCCGACAGCCTCCGTCCCGGCTTTGGCGAAGGACGCTCGCGTCTCCGTCGCCGTGGCGCGCCGCAAGCTGGACCGGTTGGAGGCGGCGGGCGTTTTGAAAGGGCGGCAAGCCGTGATCGACTGGGCGGCCCTGGGCTACGCGGTCGAAGTGTCGTTGCGCATCACCATCGACAAAACACAGCCGCAAGGCTTCGATCAGTTCCTCGTGGTGGCCCGCGAGATCCCTGAAGTGATCGAGATTCAGACCTTTCTGGGCCGTGTTGATCTGCGCCTTTCGGTGCTCGCCCGCGACATGTCCCATTATCAAGAGCTCTATCGTGACCGGATTTTAACCCTTCCCCATATCGCCGATATCGAGGCGCTGATGCATGTTGCCTCCGTCAAGTCAGACGAGGGGTTGCCCATATGATTGAGCTGGACCAAACCGATCGCGCGCTGTTGAAGGCTTTGGTTAATGACGCCGGTGTATCAACAGCCGCCCTTGGCAAGCGCCTCGGCCTCAGCCAACCCGCTACCTGGCGCCGCATCCGCAGGCTCGAACAAGCGGGCGTCATCACCGGCTACCGCGCGGTGTTTGATCTGGAGAAGCTGGGCTTCGGTGTGTCGGTTTTTCTGGGCGTGAAACTGGCCCGCAAGGGTCGTGTGAGTCTGGAGGATTTTGAACGGGCAGTGACAGCGATCCCAGAGGTGCAATCGGTGCAGCACGTGTTGGGGCTTTTTGACTATCGCCTGCGGATCGTCGCCCGCGATCTGGCGGATTTCGAGCGTGTTTTGCGCCGCCGAATCATGACCTTGCCGGGTGTCGGGGACGTCGAAGCCAATGTCCTGTTGTCCGAGGAACGCCTGCCGGGGCCGATTGGATAACAGTGTTTCCGATCCGCTTCATGGGCCGCTGCGATGCGGCGAATGTATACCGAAATAGACTTTGCGCCCATGGGTTTCGCTGCGATACCACGTCTTCAAACATGGAGAAGAACATGGCCGCTTTGCTCGACACGATTGACCCGGATGGGCTCGAAGAATTCTCGGTGGTGTTCACCGACCGCTCGCTGAACCATATGTCCGCCGCCTTTGGTGACGTGATGCGCGACATTTCCGGCATGCTGAAAGACGTCTACAATGCCGAGGCCACCGCGATTGTTCCCGGCGGCGGCACCTACGCGATGGAGGCTGTGGCCCGCCAATTCGCGACCGGTACCCACGCTTTGGTTGTCCGCAACGGCTGGTTCTCCTACCGGTGGAGCCAGATTTTCGAGGCCGGCGGTTTCGCGCGCGAAACGACAGTGGTTAAGGCGCGGTTAACGGGTAATGACCCACAATCGGCCTTCATGCCCGCCCCGATTGAGGACGTCACAGCCCGCATCCTTGAGGCCAAACCCGACGTCGTCTTCGCCCCCCATGTAGAAACATCGGCGGGCATCATCCTGCCCGATGAGTATGTCACGCAACTGGCCCAAGCCGCCCATGAGGTCGGCGCGATCATGGTGCTGGATTGCATCGCCTCGGGCTGCGCCTGGGTTGATATGGAAGCCACCGGAGTCGACGTCCTGATCTCTGCCCCGCAGAAGGGCTGGTCCTCCACCCCCTCTGCCGGTCTCGTGATGATGAGCGCCCGCGCGAAAGAGCGGCTGAGCAACACGCAGTCCAACTCCTTCGCCATCGACTTGGCAAAATGGGCAGCGATTATGGACACTTACGAGGGCGGCGGGCACGCCTACCACGCCACGATGCCCACCGACGGGCTGCGCGCTTTCCGCGACACGATGCTGGAAACGCGCGACTACGGCTTTGAGAAGCTCAAGGAAAATCAGTGGGCCTTGGGCAATGCGGTGCGCGCGTATCTCAAGGAAAAAGGCGTCAAATCTGTCGCCGCCGACGGCTATGGCGCGCCCGGTGTCGTGGTCAGCTACACCACCGATCCTGATATTCAGAACGGTAAGAAATTCGCCGCTCAAGGCATGCAAATCGCCGCGGGCGTTCCGCTGCAATGCGACGAGCCGGAGGATTTTCGCACCTTCCGTCTGGGGCTTTTCGGGCTGGATAAGCTTTATGATGTGGACGGCACAATGGCGCGCTTGACCCGCGTGTTAGATCAGGTCCTCTGACCTATTGACTTAACATAATACTGGGTTGTCGTTCGCCTTTCCGAAGTATCCCGTGGGTCCGGGGACGGAGCCGCTATCGGCAGATTTGCGTCGCAGATCGCCTATCGCGCAACGCGATTTCAGAAGTTGAAATCGCTCGCCCGGCTTGGTTTTTGGCGAAGCCAAAAAGACACCTACCGACCGCGCGCCCCAAGGCCGAGCTGCATCATGGTCTTCCTGACCGGGGCGACCGAATACAGCGCGTTGAGACCCATGGCGCGGGCGTCACGTAAGAGCTGAGCCTCGATCTGGGAGGTCTGGTTCAACAGATCAACACCAGCGACGCGGGCGCGGACTTCGGTGTGGCGGGCTTTGTGATAGGCCTCCAACATCGCGGTCTCGCCGATCAAATGCGGGGCCTCTACCGCCAGATCGAGCAGGACGCGCAGATCGCCGAGGCTCATGTTGAGACCCTGCGCGCCGATGGGCGGCACCACATGAGCGGCCTCGGCCACCAACGCAGTGCGTTCGCCATACATCCGCTCGGCCAGCTGGCTGATGATCGGCCAGACGGTGCGCTGGGAGGCCAGCGTCAGGGGGCCATAAAGCCCGCAGGACCGCGTGGTCATCTCGGCGTTGAAATCCTCTTCGGGCAGCGCGGCGAGGCGTGCGACTTCGGGGCCATCTTCCATCCAGACAATGGCGGAGGAGGGGACGCCGTCGCGATCCGGCAGAGGGACCAGAGTGAACGGGCCGCCAGATCGGTGCACCTCGGTCGAGACATTTTCATGCGGGATCGGGTGCGTCACCGCAAAGGCCAGCGCTTTTTGTCCATAGCGCGTGGTTTTCACAGGGATATTGAGGGCCTCGCGAACAGGGGAGCCGCGCCCATCTGCGGCAATGATCATCTTGGCCTTGACCTTCGCCCCATCAGAGAGCGTGATCAACGCCTGCCGGGAGCGTGTAAAGACCCGTTGGGTGCCGGTGCCGGGGCGGAAGTCCACATTGGGCAATTCGGCCAGACGGTCCGCCATTTCACGGCGCAAAAGCCAATTGGGCAGGTTCCAGCCAAAGGGCAGATCACCGATATCGGCGGCGTTGAAATCCTTGGTCAGACGCGGCTCTGGCGTTTCGCCGCCTGCATCGACGATGCGCATGATCTGTAGGGGGCTTGCGTGGGGAGCGAGCTTGTCCCAGATGCCGGCGCGGTCCAGAAAATCACGGGCCGGCTGCAGAAAGGCGGTAGAGCGGAGGTCGGCACCTGCGGCATCACGCTCGGTGATGGGGGGCGCGGGATCGACGCAGATCACGTTGAAGCCAGTGGTGCCGAAAGCGGCGGCGGCTGTGAGGCCTGCGACCCCACCGCCCGAGATCAGAATATCGGTTTTGATACGTTCCATAAGACGCAACCTAGGCGGCGCACCGCGCGCGTCCAAGCGTCATTCCGCCCCACGCAGGCGTTTTAGAAACCCGGTCAGATCGTCTGTGTGGTGGTGAATGTGATCGGCGGGCTGGGCATCATCGGCCACATGCACGGTGCGCATTCCCATGGCATGAGGGGCCTTGAGGTTGCGCGGATCATCCTCGAACATGGCGGCTTGGGTGGGGGTGACGCCATCCTGGGCAAAGATCGCCTCGAACGCGGCGCGGTCAGGTTTGGGGCGATAGGCAGCATGTTCGACCCCGTAGACCGCGTCGAACAGATCCGACAGCCCGCGTGCGGCCAGAACCCTTTGCGCATAAGGCTTTGAGCCATTCGTATAAACGATTTTGCGGCCCGGCAGGCCCGTAATTTCGGCGGCCAAGTCCGGGTCTTTGTTCAGGTGGCTCAGGTCGATCTCATGCACGGCGTGCAGGTAGGGATCGGGGTCCACGTCATGCTCGGCCATCAGCCCGGCGAGCGTTGTGCCATAGGTCTGCCAGTAGTGATGGCGCAGGTGATTGGCGCGTTCCCGCTCGACCCCCAGCACGTCTTGCACCCAGTTGGTCATCTTCACCTCAATCTGATCAAAGAGGCGGGCAGACGGGTGATAGAGCGTGTTGTCGAGGTCAAACACCCAAGTGTCGACATGTGTGAAATTCTGGCGTGGCATGTGCCGAGACCTAGGTCTTATGGCGCGGCAGGGCAAGCTGTTGTGCTTGATTGACAGGAGGCCCCCCGTGTAGGTTGACACAGCAACGCAAGGACATCGCAGATGACGGACGCACGGGCAGAGCATAAAGACGCGTATTCGCTGATCCTTGAGGCGATTGATGTGGGCGTGTACCGGCCCGGCGATCGTCTGGTGGAATCAGAGCTGGCAGAGCGGTTCGGCGTGTCGCGCACGCCCATTCGCGAGGCGTTGCAACGGCTTGAAACCCAGTCGCTTCTGGCGCGTGATGGTCGGTCTTTGATCGTGGCGTCGCTGGATCATTCGCAACTGGCCGAGCTGTATGTGGTTCGCGCCGAGTTGGAGGGGTTGGCCGCGCGACTTGCGGCGCGGCACGCCGCCGAAGAGGAGGTGCGCGTCTTGCGTCAGATGGTCGAGGATGACCGTGCCCTGATCGGACAGCCCGAAAAGATGAGCCGGGCGAACCGGCGTTTTCACAAGCAGATCCATCTGGCCTCCCATAACCGCTATCTGGTGCAGCAACTGGATCTTGTGCATCGGTCGATGGCGCTGATGGCCAACACGTCGATTGCGGCGGAGGGGCGTGGCGAAAGCACGATTGCCGAGCATGACAGGATCGTCTCGGCCATTGAGGCGCGGGATGGGGATGCCGCATTCAAGGCGCTTCGCGATCACATCTCGGTCGCGTTTGAAGTGCGTCTGAAGCTGGATGCGGGCGAAGTGGAAGCGGCGGAATAGGCGCGCTTTTCAGCAGTGGGATTTGTAGCGGCGCGCTTTTGATCGGCTGGATCGCCGCGTCATCCTCGAACACACCGTGGTCGGTTTTGTCCCAATAGAACGGCTTTTTTATCAGCTCCCACAGGCCTTTATAGGCTGCCGCCGTGGCCAATGGGAAATAGGCGGGCAGGGTCAGCACCCATCCGCGCAGGTGGCGGTGTTTGCGTGATCGCACCCCGATCAGCGACACGGCGATGGTGGCAACGCCGGAGAGCGCGAAGGTCACTTGCAGCGCGATCAGCAGGGGCACTGACATCACGGGGCTGAGCGGGTGCCAGAGGCCGAAGATCATGAGCCAGAAGCTCCACAGCACCGGGGAGAGGGCGGATTGGATCAGGCTGCCGAGAAAGAGCAGCTGGAACCCCCAGAATTTGCGCGGACCCAGGTCGTGCCAGAGCTGGCGGGGCTTGCGCATATGCACCGCATAGGTGGCCGCGTAGCCTTTGATCCAGCGGGAACGTTGTTTGACCCAGGGCCAGGGGCGGCAATTGGCTTCTTCCTCGGTCACGGTGTCGATGAGGTCGGTGCGAAAGCCGTAGCGGGCCAGCCGTATGCCCAGATCGGCGTCCTCGGTGACATTATGGGCGTCCCATCCGCCCAGTTCTTCAAGGGCTGTGCGGCGGAAAAAGAGCGTCGTGCCGCCCAGGGGAATGGCGCAGCCAAGCTTGGCGAGGCCGGGCAGGATGACGCCGAACCATGTGGCGTATTCGATGGTGAAACAGCGCGACATCCAGTTGGAGCGGCTGTTGTAAAAGTCGAGGCGGCCCTGGAGGCAAGCTACCTCCGCGCCGCGCGCGTGGAAGGCGCGGGCGACCGTGATCATGGCGCGGGGGGCGGGCGCATCTTCGGCGTCAAACACCCCGATGATGGAGCCGCGGGCGAAATCCATCGCATAGTTCAGCGCGCGCGGTTTGGTTTTGACCGCGCCGGGCGGGACTTGGATGACGCGCATCCACGGGGGCAGATCGGTCTTGGTGAGGGTCGCGCGGGTGCAGGCGTCGTCTTCCTCGACGATGAGGCAGATGTCGAGGCATTCGCGCGGGTATTCAAGGCGCTCCAAACGGCGGATCAGGCGGGTTGCGATCTCGGATTCCTCGAACAGAGGGACAAGGACTGAGATAACGGGGAGTTGGAACGGCAGGGCATGGGACGGCACCGGGTCGCTGGGCGACGGGTCGGCGGCCTTGCGCAGGGCGATGAGGCCAGCGGCGGCTTTCAGGGCGATATTGGCCAGAAGGGTGATGAGCGCGACCAACACGAGGGCGGCGAAGGTCAGCACGGGGGCGGTCGCAAAAAGCGTCGTCACAACCGCCAGGCCAGCGGCGATTTTCAACATTGGGAAACGCGACCGCCAAATACGGCAGCTTTCCTCGGCCCGGACGCGGGTTTCGGCCTGGTGGGTTAGGGCCGCGACCTCGTGCACGGCAAGGATGTTTTGAAGCGCCTCCTCCTCCGCCAGAACCATTGGCAATTCGGCCAGCGTTTCGGGCAGAAGACGGCGCGTGCGCTCCATCGTTTCGGCGCGGTCGCTGGCCAGCCAGAGCTTGTGATCCAGGTCGCGGACGGGCAGCAGGCCCAGCTTGAGGCACTGCGCCGGACCGATCAGCGCAATACTGTCGGCGCAGGGGTGCAGGTCTTCAGTCGCAATGGTGCGTGTGCCATGGATCGTCTCGCGGGCGGCTTGAAGCGCAGCGGGCGCGACCATGTCGCGGGCGCGCAGGATGCGCCAGAGCGGGACGTCCTGCCTGCGTTGCAAGGCGCGGGCGTGAAAGAGGTCTTGGGGGGTGATCTGATCCCGTTCCAAAAGCAACGTGCCAAGGGAGCGGTGCACGGGTGCACGGCTGGGAACCGCGGGAGGCGGTGTCGGGACGAGCCTGAGAGCCGGGTGGGGCGGGGCCACGTTGATTTCCTTTCGCTACCAGTCGCAGGGGTAGCGAAGGGGGGTTAATAGCCGGTTAAGTGAAGGTTAACAGATGGTTAATTTTAAGGGGGAGCGGTCGGTGAGGCCCCGGATCAACTCCGGGGCGTCTGGGGGCTGAGTCTGAGGTCAGGGATCGGGTCGATTGCGATAGCAATGGCGCGCGGGTCCGATCATGCCGCTAGATATCGTGGTGAATGTGAAAGAGGTTTCCGTAAGGGTCTTGCACAGTGAATTGCCGCAAACCCCACGGTGTATCTTCGATCGGCGCGACGATGTTTGCGTCGCGTGCGGTCATCTCGGCATAGGCTTCGTCCACATCCTCGGAATACATCCAAAAGACAACAGGGCATATGTTGTCGGTGCTTTCGCGAAAGAAAATTGCGGCCTCTCCATGAGAGACACCGCCGATACGGCCCTCTTCATGATACCATTCGATCGTGCACCCGAAATGGTCCCGGTAATAGGCTTGCGCGGCTTTGACGTCCGGAACCGGCAGGGCTGGGACAGGAGCGGAAAGTTTCATGCGCGCTCCTGTCATGGCTTAGCCTCTGTTGCTCATGGCATCGGCGAAACGCTCGAAGAGGTAAAAGCTGTCTTGCGGGCCGGGGCTGGCTTCGGGGTGGTATTGCACCGAGAAGACCGGCCGGTCGGTGACGCGGATGCCGCAATTGGAGCCATCAAAGAGCGAGACATGGGTCTCTTTCACATTCGCGGGCAGGGTCTGGCTGTCCACGGTAAAGCCGTGGTTCATTGAGGTGATTTCGACCTTGCCGGTCTCGTAGTCCTTCACGGGGTGGTTCGCGCCGTGATGGCCGTGGTTCATCTTGATGGTTTTTGCCCCCAGCGCCAGCGCAAGCATTTGATGCCCAAGGCAAATTCCAAAGACAGGCATGTCGGTTTTGTCGAGAACCTCTTTGATCATCGGCACCGCGTATTCGCCCGTTGCCGCCGGATCGCCGGGGCCGTTCGACAGGAACAGGCCATCTGGGTTCTGTGCAAGCACATCCTCGGCTGTGGCGGAGGCGGGCAGCACGGTGACCTCGCATCCCGCCGATGCAAGGCAGCGCAGGATGTTGCGTTTGGCACCGTAGTCGATGGCGACGACCTTATGGCCTTTCCCTTCGCGTTTGGGAAAACCGTCAGGCCAGGCCCACCGCATTTCGTCCCATTTGTAGGACTGCGCGCAGGTGACGTCTTTGGCCAGATCGAGGCCTTCGAGACCTGAAAAGGCGCGCGCGGCTTTGACCAGCGCTTCGATGTCGAAATTGCCTTCGGGGTCATGGGCGAGCGCCACGTGCGGCGCACCTTGCTGGCGGATTGCGCGGGTGAGCCGCCGTGTGTCAACGCCGCCGATGCCGATGCGCCCGCGCCGGGTCAGCCAATCGACCATCGGCTCGGCCGCGCGCCAGTTCGACGGCTCTGTCGGGTCCCATTTGACGACCATGCCAGCCGCCACGGGATCGGCGGTCTCGTCATCATCGGGGTTGACGCCGACATTGCCGATATGGGGGAAGGTGAAGGTCACGATCTGGCCCGCATAGGACGGATCGGTCATGATCTCCTGATAGCCGGTCATGGCGGTGTTGAAGCAAAGCTCGGCCTCTGTCTGGCCGGTGGCGCCGAAGCCCATACCGTAAAAGAGCGTTCCATCAGCGAGAGCAAGGCAGGCGGTGGGCTTAGTGGGCATGGCAGTCTCCGGAGCGCAAATTATCGGGGTGATATTGGGTGCGGGCCGTGGGGTCAAGAGGGCTTTGCGCCTTGAAAACAAGGGCTTCGTGGTGACGCGAGGAATGGATTGAACCTTTTGCTGCATGTGCATATGTATGAAGGCTCTTGAACCGTTGGGATGGGATCAAAGATGGATTTACGCAGCCGGATTTCCGCAAGTGTGAAAGAAGCGATGCGAAACAAGGAGGTAGGGCGTTTGTCGACCCTGCGTCTGATCAATGCCGCCATCAAGGATCGTGACATTGCCGCGCGGGGCGAGGGCAATGACGAGGGTGTGTCGGACGCGGATGTGCTGGGCATTCTTGGCAAAATGGTCAAGCAACGTCAGGAAAGCGCGCGTGCCTATGAAGAAGGCGGGCGGCTGGAACTGGCCGAGAAAGAGCGCGGCGAGATCGTGTTCATCGAAGAGTTTTTGCCCCGTCAATTGTCAGAGGCCGAGGCTTTGAAGGCCGTGGATGCCGCGATTGCATCAACCGGGGCGGAGAGCATCCGCGACATGGGCAAGGTGATGGGTGTGCTCAAGGGCAAATACACCGGCCAGATGGATTTTGGTGCGGTTGGCCCGATGGTGAAGGATCGGCTGGGCTAGCTTTTGGCAGGAGCCTCCGGCGGGGATATTTTTTCAAAAGCGAAAGGGGTGCGGATATCAGCGATCTGTTGCGGATCGGTGATTGCGTAGCGTTGGGTGAAGCGGGTCTTTGAGGAGACGCGGCCCCGGCGTGCGCCGAAATTGTCGCCGTGGTTGAGGATGTAGAGCGCCGCTGGGTCTTGCAGGGGTTTTAGCGGGCGACCGGCGAGCGCGGCAAGATAGGGGAACATGCGGTGTTCGTGCTGGGTCAACTCGCTTAGAAAGGCGGGGCCGTCTTCGGGGCGGTAGCGGATCGCGGCGCAGGAGCCGCACAGTTTCCAGAACGGTTTGCGGCGGGGTTTTGTGAGCGTTGGCGGGCCCGCCAATGCGATGCGGTCGTTTTGTTGATCGGAGACGTAGCCGAGGGAGACAAGGGAGCCTCCGGGGGATTGGCTGTTGAGGATGGCGGTGATTTGGCCGGGGGCGAGCAGGTCGTCGGCGTCGAAGGGCATGACGTAGCCGTCCGTGGTGACGTGGGTCGGCAGCGCGTCGCACAGGGTGCGGAGCTTGGCCCACTTGTCATTGCCCTGCACCGGGGTGGTGAAGGGCAGGAAGGTGATACGCGAGTCCTGGGTGAGGGGGTCGGGCAGCTCAGGGGCATCCTGGCCGCAGATCAGGGCGCGCCAGTTGTCGTTGTCTTGCCGGGTGAAGCTGGTCAGAGTGGCAGCGAGGCGGTGGCTGACGCCGGACCAGTCCTTGACGTGGTGCTGGCCGACAAGCGGGATCAGAAAGGTCAGGGTTGGGTTTTGCGGAGCGCCGACGGTTCCTTGGGTGCGCAAGGCGAGGGCAGCGCGTTCGGAGGCTTGCAGGTTCGCGGTTTTGGCCAGCCGGTTCGGCCCGATCAGCCGTGCCCAGAGCGACAGCGCCCAGCGGCGGGTTTTGGGCGTGGCGGGGGTTTGGGCCATGAGGGCGGGCCTTGATCTGCTGCGTTCCGAGGGTTCTAGGCTGAGCTAGGGGGCGTGTCGAGAGGGGAGCGGGTGGCGGCGACGATCACGCCAACGCGTGGTCTTGGTTTAAGTTAGGTGATTGTGCTGGAGGTCCGGCTAGAGGCTCTTTGCAGCGAGCCTTTTGGCGAGCAGGCCTGTCAGGGCCACAGCGATCCCAAGAAAGATCGCCCCGATGCTCCAAGCGACAGGGGTCGTGTAGAGGTCGGCGATGGCGCCTGCCAAGATCAGACCCAATGCTGCGCCCAACTGTTGTATCAGTGATCTCAGAGACAGCATGGTGGAGCGCTGATGGTCGCCTACGCATCCGTGCAGAAGACTGCTCGCTGGCGTCTCTGACACGCCAAGGGCGACGGAATAGACGATAAATACCAGGGCAAACCCAATGATGCCATTCTGCAAGGCCAAAGCGACCTGAAACCCGGCGATGCAGGCAAACGCCGCAGCAAGGGTCACCGCGTGCCGTCGTTTGAAAATGCGACTAATGCGGGGCGACAGCCACGCCCCGAAAGCGATTGAGAAGAAGTAGGTCGCTGTAAGGACGCCTATCATCGTGTTTGCATAGCCGTCCTCCAACATCGGCTTTGCATGGGTCGGCCAGAAGACCTCGACCGGGTTGGTTGCCATTATAGAGAGCGCCAGAGCGGCTAGAAGCACGGACAGCACCGGGTGTCTCACGGCCAGAAGGCCCGCGTTTTTGATCACCAGCGGGACACTAGTGACCCCTCGTCTGAGAGCAGCGGGGTTAAGCGGGCGCGGCGCTTCGTTGATGACAAACAGGGTGTAAGCGAAAACGCCAAGCATTACAGCAAAGCTGACCATATAGGAGACATCATAGATGCTAAGCCCTAGGCCTGCAGCCGTTGCGCCAAAGATGTCAGGCAGCAGACCGCCCAGAACGGCTCCGACCCCTAAACCCATCGCGTTTGCCCATTGAGCTTTGGCGAGGGCGGGTTGCACGTCCACATTTGGGGCCGCGGCTTTGAAGGTTTCAACGAACCAGGCATCAAGCGTGCCTGATCGCAGTGCGCGCCCGAAGCCGATGAAGGCGAAGGATAGGGCGAGAACGTAGAAATCGCTTGTTGATAAAAACAGGGCCAAAGATATCAGGCTGCTGACAGTCGCGGCCAGAAAGACGGGCTTGCGCCCTATATTATCGGCCAATCCTCCGAAGGGAAGCTCCATCGTCATTGTCGTGACGGAATAGACTCCAAACAGAAGCGAGATCTGGAAAAGGTCCATACCGCGATCGGTCAAGGCCAGCGCAACGACCGCGACCGTCAAGCCCATCGCAAAGCGATCCAGAAACTGGTGTATCTGAAACACCCGAATGTGCCGACGCGCTGACGACGTTAACGATGCGAGAGAGAAATCTGTTTCGGGTGCCATACCCGGACCATCGGTGTTGCCGCCGACAGATACAACATCTTAGGGCTGACGGACTACTCCGGCCTTTGCCAGAACGGTTAGTCCAATGGATGTTGTGTCGATGAGCCTGGCAGGATTGTGGATGCTCTAAGCGGTTGTCGCGCGTGCCACCCGCAAGCTTGCCAGCAAATCCCGATAGAGTGTTTTGCGTTCGTCCTCGGAAAGGAATGCGCCGATTTCGACCTCGCGGTCGTTGCCGCGCAGGGTTATGTAGTGGGGGACGGGGCCTTTGGTTTCGTGCATTTGCACGTCAGCCCAATAGGCGTTGGCGCTCCATTCCTGGACGGCTTTGCGGGGGTTGTGGCGGATGAGCGCGATGTGGTCGGACCAGACGCGCAATTCCTCGACGATGGCACCGTCTTTGTAGCTGCGCTCAATCGCGAGCCAGACGCCGCCGACTGTGACCATCAGGAACGGCAGCACGCCCCACAGCACGGGCGTGCCAAGAACCGAAATCAGCGGGACAGAGATCAGCGCGACGGTGAGCACGATGAACAGCACAAAGCCCCGGCGCGGCAGGGACCGGTAGGGCCAGAGATGGGCCTCGGCCAGCGGCGCGTCGCCTGCCTCAAATGAAGCGGCCCCGGAAATTTCCGAGGCCGTTTCTGGTTTCTTGAGCCATTCGACCGGCATTAATGGGCGTGCTGCTTGTCCCAGTCTTCCTGCTTTGGAAGTTGCTCGAACGTGTGCTCGGGCGGGGGCGAGGGCAGCGTCCACTCCAGCGTGTCGGCATATTCGTTCCAGTAATTGTTCTCGGTGACGCGGCGGCCTGCGAGCAGGGTGTAGGCGATGATACCGATGAAGAAGAGGAACGACGCGAAGGACAGGAATGCACCGATGGACGAGACGTAGTTCCAGTAAGCGAACGCCTCCGGGTAGTCGATGTAGCGACGCGGCATGCCCTGACGGCCCAGGAAGTGCTGGGGGAAGAAGGTCAGGTTTGCGCCGATGAACATCATCCAGAAGTGCAGCTTACCGGCCCATTCAGGATACTGACGGCCCGACATCTTGCCGATGTAGAAGTAAATCCCGGCGAAGATGCAGAAGACGGCACCAAGGCTCATCACGTAGTGGAAGTGTGCAACCACGTAGTAGGTGTCGTGATAGGCGCGGTCGATACCTGCCTGGGACAGAACGATACCCGTCACACCACCTACGGTGAAGAGGAACAGGAAGCCGAAGGCCCAGAGCATCGGGGTTTTGAACTCAACCGAGCCGCCCCACATGGTGGCGATCCAGCTGAAGATTTTCACACCCGTCGGCACCGCGATGACCATCGTGGCCAGCATGAAGTAGGACTGCTGGGTCAGCGACATGCCCACGGTATACATGTGGTGCGCCCAGACCACGAAGCCCAGAACACCGATGGCGACCATCGCATAGACCATCGGCAGGTAGCCAAAGATCGGCTTGCGCGAGAAGGTCGCGATGATGTGGCTGATCAGACCGAAGCCCGGCAGGATGATGATGTAAACCTCGGGGTGGCCAAAGAACCACAGGATGTGCTGGTAGAGCACCGGGTCACCACCGCCTGCGGGGTCAAAGAACGAAAACCCGAAGTTGCGGTCCATCAGGAGCATGGTGATCGCGCCTGCCAGAACCGGCAGTGCCAGAAGGATCAGCCAGCTTGTGACAAAGATCGACCAGGCAAAGAGCGGCACTTTGTGCAGCGTCATGCCGGGGGCGCGCATGTTCAGGAAGGTGGTGATCATGTTGATTGCGCCGAGGATCGAGGACGCACCGGAGACGTGAACCGCGAAGATCGCGAGGTCCATCGACATACCGCCTTCGTTCGTGGAGAGCGGCGGGTAGAGCACCCAGCCCACGCCGGAGCCGAGCTGATCGTTACCACCGGGGGCCAGCATGGAGGCGACGCCGAGGCAGACACCAGCAATAAACATCCAGAAAGACAGGTTGTTCATACGCGGGAAGGCCATATCGGGCGCGCCGATCTGGAGCGGCATGAAGTAGTTGCCGAAGCCACCAAACAAGGCCGGGATCACCACGAAGAACATCATCAGGACGCCGTGATAGGTGATCAGGACGTTCCACAGATGTCCGTTGGGTGTGCAGACCTCACCCGCAGAAGCTGCGGTCAGGCGCGCGCCTTCAAGGCACATGTATTGCACGCCGGGCTCCATGAGCTCCATGCGCATGTAGACCGTGAAGGCCACCGCGATGAAGCCGACAATGCCGGATGCAAACAGATAAAGGATACCAATGTCTTTGTGGTTGGTAGACATGAACCAGCGGGTGAAAAATCCGCGATTGTCTTCGTGCTCGTGGCCGTGAATGGCTGCGTCTGCCATGGGTGGGCTCCTGTGGTTATCTCGGAGTAGCTTGTTTGCAAACACGCAATCGGAATCGCGCATATGTTTAGAGACGTTCTAGTGCGCTCCGCACGACAGAGCAACTCTGGCGCGCGCTTTTGTCCGTGTTATTTTGGCGCAGTTGATCTGGGTCATTTTACGCAGGTTTGTCGTGCCGCTGATCGGCCAAACATCTCTTTTCGTGCTGGATTTCGAGGCGGGCAAACCGAACGCCGCTCTTTTGGGTCGGCTATGATGGGATCGTCATGAGGCTTTGGCGGGCTGCTTTTTCTGGCTGCGCTCGAATTCGGCGGGTCCGGGCTTGATTGCCGCGGCCGGTGTCCCGATCTGCGGTAAGGGACAAGGAGATAGACATGCAGGCATTCAAGGCGGCTGCGATTTTCGCGGCACTGGCGGGGTCGGTGATGGCGCAAGACAGTTCGGAAGTATTGCAGGCCCGGATTGCGATCTTTTCAGAGGCTGCAGCCCCGTATGCCGTGGGCATGGGCTACCAGTTCGTGGGAGAGACCGCCCAGACCCGCGTGGCAGGCACCCAGCATCGCTGGTCGAATGCGCCTCTGGCTGAGGATGCGCTGTGGCATGTAGGCTCGATCACGAAATCCTTTACCGCGACGCTGATCATGCAGTTGCACGTGGAGGGGCGTCTGGACGTGATGGCCCCGGTCGGGATGTATTTGCAGGATTATGTCGGGCAGTTTCATCCCAGTTGGGGGGAGATCACGCTGGATGAGCTGATGCGACACGTGGCCGGGATGCCGGTGACGGACGGGTTCACGTGGAAATCCGATGCCCCTCGCCAGCAGCGGATCGAGGCGCTGCAGACGGCCTGGGAAATGCCGATTGAGGGACGCGGAGAGCAACAATACTCCAATCTGGGCTACGTGCTGGCGGGCGTGATTGCCGAAGAGGTGACCGACACCGCGTGGCGCGATCTGGTGCGCAGGCGCATCGCGGAGCCGTTGGGGATGACGTCCCTTGGGTTCGGCGCGCCTTTGGCCGAGGGCAGCCCGTGGGGACATCGCAAATGGCTTGGAATAGGCTTTCCGGTCGATCCGGCAAAGGAGGGGGCGGACAACCCCGACTGGATGGGGCCCGCAGGGCGGCTGCATATGAGCCTTGCGGATTTGCTGACATGGGGCACCGCACACCAGGCGGCCTGTTCGGGCGTGGACGAGACGCTTTTGCCGCAAGCGGAATGTCTACAGATGCGTGCCTCGGTTCAGGAGACCCATGGCTATGGCTGGGTCACGCAATTTGCCGAAGCCTACGACCAGCCGGTTGTCTGGCATAACGGGTCGAACACAATGTGGTATGCGATCCTGATCATGTTCCCCGATAGCAACTTGTCGGTCGCCGCGGCGATGAACCTGCGCAAGGACAGTATGGTCGATGAGGCGGCGGCAGAGCTTGCTGCAGGTCTGCTGGGGATCGAATTGCCGGACTAAAGCGTTTCGACTTTGACCTGAGATATTAGTTCAAGTCGAAACGCATGCCACGCTCAATGGATGCGGGCATTTCGAGACAATCTGTGGCGCAGGATCATCTCGAAATGCTTTAGGCGGGCAGGCTGCGTTCTATGACGCGGATGGCCGAATAGAGATCATCGCGGTCTGCATAGACCCCTTCGATGAAGCGCGCACCGCCCGCAGCGTCATAGGCCGAACGCCCATGCAGCACGCGGCGATTGTCGAAGGCAAAGAGATCGCCGGGTTTGTAGCGCACGCGCATGAGATAGGCATCGGACTGGGCGCGCTCGGCAAAGCGGCGATAGGCGGTGTAGGCGCGCTCTTGCGTTTCAAGATCGGCCACAAGTGGTGCGCGGAGCCATGTTTCATAGCGCAGGGCGGTGATTTGGCCGTTTGCATCGAGATCGACCATGGGACCAGAGGCTTTGTAGGACGTGGTCTTGGCGCGGTTGTTATAGGTCCACGGGATTGTGGTCATCGCCTCCCAAGTGTCGGGGTCTTCCGCGCGGATGTCTTCGGCGATGCGGTAGCCATCGCAATACAGCCCGTCACCGCCTGAGGTGTCATTGGCGCGACAATAGAGGAATTGCAGACCGGGTGGGCATTCGCGCGTGCACAGATCCATATGTTGAGGCAGGGCCACGGGCGTGTAGGCGTTCGAAGTCGGGTCGTCCTGAATGGCGAGCGTATAGGTCCGCCCGAAATTGGTCTCGCGGATGGTGCCGATGCGTTCGGCGATCTCGATCAGAAGGCCGTCCTGCTGGGGCAGACCTTCGAGGCGGGCCACGCCGTGGTCGCGCAGATTGGTCAGGAACTGGAGAAATACGGCGTCGTCTTGCAGTGCCTCCGGGCCAGAGACAGTGGCGGGTTCCGGAAGGTCCGCCGCGCGCCAGAGGATCGGTTGCGGCGTGGTGCGGGCGGCGGCGCTCCAGCCATGGGCATAAAGCCAGCCGGGGTGAAACGCGCCGCGCGGGAGGTCGTCGGACCACGTGACCTCAAGCGCGCCAGACGGGGCAATCTCTGCCTTCGTGGCTGTAAGACCTTCGGGAAAATCGAGCGGGCTTTTCAGCGTTTCGCGTGACAACGGGTGCAGCGTGTCGGCATCCGTCGCGTTCTCGGCCAGAAGCAGGCGGTGATAGGTGGCGACGCGCCCATCGGACCATGTGAGCTGGACATGACCACCCGGCATCACCTCGGCGGCCATGATCTGGGCCGTCAGGGGCCATGTATCGAAATCGGGGGTGAGCGGGAGGGACAGGTCTTCCATACGTGGCTCCGACAACGCGTTTTCAAAACGGTAGCGAAGCGGATCGCGACCCGTCTGTTCTGGAAGCGACATTGGCTTTGACGGCAGGCAATCGCCGCCCCGTCAGCCCTCGCGCCGCCGGTACGCCCCCGGAGATGCGCCGATGGTGCGTTTGAACGCCCGGTTGAACGCGTTGCTGTCCGCATAGCCGGATTTGAACGCAATCTCGTCGATGGACAGGGTCGTGTCCGTGAGCATCTGGCAGGCGCGCTTGAGCCGCCATCGGCGCACATAGCTCATCGGGCTCAGCCCTGTTGCGCGCTTGAAATGAGACGTAAACGCCGTGCGCGACTGGCCGTAAAGCTCGGCCAGAGCTTCGACAGTCCAATCGGCGGTGGGGTCGCTATGGATGTGATCCAGCACGATCTTGGTGCGCGGATCAGCCAAGGCACGCAGGTAGTCGTCGTCTTCCAGAGCCTCCTCCAACCAGGTCTGCAAGGTCTGCACGCAGAGCATTTCAGTCAGCCGGTTGAGGCGAATTTCAAACCCGGTCGAGGGGTTGGCAAGCTCTTCGGCGGCCAGATCGACCAGCAGATCGGATGTCTTGGTCGAGCGTGCAGGGCAGCGCCGACCGATCAGCAATTCAGGCAGGCGGGTCAGGATCGTGGCGGGGGCCGTTTCGGAAACCTCGAAATAGCCGCAGAGAAGATGAGTCTCCTCGCTGTCATGATGAAACCGCTCGAAATAGGGCGGTCTGCCGACTACGGGATAGTTGCGCGGCTTGGTGCCCTGCGGCGGGGTCTGGTCGTAATAGCTGTGCGCTTTGCCGCGCGGGACAATGGCGATATCGCCTGCATTGAGCTTTTCGGCGGGGCCGCCATTGGGCATGGCGATCCAGGTGGCCCCAGAGACAACGAAATGGAACCGCGCGAGGTTGGGATACTCGTCCACATAGACGCCCCAGGGCGCGGAGAGATTCTTGGCAATATAGGCGGTGCTTTGCACGCGCATCAGATCGAGCAGGTGTGTGATGACGTTGTTCATGCCTCTCGCCTATTGGGCTGCCGCATCACATCAAACCAACACTGCCGTGAGTTCAACTAAGTGTGTTGGATATTGCACGAACGGCAAGAAAGATCGGCGCTTCGGCCCTACGCGATGGTGGGCAGGGCGTTAAGGTTAACTTGATCGGAGCTTGTCACGAACCTGCCGAATGCCTTTGCTGGGTTAGAAAAGTGCAAGACTTCCAGTCACTTAGTTTACTGATATGGAGTATTCCAAGAATGAAAAAAGTACTTATTCCCCTGTCGGCAATCATCGCCTTTTCAGGGCCTGCTTTTGCAGAGACATCGGTTCAGGAACTGTTCGCGATGAGCAACGACTCCGCAGCTGAAATCATCGTCCAGGAAACGTCGATGGGTGATGTGATGGCCGCCGAGATCAAGCTTGCGCTGGGCAATATGAGCGCGGCAGAGCGGATGACGTTCTTTGAATCGGACATGGCAACCCGCATGGAGCTTATCAAGAAAAAGCAGGTCTTTGGTGACAGCGATAGCGCCGCCGAGATGCGCGCTGTTCTTGACCGGCAGATGTAACGCGCTGCGCGTCATCTGATGAGTGTTGCGAGTGTGGGCGCGGGCTGTGAGAAACGGCCCGCGCGTTTTTGTTTCTAGCGTCACGGTTCGCGGTATTGGGCCACGGCGATAAATTCGCCAAAGGCTTCGCACCAGATCAGCACGGTTGTGTAATCTTCAAGTGTCACATCGCCGGGCAGGTCCAGAATGAAGCCGCCGAACGTATCGATCTTGCCGATCACACGGGAGCTGTCTCTGAGCGGCTCAAACGCGTCCTCGTGGTCGACGAAGTCTGGCACCAGATAGAGCCTGTAATCCGGACCTGGGGCCAGACGCCCTTCATGCACGATTTGGGTGGCGGTCAGGCTGATGCGCCCTTCGCCCCAATGGAGCCGATCATTGCCGGGCAGGTCTTCCTGAATATCCGCTGAATAGGTGGCCGATTGCGCCATTTCACTAAGCAGTGCCTCATCCGGGGAGGGAGGGGCTGTCAGGATCGGGAGCAGGTAGATGCCTAGAGCAAAACCTGCAGCGAGAGTGGCGAGGTGGGTTCCGGCGAGGAGGATCAGACGTTTCATGAGGCCAGACTAGCCGGAGGTTGGGTTCGCACCAAGGACTTCCTGAGTGGCCTGGTGAGAGGCCCCGGATCAGGTCCGGGGCAGGCGCTCAGTCTTTTGCCTCGGGCCAGGTCAGGAAGCTGACGGCTGTGGGGTCCGGGGACCGCGTGCGGCGCACCACACGGAAGTGTTTCAGCAGGCGTTTGCGCCACCAAGGGGGCGGCTGCACGGTGCAATGGGCGTTTGCGCCGTTGGGCAGGATTTCCTTGGCTTCGCGCACCGAGATATTAAAAAACGCGTGTTTGGAGAGGCCCCGGATCGTGGCGAAAAGGTCGTCGATGTCTTCTTCGGGGATATGCTCCATCACGTCGGTGCAGATCACCAGATCGACCTTGTCCGCCGGCATTTCGGCAAATTCGGGGATCGCCGGATCGTAGCGGTAGACCTTCGCGTCATTGATCGCGCCCATCCAATCCACCAGCCGCGACTGCCCGCAGCCGAAATCAAGGACCGAGCGGATTTTCGGGATGTCGTCCAGCGGGCGCTGAATATAGCCCACCATCACTTCCGACGAGCGGCCATAGGTCTTGGTCTCGTGAATGTGGCGGTATTGGGCGATCAACTCGTCTCGGCGCGACATGGGATCCTCGTTACTCAGGTTTTTGCAGCTCTGTGACAGTCGGGAATGTCTTTTTTAAGGCGACATCGACGTCTTCGAGTGTGACCGGCAGGCCCAGATCGACCAGCGACGTGACGCCATGTTCCGCGATGCCGCAGGGAACAATGCCGGTGAAATGTTCCAGATCGGGTTCAACATTAATGGACAGGCCATGGAAGCTGATCCATTTGCGCAAGCGCACGCCGATGGCGGCGATCTTGTCTTCGGGTTTTGCGCCGGTCGCCGTCAGTGGCTTGTCGTCGCGCGCCACCCAGACCCCGACGCGCCCCTCGCGGATTTCGCCTTTGACGTTGAACTGATCGAGGGTGGCGATCACCCAATGCTCCAGCCCTTGCACGAAGCGGCGCACATCGCGGCCGCGCTTGCCGACATTGAGCATCACGTAGGCCACGCGCTGGCCTGGTCCGTGATAGGTGTATTGGCCGCCGCGCTTGGTGTCGTGGACGGGAAAGCGGTCGGGATCGGTCAGGTCTTCGCGCTTGGCGGAGGTGCCAGCGGTGTAAAGTGGGGGATGCTCCAGCAGCCAGATCGCCTCGTCCGCGTCACCCGTGGCAATCGCGGTCGCGCGGGCCTCCATCTCGCGCACGGCGAGGTCGTAATCGACAAGGTCAGGGGAGGCGATCCATTCGACCATTCAAGGCTCCTTTGCGGCGCCATTTAGCGGAGCGCGTGGAAGGCGCGCAAGTCGCGCATTTTTCCCTTCACAAGGTGGATTGGTCGGTCTATACGCCCCGCTATCAAGCCTAGACAGTGCGGTCGTGGCGGAATTGGTAGACGCGCAGCGTTGAGGTCGCTGTGGGGTAACACCCGTGGAAGTTCGAGTCTTCTCGACCGCACCATTCTCTCAAAGCTCAAATCTGAGGTCTGCCCGAGACGGTGGCAGAAAAACCTGTCAGTTCGCGCTTGAGATATGATCAGACGTTCTGCGGGCTTGCTGAATTCCTAGGCACTCATCCCAAATCCCGGCCACATCCGCGCAGCTTCGGGAATCATGTTGTCAGATTGGTTCAGGCTTGATTAACTCCCCGAGGACGGCGGCGAAAAGACTGCCCAGAACATCAGGGAGCCACATGGCTTTAGACACATCCAGCGACGCGTATGTCGAGTTCGACCGCGTGCAGAAGAGTTATGACGGGGAAGTCCTCGTTGTAAAAGACCTCAACCTCTCGATGCCAAAGGGCGAGTTTCTGACGATGCTCGGGCCGTCGGGGTCTGGTAAGACGACCTGTCTGATGATGCTCGCGGGGTTCGAGACGGCCACCCATGGCGAAATCCGGCTTGATGGGCGCGAGATCAACAATATCCCGCCCCATAAGCGCGGTATCGGGATGGTGTTTCAGAATTACGCGCTCTTCCCGCATATGACGGTGAACGAGAACCTCGCGTTTCCGCTGGAAGTGCGCGGGATGGGCAAGGATGAGCGCGAGGCGAAAGTGGCCCGCGCGCTGGACATGGTCCAGATGGGCGAGTTCGGCAACCGCCGTCCGGCGCAATTGTCTGGCGGGCAGCAACAGCGGATCGCGCTGGCGCGGGCGCTTGTGTTTGATCCGTCGCTGGTACTGATGGACGAGCCGCTGGGCGCGCTCGACAAGCAGCTGCGCGAGCATATGCAGTATGAAATCAAGCACTTGCATGAGAATTTGGGGATCACGGTCGTTTACGTGACCCATGACCAGTCCGAGGCGCTGACCATGTCGGACCGGGTTGCCGTTTTCAATGACGGCCGTATCCAACAACTGGCCCCGCCCGATGATCTCTATGAGCGGCCTGACAACAGCTTCGTGGCGCAATTTATCGGTGAGAACAATAAGCTGACCGGCAAAGTCAAAAGCAAGATGGGCGACGCGGTACAGGTGGAACTGCCAGGCGGTGCCACGACCGAGGCTTTGGCCGTGAATGCGGGCGAGGTGGGGTCGCAGACGCTGATTTCGGTGCGCCCGGAGCGCATCGAGGTCGCCAAGGACGGGCCGAACGCCACGGATGCGCAGGTCAAGGAACTGATTTATTTGGGCGACCATATCCGTTGTCGCCTGAATGTGCACGGCAATGACGAGTTCATCGTCAAAGTGCCAAACAGCGCGGGACACACGCATCTGAAAGTGGGCGAGATGACGAAAGTCTCCTGGGCCACCGAGGACGCGCGGGCGCTGGATCCACTCTAAGAACCCGGTGTCAAACCGGGCTTAAACCATATCATCAACGGGAGAAACTGATGAAAAAGACCCTTATTATGACAACCGCCCTTCTGGGCACAGCCTTTGCGGCCAACGCAGCCGAAGTGACAGTGATGTCCTGGGGCGGCGCTTACACGAAGTCTCAGGTGGAGGCGTATCACAAGCCCTTCACCGAAGAGATGGGCATCGCCGTGAACTCGGTCGACGCAGACAACCCCGCCACGCCGATTAAGGCGCAGGTGGAAGCGGGCAACGTGACCGTTGACGTGGCTGACGTGGAGTACTCCGACGCTGTGCGCCTGTGCGACGAAGGCCTGCTGGTCGAGCTGGATCACTCCATGCTGCCCGCAGCCCCCGATGGCACGCCGGCCGCTGAGGACTTCATCGAAGGCGCGCTGACCGATTGTGCGGTGGCCAATATCGTGTGGTCGACCGTCATGGCCTACAACACCGAAAACAACGAAAACGCACCTGACAGCATTGATGACTTCTTCAATCTGGCGGACTTCCCCGGCAAGCGCGGCCTGCGCAAGAACGCCAAAGCCAACCTTGAGATGGCTTTGATGGCTGACGGTGTTCCAGCTGACGAAGTCTACGCAATGCTGGAGACCGACGAAGGCGTCGACAAGGCGTTTGCCAAGCTCGACACCATCAAGGACGAGGTCGTCTGGTGGGAAGCCGGCGCGCAGCCGCCGCAGCTTCTGGCCGATGGTGAGGTCGTGATGTCGACTGCCTATAACGGTCGTATCTTCAACGCCGCTGTTGGCGAAGGTCAGCCGTTCGAGATCGTTTGGGACGGTCAGATCCTCGACTTCGACCTGTTCGTGATCCCGCAGGGCGCACCGAACATGGAAGAAGCCAAGAAGTTCATTGCATTCGCGACAGACACCCAGCGCCTGGCAGATCAGGCAAGCTGGATCAGCTATGGTCCTGCGCGTCAGTCCTCGGGCGAGCTTGTGGGCCTCTATTCGGACGGCAAGACGGAGATGGCTCCGCATATGCCGACCGCAGCCGAGAACCTGGAGAACGCGTTGGTTAACAACTTCGAGTTCTGGGCCGACCGCGATACCGAGCTGAACGAGCGCTTCAACGCTTGGCTGGCTCAGTAAACTGATCAGGGGCGGGCCTTCGGGTCCGCCCCTTTTTCTTCACGCGAGGACGCGGATGCCCAAAGCCTATCTCATCGGCCACATCACAGTGACCAACCCCACCGATTACGCGGAATATGTGCAGTTGGACACGCCAATCATCGAAGCCGCTGGTGGCCGGTTTCTGGTGCGTGGGGGCGAGACAGAGGTATTGGAAGGCAACTTTAAAGAGCGTCATGTGGTGGTGGAGTTTCCCGACATGGCCGCAGCCCGCGCATTCTATTTATCACCGGCCTATCAACGGGTTGCACAAATTCGCTTTGAGAATGCCGACAGCGATATGCTGATCGTCGAGGGGGTGGCCTGATGGCAGATGCAACCATGGGATCGGCCCCGGTGTCAGACGGGTCTGAACGTCTGACGACTGTCGATGGCAAACCGTTGAAAGCCGCGCTGATGGCGGCCGAGGCAAAGGCCCGGCGTCGCGCGTTTTTCCTCGTTTTGCCCTTGCTGGCCTTTGTGCTGGTGACATTTGTTGCGCCGATCGGGCAGATGCTGCACCGCTCCGTCCATAATCCGGGCTTTACTGAGCACACGGATCTGTCGGATGGCACCCAGACCGAGATCATGGTGAACCTGCGGGGCTGGTTTGAGGCCAATCCGCCGGGCACCGAGCCTGATGAAGCGGCTTATGCCGCGTTGGCTGCCGACTTCCTTGTGCTGCGCGAACTGCGCGCCCAAGGCGCTGTCGGCACGCGTATCAATTATGAAGCACCAGGAACGCGGTCGCTTTTCACCAAGACGGCGCGGCGCGCAGAGCGGCTGGAAGCGCCCTTCAAGGAAGCGGTTCTTGACGTGGACGAGGATTGGGGCGACCCGAAACTCTGGCAGGTGATGCGCGATGCGTCATCGGCCTATACGATCAATTTCTACCTTGCCGCCGTCGATCTGGAAAAGAACGAAACTGGCGAGATCGTATCCGTGAACGAAAACCGGCAGGTCTATGTCCTGCTCTTTCAACGCACGTTGATCCTGTCTCTTCTGATCACGGCGTTAACCTTTGTCCTCGGCTTTCCCATCGCCCATCTGCTGGCGACGCTGCCGCTGAAATACTCGAACATTCTGATGATCTTCGTCTTGCTGCCGTTCTGGACATCCTTGCTGGTGCGCACTACAAGCTGGATTGTTTTGCTGCAGTCCCAAGGGGTTGTGAATGATACGCTGGTGGCGAGCGGCTTGGTGGCCGATGAAAGCCGCATCCAGATGATCTACAACCAGACCGGCACGATTGTGGCGATGACTCATATCCTGCTGCCATTCATGGTGCTGCCTTTGTATTCGGTGATGCGCCCGATTAACCCGTCCTATGTCCGTGCCGCGCGGAGCCTTGGGGCCACCAGTTGGACCGCGTTCCGCCGCATCTATTTCCCTCAGACCGTGCCGGGGATCGGGGCAGGGGCGCTGCTCGTCTTCATCCTTGCGGTTGGTTATTACATCACACCCGCGCTGGTCGGCGGCTCGGACGGGCAGCTGATCTCCAACCTGATCGCGTTCCATATGACACGCTCGCTGAATTGGTCGCTTGCCGCGGCCTTGGCGGCGTTGCTGCTCTTTGGCGTGCTGGTGCTTTACTGGCTTTACGACCGGCTGGTCGGCATCGACAATCTGAAGCTGGGATAGAGATATGGCCCTTCCGAAACACGCCTCCCCGCTCGAAAAAATCTGGCATTATTGCTATCTGGTGATTTGCGGACTGATCTTTCTGTTCCTGATCGCGCCGATCCTGATCGTGATCCCGCTCAGCTTTAACGCGGAGCCTTACTTTACCTTTACTGAAAAGATGCTGTCGCTGGACCCGACGGGCTACTCTATGCGCTGGTATGACCTGCTGTTGACCTTCGGGATGCAGGCCCCGGATGTGCCGCGCGACGGGTCATGGTGGTCGGACGCCTGGCAGAATGCGGCGTGGATTCAGGCGGCGAAAAACTCGGTCATTATCGGGTTCTTCTCGACCATCCTCGCAACGGTGCTGGGCACACTGGCGGCCCTTGGGCTGAGCCGCCCCGAGATGCCCTACCGCCGCGCGATCATGGCGATCCTGATCTCGCCGATGATCGTGCCGATCATCATCGTAGCGACGGGGATGTTCTTTTTCTATTCTCAGGTGGGGCTGGCCAATACCTATATCGGGATCATTATGGCCCATGCGACGCTTGGCATTCCGTTCGTCATCATCACGGTGACGGCGACGTTGGTGGGCTTCGATCATTCCCTGACCCGCGCGGCGGCGAACCTTGGGGCGACGCCCACGACGACGTTTTTCAAAATCATCATGCCTCTGATTTTGCCGGGGGTGATTTCTGGTGCGCTCTTTGCTTTTGTGACCAGTTTTGACGAAGTGGTAGTGGTCCTGTTCGTGGCCGATTTCGATCAGCAGACCATTCCGCGGCAGATGTGGAACGGCATCCGAGAACAGATCAGTCCGGCGATCCTGTCAGTGGCGACGATCCTTGTGATCGTATCGATTGCGTTGCTGACCACGGTCGAGCTGCTCCGCCGACGCTCCGACCGGCTGCGCGGGATTTCGCAGAGCTGATTTGAGTATCTTTGCAAAGATGAAGCAGGGGGGCGCGCGTTAAGGTTAACGGGCGATCAGGGCAGCAGGCTGAGCCAGACCCAGGTGGTCAGCACCGAAAGCGCTGTCGCCATCAGGACCGAAGACGCCGCGACGCGCTTGGCGACCCCATACATGTTGGCGAAGATATAGGCGTTGATACCGGGGGCCATGGCCGCGGTCAGCACGGCGGAGCGGAATGCGTCGCGGTCCAGATCGAGGGTGGTTCCGACGGCCCATGTGATCGCGGGATGCAGCATCAGCGATGCGCAGATCACAAAGCCGATGGTGCGCAGATCGCCTTCGGGGCGATATTGCACCAGCACGCCGCCAAGGCCAAAAAGGGCAGCGGGAAGCGCGGCGCGGGCCATCAGGTTGACCGCATCGGTGACGACCATGGGCAGGGTCACGCCGGAAAGATTGACCGCGAAACCCAGTCCGATGCCAAGGATCAGCGCGTTGCGGAACATCGCCTTGAGCACTTGCGGCACCAACGCGGCCCCGGTCTTGTCGGCCTTCACGATCTCCATCACGGTGATGCCGAGGCCGTAAGCAAAGGGCGAATGGATCGCGATGATCGCGTAGTTCCCGGCCAGCGCATCGACCCCGTAGGCGCGCTCGGTGATCGGCAGGCCGAGCAGGACAGAGTTCGAGAAAAGGCAGCAAAAGCCGATGGCCACGCAATCCGTCCAAGGGCGCTTGAAGATGAGGCGCGCGCCAAAGATGCCCGCGCAGAAGCTGAGCGTCGCGCCGGTGTAGAACGACAGCAGGAGCCGCCAGTCAAACTCCTGACCCAGATCGAGGGTCGAGATGGCCGCGAACAGCAGGCAGGGGATCGCGAAATTCTGCGTGAATTTCATCAGACCCTCCACATGGGCCTGAGAGAAATACTCGCGCCAGACAGCAAGATAGCCCGCGCCGATCAGCAGGAAAACGGGAAGGATGACCTGCAGCAGCGCTTGCATCAGAGCGGCTGCGTGAGGGTCATCATATCATAGGCCGGTGTGACATGATCGGGCGTTTCCGCGTCGAGTGTCGCGTAGTCGAGGTCGATATGCATATTGGTCAGCACGGCGTTTTTCGGCGCGATCCGGTCGATATACTCCATCGTTTTTTCAAGATGCAGATGGGTCGGATGCGGGGTGCGCCGCAGCGCGTCGATGATGAGCGTGTCGAGGTCCTTGAGCTTCTCCCATGCGTTGGGGAAAAGATCAGCGACATCCGGCAGATAGGCAAGGTCTCCGATGCGGAAGCCGAGGGCGTCCATCATGCCGTGATTGGCGTAGAACGGGGTCAGCGTGACCGGGCCACCGGCGCCTGTGATGGTGACGTCGCCGTCGATTGTATTCATCTCGCAGATCGGCGGATAGTTGGAGCCTTCTGGCTGGATGAATGCATAGCCAAAGCGCGCGTAGAGGTCCTTCTGCGTGGCCTCATCGGCCCAGACATTAAGCCGCGTGCGCATATTGTAGACAATCATGCGGATGTCATCGAGACCGTGGACGTGATCGGCGTGGGAATGGGTGTAGACGACGGCGTCCAGCTCTCCCACGCCCGCATCCAGAAGCTGGCTGCGCATATCGGGGGAGGTGTCGATCAGGATGCGGGTCGTGCCCTCGGGGCCGTCCTGCTCAATCAGCATCGAACAGCGGCGACGGCGGTTTTTCGGGTTCGTGGGATCACACTCGCCCCAATTGCCACCCAGACGCGGGACGCCGCCGGAGGAGCCGCAGCCGAGGATCGTGAAACGGCGCATCAGGCGGTCGCTTTCGTGAAGAGCCGGTCGAAATTGGCCGAGGTTTGGGCTGCGAAATCGGCATACTCCATGTCGAAAACCTCGGCACCGACGCGGGCGGTATGCGCGGTGTAGCCCGGCTCGTTGCGCTTGCCGCGATGGGGCGGGGGCGCGAGGTAGGGGGCGTCTGTTTCGACGAGGATCCGGTCGATGGGGGCGGCGGCGAAGATATCGCGCACCTCTTGTGATTTGGGGAAGGTCGCGATGCCGGACATCGACAGATAAAAGCCCAGATCGAGGGCAGCTTCCGCCAGTTCACGCGTGCTGGAGAAGCAGTGCATGACGCAGGTGAAGGCTCCCGCGGCGTGTTCTTCGGTCAGGATTTGCGCCATGTCGTCATCCGCTGCGCGCGCGTGGATGATCAGCGGGAGTGCGGTTTGACGCGCCGCCTCGATATGGATGCGCAAGGATTGTTTTTGAATATCAGCGCTTTCGGCGGTGTAGTGATAGTCGAGCCCGGTCTCTCCGATACCGACGAATTTCGGGTGATCGGCGAGTGTCACGAGGTCTTCGACGCTAATCAAAGGCTCGGACGCCGCGGACATGGGATGGGTTCCGGCGGCATAGAAGACGCCCTCATAGGCCTCTGCAATGGCGCGCACGGTGGGTTCCGCGCGCAGCTTGGTGCAGATCGTGACCATGCGCGTCACGCCAGCCTCGCGGGCGCGGGCGATGATGGCGTCGCGGTCGTCCTCGAAATCGGGGAAATCAAGGTGGCAATGGCTGTCAACGATGTGCGGAAGGGTCATGCAGCACCTTGAGGGGCCGCAAGTTTTGCGGCGGTTTGATCAATCTTCAAAACCATATCTAGAATGAGCGCAGAGGGGTCAAGGTTCACCGCGCGGCCATGTCGGGCGCGGGCGCTGAGGTCTTGCTGCAACGCGGCCCAATGGCGCGCCGCATGGGGGCTGGGGGCGAGTTTCGACAGCACGGCGGGTTCGGCGTCATTGGCGGGCACCGGCGGCATCATCGCGCCGGTGCGGGCGACACGGGCGAGGAAGAGATCAATGAGCATCAGCATCAGATCAAAGCGCGCGGCATTGGTGCGCCCGGCGGCACTGTCGGCCAGCTTGAGCGCGTGGGCGCGGTTCATGTTGGGGCAGGTGGCAAAGAGGTTCACGAGATCGGCGTATAGCTTCACGCCATCGAGGGTCAGAAGGGTGATCGCCTCGCCGACAGAGCCACCGGCGAGGGTCGCAAGGGCTGCGGCTTGGGTGCCGTCCTGGTTCGCCTGCGTCAGGGCTTGCGCCACCTGATCCGGGGCGAGGGGGGCGAGACGCAGTTCGCGGCAGCGCGACCGTATCGTCGGCAGAAGGCGCGAGGGTTGATGGCTGATCAGCAGGAGCGTTGTGTCTTTCGGCGGCTCTTCGAGCAGTTTCAAAAGCGCATTGGCGGCGTTCACGTTCATCTCGTCGGCGGCATCGACGATCACGACGCGGTGCCCGCCATCGGTGGAAGAGAGCGCGAAAAACCCTTTGAGTTTGCGCACTTCATCGACGGTGATGTCTTGCTTGAGACGCTTGAGTTTCTCGTCGTAGGGGCGCTTGAGCACAAACAGGCCGGACTCGGATCCTGCCATCATGCGGCGGGCAACGGGATGCTCTGCGTCGATATCGAGGGAGGTGGGCGGTGGCGGCGCGCCGAAGAGGCCATCGTCTTGCGCAGGGGGCGTCGCGATCAGAAAGCGCGCGATTTGCCAGGCCAGCGTGGCTTTGCCGACACCTTTGGGGCCGGTGATCAACCAACCATGATGCAACCGGTCTGAGCTGTAGGCGGTCAGAAACGCATCGCGGGCGGCGTCCTGCCCGATCAGCTGCACCGTTTCACGCGGATGTGGCGCGCCATCAAGACGGTCGGGTTGGGGAAAATCGTCGTCGCTCATGAGGTGCTGTGTAGCACGCTCCGGATCGTGTGAGCCACCACCTCTGGCGTGTCGTTTCCGTCGATCAGGCGGAAGCGATCCGGGCTTTCGCTTTGGAGTAAGGCAAAGCCTGCGCGGAGTTTTTCCTGGAAGGCGAGGCCGAGGTCTTCGAAGCGGTCTTCGCCGCTGGCGCGGGCCAAGCCGCGTTGCAGGGCGATGCTTGGGTCCATGTCGATGACGAAGGTCAGATCGGGTTCACGCCCGATCATCAGCGCGTGCAACTGGTCGACGACGGCGCGCAGGTCGCCGCGTGCAGCACCTTGGTAGACGCGGGTGCTGTCTGCAAAGCGGTCGCAGATCACGGTTTTGCCTGCCTCCAATGCGGGCAGGATGGTCTTTTCGAGATGATCGCGGCGAGCGGCTGTGAAAAGCAGGATTTCCGTCTCGCCGGACCAGCGGTCGGGATCGCCTTCGACCAGAAGCCTGCGAATTTCCTCGGCTCCGGCAGAGCCACCTGGCTCACGCGTCAGGACAACATCAACGCCATCCGCTTTAAGATCGGCGGCTAAGCGTTTGGCTTGGGTGGATTTTCCCGAACCGTCGATCCCTTCAAACGTAATAAAGTGCGCGGTCACAGACTACATCGTGCCTTCGGTCGAGATGCCCGCATAATCGCGCAAGAGGACCGTCACAGCGGCGCGCAGGCGGGGCATGACACCGCCACGGGCGATGGCGCGGTCGGCCACAAGAGGATGGCGCACTTCAGGTAGGCCTTCGACCTCAACCACCAGCTCACCAAGCTGCTGACCGGCTTCAATCGGGGCCTCGATGGGCCCATTGAATTCGGCAAAAGCATTCACCGTATTTGCGCCCACGACCGGCACAAGCAGGGACAGATCGTCCTGAACGGTCAGGCCAACGGTGGTCTGATTGCCCATCCAGACGTCGGCCTGAGTGATGAGCGTACCGCTGGTCGCGACCTCTTTTTCGACGAATTGGCGGAAGGCCCAGGTCGTGATCTTCTCGGCCTCCTCGGCGCGGGCGGCCACGGTATCAAGTCCGGTGATCACGAAGATCACGCGGCGGTCGCCTTGCTTGGCAGAGCCGACAAGCCCGTAGCCTGCTTCCTGTGTGTGGCCTGTTTTCAGACCATCCGCACCGATGCCAAGGCCCAGCAGCGGGTTGCGGTTGCGTTTGTTTTGCGGGGCGCGGCCATCGAAGAGAAACTCACGTTCGGCAAAGAGCGGGTAGTAGGTTGGGTAATCTGTGATCAGACGGTCAGCGAGGATCGCGAGGTCTTCCATGGACATGCGATGCCCGGCCTGGGGCCAGCCGGTGGAGTTGGTGAAGGTGGAGTTCATCATCCCCATCTCCTCGGCCCGCGCCGTCATCATGCGTGCAAACCCGGCCTCTGTCCCGTCGGGGCTGAGCGCTTCGGCCAACACGATACACGCATCATTGCCCGACAGCACGATGATGCCGCGGATCAGATCCTCGACCGTGACGCGGTCGCGGGTGTTAAGGAACATCGTGGAGCCGCCCAGATCCATCGCGCGTTGCGAGACGGGCAGGGTTTCATCCAGAGTAAGGCGGCCATCGGCGACGGCTTCAAACGTCATGTAGAGCGTCATCAGCTTGGACATGGAGGCAGGCGGCAGCGGCTCTTTGGCGTTCTTGTTCAGCAAAACGGTGCCGGTCGTTTGATCCAGCACGAACGCCGCCGTGGCACGGGTGTCGAAGGCGGCGACCTGAAGGGTCGAAATGAGCAGAGCAGTGACAGTGAGGAGCAGCGTTTTCATGTCAGATTCCCGTCAATTGGTGACGAAATAGGCGTCGGTGAAGCCTTTTTCCTTTACCTTATTCAACAATGTCGCCCGCTCAGCGTTGTTGCTGGCAGGACCTACGATGACCCGCCAGAACGTCTTGCCCGACGAGGTGGATTGTTTGATCATCGGCACGATCCCGGCCGTGCGCATGGAGGCGGCGGTGTTCTTTGCGTTTTGCTCAACCGAGAAAATACCGATCTGAATGAAGGGCTTGGCGAGCGAACTTGATGTTGGACGCGGGGCAGGTGTCGGCGCTGGCGCAGGAGCGACTGCTGCCGTTTGTGTTTCAGTGCCTTCGGCGGTGTCAATCGCGGCGGCGGCACCGGCAATTGGATCAAGCTCGGAGGCTTCGATCTGAGCGGGGGCGTTCAGACCCTCTTCGGTGGGGGCCTCGACCGGATCGAGCGCTTCCTCAACCGTTTCGCGGCGCAGGGCGACGACGCTGACGCGCTGGGGCTGACCTGCAAGCAAGCCGATCTCGGCGGCGGCATCCGAGGACACCTGAACGCGCGGGCCGGGTGTCTCGCGTTCCTTGCGGAACAGCGCGCCGATGACGAACTGATCGGTGGCCTCGTTGCGGATGATCACCCGCTCGGGATCCTTGACATCAGGGTGGGCGACCCAGACACCGCCCAGCGACGGGCGACCGTCCCAGAGACCGGCTTCGGACACCGAAAAGACGTCGGGCGCTTCCACATCGCGTTCGACCATACGGCCTGTGCTGCCTGCGGCAGGCGCGCTGCTCTCGCTGGCGTTTGCGCTTTGCTGGAAGGGGTTTGTGAAGCCCTGTCCGTCCTCACAAGCGGCCACAAGAACCAGCGCCGCTCCCGCAAGCATCGTCCGTTTGAGAGTTCCTGTCGTCATACCGGTGCCCCATGACTGCTCTGACGTGATTGGGCAAGCGCCCTGCCTGATGATGCGCGGGTTTCCTCCCACGCTTTGGCGACACCTTAGCGGTGGTGTTGCGTTTTGGGAAGTCTGTCGGCCACCCGGTGGCAAAAATCCCCGTGAACTGCGCACCCGATCTGCCCGGCATAAAACGATCTTTCAGAATCGCGATGGTGACGGTAGGGCTGTGCGACCGCGGAGGTTTGGCAGAGTGGTCGAATGCACCGGTCTTGAAAACCGGCGGGCGTGAAAGCGTCCCCAGGGTTCGAATCCCTGAGCCTCCGCCATCATATCTTTTTCACGGACAGAATTGGATCGTCTTGTCTGGGCAGCTGACAAAGCAGCTGGTCGAGAACTTGGGCGCTGGGCGTCACGGGGACGGCAACCGGCTATATCTGGTTGCCGATCCGTCTGGGGCGCGGCGCCGATATCGTCACGTGAAGAGAGTGGGTCACCTCTCGGTGATATTGGGACTGAGGCGGAAATTCGTCACGGCCAAAACGACAGTCTGCTCTACGCGTGGCAGGACTATGCTAAGACATAGGATGTCAGAACGATAAACAGCCATTTGGCGGCAATCCGCGATCTTGAGGTGGTTTTGAATAGTCAACCCTTCGATCAGTTGAAGAGGGATGATCTCTCGCGTGCGATACCGGCAAGAACGCTTAGGCAGAGGCGCACGCAATCTTCGCCATCGATTTCCTCGGCGCCGTTCGGGCGGACATGCTGATCTCTCTGCAGATCAAACACGTTCGGATCGAAGAAAGTCGCGTTATTGGGTGTCCGACGGTATCCCGTTCAAGAACGGAAAAAGATTGACCATCCAGTGGTTTCCGATCCCAGTTCTTTTCGCGCAGACGCTGATTAACTGGGTCGAAGACCTGCAAAGCAACGGGTTCGCTGGCCAAGATGCCCCTTTTTTCAGATATCGAAGTTCTGTCTGAGGGTCTTGGTCACGCACCACAGCCACGCGCGCCGAATGATCGGCGGGCTCAGGGACATTCTGTCTCTGACGAACGCACAGCGCAAAGCCTGGTCGCTAAACATGGGTCACGACGAAGAGCCAACAACCGATACCTTTTACGCAAGCATATCAGACGACCGCGGGTTTGAGCTTGGTGAGAGGTCAGACCACCAAGATAGTGGCGCCTCTTTGCCAGAGCTCCTGGGTGTTGAGAAAGATGCGGCATACGATAGCTTGATGGAACCGTTGCTCCGCAAGACTGTCGCTGGGTAAGTCGGCTGTCAGCAAACCCATAAAATAGTCGAGAAACGGTGATCGGATGATCGGTCAACGATTGACGAAAGTCGTCGCATAGCGCGGAAAACGGACCTTCCCTGCGGGTCCAAGATGAGCTGCAGTGATTGCCTAAAACCCATGCGGTCAGCTTGGCTCTGACAGATGTATCCGCAGGGGCTTGAGCGACAGTGACGAACATTGAGCATGTTCAGCGCGTCTGTCGAATGCCGCTGAAGCGAAAATGTCATTTGCGCGTCACGGAAGCGTTTCATTCCCACGAAATCATTCGGATGAATTTCACAATGGGGGAATCACCATGAAACTTCGTTCTGTTCTGGCCGGCGCTGTCTTGGCACTGTCGGCTGCTGTTTCGGCTCAAGCTGAAACCTGGAAACTGGCCGTCACCGATGTTGAAGGCATGGAGCGCCTGCAGCTTGAGTGGGGGCCCTTTAAGGATGCTCTTGAAGCAGCGACGGGAGACACCTTCGAGTTCTATGCCGTGAATTCGCGCACAGCAGCAGCCGAAGCGCTGCGCGGTGAAACGGTTGACTTTGTTGTCTCTGGTCCTGCCGAGTATGTGGTCATCAACAAGCTGACCAACGCGACGCCCATCATCGGTCTTGGGCGTCCAGATTATCATTGTGCCATCGTCGTGCGCGCGGACAGTGGGATCAATACTGTCATGGGCCTCAAGGGCAAGCGCGTCGCGTTTGGTGACATTGGCTCCACGTCGAACATGCTGTGCCCCATGCAGGTTCTGGCCGATTACGGTCTCGATCCGGTCAACGACGTCGAGAAGACACATACTAGCCGGAACATCGCGCATGAAGCGCTCAAGAACGGTGACGTGGATGCGCTTGGGTCCAACGCAGGCAGCTGGATCAACGTGCGCAACAAGGAAACCGACTTGCCATACGGCTTTTTCAAGATGATCGCGCGCTCGGGAGATCTTCCCAACGACATGATCATGGTTGGCGCACACGTCCCGGAAGAGGCGGCAACGGCTGTTCAGCAAGCCATTCTCGCCAATAAGGACAGCATCATCGCTGGCATCACGGCCCATGAGGAAAACGACAAATATGTCGGCATGGACCTCGTTGAGATCGAAGACAGTGCCTACGACTACGTTCGTGCGATGTACTCGAATGCTGGCTACCCGCAGTTTGATAACTTCATCGGTGACTGATTTGGGTGTGGAAACCCTGGTCGCGCCTGCGCGGCCGGATAAGACCGGGGCAGGAACGTCTGCCCCGGTTTTGCCTGTTGATCTGCGTGTCACCGACCTGGCGAAGAGCTTTTCCGGAACACCGATCTTCAAGGATGTTTCCTTCGGCCTGTCCCGCGGCGAGGCAGTGGCAATTGTTGGTGCCAATGGGACAGGGAAGTCGACATTGCTGCGGTGCCTGATGGGGCTGATCCCTGCCGATGCAGGCGTGATAGACGTCTTGGGCACGGATGTGCGCAATGCCTCGGGTGCGCAACTGCGCAGCATGCGGGCGAAGATGGGTTTGGTCAGCCAGAAACACAATCTGGTGCCGCGCTTGTCAGTGCTGTCGAATGTGGTCCAGGGGCTGCTTGGGCAAAAGCCCGGTGTACGTCACTGGAGCCAGAGCCTTGCGCCAGCGCCCTCGCGCGACGCGGCGATGACGGCGTTGGAAAAAGTGGGATTGGCGCATCTCGCCTCGCGCCGGGCGGATCGTCTGTCAGGCGGGCAATCTCAACGGGTTGCCATCGCCCGGGCGTTGGTGGGCGACCCAAAGATTTTGATTGCGGATGAACCCACCGCCTCGCTTGACCCTGCAGCGGGCGAGGATGTCATGGATCTGTTCTTCAAACTCGCACGACAAGAGGGGGTGACGGTGATCTTCATCTCGCACAACATCAACCACGCCCTGCAATACGGGGATCGTGTCTTGGGTCTTGCAGATGGGGGCATGCCGCTGGATGCACGTGCCGAAAGCCTGAGCGCAGAAAAACTGCGGGGCCTCTATGACTGACGCGTCTCATCCCATGGGGCTTCCATCTCGCTATGAGCGCCCGTCAGCCCTGGCATTTCTGGGCTATGCTGCCGCGATCTTGATCATCCTTTGGTCGTTTGCGGGGGCAGGCTTCTCCATCGAGAAGGTGATGTCTTCACCACCGCGTTTTGCCGATTTCATAGACCGAGCCTTCCCGCCCAATCTAGAACCACAGGTGCTCGCGCGGCTGGGTTGGAAGATGCTTGAGACCTTGCAGATTGCACTGGCTGGCGCAGTGATCGGGATCATCCTGTCCGTGCCGGTCGCTCTTTTAGCAGCGCGGGGGCTGATCGCGCCGACCTGGATCAATCAGATCGTGCGGACGGGGCTTGGGTTCATTCGGGCGGTCCCTGACATCGCATGGGCGTTGGTCTTTGTGGTCGCCGTGGGCCTTGGGCCGTTTGCGGGGATGCTTGCCATTGCGGTCGATACAATTGGGTTCTGCGGCCGGTTCTTTGCCGATGACATGGAGGCCGCCGACAAGGGCCCTTCGGAAAGCCTGACCGCGACTGGCGCGCGTAAGATAGATGTGGTCGCCTGCGCCACGATCCCGGCGGCGATGCCTGCGTTCATCTCAACCTCGCTCTTTGCGACGGAAAAAGCGGTCCGGTCGTCGACTATTCTGGGCTTGGTCGGGGCTGGGGGCATCGGGATCGAACTGAAGGTCGGGTTTGACCTGTTCGATTACCCCACTGCCATGACCGTCATCCTGATGATCGCTGTTGTGGTCATCTCAATTGAATACCTTTCGGGCTGGGCCCGAACGAAGATTATCGGAGAACAACGGTGACTGTTTTGACCAAGACCGACACAGCCGACCAGCATTGGAGCAAGATCTGGGATGGCATTGAAGATGGATCGAAATGGCTCACGCCTGAACCGGATGTGAAGCGTTGGGCCGAGGGTTTGGCGCAAGGTGCGGCGATCCTTGATCTTGGGGCGGGTGTTGGGCGGCATGCTCTCTCTTTGCAGGCCGCTGGTTTTCAACTGACCGCGCTTGATGCGGCAGCTGAAGGCTTGGCCGAGATCGACAAGGTGGGCACTGGTGTGAAGACCCAATTGGGTCGTATGAATGACCTGCCGTTCGAGGATAGCGCCTTTGACCATGTGCTGAGTTGGAACGTGATCTATCACGGCGATGAAACCGTCCTGTTGAATACCATCACCGAGGTCCGCCGCGTTCTTAAGCCAGGCGGGACCTTTCTCTTGACCATGTTGTCGAAGCGCCGCCTGTGGATCGACCGCGAAAAGCTGAACGGTCCGAAAGAAATCAGCCGCAATACGTGGGTCTTTGATGAGGACTATTCTGACAAGCGCCACCCGCACTATTATTGCGGCGCGGTCGAGATGCTTGCCCTGTTTCAGGGGTTCGAGGTCCTTTGGATGGAAGACCGTGAGCATGAAAGGCCCGGCTCTTTGCACTGGCATCTCATTCTGGAGCGGCAAGCGTGATCCAGACTTTAGTAGGGGCAGACGTCTACCTGCCCGGTGAGATTGCCAACACCACCGTGACAATGGACGGCGACCGTATCGTTGAGATCGGTGGCCCAGTTCAGGGCGTGGAAATCGACGCACGCGGCAAGATCGTTGCACCCGCGTTGATCGACGTGCACGGCGACGCGTTTGAGCGGCAAATGATGCCGCGCCCCGGCGTGTTTTTTCCGATGGAAACCGCTGTGCTTGAGACGGACCGCCAACTTGCAGCCAACGGGATCGCGACCGCATACCATTCGGTGACGCTCAGTTTTGAGCCCGGGCTGCGCAGTGTCGAACGCGGGCGGGCCTTGATGGAGGCGCTCCGCGATCTTGCGCCGCGTCTGACGGTTGAGAACAGGGTCCAATTGCGATGGGAGACATTTGCGTTCGAGGCGCTCGATACGCTCGACTGGGCGATGGAGGCGCCCTTGAAGCCATCGCTTGCGTTCAATGACCACCTGTCCATGGCGATGCGCGCCGAAGAGGTGCCTATTCAACAGCGCCTGTTTGAACACTCCCCCGATTTCCCGGTGATGGATGTGGGCGACGAGGCGCTTTTTGCCAAGCGTTACAGCAAACACAAGGAACGCTCGGGACTGGATTATGAAGATCACAAGCGGCTCGTGAAGCGGGTTTGGGAGCGGCGCCCGGACGTGGTTTCAACGACGCAGACCGTTGCCGCGAAGGCCCGCGACAGGGGCATCCCGATGCTCAGCCATGATGACACGCAGGCGGAGACGCGCAGCTTTTATCACGACCTTGGGGCGACGACGTCTGAGTTTCCGATGACCATGGGTCCAGTCAAAGCGGCGCGCGCGGGTGGGGACATGATCATCTTTGGCTCACCTAATGCGGTGCGCGGCGGCAGTCATATCGGCTCGCTTGGCGCGGCTGACATGGTTGAAGCCGGGTTTTGCGACATGCTGGCGTCGGACTATTACTACCCGGCCATGCTTGCGGCCGTAGACCGGCTGGATCGGGAGAAACGCGCGGACCGGCTGTCATTGTGGTCGCTGGTCTCAACCGGTCCTGCCCGGGCCATGGGCCTGACGGACCGAGGCGAGATTGCCGAGGGCAAACGCGCGGACCTGGTGTTGGTGGACTGGCCCAAAGGTCATACGCCAACCATTCAGGGCACGTGGGTTGCAGGTCGCGCGGCGTATCGCGCGCAACCCGGGGCATGATCACACACGACCATCTGCCGTCGATCGGGCTGGGCGTTTCGCAGATCATGGGCTACGGCGTGCTCTACTACGCCTACGCTATTCTACTGCCTGAGATGGCGGACCCGTTAGGGCTGACCCTTGCGGGCATTTTCGGTGTGCTGTCGCTGGCTCTGTTCTTCGGCGAGTTTCTTTCGCCAGTCGCCGGAATGCTGACCGACCGCTATGGCGGGCGCTATGTCATGACCGGCGGCGCGCTGGCAGCTGGTCTTGCGACCATGGCCATCGGCTTCGTTGAGGGACGGAGCAGCCTTTTCGCCGCGGTGCTGATCCTTGAGGCGGCTGCGATGTTTGTTCTTTATTCTGTGGCTTTCGCCTCAGTTGCACGCCTTGATCTGTCGGTCACGCCGCAACGGTCGATCACAATCATCACCCTTTTTGGCGGTGTCGCATCGACGATTTTCTGGCCGCTTACACTCGCGCTTTATGAAGCAGTGGATTGGCGCATGACGTGGATGATCCTTGGAGCGGTGTATCTCGTGATTTGCGTGCCGCTGCATTGGGTATGTCTTTCAGGGCCGGAACGCGATCCGAGGGGCGAGAGCGCAACGCCGCAGGATTGGCCCGAACTGACGGGCCTCGCGCGTCGCAAAGGCATGTTTTGGATGGTCGCTTCGTTCATCTTTTCGGGCTACCTGATGGGCGCTGTCATGACGTTATGGGTCACGAATGTGCAGGACCTTGGTCATAGTGTGGCACTTGCCGCTTTGGCAGGTGCCGTGATTGGCCCTTTCAAGACTGTAGGCCGTTTTCTGGAGCTGCTCGTCAGTCGTAATCTTTACCCGCTTAATACCTATTGGCTGTCGCTCGGCCTGATGATGACCGGCTTCCTGACAATCTTGACGGTGGGCTTCACCGTGCCGGGTATCCTGCTGGCGGCGGCGCTGTACGGCATGGGTGACGGTATCAAGACCATTGCGCGCGGCACCCTGCCGTTGGCCCTGTTTGGCCATAAGGGCTACGGCGCGCGGCTGGGCTGGATCAACAGTGCGTCCATGGCGGCGAATGCCTCCGCACCCTTTGCTTTTGCCTTTCTGACGCAGACCTATGGCGGCTGGGTGAGCTTTGCCGCGATGACGGTCGTTCTGAGCATCGCTGTCCTTGCCAGCTTCTTCATCCCCGACGCCCGTAAATCTCAGGAGACCTCCAGCTATGACCCCGCTTAAAATCGGCGCGTGCCTCGCGCCGCACGAGATCGCCGCCCACAGAGACTGGTTGTTCGACGCAGACCGCGACCTTGAATTGCAGGGATTCAGCCAGCACGCTGACTTGACCACTGACTTTGAGGATCGCATTGCTGCGGCCAACACGGCGTTGGACGGGTTTCAGGGGAGGATCGGCATCCATGGCCCGTTCGAAGGGCTGGACATGGACAATAAGGACCCCGAGCTGCGTCCACTGATCACGGCGCGCTTTCTCAAAGCACTGGAGGCCGCTGACCGCGTTGGTGCGCGCCAGATGGTGCTGCACTCGCCTTATGACCGCTGGTATGCGTATAACCGGCTGAACAACCCTGACTATGCCGAGAAAAAGCTGGCGCTCGTCCACGACATAATGGTTCCTGTGGTCCAAGCGGCTGAGCAAGCCGGGATCATATTGGTGATCGAGAACATCGTCGATATCGACCCCGCAACCCGGCGCGAGATGGTGGCAAGTTTCAATAGTGACGCCATCGCCGTGTCGATTGATACCGGCCACGCGCATCTGGCGCGACGCATGGCAGGGGCGCCGCCGGTCGATTACTTTGTACGCGATGCGGGCGATCATCTTCGCCATGTTCATCTGCAAGACGTTGATGGCCACGCGGACAGGCACTGGGCACCGGGCGAAGGCGAGATTCACTGGCAAGAGGTGTTCCGTGCGTTGTCTGACTGCACATCCGAGCCGCATCTTGTTCTGGAACTGCGCCGCAAATCGGACATTCCGCAAGGGTTTGCTTACTTGAAGGGCTTGGGTCTGGTGGTGTGACGCCTTGGATCCCTCTGGATACCAAGCGCTGAAACTCTGGCTTCAAGGCTATATCCCTTTGGATCGGGATTATTTTCACATGGCGATCGGGGCTGCAATTCTGCTGGCCACCCTTATAGGCAAGCGCTCTCTTTCTCTGGCACTTGCGGGTGCGCTTCTCGCCGGTGTCACGATGGAAGTCTTGGATGCGCGCGATGATTTGCGCAGTTTTGGCCTTTGGCGATGGCGCGAAAGCTTGGCCGACATTCAACTGACAATTGCGGCACCGTTGCTTGCCTATGCCTTTACCACTGCAAAAGCTGCATGGCAGCATTTTCGGACGCCGCCCTAGCCGATCTTCACACCTTGGCTCCAAACACCGCGTAGCAGGGGCGTGGTCCCAACTTGGCGGACGCGCAGAACATCGCCGCGCATGCCGATTTTTAGCAATCCGCGGTCGTCGAGGCGTGCGGCTTTCGCCGGGTTGCGCGTCACCGTTGCGATGGCACGCGGGATGTCGTTCCAGATGCGCGCCAGATGGAAGGCAGAAAGCAAAAGCGCCGATGGGACATAGTCGGAGGAAACGATGTCCAGCAGGTCCTGCTTTGCCAGGTCCTCGGCCGCGACATTGCCGGAGTGCGACCCGCCCCGGATCAGATTTGGCGCGCCCATCATGACGGCAATCCCGTGTGATCGGCAGCCGTCGGCAGCTTCAACGGTCGTCGGGAATTCGGCAAAGCCCACCCCATGGCGTGCGGAGGTCTGCACATGCTCTGCCGTGGTGTCATCATGGCTGGCAAGGACGGCACCCAGACGGCTGGCTTCGGCCACCGCGCCGGTTTCGTGCTTGGCGCCGAAGCGTTCTTGAAGGCTCAGCAGATTTTGAACGTGATCGGCGAATTCGGCGTTATTCATGCCGCGTTTTTTGGCGACGTAGGTCTTTAGCGCCGTCAGATCACGGAATTGCCGTTGGCCCGGCGTGTGGTCCATCAGGCTGACAATGCCGACGCGATCTTCCGGGCTGAACGCTGCCAATTCGTCAAGCAACGTTTCAGAGCAAATCTCGGCGCGCAGATGGAGAAAGTGACTGATTTTGAACATGCCGTCAGCGCGCGCGGCCAGAAGCTCGTCCGCGAGTTTGCGGGCATAATCGACGTAGCGGCCTTTGCCGGAATGGATAGACCCCACGCGCATGGCATCGAACACGGTCGTAATGCCGGTCGAGGCCAATTCTGCATCGTGGGCCAACAGGGCAGGCAGATGGGGCCAGTCAACCTCAGGTCGCGGCTCAATGTGGCGTTCGACATTGTCGGTATGCAACTCGACAAGTCCTGGTATCACCAGATCACCGCAGCAATCCAAAGCGCCTGTCGGGATGGCGTCGCCTTCGATAACCTCAGAGATGACGCCTGCTTCGATTGTGATGGACCCAACCATCACGCGATCTGGCAAAACAAGTTGGGCATTGGCAAGGCAAAGATCGGCTGACACCGAGTTGTCATGTTTCTTTGTCAAAGACGATGCCGGAAAAGGGGAGTTCATGTCATACACTCGCTTCGCAATTTACTACGTGCCGCCGGACGGTCCGCTGGCTGACTTCGGCGCGACCTGGCTGGGCTGGGATGTTGTAACGGGTCGTCAGGTGGAGCAATTCGATGTGTCTGGCCTGCACGACATTACGAGCGCTCCGCGCAAGTATGGGTTTCATGGCACGTTGAAGCCACCATTCAAACTGAAAGACGGGCGCACAATTGAGGCTCTTGAAGAGGCTGTGTGTGATCTTGCGCGCGGGGTCGCACCTGCTGTCTGTGATGGGCTGAAACTGACCCAATTGGGCCGATTTCTGGCGCTTACGCCGTTTGGGTCGACTGACGGTCTGCAAGCTGTTGCCGAGGCTTCTGTGCGAGGTCTTGATGGGTTCCGCGAACCCGCGACCGAGGCTGAGCTTGCGCGGCGTCGCAAGGCGGGTCTCAGCACACGACAAGAGGCTCTGCTGACGCAATGGGGGTACCCTTACGTCTTTGAGGAGTTCCGATTCCATCTGACGCTGTCGGGTCGCGTGCCAGAAGACGACCTGCCGGTATGGATTGAGACCTTGCAGAGCCATCTGCCAGACTTGCCGACGCCGTTTGTCATTGATCAGATCGCGCTTTGCGGAGAGCGGGAGGATGGGCGGTTCGAACTGATCCATCGTTACACGCTCGCGGGCTGAAGCGCTTGAGCTGCGCGTGCAATTGTCTGCTCCAGCGGTCCGTCATTAGACAGTGTGATGACGTCCAGACCTGTCGGTAGCGGCTTCGTCGCCTCGGCCAGGCGTCTGGCGATATCGGCCTCGGACTCGCGGCCGCGTGCTACCAAACGGGCAGCCAAAGTCTCGGGCTCGGCTATGACATTCAGGACGACAAAGTTGGGGAACGCATCTGCACCCGCCTGAAGCGCTTTCCGCGAAAAGTTCGCAAGGCAGTCAGTCCCCTTGTTCAGCTGGTATCTGACGGTTTGGGGAATGCCATAGAACAGCCCATGCGCGCCCCAATGCACAGCGAATGCACCATCGCTGGCCAGTTCCTGAAACTGCGCCCCAGAGACAGCATCGTAGTCTTCGCCGCCCAGATCCGGGGCCCGCGTAATCACTCGCCGGACAAGATGTAGTCTTGGCATTACCTCGGCCAAGCCTTGCATCACGCTGTCCTTACCCACACCGGATGGGCCAACAACTGCGATGAGGCGGCCCTCGGTCATGCGGCAGTTTCCTTTTTTTGCCCTACCGCTTCGCTGCTTGAGGACAGGCCGGGCGTAAAAGCGCTGACGTCGATTTCGCGGTCGCAAACACGCGCGCGTGCGGCCTCGTCATGGAAAATGCCGATGATCGCCGCGCCGCGGGCTTTGGCCTCTTCGATCAGCGACAAGACGACCTCGCGATTGGTTGCATCGAGGCTGGCTGTGGGTTCGTCCAAAAGCATCGCGGGGTAGGCATGTGCAAAGCCGCGCGCGATGTTGACGCGCTGCTGCTCGCCTCCCGAGAATGTGGTTGGAGAGAGCGACCATAACCGTTCCGGGATGTTCAACTGTGACAGGAGTTCCCGAGCACGATTTTGTGCGTCTTCCGCAGGGACACCCAGCGCCCGTAATGGGTCCGCGACAACGTCCAGTGTCGGGACGCGTGGAACAACCCGCAGGAACTGGCTGACATAGCCCAGCACCTCGCGGCGCAGGGCAATGATCTCGCGGGGCTCGGCCTGCACGATGTCCACATCGTCAATGCAGATCGATCCCGATTGCGTCAGGTAGTTGCCGTAGATCATCCGCATCAGGGTTGATTTGCCGGCACCCGAAGCCCCTGTCAAAGCCACGCACTCTCCGGGTGCGACGTGAAAGGAGACATTGCTGATGACTTCAATCACGGCACTGCCCTGATTGTGTAGCGTGAAGGTTTTCGAGACGTCTTTAAGCTCAATCATCGCTCATACCTGCAAAACGGAAGAGACAAGAAGTTGGGAATAGGCGTGCTGCGGATCATCCAGAACTTGATCGGTCAGACCTGCTTCCACCACATGGCCGTTCTTCATGACCATCAGACGGTCGGCCAGCAGCCGCACAACGGCAAGGTCGTGGGTGACGATGATTGCAGAGAGCCCCATGTCGCGCACCAGCCCGCGTAAGAGATCCAGCAGCCGCGCCTGGACAGAGACATCCAGGCCCCCTGTGGGTTCATCCATGAAGACAAGACGAGGGCCAGTCACCAGATTGCGGGCGATTTGCAGACGTTGCTGCATCCCGCCGGAAAATGTGGTGGGGCGGTCATCGACGCGGTTGGAGGCAATCTCGACCCGCTCCAGCCAATCCGTGGCCTTGCCGCGAATGTCGCCGTAATGCCGTTCACCGACAGCCATCAATCGCTCGCCAACATTGCCGCCTGCCGAGACGCCCATGCGTAGCCCGTCGCGGGCATGCTGATGCACAAAGGCCCAATCGGTGCGACCCAGCATCCGCCGCTCAGGCTCGGACATGGTGAGCGTGTCCCTCGGGCCATCTGTGCGCGTGTCGAAAATGACCTGCCCGGCGTCTGGCGTCAGGTGGCCTGCCATACAATTCAAAAGCGTGGATTTCCCCGACCCGCTTTCGCCGACCACGCCCATGACCTCGCCGGGGTAGAGTTCAAACGACACGTCCGCGCAGCCGATATGCGCGCCGTAGCGTTTGGTGACGCCATTCACGGAAAGAAGCGGGGTCATATGGCGTTCCAATCTGTCGGAGCAGCATCAAAATTTCGGGGAAGGCTGAACCAGCAACCGCCTTTGGGATGTGGCTGGTCTTCATCTCTGGAGATCGGCTTACCCAGCAACGCACAGCGCAACAGGTTGCCGACCCCGCCATGGGAGACAATCACGATGTCGCCTGCGGGCGCTTCGGCGACCGCATCTTTGACTGCGCCCAGAATGCGATCCTGCGCGGCCTTTGCCGTTTCCCAACCGCGTGTGGAGGTCTCGGGCCTCGCAAAGAACGCATCGACCACCGGCCAAAACTCCTCTGGCGGCAAGAAACCGGTGGCGCTGCGGTCATTTTCGCCGAGCGCCTCGCGTGTGTGCACCGGCAGGTCCAGTCGTGTGGCGATGGGCGCGGCGCCATCACGGGCTTTTTGTTCGGTACTGGCGTAGATGGCAGTGACGGCGGACAGGTCGGCCGTCACCGCAAAAGCGGCGTGTCGGGCGCGGCCGGTCTCGTTTAGTCCCCATTCGGGCACTGGCACGACCGGGTCGATGGCCACATCTGCGTGGGTTAGAATGATGACGTTACCGCTCATGCGACAGCCTCACTGTCCAGGAAGGCAGGGCCTTGATGGCCTTGGGCGCGGCGGGCTGTGCAGTAATCGGTGTCCGAGCAGCAAAAGAGCCGTCCGCCGGCGTCGTCCACGATCACCTCGTCAAGGTAGCTGTCGGTTGCGCCGCAAAGACCGCAGACCTGGTCGGCTTTCGTGGCCTCAAACGGGTGGTCTTCAAAATCGAGGCTCACGACCTGCGTGTAGGGTGGCAACGCGTAGATCCGCTGCTCGCGGCCTGCGCCAAAAAGCTGGATCGCTGCCATGTCGCCCAGCTTCGGATTATCGAATTTGGGGATCGGGGAGGGGTCCATCACATAGCGCTCCTCGACTTTAACCGGATAGGCGTAAGAGGTGGCGATATGGCCGTGGCGGCTAATGTCCTCGTAAAGCTTCACATGCATCAGCCCGTATTCCTCAAGGCTGTGCATCTTGCGGGTCTCGCTCTCGCGTGGCTCCAGAAAGCGAAGAGGCTCTGGGATCGGCACCTGGTAGACGAGGATCTGATCTTCGGTCAGTGGCTCCTCGGGGATGCGGTGACGGGTCTGGATCACGCTCGCCGCGGATGTCGCAGTTGTGGTCGCCACGCCAGCGGTCCGTTCAAAAAAGGACCGGATCGAGACCGCATTGGTCGTATCGTCGGCGCCTTGGTCGATCACCTTGAAAGTGTCGTCGGGTGTCAGGATCGCTGCCGAAACTTGAACGCCTCCGGTGCCCCAGCCGTAGGGCATGGGCATTTCACGGCTCGCGAAGGGCACCTGATAGCCGGGTATGGCGAGCCCTTTGAGGATCGCGCGGCGGATCATCCGTTTGGTTTGCTCGTCGAGGTAGGCGAAGTTGTAAGCCTGGTCGGTCATTCCGCAGCCTCCTGCACCTGATCTGCACCGGCTTCGCGGCGCAGCTTGCGTACCAATTCCAGCTCGGACTGAAAGTCGACATAATGGGGCAGCTTGATGTGCTCGAGAAATCCCGTCGCCTGGATATTATCCGCGTGGTAGAGCACGAATTCGGTATCCTGAGCGGGTGCGCCCACGTTGTCTTCGCCCAGCTCTTCCCAACGCAGCGCGCGGTCGACCAAAGCCATGGAAATTGCTTTGCGTTCAGATTGGCCAAAGACCAATCCATAGCCGCGCGTAAATTGTGGAGGCTCGGTTTTTGATCCCTTGAACTGGTTCACGGTCTCGCATTCGGTCAGCGTGACCTCCCCAATTTCAATCGCGAAGCCAAGCTCGGGGATGTCCATTTCAACGGCGACCTTGCCGATCCGCAATTCGCCGACAAACGCGTGGTTGCGCGCATAGCCGCGTTGCGTGGAATAGGCGAGACCAAGGGTGAAGCCTTCATCGGCGCGGGTGAGCGCCTGTAAGCGTAGTGCGCGGTCTGCCGGCATTTCCAGCGGCTCGCGTGTTAGGTCGGGTGGGGGCGTGTCGTCATGAGGGGCTTCCTCGATGAGCCCTTCGCGGTTCAGAAACTCTGTCACATGGGGCACGTCGCCGGGAACGCTTTCACGTGATGGCGCGTCTGGGGTCTCACCATCAGCGGCCAGTTTGAAGTCCAGCAAGCGGTGGGTGTAGTCAAAGGTTGGCCCCAGAACCTGCCCACCCGGCAAATCCTTGAAGGTGGCCGAGATGCGCCGGTCGCAGGCCATTGCACCCGTATCCACCGGTTCTGACGCGCCAAACCGGGGTAGCGTTGTGCGGTAGGCCCGGATCAGGAAGATCGCCTCGATCAGATCACCACGCGATTGCTTGATCGCAAGCGCGGCAAGGTCAGGATCGTAAAGCGACCCTTCGGCCATGACGCGGTCGACGGCCAGCTTCAATTGCTCACGGATTTGCGCAATGCTGAGCTCTGCGATGTTCAGATCACCCCGCCGCTCTTCGGCAAGCCAGGCATGGGCGCTTTCAATGGCCTGCTCGCCGCCCTTTACTGCAACATACATCAGAACGCTCCTTGAGCTGGGGCCGCTTCGCCATGTGAACGCGAAACCACTGTGCTGCGGGGAAGGGCTGCCAACCTGTCTCCACAGGTGAAAATGAAATCAAGCCCAAGCGGAAACAGGGCGCGATTGTCTTGAAAAGCGCGGGTTTCTGGCAAGGACAGCATGGCCTTGGAGTTGATGCCCGGTCCGCGCAGCGTTGTGCCATTCGCTTCGAGTTCTGCACATTCCACAATGAGGGTTGTCGAGCGGTCCGGGTATTCCGATGTTCCGATGGGATAGCTGCTGAGCGGCATCAAAGCGTCCCAGTCCCCGATGGCAAACATCGCGTGAGACGGACCTGTCAGCGGAGCGCCAGTATGAAATGCCAGCCACGCGCGGACATCACTGTGATCAGCTTTGCCAGCAAGATAGATGGGCGTGTCTGTATCACACAGGGTCAATAGAACGGTGCCGGCCGCGACGGACAAGGGCGCGGGCGGCGCGCCGCCCTGAATGCCTTGGATCGCACCCGGACGCGCCATCGCCTCCATGACACTTCGGAACGCGTGCGCGGACTGGGTCGCGGGCGTGTCGAACCCACCTGCAAGAGCATCAGCCAGCATCAGTCCTCTCCTCGCGTCATCGTAAAGAATTCAACCTTGGTTGCGGCGGCCTTGTTCGCGCGGGCGATCGTTGCGGCGGATCGCTCCGCCTCAAGCGCTTCAAGAACTGATTTGCGGACCGCCCCCGCCTGGCCGGTTTGCATCAGCGCGTCGACAAGAGCGGCGGCTTCAGCATCCGACTTGCGGCGGCCCTGGATGTAGGCATGCCCAACTTCGCCACTGGCAAGCGTCAGTGCGCAGCGCGTCACAGTCACTTCCCCTATGTTAAAGGGCGCGCCCGTTCCACCTGCGCGACCACGGACCATCGTGCTGCCAATTTCCGGTGTGCGCAGCCATGTGAAGTCCGGCCGTGCCATAGCGGCGTCCAGAAGGGCGGCGACGCGGCCCTCCGGTGCCTTTGACAGCAATCCCATCCAGGCTTTCCGCTCTGCGTTTTCTTCGAAAGCGTCTTTCATCTCGACAACTTTTCCAAAATCTATACAACTATACATATCATAACAGATAGCCGCACTTTAGACAGAAGAGATTTGTGAAGCTTGCGTGACAGTTCAGGCAAAACATCCATCTGGCAGGCCATCGCGGATGCGCTGCGCAGCGACCTGTCAGAGGGAAAGTATGCGCCCGGCGATAAGCTGCCGACAGAGGCAGCTCTGGCGGAGCGTTTTGGTGTCAACCGGCACACAGTTCGACACGGTATTTCGGTTTTGGTCGAGGAAGGCCTGATACGCACACGCCGTGGCTCTGGTTCCTTCGTGGCGGCAACGCCGACCGACTACCCTATCGGGCAGCGTGTCCGGTTCCACGAAAACCTGATCGCAGCGGGCAGACGGCCAGACAAGCGCGCTCTCCAGATCGAGGTGCGGTCTGCGACGGAGGGTGAAGCCAAGGCGTTGCAGATTGCCCCAACGGATCCGGTTTGTGCGTATCACGGTCTTTCGCTTGCGGATGGTCAGCCTATTGCTGTCTTTGAAAGTCTGTTTCCAATTCAAAGGCTCGCAGGCATCACAGGGACCCTCGCCAAGACCAGTAGCGTGACCGAGGCCCTTCGTTTATGCGGTATTTCAGATTATACACGCAGGTCCACCCGACTGACTGCCGTGCGGGCGACAGCGATGCAGGCGCTCCATCTTCAGGTCTCAGAAGGTGTTCCGCTTATGAAATCTTCGAGTGTAAACGTGGATGAGACCAGCACCCCAGTCGAGTACGGACGGACATGGTTTGCTGGCGATCGCGTGACCTTAACGCTGGAGGGTTAGGTCTCGTATTTTTCGAGAAATGCCATGGCCTCAAGCGCCCGAAAGTCGTCAAGCGCCGTGCGGAGCGCGTCATGCGGCCAGTCCCACCACGCCAGCGCGATGAGGCGTTTGGCGATCTCGGGCGGTTGGCGCAAGCGCAATGGTTTGGCCGGAGTTCCGGCGACGATGGTGTAGGGGGCCACGTCTTTGGTCACCACTGAGCCTGCCGCTACGACGGCCCCGTCGCCTAAGGTCACGTCTGGTTTGACCATCGCGCCTGCGCCGATCCATGTGTCGTGGCCAATGGTGGCGATGCGAGACTTGCGCTGGTCAAAGAAATCCTCGTCTCGGCTGGCGTCGTCCCAGTAGTCGTCTGAGCGGTACAGGAAATGATGACACGCTGCCGTGTGGAGCGGATGATCCGTCGCCCCGATGCGCGAGAATGCAGCGATGTTGGCGAACTTTCCAATGCGCGCGTTGGCGATGTCCGCAAAACGGTCGCAATAGCTGTAGTCGCCCATTTGCGTATGCGCGACACGGCTGCCCCGCCCGATTTCGACATAGGCCCCAAAGGTGCTGTCCGCGATCTCGCAATCGGGGTGGATGAATGGGCGCTCGGCAGTGAGGCGGGGCATTAGGAGGGAGTTTCCTCTCCGGAGGGGCGAAAGACCTTGCCGGTGTCGGCGCGTGTCGGGTGATTGGCGATGGGTGGGATGCCCCGGTTCGCCCCCGTGATCAGGATGCGTGCCACTAGTCCTTGCGCCCGATCAGTTTGCCGCGCAGCCAGCCGGAGAACCAATCCATGAACATGACCATCAGGATGATCAAGACGATATAGTAGGCGACCTCTTCCCAGTCTTTCTGGGTCTGGATCGCTTGCGTCAGCATCAGGCCGATGCCGCCGCCAGTGATTGCGCCGATGATTGTGGCGGACCGGGTGTTGGACTCAAGGAAGTAGAGGATCTGCGCCAGAAGCACCGGGACGACCTGCGGGATCACGCCAAATCGATAGCGTTGCAGGGGTTTGGCACCGGTTGAAGAGACACCTTCGATTTGCTTGTTGTCGACGTTTTCCAGCGCCTCCGAGAAGATTTTCCCGAACGTGCCCGTGTCGGTGATAAGGATCGCCAGCGTGCCGGTCAGGGGGCCAGGGCCAAAGGCGCGGGCCAGAACCACCGTCCAAATCAGAGCATCCACGCCGCGCACGAAGTCGAAAAGGCGCCGCGTTGTGGCACGCAAAAGCATGATGGGCGTGAACCGCTTGGCAGCAAGGAAGGCCATCGGCAGCGCGATCATCGCGGCGCCCATGGTCCCGAGAAACGCCATCAAAAGCGTTTCGCCGATCGCCCACATCACGTCCTTGTGCCGCCACATGGCGTTATTCCACCAGTCGTATACTGCGCCTGTGACATTGCTGCGTGTGGGGTCAATACGGTCACCAAAGAGGATCTGGCCCACGCCCTGACCGTGATAGGGGCTGTCGAGAGTGAACCAGAACAGCTCCCAGCCCGGAAAGTAGTTGAAGACCTCGGTACGCGCGCCTGTGAGGGTGATACGGCCCTCAGGCGTGGTGATGCCGATGCGGCGGTTTGAAGCCGAGATCCAATCGGGCAGGTCGCCAGGAAATGCAGTCTCAAGGTTACTGGTCAGCGTGCGACCCTCGGCCTGCACTTCTATCAGCGGGAAATCCGGGAGGTCTATTTCGGTGCGGTTGTCCGGCAGGTAGCGCACGATCTGGTCGCCGCCCAGATCGATTGTGATGATGTCGTCACCCGACACCCAGGCTGGGCGCTCGCCCTCCGGGTAACGGCCTTTGCGTTCGCCCTCGACAGCATAGCTGATTTCGCCTGACCGGTTGTCGCGGGTGACGTGAACTTTGTGCGACCAGCTATCGGAGGCGAGGGTGACCGCATTCTCCATGTTCGCGCGTTGAGCAAGGCCCTGAATGTCGAACGCAAAGAAGATGTAAACGAGGTAGGCGCAGATCACGGCAGGGACTGCGAAACCGAAGATACGCTTGCGCTGGAACAGCGCGTCAGCATTGCTCTTGGCGAGGCAGATATCCGTGGCTGTCATTGTGCTTGCCCCTCGGTCAGACGGTTGCGGTAGTGGCTGGAGACCTGATCGAAGAAGACGATGGTGCCGAAGAGCAGGATGAAGATGGCGGCGGCTTCATCAAATCGACCTGGACCCCATGCCATGGCGTTGCGCAGCTCGTAACCAAGGCCGCCAGCGCCCACGAAACCAAGGATGGCAGAGGCACGTATGTTGATCTCGAACCGCAGCAACGCGTAGCTGACGTAGTTGGGCGCGACCTGCGGGACCACACCGAGCAACATCTTCTGCGACCACGTCGCGCCTGTCGAGGCAAGGCCTTCGACGGGTTTGAGGTCAGCGTTTTCGGCGACTTCCGAGAAAAGTTTGCCCAAAGCCCCGGCCGTGTGGATGGCGATGGCAATCATCGCGGGCACAGGCCCACCGCCCAGAACGAAGATCAGAACAAGGGCAATGACGATTTCAGGCACGGCGCGCATGATGTCGGAAAAGCGCCGAAACAGTGGGATCAGGCGGGGCCATTTGGCGAGACCACGTGTGCTGAGAAACGACAGGATCAGGCCAGCGATTGCGCCGATCAGGGTGGAGACAGCGGCGATGTTGATGGTCTCGATCAACGCGGGGAAGTATTTCGCGATCAGGCCAGGTAGATCAGCGCGCTTCTCCCATGCCTCTGACAGCACTTCGGCGGGATAGTCGCCAATCTGACCGAGACCGTCCCAAAAGCCGCCTGCATTGCGGTCGTCGGCGATGTTGAAACCCGACACCATGAGGACGACGAAGATCAGGAGAGCAAGACCGCTGTAGAGCCTGCGCCGTTGAACTTGCGCCATGTAATTGGATTGGATGCTGCCGACGCTTTGCGCGGCGCTGCCAAGGGATAGGTCTGCCATTATGCCCCCGCAAAAGAATACCGGTGGCACCGAAGCGCCACCGGACACGTCATGAAAATTGGGTTATCCGCCGATCTTCGACTTGCGGGCTTCCACGATGGATTCGTAGGTCTCGTGTGTGACGGGCTGGAAGCCCAGAGTTTCGCCAGCAGCGACGTTATAGGCGCACTGCTCGTCACGTTCGTGCAGGGTGTCCATCAAATCGGTCATTGTGGCACGCACGTCTTCGGGCAGGGCCTTGCGCAGAACGATGGGGCCTTCCGGGATAACCTTGGACTTCCAGATCTGCGTCAGCTCGTTCATGTCCACGAGACCCGCATCAACCGCCTTGCGCAGCGCGCCGGAGTTGTAGCCGTCTTCCCAGTTGCCTTGAGCGTCGGCCCAGGTCACGCCAGCGTCGATGTCGCCGTTGTTGACCGCAACAATGGTCTGCTCGTGACCGCCGGTGAATTTCACTTCACCGAAGTAGTCGCCAGACTCCATCGTGATGCCTTCCGCATGCTGCGGAATTTCGATCGAAGGAATGAGGTAGCCGGATGTCGAGTTTGGATCACCGAAACCAAAGACTTTGTCCTGCATGTCATCAAGCGAGGTGATGCCGCTGTCAACGCGCGCAAAACCAATGGAGTGATAGCCGACGGAGCCGTCGAGGTTCACTTTGATGAGGACAGGCTCAACCGCGGCTTCATCCTGCAGGAAGGTCGCCGCATAGGCCGATGCGCCCAGCCACGCCATGTCGATAGTGCCACCCAGCAGACCCTGGATCACACCGTTATAGTCGGCAGGTGCAAACAGCTTGGTTTCGACGCCAAGCGCTTCTGTGGTGTATTCCTGCAGGCAGGAATAGGCGTTCAGGCGGTCTTGAGCGTTTTCGCCGCCCAGAATGCCGATGCGGAATTCGGTGATGTCTTCTGCGACAACGCCTGTGCTCAGCGCTGTGGTTGTTGCCAGTGCAAGGGCAAGGATCTTTTTCATCGGTCTCTCCGTTGGATGTGATGAAGTTGGCCTGCACACCTGTGCAGGTAGACACCTGGATCAGACGTAGGTTTCAGCTTCGCGAACCTCGGGCCTGTCCAGTGTTTCGATTTCGGTGGATGTCGCGGCTTCAGAGAAGTCCGCGCCAGCACCGTAAATGTCGCGTGCCGCGCCGGTGGTCAGTTGCGCAGGCGTCCCATCAAAGACGATCCGTCCGTCACGCATCCCGATCACCCGGTCGCAATAACGGCGGGCGGTGTCGAGTGTGTGAAGATTGGCGATCACCATGCGCCCATCCTCTTCATGGATGTTGCGCAGGGATTGCATCACCACCTGAGCGTTCATCGGATCAAGCGAGGCGATGGGCTCATCCGCCAAGATGATTTTGGGATCTTGCATCAATGCCCGCGCAATCGCGACGCGCTGCTGCTGGCCACCAGACAACGCCTCCGCACGCTTGGGCGCTTGCTCGGCGATGCCAAGACGATCGAGTATCTCAATTGCCTTGTGAATGTCCGCCTGCGGATAGAGGTTGAACATGGTCGCGACGGTTGAGCGCTTGTTCAAAGTGCCGTGTAGGACGTTCGATACCACATCCATCCGTGGGACCAGATTGAATTGCTGGAAGATCATGGCACAGCGTGACTGCCAATCGCGTTTCGCCGCGCCGCGTAGAGCTGTGATATCTTCACCTTCGAAAGTGATGGTTCCGCTCGTGGCGTCGCTGAGGCGATTGACCATTCTGAGAAGGGTGGATTTGCCGGCGCCAGAACGCCCGATAATCCCAATCATCGTCGGTTGGTCGACAGAGATATTGGCTGAATCCACAGCCGTCTTGTCCCCGAACCGCTTTGTCAGTGCATCAATTGTTAGCATGTCATCCCCGTGGTTGAGGGGCAATTACGCAGGCGAAGCGACACTCACATGACAGTTTGGATTCAATTTCTTGCCAATTGCGCAACGAATTTATGACAAGGGCGCCCATGATGACGATCCAGAGATCGAGATCGGTTTTGCCTTTCAACGGATTTTATCCACAAGTCGTCATAAAACTGTTACCTTTTGTGCCCGGCCCATCTATGCTTCGAGCATGATTGCTCGTTTCGTTCTCTTTTTGACACTCAGTCTGTCTGCGCCAACACTGGCTGATGCCAAAATGTCGGATGTCAGCTGCGATGATCGAGCACGGATGTTGTCAATGCTGACTGAAGTCTTGGGTGCCGAACGTCAGGGCATGGGGCTGCGTGATCCGGAAACCATGTTGGAGGTTTGGGTCAGCCGACAGGATGGCGAATGGATGATCGTCCAGAACTACGCAAATGGCACGTCCTGCATTGTTGCAATGGGCGAACACTGGGAGGCCCGCTTGGCGGGGCCAGCCTAGGTCGGTTTCACCTTAAAAAGATCATTTGCTGGCGTAGGCCATGAAGATGGCGTCGGAATGCGTCAGGCAACGTGGGCAACTTGTTTGTACGAATGGCCCAGACCGGTCAGAGGCAACCTTGGGGGCACAAGTAGCGCCCCCAAGCGCAGTCTCAGCTGTGGGGACTATGTGAAAAAGGCTCTAATGCGTCGCCCATGGCGACGATGCACCAGTTCCCACTTGCGTGCCGGATGATCAAAGTCCAATCGCCATCCGCATCCTGCCAAAGCTCCATGACCTCATCCGGGCCGCGCAAACCCGCCCAAGACCGCTCAGCCCGGTAGTGGGTTTCGAGCCTGTCGCGCATATCTGCCCCCGCGCTGCAAAGCACATCCGCTATGGGTCCACCATTCGCAACCGCAAAGGTCGATTGGCCAAGTAGAAGTGCGACAGCGCCCGCCGCGCTTATCAGGGAGATGCCTTTCATAACGGTGGTACTCCCGATGGGGGAGGCGCATCAAAGGACACGGTCCAACGGCGAGGGGCCACATGGGATTTTGTTGAGCTGTTTCGGTAAATGCGGGGGGTAAGACGGAAGGACATTTGGGTCTCCTGAACGAAAAAAGCCGCCTCAAAATGGGCGGCTCGTTGGCTTCGGGGTGGGGTATGTGACTTAGACTCTGTCACCGCTCGAAGATATGCCGCCGCACGCGTGATGCTCCCAGTAATGGGCGTAAGCGAACGCAAAAACTGTGAGCGTGTTTGGCATAATACTCTCCGGTATACTGCGGGTAAGTCGTCAGCGAAGGTTTGTCAATCTTGGTCCCACCTCAAGGCGCGCCGTTACCGGTGGCGAAAGGTCAAACGTGGAGTCAACGATGCTGAGCCGCGTTTTCACATCCACTTGCGGCAATTCCAAGATGTCGCACCCCAGCTCTACAGCGGCATCTCGGATGCGATCATATTCATTGGTGGCGTCTTCGAAGCTGTGCTGTCTGTCCGCGGTCCGCACATAGATTTCGCGCCATGGTGGTGCCAGAACGACACGCTTTGCATAGGGAAACCCAGTTCCGAGGGTGTCACCGAACGGGACGCCGCACAGGTGCTTAAGACCGACCGCCGCGTCCAGCAGGCCCCTGTCAAAGAAAACGGGATCGGTGTTGTTGGAGACGCGTTCCAGATCAGCCTTTGCCACCGCCACGGCGCTCCACAAAAAGGCGGGCATGTCGCGCCACGGCAACGCTGTGCCGCCTCGTGCCTTTTCACTGCGCAGGATGCGCAGTCCCGGTTCGGGCACGACACTGCGCCCCGCTCGAGAGAGCGCATCGATCAGGGTTGACTTCCCGCCGCCGGAACATCCTGTGATCAGGATCCGATGGTGCTTGTCATGCTTGCTGTCACCGAAAATGGGTGGCGCGCTCACGACATGATCGCAGAGTAGGTCCGGTCCAAAAAGGCCAGTTGGCCAGAGACGAAACAGGCGACGACATGTGGGCGACCCAAATCGTCCTGACGCACGACAACCACATCGCCGCGCAATCCAGGGGCCAGAGTGCCCCGGTCGTGAAGACCAACGGCTTTCGCCGGACCAGAGGAGACGAGGCGCCACGCTGTTGCAAGGTCGCAAACACCGTCTCGGACCAGTTTGAACGGCGCATGTAAAAGCGCCGGGAAATAGTAATCCGAGACCAGCGCGTCGCAAAGATTGGCCTCAATCAGTTCCCGTGCAGAGACATTTCCCGACGCGCTCAGCCCGCGCAAAGCGTTGGGCGCGCCCATGATGATCGGATTCCCCAAATCGCGCGCAGTTTGCGCAGCGGCGCGTGTCAGCGGAAACTCTGCGATTGTCGCGCCGACCGCATTGTAATGGCGTCGGGTCTCTGGGTCAGGGTCATCGTGAGAGCCAAAGGGAACGCCAAGGCGGCGCATGGCCTCCGACAAGCGCATGATGGCGTCGAGCACACCGACACCGCCCTCGACAGTTCTGGCCATCAACGACCAGAAATCGTCAGGTGTCAGGCCGATGGTCGCTGCCCAACGCGCGATATGCTCGGGCTGGTCCCGCAACTGTTCAAATTGGGGGAGATGATTGTTGAAAACAACATACTGCACCGTGCCGTCTTCCAGCCACGCCAGCAACTGGTCTGCGCCGTCGAGGTAAAAGGTCTCGTAGCGCAACTGGATGCGGATGTCTGCTGCGGGTCGAGGGTGCAGGCCGTTTAGTCCCTCGATAACTTTCCGGGCAGCATCAGCGCCGCGCATGTCGCCCTCCCAGGAATAGGATTGCGCCAGATAGGCCGTTGTGATCCCGTTCGCGGTCAGCTCACGATCCACATTCCGAAGCGCAACCCATTCGGGAAAGTCAGCACCAACACGCGGCATGAGGTGGCGCTCATGCCCGTCTCCATGTGCGTCGACAAGACCGGGCAGGATCACACAGTCTGACATGTCCATCACCTGAGCCGCAGCCGGGGCCGTGTCGGTGATGATGCCTGCATCCATGTGCAGATCTGCGTTGGTGAACGTGTTGTCGGGCCCTAATACGCGACCACCTGTCAGGGTTAGCCCTGTGGTCGATTGGACCTGTCTTTCAAGCAGCGTATCCATGGATCTCTCAAACTGTTATGTGTTTCGTTCTGTCGGAGAGCGTAACGCCAAGCCGCCGCCCGCTTTTGCAACGATTATGCAACAGCCCCGTGACAGTGCCTAAGTGTTGCGATGTGTTTCGTAAGCAAAACTGAAGCCGCACCTCACTCGCTGTTGTGCTCCTGTTTCTCCAAGACTTCCAATTTGGCCAGAAACCGATGCAGTTCCGGTTCGCAACGCTCAGATGGAGCATTGCGGCGATGGAACCATTTGATTTGTGTAAACTCGGAACGGTGGAACGCAAGGTCTTGTCGGCGATCCCCTCTGACTACATACCAAAGCGACATATCGATATGACCGGGCGTGCTGCCGACGGTCGTGGTTGCGGTGATGAATTGAGGGTCTGGGAACGCGAAGTCCGCCTGAATGCCCAACTCCTCGACAATTTCCCGAGCGACGGTGTCGCGCGGATGTTCACCGGGGTCGACATGCCCACCGGACGGCAACCAGAGGCCAGCTTTGATGTGATCGACCAGCAGAATATGATCGCCATCCACCAACAGGAAGTAAGAGACCAGGTGCTTCGGCGGCGTGGCTGGTTTCTGCAAACGAAAAATCTCCGCCGCACTGTCTAACCATTCAAGCGCGTCATGGATGGTTTCGCGCTCAGCATCGTCGAAGGGCGCGATGCCAGCGATTTCGGTATGTATTTGAAACCGCAGGTCAGAAACGGGCATTGGCGGACCTCAATTGATTGGAAGGGGCAACACGTTGCTTCGAACCCCTTGTCATGAAGTATCTTTCGAAGCAGCGTTTATGGCCTTTGCAAGTCTTGCCAATACCGTCCCCGCGAGGGCGAGCAACGCAACAATTCGAAAGAGGTGATGCGTTGCCACGAAGGCGACGTCGGCTTGAATTGCCAAGGACACGATGCTCATCTCATTCAGACCGCCAGGAGCATAGGCCAAAAGAAGCTGCGCGGGGCTGTGTCCCGTTATCAGATGCACAGCCCAGGCAAGACTGACGGCGACTGCCATCATGATCGCAGTGGAAACGACTGCCAGTTTCAAGGCATGGAAAACGTCCCCAGTCTGGCTTCCCTTGAACCGGCAGCCGACAATCACGCCTAAAACAATTTGGGCCGCAATGACCAATGCAAGCGGTGGGCTGCTGTAGGTGAGCCCTGTCATGTGGGCAGCGGCGCTCAAGACCATGGGGCCGATAAAAGTGGGCGCTGGTAGCCTGAGACCCAGTCCCAGGGCGCTGCCCAGGACAGCACACACCCCAAGGACCAACAAGTCCATCGGCCCGGTCGGGTTCGAAGACATCGGAATCGTCCCGTCAACTTCAAAACCCAAGACAAATCTAAACCAGACTGCGATGGCCGCGATGACAAGGATGATGCGCCAGACATGCGCAAGAATGATTGCCTTTTCATCGCCGCCTTCGGCGCGCCCCGCCTCGACCATTTCGACCACACCTCCCGGCATAGCGCTAAAAATCGCCGTCACACGAGATTGGCCTCCAAACCTATGAAGGTACTCTTGAACAAGAAAAGCCGATGCCGCGACGCAGACGACAAGCCCGACCAGCGAAACCGCCCATTGACCAAGTTGGTCAAACGTATCGGGCTTGAACCCCGACCCGAGCATCACCCCGATCACTGCGACGACGTATGGGCGGGCTTTTTCAGGACCGGTCAGGTTCCATTTGGCAAGTGTCCCGATCAACGTGACGATTATCGCGCCCAGCATCCATGGGAGCGGTAGGTTGAGGACATAGAATAACGTGCCCCCGACAGTCCCAAGCGCGATTGCGGAGACAATTGAACGATGGTCTTTCTGAGCGCTGATCATACAACAAGATCTATACGGTAAAGCAGCTCCTGACCCTCTCCATGGACGTGCATTTTGTCACGGCGTTCGACCAGCTGTCCTCCGTTGGCCTTGATCACGCGGATGGAAGCGATGTTGCTCGGATCAGCGGTCAGGTCGACGGCGGTCAGGCCAACGTGCCGGGCCTCTGGCAAAAGTGCTGCGAGTGCGGCTGTTGCCACCCCTTCGCGCCTGCGCCACGGAACAACGGAATATCCGATATGGCCTTGGCATGTCGGGGGGAGGGCATTGGTGCCGTGCTGCCATCGAAGCTCGATGCTGCCGCAAAAGCCATCCTTCCACATCCAGCGGCGGAAACTTGGAAGGCGTTTCACAGAGCTGCCGTCTGGCAACTGGATGTCGGGGCCACACGCGCCGGGATCATTCAGGGATGCAAGGAAGGCCTTTGCATCGCGTGAGATTGCCTGCAATTCCTCCATCGCGGCTTCTGGTCGGGTCGTGCGCGGGGACCAGCCGGTTTCAAGCGCGGTGCAGTAGGCATCAAGACCGTCTGCAGAAGGTAAGACGAGGCGCATCTAGCCGTATTTCGCAATAAACGCATCGATCTCCAGCGCACGCACATCAGGCAAGGCCGCCTTGTATGCGTCGTGCGACCACTCCCAAATCGCAATCTCCTGCAGGGCGTCTGCCTGAGCTTTGGTGAAGCGGCGTTTGATAAAGCGGGCCGGGACGCCACCGATCACCGTGTAGGGGTCGACATCTTTGGTCACAACCGCGCCGGCGCCGATTACGGCACCAGTCCCGATCGTCACGCCAGCCGTCACAGTCACCCCATGTCCGATCCAGACGTCATGGCCAATCGTCACCCAATCCGCTTTGCGCCAGTCGAAAAAGGCGTCGTCATCGTCGCCCACCCGTAGGCTTCGGCGCGATAGACCGAATGATGCTGCACTGCGCGCCATGTCGGGTGGTTACCGGGATTGATACGTGTGGTTTTGGCGATTGAGCACATCTTTCCGATCGTCGTCCAGATCGCATGGCAGTCTTGCGTGATGTAGGACCAATCGCCCATTGACCCGTGTTTAAGCGTTGTGCCTTTTCCCACTTCGGTCCACATCCCCAACTCGAAATCGTCGACGATGGCGCCCTCATGGAGTGTCGGGGTCTCGGAAAGGGCGTTTTTGGAACCGGCACCTGCCATCAGTGCGCGCCCTCCCATTTACCAATGACCCGGGTGCGGATCAGGCCGGAGAGGTAATCAACGATATAGACCATCGCGATGATCAGGAAGATGATCGTCCAGACCTGATCCCAAAAGAGCCCCGCAATCCGGTCAGACAGCATAAAGCCAATGCCGCCTGCGCCGACGATGCCAAGGATCGTGGAAGAGCGGACGTTGGATTCGAAGTTGTACAGGATGATGGACAGATGCACTGGCAGAACCTGCGGCATAATCCCATAGAGAATAGATTGGAACCGTGATCCGCCCGAGGCGACAACGCCCTCTACCGGGCGTTTTGAGGTGTTCTCCAGCGCTTCTGAGAAGAGCTTTCCGAAGGTCCCGATTTCTGAGACTGCGATGGCAAGAATGCCTGCCAAGGGACCCAAGCCAAAGGCTCGGATGAAGATCAGCGCGAGGATGAGTGTCTCAAACGCCCGGATGATGTCATAGCCGCGGCGCGCAGAGTGGCGCAGCCAGAAAATACGGGTGATGTTCTTGGCCCCAAGGAAGGAAATTGGAAAGGCGATGATAAGCCCTAATACGGTGCCTAAAAACGCCATGGCGACGGTTTCGCCAAGCGCTGTGAACACCTCAACCCATTCCGGCCAGGTTTCCCAAAAGTGCGGCGGGAACATGAAGGACACAACGGTCCCAAGACGCTGAAGGCCAATCCAGATCCGATCTGGTGAGAAATTGAAGTCGTAAAGACACCACGCGAACAAAGCGAAGAAGCCAGTCCAGAGCGCGATTTTGCGCGCCCGGACGACCGGGGTGTCCCGGAAAGCGCGGGGCTGCTTTTTCATCCAGTTTTCGATCTGGGCGTCGGTCGGGGTCATGTCGCAGTCCTCAGGCAGCAAAGCGATAGGACAGTCATGTCGCTGGCCCTTTCTCAAGTCCGATAACCTTGTGGCGCAGCTTTTCTGATCCGTAGTCAATGACCATGACGGTCACAAAGATGATCAGGAACAAGGCTGACAGGTCGGTGTATTCCTGCAAGGAGAGCGCCTCGCGGAACTCCTGGCCAAGCCCGCCTGCGCCGACGTAGCCAATGATGGAAGAGGCGCGCACGTTGATCTCGAACCGCAACAGCGTATAGCTGATGATGTTCGGCATGACCTGCGGGACGGCGCCGTAACGGATTTGATCAAACCATGTGCCGCCAGCCGCTTTGACGCCTTCCAGCGGACGCATGTCGATGTTTTCGTTCACTTCCGAATAGAGCTTGCCCAAGGCTCCCGCGGTATGCAGCCCGATGGCCAACACGCCCGCCATAGGGCCCACTGAAAAGCAGAAGACAAATATGAGCGCCCAGACGAGTTCCGGCACTGTGCGCGCAATTTCGAGGTAGCGACGGCTGAACCAAAGCACCCACTTGTTTGGGGCGAGATTTCGGGAAGCCGGGAATGACATGACAAACCCACCGAACACGCCAAGCACTGTCGCCATGAAGGCGATCAAAATGGTTTCAACCAAGAGGTTCAGCCAGATGTGCCAACGCCAGAACCATTCGGCAAAATCTGCGCCAAAGGTGTCCCACCGCAGAACCGGGAGCGTCTTTTCGATAAATTCCCCCAATCGGGGGAGACCTGCCGGAATGATCCAGCGCCAGTCTCGCGATCCATCCGGCAATGTGACCTGCGTGACCTTAAAGAAATCTCCGAGCCACGCCGAAAAAGCAAAAAACACGAAAAACAGGATACTCGCGATCAGCCAACCAAGCTTCGCGCGCCGCCTCTGGGCAGCATAGTCAAACTCAAACTGATCAATCGGACGCAGGGGCGTCACGTCGGCGGCAGCGGTCATGTTTGAAATCCCCACAAACAAAGACCCCCGCCAAATCGGCGAGGGTCCAAGTTTTTGATTTTAGGACCGGCGCTGCTCTTTCAGCCACGCGCGCATGTCCACGATCCACTGGTAGCGCTCCTGATCGACCGCAATCCAATCTTTCTGCGTCGATGTTTCGCCACCAGACATTTCCTTGAGGGCCGCCATGTCTTTCTCAGCCAACTCCAACATCGCCGTGCGCATCGCTTCGATCAGCTCTTCCGGCAAATTGGCGCGCGCAGTCAGGGGACCAGATGTGATTTCGGGAGACTGCCAGATCGGGCAGGCTTCGCCTTCCGCGATCATGCCTTTCTCAACCATGCGCGGGATGATCCCCGAGGTCTCGTTTGTCATGTATGTGGCGGCCGCATCGAATGTGCCCTGCACAACACCAGCGACGCCAGCTTCATGCGAGCCGGAGAACGGCGTGGCCGAGAAGAAGGTCTTTGGGTCGACTTCCTGTGCGATGTTGTAATACGGCACTGCATAGCCTGACGTTGAATCCGGGTCGGCGAATGCAAGGACTTTGCCCTCCAGCGAAGCCAGATCGTTCAGGCCGCTGTCGCAGCGGGTGACAAGGATAGAGTAATAGCCGGTTGAATCATCATTCTGCAGGCGGCTCACCAGTGGCACGACGGCGCCATCGGTTGCAGTGTAGGCAGCGGCGTAAGAGGACGAGCCGAGGAACGCAAACTCGATCTGGTCGGCTGCCAGGGCCTGGATCACACCGTCATATGCGCCTGCGGTAAAGATTTCGACCTCAACGCCGAGTTCGCGTTCAAGATACGCCTCAAACGGTGTGTAACGTGCGATCCGGTCTTTTTCATTCTCACCAGACAGGATGCCGAACCGGATGATCTGGTAGTCGTCTTTCCAGTCATCAGCGACAGCCGTTGTGGCCAGCAGAGCGGTCAGTGCAGTGGTAACAAGGTATTTCATGGTCAGGTCCCCCTTGGTTGGTTTGGCAGTTGGAAACTCGGGTCAGGCGGGTAGGGCGACAGATTGGGTCGACGTCACCGCCTCATTGAATTCTCGGAGGCCTTCGAGGCCGTAAATGTCCCGCACGACATCATTCGTGAGTTGGGCTGCAACCCCGTCAAAGAACACTTGACCACTGCGCATCGCGATAATCCTGTCGCAATACGCGCGTGCGGTGTCGAGTGTGTGGAGGTTCACCAGAACGGTCAGCCCGTCTTCCTTGTTGATCTGGCGCAGGCCATCCATGACGAGGGTCGCATTCGCAGGATCAAGGGAGGCAATCGGCTCATCGGCCAGCATAATCTTGGGTTGCTGCACAAGAGCCTTAGCAATCGCCACACGCTGTTGCTGCCCGCCGGACAACGTGCCTGCGCGTTGTAGGGCTTGTGGCACCAAATCCAGCCGGTCCAGAGCTTGCAGCGCCATCGCGCGCTCTGCGTCGGTGAATTTCATGGCCATGGAACTGAGAAACCCATGTTCAGCCAGCCGCCCGACAAGCACATTGGTCAGCACGTCCAGCCGGTCCACCAGATTGAATTGTTGGAAAATCATCGCGCAATCGCGACGCCAATTGCGCAGGGCCTTGCCGCGGAGGCTCGTGATTTCGACACCCCCGAACGAAATCGACCCCTCGCTGGGGTCGATAAGACGATTGATCAAACGGAGCATCGTGGACTTGCCAGCGCCAGAGCGACCGATGACGCCAACGAACTGCCCCGGTTTGATCTTTAACGTGACATTGTCCACGGCACGCGTTTCGTCAAAGAGCCGGGAGACACCAGTGAGGGTAAGATCAGAAGCCATCACGATTCATCCGAATGAATTTCAATGCGAAGATGACCTGCCTCTGTGACGCCAAAGAGTCCTTTTTGTAAAAGTTGGGTTACGTGCGCTGTGGCGCGACGCTGGTTGGATGGAGATGCAAAGCTCGATCTCGCCATGTATCGGCACGTTGTCATAGCCAAACGCGGGGAGGTCCGGTTTCGAAACCTGCCTTGCAAGATCGGCCGCGCCCTTGCACGGCGCTTCCAGTGCTCAGGCCTTCTTTATGCGGTGGCGGCTATCCTTGGGTGTGACGACAGATGTGAACCGGCCCCATTTGAAAAAACGGTGTCCCCGCCACAATAGGTTTGCACCACGCGGTCCGAGCGATTGACAACCGCCAAGTCAGCCCGTTTGCCAACGGCGATTTCGCCCCGGTCCGAAAGGCCCAGAGCCTTCGCGGGGTTTCTTGATGCGAGGCGTACCGCTCCGACCAACCTATCAGGATCAGATCCGGAAAGAGCGCGAATGGCCGGTAAAATGGCAGCAGGGTGATAGTCCGCCGCCAGAATTTGCAGCAAACCAGCTGCATGGGCGTCGCGTGCAGAAAGATTGCCGGAATAGCTTTGCCCGCGCATTGCGTTGGGGGCGCCCATGGCAATCATAAGCCCGCGTTCCTTGGCGACCTTCGCCGCGTCCAGCGTCACGGGAAACTCACTGATGACCACGCCAATATCTGCCATTAAATTGGCCTTTTCGATTGTGTCGTCATCATGGCTCGCCATCGCAACACCGTGGGCTTTGCAGAGCCGCGAGACGTCGTGAAGGTTCTTCAACAGCTGTTCCGCAGGCACGGCATTGTCCATTCGTGTCTGGATTTCGGAGCGAGCTGCTTCTTCGGTTTTGCCGCCCTTCATGCGGTAAGAAATCAGCTTTTCGATGTTGCGATACTGGCCTTGCCCGGGGGTGTGATCCATGACGGAAACAAGATCGACCGCCCCCGCCACCAGCAAACCTTCGAGTGCGGCGATGGCATCTGTATAGGTCATGTCAAACCGCGCATGGATGCGGTGATCGACCCGAAGACCTTGGATGTTATCCTTGAGTGCACGAATGATCGCGCTTGTATGCTCAAAGGACCGTCGCTCTCCATCCTTCGCGCTGCGCGAAAAGGACACGCCCGCATAGGCCGTCGTCACACCGGCAGCAGCAAGGCGCGCATCCAGATGACCGACCGCAACGTCCATCGGGAAATCGACCTTTGGACGCGGCTCCAACTCAAGCTCGATCATATCGCCGTGCATGTCGATGAAGCCTGGAAACACGGTGAAGCCGGACGGCTGGCCCGCGCTCTCGGTGATCTCGGCAATGATGCCGTTTTCGATCCGCAGCGCGCCATTCTCTATTATCTGGTCTGCCAGGATGAGTTTTACGTCAGAGAGCCACATCATCTCGATCCTCTTGAGGGGCCGCGTCGGGGGTCAGATCAACCACACGGTCGATCAGGTGGATCACATCGTCAGGGTGATGGAAGACACCGATCATCGCCGTACCCTGATCTTTCAATTCTTGCAGTCGGGCCACCAGCGCACGGCGCGCATTTGCGTCAAGCGAGGCAGTTGGCTCGTCCAGCATCAACAGCTTTTGCGGCAGGATGAGCGCTCGGGCGAGGTTCACTTTTTGCTGTTCACCGCCCGAAAACGTTGTCGGATAGGCGGCCCACAGGTCCGGCTTTACACCAAAGGTTTCAAGCGCTTTGCGGGCAGTCTTCAAAGCTGCCTCATGTTCCCACCCGGCAAGCCTGAGCGGCTCGGCCACGATGGCTTCGGCACTCACGCGCGGGCGTGCAGTCAGGAATTGCGTCACAAACCCGATCTCGGTGCGCCGCAAGTGTGCAACATCCACATCAGCGGCCCGCGCGAGGTCAATCATGCCATGGCTGGAATGAAACCGGATTTCTCCAGATAGCGGCAGGTAAGACCGGTAGAGCGTGCGCAACAGCGTCGATTTACCAGCCCCATTTGCCCCCTTGAGCAACACGAACTCACCGGCTGCAACACTGAAAGAGATGTCTTCAAAAGCCGCAATATCCTTTTCAAGATGATGCAGCGAAAAGCCCTTGGTAAGCCTGTCGATTTCCAGAACCTGTGTCATAGCTTCGCGTGCACCAATTGTTGCGTATAGGGATGCTGCGGGTCTTGGAAAATCTGATCCGCAAGGCCGGTCTCTACCACCTCGCCGCGTCGCATCACCATAACGCGGTCCGCCAGCGTGCGGATCACGCCAAGGTCGTGGCTGACGATCACCATGGTGATCTGTCGGTCCTGCTGAAGGCGCTTGAGCGTGTCGAGCACCAGCGCCTGCACGCTCACATCCAAACCCGTCGTTGGCTCGTCCAGCAGCAAGAGTGCCGGTTCCAGCGCAATTGCCTTGGCTAACTGGACCCGCTGCTGCATACCGCCAGAGAGTTCAATCGGCGGCGCGTCAAGGCGATCCAGAGGAAACTCGGATGCGTCCAGCGCTTCGGTGGCCGCTTGTCGCAATGTCGCAAAGCTGCGTTCCCCCGCGACCAAAAGCCGTTCGGCAACATTCCCAGACGAAGAATGCTTCATCAGAAGGCCCAGATGGGGGTTCTGATACACGATCCCGATCTTGGTCGCGCAGAGCATCCGGCGGGCGAACCGGTCCAGTTCAAAGAGATTGCCAGACACGTCCGGCAGGTCGAGCGTGTAGCTGCCCGTCTCCGGGATCTCCTCAAGGTTCATCATCCGCAGCAGCGTCGATTTCCCCGATCCGCTTTCGCCGACAATACCAAGCACCTCTCCGGGATAGGCATGGGCTGAGACGTTGCGCACGGCCTGCACGGGGCCGTAGGATTTGGATACGGCCTTCACCTCAAGAAGAGGCCGCGTTTCAACAATGCGGGGGGCATCGAGGGTCAATGTCATTGTGGCATCTCACCGTCTTTATACCAGGTCTCGCCCCGGCTTTCGCCTTCGCCCTCGCGCGCGCGAATGGTCTTCACACCCCATTCGCTGTCCGAGACTTCGAAGGCGGAACTGCTATCATCCTGCGGAATCTCGTTCATGAAAAAGCCCGTGGTGCCGGACCGGGTGCATGTCAGATTACCATGGTCTTCGACCTTGTAGGGCACATCCGAGAACACCAAAGGCTCTACCCGCGTATAGGGCGGGACCGCAAAGATCCGCTTTTCCCGGCCCGCAGACAGGATCGTCAGGTGCTTTGCCATATGCAGTTTCGGAACGTCCCAACGCGGAATGGGTGAGGGCGTCATGACATGGCGACCGTGTACAAGGCTGGGATAGCTCGCGCCTTGCATGACCCGGCCCGAGCGCACGATCTGCTCGTAAAGCTGCAGCCACATCCGCCCGTAATCCGCATCCGCGTGCATCTGGCGGGCGATGGACATATTGGGCTGAACCGGCCGCAGCGGCTCTGGGTTGGGCACTTGCAACACAAGGACCTGATCGTCGCGCAAAACCTCTTCGGGGATGCGGTGGCGCGACTGGATGAGGTCTGCCTCAAGAGTGTCCATCGTCGTGGGCGTGCCCGCCACCCGTGCAATGAAGCGCCGGATCGACGCGGCGTTGACGCTGTCGTCGGCACCTTGGTCAATGACCTTCACACGCGTTTGCGGGTTCACCAGCGTCAGCGATACCTGAAGCCCGCCCGTGCCCCAACCGCGTGCCATCGGCACTTCGCGGCTGGCATAGGGCATCTGGCACCCCGGCACGGCGACGGATTTCAGCATCTTGCGGCGCAGCTCGCGCTTGGCCGAGCCGTCAAGAAAGCCATAGCTCATCGCTTCCCATGGCTTTGTCAGCGTTGAAAGGCTCATTCTGCCGGTTCCTGTTGCTTGGCCGCACCCGCCGCCTTCTTTGCCTTCGCATCCCGCATCGCATCAAGCGAAGACTGGAACGTCACATAATGGGGCAGCTTGAAGTGAATACAGAAGCCTGAGCTTTCGACGCCCTCGGTGTGGTAGAGGAAGAACTCCTCTTCGGTCGCCGAGCCTTTTTCCGCACCGGGGCTGTTGAGGTCGAGCGTGGCCGCCGCGATGCATTTTACCTCGTTCCAGCCAAAGGTGGCGGCATAGCCAATGCCCAGCTTCTCACCCTTTTTGTCGACAACCTCCGCCTGAGAGACCTTGACCCGACCCGCAGAAAACTGCCTGCCATCGGGATGCGTGACGGCAATTTCGGCTTCGGCCAAACGCAATTCGTTCACCGTGGGGTGTGCTTGTCCGTAGCCGCGCATCGCCGCGTAGCCAAGCGCCAGAACACCACCCGTTTCAGCCCGTGCGAGACTTTGCAGCGTATGGGCGCGTTTGGCGGGAAATAGGAGAGGCTCGCGCGTGAGATCGGGAATTTCGTTCCCCTTGGTTGGATCGTCAGCCGGAGGATCAAGCAGATCGTTCTCGGCCTGCCATGCACTGACACTGGGCTGATACGCAGGTGAAGGGTTGGCTGCCGGCTCGACGGGTTCTGGCGAATAGGTTTCGCCCTGCAGCACATCGGTTGCCAAAATGCGATGCGCGTAGTCTAACGTCGGCCCCAAAACCTGCCCGCCAGGAATGTCCTTAAAGGCTGCCGAGATACGGCGATGGGTGAACAAGCTGTCCTGCTCAATCGGAGCAGCCACCTGCAATCGCGGCTGCGTCGTTCGCCAAGCGCGCAGCAGCAGGACAGCTTCGTAAAGCTCGCCGCCCGTTTGAGCCAGCGCGAGCGCGGCCAGGTCCTCGTCATAGAGCGACGCCTCGCCCATGACACGGTCGATCAGATAGGGCAGGCCTTGTTTCACCTCGTCGACGCGTTTGCGGTCGAAAGGCCCCATATCTTCACGAAACAGCCGTTCGGATTGTTCAATGGCCCGCTCGCCACCACGTGTCGCGACATAGGCCATTATGCTTCCTCAACAGTCGTAGAGCGCGGTATCCCGACAACACGGGCACCATCGACAAAGAAAAGATCGAACCCCATCGGGTATCTCAGTCTCGCAGTGCGCGCTTTCCAAAAACCTTCAGGCAGGCCGCCCATGTGCAGGGTCAAGATGCCATCAACGCCCGGTCCCGTCAGACGCAGCGCAGGACCCGACCCGATTTTGGCGCGGATAATGACGGTGGCCCCATCGTCAGGGTAAAAGTCAGTTCCGATGGCAATGTCGGCGAGCGGATCGGACGTCCCCATCGCACCCAGAAAGACGTGATCGGCCTTTTCAATATCGGAGAGAGTTGCACCCGTGCGCATAATCTGCGGCATGAGAAGCGGATCGTCCGCGTAGACGAGGCATTCCCGGTCAAGAAGCGCAGTAATGATCCCGCTCTCGCCGGGTTCGGGCAGGTCACGGGGTCGTCCAGGGCGGCTCAAAGACCATAACAAAGCGTCAAAGGCTGCGTTGTCACGCATTTCGGCTGGGCTTGGCGCAGGTACGGACAGCATCAAAACGTCTCCATGTTCACGCGGGTGGCCTCGACCCGGCGCAGCACGTCGTCGTCTGCCTTTTGCAACGCCTCGGCTTGTGCGTCACAGAACGCTCTGCACTCTGAGAGACGCACATCGGTTGCCATCGCAAGATCGACAAGCGCCATCGCCATCGAGGCTTCCAGATCATGCCCGCGGCGCATCCCATAGCCGCTGACATCGCCCTTCCGAATATGCGCCTCGCTCATCAGCACTTCACCAAGATGGAATGCAACGCCAGCCGCTGTGTCGCGGATCGGCAGCATCACCAGCCCGCTGCGCGATTCCACGACCTCTATGGCGCCAAGATCAGGGATCAGGGTTTCCGCAAAGGCTTTGAGCCGCGCGCCATCGGCCCGCGCCAGCGTGTCAAGCGTGTCATCCATCGGAATGCGCCATGGTAAAAGTTACGCGCGCGGCAGACCAAATCACGCGACTGGTTGAGATTGGCGTGCCGTCCGGGGTCGCGTCCAAGGCCGAGACGACCAGTACGGGAACATCCGGGTGCTGTTTCAGCGTCTTGGCCTCGTCAGACTTTGCCGCCCGCGAATAGATCGAGGTGTGTTGCCGAACATAGTCTTCAATGCCAAAGGATCGGTAGGTTTCGGTGGTCGAGCCCAACACGTCCCGACGCTCCGCAAAATCGGGAAACCGCTCCACGCAATGATAAACGCAACCAAACGCCACAGGCAGATCGTTCGCCAGCGTGATCCGCTTGCTTTCTGTCACGGTGGCGCCGGAATTCAAAAGAAGGGCCTGTGCAACATCCTCAGATGCCGCGATACGGTTTGCTGAGAGAAGGTGACTGGTCACATCCACGCCCTGAGGGATCAGGTTTCGTCTGAGCCTTGTGCGTTTGCCGATCTGATAGGTCAGCCGTTGGGCGTCGGCGACGAAGGTCCCACGCCCTTGTTCAATACTGATCTTGCCATCGCGCGCCAGCGCTTCCAGCGCCCGGCGCACCGAGTGACGACCAATCTCAAATCGATCCGCAAGTTGCGTTTCCGTCGGCAATTGATCCCCTGCCGACAGCCGCCCGGAGCGAATGTCGTCTGAGATCTTTTCCTGAATTATGGTCCAGTATTCGCGTTTCATGTCTCATTCATCCGAATGAATTTTGAGTATGCTGTTTGCATGACAGACACGTGACAAAATAAATGAGAAGTGCTGCACCACGACGCAACTACAGGTTCTAAACGACAGTTTTTTTGCACCAAGTAGCATTCTTGACTGATGTGAGCATCAACTCTCAACCTGCAGAATACTTGGCAAGATCACACGTTTGCAGTCATTTGGAGGCCAGCGTTCAAGTCGATGCAACAGATGCCAAAATCGTTTTGCAACTTCGGCATCGGAAACTGCGGTTGAATGTCCGCCATGGCTGACTGCTACCCTTCTTGTACAAAGGTGATGTGCTGGAACTCGAAGGAACAGTCCTTAGGCACGCGGCGTCTTAGCGAACGGTATTCGACCCAAGGTTTGGATTAAATATCGTATTTGTCGGGTCATGTTTCTGCCGTGGTTTACAGTGGCATAATGCTTTACAAGGAAAAACATCTATAAACAGTTATTTAGGGGAAAACTAAGCGGACCGAACCTCCGTCAGCATAGCGATTTTCTGATTTACCTCGACCGTCTTGGATAACTTGTTAGCCGCGTTTTTGAATTTTCTGCCTGTTCTTAGTTATCTTCAGCTTCCTAGAGCAGTTGTGGCGCGCTCTGCCCCAAGTGAAGCAGAAAGAAGTTTCTCGTTTTTCTGGGCGCATCGCAAACGGACATTCTCATCTCTCCGCGGATCATGCACGTTCATGTCAAGCAGAGGTTGATCTTGCCGGATGCGAGGGCGGTTCGCACAAAAGCAGGCAAGAGCCTAACTGTATAATCGCCGATTTGACGTGTTGAAGAACATTGGCACGAAGACATCAATTGTGTCCGGAAACATGTCTGAGAGTGAAAAAGCTGAGTTTTTCGACGTGATGTTCAAGGCGTTCACAGACATGGCGCAGTTCATAGTCAGAAGCGGCGTCTCCTGCTTGCTCTTTCTGCCGCTGCCCGTTCCAGCACCAATCGGGCATCCGCACCCGGCACATCCTAAGGGCTGCTCCACAACATCTCGGGTTCAGGGGCCCCTCGGTGGAGCCCGGATTTCAACAAAGACGCGTCTGTATTGAGCGGCAGGATAGCTGCTTTATCGATCCCGAGCGCCGCTGAAAAGCGATGCAATCGCGGCGGAGGCAACCCGTGTTCGGCGGTCGTCGGCACGGCTGGTCAGGATGATCGGAACCTGCGCGCCCAGTACGATGCCAGCGGCTTCGGCACCCGCCAGATACATGAGCTGTTTGGAGATCATATTGCCCGCCTCAAGGTCCGGTGCCACGAGGATGTCAGCCTGACCCGCAACAGGCGAGGTGATCCCTTTGCTGGCCACCGCCCGCATCGAAATCGCGTTGTCAAAAGCGAGCGGACCGTCCAGCACGCCGCCCTTGATCTGGCCTCGGTCGGCCATCTTGCACAGGGCACCAGCCTCGACCGTCGATTGCAGGCGGGGGGTGATGTTTTCCACCGCAGAGAGAAGGGCCACTTTGGGTGCGTCGATCCCAATGGCATGGGCCAGGTCGATAGCGTTCTGGACGATGTCGGCCTTGGTCTGAAGGTCGGGCGCGATGTTGATCGCAGCATCGGTGATCAACAGCGGTTTGGGGTAGGTGGGCACGTCCATGACATAGACGTGGCTCATCCGCCGTTCGCTGCGCAGGCCATTCGCTTTGGAAACCACGGCGGACATGATCTCGTCCGTGTGAAGCGCGCCTTTCATCAGCGCCCGGGCACGACCCTCACAGACCAGAGCAACCGCGCGTTCGGCGGAGGCATGACTGTGCGGGGTGTCGATGATCTCAAGCCTGCTGATATTCAGCTCGGCCGTCTCTGCGACAGCCAAGATGCGGGCCTGGGGACCGACGAGGATAGGGTGAAGCAGACCCAGGTCAGAGGCCTCCAAAGCAGCCTCCAGAGACGTTGCATCGCACGGGTGCACGACAGCCGTCGGCAGGGCAGGGTGCTTGCGCGCGGCCTCAAGCAGCCGGTCATGCCTTGCGCCCCGTCGGTGCATGACAAGGTCGGGCATGACGACGCGCGGGCGCCGTATCTTGTGGCTGGAGGCGAGGACGACCGCCTGCCCCGTGATCACCGGTTTTCCATCGCCGTTCGTGCATACGCAATCCAGCGTCAGGCGCTTCTTTTCAGGGTCCTTGGCAGTCACCGTGACGCGCACTGTCACGGTGTCACCAATACCAACGGGCTTGTGGAACTTCAGTGTCTGATCAAGATAGATCGCGCCCGGGCCGGGCAGCTGCGTGCCCAGCACGTTGGAGATCAGCGCGCCACCCCACATGCCGTGGGCGATGACCTTGTGAAAAGCCTCTTCTTGCGCGAATTCCTGATCCACGTGGGCCGGGTTCACATCGCCAGACACCACGGCAAAGGCATCGATATCCTGCTCGGTGAGGGTGCGGACCAGATCGGCGCTGTCGCCCACCGAGATGTCTTCGAAAGGCCGGTTTTCAATATAGCCCATGCTGGGGGTGATATCAGACGACATGGTGTCCCCCGTCGATGAAAGCAGTGTTGCCGGTGACCGACCGGGCGAAGTCCGAGACAAGACAGGCCGCCATCGCGCCCACCTCTTCGACGGTGGTCAAATGGTTGAGCGGGGCGCGGGCTTTGGCATCGTCAATCAGGGCATCGAAATGGTCGATGCCAGAGGCCGCACGAGTCTGTAACGGGCCAGGTGACATCGCGTTCACGCGGATTTTTTTCGACCCCAGCTCGGCGGCCAGATAGCGTGCTGTCGCCTCGAGTGCCGCCTTGACCGGACCCATGATGTTATAGTTGTCCACAACCTTTTCCGACCCGTGATAAGACACTGTCAGGATCGTTCCCCCGTCGGTCATCAGAGGTTCGGCCTGCTTTGCCAGTCGGATCAGCGAATGTACCGAAATGTCCATCGCCAGCCCGAAGCCGTCCTTTGAACAATCGACGACCCGCCCGTGCAGGTCGTCGCGGGGGCAAAAGGCGATGGAATGGACAAGGAAATCCAACCGGCCCCAGCGGGTGCGGATACTGTCAAAAAGAGCATCCATCTGGTCATCATCCGTGACATCCAGTGGCATGAAGATCTCTGCATCGACCGCCTGTGCGACAGGCTCCACAAATTTGCGAGACTTTTCGGTTTGATACGTCAGCGCCAGATCGGCCTGTGAGGCGCGAAATGCACGGGCACAGCCTGCTGCGATTGAATCTGCGTTGGCCACACCAATGACAAGTCCCTTCTTACCGGCCAGAAAGTCGGTTTTGGGCAGCATATCTTACTCCATTTTGACATAGGTTCCTGGCGCGTCCGCCAACACATTCTTGAACTTCGGAGGTTTGACCATTTTGCCAGACCGATCGGACAACCATGCGGTCCAGGCGGGCCACCAGCTGCCTTGATTTAGCGCTGCCACCTCGAGCCAATCATCGGGGCTCAGAGTATTTTCATCATCGCGAATGGTGTGCAGGCGGAAGTGACGGCGAGGGTGGCCCGGCTTGGACACGACGCCAGCATTATGCCCGCCATTGGTCAGGGCAAACGTCACGTCTGCGTGGCCGAGATCGTGGATTTTGAACACCGATTTCCACGGAGCGATGTGATCGGTTTCCGTGCCGACGCCGAAGATGGGGACACGGATGTCACGCAGCGAAATCGCACGTCCATCCACGTGATAACGCCCCGCCGCGAGGTCATTGTTCAGAAACATCTGGCGCAGGTATTCTCCGTGCATCCGTGCAGGCATCCGGGTGCTGTCGGCGTTCCACGACATGAGGTCATTCATCGGTGTTTCGCCTTCGCCCAGCAGGTATTTGCGGACCATCTTCGACCAGATCAGATCGTTGGACCGCAGCATCTGGAACGCGCTCATCATCTGGTCGGCTTCGAGGTAGCCTTGTTCGGCCATGACATCCTCTAGGAAGGACACCTTGCTTTCGTTGATGAACATCATCAGTTCACCAGCCTCGCTGAAATCGGTCTGGGCCGCGAGCAGGGTGAGGCTGGCGAGCCGGGTGTCTCCGTCCCGAGCCATCCTGGCCGCAGCGATCGACAGAAGTGTGCCACCAAGGCAGTAGCCGGTGCCGTGCACCTTTTGCGCACCGGTTGCATCAACGATGTAGTCAAGTGCAGCGATGGGCCCCTGATGCAGGTAGTCGAGCATGCCAAGGTTGGCGTCTTCGGCACCCGGATTGCGCCATGAGATCGTGAATACAGTGAACCCCTGATCCGTCAGGTAGCGGATCATCGAATTGTCCGGGCCGAGGTCGAGAATATAGTATTTCATGATCCAGGCAGGCACCATAAGGACCGGTTCCGGATGTACCGTGTCGGTGCGCGGGGCGTATTGGATCAGCTCCATCAGGTGATTTCTAAAGACGACTTTTCCTTCGGTCACGGCAACGTCCTGTCCAACCACTCTTGTGGGTTGTTTCCGGGTGCCTTTGAGCTCTTTCTGCATATCGGCAAAGGCGTGAGCTGCGCCCTTGATGAGGTTCTGTCCGCCTGTTTCCGTGGTTCGCGCGATGGCTTCGGGATTGGTGGCAAGAAAGTTACTAGGTGACATTGCGTCCAGCATTTGACGCATCATGAAGGTCATGGCCGCGTCATTTGCAGGGTTCAGGCCGGGGACGTCCGATGTGGCCGTATCAAAGAAGTCTTCTGTCAGTAAGAAGGCCTGTGCCCAGGCGGCGAAAGATGGTTTGGTCCAGCCGGGATCAGTAAACCGGCGGTCGCCTTTTTTGGGCTGGGCGGGCCAATTCTCCTGCTCTGCCGGGCAGCCATTTGCCATGAAGTGGAGCAAGCTCGTCAAGTTTCCCTGCGCTTTGCGGGCCAGGGCGAGTTGCTTGTCGGGCGACGTCGCTAGGTGCAGAGCCCAGTCGTTCCACATGTTAATTGTAGAAACGGGGGAGGTGCCATGTGTCATTGTCGCAATGAGTTTGCGGAATGTATGGTCAGGGGACCGTTCGGATGGTTTGCTGTGGGTGTCTTTCATCTTGCGCACCTTCCGCTGTCGCTCCTGCTCGCAGGTAAGAATGGTTGATTCACATTACAAGCGTGCGACTGCCGAACTTAAAAAAGCGAATATACCGGCAGGTTTATCTGCCTGTTTGGTGTTCAGCAGGGCGGGAAACGTATGGGGTTTTTGTCGTATTTCTGCGGGCGGCAAGGCCTTGAATTGGCCTGTATCATGGCGCTATCCGGACTTCAGGGACGACTTATGTTGTCAGGTTTTGGCTGGAACCGGACAAGCGCATGCTTGCCCACGGGCTGAGCGGGATGCAGATGGAGGAGGGGTCCGCGATCTCGACGTGGTCGTCGGCGATGGCGCTCGCCTCACAGCTCTTGTTGATGCGGAACTAAAGGTTCCTTTCCATGTCCATGGATCGCGTTTCTTTGCTGGTCGCTTGATGCCGAACTACCGTTCGGGCTTGCGGGCCGGTTCGTAGAGGCGGCGTTCCAAACCCTTTGACAGGCGGACTTATTTGCAATTGATCGTCAGGACCCGCTCAGCTCGTACCGACAGGCGTTTTGTGTGGTCGCACCTGACCCGGCGATCTACCAAATCTTTTGGTGAAGGCCCGCACGAAACTGGCAGGTTCAGCATAGCCCACAAGCCATGACACCCTGTCCACGTGCAGACCGGAAATCTCAAGGAGGTGATGGGCCCGTGACAATCTTGCGTCGAGATACAGCTCGCGAAAGCTCGTCTTTTCCTCGGACAACCGTCGACGCAAGGTGCGTTCGGTTGTGGCAAGCATTGCGGCGACCGTTTGGATATTCAGGTCGTCTTCGATATTGTCGAGGATCGTCTGTCTGACCTTTTGCGACCAGAGGTCGGGTTGCGCGTCCTGCTGTTCCAACAGGATCTGACATTGCTCGACACAATACTGGAATGTGGCGGGGTCTGATTTTGGCAAAGGTTGGTCTAGCTGGGCGGAGGAAAAAGACAGGGCAAAGCCGGGGCTTGACCCTTTGACCGTCACGCCGATTGCGCTGGCCATATCCTGAACATAGTGCGCATCGGTATGGGGCGTTTCCACCACCATGTCGTTGAAGTCGGGCGCCTCCAACATTTCGCGTATGAATTCCATGGTGATCACTGACTGGGCCTCGATCGCGAAAGTGTGGGCCTCGGGGGGCAGTTCGGTCATGTCCAGTTTGATAAGCATCCGATCACCGCTGTCTTCCACCGTGTAGGTGGTCAGGCCAGTAGAGAGTTGCATGTAGTCGAGAGAGAGCTGGGCCGAGACCCGCAAAGTGGGTGCGGTCAGCAGGACGAACCCATAGACCCCGTGTGTGAAGGGGTGCATCTTGCGGCCTGCTCTGGAACCCAGTCCGATGTCGTGCGGGGCGAGGCGAACGATGTTCCTGATTGTCTGAATTTCTTGCAGCCAAGTGACTTTGCTATTTGTGCCGACAAGGTCCTGGCGCAGCAATCCGGTGTTTTCCAACACCTCTTCTGGATCAATGCCCATGTCATGCGCAACGTCACACACCGCCCGGATGCCTGTCGCAGAACGCATTTTGGACAGCTTTCTCATATCCGGCAGTTATGTACTTGGCCGGAATTATCAAGCATCTGTCCGAAGATGCCATTTCGTACATGCTTGGTCTCTATATCTTTGGGCAAGAGTGTTTTTTTGTGCGTCCCCTTTCAATTCTTTTTGGCAATGGTGCCCTGCGGGCAATGCTTTTGTTTTGCCCGCGTGGACCGGGTGAAACCAGGGCGCGCAGCGGACAAACACGAGCGTTCAAATGAAAACGGTCCCTATCCAAACCGCGGCCGGATTGACGGTATTGGCAAGCCCCGTATTTACGGACTTGGGGTATTTGTTAGAGTCTGGCGCGACCTCGACGATTTCTGGTCAACTGAACCCTGTCATGACTTTGGTCGATGATGGCAAGGCGCTCTCATCCTTTGCCGCCGATCCCAACCCGAACCTGTTGTGCCATCATTGGTTTGACGCACTAAGCCGCCCTGCGATTGGCAACACCACCAACAACTTAGATGGGTCGCGCCGTGGGCAAATCCGGTACGATCCATCCGAATTCTTTGGTCATGACGCCGATGGGTTGCCCATGGGCAAGACCGGCATCGGGCTCCACCATTGGGATGGGTCCGGAAGAGGGCGTCGAGGTGGTGACCGACAGGGGCTTCGCCTGGGACGTGCTGGCGCGCAAGATCGGTGCGGACCCGTTCCTTGTTTCTGCGGACACTGAAGCTGTGTTTCTGGACCTGAGCACACCCAACCAGCCCGTGATCAAGCGGGCATCACCTGAGGCGCTGGAAAAGCAGAGCTTTGCCGCTGCATCGATGGGGCCGACGATCGCCGTTGGCGGCCAGCTCGCACAGCTGACTGACAAGACAGTGGCCATCGGGAAGCTCGCCGATCTGGACCCCGTGGTGGCCGGGTCCAAGGGCACATCGACTTCAACCGATGCCATAGGTGTCACATTCCATGAGTAGGGTTCGCGGCATGTCATCTGCTCGGCACACATCAAAGAGATGGAGGGCGCGACATGGTGCGTGAACTGATCCGCTATTCGCAGGTCCTCGAAATCGTGGGCGATACGCTCAAGGTCCATGTGCCGGAGAAGCCCGAGGCGGACAGTGTCGTGCGCTATGGCGATCTGGCCGTTGTAAAGGGCGTGGATGGCGCGACATCGCTGGCGCAGGTCATTCGGATTGAGCGCGATATTGTCTCGTTGCAAGTCTTTTCCGGAACCAAGGGTATTTCAACCGGGACAACGGCCACGTTTCTGGGCCATCCGATGCAAGCACCCTATTCCGGCAACATCCTGGGCCGCGTCTTTGACGGGGCCGCCACGCCGGTGGATGGCGGTCCGGACCTGAGCAGTGAGCCGCGATACGACATTGGCGGGCCGTCAGTGAACCCAACGGAGCGCATCGTGCCAAAACGGATGATCCGCACCGATGTGCCGATGATCGACGTATTCAACACTCTGGTCGAGAGCCAGAAGATCCCGATCTTTTCGGTGTCGGGGGAGCCCTACAATCCGTTCTTGGCGCGCATCGGCATTCAGGCTGACGCGGATATCGTCGTCTTTGGCGGCATGGGCCTGATCTTTGATGATTTCCATACCTTCCGGCAATCATTCGAGGATGTGGGGGTGTTCTCGCGCACGGTCATGTTCGTCAATCAGGCGTCTGACCCGCTGGTGGAGCGCCTTTTGGTGCCGGACATGGCACTGGCTGTGGCCGAGAAGTTCGCGGTGGAGGAGGGCAAGCGTGTGCTGGTCCTGCTGACCGACATGACCGCCTATGCCGACGCGATGAAAGAGGTTGGCATCACCGAGGGACGGGTGCCTTCGCAGCGTGGCTATATGGGTGATCTCTATAGCGAGTTGGCGCTGCGTTACGAGAAGGCGTGCGACTATGCCAAGGGTGGATCCGTCACAATTCTGGCTGTCACCACCATGCCCGGCAACGATGTGACCCATCCGGTGCCGGACAACACCGGCTATATCACCGAGGGGCAGTTTTACCTGCATTCCGGCGTGATTGATCCGTTCGGCAGCTTGTCGCGCCTCAAGCAGAATGTTGTGGGCAAGACCACGCGCGAAGATCACAGCCAGATCATGAACACGATGATCCGCTTCTACTCGGAGGCGCGCGATGCGGCCCAGAAGCAGGCGATGGCGTTCGAGTTGTCGGAGTATGACTATCAGGTGTTGAAGTTTGGCGACCTGTTCAGCACCCGGTTCATGGACATCAATGTCTCCATGCCGCTGGAAGAGGCGCTGGACCTGTGTTGGCAGACGCTGGCGGAATGCTTCACCGCAGAACAGTTGCTGATGAAGCAAACCCTGATCGACAAGTTCTTTCCCAAGGTGGCTGATGGCACGCTTGCAGCTGAATAAGTCCTCACTCGCCCGCGAGGCGGCGCAGTTGCGCAGCTATGAGCGGTTCTTGCCGTCGCTGGACCTGAAGCGTCAGCAGCTGATGGCGGAACGGGCCAAGGCTGTGGCCGAGGTCGCCGCTTTGCAGGAGGAGGTCGACCGGCGGGCGGCGGAGGTCGGTCGCGATGTGCCGATGTTGAGCAATCGCGACATTGATCTGAGCGGGTTGGTGGAGCTGACCGACTATCATCTGGACGAGGAGAATGTAGTGGGCACGCGTCTTCCCGTGCTCGACCGGATCGAGGTCACGATACGCCCTTACTCTCCCATGGTGCTGCCCCATTGGGTCGATCATGTGACGCACCTGTTGCACGATATGCTGACCGCTCAGTTGCGCGTGCACGTGGCACGCCAGCGGGTTGAACTGCTGGACCGGGCTGTCCAGATTGTAACCCAGCGGCTGAACCTGTTTGACAAGGTGCTGATCCCGAAAGCCCGCGCCAACATCAAAAAAATCCGCATCTACCTGAGTGACGAGCAAACCAGCGCGGTGATCCGCTCGAAGATCGCCAAGCGCAAGCGGGGTGCGGCATGAGCATCGCGCCCTTGAAAAAGCTGAGCCTTGTAGGGCCTGTGGATGCGCACGCCGCCGTCCTCAGCCGTCTTCAGGATATGGGTGTGATGCATATCCTGCCGCTGGTCCCGGCCGAAGCCTGTGTGGAAAAGCGGGTGAGCCGGGCGGCGGAAGAAGCCTATAAGGCGCTGCGATTTCTGGCTGTTGTGCCGGGGCGTCGTCGACAGGTACGCAGTGATCCTGAATTCAATGTGCAAAGCTTTGTCGCGGATGTGCTGGCGCTTAAGGACAGGTTGCGCGCCGCGCGGGACCGTCGTGATGCGCTGGCCAATCGGTTGCAGCATATGCAGCCGTGGGGGGATTTCGAGTTCCCACCGCTTGAGAGCCTGGCGGGTCAGCGCCTGTGGTTCTGGCAGTTGCCTGTGAAGCACCGTGCAGCGCTGCAGTCGGTGGACCTGCCCTGGCAGATTGTCGGGCAGGATGCGCGCTACGTCTATGTGGCGGTGATAAGCCCGGATGAGCCGCCGAGTGACCTGCTGCCTATACCGCGGGTGCATCTGGGGGCGAAACCCGGCCGTGTGCTTGAAGCAGATCTGGAAACCGCCGAGATCGAGATTGAGACTTTGCTGGGCGAGCGGATGGCTTTGACCCGCTATCTGACCTTGTTACGGGGCAAGCTGTCAGAGGCCGAAACGGTGGCCGAACGGGCCTTTGCCAATAGCCAGATCTTGCGCGATCCGGACCTCTTTGCGATGCAGGGATGGGTGCCAGAGGCACGGTTGCCGGAGATTGAGGAAGCCTGCACCGATCTGGGGCTGGCCTTGTTGATCGAAGCGCCAGCGCCCGAAGAGACGCCGCCGACCTTGCTAGAGCAACCCGACGATGCGGGGGCGGGCGTCGATCTGGCGACCTTTTACCAACCTCCTCATTACCGCGCTTGGGATCCGACGCGGATGCTGATGCTGTCCTTTGCCCTGTTTTTTGCGATGATCGTGGCGGATGCAGGCTATGGCATCGTGGTAGGCCTGCTCGCTATGATCTTTTGGCGGCGCTTGGGCGTCAGCGCGCATATGCGGGCGTGGCGGCGGATGGGTCTGTATCTGGCCGGGGCGTCTGTGGCGTTTGGCATCATCGTGGGCAGCTATTTCGGTTTTGCACCGCCGGAACGAGGTCTGCTGGACCGCCTTGCGTTCCTAGATCTCAATGACTTCGACGCGATGATGACCCTGTCGATCCTGATCGGCGTTTTGCACATCTGCTTTGCCAACGCGATGGCGTTTCAGGCCAAGACCACGCGCAGCCGCTACGCCAATCTTGGTTGGATCGCGTTGTTGGCGGGCGGGATGGTGCTTTGGGTCAGCGCTCTGGAAGGACTATTCCGCGAGGTGGGTGGCGTATTGATGGGCGCGGGCCTGCTCCTGGTCGTGGCCTATGCGAGCGACCGGCCGGTTCGACAGCCCAAAGACTGGCTGTGGCGCGGCTTTGACGGTCTCAAGGGAGCGGCAGGCTTGATGGGCATGTTTGGAGATGTGCTCTCCTATATGCGCCTGTTCGCGCTTGGCCTCGCCTCGGCCTCGCTGGCTATCACCTTCAACGATCTGGCGGCGGATGTGATGGTGTCTGGCTCCGGCCTTGCCGTTCTGGGCGGGCTACTGATCTTTGTCATCGGTCATGTGCTGAGTTTCGCGCTCGCGATGATGAGCGGCGTGGTGCACGGGCTGCGGCTTAATTTCATCGAGTTTTACAAATGGGGTCTGCCCGACGAAGGCATCGTCTTCCGGGCCTTTGCCCGCAAGGAGGTTCAGGAATGACTGAGTTCGTTATCGCATTGGGCTGGGTGGGGATTTTTGCGCCGATGGCCCTTGGTTCTGTGGCCAGTTCCATCGGCTGTTCCATTGCCGGGCAGGCGAGTATCGGTGCCATGCTCGAGACCGAGGGGGGCTATGGCCGTTTCGTCGGCATCTCGGCCTTTCCGTCGACCTTTGTAATCTATGGCATCGTGATCATGTTCACCCTCAACCGTGAGGTGACGCTTGAAAATGCGGGTGGCCTCTTCGGGGTCGGCCTGCTGTCGGGTATTGCGCTGCTGTATTCGGGCATCTGGCAGGGGCGGGCCTGCGCCGCGGCGATCAATGCGTCGAAAGAGAAGCCGCAAATCTTTGGTCTGGCTCTTGCGCCTGCAGCCATCATCGAGGGCTTCGGCGTTTTCGCGTTTGTCTTTGCTTTGGTCATCAGTGCGGGGATTGCGTGATGGCTATGGAACAGGAAACAGCCAGAGGTGTCGATGCCCTGATCGCGCGGTTGCGTGAAGACGGGGTGGCCGCAGGCACGGCGGAAGCCGAGCGTTTGGTTGCGGGCGCGCAGGCGGAGGCCGCACGGATCCTGACTGAGGCGGAGGTGTCGGCGGAGAAAACCAGGGTCGATGCCAAACGCGTCGCAGACCGCTACATGCGCGCGGGAGAGGAGGCACTGAACACCGCCATGCGCGATGCCGTACTGACTATGAAATCGACCCTCATGACGCAGTTCGAACAGGATGTGCAGCGGATGGTCAGCGCCGAGATGTCGGACCCCGAGATGCTGCGCCAGATGGTGCTTGAGCTTGTCGGTCGTGCCGGGCGGGCGGCATCTGTGGGAAACGGTGCCAGCGTGATCCTGCCATCCGAGGTGGTCGGACCAGACGCGATCACGGCCAACGCCGATGATATCCAGTCCGGGGCGTTGACAAAATACGTGCTGGGTCTGGCGCAGGAGCAGCTGCGCGAGGGTGTCACGCTGTTTGCCGCAAGTGATCTGCATGCCGGTATCCGCGCACAGGCGGGAGAAGATGGCGTGGCGCTGGACCTATCCGATCAGGCCATTGCCGCGCTGCTAATGCAGCATTTGCAGCCCCGGTTCCGTGCCGTGCTTGAGGGGGTGATCAAGTAACCATGTCTGATCCCGATGCCTATGTCGCGCTGGTGTCCAGCCTGCCGAGTTCGGAGCGGTTGTTCGTTGCAAAGCGGCCCCCGCTGTCCCGTTTGCGGCTCAACAGGCGCCTGTCCGCGCTGAGCGAAGCACATGCGGAGACACTTGCGCAGATCGAGCGTTTGCTGAGCTGGTCTGCCTATGATCCGGGGTCTGACCTGGGCACGTTGGTTGGTCGGGCGAAGGAGCTGATGGCTGATTTACCATATCGCACGTTGCTTCACATCGTGGAGGAACGGATGGCGTTGCGCACCGCCGTGGCCGCGCTGCGGCTTCGGCATGGCGGCGCAAAGCCACCTGAAACGGCTTGGGGCCACGGCGTCGTAACCTCGCAGATCGTCGCCAATTGGAACGAGCCTGCCTTTGGTCTTGAGCGGTCATTGCCGTGGTTGCCGCAGGCGGGAAAGCTGCTGGAACAGGGGGATCCACTGGGTCTGCAACGCCATCTGCTGGATGTCACCTTTCGCCAACTGCAACGCCATGCAGGCCGCCATCACTTCGATTTCGAGGCGGTCGTGATTTACGTGCTGAAATGGAACATCTTTGACCGCTGGGCCAAGGCCGACAGCGTGGCCGCCGCACAGCGCTTTGCTGAGCTGTCTCAAGACGCGCTGAAGAATTTCCCCCATCTGCAAGCGGAAGGAGCCACAGCATGACCGCCGCTGCGAAAAAGGGTCGACACTCAGAGACGGACACTGCCACTGCCCGCGTCGTTGCCGTTCAGGAAGGCTTGGTTCAGATCGAATCCATGGACAATCCTGACGGAACGCCAGGGGCGTTGGTCAAGAACGAGATGGTCTACATCCTGCCCAGCCGTTTGGCTGTAGGTGGTCGTCAGGAGCGCCTGAAGGCCGAGATATTGCGCGTGCGGGGCAACACCGCTGAAGCGCAGGTGTATGAAAGCACCCAAGGGGTCGCCGTGAGTGATCCGGTGGTGCAAAGCGGGCAGCTTTTGTCGGTCACGCTTGGGCCGGGGCTGCTGGGGAACGTCTATGACGGGTTGCAGGCACCGCTGAAGCAGGTGGCCAACGCCTATGGCATTTTCCTGCCGCGGGGCGCGGATGTGACCCCGCTGGATCCGGCGGCCAAGTGGTCGTTCACGCCGTCGGTGAAACTTGGGGATACCGTGATTGCGGGCCAGACCATCGGGACGGTTCCCGAAGGGCGCTTTGCGCACAAGATCATGCTGCCGTTCAACTGGACAGGCACCTATACCGTCAACTGGGTGCAGAAAGGGGCTGTGACCGTCAATGACCCGGTGGCACGCCTGACCTCTGACGGAGGGCAGGAATATGTCATTCCCCTGTCGCAGCGTTGGCCGGTGCGGCGGCCTATGGCGGGTGACTTGCTGAAATCGGGCGCCGTGCAGCGCAAGTTTCCGGACACTCCGGTCCTGACCTCGCAGCGGCTGATTGACACCTTCTTTCCCATTGCCCGGGGTGGGACGGCCTGTATTCCCGGACCCTTTGGGGCGGGCAAGACAGTGTTGCAGAACCTGATCGCGCGCAATGCGCAGGTGGATATCGTGATCATCGTGGCGTGCGGTGAACGCGCGGGCGAAGTGGTCGAGACCATCACCGAATACCCCGAAATGACCGACCCGACCTCGGGCGGGAGCCTGATGGATCGCACGATCATCATCTGCAACACCTCGTCGATGCCTGTGGCCGCGCGCGAGGCGTCGATTTTCACCGGCATCACCTTGGGAGAGTATTACCGTCAGATGGGTTTGGATGTGCTGTTGATCGCAGACAGCACCTCCCGCTGGGCGCAGGCGATGCGCGAAACGAGCGGGCGGCTGGAGGAGATCCCGGGCGAGGAGGGATTTCCCGCCTATCTCGAAAGCTCGATCAAGGGCCTCTATGAGCGGGCCGGGGTGATCGAGGGGGTGGATGGGGCCATCGGAAGCCTGACGATGATTGGCACCGTCTCTCCGGCTGGCGGCAACTTTGATGAGCCCGTGACGCAGGCCACCTTGTCCACGGTGAAGTGCTTTCTCGGCCTGTCGTCGGAACGTGCCTACAAACACTTCTACCCCGCTGTTGACCCACTGTTGTCGTGGTCACGCTATCTGGACCAGATGGCGGACTGGTATGACCGCCATATCGAACCGGGTTGGACGAGCAGGGTGAAAGCGCTGCAATCCCTGTTGGAGCAGGGTGAGCAGATCAGCCAGATGATGAAGGTGACGGGCGAAGAGGGTGTGACCCTTGGCGACTACGTAACCTTCCAGAAGGCGCTGTTTGTCGACATGATCTTTCTCCAGCAGGACGCGTTTGATGCCGTGGACAGCTGTGCGCCGCTTGAGCGCCAGCAGCGGGTGTTCGGGCTGATGCAGCGCGTCGTCGATGCGACGATGACGCTGGAGAATAAAGGTCTGATCCGCAGCTGGTTCACCGAGATCACCAGACTTTTCAAGAACTTCCACTACGCGGCGGATGACACGCCGGACTACAAGTCGCTGCTGGCGCAGATCGAAGCAAAGATTGCCGAGCTTTGAGCAACGGAACGTTCCAATCACGCATTAGTGGCGGCTACGTCGCCGCTGACAAAGGAGTTCACCATGAAACCGAAAGACCACGCTGATGTATTTCAGATCGGGCCGGACCTGATCAAGGATGTGGCATTTGTGCATGATCGAACGGCTGACTTCTTGACGCAAAATATTGATCAGCTGGGCCTGCAATCAAACATTCTGTCACGGGTTGTGGCGTTGCAGTCCAAAAAGATCGCTGATCATCACGGGGACCGAACGCATGGGTTGATGGACCGCTTTGGTGCATTGGCGGGACAGATTATCGGCACCCCGCAGGCGCAGATGGGTGTCTTTGCAGCCTATCTGCACGATGCGACGCAGCGCATGATCCTCACCATGGATGCATTACGTGAACGCGGTGATGTCTGTCTGGAACATGAAGGGGCGGGGTGCCCACCGGTCCTCAGTTATGACTACGATGTGATTGTGGATGGGGCCACGCTGGATCGCCCTTGCAACTATCAATTGTTGCGCATTCGGCCCCCGGCCGGGGTTGAGGTGGACGAGACGAAGCGGCCCTACGTCATCATTGACCCACGTGCCGGCCATGGTGCGGGTATTGGAGGGTTCAAACCCGATAACCAGGTGGGCGTGGCCCTGTCGAAAGGGCATCCGGTCTACTTCGTCAGCTTCGAGCGTGATCCGGTGCCGGGGCAGACGCTGGCCGATGTCATGCACGCCGAGGCAGGGTTTGTCCGCACGGTGCGTGCCCGACATCCGGACAGCCCGCAACCGGTCGTTACGGGAAATTGTCAGGGCGGGTGGGCCGCGTTGCTGATGGCGGCCTGCAATCCAGATTTGACCGGGCCGCTGGTCCTGAACGGTGCGCCGGTCGCGCCATGGGCCGGTGCGGTGGGTGAGAACCCGATGCGGTACAATGGCGGGGTTTTGGGCGGAGCATGGCAGCCGATGTTCTGGTCTGATCTGGGTGCGGGCCAGTTTGACGGCGCCAATCTGGTGACGAGTTTCGAATTGCTGAACCCCAGCCGCAATCACTTTGGGAAATACTTTGATCTGTACCGCGATCCCGAAGGCGGGCTCGTGCGCTTTCTTGATTTTGAACGCTGGTGGGGTGGGTACTTCATCCTGAACGAAGCGGAGATCCTTTGGACCGTCGAGCAGCTTTTCGTGGGCAACCGGCTGGTCAAGAACACCGCCCAGCTAGAGCCAGGCAACCCGGTCGACATCAAGGCGGTCAAGGCGCCCATCTTCGTCTTTGCAAGCCATGGGGACAACATCACGCCGCCGCAACAAGCCTTGAACTGGATCGCCGAAACCTATGCCGACACGCAAGAAATCAAGCTGCGCGGGCAGCGCATCATCTACATGTTGCATGATGAGGTTGGGCATCTGGGGATCTTCGTGTCTTCCAAGGTCGCCCGGAAAGAGCACACACACATGGCGTCGACCCTTGAGACCGTCGAAGCGATGGCGCCCGGCCTTTACGAGATGCAGGTCGAGGGTATTGAAGGCGAGGGGTTCGACAAGCAGTTCAAGGTGCATTTTGTCGAGCGCAGCCTGGAAGATGTGGCGGCACTGGATGACGGGCGGCATGATGAGACCAGTTTTGCCGCTGCCGCGCATATGTCTGAGGTGCAGGCGGGTCTGTATGAAGCTGTAGGCCGCCCCTTTGTGCAGGCGCTGTCAACGCCGATGAGTGCGAAAGCCCTGCGGGATCTGCACCCGTTGCGGCTGGAACGGGCCATCGCCTCATCACGTAATCCTGCGATGAAAGGGGTTCAGATACTTGTGGACAAGGTGCGCGACGATCGCAAACCAGCCATGCCCGAGAACCCCTATGTGCAGCTTGAAGACCTGATGGCCGAGTGTATTGAACAGGCGATGAATCTGGGCCGTGATCTGCGGGACGCATGGTATGAGGCGACGTTCTACACGATTTGGGGTGGGCCCTGGGCTACGTGGTTCGGGCAGAAACACGCCGCGCGCCGCACGCTGCCCGACCGGCTTTCACTGCGCAAGTTACCAAAGGCGGAGGCGGCTCTGTCCCATATGGCGCAAGGGGGGCTGGGCGAAGCAATTGTGCGCATCCTGATCCTGCTAGCCAACAGTCATCAGTCGTTCCGGGTGGATATGCTGGATCGTTGGGCCCATGTTTTCGCGAATGAAGCGCCGTTCAGCGACCTGTCGGTCGATGCCCGCCGCGGCCTGATCCATGAGCAAACCATCATCGTTGCGTTCGACGTTGAAGGCGCATTGGACACGCTGCCCGACTTACTTCCGACCGCCGCTGATCGCGCTCAAGCCGTAAACATTGTGCGGCGCATCATTGCATCAGTCGAAAACAGTTCGCCCGGTCTGGAAGCTATGGTGCGTGACATATGCAAGACGCTCGATATTCCGGTCATCGATGACGTGAAAAGCGGTGCCGGTTCCAAATCTGCGCGACATGGCGGGTCCAACGCCGAGAGATCGGAAAACGCATGATCTGCGCGGCGTCGCTTTGTTTGCGTGCGGGTCGGGAACCACTTGGAGCTGGTCTTCGGCCCTCTTTTCTATGGTTACGATTCTCGGTCGTGCGGGTATTTCGATCTAAGTCCGAAGAACGCGGTTTCCAACGACCTGCACGGCGACCAATGTGTCGCTGAGTTCGGCGAACACGTCCCTTTTTGCCGGAGCATATTGTGCAGGACGGCGTCGCTCGTTTCAAGCCGTGCTGCGTTTCGCCTGTCTCGTTCCCGCCTTCTTGCTCTCCGGCAATTACTCTGGCGTGACCAGATCAGTCTTCGTCAAGCAGCGCATTAGCAGCAGCAAGCGCGATGAGGATCAGGGCGATCCGCCCCACAGACGATCCAATGCTGGATACTGATCGCGCAGGTGGAGATAGGCGTCATTCTCTCATGCGTTCAGATTTTGCCGCGGCCACGTTTCTCTTCTTAACAGCAGCGGCCAGTCTGTCAGCCCAAAAGCACAGTCTATTCAAATGAATGCTCAATATACTCCAACGCATGTCGGAGTGAACGTTCAAACTCTTCCGGTTGGTCAAGGTTTGTGAAGTGCCCGGTATTGGGCAGTTCGATGACCTGAAAACGCGCTCGTCCCAGAAGAGCATCTATCGTTGGGTCGAGGTAGTGGTTGATCTGTGTATCGTCTTCGCCACGCAATATGACGATGGGACCGCGGAAGGATTCTGCTGCTGATTGCCGATCAAAGATGGATATATTTCGGTCAATCAGATGCATGACCCTTCGGGAGGCATTTGCGTACATCTCACGGACAAGCGGCCGTTTTGCGGGATTTGTCGTGGCGTGTTTCGCGATAAAGCTGGGAAGATACCTTCCCAGAAGGTAATACATTGCAAACTTTGACCAGATAACCAGCGGAGAAACCTTGTACCGGTAGGCTGTTCCGCAAGTGATCAAGCTGCGAAGGATTTCAGGCTTTCGATGTATGATCTCAAGACCGATCATGCCCCCCAACGAGTTGCCCAGAAAGTCGACTTTTTCAAATCCGCAATGTTCGATGACGCCAATGACATCCTCGGCCATGCGTGTGATTGAGTAGTCCTTTCGTTTTCCGTTTCTGACGTCGGCCGACGCGCCGTGACCCCGCAAATCAATCCTTAGCACTGGACGGGTCTTGGAAAAGCTGTGGGCTTCGGCCTCCCATTGAATGTGATAGGCGCCAAGCCCATGGCAGATCACAAGCGGGATGCCTGTTTTCGGACCGAGCAGATCAAACCCAATGGGCACAAACTGTTCCACAGCAACATATCTCATATGTGTAGACCCGTTCGTTCTAGCTTGGCTGGGACAGTGTTCCTTGGCCCATGGCTCGTCCTTTCGTGGCGCCAGATGCGCCAACTTGGAAGAACAGAGCATATAGTGCCGGAACCAGCCCCAGACTTATCAAAGTGCCTGCAATCAAGCCGCCAACCACGACGACATTAAAGGATCGCCACAGTGGTTCGGACGCGAGCATTAAGGGAACCAGCCCCAAGATCGTTGTCAGTTGCGTGAGCATGATTGGGCGCAACCTTTGTGTTGCGCCGTCGATCAAGGCTTGGTGCGGGCTAAGCCCTTCTGAGCGGAGTTGGTCGACCCGCTCAATCACCAGAATGGCATTCGAGACGATAGTGCCGATCAGAGCGAAGATCCCAAGAAACGACATGAAGTCGAAGGGCATTCTTGTGAGCAAAAGTGCGGCACTGACCCCAACAAGACAGAACGGCACTGACACTGCGATGATCGTGGCGCGCCGCACCGAGTTAAATTGAAGGATGAACAACCCGAATATCGCAATCAAGCAATGTGGCAGATGCTCTGTGATGGCGGCAGCGGACTCAGACGCCTCCCGGATCTCTCCCTCAAGGGTAAGCTCGTAGCCATCAGGCATGGAAAGGGTTTCAATTTTTGGCTGCAGGTAATCCACCAGTTGTTGAGCCGTCATGTCACGGTGCAATCCCGATATAGTAATGGCCCGTTGATGATTATGACGTTGTATGACGCTTGGCTCTCCGACCAATGCGAAATCTGCGACGGCGGAAAGTGGAATAATCTGCCCGTCACTTCGTTCTATGTTCAGCGATCTCAGCGCGTCGAAATCTGATCTCTCATTTTCAGGTGCTCGGAAGAACACAGGCAACTGCGCATCATGTTCTTGATAAACGGTGATGCTTGAACCGCGCACCGCGCTCTCGAGCGTGCGGGCTATCTTGTCACGCGTGAGGCCCGCAGCAAGCATGCGCGCATCATCCATGTTTGCCTTGAGCCGGGGAATGATCGCTTCCCAGTCGTGATGAACCTCGACGATCCCGGGGACTTGCTGCAGGGCATCTTTCAAGGTTTCTCCATATTGACGCAGCTTTGAAGCATCGTCTCCGGTAATCTTGAGAGCAGCCATTCCAGCGTCTGTCTCTCCCAATGAGAAGAGTTTTGGTCTGGCCTCGACGTCGGGCATTGTCGTTTCGATATGCTGTCGGACGCGCTCGATGATGTTCGAAATGTCCGAACCTGCTTTTGTGTTTACAACCACAAAGGCGCGATGCGTGGCGGCTGTTGGCGGATTGAGGCCGAGGATGAAACGCGGGCCACCTGAACCGATATATGCGACATGGCTTGTAACATCCGGGTTCTTTTCCGGATCATTCAAAAAATCTGAAAGGTCCTGAACGAACCTTAGAGTTTCCTCAGGCGGTGATCCTGGGGAGATTTCAAATGGTATCTGAAATTGATCGCGGTCGGACGGGGGAAGGAAGCTAAAGGGGATGCTTTGGGCAACAAACAGTGTGACAGCCAAAAGCAAGACTATCAGACAAGAAAACAGGACGCGGATTTTTAGGATTTTACTGATTAGAGAGCGGTACACCTTTTGATACCGAGGCTCAGATATCTTGCGGCTTGGTGGCCCCGCAGTGTTCTCGCTTACCTGCTCCTTGGCGGATATGAAGTATCTGATCGTCAGCGGAGTGAATGTCACCGCAACCACCCAAGAGATCAGCAATACGATCGCCATCACGAAAGCAAGGTCACGCATATACTCTGCCGAAAGGCTATCTGCGAAAACGGGGGGCGAGAACGCGATCGCTGTTGCCAGAGTTGAAATCAACATCGGTGGCCCGAGTGTAGAGGTCGCTCTCTCAGCGGCAGCGTTACTGGTTTCGTTGGAGTTGACCCGTCTGGAGATGTCTTCCGCGATAACCGTTGCGTTGTCGACGAGTATTCCAAGCGCGATGATAAACGCGGCAATTGTGACCTGGTTAAGCTCCAGCCCGAGTGGACGCATAACCAACAATGCGCCGAGCATCGTTATGGGTATCGATAGGCCGACAATCAGACCTGTACGCCAGCCGAGAAAGATAATGGTTACAATCAGAACCACAGCAACTGTCAGGTAGAGGGTCTTTTGCATCCCGTTAATGACCTTGGACACAACATCAGCTTGGAAGCTGACCTTGACAAGCTCAAAGCCAACCGGAAGCTGATCGGACAGAAGGCGCATCCTGTCTTTGAGTTCATTCCCGAAAATCTGAACATTCGTATCTGGCAGCATCTCAATGCCGACGACCACAGCTGGTCGGCCATTAAACCTGACAAGAGTTCGTGGCGGTTGGAGGGCTTCGCGGCTGACACTCGCGATGTCCCGCAACGCGATCGCGCCGCCATCATTCAATGGCAGGCGCAGGTCTCGAAGTTCCTCCAGATTGCGCAGACGCCCGTCAGCGTCAATTTCGATCAGTTGCCCCGATGTGCGCAGAAAGCCTGAAGGGCCAGCAGATGTATCGGCGTTCAAAATCTCAGCAATCTGATTTACAGACAGTTCGAGTTTTGCCAATTCCTCTCGCGAGAGGGTGATAACAACGCGCTCGGGCTGCATACCTGTAACGGTAATGCGTCCGACATTTTCCATTGTATCTAGGTCATTTACAAGTTCCTTGACCGCCAGTCGCGTGTCGCCCCAGTTATATCCGATGTCGGGAACAGCTGCGTAAGTCGCGACCGCGACGCGACCGAAATCGTCGTCGATAAATGGACCCAAAGACCCTTGTGGTAGCTCTGCTGTAGCAATTCTCGCCCTGAGGCGAGCCCAGGCGGCATTGGTATCTGAATGGTTATCTGCCAGTTCGACACGTAGTTGCGCCTGTCCTGCGCGTACTGTCGTATAGATGTTTGAAACCTCTGGCAGTTGCTCCACGATCATTTCAAGTGGCTTCGCAATTAGGGCTTCGGTCTCCCAGATTGAAAGACTGTCATTCTCCGAGACAATGATGGCCTGCTTTACCGGAATAGTTGGCTCTTTCTGAGAGGGAAACCGGCTCAACACCAAGAGCCCACCAAGAGTAATAATCAAAGCGCAGAACAAAGTGAGACGGTCGTGGCCTAGCGCGCTGGTTGCTATTCGCATTCCTACTACTCCGATGTGAAGGGCAACGGCCTTACGTGATCGCCGTGACTTAAGAACCGGACCCCAGCCGAAACGATCAGGGTTCCCGCCTCAAGGGACAGTGTCTCGAGCATATCTCGACCTGTCGGTGTGACGGATACGTTCACACGCTCGATCAGATCCGTGTCGGGGTCGAATACAAAGACCGAGCCTTCGTTCGCGACATCGCTTGGAAGAAAGGCGGAAAGTGGAAGATCGACCTTGTTCTGGTCTAAGGATGACAGGCTGAACTTCGCCTCAACCACGGAGCCAGGATCGAAGTCCGAGTATTCATCAATGATTAGGACTTCGACAGTGACGAGCCCACCCGCCCGTCGTCGCTCGGCAATGTTGAGGACTACGCCATCTGCGGAAACACCTGCGCTGGTGAGTGTCACAGCGGCTCCCTTGGCCAGATTGGACGCCAGGCTGGCAGGCACTGTGACCACGGCTTCAAGCGCTCCATCACCGTCTATCTCGAAGACAGTTTGACCAGGGCTTACAAACTCGCCAGGTTCGGTTCTTCGGTGGGCGACACTGCCACTAATCGGAGAAATGATACGCGCTTCTCGAATGGCGCGCTCAGAGAGCTCAACTTCAGACTGAGCTGACTGCACGTCTGCTCTTGCCGCTTCGAGTTGAGACGTCGTGGTCTCAAAGGTTAACTTCGGGAAGTATCCTTGCCGGACGAGCTTTTTTTGTGCCGCATGCCGCTGCTCTAGATCTTCGAATGTTGCTGTCGCCCGATCAAAGCCCGCCTTGGCCTGTTCACGGCGCCGATCAAACGGCTGCAATTCGAGCGTCGCGAGCTCCATATCTGTTTCGACGTGATCGCCCAGATCGACATTCATCACGGCAATCGCGCCGGGTTGTGCGAATGCAAGCCGTACGCGTTCCGCTGATTGGACAACCCCGACAAAAGATCTTGATGCGAAAGCCCCGCTGGGCATCACTTCCGAAATTGAAACGGTTTTCCGCGTGCTGATCGCAGGTCCTTCATCTTCTGTTTCATAACAGGAGGCGAGCAGCAGCAATAACGCCGAAGCCGCCACTGCCTTTATCATGCACAGCTTCATAAAGCCGGATGATCCACCGGTGCGTCGCAAGGTTCGATGCCTCGCCGTGAGATAAGGGGGGAACGCGCGTTCGCCGCGCGCCACCAGTTGATGTAACTGCATATTGAGGCTCCGCTCAGGCATAGGTCTTTGACCTAAAATTAGGAGAAGTTTGAGAGGCACCATGCGATTGGACCCAGATCAGATTTTCAGGAGAGCGCTTCGATGAAGCCTTTGAGAGACTGAGCACATGCCACCACCTTTAGCGGATCGACGCGCTCTATAGTGTCATCGGCCGAATGGGTTAACGACTGCGTGGCCATGTTCTCCAGAAGCCAATTTGATGTCACAGCAATTGCGGGACATCCGGCCTGAACGAACATACTATGATCGCCTTGCGGCCACTCGATGCCCTGACAAGACCCTGGCTTGTTCAGAAGCTCTGCTACAGCAAGCTGCTTCATGTCTTCTGGAAGACCAAAGAAAGAAAACGCTGTCTCGCCCTCGACATATCCCACGCCGTCAATGTTGATATTCAAGGCAACGTTTTTGAAGGATCCGAACATATCGGAGTTGGCTGCCATGTAAGCGACTTGGCCCGGGACGGCGTAACGATCCTCTCCATTGAGCGCCACCAGCTCGATGCAGAAATCTCCAGAGTAATCGGCGAGCAATTCACTGAGCAACAAGAGTGTCGCGATGCCAGTGCCGTTATCAAGCGCGCCCGGGATGTCCTTTTTGGCGTCTATATGCGCCGTCAAAACGATGCGTTTTGGCGCGTCCTCGTTGATCCGCGCGATGACGTTGGAAGCAGTCGACGGCTTTCTTTCGCTGCGTGAGATAAGGATGACCCGCTTCCCGTTAAATGAAAGAAGACGTTGTCCTTCCTCCTCCGTCATGACGACCGACGGAATGTCAAAATCACCGTCTTCGATCAGTGGAGCAGGTGCTGCTGACGTTGAAGCCTCTTCATCGTGTGGCATTGCGCAAATCACGCCGACCGCGCCGGATTTCTCAAGTCGAGCGATTATCTTTTGATGCTCTTCCACACTGTAGAACGGAAAGTTCTTCGGCATCAGCGGTTCTTGCACAATCTCTCCATGGAGCAGAACGAGCTTCTTCGAGAGATCCGACGTTTCGAGCTCTTCAAAAGTCGATACCGCGGTCAGGTTTCCAAGCGCTTCACAACCTGCCGAGTAAGGGCTGGCAGATACGTCGAAAACTGTTCCGTCCGTTGCGGTCAGAGTGGTCCCGTTATCCTGCCAATCAAGCGCTGGAAAATCCTGGGTTTGTGTCCTCCAGGCACGAGATCGAAACAGTCCAGCAACAAGTGCAGCTGCTTCACGGTTCCCTTCGCTCCCGGTACTCCTGTCGTGGATGTTGTATGTCAGCCGCTTCAGATAGCAGGCGACGTGATCGATATACGTGTTGCTCAAGCACAATTCATGCGTGTCCATTTCGGACCTCATTTTCAGCTTGGTCGGTTAAGTCAGCGTCTCAGCCAAAGCGTTCCTGAGCGATCTGATGCGAGACGCCCAGCGCAGCTCCAATCACGCCCCAGCCCAAGCCGCGGCTTCGCAACTCGACAATCTGGAGCTGTAGGTGATTACGTGACTTATCCACGACAGCCGATGTCGCCGCCATCTGGCTCAGAAGCAATTCGTCGTCTGAAGTCGACAATTCCTCGGGCCGGGGCAGCGGCTCTTCCAAAGCATCGCGTGTTTCGATCGTGCGGACTCCAACAGCGATGCATTTACCGCAGATATTGACGTCCGGGCCCGCCAGCATTGCACCAACATTATCGGTACTCGATCCACAGAATGAGCAGTTCAGCATTGGGACTTTCCTTTCAATGAGCTTATTGGGGGGTGACTTCGGACAAGGTGTTAATCATTACGACGCCTGTGACTATGAGAGCGATGCCACAGATGGCCGGCGTGTCGAGGGATTGCCGAAATACGAGCGTGCTCATACCGGCGACGAGGACAGTGCCCGCGCCTGCCCAGATTGCGTAGGCAATGCCCAACGGCAAAACCCGCAACGACAATGACAAGAAAAAGAGGGCAGTGACGAAGGCCCCTAAGGCAAGCAGCGTAGCACCCGGTCGCGTAAATCCCGCGGAAGACTTAAGGGCGGCACTTCCGATGACCTCTGCGACGATAGCGATGCTCAGGTAGATCCAGTGCATTTTTTATGTCCAATTCTCCAGAAGGCGTTCAGTCGCGACGGCCACATCATGAGCCAGTGCGTCAACACCTCCGATAGTATCTGACACCCGACCAAACTGGATCTGCAAAGACGCGCCATCAACCAATGCAACCAGAACCCGCGTCAAGCGCGTGCGCTGGTCTGCTTCCAATTCCGGAACGATCTGCGTGACCAACTCTTCAACATTGCGGAAAACGTAGAGATAGCCGCGAAGCTTCAAGCGTGAGTAACGTGGATCATACAAAGCGAGAGCTTCCGCAATTGCATAGAAACGTCCTGCGTCACTCGCATGGTGCCGCAAAAGGGCGCGGGCAGCAGCATGCAAACAAGGACCGGGATTTTGGAAGTCCCAATCGATATCATCAAGAATGGAAAGCGAGACTTGCGTTTCCTTCGTGATGACGGCTTCGACCAGGTCATCTTTGGTTGGAAAGTAGTACTGTAAGTTGCCGACAGATATTCCAAGACGTGTAGCGATCTGACGAAGAGACACGCCAGAGTATCCCTCATTGAGCAAGGCGCGTCGCGCTTCGACTTGGATTGCGTCACGACGCTCTTCGCCCTTAGCGCTATTTGCGGAACCAACTGACATAGGAGAATCCCTTCTGGTCTGTCCTACGAAACTGCATAATAGGTCATAGACCTAATATCAAGTTTGTTGTTGTGCCCGCCATGCCACCCGAACAATCGACTTCTGTTTTCGCGAAACTGTCGTGCGGCGAAGGTCATCATATTAGCTGAAGGCCATAGACCGTCCTCAAGCTAGGTCCTGAAAACGCAGCCGTTCGCTTGATACGCTGTAAAACCGCCTTCTTGACCTGCACAAGGTAGGCCGATGCGCCACTCTGTGGGGCATCGGCGGAGCCTAAGCTACCTTCGTTTTGCTCAGAGCTTTTCCCGCCTTTTTTGGTCTTGCATCGCCACCAGTTCTAAGTTCGGTCTCGCGCCGTATTGCCATACGTTCCGTTCGCTTTTTCACATAGTTCCATCGCCACATGTTGCATCAGAAGCTCTCGGACCGCATCCGGCGTTAAAGCTGTCCGACCAAGAACAAGCATGCCCATAAGACCGTCAATGAGCGCGGAAATACGCCACGCAGCGTCCGCCGGGCTTCGACAGGATCCCATACCGGCTTTGACCGTGCGTTTGATCGCGTCCTCGATTGTGGCATGCCACCGACGGTAACCTTCCTCTATTATCACAGCCAGGTCGACGTCTCGCCGAGCTTCTTCGATTGCGTCGAGCCAAAGCCCCCAGAAACGGTAATTGGGATCGGACACCATCCAATCCATAAGGTGCACCATTAAATCCTCGGGAGGCACTTCGGTCAGTCTGGTTTCCAAAGCCGCTATCTCCGAAGAAATGAATGCCCTTACGGCCTCGGCGCGCAATTCAGCCCAGTTCTCAAAGTAGTGGTGAAGCAGTCCAGATCCGACGCCAAGTTGTCGTGTCACGTCTCGCGTAACCGCCCCAGCAAGACCCTTCTCCAGGATAACCTCATAAGCGCCGCGTACGATCTGGGCCCGACGCTCCTCTCCCGACATTCGCTTCACATTGGTCCCCTTATCATCTCCAGAGAAGTTGACGTTTGCTCAGTGGAGTGACTGGCACAGTCTTGCAGTATTATCGTCGCCCGGCGCCTCTTAGGACGCGGCCCATGCGTCCCCGGTTTGAGCGGTGTAGATGGCGGGGATGTCCCAGACTTCCTTGATCCGGCCCTCAACGATCCGCCAGACCACGACGACGTCAAACGAGAGGGTCGCATCGCCATCGCCGAGCGTGTTGCGGGTTTGAACCACCACCAGCTCCTCGCCAATGGCCCATGCGCCGCTTGGCTCAATGTGAAAGCTGCCTTGCCCGACGGAATGCACCTTCTCAAAAAACTCCGCGATGCCGTTCAGCCCGTGATAAGACCCTGCGACTTCCGGCACCATGGGATTGAAGAAATGCCAGACGACGTCGGAGTGGAACACATCGACACTCGCCGCCATGTTGTCCCTGTCGACCTGCGCGATAATGTCGATATTCGGGTGATTGCTTTTCATGTTGGCTCTCCATTTTTTGGCGGGTTTCAGGCACGACCGCGCAACTCAGGTGCCGGTCAGGCAGCCGGGCACAGTACGCGTGTTCTTTGGATATTCAGCAAAGTCATCACCATCGACCGCAGAAGAGGGGGAGGCGCGATTGGTACGGTGACAGTCAGGTCAGGCATAAGAGAATCATGGTTTGTTGGTCGCGCTACAAAGGGGCCATGAACATGGCGAAGATTGCTTCACCTTTGCAAAGGAAAAGCGCGAGGTGCCTTTCAGATTGGCATTCATAGCACTCATCAAGCATAGTTGAGCAAGTGCTCAATTCGTATGAGATATCCTCCATCATGTAAAGTGACGAGGCAGGCTCGCGAATGCCAAGCGCAACGGCAACGGCTGCCTCACTAATTCCACATCCGTGGTTTAATCCTGCCAAACTCAAAGCCCATGCTGCGCCTCTGATAGGAGCGTTGGATGGCAAAGATTAACCTGATTACAGTGGTCGGTTGCGCGATCTTCACACTTGCGGGCTTGGCAATGATCGGAAGCAACTTTGGCGTTGTTCGGGACGGCTATCGCTTGTTTACCTCAGACGAGACGGTCGTTGCCGCCGTCGTTGAGAAGGAGATAGAACGCCCTGCGAGAAAGCCGGGTGTGCGCGGTGAGAGCATTTCGGTCAACGGCACGAAGGTGCGGTCTCTGCAGACCTACTTCAACGCCTATTTTGCCCTTGTCTCAAACACCGGATCGCCTTTGGACGCAAAGCGCGCAAGCGTCAACTACGCAGCATGGCATGCCCTCGACGTTGGAACGGAGTTGGAAATCATCGTAGCCCCGGACGTGACGGGGTATGTCGACATCGTCCCCGGCGCAACGCTGCGCTACGGCTTGAAACAGATGGCGCTAGGCTTTGTCATCATTTTGCTGGGCGTTGGGGTGCTCTTTATCCCTGCCGACGAAGACGATCAGCCAAACCCCCGTTATTCATAGTTTTTGCAGGAAGTTGATATGAAATTGAGCCCCATAACCACGACGATCCTTGTCGTACTGCTGCTGTGGTTGATCCTGCCCAGCTTTGAAGCCTCCGTCGGTGATTTTACCATCGCTTTGAATACTGTTTTTGCGTTCTTTATCGGTGGCGTTGCTGGCGGTCTCAGGTTTGCATATCTGAAATCGCGCCGAATGAGCGCGCGCGAGACTGCTTTTCACGCTGTCTTTTCTTACGTTGTTGCGACGGCCATTCCCTTGGCACTTTTTCTCGGCATGGTTTACGTCGCGCGGGACATGCCTGCGATTGCAGAGTTGCGGGAAGAACATATCCCGGCAACAGATGTGCTGGGCTTTCTGGCAGGCTATTTTGCTGTGGACGCAGTGCCAAGCCTACTTGCACTTTGCGCGGCCCTATTTGTCTCGCGAATGCGCCCGGCAGAGCTTTAAGACTATCGGCCGGTGGGTTGCGGGTGAGGGCTGATTGACACCGGACACTTGGGTTAAGTATCGCTCGGGTGTGGTCTTTGATCCAGTGGCCGCTCTGCGCCTAAAGTGACCTGTGTAGCGCGTGCGCAATGTATCTGCTCTGGGTCGGATGGGATTGTAGCTGAAGCTTCACTCTTCGCAATCTAAGCCAAGCCACGCCATTGGGCGCGGCCCGGTCATGTGTGCGGCAGTACGTCTTAACCGATACTCCCAAGTTTAAGGGAGATGACACCGCCGATGATCAAGACAACGCCAAGCACACGGAATAGCGTCAGGGCGTCTCCAAAGAACATGACCCCCACAACAAACGTGCCAGCGGCACCGATGCCGCCCCAAACCGCATAGGCGGTCCCGATTGAGATTGTCTGCTGCGCGTACCAAAGCAAAAAACCGGAGATAAAGATACACACCACGGCAAGTGCAATACCCAACGCGAGTTGCCCCGGATTTTGAGACAGCTTCAAGCCGACTGGCCAACCAATTTCGAAAAGCCCTGCCGTCAAAAGGGCGATCCATGCAATCGTGACACTGGACAGTCCAAGTGCAGTCATTTCTTATACTCCTTTGTAGCGCGCTTTTACGCCGATTTTTTCCATCCGTCTGGACGGAATGATAGGAGCATCACTTGGGACGTCAACAAACCATCGACGAAAATTCTGTTTTGGATCAGGCAGAGGCTCTTGTGCGGGAAAGCGGGGTCGGCGCGCTGACGCTCGCCAAAGTGGCGAAACGCGCAGGGATCAGTAAAGGGGGGCTTCAGTATCGTTTCGAGACGAAAAGGGAACTGGTGCGCACTATGTTGACCCGCGCCTTCGATCGTTTGGATGCTTCGGTGGATGCTGAGGTCAAGAAACTCGGTAGCGGCGTCGGGCACGAGATCGAAGGCTATGTTCTCGGCATGCTCAACGAAAACGGGTCTTATGAGCGACCGGATGCAGCGCTGTTCGCAGCGGCGTTTTCTGAACCTGATCTTCTGGCTGAGTTTGCGCCGCGTTACTCTGAGATGCTCCAGCGGGTTAAGGCTCGCAGCGACAAAAAGATAGATGCGGCTTTGATTCTCTTGGCGACAGATGGGCTATGGCTGTTGGAGGTGATCGGTCTCAATCCGCTTTCTGGTTCTGAGAGGGATCAATTGCTTAAACGATTGGCAGAACTTGCCCGCGGTCTGGCACGGCGCTAACAGGCTGAGTATGCTTAAAAAAAGCCGCCGTGCAGTAGCACAGAAAGCTCACTTCGCCCGCCTCCCTGATCATGACGACCCCTATGGTATGGAACCTCAGACAGGATCGGTTGTTCCGACCCGGTAGGGCTGCTCTGTCGACCGTGAGAGGGGCGGTCCGGCATGGCGCTGCCTCTGAAGTGCGGGCAGGCCATTACGTGCAGAAAGAACGCCCCGAACAGACGGTGCGCGTCCCATCAGTCCCTCCCTGAAACGACCCTGCGACGGGGCTTCACCATCAAATGGCATGTGCGAGAAAGGCAAGCGAGTTCAGCTGTGGCTGCCCGCTGCGCGCACCTCAACATGTGCACCGTAATTGTTCTGGCCAACTGAAAACGGGAAGGTCGAAAGCGCTGTTTCCGGCAAGACAGACGCGCCATCGGTCAGGGTATTGAGGTCTGGCCAGCCGTCCCGCACCCAGACCGTTCCTTTCGGTATCCGCGGTGTCACCTTGGCGCGTGCTGTGAAGGTTCCCCTGGCATTCGTGATCTCGATCCAATCGCCGTCCAAAATCGCGCGGGCGGCGGCATCATCCGGGGCCATCCAAAGGTCCGGCTCCGTTTCGCGGCCCGCTAGGGACGGCAGGGCGCGGCCATGGTCGTAGAACGCATGAAACCGTGCAAACGTCCGGCCCGTCGCAAGGGTCAGCCCCTTCGTGTCATCGCGGGCTTCGGCCATGGGCAAGGGGGGTAGACCCATCGCGCGGGCGCGTTCCGAGAAGAACTCGATCTTTCCTGAAGGCGTTGAGAACTCAAATGTCGGATAAGCGACATGGGAGATGTTCAAGGGAGCCCGCCCGCCATTTGCGCGCAGTTTTTCGACAGTGGCATGCCCTGTCGCAGGGTGGTCGAGCACCGCATTCACCGCCTCCTCTTGGTCCTGCCAAGGATAGACATCCTCGACACCAAGACGATGCGCGAGACCTTTATAAAGCTCGTAGATGGGCCGGGCGTCCCCCGCCGCCGGCAGAACCCGGTCACATAAATGCACGTAGCTGTTGGTCGATTTCGCACCGATCTCTTCAAGCCAGATCGTCCCCGGAAGGACGATGTCGGCAGCCTCCCGGATCAATGGGTTGGGGAAGATATCGTAGGCCACGACCAACTCGGCCTTGGCGAGCGCTGCGCGAACCCGATTGGTATCGGCAAAACTGGACAGGACATTCGAGCCGATTGCGACAAAGACCTTCACAGCACCGCTTTCAAGCGCTTCGACAATCGCCTCCATCTGATTGGGGATATACGTACCGGGCGGCCTGCGATCTGCAGCCGACACATCATTAAAGGCCGCGCCGTGACTGCGCCCTCCGTGACGCGGGCCGATACCACCGCCCGCAATGCCGAAGTTCCCGGTCAAGGCGGGCAGACAGGAAATCGCCCGCGCGGCCTGCCAGGTATTGCTGCCCTTGTGCAGCGATGACCCGCCAAGGACGATCATGGCGGGCTTTGTGGCAGCGTAGCTGCGGGCCAGTTGCATGATCTGTTCGGCGGGGACCCCGGTTTGCGCCTCGGCCCATTCGGGTGTCATCGCCGCCACATGTGCCTTCAGCTCATCGAGCCCGACGGTATGGTGCGCAACAAAGTCGCCGTCCCAAGCGCCATCCGCCACGATCACATGCATCATGGCCAGTGCCAGCGCCGCATCGGTGCCCGGCTTCACAAGGATGACGTCATCGGCCAGCCCTGAGGCCTCCGTCTGGCGCACGTCGATCACGACAACCCGTGCGCCCCGACGCTTTGCAATCATCACATGGCGCAGGGTGCTGGCCTGGCTGACAGTGTTGGCGCCCCAAAGGATCACCAACTCGGAATTGTCACCAAGGTCCTCTTTGGTTGATGTTTCAATCGCGCCCGTAAGCCCGACACCAAACCCGCCAAGACCCCAGCAGATCATTGCGGGGTTCCAATACTGACACCCATAAAGATTGGCAAAGCGGTCCATCTGCGCGCGTTTGAGGCCAAAGGCGTAGTCATTGCCCCAATTGCCATGGGCCTGCCAAAATCCGACCCGCTCCCGCCCGACCTCGCGCATTTTGTCCGCGATGCGATCCATCGCAGCGTCCCAGCTTATGTCCGTCCAATCATCAGCCCCGCGCTCTGACCGCATGCGCGGGGTCGACAGACGCCGTTCATTTCCGATGATTTCATGGGCGGCCTTCCCCTTTACACATAGAAATCCCTGACTATCCGGGTTGCTCTGGTCACCAGAGATTTCGACGTCTTCCTCGCTGTGCTTTGTCACTGTCATCCCGCATAGCGTCGGGTGACAATTCATCGGGCACATCGTCTTGAACGTTTCCATCAGGCCAAACCCATCATTGAGTGAGAAGGTGTGAAAAGCCTAGCGGATCAGCTTTGAACAAAGAAGAGGCACTGGCCAATCAGCCCCAGCGACGATGATCCAGAGGCCCGCGGGGAGGCGCTTGCCCGGCGGACCATCATGTTTTGGGGCCTCCGCGCCTCACTGCGCCATATTGTGAATTTGATCAATGAGCCCGGCGGGCAGCACGCTGCCGTCGAAATCTGCGGCGACTTTCTCGCGCACGGCGGTCCGGAAAACGTCGATCTCTTCATCCGTCAGTTCAATGATCTCCATGCCCCGTGCGACCAGGTCGGATTCGAGCGTTTCGGTGAATGTCACCATCGTCTCTTCCGCGACGGCCTGCCCGTGCAGCGCGGCTTCCATGACAGCCGCCTGATCCTCTACGGACATCCCTTGCCAGGTGCTTTCGCGGATCAGGAAGGGCAGTGCAGACATCTGGTGACCGGTTTTGATGAGGTATTTCTGGACCTCATAGAACTTGGCGGCGTGCAGCACCGGGATCGGGTTTTCCTGACCGTCCACAATCCCCTGACGAAGAGCCTGGAAGGTTTCCGGCCATGCGACAGGGGTCGGGGCCGCGCCCAGCCCCGTGACGGTTGCCAGCGACATCGCGTTTGGCACCGCACGCAGTTTCAGACCGGCCAGATCGGCGGGGCTGCGGACGGGCGTTTCCTTGGTAGTCACGTTGCGCGTGCCATAAAAGAACGATGACAGGATGCGCAGACCGCCCTTTTCAAGCAGGGTCTCGGACCACGCGCCGCCCATGTCCGGGCTGTCGAGGACCGCACGTTGATGGGCCTGGCTTTCAAACATATAGCCGCCGGTGATCGTGGCGAATTCCGGCACGATATCGGCGAGCATGTTGAAGGGCGTATAGGTCATATCGACCGCGCCGGACTGGATCTGGGTGAAGAGCTTGCGGTTGCCGCCAAGCTGCCCGGCGGGGAACATCTTCACCTCGACCCGCCCCTCGCTGAGCTCAGCCACCTTTTCGGCAAAGGCTTCGGCCGCGATGAACGCGGGGTCTCCATCGCGCACGACATGGGCGAAGCGCAAGGTGGTATCGGCGGCACTTGCAAGGCCGGGCAGCGCGATGCTGGCGGCGACAAGACCTGCAAAAAGGCGTCTGGTGACAGTCATGATAGTCTCTCCCAATTGGTGGATTAAAAGCCCGCAGCACGCGGAATTGCGGTCACGATGGATGGCACGAAGGCCATGATGAGCAGCGAAATGATGAGAGGGCCAAGAAACGGCAGCACCGCCATGAAGACACGTCCCAGCGAAAAGCCGGTGATGTCGCGCATGACGAAAAGCGACAGGCCGATGGGTGGGGTGAATTGGCCGATCATGATGTTGAAGACCATGACGACGCCGAAATGGATCGGGTCGAGGCCATAGGTCGCCTCGGCGATGGGCGCGAGCATGGGGGCGAGGATCAGCAGCGGGATCGCGTTTTCCAGCACCGCGCCGAGGATCAGGTTGACCACGATGCACACCAGCAGGAACACCACCGGCGAGGTAATGTTGCCTTCGATTGCGGCGGCTAGCATTTGCGGCACCTCGCCGAAGGTCGACACCCAGCCGAACAGGAATGCTGTCGCCACGATGAACAGCAGACGCGACGACGACAGGGCGACGTCGTAAAGCACCTCGACAAAAGCAGGGGCCGTCAGGGTGCGGTAGACAATCGCTGAAATGAAAAGCGCCCAGAGGACGGCGACAGTCGCGGCCTCGGTCGGGGAGAACCAGCCCATGGCCATGCCGCCCACGATGATGAAGGGGGTAAAAAGCGGCGGTGCGGCGCGCAGAAACGAGACCCAAAGCGCCCGCCATCCGGCCCAGACATCAACGCGGTACCCCCGCGCGAGACCCACGAAGAAAACGTAAACCATCAGGCTGAAGGCAATCAGCAGACCCGGAAGGATGCCGCCCAGAAACAGCCCTGAAATGGAGGTGCCGGCGGCGACCCCGTAAAGCACCATGGGCAGGGACGGAGGCAGAATGGGGCCGATAGCAGCGGACGAGAGCGTGACGCCGATGGTGAAATCGGGATCATAGCCCTTTCGGGTCATGGCCTTGTATTCGATCTCTCCCAGCCCCGCCACATCGGCGAGCGTCGAGCCGGACATCCCGGCAAAAACGAGGCTGGAGGTGACGTTGACATGCCCCAGCCCACCGGGAATGCGCCCGACCAGATTTCCGGTGAAATCAAAGATGCGGTCCGAGATGCCCGAGGCCGTCATCAGCTTGCCCGCGAACATGAAAAGCGGGATCGCGATCATGGTGAAGGAGTTGAGCGACAGACCCAGCTCATGCACCAGAAGCGATAAGGGCAAGTCATTGAAAACGATATAGATCATCGAGCACAGGATCATCGCATAGGCGATGGGAAACCCCATGATGATAAAAATGATGGAGGCGACAATCAGCGTGACGGTGAACGGATCAGCGGTCATGTCCACGCCTCTTTCACGCGGAGCCATGCGTTGCGGATGACCATTGCGCACAGCACGATGGAGGCCAGCGGGACGATGGCAATCAAGGTGTTGATCGGGATGCCAAGGGCGGGCGTGCGCTGGTAGCCGGTCTCGGCGATGGTGTGCCAGCCGCCGATCACAATGGCGATGAGGCAGGCCAGAATGGCGATATCGAACAGCGTGTAGAGGATCGCAAGAGGCTTGGGCGGCAGCAGGTCCTCCAGCAGCTCGACGCGGATTTGCGAGCGTTTCCGTTCAACCGCAATCACCCCAAAGAAAGTCATCCAGATCACCAGCGCCGCGACCAGTTCTTCGGTCCAGGACAGCGGCACGGTTAGCACGAAGCGGACGACGACCTGCAGCGAGCAGATAATGAAAAAGCCCAGCAGAAAGGTCATCGAGATCAGCAGGTCAGGCTCTTTGAGCAGGCGGCGTAGCGTCATGACAGGGCGTCCTTCGCGTGTTGGGCGGCACTCAGCGCCCCGTCGCGCAGAAACAAAGCGTCGCTTCCGAAGCTGAGCAACTGATATCCACGCGCGGTCTTGGCGGCGGCGTCCTGCGGGGCATTGGCCAAGCCGCCAAGGGTCTTGCCCGCCGCGATGGTGCTGGTCTCAATCCGCGCGATGGCGGCTTTCACCTCCGGGTGGTTCATTTCGTTGAGATGGCCCAGCCCCGCCGCAAGATCGACGGCGCCAATGAAGATGACATCCAGCCCCTCGACGCAAAGAATGTCGTCGAGGTTTTCAAGACCCGCGATGGTTTCGATCACGGCAATGGTTAACGGGGCGGCCCCGGTCGTGGCGCGGTAGGCCGCCCAATCGGTGCCATAGCGTGCGGCCCTGCTGAGCCGTTGAATGCCCCGCGTGCCGTCCGGGACATAGCGCGTTGCCGCGATCAGAGCGCGGGCCTGATCGCCCGAGGAGAGGTTGGAAATTGCCACGCCCTGAGCGCCCGCATCGAGGGCTAGTTTGATTTGCGACGGGTCCGGGCTGTCGAGCCGCACGACGACGGGCACATCCGCCGCACGCAATTGATGATAGAGCGTATCAAGCCCGCCAGGCGCGTGTTCGCGGTCCAAAAGCAGCAGATCGAACCCGGCTGCAGACAGGATTTCTGTTGTCACCGGACTGCCCAGAAACAGCCAGCTGGCCGAAAGGGTCTGTCCGCGCGCTAGGCGCTGGCGCAGGTTTTGGGGTGTTTCCATAGCTGTGATCTTGGTGGGAAGGGGTCAGGTTTGGCAAAATCGAAATTTTTTTGTGTTACATAAGAATTTCTTTTGAAGTGCAGACGATTACCGTAACATCGGCCTATGAACCTCAAGCATGTCGAAGCGTTTTACTGGCTCGCTCAGCTTGGCACCCATCAGCGGGTTGCCGATAAGCTGAACATCACACAACCCGCTGTTACAGCGCGTATTTTCGCCTTGGAGACCTATCTGAACGCCGAGCTGGTGGATCGCAGCAAGAGCCATTTCACCCTGACCGAAAGAGGGCATGAAATGCAGGTTTACTCGGAACGTCTGCTTGACCTGCGCGACACCATGATGCGCCGTGCCGAGGAGGGGGGCGCGCCGGTGCAAAAGGTCCGGGTCGCTGCGGTGTCGCTGTCGGTGATGACATGGGTGCCCGACATGATGCGCCAGCTTGCGCAAGAGATGCCGGGGACGCAATGCGATCTGATCAGCGCCTCGGATTTTCAACTCTCCAGGCATGTGGACGCGGCTGATGTCGATATCGCGTTTCTGTCAAACGCGCCGCCGAAGATGCAGATGTCCAACCTGTTTACGGTGAATTATGCGATCCGCTGGGTGTGTCATGCGGACCTGCTTGATCCGTCCAAGGAGGTTTATACCGACCGTGATCTGGCGGCGATGCCGCTGATCCATTACCCCCGCACATCCCCGCTTTTTCCATTATCGGATGCGTTGGTCGGAAAAGGATACAAGGCCGGGCCGCGACATACGGCGAATGCTGTCGGCACGATCGCGAAGATGATTAACGCCAAGCTGGGAATTGCGGCCATACCGGCGGTTGTGGCCGCTGACGAACTGGCCTCCGGGGCGTTGAAGGTGATCCCGGTCAAGGTGACGCCACGGGTTCTGAAGGTGCGTTGCGCCTATGCCAACATGGCGAGGGGCGAGATGGTCGATGAGCTTGTCCGGGTCAGCGCGAACGCCGCGCGCAACTGGTGCGCAGCCAATCCGGACTGGTGCGAATACATCGAAGGCGAGTAAGCTCAGTAGCCGCGGCTGACATGTGTCAGCGCCTCAGGTGTTCCGCCTGCATCCAGCGTGCGGATATTGGCCGCGATGACCTCTCCGCCCGAGACCGGGTCGATCAGGGACGCGATATGCGGAGTGATCAACACGTTGGGATGGGTCCAGAACGGGTGGTCCTGTGGCAGCGGTTCGGTGTTGAAGACATCCAGTGTGGCGCGCGAAATCTGCCCGGTCTCCAAAGCGGCCAGCAGATCGTCCTCGATCAAATGCGCGCCACGGGCGGCGTTGATAAGGCACGCCCCCTTCGGCATCTTGGCAAAGGTCGTCGCGCACAGCAGCCCCCTGGTTTCAGGGGTCAGGGGCAACAGGCAAACGAGGATTTCGTTGCGCGCAAAGAAGGCGTCGAGCTGCGAGGCGTCATACCCTTCGATACCATCAGGGGCATTCCCGCTGCGTGACCAGCCTGCCACGTCGAACCCCAAGCCCTTTAGGGTCACCGCTGCTTGCCGGCCCAGATGACCAAGGCCAAGGATGCCCACCTTCCGGTTCGGGGCCGTCGGGGTGACGATCTGCAACCATTTGCCTGTTTTTTGTGCAGTTTGCAGGTCGGGCAACTGGCGATGCAGGCTCAGCACATGAAGTGCCACATATTCGAGCATCCGCTGGGTCATGTCGGGGCCAATGGTTTTGATCACGGGAACATCAGTCGGATAGTCGGGATCGGCAGCGATGTGGTCGATGCCAGCGCCGATAGAGATCGTCGCTTTGAGGTTGGGAAAGCTGGCCAGCAGTCCCGTGGGCGGCTGCCAGACGACGGCGTAGCGGACGTCGTCAGGGCGCGAAATCTCGGCAGCCGGTGTGACCTCATGCTCGGGCAGCAAGGTCCCAAGATGCGCGACCCACCAGGCAAGTTTTTCGGCATTGGGAAGCGAAACTGCGATGGTCATGCGCGGACATCCTGAGAAGAGCTTGCGACAGGTCGAGCCTCGAAAGGTGCCGGACCGCTGGAGCCTCCCGAAGGTTGGGAAGGATCGTTCAGGCCAGCCCACCCGCCGGGCACAGCCGCGACCGCAGAGACACAGGCATAAAGTTTTGGAAAAACCAGGCGCTGGGCGATTTCCAGATCATGGTCTTGTGCCAGCGCGTCAAGAACGGCGGCCCCAAGGGAAGGGTCTGCACGCACCGACGCGCGATCTGATGCGTCCAGCCGGGGATGGTTCATCGCCTCCTCCAGCGAAAGCCCGAAATCGAGCATCAGCGCAGTGACCTGCGCGACTGCAGGCATGATGTGATTGCCACCCGACGCCCCAAGGGCGAAGGCGGCCTCGCCTTTGCGGGTCACCACGGTGGGACACATGTTCGAGGCGTTGATGCGCTTGTGCGGCGCCATCGAGGTGGGCCAATCAGGGCGCGGATCGAAATAGCTCACCGCATTATTCATCAGCAGACCCGTGCGCGGCAGCGTCACGCCCGATCCGAAGCGATTGAGCAGCGTATGGGTCAAGGCGACCATATTGCCATCGCTGTCAGCGGTGGACAGATGCGAGGTGCAACTGCCCTTTTCTGTGATCCGCCCGATGCGCTTGTTATGGGCCCGGAATGCGGCGTTCAGGCCGTCCGCATAACGCCGCCAGGTTTCGGGTGTCGGGCGCTCCGACGCCGTGGGAATATGGGTCTGGCTATGGCGCAGGAAATCATGCAGCCGTGTGCCGCCACTGACATCTCCCATTACATGAACCGTCGCGTCACGATGCTCTTGCGCGTAGGCCGGGGCCTCCAGAACCTCATAGGATGCCAGATCGTCCAGAGAAATCGCAGAGCCGCCAGCCTTGAGATCAGCCACGATCTCCTGCGCAAGATCACCTTTGTAAAAGGCCTCGGCACCGCCCTCGGCAAAGCGGGTCAGTGTCTGGGCAAGATGCGGCAGCACCATCGCCACTTCCGGTGCGATGGGATGGCCCTGGGGCAGGTAAATCCCGCTGGAGGCCGGGTCCTTGGCGATAACCGCGCTGGCCAGCGCGACCTGCAAAGTGGTAAACCACGTTGCCTCGACCCCGCCGTCCGCAAGCGCGATGGCGGGGGCCGCGACGGTTGTCAAAGACAGGCGACCCCATTTGCGCAAGGCATGCTCAAAGCCTGCTGCCGCCCCCGGGACCGTGATCGCCCGGTAGCCTTCGATATTGGCGTTGTTGCGGACGGTCGGGAACCCCATGAGTGTCTCCGGCAGATCGGGGTCCACAGGATAGTCATCGCAGGACGTGGCACCCGCAAGCATGCCCTGAAAATCCAGCGTGACGGCGCGCTTATCTTCCGCGCTCCAGATCACCATCAGGCCGCTGCCGCCCAGGCCGCACATCCACGGCTCGACCACCCCAAGTGCCAAGGCCGCAGCGACGGCTGCATCCACCGCATTGCCCCCTTGATCCAGCATCGCCGCGCCCGCCCGCGCGGCGAGAATATGCTGCGCAGTGACCACGCCCTGTGGATGCGTCGTCGCGGTCTTGGAAACCTGCCAGTGTTCTGTGTCGTGGTTCATTGCCGGTCCTTCACGGGCTGAGGCGTGATGATCCAAATGTGTAAACCTGTATTGCAAATCTGGGCGTCGCCAAGACGTTGCAGCGCGCCATGACGGGAATACGCCATCACTCAGTCGTCCGCAGTCGCGAGGCGCTTTTCGACCTTGGCGGTGGCACCTGTGATGGCGCCCAGCTTTTCCCCGGATTTTTGCCGTTCGGTGTTTGCCATGCCGCGTTGGGTCTTTGCCTCCGCGGTCGAAAGAACCTCGTCCAGATCATCCGGGTCGATGAAAAGCACGCCGCTTTCATCGGCAAGCACTGCATATCCCGGCAGCACGGCCGCTCCGGCGCAGCAGACGGGAATGTTGAAGCCGCCCCCGATATCGTAGAGCCGGGTCGTGATCGGAGACGCGCCGCGCGACCAAAGGGCGAAGTCATGTTCCGCGATCTCCGAGGTGTCCGTATGCGCGCCATCAACCGCTGCCCCCGCAAAGCCCTGCTGTTTGCTAGCCAAGGCTACGCCACCGCCAAAACAGGCGTGGCGGGTGTCGCCAAGCCGGTCGATTACAAGGAAGTCCCCGGGGCGAAGTTGCGCAATGACATGGTGCAGCAGGGTCGAGTCCTGACCCGGAAGCGCCAGGGTGACGGCGGTGCCGACAACCGATTTGCCCGGCAGCACCGATTGCAGTACCGGATCTGCAAACCCGAACTGGTATGTGTGGCCGATTGTGGCCGTCTCCAGACGGGACAGGCGATCCAGCGCGGATGTCTCCACCGGGGCAGGGAGCGGTCGCATTTTATACATCTGAGGCCTTTCCGATCAGTTCAGGAGAGTGGTGTCCGGCCCAAGGATCAGATTGGGCAGGAAGGTCGAAAGCGCTGGAATATAGGCCAGCATGATCAGCACGACGATCAGCGGGATCAACAGCGGAAGCGTTGCCAGCGCAACTTTGTCGAACTTCACGCGGCCCACTTCGGACACGATGTACAGCCCGATGCCCATGGGCGGTGTCGCGATACCGATCAGCAAGGCAAGCTGCAGCACGATGCCGAAATGCACACGGTCGATGCCATAAAGATCAACAAGCGGCAGCAGCGTCGGCACAAGGATCAGTTTGGCCGGAACGCCTTCGACCACACAGCCGATCAGCAGCACGAAGACCATCATCAGCGCCAGGAAGACTGCTCGGCTTTCGGTCAGGCTGAACACCCAGTCGGCGACACCCTGCGGGACTTGTTCAATGGCCAGAAGCCAGCCCATCGCGATGGAAAACCCGATGATGACCATGATGACGGAGGTCATCATTGCGGTCTCGTTCAGGGCTTTGATGAAGGTCGTCCATGTCAGTTCGCGATACCAGAGGCCCAGCCCGATACAGTAGATGCACGCCAGAACACCCGCTTCGGTCGCGGTGACAAAGCCGGACAGGATGCAGCCCAGAATGATTGCCGGAGCCAGCAAGGCCAGAAAGCCGTCCAGCCCGGTGCGGGCGACCTCGCGCACCGGCGCGCGGGGTTGTGTCGGAAACTTGCGGAACACCGCGATGGCGCGGACCCAGAGCATCAGGGCCAAGCCCACAAGAACACCCGGCACGACGCCTGCAAGAAACATCCGGTCAATGCTTTGCTGCGCGAGAAAGGCATAGATCACAAGGCCGATGGAGGGCGGGATCAGCGGCCCGATCACCGCAGAGGCCACGGTGATCGCCGCAGCGAATTCGGGTTTGTAGCCACGCTCGCGCATGGCTTTGATCTCGATCGCGCCAAGGCCCGCGCAATCGGCCACAGCCGCCCTGGATATGCCTGCGAAGATCATCGACGACAGCACGTTGACCTGCGCCAGACCGGCCTTGAAATGACCCACAAGCGCATTGGCGAAATTGAAGATCCGGTCGGTCACGCCTGCAGCATTCATCAGGTTTCCGGCCATGATGAAAAACGGCACAGCGGTGAGGGAGGCTTTGTCGACCCCTTCCAGAATCTGCTGGGGAATGACCTGCATCGCGTTCGAGAAATCCGAGGTCAGGAAGGCTGCCACGACGGCGGCGCCAATCGCGAAGCTGACCGGAACGCGTAGTAGAATAAGCGCGATGAATACGGTGAACAGAAGGATGGCCACGGATCAGGCGTCTCCGACTTCGCCGGGCAGATGATCTGCGCCGCGCTCTGGCAATCCAAGGAACATCTTGACCATATCGACCAGCAAAGCTGCCGCGATGCAGATGCAGGACAACAGCAGCGGCAGTGACAGAAGCCGTCGCTTGGCCTCACCGCCCCAAGGCAGAACGGCCCCATCAATGCTGCCGGACTGACGCGACACGATTGCGGGAAGCTCAAGCAGCAACCAGTAGAGCACGAACAGAACGACGACCTGCCCGACAATGCGCGTGACCAGCATCCCGGTATTGCCAAACAGCCGCGCCACAAAGTCGATCCGAATGTCGCGACCAAAGATCATGGCCGGGAAGAACCCAAAGAAGCTGAGCCAGACAAACAGCACCATGACCCACGGAAAAATCCAGTAAAAGTTAAGACCCAAAGGGCGGAGCAGGATGGTCGCGGCTGTCATCACCAGCATCGCCAGCAGACAGAACGAACACATCCAGGAGAACGCCCGCCCGATCCCCAGAAGGATCGTGTCGGCCATGGCGATGGCCTTGGGAACAGGGCGGGCGCTGTCCGTCATTGACGTGCAGCCTCAACGGCGGCGCGGAACCCTTCGGGCAGCTCGCCCTTGGCTTCGAGGTCATCATAGAACTCGGTCATGCGGGCAACGAAGGGGGCGGTATCCAGCTCGGTATAGGTGATGCCCGCGGCCGTCATCCGCGCCATGCTGTCGTCGGTGGCCTGGTTCATCAGTTGAACGGAAAGCTCACCGGCTTCGTCATAGGCGCGCATCAAGGCTGCGCGTTGCTGCTCGTCCAGGGCGGCCAGGGCCTCTGCATTCACCATGAGACCGATGGATTGATGATATTCATCGGTGCGCGCGATATGCGAGGCGACCTCGTTGAAGCGCATCGATTCCACCAGCGCAATCGGGCTGTTCACGGCGCTGATCAGCCCGGTGTCGATGCTTTGATAGACATCCGTCCAAGGCAACGTAATCACCTCTGCCCCCAGATGGGACCATGTCGCGATGGCAAGCTGGTTAGGGTGCATGCGAAGTTTCAGCCCGGAGATATCATCCAGACCGGCCACTTCCGGCCCGGAAACCATCACGCGGTAAGGGCCCCGCAGGATTTTCGTCGGATCACCCAGAACCGTCACACCGGCGGCGTCCTCGACCTGCTGAAACCACGCCTGACCCATGTCCCCGTTCACAAAGCGCGACCAGTGCTCGCGATCATCGAACATGAAGGCGGCGTTAAACCAGGAGGTCTCAGGCACCCATTTCTTCAGGAAGCCGAAACCTTCCGCATAGATCTGAACGACGTTGCTTTGAAGCTGCTCAAGAACGGCGTCCTCCTTGCCCAGCTGTTCATTCGGAAAGACCTGAATTTCGAGCGTGCCGCCTGAGTATTCAGCGGTCTTGTCGGCAATCGCCTGAAAGACCTGTCCTTCCGGGCTGTCGACGGGCATCTTTGTGGCCATGCGCCACGTTTCAGCGATTGCGGCCTGTGCAAGCAGCGACGCGGCCATGGTGATCGCTGTCAACTTGAATATCTGTGTCATGAGTCACTCCCTCGGATGTGCATAGAGGAAAGGATGCCCGCAAATCCCACCGCGCTCCAATCATAATTTATTTTGTGTGAGATCGAAATTATTTATGAACCGGGGTCGCGATGCTGGGTCGAGAGATCGACACGCTTTGCGGATTGCGGCGGTGCTGACGAGGCGCGCGCTGCTTCGCTTTGGCCTGGGGACCTGCGGTCTTTGCACGGCCGTTTGCCCGCTGGCGCGCGGTTCACGGAAATCTGACTGGTAGAGCGCCCGCTCATGGCTATCTTCGGGAAAGCTCAATGGAAGAATCGCCCATGCCACGCCTGAACCGTCGTTACGTCCTCTCCGGTGCGGCGGCCTGTCTGGCGTGGCCCTTGGCCGCGCAGAGCGATCCATGGCAGGCCGTGGCCGCGCGGGCCGGGGCGTTGGAGCAGTGTCACGCAGTGCTCGTGCAGCAGGGCGGGGTGACCCGACTTCAACAGGTGTTTCGCGGACCCGCGCTGGGACGTGCTGTTCCGGTCAAATCTGTCTCGAAAACCGTCGTGGCTGCGCTCACGGGGGCGGCTTTGGACCGGGGCGAATTGCCATCAATCGAAGCGCCCTTGGGGGATGTGGCCCCGGCGCTGATCCCGCAAGGGGCGGATTCGCGCGTCGCGCAGATCACCGTCGAGAATCTTGTCACCATGCAAGCGGGGCTGGAGCGCACATCGGGGGCAAATTACGGCGGCTGGATCAGCAGCCGTGATTGGGTTGCCGATGCGCTGTCGCGTCCTTTCGTGGCCGAACCGGGCGCGCGGATGCTCTATTCGACGGGCTCGTTTCATGTGCTGGGCGCGGTGCTGAGCACGGTCTCGGGCGAGAGCCTGCTGACGCTGGCGCGGGAGCGTCTTGGCCGGCCCTTGGGCATTGATATCCCTGCCTGGACCCGCGATCCGCAAGGCCGGTATCTGGGCGGCAACGAGATGGCGTTGAGCCTGCCGGACATGATCCGATTTGGCGAGATGTATCGCCAGGGCGGGCGCTGGAACGACACGCAGGTGCTGAGCGCCGATTGGGTTGCGCGGTCGTTGCAAACCCATACCCGGTCGCCGTTTTCCGGGCTGGATTATGGGTATGGCTGGTTTCTGGGCCGCGCAGGCCGCGATGACTACGCTTTGGCGCGCGGCTATGGCGGGCAGATCATCTGCATCGTGCCAAGCCTTGATCTGACTGTCGCGATTACGTCCGACCCAACGCGCCCCGCGCGCAGTGGCGGCTATTTTGGCGATCTGATGCGCCTGATCGAAGGGGTGATCCTGCCCGTGGCGCGCGACGGGATGGCATAAGCTGCGTGCCAGCAGCGCTGGCACGCTTGCGCGCGCTTTAAGCGCTTTCGCGGATCAGATCGGACACTTTTTCGCCGATCATGATGGCCGGCGCGTTTGTGTTGCCCGACACGATCTCTGGCATGATCGAGCAATCCGCGACGCGCAGACCCTCCACGCCGTGCACTTTCAAGGCCGGGTCGGTCACCGCATCCTCTCCGGTGCCCATTTTGCAGGTTCCGGTCGGGTGATAGATCGAGACGCTGTTGTTGCGCGCCCAATCCAGCGTGCCCTCATAGTCCTCCATGTCGAGGTCCGACTTGGGACGGAACTCTTCGGCGATTTTTGAGCTTAGCGGCGCGTGTTGCGCGATGCCACGGGCGATCTTGATACCGTCCACGATGGTCCGGCAATCGGTCTCGGTCGACAGGTAACGCGGCACAATCTTGGGGTAGGTTTTCGGGTCCGGCCCGCTGAGTTGTATCTCGCCCCGGCTTTCGGGGCGCAGCTGACACACCGACATCGTGAAGGCCGAGAACGGGTGCACCCCTTCGCCGGGACTGTCTGCAGACCACGGCTGCACATGGAACTGAATGTCCGGGGAGGCGACATCGGGCCGGGTTTTCATGAAGCCTGTTGCAAGGCTCGCCGCCATTGTCATGGGGCCTGCACGGAAGAGCGCGTATTTTAGCGCGATCCGCGCCTGATTATAAAGGCTGCGGACCTCGTCATTAAGGGTCGGCTCATTGCACTTGTAAACCAGACGGGCTTGCAGATGGTCTTGCATGTTCTTGCCCACCCCGGGCAGGTGATGAACCGTCTCAATGCCATTGGCCTTGAGCTGTTCACCATCCCCGATACCCGACAGCATCAGCACTTGGGGCGAGTTGATCGCCCCGCCGCAGAGCACAATTTCGCGTTTCGCGGTGATGGTTTGCACCGCACCGCTTTTGTCGGTGTAGGAGATGCTGACGGCGCGCTTGCCCTCCATGTTCACCTTGGTGACTTGGGCATTTGTGATGATTTGAAGGTTCTCGCGGCTGCGTGCAGGTTTGAGATAGGCCACAGCGGCGCTGCAGCGCCGTCCGTTCCTAGTTGTCAGTTGGAAATAGCCCACGCCTTCCTGCTCGGCCCCGTTGTAATCGGGGTTGAACGGATAGCCTGCCGATTGGGCCGCGGCGACCCAGGCGTCGCAGATCGGACGCTGGATGCGCATGTTCGAGACAGCGAGGGGGCCGTCATCCCCATGAAACTCATCCGCCCCGCGTTCGTTGTTTTCGGCACGTTTGAAAAGCGGCAGCACATCATCCCAGCCCCAGCCGGGATTGCCCATCTGACGCCAGCGGTCGTAGTCTTCGGGCTGGCCACGGACGTAAAGAAGACCGTTCAACGACGACGACCCGCCCAGCACCTTGCCGCGGGGCCAGTCGATGGAGCGTCCGTTCAGACCGGGATCGGGTTCGGTTTTGTAGCACCAGTCCACCTTGGGATTGTGCATTGTTTTGAAATAGCCGACGGGGATGTGGATCCACGGATTCGTATCCGCTGGCCCGGCCTCAAGCAGCACAACGCGAGTCTTTGCATCAGCGCTCAGGCGGTTTGCCACCACACAGCCAGCCGATCCGGCCCCCACCACGACAAAATCTGCATCTTGTTTTGCGTCCACGGTCTTTTTCCTCCCAATTGGAAAAAACTCTATGCAGAAGCAAAAAGCTATTCTAGTCTTTTCTGAGACGTTATGTCTCAATAATTGTCAAAATGGGAGGACAACATGGGAATTTACGATCGGATAAAGGGAGTCTCGCGCCGGGATTTCTTTAGGATCGCAGGGACTTACGGTATGAGCTCGACGCTCTTGGCCGCAGGCACCTTCGGTGGGGCGATGACAGCAGCTAACCTCGCGAAAGCTGCGGAATCAACCTACAATAAGCGGTTTTCCAAGGAAGCGAAGCACACGCTGAAGTTTGGTGCCGCTGGTTTCAACCCGCAAAACCTTTTGATCGAGCGTGCAGGGTGTCTTGAGTTTGCCCGTGACCTGGAGGAGCGCACGGACGGCGAAATTCGCATCGAATTCATCGGCAACAACCAGATTTGTGGTCAGCTGTCCTGTGTTGAGAAAGCCCAGCAGGGCATCATCGACATCTATGCCGCCTCGACCCAAAACTCGGCCGGTGGTGCGCCTTATCTGAACGTGCTGGACTACGCGTACATGTTCCGCAGCCGGGCCGATCAGTATTACTTCATGTATAGCCCGGAATCGCAGCGCATCCTGCGTGAGCCGTTCGAGCAGCGTCATGGTCTGAAATTCCTGTTCACCCACGCCGAGTTGCGCGGGATCATGATGGGCCAGAACTTCGCTGACAAGCCGACGGTGACCAAGCTGGAAGACATCATGGGCACCAAGAACCGCGTGACTGGCACCCAGTTGGGCCGGATAGCCATGGAAGCGCTGAACCTCAACCCGGTGCCGGTGGCATGGGAAGAGACGCTCGACGGTCTCAAGCAGGGTCTGATCGACGGTGCGGAAACATGGGCCTCGGCTGTGGCTTACGCCAACATGTCGCCTGTTGTGTCCCAGTGTGTTGACCTGCGCTTCTTCTGCGGCACCGAGCACACGGCGATGACGGCCTCGACCTTCGACAGCCTTGGTGGCGAGTTGCAGGACGCGGTGATGGAAGCCTCCTATCTGACGCAGGTCCACGTGCAGGCTGCCAACGAGGCCGCTCTTGTGAACACGGTCGGTCACTCGACCCCGCAGCTTCCCAACACGATCTTCGCGCAGAACGATGTGCGCGTTGCGCCGCTGTCGGACGAAGAGGTGCGCAAGGCCGAAGAGATGTGCTCGCCCGAGTTCCAGCCGCAACTGTGGGAGCAGTGGCGCGAGCGGATCAACGGCTGGGCCGGTGGCATCGACACCTATCAGGATATCTACAACGAAGTGCGCAACAACCCGCACACGCTGGCTGAAAACGTTGAGCCGCGTCGTTGGTGGAAAGGCTAAGTCCTGCCTTCTGAAAAATAATGCTGGCCCCGCTGCATGTGGGGCTGGCATGCTTGCCTTCAGATAAATTGCTGATGCGAAAGACCGGGCCAACCGGCGCGCATCTCACATGGGAGGAGGGACCTCATGTCCGTATTGTCCGACTTCGGCACGCTGATGGCTGCCTTTGGCAGTCAGGATTCCTTTGAAATCCGAAACGCGCTGCGTCCGCAGACGATGTATGTCATCGGTGCGATCTTCCTGTTGGCCTCTGGCCTTGTGATGGCGTGGATCTACCATCGCATCCCGATCTTCGAGCGGTATTTCGAGCGCACGATCATGGTCACCAGCTATCTGGCGATTGCGCTGATCATCTTCTGGGGCGTGATTGACCGGTTTGTGTTCTCAAACCAGCAGCCGTGGTCCACCACGATCCCACCGTTCCTCTTCATGGTGATGGCGTGGTTTGGCGCGGCCTATAACATCCGGGTCCGCACCCATCTGAGTTTCTCGGAGTTCCGCACGATGATGCCGCGCACCGGCCAGTTCTTCTGCCTCTGCATCGACTTTGTGCTGTGGTTCGGCTTTGCGCTGATCTTCATGATCACGACCTTGCGGGTGGTGGCCCTTTCCGCGTCAAACTTCCAGATCGTTCTGGGTACGGACAACACGATGCAGTGGTGGTTCATCATGGCAGCGCCCGTCGCAGGTGTGCTGATGGCTGCGCGGGCTGTGGAGAACCTGCAGGACGACATCAAGAATTATCGCTCAGGCCAACCCCTGATCAAACAAGCTGTGATCGGAGGAGATGTCTGATGGCTGACGGGACCCTCATTACAATCATCTCGCTTGGGGTGACGTTTCTTTTCATGCTCGGAGTGCCGGTGTTTCTGGTGATCGGCTACTGGGTGATTGGGTGCTCGTTCGTGCTGGGCCTCACGCTCGACAATATGGGCGCGGAATTGCTGAACGTGTTCAACAAGGGCTTTGCCCTGCTGGCGATGCCGCTCTTCATTCTGACCGGGGACCTGATCAACAAATCGGGGATCGCGAGACGACTTTCGGACTTTGCCTATTCCTGTCTGGGATGGTTGAGGGGCGGTCTTGCCATGGCCTCCTTGGGCGCGTGCGGCCTGTTCGCGGCGATCTCGGGCTCCAACTCGGCGACAACCGCAACAATCGGCTCGATGCTGCACCCCGAAATGGTCAAAGGCGGCTATGACGAGCGGTTCTCAGCTGCGACAGCGGCTGCGGGCGGCACGGTGGGGATCATCATCCCGCCGTCGATTATCTTCATCGTCTACGGCTTCCTGATGAACCTGCCGATCTCGGACCTGTTCGTGGCCGGCATCATCCCTGGCGCGCTGATGGTGGTTGGCATGCAGCTGGCCTGCTGGATCATCTGCCGCATCAACGGCTGGGGCTATCTGATCCCGCTGCAACTGAACCGCGTTCTGAAGACCGCATTCGGCGCGTGGCTGGGCTTCTTTGCCATCGGTTTGGTGCTTTGGGGCATCTACACTGGCAAGTTCTCACCCACAGAGGCCGCGGGTGTCACCGTGGGCTTCTGCATCATTGCAGGCCTGCTATCTTACGTGATCACCAACACGCTGGGGCTGAAATCCGGCAAGACATGGGAAGAAAAATCCTATGCCGAGCAGCTTGTTGTCGAGGGCTTCACCCTCAAGCAGATCCCCGGCATCACCATGCGCTCAGCCGAGATCACGGGCATCCTTGCGCCACTCATCGCGATCTCGGTCGTGATGCAGCAGATCCTGTCGCTTCTGGGCGCTCAGGAGGTGATCGGCGATTTCGTGACCTCGATGGGGGGCTACTATGCGGTGCTCTTCACGGCGATGGTGATCGTGTTCTTCTCGGGCATGGTGCTGGAGTCGCTGCCCGTCACGATCATCCTTGCGCCCATTTTGGCGCCAATTGCGGCCAGTGTTGGCGTCGATCCGATCCATTTCTCGGTTATCTTCCTTGTGGGGGCTTCAATCGGGTTCATTACGCCGCCTTACGGGCTTAACCTTTACGTGGCGTCTGGTGTGACGGGCGTTCCGTATTTCAGGTTGCTGCGCTACACGGTGCCGTATTTGTTCGCTTTGATAAGCGTTTGGTTCCTGGTCGCGTTGACACCCGATCTTGCACTGGCGCTGTTGCCCAACCGTTAAGGCCCGACCTCATGCCAGATGACCGTTTGACAAACGAGCAAGCTCTGGACAGGAAAGAACAGATACCGACAAATCTGCGGCTTCTGGTCTTGATTGAAGAAGTTGCGCAGGCGGGGGTGCCCGTTGCCCCCGCCGCGCTCTCTGAGGCCCTCGGCCTGCCCAAGCCCACCATCCACCGCTTGCTGACCACTGCCGAGGCCGAAGGGTTCCTGCAACGCGATGTGGATGGGCGGTCCTACGGGCCGGGCAAGCGGATGCGGTGGCTGGCGTCAAACACGCTGTCCTCGCAACGCATCCGCACTGAACGTCTGATGATCATGAAGGCGCTGGCCGAGGAGGTGGGCGAGACCTGCAACCTCGCCGCCCCCGGACGCTACGGGATGGTGTATCTCGACCGGGTGGAGACCCACTGGCCGCTGCGCATCCAGCTGCCCGTCGGCACGCAGGTGCCGTTTCATTGCACGGCAAGCGGCAAGATGTATCTGTCTTCGCTGCGGTCGGACAAGCTCGAACGGCTGATCGACTCGCTTGGGTTGACGCGTCACACGGCGCGCACGCTGACCGACCCGCAGCAGCTGCGCGATGAACTGACTTTGACCCGCGAGCGCGGCTATTCCACCGATGATGAAGAGTTCATGGAAGGGATGACCGCCATCGCTGTGCCGATCCGCGACACCCAGAACCGGTTGCTGACAACCCTGTCTTTGCACGCTCCGATGCAGCGCAGTTCGGTAAAAACACTGGCGCAGCATTTTGAGGTGGTCAAAGCGGCCACCGTGAAGCTGGAAAAGCTAGCTCAGGACTGAGGTTACGCCACATTTCAATGAATGTTACCGTTGCGTAACGATGTTTAGTCACATCGTTGAGCTTGCATGATCCCCTGAGGGTATCGGCAATATTCCGCCTAATGCATTGATACTACTGAATAACTGCTGACGATTGTTCAATCTCGGCTCGAAAGGGAAAGAGTCGCACCAGTCAAAATCTTTATAAAACCTTAAAATTCCTTAGAAATTTTAGATTTTTAGCATAAAGTCCCGCCGATAGCTCATTTGTTGATGATTTTGATTTCACGAGTTCCAGCGGCATGGCGGAGGGTCATGGCTCGGATGAAACACATATTGACGGCAGCATTTTTGCCGATTCTCGCCATGTTTACCTCGGAGGCAGTATCAGCGTCCGGGACGAAGACGTTTCAGGATTGGTCTGTCGCCTGTCAGAACGGCGACTGCATCGCGTCTCAAAGCAATTTCGGCCCTCAGGAAACTTGGCTGGCAACCGTACGTCTGCGGCAGGAGGCCGATGGATCGGCGGCCGTTCAAGTGCTGGTTCCGGCAGGTGTTCATCTTGGGTCGGGCCTTTTCGTGCAGCTAAAAGCAGCCAAGCCCGTTCAGGTGCCCTATGTGACCTGCTCGGCACAGAGATGCGAGGCGATCACCCGGCTGCCGTTGGACATGGTGGAGGGCTGGAAACGCGCGCGTGCCGTCTCGGTGCGATACCGTCCCGCACTTGATCAGCCGCCAATCGCGTTTGACATCTCGATGATGGGCGTCACGGATGCGTTGCAGCAGACCGGAGCGCGCGGATGAGCGTTTGGCGTCTTCTCTGCACGGCTATCACGCTGTGGTGCATCCTGACCGGGGCCGCTCTTGCGCAGAGTTTCCAGATCAAAGGCATCGCGTTTTCCGACAGCGCCTATCTCAGCGACGCTGAATTGCAGCAGGTGGCCGCGCAATATGTCGATCGCCCACTTGTCTTCGCTGATCTGGAAAAGATGCTGGCCGATGTGCAGACGCTTTACTCCCGCGCAGGGGTATTGACCGCCCAGGCGCTGCTGCCCCCACAGGATGTCGAGGATGGCATCCTCAAAGTGTCGCTGGTCGAGGCGAACATCCAAAGCGTCGAGATTGACGGGCTGGAGCGCACGTCGCCCGACTTCCTGCGCCGCACGATTACACTACGCGAAAACGAGCGCCCGGATTTTGCGCAGCTGGAGCGCGACTTGCGCATCTATGAGGTGATGCACGACATTCGCCCCCGCCTGTCATTTGCGCCCGGCACAGAGGTCGGCACGACAATTGCGACGATTTCAGGCAAAGAGACGGACCCGTTCTCCTCAACCTTCTCGCTTGATAACTTCGGGCGGGAGGAAACAGGCGACCTGCGCGCGGCCTATTTCGGGCGCTGGACAAGTGCGACGGGCGTGCGGGACACGCTGTCTTTCAAGCTGCAACGCTCGGAATCCTCGCAAAGTGTCTCGGTCGGGTATTCGCGGCCTGTGGGTCCTTATAATGGACGTCTGGAAGCGACATTGTCCTACTCAGACGCGGAAGTCATCAACGGCCCGTTCCAAGCCCTTGAAATCCTGTCGGAATCCTCGGGCGCGACGCTGTCTTACCGCCAACCTTTCCGGGTCGGACCGTTCAGCCATTGGACCTGGGAAGCCGGTCTGGCCTACGAGACGTCCGAGTCAACTCTGTTGGGACTGACCTTCAGCGATATCGAAATCCAAGAAGTTTACGGTGCGGTCACCTATACCGAACGCGCGGAAAACTACGTGATCAGCGCGACGGGCGGCTTCCGTGTGGGAGAGGCGGATACGGCGCAGATCTCGCAAACCGAAGGCAGTTATACGCTGCTTTACGGCTCTCTCGCCTATACCCGCCCGCTGGGTGAAAAGCTGCTTTTTGAGACCAATGTGATCGGACAATACGCCGACGGTGAGAACCTGCCTGTGGCGCGGCTGTTTACGGGCGGTGGCCCGGATATCCTGCGCGGCTATCCAAACAACGTGCGCAGCGGTGACAGCGGTTTCGTCGCCCGGCTGCAGCTGAGCGGTCGCGAGGCGATCCCCTTGGGGGAGAGCGATTTCAGGGCGCGGCCTTTCGGCTTCCTTGATGTCGGTCTGATCGTGCCGTTCCGCACGGATGGCGGCATTGAGGCGGATCAGGACTTTCTGGCCTCCGCCGGGGCTGGCACACGGATCAGCTACCGCGACAACGCAAGCATGCTGCTTATGGCAGGCCTGCCTTTGCGCGAAACCCTCGGTTTCGAGGACAGCAGCGCAACCGTTTATTTTGGATTGGATTACACGTTCTGATGGAGACCCCGCGCGTGATACGAAAACTCTTTTTGTCTCTTGGGCTGCTGACGGCTCTGGCTGCAGCGCCTGCTTTGGCTCAGGAAACCGCCGCTGAGAACGACACCGATCTGGCCAATAACACGGCTTTCGGAGATTGGGTTGTCAGCTGTCAGGCGGCCACCGTGCAGCGCAATATCTGCCAGTTGGTGCAGGTTCAGACTCTGCGTGATACGGGCCAGATGCTGGCGCGGTTCGTGGCCCTTCCGGTTGAAGACGGGGCGATCCTGCTGGCGCAGATGCCAATGGGCGTCTACCTGCCCGGCGGCGCCGTCTACCGCTTTGCCGAGAACGAAGAGCTGGAGCAGCGCGAGATGATCTGGCAGCGCTGTCTGGGCGAGGTCTGCGAGGCCGCCGCTCCGCTCGATACCGATGAACTGGCGCTCTTCGCCGAGCATGATCAGATCCTTGTCGGTTTCCGCATGAGCGCCGAGGACGAGCCGATCATCCTTGGGGTCGACATCTCGCAATTCAATGAAGCCCTTGAAGCGCTCGAACGCGCCAACACGCAGGAGTAACGCCGCCCGATGACCGACACCGCACCGTTCACCCCCAAGCTGCGACGCATGCCGTCGCACGCCGCGCGCTTGCTCGCGGCGGGGGCTGTTGTGGCGGCGTCTTTTGCGGCGCAGGCCGATGCGCAGATGATTGTGACCGACGGTGTGTCGGCCACGTTGGTGGACACAAACGGCAACATCACCGACATCACGACATCAACGGTGCGTGGCGGCTCGGCCTTCAACACGTTCAGCAAGTTCGACGTGGATGCAGGCAAGACGGTGAATGTCTACCAGCCCGGCAGCGCCCAGCGGGTAATCAGCGTTGTGAATGGCTCTGCCGCGTCGATGATCAACGGCACGCTGAACGGTCATATCGGTATCCCCGGTGCTTCGGCGATTGGCGGCAACCATTTCTTCGTAAACCCCAACGGCTTTGTCGTAGGCGCAGGCGGGGTGATCAATGCGGGCAACCTGACGCTGTCGGCCTCCAGCCCCGATTTCGCAGAAGATCTGCGTGATTATGCAGGTGGCGGAACGGTCGTCGGGACGAACCCTGTGACGGCTTTGATCGCCGGGGAGGAATCCCTGACCGGCGGTGGCGATATCGAAGTCTATGGCCGGATCAACGCCCGCAAACTGGATCTGCGGGCCGGTGCGCGGATGGTGTTGAACGGCAATATTATCGTTCAGGAAAGCAACGTTGCGCCAGCCTCGGGTACGATCAAGCCTGCGGTGAACCTCAAGGGCATGCCGGTTGCAGGAGGCGCCATCCTGGAAGGCGGCAAGCTGCGTATTCTGTCGAAAGGCGATATGCAGCTGCGCGGCAATATCACCGCCAAGCGGAACGGATCTGGCGGGTTGGTCGAGGCGCAGACCGAAGGCAATCTAAACGTCTCGGCCTCGATTGACGTCGAAGGGCGGGGCAGCGGCCTGCTGAATACCGATTCCGGATCGGTTGTGCTGTTCGCCGAAGGCACGGCGGTAATCGAGCAAGGCACGAAGATCGAAGCGCGCTCCGTCGGGGGCGATGCGGGCTTCTTCATGCTCACCTCCAAAGGGAATGCCACGGTCGCGGGCAAGTTCGACATGGGCGTCGATGGCGCGGGCGATGTCGGCGAGATTATCCTGCGCGGGCCGAATGTGACGGTCGATGGCACGCTGACCACCTATGGCGGGGATATCGCTATACAGGCGGCGCAGACGACTGATCCGGCGACTGTGACGGTCACTGCGGGCAGCAAGATCGACACGCGCCAGGTGGCGGATAACCGGTTCAATACGGTGGTGCCTGCCGCGGATGGTGATCCCGAAAGTGATACACTGACCGGCGCGTCGGGCGATCTGCTTGTCACGGGCAACGTTATCAATGTGCAAAGCGGGGCCGCGCTACAGGCTAGCGCGCCCGGTGCGGATCAAGGCGGGATGGTGGCGCTTCTGGCGAGTGACCAGATCACCCGCGCGGTCTGGGCCATTGACGTGCCGACCTCGACCGCGACGATCAATATCGACAGTGCCACGATCGACGGCGGCGCGATCATCGTGAACGCGGTGGCGCGGTCAACAAACACGATTGAGACACTCGCTCAGGAAGAGGCGAAGGCCGACAGCCCGCAGACGGCTGAAGCCAAGCTGGAAGCCTTCCTCGACGAGGCCGAGGTTCTGATCACCAACACGTTCAATCGGACGGTGGATACGGTAAACCGCGTCTTGCCTGTGCAAGTCGCTGTGCAAAATGCGAAAGCGCAGATCACCATTACCAACAGCAGTCTGACGGCTGGTGGCAACTGGAAAAACGCGGATCAGTTCGCGGATACGACCCAGAAAGCCGATCTGGCTGACAGTGGCGCGCTGACCGCCGCAGGGCTGGGGCGCGAGCAGTTTACCTTCTTGAATGACCGGGATGCCAAGCTGCCCGTGGCTATCCCGCCCTTCTATTACACGATCGACGGTGTGACAGATATCCCTGTCAATCTACCCTCGGCCTTTGAGGCGACGGCCGACAGTCTGCACATCCATTCGCACGCTGAGACGGTCGTGAATATTGCGCCTGTCTCGCTGGGGCTCGGGGTTGCCGTTTCGGTTACGGATACCGATAGCCGCACGCAGATCACCAATAGCGCGCTGACGGCGACGACGGGCAATATCAATGTCCTCAGCACCGCGTCCGAGGTGGCCTCGATCACGCTGAACCCCAAGAAAGCGCCTGGTGCTGCGCCATCTGCGGTTAAGGACATCGCGCTGGGCATTATCGTCGCAAACCGGTCGCTGACGAACCAGTTGCGGATCGAGGGCGGGTCAATCAGCGCCACGGATGGAGCGATCCGGGTCGGTGCTTTGACAGGCAAGACCCATGCCCAGTCGATCACCTCGAATGCGGGCAAAGACGGCAAGTTCGGGCTAGCAATCAACCTCGATATCAACAATGCGCTGACTGAAGCGGCGATTGGCGGGACGATCACAGCGAAGGACGGCTTCGATCAGGATGCCGAGACGCTCTATTTCGCGAAGAACCACACAACTGCGGCGACGATGGGCATCGGCTCGGTCGCGTCGGCGGCCCGCAAGAACAGCGCGGCCTATCAGCAGGCGCAGGCGTTCCAGAAGCAAATCCGTGGGAAATCGACAACCGGTAAGGCTCCGACATCAACCAAAGTGTCGTGGGGCGGTGGTGTCGCGATTGACCTGCAACTGGACAATGACCGGACCTATGCCTCACTGGGTGGCACATACCGCGATCTGGATAACAACGAGACGCTGACGGATATCGGCGCAGCCGTCGTTAATGTCTCCAACGGCGCGGTCGAAGTGAATGCGGCGACGCGTTTTGCGGCACCCGTCGAGGGCGGTACGAAGCTGACCCGCAATGTCAGCGCCGCGATGGGTAAGCTGACGCAGTCTTTGAAGCGCGAAGCCCAGAAGAAAGGGATTTCTGAGGACCAGCTCAAAGGGGATTTCGAGAATGCTGTGATGATGACCGTTTCGGTCAGTTCCATGGTCGGAGACACGCAGGTCGAGATCGGCGCGGGCGCGGACATCCAAAGCGCCAATGCGGTGAATGTCGGCGCCCTGACACGCTATCCCAACACGGATATTCCCGGCGATATCAGAGCCTTATGGGTCGATTTCACCGATCAGGTCAGCGCGTATAACCCGGTTGGTGTGCTCAACGATAACCCCGCCGATGATATTCCCCCGGCGCCGCCTGATCTCATCGCAGTGCTGAACCCGCTGGCCTATCTGACGACCGAAACCAAGACAAAAAGCGTCTCGCCCGGTGCGGGAAGCACGGATGGCAATACGGCCACGGCGAATGGTAAGCCCAAGGCCGAGGATCAAAAGCTCGCGATTGGCCTGTCGGTCAATTACTTCTCGACCGACAACACCACGTCAGCGGTTGTCCGCGAAGGCGCGAAGATCGCTCTGCCTGCGGCGGATGTCGAGGTGACCGCCAAGTCCGAGGCGTTCTTTACCCATGTATCGAACCTGCCCAAATCGAACCCGCTCAGCGGCGGCGAGAAGGTCAATGACGCGGTGGGCGGGGCCATTGATCTGGCGCGCGCCAAGAACGTCACGACAGCGCTGATTGAAAACGGCGCTGATATCACCGCCCGCGATCTGAAGGTCGATGCCGAGACTAAAGTTGTTCAGGGCACGCTAGCTTACTCCGGTGGCTCCTCCAGCAATATCGCGATCAACGGCGCGATTGCGGTCAATATTCAGGAAAGTGCGACCCGCGCCCGCATTGGCGAGGCGGCGGACATCACGGCGCGCGACATTCGGGTCGAGGCGCGTGACAAGTCGGTCAATTGGGGTTTGTCCGGTGCGATCTCTGGGTCGGAAAACACGGGCATCGGCGTTTCCGGTGTCGTGAATTTCGCCACACGCGAGGTCTATGCAGGGATTGGCCCGGCCACAGGCGTTGCAGCCGTGACGCCCACGGCAGATCCCTTTATCTCGGCGCGCAATGTCACGGTCTTGGCGGACAATCAGGCACTCGATATTGCGGTGACCGTGGCCGGAGCCAAGGTCGCAGGCGGCACGGCGGAAGAGCCGGAGCCCGCGAATAACGAGAACAACGAAGACACGATCATTCCCAGCTGGCTTTTCTCGGAGGATGAAGATCAGGCGCTTCAGAACCAGAGCAACGTTGATACGCCAGCAGATCAGCAAGGCAATTCCCGCAAGACGGGGTGGAGCGTGGCCGGTGCCGCCTCCGTCAACCTCGCTTTAGGCAACAAGACGATTGCGGAGGTCGCATCCCCCGGCACGATTGATCTGACCGGAAGCCTGTATGTGGCTGCGCAAAACAGCGGTATGGGCGTTACTGTTGGCGGGGCCGTTGCGGCGGGTTTGAACAAGACCCAGGATACGAACGCGCTTGCTGGCGCGTTTGCGGTCCATGTGGACACGCGCGAGGTCTACGCGCGCATTCTGGATGCGACGATCACGGCCAATCGGGTTGACGTTTACGCCTATGACCGAGCGACCGTTGCCAATATCGCCGTGGGCGGGGCGGGCACGTCCAAGGGCAATGCGGCCGTTGCCGGATCGGTCGCGGTCGCGGTTCTTGACGGTGCGACAGAGGCGACGCTGAGTGGCACGATCACCAGTGTGACCGATACGATCGCGCGCAGCCGCGACGACTCTCTGACAATTGGCGTGGCGGGGGCCGTGTCGGTCAACATGTCGGCCAATAACGGCTATGGCGTCGGGCTTGGCGTGGCCGTGAACACCGTGAGCCGCAGTGCGATCACGCGCATCCTTGCAGGCAGCCAGATCACGACGAACGGGTTGTTCGCCACGAGCGACTCCAATCAGGACATCTATGGGTTCGGCACCTCGGTCGGGATTGGCAAAACCGGCTTTGCGGGCTCAGTCTCCGTCAACACGATCACCGGCGGCGCGAAGGTTCTGATCGGCGCCAGCACCGGCGCGCGCACCGCCATCAATGCGACGTCGGTCGCGGTGGCCGCGCGCGAGACCAATACGATCTTCTCGCTTGCGGGCGCATTGTCCGGCGGGCGCTCGGCGGCGATTGGGGCGGCGATTTCCACGAATGTCATCTTGGCGGGCACCGAAGCCTCGCTGCTGCAGACCGATCTGCGCGAGCGTGACGCGGGTAATATGCTTGGAGCCGTCGCGGTTGCAGCGGCGTCCAGCAGCGACATTCGCAGCCGGTCTGTGGCGGGCGCGGCCAGCGGCAACAAGGTTGCTGTTGGTGCCGCTCTTTCGGTAAATGTGATCACCGCAGACAGCTCGGTTGATTTGACCGGATCAACCATCGGAACCGCCGATACGATCACGCTGAGCGCGTTGAACGCGCGCAAGATTTTTGCGCTGGGCGGCGGTCTGGCCGGATCGGGCCGGGGCGCTGCCGGATTTGCGGCCACGATCAACGTGATCTCCGGCAATGATACGCTGGTGACGCTGGACAATGCGACGGCGGATGCACGCGGCACTTTGACGGCGACCGCCACCTCCAACGGCGAGATCAAGTCCGCCGCCGTGGCGATCTCCGCCTCTGGCGACAAAGCATTCGGGGGCGCGATCACGGTCAATGTGACCACCGCCAAGACAGGCATCTCGGCCAATGACGCGAGCCTTGCCGGTGAGACAGGGATTACTTTGACCGCCCTGGACAGTGCTGCGATCAACAGCCTTGCGGGAGGCGCGGCCTTTAGCGGCGGCAATGCGGTGGGTGCCGCGATTTCTGCCAATTTCATCGCTCATGAGGCGTCCGTTGTCTCCAATGCGGGCGGCTTCACCACGCTGGACGGCGATGTGACGGCCTCTGCCTCCAACACCGCGAAACTGAAAAGTGCCGCGATTGCGCTGGGCGCGTCAGGTAATAATGCCATCAGCGGATCCATCGCAATCGGCGATATCGGCAACACGACCAAGGTTGCGTTGACCAATACGACCATTGGGGCGGGCACCGGGGCGGTGACGCTTTCGACCAACAAAAGCTCTGAAATCGGCATTCTGTCGGGCGGGGCCGCAGGCGGAGGGAGCAACGCGTTCGGCGTCGCGCTGACCGTTGCCACGATCCATGACGGTGTCACCAGTGATCTGGCGACAGCCAACAGCGTGACGGCAGGCAATCTGGCCGTGACGGCGACCAACAGCGCCAAGGTCGAGGCCTGGGCCGTCGCGGGGGCCGGTGGCGGGTCGAACGCGGGTGCGGGATCGCTGGTCTACACGCAAATCGGGCGCAAAACCGCGAGTGGACCGACGGTCGAGCCAATCTCCGGCGATACCGGGCAGGACCCTGTGGGCGACGCACAAACGACCGTCGAGACGCGCCGCGATGATGGCGTATCCGCGCTCAACACGGCCCTGGGTCGCAGCGATTTGCAGATCAATCTGAACAGCGCAGACGTGACCCGCGCGCGGGTGCAACTGACCGACCCGACCGCCGCGCTGGGTGATGTCACGATCACGGCGACGGATACCTCGACCAGCTCGTCGCGCGCAGGCGCGATTGCCATCGGTGGCAGCAATGGCGGGGGTGCGGCGCTGACCGTGAACCTGCTGCTTGGCACGACCGAGGCAGAGCTTTTGCTGCCCACGGTCACCACTCTGGCCGATGCCAATCGGGTCGGCAAAGTCACCCTGAACACGATCCAGACAGGCTCCATGAACACATGGGCCGTCGCGGGGGGCGGGGGTGGCACAATCGGCGGCTCTGGCTCGATCATCGTGAATGTGATGAACCGCCGGGCGGCGGCGCGGATCGCCTCATCAGGCGCGAGCTCAGCGGTCAATACTGGGCCCGGGGATGTCGCCGTCACGGTGACGCAAAGCGGCACGATTGATGCCTTTGCGGGGGCTGTCAGCGGCGGCGGCAGTGGCGCAGCGGGTGGCGCCATCGCGGTGAACGTCATTTCCGATGACGCCGCAGCGGATATCGAGAACACGACCTTTGATCTGCGCGACAGCGCGGCGGCGGCCAGCAATCCGCTGGCGGGGGCGGGCGATCTGACCCTGACGGCCAATCAGACCTTTGCCGTCAACGCCAATTCCGGCGCGGGTGCCGGGGCCGGATCGGGTGCGTTTGCTGGCAGCTTCTCGGTCAACGTGGTCGATGGCGAGGTTCACGCCAAGCAGTCGGGCAACACGCTTTATGCCGGAACGCTGACCCAGACCGCCAAGGCGACCAATACGCTGGGCGTGATCGCCGGTGCTGTGGCCGGATCGGGCGGCGGGTCCGTCGGTGTTGGCATTGGTACGAACGTGTCCCGCTCCAAAGTAACCGCAGAGTCGCTTGATACGACGGTGCGCGCCGCTGGCACGGTGCGCCTTGAGGCGGATGCAAACACGCGGATGAACAGCCTGGCCGCTGCCGGAGCCGTCGGCTCCGTCGGTGTGACAGGCACGGCGGTGGCCAATTCAGCGATCAACACGGTGCGCGCGCGGCTGTCCGGGGGATCGGATGTCGCGACGCGAGGCACGGCTGTGCTGGATGCGCGCGCATCGACGATTGTCGGGCTGCAAGGCGGCACGAACCGAACGCCGTCGATCAATATGAGCTTTGCGGGCGGTGGCACCGTGGGTGTCGGCGCTGCGGTGTCCGTCAACACAACCGAGAACGATGTCGCCGCGATTGTCGACGGCGATTCCTCTGTCACAGGTCTGGGCGCTTCGACGGCCATTCTGAACGGCGTGGCCCGCCGTGGCGTCGCGATCAACGCGCAGGTTTCGGCCACGCAGAATATCGTGACGGCGAACGGGGCTGTCGGCGGGGTGGCCGGGGTCACGGCGCTTTTCGCCTTTAACAAGATCAGTGACAAGGCACAGGTTCTGATCGGCGGCGCGGGGGCCAATAATCGCGGCACGGTCAATGCACTGACCCTTGCCAGCGCCATTACCGATTTGGGCACAGGCACCGCAAATGCCGGTCAGGATGCTTACCTGCGCGCTGATATCTCGAACACGCTGGACAGCTTTGCCTTCACCGCGGCCATCGGGGCCAAGGCGGGGGCCGGGGCGGCTGCCAGCACCAGCTTTGTCGACAGCAGGGCAGAGATCACCCTGACCAAGGCGCGTGTTTACGCAGCAGATCAGGTCACGCTGGCCGCGCGCGCCAAAACCGACCTGGAGACCTATGTGGCAGGTGTCGGCGGCGGGTTTGTGGGCGTGTCGGCCAGTGCCAATGTGAACCGGATCGCCAGTCAGGCGCTGGTGTCTGTGCTGGGCTCTGACATTGACGCGGGTGGTGCGAACAGCGCGTCTGGCTCGAATGTCACGATCACCAGCGATGTGGACAATGACGCCACGACCTTCGTCGGGGGTGTGGCCGGGGGTGCCGTGGGTGCTGCGGGAGCAGCGCTGGTTAATCTGTTTGAAAGCAGCTCGTTCATCACTGTGGCTGCGTCGGGCGGCGAGAATTCCGACATTACCGCAAGCGGCACGGCGACGCTGGATGCAACGACCGATCTGAACACGTCGGCTCTGGCGATTTCCGGCGCGGGCGGTGGTTTTGCGGGGGCCATCTCGGCCAATGTCACACTAGCCGAGTCCAAAACCAAGGTCGAAGTTGGCGCAAATCAGGTTGTCAGCGCGACGGGGGCCGTGACCCTGAACGCCAATGAGGTAATCGATATCAGCGGCACTGCCGGCTCTGTCGCGATAGGAGGCGTCAGCGTTGGCGCATCGCTGGACTATGCGCGCTTTGGTGGCTCGGTTCGGGTCGTTACGGGCAATGGCGCACGGGTGCAGTCGCAGGGCGATGTCAATCTGCTGGCCAGCAGTTCGCGTGCGATCGGGTCGTCCGTAGTTGTGGGCTCTGTCGGCGGGTCGGCCTTGGCGGCAGCGGTCAGCCTGGCCTCTGTCGGCGCGACGGCGACCGACAGCGACGCAACCACGATGCTGGGCGATGTGAACAGCGAATTGAACGGCTCGCAGGATGGCTCTAGCGGAAACGCAAGCAATGATCGCAGTTCGGCCGGGACGCTGACGCGTTATGCCGGTGGCACCGGGTCGGCCAATACCGTCAAGTCCCAGCGTCGCGGGATCAACGTTCTTGCAGGCGCATCCGAAGACCGGATCGCGGTCGAGATCGGCGGCGGAAGCCGGATCCTGGCCGGTCAGAACCTGACAACGACGGCCACAGCGACCACGTCGCTCAAGCAACTGGGTGGCGCGTTGTCCTTGAGCGCCTCTGCCGGTGTGGTGAGTGGCACTGTCGTGTCCAATGTCGGCACAACCGCGCTTGTCAGCGTCGGGGCCGGGGCCAGTGTTCTGGCGGACCGCACCATCACGATGAGGGCCAGCACGGGCGGGATCAGCGGTCGCAATGGCGGCAATGTCATCACCGCAGATGCGGCAACGGTCGGGGCCTCTGTCGGTATCGCGGCGGGGGTTGGTGTCGTGACCGCCAAGTTGAGTGGCAGAGCTGAGGTCAGCCTTGCCAACACAGCGACCGTGGGCGGCAATTCGCAGAGCTTGGCCAATGCGCTGAACATCAATGCAACCCGCAGCGACACGGTCGATGCAGAGGTGTTCAACCTTACGCTGGGCTTGGTCGGTGGCGTTGGCGCGGCGGTGGTCACGGCAGAGAACACAGGCGTTGCGCGGGTCCGCATCGGCACAAATGCGGCGACACCTGCCAATGTCTATGCACTGAACCTAACCGCTTTGGCGCAAGATACAGGACTTGTGAAAGCGAAGGCTATCGGCTCCACTGGCGGGATCGGCTTCGCTGTGAACGGGGTGGTCGCAACCGCGCGCAACAATGCGCGGACGGAAGTGCTCTTCAACGGCGCCAATATCGCGGCGACCAATATAACCGTCACCAACGACAACCGCGCCCGGTCCGAGGCGACGGCGACGGGCGTTGCGGTCGGGGCTGTGGCTGTCGGCGCGTCCGTGGCGCGCAGTTCGACAAACGCGACTGCGTTGACGCAGGTGAACGGCAATATCATCGCGTCCAATATCAGCTTTGTGACCAGGGTCAGCGACGCATCGGGCCGAAATTCCTACGCCAGCGCGAAATCGACCTCCGGGGGCTTTCTGGCAGGGAGCGGCGCGGATGCGCGGTCGTATCTGAACTACAACGTGCTGACCGAAGTGGGCGGCAACGTCGCGGCCAGCAACAATCTGACCATTCTCAGCGATGCAGCCGGGGCCAGCGCGCAGTCGGATGCTAGCGGCAGGCTGGGCGGCGCGGTTGCGATTGGCGTCGTGATCTCCCATGCAGGACAAGGCGGCAGTGGCAATCCGATCAGCGGGGCCAATGTCACCACACGGATCAAGGATTTCGCGACGATCTATGCAGGCGGTGTCGGCCGTATCGAGGCGTCCAATGCGCCCAATATCCAAGCCTATTCCGAGGCCGGATCGGGCGGAGTGCTGTCAGGCTCCGGGTCAGAGGGCCGTCTGACGCTCAACAGCGTCACCCTGACTGAGATCGGCCATCGCGGGACCACCAGCACGGGCGACGCCATGGGGATCATGGTGGATGACCTGACGATTTCGGCCGCCCATCGCGCTGATCTGCAAGGCAAGGTCGACAGCTCCAACGCCAGCCTCGTGGGCGCATCGGGCGCGGATTACCGTACGCGCGCGGACGCGAAAGTGGACCTGACCTTCAAAAGCAACGCGCTTGTTCAGGGCGGAGAGATCAACATCTCCGGCGTCAATGCCATCAAACGCCCGCGCAATGGCTGGAACGTCCAGTCCGGCTCGGGCGGGGCGCTGGATGTGGCGGCCATGATCTCGAAGGTCGACGTCTATGCAGACATGAACATGACCTTTGCCAATGGCGCGAAGGTCCAGCAGGTTTCCAGCCCGAATGACAATCGTCCCTTCGCCATGGGTCTCTTTACCGATATCGAGTTGATTGACCGTCAGCGTCTGGACAGTGGTGGTGCGATCGCCATTCCGATCGGCAACAGCGATGTCATCGTGCACCGCAACAACGCGATCATCACGATCAACGATGCCGATATCCTCGCCACGGGCGATCTGACGATCTATTCGGGCGGCGATGCCAATCTGCTGTCCGAGGTGGACACCAAATCCTACGGGCTGGCGGGGGCTGCATCCTCGCTGACGGATGCGGACTACAACGCCGATCACTCGATCCTCGTGAAATCCGGTGCCAAGGTCGAGTCGCTGGGCAATGTCACGATCAAGTCGGGCCATGGCCGTAGCGGGCAGCAGACCATCACAGTCAATGCCGAAAGCCGGGTCTACAACAAGACCGCGATCCCGATCAAAACGCGCCCCAATGCCGACGCGTTCTCGAATGTGAAAACTCAGGTGAATGTCGCTGCCGGGGCGGAAGTTCTGGCCGTGCGTGATGTGAGCATCTTTGCCGAAGCCGGCAATCAGACTGTGCGCGGCTACGGGCGCGGTAAGGACTTCTATCGCGAAATTCTGGCCGCGATCGGCAGCTTCTTCTCGAACCTCGTGGGTGGGGGCGATCTGAGCCTCGACATTATCACGGGCACTTCGATCAAGACCCAGGACAACGGTATCGTGGTCAACGGTCTGGTGCGCGCAGGCTCTCGAAATCAGCAGGTGCTGTATCTGGATGCGGGCAACAATCTGCGCAACGATGTGCTGGGCTTCAGCAATGATCTGGCTCAGGACATTACGTATACGATCACGCCGAACGTCAATGCGGCGGCGCAACTGCAAGAGCGCATCGACCTGCTCCAAAGCTGGCTCGACAACACGGGTCTGAAGCAGGACCCAGAAGCAGTCGCCGCATGGACCGCTGAAATCTCGCAATTGCGCGAACGACAAAGAAATTCGACCGGCGAGAATGGAAGTCTTGTTTCTCTTGGACCGATCTTGGCCGTGGAAGGCAATATCAACCTGCGGTCAGATTATGTGAAAGGCGCATCCACCGGTTTGCTGAGAGCGCCGGGCGACGCGCTGGTGAAGGTCTGGATCCGGTCGGACAGCTTCCTTGAAGTGGGCGACATCACGATCCCCACCGCCGAGGGCGGTATCATTCGCTATAACGACACGGTCGTCAGCACACCCGATGACATCAAGGCGCTCTCGACCCGCAAGACCGGGCCGTTCGACTTCAAGATGGAATCCGCAACCAGCGGTGAATCCCCACTCATTGAGGTTGTCACGTTTGGCGAAAACCTTGGCACACTGACGGTCGAAGGCGATCTGCTGAACCGGCGCGGGACGATCCGGTTGCGCTCCAACTTCGGGGATCTGGATGTGCGCGGCGACGTCAGCGGATTGGACGTCGATCTTTACGCCGGTCGCGATTTCATCTTCGGCTATATTCCGGGTGTGCGGAATGCCGGGGCCGACCCGCTGGCCACCTACGCGAATGACTTCGCGTTCCGCGAATGGCTTTACCGTAGCAGAACCGAAGCGGGTCAAAGCATTACCAATATCGGGGGGGCCTTCACAGGGTTTGGTATCGGCACCGTCAGGATGAGACCCAGCACTTCCAGCATCGTCGCGGGCCGGAATGTCTACATCACGGCGGATATGATCAATATCAACGGTCTCATTCAGGCTGGTCGTGGCAGCTATAACGTGACTCTCGCCGCAGCCCTGGACACCGAGATTGCGGGCATCCGCAACACCAAGACCACAGGTCTGACCACGCTTTACAATCCGGCAGAGCCCTTCGTGCCGGGCGTCACCTATCGTAGCCCGCATATCACCGGCGACACCTTCGTGAAGTTCAACCACGAGACGCAGAAGGTCGAAATCTCGCCGATGATCGTGCAGGGCGGCAATATTAACATCGTGGGCAAGGTGATCTCGACCGGGACGGGCATCTTGCGCGCATTGGACGGGTTTGGATCGGTCATCGTGGATTCCGATATCCTGACCGATGTCGTTATCAAGCGCGTTGATCTGGGCACCTCGGACATTGTCGGCGCGGGGCTGGAAGGCACCGTGCGGATCACGGACACGTCCAAACTGCGCACCGGCAACATCAACGATCCCGAGCCGTTCCTGACCACCGAGTACCGCCGCATCGGCACTCAGTTGCAGGAATGGAATACGGCCACTTTTGATATTGTGACGGATGTCTTCGCCACGACCGATCCGGTGACCGGAGTTGTTGATCCCGAGGGACTCAAGATCGACCGCGTTGTTCCGACGAACCTTGTGAATGTGTCGACTGCGGCGTCTGGCCGGGTGGGCACCTACAACCCGGTTGCGAACCGCGATCTGATCTATGTGAAAGCCGAAGAGACGATCAAAGAGCAGGACATCACCAAGTGGTCCTTTTACATTTTCAATAAGGATAAGATTTGGGAAGCAACGGCCACTAAGCCCGACGAGGTTGCCTCGCGCAGTGATATTACGTCTGACCTTGGACTTGCGCCCTATCTCGGAAGCACGCTGCGCGATGGGTCCAATAACCCTCATAATTATTTCTATGCCTTTGAATCCAAACGCATTTCCTCCAATGTTCGCGAAGATGTCGTAAGTACGACAAATGTGGGCGGTCTGGGCTTTCTTGGCGGCTGGGTCGCAGAGAAACGCCTGCGCACGACGACGACACGTCAGCTTTACAAGCACCGCCTGAAAGCCGATCACGGCATCCGCATCGAATTTGACGGGCGCGACACGGGGCTTCTGGACCTCAAGAGCGAGGGCAATCTGATCCTGTCGGACACGGTGTTGAACCAGTCCGGGACCAGCACGTTTACCTCGGCGCAGCGCTCTGTTCAGACGGCGTCTAAGCAGGTGCGGATCAACACTGCGACGACCACGATCACAGCGGATGACTATATCAACGGTCTGGAAGGGGCGTTCCGTCTGGATCAGGTGGATGGCACAACGCTCACCGCGAGCGCGAATTTCGGCATAGATATCAGAGAGATGTCGGGCGACATGAATGTGAATTCCGTCTCGGCTCTCTTGCCTGTGGTGACCGATGGTACCGCCATTCTGGGCAAGGTGAAGTTGCAGGCCGAGGGCAGCATTCTCAACGCCTCTTCCGGCACAGCGGTTTCGGGCAGCGCGATTGATCTTTTGGCAGAGGCCGGCACAATCGGAACTGAGACAAAGGCCCTGACCATCGACACGCAAGGGGGCCGACTTGTCGCCAAGGCCAATGGCAATGCCACGATCACCGAAGTCGCAGGCGATCTGCTGCTGAACCGCGTGGAAAGCCAGACCGGCAATGTCACCTTGCGTGTGCCGGATGGCAGCGTTCTGGACAGCAACGATATGGAACAGCGCGATATCAAGACCGAGGCCGAGCTGTTTAACCTTTGGGAAACGGAACTGGGCCTCTATGGCGCGGGTCTGACGGCGCGGGGGGATGCACAGGTTGCGGCCCTCAAAACGGAGCGTGAGCGGGCATTCACTGTCTATTGGGATGCGCGTCAGGCGGCAGGTGGTGCTGAGGTGACATTCACGTTGGATGCTGCCACCGAGGCGTCGTTGCTCTCGGATACCACTTTGGATGACGGCACCGTCGTCGAAGGCTGGAGCCAGGCGCAGATGGATGCGTATAAAGCGGAACGCCAAGCACTTTATACGAAGTGGAACGGCGACTACGCAGTCTGGGATGTCAGCGCTCCGCCGTCGCGGACAATCGACTACACGCCAAGCCTCACTGAAATTGCCGCTATCAAGGACGGAATCGAGTTCACCAAAGAGCAATTGCAACGCTCGATCCGGGATAGCCTTGTGCGCCAGACTGCCGACACGCAAATCCGTGTCGAGGACCCGAATGTCATCGCATTGGGCGATATCACGATTGAAGCCCGCGACAGTGTTGGTGCGCTTCTCGATCCTTACGTGCTGACCAAGAAAGCCGATGGCGATCTGACCGCCGAAGACCTGCGCCGCATCTCGTCGGCAGACAGCGCTGATATCATCGTGGATGATGCAAATGGGGAGGTTCGCATCACGCAGCGCGACGATCTGAATTTCGCCTTCAGCGGCGTTGATGCAGATGGCCGTGCCTCTGGCAAGCTGCGCATCAAGACCGACAGCGCCGAGATTTTTCTTGGGTCTGAGGGGGCCGCACAGATTGCAAAGGTCGACTCGGCCACGGATGTGCAGATCAAGACCGATGGCCTGATGTCGCAAGCCCAGGATGGAAGCTGGGCCGTGCGCGGCTCTGCGATCCTGCTGGAAAGCGGCAATCAGGACAATCCGCTGGATAACCCGTCCATTGGCGAGGCCAACGCTCCGCTGACGGTCAATGTTCGCCCCGGTGGTAGCGTGACCGCGCGGTCGGGCAAGGATTTGTTCCTCAGCGCCCCTGTCGGGGATCTGCCGCTGGCCAGTGTCTTTGCGGCTGACAAGGCCGTGCTGACCTCTATCGGCGCAATCACCGATACGATTGGCGCGGATGTGGCCCGGATCATCGCCGATGATATCACCCTTGTTGGGGACACCATCGGGACTGACGCGGCGCAGCTGGGCCTGACGATTAATGATCCGACCAATGGTCGCGTGCGCATTACATCCGTCGGCGACAGCTTCGTGAAAGCCCATGGCACGCTGCCGCTTGAAACGGTGCGCATCGGGAAGGGCGGTCGCCTTGTCGCGACAGAGCGTGCCACGCTTCATGGGGCGGATACGGTTCAGTTTGGGACGACTGAGACCCTCAAGCTGGAGTTCGCCAAGGGTTTGGGCAATGCCACATCGACCGGCACGGATATCGCCGGTGGCACGCTTGATGTGACGTCTGGCGGGGCGTTTGGCACCGCAGCCAAGCCGCTGACGACCGGTCTGACCCAGCTCAGCTACGGATTTACAGGTTCCGACCCGACACCGCTTTACGTCAAAGAAACCGACGATCTGCGGGTTGAGACGGTCACCCAAGGCACCAATCCCGGTTCCGAGACGTTTATCGAAGCGGCAGGCGATATGTCCGTCGGCACGATCACCAGCGGGGCGGAGGTGCGCCTGAAAGCGCGCAACATCACCGAAGGCCGTGTCACCGGCACACGGGTTCAGTTAAACGCAGCCGAAAGCCTTGGGGTGCTGTCTGCCCTCAACATCACGTCGGATCGGTTCTTTGCAGAGGCCATCGCCGGCGACGCATGGTTGCAGTTCACAGGCCGCGCGACTGAGATCGAAGAGATCGACGTTCAAGGCGCGGGCAAGACATTGCGTTTGACGGCGGATATCCCGGTCACCTTGCTGGCAGGTCCCGGCATCCAGACCAATGCGGGCGATATGACGCTGGTCACCAAGGACGTCACAGCCCGCGCAGACATCAACAGCAGCGGTGGCAATATTGATCTGCAGACAACGGGTGATTTCACGCAAGTCGCGGGCACCAAGCTCTCCTCCGGCTCTGGCACGCTCAAAGCCAAGATCAGCAATGATCTGATCGTCGGCACCTTCGAGAGCCTCAATGCGACGGCGACGGCCTTTGATCTGACCGTGGACGGAACGGTTTTCCGCGCGCCGAATTCGGATGAAATCAACCTTGTGGCCAATTCAGTCGGTTCTCAGGCCAAACTCGATCTCGGAGCGGTTGATCCGGTCGGCCCGGAAGGTCTGCGGACAGCCTTCAATGACCTGACGGCACTTGTCCGCACAGGGGACCTGCACTTCAAGGAAGAGGATGGAGCGCGTCTGCGGGACATCCAGGCCACGGGCGGCGCGATTGATATCTTTGCAGGCGGTGATCTGGCGTTGAACACTCTGGCGGCGGGTCCCGGCGCGGCCATGACGATCTCGTCTGACGGGTCGATCAAAGGGACCGGCACCACATTGTCGGGAGGCGATGTGCGCCTCTTTGCCTTCGGCGGTGCGCTGACCGGTGAGACCAGCAACACCTTCACGGGCGATACGGCACCGGGCGTCACGACCTATTTTGTCGCCCGCGATGATCTGCGCTACACGGAACTTGCAGGCGATCTGCGCACCGGCTTTGCGCTGAGCGATCGGGGCAATCTGGAACTCAACACCGTCAATGGCACGCTCACGACGGGCATTCTGGGGGCGACGGGTGCGCTCACGCTAACGGCCAATGGCGATCTGAACGTCAACGTGATTGGCCGGGTACAGGTCGATCTGGCGGATGAGGTTGCCCTGCAACTCATCAATCCCGAGCGTTATGGCCGCCGTCTGGCCCGTTCCCCGCGGGCGGTGACGCTGACCGCACGCCCAACAAATGCAACGATCACTGCCGGGCTTATCAACGTTAAACGGGACCTGACCTTGCGGGCCGATCAGATGGACGTCTACGCCTATGACGCAACGGCCAATGACGGGCTGCGCGCGGTCATCGAAGACCCCAATGGCAGCTTTACCGAGAATGTGGATGTTCGCTTTATTGGCGACGGCCCGGTTCTTTTCTTCGCCGATCCCTTCGCCTCTGTCCGCCCGCGTGTGGCCGGGCGGTTGGGTAAAACATCGTCCAGCACCGTCACCCTGACGCGCGCGCGGCTGGGCGCACCTAATGATCTGGACAACCAGATCACCCATGCCGGCCCGCGCTTTGTCGGCAAGGACATCGTGATCAACGGGGATATGCGGTTCCGTCAGCGCAGCTTTGATCTCTTCGCGCATACGGAGTTCCGCAGCACCTCAACCATTGATGATACGCAAATCTTCGCAGTGAATGGTGGGCGACTGAGCTTTGATATCGAAGACGAGATCACGCTGATTACCAAAGACACCCTTCAGTTGAACCGGAAGCTGGGCGGTGTCGATCTGAACGGCGGACAGGGCTTTGTCTACGAGGTCGGTGTCGAAACGGGCATCAAGTCCGATCCGTTTATCCGCGACCGCCGCGCACCGGGCACGACCGGCTTCATTTTCAATGAAGACAGTGATGAGCTGTTCCGTATCGACGACGGGGTGATCAGACTGCCGTTGATCCTTGCATCATTGCCATAAAGAAAAAGGCTCCGAAATGATCGGAGCCTTTTCCAAATCTGTTGCAAACCAACTTAGTTGGTGGCGGTGTCGCCCTCGGGCGGCGTCACTTCAAGGCCGGGGACGCTGATCGTCTCTTCGTTGGTGCTGACCTCAACATCGACGTCCGGCACGTCAACGGTCACTTGCTCTTCGGTCACCGCGATGGAGCCCGTCTCGGCGGTGAATTCGGGCAGATTGCCGCCTTCGACACTGACGTCAACATCGGGCAGGCGCGTTTCCTCTGTCTGGTCGATATCGACCATGTAAATGCCACCAGCAACTACCAAAGCTGCAACTACAAGACCACCTGCTGCCAAACCCTTATTCATCTGCTTTCTCCTTCAAATCTAATTAATGACGCCGATATCCGGCGACTCGGAGGGACAACAGACAAGCGGACAGAAAGTTCCCAAAACCTTCTTAATAGGGCATTCGGAACCTTTTTGAGCCTGCGCACGTTTTCTCTGCAATCGACGCACAACACGGAGAATTACAATGGAATATGGTCTTCTTGGCATTCTGGTTCTGATCGCGAACATTTACGCCATCATCCAGATCTTTTCTTCTGGCGCTTCCACGGGCTCGAAAGTGATCTGGACGCTTGTGATCCTGATCCTGCCGGTTCTGGGCTTCATCGCGTGGCTGGTGGCAGGCCCCAAGTCAGGCGCAGCGACCGTCTAACGCGGGTCATTTGAAATATGATTAGAAAAAAGCCGGGCCATCGCGCCCGGCTTTTTGCTATGTGCGGCGGTAGTCCCTGGGCCGTAAGCCGTGCCGGGACAGTTTGTCGTAGAAGGTCTTGCGGGGCAGTCCCAAGGCCTCGGCGGCCGATGTCGCCTTGCCATCCTTGCGCCGGAGCGTGTCGATCAGGATCACACGCTCGAACGCATCCATTTGCTCGCTGAGCGGGGTTTCGGCGGCAAAGGGTTGCTCCGTCAGCCCTAACGCAAAGGAATTTGCAAAGCTGCGCAGCTCGGCCAGATTTCCGGGCCAGTCGCGGGTCAGTACTTCGGTGAAAAGACCTTCGGGAATGATTGGCATGTCGCCGTTCATCGACCGCACCGCTTGGCGCACCAGCCCTTCAAAGATCACTCGCAGATCGCTTTTGCGCTGGGCCAGTGTCGGCACGGTGATCTCCATCAGGTTGAGCGTGAAGTAAAGCTCTTGGTTCAGGCCCGCATCGCGCAATTGCATCAGATCAAGGGTGCTGGAGGTGATCACGCGCAGCTGGGGGTGAGCCTCCATCAGGCTCAGAAGCTGAACCATCTGGGTAGGTGTCGCGGCTTCGAGATGTTTCAGCGACAGCGTGCAGGGCAAGGCGGGAATATCGAGGGTCGTCAGCGCGTCGTCGGTTGCACCGCGCAAGGACAGGCCGATCTGGGCTTCGCGATCCGTCGACAAGGCATGCACCGTATAGGCTGCCAGCCGTTTGCCTGCACCGGCCGCCCCGTTGATGTGCAAATGCACGGGCAGGGTTGCAGCGCGGCGCAAGGCCTCGCGCAACGCGTCCGTGACAGGGGCATCGCCGGGAAAATGGGCCGCGGCGGCATCTGAACGGCGCAAGCGCGCCTCGGTCGCGCGGTTTTTTAGAACCAGCTTGCGATGCTCTAGCGCGCGGTTCAGCACTTCGACCAAATGATCCGGCGCGCAGGGTTTTTCGAGGAAATCATGCGCCCCCTCGGACATGGCGCGCACGGCGGTGGGCACATCGCCTTCTCCGGTGAGCAGGATCACCGGCAAGTCCGCGTCGCGCGCTTGTGCCGTGCTCAGTACGTCGAACCCGTCTTTGCCGGGCATGCGAATATCGCTGAGGATCACGCCGTCGAAATTGGCGCTGATATGATCGACCGCTTCGATATAGCTGGCCGCCTGGGTGACATTTATCTCTTCCAGTTCAAGGGTCTGGGCGACAGATGCGCGCAATGCCGCGTCATCTTCGATCAACAATACAGCTTTGCTCATGGCGCCTCGCTTGCGTTCAAGGTGACGCGGAAGCCTGCGCCGCCGCTGTCGAGATTGCGGGCTGACAGATCGCCGCCGAAGCTGCCGATGATCCCGTATGAGATCGACAGGCCAAGCCCCAACCCTTTGGATGCCCCGATATCCTTGGTGGAGTAAAACGGCTCAAAAACGCGGTCCGGGTCGGCCAGACCAGGCCCTGTGTCGCGGATATCCAAAGCGACGGTCCGGTCGTCTTGGGCGATCTCCAGCGTGATCGCGCGCATCGGCTGATCACTCATGGCGTCCATGGCGTTGCCCAGGAGATTGACGATCACCTGTTGCAGGCGCACCTGACCGCCCATGACCCAGACCGGCCCCTTCGGACCTGCGCGGTGGACGGCAACCGCGTTCTTATCGAGCCGGTCGCGCACAAGGCTCAGAGCGGCCTCAACCGCGCTGTTGAGATCAACGGGCTCGATCGGGCCGGGTTCCTTATGGGCAAAGGCCCGCAGGTTGCGGATGATCCGGCTCATCCGGTCGGTTTGTGCCGAGATCGCGCCAAGGTTCTCAATGGCCTTTTCCGGGCGATCCCGGTCGATGAACTTTTGCGAGTTCGCCGCAAAATTCTGAATGGCCGCAAGGGGTTGGTTCAACTCATGGCTTATTGCGGCCGACATTTGTCCCAAAGCGGACAGCTTGCCCGCCTGCACCAACTCGTCCTGCGCCTGACGCAATTGTCCGGTACGCTCTTCCACACGGGCCTCCAGCCGGGCGTTGGCGGCGGCCTCGATCTCCAACTGGTCCGAGAGGCGCTGGCGGCGTTGTGCCAGCAGGAACAGCACAAGCCCGATGACGGCTAGAAGGGCCGCGGTCAGCATCGCTTGCAGGCGGGCAGAGGCATGGGTCGTGGCGGTTGAGATGAAAACGCGCGCGGTCATGTCGATCTGGGGCAGGGCGCGGGTCAACACGAGCGAGGCGCCAGGCAGCACGCCGGTCACCGATTGGGTCCAGATTTCATGGGGGCCAAAGCGGGTCTTCTCGTGATCGAAGAAGGGCAAGATACGGTCGGCGGGGTAATGATAGGGCGCGGGCTTGGGATCACGCATCCCGCCATCGCGGCGCAGGATCAGGCCGGGACGGTTCGATGAAAAGACCACGTCGTTTTCGTCAAAGAAGGCCACCACGTCCTCGTCGATGCGCCATTCAAATTCGAGCTGAGCGATGTCGACCTTGACCACGACAACACCCTTGGGCCGCCCGCTGGCCGTGTGAACGCCGCGCGCGAGAAAGAAATCGCGCGTATCGTCCGAGACCTCGATGGCGTGGAAGACCCCCAGTGCGCCGGACATCGCCGCGACCACATCGGGGCGCGTGGCGAAGTTGCGGTCCAGAAAGCTGACAGGTTCTTCATAATCGGAGGACGCGATCACGGTCCCACCCGGATCGAGTAGGTAAATGTCGTCCGCCCCGGAGGTCAGGGCCGCCCCGGCAAGCAATTCGTGGGTGTCCTCGACCGGGCTCTCACGCAGGGCGCGGATTACATCGGGATGGCGCGCCAGGTAGTTGGGCAGCTCGCGATAGCTTTCCAACTGCCCCAGAAGGCGGTCGGAGGCCTGTGCCAGGCGAATCGTTCCGGCTTGGCTTAACTGTCTGATATCATTGCTGAATGACAGAAGGTAAGATGCGGCTGTCAAGACCCCTGAAAGGATCAGAAACAGGATCAACGGGAGCCCCGGCAGGCCCAGAGAGAATCGATTCGATTTCATGTTGTGCGAAACATCGCACTTTTCCGAAGCAGCGCCTATCGGTTGTGCGGATATCCGCACAAAAAGCCGCGGTGACAGTCCAAAAGTGTTAGGTAACATGTTGAAATCAAATGGGTTATGGTCCGGTCGTAGAACTGAGTGTTGCAATGCGCGGCCCCCGCGGCAACTCTGGATCATGTATCGGTCAAGAGGAGTTGGCCGAACAGGTATGAACAGCGTTTCTTGGGAGGAAACCATGAAAAACCTTATGAAGGCGGCCTGCGTCGCCGCAGTCGCTCTGGTTCCCGGTGTTGCATTTGCAGCCTGTGACGACGGCGAAATGGTCATCAAATTCAGCCATGTGACCAACACCGACAAACACCCCAAAGGCATCGCCGCGTCGCTGCTGCAGCAGCGCGTCAATGACGAGATGAACGGCACAGCCTGCATGGAAGTGTTCCCGAACTCGACCCTTTATAACGACGACAAGGTGCTTGAAGCGATGCTTCAGGGCGATGTGCAGCTGGCCGCCCCGTCGCTGTCGAAGTTTGAGAAGTTCACCAAGCAGTTCCGCTTGTTTGACCTGCCTTTCATGTTCAAGAACATCGAAGCTGTGGATGCTTTTCAGGCCTCTGCAAATGGTCAGGCGATGAAAGACAGCATGCAGCGCCGCGGCCTGCAGGGTCTGGCGTTCTGGCACAACGGGATGAAGCAGATGTCGGCCAATGTGCCGCTGGTCAGCCCTACGGACGCCAACGGTCTGAAGTTCCGCGTGCAGTCCTCTGACGTGCTGGTCGCACAGATGGAAGCCATCGGTGGCTCGCCCCAGAAAATGGCATTCTCGGAAGTCTATGGCGCACTGCAGCAGGGCGTTGTGGACGGTCAGGAGAACACCTGGTCCAACATCTATGGTCGCAAGTTCTTCGAGGTGCAGGACGGCATCACCGAGACCAACCACGGCATCATCGACTATCTCGTCGTGACGTCCGTGGACTGGATGGACAGCCTCGATCCGGCAGTGCGCGATCAGTTCGTCACAATTCTTGGCGAAGTGACCGAAGCCCGCAATGGCGAAAGCTTCAACGTCAATCAGGAAGCTCGTCAGGCGATCATCGACGCAGGGGGCACCATCCGCGAGCTGACACCTGAGCAGCGCGAAGAGTGGGTGTCCACGATGAAGCCGGTCTGGGAACAGTTCGCCGGTGACGTGGGTCAGGACATGATCGACGCCGCACAAGCCATCAACGCAGGCATGTAAGCCACATTGACGACACGGGCAGGGGCGTGCCATCGGCGCGCCCCTTGTCACAGAAATATCCGAAAAAACCATCCGAAAACGGGGGCGTGGGGATAATGCATAGCGGACCAAGTTCCGGGAAAACCGGCTTCATAGACCAGATCGAAGAGACGCTGATCGCGCTTCTTTTGGGGATGATGACCCTGGTGACATTCGCGAATGTCGTCGCACGCTTCATGAACTCGAACATCCTCTGGGCGCTGGAGGCGACTGTCTTCATGTTTGGCTGGCTTGTGCTTCTGGGCGCGTCCTATGCGGTCAAGAAACACTCCCATCTGGGTGTTGACGCCATCGTCAATCTGTTGCCTCCGTCCGGGCGCCGCACCTTGGCGCTGATCTCGGTGGGGGTGTGCATCCTGTTTTCGTTTCTGCTGCTCAAAGGCTCTTATGACTACTGGGCTGTTTTTGCAGACCTGCCGCCGACCGAAGGACGCTGGTTCCCGCTGGGCTTCGCAGAGAAGTTCCGCTCGCAATCCTTTTACGAGGTCGATGACATCCCGATGATCGGCGCGCTGCGCTTTCTGGAGGGCTGGATCAACTACGGCGAAGCCTATGAGAAACTGCCAAAAGTGGTGCCCTATCTGGTGATGCCGCTGTCCATGAGCTTGCTGCTGTTCCGCTTCTGTCAGGTCGCCGTGCAGATCTGGCGCGGGGAAGTCGACCGCCTTGTCGCTTCTCATGAGGTTGAGGACGAGTTGGAAGAAGTGCGCGCGAGCCACGGGGAGAAACTGTAATGGACGTCGCTCTCCTCTTTGGGATGATCATCGGCCTACTGCTCCTGGGCGTGCCGATTGCCGTCTCCCTCGGTCTCAGCTCGACCCTTTTCCTGTTGATCTATTCCGACAGCTCGTTGGCTTCCATCGCGCAGACGCTCTTTGAGGCATTCGAGGGGCACTTCACCCTGCTGGCGATCCCGTTCTTCATTCTGGCCTCGTCCTTTATGACGACAGGCGGTGTGGCGCGGCGGATCATCCGGTTCTCGATTGCATGTGTAGGCCATTTGCCCGGTGGCCTTGCCATCGCAGGTGTCTTTGCCTGTATGCTCTTCGCGGCCCTGTCGGGGTCGTCCCCGGCGACGGTCGTTGCCATCGGCACAATCGTCATCGCGGGGATGCGGCAGGTCGGCTACACCAAGGAGTTCGCTGCGGGCGTAATCTGTAACGCAGGCACGCTGGGCATCCTGATCCCGCCTTCCATCGTGATGGTGGTCTATGCGGCGGCCGTCGAAGTCTCTGTCGGGCGCATGTTCCTCGCGGGCGTCATTCCCGGTCTGTTGGCAGGCTTCATGCTGATGGTCACGATCTACATCATGGCCAAAGTGAAGGACCTGCCGAAAGGCGAGTGGAAGGGCTATGGCGAGATCTGGCGATCCGGTCTGAACGCAGGCTGGGGCCTGTTCCTTATCGTCATCATTCTGGGCGGAATCTATGGTGGTATCTTCACCCCGACCGAGGCTGCTGCCGTTGCCGCTGTCTATTCTTTCTTCATCGCGTGCTTTGTCTATCGCGATATGGGGCCGCTGGCGACGGACGGGCCTGATGCGAATACCTCGCTTCTGAAAAAGCCTTGGGCCATCGTGACGGCCTTCGTGCACCCCGATACCAAGCGCACCTTGCTGGATGCGGGTAAGCTGACGGTGACGCTGCTTTTCGTGATCGCTAATGCGCTGATCCTCAAGCATGTGCTGACCGACGAGCAGGTCCCGCAACACATCGCCTCCGCGATGCTGGGCGCGGGTTTCGGGCCAGTGACATTCCTGATCGTGGTCAACATCATCCTGCTGATCGGCGGTCAGTTCATGGAGCCGTCTGGCCTTCTGGTGATCGTCGCCCCTCTGGTCTTTCCCATCGCGATTGAGCTGGGGATTGACCCGATCCATCTGGGCATCATCATGGTCGTCAATATGGAGATCGGGATGATCACACCGCCTGTTGGTCTGAACCTTTTCGTGACCTCCGGTGTGGCCGGCATGCCGATGATGGCAGTTGTGAAGGCCGCACTTCCGTTCCTCGGGGTGCTCTTCATCTTCCTGATCATGGTCACCTACATCCCATGGCTTTCGACCTATCTGCCCAACTCGATCATGGGGCCGGAGATCATAACGAGATAGCGATGCGGGGCCTTGCTGAGCGAGGCCCCGGATCACGTCCGGGGTGGGGTGCGCCGGGGGATGTCACGCCCAGCGTTCGATTGCCTCTACGGAATCCGTGGGACCCGTGTTGAACGCGATGCGCGCCTTGGGGGCGTGTTCATGGATCACGTTGACCAGCGTCTCGAAGACCAGAAAATGGTCGTCATCCTTGCGTACGCCCGCGCCGATCAAAACGACATCGAAAGCCTCTGCCTTTAGCGTTTCGGTCAACTGATCCGTGGCCGTCGCACCGCTGAAAATGAACCCGATGGAGGCCTCGTAGCCCTGGTCGTTCAGCTTCTTTTCGTCGGCGCGCAGCCCGGCTTCAAGTTTTTCAGCCGTCAGTCCGGGATATTTCGCATAATCGACAACTGTCGGGTGCCAGCCAACCATCAGAATTTTCTTCGCCATGAGATGCCGTCCTTTCCTTTGTGCAAAGCGGAACCCATCAGCGCACTGGTTTGGCTATTGAGTGCGCCTCGGTTCTACGGTATTTAATTTACACGTAAACTAGATCATGGTTTTATTTACATGGCAACTAAAAATCCCCAGCCCCCGGTCTCAATTGGGCGCGCATTGAACTTCACCACGGGTCGGTTGAACGCGCTTTGCCAGCAACGCCTTGATCCTTATGGGCTTTCCTTGCCGCAATGGGTGATCCTGTCTTGCCTCTGGCGCGAAGGCGCTTTGCCGGTCGGCACCCTCGCGGATCTGGTTGGCACCGGTCTTCCCGCGGCGTCGCGTCTCGTGGACCGGATGGCCGAGCGGGGTCTGGTGACCCGCCAGAAGGACAAAGAGGATGGCCGCGTAATGATCGTGCAGGTTTCCGACAAAGGGGCCGCGCTGGATCACCTGTCGGAGTTTCACATCCAGATCAACAAGGCTCTCTTTGCGGGTTTCACCGCTGAGGAAAGCGCGCAAGCCTTCGATCTATTGCACCGGATGCAGGCGAATGCGGAAGCCGCTTTGGAGGCGGAGTGAGGTCCCGCCGCAAGCCCGGCGGCTAGCCGCCATAAACGAGGGCCGCAATGAAGGGCAGGGTGGTTGCTGGGATCACGCCGACCACGGCTCCGATGGCCAGACGGATCACTCGGCCCCCAAGATGAGGTGCGAAAAGGCTCAAGAGGCCGCACACCGCGGCGTAGAAGATCAAAGTCAGCGGATCCATGCCGCAAGCCTAGTCATTTCACGCGACGGGTCAAACCCGCGGGATCAAATCGCCGGTGAATGCCCGGTCTTCTCCGCCTCGTAAGGGTCCAGCCCCTTGGCGATAATCCGGGCCAGCGGATGACCATCGGGCCGGATCGAAAAGCGCGTCGAGCTGAGCTTGACCACTTGCGCGAATTCTTTCGCGACCGGTGCAAGCCGTTCATGCAGCGCCTTCACAGGCTCGTCCAGCGCCTTTGAGAGACGCTCCAGGTCGATCTTGAAATCACACATCAGCGCCTCGATCATCGCGCCGCGGATCGTGTCCTCCCGGGTCAGCCGGTGGCCTTGTGCGGTCGAGAACTGACCGGCCTCGATTGCGACCTGATGGGCGGCGGTGGCAGGCGCGTTATGGGCGTAGCCCTGCGGGTATTGCGAGATGGCCGACGCCCCGACACCAATCAGATAAGGCGCGCTGTCTTCGGTATAGCCCTGGAAGTTGCGCCGCATGGTGCCGGCGTCTTGCGCAAGGCTCAGGCTGTCATCAGGATGGGCGAAATGGTCGATGCCGATCTGACGGTAGCCGTCCCATTCAAAAAGCTGACGCGCGGTCTCGAACAGCTCAAGCCGGGCCTCGTTGGTGGGCAGGGCCTCGGACGGGATCAGTGCTTGGCGCTTGGCCATCCACGGTACATGGGCATAGCCGAAAAGCGCAACGCGATCCGGGGCCAGCGACAGCACACGCTGCACCGAATCCGCGATGCGTTCGGTCGTCTGATGCGGCAGGCCATACAGGATATCCATGTTCAGGCTGGTCACACCTGCATCGCGCAGCATCTCGACCACATCGCGCGTGTCGGCATAGCTTTGGATGCGCCCGATGGTTTCCTGAATGAACGGATTGAAATCCTGCACCCCGATAGAGGCGCGGCTCATGCCAAGGCGGACCAGCGCATCAATCCGGGCGCGATCAACCTCGGTCGGATCAATCTCGACCGAGACCTGCGCGTCCTTGGTCAGCGGACGGAAGTCGCGCAAGTTGTCGCTCAACTCGTCGATCATTTCGGGCTCAAGCAGGGTGGGCGTGCCACCGCCCAGATGGATATGGCTCAGCTTGACCGATTGCGGGATCCTGTCAGAGACCATCTTCAGCTCGGCCTTGAGAACGTCCAGATAATGCCGAAGCGGGCGGGCCGAGGCCGTGCCCTGGGTCCGGCAGGCACAAAACCAGCACAAGCGGCGGCAATAGGGGATATGCAGATAGAGTGAGACAAGCGCGTCTTCCGGAATCGCCCCCATCCATTCCGCGGCGTCCTCGGGGCCGATATCCTTGTTGAAATGATTGGCCGGTGGATAGCTGGTGTATCTTGGCACACGAGCGTCAAATAGCCCTAGCTGACGAAGTTGAGGTGTCGCGCTCATTAGCTTACGCTCCAAAGTTGTGAGGCATGGGACTTGCCTTGATAGCCACAATGAAAAGGGGCCTGCGACCGATGCAGACCATGGATACTCTTGAATGTTCGGATTGTCCGATCCGCCATAATGCCGTGTGTGCCAAATGCGACTCGCAAGAGTTGGAGATCCTTGAGGAAATCAAGTATTACCGTCATTACGAGCCCGGCCAGACGATCTGTTGGGCGGGGGATGAGATGGGGTTTGTCGCCTCTGTCATCACCGGTGTCTGCACGCTGAGCCAGACCCTTGAGGATGGCCGCACCCAGATGGTGGGGATGCTGCTTCCGTCCGATTTCATCGGTCGTCCGAACCGCGAAAGCACGCCCTACGACGTGATCGCGATCACCGAGATGACCCTGTGTTGCTTCCGGCGCAAACCGTTTGAACGTCTGGTGCATGAGACGCCCCATATCAGTCACCGCCTTTTGGAAATGACGCTGGATGATCTGGATGCTGCGCGCGAATGGATGCTGATCCTTGGTCGCAAGACCGCCCGTGAGAAAATCGCGAGCCTGATCAACATTATCGCCCGACGCGAGGCCGCTGTCGGGCTTGTGCCGCACAGCTCCAACGTGGTGGTTGATCTGCCCCTCACCCGCGAGGCGATGGCAGACTACCTTGGTCTCACGCTTGAGACCGTCAGTCGCCAGATCTCCGCCCTCAAGAAGGACGGGATCATCCATCTGGAAGGCAAGCGCCGCATCACAATCCCTGATCTCGAAGCCCTGATCCAGGAAACCGGCGACGATTATGACGGCGGAATGATCTCCTGATCTGGTGATCCGAGGGGGATATGCGGGCGCAATCGTCACTTAATGGGCCATAAACAAGGGTAAGCGGCTGACCTTTAGCATATGTCGGGTCGCTCCGCCAAAGATTGCTTCGCGAAAGCGCGAGTGGCTATAAGCCCCCATCACAATCAGGTCTGCATGAATGTCGGTGGCGTGACGCATCAGCGTATCGCCCAACTGGTTTGTCGTTTGCGCCAGCACCGAAATCTCGGTCTTCACCCCGTGACGCGCCAGCATCTGTGCCACTGATCCACCGGGGTCCGAGCGTTCATGCCCGTGTTGCGGCGGATCAATGATGCACAGCGAGACAATATCTGCAGCCTTCAGCATCGGCAGCGCACGGCGCAGCGCGTTCAGCGCCTGTGCGCTGTCATTCCAGGCCACAACGATGCGGCGAAACTCCGGAAGCGATTGCCCATCCGGCACGACCAGTACCGAGGCGTGACCTGAGAAAAGGGCCGCCTCCAGGACCGCAGGGGCGGTCTGGTCGCTGTATTTGCCGTAAGGCTGCGAAGCCACGACAAGGTCGCTGAACCGGGTGCGATGAGTGACATAGGCCGCAAGGCCCGGCTGCGACACAACAGCCGCATGCACGACCGAGCGCAGACCCAAAGGTTCGACTACGGCCTGCGCCGCGCGCTGCAGCTCCCCGGCCTGTTGTTGGGCCCGTTCCCAATCCGTGGCCAGCACCTGCGGAGACGTCCCCAGGCTATAAGCGTCCAGATGCGTATGATCGATTCCGGCACAATAGACGTCCAGATGCGCGTCTTGCGCCCGTGCAATCGACACCGCGGCCGCCAACGCAGAGGCATCGGCCTCGGAGCTGGTCATCACGGTGGAGATTGATCGGTATTGCATGGCTCACCTCGCTCTTTGAATACTTTAACCCAGTCTGGGCAGGCGCATCCGACCCCGCCATGACATCAATCAATTATTCCCTGTCCTGGCCTTGACATGGATCAAGGAAATCCCAAGGGCAGAGTGCCTAAAAGGCCCCATATACCGGGCCCGATTTCTGTGCCCGGAGCTAACTAGGGGACAACAAGATGTGGAATTACATCAAGATCAGCGGTTTAGGACTGATCGCTCTCCTTGCCGCGATAGCCGCCAATTACGCGAGAGATGTGCCGTATATGGTGCATATGATCATCGTGATGTTGGTTGCGGCAGGGCTTTTCGTGTGGACAGTGCGCCGAACGGATGAACCCGTTGGGCCCGCGCCGACCGGATACATGGATGACGTGATCCGTGCAGGTGTGATTGCAACGGCCTTCTGGGGTGTGATCGGTTTTCTGGCCGGAACGTTCATTGCCGCTCAACTCGCCTGGCCAGCCCTGAATTTTGAATGGGCTCAGGGCTACGCGAATTTCGGGCGTCTGCGTCCGCTGCACACCTCAGCGGTGATTTTCGCCTTTGGGGGTAACGCGCTGATCTGCACCTCGTTCTACATCGTGCAGCGCACCAGTGCCGCACGCCTCTGGGGCGGAAACCTCGCCTGGTTCGTCTTCTGGGGCTACCAGCTTTTTATCGTTCTGGCAGCAACCGGCTACCTTCTGGGCGCAACGCAGTCCAAAGAATATGCGGAGCCCGAGTGGTATGTTGACCTGTGGCTGACTGTTGTCTGGGTCGCCTATCTGCTGGTTTTCCTTGGCACGCTTCTCAAGCGTAAGGAGCCGCATATCTATGTGGCCAACTGGTTCTTCCTGAGCTTCATCGTCACTGTTGCGATGCTGCATATCGTGAATAACCTCAGCGTTCCCGTCTCGATCTTCGGCTCGCGCTCTGTCCAACTCTTCGCAGGTGTGCAGGACGCCATGACGCAATGGTGGTACGGCCACAACGCGGTGGGCTTTTTCTTGACCGCAGGCTTCCTTGGGATGATGTACTACTTTGTGCCAAAGCAGGCCGAACGGCCTGTCTTCAGCTACAAGCTGTCGATCATCCACTTCTGGGCGCTGATCTTCCTGTATATCTGGGCAGGTCCGCACCACTTGCACTACACCGCACTGCCGGACTGGGCGTCGACGCTGGGTATGGTCTTCTCGATCATCCTGTGGATGCCAAGCTGGGGTGGTATGATCAACGGTCTGATGACGCTCTCTGGCGCATGGGACAAGATCCGCACCGATCCGATCATCCGGATGATGGTGGTCTCTATCGGTTTCTACGGCATGTCCACATTCGAGGGTCCGATGATGTCGATCCGCGCGGTGAACTCGCTGTCGCACTATACCGACTGGACCATCGGTCACGTCCACTCCGGCGCGCTTGGCTGGAACGGCATGATCACCTTCGGCGCGCTCTACTTCCTGACGCCGCGCCTGTGGAACAAGTCCGGGCTTTACAGCCTCAGCCTTGTCAGCTGGCACTTCTGGCTCGCCACAATCGGTATCGTTCTCTACGCCGCCGCCATGTGGGTCACGGGCATCATGGAAGGCCTGATGTGGCGTGAAGTGGACGCACAAGGGTTCCTGGTGAACTCCTTTGCCGACACGGTGGCTGCGAAGTTCCCGATGTATGTCGTGCGGATGTTGGGCGGTGTGCTCTTCGTCGCGGGCGGGATCATCATGTGCTATAACCTCTGGATGACCGCGACGCGGGGTCCTGCGAAAGAGCAGGCCACTCCCGTCATGGCTCCGGCCGAATAAGGAGGAGCCGAAATGGGAATCCTTGATAAGCATAAAGTCCTAGAGACCAACGCCACGCTTCTGCTGGCAGGCTCTCTTCTGGTGGTGACCGTCGGCGGCATCGTCGAGATCGCACCGCTCTTCTACCTCGAAAACACAATCGAGGAAGTGGAAGGGGTGCGGCCTTACTCCCCGCTGGAGCTGACCGGTCGTGAAATCTACATCCGCGAAGGATGCTATGTGTGCCACAGCCAGATGATCCGCCCTATGCGGGACGAGGTTGAGCGCTACGGCCACTACAGCCTTGCAGCGGAATCGATGTATGACCATCCGTTCCAATGGGGCTCCAAACGCACCGGGCCCGATCTGGCCCGTGTGGGTGGTCGTTACTCGGACGAATGGCATGTGGATCACCTTGTGGACCCGCAATCCGTGGTGCCGGAATCGATTATGCCGAAATACGGCTATCTGGCCGACAAGCTGATCGACGGCGAATATGTGGGCGACCTGATGGCCACCCATGCCTTCGTCGGCGTGCCCTATACCGAAGAGCAACTGGCCAATGCCGGTGCCGACTTCCGTGCGCAGGCTGATCCCGACAGCGATTGGGACGATATGGCCGAACGCTACCCCAAAGCGCAAATTCGCAACTTCGATGGCGCGCCCGGGATTTCGGAAATGGATGCGCTGATCGCGTATCTGCAAATGTTGGGCACGCTGGTCGACTTCTCGACCTTCACGCCTGATGCAAGCCGGTAAAGGAGCACGGACATGGACACCTATTCCCTTCTCCGCGAATTCGCAGACAGCTGGGCTCTGCTCGGCCTTGTGATCTTCTTTCTGGGCACGATTGTCTGGGCGTTTCGCCCCGGCAGCACCCGGGTTTACCGTGACACTGCAAACATCGTGTTTCGCAACGACGACGGCCCGCTCGTCGACGAAGGCGGAGCCGGCGGTGCAGCTTTGTCGGAGGACGACAAATGAGCAAGAAAGACAATAACCAACCTGGCGATCCGGATACCACCGGTCACAGCTGGGACGGCATTGAAGAGTTCAACAATCCGCTGCCCAAATGGTGGCTCTGGACCTTCTACGCCACCATCGTCTGGGGGATCGGCTATACAATTGCCTATCCCGCATGGCCGCTGATCGAAAAAGCCACACCCGGCTTTCTGAACTACTCGACCCGCGGTGAGGTTGCAGACGAGATCGCAGCGGTTGAGACCGCCAATGAAGGTCTCAACATGCAACTGGCCTCTGCCGATCTGACGGTGCTGCCTGAAAACACCGAGCTGCATAACTATGCGGTGCAAGGTGGGCGCGCTCTCTTCGCGGCGAATTGCTCGCAATGTCATGGCTCCGGTGCAGCCGGTGCGGTGGGCTATCCCAACCTGCTGGACGATGACTGGCTGTGGGGCGGCGATGTCGACACGATTGCTTACACCATCACTCACGGAATTCGGAATGAGCAATCGCCCGACAGTCACTGGTCCGAAATGCCGGCCTTCGGTGAAATCCTCGAGCCTGAGGAAATCGAGACCGTCGTCAGCTATGTCCAGTCGATTTCGGGTCAGGACCATGACGAGGCTTTGGCTGCGGCAGGCGAGGAGATTTACCTTGATCAGTGTTCGGCCTGTCACCTCGACAACGGCATGGGCGAGCCCAGCCTGGGTGCGCCGAACCTGACCGATGCGATCTGGCTTTACGGCGGCGACGCCGAGACCCTGACCGAGACGATCACCTATTCGCGCTTCGGCGTGATGCCCGCATGGTCCGAAGAATACCGCCCCGGAACAGGTCTGTCGGATGCGGAAGTGAACGCGCTGGCCGCTTACGTCCACCAATTGGGCGGCGGTCAGTAAAAGAACAGCCGGAGCCTCCCGGCGAGGGGGCTTCGGTTTACTTTGCACATGCAGACCTCGGAGCGAGGGTATGTGCAAATGGGACTGGCGCGCATTGGCTATCTGCGCGCCAGTCTTACTTTTTAGAGCTCATTTCTTTGACAGATCGCCACGGCGGTTTGCACCTATTTGACGGTGATGCGCACCTCGTCGCCGTGAATGCTGACACGCTCACGGCCGGGGCGATCTGCGACGAAAATCGTCTCATACGCGGGTGTCCAGCCGCCGCATCCGCCGCTGCGGCGCACACCGGGCTTGCCGAACCTGATATGGCCAGTGCTTAGCTTGGCGTCGATATCCTGCTTGCTTTTCGCAAGGTCGGCCTGGGTTGGGAGAGCTCCGCATTCGCCGCGGCGACCATGCACGACAATCGCCTGTCCCACTTCAAGCGTGACGCGATCCCGGAACTTGATCTTGTTGGAACTGTCGGCCAATGCGGGCGTCGCAACAAGAAGCCCGCAGATCAGAGTCGCGGCCATAGATTTTGCAAACTGAACCATCCTATCCATCCTATATATAATTGTTTTCGATCATTAATTTGGCGACTGGCAGAAAAGCCCTGCCATGCCGGTTGCTGTGAAATGCTCTGCGCGAGAGAGCGAGAATCGACATAACACCGCGTCATCACGGTAACATGGGAAATGTCATCCTGAAAAACGGGAGGTTGCAACGAACTAATGCTGTTTCGCAGGATAAGATTTGACACAGGTCAAAGACCTAAAAGGGCAAAACCGCGACAACCGGATCAAGCCGACGATAGCCAATCGCCGAAAAACGTAGCCAATTCTAGCCAACAGAAAGGAGCTCTCATGAGTTCCGAAGAAGCGCCATCTCTCTACGCTGCTCGAGAGCCGGTTTTTCCACGTAAAGTCAAAGGCCCCTTCCGCCAGATGAAATGGATCATCATGGCGGTGACGCTGGGCATCTACTACATCACGCCATGGCTGCGCTGGGACCGCGGTCCGGCCTTGCCCGATCAGGCCGTTCTGATTGATCTGGCCAACCGTCGCTTTTACTTCTTCATGATCGAGATCTGGCCGCACGAGTTTTACTTTGTGGCTGGTCTTCTGATCATGGCCGGGCTGGGGCTGTTTCTGTTCACCTCCGCGCTGGGGCGTGTCTGGTGCGGCTACGCCTGCCCGCAGACCGTGTGGACCGATCTTTTCATCGCCGTAGAGCGCTGGATCGAAGGTGACCGCAACGCGCGGGTGCGGCTTTGGCAAGCCAAATGGGATTTCAAGAAGGTCCGCCTGCGTGCGATGAAATACGCCAGCTGGATCGTGATCGGTTTGGCGACCGGCGGTGCCTGGGTCTTCTACTTTGCCGACGCGCCAACCCTGCTGCGCGATCTGGTCACCCTGCAAGCCCACCCCATCGCCTATACGACAATGGCTATCCTGACCGGGACCACGATCCTCTTTGGGGGCATCGCCCGCGAGCAGGTCTGTATCTATATGTGCCCTTGGCCTCGCATTCAGGCGGCGATGATGGACGAAGACACCATCACCATCGGGTATCGCGAGTGGCGCGGAGAGCCGCGTGGCAAGAAGCATGACGGCACCACCGGCGACTGCATCGATTGCATGGCATGTGTGAATGTCTGCCCGATGGGTATCGACATTCGCGACGGTCAGCAGATGGAGTGTATCACCTGCGGCCTGTGCATCGACGCCTGCGACGATATCATGGCCAAGATCGGTAAGCCGCGCGGGCTGGTCGATTACTTCGCCTTGAAAGACGAGGTGCGCGAGCGCGAGGGGCAGCCGCCAATCCCGGTCTGGAAACACATCCTGCGCCCGCGCACGATGCTGTACACTGTCCTGTGGTCGGCCGTCGGCATCGCCCTTGTGGTGGCGCTGTTCATCCGCCCAGAGATCGAGATGCGGGTATCGCCCGTGCGCAATCCGACCTTTGTGACCATGTCCGATGGCTCGATCCGCAACACCTACGATATCCGTCTGCGCAACAAGCATGGCGATCCGCGGCCTTTCCGCATGTCGCTGTCCTCGGATGCGCCGCTGCGTATTCAGCTTGAAGGTCAGGACGAGCTGACCGTGATTGTCGGCCCGCAAGAGACCTTTGCCCAGCGTGTCTACGTTACCGCCAAACCTGGCACCGAGGCCGCGCAGACCGACCGCACCGATCTGCGCTTCTGGGTCGAAGACCTCGACAGCACGGATCGCGCCTATACCGATACCGTTTTCAATGGAAAGGAACAGTAAGATGCCCGCACCCGAAATGACCCCCTTCACGGGTCGTAAAGTCTTTCTTTTCGTGGCTTCCGCTTTTGCTCTGATCATCGCGGTGAATTTCTTCATGGCCTACAGTGCCGTGTCGACCTTCCCCGGCCTTGAGACGAAAAACAGCTATGTCGCCAGCCAGAAATTTGACGCCGACCGCGCCGCACAAGAGGCGCTGGGCTGGACTATCGACGCCTCCGTCCATGACGACGTGCTGTCGCTGAGTGTCACCGACCGGGCCGGGCAGCCGGTTGAACTGGCCGATCTCAGCGCCACATTCGGGCGCGCCACATCTGTGCGCGACGACCAGTCCCCGACCTTCCGGTTCGAGGACGGGCTTTATAAAGCCGACGTCGTGAACGCGCCGGGCAATTGGAACCTGCGCATGGTCGCGAAAGCCGCGGACGGAACAGAATTCCGTCAGCGCGTGATCGTGCATATCCGCTGATATGAGCGTCGCGGAAACCCCCACAGCGGCCGCATGCCCCGGATGCGTCGCACTCCCGGCGGGCAACAGCGCGCTGGCCAAGGCGATTGCCGATGGACCGACCCGCAAGGTGCATCTGTCGCTGCCCTCGATCCATTGCGCCGCCTGTATTTCGGGCGTCGAGAACGGCTTGATGCAGCTGGACGCTGTCCACGCGGCGCGGGTCAACCTGACCCGCAAGCGCGCTGAAGTCACAATCGACCGCGATGCCGAGGTGGAGCCGTTGCTGGACCATCTGATCGGCTATGGCTTTGAGGCCTACGCGCTGGATGGCGCAACTCTGCAGGCCTCCGACGCCGACCGCGCAGCGCGCGACTTGCTGATGCGCCTGGGCGTTGCAGGCTTTGCGATGATGAATGTCATGCTGCTATCCGTGGCCGTCTGGTCCGGGGCCTCTGACGCGACCCGCGACCTCTTTCACTGGATTTCGGCGGCCATTGCGATCCCGACGATTGCGTTTTCGTCCCAACCGTTCTTCAAATCCGCCTTCATGGCGTTGAAAGCGGCGCGGTTGAACATGGATGTTCCGATCTCGCTCGCGATCCTTCTTGCCGCGGGCATGTCGATCTACGAGACATCCGCCTCTGGCCACCACGCCTATTTCGACGCGGCCCTGTCGCTCACATTCTTCCTGTTGGCGGGCCGCTATCTAGACCAGAAAACCCGCTCGACCGCACGCTCTGCCGCCGCCGAACTGGCTGCGATGGAGGTGCCTTATGCCCTGCGCCTCGACGCAGATGGCCACAATCGTGTGCCAATTGGCGAGGTTGTCGTGGGCGATACGCTGCTGGTGCGGGCAGGGGCCAACATTCCCGTGGATGGCACCGTCCTGAAAGGTGCGTCCGAGCTCGACCGCGCGTTGCTAACCGGGGAGACTGACCCGGTCGCCATCACCGCAGGCGGCACCGTGACAGCAGGCGAGGTCAATCTGACCGGCCCGTTAGAAATCCGCGCCGACGCCGTGGGCGAGGATACTGTGCTGCACTCGCTGGCCTCACTTGTGTCCATCGCGGAGGCCTCGAAATCGCGCTACAACTCCCTCGCGGATCGCGCGGCGAAGATCTATGCGCCCGTGGTGCATCTTCTGTCGCTTGGTGCGTTCATCGCGTGGATGTATATTTCGGGCGGCGATGTGCGACTAGCGCTGGGCATTGCGACAGCGACCTTGATCATCACATGCCCCTGCGCGTTGGGCCTTGCAGTGCCCGCGGTCTCGACTGTGGCCTCTGGCCGGCTTTTCCGCAAAGGGTTGCTGATCAAGCACGAAACCGCGCTGGAGCGTCTGGCGGAGGTCGACACTGTCGTTTTTGACAAGACCGGCACGCTGACCGAAGGCCGCCCATTACTGGACGCGCCCGAAGCGATCCCCGCCACGGCCTTTTCCGTGGCGATGGCGCTGGCCGAAGGCTCCTCCCACCCGCTGGCCGGAGCCATCGCACAATCGGGGCGCGCGCATGGGATCGTGCCTGCGGATTTGACCGATATCGTCGAGAAACCCGGCTACGGCATCGCCGCAAACTGGGGCGGAAAACCTGTCCGTTTGGGACGCGCCGCCTGGGTCGGGGCCGACGCTGTTCCAGCAACGGCCAGCTACCTCGACATCGATGGTGTCATCACACCCTTCACCTTCTCCGACCGCTTGCGCACCGGCGCGGCAGAGCTGCTGGACGCCCTGCGCACGGACGGCTTTCAGGTGCAATTGCTTTCCGGCGACACCAGCACCGCGGTCGAGGCGATCGCGAAAGAGCTGGGTATCGCCACGTGGCAAGCCGATATGCTGCCTATCGAAAAAGCCAACCGGGTCAACGCGTTGCGCGACGAGGGGCGCCGTGTCTTGATGGTCGGCGACGGCCTGAACGACACCGCCGCATTGGCCGGCGCGCATGTCTCTCTGGCCCCCGCATCGGCGCTGGATGCGGCCCGCGTCGCTGCCGATATGGTGCTGGTCAGCTCTGATCTGAGCCATACGCTGGATGCGATCCGCATCGGGCGCTCTGCCAAACGCCGCATTCTGGAGAATTTCGGCATGGCCGCGACCTACAACATGATCTCGATCCCGATTGCCGTGATGGGCTTTGCCAGCCCGCTGGCGGCGGCGTTGGCGATGTCGACCTCGTCGATCCTTGTGTCGCTGAATGCGTTGAGGGCGCGCTGATGGATGTTCTGGTCTATCTCATCCCAGCCTCCCTTATCCTTGGGGGGCTTGGGCTGGCCGCGTTTTTCTGGGCGCTCAAAAGCGATCAGTTCGATGATCCCGCAGGCGACAGTCGCCGCATTCTGTCGGACGAATTTGATGATAAGCCAAAGGGTTAGAGCGTGACGCGGGCATGTATCTCGGCAGAGCGGTAGATGGCCTCTTCAACCTCGATAACCCGCAGGTAGTCCGCCGCAAGGTTCTCGAACGCCGCGCCGGAGCGGAGCGCTGAGACGACATGGGACTGTAAGGCGTGAACGCAATCGCCTGCGAAGCCCGGCCAGTTCTGGGCGGGCAAGACGCAGAGCCGCTCAACCGCTCCGAAGTCGCGCTGCCAAAGCGCGCCGTCGCCGGTCAGCTCCAACGTGCCACGCGTGCCTTCGATCAACGCTTCGCCCAGGGTCATGCGGTGGTTCTCCGCTGCGTGGTCCAGATGTCGGTTGCCATCAAAAAGGGCACGCACACCGCCTTCAAACCCAAAGATCACATGGCCCGCATCTTCGCCCGCCACCACCGGGTTCAGGCTGCGCAGATCGGCATAGACATCCCGGATCGGCCCCAGCAAATAGCGAAACGTGTCCACCCAATGCACCGCTGTTTCGTGGATCAGCAAACGCGGCATTTTCTGGAAATAGGGCTGCCGGTCGAGATAGGCGTCAGGCCCTTGCCCATCGCCGGTGCGCAAGCGAAATGTGACTTGTTGAACTTCCCCCAAAGCCCCATTCTGCAGGAGATCGGAGGCTTTTCGATACCATGGCTGAAATCGGAAATTCTCATGCACGATCAAGGGGATGGCCGCGTCTTTCGCTACCTGAGAAGCTATCGTTGCTTCCTTCAGATCGGCGCAGAAGGGCTTCTGGCAGATGATGGCCCGGACGCCCGTTTCACAGGCCAAACGGATCGCGTCCAGATGGCCCGACGGCGGGATTGCGATATCCAGAATGTCGGGGCGTGTGGCCTCCAGCATGGGCGCCAAGCTGTCAAAGCTCTCAACGCTCGACAGGCAATTGGAGGGGTTCAGATCGGCTTGCGCGACCAGTTGTACCCCCTCCATGCGCTGCCAGCTTTCGGTATGAAAACGGCTGAAATAGCCAGCCCCCAGAATCGCGACGCGCGTCGTCATAGGGCGCTCAGCACCGCTTCGGCGGCGGTATCCGTGCCCGCAGAACCGCCCAGATCGCGGGTCATCACATCGCCTTTCGCGATCACCTTGCGCACCGCTGCATCCAAACGCGCGCCATCGGCTACCATTTCAGCGTTGCCCGACCGCAGGCCCAGCCAATCCAGCATCATCGCCCCCGACAGGATCATCGCAAACGGGTTGGCGACGCCTTGCCCGGCGATATCCGGGGCTGACCCGTGGCAGGGTTGGAAGACCGCGTTGTCATGGCCGATATCCGCAGACGGGGCGAGGCCGAGCCCCCCCATCAGACCCGCGCCCAGATCAGAGAGGATGTCGCCAAACATATTCTCGGTCACCATGACGTCGAAGGCCCAGGGTTTTTCCACCATCCAGAGCGCCATCGCGTCCACATAGGCGTGATCGCTGGTCAGGTCTGCGTGACCGGCTGCGACCTCGTCAAAGATTTCGCGGAAAAAGGCGAAGGCACGGAAAACATTGGCTTTATCGACACAAGTGACGCGGCCTATGCCGCGCCCTGCGGCCCTGCGCTGCTCTGCCAGCGCGAAGGTGAAGCGGAACAGATCCTCGCTAGTCTTGCGGGTGATCCGCAGGGTCTCACGGGCGTAATCCTGAGTCACCTCTCCGCACCCTTGTGTGTGAAATAGCCCTTCGGTGCTTTCACGGATCAGCACAAAATCAATCTCGCGCCCCTCCAATTTCAGCGGGGTCGGCTGGCCTTCGGTGACACGCACCGGACGCACCCCGGCAAAGAGATCGAGTTTTAGCCGGATGTCGATCTGCGGGGTAATCTCGGTGCCGTCGGGATACCGCACGCGGGGCAGGCCCATCGCCGACAGCAGGATCGCATCCGAGGCGCGCGCGTTTTCGATGGAGCTGTCGGGCAACGCGTCTCCGGTTTGCTCATAATGCCCGGCACCCGCAGGTAAGCTCCTGTAATCAAGATGATATTTGCCGCCTGCAACGTGATCCAGACAGCGCAAGGTGGGGGCCATGATCTCGGGTCCGATGCCGTCGCCTTCAAAAACGGCGATCTTGTAGGTGGCGGTCATATTATGTCTCCCATGGCGATGTGAGCGCAAACAAGCCGTAAAATCCTCGAAAAAGCAAGGGCTTGTCACGCGGGGCATTTCACCGTTCACTGCAATCAAGGAGGATTGGGATGTTTGTCATTTCCGTTCAGTTTGAGCTGAAGGCCGCGCATATCGACGCGTTTCTGCCCTTGATGCAGGAGAATGCGGCAACCTCGCTCGCGCGAGAGCCCGGTTGCCGGCAATTCGACGTGTGCCAGAACTCGGCAGCGCCCGATCAGATATTTCTGTATGAGGTCTATGACAGTGAGGCAGCCTTTCAGGCCCATCTCGCCTCGGCGCATTTCAAAGCGTTCGACGCAGCAACGGGCCACATGATCGCCTCCAAAAAAGTGCAGTCTTATGAAAGGCTTGTCCCATGACCGACTGGCACGTGCATGCGGTGAAATATGCAGACCGGAACGCACGGACGCGGGCGGACAGCTTTGTGTTTGATGACAATCACGACGCACCGCACGCAATGGATTACTTCATCTGGGTGCTGCAGCAAGGCGAAGAGGTGATCCTGATCGACACGGGCTATGACGCGGCCGAAGGATTGACCCGTGACCGCCCCATTCGCCGGGATCCGGGAGAGGCATTGGCCCCGCTGGGATTGAGCCCGGTTGACATCACGACGCTGATCGTCACGCATCTGCATTACGATCACGCGGGCGGGTTGCATCTGTTTCCCAATGCAACGCTGCATATGCAAGCGGCAGAAATGGCGTTCGCGACAGGTCCGTGCATGTGTCACGACACGCTGCGGATGCCTTACACGGCCGATCATATCTGCGAGGCGATCAAACGGCTTTATGCGGGGCGGGTGATCTTTCATGACGGTGACGGGCAGGTGGCGGACGGTGTCACCGTGCACCGGATCGGGGGTCATTCCAGAGGTCTGCAAGCAGTGCAGGTCAAAACGACCGAAGGCTATATGTGCCTCGCCTCTGACGCGGCGCATTACTATGAAAATGCGTTTTCAAACAAGCCTTTCCCGATCGTTGTTGATGTTGAAGACATGCTGGCCGGGTTTGGCAAAATCGTTGCGCTGGCCTCCAGTCCGAAGCTGATGATCCCCGGCCATGATCCGCTTGTGCGCGAGATTTTCCCGCAAGGGCCGAGTGATTTCATTCATCGTCTCGATAAGGGTCCGACCCGCTGGCCGTTCTAGGCGGCTTTGAGCCCTTTCAGCTGACCAACAAGGGACGGTATCTTCTCTTTGAACCGGAAAAACCCATGGGTCGCGTGAGGCCATGCGGCAGCATCGAAGTCACGCAATGCGCGAACCAGCCTGATGCCTTTGGGCGCGAGCCGCCGATCCAGATCAGACAGTGCCTCCGCCGCGGGCCCGACAGGCGCGTAGGGTGTCACAATCTGCACAATTCCGGCGTTCTTGGCCCAAGCCTCCACTTCATCAAGACCGGGCAAAATTCCCGCGCTTTCTGAAAGGTTTGCGCTGTATCTCTCAAGGCAATTCTCCATCGCGGCGGATGTGAAATTCTCAACAACGGGGCCAATTTGGAGCGGGCTGCGGCTGGCTGTGCTCAGCATCGCAGCGCTTGTCACGGGCGTGAGGCCCGCGTTGAAGATGAAGCCAGGGCTCATATCCTCTTCGGTCAAAAGCAATCCGGTTCTCGCGCTGCGGTCCCAGCTTTCAGGGATCGGTGCGGGAAGGCGATCTGGATGAGGAACGCCTTCCAACGCATTTGCATAGCTTGATAATTCGCCGTCCGGGTTGAACCGCCCTTCGGTATAGCGCGCGATGTTGGAGGCGCGCGCAAGATAGGTTTTCCCCTTGGTTTGGAGCCCCGCCACCCAGCGCCATCCCAGCGTGTTGGAGGCCGGATCGCCGTCAATCAGATGGCGCAGGAAGAAATCCGCACCCAACTCCCATGGCAGCCGCAGGGTGAAAATCCAGATGGAGGCGAACCACATCCGTGCGTGATTGTGCAGATACCCCGTCTCAACCAACTCACGCGCCCAGTGATTGAACGCGTCGATCTCCGTCTCGCCCCGGCACGCGTCCTCCCATGCCGCGCGCAGGCCGGCTTCGGTTTGAACCCGGTTCAACGCTGCCTGAACGCCCGCACGGTAAGCGGTCCAGACGGACGGGCGCATCTCCAGCCAGCCTTTCCAGTAGGTCCGCCAGTAAACCTCCTGCACAAATTTTTCAGCTGTGGAGAGCGCGTAACGCCCCAGAACTGCTTGCAAAACCTCTTTTTCGGTCACCATGCGGTGACGAATGTAGGGGGACAGGCCCGACACATGCGGATGGCCGTCCAGATCGTAGTTGCGCTTGGCCGCATAGGCAGAACCCGCTTTGGGAACAAAGGCTTGCAGCCGTTCAAGGGCTGCGGTGCGGGTCGGGGGAAGCGTGGTCAGCATCGGATCCTCGAAGAGCGTTTGGTGTTGGGCCTCTAGCTAAGTCGCCTGCGGCGTCCGTCAAAACCGCCTAATTGGAGGGCTGCCCTTGCAGGCCCCCAAAGGCAGGCCTAAGACTCTGTTAGCTTATCCCAGCTAGAACCCTTTTAGACGTTTGAGGCAGGCACAATGCATGATCCCGTAAACACCTACATGAACCTCGTTCCGATGGTGGTCGAACAGACCAGCCGCGGCGAACGTGCCTATGACATTTTCTCGCGCCTGCTGAAGGAGCGGATTGTCTTTATCAACGGCCCGATCCACGACGGAATGTCCCATCTGATCGTGGCACAGCTTTTGCACCTCGAGGCAGAGAACCCGACCAAGGAAATCTCGATGTATATCAACAGCCCCGGTGGCGTTGTGACATCCGGTCTGTCGATCTACGACACGATGCAATACATCAAGCCGAAGGTCTCTACCTTGTGCATCGGGCAGGCGGCCTCCATGGGCTCTGTGTTGCTGGCCGGTGGTGAGGCTGGCATGCGGTTCTCGCTGCCCAACAGCCGCATCATGGTGCACCAGCCGTCGGGCGGATATCAGGGCCAGGCCTCCGATATCATGATCCACGCGGCCGAGACGCAGAAGCTGAAGGACCGTCTTTACGACATCTACGTCAGGCACACGGGCCAGACTAAGAAGGCCGTGGAAAAGGCGCTGGATCGCGATAATTTCATGTCGCCCGAAGAGGCAAAGGACTGGGGCCATATCGACGAGATCGTCGAGAGCCGCAAAACAGACGACGCTGACGACAAGTAATCTGCGCAGATTTTGGCGTTGTAGACCGGAAATGGCTGTCCTAAGCTGCGCGCTAGGGACAGCCTGTTTTGGGTGATCTGATGGCAAATGGGGCGCCGCCCCGAGAGGTATGTGATGTCGAATTCGTCGAGCAGCGACAGCAAAAACACCCTGTATTGTAGCTTTTGCGGCAAAAGCCAGCACGAGGTCCGCAAGTTGATTGCAGGCCCGACCGTGTTCATCTGCGACGAATGTGTTGAGCTTTGCATGGACATCATTCGCGAAGAGACGAAGACCGCTGGGTTGAAGGCAAGCGACGGCGTGCCGACCCCGCTTGAGATTTGCGAAGTGCTTGACGATTACGTGATCGGTCAGGCCCATGCCAAGCGCGTGCTGTCGGTCGCGGTGCACAACCACTACAAACGCCTCAATCACTCCGGCAACAGCTCCGAGATTGAGCTGGCGAAATCCAACATCATGCTGATCGGTCCCACGGGGTGCGGCAAGACGCTGCTGGCCCAGACGCTGGCGCGCATTCTGGACGTGCCGTTCACCATGGCGGACGCGACGACGCTGACCGAAGCGGGCTATGTCGGCGAGGACGTGGAGAATATCATTCTCAAGCTGCTCCAGGCCTCGGAATACAATGTCGAACGCGCGCAGCGCGGCATCGTCTATATCGACGAGGTCGACAAGATCACACGTAAATCCGACAACCCGTCCATCACCCGTGATGTTTCCGGTGAGGGTGTACAGCAAGCGCTTCTGAAGATCATGGAAGGCACCGTGGCCTCCGTCCCGCCGCAGGGCGGGCGCAAGCATCCGCAGCAGGAATTCCTGCAGGTGGACACCACGAATATCCTGTTCATCTGCGGCGGTGCGTTTGCGGGGCTTGAAAAGATCATCGCCCAGCGCGGCAAAGGCTCGGCCATGGGCTTTGGCGCGGATGTGCGCAACAATGATGACCGCGGTGTTGGTGAGATGTTCACCGAGCTTGAGCCCGAAGACCTGTTGAAATTCGGTCTGATCCCCGAATTTGTTGGGCGTCTGCCGGTGATCGCTACGTTGCAGGACCTCGATGAAGACGCACTTGTCACCATCCTGACCCAGCCCAAAAACGCGCTGGTGCGCCAGTATCAGCGCCTGTTCGAGCTGGAGGACACCAAGCTGACCTTCACCGAAGATGCGCTCAGCGCCATCGCAAAGCGGGCCATCGAACGCAAGACAGGCGCGCGCGGATTGCGCTCGATCCTTGAGGATATCCTCCTCGACACGATGTTCGATCTGCCGGGTATGGACAGCGTCACCGAGGTCGTCGTGAACGAAGAAGCGGTCGGTGCAGATGCCCAACCGCTGATGATCCATGGCGAGGGCGAAAAAGAAAGCGCCAGCGCGGGCTGACCCGGCCACTGGACGAATGCGTGTGGATCGGGCATAGCTGGCCCAACGCAAGCCGGAGGCCCCGATGGGTATCTTGAACACACTTCTGCGCACCGTGACGTGGTGGAACAGTCAGACCCTTGGCACGCAGCTTTGGACGTGGCGCAAGGGCGTGCGCGTTGGCGAAGACGTTGAAGGCAACGTGTTCTACAAGAACCGCGATGACAGCCGCCGTTGGGTGATTTTCAACGGCGAGGCCGAGGCGTCGCGCGTGGCACCTGAATGGCATGGCTGGTTGCACCGCACATGGGACACGCCCCCGACCGAGGCACCGTTGCCTCGCAAAGCGTGGGAAAAGCCCCATCAGGAAAACCTGACAGGCACGGCGATGGCCTATGCGCCTGCAGGCTCGATCCGGCGCAAAACGCCCGAGGAAAAATCCGATTACGAGGCGTGGAGCCCCGAATAACAACACAGATTGAAGGCTTGGGTGGGTCATGTCTGAAAACAAAACCGAAGTGATCGTCGGCACCGCCGTTCTGGCCGCGGCCATTGGCTTTCTGGTCTATGCGGGTCAGGCCACCGGTTACAGCAATGATAGCGGCGAATACGATCTGGTGGCCAGCTTCCGCTCGGTCGAGGGGATCTCTGTCGGCACCGATGTGCGTATGGCCGGTGTCACGGTCGGAAGCGTTAAAGCCCTTGACTTAAATGCGGAAACTTTTCGCGCGGATACGACGCTGGCCATCGTGGACGGTATTGTCCTGCCCGATGACACGTCGGTTGCGATTGCCTCCGAAGGCCTGCTGGGCGGCAATTTCGTTGAACTTGTGCCGGGTGGTTCGCCGTTCAACCTTGAGCCGGGGGACGAGATTGTTGACACCCAGAGCTCGGTCAGCCTGATCTCGCTCCTGCTGCGATTTGTGTCGGGCAACGGCGAATGAAGGCGCTTTGGGCCGCTCTGTTTGTGGCCTGTGCAGGGGTCGCCTCGGCTCAGCAAGTCAGCACCGCGCCCGGTGCCACGATCCGCGGGCTGGACAAGGTTAGCGGTGCGTTGGTCGACATGACGCTCGCCACGGGCGAGGCCAAGATGGTCGGGCGCCTGCAGGTCTCTCTGGGTCAATGCCGGTATCCCACCGGCAACCCGGCAGGTAACGCCTATGCGTGGCTTGAGATTTACGACGCGGTCGAGCGGCAGATGGTCTTTTCCGGCTGGATGGTGGCCTCTGCCCCGGCGCTGAACCCGCTGGATCACCCGCGTTATGACGTCTGGGTTCTGCGCTGTAGCACTGAATAGCCGTCGGGCACCGCCTCTTGCGCGTAGAAATTGGCGTCTGTCTCGATGGCTGCCTCCAGCATGTCCCGATACGCCGTGCGCGACACCTCCTGCGCCCCAAGGCTGAGCAGATGCGGCGTCACGAATTGTGTATCGAAGAGCTGAAAGCCCCCGACGCGCAGCCGATCCACCAGATAGGTCAGCGCGATCTTTGAGGCATCGCGCCGCTTGCTAAACATGCTTTCGCCGAAAAATGCAGCGCCGATCGTGACACCGTAGACGCCTCCGACCAGTTCAGGCCCGTCCCAGACCTCTTGGCTTTGGGCAAAACCCGCGCGGTGCAGCGTCTCGTAAAGCTCTTGAATCGTTGGATTAATCCAGGTCTCATCACGATCCGCACAGGCCGAGACCACAGCATTGAACGCTTCATTCACGGTCAGCAGGTAAGGCTCTTGCCTGATACGCCGCGCCAGAGAGCGCGAGATGTGAAACCCCTCCAAAGGCAGGATGCCGCGCCGTTTTGGATCAACCCAGAACACCTCTGGATCATCGCGCCCTTCGGACATCGGAAAGATGCCCATCGTGTAGGCCCGCAGCATCAGTTCCGGTGTCAGGACGGCGTCCATGTCGTCTCCACGCTGGACGCCCTGGGATTACTCCAGGTTCGTCTCAAGCCATTTTTCGAGCCAGTGGATATTATAATCCCCTGTTTGCACAGCCTCTTCGGCCAAAAGCGCGTGGAAAAGCGGGACCGTGGTGTCGATCCCGTCCACGATCAACTCGCCAAGCGCGCGTTGCAGGCGGGCCAGCGCTTCGGGCCGGTCGCGCCCATGCACGATCAGTTTGCCGATCAGGCTGTCGTAATAGGGCGGGATGCGGTAGCCGTCATAAAGCGCGCTGTCCATGCGGACGCCAAGACCGCCGGGGGCATGATAGGCCGTCACCGTGCCGGGGCAGGGCGAGAAATTCGGCAGCTTCTCCGCGTTGATCCGCACTTCGATGGCGTGGCCGTTGAGCACAAGATCATCCTGCGTGAACGACATCGGCAGGCCTTCCGCAACGCGAATCTGCTCGCGCACCAGATCGACGCCGAAAATCGCTTCGGTCACCGGGTGCTCGACCTGCAAGCGGGTGTTCATTTCGATGAAGTAGAACTCCCCGTTTTCATAGAGAAATTCGATGGTGCCCGCGCCGATATAGTTGATGTCTGCAACCGCATCGGCGCAAACCTTGCCGATTTTCGCCCGCGTTTCTGGGTCAATCGCGGGGCCGGGGGCCTCTTCAAACACCTTCTGATGACGGCGCTGGAGCGAGCAGTCCCGCTCCCCCAAATGCACGGCATTGCCTTTGCCGTCGCCGAAGACCTGAATTTCGATATGCCGGGGCGTGCCGAGATATTTCTCGATATAGACCTCGTCATTGCCGAAGGCCGATTTGCCTTCCGCCCGCGCGGTCTGGAACGCCTCTGCCAGATCATCAGCGGTTTTGGCCAGCTTCATGCCGCGCCCACCGCCACCTGCGGTGGCTTTGATGATGACTGGGTAACCGATATCTTCTGCCACGGTGCGGGCCGTCTCCAGATCGGGAACGCCGCCGTCCGAGCCAGGAACGCAAGGCACGCCCAGCTTCTTCATCGTATCCTTGGCGGTGATCTTGTCGCCCATGATGCGGATATGCTCGGCTGTCGGGCCGATGAAGGTGATGTCGTGGTCCTCGACGATCTGCACGAAATTGGCATTCTCGGACAGGAAGCCGTAACCGGGATGGATCGCCTGCGCGCCTGTGATCTCACAGGCCGAAATGATTGCCGGGATCGATAGGTAGCTGTCGGTGCCGGAGGGCGGTCCGATGCAGACGCTTTCATCGGCCATGCGCACATGCATCGCATCCGCGTCCGCCGTGGAATGCACGGCGACCGATTGAATACCCATCTCGCGCGCGGCGCGGATCACCCGCAGCGCAATCTCGCCCCGGTTCGCAATGAGGATTTTGTCAAACATATCCGCGCCTTATTCGATGATGACCAGCGGAGCGCCAAACTCGACCGGGGCGCCATCTTCGACCAGAATGCGGGTCACAGTGCCGGATTTCGGCGCCGGGATCTGATTCATCGTTTTCATCGCTTCGATGATCAGCAATGTCTCGCCTTCGCTGACCTGTTGACCTGTCGAAATAAATGACGGCGCGCCGGGCTCTGCCTGCATGTAGACCGTGCCAACCATCGGCGACGTGACAGCGCCAGGGTGGCTCGCCGGATCATCGCCAGCGGGCGCTGCAGCAGGTGCTGGTGCGGCTTGCGCCGGTGCGGCTGCTGGAGCCGGGGCAGCCGGGGCAGGGGCGGCCATGGTTTGCACAACCTGCTGCGTGCGGGCCACGCGGACATCCAACGAGTTGTCTTCGCCATATTCGCGGCGAACCTCCAGTTCGGTCAGATCATTCGCGCGCAACAATTCTGCCAGCGCCTGAATGAACTCTACGTCGCCGTCATGGGATTTTGTCTTTGTCATTGTGGTTTTGCCCTCGTGGTCCCCAACAGGCCTTTGGCCCTGATTTCGGTCAGGTATAGTGCAAGGTTGACGTAGTGAAAAGCGCCAAGCCTTGTCAATATGTGGGGGAGGGTTAGGGAATTGCGAGGGGAAAGACAGTTTTGCTTTCCCCTGCGTCAGAGACGCCCCAGGTCAAGCCAGGGGCGCGGTCTTTAGATGGCCAGGTATTCGGCCCGCAGTTCGGCGTTCTCAAGAACCTCGGCGGCGGTGCCATCGAACACAATGCCCCCGGTGTCGAGGATCACAGCCCGGTCCGCCAGCTCCAACGCACGCACGGCGTTTTGCTCGACGATGACGGTTGTCATGCCCTGTTCCTTGATGTGGATGAGCGTCTTTTCGATCTCGTCCACGATCACAGGGGCGAGCCCTTCATAGGGCTCGTCCAGCAGCAGAACCTTGATGTCACGGGCCAGCGCGCGGGCAATTGACAGCATCTGCTGTTCCCCGCCCGACAGGGTTGTGCCTTCCTGGTTTTTGCGCTCACCCAAACGCGGAAAGAGGTCATAAAGCCGCTCGATAGACCAACCGATGGGCGGGGCGATCTGGGCGAGCTTCAGGTTCTCTTCGACCGTCAGACCGGCGATGATCCGGCGGTCCTCCGGCACCAGACCAAGCCCGACTGAGGCCGCCTCATGGCTGGCCATGTTGTGCAGCGGTTTGTGATCCAGCCAAATCTCCCCATGGGTGACCTGCGGATCGCCCAGCCGTGCAATCGACCGCAGGGTCGAGGTCTTGCCAGCACCGTTGCGCCCCAGAAGGGCAAGGATTTCACCTTCATGGACGTTAAAGCTGATGCCCTGCACGATATAGCTTTCGCCGTAATAGGCGTGCATGTCCCAGACCGACAGAAAGGCCGGAGCAGTGGTCGCCATATTGGCGTTCTTCGAGAAGTCGGGTTTGACGTTCATCTAATAGGCTCCTTATGCGCTTTCGCCCAGATACGCTTCGCGCACCTTGGGATGGCCTTTGATCTTGTCGGGGGTGTCCTCGACCAGTGGGGTGCCTTGGGCCAGCACCGTAATCCGCTCGGCCAAAGAGAACACCACGTGCATGTCATGCTCGATAATGGCGATGGTGATATCGCGCTTTTCCTTGATCTCTTTGAGCAGGTCGATGGTGTTGTTGGTATCGGCTCGCGCCATCCCTGCGGTCGGCTCGTCCAGCAGCAGCAAGCGCGGTTCCTGCGCCAGACACATCGCGATCTCCAGACGGCGCTTGTCGCCCCGCGACATGGATGCTGCGTGCATGTCCCGCTTCTCGTAGAGGTTCATATCCTCCAGCATGGTCTTGGCCTTCTCGATGACATCGAGCTGATGGCGCACTGCGCCAAAGCCGTTCATTTCGAACGATCCGTCCCGCTTGGCGAAACATGGGATCATCATGTTTTCCATCACCGTCAGATCACCAAAAATCTCCGGCGTCTGGAACACGCGGCTAATTCCCATCTGGTTGATCTCATGTGGGGACCGGCCCAGCACAGACTGCCCGTCGAACATGACCGACCCGGTATCAGGGATCAGCTTGCCCACAAGGCAGTTCAGCAAGGTGGACTTACCCGCCCCGTTCGGGCCGATAATCGCGTGGACGGTGTTTTCGGCCACGCTCAGATTGACCTCTGACAGAGCCTGCAACCCGCCAAAGCGCTTGCCGACATTTTTAACCTCAAGAATTCCCATCGGTCAGCACTCCTTATTCTGCGGGTTTCACGTCAGCGTCGGCGTCGGGCTTGCCATCCTTGGCCTTGCGCCCGCGCAACGCACCCATGATGCGCTGCCCACCTTCGACCAACCCGCCGGGCAGGAAGATCACGACGGCCATGAACATCAGACCCAGCGTCAGGTGCCAGCCTTTGCCGATGAACGGATAGATCATGGTGACAACCACGTCCTCAAGCCCGTCGGGCATCCATGCGAACCACTGGTGCAGGATCTCCGAATTGATCTTGGACAGGATGTTTTCCATATATTTGATCAGGCCCGCGCCCAGCACCGGGCCGATCAGGGTGCCGACACCGCCGAGGATTGTCATCAGAACAACCTCACCAGAGGCGGTCCAGAACATCCGCTCCGGTCCGGCCAGCGGGTCCATCGCGACCATCAGGCCACCGGCAAGACCCGCATACATGCCCGACACCACGAAGGCGGCCAGCATATAGGGCTTGGGATTCAGGCCGGTATAGTTCAGCCGTTGCTGGTTTGATTTGATCGCCCGCAGCATCATCCCGAAGGGGGAGCGGAAGATACGGATCGAGATATAGAAGGCGATCAGCATCACGAAGGCGCTGAAGTAATACCCCGCCGAGAAGGTGAAGACCCAATCGCCCACATTCATTTCGGTGGCACTCCGCATTTCGATGCCGAAGAAGTTTGGCACCGGCGTATTGCCGTCTGCGCCGGCCTTGGCCCCCAGAATGCGCGGGTCCTGAACGGACAGTTGCAACCCGGTCTCACCACCGGTCAGACCTTTTTGCATCAGACCTTGCTTGTCGGGACCGTCCATGTCCGTGGCCAGCACCGAATAGGCCAGCGCATAGGACATCATCGCGAAGGCCAGCGTCAGGATCGAGAAGTAGATGCCGGATCGCCGCAAGCTGATATAGCCGATCAGCACCGCGAAGAGGCCCGACAGCACCACCGACAGCAGTAGGGCAGGGACGACGTTCATACCAAAGAGCTTGAACATCCACATTGCAGCGTAGGACCCGACACCCAGAAAAGCGGCGTGTCCGAAGCTGAGATAGCCGGTCAGCCCGAACAGGATGTTAAAGCCGATGGCGAAGATACCGAAGATCACGAATCGCTGCATCAGGTCAGGATAGCCCGCGTTGAATTGCGCCATCTCAGAGCCTTCAGGGAAGGGGTTCAGCAGGAAGGGGGCCAGCATCGTCAACCCGATCACGATCAGGAAGAGGCGCGTGTCTTTTTTCTCAAGTCCAAGCATCGCTTAGTCCTCCATCACGCCTTTGCGGCCCATCAGGCCACGCGGACGTGTCAGCAAAATGATGATGGCGACCAGATAGATGATGATCTGGTTAATGCCCGGAAGCAGATCGACGACCTGCCGCATGGAGGCAAAGCTCTCCAGAATGCCCAGCAGGAACCCTGCCAGCACAGCGCCCGGAAGCGAGCCCATACCGCCCACAACGACCACGACGAAGCTTAGAACAAGGAAGTCCATGCCCATGTGGTAGTTTGGTGAGTTGATCGGCGTGTACATCACGCCTGCAAGCCCCGCGACGCAGGCCGCGATGGCAAACATGATGGTGAAGCGCTTGTCGATGTTGATGCCCAGAAGGCCCACGGTCTCACGATCCGCCATGCCAGCACGGACAACCATGCCGAAGGTGGTGAATTGCAGGAAGGCAAAGACGCCTGCGATGATGATCATGGCGAAGAAGAAGTAAACCAGACGCCAGTAAGGGTAGATGATCGTCCCCGGCTCGAAGCCCAGTAGCGTGCCGAAGTCAAAGCTGCCGGTGAAGGCGGGCGGGGCCGGGGTCGGGATGGGGTTGGCACCGTAGAAATACTTGATGATCTCCTGCAGGACGATCGCCAGGCCGAACGTCACAAGGATCTGGTCCGCATGGGGGCGCTTGTAGAAATGCTTGATCAGGCCGCGCTCCATGATGAAGCCCACGGCGATCATGATCGGGATCGAGAAGAGGATCGCCAGCGGCACCGACCATTCGATGATCGAGGCTCCGACTTCCGGGCCGAACCAATCGTAGATGTAAGGCACCTCCACCCTCAGCGGATTGCCCAGAAAGTCGGTCTGTGTCTCGTCGATGACCTCGTGGCTCAGCGACAGGATATTGTTCAGGGTGACGGCGCAGAACGCGCCCAGCATGAACAGCGCACCATGGGCGAAGTTGACCACCCCCAGCGTGCCGAAAATCAGCGTCAGACCAAGGGCGATCAACGCATAGGCGGATCCCTTGTCCAAGCCGTTGAGAATTTGCAGGAGGATGGCGTCCATGGATGTCACCTTTGTTCAATGATCGAGCCAGCTGGCGAGGCGGGATCGGATGGGTCCGCGAAATGCGCTGACTTTGGCGGCGGCTTTTGAAAAAACCTGCGCGAGTTGCCCCGCGCAGGCTCTGTTTACTCGCTACGCTTACGCGCCGGGGTTACAGGCACCCAGCTGACCGCCTGCAAACTGCGGGTGGTCGGGGGCGTAAGTGACCTGTGCGGCCGGCGTGACTTCCACGATCTCGAGAAGGTCGAACTCGGAGGTCGGGTTCTCTTTCCCTTTCACGACCAGCACGTCCTTGAAGCACTGGTGATCTTCGGCACGGTAGAGGGTCGGGCCATTGCCCAGACCGTCGAACTCGAAGCCTTCCAGCGCTTCGACAACCGCACAGGGGTTGAACGAACCGGCACGCTCGACAGCATCTGCATAAAGCATCGTCTGCACGTAGCATGTGTGCGCGGCCTGCGACGGCGGGAAGCCGTATTTGGTGCCAAAGGACTGAACGAACGCTTTGGAGCCTTCGTCCTGCAGCGACCAGTGCCAGTTGGTGGAGCCGAAGATGCCCTTCACGTTGGCACCGGCACCCTTGGCCATCAGGCGGCTGTAGAGCGGCACGATGATCTCGAAGTTCTTGCCGTTCACAACGCGGTCGCGCAGGCCGAACTGAACAGCGTTCGTCAGCGAGTTGACCATGTTGCCGCCATAGTGGTTCAGAACCAGCACGTCCGCATCCGACTGCAGAACAGGCGTGATGTAGGAGCTGAAGTCAGTCTGCGTCAGCGGTGTCAGCACCTGACCAACGGTTTCCCAACCCATGGCTTCCGTCGAAGACCGGACGGCCTCTTCAGTGGTGTAGCCCCAGTTATAGTCCGCCGTCAGGTGATACGCCTTGCGGTCCGTGCCGTAGTTGTTGGCAAGGATCGGAGCAAGGGCTGCACCGGACATGTAGCTGTTGAAGAAGTGGCGGAAGCCGTTCCGACGACGGTCCTTACCGGTCGTGTCGTTGGAGTGGGTCAGACCCGCCATGAAGATCACGCCAGCCTCTTGGCAGAGCGCCTGCACGGCCACAGCCACACCCGAGGACGAGCCCCCGGTGATCATGATCGCGCCGTCTTTTTCAATCATCGACTTGGCCGATGCACGAGCAGCGTCAGACTTGGTCTGCGTGTCGCCCGTCACATACTCGACCTTCTTGCCGAGGATGCCGTTGCCCTGCAGCGCCTGGCTGCTGAACGTCTTCATCATGCCGCCGTCGCCGCCACCGTTCAGGTGCTCGACTGCCAGCTCATAGGCGCGCAGTTCGTCTGCACCCTCATCCGCATAGGGGCCGGTCTGGGGCACGTTGAAGCCCAGCGTGACCGATCCGCCTTCCGGCGCGTTGGTGAAGCCGGTGTGGCCATCGGCCCAGGCTTGGCCGTCAAAGATGGTAGGGACCGCAAGGCCCGCACCAGCAACCGCACCTGTCTTGAGCACGCCGCGGCGTGTCACATTCGTCTTGGACATAGAAATCCTCCCGATTTTCTTTGAATGCCCGTCATGCCTCCTCCAGCGCGCGGGCGATGCTTTTTACAGCGTATCGGCAGTATCAGGCCGAAACAGAAAATCTCGCAACAAATACCTCATTTTATTGAATTTTTTTGTGAAGAAATACACAATGCCTTGGTATACAGTGTAAACGATTTTTCTCGCAGGTGCAGAAAGCCACTGAAAAGGGAGGGAAAAACCCAATGCCGCGCAGCGCACTTACCGGCAGCCGCATTCGCGACAGACGCACCGCAAAGGGTCTTAAACAGGCCGATCTGGCCCGCGAGGTCGGGATATCGCCCAGCTATCTGAACCTCATTGAGCATAACCGGCGCAGAATCGGCGGCAAATTGCTGATTGATCTGTCCCGCGTACTGGAGGTCGAAGCGACCCAATTGACCGAAGGGGCCGAGGCGGCGTTGCTGACACGGATGCGCCAGGCCGCAGCCGACACGCACAAAACCGCGGCCGAGGAAGACCGCGCCGACGAATTTGCAGGCCGCTTTCCCGGCTGGGCCGGGCTGGTCGCTGCCCAGCATGACCGTATCGCGCAGCTAGAACGCACGGTGGAAACCCTCACAGACCGGCTGACCCATGACCCGTTCCTGTCGACCTCGCTTTATGATGTCGTCTCGTCGGTGACCTCGATCCGGTCGACCTCGTCCATTCTAGTGGGCGAAGAAGAGCTGGACGACGAATGGCAAGCGCGGTTTTTGCAGAACCTCGACAATGACAGCCGCCGATTGGCCGAAAGCAGTCAGGCCCTTGTGGCCTATCTCGACGGGGTGGGGGATGCGCAGGGGGGTGCGACCTCTCCGCAGGAAGAGCTGGAAGGGTATCTACTGCGCAACAACTATACCTTGCCTGCGTTGGAGGATGGCAGTGCCACGCCGCAGGATCTGGTGGCCGATGCGGCGCTGGCCTCCGAGCCCGCGCAGATCCTCGCGCTGACCTATTTCAAGCGCTACGCGGCGGACGCAGAGCATTTGCCGCTTCAGAGCTTTGCAGAGCGCTACGCTGCCACGCCTGATCCCGCAGTGCTTGCAGAGACGTATCGCACGGATATCGCGACGATCCTGCGCCGGATTGCAACCTTGCCGGACCGGGATGCCGAACAGCGCATCGGTCTGGTCAGTTGCGATGCCTCCGGCACGCTGACCTTCCGCAAGGAAAGCCCCGGCTTTTCGATCCCCAAATTCGGCGCAGCGTGCCCGCTCTGGCCTCTCTATCAAGCGCTGATCCGGCCGCACAGCCCGGTCGCGGCCATCGTGGAGCAGGCAAGCCGAACTGCGCCGCTCTTTCGGTGTTACGCGATTGCGCAACCGCTCCGGCCTGCGCGCTTTCAGGGGCCGGATGTGATCGAAGCCACGATGCTGATCATCCCCCTGGAGGGCGCGCATGAACTTGCCACCGGCGTTCAGGCGCAGCCGATTGGCTCCAGTTGCCGGATCTGCCCGCGCGAGGCCTGCATCGCCCGGCGCGAGCCGTCCATTCTGGCGGATGGGTTTTAGCGCGCCCTGGGGTGAGGCTCTGCGCCGCCGTCCAAAGTTTTGACTTGGCCCGACCGGCGCGCCATAAAAGTCAAAACAACAATAAGAATATCATGGGAGGAACGGCAGAATGGGCAAACATGTCCTTCTGATCGAAGATGAACCGAACATCATCGAGGCGATCAAGTTCATCTTGTCGCGCGATGGGTGGTCGGTCGATACGCACTCGAACGGGGCCAATGCGATTGAGCGTGTGCAATCCATGCGCCCCGATCTCGTCATTCTCGACGTCATGCTGCCCAACAAATCGGGCTATGACATCCTGCGCGACCTGCGCGACAACCCGATGACGGCAAAGCTGCCGGTTCTGATGCTGACTGCCCGCGGCCAGACCAAGGATCGCGAGCTGGCCGAACGGCTGGGGGTGAATGAATTCATCACCAAGCCGTTCTCCAACAGCGATATTCTCGCCAGCGTCCGCGCATTGGCCGGGGCAGGCTAGGGTGGCCGGCCCGCGCGAGCCACTTTTTCTGGGGCGCGACAGATACCGTCGCCGCCGTCTGACCGATTCGGCGCGGCTGTTGCCTCTGGTCGGTGTGATCCTCTTGATGATCCCGCTTCTCTGGGGGGAGCGCGACGGTGAAGCCCCCTCGACCGCGACCGCGGGCCTTTATGTCTTCAGCGTCTGGATCGGACTGATCGCGGCAGGATATCTGCTGGCGCTCCGCCTGAGCCAGACCGAACCTTCATCGCCGCAAGAGGACGCTGATCCGGATCTGTCGGAGGGGCGCTGATGGTCACCTTCAACCTGCTGATCCTCGTCTCTTTAGCTTATGTCGTCTTCCTGTTTGCTGTCGCGTTCTTTGCCGAACGCCGCGCGCAGCAGGGCATCGCAGGCTGGATGCGCGCGCCGATGATCTACACACTGTCTTTGTCGGTCTATTGCACCGCCTGGACCTTTTACGGTGCCGTCGGCTACGCGACACGGTCCGGGTTGGAGTTTGTGACGATCTATCTGGGCCCCACGCTGGTCATGATCGGCTGGTGGGGGATCTTGCGAAAACTGGTGCGGATCGGGCGCACCCATCGCATCACCTCCATCGCCGACCTGATCTCGTCACGCTTTGGCAAATCGACGGCGCTGGGCGTCTGCGTGACGGCCTTCGCGGTCATCGGCACCACGCCCTATATCGCGCTGCAACTGCAGTCGGTGACGCTCAGCTTTGATGCGTTCAACGGACCGGGCCGCGCAGATGAGCAGACCCTGCAATCCACCGCCTTCTGGATCGCGGCGGGGCTTGCCATTTTCACAGTGATCTTCGGCACCCGCAATCTGGACGCCAACGAACGCCACCACGGCGTCGTTATGGCTATTGCGGTCGAGGCTGTCGTCAAGCTTGCCGCACTTGTCGCCGTGGGCGTCTTTGTCGTTTGGGGGCTGGGCGGCGGACCGCTGGCCATGATGCAGACGATTGAGGCCTCCCCCATGGCCGATCTTGAACTGCAAACCAGCCGCTGGATTGGGATCACCTTCACCGCCGCTGCTGCCTTTCTTTGCCTGCCACGTATGTTTCAGGTCATGGTCGTCGAGAACGCGGACGAACGCCATCTTGGCACCGCAAGCTGGGCCTTCCCGCTTTACATGATGTTGATGAGCCTCTTCGTGATCCCCATTGCGGTGATCGGGCTCGATCTGATGCCCCAGGGCTCAAACCCCGATCTCTTCGTGTTGACACTGCCCTTGTCTCAAGGCCGCGAAGACCTTGCGATGCTGGCCTTTCTGGGGGGCTTTTCGGCAGCAACTTCCATGGTGATCGTGGCGGCCATCGCGTTGTCGACAATGGTGTCGAACCATATCGTCATGCCGATCTGGCTCAGCACCCAGAAAGACGGCGCGACCGTGTCGGGGGACGTGCGCCATGTCTTGCTGCGCTCGCGCCGGCTCTCGATCATCGCGATCCTGTTTCTGGGCTATATCTATTACCGTCTGTCAGGCGGCGGCACCGCCCTTGCCGCCATCGGCCTGATCGCTTTTGCCGGTGTGGCGCAGTTCCTGCCCGCGATGCTGGGCGGCATCTTCTGGCGCGGGGCAACACGGGTTGGCGCGCTGGCGGGGCTCTCCACCGGTTTCATCATCTGGATGTATACGATGCTGCTGCCCTCGATCGGGGTCGCGGGGGTCTTTCCCGACGCATGGATGCAAGGCGGGCCTGCCGATCTGCACTGGCTGCGCCCGCAGGCACTATTTGGCATCGAAGGGCTTGATCCGGTCGTCCACGCGGTCTTCTGGTCGCTGACCCTGAACACGGCTGCCTTTATCATCGGGTCTATGCTAAGCTTTCCTAGCCCGCTCGAACGGCTGCAAGGCGCGCAATTTGTCAACGTGTTCGATCATTCCACCGGCCCGCGTGGCTGGAGCCACACGGGCGCTGCCGCCGAAGACCTGATGATGATGGCGCAGCGCATCCTGGGCCCCAGCGAAGCGCAACAGCTCTTTCAGGCGGAAGCCCGGCGGCAGGGCAAAGGCGTGGACCTGCCCGATCCGTCCCCTGAATTTATCGACCGGCTGGAGCGTGAATTGGCAGGCTCTGTCGGCGGCGCGACGGCCCATGCGATGATCTCTCAAATCGTCGGCGGGGCGACCGTATCGGTGCAGGACCTGATGGCGGTCGCCGATGAAGCCGCCCAGATCATGGAATACTCCAATCAGCTTGAGGCCAAATCGGTCGAGCTTGAAAACACCGCAGGTAAACTGCGCGATGCCAACGAAATGCTGACCGCACTTTCGGTGCAAAAGGACGCCTTTCTCAGCCAGATTAGCCATGAGCTGCGCACGCCGATGACGTCCATCCGCTCGTTCTCGGAAATCCTGCGCGACGGGGGGGACCTGACCCGACCCGAGCGGGCCAAATATTCCGACATCATCCATGCCGAGGCGATCCGGTTGACGCGTCTTCTGGACAATCTGCTAGACCTCAGTGTCTTGGAAAACGGCCAGATTGATCTGGAACTTCAACGCGGCACCCTGCGCCAGGTCCTTGACCGTGCGCTGGCCTCGTCCGAGGCCGCGACCGAAGGGCTGGAAATCACACTTGATGTAACCGGCGCAGAGGACGTGATCGAAACCGATCTGGACCGCCTCACGCAGGTGTTCATCAACCTGATCACGAACGCGGCCAAGTATTGCACCGCTAAAGAGCCGCATCTGCGCATTCGCGTCCATGAGGACGGGCCGATCCGCCATATCGACTTTATCGACAACGGCACCGGGATCCCGCAGGCTAGCCAATCGCTGATCTTCGAGAAGTTCTCGCGCCTGTCAGATCAGGCCGCGGCGGGCAGCGCAGGGCTGGGCCTTGCGATCTGTCGCGAGATCATGAGCAAGCTGGGCGGCGAAGTGCGCTACCTTGACGGCACCGGCGGCACTGGGTTTCGGGTCAGCCTGCCCACGGGCGTCAACATCGCTGCTGCTGCCGAGTGATGCTAACCACTTGGTAACCTTGCCGCTCTAAGCTCAAGCCACGAGCGGGATCGAACCAATGGCATCAGACGACACCACTTCTGTTTTGCGCCGGATGCTGGCGCAGGCACCGACGCAAAGCGCGTCCGGTGTGGCGCAGGCGTTCAAACCCTTCGCATCGCTTCTTGAAAAACTGGCCGACCGCAGCTTGTCCTTGCCCCTTGGGGTGACTTCCGTCACCCAGACCACGCTGACCCGCGACGCGGTTCTGGAGGGGTTCTCGCCTCCCGCCCTGATGCTGCTGCTGCGCTCGGACGCGGGTGGGGTGGGCATGGCCGGGCTTTGCCCACAGCTCCGCGCGGCGCTGATCGAGGTGCAGACAACCGGAAAGGTTGCGAGTGCGCCGCCGCCGGACCGCCCTGCGACGGATGCCGATGCCGCGATATGCAGCGGGTTCGTCGCCGATCTGATCGCCCAAGCACATGCCGGGCTGGAGCGGGACCCGACCGCCGCTTGGGCCACCGTCTTCAAACCTGGAAGACGGTTTGAAACCCCACGCGCCTTCGCGCTTGCCCTGGAAGATACGCCCATCTGTCAGCTGGTCTTGCAACTTGATCTGGGCAGCGGCGCGCGTCAGGGCGTCTTGCAGCTGTTGCTTCCGCAACCCGCACCGCGCGCCGCTGCAAAGCCCGGCGGTGGCTGGCAAGAGGCCATGCAGCACGCGGTCAACGATGCGCCTGTGCCGCTGGAGGCCGTGTTGCACCGGATGGTGGTCTCTCTCGCCGATGTCGACGCGCTGAAAGTGGGCGACACGATCACCTTGCCCCGAACCGCTGCCGCCGCGATCATGTTGGAAGCGTCAGAGACCTCTGTCGGGCCATTCAAACTAGGTCAGATCTCAGGTCAGAAAGCCCTGCGCCGCGTCGTGGACCCGCCCGCGGCAGCGCCGCCGCCTCCACCAGAACCAACACTGGATCACGCCACGGACCCGATGCCGGAGGCGGCGATGATGCCGCCCGATTGAGCTTCAGCCTTTCTGGGCCGCCAACGCGTCAATCTGAGGGCGCATATGCTCCAGTTGATAGCCGCCGCGCGTTGTCGCCGCGATAATTTCATCCGTGCTCATCTCACCGGCTTGCGACAGGCTCCACACCACAGAAGATCGCGTGCCCGATGCGCAATAGGCCAGGACCGGCCCCGTCGCCTCAGTTAGAACCGCACCTTGCTTCGCAACATTCTCCATCGTCATTGCGCCGCCCAGCACCGGGTTTTCGACAAAGGTCAGACCCGCCGCCTCTGCCGCCGTCTTCATGACGCTGGCGTGGTGCGAGGGCGGGATTTCCCCGTCTGGTCGATTGCAAATCACCGTCGTGTAGCCTGCATCTGCGATGGTCTGCATATGCTCCGGATCAATCATCGGAGAGACTGCGTAATCGGGGGTCAGGGCGCGAATATCCATAGGCCATTCTTATGCGCCAGCAAAAAAACTGTCCAGCAAGCGCGGCATTTGTGATCCATCGCAGGCCCGGAAGCGTAACATCTGTATCCTTTTCGTGCAGAAAGACACGCCTCATGGCTGCGAAACCGCATAACCCGGTCAAAATCCAGACCTCTGCGCTGGGAAGCAATATCATCGCTTTCGATTGCACGCAGCTCCTGCGCCGCCGCCTGTTATCGGCGGTATCCAGCGCCAACTTGGCCCGCAAGGTCGCGCAGAACCTCAAGGCGCGCCGCGCTGTCTGACACCCGTTTCGGGCGCAGAATTCCATCAGCAATCTTTTTCTGATTCGATCAGAAATATGCGATTTTTCTGAAAAAATTACCGCTAACATGCTGATCCACCAGACGGAATTGGGCACTTGATCTAGGACAAGTCTCTCGCGGCATGTTCGCGATACCCTTAACGAGAACTGCTGCACAAAAGGGAGACTGGGATGAGTGTTGCTGATTTTCGTATCGAACCCGCTGCTGGTCCGTATGTGTTGGGACCCGATGGTCGCTTGCAGCCGCTCGATCGCAAGAAAGATTTGCGCGCACGCATCCGTGCTGTGCTGCGCAATCACGAGATTGCTGCCGATATTGCGAGGGGGGTTGAAGCGCGTTCCGAGACGGAGGTGCCGCTTTGGGCGCATGCCGTCGATAAGTCTGAAGACGCCCAGACAGAGGTTCAGAGCGCCTGACGCAAGGCCAACCGCCGAAATCGGGCCAGCGCAATCAATGACTTGCGCTGCGCCGCTTTGTGCCTACTAATCAACGCGATGGAGCAGGGGCACCTCACATATATGACGCGCTATCGGGGGCCGTGGTGGCAGACCTGATCGACGTTTCTTCCCAGGACGGGGTCACGATTATCACGTTGACGAACCCGCCTGTGAATGCGCTGGGCGGTGCGGTGCGCCAAGCGCTCTGGACAGCTTTCGAGGCTTTGCCCCAAGACGACACGGCCATTGTCCTCATCGGCGATGGGGCCTGCTTTTGCGGCGGTGTCGATCTACGCGAGCTTGAGCCACGCGCCGGGGTGCCCAGCTTTACCGATCTGATGAGCCTCATCGAGGCCTCCGACCGCCCGGTGATCGCCGCCTTGCACGGGGCCGCAACGGGTGGCGGGCTTGAGCTGGCACAAGCCTGTCATTACCGGGTGGCCGCGCAAGGCACGCGCCTTGGCCAACCCGAGGTCACACTTGGCTTCCCGCCCGGTGGCGGGGCCACGCAGCGCTTGCCGCGTCTCATCGGGGTGGAACAGGCGCTTGCCCTACTGCTTTCCGGGCAGCCCATCCCAGACAGCCGCGCGCTTGAGCTTGGCCTGATCGACGCACGGGCCGCGGGCGATCTGCGCAATTTCGCGGTGCAGTTTGCCCGCAACGTGGCCGCGCAGGGCAGCCCGCCGCGGCGCACCTGCGACCAGCGTGAGATGTTGCTCGATGGGGCGGCAAATCAAAGACAGATCACCCGGTTTCGCGCGCGTGTGGCGGCCTCGCCGTTGCAGGCGCCCAAACGCATCATCGACTGTGTCGAAGCCGCTTTGCTTTTGCCGTTTGAGGCAGGCCTCGCCTTTGAGCAGACCGCGTTTGAAGAGGGGGTCGCCTCCGCGCAATCGGAAGCGCTGCGGCACGCAGCGATGGCCGAACGCCGCGCGTTGTTTTTACCCCAAGCCATGGGGCACACGCCCAAGCAGATGACGCGGGTCGGATTGTTGGGGCAGGGCAAACGCGCCCTTGATCTGGGCGTCATGCTGCTGCGTGCAGGCCTTGAGGTGACGCTGGCCGGGCCTTCTGACATGGCGCTGCCCGGACATGTGCAAACGTGGTTTGAACGCGCGGTCACTGCAGGCCGGCTGAACGCCGATCAGGCCGCGCGCGCAATAGAGCGCCTGCGCGGCCCGGTTCCGGTTGAAGCGCTGAGCGACGTGGACCTGATCCTTGATGCGGCTGCTGCCGGATCGGTGAACTACGCAGACCTGTCCGCGCAGGGCGACGCGCTTGTGGCGCTCGCCCATGACCGGCCCAATTTCGACTCGGTGCCGGACAGCCTCTCCGCCCTGGCGCTGGGGTTCGGCGTGCCTGCCGTGACCAGCGATCTGATCGTCCTGGCGAAAGGCCCCAAGACCTCGGCGGATGCGCTTGTGGCTCTGTCCTATCTTGCGCGCCGTTTGGCCAAGCAGACCGTGATCAGCAACGATGCGAAGGTTGACCTGACCGCCCGGATGCTGGGCGTCTGGCGCTTGGCCGCCGACACCTGTCTGCGCGATGGCGCGACGCCCGCCCAGGTGGATACCGCGGTCCGCGCCTTGGGATGTCCGCGCGGCCCCTATCAACTGCTCGATATGGCAGGGCTGTCCAGTGCGGCCGCCCGCGTCAGCCCGCGCCGAACCGCATCACAGCCCTTGCCCGATCTCATCGGTGCGCTGCGCGATATAGGGCGGCAGGGGCGTCGGTCGGCGAAGGGGGTTTACCTTTATGACGCCGAGCATCCCCACGGCCGCGAAGACCCGGAGGTGGCCGCGATCTGTGCCCGTCTCCGGCAGGAAAAGGGCTTGCCCGAACGCCAGATCTCGGACGGGGCGATCCAGCGGCGCTGCCTTATTGCGCTCGCCAATGAGGCCGCCTATTTGCGCCGCGAAGATGTTGTGGCGCGCAGCACCGATCTGGATGTGGTGATGCTCCACGGGCTTGGCTTTCCGCGGTGGCGGGGTGGGCCGGTACTCATGGCCGATCAGACGGGTCTGCTGGCCATGCGTCGCGATCTGGAGCGTTTGGCCGCCCATGATCCCTTTATTTGGGAGCCTGCGCCACTGCTGTCCGATCTCATCAAGAACGGCGCGCGCCTGTCAGAGGCTTAGGCGCGGCTTTCCCGTCATGTGGCGCACGCGCTCGAAGATGTCGACGCCCATTTGTTGTGCCATATCAATAACATCGATCGGCACCCAGTTTTCGCAGATGCGCCCGTCAGCCAGCCGGTAGAAATCCATCACCCGCATGTTGATACGCTTGCCGGTCGCGGGCATGCCCAGCCACGGCCCTAGATGCGTGCCGATAACCGACGGCCACCCGCCGGTCACAGCGTAATCGCCATCGCTGATGCGGATGTAATGCCCGCTGCCCTGCCGGTCCGGAAAGCCCACCAGAAAAGGGATCTGGTGATGGGCGCGAAACTCTTCCAGCCCTCGCGTGGTACCGATCCCCGCAGGGCCATACCACATGAAATCCGGGTGCCAGAACTCTGCATGGGGCATCGAGTCGAGCGATTTGCCGTCAAAGCGACCCAGAGCCGCGTGCATGGCCAGAACGACATCCATCGACGTCGTATCGGGCGCATCGCCCTCCAGCCGCACACCGTCAGCGGTGGCTGGCCCAACCCATTGCTGTTCCGCGCCAAGGGACTTCACGAACGGCCACACACCGGCCTGCAACATCAGATCGGCCAGATCGAGCATCAGATAGGTCGTCGCGATCTTGCCATCCACCAGCTCATGCGCTTCGCAAAAGCGGATCGTGACCGTTTTCCCGGTGGCCGGGATATCGCAAAGATCAGCCAGAAACCGGCCCTGAAGCTGCCCCATCGCCGCCACCAGATGCCCCGCGCGCGGGGTGCTGACGCGCGGGTCGGGCAGGTTTGGGCCCGCCAGATGCAAAAGGCTGCGCCGCTCCACATCGGGCAGGGCCGCGCGCAACTGGGCCCAGACATCGGCAATCGCTTCGACGCCCGTGCGCTCGTTGAACGGATGCACGCCAAAGAACCGCGCGTTGGGATGGTAAATCTCGGCCAGATCGCGCCCCTCTGCCAGGTCTGACAACAGCCGGTAGCTGGTCTGGCGCAAGTCATTCAGATCAAGGAGGGCGGCGGGCATGGCGTTTCCTTTGCATAGGTGTGCAAAAAAACATTGCGCAGAACTGGGCGCCCTGTCTAGACCTGCCGTGACATCCAACGACAGGAGAGAGAGATGAAAGGCAGCCGCCCCGAACAGGCCGTTCTGACCCGCGACACCGATATGAGCAAAACCGAAGCCACCCGCGCCGTCATTGAGGGCATGGTGGACGGTCTGAACGACCACCGTATCGCCGATATCGGGGAGTTCTTTTCCGAAGGCTTTGGTTGGTATGGCAACACCGGCTGCGGCACCAAAAAGGGCCTGCGGGAATTCCAGGACAACTGGCAAAAGCCCTCTCAGGCGGCGTTTTCAGACAAAAGTTGCGTCGATGAAGCGCGCCTTTACATGGGCGAATGGGCCGCGGCCTTTGGCCGGCAGGAAGCGACACATTCAGGCGATTTCATGGGTGTCGCGGCCACCGGCAAACGCGTCGAAATTCGCTACATGGATTTCTGGAAAGTCGTGGACGGCAAGATCGTGGACAATTGGGTGATGGTCGATTTCCCTCATGTGCTCGCCCAGCTCGGCGTCGATGTCTTCAACGGGGAAGGCTGGGAAGCCTTTGACCGGGGTGAGAAAACGCCGCCTGCGCCGTAAGGCTCAGGCCAGGAATATCCCCACGATCACCAGCATCAGACCCAGCACCGACAGCAGCAATGCACCCAGGTTTAGCGGGATCACCCGCGCGAGCTTGGCGCGCATTTCGGTATCGTCCAGCTTGGCCCGTTTGGCGCGGGCCACGATCACGATGCAGGCCATCAGGCCCAAAAGGCCCACCAGCGAAATGACTGCTCCGATCCAGACAAGATAGTCCATGGGGCCGCTCCTTGATTGCGTGCCTGCGCCTAAATCAAACGGGCCCGACGCTCAACCCCCTGAACACCCCTTGAAGGGCGCGGGCCAGCCCGCTACTCAGACATCTGACCCCAAGCCGGAGACCTGATTGATGAGCGATACGTCCACAAATACGGGCAGTGACACCTCCTACCGCGTGACCGCCGATGAACTGCGCCAATTCGTTGAGCGCGTCGAGCGTCTTGAGCAGGAAAAGAAGGACCTCGCCGATCAGGTCAAAGAGGTGATGGCGGAGGCCAAAGGGCGTGGCTATGACACCAAGGTCATGCGCAAGGTCATCGCCCTGCGCAAGCGCGACCAGAATGATATTGCCGAGGAAGAGGCGGTTCTGGAAATGTATAAAGAAGCGCTTGGCATGTGACCCCGGCCCGGGTCGTGCCTCAAGCCTGTCGGGGCAAGAACGCCTCGACCGCGGCGGAGGCGATGACCAAGGTAGACCCGGTATCCGGGTTCTCCACATTCAGCCCCCCGAAAACGGCGCGCACCTCTGCTCGTCCGCGCGGCAGCTTTTCGGCCAAGGCGACGCAATCGACCTGATCCGGGTCCTGCACAGCAACGGTCACCTGCACCCGCATATCGTCATGCGATACCCCGGTTGCTTCAAAAAGCGGGATTGAGGAATGCCGGATCGCGTCCTCAATCGCGCGGGCCGCGGCCTTGGTGTAATCCATCCCGTAAAGGTCGTTGCCCATGCCCATTTCAATGATGAAACGCTGATCGCTCATGCTGCGCCCTCCACTTCAAGGGCGACCGAGATCGCGACATTGGCAATCACCGTTGGCTGCCCGCCATCCTCGCGCGGCACATCCAGCCCGCCTTTGCGCGGCACAACGGTGATCTGGCCATAGGGAAAAATGCCTGCAATCGCATCGGTATCCACCGCGTCCGGATCCTGCACACCCACCTCGACTGTAATTTGCATCTCGGATTTGTCCTTGCCGTAAAGCTCGGCCAGATTGATCGAGTTATGCCACAGCGCATCTTTCACGGCGCGCCTTGCAGCTTCGGTATAATCCAGACGGCGCAGCGAACTGCCCATTCCAAACTCGGTCAGTAAACGTGTCACGGCCATGTGCGGTCCTCTTCAAGGGCAGGGTGGCTGCAGAATGCGCATCGGCACGAGGCTTTGCCAAGCCCCGCTTTGTCCTTTAGGCGAGGGTCATGTCCGAGACGCGCATAACGACCCTTGCGACCCTGATCGTCGTTTTTACCGGGATCCTCTGGGGTGTTTACTGGCTGCCCGTTCGTGCCTTGGAAACCGCGGGCCTTACGGGGGCATGGGGGACACTGGCGATCACCGGGGCGGCGGCGCTGCTGTTGACGCCTCTGGTGGCAGTTCGCCGCCGCCGCTTGGACAGGTCTGATCTTGTGGCCATCGTCGCAATCGCACTGGGGGGAGCGGCCTTTGCCCTTTACTCCATTGGCTTTGTCTATGGGCGCGTCGCGATCATCATCCTGCTTTTCTACCTGACCCCGGTCTGGAGCACGCTGATCGGTCGCTTTGTCATGGGTTGGCAGACGCCGCTCTTGCGGATCGTGGCGATTGCAATAGGGCTGCTCGGTCTCGGCGTGATGCTCAGTGCAAACGGACAGGCACCCATCCCGCGCAATATCGGCGAATGGATGGCGCTGGCTTCTGGACTTTTGTGGTCCGCCTCCACCACGTGCATCCGCACCAAATCGCGGATCGCCGCGCCGGAAGCGGCTTTCACCTTCGCCGTCGGCGCGACCCTCGCGTCGCTGATCCTCGCCCCGCTTCTGGCCCCATGGCCGGGTAAGACCGACGCCTCTCTCGTGCTGATCTTTGCAACCGGCGGGCTCTGGTGGGCCTTGTCGATCCTGGCGCTGATGTGGGCGACGGTGCGGCTTGACCCGGCGCGCATCGGTATCCTCTTGATGAGTGAAGTCGTTGTGGGTGCTGCGACAGCCGCGTGGCTGGCAGGCGAGACCCTGACCGTGATCGAGATGATCGGAGGCGCCTTGCTTCTGGTGGCCGGTATCATGGAGGTCTGGCCGCAACGGCCCAAGCGGCTTAAGGCGTGATCATCGTCACGCCGGGCATCCGTTCGATCGTAAAGAGATCATCCTCGTATTGCTCGGTCATGAACTCGACCATGTCTTCGGTCCAGCCGGGCAGGTCCAGCTCTTCCTCAATCGCCTCTTCCAGCGCGTATTTGTCCAGAAACGCGGCCATGATCCGGCGCTTTTGCAGCTCTGTCTGCGGCGGGTTTGCCTTCAGATAGGCGCGCAACCGACGCATGCCGGGCTTGCTCATGATCTCGCTCAGCAGATCAAACCCGCCCGAAATAGGTGTCAGCGGATCAATCCCCGACAATTCGCGGATCAACTGCCCCCAGATCAAGGGCGTGTCCTCATTGGCCCAGACGGTGATTTGCGCGTGTTTGCAGGCCTCCCGCATCGCGGCAATCACACCAGACCAGCGGATCTTCATCGGATCGTTGCCCGATAGAAACTGGTCATAGGTCTTCTTGGCAACCTTGTCGAACAGCGCTGGCAGGAAGGTCGCCGGGTTGCGCACGGCGATGAAAAACTCGATCTCATCCTCGGCAAAAAGCTCTTCAAAGCGCGCGCATTTGATCGCGGCCTGACGGTAGAACTGCCCGTCCTCCAACGCGCGGTTGGGCACGCAGATGAAGTTGGAGTTCGACATGACCAGCCGGTCCACATGATCTTCCTGCAAGATCGCATCCAGCATCACATCGCGCGCATCCTCGGCCAGTGGATTGCGGTGCATGCTTTGCAAGGTCTCACGAACGATGCGGCGGTAGCGCCTCGGACCCGGCACCGCAACGCCTTGCTGTACCAACGCTTCCTTGTTCTTGAGAAGGGACCTCAGAAGCGTGTCATCGTCAGTGCAATGGGGGCCAATATGACAGGCAATCTGCATGGGAAGCGGGGCAATCCTTTGAAGTCGCGCAGGGGTGGCCTTTGCTTTAGCGCGCTGGCGGCGGTGTTACCAGAGGCGCGGTTCATTCCATCGCCGCGTGTTGCCGCGCCACCGCGTCGAGCTTGGCCTGAACCTGTGGCGCAGGCGGGCAGGACGCACGGGTCTCTAGGCTGACATGCAGCAAGAATTGATCGCAGGTCGCCAGCACCGTCTCGTCCGCGCTGCGGATCATCTCATGCCACAGGCGCAGCTTCTTGCCTTCGGCCAACGTGATCCGACTGGCCACATGAACACGCTCTCCGGCATGGGTCTCGTTGAGATACTTTACCGTCGTCTCCACCGTGAAGTAACTCAAACCACCCGCGATATAGGCTGCGTCCGCGCCGATTTCGGCCATCACCGCATCCGCCGCGTCCGAGAAAACCTGCCCGTAGCGCCCCTCGTTCATATGCCCGTTGTAATCGGTCCAATCGACCGGAATGATCCTGTCGACCGACCTCAACGGCACCTGCTCAGAGGGTCGGGGCAGGTTCGCCTCATGGGCGTTCAACAGCGCACCTGCCGCCGCATCCCGCTGTTTGAGCGCGCGCATCATCGCCACCAGATTGTCGTCGCGCAGCCGTTCCAGCGCGCGAATATCCAGCGCGCCGGATTGCGCATCCGATTGCGCAGCAATCAACTCGACCAGCTCAGGCGTGAACTCCGGCACGTCCATCAGCTTGGTCCAGGGCCAGGACAGGGCTGGGCCAAACTGTTCCATAAAGTGCTTCATGCCAGCCTCGCCGCCAGCAATCCGGTAGGTCTCAAAGAGGCCCATCTGCGCCCATCGCAGCCCGAACCCATAGCGGATCGCGTTGTCGATTTCCTCGGTTGTGGCGATGCCGTCGCTGACCAGCCAAAGCGCCTCGCGCCAGACGGCTTCCAGCAGACGGTCCGCGATATGGGCATCAATCTCGGCGCGCACACGCAAGGGGAACATGCCCAGCGAGGTCAGGATATCCTCAGCCTTATCCAGCATTTCGGTGCCATTGGCAGGCGATCCTACGACCTCGACCAACGGGATCAGATACACCGGATTGAAGGGATGGGTGACGACGATCTGCCCGGGTCGCGCGGCTCCGTCTTGCAGCTGAGAGGGTGTGAAACCGCTGGTGGATGAGCCGATCACGGCCTCCTCTGATACCACATCCTGCAGTGATTTCAGAACGCTATGCTTCAAAGCCAGTCTCTCAGGCACGCTCTCCTGCACCCAAACTGCACCCGCGACAGCCTCTTCCAACGTCTCGCAAAACGTCAGCTGACCCTCCGGGGGCAAAGCTCGATCATAGAGCATCGGCAGCGCCCGTCGCGCACCGCTCAGCACGTCGTTGATCTTGCGCGCGGCCTCCGGGTCGGGGTCGAAAACCGCCACGTCCCAACCGTTCAGCAAGAACCGCGCCGCCCAACCGCCGCCGATGACGCCGCCGCCAATGATCGCCGCGCGGTTCATCGCGGCGCTCGCTTAACCAGACCCAACCGGTCGCGCACAGCTTGCGGCCCGATCACGGTCGCGCCCATCGCCTCAATAATCCCGCGCGCCCGCGCGACAAGCGCCTCGTTCGTCGCCAACTCCCCTTTGCCCAGCCATAGATTGTCCTCCAGCCCGACGCGCACATTGCCGCCCGCAAGCACGGCTGCGGCTACATAGGGCATCTGGTTGCGCCCAATGGAAAACGCCGACCACGTCCAGTCTTGCGGCACCGCGTTGACCATCGCTATGAACGTGTTCAGATCATCCGGTGCGCCCCAGGGGATCCCCATGCAGAGCTGCACCAAAGCCGGACTGTCCAACACGCCTTCCTCCACCAGCGACTTGGCGAGCCACAAATGCCCGGTATCAAAAGCCTCGATCTCCGGCTTCACGCCTATCTCGGTCATCATCGCGCCCATGGCGCGCAGCATGCCGGGCGTGTTCGTCATCACGTAATCGGCCTCGGCAAAATTCATCGTGCCGCAATCGAGCGTGCAAATCTCGGGCAGGCAGTCGGCCAGATGGGCGACACGCTCTTCCGCGCCAATCATATCGGTGCCTGCGGTCAAGGGCAGGGGGCTGGAGGCAGGGCCAAAGGTCAGATCACCGCCCATGCCGGCTGTCAGGTTCAGCACGACATCCACCTCCGCATCGCGCACCCGCTCGGTCAATTCGCGGTAAAGCGCCGGGTCGCGCGAGGGCGCGCCGGTCTCCGGGTCGCGCACATGGCAATGGGCCACCGCCGCCCCTGCTTTCGCCGCTGCAATCGCGCTGTCGGCAATCTCTTTGGGGGACCGTGGCACATGGGGCGAGCGGTCCTGCGTCGCCCCCGATCCCGTCACTGCACAGGTGATGAACACCTCTTTATTCATGGCCAATGGCATCGCGCCCTCCCGATCATTCGGGCCACGTAACACTGATTCCGGTTCACGGCGCAATGCATGTCAAAAGGGGGCGCGCTCAGCCGTCAGATCGCTACGAGGTGGTTGTCCCACCGAACCGCTTCCGTCACGGTTCGTTCAATGCCGGACCCGTTGAGCAGGGACAGGCTTCCTGAGCCGGTCGTGATCATGAACCCGTCCTGCGACGGCGCGACGCCGCAGGCATCGCCGGCTGATCTGGATTGCGCGACCTGAGCGGTCTGAACATCATAGACCTGCACTATTCCACCCCTTGGGGAGGTCACAACAAGGGTGCGGCCATCCTCTGAACAGGCAATGCTGCCGACATAGCCCTGCATGTCCCGCATCTGATCCCGCGTTGCGGTCATCAACCGACCCGGCGTGCCAAGAGAGTGCACACCGACCAGTGTCTCTGCCAGCCCATCGGCCTGCCATTGCATCCCGAAGGCGACCTGTCCATCGGCCGCAACGGCGAGGTGACGGATCGAGTTCTTATGCATCTCAGCAGGCAGTTCCATCTGCTCGATGATCATCGCGTCCGAGATATAGCTCAGGTTAGGCCGCATCGTCGGGATGTTCAGCTTTGTCCGGCCGGTATCTGGATGGGTGTCGATACCCCCATTGGCGACCACCAGAATATCCGACCCGGGCAATCGTTTGATGTCATGGGGCCCGATCCCGCCGCTGTCCCATTCGTCTATCCGGGCGTAGCCCGCTGACACATCCCATAGGCCAACGACGCCCCGTCCGGCCTCAAAGTCATTCTCGGTCGTGTAGAGCAGGCTGCCATCCCGCGAGAACGCGCCATGGCCATAGAAATGGCGACCGGGCGGGGCCTTCAGCATCGCGATCTGCGCCCCGGTCACGCAGTCAATGACTACGGCAAATGTGCCGGGCCGCCGCGCGAATGCGACGGCTTGCGGGCGTGTGGGGTGGGCGGCGGCGGCGTGGCCACGGGCGGGCAAGGGCAGTTGGAACGTGATGTTCAACGCCGTGTCGATCCCGCAAAGAACGTGGGTTCCGTCAGACCGCGCAGCCGCAGACAGGTAGGACGGAGACCCCACATCCGCCCATGTGGGTCTGGGGGCCAGCCCGGTGGCCAGAAGGCCCGCGATAAACTGGCGACGGCCTGCCTGCATGTCAGTCCCCGTCCAGCGCGTTGAACCCTGCGGCGACACCAAGTTTTGGCCCCAGATCGGCCCGCACCGTTTCGCGGATCGTTCCAACCGCCTGCTGAATGACTTCCACTTTCAGGCGCGACATGGGCTCCGCGACACCCTGAAACACGGGGTCCTCCAGCGCATCGAGCTTCTCCAGCGCGGTGTCGAACTCTGCGTTGAGGGATTGCGACAGATCGGCGTCATCAGCCGCCAGACGCGACGCGAGGTCCTGAAGCGATGACAGGCTCAGCATGACGTGCCGCGCGGACCGCCCGGATCGCCGCGCTTCCGCCCGGCTGGGGCGCGGGCGATCAAACGTGCCAAGGGGTCGGCCCAGCCGGCTTTCCTCGGTGAATTGAAGCCCCGTTGACAGGGCGCGCAGCATTTCCTGCAACACCTCTTCTTCGCTGCGATAGGGGGCGTCCGGACCGGGGGACTGCATCACATCGGCATAGACTGTCTGCCAATCGTCATAGATGGCCGCCGTCGTCGCTGCGATGTCGGCGCTGACGGTCTGCACCAGCGTGCAGCGATACGCGGCATCACCCGCCTGCATCAGGGCGTCGTCATAAAGCAGGAACTCCAGCGCATAAAAGCCCCGCGCCGCGATAGAGACATCGGCGTAAGCGTCCGGCGAGGAGGCGATGGGGTCTTCCTCTGCAATCAGGTTTGCGAGGCTCCGCGGGGTTGTGCCGCGGCTGTCGGGCCAGAAGGCGAGGGCGAAGCCCCGGTCATCCACCTCCGTCGGGCCGAACCGCAAATGACTGGCCGTGATCCAGGCATCAAAGGCCGTGTAATAGGCCCCGCGCAGGGGTTCCGCCGTGGGATCGCAATCCGCTTTCGCAGCATCAGACAGGGTGACAGAGGCCTCTTTCAGCGCTTCAAAACGCGGCAGGATATGTGCATTCACGATGTCTGTGACCGACGGGGCCGCCATCCCGGTGACAGGAACGACCCCGAGTGCAGCGGCCAGTATTGTTCGTCTCATAGGCTCTCCAAAAATGCCAGCAGGGCCTCGCGATCTGCCGTGCTCATATTCAATACCGCATCCCGTTGCGCCTGCGCTTCCCCGCCATGCCACAGAACCGCCTCAAGCAGCGACCGCGCCCGACCGTCATGCAGAAAATACGTGTGTCCGCTGACCTGAGCGGTCAGGCCAATGCCCCAAAGCGGCGGCGTGCGCCATTCCTGACCCGTGGCCCGTGCCTCAGGTCGGTTATCGGCCAGACCGGGCCCCATGTCATGCAGCAACAGATCCGTATAGGGCCAGATCAACTGAAAGCTCTGCTCCGGCTGGTCTGCAAGACGGTGCGTGACAAAGCTGGGCGTGTGGCAGGCGATGCAGCCGGTGGTATAGAACACTTCCTTGCCGCGCAGAACCTGCGGGTCACCTGCGTTGCGGCGGGCGGGAACGCCAAGGTTTCGGCTGTAGAAGGTCACAAGCTCCATGCCCTCGGCGTCGATCTCGGTGCCACGGGCGTCATCATTTCCATGGATTGCGTTGATGCAGGCGGCCTGATTGCCCGTGCATTCCCCGCTGCCCGCCGGAAATAGCGGGTTGGAAATGCCGATGTCGCCCGCGAAAGCGCCCGCCGACTGTTCCATCACCGTCGGGTTGCCCGCTTTCAGGCCAAAGCGCCCCAGCATCGGCTGGTCATATTCGACCGACCAAACAATATTGGGACGACCGGAAACGCCATCCCCGTCCAGATCATCGGGGTCGGCACCGGCGAGGATATCAGCGGCGGGGATCGCTTCAAGCAAGCCCAGACCGATCATCTGAGGGGCGACCCGCGGGCTGAGCATCGCGTCGGGGTGAAGTGGGCCATAGCCCAGATTTGCCGCCTCATAGGTCGGGTGGCGCAGCGAAACTTCCGTGCCATCCGCAAGGGTCACGACCTCTTCCTCATAGGTGATCGCCAGGCTGTATTCAGACGCATGGCCCTGCACCGCAAAGTCCTGCATTTGCGTGCCATAGGTCGGCTCAGGCAGGGTGGCGATGTAATCTGCGATCTGGGCGAGAGCGGCATTGTCCGGCACCCCATCGGGGTCGGGGATCGACACCCTCAAAAACATGGAAATCGCGTTGTCTTCGGCATTTTCCGGCGGATGACCGCGTCCGTCCTTGATGTGGCAGCGCTGGCAGGACCGCGCATTGAACAGCGGCCCCAACCCGTCCGAGGCCAGCGTCGATGACGGGGAGGAGACCCAGAGCTTGCGGAAGAGGCCATTGCCCAGCTTGAACTCCAACTCATCCTCGAACGTGACGTTGCCGGACGGCAGTGAGAAGGCATTGGTGTCCGCAAGCACCCGCACGGTCGCAGCCCCGGCAGAGCGTTCCTCAAACTGTTGCGCGGTGCTGAAATCAGTGGTCGGCGTCGTGACAGCGGCAATACGCGCCGCTTCGTCCGCCGTGCGTGGAACGATCGACAGATGCGGGTCAGACAGACCGGCCCAAGCGGGCTTCGTGTCGGTATCGGCCAGAACGGCGACAGATGTCGCCAAGACCGCTGACATACCCAAAAGAAGACGTTTTTGACTCATAGTGACAGACTTCCGGAAAAATGGAGTTTAGCGAGAGACTTTCAGAAGAGTAGAGTAACGGCGATAAGCCCCTTTGATCAGGGGCTTATCAGGTTTTGTTCAGGGCGACCTGTTGGTCAATGGCCGCACCCGTCTATTGGAAAACGGCGTCAGGGTTGTCGAGGGAATCAGACCCCTCGATAGAAATCCCGTCCGCACCCAGTGCCGCGATCACGCGCTCGATAGAACGTGTCTGGTCAATCAGGCCATTCACGCCGCCCATGATCAACGCCTCGCCCGCCGCGTTGCCGCGCTCGAGCATCTGGTCATAGGCAAAGCCTGCCTCGGCGGCGTGCTTGATACGACTAAGCGCCATGACGGCATCGCCCAGCTTGGCTTGCATTTCAGCATCCAGCGCAGCATCCGTTTCGGCAACGAGGTCGGACAAGGACGGACCGCTCACCAGAGTGCCATCAACCCGAATATATTCGCCCAGATAGACATTCTGAATGCCGACGCCGTTGTAGTAATGGTCGTTATGGGTGTTGTCGGCAAAGCAGGAATGCTCTTCCTCGGGGTCGTTCAGCATGACGCCAAGACGCATCCGCTCCCCCGCGGTCTCACCGTAAGAAAGCGAGCCCATGCCAGTCAGAATGGACGCGATACCGGCATCGGCATCGGCCATGACAGCCGTGCGTGCTTCACCGCCCTCGGCCCAGGCGCCTGCCATGTATTCCAGATCGGTGATCAGCAGGTCTGTGGCCGCTGTCAGATACTGACCGCGACGGTCACAATTGCCGTTGGTGCAATCCTCACCCATGGCGTAATCCGTCCACGGACGGTCACCTGCGCCGGAGCCATGTCCGTTCAGATCCTGACCCCACAGCAGAAACTCGATGGCATGATAGCCCGTGGCCACATTCGCCTCGACGCCGTCCGCCTCTTGCAACGTGTCTTCCAGCAGAGCAGGCGTGATCGTGGTCGCGTCGACCTCCTGACCCGACAGTGTGAAGGTCGGGTTGGCAATCACGTTGAGCGCGGCAAAGGCGTTCTCATCGGACGGCCCGCCATAGGAGGCGTCCACATAGTCGATCAGCCCCTCGTCCAGCGGCCACGCATTCACCTTGCCTTCCCAGTCGTCAACGATGGCATTGCCGAAACGGAAGACCTCGGTCTGCTGGTAAGGCACACGGGCCGCCAGCCACGCGGCACGGGCGGCGGTCAGGTTTTCCGCCGACGGCGCAGAGACCAGCGCGTTGACCGCCTCTTGTAACTGCTTTGCCGTCGTCAGGCTGTCTTCGTAATTCGCGGCCGCGATATCCGAATAGGTGTCCAGCACCTCTTCGGGGGAGGCTGCAAAGCCGGGTGTGGCGAGCGCAAGGGCAATAGCCGTCGCTGCAATGGGTGTGCCAAGTGAAGGTTTCGTCATGTCACTGTCCTTTAGTGAAGTGTTTGGTTTTGAGGTTGGTTTGTCAGGGGGCGGGGCGCGCGAAGACGCACCCGCTTCAGCGCGATGCCGACATCAGCGTTTGAGACGGCAATTCGCACAGATCACACCGGCGGGTCGCCAGTGGCGCTAGACCGAGGCCCACGTCTTGTCCATCAGTCGGTGCGTGCTTTGGTACGGTTGAAAAATGGCTCATGCCTGGCCCCAGTCGCGCTCTGAAAGACGATCCGCGATCCAGTTCGCGCAAATGTCTTCGGCCTCTGATGCGGCCAGCACAGCTTCAAGGTCTTCAGCCTGCCGGACACGCGATGTGCGCCGGGGCTCAGGACTTTTATTTTGATGAGGCTCAGAAGGTTGGAGCGGTTGCATTGGAAGTCCTCACATACAGATGTGTCGGGCTTCCCGCGCCGGTCTCGGGTGGCTTGACGGCGTTAAGTCTGAGTGAACTGCTCAGGTATGTCAATCTGACAAATTTGGTCAGGTAGCCGCAATGGGTGCGCGTTTTGTCCCAGTCTTCTGGCGAGCGGCTGCTCGGCTTGTGGTTGGTGCGGACTTTGGAGGAGGGCGGTCCCTTTCGGTGATCTGCTCCGCAATTCACCTTTCGGGTTCTGCGTTTTGCTGCGCGAAAAGCAGATGGTGGGCGACCCTGGAATCGAATTCATCACGCAAATTACCGAGGCTCTTTACCCCTGTTTTGCTGGGCTTATTGTGGGGGTTCGTTTGGAGTTGCGGCCAGGATGTATCGATATCTGGAGTAATTGTATCGAATAATGGCTTCCAAGGGAAAGTTCAGTCTCGCTTGATGGACGTGAAGTTCGACTCCCGTTGCATCTCACCGTTGCGTTCTATCCTGGTCTTCCGCTGCACGTCTGACCCTTCATAACGGGCGGTGAAGAATACGCTATGAACTTCTTCGTCTCGGCCACCGAAGCACCTGTGCATCGCTTCGATAATACCAACATCCTCTAACCGCTGCGGCAGTGGTTCAGGGTTGTTCCTGGGGGAAGGGATCGTTGCAGGGAACATATAGATGCATGGCGGAGGTAGCTTGTATGGACCGATCTCCTTCAGGCGACCTGGTTCACTGGTAATCTTTGGGCATGGTCGTCCGAGCGTTGAGCAAACCCAGTCCCAGAGAACCACACCGTCCACTCTTTGGTTGCGGTCGATGATCTCCGCACTGAGACGTGTGTGAATACCTGACCAGAGGTTCTTGCCAGGATCGGCTGACGGGTTTGTGCAGACCGACCAAACGATGAACTCGTCAGCATGAGGTGGCCGTGAAAAGATGTTGGTGTTGTTACCGTCCAAGCATCCTTTAAGCTCGATGACCGCAGTCTTGCCGTTGTTCAAAGTCACAGAATAATCGTGTCTGTTCTTGCTTCCTGCCGACAGCCAGTCGCGGATGAACCCTTCATCCATCATGTGGTTCAGGATGTGTGACACGAACTCCCGCTTCGGCGTCATCGACGCAACGAACTCACCACGTATCTGTTCAACAGCCCCGCGAAACAGCCCTGAATTGTAGAACTCTTGTTCTGTCAGGCCATGATCCCCAAGTTTGTGTGCCTGGGTTTTGAGCACCTCGGCTAGTTCAGACACCTGCTTCTTTAGCGCCGTGTTCTTATCGCACGGTGTAGCTTTCATCGTTCGAAGTCCTCTCGTGGGTCGGGTTCAAGCAGGGCTCGAAAATCTTGCTGGCAATAAACCGCACGACTGGCACCGCCACGCCATCACCAGTTAGGTGATAAGCTTGGTTGTATCGATCTGGCAGTTTGTATGTATCGGGTAGACCCATCAGGCGGGCAGTTTCCCGCGATGAAATGAGGCGGCTTCTGATCTTTGCCCCCTCGACCACCATGATTAATTGACGAGATGACCCACCAGCAGGCGTTCTAAGGCACCCTGCGATGTCGTCGAACCTGATTTCGGCTCGTTGCACTTTGATGCCGTGTTCCCACCTTGTGCGCTTGTAGATGGTGCCAACCATCCTGGTCTTAGAGTGTTTCGCCGTTTCCACCTTGGCCAGGTTCACTTCTGACATCATAGACAGAAGTGCGGTCGTTTCAGCCGCAGTATGCCATTTCACACTGTTTGGTTTGTCCTCAATCACGTCACTCAGATCAATCTGACGACCAGGGAGTGTGGGCATTTTCCACCAAATCCAGGGGCGGTGAAGCTCTGGATCGAGCGCCTCATACGCTCTTCTCAGTGCCTTTGTATGCCACGGGCATGGACCGTCTGTGGACATCAGTGGTGTTGGAACGGTTACGCTGTTGTGGACTGCAACGACAAACAATCTAGGGCGAGACTGGGGGACGAAAGCCGCTGCGTCGATTACGACGGCCCCAAACCGATAGTCGAGCTTCCGTAGTTCGTGGCATATAGCAGAAAAGTCAGCCCCCTTGTGGGAGGTCAATGTGCCTACAACATTCTCCAAGGCGATTATTTTCGGTGCCCGACCGCAGTCTTTGAGTTCCTGAATAATGTTCATGAATGGGTAGAACGTCCCACTTCGATCCCCCCGCAGACCAGCGCCGCCGCCAGCCAGAGACAGGTCTTGGCACGGAAAGGAGCCCCAGATCAGGTCAGCGTGACCAGGGAGGTCGTCGATCCCGATGTTGCGAATGTCGTCAACCAGAAGTTCTTTTCCACCCCAGTTGGCCTTGTATGAATCACCTTTTTTCTGGTCGAAGTCGTTGGCAAATAGGCACGACCAATCGGTGCCCAGCCCAGCACGGACCATGCCACCACCAGCAAAGAATTCATAGAATGCGGGCAATATTCTCTCCTCTTAGAACATAGGGTAGGCATAACAATCCCGTTGCGCAATATCTTGTATGCTAGAGATGGTCAAAGCAATTTGTTCTTATTTTGTTCTCACGCGGCCAGCATATGACTGCATAACTAACAAATTATGAGTTGATTCAGTTGTTGGTGGCTGGTCGACTTCACTACTCAGTTTCGTTCCACTAGGTCGGCTATGATGCTTTGCCATAATTGCTTTCCTTGAGGCACACATCACGTCTTACCCCAAGTAGTTGATAATCGGGCAATCGGGGCGGTGGTCGCCTCGGCATGATTTCACCAGGTGGGCCAGTTCGTCATGCAGTGATTGAAGCTCACGCTGTTTCTCTTCGATCTGCTCCAGCCTTACCGACGCGATCTTCTTCACCTCTGCACTGTTTCGGTCCTGATCCTGGTAGAGGCCCAGCAACTCACGGCATTCCTCGATTGTGAAGCCGAAAGCCCGTGAACGGCGGACAAAGGTCAACTTGCGAACGGTGGCGTCATCGTAACATCGGTAGCCTGCCTCCGTGCGGGAGGGCGCTTCGACCAGCCCGATGTCGGCATAGTAACGGACAGTTTTAACAGGCAAGCCTGCTGCTTTTGAAGCGGCTGAAATATTCATGTGCAAACTCCTTGACCTTCTAGTTACTGGAAAGATTAGATCGGATGCAAGAGATGAGAATTTGAGTAGCAATAGTCCGATTTTGTTTCGGAACCCTCCTGCGCTGGAAGGTTGTTCTCCTCATGAACAGTAAGATGGAGACCCAATATGCAGACTGATTCACACGCCTCATCCTACGGACGCTTCTTCGCGATGGTTGGCACCTCGACAGCAATCATGTTTGGTCTGATGTATCTGAACACCTACGCTCTAGGACACGTATTCTTCAGTGAGACACGCTTTTACATGACGTTCGTAATGGGCGCTGTCATGGCCATCGTCATGCTGACCTTCATGTTGCGAATGTATCGCAACACCACCATCAACGTGTTGATCTATGCGGGGTCGCTGGTGGTGTTTGCTGTGGCCCTCTGGCTCGTTCGATCACAGGGAACCGTGCAGGACGTAAGCTGGATGAAGGCGATGATCCCGCACCATTCCATTGCAATCCTCACCAGTGAGCGGGCGGAAATTTCCGACCCTCGTGTGCAGGAATTGGCGACTTCGATCATCGAAGCACAGCGCCGTGAGATCGACGAGATGACAGCCCTGATCGCTGACCTCGAACAATAGTAATACCGACAACGGAGACTGCTATGTCCAAAGATACAAATTCAAGAATCGCAACCCTTTACCGAATGGTGATGGATGATCACACGTGCCCATACGGATTGAAGTCTAAGGACCTGCTGGAACGGCAGGGATACACCGTGGATGACAACCATTTAACCACGCGGGAGCAGACGGACGCATTCAAAGAGAAGCATAGTGTGCAGACAACTCCGCAGACCTTCGTGGGCGATGAACGAATCGGCGGCTACGACGATCTGGAGGTTTATTTCGGCAAGGCTGATCCAGATGCGGATGGCACGACATACCAACCCGTGATCGCACTGTTTTCGGTAGGTGCGCTGATGGCGGCAGCACTGACCTGGCTGGTCTATGGCACCGTGATCACAGGGCGCACGGTCGAGTGGTTCATCGCGATTTCCATGGTCCTGCTGGGTCTGCAAAAGCTTCAGGATGTCGAGAAGTTTTCAACGATGTTCCTGAACTATGACCTGCTGGCGCAGCGGTGGGTGCGTTATGGCTACGTCTACCCCTTCGTTGAAACGGGGGCGGGCCTGCTGATGATGGCTGGCGTTCTGACATGGGTGTCGGCACCTGCGGCGCTCTTCGTTGCGGGGATCGGGGCGGTGAGTGTGTTCAAGGCGGTCTACATCGACAAACGTGAACTTAAATGTGCCTGTGTCGGCGGTGACAGCAACGTGCCGTTGGGGTTCGTGTCACTGACCGAGAATCTAATGATGATCGGGATGGCAATCTGGATGCTCTCGAAGCTGTGATCCAAAACCTTGTTGACCCTCCATCTGCTGGAAGGATTACACCGACAAAAAATGAAGTGAAGAGGCAGTGATGAATCGCATAATTTTGGTTGGGTTGGCGGGGTTCGCTGCGGTCGTGGTCTATTTTTTGGTATCGGGACAAAGCGACCCGACCAATGACCTTGCATCGGCTGGCGGGCAAGGTGGTGCGCTGGTTGAGATCGTTATGCCAGCAGAACTCTCGGCCAACGCCCAGATCGGACAAACCGCTTATGAGGCCAAGTGTGCAGCTTGCCACGGGGTTAATAGCGTGGGTCAAGATGGCGTTGCTCCACCCTTGGTGCATGTCATCTATGAACCTAGTCACCATGGCGACGAAGCCTTTCAGCGGGCCGTTGCAATGGGGGTTCGGGGTCATCACTGGCCGTTTGGCAATATGCCCGCCGTCGAGGGCCTGACACGAGGAGATGTCGCGATGATCGTCGCCTACATCCGCGAATTGCAACAAGCCAATGGGATCAATTGACCCATAGTCTTACAGAAAAGAGATTTGAACACATGATGAAAAACATACTCCTCGCTGGATTGGCCGCGTTCTGGGCCACAAGCGCACTGGCGCATTCACCTTTGGACAGCACGACCCCTGCGAACGAAGCGGTGGTCACACAAATGCCGACGGAAGTGCTAATTGATTTCAAGGGCAGCATTCGTTTGACGCGCGTGTCGATCACCCACGCGGACACGCACAGAATGGACATGGACCTTGGCGAACAAACGGCCTTCATGCAAGAGTTTGCGTTGCCAATGCATGACATGGGTGCGGGAACCTATGTCGTGGAGTGGCGTGGTCTTGGTGATGACGGTCACGCCTTGAACGGCACCTTTAGCTTCACAGTCGAATAACAATGCCTGATGCGTTCGGTCTGGCAGCAATCATCACCAAGTTTGCACTCTATCTTGGCGTCATGACTGCGGCTGGCACGGTCATCGCCACAATGATGTTTCGGCTTGATCGCACACGCGGTCTGGCCGTGGCATTCGCTGTTCTGGGATTGATTGCAACGGCCCTCGCTTTTTCGCTGCGCGGTGCCAATCTGACGGGCGATCTGAGCGGCATGACCGACCCTGAGATGCTGGGCCTTCTTTGGACCACGCCTGTTGGCACTGCTTTGCTGCTGCGTTTGTTGGGTCTTGGCCTTTTGATCGTTGGTTTGTTCATGGGTCGCGTCGGGATTTGGTTATCTGTGCTTGGTGGTATCGTTGCGATTTGGTCATTCGATCACGTCGGTCACGTCCCTGGGCGTGATACCACTTCGCTCGACATCGCATTGACGCTGCATCTGCTGGCTGTTGCCCTTTGGATCGGTGTTCTAACGCCGCTGAAACGCTTGGCCTCCTCGTCAGCCACCTATGCCTCGGCTGCGGATGTAGGGCATCGTTTTGGCGTTGTTGCTACGGTTACAGTCCCTTTACTGATTATCGCTGGTGGCTACATGGGCTACGCGTTGGTGGGTTCGCTCGCTGCGCTTGTGGGAACAGGATACGGGCAGGCATTGATAATCAAGGTGCTGCTGGTCGGTCTGCTTCTTGGACTGGCCGCTGCCAACAAGCTTCGGTTCATCCAAGCGCTCCGTTTAGGTGATCCAACAGCCGCAGGCCATCTCTCCAAGTCCATATCAATCGAATGGTTGGTCGTCCTTGCCGTGCTGGCTGTAACCGCCGTTCTCACGACTAATCAGACTTTGCCATCATGAGGCTTCATATGAACAGACGACACTTCTTGGCCACTGCGTCGGCCACGGCACTTTTGCCAATACCCTCATTCGCGGCACAGGATTCGTTGCGACTAAAGGCCGAGGCTGTGACGCAGCAAATCCTTCCTCAAGGTGATGGGGCGACATCCATGCTGGGGTTCAACGGGTCCATGCCAGGCCCTGAACTGCGGGTAAGGCGCGGTGAACGGGTGAGTATCGAGGTTGAAAACGGACTTGAAGAAGGCACGGCGGTGCATTGGCACGGAATCAGGTTGGAAAACCAGATGGACGGGGTTCCCATGCTGACCCAAGATTTGATCAACCCTTCGGATACCAAAGCCTACAGTTTTGTTCCGCCCGACGCTGGGACTTACTGGTATCACTCGCACTACATTTCACATGAACAGGTCGCACGGGGCATGATGGGGCCGTTAATCGTCGAGGATGACCTGCCGCCCGACGTGGATCACGACATCACGGTGCTTATGTCAGATTGGCGACTGCAAGAAGACGGTGCTTTGTCAGACGAGTTCACAGACATGCATAGCGTCGCCCATGGTGGCTACATGGGCAACTTTGCCCGTGCATTCCTATCCCAAGATGAGGTGAGAGCGGGTGATCGCGTCAGGTTGCGGCTTATAAATGCTGCCACGAACCGCATCTTCTCCCTCGCCATCAGCGGCGTAAATGGCTCAATTGTGGCCCTGGACGGGATGGCCTTGGCGCAGCCGCGATCCCTGGAGGAGATCGTTCTCGCACCAGCACAGCGGGCTGACTTGATCGTAGATGTAAGCGGTCCAGTTGGCTTTGACATGATGACCCGCCAAGGTCCGTATCGACTGGCGGACCTTGCGGTCGTCGGCACCAATGCGGATAGGGTCACGAGTCCCATTCCCGCGTTGTCACAGCCTGATCTGCCAGTTCCAAGTGAGCCAACTCAACATCTAACGCTTACGATGATGGGCGGGGCCATGGGTAGCCGACACGGGGGCGATAACATCTGGGCATTCAACAACGTTTCGGATTTGCAGCCTGAGCCATTCGGGTCCTTCCAGCGCGGTGAAACAGTGCGGATAACAATGGTCAACGATACGTCCTTCCCGCACGGCATTCACTTACACGGCCACCATTTCTTTGAGGTCGATGCCAACGGCGCATTCGGTGACCTGCGTGACACGACACTCGTAAATGCAGGTGAGAGCCGCGATATCATCTGCGTCTTCGACAATCCTGGACGCTGGTTGCTGCATTGTCACATGCTCAGCCATGCAGTCGGTGGGATGCGCACCTGGGTGACTGTCGCATGAGACGCCTACTTCCCCTTTTGCTTATTGCGGCGTCACCCGTAATTGCAGATCATAACTGGGATCATCGCAACATTGATGCGGGCCGCAGCCTGTATGCGGATCAATGTGCTGCCTGTCATGGTGCAAACCTCGAAGGCCAGCCCGATTGGCGAACCGCAGGTCTCGACGGTGTCCTACCAGCACCGCCACATGACGGCACGGGTCACACTTGGCATCACGATGACCAACTGCTGTTCGACTACACAAAGTATGGTGGCCAGATCACATTAGAGGCCATGGGGATTGCGGACTTCACTAGCGGTATGCCTGGATTTGAAGGCACCCTGACGGACGATGAGATATGGGACACTCTTGCCTTTATCAGATCAACGTGGACCGACCGCGAACGTGAGGTTCAGGCCAGTCGCAACCCACCTCACTGATGTCTGGAGCAACAATCCAATCAATTTGGATCAGCCTGTCTTCTACCGTTTTGACAACAGGTGACGTATCAAATGTGTGCGATAGGTATCTTCGGTGGGACTATTCGTGAACCAGTTACCTGACACCCACCAACACGTCCTGGCCAGACACACGATCCCTGCGTGGAGCATCATCGGTCTCGGCTCACTTGCCCTGCACATCTTCCTGCCGCAAGACGTTTCTCATGTCGTCGCAGCGATTTTATTGGCCACCATAGCTGGAGTCTATATTGGCTTTGCCGCGAATGACGGGCGTATGTCGCGCATAGTGGTCGAGGCGACCGTGGCTTGCCTCTTTGCAACCTTTGCGACTTGGGCGTTGATCACGGCCCCATTGCTCTTGCCGTTGGGGTATATCGCGCATGCAGGGTGGGATTTCCTACATCACACTCCACTGTTCAATGTGAAGATGCCCAAATGGTATGTTCCCGCCTGTGTCATCTACGATGTCATCGTTGGTGTCGGCTTATGGCTAATCTGGTGGCTGTGACAGAGCATACTGACCACGCCCTGTTCGAACCATCCGTCCATCATCACACAGGGCCCTGAATGCGCGGTAACAAGCCTCATGGGTGAGGTTTATGCGGGTCGCCAACTCCGTCACCGTTGCATCGAAATATCCAGCTTGCACAGCCGCCATGACCCGATCCTTGGCCGATGCAATGGCCAGCAATTCAATATGCGCACGATAGTGTTGAACTTGTATAGCCAGTAACCTGGTGAATCCTTCAGAGAAATCTGGAGTGGACTTCATAGCGGCAAGGATATCACTCTTGGCGATCTTGATGACGCAGCCACTTTCACTGCAAAGCGCATCGCAGTGATACACCGCCGAAAAGACAGACGCTTCGGCGAATAATCCGCCCGCGATAGCCCTGTGGAGCGTCATTACGTTTCCGTCGGGACCCGTTCGTTGCAGCGTCACACACCCAGAAACAACGCGGTATATACCTGAAGCGGGTTCGTTCTGACGAAAGAGCACATCACCCTTAATCATCCGTTGGATGCAGCGGGCTCTGGCAGGTAGATGGGAAAACGGATCATTCAACATATGATTCAAATCATATGCGATTGAAATCGTTAGGGGTAGCCTGATCTGGAAAAAGGAGTATCTCATGAAGTCAGTTCTTGTCGCAGCATCACTCATCTTGGTCGCGTCCAACGTTATTGCGCAACATTCGCATCAGTCCGCCGCGCCTGCCGAGACGGGCCAAGCACAATTCGCTGCGATAGCCGAGGTCGTGACCATGTTGCGTGATGATCCTGACACGGATTGGTCCAGTGTCGATATCACGGCCCTGAGTGATCATCTTGTCGATATGGACAACGTAACCACCAGGGCATCGGTCGAAGTGATTGAAGATGGCTCAACCGTGACCTTCATAGTCACTGGCGGAGCAGAGGTGGCAGGGTCGATCCAACGTATGGTCCTAGCTCACAGCCCGATGTTAGCGCGGTCGGCAGGGTGGTCAGTGTCGGCAACTCCCCAGGAAAACGGGGCATCAATGACAGTGCAGGTCCAATCAGAGCAAGACACGGATCAGGTTCTGGGTCTGGGCTTCTTTGGGTTGATGACCATTGGAGCCCATCACCAGCAACATCACTTCATGATCGCAACAGGTCGATCACCACACTGATTGGATCGTTTCTCATAATTGGTTGGTTTCAAGGTTATCGTTACCCTTGGGTTTCCCGCTGCTAACGGCCCATGTAGCGTTGGTTCTAAATTTCTCATAAACCCCTATCGTAACGAATCACTATTCCTGCTAAGATGGTCACGAGTTTTGAGAAGGAGAACGAATGCAGATTGGATACGCACGAATCAGCACAGACACACAGACCCATGACGCCCAGATCGCGGCACTGAAGGCGGCGGGGTGTGAGAAGATATTCGTTGAGACCGCATCTGGTGCGAAGAAGGATAGACCCGTCCTGGCTGAGGCACTGGCATACCTGCGGCCTGATGCCAGTGACAAGCTGGTGGTCTACAAGCTGGATCGTGTGGCTCGTAGCCTCCCGCATCTGATCGAAATCATGGATCGGCTCAACCAGGACAACATCGAGTTCCAGAGCCTGTCCGAGGCCATCGACACTAAGACACCTGGTGGAAGGCTTCTATTTCACGTCATGGGTGCGATATCCGCCTTCGAAAGAGACCTCATCATAGAGCGGACCCAGGCGGGGCTCAGGGCTGCGAAGGCGAAAGGTCGGGTCGGTGGGCGTCCGAAGAAGATGACTGACGACAAGATCAACGCGGTCCGTGAGCTTTTGGCCAATGGCACTGCCGTAAGGGACGCAGCGGCGGCGGTGGGGGTGTCAGTGCCAACTTTGTATCGGTGGCTGCCAGGGTCAGCGCGTTCCTAGGTATTCCCTTAGCTCATAGACACGTAGGACCTTCATGAGCATGGAGGCTGTCACACTCGTTCAAGGAGTGCAGAGGTCGGAGCGCAAACACCGTGCCCGATCAGGTCTTGAGTGCGTCAGCCCGTGCCATGAAATCCAGCATCACATGTTCATCTACATCGGGATGATCGAGGAGACCTACCAGTTCCGTATCAACGGCCCGCTTTTGTGCAATTTTTCTAACACGTTCATTGATGCCGTCGGTCGCACGAAGGCCGATTGTTCCAGCATCAACCACCCGAATAAACGCTGATACAAAGTCGAGGAAGACACCCTCATGGCCCGCTCCGCTGGTGGCCAAGGTGACAGCAGCAGCCCTCCCATCCGCATTGTGCTGTTCGAATATAGGGGCCAGGGCCAATACGGCGTAGGTCAACGAGTATGTGCGGCCCGCACCACGCCCAAACTTACCCCGTTTATAGTCGAAGTGTGTTGCAACCTCCCGCATCGCATCCTCGAAGTCATGTGCCAATAGCTCTGCGATGAGGGCCTTCTCTGCCAAACTCGATGCCTGCCTGAAGTCTTCCAGGGTGTGGGGCACGTCTTCTGTGTTTTCATGACCCAGCGATTTCACCACGTAGTCTTCATTCAATACCACATTCGCCCGACGGGAGACCGTCTTGGTCAGAGAGGAATACCGACGATAAAGCGGCGCGACGGGAACGCTCTGATCTACTGTGTTCAGCAGGGCAAGAAACCTGGTTTCAATGTCGAGTAACCTGTGCCCGACGGCGGGCTGTGCACCAGGCTCTAAAACCTTGAGGCACGGGTCATAACGTTTGGCGACCCAGGTATCAGCATCTTTACGAAAGGACGGATATCTGTGGTTTTGTGTGATGGCTTTCCGTGCGAAATCTACGTGTGACAAGAAATCGGTTGGAACATTCAATGCGAGAAGTTTGTCAGCCATCCAGTTTCCCACAAGTCTAGTGTCTTGAAGCTGGTCAGAGACTAGAGCGGTTCTGGCAGTAGGAACAACAGCGGATGTTGCCATATGGTTTCGCGGCTTGGATCAACATCTGCTGCCGATATGCTGGCCCCGTCTATTTTCACGAGGCCAGCATAGGTCGTGCATCCTCAAACAGGTTGGGGTCGCACATCTTGACGGATAAAGGATCGGACAAACACGTCATCTGTGTAGGCGTCGGAACACTCCTGAAGGGTCTTGTCGGGATCATCATCCGTCATCGGAAACCCAAAGTCTGACATGTGCAGGCCTTCATCCCTATCGATGAAATCATGTGGGAAGATTGACTCAGCTTGAAGAAGAATCTTTCGATCTCCAAGAGTCATGAGTGATGCCCGACGATCGGCAGGTGGGCCAAAAAACGTCTGACAGTCATTATAGGAAAACGTCGTCCACCCCCATTCTACCATTTGGGAGTGGATATAATCCCACAGCCACATCTTGCTTTCGTCCAATTCCAAATCAAGTGCAGCGATCAGTGCATCATAGAGATCTTCAAACGCGATGAGCAGAAGGTCCATTGAATGGTTATCTTGCCGCAAGAGTTCCATCGCAAGGATCATGGCTGCGGCTTCCATTTTCATATCGTCGCGTGTTTCTGGGGTTGTTTCGTTCACTTTCGTCGTGTCAGTCATGTGTCATCTCCTACTGTTAAAAGTTCGATGAACACTTGATGACAGGGTTGGAGAATCTTCTGTAAGGGAGATAAGTTGACAGCGTGAGGAATTAAGTCGCCTTCGAAGATGGCTTCCACGAGACGTGGCACGTCCTCCCTACAAGCATTCATTGTCGAGGGCCTGCCGATGGATAAGCATACCGATCTTATTCACCAGGATGAACCTGGTGTTAAGGTGGTCTGATTTGGGCAGTCCAGCGTGGGACTCGATGCTGTAACTGGGTGGTTTTGGTGATCAGCAGCGGCGAGGACGGCACCCAGGCTTACGTCTGGGTCTGCTCGGCCCTGCTGAGCCTATTATTCCAAGAGGGTGTCCAGATAGTCATAAAAACATGTATCTTCAGCGTCTGGGTCGCAGCACCATTTCTTAACTAGGGAGAGGAAGGCAACAAAGGAACTCCTAGTAATAATACCATGTCGAAGCCAAGGCTGGGGCTTATGAACGACCTGGTTCCAACCTGACATCCAAAGATGAATGAACTGCTCTGCATATGAAAGCTTGGCGAAGTTTCGTTTCACATAGGCCAACCGTTCCTGCACCTGGAGTTCGATCACACGAGCAGGGTCAATACGGACACCAGTCACATCCAGGGACTTACCCATCGAGAAGGAAAGATTGCGTTTGTTGACCTGGCCACCCAGGAGGGCATGACCAATCACGGCATCCTTCTTCTGTTCAGTGGTGTCCAACTTAACCTCGGTCTTCTCCATGGCAGAGTATTCCAGATAGCCCTGGGCACCGTGGGTGACCTCACCATGCTTGTTGATGCGTTCTGGCTGAACAGTCGCCACACAAACCCTGCGACAGCCTGGGAACGCTTCCCTGATGACACGCCGAACTTCTTGTTTGCTCAGACAAGGGTCAGCGACGATCCCGTGCCAGTGCAGCAGGGCGAAGACCTCATCGGGACGGTTGATTGGATCGAAGCCCACGGGCCATTGGTCCTGAGGAAAGATCGTGGCCAGATACCCAGCGGTCTCCATGGCGAAGTGGAAACGACCTGAGACCTGTGCACCGTCAGTCAATGGGCTCAATGCATCTCGCATTCGACTGCGATATGCATCGATGCTGGACTTTGCATCCGCTGTCAGCGGCAGGATCATATTGTTGACGGTGGTTGGGTGGCGCATCACATCTGGGAAGCCCTGCTGCTTCTTTTCCATGCGTTCTCCAGCACGGCTTGCATAGGATCGCCCCTGGACAGAGCCACATGCGTTGAATCCCTCAGGAGACTTGAAGTCCTTCCTTGTTCGAAGGCCATCGGCCTGACGCGTCCGCCTAGGTTTTGTGTTGTATCGCTTCGCTGCGTCGGCGCGGTCCATTGCTGTTTGCTGCTGGTTCAAAACGGAGGCAATGGCCAAGTTTCCTGTTGCCTGGAACTCTCGTTCAAGGATTCGTCTCTTGTAGTGCTGATCGTTCGCCAGTCCTGTTTTCCCGATTGCGGTCGCCTCGATATTGTCGCGCATCCTGCGCATCGTTGGTCGTGCCATTCTATGATCCTTTCCGATCTTTTTCTTCGGACCGAGGGAACATAGTGAGATTTTCGCCGAAGCGTTAATTGGGGGGTGGACATCAGGTGAGTGGCCAACATCCGCTCCCACGGACATCGGTATTTAGTCAGACCGTAGTCAGACTTGGGAACCAGGGTAGGAAGTAGGATTCCACGATAGTCAGATACAGGTCTGCCCCAAGGCCGATCATCCCTAAATACCAGTAGGAGGATGACCAATGATGAAACGCTTTTCCGTGCGCAACCTGGACCAGGATGCCATCAACATGTTGGCCCAGATCAGGGCCGAAGAACGCCGTGAGCTTGGTGCGATCCTGGAGGATTGCATCCAGGGATATTGGAGTGAATTGTTTGAGGACGACGACACACTTGAGGATGCAGCTTAGGCGAATACCTCACCAGTCGCATATGCCCTCAGGAAACTGGTCAGGTTGATCACCCTGGGGATGCGCCGTGTCAGGTTGCTATCGGCCTCAAGGGCCGCTTCGGCGTCACGCATGACCCTACTAATCATCGCCACTCGGCCAGCAATACCAGGAGAACCTTCAGCGGCGTTCCAGGCTTTGATCACATAGGGCCAGAGTCGCATTTCATAAATGAGATCAGACATCCGAAGAGGTTCGTCATCGTTCGCCCCGATCATCGGCAGGGCTCTCAGGAAGCGCAAAACATCAGCATCCGCCATCTCCTCGAAGAACTGTTCCAGGTCTGCTGGAAGATCGTCTCTGATGTAAGGTCCAAGCACTCGTCCCATGGGAATACTCCTGGTATTGGGTTCACCTGTATTTACCGAATTGACTGTCTGGACCGCTCAAGCTGCTGCACCTTTCGATGATACAGCAGAGGCACGTTCAAGGGCCTCATGCCCAACTGTTGTCGTATGTGCTGACGTTGCAGTAGCCGCTCGTAAATGGCCTGTCTGTTCGCGGTTACACTTGCTAGATCGCCACTGTCGTTGGCACCCTGAGCGGGCCGCTGAGACACTGAATGGTCCAGGTCAAAACCCATTGGAAGGCTGACAAGCCACACTACCCAGTGCGTCATGGGAGCCGTGGAGGTTGAACGTTGCAGAGCGCCCGTCCGCTGATCTGATGGTCATCAGGTCACCTGCTGCTGTCGCACCCCATAGGGCGGTGTAGGTCTGACCGCAGACGCTGCATTCGGTGTTGACGAGTCCACCCTCTGCCCAGACCGTCATGGCAAATACTGTGCCATCGACATCGATACTGACCTGGCCACCAGGGGCAGGCTCCCCATCCAGTTCGACATAGAGCCCGCCATTTTCGCCGATGTCATTGCACGTGAACGAAACCGAGTTGCCGTTGCCATCACTGGTGCCGCTCTCGTAGACCCCCTGGCCGCCGCTGAAGGTCCATGGTCCGTTGCTGGACGATGATGCAATGGAGGCTGCTTTTGGCGGCTCACAGCGGTCCCAGAAGGCTGTTCCACTGACCCTGTCGATCCGCACACTATCCACCGTCGGCGTGATCGTCATCTGTTCGCGGTAAGTGCTGCCCTGAGCAGAACATACAGCGGTGAAACGGGTGCCGTCGTCGAGTGCTACAGGCAATGTCAGATCGCACCGATTCTCTACACCCTCGTAGACGCCGCCCTGGATTGCCAACGCACCGCCCTCCATGCCGATCTGGTCGGGTGAACATGACCAGTTTGCATCAGCGGGTTGGTATAGCCCGTCGATATTTTGTGCACCTGAACCAGTCGCCAAGCATACCATCGCGATTGCAAGCCCATAGCCTGCCAACGGGGTTGTAACGACAGCACGACCACTCACCGTGCCCCGCCGAGTGCTATGGATCGACCCAGCCAGAAGCTGAACCACAAGACCCCAAGCTGGATTGCATGGTGAAGGCCAATGTAGCCACCAGGGCTGAAATTCATGATCCCCGCCTCGAAGGCATATAGAACCGAGTCCAAGTGGGCGGATGTCCAGAACAACACCACCTGGAAGAAAATGACTGCCCCCAAACCGATCACCGCTTCACCAGGGAAAAGACAGAAGAATCCCGTCAGCAGGCCACCGATGACTGTAACAACAAATAGGGCGATGATCTGCGGCCCCGTAAGGGACATAAGGAAGACTTCAATCATGGTGAGGTTGGTTCTTTCCGTTCGTATTAGCGTCAGCCTCGCAGCCCCCGTTGCAGGCGGTGGTGCAATGAAGGCCATACAAATCATTGGGGGTGACTAAGCCTGACGTTGACTCATAGATGCGTCGCATCAGTGCTCTACGCGGTATGACGGTGCCATCGACCACCCGACTGATGGTGGCTGTGGTCGTGCCAACGGTTTGCGCGAACTGTCCCATCGAGGTGCCTTTGGCGGTAAGGAAATCATTGAGCTTCATTCCTTACATACTTACGAAAAACGTAATTGATTCGCTAGTGCGTTGTGGTGGAACACGAAAACACTTCACCGCCCTTGCAAGAAATGTAAGAGTGCAAAGGAAATTAAAGATGAGATCGAAGCTGTGGCAATCCACCAGACACTTAGGCAGGCAAGGGAACAGGCTGGCCTATCGCTCGACAAGGCGGCTGAATGCATCGGCATCAGCGGTGCCAGTTTCTCACGAATGGAGAACGGGTTGTCGAAGGTCACTATGGACCGACTGGAGATGCTGGCTTCGCTCTACCAGGTGTCTGCCTCTGAATTGGTGGCGGGCTCCATCGTGACGCGGCCCTCAACCGTAGACCTGGACCGTCTCAAAGCGGTTGTTGAGGCCGTGCAGCAGGTAGTAAATGATCAGGGTGCCAAGCCGTCACCAGAGAAGATGGCAATGGCTGTCAGTGAACTCTACCGCCTGGAAATCACGCACATAGTGAACGACCCAACCGCGTCGTTCGACCCGAACCGACACGTGGGGATCATCGAGGCGATGTTCAGAAGCTAGTGCGGTCGAGATTTGGAATGAGTTCACCGCTGGCACAGCACCGTTTGTCGCACCATTTTTTTCCATAAATGTCTTTGACGCTTTCATATTTTCGGATATTGTCCCTTAAACTAGACTTTGCCTAGGGGGCAGACAAGTGAACTCTATTGAAGAAACGGTCCGTGCTAGACTGGCCTCCGACGTTGATCCAAACTTTTTCCGTGCACTGTCGGTTGCGATCACGTGGGCGTATCAAGACCTATATGAATGGATCGATGATGCTGGATACGTGGATGTAGGGCGCAAGAAGCAGGACTTTGGCTTGCAGCGTTCTATTGCTGTAGAGAGCGCGATCATCCGTGTCTGTAAAGAACACGGTGTCCCTTTCGAGTGGAAGCGGCTTGAGTGCAACGGTCAGTCGAAGCTTATGGTTTTGTGTGGCCGCGTCATACTAATTCACGAGGCAATGAAGCTGGGCGTGAAAGGGCCCTACGTTGCCGATTACAAACGGAGTCTTTCTAGCACTTACAACGTGACGCGGCAGCTTGAATTGGACCTGGGAGATATTCCTGGGAAAGTAAACGACTGGTCAGGCGAGGTCCTCGCTACTTTGTTGCATGGACATGCAGGATCATTGTTCACGAAAGAACAACGGGCGCTTGGCGTGTTGCGGGTAGCCGTTGCCGACGGAAGTTATGATAGCTGGGTTGTAAATCAAGACATCACGGAGTTTGCAGTTGAAGGTCGTGGTGCTTCCATTATTGGCACACGGGATGCAGATGCACTTGTTCAGCCAGATCGCACGAAAGTGATTTTGCGGCAGCAAGCCAAGCGGAAAGACAAGGATAGATGAAGGTTGGAATAGACCGCTTCGATGGCAAGAGGCTTTACCAAGCCAGAGTGGCTCGTGGGTTCCGAATGAAGGATTTGGCGGAACTCGTGGGCGTAACTGGTCAGGCGATTGGTCAGTATGAACGTGACGATCACAAGCCTACAATGGAAGTTGTGAATAAGCTTGCTCACGAACTTGAGTTCGATCCTGACTTCCTTATGACGCCAGCTAAACAGGAAAGAGTGGGGTTGGTCTTTTGGCGTGACAGAAGAAGTGAGACCAAGTTTGCTCGTGAACAAACTGAACAGCGGATGCTTTGGGCTGCTGAAATTTTTGCGTTGTTCGAATCTTTTGCAGAGTTTCACACAGATGCTATGCCCGCTGTAACGTTCAACTACGACTATCGGCTCTCAACCAAAGAAGAACTTGAACGTCTAGCTTGTGAAGTTCGGCGTGAGATGGGCCTGGGCATGGGACCTATTCCTAACATGACGTTGGCTCTTGAGAATGTGGGAGTTCCTGTTGTTCTGTTGGATGTTCCTTCTGACAAACAGGACGGTTTCCAATGGTTCGCTGACGAAACTGACCGTCATTTCGTCGGGGTAAATACAAGAGGGAGCACAGGGTGTAGAGTTCGCTTCGATTTAGCCCATGAGTTCGCGCATATCTTGCTGCACAGGGCTATCGATGAGAGGGAAGCTGAGTCACAAGCTCACCATAAGATTCTTGAATATCAAGCGAACTACTTCGCTGGTGCCTTTCTTTTTCCCGCAGAACGCTTCCTTGAAGACGTTACAACACCCAGCCTGGACTACTTTTTGTCATTGAAGCGGAAGTGGGGCGTGAGTGTCACAGGTATGATCGAACGTGCCTTCGCCCTGGATATGATCGACAAAGATCAAAGAACTTCATTGCATCGCAGTTGCAGCAGGCGGAAGTGGCGAGGGTTTGGACGTAGTGAGCCAATGGACGAAGATGTGGCTATTCACCAGCCGAAGTTGATGAGGAAGGCTTTCGAACTGCTGGTAGACGAAGGTGTTTTGTCCGCCGAAGGATTGAAAGGAGCATTGCCACTACCAGTGGAAGAATTTGAGGCAATCATTGGCCTAAGCAAAGGAAGCTTTGACAGGTATTCATCCGTTTCTGACAAGATACGTGTATTGCCCGTTCGCGGCGGGGACATAAGAAGGCCCCCAGAGGGAGCGGCGGAAGTCTTACCATTCAAGAGTAAGGCCAGCGGCCAGGATTAGATGGATCACCGACGCGGATCAGTCGCCTCTACCCATTTCCGCTTCACCTCGAACTCAGGGCCATCATCGTAGTGACGTATGGCACCAGCTTCCTTGTGCCCCAGAATGGCCCGCTGCACCTGGATGTCGGCACCAGCGCGTCGCATGGCATTCACAAAGGTTGATCGGAGCGAATACAGGGCTTTCTGGGGGTCCTTGATCGGCTCGGACATATACTCCCGTAACAGTCGGCCAAAGTTGTGCCTGACGGAGCCCACAGGGTCTGACTTGATCGTCTGGAAAGTTGTTAGGCCACCGCCCTCCAACCAGTCGGGGAAGTCTGCGATCTCAGGGTGAAGCGGGACTACCCTGGTTGAGCTTTCCGTCTTACTGCCCTTGATGCGAATGAGCTTCGAATCAACGTCGTCAGTAGTCAGACGGAGCACTTCGATTGGGCGCATACCTGTAAAGGCCAACACACGAACGACCATCAGGATTGCCTCCCGACGTTCCACCGTCAGACCTTGTGTTGGTGAACTCCATCGGGCGTCTGCGCTGTCCAGAATGCGTGTCATTTCCCCTGGATCAAATGGCTTCCACTTTCGTTCTTCAATGGGTCTTTTATCCTTGGGCAGCTTCACTCCCATCATGGGGTTGCTGGCGGTAATACCTTCGTCGAATGCAAAGGCGAGGATACCCTTCAGGGGCGTAAAAACAGCGTGGATCGAGGCTGGTTTCATCGTCCCTATCAGTTCGTCACGCAGTCGGCGTAGGTCTTCCACCCTCACGTGGCCGATTGGCACGTCACCCACCATGTTCGTCAGGCGGCTTACCTCACGTCGATATTTTGATCGTGTGCCAGGGCGGATCGAGTTGAAATCGCAGTAGCGGGCCAGCACAGAAGATACGGTGTTGGGATCAGGTGAAAGTTGCGAAATCTTCCGTTCGAGTTTTCTCTTGATGAACTCATATTCGTCTCGGTCGTCGGGATCGCTAGGCGGGGAACGATCAGGGCCAAAGCCGACATCATAGGCGTCAAGCAGCAGGTCTTGGTAAAGTTCATCGTAGAGTGGCATCATAGCCGTCTTGCGAACCTCGATCTTTCCAGCCTTCACCTTAGCCTGGTCAAGCTGATCAACATACCTCTGCAACCCTGGTAGATTGGGGAGTGATAATTTCTGATCAATATCATCACCGCGTTCAACTTCGACAATCCTATAGTCAATCATGGATATGAAGCCGTCGAGTGGGGGTGTTCCTTTGTGCGATGCCTCTGCTTCGGTCATCATCACAGCCGCAGCCTGCCAAGGGCGGGGCAGTGCATCACGTGTAAAGTGGATTTTCTCGCCGTCACGTTGTTCAGTCATTTCGTAGAAGCGGGGCAGGAGTGGATCAGGATCATTGTCCCGTCGTGATTTCGCCTCCCGTGCGTTGGCTATGCCAGCCGCTACCAGCTTTTCAGGGTTCCGTAGGTCGCTGATCACCTGGTCATGTTCTTCCGCCCAGGTGACAACCATCTGCACAGCCTTGGAGTAGCTGACATCACCACAGGGAATTTGCCATCGCTTGATGCCCAGATGTGATTGAAGCTTTTGCGGGACACGACGCTGATAGAAGTATCGACCACGGTCGATCTTGAGGTAGGGAACCTTCGCTTCATCGGTCATTGTATCGAAATCACGTCTGTTTGTATCGAATATGGGCGGTATCAGATGAATCATAGCACCGAACGGCCATAAAAACAGTGTGATAGGAAGGATGGTGGGCGACCCTGGAATCGAACCAGGCGTGCGTCTCCGCGAGGGAGTTACAGTCCCCTGCCACACCTTGCGGCCTGTCGCCCACTGGCGGACCGAATACGCAAGCGGCCCAACCCCGTCAAGACGAAATTCGCTTGCACCGCGCGCGCGCAGACGCCATGCCATTTGCAACGAAAGGGACCCCCATGAAAAAGCCCAAATGGGTCATCGAGAAAGAGCAATCGCGCCGCGCGTCTGCGGCAGAAACCGTTTGGCTCTTTGGCCTGCACGCCGTGCGCGACGCGTTGGAGAACCCTGCGCGCGAGCGTTTGCGCCTTGTCGTCACACTGAATGCCCAGACCAAGCTAGCCGATGCCATCGCCGCCTCTGGGATGGAGCCCGAAATCAGCGATCCGCGCAAATTCGCGGCCCCGCTTGATCCGCAATCGGTGCACCAGGGCGCTGCTCTTGAGGTCAAACCGCTCCACTGGGGCAGCATCGAAGAACGCTGCCTTGCCGCTGATGGCCAAACCCCGCGCGTGGTCCTGCTCGACCGGGTGACCGACCCGCATAACGTCGGCGCGATCCTTCGCTCGGCCGAGGTCTTCGGCGCCCGTGCCGTCATCGCCCCGCACCGCCAATCGGCGCCTGAAACCGGCGCGCTGGCCAAAACCGCGTCCGGCGCGCTGGAACGCCAACCCTATCTGCGAGTCAAGAACCTCGCCAACGCGATGGAGACGCTCCGCTCCATGGGCTACATCCTGCTGGGCCTCGATGGGGAGGCGGGGACGACGATTGATGCAGCGCTCAAGGGCAAGTCCGACCGCCCGGTCGCGCTGGTGCTGGGTGCCGAAGGGCCGGGCCTGCGCGAAAAGACCAAGGACACCTGTGACGCGCTGGTCAAAATTGACGCGAAAGGGGTGTTCGGCTCGCTCAACGTCTCAAATGCTGCCGCCGTCGCCCTATATGCCTCTACACGAGACGAATAGGAGCGCCGATGCCCGCCACCAAAATCGCCACCTGTTGTTATTGCGGCACCCGTGCTGCGCTGGTTCTGCGCGGCAAGGTCCAGCATGAACTCAGCTGCCGGGGCTGCGGCGCGCCGCTCCATGATCTCAAGATGATTCCACGATCCGATCAGGGCGAACAGCGCGAACTGGTGAAACCTTCACGCATCCGCAACCGCCCGGAGGACCCGATCAAAGGGTATAAGTGGGACGAGCGGAAGCGCAAGAAGCGCAAAAAACGCAAATCTCTGGGCCGAAAAGTGCTGGAAGAGGCGTGGGACGTGCTCGAAGATATCTTCGACTGAAACAATCCTCACGGCTTATCCGATCCCGATCACGCTCCGGCGAGGGGGGTTTTCAGAGTGGGCGGCACGGCGCATCTTCAAGGCAAGATGAAACCAACTTTCGGAGCTTGCCCCATGCCTACCCCTTCCCGCCGCGCTTTTCTTGGCCTTTTGGTCGCCATCCCCGTCACTGGCACCCTGATCCGCCCCGCCCTGGCTGAAGAGCCATGGGTTTTCGCAACCGATGGCGTCGCCATCGAAGGCTATGACCCGGTCGCCTACTTCACCGAAGGCGCGCCCGTCAAAGGATCGCCGGAGCATTCGGTCGAATGGAAAGGCGCGACATGGCACTTCGCCTCCGCCGAGAACCGCGCAAAGTTTGAGATGAACGCCGATGGGTACGCGCCCCAATACGGCGGCTACTGCGCTTATGCGGTCAGCCAAGGCTACACCGCCAAGATCGACCCGGATGCCTGGACGGTGCATAACGACAAGCTCTACCTGAACTTCTCAAAAGGTGTGCGCCGCCGCTGGCTGCGTGACATCGAAGGCCATATCACGGCAGCAGACGCGAATTGGCCCTCTGTTCTGGGCGCTTAACACTTCGTTCACAGAATCGTGGCAGGGTCTTCAAAGTCATTGCCATGACACTATCTATTAGATCAGAGACGCAGGCTGGAACTCTTGTGTTTCACTTCACTGTCCCTCGTTCCACACCTAGCGCTCGGGTCCCCCCCGGGCGCTTTTTTCTTTAGGGGCAGCCTGTTCTGCCACTTATCTCAGCAGCGCTTACCTTCCGTTCCGTGAACTTCGGCCAGCCCGCTTTCCAAGCTGCATTGCCTGCGCTAGCCTCAAGGCAGTTCAACAGGAGAAAAAAAATGCGTTTTGCTGCTACCATTGCTGCTGCCCTTCTGGCGGCCGTTCCAGCCTTCGCTCAGGACAGGCTGACGATTGTCCATGTCAACGACCTCGACCGGATGGAAGGCACCGGCGATACGGGCGGCGTGGCCCGTCTGGCCACGGTGATTGCCGATGTCCGCGCCCAAGGCGGCACGGTTCTGGCTACCAGCGCAGGCGACAGCATCTCGCCGTCGCTTCTGTCCAATTTCGATCAGGGCGCGCATATGATTTCGCTGCTGAACATGGCAGGTCTCGATGTGATGGCGCTGGGCAATCACGAGTTCGACTTCGGTCCCGACATCCTCCGGGAGCGGATCACCGAGGCCGAGTTCACGATGCTCTCCAACAACGCGATCGAGCCCGATGGCTCGTTGGTCGAAGGCGTGACCGAGAACATGATGGTCGAAGTGGGCGAGCATATGGTTGGCATTTTTGGCCTGACCACCGCCAGCACCGCCGTGAAATCCACCCCCGGCGATGTGACTTTCGGCGACCCGGTTGAGGTCGCGGCCACAACCGCTGCGGCGCTGCGCGAAGCGGGCGCTGATCTGGTGATCGCGCTGGCCCATACGGATACCGGCGAAGACCGCGCGCTTTACAATGCAGGCGATGTCGACCTGCTGCTTTCGGGCGACGACCACGATCTGGTCATTGAATATGACGGCAATGTCGCCATGGTCGAAAGCGGCAGCCAGGCCAGCTTCGTCACTGTCGTGACGCTCGACATCGAAACGGTCGAAGGCCGTCGCGGCCCGCAGGTTGAATGGCAGCCCGCCTTCGACGTCATCAACACGGTCGGCGTCGAACCCAATGCCGAGATCGCCGCCGAGGTTGCCAAGTTTGAAGAGTTCCTGTCCGCCGAATTGGATATCGAAATTGGCGAAACGCCTGTCATGCTCGACACCCGCCGCACCACCGTGCGCGCGGCTGAAAGCGCCTTTGGCAACCTGACCGCTGACGCGATGCGGGCAGAGACCGGCGCCGATGTTGTCATCACCAACGGCGGCGGTATCCGCGGCGACACCACCTACGAGCCCGGCACCATGCTCACCCGCCGCGATGTCCTCACCGAACTGCCCTTCGGCAACAAGACCGTCGTGCTCGAAGTGACAGGCGCAGACATTCGCGCAGCGCTCGAGAACGGCGTCTCCGAGATCGAGGATGGCGGCGGTCGCTACCCCCACGTCTCCGGCATGACATTCAGCTTTGACGCCACCGCCCCCGCAGGCATGCGCGTGAAAGAGGTCATGGTCGCCGGCGAAGCTCTGGACGAGGCCAAAACCTATCTTCTGGCCACGAGCGACTTCATGGGCAACGGTGGTGACGGCTACGCGATGTTCGCAGGCAAGCCCAGCATCATCGAGGAAAACGCAGCCGAGCTGATGGCTGCGCAGGTCATGACTGCGTTTGAGAATGGCGCAGCGGTGCCGGTGCTTGATGGCCGCGTGACGCAAGTCGAATAAGCCGAACGCCTCGTTAAAAGACAGCGGCCAGCGGGATCCCCTCGCTGGCCGCTTTCCTTTTCCAGACCCACGCGTCACGCAAAGCCCTTCCACTAGGCCGAATTCTCTGCCTTAACTCCCCTATGACCTATTCCGATGCCCATCTCCGCGACGTTCTTCAATCGACCAAAACGGTCGCGGTTGTCGGTGTCTCGATGAACCCCGTGCGCCCCAGCTACTACGTGGCGCGTTATCTCAGCCTCAAGGGCTACACCGTGATCCCGGTGAACCCCGGCCATGCGGGCAAAATGCTCTTCGGGGCAGAGGTGAAAGCGACGCTCAGCGACATTACAGACCCCGTCGACATGGTCGATATCTTCCGCCGGTCCGAGGCCGTGCCCCCCATCGTCGACGAGGCCCTCGCGCATTTTCCTGACCTCAAGACCATCTGGATGCAGATCGGCGTCGAACATGCTGAAGCCGCCGCCAAAGCCGAAGCGCGTGGCGTGACCGTCATTCAAAACCGATGCCCCAAAATCGAATATCAGCGCCTGTTCGGTGAACTCCGGATGGGCGGCTTCGCCACTGGCGTCATCAGCTCAAAGCTTTAAAGGGCAGGGGCCTTACCGCAGCAAGGCCCCACCCGGATCAGGCTGCTAGACCCAGCTTGTAGACATGGATCTCAAAGGTCGGATGCATCTCTGCGCCGATCACGTTCTCTTTGTGATGCCGATAGGTCGAGCGCCAGTAGGGCTGAATGACCACGCCCTCATCCCGCATGATCGCCTGAATCTCCGTCATCGTCTCGCGTCGCGTATCCGCATCAGCAATCGACAGCGCCTTGTTCAAAGCCGTATCGAAATCGGCATTGGCAAAGGCACTTTCATTCCACGCCTCACCTGACCGGTAAGCCAGCGCCAGAACCTGCACGCCCAAAGGCCGCTGCGCCCAGTCTGTCGTCGAATAGGCGTAGCCCGCCCAATCGTTCCAGAAGGTCGAGCCGGGCAGGATCGTCCGCTTCACATTGAACCCCGCATCGCGCAATTGCGCGGCCACAGCGTCGGATGTGTTCTTGCGCCAGTCATCGTCGATCGAGATCAGCTCATGCTCGAAATCGGCCATACCTGCCTCTTGCATCAACTGCATCGCTTTCACCGGGTCATATTCCGAGGGGCCAATATCGGCATATTCCGGGTGGATCGGGCACACATGGTGGTTCTCGGCCAGCGTGCCCTGATCCGCATAGCCCAGCGTCAGGCAGACCTGATTGTCTACCGCCAGCGCCAAAGCCTGCCGCACGCGCTTATCGGCATAAGGCTGCATGCCGTCCACTTCGGCTTGCTGGTTCGGCCGGATCACCAGCGTATTGGCCGTCACGGCTTCGGTCTTCGTCCAACCGATTGCGTCAAAAATCTCGACGAACTCGCCGAGAGATTCGTAAATCATATCAACCTCTTCAGCGTCCGCCGCCGCGAGGATCGAGGCCTGATTGGTGCCGTAGTCGATATATTCGATCCGGTCCAACGCCGCCTCACCGATGACGCCCTTGCCCCACCAGTCATGATCGGTGTTCTTGACCAGAACCGCCTTGACCGACACCTCAAAGCTCTCCGGCATATAAGGCCCGGTGCCGATCGGATTGCTCATCGGATCACCGTCAAAGCTCTGATGCACGACCGGAGCGGGATAGTCCGAAAACCCTGCAATCAGCGTGATATCAGGGGAATTCAGAACCAGTTTCACCGTCTGCGCATCGACAACCGTAATCGCGCCTTCGCGGGCCAAACCGGTTTCTTCATCAATCAGCGAGGACATCCGGCTGGCCATCGAATTGCCTTCCACACCTTTCTCGCACCAGCGCGCAATGTTGAAAGCAACATCCTCGGCGGTGAACGCATCCCCATTGCTCCAAGTGACGCCGGGGCGCACATTCAGCGTGTATTCCGTGGCGTCCTCGTTGATCTCCCAACTGTCCAGCAGGATGCCGCGGAACGTGCCGTCGGCGTTGTATTCTACCAGATATTCCAGCCAGCCACGGGTGAAGTTCGACATCTGCGGCCAGTCGAACGTGCGCGGGTCTTTCAGAGCCTTGACTGTGCTTTCGATGCGCAGCGTGCCGCCTTCCTGGGCTTGTGCGACCGCTGGTGTCGGCAGGACCGCACCCAAAAGCCCGTAAGCCGCCGCCGCGCTGACCCCAAGCGAGGTCGCGCGGGTCAGAAACTCCCGACGCGACAAGGTTCCGGCGTGAACCTCCGCCGCATAGGCATGGGCGGCGGGGTGAATCGTAGACAAATCTTTAGCAGGCATAACAAAGTATCCTATTGCGAACGAAGGGAGAATTCGGCGTGCCCTAAGCTGTTTGTGGCGGCTCTAACCCTATGGTGAGCAAATCGGGCAACGCCTCTAGTAAGCCAGACCCACCCAGAGGTTGCAACCGACCAATCCGCAACGGGGCTTCATCTTTCTGAAAATATTCCCGCCGGGGGCAAAATGATCAAAAAGAATGCGCGTCAGCGCGCCGCTTTTTCTGAGATCCCCGATGTGCCTTCGCGGCGCTCAAGCTCGGCCAGAACATCGGCCAGATCCACATCCCGCGCCCGCAGCATCACCAGCAGGTGATAGAGTACATCTGCTGCCTCTGCGGTCAGCGCGTCACGGTCGCCTTTGACCGCCTCGATAATCGCCTCGACAGCTTCCTCGCCGAACTTCTCGGCGCATTTCTCTGGCCCTTTGGATAGCAGCTTCGCCGTCCAACTGTCCTCTCCGCCCTCTGCCGCCCGCGCGGCAATCGTGGCGCTCAAGCGCTCCAGAACGTTCATGACAACCTCATCGGAATGCCCGCCGCAGCCATGTGTTCCTTGGCCTCGCGGATGGTGTAATCCCCGAAATGAAAGATCGAGGCCGCCAGCACCGCGCTCGCCCCGCCTTCGGTCACGCCTTCGACCAGATGGTCCAGATTGCCGACCCCGCCCGAAGCGATCACTGGCACCGTCACGGCGTCCGAGATCGCCCGTGTCAGCGACAGGTTGAACCCCGCCCGCGTGCCGTCGCGATCCATCGAGGTAAGCAGGATCTCCCCTGCGCCCTTTGCCACGACCGTTTTCGCAAACTCGACCGCATCAATGCCGGTTTCGCGCCGCCCGCCATGTGTGAAGATCTCCCACTTGCCGGGGCTGACGGTTTTGGCATCAATCGCCACGACAATACATTGCGATCCGAACCGGTCTGCCGCGCGGGCCACCACATCCGGGTCCGCCACAGCGGCCGAGTTGAACGATACCTTGTCCGCCCCCGCGAGCAGCAGATCGCGCACATCCTCTGGCGTGCGCACCCCGCCGCCAATAGTCAGCGGCATGAAACATTGCTCCGCCGTGCGGGTGGCCAGATCGAACATCGTCCCGCGATTCTCATGCGTGGCGTGTATGTCCAGAAAACACAGCTCGTCCGCCCCTGCCGCGTCGTAGGCCTTGGCACTTTCCACGGGGTCGCCCGCGTCGATCAGATCGACGAAATTGACGCCCTTGACAACGCGCCCATCGGCCACGTCCAGACAGGGAATGATGCGTGTTTTCAACATGCCAGCGTCATAGGTTAAACTGCGGCCCCATGCAAAGCAACAATCCGGCGACGCTTACGCGACCAGCAGTCGCCCTTCTTGCACGGTGGAGACTTGCCGCGCGGTCGGCCCGTAATTGCGCTCAAAACAGCGCAGATCAGGGAAAAGCTCCAACAGTTCCGCGCGCGCAGCCGGATGCAGCTCTGCCTTTGACAATTGCCCCGCATGTAGACTCTCGCTCCACAAGCCGTCGCTCGACAGAACCTGATGGTCTTCCAACAGCAGATGAATATAGCTGACCGGGGCGCGGGGCCGTTTGCCGTTATCGCCTCGCCGCAGCAAGGCCCGCGCGGGTACCAGAACCTCGTCGCACCCCGCGAAAAGCTGCGCTTTCCAGCCCGAGACCAGAATCCGGTGCTGTGGCGAGACCATCATATCACGCGCAGGCATGTCGGGGCCAAGCGCCCCCGCCTTGATCCTGATCGGGCGCCGATGCGGTTGCACGGCCAGACGCATGGCACTCAGATCAGTTCTGCAGACCCACCGCAGGGGCTGCGGCCCGTGATCGCGTGTGAGCACCAGATCGCCCGCCTGAAGCGTCTCCACCGCGCGTGGGCCGAACGGTGTGTCAATCCGCGCGCCGGGTGTGAAGCAGGGAATCAGACCGTTCTCAAAGGCGACAATTCCCACGGTTTCGTCTACATGGTTCGTCTCGCCATCGGCGGATTGCTCTTCCTCGAAGAACAGATCAACCGTCGATCCGGTGGCCCCATCAATCACCACCGTGCCGGGATCCCCGCCATTGATCGTCTGCGTCTCGGCCAGCACCACCCCGTTGGTGTAGCTCGCCCCAAGGCCGAACGTATCAGGCGTGTTGTCCAGAATATCCGAGGTCACCGCCGTGCCTGCGCTGCCATCGCCGCCGCCTTGAATGGCGATCCAGCCGACGGTTTCGGGCGCATGGATATTGTCCTGCGCTTCCTCTTCCTGAAGCCGCAGGTTGAACCCGGATGTGGTGATATCCAGCGGATCGCTGTCGACGGTCGTAGTGTCATTTTCCGACATGACCGAGGTCAGAACCACCGGCGGATCGGTGAACCCGCCTGTCAGCGACACCGCCGAATTGGTCGTATCCGCGCTGGTCGTGCCCGCCTCGATGACGCGGCCATCGGGCAGCGTGTGCACGCCTTCCTCGATGGCCAGCCAATTGATCGTCTCCGTCGCGCCGTGGGGCCCGTCGTGATATTCCCATTCCTCGATGATGAAGGTGAAGCCGGTATCGGTGACGTCGATCACCCGCATCGTGAACTGGTTGCCACCGTTATTCGTGGCCGTCAGAGCGATCACCGGGTTGGTGAGCGGCTCGTCAAACGTCACCGTGATTGGCGCATTCTCCGTCGGAGAATTTGTTGAAAGTGATCCTGCCTGACCGATCGCCATTGCGTTCGCGCCACCTTTTCCTGCCTGTCTTGATATCAGTACTCGACAAGGAATTGGGCATCAGGACGGCAAAAACGAGGGGATTAATGGATCATTGTTCCCCCAGAGCGGCCAGGGCCTCTTTCAGGTCCAGCGCGCCGTCGTAAAGCGCGCGCCCTGAAATCGCGCCATTCAGCGACGCCCCGCAATCGCGCAAAGCGATGATGTCGTTCAGCGAGGACACACCGCCCGAAGCGATCACCGGGATCGACACGGCGCGCGCCAAAGCTGCCGTTGCCTCCACATTCGGGCCTTTCATCGCGCCATCGCGGTTGATGTCGGTATAGATGATCGCGGCAATGCCTGCGTCCTCAAACCGCCGCGCCAGATCGGTGACGTTCTGATCTGTTTCCTCGGCCCAGCCGCGCGTCGCGACCATGCCGTTGCGCGCGTCCAAGCCTACAGCCACCTTGCCCGGAAACGCCGCCGCCGCTTCGCGCACCAGATCGGGGTTCTCCACCGCAACGGTCCCAAGGATCACCCGTGCGAGCCCCTTGTCGATCCAGCGCTCGATCGTCGCCATATCGCGAATGCCGCCGCCCAGCTGGGCAGGCACTTTCGTGCGCTCCAAAATCGCCTCCACAGGGGTCGCATTCACCGGCTCCCCTGCAAAAGCGCCATTGAGATCAACTAGATGCAGCCACTCGCAGCCCGCCTCCACAAAGGCCATCGCCTGAGCGGCAGGGTCGTCATTGAAGACCGTCGCCTGATCCATCTCGCCCTTCACAAGGCGCACGGCTTGCCCGTCTTTCAGGTCAATCGCAGGGTAAAGGATCATCGCGCAGCACTCCAAATTCGCAGTCGCGCGCTCTATGGCATGACGGGGCGGCACATGCAAAGCGACCCGACGTTAGACTTGATCGGGCAGGGGGCTTGGCGCTTTCATTAGGAAAACGTCTAGGGAGGACACTACATGAAACGCTTAACTCTCATCGCCGCCGCTTGCCTTCTGGCCGGTGCAGCATCCGCCGACCCCGTCGCCGGAACTTGGAAAACCCAACCCGGTGATGATGGCGCCTATGGCCATATCTCGGTTGCACCGTGCGGCAGCGCCATTTGTGGAACTATCGCCAAAGCCTTCAACGCGTCCGGTCAGGAAATCGCGTCCGACAATATCGGTAAGCGGATGATCTGGGATATGAAAGCCAAAGGCGGCGGCGCTTATGCGGGCGGCAAGATCTGGGCCCCGGACCGCGACAAGACCTACAATTCCAAGATGAGCCTGTCGGGCAATTCGCTTGAGGTCGAAGGCTGCGTTCTGGGCATCTGCCGCGGCCAGACCTGGACCCGCGTCAACTAAGCTACGGGTTCCAGCGCAAGAAATTTGCGATCATCCGGAGGCCAGCCTCCTGGCTTTTCTCCGGGTGAAACTGCAAACCGATCAAATTTTGCGTGGCAACAATGGCGGTGACATCGCCGCCATAATCCACATGCGCGAGTCTGGATGAGCTTTGCGCCACAACCATATGATAGGAATGGACAAAGTAAGCGTGATCGCCCGTCTCAACCCCGTCTAAAACCGGATGTTGAGCTTCCAGAACGAGGTTGTTCCACCCCATATGCGGCACTTTCAGCTTGGCGTCTGAGGGTGTGATCTTCACCACCTCCCCATCGACCCAGCCGAACCCATCCGTATCGCGATACTCACGACCCACGGTCGCCATCATCTGCATGCCCACGCAAATCCCCATAAAGGGTTTCGCCTGGTCCACAGCCCCCTCGCGGATCGCCTCAAACAGCCCATCGCGCGCCATCAGCGCCTCTCGGCACGCGGGAAACGCCCCGTCACCCGGCAGCACGATCCGGTCCGCCCGCGCCACGTCGTCAGGCCGGTCGGTGACGATGACCTCGCCACCGTCAACCTCCGCCGCCATCCGCTGAAACGCCTTCTCAGCCGAGTGCAAATTGCCGCTGTCGTAGTCAATCAAAACGGTCAGCACCGCTTACAACGCCCCTTTGGTCGACGGGATTGCATCCGCCTTGCGCGGATCGGTCTCCAACGCATCGCGCAGCGCCCGGGCCACCGCCTTAAAGGCGGCTTCCGCGATGTGATGGCTGTTGATCCCGTGCAGCTGATCCACATGCAGCGTGATCCCCCCGTGGGTCGCGAACGCCTGAAAGAACTCGCGTACCAGCTCAGTATCAAACGTGCCGATCTTGGCCGTCGGCATCTCGACATTCCACACAAGGAAAGGCCGCGCCGACAGGTCCAGCGCCGCGCGCACCAGCGCATCATCCATCGGCAAAAGACATGCGCCATAGCGCACGATCCCGCGCTTGTCGCCCAGAGCCTCAGCCAAAGCCTGCCCCAAAGCAATCCCGGTATCCTCAACCGTGTGGTGGTCATCAATATGCAGATCGCCCTTGGCGCGCACCGTCATGTCCATGAGCGAATGGCGCGCCAGCTGGTCCAGCATATGATCAAAGAACCCGACGCCCGTCTGGTTGTCATAAGTCCCTGTGCCATCAAGATTAATCTCAACGGTGATCTGAGTTTCCGCCGTATCGCGGCTGACGCTTGCTGTCCGCATATCCGCTCTCCTTTGGCGGCCTTATACGCAGGGCGCAGCCTCCAGAAAAGCGGCGAATTTTCCAACGCAAACCGCCTGTTACCGATTTACCCGCTCAATTCGGGGCTACCCTTTAGCGCAAACACACGGCAAGGTGCGCCCAAGGGAGAGACGACCATGACCATCCGCCTTGGCTGCATCGCCGATGACTTTACCGGCGCCACTGATTTGGCCGGGCTGTTGGCCCGCTCCGGCCTGCCGGTTTCCCTGCGCATCGGCACGCCCGAGGATGCCACAGACCTCGCCCCCTTCGAGGTCATCGCCCTGAAGATACGCACCAACCCGGTCGAGGATGCCGTAGCTCAGGCCCTACAGGCGCTCAACTGGCTCAGGGCAGGGGGCGCGACCCAGATTTTTTGGAAATACTGCTCCACCTTCGACAGCACCGCAGAGGGCAATATCGGCCCTGTGGCGGAAGCCCTGATGGAGGCCCTAGGGACCGATCAAACGATCTACTGCCCCGCTTTCCCCGAAAACGGGCGCAGTATCTTCATGGGCAATCTCTTTGTCGGCGAAGATCCTCTCGCCGAGAGCCCAATGAAGGATCATCCGCTCACACCGATGCGCGACAGCAATCTGATGCGTCTTCTCACCCCGCAGGTCACCAAACCCGTCGGCCTCGCGAACCGCCTGACCGTCGCCGCAGGCCCGCAAGCTCTCCGCGACCGCTTGGCCGATCTCAAAGCCCAAGGCGTCGCCCACGTCGTCACCGACGCAGTCGCCAATGACGACCTGCACATCATCGCCGAGGCCTGCCGTGAAATGCCGCTTTTGACGGGCGGCAGCGCCGTCGCCATGCCGCTGCCAGCGCTCTTTCAGCAAGACGGAACGCTCCAAAACGCAGCCCCTTTCGAAGCGCCCGATATCGACGACACGCCTGTCATCCTCTCCGGTTCCTGTTCCTCTATGACCAACGCCCAAGTCGCCGCATTCAAAGGCAAAAAGCACCGCCTCGACCCGCTCGACATCGCCGAAAACGGGTCCCAAGCTGCCATCGACTGGCTGCACCAGCAACCCACAAACACCCCCAAACTGCTCTACGCGACCGCCGATCCTGCTTCCGTCAAAGCCGCGCAAGCGAAACTCGGCACGGCACAGGCCGGGGCGCTGATCGAAGACACTCTCGCGACCCTTGCCCAAGAAGCCCTCAAAACCGGCCATCGCCGTTTCGTCGTGGCGGGCGGCGAGACCTCCGGCGCGGTCACCCAAGCGCTCAATGTCTCCCGCCTCGCCATCGGTCCCGAGATCGCCCCCGGCGTCCCCTGGACTTTCGCCACCAGCGCAGGCCACCCCATCGCGCTCGCGCTCAAATCCGGCAATTTCGGCGCGGAAACCTTCTTTCACGACGCGTTGGAGGCCCTATGACACCCGACAGCAAGCTTCGCGAAGATATCTGCATCCTCGCCAAATCCATGTTTGATCGCGGGCTTACCATGGGCAGTTCCGGCAACATCTCTGCCCGCATGTCCGATGGTCGCCTACTGGTCACGCCGACCGGCTCTTGCTTCGGCCGCCTTGATCCCGGCAGGCTCTCGGTTCTCGACAACGGCCAGCACACCGAAGGTGATGCCCCCACCAAAGAGGTCCCCCTCCACACCGCCTTCTACGACACGCGCGGTGACAAAACTGGCGCCGTCGTGCATCTGCATTCCTGCCACGCCACAGCGCTTTCGACGCTGCCCGACACCGACCCTGACAACATGCTGCCGCCGATCACCGCCTACGGCATCATGCGGCTCGGCAAGGTGAAGCTGCTGCCTTATTTCATGCCCGGCGACCCCGCGATGGGGCAGGCCGTGCGCGGCCTTGCGGGCAAACGTGCAGCGGTCGTTCTGGCCCATCATGGCCCCGTCGTCGCGGGCAAGGACGTGGAAGCGGCCTGCTATGCCATGGAAGAACTCGAGGAGACCGCCAAACTGACCCTGATGACGCGTGGCCTGTCGCCCAACCTTCTGAATAAGGCTCAAATTCAAGGGCTTGTGCGCGACTTCAACGTGGAATGGGACGACTGAGATGCCCAAATTCTCGGCCAATCTTGGTTTTCTCTGGACGGAACTCAGCCTGCCCGATGCCATTCGTGCGGCCCATAAGGTGGGCTTTGAGGCCGTCGAATGCCATTGGCCCTATGACACCGATCCGTCGTTGATCAAATCCGCCCTCGACGAAACAGGCCTGCCCATGCTGGGTCTTAATACGGTCCGCGGAAAAGAGGGCGAAAACGGCCTGTCCGCTCTACCGGGTCGCGAAACGGAGGCCCGTGCCGCCATCGACCAGGCCATCGCTTACGCCACCGAAATCGGCGCGCAAAACATCCATGTCATGGCCGGTTTCGCGCAAGGTCACGAGGCCGAGGCGACGTTCAAAGCCAACCTCACCTATGCCTGCCAACAGGCTGCCCCGCATGGCATCACCATCCTGATCGAACCCCTTAACCACTATGACGCCCCCGGCTATTTCCTGAGCACCAGCGCCCAAGCCAAGACCATCATAGAGGCCGTTGGCCAGCCCAACCTCAAACTGATGTTCGATTGCTATCACTTGCAAATCATGGAAGGCGACATCACGCGCCGCCTCACCGACTTGATGCCGCTTATCGGCCATATCCAGATCGCCTCCGTCCCTGACAGGGCCGAGCCGGATCATGGCGAGCTCGGCCATACGCACCTCTTCGCCCATCTCGACGCGTTGGGGTATGCGGCTCCCATCGGTGCCGAATACAAACCAAAAACGACGACTGACGCAGGCTTGGGCTGGCTTCCCCGCCGCTCTCGGTGAGTTGCTTCGCAAGTCACCTGTCGCGGAGCACATCTACAGCGCGCAACAAAAAAGGCCACCCGTTTCCGGATGGCCTTTTTTGATTGGAGCGGGCGAGGCGATTCGAACGCCCGACCCTAACCTTGGCAAGGTTATGCTCTACCCCTGAGCTACGCCCGCTTCCTTGGGTAGGGCGGATTTATAAACTGCAGCCCGTGCCTGCAAGGGAAAAATTCAGCGAAATGGAAAAAAGTCACACGAGGGCATGGGCGATCAGCCCAAGAGCGGCCAATGCGATCATCCCCGTGGTCAAGAGCATCCCGCCGACGCGCAAGTTCATCACCGGAGGGCTGGCCGAAAACCCGTAACCATGGGCCACACGCCCTGCGAGCAGCATGATCCCCAGACCATGCACAACCCAACCCGGAGTGCCTTGCGCCTCAACCAAGGCCAACAGGATCAGGCCAATCGGCGCATATTCCGCACAATTGCCTTGCGCGCGCATGCGTTTCAGCAGGGTTTTGTCGCCTGCATCGCCCAACCCGATGCGGTTGGCCCGCCGATAGCCGATCACACGGAACGTCAGCACCAGAAAGACCAGCGCGATCAGGCCTGCATAAAGCCCTGTGATCGCAATCACTTACTCGAACTCCACCAGCAGGTCTTTGGCGTCGATCTGACCGCCCGCCTGCACATGCACGGCTTTCACGACCGCATCACGCTCAGCGTGAATGCCCGTCTCCATCTTCATCGCTTCGATGGTCAGCAGCAGGTCGCCTTCCTTGACCTCCATGCCCACTTGCGCCGCGACAGACGCCACAACCCCCGGCATCGGCGCGCCGATATGGTTGGGATCGCCTTCCGTCGCCTTGGGCCGCGCCGCCGTGGTGGCTTTGACCATCCGGTTGGGCACGCGAATGACGCGCGGCTGGCCGTTCAGCTCGAAGAAGCACTTAACATCGCCGTCTTCATTGGTCTCGCCGATCGCCTGCAGGCGAATTTCCAGCGTCTTACCGGGATCAATCTCCGCCGTGATTTCCTCACCCGGCGTCATGCCATAAAAGAACGTCAGTGTCGGCAAGGTCCGCACGGGGCCGTAAGTCCGGTGACGGCCCATGTAGTCAAGAAACACCTTGGGATACATCAGATAGCCGTTCAGATCCTCGTCATCGACGGGCTTGCCATCCAGTTCCGCAACGACCTCGGCGCGAACCTTCTTGAAATCCACTGGCTCAAGATGCTTGCCCGGACGCTCCGTATCCGGTTTGTCGCCTTTCAGCACCTTCTTCACGATCTCTTTCGGGAACCCGCCTGGAGGCTGCCCCAGATTGCCGCGCATCATGTCGACGACGCTGTCTGGGAAGGCCACATCTGTCTTCGGATCCTCAACCTGATCCCGCGTCAGCCCTTGAGACACCATCATCAACGCCATATCGCCCACAACCTTGGACGAGGGCGTCACCTTCACGATATCGCCGAACATCTGGTTCACATCTGCATAGGTCTGCGCGACCTCGTGCCAGCGATCTTCCAGCCCCAGACTACGTGCTTGAGCTTTCAAATTCGTGAACTGTCCACCGGGCATCTCGTGCAGATACACCTCGGACGACGGCGCCTGTTGCCCGGTCTCAAACGCAGCATATTGCGCGCGTACGGCCTCCCAGTAGTCGCTGATCTGGCGCACGGCAGCCGGATCAATGCCCGTATCCCGCTCCGTATGCCGCAGCGACTCAACCACAGTGCCCAGCGTCGCCTGAGAGGTGTTCCCCGACAGCGCATCCATCGCGCAATCCACAGCGTCCACACCGGCCTCGGATGCCGCAAGGATCGTGCCGCACGCTACGCCCGCCGTGTCATGGGTATGGAAGTGGATCGGCAAGCCGATCTCTTCTTTCAGCGCCTTGACCAGGACCGAGGCTGTTGCGGGTTTCATCAACCCGGCCATGTCCTTGAGGCCCAACACATGCGCGCCGGCCTTCTTCAGGTCTTTGGCCATCCCGACGTAGTATTTCAGGTCATACTTGGCCCGCGCCGGGTCCAGCATGTCGCCTGTATAGCAAATCGTGCCTTCGCAGACCTTATCGGCCTCGATCACTGCATCCATCGCGACGCGCATATTCTCAACCCAGTTCAGGCTGTCGAACACGCGGAACACATCGACACCGGTCTCTGCGGCCTGTTTGACGAAAAACTGCACGACGTTGTCGGGGTAGTTCGTGTAGCCCACCCCGTTCGAGGCGCGCAGCAGCATCTGCGTCATCACATTCGGCATCGCTGCCCGAATATCGCGGAGCCGCTGCCATGGGCATTCCTGCAAGAAGCGATACGCCACATCGAACGTGGCACCGCCCCAGCATTCAACGCTGAAAAGCTGCGGGATATTGGCCGCATATGTCGGTGCGACCCGGATCATATCAATCGACCGCATCCGCGTCGCCAACAGCGACTGATGCCCATCACGCATCGTCGTATCGGTGATCAGCAACTGTTTTTGCGCGGCCATCCAGTCCGCCACGGCCTGCGGCCCTTCGGTCTCCAACAGCGTCCGCGTGCCGGGGGCAGGGTTCTCTACATAAGACACCGGCGGCTTTGGCGCCTTCGCATCCGCCGCAGGCATCGCGCGGCCTTCGGTCTCGGGATGCCCGTTGACCGAGATATCGGCGATATAGGTCAGAATTTTTGTGGCCCGGTCCCGGCGTTTCTTGAACTGGAACAGGTCCGGCGTCTCATCAATGAACTTGGTCGTATATTCATTGTTCAGGAAAGTCGGGTGTTTCAGCAGGTTCTCGACGAAGGCGATGTTCGTCGACACGCCCCGAATACGAAACTCCCGCAACGCCCGGTCCATCCGCGCAATCGCGGCCTCTGGCGTTGGCGCCCAGGCCGTCACCTTTTCCAGCAGCGAGTCGTAATACCGCGTGATCACAGCACCCGAATAGGCCGTGCCGCCATCCAAACGGATGCCCATACCCGTCGCCCCGCGATAGGCGGTGATGCGGCCATAGTCTGGGATGAAGTTGTTCAAAGGGTCTTCTGTCGTGACCCGGCACTGGATCGCATGCCCGCTCAAAGACACGTCATATTGCGACGCCGTCCCAGTTGCTTCGACCAGCGGTTTGCCCTCGGCAATCAGGATCTGCGCGCGCACGATGTCGATCCCGGTAACTTCTTCCGTCACCGTATGCTCGACCTGCACGCGCGGGTTCACCTCGATGAAGTAGAACTCGCCCGAATTCATATCCATCAGGAACTCGACCGTGCCCGCGCATTCATAGTTCACATGAGCGCAAATTTTCTTGCCCAGATTACAAATCTGCTCGCGCTGGGTGCCGCTCAGATACGGGGCAGGGGCGCGCTCAACGACTTTTTGGTTGCGGCGCTGAACCGAACAATCCCGCTCGTAAAGATGGTAGATATTGCCCTCTTTATCGCCCAAAATCTGCACTTCCACATGGCGCGCGCGGGTGATCATCTTCTCCAGATACCCCTCACCATTGCCGAAAGCGGCCTCCGCCTCGCGGCGGCCCTCAAGCACCTTTTCTTCCAGCTCGTCCTCGGACAGGATCGGCCGCATCCCGCGTCCGCCACCGCCCCACGAGGCTTTCAGCATCAGCGGATAGCCAATCTCGGCGGCCTCTTTCTTGATGGCGGCCATGTCGTCGCCCAGAACTTCGGTGGCGGGGATCACCGGCACACCCGCCTCAATCGCAACCTTCCGCGCAGAGGCCTTGTCGCCCAAGGCGCGCATCGTCTCGGCGCGCGGCCCGATAAAGGCGATGCCGTTCTCGACGCAGGCATCCACAAATTGCGGGTTTTCAGACAGCAGACCGTAGCCCGGATGGATCGCATCTGCGCCGCACTGTTTGGCCACGCGAATGATCTCTTCAATGCTCAGATAGGCTGCAACCGGCCCCATGCCTTCGCCAATCCGGTAGGCCTCATCGGCCTTGAACCGGTGCAGGCTCAGCTTGTCCTCTTCGGCATAAACAGCAACGGTGCGTTTTCCCAGTTCATTGGCAGCCCGCATAATACGGATGGCGATCTCCCCACGGTTGGCGATGAGGATCTTCTTGAACTCGGGCATGGCAGGTTCCCTGACTTAAAGTGCATTCGCGCACCGTCTAAGACCTTTGAAAGTCTCCGGCAACGCGTAGTTCTGGGTAGTAAGGGATACGTTAGCGCATAACAATTGCTGTATCCCGCAGCTCGGACAGGCGATTTGCGCCGACCTGCGTCATGTTGGCAATGATGTCTTTCTCCAGAATATCGGCCACATGGGCCAGTCCCGGTGCGCCGAATGCGGCCAACCCGTAATGCCACGCACGCCCCAGCATGACGAAATCCGCGCCCAAAGCCAGCGCCCGCATCACGTCCAGCCCGCTTTCGATCCCGCTGTCGAAAATCACCGGCAGCTTGGTGGCTGCCCGCACCGCAGGCAGTGCCTCAATCGTTGCCGGTGCCGCATCAAACTGGCGGCCCGCATGGTTCGATACCCAAACCGCATCTACACCTGCGCTCTCCATCCGCGCCGCATCCTCGGCTTGCAAGATACCCTTCACGACCAGCGGCCCATCCCACGCATCCCGCAAAGCCTTGAGATACTCCCAATCCGGGGAGGTCCGCAGCAGATACCCCGCATGCGCATTCGACGGCAGCAACCCACCGGGCTTCATATAACTGTCGATAAACCGCAGCCGCGGCATCCCGTGGCGCAGCGTCCCAAGGCTCCACGCCGGACACATCGCCGCCTGCGCAATCATCTTGCCCCGCAGCACCGGAGGCTGCACCAACCCACCCCGCGTCTGCCGCTCCCGCCGCGACGGCCCCGGCACATCGACCGTCAGAATGAGCGTATGAAACCCCGCATCCTTCGCGCGCCGCAACATATCATCGCGGATCTCCGGCTCACCGGGAGGATAAAGCTGAAACCACCCCTGATCCCCCGCACAAGGGCCCACATATTCGGGCACCTGAGACGCCACCGTCGACATCCCGTAAGGCATGCCTGCATCCGCCGCGAACCGCGCCAAAATCCGCTCTGCATCCGGCCAGATCAGCCCCGACATCCCCACCGGAGAGATCCCAAACGGCACCGCATACTCCCGCCCCATCAGTGAACATGACAGGTCCGGAGCCACCGGCCCCTGCAACACCGCCGGCTCAAACAGCACCCGGTCCAACGCGTCCCGATTGCGGGCCAGGGTCCGCTCATTGCCGGTTGCCGAATCCAGATACTCCCACACGAAATGCGGGATGCGCCGCCGCGCGCGAGCTTTCACATCCGACAGGGCAGGGTGGCTTGAATGCAGGTCCATTGGCTTGAGATACCGTGTAATGAGCTGATCCCAAAGCGCTTTTAGGCGGATAGGCTCCTCCGACCTTACGGTGATTGCAGGCAATCACCTATCGGTGGGCATTTGCTTTGCAATTGCCCTGGAACAGACCGCGAACACCCTCTTTCCCTTGCCGCCAAACCGCGCTACCTTTCCACCCATGAGCAGTTTTGACGAAAACGACGCCTTCGAGGCCGCCGTCCCGCTATCCCAACGCGCGATGGCGCGTCCTGCGACGCAGTATTTGGATGGACTAAATGACGCCCAACGCGAGGCAGTGAAGACGCTGGAAGGCCCCGTCCTCATGCTCGCAGGTGCAGGGACCGGCAAGACCAAGGCGCTCGCCACCCGTATCGCGCATCTGATAGCGACACGGACCGCTTTGCCTCATCAAGTTTTGGCCGTTACTTTTACGAATAGGGCTGCCCATGAGATGAAGGTTAGGGCCGCAACGATGGAGCCTCGCATAGACGATGTGCGGTGGATGGGCACATTCCATTCGATTTCTGCAAAGCTACTACGCCGCCATGCCGAACTCGTGGGCCTAAAGTCGAATTTTACGATCCTCGACACCGATGACCAAACCCGCATTTTTAAGCAGCTTATCCAAGCTGCTAACATCGACGACAAACGCTGGCCCGCGCGGATGCTCGCAGGCATCATCGACAGCTGGAAAAACCGCGCCTGGACGCCCGAGAATGTCCCCGTTGCCGAAAGCGGGGCCTATGACGGCAAGGGCGTTGAGCTTTATGCCCAATACCAGGCCCGCCTGATCCAGCTAAATGCCACCGATTTCGGCGATCTGCTGCTCCATATGGTGACGATCTTCCAGCAAAATCAAGACGTTCTGGAGCAATACCGCCGCTGGTTCCGCTACATCCTCGTGGACGAATACCAAGACACCAACGTCGCCCAATACCTCTGGCTGCGCCTCCTGGCAGACGGTCACAAGAACATCTGCTGCGTTGGCGATGACGACCAATCCATCTACGGCTGGCGCGGGGCCGAGGTGGGCAATATCCTGCGGTTCGAGAAAGACTTCCCCGGCGCCCATGTCGTCCGGCTGGAGCAGAACTACCGCTCCACCCCCCACATCCTCGCCGCCGCCTCCGGCGTGATCGACGCCAACAAGGGCCGTCTCGGCAAAACCCTCTGGACCGCCGAGGAACACGGCGAAAAGGTCCGTCTGATTGGCCATTGGGACGGCGATGAGGAAGCCCGATGGGTCGGCGACGAGATTGAGGCGATGCAGTCCGGCACCCGCGGCCTGAGCCCCTACAACCTCGACCAGATGGCCATCCTCGTCCGCGCCTCCCACCAGATGCGCGCGTTCGAGGACCGCTTCCTGACCATCGGTCTGCCCTACCGCGTCATCGGCGGCCCGCGTTTCTACGAACGGATGGAGATCCGCGACGCGATGGCCTATTTTCGCCTCGCCGTCTCCCCCGCCGATGATCTGGCGTTTGAGCGGATCGTGAACACCCCCAAACGCGGCCTTGGCGACAAAGCCCAGCAGAAAATCCAGATGATGGCCCGCTCAAACGGCGTCTCGCTACACGAAGGCGCGCGGCTGCTCGTCGCCACCAAGGGTCTGGGCGGCAAGGGCGGCACGGAACTGGCCAAACTGGTCGATGGCATCGACCGCTGGGCCGCGATGGTGCGCGACACGACACAAAGCCACATCGAAACAGCAGAGATCATCCTCGATGACTCCGGCTACACCGGCCATTGGCAGAACGACAAAACCCCTGAAGCGCCGGGACGCCTTGAAAACCTCAAGGAGCTCGTCAAAGCGCTCGAAGGCTTCGAGAACCTGCAAGGCTTCCTCGAACATGTCAGCCTCATCATGGACAATGAAAGCGAAGGGGCGGAGGAGAAAGTCTCCATCATGACCCTCCACGCGGCCAAGGGCCTCGAATTTCCCGCCGTGTTCCTGCCCGGCTGGGAAGACGGCCTGTTCCCGTCGCAACGCTCCATGGACGAATCCGGTCTGAAAGGCTTGGAAGAAGAACGCCGCCTCGCTTACGTCGGCATCACCCGCGCCGAAGAGGTTTGCACGATTTCCTTCGCCGCCAACCGCCGCGTCTACGGCCAATGGCAAAGCTCCATCCCCTCGCGCTTCATTGATGAGCTGCCCGAGGATCACGTCGATGTCCTCACACCCCCCGGCCTCTATGGTGGCGGCTACGGCGCGGCCGCCCCGTCCTCAGCCATGGATCAAGCGGTCGCCGACGCCAACGTCTACAACTCCCCCGGTTGGCGCCGCTTGCAGCAACGCGCAGGTCAGCGCGGCATGTCCCAACCCGCCGAAAGCAAGAACATCGTCATCGACGTCACCGCTGTCAGCGCCCACACCGCAGGCGACCGGGTGTTCCACCAGAAGTTCGGCTACGGCACGATCATGGGGATCGAAGGCGACAAGCTGGATATCGAGTTCGACAAGGCAGGCGGCAAAAAGGTCGTCGCCAAGTTCGTGGTGGCGGCTGACATGGCCGACGACGTGCCCTTCTAAGCAGCCAACAGGCCTTACGGCGCGACCAACGGCCAAAGCGAGGCCACAAGCAGCACCGCCATCGTGATGTTGAAGGCCCGCAATTTGCGCGGGTCGTCCAGCACGCGGCGCAATTGTTGCCCCATCCACGCCCACAGTCCCACCGACGGCAGGTTGATCAGCCCGAACACCACGCCAACCAGAAAAATACCCCAAATTCCGGCACTTGGCGCGGCGTAGACACTGATCGCCGTCAGCGCCATGGTCCATGCCTTCGGGTTCACCCATTGAAAGGCTGCGGCCTGTAGGAAGGTCATCGGCGTGCCTGTTGGCTCTGCTGCGTCCGGCGCGGCTGCGGTGGCTATTTTCCAGGCCAGATACAGAAGGTAGCCCACAGACAGGACTTTCAGAACCGTATAAGCTACTGGGAAAGCGTCAAAAATCTGGATTAGGCCAACGCCGACGAGAATGACCATAAAGACAAAACCCAACGCCACGCCCAGCATATGCGGCAGTGTCCGCCATACCCCGTAATTCGCGCCAGAGGCCATCAACATCAGGTTGTTCGGCCCCGGCGTGATCGAGCTGACAAAGGCAAAAGCGGCAAGGGCGGTGAGAAGATCATAGGTCATAGGCGCAATTTTATGGCGCAAAGCGTGCAATGAAATTGCAAGTTGCCGAGAATATCGCGTATTACCGCAACAAATGGCGAGATTGGATGAGATAACCGACCGAATATTGCATGAGCTGTCTCGCGACGGGCGGCTCAGCAATATCGAACTGGCAGACCGCGTGGGTCTGTCCCCCTCCGCCTGTTTGCGCCGGGTGCAAGAGCTTGAAAAGACGGGCCTTATCAAAGGCTACCGCGCTGTTCTCGACCGCGACCAGTTGGGGCAGGGGTTCACCGTTTATGTGATGGTCGGCCTTTCGGACCACTCAAAAGGCTCGCAGGAAGGCTTCGAATCCGCGATGCGCATCGCCCCGGAAGTCACCGAATGCCATAACGTGTCCGGCGTCTTTGAATATCTGCTGCGGGTCGAGGTGCCTGATCTTGCGTCCTACAAGACCTTCCACACCGAAAAGCTGGGCCAAGTGCCCAATGTCAACGCGATCAACAGCTACATGGTGATGGGTTCGCCCAAAAACATGCGCGGCTAACCCCAGTCAGGCGGCTCGGTCGAGGGCGCATAATTGCCAAAACTCCATTCATGCCCTTCGGGATCTTTCGCGCGGTAGCGCCACGTGCCCCATTCGGTTTGCTCTGGCGGATAGACGATCTGCGCCCCCGCCGCCTTCGCCGTCTCGAAATGCGCCTGCACGTCTTCGACGACAAGGTAGACCCCCGGCGATCCTTTCGCCCTGTCGGCAGTTCCGATCATGATGACACCAGTGCCGAAGCGCATCTCGGCATGTTGGAGCACGCCATTTTCGTCGTCATAGCTTTGTACCACCGACAGCCCGAACGCCTTTGTCAGAAAGGCCATTGCAGCTTTGCCGTCGGCATAGCTGAAATAGGGAACGATGGAGGGGGTGGGGGACATGAGACAGGCTCCGCATAAGGACGGGCGCAGTCTAGCACAGATCATGTCAGGGCAAAAAAAGGCGGCGACACCAGGGAGGAGGAGAGGTGCCGCCGCTAATTTTCAGACGTCCCAGGGAGGAGGAGAGGAACGCCTGATCTCGGAATATCGGGCCTACGCGTCGTAGGCGGCTTCCATCGCAACGCGTTTGAGCATCGATCGGTTCAAACCCAGATCGGCCAATTCGCGTGTGGTCAGGGTCCGCAGCTCGGACAGCGTGCGGCGATAATTGCGGTATGCGGTAAAGCGGGAGGTCAGCGAGGACCAAAGCGCTTTGGATTTTTCGACGTGGCTATCGGAGCCAACTGATGTGTGCGTGACATATGCCATTGTTTCGCCTTTGATTTCATGCTCGGTTGCGCCAGCGTTCTAGCGCCGTTGGGTTAAATATGGGTGAATGCTGCAGTTGCACAATGCCCCAATGCTGCAAACCTGATATGCGCGACACGCATGGGATAATGCTGGGCGAAATTTGAGGCTCTTGCCTCATTTGCGGGCGGCTTATGTATTAGAGACGCGCTTCATTCGGAATGCGGTGATTGCGAATGAGGCGGGACGCACAAAGGGCGAGCAGATGGCGATAACGCGGGATCAGATCGAAACGGCACTTAGCAAGATCGCGCTGCCCCAGGGCGGCACGTTGATCTCCGAAGATATGGTTCGGGCGCTGACAATCGACGGCGGCACGGTGAGATTCGTGCTTGAAGCGCCCTCGCCGGAGCTTGCCCAGAAGATGGAACCGATCCGCGCCGCCGCCGAGCAGATGATCGCGGCTTTGCCAGGGGTTGATCAGGTCTCGGTCGCGCTGACCGCCCATGGGCCGGCACCCAAAGCGCCAGAGCCGCCCTCGCTCAAGATCGGCGGGCATCCGAAACCGCAGGAGGGGCCTTTGAAAGTGCCGGGCGTGGACCGCATCCTTGCCGTGGCCTCGGGCAAAGGCGGGGTGGGCAAATCCACCGTGTCCTCGAACCTTGCTGTGGCACTGGCGCGACAGGGGCGCCGCGTAGGATTGCTCGATGCCGATATCTACGGCCCCAGCCAGCCGCGCATGATGGGGTCCAGCAAACGCCCGGCCTCGCCCGATGGCAAAACGATCATCCCTCTTGAGGCCCATGGTGTGACCTTCATGTCCATCGGCTTGATGGTCGACGCCGCCAAGGCTGTTGTCTGGCGTGGACCGATGCTCATGGGCGCGTTGCAGCAGATGCTGGGACAGGTGAAATGGGGCAATCTGGATGTGCTGATCGTCGATCTGCCACCGGGGACGGGCGATGTGCAACTGACGCTCTGCACGAAGGCGGAACTGACCGGCGCGCTTGTCGTCTCCACCCCGCAAGACGTGGCGTTGCTGGATGCACGCAAAGCGCTCGACATGTTTAACACCTTGAAAACGCCCGTTCTGGGATTGATCGAGAACATGTCCGGCTATGTCTGTGAAAAATGCGGGCATGAGGCGCATATCTTCGGGCAGGGTGGCGTAGAGGCCGAAGCGGCGGCCTTGGGCTTGCCGTTCCTTGGCGCACTGCCAATAGACCTTGAGACCCGCTTGGCCGGGGATAGCGGCACACCGATCGCCGCGGGCGACGGCGTGGTGGCGCAAGCCTATGGCGCGTTGGCCCGCCGTCTGGTCGATGGCGGGATGGCCTGATCCAGCGGCGTCCGCCTTCGGCGAACATTTCCAAGTTTGATTTGGCGCGCTTGGATGCGCGGAGCGCCATGGGAATTCATGGGCTCGCTTTGGGCTGGGCGGGTCTGGCAGGCGAATCACTCTGCGAGTCCAGCACTAATTCTGGTAGATTAACTGTGGCTCTGGGCTTATATCGGCTTCAAAATTGATCTGATTGTAATTTTTCTGGGAAATAATGGGAAATATTTCGATTTCCTAAGTGTTACTACATATTGTGCTTACTTCGCCTATGGGCACAGAATAAGCGTAACGATAGGTAATTTTCATACTATATCTTGTTTTCTGACGCCCTCTAGAACACGATCTTGTTGCTAGAGCCCAAATTTTTTCATTGATTGCCATGAAATCCCATGTCATCCCTAATGTATCGGATGAGGGACGGGCTTCAGGGGCAGATCAAGAACCCCGAACAAAAGCACCAAGTCAGGTTTCATACAGGCACCCGCTTTCACCGAACAAAGAGATCCGGCGCGCGAGCGAGCAGACATCCCCCCAGGTGGCGCGCGCAGTCGGACATCCCGCAAGGGAAACGGGCGGCGGATTGGGCAGTGGCAGCAGCTCAATCCGCCGTTCCCATTTAAAGCCCCCGCATTTCGGGGCAGGCAGAGAAGGGCTACGGGACAGTGGTTCGCAGATTCAGAGGCGAGTTCGACCAGAAGGTCGATGCCAAGGGGCGGGTGTCTATCCCGGCCTCTTTTCGCCGTGTTCTGGAAGCGGGCGACCCGCAATTCACCCAAGGCCTCAGCCCTGAACTGGTGATCGTCTATGGTGATCACCGCCGCAAATACCTTGAATGCTATACGATGGACGCCATCGCCGAGGTGGACGACAAGATCGATGCGCTCCCGCGTGGCTCGATGGAGCGCAAGATGCTTCAGCGTCTGTTTCACGGCCAATCTTTCCCCACGAGCGTGGACGAAACAGGCCGCATCGTGATGCCTGCCAAACTACGCAACAAGATCGACCTCGAAGACGCCGCCTTCTTCATCGCGGCAGGCGATACGTTCCAGATCTGGAAGCCCGAAACATATGAGCGCGAAGAGGCCGCGCGCACGGACGAGTGGCTTGACGAACTGCCCGAGGATTTCGACCCGCTGATCTATCTGGATCAAGTGAAGGAGGGGTGACGATGGCTGCCAGCGCCGCCATGACCCCACCCGCACCGCATATCCCTGTCTTATTGCGCCCGCTTTTACGGGCTGTCGCCCCTGTCAGCGGTGTCTGGCTCGATGGCACGTTTGGCGCTGGCGGCTACACCCGGGCGCTTCTGGCCGCGGGGGCCGACAAGGTGATCGCCGTAGACCGCGACCCATCCGTTTTTGCCATGGCCTCAGACTGGGCCGCACCTTACGGCGACCGGCTTGAGATGGTCGAGGGGGCGTTTTCACATCTCGACAAGTATGGCTCTGATCTGGACGGCGTCGTGCTGGATATCGGTGTCAGCTCCATGCAGCTGGATCAGGCGGAGCGTGGGTTCTCCTTCATGAAGGACGGCCCGCTCGACATGCGGATGAGCGCGCAAGGCATGACCGCTGCCGATCTGGTGAATGAGGTCGATGAGGTCACGCTGGCCGACATTCTCTATACATACGGCGAAGAACGCGCGTCTCGCCGGATTGCCAAGGCGATTGCGGCGGCGCGCCCGATTACGCGCACGCTGGAGCTGGCCAAAATCATCGAAGGTTGCCTGCCGCGCCCCAAGCCCGGTCAAAGCCATCCCGCCACCCGCAGCTTCCAAGCGCTGCGCATTGCCGTGAACGATGAATATGGCGAACTGGCCGAAGGTCTGGAAGCAGCAGAGCGTGCGCTGAAACCCGGCGGCAAGCTGGCCGTCGTCAGCTTTCACTCGGTCGAGGATCGCATGGTCAAGCGTTTCATCCAGGCGCGCTCTGGCACGGGCGGGCGCGTGAACCGCTATGCGCCTGAGCCTGAACAGACCCAAGCGCAGTTCAGCCCCGTCACGCGTAAAGCGGTGGGGCCGGATGATCAGGAACTGCTCGAAAACCCACGCGCCCGGTCCGCAAAACTGCGCATCGCAGAGCGCACAGATGCGCCCGCAGGGGCCGTGGACCGCAAAGCCATTGGAATGCCTTTTTTGTTGGGGGACAGATAGATGCGCGGCTTTCTTTATGTAATTTCAGCCCTTGCTGTCGTGGCGCTGGCCTTTTGGGCCTATCAGCAGAACTACGCCACGCAGCAGGCGCTTCGCGAAGTGCGCGGGCTGCAAAACGACATCGCGACCCAGCGCTCGCGACTGGCCGTTCTGCGCGCCGAATGGGCTTATCTCAATCGCCCCGACCGGCTCCGTGATCTGACCGAGATCAACTTTGACCGTTTGGGCCTGTTGCCCCTGATGCCAGAGCAATTCGGTCTGGTGGATCAGGTGGCCTATCCGCCAGAGCCGCTTTTGCCGATCACCGATCCGGTGGAGACCCGCGCAGGCCCCGATACCGATACCGATGACGAGGAGGTTCAGCTGCCATGATCCGCACCCCTTTGCGCCCTCTGGCGCGTGTCCTCAAAGCCCGCCAAACGGGTGAAAACCCCGACGCGATCGAGCGCGAAAACATCCGCCTGCGCCACGAAGAAATGCGCGACAAGGCGCGGTTGCGCGCCCAAGGCCGCCTTCTGGTGCTCAGCGTGTTTTTCCTTGGCGCCTTCATGACTGTAGGTGCGCGGATGGGTCATCTGGCCGCGTCCGAGCCGATGGAGCCGCAGGCCCGTGCCTCTGGCTCGCAAATCCTCGCGCAACGCGCTGACATCGTGGACCGAAACGGGCGTATCCTTGCGACAAACCTCGAAACCCACGCGCTCTATGCACAACCGCCCATCATGATCGACAAGGAGAAGGCCGCCCGCGAGTTGGCAGCGATCTTCCCCGATCTGGATGAAAAGGAACTGCTGGAGGATTTCATTGGCAAGCGCAAGTTCCTGTGGATCAAGAAGAAGCTCAGCCCCGAGCAGAAGCAGGCTGTCCATGACATCGGCGATCCGGGCTTGCTTTTTGGCACCCGCGAGATGCGCCTTTATCCCAACGGTAACCTCGCCGCCCACATCCTTGGCGGCGCGTCCTTCGGGCGGGAAGGTGTGCATAGTGCTGAGGTGATCGGCGTTGCTGGCGTCGAAAGTCGCTTCGATGACTTCCTGCGCGACCCGGTGAATGAAGGCGCGCCACTGCAGCTGTCCATCGACATGACCGTGCAGGCCGCCGCAGAGCGTGTGCTTTACGGCGGCATGAAGCTGCTGAACGCCAAGGGGGCCGCGTCTGTCCTCATGGATGTGCACACGGGCGAGATCATCTCCATGGTGAGCCTACCCGATTTTGATCCCAACATCCGCCCGCGCCCGCCGACCGAAGGCGAACCCGGCGACAGCCCGCTTTTCAACCGCGCGGTGCAGGGGCTTTATGAGCTTGGCTCTACCTTCAAAATTTTCACCTCTGCGCAGGCACTGGAACTCGGCCTCGTCAACGCCGAGACGATGATCGACACCAAAGGCCCGATGGTCGTTGGCCGTCACCGGATCCGCGATTTCCGCAACTACGGGCCTGAACTGAGCGTCACGAATGTGATCGTCAAATCCTCCAATATCGGCACCGCCCATATGGCGCTCGATATCGGGGCCAAGCGGCAGAAGGAGTTTCTGGACAGCCTTGGGTTCTTCAAACCAACCGAGATCGAATTGACCGAAGGCCCCGGCGCGCAACCGCTCTTTCCCAAGCAGTGGAAAGACATCTCGACCATGACGATTTCTTATGGCCACGGGATTTCGACCAGCCCGCTGCATCTGGCGGCGGGTTATGCGTCGCTGCTCAACGGCGGCACGAAAGTCACGCCGACACTTCTGAAACGTGTCACCCCGCAAAACGGCCCGCGCATCGTGTCCGAGGAGACATCGCGCCTTTCGGCCAATATGCTGCGGCAGGTCGTGACCAAAGGCACCGCCAGCTTCGGCGAGGTGCCGGGCTACCATGTGGGTGGCAAGACCGGCACCGCCGACAAGCCGCTCACAAACGGGCGCGGCTATTATGATGACAAGGTCATCTCGACTTTTGCGTCGGTCTTTCCCGCGCATGATCCCAAATACGTGCTGATCGTCACGCTGGATGAGCCGACCGAGACCTCTGGCCCCAAACCACGTCGCACGGCGGGGTGGACAGCGGTGCCGGTGGCGTCGGAAATGACGCGCCGCATGGCCCCACTTTTGGGCCTCAGACCAGAGATTGCACCCGCAGCACCGGCTAAGGTAACACTGACCTCGAACTGACGCGCGAACCGGGGGCCGGGCATGGGCAAGACCACATCGTTGACCGAACTGGGGCTGACCGCACAGACAGGCGGCGAGGTGCGGATCACCGGCCTAACCGTCGACAGTCGCGAGGTGAAGCCCGGGTTTCTTTTTGCCGCTTTGCCGGGCTCGCAGGTTCATGGGGCCGAGTTCATCCAATACGCCTTGCGGATGGAGGCCGCCGCGATCCTGACCGACGCGGAAGGCGCGCAAATCGCGCGCGACGTGCTGGACGGCGCGGACGCCGCTTTGGTGGTGACCGAAGACCCCCGTCAGGCTTTGGCAGGGGCGGCGGCCCTTTGGTTTGGCCGCCAGCCTGCGCATATGATCGGCGTGACGGGGACCAACGGCAAAACATCAGTCAGCACCTTTACCCGCCAGATCTGGGTTGAACTGGGCTATCAGGCCGCCAATCTTGGCACGACCGGCATCGAAGGCGCCTACACCGCGCCGCTCGCCCATACCACGCCCGAGCCCGTGCTGCTGCATCGTCACCTCTCAGAGATGGCTGAGGCCGGGATCACCCATTGCGCGATGGAGGCCTCCTCCCACGGTCTGGATCAGCGCCGTCTGGACGGCGTGCAACTGATGGCCGCCGGGTTCACCAATTTCAGTCAGGACCATCTGGATTATCACGGTACGTTCGACGCTTATTTCGCAGCCAAGGCCGGGCTCTTTGCCCGCGTTCTGTCTCAGGACGGTATCGCCGTCATCAATATCGACGACCCCAAAGGCGTCGAGATGGCCCGCATTGCCGAGGCCCGTGGCCAGCGCCTGATCCGCGTGGGCCGCGCCCCCCGGGCCGAGCTGCGCCTGACCGGCCAGCGGTTCGATGCAACAGGGCAAGAGCTGCTTTTTGAATATGAAGGCGCCCCGAAATCCGTGCGCCTCAACCTGATCGGCGGCTTTCAGGCCGAGAATATCCTGCTCGCCTGCGGCCTTGTCATCGCTTGCGGGGCCGAGCCCGACCGCGTCTTTGAAACGCTCCCCCATCTGGGCACAGTCCGGGGCCGCATGCAGTTGGCCGCCACACGTGAAAACGGCGCGACGGTCTTTGTTGATTACGCCCACACGCCCGACGCGGTGGAGACGGCGCTCAAGGCGCTGCGCCCCCATGTCATGGGTCGTCTCATCGCGATTGTCGGCGCGGGTGGCGACCGCGACGTCGGCAAACGCCCGTTGATGGGGCAGGCGGCGGCCAAGAATGCGGACCTTGTGATCGTCACCGACGACAACCCCCGCTCCGAAGACCCTGCCACTATCCGCGCGGCTGTCATGCAAGGCGCACCGGACGCCACCAATGTGGGCGACCGCGCCGAAGCCATCCTGCGCGGCGTCGATGCCCTTGGCCCCGGTGACGCGCTCTTGATCTGTGGCAAAGGGCATGAAACCGGCCAAACCGTGGGCGATAACGTGTTCCCCTTTGATGATGTCGAACAGGCCAGCGTCGCCGTCGCCGCCTTGGATGGTGCGCTGTGAGCGCCCTTTGGACCGCCGCTGAGGCCGCCACTGCGACCGCTGGCGAGGCGCGGGGCAACTGGTCGGTCACAGGCGTCTCCATCGACACACGCACGCTGGAACCGGGTGACTTGTTCGTCGCTCTCAAGGACGTGCGTGACGGCCATGATTTCGTGGCCCAAGCCTTGGAGAAAGGGGCAGGGGCCGCGCTGGTCTCGCGCATTCCGGAAGGCGTGGCCGAGGACGCGCCGCTTCTGATGGTGCCAGACGTGCTCACCGGCCTCGAAGCCTTGGGCCGCGCCGCCCGCGCCCGGACCAAGGCCCGCGTCGTTGGCGTCACCGGGTCTGTCGGCAAGACCTCCACCAAAGAAATGCTGCGCGACGTGTTGGCCTGCCAAGGCCGCACCCACGCGTCCGCCGCCAGCTACAACAACCACTGGGGCGTGCCGCTCACGCTGGCCCGCATGCCCGCCGACACCGAATATGCGGTGATCGAGATGGGCATGAACCACCCCGGAGAGATCGCGCCCCTCTCGCGCATGGCCCGCCCCCATGTGGCGATGGTCACAACCGTCGCCGCCGCGCATTTGGAGGCGTTCGACAGCATCGACGGCATCGCAGCCGAAAAAGCCTCCATCATGGCCGGGTTGCTGCCCGATGGCGTGGTCGTTTTGAACGCCGATGTTCCGACACGCCCTACGCTAGAGCATGAAGCGGCCAAGTTTGGCTATGCTCCGGTCTGGTTTGGCCAATCCTCCAATCAATTCACCCTGAAAAGCGTCACGCTGAGGGGCGACCGCACCATTGTGCAAGCGACCTGTCACGACCAGCCCGTCCTTTTCAAACTCTCCACGGCTGGAAGACACTTTGCCATGAACGGCCTTGGTGTGCTGGCCGTGGTCGAGGCGCTGGGCGCGGACCTCGCCGTCGCCGCGATGGACCTTGCGCTTTGGGTGCCGCCCGCCGGGCGCGGCGCGCGCGTCATGCTTCAACTGGACCCGGTGGAGTCCGAGGCTACGGTTGAGCTGATCGACGACGCCTATAACGCCAACCCCACCTCCATGTCCGCCGCCCTCGAAGTGCTGGCCGCTGCGACTGTCACCGACAATATCGGGCGCGTCTCGAAAGGCCGCCGCATCGCGGTGCTGGGCGACATGCTGGAACTGGGCGCGGAAGAGGCCAGGATGCACGCCGCCATGGCCGCCGATCCGAGCCTTGACGCGGTCGCACGGGTCCATTGCGTCGGCCCGCGCATGCGCGCGATGTACGAGGCGCTGCCGGATTTCAAACGCGGCCGCTGGGTCGAAACGGCCGATGAACTGGCCGTCGACGCGCACCGCCTTGTCGACCCCGGAGACGTCATTCTCGTCAAAGGCTCGCTTGGCTCCCGCGTGGGTCGCGTTGTTGACGCACTCAAGAAATTGGGGCATCCGGTGGATCAACCACAAGACCGAGGGGCCTGAAGGCATGTTATATTGGTTAACCGCGCTGTCGGACGGGGGCGATTTCTTCAATCTCTTCCGCTACATTTCCTTCCGCGCGGGCGGAGCGTTCCTGACAGCGCTCGTGTTCGGCTTCATGTTTGGCCGCCCATTAATCAACGTCCTGCGCAAGAAGCAGGGCAAGGGTCAGCCAATCCGCGACGACGGTCCCGAGGGCCATATCGCGAAGGCGGGAACACCCACCATGGGCGGGCTGTTGATCGTTGGCGCTTTGCTGACCTCGACCTTGCTTTGGGCGCGGCTCGACAACCCATTTGTCTGGCTTGTGCTCTTTGTGACCATGGCCTTTGGCGCCATCGGATTTGCCGATGATTACGCCAAGGTCTCCAAGCAAAACACCGCAGGTGTGCCGGGCAAAGTGCGTCTTGGCCTCGGCTTCCTGATCGCCGCAATCGCGGGCTATTGGGCCGCGCAATACCATCCGCCGGAACTCGCCAACCAACTGGCCTTGCCGTTCCTCAAGGATGTGCTGCTCAACCTCGGGCTGCTCTTTGTTCCGTTCTCAATCATCGTCATCGTGGGTGCCGCCAATGCGGTGAACCTGACTGACGGTCTCGATGGGCTGGCCATCATGCCCGTGATGATCGCCGCAGGCACGCTGGGCGTGATCGCCTACGCCGTGGGCCGCGTCGATTTTACCGAATATCTCGACGTGCATTACGTCCCCGGCACTGGCGAAATCCTTGTCTTCTGCGCCGGCATCTTCGGCGGAGGGCTGGGCTTTCTGTGGTATAACGCACCCCCCGCCGCCGTCTTCATGGGCGACACCGGATCGCTGGCCTTGGGCGGTGCATTGGGTGCGATTGCCGTTGCCACCAAGCACGAGATCGTGCTGGCCATTGTCGGCGGTCTCTTCGTGGTCGAGGCACTCAGCGTCATCATTCAGGTGCTCTACTTCAAGCGCACCGGCAAGCGCGTCTTCCTCATGGCGCCGATCCATCATCACTATGAGAAAAAGGGCTGGGCTGAGCCGCAGATCGTGATCCGCTTCTGGATCATCTCGCTGATCCTCGCCATCATCGGTCTGGCAACTTTGAAAGTGCGCTGACATGAAAACCGCGCTGATCACCGGCGGCAATCGCGGCATTGGACGGGCCATCGCGGAAGGCCTGATGACCGATCACCGCGTGGTCATCGGTGTGCGCGATCCAGAGGCCGGACAGGCTGCGGCGCGCGAAATGGGATGCGAGGCCGTCCCTCTCGATCTGACACAACCCGACAGCTTTGAGGCCGCCTTGGCCGAGATCGGCTGCGTTGATGTGCTGGTCAATAACGCGGGCGTTCTGATCGAGACGAACCTAATCGAAGATCCAGAAGGCTTCGAGACCTCCATGCAGGTCATGGTCCACGCGCCCTATCATCTGATCCGGCTTTGCGTGCCGTATATGGCGCAGGAGGGCTGGGGGCGCATTGTCAATCTATCCTCCGGCTGGGGCGCCTTTGCCGAAAACCTCGAAGGACCGGGCGCTTACGGTCTGGCCAAGGCGTCGCTGAATGCGCTGACCCACGCTCTGCCGCGAGACCTGCCGGACGGCATCAAGGTAAACGCGGTCTGCCCCGGATGGGTCGCGACCCGCATGGGCGGTGCCTCCGCTCCGCTGACGCCCGAACAAGGCGCGGACACAGCCCTCTGGCTCGCGCGTTTGCCCGACGATGGCCCGACGGGTGGCTTCTTCCGCCGCCGCGCGCCGATCCCGTGGTAGGCGCATGATCCCCGTTCAAGGATATGATGGCCTCCGCGTCGCCGTTCTTGGGCTGGGCCGATCCGGTCTGGCCGCCGCCCATGCCCTGCGCGCCGGCGGGGCCGAGCCGCTTTTGTGGGATGACAGCGCACCCGCCCGCGAAAAAGCCGAAGGGGAGGGCTTCACTCTCCACGATCTGCGCAAGCAAGGCGCGTTCGAGGATGTCGCAGCCCTCATCATCTCCCCCGGCATCCCGCATCTTTATCCCGAACCGAACAAAGTGATTGCTGCCGCTTATGAGGCAGGCGTGCCGGTCGACAACGATATTGGCCTCTTCTTCCGCTCCTTCGCCACCGACGAATGGACCGGCTTCGACACCACCCCGCGCGTGATCGCGGTGACGGGCAGCAACGGAAAATCCACCACCTCCGCGCTGATCCATCACATCCTGTCCGAGGCCGGACGCCCCACACAGCTTGCAGGCAATATTGGCCGAGGCGTTCTGGATATCGAGTCCGCCCATGACGGCGAGGTCATCGTGCTGGAACTCTCCAGCTATCAGACGGAGATCGCCCGCGCGCTGACCCCGGATATTGCGGTCTTCACCAACCTCTCCCCCGATCATCTAGATCGCCACGCCGGGATGGGCGGGTATTTCGCAGCCAAGCGGCGGCTCTTTTCCGAAGGCGGACCCGACCGCGCCGTGATTGGTGTGGATGAAGCCGAAGGGCGCTATATCGCGAACCAATTGGCCGAAGGGCCCAGCGATGATCGGGTCATCAAGGTGTCGGTTGATCGCAAACTGACCGGTCCCGGCTGGCAGGTTTTCGCCCGCAAAGGGTTCCTGTCGGAATACCGCAAGGGGCGGCAAACCGGCTCCATTGACCTGCGCGGCATCGCGGGCCTGCCCGGATCGCACAACCATCAAAACGCATGTTCCGCCTATGCCGCCTGCCGCGCGCTGGGCTTGGGGCCGAAGGTGATTGAGGCGGCGTTTCACAGTTTCAAAGGCTTGCCACACCGCTCGCAATTAGTCGCGGAGCGGGACGGCGTGCGCTACGTCAATGATAGCAAAGCCACCAATGTCGACAGCGCCGCAAAGGCGCTGGCTGCGTTCGACAACATCCGCTGGATTTGCGGCGGTCTGGAGAAAGAAGGCGGCCTTTCCGGTCTGGCCGTGGGCTTTGCCCATGTCCGCAAGGCTTATGTGATTGGGCGCGAGGCGGAGGCGTTTGCCCGCCAGCTTGACGGTGTTGATGCGGTCGTTTGCGAGACGATGGACCGCGCTGTGACACAAGCGGCGGAGGATGCAGAGGCCGGCGATACGGTGCTGCTGGCCCCCGCTGCGGCGAGTTTCGATCAATACGACAGCTTCGAGACACGCGGTGAGGATTTCATCCGTCTGGTCCGTGGGTTGCCCTAAGCGTTTGCCTCAGGCGGGGATATTTTGAAAAAGCGAAGGAAGGGCGGGCCTAAGCGTCTCGCCGTTGGATCGCTTGACCCGCGGCCCATCCCGATGACCACGCCCATTGGAAATTGTAACCTCCCAGCCAGCCTGTCACGTCCACAACCTCCCCGATGAAATAAAGGCCGGGGATCTCCTTGGCCTCCATCGTTTTGGACGACAGCGCATCGGTGTTCACCCCGCCCAAAGTGACTTCTGCCGTGCGGTAGCCTTCGGAGCCATTGGGTTTAAGCGACCACCCCGTGACCGTCGCCACCAGATGATCCAGCGCCGTGTCTGCCAGATCCGCGATATTGCCCGACAGTCCCGCAACGCCCGCCAGATGCTGCGCCAGCCTTGCGGGCAGCAGATCACCCAGCACCGTGCCGACCTGACGGCGGCCGTTTTCCTGGCGCTTTGTCTTGAGCGCGGATTTCAGGTCCAGCTCAGGCGCCAGATTGACCGAAACCGGATCGCCTTCGCGCCAATAGCTGGAGACTTGCAGGATCGACGGGCCCGACAGGCCCCGATGCGTCATCAACAGACCCTCGTCAAAACTGGTCCCGTTGCAGCTGACACGCGCAGGGGCGGAAAGCCCTGCCAGCGGTTTGAGATCGGTCATGATGTCTTCACCAAAGGTCAGCGGCACTAGGGCAGGGCGCGTCTCGATCAGGGGCAGGTCGAACTGTTTGGCGATCTGATAACCGAAGCCGGTTGCGCCCATCTTCGGGATCGACTTGCCGCCCGTGGCAATAACGACGTTCGCGCAGTCCAAGACCTCGCGCTTGCCATCCTGCTCCACCTCTACCGCAAAGCCGCGCTCGGTTTTGGCAACCGACAAAACAGAGGTTCGCAGCCGCAGCTCGGCCCCGGCTTTCTCCATCTCAGCGAGCAACAGTGCGATGATGTCCTTGGCGGAGTGATCGCAAAAGAGCTGGCCTAGCGTCTTCTCATGATACGCAATCCCGTGTTGCGCCACCAGATCAATGAAATCCCATTGCGTATAGCGGCTTAGCGCGGATTTGCAGAAATGCGGGTTCTGGCTCAGGAAGTTCTCAGGCGCCGCATACATATTGGTGAAATTGCAGCGCCCCCCGCCGGAGATCCGGATCTTCTCCCCCGGTGCCTTGGCGTGATCAACCAGCAGAACGCGGGGGCCAGCATGGGCGGCGCACATCATGCCCGCCGCACCGGCCCCCAATATGATCGTCTCATAGCGCATCGCCGCCTTGTGGGGCAGCGTTCTGGGCGCGTCAATTGCGATGTGCTAGCATCGGGCATGGACAGCCGAACAGCCGCGCAGGTCCTTGAAGCGATAGAGGACCCCACCCGCAAGGCGGAGGCGCGCCAGCTTGACGCGCTCTTTCGGGGCGTGACCGGCTGCCAGCCCGTTCATTGGGGGCGCGGGCTTATCGGCTACGGGCGATACCACTACAGATATGATAGCGGGCGGGAGGGCGACTTTCTGGCCACCGGGTTTTCGGCGCTGAAAACGAAGTTTTCGCTGCATATCCTGCCGGGCTATCAGGACTTTCCCGAAATCGCGGCACGGCTTGGCCCACATCGGCGTGGCAAGTCCTGCTGGTATGTCTCCCGCCTGTCACAGGTCGACCCGGAGGCGCTGGCCGATCTGATCCGTGCCGGATTGGCGGATTTACGCAGCCAATACACCGTTCAGCCATCCTGAGCGCAGTTTTTCTAGCCAAATCGCCCGACACGCGGTAGAGTTGCAGCTAGACCCCGCAAAGGGGCGTGATTGAGGCAAGTTGGCGGTAATTATCCATGACTGAGATGGTCTATGGCTCTCTCCCATCGCGGGACGGGGAGCCTATTCTTCCCAAATGGTGGCGCACGATTGATCGCTGGACGCTGTCCGCGATCCTTGGGCTCTTTTGTATCGGGCTGATGCTGGGCTTTGCGGCCTCTCCGCCGCTGGCCGCGAAAAACGGGTTCGAGCCGTTTCACTACGTAATCCGCCAGACCATCTTTGGTGGCATGGCGTTGACCGTCATGCTGCTGACCTCGATGATGTCACCCGCGTTAGTGCGCCGTCTGGCTGTTCTGGGCTTTATCGCGGCCTTTGCAGCGTTGGCTTTCCTGCCGCTCTTCGGCACGGATTTCGGCAAGGGGGCCGTGCGTTGGTACTCGCTTGGCTTCGCGTCGATACAGCCGTCCGAATTCCTCAAACCTGGCTTTGTCGTCATGGCCGCCTGGATGCTGGCGGCAAGCCAGGAAATCAACGGTCCGCCGGGCAAAACCCTGTCCTTCGCGCTTACGATTATCATCGTGTTTCTGTTGGCGATGCAGCCTGATTTCGGTCAGGCCTGCCTGATCCTTTTTGCATGGGGTGTGATGTATTTCGTGGCAGGCGCCCCCATGATCCTGCTTTTGGGCATGGCCGGTATGGTGCTTTTCGCAGGCACGGTTGCCTATTCCAATTCGGAGCACTTCGCCCGCCGGATCGACGGGTTTCTTTCACCTGATGTCGACCCCACCACCCAGCTTGGCTACGCGACCAATGCCATTCGCGAGGGCGGGTTCTTCGGCGTTGGTGTCGGCGAAGGCCAAGTAAAATGGTCGCTGCCGGATGCGCATACGGACTTCATCATCGCCGTAGCGGCCGAGGAATACGGCATGATCCTCGTCGGCATCATCATCGCGCTCTACGCCACCGTCGTAGTCCGCTCGCTCATGCGTTTGATGAAAGAACGCGATCCGTTTATCCGCCTAGCAGGCACCGGCCTTGTCTGTGTCTTCGGCATTCAGGCGATGATCAATATGGGCGTCGCCGTGCGCCTTCTGCCCGCCAAAGGCATGACGTTGCCCTTTGTAAGCTACGGCGGGTCTTCGCTTATTGCAGGCGGTATCGCAGTTGGCATGTTGCTGTCGTTTACGCGTACAAGACCGCAAGGCGAAATCGGAGATATTCTCCTCAGACGCGGCAGGTAAGAATATGAGCAAAGCGCCCCTTCTGGTGATCGCGGCTGGTGGCACAGGCGGGCATATGTTCCCCGCCCAAGCCCTGGCCGAGGCGATGCTGCGCAAGGGCTGGCGTGTGAAGCTCAGCACCGATGCGCGCGGTGCACGCTACACCGGCGGCTTTCCCCATGTGGTCGAGATCGAACAGGTCGCCAGCGCCACATTCGCGCGCGGCGGTTTGCTGGCCAAAGCCCTTGTGCCATTCCGCATTGCCAGCGGGATCATTGGCGCGACCTTGAAGATGATGCGCGACAAGCCCGCCGTTGTGGTGGGGTTTGGCGGCTATCCCGCGATCCCGGCGATGGGAGCGGCGACCTTGCTGCGCCTGCCGCGGATGATCCACGAACAAAACGGCGTGCTGGGCCGGGTAAACCAGCTTTTTGCCAAGCGCGTTCAGCGCGTGGCCTGCGGCACATGGCCGACCGAGCTGCCGGACGGCGTGGAAGGCGTGCCCACCGGCAACCCCGTGCGCGCCGCCGTGATGGAGCGGGCCGGTGCCGCCTATATCCCGCCCGGTGATTATCCCATGTCGATCCTTGTCATCGGTGGCTCCCAAGGGGCCACGATCCTGTCGGATGTCGTGCCGCCCGCGATTGCCGCCTTGCCCACGGCGATCCTTAAAAACATCCGGGTCAGCCATCAGGCGCGTGACGCTGATCACGACCGGGTGACGGCTTATTATGCAGAACAGGGCATCCCCGCGGAGGTCGCACCCTTTTTCACCGACATCCCCACGCGCATGTCCGAAGCGCAGCTGGTCATCAGCCGGGCCGGAGCCTCTTCCGTCGCCGATATCAGCGTCATCGGCCGCCCATCGATTCTGATCCCGCTCGCCGCTGCGATCCGGGACGAGCAGACAGCAAACGCTCGCGGATTGGTGGACGCCAACGCCGCCATCCTGATCCCCGAAAGCGCGCTTTCCGTTGAAAGCCTGTCCCAACAGATTGAGGCTGTCCTGTCGGATGAAAATGCCGCGTTGCAAATGGCGCTTGCGGCGTTAGGACAAAGCCGCCCGGACGCGACGGATCGACTCGTCGCTATGGTCGAGGATTTACAGAGCGCCTAAGCGCCGAAATGAGGAGCAGCACGATGGACGGAGACCCCAGAATGAACGCAGCGACGAAACTCCCGGGCGACGTGGGGCCGATCCATTTCGTGGGCATTGGCGGCATCGGCATGTCGGGCATTGCTGAAGTGCTGCTGAACCACGGCTACACCGTGCAGGGCTCTGACCTGAAAGGCTCGAAGATCACGGACCGTCTGAAAAAGCTGGGCGCTGTGGTGTTCGAAGGTCAACGGGCTGAGAACTTGGATGGGGCGGAGGTCGTCGTCATTTCGTCGGCTATCAAGCCCGGCAATCCCGAATTGGACGAGGCGCGCCGTCTAGGCCTCCCCGTCGTGCGCCGCGCGGAAATGCTGGCCGAACTGATGCGCCTGAAATCCAACATCGCCATCGCAGGCACGCACGGCAAAACCACCACCACCACGATGATGGCCGAACTCCTGGTCGCAGGCGATCTGGACCCCACCGTCGTCAATGGCGGCATCATCCACGCCTACGGCTCCAATGCGCGGATGGGGCAGGGCGAATGGATGGTTGTGGAAGCCGATGAGAGCGACGGCACCTTCAACCGCCTCCCCGCCACCATCGCCATCGTCACCAATATCGACCCCGAGCATATGGAGCATTGGGGCGATTTCGACACGCTCCGCCAAGGCTTTCTGGATTTCGTCTCCAACATCCCGTTCTACGGGCTGGCTGTGTGCTGCACCGATCACGCCGAGGTGCAATCGCTCGTCGGCAAGATCAGCGACCGCCGCGTCGTGACCTACGGGTTCAACGCCCAAGCCGATGTGCGCGCCGTGAACCTGCATTACAAAGGCGGCGTTGCCCATTTCGACATCGCCCTACAGGCTGAGGAGATGGTGATCGAGGATTGCTCGCTTCCCATGCCCGGCGATCACAACGTCTCCAACGCTTTGGCTGCCGTTGCCGTCGCCCGTCATCTGGGCATGAAGGCCGAGGAAATCCGCGCAGCGCTCGCCGCCTTCGGAGGCGTCAACCGCCGCTTCACCAAAGTAGGCGAAGTAAACGGCGTCACGATCATCGACGATTACGGCCATCACCCGGTCGAAATCGCCGCTGTCCTGAAAGCCGCGCGCCAAGCCACCGAAGGCCGCGTCATCGCTGTGCATCAGCCCCACCGCTACACCCGCCTGCATGATCTGTTCGACGATTTCTGCGCCTGCTTCAACGACGCCGATGTCGTGGCCATAGCCGAGGTGTTCTCCGCCGGGGAAGACCCCATCGAAGGCGCCTCCCGCGACGATCTGGTCGCAGGCCTCATCCGCCACGGCCACCGCCATGCCCGCGCCATCGTCTCCGAAGATGACCTCGAACGCCTTGTCCGCGAACAGGCCCGCCCGGGGGACATGGTCGTCTGCCTTGGCGCCGGTACGATCAGCACATGGGCCAATGGCCTGCCCGACCGTCTGGCGCGATGAAGAATTTTCAGAAAATTCTGCCTAGAAAATTCTGAATTTTCTTGGTCCAGTAATTATGAGCCTGTCCCTCATCCTCGCCGCCCTCTGGGTCCTGGCCGCGACCATCGTCGCTATGCTCCCCATGAAGCACCAATATGCCCCCGGCATAGTGCTCCTCATCGCCGCCCCCTTTGGCATCGCGTATATCGGAGCCCAGCACGGCTGGATCTTCGCCGCCCTTGGCCTTGCCGCCTTCGTCTCGATGTTCCGCAACCCCCTGCGCTACCTCTACAAACGCGCCCGCGGAGAGCGCCCCGAGCTCCCCAAATGACCTACAGCCTCATCGCGGCTTGCCTCTGGCTTCTCGCCGCCAACATCGCTGCGGTTGTCCCCAGCAAAGACAACCACTGGACTAGCGCCTACGCCCTGATCGCGGTCGGTGTGCCAATTGTCCTCTGGGTCTGGTGGGACGCCGGGATTTGGTGGGCGCTGGGCGTAACGGTTGCGGGCGGCTGGCTGCTGAAATGGCCGGTCATTTACGCTTGGCGGTGGGTGAGAGGGAAGGTAGGGCGGTAGTGGGTTGTCGAGTGCGACGATCCACGGCAAGGTGCAAGTATGGTTGAGGTTAGTGAGATTGTTGATGCTGAAAGCTTAACAGCTTGGCTAGAAGTCCAGCCGCACAGAGCTGCTACTATCCTTGCCTTGAGGACAGCTCTAAGAACACTTCCATATGACTGGAGCTTGGCCAATTTTCTCGAAAGGCACCATAACGGAGTGCCACCCCTTTTCCTTCTCCGTACGGCGCTGGTCTCATGCCTTTCGGTAAGACATGAAGACGATTTTGATCTCTTTGAGGTTTGCGCGGGTCACGCGAAAATAGGAACTGGGATTTCTCCAATATTTGCTACCGCGGCGGTCATAACGGCCCCCGAGACCGAGTTTGGTTCTCGGATTATCGAAGCGTTTGACGTGTCAGAGAAAACATTCTCAGCCGCCGAAACAGAGAGAATGTTCAAAAAAAGGCTGAGCAATGAGGAAGAAGACGATAATGAAGGAGGAGATAATAAGGGAGATTTTTGGGAGCAAGTTCGTCTTGATGCTGCGTTTGTTCATGAAGAATTACTGGAACAGCCCATCTGGAGCGACCGTAAAGACCCCTTAGGCTGGCTTGCTCTAAAGGCTTCAATAACCGCCAAAGACAGCAGGGAATTAGCCGTCGACTGGTCATTCTGGACCAATTGGTATGACGAAGTAATGGAGGGAAAAGATCGCTCTGACCGTGAATGGGAGATGCTCAAAGAAATCGTGCTGATCGAAGTCGTAGACTGGGAAAAAGGTCCTGCGCATATCAACCCGATGATTGCGGAGATTGTTGAACTGTATGAGGCGGGCTCTTCGTCTCCGCTTTCAAAAACAAGTATCGCCGAGTTCGAGTTTGATCCTGCCCGCCGGTGGCTCGAAATGGTCGGCTTTGATGAAGACCTGAGCCATATCGATGATCCAGCAAAGGTGAAGCGCTTTGTCGCCGACGTTGACGAATTGAAAGACGGCCTTCAGGACGTCTTTGATTTCATGGACGAGGCTGCACGCGGAAATAATGCCGCTTCGACTTTGGCGGTATCCGCGGAGAAAGTCCTCAATGAGCTTACTCGTATAGATGAAAAGAAAGAAATTCGTGCGCGACGGCTCATCACTTTAGGTGGATATCTCTACAGCTTCAGTTTGGAGGAAGCGAAGCGCAAAGAGATTGGCGACACTCTCGCTTCAATGCTCGATACAAATATCCATCTGTTGCGGGATTTGTGCGGAAAACACTTTGGCCCGAGTATCGAGAGTATGGCCCCGCTGGATGCCCTCGAATTAGGAAACGAGGCGACAGCGCCAATTGTAGCTGACCTCAAGTCGGGTCTCGAAAAAATTGAACGGTTCGAAAGCGAAGACCTCGCGCGAATGGATCCTGAAGGTATCGCTGTTCTCAAGAATCTGATTTCGCAATTGGAGGAAGTAGAAAGAGCAATCGAAGAGACCAATAGTGATACCCATGCAGTTGTACTCAAAAATCGCTTCGCGAAAGAAGCGGCGCGTTTGGCGGCAACGCTTGGACGGTTTGTCGAAAAAGGCAGGCCGCATGCTGAGAAAGCGGGTGCTTCTGTTGATTGGCTTATCAAGCAGTTTAAGCGTTGGAAGACTTTTGGGGACATTATCGAATGGTTGGAAAGATTTGGCAGTGGGGGTCCGCCCGGAGCGTAGAGGCTAAGCCGACTTGCGAAATCGGGAGCGCCAAACTACCACGCACCACATGACTACACTCCCAACCCCACGCGGCACTCTCACCCCAAGCCGCCCGCTGAACGACCTCACCTGGCTCCGCGTCGGCGGTCCGGCGGACCTTCTCTTCCAGCCCGCCGACCTCGAAGACCTGCAAGCCTTCTTGAAAGCGCTCGCCGCAGACATCAAAGTCTTCCCCATGGGCGTCGGCTCGAACCTGATCGTCCGCGACGGTGGCATCCGCGCAGTCGTCATCCGCATGGGGCGGGGGTTCAATGCAATCACCATCGACGGAGACGAAGTCACCGCAGGCGTTGCCGCCCTCGACGCTCATGTCGCGCGCAAGGCGGCGGCCGCTGGCCTCGACCTGACGTTCCTCCGCACCATCCCCGGAGCCATCGGCGGGGCCATCAGAATGAACGCGGGCTGCTATGGGTCCTACGTGGCCGATGTCTTCCACTCCGCCCAAGCCGTAACCCGCGATGGCGAGATCAAGATGCTCACCGCAGATGACCTCAATTTCCGCTACCGCCAGACCGATCTGCCCGAAGGCTGGGTGCTGACCCAAGCGACCTTCCGTGCACCCAAAGGCGATCCCGCAGCGCTCCACGCCCGCATGGAAGCGCAGATGAAAAAGCGCGACGAAACCCAACCCACCAAGGACCGCACGGCAGGCTCCACCTTCCGCAACCCGGCTGGTTTTTCCTCGACTGGTCAAGCAGATGACAGCCATGAGCTGAAAGCCTGGAAGGTCATCGATGACGCAGGATTACGCGGCGAGACACTGGGCGGCGCGCAGATGTCGCCCAAACATCCCAACTTTCTGGTCAACACCGGCACCGCCACCGCTGCCGATCTGGAAAACCTTGGCGAGCACGTGCGCAAAAGGGTTTACGAAACCAGTGGGATAGAGCTACAGTGGGAAATTATGAGGGTCGGTGAACCGGCCCCGACAGGCACTAAAGAATAACGAAAAATGGGTCGCGATAGACGGCCTGCGGTAAAACTGAGGCACACACGGGATGTCGAGCAGGACACCCCCGAAAGTGGCGGTACTGATGGGCGGACCTTCGGCAGAGCGCGAAGTGTCCTTGTCCACCGGGCGCGAATGCGCCGCCGCTTTACGGGACGAAGGTTTCAACGTGATCGAGCTGGACGCGGGTCCGGACCTGATGGCGCGTCTGTCGGATGCGGCGCCTGATGTTGTGTTCAACGCTTTGCATGGCCGCTGGGGGGAGGATGGCTGCGTGCAGGGCCTCCTCGAATGGCTGCAAATCCCCTACACGCATTCCGGCGTGCTCGCTTCGGCCCTGGCGATGGACAAGCAGCGCAGCAAGGATGTCTACAAGACCTATGGGTTGCCCATTGTCGAAAGCGTGATAGCCAAGACTGCAGACGTCCAGGCCGCCCACGTCATGCCACCGCCTTACGTGGTCAAGCCGAACAACGAAGGCTCCAGCGTCGGCGTTTACCTTGTGCATAAGGGCGACCAGCCCCCGCGCCTGAACGCTGAAATGCCAGATGAGGTCATGGTCGAAGCCTTCGCGCCGGGTCGCGAACTCACCACCACGGTCATCGGCGACAAAGCCCTGACCGTCACCGATATCGTCACCGACGGCTGGTATGACTACGCCGCGAAATATGAGGAGGGCGGCTCCCACCACGTCGTCCCCGCCGATATCCCGCAAGACATTTTCGACGCTTGCATGGATTACGCCCTTCGCGCCCACACAGCACTGGGCTGCCGGGGCGTGACACGCACCGATTTTCGTTGGGACGAAAGCAAAGGTCTCGACGGCCTGATCCTACTGGAGACGAACACTCAGCCTGGCATGACGCCCACCTCGCTGACCCCAGAACAGGCCCAGAAAACCGGCATGAGCTTCGGCCAGCTCTGCCGCTGGATGGTGGAGGATGCCTCATGCAACCGCTAAGCGCCACCAAACCCGCAGCCCCCCGCCGTGATCCCGCGCCCTCGCGCTGGGCCTACCGGATGAACCGCCTCTGGCTGACGCCGCTCTTCCGCGCGGCTCTGCGCGTTGGTCTGCCGGCCTTCCTGATCATCTTCATCGCGGGTGCCTATTTCGCCAACCCCGATAACCGCGAAAAGGCCGGCCTGATGGTCGCCGATCTGCGCAACCAGATCGAAACCCGCCCCGAATTCATGGTTAAACTGATGGCCATCGACGGCGCGTCGGACCCGCTCGCCGAAGACATCCGCAAAGCCTTCCCGGTGGAATTTCCGATATCTTCCTTCGATCTGGACCTCGCGCAAATGCAGCGCGATATCGAAGAGCTCGCCGCTGTCGAAGACGCTGCCGTCCGCATCAAGCCCGGCGGCATTCTGGAACTGCAGATCACCGAACGGGTGCCCGCGATCGTCTGGCGCTCCCCCGAAGGCGTCAAACTGCTGGACCGCGAAGGCTATGTCGTCGCCGACATTCCTGCGCGCCTCAGCCGTCCCGACCTGCCGCTCATCTCGGGCGAGGGTGCCGCCGATCACGCGACCGAAGCGCTGGAGCTTCTCGCCGTTTCAGCCCCCATCGCCGACCGCATCCGCGGTCTTGTCCGCATGGGGGAACGTCGCTGGGACGTCGCCCTTAATCGTGATCAGCGCATCCTGCTGCCCGAAGAGGGCGCGGTGGCGGCACTAGAGCGCGTGATCGTTCTGGATCACGCCAAAGACATGTTGGCCCGCGACCTCGCCGTCGTGGACATCCGAAATGCCAGCCGGCCAACGATCCGGCTGAACACAACAGCAGTCGAAGAACTGCGTCGCATACGCGACATCCAGACCGGGCAAAATAACGGGCAGAATGGGGCAGACTAAACGATGACCGACCTTTACCAGACCCAACGGGCCATGCGGAACATGCGGCAAGCCGCGATGCAGCGTGGTGTGATTGCGATCCTCGATATCGGCAGCAGCAAGATCGCCTGTCTGGTCCTGCGCTTTGACGGCCCGTCGCAGTTTTCCGACGCTGATGGCATCGGCTCGCTCGCCGGTCAGTCCAGCTTCCGCGTCATCGGCGCGGCGACGACCCGCTCTCGCGGCGTCCGCTTTGGCGAGATTGACGCCATGCAGGAAACAGAACGCGCGATCCGCACCGCCGTGCAGGCCGCGCAGAAAATGGCCAACACCCGTGTCGATCACGTCATCGCCTGTTTCGCGGGGGCCCGCCCGCGTTCTTATGGCCTCGACGGTGTGGTCGAGCTGGACGAAAACATCGCGACGGAGCAGGACATCGCCCGCGTCATGGCTTCCTGCGATGTGCCTGACTTTGGCGAGGGGCGCGAAGTTCTCCACGCCCAGCCCGTGAACTTCGCGATCGACCACCGCTCTGGCCTTGGTGACCCGCGTGGGCAGATGGGTAACGAACTGGCCGTCGATATGCACCTGCTCACTGTCGATGAAACGGTGATCCAAAACCTGCTTTACTGCATCAAGCGCTGCGATCTGGAACTGGCAGGCCTTGCGTCCTCCTCCTACGTCTCCGGCATCTCGTCGCTGGTGGAGGATGAACAGGAACTGGGCGCGGCCTGTATCGACCTCGGCGGCGGGGCCACTGGCCTCTCGATCTTCATGCGCAAGCACATGATCTATTCCGATGCAGTGCGTCTGGGTGGCGAGCACGTCACCAGCGATATCTCCATGGGCTTGCAAGTGCCCCCTGCCACAGCCGAACGGATCAAGACCTTCTACGGCGGCGTCGTCGCCACCGGCATGGACGACCGCGAGATGATCGAGATCGGCGGCGATACCGGCGATTGGGAGCATGACCGCCGCACCGTGTCCCGCGCGGAACTGATCGGCATCATGCGCCCACGGGTCGAGGAAATCCTCGAAGAGGTCCGCGTCCGTCTGGACGCCGCCGGGTTCGAACACCTGCCCAGTCAGCAGATCGTCCTGACCGGCGGCGGCAGCCAGATCCCCGGCCTCGATGGGCTGGCCAGCAAAATCCTCGGCCAGCAGGTCCGTCTTGGCCGTCCGCTCCGCGTGCAAGGCCTGCCGCAAGCCGCCACAGGCCCCGCTTTTGCCTCTTCCGTGGGGCTCTGCCTCTTCGCAGCAAACCCGCAAGACGAGTGGTGGGACTTCGAGATTCCCGCAGAGAAATACCCGGCACGGTCGCTGAAACGCGCGATCCGCTGGTTCAAGGACAACTGGTAGACGCTAAATCTGGGGTGTTGAGCGAAATACCGCTGAAAACCCTTAAGAAAACACGACATTTTGCGTCAAAATCGTGTTTTTTGGGTGACGTGATGGGAATGTCACGCTAGCATTGGCGCTAATTCGGGGGTCAACCCCCTCAAATGGCAGATAACAGGCGGACACATTATGACTTTGACCCTTTCGATGCCCGGTCAGGAAGACCTCAAACCCCGTATCACCGTCTTCGGTGTGGGTGGCGCTGGCGGTAACGCCGTCAACAACATGATCGAGAAAGAGCTCGACGGCGTCGAATTCGTCACCGCCAACACCGACGCGCAGGCGCTGCAGCAGTCGATGGCGCAGGCGAAAATCCAGATGGGCGTTAAAGTCACCGAAGGTCTGGGGGCAGGGGCCCGCGCGACCGTGGGGGCCGCCGCTGCCGAAGAAAGCATCGAACAGATTGTCGATCACCTCGCTGGCGCGCATATGTGCTTCATCACCGCCGGTATGGGCGGCGGCACCGGGACAGGTGCTGCACCGATCATCGCGCAAGCGGCACGCGAACTGGGCGTTCTGACTGTCGGCGTTGTGACCAAGCCCTTCCAGTTTGAAGGTGGTAAGCGGATGCGTCAGGCCGAAGACGGCGTCGAGGCGCTGCAAAAAGTCGTCGACACGCTGATCATCATCCCGAACCAGAACCTGTTCCGTCTGGCGAATGAGAAAACGACCTTTACTGAGGCGTTCTCCATGGCCGACGACGTGCTCTATCAGGGCGTCAAAGGCGTGACCGACCTGATGGTCCGTCCGGGCCTCATCAACCTCGACTTTGCAGACGTCCGCGCTGTGATGGACGAGATGGGCAAAGCCATGATGGGCACGGGCGAGGCAACCGGCGAAGATCGCGCCATTCAGGCGGCTGAGAAAGCCATCGCCAATCCGCTGCTGGACGAGATTTCCCTGCGCGGCGCCAATGGTGTTCTCATCAACATCACCGGTGGTTATGACCTCACGCTCTTCGAACTCGATGAAGCCGCCAACCGCATCCGCGAGGAAGTCGATCCCGACGCCAACATCATCGTCGGCTCCACCCTCGACACCGGTATGGAAGGCACGATGCGCGTCAGCGTTGTCGCCACCGGCATCGACGCGACTGAGAGCAACGCGGAAACACCGCTGCCCCGTCGCTCGCTGGCCGAGCCGCTCAAGCCCGCAGAAGACGCGGTCGAAGAGGTTGCCGAAGCTGTCGAGGAGATCCCGGCCTTCGAGCCTGCCGCAGCCGCCGCAGCCGCAACAGCGACCATGCCCGAGCCGTCCTTGTTGGACCGGATGGAGCCCGAACAGCCGCAGGCTGCATCGGCTCAGCCCGTGTTCGAGCCGCGCTTTGAAGCCCCTGCAGAGCCGGAAGCGACAGATGATCTGCCGCCCCCGGCCTACCAGCCCCAGCCCGCTGCGGCAGAGGTTGAAACGCCTGAGGCTGCAGCCTTCGTGGCCCCCAAAGCCCCGCAGCCCGGCGCACCGTCTCCCCAAGCGATGGCGCGGTTGCAGGCCGCTGTGCAGAAGGTGCCGACCCAGCAGGCCCCAGTCCCCGCACCCCACGCCGAGCCTGACGCGGAAAAGCCGCGCTTCGGGATCAACTCGCTGATCAACCGCATGACCGGCCACGGCACCGAAGGTGCTGAGCGTGCGGCCCCGGCACCGATGCGCCAGCAGCCACCCGTGCAATCCTATGATGATGAGCCCGAGGCTGATCCAGAGCAGGAGCGGATCGAAATCCCCGCCTTCCTGCGTCGGCAAGCCAACTAAAATGCGTCAAAGCTGAAACATTAAAGGTCGCCTCAGGGCGGCCTTTTTTCTTTGTATTTATAGGGGTTTAATGGCGTTCGGCAGGATTATGCCGATCCGTTTCAGTATGTTACACCCGGTTACAAAGAGTGAATTGAGGCTGCCGGTGCCGATAGCTAGGTATGTTCTGCATCGCCCAAACTCTGCGATGCAGCAACTTGAGGCTAATGTGCAGAAAACGCTCAAAACATCGGTGACATTTGAAGGCGTAGGGCTCCATAGCGGGGAACCTGTGCGTGCGACTGTGCACCCGGCGTCCGCACATCATGGGATCTGGTTCAAGCGCACGGACGTCACCGGCGTGGACCCTTTTGTGCCGGCCAAGTGGAACGCGGTCGAACAGATCTCGCTCTGCACGCTGATCCGCAATAATGATGGGGTCTCCGTCTCCACGCTTGAGCATATCATGGCCGCCCTTGTGGGCTGCGGCATCCATAATGCCCTGGTCGAGTTGAACGGGCCGGAACTCCCGATCCTCGACGGCTCTGCGGCCGTCTTCGTGCAGCGCTTCCTCGCGGCTGGTTTGCAGGCACAGGATGAACCCGTCGCCGCGATCCGCGTTCTGCGCCGCGTTGAAGTGACCGATGGTCTCGCCTCCGCCCGCCTTGACCCTGCCGATCACCTGATCATGGACTTCCGGATTGATTTTGAAGATGCCGCGATTGGCGAGCAGACCAAGACGCTGAGCCTGTCCAACGGCACTTTCGTGCGCGAGCTGTGCGACAGTCGCACGTTCTGCCGTCACTCTGACATCGAATTCATGCACGCCAATGGCATGGCATTGGGCGGCACGCTCAACAATGCGGTTGTCGTCGATGGCGACGCCGTGCTCAGCCCCGGCGGCTTCCGTTATAAGGACGAAGCCGTGCGCCACAAGATGCTCGACGCGCTTGGCGATCTGGGTCTCGCTGGCGCGCCCCTGATGGCGCGCTACACGGGCAACCGTGCCGGTCACGCCCTGACAAACAAGCTGCTGCACGCGCTCTTTGCCGATCCGACCGCCTATGTGGTTGAGCAATGCACCGACCGCGAAAGCCGCATTCTGCCCGGTGTTGGCGTCCGCAAAGCCGACCTTCCCGCGATTGCCTGACGTTTTCCGCGTCAAAGGCGTTTTGCCCTCGTTTTTTCTGTGCTAAACCGCGAAGAACACGGTGGGGGATTGCAGTATCCTTCTGTCAGAATGAACGGGAAAAACAGTCTCATGACAGGCGCTTACGGGAAATTTCGGGGAACGGTGGCTTTGTTGGGCGTGGTCGTTCTGGCCGCCTGCGGCGGCGGAGGCGGGCGCGAACAGCCCCTCGAAAACTACTCTGCGGAAGAGATTTACAATCGGGCCGAGTTTGAACTGGCCCAATCCGAACCTGAAGAAGCCGCCCGTTTCTTCGGCGAGGTGGAACGCCTTTACCCCTATTCCGAATGGGCGAAGCGCGCGCTGATCATGCAAGCCTTCGCTTATCACAAGAATCAGGACTACGAGCAAAGCCGCTCCGCCGCGCAGCGTTATATCGACTTCTACCCAGCCGACGAAGACGCAGCCTATGCGCAATATCTTCTGGCGCTCAGCTACTATGACCAGATCGATGAAGTGGGCCGTGACCAAGGCTTGACCTTTCAGGCGCTCCAAGCCCTGCGCACCGTGATCGAGCGCTATCCCGACAGCGAATATGCCCGGTCCTCGATCCTCAAGTTTGACCTGGCCTTCGATCATCTCGCTGCCAAAGAGATGGAGATCGGGCGCTACTACCTGAAGCGCGGCCATTACTCCGCAGCGATCAACCGGTTCCGCGTTGTTGTGGAGGAGTTCCAGACCACGACCCACACGCCAGAGGCGCTCCACCGGCTGGTGGAAAGCTACCTCTCGCTGGGTCTGACCGACGAGGCGCAGACAGCCGGGGCGATCCTGGGTTTCAACTTCCAGGCCACCGAGTGGTATGAGGATAGCTTTAAGCTGCTCACCGGGCGCGGGCTTGAGCTGGAAGCGGCAGGCGACAGTTGGCTGCGGCAGGTCTACCGGCAAGTGGTGCAGGGCCGCTGGCTCTGATCTGACCCGAGGGGGGTGAGCGCTGATGCTGCGAGGTCTCGACATTCGGGACATGCTGATCATTGACCGGTTGGAGCTTGCGTTTCAGCCCGGCCTGAATGTGCTCACCGGCGAAACTGGGGCCGGAAAATCCATCCTTCTCGACAGTCTCGGCTTTGTTCTGGGCTGGCGCGGGCGCGCTGAACTTGTCCGCGCCGGGGCCGAGCAGGGGGAGGTCACCGCCTGGTTCGATCTGCCCGACGATCACCCCGCCCAAGACGTGTTGGAGGAGGCCGGTTGGTCTCGCTCGGACGAGCTGATCCTGCGCCGCGTCAACACCCGCGATGGCCGCAAAACAGCCTATGTCAACGACCGCCGCGCGTCTGGCGAGGTGCTGCGCGCTCTCTCCGACACGCTGGTCGAACTCCATGGCCAGCATGATGACCGCGGCCTGCTGAACCCGCGGGGCCACCGGGTTTTGCTCGATGAATTCGGCGGTTTCGCGGCCCAAATCGACAAAACACGCAAGGCATGGCGCGCGCTCGCCGACGCCCGCAAAGCGCTGACCGTGCTGCAAACCAAGCTTGATGAACTGGCCGCCGAGGAAGACTTCCTCCGCCACGCCGTGGCCGAACTGGATGCGCTGGCCCCTGAACCCGGTGAAGACGAAAAGCTCGACGCGCTGCGGCGCTTGATGCAAGGCGCAGAGCGTATCCGCGAGGATGTGGGTAAGGCCCATTCCGCCTTGGGCAATGACGGTGCTGAAGGCCGGATGGGCGATGCAATCCGCTGGCTCGAAGGCGCGGCAGAGCAAGCCGAAGGCCAGCTTGACGCCCCTATCGCCGCTCTCGAACGCGCGCTCGTCGAACTGGGCGAGGCGACCATCGGGATAGAGACCGCGCTCGATTCGCTCTCCTTCAACCCGTCCGACTTGGAAGACACCGAAGAGCGTCTCTTCGCGATCCGCGCCTTGGCCCGCAAGCATGACGTGCAGCCCGATGATCTGAGCGATTTCGCCGAAACGTTGCGCACGCGGTTGGCGACGCTGGACGCCAGCACCGGCGATCTGGCTGAGATGACGAACGCCGTGCAAGCCGCTGAAAGCGCGTATGAAACCGCGGCCGCACGCCTTTCAGAGGCCCGCCAGAAAGCGGCAGCGAAGCTCGACAAGGCGATGTCCGCCGAACTGGCCCCGCTCAAGATGGATCGCGCCGTGTTCACCACCGAAATCACGCCCGCCGACCCCGGCCCGGACGGCACAGACGCGGTCGCCTTCACCGTGGCCACAAACCCCGGCGCGCCCTCCGGCCCGCTCAACAAGATCGCGTCCGGCGGCGAACTGAGCCGCTTCCTGCTGGCTCTCAAAGTGTGCCTGACCAAAGCCACCTCTGGCCTCACGATGATCTTTGACGAGATCGACCGAGGTGTGGGTGGCGCGACCGCCGATGCCGTGGGCCGCCGCTTGGCCGCACTTGCCTCCGACGCGCAGGTGCTAGTCGTGACCCATTCCCCACAAGTGGCCGCTCTTGGAGGGCATCACTGGCGCGTCGAAAAGCGGGTCGAGAAAGACATGACCACATCGACTGTCGTGCCGCTGACCGATCCCGACCGCGTGGACGAAATCGCGCGCATGCTGTCGGGGGACACCATCACCGATGAGGCCCGTGGCGCGGCCCGTGCCCTCCTCGCGGGCTAAAACTCTTCAGAAGAGTTTTCAAAGAATTTTGCTAAAAATTCTTAGTTCCCGCGCACCAGTTTGCCGGGGTTGAGGATATTTTGCGGGTCCATCGCATGCTTGATCTGCCCCATCACGTCCCAGCCTCCGCCATGCTCGCGCTCCATGTATTTCATTTTGCCCATGCCGACACCGTGCTCACCCGTCACGGTCCCGCCCATGCGCAAAGCCCGTTCGACCATCCGGTCCGACAGGCGCAAGGCTTCTTCCAGATCGCGGGCATTGCCGTCCTCGATCAGCAGGGCAGAGTGGAAATTGCCGTCGCCCACATGCCCCACAATCGGCCCGGTCAGGAACGACCCGTCGATATCCGCGACCGTCTCATTGATCGCCTCCGCCAGCATCGAGATCGGCACACACAGGTCCGTCACCAGCGCCCGCGCGCCCGGGCGCGACGCAAGGATCGCGTAATAGGCATTGTGGCGCATCTTCCAAAGCGCTGTGCGGTCTTCGGCCTTGGTAGCCCAGTCAAAACCCTTGCCGCCCATCTCGTCGGCAATTGCGCCGAACATCTCGGACTGCTCGGCCACCGCTGCGGGGGTGCCGTGAAATTCCACCATCAGATGCGGCATCTCCGGCATCGCTGCGCCCGCATAGCTGTTGAACGCCCGCGACGTGGCCGCATCCACCAACTCGATCCGCGCCATGGGCAGGCCCATCTGGATCGTCTGGATCACCGTGTTCACTGCCGCATCGACCGTCTCAAACGCGCAGACGGCGGCGCTCACGGCCTCTGGCTGGCCTTGCAGCTTCAAAGTCAATTCGGTGATCAACCCCAGCGTTCCTTCGGAGCCCACCAGCAGCTTGGTCAAATCATACCCGGCGGAGGATTTGCGCGCCCGTGTCCCGGTGCGGATGATCTCCCCTTGCGCGGTCACCACCTGCAGGCCCATCACATTGTCGGCCATGGTGCCATAGCGCACCGCCGTCGTCCCCGAGGCCCGCGTCGCGGCCATCCCGCCCAGCGAGGCATTCGCCCCCGGATCAACCGGAAAAAAGAGCCCAGTCGCGCGCAACTCCGTGTTCAGGTCCTCGCGGGTCACCCCCGGCTGGACGACCACGTCCATATCCTCAGGATGCACCGCCAGCACCTTGTTCATCCGCGAGAAATCGACCGAGACCCCACCACGCACTGCCAAAGCATGCCCTTCCAGCGATGTGCCGGTCCCCCACGGAATGATCGGGCAGTCATGCGCGGCACAGAGTTTGACTAACTCCACAACCTCTTCCGCGCTCTCCGGATAGGCCACCGCATCGGGTGGCGTGGTCGCAAAATGCGATTCTGATCGGCCGTGCAAATCCAGATCGGACTTGGACCGCCTGAGCCGATCGCCTAAGACTGGTTCCAACGCGGTCAAAGCGGTCTGTATCGTCATTTAATGATCCTCTCCGTCGCGATCTTATATTGCAAAGCAAGCCCTTAGGAAACCGCATGGCGGAGCCTGCCAAATCCCTGCTAGCCCAGCAACTCGACGACGCGCTGTCGGCCTGCAAAGGTGGCTGGCAGGTGATGAAGCACCGCGGGCCCAGCCAGATTCAGTTCTGGTTCATCGCCCTCGTGATCGGGATTGCGGCTGGCTTCGCAGCGCTCTTTTTCCGCAAAGGGATCATCTGGCTTCAAGGCACGCTTTACGGCACCGATGACATCTCCCGCATCCACAGCTTTGCGGTGAACCTGCCGTGGTATTGGGTGATGCTGATCCCGGTTTGCGGCGGCTTGGTGGTTGGGCTGATCCTGCACCACTTCACAGATGACGCGCGCGTGCGCTCGGTCGCGGATGTGATCGAAGGGGCCGCGCTGCATGATGGCCGGGTCGAGAAGAAAGCCGGTCTGGCCTCCGCGCTGGCCTCGATGATCACGCTGTCCTCTGGTGGCTCTTCGGGGCGGGAGGGGCCGGTGGTGCACCTCGCAGGCGTCATCTCAAGCTATATCTCGAACCTGATCCGTGCCGACGGGATCACCGGGCGCGACCTGCTGGGTTGCGCTGTGGCCGCGGCCGTCTCGGCCTCGTTCAATGCGCCCATTGCAGGTGCGCTTTTCGCGCTAGAGGTCGTGCTGCGCCACTTCGCCGTGCACGCCTTCGCGCCCATCGTGATTGCCTCGGTCGCGGGCACGGTGATCAACCGGTTAGAGTTCGGTGACGTCACCGAATTTGTCCTGCCTGTCTCCAACAACCTTGATTTCTATATCGAATTGCCGGCCTTCCTGCTGCTGGGTCTCACCTCAGGGGTGATCGCAGTTGTCCTGATGCGTGCCATCTTCTGGACCGAAGATATGGGCAACTACCTGCAGGAGAAGCTCTCCGTCCCGCGCTATCTGCGCCCGGCCTTTGCGGGGCTGCTGCTGGGCATCATCGCGATCTGGTTCCCGCATATCATCGGGGTCGGCTACGAGACCACATCGCTCGCCCTGACCGGAGAGTTGGTCTTTCACGAGGCCATGGTCTTTGCCGTTCTGAAAGTGGCCGCCGTGGCCATCACCATGGGCGGGCGCATGGGCGGCGGGGTCTTCTCGCCCTCGCTGATGGTCGGCGCGCTGGGGGGGCTGGCCTTCGGGATCGTGGCGACCGGGATTTTCCCGGATATCTCAGGGTCCGAGACGCTTTATGCGCTGGCGGGGATGGGGGCCGTGGCGGCAGCCGTTCTGGGCGCGCCGATTTCGACGACACTTATTGTGTTTGAACTGACCGGCGACTGGCAAACTGGCCTTGCCGTGATGGTGGCCGTGTCGCTTTCCACCGCTTTGGCGTCGCGCCTTGTGGACCGGTCCTTCTTCCTGACCCAGCTGGAGCGGCGTAACATCCATTTGGCCGCGGGTCCGCAGGCCTATTTGCTGGCGATGTTCACCGTGGCGAAGGTCATGCGCAAGAAAGATCACCCGCGCGCGGCGAAGGATGAGGCCTGTTGGGAACTGGTCGAGCAGGGCATCTATATCGACGGCAACGCCACGCTGGAGCAGGCCATGCCGATGTTTGACACCAACACCGTGCGCTTCATTCCGGTGGTGACGCTGGGCGGCGAAGACAGCCCGCCCGAGCTTTGGGGTGCGCTGTTCCATGTGGATGCGTTGAAGGCGTATAACCGGGCTTTGGCGGCGACGGCTGCGGAAGAACACTCTTGAACCGGAGCTGGGCAAGCGCTTTTCTTGAAAACGCGTCGCGCGAGAGGTGAATTGCGTAGCAAATCACCGTAAGCGGCCAGCCCCCCAGACCCCCCAGGGATACTTTGAAAAAGCGAAGGGTTAGACCTGCTCGACTGTAACGCGGTCGGTGTAGAAGGCCAGGTGACCTGCAATGCGCTCCATCCCGTCGATGGGGGTCTCGTAGGACCAGACGGCGTCCTTGATCGGGCCGCTTTTTGCTTCGATCGTGTAATAGGTCGCCTTGCCCTTATGGGGGCAGGTGCTGGTGCGATCTGAGGGCGACAGGAAGGCCATCGCGAAATCCTCGCGGGGGAAGTAGATCACGGGCGGGGCGGCACCTTCGTGCAGTTCCAGCGCATTGCCGCTTTCACCCAGAACAGCGCCCGCAGCGCGCACCACCCAAGTGCCGTCCGCTTTGTGAATCTTGATGTGATCAGCCATATGCGTTCCCCTACCTAACTGTCGGATGTCTATCTGTGCTAGCTGTGTGACAGGGATGTGTCACACAGGCGCGGTGGCTCGTTCTAGCCAATCGCGCGCCTCAGCGCCAACACTATCGGCGATCTTGTCGAAAACCGTTTGGTGATAGGCGTTTATCCAGGCGCGCTCATCGGGTGAGAGCATCTCGGCCACGATGAGACGGCGGTCGATGGGCACAAAGGTAAGCGTCTCGAAATCGAGCATCTCGCGGGCGTCTGCGCCTTCGATCTTGGAGGCTTCGCGCACCACGATCAGGTTCTCGATCCGGATGCCGAACGCGCCTTCGCGGTAGTAACCGGGCTCGTTTGACAGGATCATACCGGGCTTCAACGCCACGTCGGAGATGCGGGAGATTCGTTGGGGGCCTTCGTGGACGCTGAGATAGGTGCCAACGCCGTGCCCCGTGCCGTGGTCATAATCCAACCCCGCAGTCCAAAGCGGGAAGCGCGCCAGCGCGTCCAGATCGCGGCCCGCAAGGCCTTTGGGAAAGCGCGCGCGGCTGATGGCGATCATGCCTTGCAGCACACGGGTGAAACAGCTGCGGTGGATCGGCTCCGGCATGCCGATGGGCACCGTGCGGGTAATATCGGTCGTCCCGTCAATATATTGCCCACCGCTGTCGACCAGCAGCAACTCACCCTCGTTCACGGCGCGATCTGTATCTTCCGTCACGCGGTAATGGACGATGGCGGCGTTGGGGCCGGCGCCGCTGATCGTCTCGAAACTGATGTCGCGCAGCATATTGGTGGCGCGGCGGTGGGCCTCAAGCTCTTTGACGACGGCGATCTCGGTGAGGCTGCCGGCGGGCTGGGCGTCGAGCCAGGCGAGGAATTCCACCATCGCGGCGGCGTCGCGCAGATGCGCGATGCGGGTGCCTTCAATCTCCGTCGCGTTCTTGCAGGCTTTCGGCAGGATGCAGGGATCATCGGCGCGGGCGATCTCAGCGGTGATCTTGGTGAAGATGCGGGCGGGGGCGGTGGCCGGGTCGACGCGGATCGTGCCTGTTAGGGCGGCCAGCGCCTCCTCAAACGCGGCAACGGGGTGGAGGCGGATGTCATCGCTCAGATGATCGCCCAGATCGGCGGCCTTGTCGCCATAGACATAGAGGTCGACGGTCGCGTCCTTGTGCAGGATCGCGAAGGCATGGGCGACGGGGTTGCGTTCGATATCCGTGCCCCGGATATTCAGCAGCCACGCGATGCTGTCGGGCAGGGTCAGGACGGCGGCGTCTTGTCCGTCTTTTGCGATGTCAGCTGCGATGCGCTTGCATTTTTCGGCGTGGCTTTCCCCTGCAAATTCAAGGGGGTAGGGAATGATCTTGCCAGATGGCGGATCGGGCTGATCCTCCCAGTTGCGGTCCACGAGGTTGGGAACCGGCTTTAGCGTGATGTCCTGCGCCTCAAGGCGGTCTTGCAGACGGTCGACCTCAGACTGGGTGTGTAGCCAGTCGTCATAGCCGACCACTGCACCAGCCTCTAGATGCTCAATCAGCCAATCAGCGAGCTTCGTCTCGGGCCAAGGGACCGGGGTGAAGACATCGGCGACCTGCGATTTGATCTGAACGCGGTAGCGCCCGTCGATGAAGACGCCCGCGTGATCGGCCAGTATCGCAGCGAAACCGGCAGAGCCTGTGAAGCCCGTGAGCCAGGCCAGCCGGGCATCACGGGGGGCCACGTATTCACCCTGATGGGCATCGGCGCGGGGGACAAGAAAGCCGCTCAGACCCCCGTCTCTAATGACCGACCGAAGGGCGGCCAGCCGCGGCGGGCCGTCGTCGGGGGAGGTGCTGGCCGTGAAGGTCTGAAACATCAGCTGGCCTTCTTGAGCCCCATGAATTTCGCGCGGGCGCGGGGGTCGCTGTCGAAGAGAGCGGCCAGTTGTTCGGTCATGGCCCCGGCGAGTTGTTCGACATCGGTGATGGTGACGGCGCGGTCGTAATAACGGGTCACGTCGTGGCCGATGCCGATTGCAATCAGCTCAACCGCTTTGCGTTTCTCGACCATGGCGATCACGTCGCGCAGGTGTTTTTCGAGGTAATTCGCGGGGTTAACGGACAAAGTTGAGTCGTCCACCGGTGCGCCGTCGCTGATCACCATCAGGATCTTTCGCGCCTCGGGGCGGTTGACCATGCGGCGGTGGGCCCATTCCAGCGCCTCGCCGTCGATGTTTTCCTTGAGCAGGCCTTCTTTCATCATCAGGCCCAGATTGGGGCGGACGCGGCGCCAAGGGGCGTCAGCGGATTTGTAGATGATGTGGCGCAGATCGTTGAGACGGCCGGGCTGTTGCGGGCGGCCTTCGGCCAGCCATTGCTCGCGGCAAAGGCCGCCTTTCCAGGCGCGGGTCGTGAAGCCGAGGATTTCGACCTTGACCTGACAGCGCTCAAGCGTGCGGGCCAGAACATCGGCACAGATGGCCGCGATGGAGATCGGGCGGCCGCGCATGGAGCCGGAGTTATCCAGCAGGAGGGTCACGACGGTGTCGCGAAATTCGGTGTCTTTTTCGACCTTGAAGGACAGGGGCGTTGTGGGGTTGGCGATCACGCGGGCGAGGCGGCCGGCGTCCAGCATGCCCTCCTCGCGGTCGAACTCCCACGAGCGGTTTTGCTGGGCTTGCAAGCGGCGCTGGAGCTTGTTGGCAAGGCGCGAAACCGCGCCTTTCAAGGGCTCCAACTGCTGGTCGAGATAGGCGCGCAGGCGTTCCAGCTCGGCGGGTTCAGCCAGCTCTTCGGCCATGATCTCTTCGTCATTATCGGTTTGAAAGACGTCATAATTGGGGTCAGCGTCCGAAATAGGCGCAGGTTGGGGCGGCTCCAGCGGGCTTTCGCCCTCGGGCATCTCGGCTTCTTCGCCCATCTCGGCTTCGGCCATATCATCCAAAGTGACCGAGGCTTGGGAGGCGTCCTGCTGTTCTTCTTGAGACTGCTCGGGGGAGGCTTCCATATCCTCGTCGTCATTGTCATCTGACCCGGTACTGTCCGGCTCGGATTCGTCTTGCGCGTCTTCCTCGGCGGTGTCCTGATCTTCCTCGTCGGTGCTGTCGGGATCGTCGCCCAACTGATCGCCATAGCCCAGATCTTCGATGATGCGCCGGGTGAGTTTCGCAAAAGCCGTTTGATCGGCCAGCGTGGCCTCAAGGTCTTCGAGCGTGCCGCCCGCCTGATCCTCGATAAAGCCCTGCCACAGCTCCATCACGTTGCGCGCGCCGGGGGGCAGGTCGCGACCCGTGGCGAGGTGACGAATGAGATAGCCTGCGGCGGTGGCCAGCGGGGCCTCGGAGGCCTCCTTGATCTGGTCATAGCCCCGGCGTTGCGCCTCATTGGCGATTTTGGCGTCGATGTTGCCCGCGGTGCCGGGCATGGCGTGCGCGCCGACGGCCTCGCAGCGGGCGGTTTCCATGGCGTCATAAAGATCGCGGGCCATCTGGCCTTGGGGCGCATAGCGATTATAGGTTGCCGCATTGTGGAACTTGTGGCGCAGCGCATAGGCGTCGGCAGTGCCGCGGGCCAGCAAGACCTCCTCGCGGGTCATGCGACGGGTGACTTGCGGCAGACGTACGGAATCATTGGTCTGACCCGGAGGATCGACCGAATACGTAACCGACAATTCGGGATCATCCGCCATCACCTTGGTGGCTTCAGCGAGCGCCTTTTTGAAAGGATCGGCGGGGTTGTCATTTTGTTGCATGCGCAGCGTCCGAAAGCGAGGTGTTGGCGCATAACCTAGGTCAAACCCCTGCCGAGGGCCAATGGAAAAGCAGGAGGTGGTTTCGCATGCGAAACCGGGTTTTCAGGAGGCCCTTGTTGAAAACATTAAAGGTTTTTTTTGCAGACTTAACATAATACTAGAGAGGCTAATAGCGGTCTGTTTTTAAACGAAAAATTAAAGAAATTGGAGGTGATAAATCGGAAAGTTTGGCCCTAGCCCAGCAAAAACCTGTCGCATTCGCGCAAGAAGGCGTCAGCGGCTTCGCGGGCTTTGGCTTTGATGACGGCGTCGCCGTAGAAATCCGCGCGCATCAGTAGTTTCGATTGGGCCAGCTTGGCGTGGATTTGCCAATCCATCGCTTGCGCCTGGGGCAGGCCGTAATCAACTGCATCAGGGATGGTGGCGCTCAGCAGCGCCTCGAAGTTGCCGCGCTGGGTTTCGAGCTGTTCGGGGACCAGTCCGCCGATCGTGCGCTGATGATCCACAAAAGCCGAGAGACGTCCGGCGCAGGTGGCGAAGACCTGAACCCTCTCGGATGGAGAGGTCGGCCAAGGTTGCGCGCTGCCCATAACAGGTCCAAGTCCGATCAGACCCAATATGAGCATTATTGTTATTTTTCTGCCCATGTTTTCAACTTTACTGCTGAAAACATGTCTAACAATTGGGCTCTTTAAGAACAGTTAACGGGTGTGGCGAAAATGTAGACAGCCCTGACGGCGCGGCCAAGGCCTGTCAAACCAAGCGTTTTTGGGAGAGGTGGCTTAGCCGAGGCTCATGCTGGCGGCACTTTCGGGCAGCTCTTCATCAAAGCAACGCTGGTAGAACTCGGCCACGGTCTGGCGCTCAAGCTCGTCGCATTTGTTGAGGAAGGACAGTCGGAAGGCGTAGCCGACATTGCGGAAAATCTCGGCATTCTGGGCCCATGCGATCACGGTCCGCGGGCTCATCACGGTGCTGAGATCGCCGTTCATGAAGGCAGTCCGGGTCAGGTCCGCGACGGTGACCATGCGCTGGACGGTCGTGCGGCCCTCAGCGGTGTTGTAATGGGGCGATTTGGCCAGCACGATGGCGGCTTCTGCTTCAACGGAGAGGTAGTTGAGCGTGGCCACAAGGCTCCACCGGTCCATCTGGCCCTGGTTGATCTGCTGGGTGCCGTGATAGAGGCCGGTCGTGTCGCCCAAACCCACGGTATTGGCGGTCGCGAAGATGCGGAAATGGGGGTGCGGTTCAATCACCTGGTTCTGGTCGAGCAGGGTCAGTTTGCCGTCCACCTCCAGCACGCGCTGGATGACGAACATCACGTCCGCGCGGCCCGCATCATATTCGTCGAACACGATCGCGCAGGGATTGCGCAGCGCCCATGGCAGGATTCCCTCTTGGAAATCAGTAACTTGCTTGCCGTCTTTCAGCTTGATCGCATCCTTGCCGATCAGGTCGATCCGGCTGATATGGCTGTCGAGGTTCACACGCACCGTGGGCCAGTTCAGGCGGGCGGCGACCTGTTCGATATGGGTCGATTTGCCCGTGCCGTGATAGCCTTGGATCATTACACGACGATTGTGCGAGAACCCGGCGAGAATGGCGAGCGTGGTGTCGGGGTCGAACTTGTAGGTGCTGTCGATCTCAGGCACGCGGTCAGTGCGCTCGGCAAAGCCTTTGACAACCATGTTGGTGTCAATTCCGAAGACCTCGCGAACAGAAATCTCTTCGGTCGGTTTTGCGCTGATATCCATCGTGCCGTCTGCCATGTTCGGTCCTTCCTGCGTGCCCCTTTGGGCCTTGGCCCGTGGTGCAACATATCGCGGACAAGGGCAAGGGGAAGGGCGGCGGTTATAGAAACGAAAACCCCGCGCATTCTTGGGGAGGTTTCCCTATTTTTGCCATGATTGGTGCGTATCGCGCATTTGATGAGAAATGTGCTGAGTTCCCATGTGAAAGGGCTATCGCGCCGGATCAGTCCCGGCGAAGGCAAGCTCTTGGCAGCGTTCCTTGTGGGCGCGCTGTTTGGCATGTTCCTGTCATGGTCTGCTTTGGACACCCTGTCATGGCGCAGTTCCGCCGGCCTTGGCGATTGGGCGCGGCAAGAGCGTTGGCTGATCTTTACCGGCACAATGGTCATGGGGGCGCTCGTCTTCTTCATGCGCAAACATTTTGGCCATGGAGGCTTTGTCGGGCTGCTGCGCACGGGCGTTGCAGGGCTTTGGGTGCTGTTCCTAGCTGGCGTCATTACCGGCACGCTGAACATGCCGCTTTGGGGGACGACCTTTGGCGTCATCATCATCGCAGGCACCATCGCGAAGTCACCTTTGGTGGCGATGAGTGCGGTGGGCACGCTCGCCTTGGTGCATTGGCTATGCAGGCCCTGGCAGATCGAGCGTCGCTCGATCTTTGGCTATGGCGAGATCGAGTTTTAAAGGCGGGGTGAGACGGGGCTGAGACCCCGGATCGCGTCCGGGGCGGGGGCTCACTTGAAGCTGCGGCTTTCCTTGATCTGATCCCAGGCCCAGACAACTTCCTGCAACTTCTCTTCGTCCGAGCGGTCGCCGCCATTCATATCCGGGTGCAGGATCTTGATCAGCGCCTTGTAGCTTTTGCGGATCTCGGCCTTGGTCCAATGGTCCTTGGCCTCAAGAATTTCAATCGCGCGCCGCTCGGTTGGGGGCAGCTTTCGGGTGCCGGTGATCGATTTGCCGGGGTTGCGTGTGGCATTGGCTCCGAGCACTTCATGGGCATCGTTCACGCCCAGACGCGCCCAGGCACGCTGTTCGTCGGTCTGCTTGCCGAAGGGTTTTGTCTCGCGCTCCCAGACGCGGTCCTTGTCCATCTGTTCGTTGAACGCCTCGTCCGAGGTGCCGTCAAAGAAGTTCCATTTCAGGTTATATTCGCGGACATGGTCTTTGCAGAACCAGAAATAATCATCGAGGATATCGGGCGATTTCGGCGCGCGATATTTACCCGCTTCCTGACAGCCGGGCTTGTCGCACACACGGGTCGAGGTCTCAAATGCGCCGGACATGCCGCGGCGGCCGCGGGTGTTCTTCTTCTTGGCAGAAGAGACGGACATATCAAACCCGAAGGGATCGTCTTTGGACATATCAGGGACACCTTTTCGACTCGGAACAGGGAGTTTAGACTGTCCGGGCCGAGATTGAAGGGGGCGGGGCGAAAAAATGTCGAGAACGGAAGAAATCAGAACAGCGCTTGAGGTGAGCTTCGCACCGCAATCCCTTGAAGTAATTGACGAAAGCGAAAGTCACCGAGGGCATGCCGGCTATCAGGAAGGCGGCGAGAGCCATTTCCGTGTGCGGATCAAAGCCGATGCGTTCGGCCCGATGAGCCGGATCGAGCGGCACCGCGCCGTGCACAAGGCCCTTGGCGCCGATCTGGTCGGGCGCATTCACGCATTGGCGTTGGAGATCAGCTGATTATTCAGCGGCGACGCTGGAGCCGTCCGACGGCTTGTCGGTGTTCACCGCAGGGCCGATGGGCGGCGCTTTGCCCGGCTCTTCGGCTTGCTTGATCAATTTGGCGGCTTCGGGCTCGGATTTGGGGGACGGGACCGGCGCAATCACGGCGTCGTCGCTTTCAAGCGCCCGGCGAAACACCAGCACATTCTGAAACACGGTCGTTCTGGAGGTCAGCCCGCTCCGTTCCTCGGAAGGAAGGGTATCTGCGCGCTGGTATTCCCAGCCTTGCGCGCCCATCTCGTTCATGAGGCTTTCGAGCGTATGCGCAAAGCGCGCGTCGCCTGCCTTGACGCCTTTGATCTTCTCGCCGCGCTTTGGCGCAGGCACGACTTTATACTCGAATTTTGTCATCGAAAACTCCCATCCAGTACTCGGCACGGTAGCAAATCAGGCACAAAAGGCCAAGATATTAAGGGCTTAGCCTATTCTACAAGGGGTGGTGCCGTGTTTGCTGTTATCCGCGAGATATAGGGTGGCGCGCCGCAGCCACAAGGTGATGCGCGTTACTCCGCCAATTTTCTGGCGACAATCTCGTTCACGGCCTTGGGGTTGGCCTTGCCGCCGGTGGCTTTCATCACCTGACCCACGAACCAGCCTGCCAGCTTGGGGTTTTCCTTGGCTTTGGCGACCTGTGCGGGGTTGTCGGCAATCACCTGATCGACGGCGGCCTCAATGGCGCCGGTGTCGGTGACCTGCTTCATACCGCGCGCTTCGACGATCTCTGCCGGATCGCCGCCTTCGGTGTAAACGATCTCGAAAAGGTCCTTGGCGATCTTGCCGCTGATATCGCCTTTAGTGATCAGCGCGATGATGCCGCCAAGCTGCTCAGGCGAGACGGGGCTGTCGGTGATTTCCTTTTCGTCCTTTTTCAGACGGCCAAAGAGCTCGTTTATCACCCAGTTTGCCGCCAGCTTGCCGTCGCGGTCCTCAGCCACTTTCTCAAAGAACGCAGCAGCGGCTGTTTCGGCCGTCAACACAGAGGCGTCGTAATCCGACAGACCGAAGTCTCTGATAAAACGGGATTTCTTTTCGTCTGGCAGTTCAGGCAGCGCCTTAGCGATGTCGTCGACCCAGCCCTGTTCAATCTCCAGAGGCAGCAGATCGGGGCAGGGGAAATAGCGGTAATCATGCGCTTCTTCTTTCGAGCGCATGGAGCGGGTTTCGCCCTTGTCGGGATCGTAAAGGCGGGTTTCCTGTACGACCTCGCCGCCATCTTCGATGATGGCGATCTGGCGGCGGGCCTCGACCTCAATCGCTTGCTGGATAAAGCGCATGGAGTTCATGTTCTTGATCTCGCAGCGGGTGCCGAGATGGCTGAAATCCTGCGTTTCCTGATATTTCTCATAATCACCCGGACGGCAGACCGAGACGTTGACGTCCGCGCGGAGATTACCGTTTTGCATATTACCGTCGCAGGTGCCCAAATACTGCATGATCTGGCGCAGCTTGACGACGTAAGCGGCGGCTTCTTCGGGGCCACGGATGTCGGGGCGGGAGACGATCTCCATCAGGGCCACGCCCGTCCGGTTCAGGTCCACGAAAGACATGTTCGGGTCCATGTCGTGAATGGATTTGCCCGCGTCCTGCTCAAGGTGAATGCGCTCGACCCGCACCAAACGGGCGGTGCCGTCGCCCAGTTCGACCAGCACTTCACCTTCGCCCACAATGGGGTGGTAAAGCTGGCTGATCTGGTAGCCCTGCGGCAGGTCCGGGTAGAAGTAGTTCTTGCGGTCGAATGCCGACCACAGGTTGATATCGGCCTTCAGGCCAAGGCCCGTGCGCACGGCTTGCGCCACGCAAAACTCATTGATGACGGGTAACATGCCGGGCATGGCGGCGTCCACAAAGGCCACGTTGCTGTTGGGCTCGGCCCCGAATGTGGTGGAGGCCCCGGAAAAGAGCTTGGCGTTGGAGGCGACCTGCGCGTGGACCTCAAGGCCGATCACAAGTTCCCAATCGTGCTTGGCGCCCGCAATGACTTTGGGCTTCGGGGTCTCATAGGTCAGATCAAGCATGGCAGGTCCTGTTCGTGGGTCTGAGGCGTTTTAGGACGCGCGGCGAAGGGGGACAAGAGGGGGATTTACGCCGACAGTGGTGCGGGTTTCGGCGGGTTGTTCGCAAAGGCGAAACAATGCGGCACCGCGCCTCTTGTCAGGGCGTCTTACGCTGGGGCAGTCTGGGACCATGAAATGGATTGTCGCCTTTATTCTGAGTGGCTTAGCCGCGCTGCCCCTTGCGGCGGACCCTGCGCAAATACGCCCCGTCTCGCGCGCGACGGCGATGGATCAACTGGTCGACGCCTCAGTGCAACTGCCCGGCCCGCGCGTGTCGGCTGATTTGCGGCCCATCGCGCGGGATGAGATTTTTCCGCGAATGCGTTGGGATCATCGCGGCGAACACGCGCTTTGGACGCGCTCCGCTTTGGAGGCGGTGCAGGGCCATGGTGCGCCGCTGATTTCGATGGTGCCGCGCGATATCGCGGACTGGTGTCCGGCCTATCCGGAGAACGGGCCGGAGGCGCGGGCGGCCTTCTGGGTCGGGTTCATGTCGGCGCTTTCCAAGCATGAAAGCACCTACAAGCCCCGCGCAGTGGGGGGCGGTGGCAAGTGGTATGGCCTGCTGCAAATCCTGCCTGCGACGGCGCGCGGTTATGGCTGCCGCGTCGGCACGGGGGAGGCCTTGAAGAACGGGCCCGCGAACCTTAGCTGCGCGGCGCGGATCATGGCGGTCACGGTAAAGCGCGACGGCGTGATCCATGCGCGTCAGCCCCGGTGGAGCGGGGTTTCCGCTGACTGGGGGCCGATGCGCAGCCCCAGCAAACGGGCGGATATGGCAAACTGGTTGAAGCGGCAAAGCTATTGCAAGCCGTTGAAATCATTGCGACCTCAGGCGCGAGAATTCTAGAGCCTAGCCTTTCGCATCGCGGATACGGGTCAGCATCTCGGTGCTGTCACGTGACAGGCCGTCTTGCGCAAGGATGCGGTCGATCTGGGCCAGCATCTTGGCCTGACGGTCGGCATCATAGCGCGGCCAAGTCTCGAATGCGGTGCACATGCGGGCGGTGGTCTGCGGATTCAGTGGGTCGAGCTTGATCAGCCAGTCCGCCAGCACGCGGTAGCCGTCGCCCGAAGCGTGGTGAAAGCCCGCGGGCGTCATCGCCAGCGCGCCGAGCGTGGCGCGGAAGCGATTGGGGTTTTTCATTGTGAAATCGGGATGCTGCGTCAGCTTTTCGGCCACAGCCGCCACATCGCTTGGCGCGGCGAGGGAGACCTGAAGCCCGAACCATTTGTCGATCACCAGACGATCTTCTTTCCATTGGGTGTAGAAGTCCGCCACCGCGCTATCGCCTTTACCCGCTTCAATCAGGCAGGCGAGGGCGGCCAATTGCTGGGTCATATTGGTGGCGGCCTCATATTGTGCTTCGGCCTGCGCCCCGCCGTCAATGCGGGTCAGGTAGGAGAGCGCCGCGTTCGCGAGCGCGCGCTTGCCGGACTGTTCGGCATTGGGCGCGTAAGGCTCGGACACCTGATGGGCGGCGTAAAGGCGGGGCAGGCTGTCTTGCAGATGCTCGGCAATCATCTGGCGTAAGGTCTGCACCGCGTCGTAGATCGCGGAGGGATCGGGCGTTTCGCCTGTATCCACAAGGGCTTGCGCGATTTCATCCTGGCTGGGCAGGCCAAGGCAGAGCGCCCGGAAGGCCGGATCGCGGGCATCGTCGCGCGCCATTGTGGCCAGCGCGTCGAGGTAGCCGGTTTGCGGCGGCGTGCCGTCGCGGACCATCGCCAAGAGCGTCTCGCGCGCCAATGCGCGGCCCGCTTCCCATGCGTTGAACGGGTCGGTGTCATGGGCCAGAAGGAAGGCGCGCTCTGCCGCGGTGGTCTCGCGGGTGAGGATCACGGGGGCAGAGAAACCGCGCAGGATCGACGGGACGGGTTTGGCGCTCAGGCCGTCGAAAGTGAAGCTCTGGGTCGCTTCCGTCATTTCGAGAACAGTTGTCGGAACGGCTTCGGAGCCGTCTTCGGCCAGCAGACCAACCGCGATGGGCAGCACTTGGGGGTGCTTTTCGTCCTGTTCGGGCGTGGGCGGCGTGGTTTGCATAAAGGTCAGCGTGTAGGTTCCGTTCGCGAAACTGTCGGTGACGCTCAGGCGGGGTGTTCCGGCCTGCGCATACCAACGCTTGAACTGGCTCAGATCGCGGCCCGTCGTGTCCTCGAACACCTTGAGCCAATCCTCGATTGTGCAGGCCTGACCGTCGTGACGATCAAAGTAAAGATCGCAACCTTTTCGGTAATCCTCCGGTCCGATCAGGGTGCGGAGCATACGGATCACCTCCGCGCCCTTCTCATAGACAGTGGCGGTGTAGAAATTGTTGATCTCCACAAAGCTCTCCGGGCGCACGGGGTGGGCCAGAGGGCCGTTATCCTCGCGGAATTGACGGCCCCGCAGCGCGATCACATCGCTGATGCGCGCAACTGCCTCGGAGCGCATGTCAGCCGTGAATTGCTGGTCGCGAAAGACCGTCAGACCTTCTTTCAGGCAGAGCTGAAACCAGTCACGGCACGTGATGCGATTGCCAGTCCAATTGTGAAAATACTCATGGGCGATGATCGCCTCAATACGTTCGAAATTTGCATCTGTAGATGTCTCAGGTGACGCAAGAATGGCAGAAGAGTTGAAAATGTTCAAGCCCTTGTTTTCCATCGCGCCCATGTTGAAGTCGTCAACGGCAACGATATTGAAGAGATCGAGGTCATATTCACGGCCATACACCTCTTCGTCCCAGCGCATGGAGGCCTTGAGCGCCTCCATCCCGAAAGCGCACTTCCCGATGTCGTTTTCGCGGACATAGATGTTCAGATTGACGGCGCGACCAGAGGCTGTCGTGAAGCTGTCGGAATGGGCGACCAGATCGCCCGCCACGAGGGCAAAGAGATATGCCGGTTTCGGCCACGGATCGTGCCACTCGGCCCAGCCCGCGCCGGTGGCAGTCGGGTTGCCGTTAGACAGCATGACCGGAAGATCGCCTTCGATCCGCACGGTGAACACCGACATGACATCGGGGCGGTCGGGGTAATAGGTGATCTTGCGAAAGCCCTCGGCCTCGCATTGGGTGCAATACATGCCGTTCGACATGTAGAGGCCTTCGAGCGCGGTGTTCGTCTCGGGGCTGATCTCCACCTCGGCCTCCCATGTGAAAGGCGCGTCGGGGACGTCGCAGCGCAGGCCGTCCTCAGACAGGACAGGAGATACCTCGGCCCCGTCGATCTTGGCCCATTTCAGATCAAGCTGCTCGCCATGCAGGAAGAAATCGCGCGAGGACGCCTCGGGGTTGGGCACATATCGGATGCGGCTGACGACGCGCGTGGACCGGGGCGCAAGGCGGAAGGTCAGATGGACCTCCTCCACGAGATAGGCCGGGGGCGTGTAGTCTTTCAGGTAAATCGTCTGGGGGGCCGCGTCGCGCATGGGTCTCTCCTTGTTTGGGCGAAGGGTAGCTGCGCACACGGGCGCTGCAAGGCGAAAACATCCTGACAGAACGCTGTCAGGAGGGGTGTGTCAGACAAGGGCATCTGATAAAGGAGAGACATCATGAGCTACACCCCCGCAAACCCCGTCGTCTGGAGCGAAATCCCGGTGCGTGATCTGCAAAAGGCGTCGGCCTTTTACGCCAAGGTCACCGGTATGGAGATGCAGCTGAACGAGATGGGACCCCAGCCGATCATGATTTTCCGCGCCGACAAAGGCGTGTCTGGTCATCTCTATGAGGGGACCCCGGCAAGCGATGGCGGTCCCACGATCCACCTGGCCGCAAAAGGCACCATCGATGAGATGAAGGCCCGCGTCTGGGATGCGGGCGGCAAGGTCGTCTCGGACCCGATCCCTGTGCCGGATGGGCAGTTCATCTACTGCTCCGATCCCGATGGCAACTCCATCGGCCTGTTCGAGGCCAAGTGATGCGTCGCGCTGACCGCCTATTTCAGATCGTGCAATATCTGCGCGGCGGTCGGCTGACCACAGCGGCGCAATTGTCCGAAAAGCTAGAGGTCAGTGAGCGCACGATCTACCGCGATATCGCTGATCTGCAGTCGACAGGCGTGCCGATAGATGGCGAAGCGGGGGTGGGGTATGTGATGGCCGAGGGCTATGACATCCCGCCCTTAATGTTCACCAGTGCCGAGATCACGGCGCTCGTCGCAGGCGCGCGTTTGATCCGCGCCTGGGGCGGCTCGGAGATGGCGGCGGCGGCGGAAGAGGCGTTGATCAAGGTCGATGCCGTCTTGCCTGAAGCTGCAAAGGCGCGGGCGCGGGCCGTGTCGATCCATTCGCTGGGTGTGCAGATGGACGACACACTCCGGCTGCGATTGGACCAGATCGTGGCGGCAATTGATCAATCCTTACGGTTGGAGTTCGCCTATCGCGACAAGGAGGGGGCTGTGACAACCCGCGTGATCCGACCCTTGGGGCAGTGGTTCTTTTCAGGGGTCTGGACCTGTGTGGGCTGGTGTGAGCTTCGCGAGGATTTCCGGATGTTTCGGATCGACCGGATGGTCGATCTGACCACAGGCGCGCCGTTCAAGCCGGAGCGGGGCAAGACCTTGCGGGACTTTTATCGGACCGAGGACATGGCCGGGTGCCGTATGCCGGGCGGGGCTGGCCTTATGGGCTGATGTGCCTTCGGCGAGGATATTTTTGCCAAGATGAATACGGGCGTTATCTGGTCGGTCATGACGACACTTGTCTGGTTCAAGCGCGATTTGCGGATCACGGATCACGCGGTGCTGGCGGAAGCGGCAGCGAGAGGGCCAGTGCTGCCTGTCTATATCGTGGAGCCTGAGCTATGGGCGCTGCGGGACGCCAGCGGGCGGCAATGGGCCTTTGTGGCGGAGTGTCTGGATGCGCTGCGGCAGGATCTGGCCGCGCTGGGCATGCCGCTGGTGGTGCGGATGGGCGACGCGGTTGAGGTGCTTTCGGATCTGGTCGCCACACAGGGCATTGATCTGATCCTGAGCCATGAAGAGACCGGAAACGCATGGACCTATGCGCGGGATTTGCGTGTCGGGGAGTGGGCACGCCGGTCTGGCGTGAGGTGGCGCGAGACGCAAGGCGCAGGCGTCGTGCGACGGCTGAAGACGCGTGACGGCTGGGCGGCACGGCGCGAGGCGCGGATCCGGCAGCCTCAAGTCGAGGCACCTGCTGCTCTGGCCCCGCTCGCGATTGAGGCGGGTGCAATTCCGTCTGCCAAGGACCTGAAATTAAGCGATCATTGCCCGGAGCGGCAAAAGGGCGGGCGGCAGGAGGCGTTGTCCTTGCTGGGCTCGTTTTTGACGTCGCGCGGGCAGACCTATCGCAAGGCCATGTCCTCCCCGTTGGACGGGGAATGGGCGTGTTCGCGGCTGTCGCCTCATTTGGCGTTTGGGACGCTGTCGTCCCGGGAGGCGGCGCAGGCCTCGGCGGCGCGAAAGGCCGAGGTCAAAGGCACGCGCACGGGGTGGACCGGCGCGATGCAGTCGTTTCAGGCGCGGTTGGCGTGGCGGGATCACTTCATGCAAAAGCTCGAAGATGAGCCGCGGATCGAGACACACGCCCTGCATTCAGCCTATGAAACGTTGCGCCCGCGGGAGCCGGATGCGGTGCGGCTCGCGGCATGGGAGGCGGGCGAAACCGGGCTGCCGTTTGTCGATGCCTGCATGCGCTACCTGACGGCGACCGGCTGGCTAAACTTTCGGATGCGCTCGATGTTGATGGCGGTGGCGAGCTATCATCTCTGGCTTGATTGGCGGGCAACAGGGGCCGTGCTAGCACGTAGCTTCACGGATTATGAGCCAGGGGTTCATTGGTCGCAAAGCCAGATGCAATCCGGCACCACGGGCATGAACACGGTGCGGATTTATAACCCGGTCAAGCAGGGCCATGATCAGGATCCCACAGGCGTCTTCACACGGCGCTGGGTCCCCGAACTGGACGCCGTGCCGGATGAGTTTTTGCAGGAGCCGTGGCGCTGGGACGGGGCAGGCGCAATCGTTGGGCGCGGCTACCCGGAGCCGATTGTCGATGCGAAAGCCGCCGCGAAACTCGCGCGCGAAAAGGTTTGGGCGGTGCGCAAGGGCGATGCGTTCCGCGCGGAGGCGGCGGAGGTTGTGCGCAAACACGCCTCTCGCAAGGACGGGCCGCGGCATTTTGTGAATGACCGGGAGCCGAAGCGGGCGCGGCGCAAGCCCGGCTCTCAGCTCAGCTTCGATCTCTAGCCATGCCTCGCACCCGCAAGAAATCTGATCTGCCGCAGAAAACCTGTGAGACGTGCAAACGCCCGTTTTCATGGCGCAAAAAGTGGGAAAAGGTTTGGGATGAGGTCAAATATTGTTCGGACCGGTGCCGGCGGGAGCGCAACTCAGTTAAATAAAACTGATCTGAGGCGCAATTTTTCTATTCTGATCTCATGGGTGCCATTGTTGCTTAACGCATCATCGCGCCCTAAAACGTATACAGCCGTATGCCAATTCATGAGGATCCCATGGTCAACCGCGTTGCGCGCGCCGGGCTTGCCGTCGCCACTGAGCTTGCCACTTTCATCGAAACCGAGGCGCTGCCGGGAACGGGCGTCTCTGCGGACCGCTTCTGGGAGGGGTTTTCCGGCATTGTAAACGATCTGGGGCCAAAAAATCGGGCGCTTTTGATTGAGCGCGCGAAGATGCAGGCACAGGTCGACGACTGGCACCGGGCGCGCGTGGGTCAGCCGCATGATGCGGCTGCCTATGAGGCGTTTTTGCGCGAGATTGGCTATCTCGTGCCGGAAGGTGCTGATTTTGCAATTGAAACGACAGATGTGGACCCGGAGATCGCGACGATCCCCGGCCCGCAACTGGTCGTGCCGATCCTGAATGCCCGCTTTGCGCTGAACGCGGCGAATGCGCGCTGGGGCTCGCTCTATGACGCGCTTTACGGCACGGACGCGCTGGGCGATTTGCCTACGGGTAAAGGGTATGACGCTGAACGCGGCGCACGGGTGATCGCATGGGCGCGGGCGCATCTGGACGAGGCGGCTCCGCTCAAGGGCGCGTCCTGGGCGGATGTGATCCGGCTGGATACGGTCGAGGGCGCGTTGGAGATCGTGACCAAGGACGGCATGGCCGAACTGGAGGAGCCTGCGCAATATGTAGGCTATCAAACCGATGGCAGCCAGAACCTGTCGGGCGTGATTTTGCGCCGCAACGGACTGCATTTGCAGATCATCATCGACCCGTCGCACCGTATCGGGCAGGTCGATCCGGCGGGTATCGCTGATGTGCGGCTTGAATCGGCGATGTCGACAATCATGGATTGCGAGGACAGCGTCGCGGCGGTGGATGCTGCGGACAAGGTGGTGGCTTACTCCAACTGGCTGGGCCTGATGAAAGGCGATCTGGAAGAGACGCTTGAGAAGGGCGGTAAGACGATTACGCGGCGTCTGAATGACGATTTGCGGTTCACGGGCGCAGGCGGTCAGCCTGATGCGTTGAAGGGCCGCGCGCTAATGCTGGTGCGCAACGTGGGCCATCTGATGACCAACCCTGCCGTGCTGGACGCCGAAGGCCGCGAAGTGGGCGAAGGGCTGATGGATGCGATGTGCACTGTGCTGATCGCGATGCACGATTTGCGCAAGGATGGGGGGATGAGGAACTCTGTCCAAGGGTCTGTTTATATTGTGAAACCCAAGATGCACGGGCCCGAAGAAGTGGCCTTCGCGGATGAGATTTTCAGCCGGGTTGAGGCCGCTCTGGGGCTGCCTGCCAATACCGTGAAGATGGGGATCATGGACGAGGAACGGCGCACATCCGTGAACCTCAAGGAATGTATCCGGGCCGCGAAGTCGCGGGTGGCGTTTATCAACACGGGCTTCCTTGATCGCACAGGCGACGAGATCCATACCTCGATGGAAGCCGGGCCGATGTTGCCGAAAGGCGAAATGAAATCGACGCCCTGGATCGCCTCTTATGAGGACCGCAACGTGGATATCGGGCTGGCCTGCGGGCTGCAGGGCAAGGCGCAGATCGGCAAAGGGATGTGGGCGATGCCCGACCGTATGGCCGAGATGCTGGAGGCCAAAATGGGTCATCCGAAGGCGGGGGCAAATTGCGCTTGGGTGCCAAGCCCAACGGCGGCGACACTGCATGCCACGCATTATCATAAGGTCGACGTCTTTGCGGTGCAGAACGCATTGGCCAAGGGCGGTCCGCGGGGGACGTTGGACGATCTGCTGACAATCCCGGTGATGGGCAACCGCCCCTTATCGGCGGGCGAGATCACGGCAGAGATTGAGAACAACGCCCAAGGCATTTTGGGCTATGTGGTGCGCTGGGTGGATCACGGGATTGGCTGCTCCAAAGTGCCGGATATCCATGATGTGGCGCTGATGGAGGACCGCGCGACCTGCCGCATCTCGGCGCAGGCGCTGGCCAATTGGCTGCATCACGGGGTGATTTCCGAGGCGCAGGTGATGGACGGCATGCGCAAGATGGCGGCTGTTGTGGACCGTCAGAATGCAGATGATCCGAGCTATCGTGCGATGGCGCCGGGCTTTGACGGGATTGCCTTTCAGGCCGCCTGCGATCTGGTCTTGAAAGGCCGCGAGCAGCCGTCGGGCTATACCGAGCCGGTGCTGCATGCGCGTCGTCTAGAGCTGAAATCCAACATCAACATCGCCGCATAAGGACCTGATATGGCTGAAATTACTCTGCGCAAAGCGCGCAGCATCGTTCGTGCGACCCTCGCAAAGGGGCGCGAGCTGGACCTTAAACCTCTGTCGGTTGTCGTGCTGGACGCGGGCGGTCATCTGAAGGCGTTCGAGCGCGAAGACAAAGCCGCGCCGGGGCGGTTTGCGATTGCCCATGGCAAAGCCTATGGCGCGATCATGTTGGGCATGGCGGGCACGGCGCAAATGGCGCGGGCCGAGCAGCAGGCCTATTTCATGGCCGCGGTGAACGGTGTCTACGGTGGTCAGGTCGTGCCGGTGCCGGGCGGTGTTCTGGTGCGCGACAAGAAGGGTGATGTGATCGGGGCTGTCGGCGTGACGGGGGATACGTCGGACAATGATGCAGCGGCGGCGTCCCATGCAATTGAAGCGGCGGGTTTGACTGCGGAAATCTAAGCATTTCCGCACAAAACTAGTAAATGATGTGCGGTTTCGCGCCTTTTTATATGGAGAGCCTTGTTTTATTTAGAGGCATTCCAGAAAGAGGCAGTCATGCACAGACCCATCGTCGGCATCATCGGCAACGCGTATCTGATTAATGATGAATATCCGGCCCATGCGGGCGGGACGATGAACTCGCAGGCTGTCGCGGATGTGGCAGGCGCGATGCCCTTGCTGATCCCGGCGGACCCTCGGTTTGTGTCGGTCGAGGAACTGATGGAAAGCTGTGACGGCTTTGTCTTCACCGGCGGTCGTCCGAACGTGCATCCCGAGCATTACGGCGAGGAAGCGACCGAAGCCCATGGTGCGTTTGACGAGGCGCGCGATGCGGTGGCTTTGCCGCTGATCCGGGCGTTGGTGGAACGTGGGCAGCCGTTTTTGGGCATTTGCCGGGGCTTTCAGGAAGTGAACGTCGCCATGGGTGGCACGCTTTATCCTGAGATCCGCGATCTTCCGGGGCGTGATAACCACCGGATGCCGCCCGATGGGACTTTGGAAGAAAAGTTTGAGCTGCGCCACACGGTGACGTTTTCGGATGGGGGCGTCTTTCATCGTCTGGTGGGCGCGCGCGAGGTGTTTACGAACACGCTGCACGGGCAAGGGATCAAGAGCCCCGGTGCGCAGGTGGTGATTGATGGCCATGCGCCCGACGGAACACCGGAGGCGATCTATATCGAAGGCGCGCCGGGGTTTACGCTGTCGGTGCAGTGGCATCCGGAGTGGAATGCAGCCAATGACCCGGTTTCGCGGCCCTTGTTTGAGGCCTTTGGCCGGGCGGTGCGGGCTTGGAAAGACGGAGCGCAGCCTTTGGCGTTGAGCGCATGATCTAAGGGTTTGCGCCGCGCTGCGCGCGTCGCCCCGCTGGGGGTTTCACCCCCAGACCCCCAGAGTATTTTGTCACAAAAGAAGGGGCGGCGGTTTTTTGAACGCCGCCCCTCTGATTTTAGAGGCCGCCGAGTGTCAGGAAATGCGTTTCGCCTGAGCTGTCATCGACACCGTCATTATCAGTGACTGCGAAGGCGTTGCCCGCTGCGTCCACTGTGAAGCCTTCGATCTTGTCGACCACGTAGCCGTTGGGGGATTGCAGATCGGGGAGAAAGTCGCGGACGATTTCCTTCTCGACCAGCGGCAAGTCGGAGCCGAGGGCGGCGGGTTTCAGGCCGTCGAGGCTGACTTTGGTCAGCTGTTTAACCGATGCCGCTGCACCGATCTGGTTGTCACGCTCCACGATCCAGAGCGCGCCGTCATGGGCGGTAATCTCCGAGAGGCCGGCCCAGCCTGTTTCCGCAGGTTCGGTGGGGTAGCGGACAGCGCCCCATTCTTCGGCCTCGATATTGTAGCTGACCAGCTTGGCGGTGTTTTCGGGGTCATCGGCCCAGCTGCGCTGGATCGCGATCCAGAGCGTGCCGTCGATCAGCGTCACACCTTCGGAGCCGAAGCGGCGCTCAACATCCAGCAGTTCTTTGGGGAAGGGGATGCTGGTTTCGATCTCACCCTCGGCGTTCACATGATAAAGACCATGGGGGATCATCCGGTCGGTGCGTCCTTCCGAGGCGAGCCAGAAGCCGCCTTCGCCATCGGCTACGATGCCTTCCAGATCAAGCAGTTGCGCAGGCGCGCCGCCGCGTGTCACGGGGATGCGGTTGGTTATGACAGCGGGGCTTTGCGTGGCATCAATCCGGAAGATTGACGGCTGCATGGCGTAAAAGCTGTCATTGACGGCATAGAGAATGCCCGGCTCGGACGGGTCTGCCGTCAGGCCAGACAGCGCACCCCAGCCGATGGGGCGGTCGCCGTCCATCACGGAGCGGATCGTGGGATAGGCGGGGGCTGCGTCCTGCAATTCGTAGATCATGACATGGGCGCGGTTGCCACCATCTTCGATCAGATCAACCTCGTTGGCAGTGACAAAGAGGTTGCGGTCCGGGATCGCCACAGCGCCTTCGGGGCCGACGCCGGAGGGCAAGGCCTGCACGAATTCGGGATCGCCGCCAGTATCGCGGTAGACGCCGACGAGGCTGGAGCGTTCGAGCAGGATGAACATGTAGGTGGCGTCAGCAAAGGTGCCGATTTCCATACCCTCTGGCTCTACCCCTTTGTTGCCGGAGCGGCGTTCGGGGTAGTGGCCCAGCATCGCGGCCTCGTATTCCAGTTGCAGGCCGCTCTCGAACAGCTCGGTGCCGTCCTTGTTGAAAATCGTGAAGCCGCGGGAGCCACCTTTCCAGTCGCCTTCATTGGCAATGACCAGACGGTCATTGTCGAGCCATTGGACCGCGTCGGGTTCGCGGGGGACATCGTTCAGGGTACCGTCGAAGGTCAGGGCGCGTTCCTCGTCAACATCGACATTCTGCAGATCAACCGCGCCTGCGGAGAAATGCGAGGCAACGGTGCCGTCGGGGTTGAGCACGACGATATGATTGTTTTCCTGAAGCGTCACAGCGATTTGGCCTGCGGCATTGACGTCGACAAATTCAGGCTCCGGGTCTTCGCCAGCGACATCGGCCAAGCCGGTCACGTCAGCTGTGATGATGCCCGCGCAATCCATCGCGCCACCCGAGACGGGGATGATCTGCACAGCGCCACCGGGGGCCTGGGGCAGGCCGCCATCGCCAAGGTCTTCGTCCCGCTCATTCTCAATCGCGATGACGACGAAGCTGCCATCGGGGGCGGCGGCGGTGCTGTCAGGCTGGCCTACCAGATCACAGGAGCCGGTGATTTCGGACGCGGCGCTATCGATGGAGACGATCTTGCCGGACGGGGCGGTGTAGCTTTCAGACGTGTTCACACCCGCGAAAACGGTCGTGCCGATGACAGAGACGGCTGTCGGCTCGCCGTCCACGGGGATGGTGCCTTTGCCAACGGGGTTTGCAGGGTCGGTGATGTCGATCATGCCGATCACGCCCAGCGGGCTGTCGGAATAGACCAGCGTCATGCCGTCTGCGGTGGCCGAGATGATTTCGGGTGAGGTCTCGGCCGTCGCACCCGCTTCGGAGTTATCCGAGACCGGATAGCTGGCGATCCGGTTGAAGACGTCGGCGCTTGCCGTTGTGGCGAACGCGGTCAGCGCGGTCGTGGCGAGTAATGTTTTGAATGTCATTGCAGCATCCCCTTTGGTGTATCGCGCCAAGGGGTAGGGGCTGCGTGCGACAGGTTTGTGACAGTCAGCCGATTGTATAGGTCGCGTCGATTGTGATGGGGAAGTTCACCGAGCGCGCGATGAAGCAAACCTCGTGGATGCGGGCATGGATGGCGTCGGCTTGCGAGGCAGTGCCTTTTGAGAGGGTGATCTGCGGGCGCAAAGTGGCGCTGAGAAAGCGGCCTGCGCCAGACGGCTCGCTTTCGCCGATGCCTTCGGGGGTATCGGTATAGGCGGTCACGATCAGACCCGCGTCACTTGCCAGATGCAGGAACCACAGCATGTGGCAGGCGGACAGAGCGCTCAGCAGCATGTCTTCGGGATTGTGGAGCGTCGGATCGCCGCCAAGGGCCGGATCATTGGAGCAGTGGATTTCCGGTTTGCCCGGCGTTTGCACGGACCATGTCCGGTCATAGGCGCGGTAGGCGGAGGTCCCGGTGTCGCGATTGCCAGTCCAGGCGATCTGGGTGGTGAAGATGCTCATAAGCGTTACTCCGGGGCGAGGCCGTCTGCGCGGAACTGGATGAAGCCCGCGGGCAAGGGCGAAACCTTGATGCCGGTGAGTTGATCCGCGATCGTGTCGAGCTCGGCTTGGGTGCAGACACCGCGGAAGGGGCCAGCGTCGATATCCGCGCGGGCCAGTGCGCGCCGCACATTCGTGGCGCGCAGGCGGGTGTATTCACGGGTGTCGGCGGCATAGACCGTATAGGCCCCGCGCGGGAAACGCATGGTCGGGTCCATCTCGCAGATCAGCAGATGCTCGTCCTGTTGCAGAGCGGCCCGCACCGGGGTGAGGATGTCGGCGATTGGCACATCGTCGCGCAGGATCGGATGCAGGGCGAGTTGATCTGCAGGGCGCAGGGGACCCCCAAAGGCAAATGTCAGGGTAGCGGCGGCCAGCACCGCCAGCATATCCCGACGCAGGACCAGTGCCAGCACACAGGCAAGGGCTGCGGCTTGCAGCGGGGTGATGACGATCATGTAGCGGGCGTGCACCTCGTGGGTGCCGAAAATCATCACGGCGGTGAAGATGAGCGCCACGGCTGTGAGTGCCCAAAGCAGCTTGTCGCGTGTCAGGAGGGGCAGTGCGATCAATGCGGCCGTTCCTGCAAGGCGCAGCCACGGGTCACTGCCCAGCACAAGCGCGTTCAGATCGGTCAGGTTCAGCGCGGCGATCCGGTCGAGCGAGGGAAAGAACCGCTCGAACATTTCGTTCTCGACACTGCCTTGGACGGCGTCTTCGCCAGGAAACCGCAGCCCCATATAGAGCTGCCACGCGAAGGCCAGCACCAGCGAGGCAAAGAACCAGAAAGCGAAGCGACGGTTCCAGGCGATGCGGCGCAGGGCGGCCCTGTTGGCGATGGCCAGTCCGATCATCGCGAAGACAAGAAAGGCCAGCGCGATGGGGCCTTTCTGCATGCCGCCCAGAAAGACAGTGCCTGCGAAGACAGGCCAATAGCGCGGATCGCGGAAGGCGGCGATCATCGCGGCCAGTCCAAGGGTGACAAAGAGGGCCGAGCCGGTTTCCAGCATGGCCGAGGTGCCCTCGTTCCACAGGTTCTGCGAACTGGCCAGCAGCAGCAACGCGCCCAGCATCACCCAAGGGCGACCGGGCAGGATCACACGCACCAGCAGCGCCGTCGCCCCAAGGCAGGCCGCGGCAAAGATCAGCGACGGCAGGCGGAGGGCAATCACATCGCGCAGGCCCAGTTCAAAAAAGCCGCCCGACATCCAGTATTGCATGGGCGGCTTCTTGAGCGTCGGTTTGTTGCTGGAATAAACCGCCCACCAGTCGTTCAAACGGGCAAAGCTGATGCTGCGCTCGTAAGTGTAGTATTCGTCAAAGCGGCGGATCATGCCGATGCCAAGAAATTGCAGATACCACGCGAACAGCCCGCAGATCACCGCGAAGACGGCCAGATAGGGCAGGGATCGGATCCAGGGTGAGGTTGGGGTCATGGGGCGCTCTTGGCGTCGATGCTCGCTATTGGGCTACCCCTAAACCAGTTCGTCGCCAGATCACAGAAGTCTTCGCGCTTTTTTCGCCCCTAGGCGGGCGCGCGCGGACGCGGTAGAGAAACGCAACCGTTGGAGGCCGCTTTGCCATGATGAAAATGATCGACATTCCGCCTGTGTGGTTGCTGCTATGTCTTGCCATCGCCTGGGCGCAATCGACGTATTACCCAGTGCTGAGCCTCGATCATCCGGTGACGGACTTTCTGGGCGGTGTGCTGATCGGTGCCGGGCTGATCCTGATCGCGATGGCGGTGGTCGAATTTCGCAAGTGGAAAACCACGATCATTCCCCATGAGGAGGCCAACGCGCTGCTCACATCCGGGATTTTTGCGAAATCACGGAACCCGATCTATCTGGCGGATGCGCTGATCCTGACCGGGTTCATCTTGCGCTGGGATGCGGTGCTGTGCTTGCCGCTGGTGCCGATCTTTGTCTGGTGGATCGAGCGGCATTTCATTCTGGATGAAGAACGTCGCTTGCGCTCAAAATTCGGCGTGGCGTTTCACCGGTATACGGAAAAGACCCGCCGCTGGGTGTGATCAGCCGCGCCGCGTTGCCCGCTGGGCGATCATCACTAGAACGCGGCCCATGATCCACGGTACCCAGCCGAACATCAGCATGGCCAGCAGTCCTTGCAGCGCTGAGCCGTCTTCGGCCCTCCAGCCTGTGTAAAGCAGAAACCCGCACCATGGCAGGCTTGCCCAGATCAAGAACCGTCCGGCTGATCGCATCCTTACCCCTTCGCCTCATCGCATCCCGTGAAGCGTGACGCTAACCCGGCAGGCCCGCGCAAGCAAACGAGCTATTCTGCCGCTGTTAGCGCAACATTTGGAAAGGTCAGTTGAACCCCAGCGGCCCTTTGGGTAGTGACTAGTTCTGAAATCGCGCCATCTTTGCGAAATCAAAACCTTCTGAAGGGGGAATGGACAGTGAAAATCGGAACACCGACCGAAGTGTTCGAGGGGGAAGCACGCGTCGCGATGACCCCGGACTCGGCCTTGCAGCTGCAAAAGCTGGGCCATGAATGCTTTATCGAAGCCGGCGCAGGGATGAAGGCGGGCTTCTCGGACGCGGCTTACAAAGAAGCAGGCGTCGAAGTGATCAAAGGCGCTGCTGCCTTGTGGAAATCGGTCGATGTAATCGCCAAGGTGCGTCCGCCCAATGATACCGAGGTCAAGCGTCTGACCAAGGGCAAGACCCTGATTTCATTCTTCTATCCCGGCTCCAATGAAGCCCTGATGGAGGCGGCGTCCAAGAAAGGCGCCAATGTCATCGCCATGGATATGGTGCCGCGCATCAGCCGTGCGCAGAAGATGGATGCGCTGTCCTCGATGGCCAATATCGCAGGCTACCGCGCCGTGATCGAAGCCGGTAACAACTTTGGTCGCTTCTTCACCGGTCAGGTGACAGCTGCCGGTAAGGTGCCGCCTGCGAAGGTTCTGGTTGTCGGTGCCGGTGTGGCCGGTCTGGCCGCCATTGGCACGTCGACGTCGCTGGGCGCTATCACCTACGCGTTCGACGTGCGTCCTGAAGTGGCCGAGCAGATCGAATCGATGGGTGCCGAGTTTGTCTTCCTTGAGTTCGAAGATAGCGAATTGCCCGATGGGGCCGAGACAGGCGGTTACGCGCCCCCCTCCAGCCCCGAATTCCAGGCCAAGCAGCTTGAGAAGTTCCGCGAGATTGCGCCGGATATGGACATCGTGATCACCACCGCATTGATCCCGAACCGCCCCGCGCCGCTTCTCTGGACCAAGGATATGGTCGAGATGATGAAGCCCGGCTCTGTCATCGTGGACCTTGCGGCTGAGCGTGGCGGCAACTGCGAATTGACCAAGATGGACGAGAAGGTCGTCAGCGATAATGGCGTGACGATCATTGGCTATACGGATTTCCCAAGCCGCATGGCCGCACAGTCCTCGACGCTTTACGCGACGAACATCCGTCACATGATGGCGGACCTGACGCCGGAAAAAGACGGTGTTGTCAATCACGACATGGAAGATGACGTGATCCGGGGCGCGACGATCACCTTTGAGGGTGACGTGACCTTCCCGCCTCCGCCCCCCAAGGTGCAGGCGATTGCGGTGCAGAAGAAAGAAGCGCCCAAGGAACTGACGCCGGAAGAAAAGCGGGCGCAGGAAGTGGCCGCGTTCAAGAAGCAAACCACGCAGCAAGTTGTCTTGCTGGGTGTGGGGGCTGCGCTGGTGCTGGGCATCGGCCTGATCCCGGGCATGCCTGCCAGCTTCATGCAGCATTTCATCGTGTTCGTGCTGTCGGTTTTCATCGGTTTCCAGGTGATCTGGAACGTCGCGCACTCGCTGCACACCCCGCTGATGGCTGTGACCAACGCGATCTCCTCGATCATCATTCTGGGTGCTCTGATCCAGATCGGATCGTCAAGTTTGCTGATCTCGGTGCTGGCCGCGCTTGGTATTTTCATGGCCGCCGTCAACATCTTCGGTGGCTTCCTCGTGACACGGCGCATGCTCGCCATGTTCCAGAAATCGTAAGGGGCAGAGGTCATGGAAAACGCATTCACCATCGCGGCCTATGTGGTCGCAGGCATTCTTTTCATCCTCTCGCTGGGCGGTTTGTCCGGTCAGGAAAGCGCGAAACGTGCGGTCTGGTATGGCATCGTGGGCATGGCAATTGCCGTCTTCGCAACCATCGTGGGCCCTGGCTCCGGAATGTGGTTCATCTCGCTCATCCTGATCGCAGGCGGTGCGGCTGTGGGCTATCAGCTGGCCACCAAGGTCGAGATGACGCAGATGCCCGAACTGGTCGCCATCATGCACTCGCTTGTGGGTCTGGCCGCCGTGTTCGTGGGCTTTAACGCCGACATCATGATCAACTATATCGGCAATATCTACGCCGGTGAGGGCTTGGTTCTGGGCGCTGTCGGCGACGACGGCATCACCGCAATCGGCCTGCCGAAAGAGATCTATGACGGTCTGTCCGCCTTCGGTCAGCTGATCGCAAAGAAATCCTCGGTCGAGATTGGCATTCTGCGGGTCGAACTGGTGCTGGGTATCTGGATCGGTGCCGTGACGTTCACGGGTTCGGTCATCGCGTATGCCAAGCTGGCCGGTAGCTCGTCGATGCTGCCCTTCAACGTCGACACGGGCGCGAACCAGCTTCCGGGCGGTCACGCACTGAATGCGGCTGCGGCTGTCGGATCGGTGATCCTGCTGGCGATGTATCTTGGCGGTTCCGGCAGCTGGACGCTGGTCCTGCTGACGCTTCTGGCGCTCTTTATCGGGTATCACCTGATCATGGGTATCGGTGGCGCGGACATGCCCGTCGTCGTGTCGATGCTCAACAGCTATTCCGGTTGGGCGGCCGCGGCGATTGGCTTCTCGCTTGGCAATGATCTGCTGATCGTGGTCGGCGCGCTTGTTGGCTCCTCCGGTGCGATCCTGTCCTACATCATGTGTAAGGCCATGAACCGGTCCTTCGTCAGCGTGATCCTGGGCGGCTTTGGCGGTGCAGCCAAGGGCGAGCAGATGGCCGTAGACGGTGAGCAGGTCGCGATTGAGGCCGATGGCGTGGCCAATGCGCTCAATGAGGCTGACAGCATCATCATCATTCCGGGCTACGGGATGGCGGTGGCGCAGGCCCAGCAAGCGGTGTCCGAACTGGTCCGCAAGCTGCGCGCCAAGGGCAAGAATGTCCGCTTCGCGATCCACCCGGTCGCAGGCCGTCTGCCCGGCCACATGAACGTGCTGCTGGCAGAGGCCAAAGTGCCCTATGATATCGTGATGGAGATGGACGAGATCAACGACGACTTCCCCGATACGGACGTCGCCATCGTGATCGGCTCCAACGACATCGTGAACCCTGCCGCACAAGACGATCCCAACAGCCCCATCGCCGGTATGCCGGTGCTGGAATGCTGGAAGGCCAAGCAAGTGTTTGTCTCCAAGCGGGGCCAGGGCACGGGCTATTCGGGCATCGAAAACCCGCTTTTCTTCAAAGAGAACACGCGGATGTTCTATGGTGACGCAAAAGCGTCGCTGGATGCGCTTCTGCCGAAGATCGACTGATCCGCGCGGCGTTTATCCTGCGAAATAACATGCAAACGCCCGGCCAAGAGGTCGGGCGTTTGGCGTTTCGGCATACGAAAGTATCCTGTAATATTGTGATATATTTGATATTTTCTTGTTTACAACGCGCCCGTCGTGTCTACCTAAAGCCTTATGAATCAAACACGTCAGATATCCGCGCCCATGCAAGATCACCCGCTGCGCTACGCACTCTCCAATGAACTGCACGCGCGGCCGTTCCCGTCGCTGGATGCGCCCTGCACCGCGGCCTATCTGGCGATCAAGCAACCCAAGGACGCCGCCGCGCGCAATCGGCAGGCCGATACCGATCACCTGACGGCTTTGCTGGACCGCTACGGCGCGCCCCATCCGCAGCCGGGCGCCACGCATTACTTCGGCAAGATTGGGCGGCACACGCTGAAATGGGAACAGCACACGGAATTTGTCACCTACACGGTCTTTTCCGAAGGGCTTGGCAGCCGTCCCTTTGACCCCCATGACTTTGAGGTTTTCCCAGAAGACTGGCTGGCGGAGGCTCCGGGGAACCGGGTGACATCCGCGTTGATCCGGGTCGATGATCGCCCCGAGGATGAAAGCCAGATCGCGCCGCTGATCGCTGATTGGTTCGTGCCGGAAAGTCTGGCCTGCAGCCATGTGCTGGACCAGACGGCGACGATTGCGGGGGATTTCCGCATTGATCCGGCAGGTCATCTGCGCTTTGCGGTCTTTGTGGCCCGCGACACCGGCGCAAGGCGCGTGGGGCGGATCGTGCAGCGGCTCTGCGAGATCGAGACCTATAAATCCATGTCGATGTTGGGCCTTGCCCGCGTGCGCGAGATGGGCAAACGCATGAACGAGATGGATACGGAGCTGACCGAACTGGTGGGCGACATGACCTCGAACGGCGCACCTGCGGAAGCCACCTTGAAAAGCCTGCTGGGCATCTCTGCTGAGTTGGAGAACATGATGGCGCAAGCCTCTTTCCGCTTCGGCGCGACCGGGGCGTATGAGGCCATCGTCAACCAGCGCATCGACGTGCTCCGCGAGGAACGGTTTCAGGGTCGACAGACCTTTGCTGAGTTCATGATGCGCCGCTTTGATCCGGCGATGCGGACCGTGAAGGCGACAGAGCGACGTCTGGCGGCCATGTCGGACCGTGCCCTGCGCGCAGGCGATCTGCTGCGCACACGGGTTGATGTGGAACGCTCGGCCCAGAACCAGAAGTTGCTGGAAAGCATGGACAAACGCGCTGATCTGCAACTGCGGTTGCAAAAGACGGTTGAAGGCCTGTCGGTCGTGGCGATCAGCTACTACGCGGTCAATCTTGTGCTCTATATGGCCGAGCCTTTGGGCGACGCGGCAGGATTGTCGAAACTGGTCATGACAGCAATTGCAACGCCGGTGGTGATCCTGCTGGTCTGGTGGATGGTCCAGCGCGTCCGAAAGTCGATGGAATAGCTTCGATGCGTCCGCCTCGGAAAATTGCCTTCGGCGAGGATACTTCGGGCAAAGATGAAACAGCCATTAACCTTAATGAACCCTTCACCTTTGTTTAAATATTCCGGGGTCTGGGGCAGCGCCCCAGCCGCCGATTACCGCCCGCGGATACGCGGGTCGAGCGCGTCGCGCAGGCCGTCTCCAAGATAATTCACCGACAAAACCGTGAGCGAGATTGCGAGCCCCGGCAGCATCACGCGTTCGGGGAATTCCGCCATCCGCGGCACGCTATCGGACAGAATTTTGCCCCATGTGGGGAAGTCCGACGGGAAGCCAACCCCAAGGAATGATAGGGCGCTTTCGGTGATGATTGCTGTCGCAAGCCCAAGCGTGGCGGACACCATGATCGGCGAGACTACATTGGGCAGCAGATGGCGGCGGATAATCGTGAAAGGCTTGGTGCCGATGGAGCGGGCGGCGAGGACAAACTCGCGCTCTTTCAACGCGAGGATTTCGCCGCGCACAATGCGAGCCGTGTTCATCCAGGAGGTCAGGCCGATGACGGTCACGATCAGGATGAACATCCCCGTCTCTGGCCCGAAATTGGCCCGTAAGGGTTGGCGGAAAAGGGTCACGGCAACCAGCAGCAAGGGCAGGATCGGCAGGGACAGCACCAGATCGGTAAAGCGCATCAGCAGCCCGTCGAGCGATTTGAAATAGCCCGAGATCACGCCGATGGCCGTGCCGATGATGAGCGACAGCAGCATCGCGGTCCAGCCGACAGCCATCGACGCACGTCCGCCGGAGATCATATTGGCCATGATATCGCGGCCCAGATTGTCGGTGCCGAAGGGGTGGATCCACGCGACCTTCGCATCGCCATCCCACAGCGCCACATAGATCGGGCGCAGGTCCTTGTTGCGGATATCAAGCTGTTGCGGATCGAAGGGCCAGACATAAGGTCCGACCAGCACGAAGAGTGTGATGAAGATCAGGAAGCCACCGCCAAACAAGGCGCCACGGTGCTTTCGGAACTGGTGCCAGATATCGCGCATCTGGCTGGAGGGCGGACCTTCGGGGACCGGATCGGCAAGCGCGCCGGGGCGGGGGGCCACATCAGTCATAGCGGATCCTCGGGTCAAGGATGCCGTAAAGCACATCGGCAATCAGGTTGAAGACCACGATCAGGATCGCGAAGATGAAGGTCAGTGTTTGCACCATCGGCAGGTCATTGGCGAAAAGCGCTGTGATCAGCAGCTGGCCGATGCCGTTCACCTTGAAGACCTGCTCTGTGATGATGGCACCGCCAAAGATGGCGGGGATGCCTAGGGCGATCACGGTGACCACCGGGATCATGGAGTTGCGCAGCACATGGACCATCACGACAGCGCCTTCCTTGAGGCCCTTGGCGCGTGCGGTGCGCACATAATCCTGGCCCAGATTATCCAGCATCGACGCGCGCATGAAGCGGCTGATCTGGGCGGTAGTCTGTAAGGCCAGCACCATCACCGGAAGCACCATCTGTTGCAGCTGGATTTTGAAGCTGTCCCAGTCATTGACCACATGGGTGGTGTCATAGATTGACGGGAACCAGCCCAGATTGACCGAGAAGATCACGATCACCAGAACGCCGGAGAAGAAGGGCGGGACGGAAAAACCGATCATCGACACCAGCGTGCCCGCCTGATCGAAGACCGAGTATTGCTTATAGGCGGAATAAATGCCGATGGGCAGCGCGATCAGGATACCCACCACATAGGACATGCCCACAACCCAAAGCGTCTGCGGCATGCGCTGAACGACGATATCCATGACCGGAGAGCGGGTTTGCCAGCTGATCACGCGCTGGCTGCCTTCGGCGAAGGTGGTGCCGAACCAATGGTCAATCAGGTGCAGCGGCTCGATCACGAAGAACTGCTGGAGCCATTTGAAATAGCGGATGTGCATCGGCTCTCCAAGGCCGAGAGCCTCGCGCATGCGTTCTTTAACCTCGGGGGGCACGGTCAAGGGGACCTGCGCCATCGGGTCCCCTGGAGCGAGCTCCAGCAATAGAAAAATCACCAGTGAGATCAGGATCAGCGTCGGCACCGAAATGGCCAGACGCCTGAGCGTATATGTGAACATGGATCAGCCCCAGAAAGAGAAAACGCGCGCCCCCGAGGGGAGGCGCGCGTCAGGTAACGGGGTTAGCCGTCGATGCGATACCAGTCGGCTGCATTCCACAGCTCGCTGTCCCAGGTGTTCAGGATCACACCGCCCAGCGTGTTGGAATGGGCCGAGACACGACCACGGTCCACGAGGGGCACGATGGTGTAGCTGTCTTTGGTCAGCATATCGTTCAGCTTCTTGGCGATCTCACCGCGCTTCTCCAACTCACCGGTCTGGGCCAGCTCGTCGAGCAGGGCGTCATATTCCGGATCGCAGAAGCGGTTGATGTTCTCACCCTGCCACTGGGACGAGGGCTTGGGCTCATTGCCGCAACGATACATGCCCAGATAGGACTGGGGGTCCGTGCCGTCGAAGTTGTTGGCATACATTTCCACGTCTGCGTAGAACTTCTGGAAGGTGTCCGGGCTGCCGGGATCACCGCCGAAGAAGACCGACGCGTCGATGTTGCGCAGTTCGGTTTCGACACCGATCTGGTTCCACCAATCCTTGATCAGCGCCTGGAAATCCTGACGCACGGCGTTTGTCGAGGTCTGATAGAGGATCGACAGCTTCATGCCATCCTTGTCGCGGATGCCGTCGCCATCGGTATCGGTCCAGCCGGCCTCATCCAGAAGCGCTTTCGCACCATCGAGGTCCTGCACAAGGCAATCGGTGTTGTCGGACGCGTAATTAGCCGGAGCAGGAACCAGATTACAGGTCGGACGACCGGCTTGGCCGTAGCCAATCTCGACCAGCAGATCGCGGTCAATCGCCATGGAGAGTGCTTTGCGCACACGCATGTCGCTCAGGAACGGATGCGGCTCTGCCACGGTCGAGCGTGTCTCGGGCGGCAGGTCCGGGCTGGGGTTCGTGAGGTTCATCTCAAGACGCTCAACCAGCGTGCCGAAGGCAGAGATCGGCGTGCCCATGCCAGCTTCGGCCATGCTGGCCAGCACATCGGGGGCCAGTTGCAGGTTCCAGGCGTAGTCAAACTCGCCGGTTTCCAGCACCGCACGGCCTGCAGCCGTCGCATCGCCGCCGCCTTTGAAGGTCACGGTCGCAAACGCAGGCTTGGCCGGGTCGCGGTAGTTCGGGTTGGCTTCCAGCTGGATCACGTCATTCGGGCGGAAATCCGTCACGCGGAACGGGCCGGTGCCAATGGGGTTAAAGTTCGCCTCGGTGCATTCGGGGGCGCTGGCGCCCAGGCAATCCGCAAACTGTGCGGCCTGAATGATCGGAGACTGGCCGCCCATGAAGGGGCCATAGGGGTTCGGGGTCGGGGCGTTGAACGTGACTTTGACAGTCAGATCATCGACGGCTTCCACCGTCTCGACGCCCGAGAATTTCGCAAGCTGCGCGCAACCGCCTTCGGGGTGCATGCAATATTCCGCCGTGAAGACCACGTCCGCCGAGGTCACAGGCGTGCCGTCAGACCACAGCAGGCCTTCTTTCAGCGTCCAGGTGATCGAGGTCAGATCCTCGCTCACGCCGCCATTCTCGACGGTCGGAATCGCTTCGGCGAGGTAAGGCACAAGCGCGCCGGTCTGGTCGTAACGGCCCAGCGGCTCGATCACGAGAGAGGCGGCTTCGATGTCCTTGGTGCCGCCCGAAAGATAGGGCGTCATAATGGACGGCGCTTGCCAGTAGATGATGTTGACGTTGCCGTCTGCGCCGCGCTCGGCGACGGCTGCGGGGGCCACCATAGCAGTGGCAACAGCGCAGCTGAGGGCTGTTTTGAGTTTCATGATTTCCTCCTTGTTGGATGGGCATGCGCCCTTTGCCATTTCGGCAAACCGGTGCGGGATCATTGTAATCTTTACAGAATTTCCCTTAATCCCTCACAGATCATGCACCAATTCACGCAGAGATTCGCGAAAATGCAAGCCTCTTGGGCAGTTTCCCTTGCGGCTGCTTGCTTAGCAGGCAGGCATATGCCCAAGGTTTGAGCCCATCGCGTCAAACCCCTTTACACTGACGCGGGCTTGCGGCTTTCTTAGTGGATCATTTCGGGAGAATGGCATGCTCGACGGTCCTGTCGCGTCACTTGAAAACCTTCGCGTTGAGTTTCAGACCAAAGGCGGCACGGTCGTCGGGGTGGAGGATGTCTCCTTCACGATCAACGCCGGTGAGACAGTGTGCGTGGTTGGTGAAAGCGGGTCGGGCAAGTCGGTGTCGTCCCTGTCGTTGATGCGGCTTGTAGAGTTCGGCGGCGGCCGGATCGCGGGCGGCGCGCTGAAGTTCAAGCGCGACGATGGCGTGATTGATTTGCGCAACGCCGATGACCGATTGATGCGCACCATCCGGGGCAATGAGATCGGGATGATCTTTCAGGAACCGATGACGTCGCTAAATCCGGTCTTCACCATCGGACGGCAGTTGACCGAAGGTGTGAAGCTGCACAAGGGGGTGACCCAGAAGCAGGCAGAGGCACGCGCGCTGGAATTGCTGCGCGAAGTGCGCATTCCCGAGCCGGAGCGGCGGATGAGCCAATACCCCCACGAGCTGTCCGGCGGCATGCGCCAGCGAATCGTGATCGCCATGGCGATGGCCTGCAAGCCGCGCCTGTTGATCTGTGACGAGCCGACGACTGCGCTCGATGTGACCATTCAGGCCGAAATTCTGGCCCTGATCGACCGGCTCAAACGCGAAAGCGGCACCGCCGTTCTGTTCATCACCCATGACATGGCCGTGGTGGCCCAGATGGCCGATCGCGTGATCGTCATGTTCCGAGGCAACATGGTCGAGGAAGGCCCGGTCGAAGAGATTTTCGAGAACCCGAAGGAAGACTACACCAAAGCGCTTCTGGCCGCTGTTCCCAAGCTGGGAGAGATGACCGGCAAAGCCAACCCGGAGCCGATGAAGCTGGTCGGGCAGGACAATGACACCAGCCCGATCATCGCCAAGGAAGACCGTGTGCTGCTGGAGGTGAAAAACCTCACCACGCGCTTCCCCGTGAAGGGCGGTTTCTGGCGCAAGACCGTGGCCAACGTCCATGCGGTGGAGGACCTGACATTTGATGTGAAATCGGGTCAGACCCTGTCGCTGGTAGGCGAATCTGGCTGCGGGAAATCCTCTGCCGGGCGCTCGATCTTGCGGCTGGTGGAGCCGCAAAGCGGCACTGTCAATCTGGATGGCACAGACGTTCTGGCGCTGAGCTCCAGCGGCTTGCGCGAGGCGCGCCGCGATATGCAGATGATTTTTCAGGACCCGTTTGCCTCGCTCAATCCGCAGATGCAGCTGATGGATGCGGTGGCCGAGCCGATGGTGAATTACGGGCTTTATTCAGCGTCCGAGCGCCAGGACCGCGTGGCGGCTTTGTTTGACCGGGTAGAATTGCCCCGTAGCTTCCTCAAACGCTTCCCGCACGAGATGTCGGGCGGCCAGCGTCAGCGCGTCGCCATCGCCCGCGCGCTTGCGCTGAACCCCAAGTTGATCGTTGCGGACGAGGCTGTCTCTGCACTCGACGTGTCGGTGCAGGCGCAGGTGCTCAACCTGCTGATGGAGCTGCAGGCAGAGCTGGGCATTTCGATGCTCTTCATCAGCCACGATATGGCCGTGGTCGAGCGTGTCAGCCACCAGACCGCCGTGATGTATCTGGGCCGCATCGTCGAGATCGGCCCACGCCAATCGATCTTCGAGAACCCCCAGCATCCCTATACCAAGCAGTTGATGTCCGCTGTTCCCGTGGCCGACCCGCGCAAGCGCAAGACTGAGCGGGATCTGAACTTCAAACCAATCCCGTCGCCAATCTTTCCCGTCAGCCACACGCCGGAGCCGAGTGTCTATGAAGAGGTCGCACCGGGGCACAAGGTCCTGGTCGGCGAGTGGGGCGGCTTCAAACGCGATGACGACGCGTTGAAGGCCGAGGCACGCCTGCGCGAAGGCAATGACGCGCCCGAAGGTCTTGAAGGACGGCGCTTGTATGACTGAGCAGACGGTCTAAACTACAAGACATGCAAACAGCCCTCACCGCCCGCGATCTTCTGGATCGCCTTGTCGGCTTTCCCACGGTCAGCCGCGACACCAACCTGCCGCTGATGGATTTCGTTGAGGATTACCTCGACGGGTACGGCGTCAAAGCGCACCGCGTTTACAATGCGGATGGTGACAAGTGTAACCTTTACGCCCATGTGGGGCCGGAGGTGGAGGGCGGCGTTGTCCTCTCCGGTCACACGGATGTCGTGCCGATTGACGGGCAGGACTGGGACACCGATCCGTTCACCGTGGTTGAGAAAGACGGCAAGCTCTTTGGCCGTGGCACCACCGATATGAAGGGCTTTGACGCGCTGGCTTTGGCCGCCGTCCCGCTCGCGCTGGAGCGTGGGATCAAGCGACCTTTACAATTGGCGCTCAGCTATGACGAAGAGGTCGGCTGCATCGGCGCGCCTTTCATGATTGACGAGATGAAAACAACGCTACCCCGCGCTTCTGCCGTAATCGTGGGGGAGCCGACGGGGATGCAGACCGTCACTGGCCACAAGGGTACGACCGGGCTCGACGTGACCGTGCACGGGTTCGAGGTGCATTCCTCGCTTCTGCATACGGGTGTGTCGGCCATCATGGTGGCGGCGCAGCTGGTCGAATGGTGTCGCCAGCAGACGGCGGCCAATATGGCGCGCGAGCCTGATCCGGTTGCGGCGATTTTTGAGCCGCCTTTCACCTCGCTCCATGTGGGGGTGATGAACGGTGGCACGGCCCATAACATCACCGCCAAGACTTGCCGCTTCACGGTCGATATCCGCGAAGTGCCGACCGAAAGCCCCGCCGAGTGGGTGGAGGCCTTTACGCAGCAGGCCCGGCGGATCGAGGCCGAGGCCCGCAAAATCCGGCCAGAGGCACGCATCGACATCACGCAATATTCCGCCAGCCCCGGCCTGCGCCCGGAAGATGATCCCATCGCCGAGCCTCTGATCCGGCAGCTCACGGGCGACAACGGCACCCATGTCGTCAGCTACGGCACCGAGGCCGGCCAATTTCAGGAACGCGGCTATTCCACCGCGATCTGCGGCCCTGGCGATATCGCCATGGCCCATCAACCCAACGAATACATCACCGTCGATCAGTTCCAGAAGGGCGAGGCGTTCATGCACCGCCTGATCGACCATCTTGTGGAGAGCTAACATGCCCGTCAAAAACCGCTTTGCAGAGCTGCTGCCCGAAATCACAGAATGGCGTCGCGACCTTCACGAAAACCCGGAAATCCTGTTTGAGACGCACCGCACATCCGCCATGGTTGCCGACAAGCTGGCAGAGTTCGGCTGTGACGAGATCGTCACCGGCATCGGGCGCACGGGCGTAGTTGGGGTCATCAAAGGCAAGACCAACAATTCTGGGCGCACCATCGGCCTGCGCGCCGATATGGACGCGCTGCCGATTCTAGAGGCAACGGGGCTCGATTACGCCTCCAAAACTCCCGGTGCGATGCATGCGTGCGGCCATGACGGGCATACCGCGATGCTGCTGGGCGCCGCAAAATACCTCTCCGAGACGCGCAATTTCGACGGCACCTGCGTCGTGATCTTCCAGCCCGCCGAAGAAGGCGGCGGGGGCGGTAAAGAGATGTGCGATGACGGCATGATGGAGCGGTTCGGCATTCAGGAAGTCTACGGTATGCACAACTGGCCCGGCAAACCCGTGGGCAGTTTCGCGATCCGCCCCGGCGCGTTTTTCGCCGCCGCCGATCAGTTCGAGATTGAGGTCGAAGGCAAAGGCGGCCACGCCGCCAAGCCGCAGGACACGGTGGATACAACCGTGATGGCCAGCCATATCGTACTGGCCTTGCAGACCATCGCCAGCCGCAACGTGGACCCGGTCAAGCAATGCGTTGTTTCGGTCACGTCGTTTGAAACCGATAGCAAGGCCCATAACGTGATCCCGCAGAAAGTGACCTTGCGCGGCACCGTGCGGACGCTCGATGGCGAGGTGCAAGACCTTGCCGAAAAGCGCCTGATAGAGATCGCCGAGGCGACCGCCAAGGTCTTCGGTGGCGAAGCGCGCGTGAACTACCAGCGCGGCTACCCGGTGATGGTGAATTCGGACGAGCAGACGGCGTTTGCCGCAGAAGTTGCCGCGAAAGTCTCCGGCGAGTGCGAGGAGGCACCGCTCGTGATGGGCGGCGAGGATTTCGCCTTCATGCTCAACGAACGCCCCGGTGCTTATATTCTGGTCGGCAATGGCGACACGGCCTCCGTCCACCACCCGGAATACAACTTCACCGATGACGCGATCCCGGCGGGCTGTTCGTGGTGGGCGGAAATCGTCGAACAGCGCATGCCCGCCGCTTGAGGCTGGACGCGCGCGGGGGGAGGCGGTAACCCGCCCCCATGACGACCGCCAATATCATCTGCATCAAATGGGGCACGCTCTTTGGGCCGGAATATGTAAACCGGCTCTATTCCGGGGTGCGCCGCAATATTGACGCCGATGTGCGATTTCTCTGCATGACCGAAGACAGCGCGGGGTTTCATCCGGATATCGAGGTGCTGCCGCTGCCGGTGGAGCCTTATGCGGCTGAGATGGACAAAGCGCTGGCCGTCGCCAATCGGCAAGGCGCGATGCGGAAAGTGAGCCTGTTCAAACTTGGTCTGATCCCTGATCTGGAAGGGCCTGTTCTGGGCTTTGACCTGGACGTCGTCATCACGGGCGATCTGACCCCGATCTGGCAGATGGCCCCCGGTAAAGTTGCCATGCGCCACGACTGGACCGAGAAACGCAAAGGCCGCCCGACCGGGCATGGATCGGTTTTTCGCTTTGATCCGGCGGTACATGGGTTCCTTTACGATGACCTCGCCGCCGACCCTTATAAGGTCGTCGAGGATGCGCGCGGGTCAGAGCAGCGCTACACCTCCCACAAAGCGATGGAGAAGGACGCTTTTGCCTATATTCCAGAGCCTTACGTGGTGTCTTTCAAGTATGACTGTAACCCGTTCCCGGGCAATTACTGGCGTGCGCCCACCTTGCCGAAGGATGCGCGCGTTGTGTGTTTTCACGGGCGTCCCAAGATGTCAGAGGCGATTGACGGCTACTCCGGATCATGGATCCGGCGCTCAAAGCCGTGCCCGTGGCTGGAGGATCACTGGATCACGCGCACACGCGCGGATTTGGGTCCGGATTACGGGTAATCAGCCGCCCGTGTGGCTCATGTGGCGGCTCATCTGGCCGCCCAGTTCCTGACGCGAATAATCAAAGTCATGGCCCTTTGGTTTCAGCGCAATCGCCGCGCGAATGGCTTCTTCCAACGGGAAATCGGTGTCGGGATAGGCGCGCAGCGGTGCGCGCAGATCGGATTTTCCTTCCTGACCCAGACAGGTGTAAATCTCTCCGGTGCAGGTGATCCGCACGCGGTTGCAGCTTTCGCAGAAATTATGGGTCAGCGGCGTGATAAAGCCGATCTTCTGGCCAGTTTCTTCCAATCGGATATAGCGCGCAGGCCCACCCGTCCGTTCCGCCAGATCGGTCATGGTGAATTGCTCACCAATGGTCTGGCGCATTTCTTTCAAAGACCAATACTGCCCCAACCGGTTTTCATTGCCGATATCGCCCATCGGCATGACCTCGATAAAGGTCAAGTCCATGTCGCGGCTGGCGCACCAGTCGATCAGCGGGAACAGCTCGTCTTCGTTGAAGCCCTTCAGCGCCACCGTATTGATCTTGACCCGCAGCCCCGCCCTTTGCGCCGCATCAATGCCCTTGATGACTTGCGGCAAACGCCCCCAACGCGTGATCTCGGCAAATTTCGCCTCGTCCAGCGTATCAAGCGAGATATTGATCCGCTTCACGCCACATGCGGCCAGATCATCGGCGTATTTCTCAAGCTGAGAACCATTGGTCGTCAGCGTCAGCTCTTTCAGCGCGCCGCTCTCGAGATGGCGCGACATTGCGTCGAAATAGGTCATGATCCCGCGCCGCACCAAAGGCTCTCCGCCGGTGATGCGCAGTTTCTGCACGCCCAGCCGGATGAAGGTCGAGCAGAGCCGATCCAGTTCCTCAAGCGTCAGCAGTTCCTTCTTCGGCAGGAAGGTCATGTTCTCCGACATGCAATAGACGCAGCGAAAATCGCAGCGGTCGGTCACAGACACCCGCAGGTAGGAAATGGCGCGCTCGAAAGGATCAATCAGTGGCTGGCTCATAGTCAGAGCGTAAGCACGAATTTCAGGGGCCACAAGCCCGTGGCACGGTTGTCGACGTGCAAAACCCTGCTAAGACTAGGCTTATGAGACTGATGCGACAATTTGGTTGCGTAGCTGTCCTGCCGTTTTTGGCAGCCTGCGCAACGTTCCCCACATCGCCGACAGCGCCCGCGCAACCGCAAAAGCCTGTCGAAACCACGAGTGCTCCGATCCCGAAACCGGCGCCACCCCCCGCCAGCGCCCGAACGGTCGAGCAGTTTGACACGACCACCGCCGAGGAGCGCGCAGAGGTCGTGCAGGCCGCAACGGCCCCGGCGAATGATCGCGCGCTCGGCACGACGATTGCGTCGCTTGGTGATCCTGCGGACCCCGGATTCTGGCTGAAGACGCCGCTCGTGGACGTCGAAGGGCCGGGGCGCGTTGATTATCCGGCGGCAGGCACCAGCGTCGCCGTCACCCTGATCCCGCTGGACGGGCCGTCTACGGGCGGCTCGCGGCTGTCCTTGCCTGCGATGCGGCTTTTGCAGGCCCCGCTGACGGGCTTGCCCGAAGTTACTGTTTTCGCGCGATAAATGAGCCGCGCCCTGGTCTCCTGGAACGGCGATTGGGAGGCTGCCCGCGCGGCGTTTCGCTGGAACATTCCCAAGGTTTTCAACATAGCCGAACGCTGTTGCGACAGCTGGGCCGCGCAGGACCCTGATCGCATCGCGCTGATCGTGCCGGACGGGCGCGACTGGACCTATGGCGCGCTGAAAGAGGCCAGCGACCGCTTTGCCAACGTGCTGCGCGCACAAGGGATTGGTCCGGGCGACCGGGTGGCCGTGCTGCTGCCCCAAGCCGCGGAGGTGATGATCACGCATTTTGCGGCCATGAAGCTGGGGGCAGTGAGCCTGCCGCTCTTCACGCTCTTCGGGACCGAGGCTTTGGCCTACCGCTTGTCCGACAGTGGGGCGAAAGCGGTTGTGACTCATAGCGAAGGGGTTGAGAAACTTACCGCGATTGGCGGCCAAACACCTGATCTGAAAGCGGTTTTCAATATCGAGGGTGGGGCTGAGCCCATTCGCGATTTCTGGGCTGATATAGATCAGGCCTCCGCTCAGATAACACCCGTGACCACCAGCGCCGACGATCCGGCGATGATGATCTACACCTCCGGCACGACGGGTGACCCCAAAGGCGTCTTACACGCCCATCGCTTTCTTCTGGGCCATTTGCCATGTGTCGAGATGCACCATGAAGGGCTCCCCCAGCCCGGTGATCTAGGCTGGACGCCCGCGGATTGGGCGTGGATCGGTGGGCTGATGGATCTTGCCATGCCCTGTCTTTACTACGGCATCCCGCAAGTCGTGACGCGGATGCGCAAGTTTGATCCGGAGGCGGCGTTCGACCTGATCGCGCGCTACAACATCCGCAATATGTTTCTGCCGCCAACCGCTCTCAAACTGATGCGCGATGTGCCGGTTCCGAAGGGCGTTGATGTGCGCAGCATCGGCTCTGGCGGTGAAAGCCTTGGGGCCGATCTGCTGGATTGGGGGCGCGAGGTTTTGCGCGCGCCGATCAACGAGCTTTATGGCCAGACAGAATGCAACCTTGTTGTCACCTCGCGGGCGGGTGCAGGGGTCTTGCGGCCTGGTACGATGGGCAAGGCGGTTCCGGGCCATGACGTTGCGGTGATTGACAGCGATGGAAACCCGGTTGCGGATGGGCAGGAAGGTGAGATTGCGGTGCGGCGAGGCAGCGCCTCTATGTTTCTGAAATATTGGAATAAACCGCAGAAGACTGCCGAGAAATTTACAGGCGACTGGATGCGAACCGGCGATCTGGGATCGCGTGATGCGGACGGGTATTTCCGCTACGCAAGCCGCGATGATGACGTGATCACCTCTGCGGGTTACCGGATCGGCCCGACCGAGATTGAGACCTGTCTGACGGCGCATCCCGACGTCTTAATGGCAGCCGTGATTGGCGAGCCAGACCCAGTGCGCACCGAAATCGTCGTCGCCTATGTCGTTCTGCGGGACGGGGCGGAGTGGGCGGGTTTGCCCGAAATTCTGATCGACCGCGTCCGTAAGGAGGTGTCGCCTCATGTCGCCCCGCGCCGGATTGAGCGCCGCGATAGCCTTCCGATGACGGCCACCGGCAAGATCATGCGGCGGGCCTTGCGGCAAGGTTAATCGCGCAGGAGGCGTCCGGCTTCTTTGCGCAACGAAGGCCGCATCTGGTCCCCATGCGCGGCCAGAAAGGCACGCGCGCGATCTGCATCATGCTTGGACAATTCCCTGATCCACCACGCAACAGCCTTCTGAATAAACCATTCAGAATCAGTGGTATAGCTGGCGGCCCATCCCAGAACCTGGTCGCGGATCGCAAGCTCTTGCGGTTTCGGGAAGTTCTGTTTTGTCCACGGCAATGTCATCACGAGGGCTGCGCGACGGCTCCATAGATGCTCGGACGTGGTCCAGGTTTCGACCGCGTCAACGCGGTCCGGATCGGCTAGAAGCCGCTTTTGTCCGGCGATGCAGGCGTGATCCGTGATGGCCCAGGCATCAAATTGCGGCACCCATCCGCGAATGATCTCCCAGACGCGGGTATCGTCGGGCTTGATCCGCGCTTGGGTAAAGAGCTTCGCCGCCGCGATGCGGGCTTCATGAATGTCTGTGGCCCAAAGCGCCTCTGCCAGATCGCAGCGGGCGTCCAAATCCATTTCGGCGCGCCAAGTCTTTGTTAAAGCGTCGATAACCGGGTTTGCCACGCCGAGATACGTGCGCGGAACCTTGTGATAGGCGGCCATCTCAACCGCTTTCTCTGGCGATGTTCCAAGCGCAGCAAGCGCCTCTTCAACCGTCATTCGACGGTCACGGATTTCGCCAGATTGCGCGGCTGATCCACATCCGTGCCTTTGGCGACAGCCGTGTGATAGGCTAGCAATTGCGCAGGCACAGCGTAGAGGATCGGGGCCAGCAACGGCGAGACGGTGGGCATCTCGATTTGCTCCCAGACGCCGATACCACCGGTCGCGATCCCGTCCTGGTCCGAGATGAGAACGACCTTGCCGTTGCGCGCCATGACCTCTTGCATATTCGACACGGTCTTGTCGAAAAGCGGGTCTGTGGGGGCCATCACAACCACCGGCATCTTCTTGTCGATCAACGCGATGGGACCGTGTTTCAGCTCGCCAGAGGCATAGCCCTCCGCATGTATATAGCTGATTTCCTTGAGTTTTAGTGCGCCTTCCAGCGCCAGTGGGAACATTGCGCCGCGTCCCAGAAAGATCACGTCTTGCGCTTCGGCCAGTTTGCGCGAGACCTTGCGCACCGTTTTTTCGATGCTCAATGCATGGTTCAAAAGACCCGGCAGCGCGCGCATGTCCGCAAGATGGGTGGCGAGGTCTTCGGTGGACAGCGTTCCGCGTTGTCGGGCCGCTTCCAGCGCCAAGGCAAGCAGAACGGTCAACTGGCAGGTGAACGCTTTGGTCGACGCCACGCCGATTTCGGTGCCTGCCAGGATCGGCAGTGCCAGATCGCTTTCCCGCGCGATGGAGCTTTCGGGGACGTTCACGACCGATAGAATTTTGTCGGCCTTGCCTTCGCAATAGCGCAAGGCGGCCAGCGTGTCGGCTGTTTCACCGGATTGGCTGACGAAAAGCGCGGCGGTGCCTTTTGCGATGGGAGGTTCACGGTAGCGGAACTCTGACGCGATATCAACTTCCACGGGCAGGCGGGCGACCTGTTCGAACCAGTATTTCGCCGTCAGACAAGCCAGATAGGCGGTGCCGCAAGCGACCATGGTCAGCCGGTCGATCTTGGTGAAATCAATTGCGCCGGGCAGGGTGATCGTGTCATTGGCGCCGATGTAGAAGTTGAGCGCATTGCCCAGAACGACGGGTTGTTCGGCAATCTCCTTGGCCATGAAATGCTTGTAGCCGCCCTTTTCGACCCCCGCCGTTTCAAGGTGGATCTGACGTTTCTGACGATTGGCGAGAGAGCCGTTTTTATCCGTGACTTCAAGGCTGTTGCGGGTAACGACGGCAAAGTCGCCTTCCTCCAGATAGGTCACCTGATCGGTCATGGGGGCCAGCGCAATCGCGTCTGATCCAACGAACATCTCGCCTTCGCCATGACCGATTGCCAAGGGTGATCCAAGGCGCGCGGCGACGATCAGGTCTTCTTCGCCGTGAAAGAGGAAGCACAGCGCGAATGCGCCTTCCAGTTTGGCCACGGTCTTGCGCGCGGCCTCGACCGGCGCGTCGCCAGTGCTCAGGAAATGATGCGCCAGCATGGCGACGGTTTCGGTGTCGGTGTCAGTCTCGCTTATCAGGCCGTGTTCGGCCAGCTCAGCGCGCAGATCGCGGAAGTTTTCGATGATCCCGTTATGGACCACAGCGACATCGCCGCAGCGATGGGGGTGGGCATTTTCCGCCGTGGGCGCGCCATGGGTGGCCCAACGGGTGTGGCCGATCCCGGACTTGCCGGCAAGCGGCTCGTGCACCAGTAAATCCGACAGATTGACCAGTTTCCCTACCGCCCGACGACGATGCAAAGCGCCCTCATTGACCGTGGCGATGCCGGCGCTGTCATAACCGCGATACTCAAGCCGTTTGAGCGCCTCAACAAGGATCGGGGCCACCTCATGGGTGCCAAGAACACCTACAATACCGCACATTATGAGTCGTCCTTTTGCCGTTTTGCCTTGATGGCCTTTAACTTTTCAAACAATTTGACTGCGAAGCCTGTTTTGTTCTCCTGCCGCGCGCGGGCGACGGCCAGATCAGTCGCAGGTACGTCGCGGGTGATGACAGACCCGCTGGCCGTCATGGCGTCATCGCCCAGTTTCACTGGTGCGACCAACATGGTGTTCGAGCCGACAAACACACGCGCGCCGATCTCCGTTTTGTGCTTCAGGACGCCATCATAATTGCAGGTGATCGTGCCCGCGCCGATATTGGAGCCTGCCCCGATCTCGGCGTCGCCGATATAGCTGAGATGGTTCACCTTCGAGCCTTCCGCGAGGGTGGCGTTTTTCAGCTCGACAAAATTGCCGATCTTCACGTCCTCTGACAGCTCGGTGCCGGGGCGCAGCCGGGCATAGGGGCCAACGATCGCGCCACGTGCGACGTGACAGCCTTCCAAATGGGAAAAGGCACGGATGCGGGCACCGGTTTCGACCGTGACGCCCGGAGCGAAGACCACATTCGGCTCGATCACGCAATCGCGGCCCAGAACCGTATCGGCGCTGAACTGGACGGTGTCGGGGGCCTGCAGGGCAACGCCGTTCTCGATCGCCTGTCTGCGCATGCGGGATTGGAAAATCGCCTCCGCATCGGCAAGCTCCGCGCGGGAATTGATGCCCAGCGTCTCCGCCTCCGAACAGCGCACGACCCCTGCGGTCAGGCCGCGCTTCTGCGCAAGTTCCGGGATGTCGGTGAGGTAGTATTCCCCCGCCGCATTGTCATTGCCGACCTCGGTGAGCATATCGAAAAGCAGCTTGCAATCGGCAGCGATAACGCCTGAATTACAAAGTGTTATCGCGCGCTCTTCATGCGATGCGTCCTTATACTCGACGATCCTTTCGAGTGTATCGCCCTGCGTGACCAGCCGCCCGTAGCGCGCTGGATCAGCGGCCTCAAACCCCAGCACGACCACGGCATATTTGGCACGCGCCGCAAGCATTGCGTCCAGGCTCTCGGGCTGGATAAAAGGCGTGTCACCATAGAGCACAAGGGCGTCGCCCTTGAACCCTTTCAACGCATCGCGGGCCTGATCGACCGCATGGGCGGTGCCCAATTGTTCGGTCTGTAAAACGACCTCGGTCTCGGAATCATAGGCCTGCGCTGCGGCCTTGACAGCCTCGGCCCCGTGACCGGCAACGATCACGTTGCGCTCAGGAGAGATCGCAGCCGCCGATTGCATCGCGTGATGCAAAAGCGGCGCATTGCCGATCTCATGCAAGACTTTGGGCAGGTCCGACTGCATTCGCGTGCCTTTACCGGCCGCCAATAGAATGAGTGCGGTCGCCATGCCTACCCCTTTTCTTTCTCTTGGCCCCGTTTTATCCATCCCTCAGCGCGCCGCAAGGGTGGGCGGATCACATCCAATTACCGAACGTGTCAGCGAGGCCCCCATGCGCACAGTTGTTTTCGATCTCGATGGCACGTTGGCCGATACCAGCAAGGACCTGATTGCTGCGGCAAACGCCTGTTTTCAAGGGCTAGGCCTGGGCGATCTGCTGGACCCGGTCGAAGACGCGGCAACTGCTTTTGCAGGTGGTCGCGCCATGCTGCGGCTGGGGTTTGAGCGGGTTGGCACCTATGGCGAGGACGAGGTGGACCGCCAATATCCCGTTCTGCTGGACGCCTACGCGCAGGATATCGACCGCCACACTGTGCTGTATCCCGGCACGATGGATGCGGTGGAGCGGCTGAAATCGGGCGGATACGCGGTGTCGATCTGCACCAACAAGCCCGAAGGTCTGGCCGAGACGCTGATGCAACGGTTGGGCGTTCGAGACGCGTTCGGTGCGTTGGTGGGGGCGGACACCTTGCCTGTTCGCAAACCCGATCCGGCCCCGTTCTTCGAGGCGGTTGACCGTGTGGGCGGCACGCGCAGTGCCTCGCTTCTGGTGGGCGATACGGTGACGGATCGCAAAACCTCTGCTGCGGCAGGGGTGCCGTCGATCCTGGTCACTTTCGGGCCGACCGGGCGCGCCGTCGCCGATCTACAACCAGAGGCGCTTTTGGATCATTATGATCAACTGGACGCCGTTGTGGCGGGTTTGATCGGCTGAGCCACAAGGCTGAGAAGCCGCGTGAACGTGCCGTTTTCAAGCGACAGAATGCAGTCCGCCAAGTGATTGGCGTCGGGCACGCCCAAGACCGGGTGTGTCAAACCATCGAATTTTTCGCGCAATTCCACAGGCGTCGGGGGCGCGTCGTGGTCCCAGCGCGGCTGATGCCAATTGCTGCTGAGCCGCGTGCCGTCCTGCAAGGTCAAATGCACTTTGGCCAGACGGGTCAGGGGAAAGACCGCGTTCGCTTCCTCCGCCTCGACCATCGTTGTGGCCTTTGACAGGCGCAAAATCTCCGGGTCGTGCAACGCGCCTGCTGTCAGGTCAGACGGTGAAATGCCATCGCGAACAAGGGCCACCGCGCACGGAAAGGACGTGGAATATTGCGCCTCTTCGGTGCTGGTGGGCGTCGCCGTCGCGAGGCGCGTGCATTCGTGAAACGACGCGATCTCGACGGCTTTGATCTGGCTCGAGACTAGGCCATGCTGACGGCGCAAGGCCAACGCGGCCTCCACTGGGGGCTGAGCCCACCGGCAGACAGGATAGGGTTTGAAATACTGCTCGTGGATGTACCAGCGCTGGCCGAGGTCGCTCCAAGCGGAGCCGTCTGCGGTCACGGCGGGCGCGCCGGTGAACCCGTCTCTCGCCAGCAACGCTGCTGATACGCCCGCCATCGCACCCCAGCCAGAGCCGTCCTTGACCATTGTCGGATGATCAATGCAGCGCATCATTTGACTGCGTGGCCCGTGATATTCTGCGATGCCCATCGCGTGGTCCATCTGCGCGGGCGACAGTCCCATCATCCGCGCGCCCATCGCGGCCACCGCAACCGCGACCCACGCGCCCGATGTGTGATAATCCGGTGCCGTCGCATGCAAGGCGATCGCTAGTCTCGCCCCGATTTCATAGGCAAAAACAAGCGCTTCCAGAAGCGCTTCACCGTCCTCGATCTGCGCCTCTTGCGCTAACGCGAAAAGCCCCGCGACGACGCCACAGCCGATATGCCCCTTTGACGGGTTGAACCCGTCATGCCCGTCCAGCGCATCAATCGTCATGCCCGTGGCCAAGGCAACCCCGGCAGCGCTGGCCCTCCGGTCACTGAACGGCACAGGGTGCGGCCCGCCAAACTGGTCTGCCGCATGGGCGGTGATAATCCGCGCCAGCTCGGTTTGCGCGCCGCCAAAGCCGATGCCGATCAAGTCCAGCAGACATAGAGTAGCTTGCCGCCGGGTCGCCGCATCCAGCCCGCCCCAAGACAGGGTTTCGCTAAAATCATGCAGTTTGCTCATGTTGAGGAGCATGGGGCGTAAAATAGGCGCGCGCATCCTCATTTACGACGGCTTGATGTCGCGCCTCTCCATTGACGGGGCGCTGTAAACGGGCGCACACTCACCCCCATGACAGACGTTTTCACAGGCAGTTTCACCCAGCAGGAGCCGATCCCGGAGGAGGGGATCGCCGCAGCGCTCAACGTGCTGCGCCATGGGCGTTTGCACCGCTATAACACGATCCCCGACGAGGTCGCCGAAGCCGATCTGCTGGAGCAGGAATTCGCGCGGATGATGGGCGCGAAATACGCGCTGGCCGTGGCTTCGGGGGGCTATGCGATGGCGACGGCCTTGCGGGCCTGTGGGGTCGGCGCGGGCGACAAGGTGCTGTCCAACGCGTTCACCTTGGCCCCGGTGCCGGGGGCGATTGCCAGCGTCGGGGCTATTCCGGTCTTTGTCGAAGTGACCGAGGATCTGACGATTGATCTGGACGATCTTGCAGCGAAAGCGGATCAGGCGCAGGTCTTGCTGCTGAGCCATATGCGCGGGCATATCTGCGACATGGACGCGCTGATGGCGCTGTGTGACGCGCACGGCATCACGGTAATCGAGGATTGCGCGCACACCATGGGGGCCAGGTGGAACGGCACATGGTCCGGGCGTCACGGGGTGCTGGGGTGCTATTCGTGCCAGACATACAAACACGTCAATTCGGGCGAGGGCGGGTTTCTGGTGGGCGATGACCCGGAACTGATGGCGCGCGCCGTCATGCTGTCGGGCAGCTACATGATGTATGGCCGTCACGGGGCTGCGCCTCCGGTGGAGACTTTCACGGATATCCGTTTGGAAACGCCTAATATTTCGGGCCGGATGGACAATCTGCGGGCGGCGATTTTGCGACCGCAGCTGCGCGATCTCATGGCACAATGCGCCCGTTGGAACGACAGGTATCGCGTGATGGAAGAGGGGTTGGCTGAGACGCCGGGCCTCTATCTGCCGCACCGACCCAAGGCCGAAGATTACGTGATGTCCTCGTTTCAGTTCCTGCTGCTGGACTGGGACGAAACCGCCATCCGTCGTGTGATCGCAGGCTGCCTCAACCGTGGGGTGGAGCTGAAATGGTTCGGGGCCGAGGACCCGGTGGCGTTCACCTCTAAATACGACAGCTGGCGCTATGCCAACCCGAAGCCGATGCCGCAAACCGATCGGGTCTTGCACGGCGTTCTGGATATGCGCCTGCCGTTGACGTTCAGCCTTGAGGATTGCGCCCTGATCGCGCGAATTATCCGCGATGAGGTGGCGCGTGCGTTTCAGATGGCAGCGGAATGATTTGACGGAGCCGACTCCACCGCTATAAATGAACAAGCGTTCAATAAGCGCATGGGAGGATTTGCAATGTTCATGGCGTCGATGACGTTCGATCTGGGCGAAGATGTCGCTGCACTCCGCGAGATGGTGCATCGCTGGGCGCAGGACCGCGTCAAGCCGATGGCCGCCGAGATCGACCAGGCCAATGCGTTTCCGTCCGAGCTTTGGCGCGAAATGGGCGAGTTGGGCCTCTTGGGCATCACCGTAGACGAGGCCTATGGCGGCGCGGGTATGTCCTATCTGGCGCACACGGTCGCTGTCGAAGAGATCGCGCGCGCGTCCGCGTCCGTTTCCCTGTCTTATGGTGCCCATTCCAACCTGTGCGTGAACCAGATCAAGCTGAACGGCACCGAGGACCAGAAGGCGAAATATCTGCCGCGCCTCATTTCGGGGGAGCATGTCGGCGCGCTGGCCATGAGCGAGGCAGGCGCAGGATCGGATGTTGTCTCGATGAAGTTGCGCGCTGAAAAGCGCAATGATCACTATAGGTTAAACGGCAACAAGTATTGGATCACCAATGGTCCAGACGCCGATACGCTCGTTGTTTATGCCAAGACCGACCCGAATTTGGGATCGAAAGGGATCACCGCCTTTCTGATCGAGAAAGAGATGACGGGCTTCAGCACCAGCCCGCATTTCGACAAGCTGGGAATGCGCGGATCAAACACCGCGGAACTGATCTTCGAGGATGTCGAAGTCCCGTTTGAAAACGTGCTGGGCGAGGAAGGGCGCGGCGTACAGGTGCTGATGTCGGGCCTGGATTACGAGCGCGTCGTGCTGGCGGGCATTGGCACGGGCATCATGGCGGCCTGTCTGGACGCGATCATGCCCTACATGGCCGAGCGCAGGCAGTTTGGCGAACCCGTTGGAAACTTTCAACTTATGCAGGGCAAGATCGCGGATATGTATACCGCGATGAATTCCGCCCGCGCCTATGTCTATGAGGTCGCCAAGGCCTGCGACCGGGGGGAGGTGACCCGTCAGGACGCCGCCGCTTGCGTGCTCTACGCCTCTGAAGAGGCGATGAAGCAGGCCCATCAGGCCGTGCAGGCGATGGGCGGGGCGGGCTTTCTAAACGACAGCCCCGTCGCGCGCCTGTTCCGCGACGCCAAGCTGATGGAGATTGGCGCAGGCACCTCGGAAATTCGGCGCATGCTGGTGGGGCGTGAGATGATGGGGACAATGCTGTGAAGGTGGTCTCGACCAAAGATATTCTGGATCGGGCAAATCGAGAGATGCTTGAGACGCTTGACCCTTTTTGCCTTCCGATGATCTTGGCAACGCTTCAGGCTAACCGGCCCGCAGACTTTCGTTTTGCGGATTACTCAGGAAATGAAGTGCTGGACGGAGGAATCGCTGCTAGTCTGAAGAAATCAAGAGAGAATTTTGATAAACATAAAGCTGCGCTTGCTCGTGTTTTCCGGTTTTTTTCCTCTGAAACAATGCTGTTGCTATTGCTAGCCAACTCGCGATTTGGGACGTTTCTTTGGTTGTCTACCAAACTTCGCTACGACGACTTACACGACGTTTTTGTTTCGATATCGAAAAGAACCATCCCTAAAAGGTTCTTTGTGGAGTTTGATGGCGAAGTGCCAGATTTTAATCAATGGTTGTCCTGGTGCATCAGTGGTGACCGGACCTGGCTTGCGGAAGCCGGTCATGAACAACTTGTTACTCTTTTGGTTGAAGAAGCTGAGTTGTTGACCGAGCGAGGTCTTTTGAACTCCTTCAAGCATTGCCGACCATTTTCGTTCGGTAAGGGAATGGAGTTGCAAATTGCGAACGAGGAGGGCGCATTCACTCCTGTAAATGCTCCACTTGAAGGGCTGAACTGGGTGCGGATGAAAACCGCCGCGGACTCGCTCACGATGTGCTACGGCACTGAACAGCTTAACTTTGAAGCTGACTTTAAACGGCTTGGAGCTATTTCCATCTTAAATGATACCCTTCGAAGCATCCGTCTAGCTGAGGCGAAAAATGAACATGTTGTTCAATTTCAATTACCAGATGGATTTGAACTAAATGCGGTGCCGAAGCGCCAGAAATTTGAATACCGGTTCGAACTACAAGGTAAGGACCAGTGAGACTTTTGTCCTCAAAGGCGCTTCCCTCGTCCGAGGCGTTTCAAAAGAACCGCGCCGCGCATCTTGAGGCGCTGGCCGTGGTGCAAGAGGTGGCCGCCCTTGCGGCCGCAGGCGGCGGAGAGAAGTCCCGCGCGCGCCATGTCAGTCGGGGCAAAATGCTGCCACGAGACCGGATTGCCGGTTTGCTGGACCCCGGATCGCCCTTTCTCGAAGTTGGCGCCACTGCCGCGCACGGGCTTTACGATGGTGCCGCCCCCTGCGCGGGCGTCATTGCAGGGGTGGGCCGTGTGCAAGGCCAGGAGGTTATGGTCATTTGCAACGATGCCACGGTGAAAGGTGGCACCTATTACCCCATGACCGTTAAGAAACATCTAAGGGCGCAGGAAATCGCCGAGGAATGCCACCTGCCTTGCGTCTATCTGGTCGATTCCGGGGGCGCGAACCTGCCCAATCAGGACGAGGTGTTCCCGGACCGTGACCATTTCGGGCGGATTTTCTACAATCAGGCCCGGATGAGCGCGAAGGGCATTCCGCAGATTGCGGTCGTGATGGGGTCCTGCACTGCGGGCGGCGCATACGTGCCTGCGATGTCGGATGTCACGATCATCGTGAAGGACCAGGGCACCATCTTTCTGGCAGGCCCCCCGCTGGTGAAAGCGGCCACCGGAGAGGTCGTCACCGCCGAGGATCTGGGCGGCGGCGACGTGCATACGCGGCTGTCGGGCGTCGCAGATTACCTTGCGGAAGATGACGGGCATGCCTTGGCGCTCGCACGTCGGGCGATTGGATCAATTAACCTCGCTAAGCCTTTGACTGTGCAGTGGGAAACACCCGAAGCCCCGGCCTATGATCCCGAGGACTTGCTTGGTGTCGTGCCTGCCGATCTGCGCACACCCTACGACATCCGCGAGGTCATCGCGCGGGTCGTGGATGGCTCGCGCTTCGATGAGTTCAAGGCGCGGTTCGGGGAGACTTTGGTCACGGGCTTTGCCCATATCAACGGCTGCCCGGTGGGGATTATCGCGAATAATGGCGTGCTCTTTTCCGAGGCCGCGCAGAAGGGTGCGCATTTCGTTGAGCTGTGTTCGCAGCGGAAAATCCCACTTGTATTCTTGCAGAACATCACAGGCTTCATGGTGGGCCGTAAATACGAAAACGAAGGCATCGCGCGGCACGGGGCGAAAATGGTGACAGCGGTCGCCACAACCGCAGTACCAAAGATCACGATGGTGGTGGGTGGCTCTTTTGGTGCAGGAAATTATGGCATGTCTGGAAGGGCTTATCAGCCGAACTTCATGTGGTCTTGGCCAAATTCCCGGATCTCTGTCATGGGCGGTGAACAGGCCGCGGGCGTCTTGGCGACCGTCAAACGCGACGCGCTGGAGCGTGCGGGCGAAAGCTGGTCGGCCGAGGAAGAGGCCGCGTTCAAAGCCCCGACAATCAAGATGTTTGAAGAGCAATCGCACCCGCTTTATGCCAGCGCGCGGCTTTGGGACGATGGGGTCATCGACCCGCGCAAGGCTCGCGATGTGCTGAGCTTGAGCCTGTCAGCCGCCCTCAATGCCCCGATCGAGGACACCCGTTTCGGCGTGTTCCGTATGTAAGGACGACCCCGATGACCCTTCAGGAATTGATCGACGCCAACCCGGATGCGGACACGTTCCGTTTTGGCGACAGTGAGGCACTGTGCAACGAAATCCTGGCGCTCGTGCGCTCTGGACAGAAGACGGCGACCTGCGAGGCGATGGAGGTGTATGACGGCGATGATGTCATGCCCCGCGTCGGGCGGCGCGATATCGCGCTGAACTGGGACGGCACGCCTGCGGTGATGCTGGAGACGGTCGAGGTCACGCAGCGCAAATTCTCTGAAATGGACGAGGATTTTGTCGCGGCCCAAGGCGAGTTCCGCGATCTGGGACATTGGCGCAAAGGTTATACCGCGTATTTCAAGCGCCATGGGCTCTTCAAGCCGCATATGATGCTGATGTGCGAGCGGTTCCGGCTGATCGAGGACTACGCCTGATGTTCCGGCGCATCCTGATCGCGAACCGGGGCGAGATTGCGTGCCGTATTGCGCGGACGGCACGGGCGATGGGTGTTGAGACCGTCGCCGTGCATTCAGACGTGGATGCGATGGCGGCCCATGTGGCGGCCTGCGATCTGGCGGTGTCTCTGGGGGGGGCCACCCCGGCAGAGAGCTATCTGCGCGGAGATGCGATCATCGAGGCGGCTTTGGCCACGGGCGCAGAGGCGATCCATCCGGGATATGGTTTCCTGTCAGAGAATCCGGATTTCGTGCAAGCCGTTGAAAAGGAAGGACTTATATTCATCGGCCCCTCAGCAGACGCAATCCGGGCGATGGGGTTGAAAGATGCCGCCAAAGCGCTGATGGAAACGGCAAACGTGCCCGTTGTGCCGGGCTATCACGGAGCCGATCAGGACGATGCGGTGCTGGCAAAAGCCGCAGAGGATATCGGCTACCCGGTGCTGATCAAGGCCGTCGCAGGGGGCGGCGGCAAGGGCATGCGCTTGGTGGAAGACGCCAGTGGCTTCGACAAGGCGCTGGCCTCGGCGCGCAGTGAAGCCAAGGGTGCGTTCGGCAATGATGCGGTTCTGGTGGAGAAGTTCGTGTCTAAGCCGCGCCACATAGAAGTGCAGGTCTTCGGAGACGGAACGGACGCGGTGCACTTGTATGAACGCGATTGCTCGCTCCAACGGCGTCATCAGAAGGTGATTGAAGAAGCGCCGGCCCCTGGCATGACCGATCAGATGCGCGGGGCCATGGGAAAGGCGGCTGTCGATGCCGCCAAGGCGATCGGCTACAAAGGCGCGGGCACGGTGGAGTTCATCGTCGACGGCTCGGACGGGCTGCGAGTGGACGGCTTCTGGTTCATGGAGATGAACACCCGGTTGCAGGTCGAACATCCGGTGACCGAGGCGGTGACAGGGGTTGATCTGGTTGCATGGCAATTGCGTGTCGCGGCGGGCGAGGGCTTGCCTTTGGCGCAGGACGACATCCCCCTGCACGGCCACGCGTTTGAGGCGCGGCTTTACGCAGAAGATGTTCCGGCGGGGTTTTTGCCCGCCACGGGAACGCTGTCCCATCTGGTCTTTCCAGAGCTCGTGCGCGCCGATAGCGGGGTGCGCGCAGGGGACAATATCTCGCCTTTCTACGATCCGATGATCGCGAAGGTCATCGTCGCGGGAGAGACGCGCGACGTGGCTTTGGCAAAGCTACGAGCCGGGTTACGCGGCACGCAAGTGGCTGGAACGGTGACGAATTTGGCGTTTCTGCAGGCGCTGGCAGATCACGAGGGCTTCGCCGCAGGCGATGTCGACACGGGCCTGATCGGACGGGATCTGGACGCGTTGGTCGCAGTGCCGGAAACGTCAGCAGAGGTCATAGCGCTGGCAGCCCTCGGCGCGCTTGGGCTCGACCGCGGATCGGATTTTGAAGGCTTTGCCTTATGGACACCGCTGGTGCGCGAGGTGGTTTTGGGCGCGCATATCGCGCGGGTCAGCGTGCATGGCGCGGGGCAGTTCGAGGTGTCGGTCGGCGAAAAGGTCGTCTCGATTGAGCGCGCGGGCGGCTGGCGCGTGGACGGCGCAAAAAGCACGGCCAAGATCGTCGCAAGCGAAACCGTCGTCTCAGTGTTTGCGGATAGCGCGTATCATTTTGATCTGATCAATCCGCTCGACCGCGATGCCAGTGCTGGCGGCGACGCCTCGCTGATCGAGGCCCCGATGCCAGGGCTGGTCCGGGCGGTCTCCGTTACCGCAGGCGTGGAGGTTGCCAAGGGCGACGCCTTGGTCGTTTTGGAAGCCATGAAAATGGAACACGCTCTGGTCGCCGCCCGCGACGGGGTCGTCGCCGAAGTGCTGGTCGAGACGGGCGCACAGGTGGAAGCCGGGGCTGCGCTGATCCGGTTGGAGGACGCATGATCACGCTGCATCATTGTCACCAGACCCGGTCGATGCGCATGCTTTGGTTGCTCAGTGAATTGGGGATCGACTTTAAGGTCGTCATCTACCCCTTTGATCAGACGCTGAAATCTGATCAGTATCTGACCGTGCATCCCGTTGGCCGGGTGCCTGCACTTCAGATCGACGGGGAGGTCATGTTTGAAAGCGGCGCGATCGCGGAATATCTCTGTGAGCGGTTTCCAGACGCGGGTTTGGGGCGTGCGCCGGGCGACATGGACCGGATGGATTGGCTCAACTGGGTGCATTTTGCCGAGACGATCTCGCAGCACACGGCGGCCCTGACCCAGCAGCATGTCGCCTTGTATGAGGACGCAATGCGCTCTCCGGTGGTGATGAAGATCGAGGCCAAGCGGATCGGCAAGTGCTTTGATGCGATTGAAGCCCGGCTGGATACGCCGGTGGAGCAGCGCGATTACCTGCTGACGTCGGGATTCTCAGCGGCGGATATCTGCGTCGGGCAGGCAGTCTATATGGCCAAGCATTTCGTGAAGCTCGACCCCTATCCGAAGCTGTCGGCCTGGTATGCGCGGATCACCGAGAGGTCCGCGTTTCAGGCGGCGCTTCCCCCCGCGGAAGGGCGGCTCTACACGCGTGACTTCTACCCGGTGTGGACCGATGGCTGAGTTTGTCGAGATCTACGAGGTTGGGCCGCGCGACGGGCTGCAGAACGAAGCGGCAGTGATTCCGGTGGCGCGCAAAGTCGCACTGGTGGACGCGCTGTCGGGCGTAGGATTCCGGCGGATCGAGGTGGGCAGCTTCGTGTCGCCGAAATGGGTGCCGCAGATGGCCGACAGCAGCGCGGTCATGAACGCGATGCAGCGGGCAGACGGGGTGGGTTATGTGGCCCTAGCGCCGAATATGCGCGGTTTGGCGGATGCGGAGGCGGCCCGTGCCGATGAGGTGGCCGTTTTTTTGAGCGCGTCTGAGGGGTTCTCGCAGGCCAATATCAATTGCTCGGTCGACGAGAGTATCGCGCGGGCACGAGCGGTGGTGGAGGCCGCCCGCGTTCCGGTGCGGGGCTATGTGTCTTGCGTGGTGGAATGCCCCTATGACGGGGCCGTGGCGCCGGAGGCTGTGGTGCGTGTGGCCGAGGCGTTGATCGCCATGGGGTGCCATGAGGTCTCGCTGGGTGACACGATCGGGCGCGGAGTGCCAGACGCGGTCGACGCGATGTTGGCGGCGGTCTGTGACGCGGTGGATGTGAGGCTGTTGGCTGGGCATTTTCACGACACGTCGGGCCGGGCGTTGGAGAATGTGGACGTCGCCCTGGCGCGCGGTGTGCGGGTGTTCGACGCGGCAGTCGGCGGCTTGGGCGGCTGCCCTTATGCGCCGGGAGCCGCAGGCAACGTCGCGACAGAGGCTGTGGACAAGCATCTGAAATCACTGGGATATGAGACAGGTTTGAACGCCGCGAAACTGGCGAAGGCGGCGGCAATGGCACAGGAGATGCGCGGTGTTTGAAACCTTGGACCTGACCGTGGATGCACGCGGCGTGGCGGTGCTGACCCTGAACCGGCCCGAAAAGCACAACGCGATGTCTGCCCAGATGATCGCCGAATTGACCGAAGCCGCAGCGCAATTGGGCGCGGACGCGACCGTGCGCGTCGTGGTGCTGACCGGCGCGGGCAAGAGCTTTTGCGCGGGCGGCGATCTGGGCTGGATGAAAGCGCAGATGGAGGCCGATGGCGCGACCCGCGTGGCGGAGGCCACGAAACTCGCCATGATGTTGAAAGCATTGAACGAATTGCCGAAGCCTCTGGTGGGCCGGGTGCAGGGCAATGCGTTTGGCGGCGGGGTCGGGCTGATCTCGATCTGCGACGTGGCGGTCGGTGTGGACCGCGTGAAACTGGGCCTGACGGAGACGCGGCTGGGCCTGATCCCGGCGACGATTGGGCCTTACGTGCTCGCGCGCATGGGCGAGGGCATGGCGCGGCGGGTCTTTATGTCATCGCGGGTGTTCGGGGCCGCGGAGGCGGTGTCGCTGGGGCTTTTGGCAAAAGCAGTGCCGGAGGCGGATTTGGACACCGCCGTGGAGGCGGAGGTCGCGCCCTATCTGGAGTGCAAGCCGGGGGCCGTCGCGGCGGCCAAGCGGCTCGCCCGGCGGCTAGGGCCGGATCTGGGCGCCGCGGTGATTTCGGAGACGATTGAGGCGTTGCGGGTGCAGTGGGAGAGCGATGAGGCGCGGGACGGGGTTGAAGGGTTTTTCAAGGGGCGGTGAGATAAGGTCCATGTCCCGCAAAGTATCTTTAAGACGTTTGCTGCAAACAGCCAAAACCAATGTTTGAACGTTCGGAAGCATCGTTTGCAATTTTCATTCCTTTCAGAAGCCGGTCTAGATGGACTGAGCCTTGAAAACGAGTTCCTAAGCGAAGACGCTGAAAGGGACCTCGTCAGTTGGTGCGACGCCCAACCGTGGCAAACGGATTTTGTCCGCAGGGTTCAGCATTATGGCTACCGATATGACTACAAAGCCCGTCGGGTGAGGGCGCGAGATCGGATCGGTGCCTTGCCTAGGCCGCTTTCTGCCCTCGCGGATCGACTTGTCACGGAAGGTTTCTTTTCAGTCCGCCCCGATCAGGCGATCGTCAATGAATATCTTCCCGGCCAAGGGATTTCGGCGCATGTGGACTGTGCACCATGTTTTGGCGATATAATTGCGTCTGTAAGCTTGCTGTCTTGCTGCGTAATGCGATTTGAGAAGCACAAAGAACGGCAAGAGGTTGTTTTGAAGCCGCGCAGCTTGCTTGTCATACAGGGCCACGCGCGGTGGGACTGGACCCACGCGATCCTTGCACGCAAAAAAGATAGGATTGATGGGAGCCAGGTGCCGCGCAGGCGACGGATATCCCTGACATTCCGAACGATACACCTTAGTGATTGATCATGGGATTAACGGCAGGATGTGAAACGCCCGACCGGTTCATTCCTGAAACGACTCCGCGTCCGAGGCACAGCCCTTGCCGGGCAGAAACGCTGCCCTGGAGCGTTTGCAAGACGGTCCGCGACCCCACACCGCCCTCACTTTCCGTTGACCCTCCCCACGCACAGGCATACATACCCACTCAAGCCACACACGCATGCGCCTTGTCGCGCGTGAAAGGAGCCAAACCGGTGGAAAATCTGCTGAGCGAATACCTCCCGATTGTCGTTTTTCTGGGCCTTGCGATTGCCTTGGGCCTTGTCCTGATCCTCGCCGCTGTTGTCCTTGCGGTGCGCAATCCGGACCCCGAGAAGGTCAGCGCCTATGAATGCGGGTTCAACGCGTTTGATGATGCCCGGATGAAGTTTGATGTGCGGTTCTACCTCGTGGCGATTCTGTTCATCATTTTCGATCTGGAGATCGCGTTTCTGTTCCCCTGGGCTGTGGCCTTCCAAGACATCTCGATGCTGGGGTTCTGGTCGATGATGGTGTTCTTGGGCGTTTTGACCGTGGGCTTTGCCTATGAGTGGAAAAAGGGAGCGTTGGAATGGGAGTAGCGACCGGAGCAAATACGGCTGGCGCTGACCGTGATGTCGCCACGCAGGAACTGAACCGCGAGTTGCAGGACAAGGGGTTCTTGCTGACCTCCACCGAAGACATCATCAACTGGGCGCGCACAGGCTCGCTGCACTGGATGACCTTCGGGCTGGCCTGTTGTGCGGTCGAGATGATGCACACCGCCATGCCGCGCTATGATATGGAGCGGTTCGGGACGGCGCCGCGCGCCTCCCCGCGCCAGTCGGACCTGATGATCGTCGCCGGTACGCTGACCAACAAGATGGCGCCCGCGCTGCGCAAGGTTTACGATCAGATGCCGGAGCCGCGCTATGTGATCTCGATGGGCTCTTGTGCCAATGGCGGCGGGTATTACCATTACAGCTATTCCGTGGTGCGCGGCTGTGACCGGATCGTGCCGGTCGATGTCTATGTGCCGGGCTGCCCGCCCTCGGCAGAGGCGCTGCTTTACGGTATTCTCCAGTTGCAGCGGAAAATCCGCCGCACGGGCACGCTGATCCGCTAGGGGGCCGATATGTCTGACGCATTGCAGGAACTGGGCACCCATATCGAGCTGAAACGCCCTGATTGCGTGCTGGCTTGGGACGTGACCCATGGTGAGTTGAATATCGACGTGGCGCCGTCCTCGCTGACGGGGTTTGTCGAGTTTTTGAAAGCCGACCGGACCTGTCAGTTCTCGTCTTTGGTGGATATCACAGCGGTGGATTATCCGAGCCGTGAGAAGCGGTTTGATGTCGTTTACCACTTTCTGAGCATGTATCAGAACCACCGTGTGCGGCTGCGGGTCTCGATCCGTGAGGAAGACATGGTGCCCTCGATCATCGAAATTCACCCCTCGGCCAACTGGTTCGAGCGGGAGGTGTTCGACATGTTCGGCATCCTCTTCACCGGCCATCCCGATCTACGCCGGATCCTCACCGATTACGGCTTCCGCGGCTATCCGCTGCGCAAGGATTTCCCGACCACGGGCTATACCGAAGTGCGCTATGATGAGGCGCAAAAGCGGGTCGTCTATGAGCCTGTGTCGCTGACGCAGGAATACCGGCAGTTTGATTTCATGAGCCCGTGGGAAGGGGCGGAATATATCCTTCCGGGTGACGAGAAGACGGAGGAGAAGGCGTGAGCTTGACCGGATCCTGTCTGTGCGGTGCAACCACGTTTGAGGCCGAATTGGGCCCGATGGGGGCAGGGGCCTGCCACTGCGGCATGTGCCGTAAATGGACCGGGGGCGTCTATCTGTCCGTCGATTGCGGGTCCTCAGTGAAGTTCGCTGAAGGATCGCCCGTTGGGTCCTACAAAGGGTCCGAATGGGGAGAGCGGGTGTTCTGCAAGGACTGCGGCTCATCCCTGCTGTGGCAGACGCAGGATGGCAAGAACCAGCACGTGTCGATCCAGTGCTTTGAGGACCCGTCCCAGTTCGAGATCGGCATGGAGCTTTTCATTGATCGCAAGCCGTCGAACTACGCGCTGGAGGGCCAGCGTAACAAAATGACCGAGGCAGAGGTCTTTGCGATGTTTGCCGATATGGAGGTTGAGAAATGATGGACGGAACGAATTTCGACGACGCCCTCACCGGCGAACAGAAGATCCGCAATTTCAACATCAACTTCGGCCCGCAACACCCTGCAGCACATGGTGTTTTGCGTCTGGTGCTTGAGCTGGACGGCGAGATTGTGGAGCGCTGTGACCCGCATATCGGCCTGCTGCACCGTGGCACCGAGAAGTTGATGGAGAGCCGGACCTATCTGCAGAACCTGCCGTATTTCGACCGGCTGGATTACGTGGCTCCGATGAATCAGGAGCATGCGTGGTGTCTGGCGATTGAGAAGCTGACCGGTGTGGAAGTGCCCCGCCGCGCGTCGCTGATCCGGGTGCTCTATTCCGAGATCGGGCGTATTCTGAGCCATATCCTGAACGTCACCACGCAGGCCATGGATGTCGGCGCGCTGACGCCGCCGCTTTGGGGCTTTGAAGAGCGCGAAAAGCTGATGGTGTTTTACGAGCGCGCCTGCGGGGCGCGTCTGCACGCCGCCTATTTCCGTCCGGGTGGGGTGCATCAGGACCTGCCCGATGATCTGATTGATGACATCGAGGCTTGGGCGCACGCCTTCCCGGCTGTGCTGGATGACATCGACGGACTGCTGACGGAGAACCGGATTTTCAAGCAGCGTAACGCGGATATCGGCGTTGTCACAGAAGAAGATATCCAGAATTATGGCTTCTCAGGCGTGATGGTCCGTGGGTCGGGTCTGGCGTGGGATTTGCGCCGTGCGCAGCCCTATGAATGCTATGACGAGTTCGAATTTCAGGTGCCCGTGGGCAAGAATGGCGATTGCTATGACCGCTACCTCTGCCGCATGGAAGAGATGCGTCAGTCGACCTCGATCATCCTGCAAGCCATTGAAAAGCTGCGCGAAACCCCCGGTGACGTGCTGGCGCGTGGCAAGCTGACGCCGCCAACACGGGGGGAGATGAAAACCTCGATGGAGGCGCTGATCCATCACTTCAAGCTCTACACCGAAGGCTTCCATGTGCCGGAGGGGGAGGTCTACGCCTCCGTCGAAGCGCCGAAGGGGGAGTTCGGCGTTTACCTTGTGGCGGATGGCACCAACAAGCCCTACCGCGCCAAGCTGCGCGCACCGGGGTATCTGCATCTGCAAGCGATGGATTACCTCTGCAAAGGCCACCAACTTGCCGACGTCGCGGCCATTATCGGTACGCTGGACGTCGTTTTCGGAGAGATTGACCGCTAATGCTACGCCGTCTTCACCACGACCAACCTGACAGCTTTGCCTTCACGCCCGAGAACCAGAAATGGGCGGAGGCGCAGATTACGAAGTACCCGGAAGGGCGGCAGGCCTCTGCGATTATTCCGTTGCTCTGGCGGGCGCAGGAGCAGGAAGGGTGGTTGTCTCAGCCTGCGATTGAGGCGGTCGCCGAGATGCTGGATATGGCCTATATCCGCGCGCTGGAGGTGGCGACGTTTTACTTTATGTTTCAGCTGCAACCTGTTGGAAACGTGGCGCATATTCAGATTTGCGGAACGACCTCCTGCATGATTTGCGGGGCGGAGGACCTGGTTGCGGTCTGCAAGGAGAAGATCGCACCGAAGCCGCATCAGATCAGTGCCGATGGCAAGCTGAGCTGGGAAGAGGTTGAGTGTCTGGGCGCGTGTTCCAATGCGCCGATGGCCCAGATCGGCAAAGATTATTACGAAGATCTGACGGCTGAGAAATTCGGTCAGATGATTGACGATTTCCGCGCGGGCGAAGTGCCGGTGCCGGGGCCGCAGAACGGGCGGTTTGCGTCAGAGCCGCTCAAAGGGCTTTCCAGCCTCGAAGGGTTCGACAGCGGCAAGACGAAATACAATGCCTCGGCGCAGCTGGCGACGGATTTGAACGACACCGTGAAGCGGATCGACGGCACCGAAGTGCCGCTGCTAACGCCCTGGCAGGGTAAGCCTGCCAACCGCACATCCAAGCCGAAGACCAAAGAAAAACAAGGGCACGTGGAAGCGGATCGCAGCCCCAAGGCGGTTGCCAAGCCGGAATTGTCTGCCGCCGCACCGGCCCAGAAAAAGCCGCGCGTGATGAAAGCGCCGCGCAAGGCGGGGGCCGATGATCTCAAGCTGATCAAGGGCGTCGGGCCGAAGTTGGAGGCGCTTTTGAACTCGATTGGCTTTTATCATTTCGATCAGATCGCCAAGTGGAGCGCTGATGAAATCTCCTGGGTTGACGACAATCTGGAAGGCTTCAAGGGGCGCGTGAGCCGCGATGATTGGGTCTCGCAGGCGAAAATCCTTGCAGATGGGGGCGAGACGCCGTTTTCTGCTCGTGCTAGGAAAAGCTAAGGGCTGCGTCAATCAAGCCCAAGACGGACAGGGAGACGACTAGATGAAGGATTATGAAGCCAAGGCGGCCTGCACCAAGACATGCTGGACGGTTGCCGCACTTGCAGGCGGTATGCTGGGGCTTGGTCTATGGTTGGTCGCGGAATACACGGCGACACAAGCGATATTCATGGCGGTGATTGCCTTTTTGCTTCTGGGGGTCGTGTTGACGATCTTCCTGTGCCGGTCGCCTGCGCCGAAAATGGAACAGGCGGGCACGGCTGCCAAGACGCCGGCACCGGCCCCTGCGGCCAAAACTGCACCGGCTGCGGTGCCTGCCGCGACGGCGACGGCCCCGACAGCGACAACTCCGGCGGCAGCTCCTGCAGCGGCAAGCACGGCGAAAGCCGCTGAAAAGCCCAAAGCCGCGGCCAAACCGGTCGCCGCCGATGGCAAGCCCGAGATGCTGAGCGCGCCGCGCGACGGCGGGGCAGATGACCTCAAGCAGATCAAGGGGGTTGGGCCCAAGCTGGAGAAGCTGTTGCATTCCATGGGGTTCTATCACTTCGACCAGATTGCCGGATGGCGCAAGAAAGAGGTCGAATGGGTGGATGAGAACCTCGAAGGGTTCAAAGGCCGGGTGAGCCGCGACGAATGGGTCAAGCAAGCCAAGGTCCTTGCCAAGGGCGGCGAGACAGAGTTTTCCAAGAAAGTCGCCAAAGGAGGCGTCTACGACGGATAAAAGCACCGCCTGACTGCGGCCCTGAACCGGAGTCGGGCATTTCATGGCATCGCTTTTGGGAGGGGCGTTGCGGACAGGCCTGAAAGGGTCTGTGCACTTTCCAAATGGAGCGAGACTGAACAATGACTGATTTTAACAAATGGACTGATGTGGCCTTGTCTGCACGCCGGACAGGGGTCTTGATGACACAACTGCCGATGGCGCCTGCCGCGGCGGGTCTTTACTTCTGGCGGTTGGCTGTAGCCCCGGTTGCGCTGAGCGTGATGAAGCCGAAGGTCAAAAGCCCGGCGTCTACAGCGCAGACAGTGGCCAAGGTGAAGAAGGCCGCCCCGAAGGTGAAGGCGGCTCCGGCTGTTAAGAAAGCGGTGAAAGCGCCTGCGGCGGTGGCCAAGAAGGCGGTGAAGGCTGCGCCGAAGGTAGCGAAGACGGTTGCATCTGTTGCGAAACCGGCACCCGTGAAGGCAAAGGCCGCACCTGCGAAACCAGCGGCGGCTCCTGTGAAAAAGGCAGCGGCTGCGAAGCCTACGGCCAAAGCGGCTCCGGCGAAGACTGTTGCGAAAGTGGCAGCACCGGCGAAGGCGGCACCTGCAAAGCCAGCGCCCGCAAAAGCAGCAGCCCCCAAGGCCGCAGCAGCCCCCAAGGCCACCCCTGCGAAAACCGCGGCACCTGTTGCAAAGACGGCACCTGCGAAGCCAGCTCCGGCAAAGGCCGCTACGGCCAAGCCTGTGCCTGCGCCGAAAAAGGCAGCGCCCGCTCCGAAGACGCCTGCACCTGCAAAGTCTGCGGTCAAAGCTGCGGCCAAGCCCGTCAAGCCCGAGACCGAGTCCTATCAGGTCAAATCCAGCAACCAGAAAGCCAAGGTCACGCTGGCGGCCATGCCCGAGCGTAAATCGAAAGACGAAAAGGCCTAAGCCATGGCAGAGCGCCCCAACCTGTCTCGTGACGCCGAAGCCGCTCTGGCCCGCAAGGGTCGGATCGCGGCATTGGTCATCGCAGGCACCATGCTGATCTGGCTGGCCGCGCAAGTGGTCGGCCCGGCGCTTGGCATGGCGGGGCGCTATGCGCTGCTGTTCGATTTTGCCGCATTGGCGGGGCTGTTCTGGGCGTTAGTTGTCACTTATCAGATTTGGCGTGCGCGCCGACAGTCTTAGGGGAGTTCAGCAATGCTGAAGGATGAAGATCGGATCTTCACCAATCTATACGGGATGCACGACCGCACCCTGAAGGGCGCGCAGCAGCGCGGCCATTGGGATGGCACGGCGGGCATCATCAAGAAGGGTCGCGACTGGATCGTAGACGAGATGAAGGCCAGCGGCTTGCGCGGGCGCGGCGGGGCAGGCTTCCCGACCGGACTGAAATGGTCGTTCATGCCCAAGGAAAGCGACGGGCGTCCGTCCTATCTTGTGGTCAACGCCGACGAGTCCGAGCCGGGCACCTGCAAGGACCGCGAGATCATGCGCCATGATCCGCACACGCTGATCGAAGGCTGCCTGATCGCGTCTTTCGCGATGGGCGCGCATGCCTGCTACATCTATATCCGCGGCGAATATATCCGCGAGCGCGAAGCGCTGCAGGCCGCGATTGACGAAGCGTATGACGCGGGTCTTCTGGGCAAGAACGCCGCCAAGTCCGGTTGGGATTTCGACCTTTATCTGCATCACGGCGCAGGTGCTTATATCTGCGGCGAGGAAACCGCTCTGCTGGAAAGCCTTGAAGGCAAGAAAGGCATGCCGCGCATGAAGCCGCCGTTTCCGGCGGGGGCGGGGCTTTATGGCTGCCCGACCACGGTAAATAACGTAGAGTCCATTGCCGTTGTGCCGACGATCCTGCGGCGCGGGCCGGATTGGTTTGCCAATTTCGGACGCCCGAATAACGCGGGCACGAAGCTGTTCGCGATTTCGGGCCATGTGAACAACCCCTGCGTCGTTGAAGAAGAGATGTCGATACCGTTCGAAGAGCTGATCGAGCGTCACTGCGGCGGCATTCGCGGCGGCTGGGATAATCTCAAGGCGATCATTCCGGGTGGGTCATCCGTGCCGTGTCTTCCGGGTGAACTGGCCCGCGAAGCGATCATGGATTTCGACTGGCTGCGCGAGCAACGCTCGGGCCTTGGCACTGCGGCTGTGATCGTGATGGACCAAAGCACTGATATCATCAAAGCCATCTGGCGGCTCAGCGCGTTTTACAAGCATGAAAGCTGTGGTCAGTGCACGCCGTGTCGCGAAGGCACGGGCTGGATGATGCGCGTGATGGACCGTCTGGTGAAAGGCGAGGCCGAGGTCGAGGAAATCGACATGCTGCTGGATGTGACCAAGCAGGTGGAAGGCCACACGATCTGCGCACTTGGCGATGCAGCTGCCTGGCCGATCCAAGGCCTCATCCGCCATTTCCGGGACGAGATCGAGGACCGGATCAAACACAAGCGCTCGGGTCGTCCTGCGGTGGCGGCGGAGTGATCCGCGCGGCTCTTTTGCTGGGCCTCACGGCGATGCCGGCTCTTGCCCAGGACGGGCCGCGCGCACCCGATTACTTTGTGGACGTTGTCGTAGCGTCTGGCATTGCCCAGCAATTGGCCTTGTCTTGTCCTGATCTAAGCCTGAACCCGCAAACTGTCGCGAAAGATAGCGATGATTTGCTGAACCGTTTGGCGGATGACGGCATCACTGATCCCAACAGCATGCCCTGGGCCGAGGATGCCAATGCGCGCATCGACACTCAGGTTCAGGATTTCCTGCTGCAATACCGGCTTGATGAGCCAAGTGAAGAGAAAGTCTGCGGCGCTGGGAAGACCGAGATTTTGAACGAGACGACTGTGGGTCGCTACTTGCTTGACGTGACCGAATGATTCAGCCCGCCGGACATCATCTGGCTGAGTTGAATGTCGGGCGTCTGAAAGCCGATGCGGGTGATCCGCTGGTCGCTGAATTCATTGACAATATCGAGCGCATCAACGGGCTGGGCAAACGGATGCCGGGGTTTGTCTGGATGCTCGAAGGCTCTGGGGCGCCGGGGGCCACGTCGCACGCGATCGGGGGCGATCCGCGCTATGTGCCAAACCTGACGGTCTGGGAAGACGTGGCCAGCCTGCGCGCTTTCGTCTGGGACACCGTGCATGCGCGGTTCTTTGCAAAGCGTCAGGAGTGGTTCGACGCTCTGGAAGCGCAGCATTTCGTCATGTGGTGGGTGCCCAAGGGGCACGTCCCAACGCTGGATGAAGCGTTGAACCGGTTGGACATGCGCCGTGCGCAAGGCGACACGGATCAGGCCTTCGGCTGGGACTGGCTGGGCGGCGCCAAAGCCGCAGAATAAGGCCATTTCCTGCAAATCCTCGCTTGATATTGAATAACATCGGCGGAAATTCCCATAGTCAGATCAGACGCGCATGCCTATCTAAAGGGCATGGCTTTATTGAGGACTGAGCTATGAAGACGATATTTTCCGCCCTGATCCTGGGCCTGATGGCCACGAGCGCGGTCGCCCTGACCCCTTTGCCGGAAGAAAAGCACATCAATGATCAACTGCTGGCCGCCTCGGTCGGCGACAAGATACGTAAGAATTGCCCTAACATCTCGGCGCGCATGTTCGTGGTCTGGCAAAAGGCCAATGACCTGGAGGATTACGCCCGCGACAAGGGCTATTCCGAGGATGAGGTGAAAGCGTTTTTGAAGGACAAGGACGAGCGCAAGCGCATGAAGCGTCTGCGCAACGCCTATCTGGAGAAAAACGGCGTCTCCGAGGACAACCCCGACAGCTACTGCGCGCTGGGCGAGAAAGAGATCAAGGCCAAGTCCCTAATCGGAGAGCTTTTGCGCGCGAATTAAGGCGTTTCGTGGTTGCTCCACCGGCGTCGCAGGGCTACATGTCCCCTAGCCAATGAGACGGGATGCCGGTGGCGTCCCGTTGCCATGAAAGGGACCCCATGAGCGACCTGCGCAAGATCATCATTGATGACAAAGAGCTGGAAGTTGACCCCGCGATGACGCTGATCCAGGCCTGTGAAGAGGCCGGCGTCGAAATTCCCCGCTTTTGCTATCACGAACGCCTGTCGATTGCCGGGAATTGCCGGATGTGTCTGGTGGAAGTTGTGGGTGGGCCACCCAAGCCCGCAGCCTCCTGCGCGATGCAGGTCAAGGATTTGCGGCCCGGTCCCGACGGGGAACCGCCGCAGGTGCGCACGAACTCTCCCATGGTCAAGAAAGCCCGCGAGGGCGTGATGGAGTTTCTGCTGATCAATCACCCGCTCGACTGCCCGATCTGCGATCAGGGCGGCGAGTGCGATCTGCAGGATCAGGCGATGGCCTATGGCGTCGATTTCAGCCGTTTCCGGGAGCCGAAGCGCGCGGTCGAGGATCTGGATCTGGGGCCGTTGGTCGAGACCCATATGACCCGCTGCATTTCCTGCACCCGCTGTGTGCGCTTCACGACCGAGGTGGCAGGCATCACCCAGATGGGTCAGACGGGCCGGGGTGAAGACAGTGAGATCACGTCCTATCTGGGCGAGACGCTCGACAGTAATTTGCAGGGCAACATCATTGATCTGTGCCCCGTGGGCGCGCTTGTGTCGAAGCCTTACGCTTTCACCGCGCGGCCTTGGGAGCTGACGAAGACCGAAAGCATCGACGTGATGGATGCGTTGGGCTCCAATATCCGCGTGGACACCAAGGGCCGCGAAGTGATGCGTTTCCTGCCGCGCAACCATGACGGTGTGAACGAGGAATGGATCGCCGACAAGACGCGCTTTGTCTGGGACGGCCTGCGCCGCCAGCGGTTGGACAAGCCTTACGTCCGTGAGAACGGCAAGCTGCGGCCCAGCACTTGGCCGGAGGCTTTGGCGAAGGTGGCCGAGGCGATGAAGGGCAAGAAGGTGGCTGGCTTGGTTGGCGATCTGGTGCCGGTTGAGGCGGCCTTTGCGCTGAAACAGCTGATTGAAGGGCAGGGCGGCTCGGTCGAATGCCGTACTGATGGTGCGAAACTGCCCGAGGGCAACCGTTCGGGCTATGTGGGCAATTGCACCATCGAAGAGATTGATGAGGCCGAGCATATCCTGCTGATCGGGGCAAACCCGAGGGTCGAAGCCCCTGTTTTGAACGCGCGCATTCGCAAGGCGTGGACCCAAGGCGCGACGGTGGCGGTGATCGGCGAAAATGTCGATCTGACCTATCCGACCCAACATATTGGCAATAGTCGTGATGCATTGGCCGCGCTTGCGAAGATGGATCACTCGGCCAACCAAGACGTCAACGGGATGATCATCATTGGCATGGGCGCGCTTATGGAAGCCGATGGAGCTGCGGTGCTGGGCACCGCGATGCAACTGGCCGAGACCGTAGGCTCCAAGCTGCTGATCCTGCACACCGCCGCCGCCCGTGTGGGCGCGATGGATGCCGGCTGCACGACCGAAGGTGGGCTGAGTGCCGCGATTGAAGGCGCGGAGGTGATCTACAACCTCGGCGCTGACGAGATCGACATCGAGCCGGGTGCGTTCGTGATCTACCAAGGCTCGCACGGGGATCGCGGCGCGCACCGCGCCGACGTGATCCTGCCGGGGGCGGCTTATACCGAAGAGCAGGGGCTGTTCGTGAACACCGAAGGGCGGCCTCAACTGGCGCTGCGGGCGGGCTTCCCGCCGGGGGAGGCCAAGGAAAACTGGGCGATCCTGCGGGCGCTCTCTGCGGAATTGGGTGCGACGCTGCCGTTCGACAGCCTTGCGCAGCTGCGTCAGGCGCTGGTCAAAGAGGTGCCGCATCTGGCCAAGATCGACGACGTGCCGGAAAACGAGTGGCAGCCGTTGCCTGCGGGCAAATTAGGCACCGCCACCTTCCGCTATGCGATCACCGATCACTACCTGACCAACCCCATTGCGCGCGCGAGCCAGTTGATGGCCGAGCTGTCTGCCAACGCAAAGGCGCGGTCCGAGCAAAAGATCGCGGCGGAGTAACGACATGCGCGCGGGGCTACTTTGTGCGGTGGTGATGGCCCTCACCGCCTGCACCCCGCCACATCTGCAACGGGCCAATCCGGATCAGATCAACTTGCCCTTTTCGCCTCAATATAACGGGATCGAAACCCGGCTTCTGGACGGTGATCTGGTCAGTTTTCTGGTCTCGATGGAGGGCGCACGCGGCCCGAAAGACGTTGAAGACTATGCACGCTGCGCCGCAGCACAGTATACCTTGATCCGGGGCTACGGATTCGCGCGACACGTGCGCACAAGTGTCGAGGAAGTGGCTGGTATTTGGACCGCAGATGCGGTTTACACCATCTCAGCCGCGCTGCCTCGTGGAACGCAGACCCTGGATGCCGAGGTCGAGGTGGCAAACTGCAGGGAACTTGGGATACCCACGGTGTGAGGATACATGGCTGACTTTCTAGCAACCGGAGCCGGTGTGGCGGTGATTATCGTTGCCCAATGCCTTGCTGTCATTGGGTTCGTGATGATTTCGCTGCTGTTTCTGGTCTATGGCGACCGCAAGGTCTGGGCCGCCGTTCAAATGCGGCGCGGCCCCAATGTGGTGGGCGCGTTCGGCCTGCTGCAAACTGTGGCCGATGCCCTGAAATACGTCGTGAAAGAGATCGTTATTCCGGCAGGGGCCGACAAGACGGTCTTCATGCTCGCGCCGATGATTTCCTTCGTGCTGGCGCTGATTGCGTGGGCCGTGATCCCCTTCAACGACACATGGGTTCTGGCGGATATCAACGTCGCCATCCTTTACGTCTTCGCGATCTCCTCGCTTGAGGTGTATGGCGTGATCATGGGTGGCTGGGCGTCGAACTCGAAATACCCATTCCTCGGAAGCCTGCGATCCGCGGCACAGATGATTTCCTACGAGGTCTCCATCGGTCTGATCATCATCGGTGTGATCATCTCCACCGGATCGCTGAATTTCGGCGATATCGTGCGCGCGCAGGACGGCGATCTGGGCTTCTTCAACTGGTACTGGCTGCCGCACCTGCCGATGGTGTTCCTGTTCTTTATCAGCACCTTGGCCGAGACGAACAGGCCGCCGTTCGATCTACCCGAAGCGGAATCCGAGCTGGTCGCAGGTTATCAGGTCGAATACTCGTCCACGCCCTTCCTGCTCTTCATGGCAGGCGAATATATCGCCATTTTCCTGATGTGCGCGCTTATCACGCTGCTCTTTTTCGGCGGCTGGCTGTCCCCCATCCCGTTCCTGCCCGACAGCCCGCTCTGGATGGTCGCCAAGATGGCGTTCTTCTTCTTCCTCTTCGCGATGGTGAAGGCCATCGTCCCACGCTACCGCTACGATCAGCTGATGCGTTTGGGCTGGAAGGTGTTCCTGCCGATGTCGCTGGCTTGGGTCGTGATCGTGGCATTTTTCGCAAAGTTTGAACTCTTCGGCGGGGCCTATGCCCGCTGGGCCGTGGGAGGCTAAACATGACGCAGATCGACTATGGACGGGCCGCGAAATACTTTCTGCTGGCTGATTTCTTCAAAGGCATGAAGCTGGGCCTGCGCTACTTCTTCGCGCCGAAAGCCACGCTGAACTACCCGCACGAAAAAGGGCCGATCAGCCCACGCTTCCGGGGCGAGCATGTGTTGCGCCGCTATCCCAACGGGGAAGAGCGCTGCATTGCCTGCAAGCTCTGCGAAGCCGTGTGCCCCGCGCAAGCGATCACCATTGATGCCGAACCGCGTGAAGACGGATCCCGCCGCACCACGCGCTATGACATCGACATGACGAAATGCATCTATTGCGGCTTCTGTCAGGAAGCCTGCCCCGTGGATGCCATCGTCGAAGGCCCCAATTTCGAATTCTCGACCGAGACCCGCGAAGAGCTGTTCTACGACAAGGAAAAGCTGCTGGCGAACGGCGACCGCTGGGAAGCCGAGATCGCCCGCAACCTTGAGATTGACGCGCCTTACAGATGAGCCCTTCCGACGCATATGATCGCGGCAAGCCGATGGCTGAGGCCACGAACCCCGGCATCGAAGAGACGCTGGCGGCGCGCTATGACGCGCTGCTGCCTGGCTTCTCCAAGTCGCTGATCGAGGTGGCGTATGGGCATTACTATACCCGCGAAGGGCTGGACGCGAAGACGCGCTATCTGACGACGATTGCGGCGCTCACAGCGATGGGTGGGCAGACCGCCCCGCAACTAAAAGTGCATATTCGCAATGCGTTAGGCTCTGGCGCGAGCCCGCGCGAGATTGCAGAAGTCATCAACCAGATGGCTCTCTATGGCGGCTTCCCGGCGATGGTAAACGCGCTGAATGCCGCTATCGAGGTTTTCGAGGAGGACGCCGGATGAGCGATCCAACCAACCCTTTTGCCGCGATGATGGTGCAGTCCCAGGAATGGCTGAAAACCATGAACCCCGCGTTGGAGCAGTTCACGCCGAAAGGCTTTGAGGCGCTTTTCCCGACCATGTCCAAGGACATGATGGAGACGTTCATGGGCAAGACCTTCAACCCCGAAGGTCTCGATGCCAAAACGCGGCTTTTGCTGACGCTCGCCGGTCTGACCGTGATGGGTGCGCAGGCGGAATCGCAGCTGCGCATGACCGTCCGTCACGCCTTGGAAGCTGGGGCCACCAAGCAGGAGATTGCGGAAACCATCGCCATGATGGGCGCGTTCGGTGGCTTGCCTGCGATGACCAAAGCGATGGAACTGGCCACCGAAGTGACCGACGCCGCCGAGAAGGAGAGCGACACATGACCGTTCCCGCGATTGCCTTTTACTGCTTTGCGCTGGCGACTGTGACGGGGGGCCTTTTCACGGTCATCTCGCGCAACCCGGTGCATTCGGTTTTGTGGCTGATCTTGGCGTTTCTCAGCTCGGCAGGCCTTTTCGTGCTGCTGGGCGCAGAGTTTGTCGCGATGCTGCTGATCATCGTCTATGTCGGCGCGGTCGCGGTGCTGTTCCTGTTCGTCGTGATGATGCTCGATGTGGATTTCGCGGAACTTCGGGCGGAGATGTCGAAATACGTGCCGGTCGCGTTGCTGATCGGTGTGGTGCTGATGATGCAGCTGGCTCTCGCTTTCGGGGCCTGGGGTTTCTCCAGCGGGTTTGAGGAACGTCTGGCGGCGAACACGCCCGACGATGTCCACAACACCAAGGCGCTGGGGCTGCTGATTTACGACGAATACATCCTGCTCTTTCAGCTTGCGGGCCTGATCCTGCTGGTCGCGATGATCGGCGCGATTGTTCTGACCCTGCGCCACCGCAGCGACATCAAGCGCCAGAACGTGCTGGCACAGATGTATCGCGACCCTGCCAAGGCGATGGAGCTGAAAGACGTCAAACCGGGGCAGGGGCTGTAAGTGATCCGCACGCTCGCATATCCCTTGGCGCTGCTTGCCATGGTCAGTAGCGCGCAGGCGCTGACTTTGGCGGAGTGCACGCGGACCACCCATGTCAGCCATGGCGGCGAGGCGGATCACGCCGATCTCGGCGAGGGCCGCGTCATGTGGCGCGACTGGTGGTCTCAGGAAGGGACCTATAGCGATTACATCATCACCGATTGCGGCCCCGGCGCGGCTTTACGCTTTCGCACCGCCGAAGAGCGGATGTCAGAGCGTCTGCCCTTTGACCGCACCGAGGCTGCACTGAAAATCGTGGACGAGATGGAGAGCGGCGCACGGGCCTTCGCCACGCTTGAGCGGATCGGCGATGCGGTGGCCAACGTGGCCAAAGACGTGCAACTGACCGCCTTTGACGCAGAGTCTTGCGCCTGCGCCGCCGCCTATCCCGACCTGCGCGGGGACAAGGCAGACTTCGAGATGAGGACCAACTAAGTGATCGGACTGGAACACTATCTGACAGTCGCGGCGACGCTCTTCGTGATCGGCATTTTCGGACTGTTCTTGAACCGCAAGAACGTCATCATCCTGCTGATGTCGATTGAGCTGATGCTGCTCGCGGTGAACATTAACCTTGTCGCGTTCTCCAGCTTTCTGGGCGATCTGGTGGGGCAGGTCTTCACGCTTTTCGTGCTGACCGTCGCCGCCGCCGAGGCCGCGATTGGCCTTGCGATCCTCGTCTGTTTCTTCCGGACCCGCGGGACCATCGCGGTGGAAGACGTCAACAATATGAGAGGCTGAGGCGATGGAAACGATTATCCTCTTCGCCCCGCTCGTCGGCGCCCTGATCTGCGGCTTTGGCTGGCGTATCCTTGGGGAGACGGCGGCCTGCTGGGTGGCAACAAGCCTCTTGTTCCTGGCGGCGTTCCTGTCGTGGATCGTGTTCCTTGGCTTTGACGGGGAAACCCAGCGCATTGTCATTCTGCGCTGGATCGAAAGCGGCACGCTGACGACAGATTGGGCGATCCGGCTGGACCGTCTGACGGCGATCATGCTGATTGTGATCAACACCGTCTCGGCGCTCGTCCACCTGTATTCCTTCGGCTACATGGCCCATGACGATCATTTCCGCGAAGGCGAGTCCTACCGGCCGCGCTTCTTCGCGTATCTGTCGTTCTTCACCTTCGCGATGCTGATGCTGGTGACATCCGACAACCTTGTGCAGATGTTCTTTGGTTGGGAGGGCGTGGGCGTCGCCTCCTACCTTTTGATCGGGTTCTATTTCCGCAAGGAAAGCGCAGGGGCTGCGGCGATGAAGGCGTTTATCGTCAACCGCGTGGGCGATTTCGGCTTCGCGCTGGGGATATTCGCTCTGTTTTATCTGACCGACAGCGTGAATTTCGACGTGATCTTTGCCTCCGGCGCGGAGCTGGCGGAGACGCAGGTGCGTTTCCTCTGGACCGAGTGGAACGCGGTCGAACTGGTCGCGGCGCTGCTCTTCATCGGCGCGATGGGGAAGTCAGCGCAGCTGATCCTGCACACATGGCTGCCAGACGCGATGGAAGGCCCGACCCCGGTGTCGGCGCTGATCCACGCCGCGACCATGGTCACCGCGGGCGTCTTCCTCGTCTGCCGCATGTCGCCGATCATGGAATATGCGGATGCGGCGATGACCTTCGTGACGATCCTTGGGGCCACCACGGCCTTCTTCGCAGCCACCGTTGGCCTTGTGCAAAACGACATCAAGCGCGTGATCGCTTATTCGACCTGTTCGCAGCTGGGCTACATGTTCGTGGCTGCAGGCGTGGGCGTCTACTCGGTCGCGATGTTCCATCTGTTCACCCACGCGTTCTTCAAGGCGATGCTCTTCCTTGGCGCGGGCTCCGTGATCCACGGCATGCACCACGAGCAAGACATGCGGAACTATGGCGGTCTTCGCAAAAAGATGCCCTACACGTTCTGGGCCATGATGATCGGCACGCTGGCCATCACGGGTGTGGGCATCCCGCTGACCTATTACGGCTTTGCCGGGTTCCTATCGAAAGACGCGGTGATCGAAAGCGCCTTTGTCGGCTCCCAATACGCGTTCTGGATGCTGGTTGTGGCGGCGCTTTTCACCAGCTTCTACAGCTGGCGGCTGATGTTCCTGACCTTTTACGGCACCCCGCGCGGCGACAAACACACCCACGAGCACGCGCACGAGTCCCCCATGATCATGCTGCTGCCGCTGGGCGTTCTGGCCCTTGGCGCGGTCTTCTCCGGCATGATCTGGTATGGCAGCTTCTTCGGCAAAACCAATGAGGTCGGCACGTTCTTCGGGGTTCCTTACGAGGTGGCCGAGCATCACGACGAAGAACACTCCGACGACGCGCACAGTGACGATCACGGCGAGGCGAAAGAGGAAAAAGCGCACTACAACCTCGTCGGCGCACCGGGCGAGGGGGCCATTTACACCGCGCCCGACAACAATGTTCTGAACGAGGCACATGAAGTCCCGAAATGGGTCAAGGTCAGCCCCTTCATCGCGATGGTGCTGGGCTTCCTGACCGCCTATCAGTTCTATATTCGCCGCCCCGATCTGCCGCGCCGCTTTGCGGAGACGAACTGGCCGCTCTACAACTTCCTGCTCAACAAGTGGTATTTCGACGAGCTCTATAACGCGATCTTCGTGCAGCCTGCCAAGTGGCTCGGCGGGTTCCTGTGGAAGAAGGGCGACGGGGCCACGATTGATGGCGGCATCAACGGGCTGGCTATGGGCATCGTGCCCTTCCTCACGCGCCTCGCAGGGCGCGCGCAGTCGGGCTACATGTTCCACTATGTCTTCTCGATGGTGGTTGGGCTGGTGATCCTCATCACCTGGATGACGATGTTCGGAGGAGCCAACTAATGGACAACCTTCTTTCCATCGTCACCTTCCTGCCGCTGCTGGGCGCGATCATCCTCGCCCTGTTTCTGCGTGGCGATGACGAGGCTGCACAGCGCAATGCCAAATGGGTCGCCATGTGGGCGACCACGGCGACGTTCCTCTTCTCGATCTTCATCCTGACGGGCTTTGATCCCGACGACACGGGCTTTCAGTTCGTGGAAGAGCGCGACTGGCTGCTCGGCCTGCAATACAAGATGGGCGTTGACGGGATCAGCGTTCTCTTCGTGATGCTGACGACCTTCACCATGCCGCTGGTCATCGCGGCCAGCTGGAACGTGACCCACCGCGTAAAGGACTACATGATCGCGTTTCTGGTACTTGAGACGTTGATGATCGGTGTCTTCTGTGCGCTGGATCTGGTGCTCTTCTATCTCTTCTTCGAGGCGGGCCTCATTCCGATGTTCCTGATCATTGGCATCTGGGGCGGGGCGAACCGCGTCTATGCGAGCTTCAAGTTCTTCCTCTATACCTTCCTCGGCTCGGTGCTGATGCTGGTGGCCATGGTCGCGATGTTCAACGATGCGGGCACGACGGATATCCCGACGCTGCTGGAGCATAACTTCGGCACGCAGACCTTCAGCTTGCTGGGCATTCAGATCATCGGCGGCATGCAGACGCTGCTGTGGCTGGCCTTCTTCGCTTCCTTCGCGGTGAAAATGCCGATGTGGCCGGTCCACACATGGCTGCCGGATGCACACGTGCAAGCGCCCACAGCTGGTTCGGTCGTGCTGGCGGCGATCCTGCTGAAGATGGGCGGTTACGGCTTCTTGCGCTTTTCGCTGCCGATGTTCCCGGTGGCCTCTGACCTCATGGCGCCGCTGGTGCTGTGGCTCAGTGCCATCGCCATCGTCTACACCTCGCTCGTGGCGATGGTGCAGGAGGATATGAAGAAGCTGATCGCCTACAGCTCGGTCGCTCATATGGGCTTTGTGACGATGGGCATCTTCGCCGCTAACCAGCAGGGCGTCGATGGCGCAATCTTCCAGATGCTGAGCCACGGCTTTATCTCAGGCGCGCTCTTCCTCTGCGTCGGCGTAATCTACGACCGGATGCACACGCGCGAGATCGATGCTTACGGCGGCCTTATCGCCCGCATGCCCGCCTACGCGCTGATCTTTATGCTGTTCACCATGGCCAATGTCGGCTTGCCGGGCACCTCCGGCTTTATCGGGGAATTCCTGACGCTGGTCGGCGTCTTCCAGGTCAACACATGGGTTGCCGCCGTGGCCACCACCGGCGTGATCCTGTCGGCGGCCTATGCGCTCTGGCTTTACCGCCGGGTCGTGATGGGGGATCTGATCAAAGAAAGCCTGAAGACGATCACCGACATGACCCGTCGCGAGCGTGCGATCTTCGCGCCGCTTGTGATCATGACGCTTTTGCTGGGGGTCTATCCGGCCCTTGTCACCGATATCATCAGCCCCTCGGTCGCCAATCTGGTGAGCGATGTGGAGACCGCGCAGGCCGCGTTTGAGGCCACCACCATGGTCGCCGAGAATTAAGGAAAAGACACGATGATCTCCGCAGATATCTCTGTTGTCCTGCCCGAACTGCTGCTGGCCGTCTACGCGATGGGCGCGCTGCTGGTCACGGTCTACACGTCGAAAGACAAGGGCGCGCCGATGGTGCTGTGGACAACCTCCGTTGTGCTGGTCGCAACGGCGATCTGGATCGCCCTGTCGGGCGGCGGCACCCGCGTGGCCTTTGGCGGCATGTTCGTCGATGATGGCTTCGCGCGCTTTGCCAAGGTCACGATCCTGCTGAGCGCAGCAGCCATCCTGCTGATGAGCCAGGACTATATGCAAAAGCGCGATCTGCTGCGCTTTGAATACCCGATCCTTGTGGTGCTGTCGGTCATCGGCATGATGATGATGGTCAGCGCCGGAGATCTCATGGCGCTTTACATGGGGCTCGAACTGCAATCGCTTGCCCTTTACGTTGTTGCCTCCCTGCGCCGGGACAGCGTGAAATCCACCGAAGCTGGCCTCAAGTATTTCGTCCTGGGCGCATTGTCCTCGGGCTTGCTCCTTTACGGCGCATCACTCACCTACGGCTACGCAGGCACTACGCTTTTCACCGGCATTGTCGAGGCGGCCAATGAGGGCATCTCCCTCGGCCTGCTCTTCGGTCTCGTCTTCCTGATTGCAGGTCTCGCATTCAAGGTGTCGGCAGCCCCCTTCCACATGTGGACCCCCGACGTCTACGAAGGCTCGCCCACGCCGATCACCGCCTTCTTCGCCACCGCGCCCAAAGTCGCCGCCATGGCGCTGTTTGCCCGTGTCGTGCATGACGCCTTCTCAGGCGTGGTCAGCGACTGGCAGCAGATCGTGGCCTTCCTGTCGGTGATCTCCATGTTCCTCGGGGCCATCGCGGCGATCGGGCAGCAGAACATCAAGCGCCTGATGGCCTATTCCTCCATCGCGCATATGGGCTTTGCGCTGATGGGGCTTGCCGCAGGCACGGCCTTCGGTGTGCAGGCGATGCTGATCTACATGGCGATCTACGTGACCATGAATATCGGCACCTTCGCCTTCATCCTAGCGATGGAGAAGGACGGCCAGCCCGTCACCGATATTGCCAGCCTTCAAATGTATTCCAAACGCGAGCCGCTCAAGGCGATGGCCGTGCTGGTGCTGATGTTCAGCCTTGCAGGTGTGCCGCCGCTAGTGGGTTTCTTCGGCAAGTTCTACGTGCTGCGTGCGGCTTATGACGCAGGCCTCGGATGGCTTGCTGTCGCAGGTGTGATCGCGTCGGTGATCGGCGCGTTCTACTATCTGCGCATCGTCTACTACATGTATTTCGGCGAGGATAAAGAGGGGCTCGACACCGGCATGAACCCGGTGCTTTGGGGTTTCCTGATGGCCTCGGCGGGTGTGATGCTGCTGGGGGTGATCAACCTCTTTGGCGTTGAAGGCGTGGCAGCGGCGGCGGCGGCAACTCTTGTTAACTGACTGGCCTGAGGGCGTTGAGAAACGTGTGCTGGAGCGTGTCGACAGCACGCTCAGCGAGGCGGATCGCATCGCAGGCTCCCTGACATCCCCCTGCTGGATCCTCGCGCTGGACCAGACCGCCGCACGGGGCAGGCGGGGTCGACCTTGGTCGATGCCGAAAGGCAATTTTGCCGCTACCTATGTCATGCAGCCGGTGGAGCAACCCGAACAGGTTGCCCTGCGCAGCTTTGTGGCATCGCTCGCGCTCAATGATGCGTTTGTGGCGGCCACAGGCCGGGTCGAGAGCTTCGCACTGAAATGGCCAAACGACGTGCTGCTGAACGGTGGCAAAGTCGCTGGTATCCTCTTGGAACGCACGGGGATGGGCCATCTGTCCATCGGGATTGGTGTGAACCTTGCCGAAGCGCCTGCGACAGCCGAGGTTGAACCGGGCGCGGTCGTCCCCGTCTCCCTGCAAGGCGAGACGGGCGTGCTGCAGACGCCCGAAGCGTTCTTGGGCCTGCTCGCCCCGGCCTACGCGCACTGGGAAGCGCAGTTCACCACCTATGGTTTCGCCCCGATCCGCACCGCATGGCTCGCCCGCGCCGCCCGCTTGGGCGAGGTGATCCGCGCCCGCACGGTCACGGACGAATGGACCGGCACCTTCGAGACGGTGGACGAGACAGGCCAACTTGTTCTATTGACCGCGAAATCCCGCGTGGCGATCCCCGCGGCTGACGTTTTCTTCGAGGGGGCATAAGATGCTTCTGACCATCGACTGCGGCAATACCAATACCGTCTTCGCGATCTGGGACGGGTCGGAGTTCATTGCTACATGGCGCGCCTCCACCGAGCATCAGCGCACGGCGGATCAGTATTACGTCTGGCTGCGCACGCTGATGAAGTTTGACAACGTGGATGTGGAGATCACCGAGGTGATCATCTCTTCCACCGTGCCGCGCGTGGTCTTCAACCTGCGCGTCTTTGCGGACCGGTACTTCAATTGCCGCCCGCTGGTCGTGGGAAAGCCCGACTGCAAGCTGCCTGTCGATGTGCGCGTCGATGCGGGCACAGCGGTAGGGCCGGACCGGCTGGTCAATACAGTCGCAGGCTTTGACCTGCATGGCGGCGATCTGATCATTGTCGATTTCGGCACGGCGACGACCTTTGACGTGGTCGCCAGCGACGGCGCCTATATCGGCGGCGCGATTGCCCCCGGCGTGAACCTGTCGCTCGAAGCGCTTCACCAGGCGGCCGCAGCGCTGCCCCATGTGGATGTGACCGTCCCCGATCAGGTGATCGGCACCAATACGGTCGCCTGCATGCAATCGGGTGTGTTCTGGGGCTATGTCGGCCTCATCAACGGCATCTGCAACAAGATCAAGGACGAGCGGGACCGTCCCATGAAAGTTGTCTCGACCGGGGGGCTGGCCCCGTTGTTCCAGCAAGGGCACGCGCTATTTGACGTGTTCGAGGATGATCTGACAATGCACGGGCTGACCGTGATACACGCCTATAACAAGGAAAAATAATGAGCAGCGAACGCGCGGTATACCTCCCCCTCGGTGGCGCGGGGGAGATCGGGATGAATTGCTATGTCTACGGATATGGCGCCCCAGACAAGGAACGCTTCATCGTCGTGGATCTGGGGGTGACCTTCCCCGATATGGACGGCACGCCGGGGGTCGATCTGATCCTGCCGGATGTTGCCTGGTTGGAAGAGCGGAAGGACCGCATCGACGGCGTCTTTATCACCCATGCCCATGAGGACCATGTGGGCGCCGTTGGGCATCTGTTCGGGCGGATCGGCGCGCCGGTCTATACCCGCGCCTTCACCGCCAATATCGCCCGGCGCAAACTGGATGAATACGGTATCGGGCCAGAGGCCGTGACGACCGTCAGCCCCTATCCGGAGACGGTGGAAGTGGGGCCATTCAAGGTCGCGTTCCTGCCGATTTCGCATTCGATCCCCGAAAGTTCGGGCCTTGTGATCGACACGCCGGGTGGGCGCATCGTGCATACCGGCGATTTCAAGATCGACGAGACGCCGCTGGTGGGCGAGCCCTTTGACCGCGCGCTTTGGGAAGAGATTTCCAAGCCCGGCGTCAAAGCCTTGGTCTGCGACAGCACCAACGTGTTCTCGCGTAATGAAGGCCGCTCTGAGGCGAGTGTCGGGCCAGAGATCACCAAACTGGTCGAAAGCGCCGAAGGCATGGTCGTGGCCACGACCTTCGCCTCCAACATCGCGCGCGTGAAGACGCTGGCAGAGGCCGGGGTCGCCGCAGGCCGTTCCGTCTGCCTGCTGGGCCGCGCCATGAGCCGGATGATCGAAGCAGCGGTGGAAACCGGCATCCTGACCGATTTCCCCTCGCTGGTGACCCCGGAAGACGCGGTCAGCCTGCCACGCCAGAACCTGATGTTGGTCGTCACCGGCAGCCAAGGCGAACGCCGCGCGGCGTCGGCTCAATTGGCCCGCGGCAAGTATCGCGGCATCACGATGAAAGAGGGGGATATGTTCCTCTTTTCCTCGAAAACCATTCCGGGCAACGAGCGCGGCGTGATCTCGATCATGAACCAGTTCTCGGAAATGGGCGTGGATGTGGTCGATGACAGCTCTGGCCTCTATCACGTCTCGGGCCACGCAAACCGCCCGGATCTGGAAACGATGCACGACATCGTCAAACCGCAAATCCTGATCCCGATGCATGGCGAACACCGTCACTTGCGCGAGCATGTGAAGCTGGGCAAATCCAAAGGCATGGCGGGTGTTGTGGCCGTCAACGGTATGATGGTCGATCTGGGCGGCAATGCGCCGTCGGTCGCTGAATATGTAGAAACCGGCCGCACCTATCTGGACGGCTCTGTCCAAGTCGGCGCGCTGGACGGGATCGTGCGCGACCGGATGCGCATGGCGCTGAACGGGCATGTCATCGTGACGGTCATCATCGACGAAGAGGGCGAACCACTGGGCGAGCCTTGGTGCGAGATCAAGGGCATCGCAGAGCAGGGCGTCTCGAACGCGCCGCTGGTGGATATTCTGGAAGAAGATTTGAGCCAGTTTCTGCGCCGTGCCGATGACCGCACGCTTGCCGATGATGACAAGCTCGAAGAGCAGATGAAGCGCATCGTGCGCCAGGCCACGCAAGCCGAGATCGGCAAGAAGGTCGAGGTAACCTCTGTCATTTCGCGCCTCAGTTAGAAGGGGAGGGGGCGGAGCCTCCGGCGGGAGTATTTCAGCACAAAAGAAGGGGCGGCCGCGTTAAGGTTAACCCGGAATGAAAAAGAGCCCTGTCCGTCTTGGACAGGGCTCTTCTTTTGTGTCTGCCGAGCTGAAACGAAACGCTTATCCCGAATAGCGTTCTTCAAAGCTCTTGGCGATGAAGGTGGGCATGTGATCGCCCATCCCGACGACCCGGTTGTTGCCGCCATCGTCCTTGCGACCCCGGCCACGTCCGCCACGCGCGCGCGGCTCGCGTTCGGGCTTGGCCTCGTGTCTGGTCTCCGCTTGCACGGCTTCCTGTTCTTTCGGCGCGTCGTCCTTGGGCTTGCGGGTGCGGCGTTCGCGCTTTGGTTTCTCTGCCGCGGCCTCGGCTTTGGGCGCGTCTTCTTCGACGGGTTTGCCGCCGCCCAGTGGATTGTCGATCCGAGGGATTTCCATCTTCACCAGACGTTCGATATCCGCGAAATTCTTCTCGTCGCGCGGCACACAGATCATCATCGTCGTGCCTTTCTTGCCCGCGCGACCCGTGCGCCCGATCCGGTGCACATAGTCCTCGGCATGACTGGGTACGTCGTAGTTGAACACATGGCTCACATCCGGAATGTCCAGCCCGCGCGCGGCCACGTCAGAGGCCACAAGAAAGCGCAGCGTGCCGTCGCGGAAGCCATCCAGCGTTTCCATCCGCTTGGACTGATCCAGATCACCATGGATCGGAGCCGCATCCAGCCCATATTTCTTCATGGATTTCGCAACCACATCCACATCAACCTTGCGGTTGCAGAAGATGATCGCGTTCTTGCAGTCTTTGCCTTCATTCTCGATCAACGTCCGCAGGAGCTTGCGCTTCTCGGTCCCTTCGCGATCCTTGCGAGAGGCTTTGAACATCACCACGCCCTGGCGGATATTCTCGGACGTGGTCGCGGCGCGCGCCACTTCGATCTTGGCAGGTGCGCTGAGAAAGGTGTTGGTGATCCGTTCGATCTCGGGTGCCATGGTGGCCGAGAAAAACAGCGTCTGACGCGTGAACGGTGTCAGCGAAAAGATGCGCTCGATATCGGGGATGAACCCCATGTCGAGCATCCGGTCAGCCTCATCCACCACCATGATCTGCACGCCTGTGAGCAGCAGTTTGCCACGCTCGAAGTGATCCAGCAGGCGACCCGGGGTGGCGATCAGCACGTCAACGCCCCGGTCGATCAGGGCGTCTTGCTCCTTGAACGACACGCCGCCAATCAGCAGCGCTTTCGTCAGCTTGAGATGCTTGGTGTAGGTGTCGAAGTTTTCGGCCACCTGCGCGGCCAGTTCCCGCGTGGGGGCAAGCACAAGACTGCGCGGCATCCGCGCGCGCGCACGGCCCTTGGCTAGCATCGTGATCATCGGCAGCGTGAAGCTGGCGGTTTTGCCCGTGCCTGTCTGGGCAATCCCCAGAACGTCACGCCCTTCGAGGGCCGGGGGAATGGCGCCGGCCTGGATCGGCGTTGGTGTGTCATAGCCCGCGTCTGCGATGGCTTTCAGGACCTTGGGGTCCAGGTTCAGATCGGTAAATTTTGTCATGCGTATCCGAGGTTTACGGACACGTCTGGCCCGTATCGGTTAATGGGGGCAGGCCCGTATGGCCCGTGGTTATCCACAATGCGCCCGTTGTGGGTGGCGTTTACGCAATTCAAGCGGATTGGTCAATGAAACCTGTCGTGAAGAGGCCGTTTCGTCACGGCGCCCGCAGATTGTTTACATCTGCGCAACAGTGCTCTGTTTTGCGCGAAATCGTTGCAGGGTTGGAAGATCAGATCATCATCTCTTTCGTGGCTGTTAACCTTACGTCAGGATAGTCGCGCTCGATCCGGTCGATGTCCCATTGCAGGCGCGTCAGGTAGACGATGTCGCCATCATGGTCATGGGCGATATGCTGCTTGTTACTATTCACAAACTTATCCACAGCGTCCTTGTCGCCATTCACCCAGCGGGCAGACGTGAACTGGCTTTGGTCAAACCGAACGGGCAGCCCGTATTCCAGCTCAATCCGGCTGGCCAGAACCTCGAACTGCAGCGCGCCCACGACGCCGACGATAAAGCCCGACCCGATGGAGGGTTTGAACACCTTCGCAGCGCCTTCCTCGGCAAATTGCATCAGCGCCTTTTCCAAATGCTTGGCTTTCATCGGATCGCCTGCGCGCACGCCCTGCAGCAGTTCCGGCGCGAAGGAGGGGATGCCTGAGACGCGCAGCGCTTCGCCCTCGGTCAGCGTGTCGCCAATGCGCAACTGCCCGTGGTTCGGAATGCCGATGATATCGCCCGCCCAGGCCTCTTCGGCCAATTCGCGGTCGGAGGCCAGAAACAGCACCGGATTGCTGATCGCCATCGGCTTTTTGGAGCGCACATGGGTCAGTTTCATCCCGCGTTTGAAATGCCCCGACGCCATGCGGACAAAGGCCACGCGGTCGCGGTGCTTGGGGTCCATATTGGCCTGCACCTTAAAGACGAAGCCCGCGACTTTCGGCTCTTCCGGCGCAATCTCGCGCGGTTGGGCACGCTGTACTTGTGGCTGAGGCCCGTAATTCGCAATGCCGTCCATCAATTCCTTGACCCCGAACGAGTTGATCGCCGAGCCAAACCAAATGGGCGTCAGCGTGCCGTCCAGCAACGCTTGCGGATCAAGAGGAGGCAGCAATTCCTTCGCCATCTCGACCTCTTCAAGGAATTTTTCCAGCAGATCAGCCGGGACATGTTCGGCCAGTTTCGGGTCATCCAGACCGGTGATTTCGATACTGTCGGCGACCTTGTTGCGGTCGGCGCGGTCCATCAGTTCCAGCCGGTCACGCAGTAGATCATAGCACCCCAGAAAGTCGCGCCCCATCCCGATGGGCCAGCTCGCAGGTGTCACGTCAATCGCAAGATTTTCTTGGATTTCGTCAATAATCTCGAAGACATCGCGGCTTTCGCGGTCCATTTTGTTGCAAAAGGTCAAGATGGGCAGGTCGCGCAGACGGCAGACTTCAAAGAGTTTCTGGGTCTGGCTTTCCACACCCTTTGCCCCATCAATGACCATGATCGCCGCATCCACGGCCGTCAGGGTGCGGTAGGTGTCTTCGGAGAAATCAGAGTGGCCGGGCGTGTCCACCAGGTTGAAGCGGAAATCGGCATAATCAAACGACATCGCCGAAGCAGAGACCGAAATCCCGCGATCCTTCTCCATTTGCATGAAATCCGACCGGGTGCGGCGGGCCTCGCCCTTAGCACGCACTTGCCCGGCCATCTGAATCGCACCGCCATAGAGCAGGAACTTCTCGGTTAACGTGGTCTTGCCCGCGTCCGGGTGCGAGATGATCGCAAAGGTGCGACGCCGCGCAATTTCGGGGGGCAGATCGGGGCGATTTGTCGGTGTGTCTAACATGGGCAACCCTATAGGCGAGGGCGCGCAGGATGGGAAGCGGCGGAGCCTCCGGCGGCGATATTTCGAAAAAGCGAAGGGGAGCGGCGCGAATTTAAGTCAAATTGGCCGGGCCTGTTTCATCTGTGCTCAAATACTCAAATTGCTACCGTGTCGACGCGCGGCGCAGGGTCTCTGCGGCATCCTCTGACAACAGGGTCTCTGTCACCTCGAACTCCCGGTGCGCGCTTTCGGAATGGGTGGGCAAAACCCGGCTGAGCGCCTCGTCCAGCTTTTCGGGCAAGGCGGGGCGTGTATGGGGGTCGATCAGGAAGCTCTCGGCGGCGATGCCTTCGGCATAAATGATCTGGTGGCTGTCAAAGAGCAGTTGGAAGTAATCGACAAAGCCGCCATCTTGCTGGATGACGGTTTTGCCATTGACCAGAAGCCGTGCCTTGACCAGCACTTCGGAGCGGCCCGCGCCCAACGCGTCATCGCGCTGATAGATGAAGAGGCGGTGATCGGGGCTGACGATCAGATCGCCCGCATTGTTCAGCGTGCCGCTTTTGATGCAGATCGGCGCGAAACTGCCCACCGCGCGCATCGTGCTTTGGCCGATCCAGCGGATTTCCTGTGGGCCATCATCGCGGGTCAGCACACGGTCACCGACCTGAAGCTCTTCGATGGGTTTTTGTGCGCCCGACGCCATGGTGATCATGGTGCCGCGGGTGAACGACACGCAGGCCAGTTCGGACATGCGTTTCGCCCCCGTGGTCTCGTCGATCCCGACCAGCGTGTAGTCCATATTGGGCTGCAACTGGGCAAGTGGAACGAGGTAAATCTCGGCAATCTCGTTATTCTCGACCTCGACCAGAACGAGGATCTCGCAGGTCGAGCTGTCGGTGGACATCAGCGTAATAGCGCAATCAATGGCAAGATCGGCACCGGGCGTTCCGATCTCGGTGTCGTCGGCGACGGTGAAGCCGTCGCGCGCAGGATCATAGGCGATGGCCAGCCTGTGCTGGCTGTCTTCTTCGACCAGACCGTAGATGTCATCATGCAGCAACTCATCGGCGGTCATGATCGGATCGCCCTGGTTCACCCCGTTTGTCACGCGCACAGCCGAATTTCGCAGGACCGGCACGCTTTGACTGGGGGTGATGTGCGCACTCATAAAAGAGGTTCCTTTGTGACCTATCAATCGCGACTATCAGAGAGGTAATGTAGAATTTGGGCAGCAAAGCGTCAACGATCCGGCGCTTTTGGGTCAATTGTTGCCGAGACCCTTTGGGAATGCTACCCCCGTCGCAACTCAGGGAGGGTGCCATGGATTTGGGAATAAAGGGAAAACGCGCGCTGGTCTGTGCGTCGTCAAAAGGGTTGGGTCTGGGCTGCGCACGCGCACTGGCCGAGGCCGGTGTCGCGCTTGTGATGAACGCGCGAGGGGCCGACGCGCTGGAGGCCGCCGCCGCCGATATTCGCGACGATTTCGGGGTCGAGGTGACAACGGTGGCCTGCGATGTGACGACAGCCGACGGGCAGGCTGAGGTGCTGGAGGCCGCGGGCGAGATCGACATTCTGGTGACCAATGCGGGCGGGCCACCTCCGGGCGTGTGGTCGGACTGGGACCGGGAGGATTTCATTGCCGCCCTCGATGCCAATATGCTGACGCCTATTGCGCTGATGAAAGCGGTTCTTCCGAGCATGATGGAGCGCGGCTGGGGCCGGGTGGTCAACATCACCAGCCAATCGGTGCGCGCGCCCATCGGTGTGTTGGGCCTGTCCAACGCGGCCCGCACGGGGCTCACGGGCTATGTCGCCGGCACCTCCCGGCAGGTGGCCCATGCGGGCGTGACGATCAACAATTTGCTGCCGGGCATTCATGCGACAGATCGGGCGGTCTCGCTCGACAAAGGCGTGACCGAGGCGCAGGGCATCTCCATGGAAGAGGCCAAGGCGCAGCGCGAAGCCACCATCCCCGCGCGCCGCTACGGCACCAAAGAGGAATTCGGCGCAGCCTGCGCGTTCCTCTGCTCGCAACATGCGGGTTTCATCGTGGGGCAAAACATCCTGCTCGATGGGGGTGGGACCAACATCACGATGTAACCCGGCTCACATTCGCGTGGGCCACGGATTTGTGGCTGGGCGGGTCGCGGCGGCGCTGCTAGGTCTTGCGGAACGATTTCTGTGAAGGATGGCCCCCCATGCAAGCTGCTCTGCTCATTGGCCTTTTCGGCCTTGTGATCCTCGCGTCCCTGGCGGTCGCACCCCGTCGTGCGTCTGTTGAAGGGTTCTATGACGGCGCAGGCGAAGGCGGGCAGGCACCGGGGCTTTGGACGCTGGTATTGAGCCAGGTGACCACGTGGATTTTCGCGCGCTCCTTGATGAACGCTGCGATCCTTGGCTATTTCTACGGGGCCGCCGGAACACTGGCCTACGCCGCCTATTACGGCTCGTTCCTGAGCGGTGGCTTCATCGTGGCACGACTGCGCGGACAGGATGCGCGCTCCGTGCAAGACTGGCTCTCCGCGCGGTTCGGCGGGGCAGGAGTGGCCTGCTACAACGTCGTGATCGGGCTGCGTCTTTTGTCAGAGGTTTTCGCAAATCTGATCGTCGTGGGGCTGATTTTCACAGCCGTTTTGCCAGAGATGGCCAGTGCCGGTCCGCTCTCGATCATCGTGGTCGCTGTGCTGGGGCTGGCCTATTCCGCCTGGGGCGGTCTCTCGGCGGCTTTGCGCACGGATGTCATGCAAATGCTTGTGTTCCTTGTGGTTTTCGCAGTGGCCCTGGTGGCGCTTGTCACCTCACCGGGCTTCTCGCTGGGGGCGGCTCTGACAGCCGAAGGCACGTCGGGCAGCTATAATGGCTGGGTCCTGCTGGTCGTCGCCTTCCTGCAGGTCTTCAGCTACCCGGCCCATGATCCGGTGATGATGGACCGCGGCTTTATCGCGGATGAGAAGACCACGAAAGCGTCCTTCCTGCACGCTTTCTGGATCTCGACGCTCTGCATCCTTGCCTTCGGCATGTTCGGCATTCAGGCCAGCCTTGTGGGCGCGGACTATGAGGGCGAGCTGATCGGCACATGGGCCGGCATGTTCCCCGCATGGGTCTTTGTGGCGCTCTTGGTGTCGCTCCTTGTTTCGGCGCTCAGCACGCTGGATTCCGCACTCGCCTCCGCCGCGCGGCTGACCGTGGAAGAATTGCGCCTGCTGCCGCGCACGCTAGGCGGCGGACGCATCGCCATGGTCGCGTTTATGGTGGGCGGGGCCGCTCTGACGCTTTGGGGCAACAAGGCGCTCTTTGACGCCGTCGCGGTCAGCGGCACGGCGTCGATGTTCCTGACCCCTGTGCTGATCGTAGGCCTCGTGATGAACCGCGTGATCGCGCTTTGGGCGTATATCGTCGCCTTTGCGGCCGCCATGCTGGGGGCCGCGGCCTACTTCCTGCGCAGTAACGAACTGGTCGCGGCGATCCTGCCGGAAGGCCACAAATACGAGCAGTTACTGGCTATTTGCGTTGTGGTTCTGGTCATCGGTTTCGCCGCCGTTCTGGCCGGTGCGCGCCGTCCAAGCGGGGTTGCGAGCGACGCGGGGGCCTGATACCTCGCTGCGAACCCAAGTGTTTTCGTAAGGATAGGCAGTGGCAGCCTCTGCGCCCCGGCTTGAGATCAAAAATCTGGTGCGCCGCTATGACGGACGCGCCGTGGTGGATGATGTGTCGCTGCAGATCAGCGCTGGGCAGGTGACGTGCCTCTTGGGGCCGTCGGGCTGCGGCAAATCCACGACCCTGCGGATGATTGCCGGGGTCGATGCGCAAGACAGCGGCGAGATTTACGTCGACGGCGCGCTGATCTGCGACACGGTCACGCGCGTGCCGCCGGAAAAGCGGGCCATTGGCCTGATGTTTCAGGATTTCGCGCTCTTTCCTCATCTGAGCGTCGCTCAGAACGTTGCTTTCGGGCTGGACGGTCCGAAAGAGGCGCAACGCGCCCGCGCGCTGCAATTGCTGGAGCGCGTCAATATGGGCCGCTTCATTGACGACTACCCGCATCATCTTTCGGGGGGCGAGCAGCAGCGCGTGGCTCTGGCCCGCGCCTTGGCACCCAAGCCCAAAATCATGCTGATGGACGAGCCGTTCTCGGGCCTCGACAACCGTCTGCGCGACGAAATTCGGGACCAGACGCTGGAAGTGCTCAAGGAGGAAGGCACCGCCGTTCTGCTTGTCACCCATGAGCCGGACGAGGCGATGCGGATGGCCGATGAGATCGCGCTGATGCGCGACGGCAAGGTCGTGCAGAGAGGCGCGCCTTACAATATCTACAACGCACCGCGGGACAAGCGCGTTGCAGCATTCTTTAGCGATATCAACGTTATACCGGGCGAAGTTCAAGGGGCTTTGACGCAAACCGCCTTTGGCGAGTTTCTGGCTCCGGGCGTTCCCGACGGGGGCGAGATCGAGATCGTGATCCGTCCCCAGCACCTGCGGATTGACTTTGATCGCCATGGAAACGGGCCGCTGCCCACCCCCGGCGATGGCACCCCCGCGCGGGCCTTGGTGGAACGCGCACGGTTCATGGGGCGCGAAAGCCTTGTGGAGTTTCGCATGGAATATGACGGTAGCCTGATGACGGCCTCGATCCCGTCGGTATTCCTGCCCAAACCCGGCACACCGCTCTGGCTTATGATCCGCCGGGACCGGTGCTTCGTCTTTCCCAAAGAGGCCGGGTAGCCGCCCCGCAAGACGGCCACGCCGGGTTTCATCGCGCGGCGATAACCTTCACGGCAGCTTGCGCGATCTGCGAGACCGCGGCATTGCGCCTGTCCCAATCGGCGGGCGTGTCCGACACGAAAATCGCGATCAGATAAGGCGCGTCGTCGGGCTTTTGCACCATCGCGATCAGGTTGCGCGTGTGATGACGTCCGCCGCCGGATTTGTCCCAGATGCCCCAATCCTCGGGCGCATGGGCGCGGACGAACTGGCCTGTCACACTGCCATGTCTTAACCAATCGGCCAGTTGCGCTTTTGACGCGTCGCTGAGCGCATCGCCCAGCAACAACGCGTGCCAGCTGATCAGCATGCCTGTGGGCGTCGAGGTGTCTCGCGGATCACCCGGAACGAACCTATTCACGTCCGGCTCCAACCGATCCAGCCGGGTGTCCGGATCGCCGATCTTGCGCAGAAATCCGGTGACCTCTTGCGGGCCGCCCAATTGGGCGATCAGCAGATTTGCCGCGGCGTTGTCGCTCATATCGACAGTGGCAAGGCAAAGCGCGCCAAGGGTCATGGTCTTCCCCACGTTTTCCTCGACAACCGGGGCGTAGGGCACAAGATCAGCGCGTTTGATCTCAATGGTCTTGTCCAGCGAAAACGCCCCTTGATCGACGCGGTCCAGCACAGCACCGCAAAGGAGCGTCTTGAACGTGCTCGCCATCAAAAAGCGCTCGCTCTCGCGATGCGCCCAGTGCCAGTCAGAGCCGGTATCCAGAACCAGAACCCCAATCCGGGCGTCCAGATCGGCCTCCAACATTGCGATGTCTTTAGCCAGTGTCGCCTCATCCGCGCGGGCGGAAAGGGCCAGCGCCAGCAGCATTGCGGCGCTGAGCAGGGTCAGCTTGAGGCCTTCGATCAACCGCAAGGGGCGGCGAGAGGGCAACGGGGGCAAGGGGGGGATATGGTCTGTCATCTGCTCTGCCTTTTGGCTTTCTTTTCAAGTTTATGCGCGAGTGGTGACAGCGCAGTTTTACGAAGAAAAGATCAAAACCAGGCGCGGTCGATCCATCGGCAGATTTCCACCAAGCCTAGGGTCGGTCGGACAGACGCTTACCGGGTTCGTCGGTGAACAGCTCCGGCAGAACCCGCAGATCGGCGATTTGATCCAGACGCAGATCGGTAAAAGCAGCCTCCGTCTCGGACCAGGCGATGCACGTCCAGACCCGCCCCCAGTAATCCAGCTTCAGTGGGCGCAGGATATGCCGTGCGCCGTCAATCTGAACGGCGACCTTCTGGCGTGCCCTGATCGCAGCACGCAGGCTGGGCATATGCTGAAACCCAAGGGCTGCATCCGCGAACGGATAGGCGGCGACGCCCCAACCTACCGGCGCTGTCTCGCGATCCTCAGGCAAGACCGCATCGACCTTGGCCGACAATGACTGCGCCGCCTCTTTCAACGCGTCATCCCCGGCATCCGCGATGACCGACAGCCCCAGATGCAACGCCTCCAACTCGTCGGTGGTCAGATTAAGTGGGGGCAGGGTGACCTGCGCCGTCACCCAATACCCAATCCCGCGCGCCCCCGCGACCGGTACCCCTGCAGAGGCCAAACGCTCCATATCGCGGTAGATCGTGCGTTTAGAGACGCCCGTGGCCGCCGCTAGGTCGGCAGCCTTGTGCAACGCGCCATCGCGCAGGATCTGGATCAATTGGGTCAGGCGGTCAGCACGCGGCATAGGCGACATACTGACAGATTTCCGGCAACTGACAAGTTTTTGTCACAAAGTACGCGATTCCCCTACGAGATGCCACTTTTGCCGCGGTTTTCCCTCTTTTGATCCGCCAGCGCCCTGTCTAGGTTTGCTTCAAGACAGATATCCCCCGCAGTTCTTCGGAGAGAAAACATGCTGAACAATATTGGCCCGATGGGCTTCCTTCTGATCGCCGTCGTCGTCCTCGTGCTTTTTGGGCGCGGCAAGGTCTCCAGCCTGATGGGCGAAGTGGGCAAAGGCATCACCGCCTTCAAAAAGGGCGTGAATGACGGCGCCAACGAGCTGGAAGAAGAAAAGGCCGCCGAGGCCAAGGACGTCACCCCCGAGGCCGAAAAAGACAAAGCCTGAAGCGCGGCTCAAGCGTCGGAGGCGTAGCTATGTTTGGATTGGGCTGGGGCGAGATGGTCGTCGTGGGGCTTGTGGCGTTGATCGTCGTGGGTCCCAAAGAGCTGCCGGTGATGTTCCGCACCGTGGGCCGCTTTGCAGGCAAGGCGCGCGGCATGGCCCGCGAGTTCTCCCGCGCGATGGAGGACGCTGCCGATGAGGCGGGCGTCAAGGACATCGCGGGCGATCTGAAAGGCATGAGCAACCCCAAGAAATACGGGCTCGACAAGGTCAAAGAGGCGACGGATTTCGCCAAATGGGAGCCCTCTGAGCCCACCAAGCTGCGCGAAGGCTCCGAGACGGCGAAACTGGCTGAAGAACGCGCCGAGGCCGCCAAGAAGATCCACGAGGTCTCCGCCCGCAAAGCCCAGGAACGGCTGGATCGCGAGGCCGCCGCCAAGGCCGCTGAGGCCGACACCGACGCCTCCGCCCCCAAGGACGCAAAAGCATGAGCGACACCGAACAGATTGACGACAGTCAGGCCCCGCTGATCGAGCATCTGACAGAGCTGCGCACACGGCTCATCCGCTCGGTGCTGGCCTTTGTCGTCTGCATGGTCGCGTGCTTCACCGTTGCCGAGCCGATCCTGAACTTCTTGGCCGAACCCATCGCCGACATCCTGCGCGGACGCGGCGAAGACCCGCGCCTGATTTTCACCGCGCCGCAGGAAAAGTTCTTCGTCTTGATCCGTATCTCGGTCATCGCAGGCTTCGCGCTCAGCTTCCCCATCATCGCGCACCAGCTTTGGCGCTTCGTGGCCCCTGGCCTCTATAAATCCGAGAAAAGCGCTTTCCTGCCCTTCATCGTAGCCTCGCCGCTCCTGTTCCTGATGGGCGCGTCCTTCGCCCATTATGTGGTCACGCCGCTCGCCATGAACTTCTTCATCGGCTTTTCTGACGCGATCCCCGCGCTGACCGCTTTGGTCACAGGCTCCGACGTGGTGCCAAGCGCCGAAAGTCAGGAGCTGTCCACTGTGTTCCTCGGCTCCGTCCGCGAGTCGCTCGATGTCTCGCTCAAGTTTATCTTCGCCTTCGGCCTCTGCTTTCAGCTCCCCGTCCTGCTGACGCTGATGGGCAAAGCGGGCCTCGTCTCTGCACGCGGCCTGCGCGAAGTCCGCAAATACGCGATCGTCGGCATCCTCGTGCTGGCAGCCCTCGTCACGCCCCCCGACGTGGTCACTCAGATTATCCTTTTCGTCGTGGTCTACGGCCTCTACGAGGTCTCCATCTGGCTCGTCCAAGGCGTTGAAAAGAAGCGCAAAAAGCAGATGCAGGAAGAGGGCCTCTGGGACGAGGAGCTTTACGGCGACGGTGATCTCGACGAAGACGAGGCCGCCAAGTGAGTGACCCGTTAGAGCGGATCGCAGCCGCCCTGGATCGTATGAGCCCCCCACCGGCGGAGGCCCCTGATTTCGACGCCGCCGACGCCTTTGTCTGGCACACCGACCCCGACGGCCTGACCGCGGTTCCACAGGTCAACCGCATCGCGCTTGATCTGCTGATCGGCGTCGACCGCTCCCGCGACACGCTGCTAGAGAACACCCGCCAGTTCGCGCGCGGCCTGCCCGCCAACAACGCGCTCCTCTGGGGCGCGCGCGGCATGGGCAAATCGTCCCTCGTCAAAGCGGTCCACGGCGCGGTCAATGCCGAAGGCCTGCCGCTCAAAGTGGTCGAGCTGCAGCGCGAGGATCTGCCCAGCATCACCCGGCTGCTCGCCCATCTGCGCGCCTCCGATCATCGTTTTCTGCTCTTCTGCGATGATCTCAGCTTCAGCCATGACGACCAGCACTACAAATCCCTCAAAGCCGTGCTGGATGGCGGCATCGAAGGCCGCCCCGAAAACGTCCTTTTCTACGCCACCTCAAACCGCCGCCACCTCATGCCCCGCGACATGATCGAAAACGAACGCGGCTCCGCCATCAACCCATCTGAGGCGGTCGAGGAAAAGGTGTCGTTGTCCGACCGCTTCGGCCTCTGGCTGGGCTTCCATGCCTGCTCTCAAGACGAATACCTCGCCATGATCCGCGGCTATTGCAACGCACACGGGATCGAGATCGACGCGGAAACCCTCCGCGCCGAGGCCATCGAATGGCAAGCCACGAGAGGCTCCCGCTCGGGCCGTGTCGCATGGCAGTATTTCACCGATCTCGCCGGGCGTCGTGGGGTGAAGGTAGCAGGGTAGAGTGGTTGGTTTGCCACGGCGGCGAAGGGCGGTTCTGCGCCAATTTAGCTATTTCGACACGCCTCAGCGAACGTCCAGCTGGCCCTTAAGTAGCATGCAAAACGGGGTTTTTCACGCTGTTAGATTCCCAGTTCCATTCAGAAGTTAAACCTTGAGTCGCTCCCGAAACTTCCCATCGAGCGCTTGCATCAGTAGCATAGCTCAAACCGCTGAGTTGTAGAGAAACTGTTATGTTCAAAAAACTGGGCATTGCCCTTGTCATGATTGTAAATGCATCGCCGATGCTGGCTGGGACGAAAGAACTTGAATCCGCAGTAATGCAAACCATTGATTGGGACCAGTTAATGGTACCGTTGGAGGGCAGGCAGGAAACTGCTGAGGCAATAGAGGCTTATTGGCTGAATTTCGACAACAGAGTGCCAAGGCTATCACCGGCTGAAATTGAGTACGTCGAGACGGAGCTTGCGGGCAGCAATGAACGTGTAAACAGAGTTCTCAAAAGCCGAGAATATGCCCTGTGGAGCTTGGGCGATACGATAGATGGTTGCACCAAAGCCATTCAATCGGTTTTACAAAGTCAGCAAGACAACTCTGATGTCGAGATGTTTTTTTGGCTCAAAGTCTTGAATTGCTACCACCAGACCGAATTAACAATGCACTATTTGCATCTTGCAGACCTATCGAATGGGCGGAGTGACGGTGCATTCAAGATGCAAGTTGCAAGCATAGTCCAGTCTCGGATCGTGAACTACATCGCTCCAAGTGCGATGGCTAACACTATGGGATGGACGCTCAGCGAGGATTAAGCAGATGCAAGCTCGCCCATGGACCAAGACTGTTAGTATCGGGCTTGATTTAATCCATAATTCGTTGACCGGAAGCGGCCGATGGCCAACAGTCCGCTTCGTCCCGCAAACTGATCATCGTCCCGTGGCGCTCAAATCTTGGTTAACCCATCGTATCCAAACCGTCCGACTTACCGGTAAAACCACCCTGAAAAACCTCAAGAAAAACCTACGGCACCGCCCGCTCCAGCTGCTTTCGGGATTATGTTAAGTCTTAAAACCAGCGGCCCAACATCCCTTAGCCCGGCCTCACCCAAACATGGTTTCGCATGCGAAACCCCACCCTTCAGCCAAGCGGCACCTCACCCACCGTTTCGCGCGCGAAACCAACTCGCATGCGAAACGCTCCTCGGGCTGTGAACGCACCCTTAACCGTGCGTCTGGCGCTAGTTCAGGTAGGGCGTGGGGTCGACCGCATCGAACCCCTTGCGGACCTCGAAATGCAGGAACGGCGCTTCGGAGGCGCGGACTTCGGCGATCTTCTGGCCCTTGCGCACCTGCGCGCCTTCAGACACGGCGATATCGTCGATATTGGCATAGACCGTCAGCAGCCCATCCGAATGGCGCAGCACGAGAATGGGCACCTGATCGGTGTCCGCCGTGATCGCCGCCACTTCGCCGCCATCGGCAGCACGCACGGGGGCACCCGCAGGGGCGCCGATATCGATGCCGTCATTCGTGCCCTTGCGGAACGCCCGGATGATGGGGCCGTCAGCGGGCATTTGCATCCGTGCATCGGCATTTGAAGGCTGCGTTTGCTGCGCGCCAAGGTCCGGGCTTTCGGGGCGCGGGGCGGCCTCTGCGATGTCCGGGCGTTCCTCGGGCAAGGGCTGCGCCGCACTGGGTGGCGTCGGCGTCGGCGAGCCGGTGCCGGGATCATTGACCGGGGCAGGGGCGGGCGCTCCGCCCGGAACCACGACGGGGATCAGAAGAAACTGACCCTCACGCACCGACATGGCGCTGTCCAGCCCGTTCCATTCGGCCAAGGACCGCGGCGAGACATTGTAAAGCCGCGCGATGGAGAACGCGGTCTCTCCACGCTCAACCCGGTGGCGGATCGGCTCTACGCCTGTCGGCGCATTTGGGATGACGCGGGGCTGGCTGGCCTCGGCATTGGCAATCGCGCTACCGGCAAGCTCGGTCACATCGACTTGCGATGGCGTCAGCGGCCCGGTGGTGGCTGACCCGGTGGCGGGGGAGGGTTCCGTGACGCGGCGCGGCAGAGAGATCAGCTCCCCTTCGCGCAGCACATCGCCGGTGGTCAGCCCATTATGACGGGCCAGTTCGTCTGGCGACAGTCCAATGCGGCGGGCCACATCGGCAACTGTGTCGCCGCGACGGGCCAACGCCACTTGATAATTCGGGTAGGAAATAACCCCGCGATTGTCCGAAGGCGGGCGCGCAGCGGTTGCATTTTGCGCGGCATCCGTGGTGTCAAACCCGCCGCCCAGATCGCGCAGATCGAAATCAAGCGGTTGGTCGCAAGCGGCCAAAAACAGGCAAGTGCTGGCCAGCAAAACAGGCCGTATCAGCGGGCGGGCGGGCAAGCGGAAAACTGCCATGGCGCGTGTCCTCAATCCTCTTGGCGCAGGTTTGTCCCACGCTCATGTCACTACTCTTTGCCCAGACCTTCCAGAAGGGGCACAAATCTCACGGGGCGCAATTCGTCGTATTCATAGCCTGTCTCACTGCGTGTCACCCGTATCAGGCTCTGCACAGCGTCCGACTGCCCCACCGGCACGACCATGATACCCCCGATCTTGAGCTGCGCCAAGAGCGGACCGGGCGGGTCCTCTGCCGCGGCCGTCACGAGGATACGGTCAAAGGGCGCCTGATCGGGCAGGCCATGGCTGCCATCGGCGGTAAAGACGGTGATATTGGTGATATCTTGAGCATCAAAAATGGCGCGGGCTTCGTTCACCAGCCGCTTGTAGCGGTCCACCGTATAGACCCGCCGCGCCAGGTGCGCGAGGATCGCGGCTTGATAGCCAGAGCCAGTGCCGACCTCCAGCACCTTGTCGCGGGGGGTCACCTTCAGGGCTTGCGTCATTAGCCCCACGACAGAGGGCTGGCTGATCGTCTGGCCGCAAGCAATGGGCAGCGGCATGTCTTCATAAGCACGCTCCGCGAAAAGCCCTTTCACGAAGGGCCCCCGATCCACCTTTTCCATCGCATCCAGAACGCGTGCATCCGTCACCCCGCGCGAGCGCAGCGCGAAGAGAAACTGCATCTTGCGTTCAGCCTCAGACGTCATCCCATCTGCGCTTTCAATGCATCCAGCGTGTCATGGGCGGTCAGGTCTGCGCGCATGGGCGTGACGCTGATATAGCCGTCGAGGTTCGCATGGGCATCGGTGCCGGGAGCGGTTGGATGATGCTGCGGCCCGCCCTTGACCCAGAGGAATTTCCGACCCGACGGTGCATGATGCGGTTCGACCTTGAACTGGGTGTCGGGGCGGCGGCCCTGTGCGGTGACGGCCACGCCTTTGACATCCGCGCCGGGGACGGGCGGGAAGTTTATGTTGTAGAAGATCGAATAGGCGCTGGGATTGTCCAATTGCGCGGCCAGCAAGCGACGCACGACATCGGCCCCATGCTGGGCCGCCGCTTCAAACGGGTTCTCCAGATCGACATTGTCCGGCCCGTAATATTGCGACAGCGCCATGGCCGGGATGCCCTGCAACGCGGCCTCCATCGCGCCCCCGATGGTGCCGGAATAGAGCGTGTTTTCGGCGGAGTTATTGCCCCGGTTGACGCCTGAAAGCACCAGATCCGGGCGCTGCCCGTCCATCACGTCATGCAGCCCCGCCAACACGCAATCGGCAGGGGAACCTTCGGCGGCAAAGCGACGTTCGCTCATCTGCACGATCATTGTGGGATGGGTGTAGGAGATACAATGCCCGACGCCCGATTGCTCGAAAGCGGGGGCGACGGTCCAGACCTCGCCGTCTGCGCCAGCAATCTCGGCCGCGATGGCCTCCAGCACTTCTAGCCCCGGTGCATTAATACCGTCGTCATTTGTAATGAGAATACGCATAAATCGCCCCTTTGGACCTTCCTAGGGGAGCAGGATGCGGGCGACAAGCCTCTTCATCTGTGGCGAAATACTCCCGCCGGAGGCAAAGAGGTCAGCGCCGGCATTCGAGTATTTTTGCACAAAAGAAGCCTAGAGCGCGAGATCTTTGACGATCCGTTCGGCCTCAGTGGCGGGGTCGGTCAGTTTGGAGCGATCCTCGCCAGGGTGAAAGCGCCCACGCGTGGCGGTGGGCATGGCTTTGGGAGAGGCGATATCGACGCGTGGGCCGGTTTTGGCGGTCTCAGCTTGCCAGCTGCGCGCAAGGGCGGTTTGTGCGGCTTTGGAGGCCCCGTAGCTGCCATAGAAGGGCGTTGCAATGGTGGTGTCGTCAAAGAAGACCGCGCGGCCTGTCGTGCCTAAAAGCGGGGCGACATAGGCGATCAGGCGCGATGTGGCGCGGGTGTTGACGGCAAAGCTCTTGTCCCAGTCTTTCTCGTTTATATGCGAGGCGGGGGAGAGCGGGGCGGCATGCACGGCCGCATGGACCCAAAGGTCAATTTTGCCCCAGCGGTCATAGATGGATTTGCACAGATGCTGCATCGCGCCGTCATTGGTGATGTCCATGGGCGCGAGGGTTGCCTCGCCACCCTTGGCCTTGATCCGGTCATCCAGCTCTTCGAGTGCGCCCACGGTCTTGGCCACGGCGATCACGTGATAGGCGGGGGCGAGGGCTTCGGCCATGGCGGCACCCAGCCCGCGGGAGGCCCCGGTGATCAGAACGGTCTTTTCGGTCATGATCTATTCAGCCGCCGTCTTCATCTGGAAGCCCTGGTCGATCATGTCGCGCGGCTCGACCGGGTATTCGCCCGAAAAACACGCATCGCAATATTGCGGGGCGTTCGGATCGCGGCCCTTGGCTTCGCCGACGGCGCGGTAAAGCCCGTTAAGCGAAATGAACTTGAGGCTGTCGATGCCGAGATGATCGCGCATTTCCTCTTCGGACATTGTGGCGGCGAGCAGCTTCTCGCGCTGCGGCGTGTCGACGCCGTAGAAACACGGCCAGGCGGTCGGCGGGGAGGCGATGCGGAAATGAACCTCTTTCGCGCCTGCATCAAGGATCATCTCTTTGATCTTGCGGGAGGTCGTGCCGCGCACCACGCTATCATCCACAAGGATCACCCGTTTGCCTTCAATCAACGCCCGGTTGACATTGAGCTTGAGGCGCACGCCCATGTTGCGGATTTGCTCGGTCGGCTCGATGAACGTGCGGCCCATATATTGGTTGCGGATGATGCCCATCGCGTAAGGAATGCCGCTTTCATGGCTGTAGCCGATGGCCGCTGGTGTGCCGCTATCGGGCACAGGGCAGACGATATCGGCGTCCACGGGGGCTTCGCGGGCCAATTCCACACCGATCTGGTGGCGCGTTTCATAGACCGAACGCCCGCCGAGGATGCTGTCGGGGCGCGAGAAATAGACATGCTCGAAAATGCAAAAGCGTGACTTGGTGGGGCGGAACGGGTAGCGGCTTTCCACGCCCTGATCGGTGATGACGACCATTTCGCCGGGGTTGATCTCGCGCACGAACTCGGCACCGATGATATCCAGCGCGCAGGTCTCGGAGCTGAGCGCATAGCCATCCGCGACACGGCCCAGCACCAGCGGGCGGACGCCCAGCGGGTCGCGCACACCGATGAGTTTGGTGCGGGTCATGGCGACGACGGAAAACGCGCCTTCGACACGGCGCAGCGCGTCTTCCATGCGTTCGGGGATCGTGCGCTGCAGCGACCGCGCCATCAGGTGGATGATACATTCGCTGTCCGACGAGGACTGGAAGATCGAGCCACGCTCGATCAACTCCCGGCGCAGGCTGTCGGCATTGGTGATGTTGCCGTTATGGGCAATCGCCGCCCCGCCCATCGAGAACTCACCAAAGAAGGGCTGCACGTCGCGGATCGCGGTATTGCCTTTGGAGCCGGTGGTCGAGTAGCGCACATGGCCGATGGAGAGCGGGCCCGGCAGCGTCTCCATCAACGACGCCTTCGTGAAATTGTCGCGGACATAGCCAAAGCGGCGGGCGGAGTTGAAGCCTTCGTCGGGGTGGTGCGAGACGATCCCGCCAGCTTCTTGCCCACGATGTTGAAGCGCATGCAGGCCGAGGGCCACGAAATTGGCGGCATCGGCGACCCCGATCACGCCGAACACGCCGCATTCTTCGCGCAGCTTGTCGTCGTCAAAAGGATGGGCCGGGGGCATCTGGAGGGCGTTTTGGCAGGTCAAGGAACGGGGCTCCGAATCCGTGGCAGCGAATGACCCCTTCCTTAAGGGGTCAGATGCGCAGTGTCACGAAACTATCATGTTTTGCGCGCGCCCTGCGGCGATAGTGCTTAATGGGTGAGCTTTATCGACAACGCGCGCAGGGCATCTGTCGTCTCGGCAGAGAGATTCTGATCGGGCGCGGTTATTTTGTGCAACTGGCGCACGCCGTCTTCCAGCGCGTCGGCCTCATGCGGCGGGAAGGGCCGCTCGCGATGCGCAAAGCTGGCGATGCTCAGGCTGTCGTTTTGCTCAAACGCGATGGTCAGGCCATGGGCCAGCCCGAACCCAGCGGCCTGTTGCATGACCTTGTCGGGGCTGGTGTCTTCAAGATCGGCCCAATCGACCCGGCCCTGATTGGCAAAGCCCCACAGCACCGTTGGGTCCTGAAGAACGAGGCCGTTCTGGGTGTAATGGGTCATCCAGTCGGCGGGGTAGGTCTGAAACATGAAGCTAGGCGTCGAGAAGGTGATGTGCAACCCGATCGCAAAACCGTCTGGCGCAAGGGTACGAAGCTGTGCCAGAATCGCATCGACAGCGCGAAATTGCTGAGTTGTGGTCTGGTCGAGCGTCACGTTATTGCCGTTTCCTCAATCGGTTGCGATACTACCTTAACGATAGCTTAGTCGGGACAGCACGACCACTTTTTTATACATTGCCTTTTGGGCAGTGCTTTGGGCGGGATGACGAATTTGATAGACCTTGAAGAGCTGAAAATGCTCGCTCCTGCGGGCTATCATATTGCTGTGCGTATGGGGTTTGTGTTTCCGGCAGAAGAGCATAACGGCATGCCTGCCGATTGGGTCCGCCACTACACGTCGCGCGGCTTCATGATGCAGGATCCGATTCTGCGCTGGGCCTATGCCGAAACCGGATACACCAGATGGAGCGCGTTAAGCGGCCATGACCCCTTTGGTATTCTCGATCAGGCGCGCGGGTTTGGTCTGGCCTTCGGCGTTGCCATTAGTCTGCGCGATACCCCGGCGGACGGGCCCGCTGCGACCCAGCAGAGCAATCGCAGTTTTGCGTCTTTTGCACGGCTGGACCGTGAGTTTGATCAATCCGAAATCAACCGTTTGCAAGACATCCTGAAGGCGCGCCATCTGGCGCTTAAACCGCCCACCAACCTGACCGAGGCCGAGCTGGAGGCGCTGCGCTATGCGCGTGACGGGATGCTTTTGAAAGAGATCGCCCACAAGCTTGGCGTCTCGGAAGGGGCGATCAAGCAACGGTTGAAAAGCGCCAAGATCAAACTGGACGCGCGCAATTCCACGCATTCCATCGCCAAAGCCACACAGTTCGGGTTGATCTAGGCGGGGTTTGCACTGGCGTCCCCTTTGATGCATCGGATTGCGGAAATCTGGTCGTCAGGCCTTGTTTTATGTTCACAGACCCCCGTGGCGGCGATTAACTCAGACTCGCCATAGAGGAGAACTAAAATGAAAAATATCACCTTTGACTTGTCTGACATGCATCTGCATGGCTCTGCTTTTTTTCAGTTTCTCAAGCTGCGCAAACGGTTTTTCGTGGATGATCTGGGATGGGATATCCCCCATGACGACCGTGTCGAAATGGATCAATATGACAACCCGTCTGCCCATTACTCGCTGGTGATCCGCGACGGGCGGGTGATTGGCGGCGCGCGGGCGATGCCGACCACGGCTGTCTGGGGCGCGCATAGCTATATGCTGCGCGATGCGGCCAAGGGGATGCTGGCCGATATTCCGGGCGATGTGATGGATGCCGATCTGGCGACGCCGCGCATCTGGGAGATTACGCGCTTTGTGGTCGATGACGCGCTTTGCGCGGCTGAACGGAGCCGATGTCTGACGCTGATCCTGGACGGTCTGGTCTGTATCGCCAAAAAGCGCGGCGGGGTGGAGCTGATGTCGCTGTCGCCGCTCCCGATGGTGCGGGCGCTGCGGCAATTGGGGTATCCGGCCAAACGTGTCGGCCAGCCCCATGTGGATACCGGGGACGGGCGGCGTTATGCGGTGATCTCGATGCCTGCGAAACGCTTGCCGGGGATGATCGCCAAAGAGCGGGTGCAGGCCTGGGCCTCGGGTCCGCTGCCGCTGGAGCGCAAGACCCATTTCACGCCGATGATCGCCGCGGAATAGGACCGGCGCCTTTTGGCGTCATGCTGGGGGAAACGGGTTACTCGGTCGGGGTTGCGGCCTCTGCCGGGGCAGCACCACAGGAGCCGACAAGCTGCTCATACTGCGCTGTCATCCAGCCCAGAGCGGCGGAGGGGTCGCGCTCTTCGATCTGGCCGGTCATTTGGCCGAACACCTTGGCGGAACGGGAATTGTCAATCATTTCCAGGTCCTGGCTGGTCAGGACCGTGTCGTAGACAAAGAACGCTACGGCCACCAGAAGGATGCCGCGCAGCACGCCGAAGAGAAAGCCGAGACCCTGGTCGAGGCCGCCCAGAGCCGAGCGTTGGATCATGCTCGAAAAGAGCGGCGTGAAGACTGACACGACGACCAGAGAGACCGCGACCACGGCGGCAAAGGCCGCGATGATGGACAGCTCGCAACTGTCGCCGATAAAGTCGCCGACAACGGGGATTTCGCGCACCAGCGGCTCCACGGCGGGGGCGAACATGAAGGCCAGAACGGCCGCACCGATCCAGCCTGCAATTGCCATCGCCTCGCGGACAAAGCCGCGCGAATAGGCCAGAAGGGCTGAGACCACCACAATTGCGGCGACCACACCGTCAACGATTGTAAAACCTTCCATGCCGTCCGCTCCTTGGGTTCGGGCCTAGCGTTCGCCGAACACTTGCGTCACAAATTCCGCCAGATCAGGCATTTGCTTGATGTCCAGCGCTGCACCCGCGCCCAATTTGCTTTGGGCCGGAGCGATTGCGGAGGTGAAACCAAGTTTCTGCGCTTCTTTCAACCGATTTTCGGTCTGACCCACCGGTCTGAGCGCACCTGAGAGGCTGATTTCGCCAAAAACGACACAGTCTTTGGGCAGGGCCGCGTCTTCGCGGGCGGAAATGAGGGCGGCAGCGACGGCGAGATCGGCGGCGGGTTCGCTGACGCGCATGCCGCCTGCAACGTTGAGATAGACGTCGAGGCCGGTGAATGGCACGCCGCAGCGCGCCTCCAGCACCGCAAGGATCATCGCGAGGCGTCCGCCATCCCATCCGACGACCGTCCGGCGGGGCTGGCTGTGGGGCGAGGGGGCAACAAGGGCCTGAAACTCGCACAGCACCGGTCGGGTGCCTTCGATCCCTGCAAAGACGACTGAGCCGGGGGAGGGTTGACCGCGTTCCGACAGAAAGAGGGCGGAGGGGTTCTTGACTTCCGCCAGCCCTTTGCCGGTCATCTCGAAGACGCCGATCTCATCGGCGGGTCCGAAGCGGTTCTTGACCGCGCGCAGAATGCGGAACTGGTGGCCACGCTCCCCTTCGAAATAGAGCACGGTGTCGACCATATGCTCGACCACGCGCGGGCCAGCGATCTGGCCGTCTTTGGTGACATGGCCGACCATGACCACCGCAATGCCCTTGCGTTTGGCAAAGCTGGTCAACTCGTGCGCGGCGGCACGGACCTGAGAGACCGAGCCGGGGGACGCCTCCACATTGTCGGCCCACATGGTCTGTATCGAGTCGATGATCGCCAGATCGGGTTTTTGTTCTTCCAGCGTCGTCAGGATGTCGCGCAGGTTCGTCTCAGCCGCCAGATGCACGGGGCTTTGGGTCAGCCCAAGGCGCTGGGCGCGCATTTGAACCTGCGCGGTGGCTTCCTCCCCCGAGACATAGATGACCTTGAGGCCATTGCGCGCGAACCGCGCGGCGGCTTGCAACAGCAACGTCGATTTGCCGATGCCGGGATCCCCGCCGACCAGCAGGGCAGAGGCTTCGACGAGGCCGCCGCCCAAAACGCGGTCCAGCTCGGCCACACCGGAGAGGGTGCGCGGTGGCGGGGCTTCCTGGGTGGCCAGATCAGTCAGATGCAGCGCGCGCCCGCGCTTGGTGCCAAGGGATTTGGACGACGGCCCGGCAGAGAGCGGCTTTTCCTCCGCCAGCGTGTCCCACGCGCCGCAGCCTTCGCACTGGCCCTGCCATTTGGAATGGGCCGTGCCGCATTTGGCGCAGACAAAGCGCGTGCCTTTCGCCATTACCAGATCGCCGCCGAGATCTGGCGCAGAATGCCCGGAAGTATTCCGATCATCGGCAGGAAGGTGATCAGCACCACAGCGCCCATCCATTTATCCCAGCCCGGAACAGGCACATTCGGGGCCGATGCGCGCAAATAGAGCGCTAGCCCGATCGGCATGGCCCATGCGATCGACCAGACCAGAATCGTCGCCGATCCCTCCGCCATCGCGCGGGTAAATCCGAACAGGACCATGAAGAAGCCAAAGATCGAGCTGAGCGCCCAGGCCTTTGCCTGTCCGTCCAAAGCCTTGGCCCGATAGACCGTCACTGGCAGCCAGATCACACTTGCCCAAAGAAGCAACATGCCCAGAAGGGCGACGTAATTCTCCATGCGGGTCCTCCTTTTCGCCCCTAATGCCCTAGCTTTGGGCCGTTGCCAAGCGGGGCGCAAACCGCGGCGTCAGCAAGGAGATGGCAAGCGACGCGAGGATACAGGCGGTGAAGAGGTAAAGCCCCCATGCGATCTCGACCCGGCCCACGCCGATGCCTTTGATGACGACGACGTAAAGCGCGATCAGGAAGATATCTGCCATGGCCAGTTTGCCAAGCCAGGCGAGCAGGGGCAGGTAACGGTCGGGCAGCTTGCCAAGATGCAGGGCCGCAAGGGCGAAGGTCTTGGCATAAGGGGCGACAAGGGCCAGCAGGCTGACCAGCACGGCCAGCAGGATATCCTCGGCCCAGAGGGCCTGAATGCCTGACAACACGCTGATCTCGTTGAGTTTGAAGAGCGGCAAAAGCCCTGCGCGGATCAGAGGGGCAGCCCAGGCGATGGGAAAGAGAACCAGAAGGGCCAGATTGGCGACGATCAAAGCAGTGCGCATGGCGCGCAGAGTGGCACGAGTGCGCAGCGGTGGCCAGCGGCTCTAGGCTTTGTTCGTGCGCTCCGCCTTGGCGATATCGACCACTTTGGGGTCTTCCTGCATCAGATCGAGGCCCAACGGAGCCAGCACCTCAACCAGATCATCCTGCAGGCGGCGCAGCTGCGAAGCGACAATGCTTTCGTCCATCTCGACCTGCTGTTGCCAGTGGCTGATCTCGCGGGTGATGACCTTTGCATTCTCGATCCGCTCTTCCAGCTTGCGGACCTCTTGCTGGCGCTGGCGCAGGAAATTGCGCGCGCGCTCGACCTTTTCGTCGGAATAAAGGGCCGCCAATTCTTGAGATTCGTGGCTCATCTGGGCGGCGATCTCCAGGATTTCCGGCTCCAGCTCTTCGAGATCGGGGTGGTTCTTGAGGTGCATGATCCGCTCTTTGACGCTGTCAAACTCGGAACTGAGCGTGAAGAGCCCTTCGCGGTCCGCCGCATGGGCGGCGTGATAGGCGCGCGCCACATCGTCCATCCGCAAGGCAAAGTCCCGGTGGGATTTCTCAAGCGCCATGATCCGGCCGTTGGCGGGCAGGTAAAAGCATAAAGACACAGCGAAAAGCGCGAAGGCGATCTGGATCGCTATGCCCGCCCATGGGTAGCTTACACCGCCGAACGTCAGGGACAGCTCAAGCCAGGGCAGCACGGAAAAGGCCGCAAGAACCGTGACGCCAATCACCGCAAAGGACAGGGTGAGCATCAGGAATAAAGAAATGCGCTGCATAAAAATCTGCATATTAAAAAGCGGGGAACGTTGCGTATCCATCGTAAAAAGCCGTCCTAATTGACGCCTTACAAAACCAACCCCGTAGAGGTCGCGCATCGGATCGCTGAACGATCTCTCTTCCTGACAACCCCTGCGTTAAAGGTTAACCGAATTAACGTTTCAAACAAGCCTTTGAATTCGTGCGTAAACGCGCTTGTGACTTTATTGTTTACCTTACGGCTTCAATCGGGCCTTCGGCACGGCCATTGATGAATTGCTCGACATATGGATCGCCACAGCTGTCCATCTGCTCCACATCGCCGGTCCATTGGATCACGCCGTCATGGAGCATGGCGACATCATCGGCGATGGCGCGAACGCTGGACATATCATGGGTGATGGTCATGGCGGTGGCACCCATCTCGACCACAATCTCGCGGATCAGGTCGTTGATGACACCTGACATGATCGGATCAAGGCCGGTGGTGGGCTCATCGAAAAAGATGATCTCGGGCTCTGCGGCGATGGCGCGGGCAAGGCCCACGCGCTTTTGCATGCCGCCCGAAAGTTCGGCGGGGAAGCGGTCGGCCACGTTTTCCTTCAACCCCACGCGGCGCAGCTTTTCGATGGCAATCGCGCGCGCTTCCTCGGTCGGTTTTTTCAGCGATCCGCGCAGCAGGCGGAAGGCGACGTTCTGCCAGACGGTGAGGCTGTCAAAAAGCGCGCCGCCCTGAAAGAGCATCCCGAACCGGGCCAGAAACGCGTCGCGTTCAACGGTGGTGACGTCTTGCCCATCAACGATGATCTGGCCTGCGTCGGGTGCGACCAGCCCCAGCACGGATTTAAGCATGACCGATTTGCCGGTACCGGAGCCGCCAATGATGACCATGCTTTCGCCTTTGGGGATCGTCAAATCGACCCCGCGCAGGACGTGGTTGTCGCCGAATGCCTTATGGACCTGATGGAGTGTGATCATGCCGAGAAGAACAACTCCGTCAGTAGGTAGTTGGAGGCGAGGATCATCACGGATGCGGCGACGACTGCGGCTTTCGTTGCGCGGCCCACGCCTTGCGCGCCACGGCCGGAGTTCATGCCGTAATAGCAGCCCATCAGTGCCACGATGAAGCCGAAGACAGCCCCTTTGACAAGGCCGGAGGCGATGTCCCAGAATTCCAAAAAGTCAACGGTATTGGACAGATACGCGGCGGAGTTAAGGCCAAGCCGGTTCACGCCGACCAGATAGCCGCCCATGATCCCGATTGCGTCTCCCACGGCGACCAGAACCGGCACCGCCAAGGTCGCGGCCAGCACGCGCGGCACTGTGAGGTATTTCATCGGATTGGTGGAGAGTGTGACGAGCGCGTCGATCTGCTCGGTCACTTTCATGGTGCCGATTTCAGCAGCGATGGAGGACGCGACGCGGGCCGCGACCATGAGGCCGCCCAGAACGGGGCCAAGCTCGCGCACCATGCCGATTGCGACGATGGAAGGCACCACGGATTCTGCGTTGAACCGGGAGCCGCCTTCGTAGATCTGCAAGGCGAGCGCGGCACCGGTGAAGATTGCGGTGAGACCGACAACCGGAAGCGAGAAATATCCAATTGTGATAAGGGATTGCCCGAACTCTTTAAAGTAGAACGGAGGGCGCAGAAGATGGCTGATCGTTTGCCCCGCAAAGAGCGCCACACGGCCGACCGCCGCCAGCATTCCCAAGACAGCGCTGCCAAGTGCTGCAATCAGCCGGATGACAATCATCCCGTGACGTAGCGACGCCCGTAGCGCGCGCCAAGTGAGGTCAGGATTTCGTAGCCGATGGTGCCTGCGGCGTCGGCCAAAGTCTCGACGGTTTGCTTATCGTCCAGCAGCGAGAGCGCGCGCGGTTCTTCGTCCAGATCGGTGATGTCGACGGTGATTAGATCCATTGAGATACGTCCGACCACGGGGCAAACCGCTTCGCCGAACCGCAGATGCGCGTTTGGTCCCATCGCGCGGATTATGCCGTCGGCGTATCCGGCGGAAACTGTCGCAATACGCGACATTCGCTTCGCCTCCCAAGTGTTTGAATAGCCAACGGTTTCGCCTTCCGCCACATCGCGCACCTGAATGATGGGCAGGTCCAGATACGCGACCGGAGCCGCGTCCGTAAACGGCGCGCCGCCATAGAGGCCGACGCCGGGGCGGCACATATCAAAGTGGTAGTCCGATCCCAGCAACATGCCCCCGGTTGCGGCCAGCGAGCGGGGCGCGTTGATCCCGTCGGTCATGGCCTGAAACGCGGCGAGTTGTTGGGCGTTCATCGGGTGATCTGGCTCGTCAGCGCAGGCCAGGTGGCTCATCACGAGGACGGGGTTCTGCGGCAGGACAATTTCGCGCAGGGCATCCCATTCGGCGGGTTCAAGGCCGAGCCGGTTCATGCCCGTGTCCAGTTGGACGCCGAAGGGATGGCCGGGCAGCGCTTCAAGATGGCGGGTCAGCTGCTCGACCGAATTGAGCATCGGGATCAGCTGCAGATCGGCGATCATATCGGTGTCGCCGCGCATATGCCCGGAAAACACGTGGATCGCCGGGCCGGGGCCGAGCGCTTCGCGGATGGTGGCGCCTTCTTCGGCGACAGCGACAAAGAAGTGCCGCGCGCCAGCCTGGGCCAGCGACCGCGCGACCTTGGCGGCGCCCAAGCCGTAGCCGTTGGCCTTGACGGTCGCGCCGGTTTCGCTGGCGGTCATCGCATCCAATGCACGCCAATTGGCGATCAGTGCCGGAAGATCAATTGTTAAGCTCGCCGTTCCCATGCGCACCGTTTTGACAGGAGGTGTCGGGGCGTCAAGCCCAATTCAAAACCCGATTAGAAGCTCGTCTCGCCGTCGCCTTGCTGCCACGGCTTCACCAGATTGCCGAAGCGGGTGAAGCGGCCTTCGAAGGAAAGCTCGACCGTGCCGATGGGGCCGTGCCGCTGCTTGCCGATGACAACCTCGGCACGGCCATGCAGGCGCTCCATCTCGTCTTGCCAGACGGCCATTTTCTCAAGCTCGTGATCGCCGGGCTTCTCGCGTTCTTTGTAATATTCTTCGCGGTAGACGAACATGACGACGTCGGCGTCCTGCTCGATCGAGCCGGATTCGCGGAGGTCTGACAGCTGCGGGCGCTTGTCTTCGCGGTTCTCCACCTGACGGGATAGCTGCGAGAGCGCGACGACGGGAATGTCGAGTTCCTTGGCGATGGCTTTCAGGCCCTGGGTGATCTCTGAGACCTCGTTCACGCGGCTGTCTTTTGCGGTCGCGGGCCGGACGAGCTGCAGATAGTCGACGATCAGGCAATCGAGCCCGTGGGTTCGTTTCAGACGACGGGCGCGGGCGGCCAATTGGCTGATGGGCAGGGCGGGCGTGTCGTCAATGTAAAGCGGGCAGGCCTCAAGCTGCTTGGCGGCTTCGACAAAGCGGCGGAACTCGGCCTCTGTCATGTCGCCGCGACGGATCTGTTCGCTGGGCACTTCAGAGGCCTCTGACAGAATCCGCGCGGCGAGCTGCTCGGCGCTCATCTCAAGGGAATAAAAGCCTACAACGCCACCCTCGACAGCCCCTTCGGAGCCGTCGGGGAGCTGCCCGTGCTTATAGGCCTTGGCAATGTTGAAGGCGATATTGGTCGCGAGGGAGGTTTTGCCCATCGACGGTCGTCCCGCAAGGATTAGAAGGTCAGACCGGTGCAGGCCGCCCAGCTTCTTGTCCATGTCGATCAGACCGGTGGAGACACCGGCGAGGCCACCATCGCGCTGATAGGCGGCGTTGGCGACATTAACTGCGTCCGTTACGGCCTTGAGAAAGCTCTGAAATCCGGTGTCGGACTGGCCTTGCTCGGCCAGTTTGTAGAGCTGCTGTTCAGCCTCGACGATCTGCTCTTTCGGCTCGCTTGCGACGTCTACGCGTGCGGCTTTGGCAGAGATATCGCGGCCGACGCCGATCAGCTCGCGGCGAATGGCGAGGTCGTAGATGATTTGCGCATAATCCCGCGCCGCAAAGGCGCTGATCGCGGCCCCGGCGAGACGGGCGAGGTAGGCGGGGCCGCCCAGTTCCTTGAGGCCCTCATCTTCCTCAAGGAAGGCTTTCAGGGTCACGGGGGATGCCAGCGCATTTTTGGTGATCCGGTTCGCGGCGGTCTCGAAAATGCGGGCGTGGACGGGGTCGTAGAAATGCTCTGGCCCGATGATCGCGGCGATGCGGTCGAAAATGTCGTTATTCGTCAGGATCGCGCCCAAAAGCTGCTGTTCGGCCTCGGTGGAGTGGGGCATCGTGTCGAGCCCGCTATTTGTATCAACCTGCTGGCCGGTGATCGGCGTTATATCATTCATTATTTCACCCGTTCTTCCCGTGCATCGGGATAGCCGAGGGCTGCCGCAGGCGCAAAATGTATCTTTGTGTGGACAGCCTGTGGAAAAGCCGGAAAGCCCCTTATCTTGTCGCGAAAAGGGGGGGCACGTCAACATGTAGGGTAGTGCCAGCGGCGATCCGCGCGGGACCGTTGGGATTTTTGGCGGTTATTTGCGGGCGTCCTGCCAGGTGCGCGGGTTTTTCAGGAAGCTCTCCACCTCGGTCAGGGTCGCCTCGTCAAAGCTGCCTTGCGCGCGGGCCTCGGCCACCACATCGGCCCATGTGCAGAGGTGGTGCAGTTGAACCCCATGATCGCCAAGGTTTTTTTCAGTCTCGGGGAAAATGCCGTAGTAAAAGATCACCGCCGTATGCCCGCAGGTGGCCCCGGTTTCGCGAATCGCGTCGACGAAACTGAGCTTGGAGCCGCCATCGGTGGTGAGGTCCTCGACCAGCAGAACACGCTCGCCTTCGGACATTGCGCCCTCAATTCGGGCGTTGCGACCATAGCCTTTGGGCTTCTTGCGGACATAGCTCATGGGCAGCGCCATCCGTTCGGCCACGAAGGCGGCAAAGGGGATGCCTGCGGTTTCACCGCCTGCGATATTGTCGAAGGCCTCAAAGCCTGCGTTGCGCATCACGGTGACGGTCAGAAAATCCATCAAAGTGGAGCGGATCCGCGGGTAGGAGATTAGCTTGCGGCAGTCGATATAGGTTGGCGACGGCAGACCGGAGGCGAGGATGAACGGCTCGTCCGCATTGAAATGCACGGCCTTGATTTCCAGCAGCATCCGCGCGGTCAGGCGCGCGATTTCGGCGGCGGGGGGGTAGGAGCTGGGGATCATTCGTTAACCTTCCACGTGCCAGTGCAGATCGAAGCCGGGATCGAAGACCGTGACGGGGCCTTCGCCGCTGGCGATTTTTTCGGGGTAGGGCACGGGTGCGCCCTTGGTCAGGGTGATCGTGTCGGCGTTGGGCGGCAGTCCGTAGAACGCGGGCCCGTTGAGCGAGGCGAAGGCTTCAAGGCGGGGCAGCGCGTCTTCGGCCTCGAACACTTCGGCCAGGCAAGAGATCGTGTTAGTCGCCGAAAACACACCGGCGCAGCCACACGCATTTTCCTTGTTCGGATCGCTGTGGGGGGCGCTGTCGGTACCCAGGAAATAGCGTGGATCACCTAATGTCGCGGCTTTGACCAAAGCCTCGCGGTGGCTTTCGCGCTTGGCGACGGGCAGGCAGTAGTAATGCGGCTTGATCCCGCCCACGAGCATATGGTTGCGGTTGATGATCAGGTGGTGCGTGGTGATCGTCGCGCCCAAATCCTTATCGTTTTCAGCGACATAAGCAACGGCGTCGGCGGTCGTGATATGCTCCATCACGACGCGCAGGCCGGGGGTGGCGCGACGGATCGGGTCCAACACACGCTCGATAAAGACGGCTTCGCGGTCGAAAATGTCGATCTCGCTATCAGTGACCTCACCATGCACGCAAAGGGGCATGCCGATCTCGGCCATACGCTCCAGCACCGGGCGCACCTTGTCGAAATCGCGCACGCCGGAGGCGGAGTTCGTGGTGGCCCCCGCCGGGTAGAGCTTGACCGCCGTCACGATGCCTTTGGCATGGGCGTCGGCCACGTCATCGGGATCCGTGTCTTCGGTCAGATAGAGCGTCATCAGCGGCTTGAAACTGTCCATTTCGGGCGGGCAGGCGGCGAGGATACGCGCGCGGTACGCGGCGGCATCGGCCCCGGTCACCACTGGCGGCACGAGGTTCGGCATGATGATGGCGCGGCCGAAATGGCGGGCCGTTTCGGGCAGAACGGCCTTGAGCATCGCGCCATCGCGCAGGTGCAGATGCCAGTCATCGGGGCGGCGAATAATGAGGCGATCGGTCATGGCGCAGGGGTTACACAAAAGCGGCCGCGCCTGCCAGAGCCAAGATGTGCCTAAATATTGAGCGCTTTAAGGATCAAGGCGGCGGAATTCGTTAATTAACCTCTAAATGCTGCGATGCAGCATTGGCAGGCCGTCGGCACTGTGGCAAAGCAAAAGGATGCTCGATACCACGACCCGACCGCCCCCTGTTAAAATGCAACGCGCCCATGGTCGCGCCGAGGTCTCTTTGAAAGCCAGCGGGTCCACGACACGGCTGGAGAGCCTGCATCAATCGGGATCGGTCAAGGCCTTTTTGCCGGTCGTGCATAGCGTTGTGCCCGAGATCGTTTACCTGAACACCGCAGGCGGGCTGACGGGCGGCGACCGGATGCGGTTCGCCTTGTCGCTGGCTGCAGGAACGCGGGCGACTGCGACAACCCAGACGGCGGAGCGGGCTTACGCGTCGGTTCATGGTGTTGCCGATATGGAGGTTAATTTGCAGGTGGGCGCAGGCGCGCATCTGGATTGGCTGCCGCAGGAAACGATCCTGTTTCAAGACGCTGGTCTGCACCGCAAAACCCATATCGCGCTAAGCGGGGACGCGTCCGTTCTGATGGTCGAGACAGTCGTTTTGGGCCGCGCGGCAATGGGCGAAACCGTTACGGCGCTTGATTTTCTTGACCAGCGCAAGGTGACGCGGGATGGCACGCCCGTTCTGCTCGAGCCGCTTCGCCTGACCGCTGATACGTTGGCCAGCGCCGGTTTGGCGACCCATGGCGGGCACCGCGCGTTTACCACGATTGCGCTGATTGCGCCGGGGGCAGAGGACGCCGTTGATGCAGTGCGCTGCTTGTTGCCCAGTGATTTGCCTGCCGCCGCCTCTGGCTGGGACGGCAAATGCGTGATCCGTCTGGCGGCCCCGGATGCATGGCCCTTGCGGCAGGCCGTGGCCCCGATCCTGACCCATTTGCGCAAGGCGGCCCCGTTGCCGCGCGTCTGGCAACTGTAAGAGACCATTATGAACCTGACCCCCCGTGAAAAAGACAAACTGCTGATCTCGCTTGCTGCCATGGTGGCCCGCGGTCGGCTGGAGCGTGGCGTGAAGCTGAACCACCCCGAAGCCATCGCGCTGATCACCGATTACGTGGTTGAGGGCGCGCGGGACGGACGCTCGGTCGCCGAGCTGATGGAGGCGGGGGCGCATGTTGTGACGCGCGATCAATGCATGGAGGGCATCGCCGAGATGATCCACGACGTGCAGGTCGAGGCGACCTTTCCAGACGGCACCAAGCTGGTGACCGTGCACCACCCGATCCGATAGGAGGATGTGATGCTGCTGAACCTCTTTCTGGGCGCATTGGCGGGCTATCTGACCCCGCAGGCCGAACCGCATCTCGACAAGGCGTTGAAAGATATTCTTCTGGATGATGTGCCGATGAAAGAGGGCGAGTTTCGCCTGTTTGCGTTCATCGTGATGATGATCGTGGCCTCCGTTCTGGCGGCGTTGTTCGGGGCGGACAGTTCGGCTTTCTTGCTGCTTTTGGGTGGTGGTTTGGGCGTTTTTGGCCAACGTATCTACAAGGCGCTGACCACCAAGAAAATTGCCCCCGCCAAGACAGAGGAGGACAGCGAATGATCCCCGGCGAAATCATGACCGCCCCTGGCGAGATCACGCTGAATGACGGCGCAGAGGCCCTCACGCTGGAGGTGGCCAATACAGGCGACCGCCCGGTGCAGGTCGGAAGTCATTACCACTTTGCCGAGACCAACGCCGCGCTGGCCTTTGACCGGGATGCGGCGCGCGGGATGCGGCTGGACATTGCCGCTGGCACCGCTGTGCGGTTCGAGCCGGGCCAGACCCGGTCTGTGACGCTTGTTCCGTATGGGGGCGACCGCAGGATTTACGGATTTAATCAATCCATCATGGGCGCGCTTTAGCGCCCGCTTCAAGGAGCCGATATGGCACGAGTAGTTACCCCGATTGATCTGATGAACACCTCCATGCAGTTCGTCACTCTGATGGCCGAGACGCAGACCGTCATGGCCTACCGCATGATGGGGATGGCCGGGCTCTGGTCCGTGACGCCCCATGAGAAAAAGCGCATGGTCGAGGAAAAAGGCCCCGCCTTCATGGAGGCTGTGCTGGCGGGCACTATGACCGCTGCGCGTGGCCAAAGCCCGGACCGGGTGATGCGCGCCACGATGGCACCGCTCAGCCGCAAGACCGCCTCAAACCGCAGACGGCTCGCCAAACGCGGCCCCAAGACAAAGTAAGGAGCGCTCATGCCCGCCACGATTTCCCGCGCGACCTATGCCGATATGTATGGCCCTACCACGGGCGATAAGGTGCGGCTCGCCGACACGGATCTGATCATTGAGGTCGAACGTGACCTGACGACCTATGGTGAAGAGGTCAAATTCGGCGGCGGCAAGGTGATCCGCGACGGGATGGGGCAATCTCAGGTGACCAATGCCGAAGGGGCGATGGACACGGTCATCACCAATGCGCTGATTTTGGATTATACCGGCATCTACAAAGCTGATGTGGGCCTGCGCGCAGGCCAGATCGCGGTGATCGGCAAGGCGGGCAACCCTGACACGCAAAGCGGCGTCGATATCATCATCGGACCGGGAACGGAGATTATCGCGGGTGAGGGGCGCATTTTGACCGCGGGCGGCTTTGACGCGCATATCCACTTCATCTGCCCGCAACAGATGGAGGATGCGCTGCATTCCGGCGTGACGACTCAGCTGGGCGGCGGCACGGGGCCCGCCCATGGCACGCTGGCCACGACCTGCACGCCCGGGCCCTGGCATATCGGGCGGATGATGCAGGCCGTCGATGATGTGCCGATGAATATCGGGCTGTCGTGCAAGGGCAATGCGTCAAAGCCAGAAGCGCTGGTCGAGATGATCAATGCCGGTGCCTGCGCGATGAAACTGCACGAGGATTGGGGGACGACCCCGGCGGCGATTGATTGCTGCCTGTCCGTGGCCGATGACATGGATGTGCAGGTGATGATCCATACCGACACGCTGAACGAAAGCGGGTTTGTGGAGAATACGGTGGCCGCCATGAAAGGCCGCACGATCCACGCGTTTCACACCGAAGGGGCAGGCGGGGGCCATGCGCCGGATATAATCAAGGTTGTGGGGGAGGAGCATGTGATCCCATCCTCCACCAACCCGACGCGGCCCTACACGGTGAACACCATCGAAGAGCATCTGGATATGCTGATGGTCTGCCACCATCTGGACAAATCCATTCCCGAAGACGTGGCCTTTGCCGAAAGCCGCATCCGTCGCGAGACGATCGCGGCAGAGGATATTCTGCATGACATGGGCGCGTTCTCGATCATCGCGTCCGACAGTCAGGCGATGGGCCGCGTGGGCGAGGTGATCATCCGCACTTGGCAAACCGCTGATAAGATGAAGAAACAGCGCGGGCGTTTGGCCGAGGAGACGGGCGAGAACGACAATGCCCGCGTCAAACGCTATGTGGCAAAATATACGATCAACCCGGCGATTGCCCATGGGATTTCAGCCCATATCGGCTCCATCGAGCCGGGCAAACGCGCGGATTTGTGCCTTTGGAGCCCTGCGTTTTTCGGCGTAAAGCCGGAAATGGTGCTGATGGGCGGCGCGATTGTTTGTGCGCAGATGGGCGATCCAAACGCGTCGATCCCGACGCCGCAGCCGGTTTATACGCGCGCGATGTTTGGCGCGATGGGCCGTTCGGTGCAGAAAAACGCGGTGACCTTTGTGTCTGCGGCGGCCCAGGCAAACGGGTTGGGCGCATCGCTTGGATTGGCCAAAGAGACATTGGCAGTGGAAAACACGCGTGGCATCGGGAAATCCTCGATGATGTTGAACACGAGCACGCCGCAGATCGACGTGAACCCGGAGACCTATGAAGTGCGCGCCGATGGCGAGCTGTTGACCTGCGAGCCGGCAACGGAATTGCCCATGGCACAGCGCTATTTCATGTTCTGATGGGTCAGAACGGCTCGATCACGTCAAAGCGGTCTTCCGTCGCATTCAGGCCGGTGAGCATCGGGGTGCCTTGCATGTCAACTGTCGCGCGGTGTCTGGCATCAGGTGGTGTTGAGCCATGCTCGTCAATGGCGCGTGCCGTTATGGTGCGTGTTATGACCTCACGCCAGTATCGCGGGTCCTGTAGAATGGAATCGGGCAGGGCGGCGCGGTCAAAGCGCCGGCTGCTGCCGGTGACGACCTGCACTTCGTACCGCGTTCCCATGACGGCACTATTCGGTCGGGCATCTAAAAGGGCCTGTCGCAGCGCCGATTCGCGCGCTTTCAGCGCCTTGATCCGGTCCCGGACAGCCCCCAATTCATCGGCTAGAGAGGCTGCGCATCTGTGCAGTGCGTCGCTCATAGCGATCACTGTGACGGCGCAGGTTTAAGGAAAGCTGAACATGTTGCATTTTTCGCAAAGCCTTGAGCAAACGGGTAAAAACCCGCCCATTCACCGCGCGCAATGCTGCGTTGCAGAAAGTTTACTTAGTTCATTAACCATATCGCGCTATCTTAAACCCCATGGGAGGAAACCCAGACTGACAGGCCCCGAAAGGGACAGCGAGGTTTCCGATGGCACGACACGACTTCTCAATGCAGTTTTCCCCGCGCAATCCAGCGCGACTTCTCGACAGCTATCTGGCCGAGATCGGGATGGGCTTCAATTCCTACCCCGACCGGCAACGCCGCTTGCACGATATCGCGACGCTGGACGCGCTCAGCGATGCGGAACTGGCAGACTACGGCATTTGCCGGGTGGATATTCCGGCCTTCGTCTACCGCGATTTGCTGGGCTAGGAGCGGTGACATGAGCGTGCCGCGCGCCAGCGCGGTGCGCCGTCATATGCACCACCCGGATGACACGGTTGCGCTGGATTATGACGCGCGTCTGCTGCGCCGCAAGCGGTTGACCAGCGCGTCGGGCGAGGCGTTCATGGTCGATCTGGCAGAGGTGACCCATCTCGATCATTTCGATGCCTTTGTGCTGGAGGATGGCCGCACAATCGGTGTGATCGCCGCCCCCGAAGCGCTAATCCGCATTGAAGGGGATTTGCCGCGTCTGGCCTGGCATATCGGCAATCGTCATACGCCCTGTCAGGTTCATGCCGATCACCTGTTGATCCGATCCGACCACGTTCTGCGCGCCATGTTGGAGCAGCTTGGCGCAACGCTGACGGATGTCGAAGACCCGTTTACCCCCGAAGGTGGAGCCTACGGGCATGGGCGCACATTCGGGCATGAGCATGGCCATGAACACTGATCTGCTGACGCTGACCCAATGGCTGTCGCCCGCGTTTCCGTTGGGCAGTTTTGCCTATTCGCACGGGCTGGAACAGGCGATGGCGGAGGGGCGCGTTCAAAGCGCGGCGCAGCTGCAGGTCTGGCTGGAGGAAACGTTGCGTTTTGGGGCGGGCCAGGTCGATGCGGTCCTGCTGTGCCACGCGATAGCGGGGCAGGATATGGCAGAGCAGGCGCGCGCCCTGGCGGCTAGCAAAGAGCGGTGGGACGAAACCCTTGCTCAGGGCGCAGCCTTTGCGGAGACGCTGACCTCCATGGGGCATCGCGCTAGACCTGCAGCGTTGCCGGTTGCGGTCGGAGAGGCCGCGCGGGCGTTAAGCCTATCCGCAGAAGAGGTCGCGCAGCTATATTTGCATGCGTTCGCCTCAAACCTTGTGTCGGTCGCCGTGCGCTTTGTCCCGTTGGGGCAGTCAGAGGGCCAAGCGGTTCTGGCCGTCCTCCACCCGGTCATCGCCGAGGTCGCGCAGGCCGCTGTCACGACATCGCTTGACGCCATCGGATCAGGCGTGCTGATGGGCGACATCGCGGCGATGGCCCATGAAACACTGGATGTGAGGTTGTTTCGGACATGAAGGATATCTCGACCAATGGCCCCTTGCGGGTCGGTATCGGCGGCCCCGTGGGGGCTGGAAAAACCACGCTGACCGAGCAGCTGTGCCGCGCCTTGACGGCGGAATACTCTGTCGCCGTCATCACTAACGATATCTACACACGCGAGGATGCCGATTATCTGACCCGTGCGCAGGTTTTGCCGTCCGAGCGGATTCGCGGGGTGGAGACCGGTGGCTGCCCGCATACGGCTATTCGGGAGGATGCCTCGATCAATTTGGCGGCGGTGGCTGATCTGCGCGCGGCGTTTCCCGATCTGGATGTGATCCTGATCGAAAGCGGTGGCGACAATCTGGCGGCCACGTTCTCGCCCGAACTGGCCGATCTGACGCTTTATGTGATTGATACGGCAGCGGGGCAGGACATCCCGCGCAAACGCGGACCGGGGGTGACGCGTTCGGATTTGCTGATCATCAACAAAACCGATCTGGCACCTCATGTGGGCGTGGACGAAGCGCTTTTGCGCAGCGATGCTACAACGGCGCGGGGGCAGCGGCCCTTCGTGATGGCTGCGTTGAAAAGCGGGATCGGGGTCGATCAGATCGTGGCGTTTCTTAAGGAAGATGGCGGGTTGGAATAGCTGTTTTGCTGTGCGAGGGGCCTTGACCCTCGTCCTGACGCCGGTATCGACCTGACCCAAAGAAAGACGGCGCGTCCTGAGACCGCGCCGTCCTTGGTTTTCCCACGTGCTCGATCAGGCTTCCGTGAACCACTTGGCGACTTCGCGCGTGGCGCGTTCGATAGCGTCGGGCTGATCGTAATAAGCCAGGTGAGGCGTGTCGTCCCAGATCGTCTTTGTGCGCGTTGTCGAGGGCACGGCATCCATGTGGCGGCGGGCGGCATTTGGCAGAAAGTTGTAATCCCCATGGATCATCAGCCATGGCGCGGTGAGCGTCCGGGCGGCCCCGATGGAGTCGTAGGACAACAGATCGGCGTCGCTCATGACGGCGTAGCGGTTCTCCCACTGGCCGCGATCGGCCCAGGGCTGATACCATTCCCAGACAAAATCGCCTGGCATGCCGACATTCATGTCGGTCTGGTGGACGCCCTTGACATACTGCACTTCGCCCGTGGTCTCGAACAGCTCTTTCGCCGCGTGTCCTTGGGCCAGACGGGCGGACAGGCCGTCTTCGGTCAGCCATTCGATATCGCCTTCGGCATCGCGGTAATGACCCGCAATCGTGCCCAGCGCATGAACGCCGTCAATTTCGGCTGCCGCCCGGAACGCAATCGAGCTGCCCTGACAGATCGCGAGGATCGACACCTGATCGGGGTCCACGTCATCGCGGGATTTCAGATAGGCCACGGCGGCTTTCAGGTCCTCGACCTTGTGGAATGGGTTTTCCCATGCCCGCGGGATGCCGCCGCTTTCGCCGCGATATCGGCTGTCATAAGCGAGCGTTACGAACCCCTTCTCGGACAGGCGCTTGGCGTATTCGGTGGGGGCCTGTTCCTTTTGATAGGTCATCGGGCCGATAATCGCGACGGCGGGGCGTTTGCCGCCAGCCGACGGGCTGTAGAGATTGCCGACGAGCGGGGTGTCATCGACGGTGAAGGTGACTTTTTCCATGAAACCAGATCCTTGTGTTTGTGCGCTGCTGCGCGATGCGATGGAGAGAAGAGGCAATGTGAAGAGACTTGCGGCCGTGCCGGTCAAAAGGCTGCGGCGGGTCAGGCGGGTTTGGCTGTCAGGGCGCATGTGGTGTCTCCTTGAGGTCTTTGTGTTTCCGATGTCCTCAATCTGACGCTTCTTGATTGATTTGATAATCCGGCTTGTATCGAAAGGATTATTCGATAGTTTCGATGAATGGAGCGTGATCTGCTGACCCATATCCCCGTCATCCTGTCGGTGGCGCGCCGCGAAGGCTTTGCTGCAGCGGCAACCGAGCTGGGGATGAGCCCCTCGACCGTCAGTCACGCGGTCAAGACAGTGGAGGAGCGTCTGGGCACACCGCTTTTTGCGCGCACAACGCGGTCCGTTGCGCTGACAGAAACCGGGGCGCGCTTCGTGGAATTGGCGCAGGACGCAATGGGCCGTATGGACACGGCCTGGGAGGTCGCGCGCTCTGACTTGACGAGGGCGTCGGGCCTGTTGCGCATCAACGCGCCCCGGATCACACTGGATTGGGTTCTGACGCCGACGTTGAAAGCCATGGCGACAGAGTTTCCGGATGTGACGGTGGAAGTTTTCTTTGAAGACGGTCTGGCCGATGTCATCGGGGACCGGTTTGATGCGGGCATCCGTTTGGGGCGCATGGTGTCCGAAGATATGGTTGTCGTCCGGCTCGCACCGCGCTTCCGGGTGATTGTGGTGGCCGCCCCGGAGTATCTGCAAGACCGTGGTGGACCCGAAAGCCTGCAAGACCTGCCGCAGCACCAATGTATTCAGTATCGCATGACGTCGGCGGGTAATATCTATCGCTGGGACCTAGTGGACAAAGGCGCAAGCGTGCAGGTGGAAACCCAAGGGACCGTTATCGTCAACGACATGCTCCACGCTTTGGAGCTGGCCCAGGCGGGCATGGGGCTGTGTTACACGTTTGAGCCTTTGGCCCGTGAGGCCTTGGCACGCGGCGCGCTGGTCGAGGTTTTGCCGGAAGCGTCATTGGAAGAAGATGGCCTGTCGCTTTATTTCCCGCGGCGGGCCAGCAAAGCGCCAAAACTGCGCGCCTTCATCGAGACAGCGAAAGCGACATTGCGCGAGATGCGGGAGGAGGGGTGAGGGGCTTTGGTCGTCGTGCCGCCGAAACCGCTTTGAACTACGCGAAAACCGTTACTCCGCCGCTTCCAAAGCGGGCAGGCGCACCCCTTCCGCCTCCAGCGTTTTCAACCGGTTGCGAAAGCGTTGACCCGCGCCGCGCTGGACGAAGTTCCGGCAGATCAGAGCTTCGCGGAAGGGGCGATCCTCGTCCTGCATACGACCCATCATGCGGCGGATATAGCGCGCGAAATCCCGGCGCTTGCGCAGAACGCGGGCAATCACCGGCAGGCTCAACGTGCCAAGGGCGGCCTGCTCCAGCAGCGGCTCCAGACTGCCCATGATGCGCAACTCGGATTCCAGATCACGGACCATCAGACGGGTGCGGTGATGATACACGTAAGGCGCATCAAAGAGGCTGGCATGCATGGCATCGAACGCCTCCATGGATTCGTGCAGGACAAACACGTCACCCGCGCCCTCGATCATGTGGGGCGCATAGCCGTAGCGGCTGGTGAAATCCGTGCGGCGCATCTTGGGAAAGCGCGTGTCCCAGCCCGCCCTGTCCGTAGCCAGCGTCGCTTGCGGCTGCACTGCGACGACCGTCGCGCCGGGCGAGACAACCGAATAGGCCGCAGCTGCGTAGCCGCCCATGCCTGCGCCGTAAAAGACGACGCGGTCGAAATCCTCGAAAAAGCCGTCATCGACCAGACGGTCGAAATAGCCATAAACCGCAGGGTCGCGGAACCAGGTATCGCCGTCCGAAATGAGGGCCAGATGCGACCAGCCATTAGCCTCGGCTATGACCCATCCTGCGGGTGCGCAATCGGGGTCGCGACGGCAGATGTTCTGCTGGCTGTCAAAGCTGACGATCAACGTGGGCGACTGGTCGATGAACGCCGCTGAATGACGCGTGCCGATGGGTTGGAAATACCCCAGATCTTCAGCCAACTCGTCCAGCGCATCCAGCCAGTCCTGACCTTTCAGCCCCGCAAGCGCCTTAGCAAATTCTTCTTCTGTCACAGTCATCGGGGTCCCATCAGGTCTTTTGCAGCAGTGTAGTCCTGCCTTGGATGGCAGTGCAATGGGGCAAGAATACGCTGCGTTCATGCTCATATGATGCGATTGTTTCGCAGCCCGCGCGGGTCTGTTTCTCAAACCGGGCTGATGGCCCAATGGTTGACGCGCGCTCTGCGGCGGCTAGCATCGCAAAAAGGGAGGATTGAAATGACCAGCCAGATCAACACGATCGACGAGGTGCAATCCCTCCTAAGCGCGCAGAACTATGTTTGCGGGCGCGCCCTTGCGACGGTGGTCTTTCTGTCCTTGCGTCTGGGACGGCCGCTTTTTCTGGAAGGCGAGGCCGGTGTCGGCAAGACCGAGATCGCCAAAGCCATCGCCACCGCTTTGGGGCGTCGGCTGATCCGCTTGCAATGCTATGAAGGGCTGGATGCGTCCTCTGCCGTCTATGAGTGGAACTTCGCGGCCCAGATGGTTGCCATCCGCGCCGCCGAAGCGGGGGGCGGGGCGGACAGCACAGCACTTCAGACACAGCTCTTCTCGGATGACTATCTAATTGAGCGGCCATTGCTGGAGGCGATGCGCCCCGATCCGGCGGGCCCGCCCGTGTTGCTGATTGACGAGTTGGACCGCACCGACGAGCCGTTCGAGGCGTTTCTGCTGGAGGCGCTGTCCGACTTTCAGGTCACGATCCCCGAACTGGGCACGATCAAAGCGCCCGAACCGCCCATCGTGATCCTGACCTCCAACCGGACGCGCGAGGTGCATGATGCGCTCAAGCGGCGCTGCCTTTATCACTGGGTGGACTACCCTGATCTGGAGCGCGAGATGGACATCCTGGAAGCCCGCGCGCCGGAGGCGTCCGAGGCGCTCTCGCGCGAGGTTGTAGCCTTCGTGCAGAAACTCCGCACCGAGGATCTTTTTAAGAAACCCGGCGTTGCGGAAACCATCGACTGGGCGAAATGCCTGCTGGCGCTTGACGTGATCAACCTCTCACCGGAGGTCATTGCCGACACGTTGGGTGCGATCCTGAAATATCAGGACGATATCCAGAAGTTACAGGGGTCCGAGGCGAAACGGATACTGGATGAAGTGAAAGCCGAACTGGCCCCGGCATGATGCTTCTTTTGTGCCAAAATACCCAAATCCAACGGCTCCCAAAGGCGCGCCGATGGTAGCGCTGCCTGATCTAGACCTTCCCCAAGACCCCAAGCTCACCCGTAACATCACCCATTTTGCGCGGGCGCTCAGGAAGGCGGGCTTGCCGATTGGCCCTGGCGCGACACTCAATGCGATCAACGCGGTCAAGGCAGCGGGCTTCACAGAGCGCGCAGATTTCTACTGGACGCTGCATGCTTGTTTCGTCACGCGTCCCGAACATCGCGCCACGTTCCGGCAGCTCTTCAGGCTTTACTGGCGCGATCCGCGATACCTCGAACATATGATGTCCTACATGATGCCGGCGACCCGCGGCGTGGCTGAAGAGCGGCGCGCAAAGGCGGCGGAAAAACGTGCAGCGGAGGCGTTGCTGGACGGGGTTGAGCGGGACCTCCCTGAAATCGATGAGGACGAAGGCGAGACCCAGATCGAGATTGACGCCTCGCGGACAATGTCGTCGCAGGAACGCCTCAAAAGCCTTGATTTTGAGCAGATGAGCACGGAGGAGATGGCGCAGGCCAAGCGCATGCTTGCGTGTCTGACACTGCCGATCAAACCGCTGGCTTCTCGGCGCATGCAGGTCTCTGCCCATGGCGCACGGATTGACGCGGCGCGCACCTTGCGTTCGGCGATGCGGCAGGGGGGCGATCTTAGTGAACTGATCCGCAAGGCCCCACGCATCCGGTGGCCGAACCTTGTGGCGCTGTGCGATATATCGGGCTCCATGAGTCAGTATTCCCGCGCTGTGCTGCATTTTCTGCACGCGGTGGCGAACCAGAAAGGCGCGGGCTGGTCAAAGGTGCATGCGTTCACCTTTGGCACGCGGCTGACCAATATCACCCGCCATCTGGCGACACGCGACGTGGACGCGGCTTTGGCGGCGGCGGGCGCGGAAGCGCAGGATTGGGAGGGCGGCACCCGGATTGGCGCGTGCCTGACAGAGTTCAACCGCGACTGGTCGCGGCGGGTTCTGGGCTCTGGCGCGATCGTCTTGCTGATCACGGACGGTCTGGACCGCGACGATCCCGAGGATCTGGCCCGCGCGATGGAGCGGTTGCAGCTGAGCGCGCGAAAGGTCATCTGGCTGAACCCGCTGCTGCGCTGGGACGGGTTCGCGCCCAAGGCGCGCGGCATTGCCGAGATGCTGCCGCGCGTGGACAGTTTCCGTGCGGGTCACAATATCGCCTCGCTCGAAGCCCTTGCCGAGGCGTTGTCGCGCCCCGATGATAGGGGCGAGAAAGCTCGCCTGATGGCGCTTTTGGAGACGTAGATGGATCGCATACCCGAAATTGCACTGGACTGGCACCGCGCAGGCAAGGGCGCGGCTTTGGCCACGGTTGTGCGCACTTGGGGGTCGGCCCCGCGTCGGGTGGGCAGCCAATTGGTGATCTCAGGGGCAGGGGAGATCGAAGGTTCCGTTTCGGGCGGCTGCGTCGAAGGCGCCGTGATTGTCGAGGCGATTGACGCGCTGGAGGAGGGCGCGCCGAAGCTGCTGAGCTTTGGGGTTTCTGATGATGAGGCCTTCGCTGTTGGTCTGGCCTGCGGGGGTGAGATCGCCGTGATGGTGGAGCCTGTAGGCAAAGCCCTGCCGGAGGACATGCTGGCCGATCTGGTGGCGGCCCGCGCGGCGCGCCAACCCGTTGCGTATCATGTAAATACTGTTAGTTGGGCGCGCAGCTTGAGCACCGACGGTGCAGATGAACGCTTCCGCATGGACCGCTCGGGCTTTGACGAGGACACGTTTGTCGCCATTCACAATCCGCCGTTACGTCTCGCGGTGATCGGGGCCGTGCACATCACGCAGCCCCTGGTCCAAATGGCGCGGATGGCGGGTTATGGTCCGTTCATCATCGACCCGCGCGAGGTTTTCGGGTCCGAGGCACGCTTTCCCGGAGAGACGCTCAGCAATGACTGGCCGGACGAGGCACTGACGGGCTGGGGCATTGACGCGCGCACGGCGGTGGTGACCTTGTCCCACGATCCCAAGATTGACGATCCCGCCCTGCATGTGGCGCTGAAATCCGACGCCTTTTATATCGGCGCGCTGGGTTCGACCCGGACCCATGCCAAACGGGTGGCGCGTCTGACGGAAGCAGGCTTTTCCGAGACGGATGTGGCGCGCATTCATTCGCCCGTGGGGCTGGATATCGGGGCGGCCAGCCCCGCTGAAATTGCTGTGGCGACGCTGGCCCAGATTACGGGCGTGCTGCGGGGGCGCTTGTGAAGTTTGGCCCCGTTCCGGTGGCGAAGGCTGAGGGCGCAATCCTCGCCCATTCATTGCGGCTGCACAGCGGCGTGCTCAGGAAGGGGCGCGTTCTGGAGGCGGAGGATCTTGAAAAGATCGCCACCGAAGGGCTGAGCGAAATCATCGTCGCCCAACTCGCGCCGATGGATGTTGAGGAAAACACCGCCGCCGCCCGTCTGGCCCGCGCAATTGCGCCAGACCCCGACACTGCCCATCTGCGCATTGCCGATCCCTTTACGGGCCGCGTGAACCTTTATGCGCAGCGGGCCGGGATCACGGTGATTGACACAGACGCTGTGCACGCGCTCAACAAGGTGAACCCGCTGATTACGCTCGCCACACCGCGCCCTTACGCGCGCGTGGCGGCAGGTGCGTTGGTCGGCACGGTCAAGATCATCTCTTATGCGGTGTCTGAAACTGATCTGAATACCGCCTGCGAATCCGCCGCCGGTGCCCTGCGCGTTCAGCCTGCCACCCTGCCGGACGCAACATTGATCCTCACCGATCTGCCGGGCGCGCCGGATAGTGCGAAAGGTGAGGCCGCTATCGCGAGCCGTCTCGATGCGCTGGGCGTGCGATTGGCGGAGACGTTGCGCGTCCCCCATACACCAGAAGCGGTCAGCGCCGCTATCATGTGCGCAAAAGGCGCGTTGATTCTGATTCTGACCGCGTCGGCCACCTCGGATCCGGCGGATGTCGCGCCGCTTGGTCTGACCACGGCAGGTGGAACGCTGATCCATTTCGGAATGCCAGTTGACCCCGGAAACCTGCTGTTTCTGGGCGATCACAAGACACGGCCTGTCATTGGATTGCCGGGCTGCGCCCGCTCCCCCGCGCTCAATGGCGCGGACTGGGTGATGGAGCGTGTCCTGTGCGGCATCCCGGTCGCCTCTGACGATATCGCGGCGATGGGGGTGGGAGGCCTTCTAAAAGAGATCAGGACGCGGCCTCAACCGCGCGAAGGCTAGGTCTTCTTTTGTCCATAAATACCTGAATGGCACGGCATCGGCCATATGTTGCGACAGGCTGTCTCGATTTGGAACATTCGCAAAAGAATTGTTCTCAAAACGAAAAACCCGTGCTTAACTCTCCTCAAGAATGAAAAGGGAGGAATTTCATGACACAGGTCTCAATGACCGTGAACGGAAAAGCTGTCAGTGGCGAGGTCGAAGGCCGCACGCTGCTGTCGGGCTTTCTGCGCGACAGCCTGAACCTGACCGGCACCCATGTGGGCTGCGACACCAGCCAATGCGGGGCCTGCGTGGTCCATGTGGACGGGGTCGCCGTCAAAGCCTGCGCGATGCTGGCAGGTGAAGCCGAAGGCGCGGAGGTCACCACCATCGAAGGGATGGCGAAGCCCGATGGCTCGCTGTCGACAATCCAGCAGGCGTTTCAGGACCATCACGGGTTGCAATGCGGCTTCTGCACGCCCGGCATGGTGATGTCGGCAGCGGCTTTGCTGCAAGACAACCCGAACCCGTCCGAGACGGAAATCCGGGAATATCTGGAAGGCAATATCTGCCGCTGCACAGGCTATCATAACATCGTCAAAGCGATCATGGCCGCGGCCGGCCAAGACGTCAGCAAAATCGCTGCGGAATAGCAAACAAGACCAAGGGGTATTGTCCCCACGCTTCACCCACCTTTAGGGAGGTAGAAATATGCCCAAAGACGGAGGCATTGGCGCCAGCTCAAAGCGGCGCGAGGACGTTCGGTTCCTGACCGGACGCGGACGCTACACAGACGATATCAACATCAACAACCAGACCTATGTGCATTTCCTGCGCTCGGATGTGGCCCATGCCACGATCAAGGGGATTGATACCTCCTCTGCCGATGCGATGCCCGGTGTGGTGCGGATTTTCACCGGGGCCGATTTCGAAGGGATCGGGTCGATCCCCTGCGGCTGGCAAGTGACCGACCGGCACGGCGAGCCGATGCAGGAACCCGCCCACCCGGTGCTGGCCCAAGGCAAGGTACGCCATGTGGGCGACCCGATCTGTGCCGTCGTGGCCGAGAGCCTTGAGCAGGCGCGCGATGCAGCCGAAGCGATTGAGCTGGATCTCGAAGAACTGCCTGCCGTCGTCGATATGAAGGCGGCTGTGGCTGATGGCTCGACCAAGGTCCATGACGATCTGACGAGCAACCTTTGCTATGACTGGGGGTTCGTCGAGGAGAACCGCGAGGCGGTGGATGAGGCGATCAAATCCGCCGCCCATGTCACCACGCTGGAGCTGGTCAACAACCGCCTTGTCGCCAACCCGATGGAGCCGCGTGTGGCCGTGGGCGACTGGAATGCAGGGACGGATGATTACACGCTCTACACCACCAGCCAGAATCCCCATGTGATCCGGCTTCTGATGGGCGCGTTCGTGCTGGGTATTCCCGAGCATAAGCTGCGCGTCGTGGCCCCGGATGTGGGTGGCGGCTTTGGCACGAAGATCTTCCACTACGCGGAAGAGGCATTTTGCACCTTTGCCGCCAAGCAGGTCGGGCGTCCGGTCAAATGGACCTCGTCCCGGTCCGAGGCGTTCATGTCGGATGCCCATGGCCGGGATCACGTGACCAAGATCGAGCTGGCGCTGGATGCGGACAACAACTTCACCGCACTTAGGACAGAAACCTACGCCAATATGGGCGCGTATCTATCGACCTTTGCGCCGTCCATTCCAACCTGGCTGCACGGCACACTGATGGCGGGCAATTACAAGACACCGCTGATCTATGTGAACGTGAAAGCGGTGTTTACCAACACCGTGCCAGTGGATGCTTATCGCGGGGCAGGTCGCCCGGAGGCGACGTTCCAGTTAGAGCGTGTGGTGGACAAGGCCGCGCGCGAGTTGGGTGTCGACCCGATTGAGTTGCGGCGTCAGAACTTCATTACGGAGTTCCCCTATGCCACGCCTGTGGCGGTGGAATATGACACTGGCGACTATCACGCGACGATGGATAAGCTGGCCGAGATTGGTGATCTTTCCGGTTTTGAAGCGCGTCTGGAGGAGTCCAAGAAGCGCGGGAAGCTGCGTGGTTTGGGCGTAAACTGCTATATCGAGGCCTGCGGGATTGCTCCGTCGAACCTTGTCGGGCAGTTGGGCGCGCGGGCTGGTCTTTATGAAAGTGCGACCGTCCGGGTGAATGCGACCGGCTCGATCTCTGTCATGACTGGCAGCCACAGCCACGGGCAGGGGCATGAGACCGCCTTCCCGCAGGTGATTGCCGAGATGATCGGGATTGACGAAAGTCAGATCGAGATCGTCCATGGCGATACCGCGACCTCTCCGATGGGGATGGGGACTTATGGGTCTCGCTCGCTGGCGGTTGGCGGCTCGGCTATGGTCCGCGCCGCCGAGAAGGTGATCAACAAGGCCAAGAAGATCGCCTCGCATCTGCTGGAAGCCTCGGAAGCGGATATCGAGTTGAAGGACGGCCAATTCACGGTCGCGGGGACCGATAAATCGGTGGCCTGGGGCGATGTGACCCTGGCGGCCTACGTGCCTCATAACTACCCGCTTGAGGAAATCGAGCCGGGGTTGGAGGAGACGGCGTTCTATGATCCCAACAACTTCACCTACCCGTCGGGCGCTTATTGCTGCGAGGTCGAAGTGGACCCCGACACTGGCAAAGTCACGATCGAGAGCTTCGCGGCAGCCGATGATTTCGGCAATATCGTGAACCCGATGATTGTGTCGGGGCAAGTCCATGGGGGGCTGGCGCAAGGTATTGGTCAGGCGCTGCTGGAGAACTGCTCTTACGATGAGAACGGTCAGATCCTGTCAGCCAGCTACATGGATTACGCCATGCCGCGCGCCGATGATGTGCCATTCTACGAGGTGGATCATTCCTGCCAGACGCCGTGTACGCATAATCCGCTCGGCGTGAAAGGCTGTGGGGAGGCCGGTGCGATTGGATCGCCGCCTGCCGTCGTGAACGCCGTGGTTGATGCCCTGCAGCGTGCGGGCAAGGACGTCACGCATATCGATATGCCGCTGACGCCGGGCAAGGTCTGGGCTGCGATGAACGGATAAGCTCTTCGGCGGTGGCTCAGATGGGCCATCGCCGGATTTGAGTATTTGGACACAAAAGAAGACAGGGGCGGGTCCCCATGATCTTCAGGAGGATGAAAGATGTATGCATTCGAGTTTGAGCGGCCCACGACCGTCGATGATGCGGTCAAGGCGTTGGCATCCGAGGACGCGCAGGCGTTGGGCGGCGGGCAGACCCTGATCCCGACGCTAAAACAGCGGCTGGCGGCGCCAGAGACGCTGGTGAGCCTTGGCGGCATAGCCGAGATGAAAGGCGTCTGTATCGGTGATAGCGGCGAGGTTTGTATTGGGGGCGCGACCAGCCATGCGACGGTAGCGGCAGAGGCGGGGCAATATCCGGCACTGGCGGAACTGGCGGCGCATATCGGAGACCCGGCGGTGCGGAATCGTGGCACCATTGGCGGATCGCTGGCCAACAACGACCCGTCGGCCTGCTATCCGGCGGCCGCGTTGGGCTCAAACGCCACGATCATCACCAATAAGCGCGACATCGCCGCGGATGACTATTTCCAGGGCATGTTCACGACCGCGCTGGAGGAAGGTGAGATCATCACCGAGGTGCGCTTTCCGGTGCCGGAGAAGGCGAATTATCAGAAATTCGTGCAGCCTGCCTCGCGCTTTGCGTTGGTGGGCGTCTTTGTCGCCAAATACAGCGACGGCGTGCGGGTCGCGGTGACCGGCGCCTCGGAAGAGGGCGTGCATCGCTGGTCTGAGGCGGAAGAGGCGCTTTCGGCGGATTTCAGCGCAGACGCAATCTCCGGGCTGAGCGTGCCAGCCGACGGTCTGATCGGTGATTTGCACGGCACTCCGGAGTATCGTGCGCATCTGGTCAAGGTGATGACGGGGCGCGCCGTGACAGCCTCCGCTTGAGCCTTTGGCACTGAAAAAACGACACCGCATTGGCTTGACCTTTGCGGTGTTGCTTGTTGGCGGGGGCATTCTGTCCGTCATGCTCGCCTCGGACCGTCGGGTGGAAGAGCGCCAGCATGCGCGCCTGCTTGAGGTGCAGGACGCTCCGCTCACGGCGTTCGTGTCCGATGGGTGCAGCGGTGGACTGAGCAGCGTCTGGAATGGGGTCGGTGCCGACCCGCTGCCGTTTGAAGGCTGCTGTGTCAGCCATGACCGCGCCTATCACGCAGGGGGCGGGGCCGCGACCGCCCGTGGCAGCTATGTCGAGCGGCTGGCAGCCGACCGCGCGTTTCAGGCCTGCGTGGCTGAGACGGGCAGTCAGGTCATGGCGGATGCGCTGTTTCAGGCTGTGCGGCTGGGGGGCGGACCGTGCAGCGGGCTGAGTTGGCGCTGGGGCTATGGGCGACCCGACTGCCAATGAAAAAGCCCCTCGAAAGGGGCTTTAAGATCATGCTGTAAGGCGCTGACTTACTTGGACAAAGGTCCGATCATCATGACCATCTGACGACCTTCCATCTTTGGCATGTTCTCAACCTTGCCAGCCTCTTTGGTGTCCTCTGCGACACGCTCAAGCAACTCGCGACCGAGGTTCTGGTGGGCCATTTCCCGGCCTCGGAACCGCAGGGTGACTTTCACCTTGTCGCCGTTCTCAAGAAACTTGAACACGTTGCGCATTTTGACCTCATAGTCATGCGTGTCGGTGTTCGGGCGGAACTTGACCTCTTTGACCTCGATGGTCTTTTGCTTCTTGCGGGCCTCGCTCTCGCGCTTTTGCTGTTCGTATTTGAACTTGCCAAAATCCATGATCTTGCAGACCGGCGGATTTGCGTTGGGCGAGATTTCGACCAGATCAAGCCCGGCCTCATCGGCCAGAACCATTGCGCGTGCAGGCGTCACGACGTCCAGGTTTTCACCTTCTGCGCCGATAAGACGAATTTCAGGGGCCTTGATGTGTTCATTCACACGGGGGCCAGTATTGCGCACCGGGGGTGCGTTATGGGGTCTGCGGGCTATGGCTCAGCTTCCTTCAATGGTTCTATTTTTGGAATGAACAATTTAGCCGTTGATGCGTTTGCTTTCAACCGTGAACGGTTGGCAAAAGGGTGCCGCAATGCAGAAATTCCCCTTTAAGACCGTTTACGGTGGTGCCATATGCGAGAAACGACAGGGCAGAGGCCCACATTTAGCGAGGAATAAAACATGCGAAGTCTATTTCTGATCATTGCAGCGGTGGCCGTAGCGGCTGTGGGCTACTTTTTCTACTCCGGCGGGACGGCTGATGACGTGGTTGAGGGAACAGACGCGGCCACGACAGAAACGACGGAGTCTGCAAGCGATGCTGCAACAGATGCCGGCGAGACGGCAGAAGACGCTGCAGAAGCTGCAAGTGAAGCAGGTAGCGATGCTGTAACGGCTGTCGAAGAGGCGGTCTCGGACACCCAAGAGGCGGCGCAAGAGGCGATCGACAATGCGGGTCAGGCGCTTGAAGATGCAGGCAATGCTGCAGAAGAAGCTGTCAGTGACGCGTTGAACGCGACCGAGGAAGCTGCTTCCGACGCGGCCGAATCTGCCGAAAGTGCTGTGAACGATGCGCTTCAATCCGCAGAAGAGACAGCAAATGAAGCGGCTGATGCGACCCAAGAAGCTGCAAGCGACGCTGCCGAGGCGACCGAAGACGCCGCTACTGACGCGGCAGCAGCGACCGAAGAGGCTGCAACCGACGCAGCCGAGGCCACTGAAAACGCCGCTGAGGCAACCGAAGATGCTGCAACTGACGCGGTCGAAGCCACGGAAGATGCCGCGACGGATGCCGCAGAAGCCACCGAAGAGGCAGTGGAAGGCAATGCCGCTGGCGCTTCCGATCCCGAGGCACCTGCAACCGCGACGCAAGCCGAAGCCGAGGGCACCGTTGCCACATCAGATGAAGCTTTGACCGCCGAAGGATTTAACCTGTCGCGCGTAAACGAGATGATCGACAACGCGGATATCGGCGAATCTCAGAAGATGCTTTTGAAAGAAGCTGCGCGGGCAGCGGAGGGCAATCCTGAAATGGTCGCCTCTGTGATCGACCAGATACGTGCCGCTCTTGGCAAGAATTAAGCCACTCCGGCGACCGAAACGACAAATGCCGCGCGAGGTTTCCTCGCGCGGCATCTTTTTTCAGACGTATCTGACTAGTCGAATTTAGCCTACAAACGCCTTTTCGACGACGTAGTGTCCTGGCTCTGAGTTCGCACCTTCTTCGAGACCGTACTCCTCGAAGATCGCTTTCAGATCGGTGTTCAACCCGATGGAGCCGCAAACCATCGCGCGGTCATTCTCGACGCTGAAATCCTCGATCCCGAGATCTTTGAACAGCGTGCCGTCCTTGATGAGGTTGGTGATGCGCCCCATCTTCGGGCTCTCTTCGCGGGTTGTGGTGGGGTAGTAGCGCAGCTTCTCCTGTGCCTCTTCACCGACCAGCGGGTCATTCTTGGTCAACTCGATCAGCTCCTCGCCGTATTTCAGCTCGGCCACATCGCGGCAGGTGTGGGTCAGGATGACCTCATCGAACTTTTCATAGGTCTCCGGCTCGCGCAGGAGCGAGGCGAAGGGGGCAATGCCTGTGCCGGTTGCGAAGAACCAGATGCGTTTACCGGGAAGCAGCGCATCATGCACGAGCGTGCCGACGGGCTTTGGACGAAGGATAACCTGATCGCCGGGCTGGATGTGCTGCAGTTTCGAGGTCAGAGGACCGTCCTGCACCTTGATCGAATAAAACCCCAGCGTCTCGTCCCAGGAGGGGGACGCGATAGAATAGGCGCGCAGAAGAGGGCGGCCATTATCGCCCATCAGGCCGATCATCACGAACTCGCCCGAGCGAAAGCGCAGGCTGGCGGGGCGGGTCACGCGGAACGAAAACAGACGGTCGGTGTAGTGTTTCACCTCAGTCACGGTTTGTGCATCGGGAAGGGTGGGTTGTTTGACGGGGGATGCTTCGGTCACGGTCACTTGCTCGTTCATAGACTGTCCAGCGAAGTTTACACTTCGCGTCCTCTGTTAAGGGCATCGGTTGAAAAATGGAAGGCGTTTAGGCCCCGCGCAGGCGCGACTGATAGTCATGGTCCTGCCAGTCGGCGCGGGCCAGCCATTGTTCTTCGGGTTGGCGGGTGGCCAGGGCATCGTCAATCTCGACCTCATCGAAGCCGGACCGCCGCGCCATCGCATATTGATCAGCCAACACATGGCCTTTGGCGCGCAGGCGACCTGTGTAGCCCATCAGGCGAAACTGGCGGGCCAAGGTGAAGCCGCGGCCGTCTGCAAAGCTGGGAAAGTCGATGCGGATCATGTCGAGACCGGTCAGCCGGTTGGCCAGAGCATGGGGGTCCGCGTCGGATGCGATGTCCAGAGCGGCCACGTCATTGGCACAATCCGGGGAGGCAAAACCGCCCGTCCAGTCGTCTTCGGCAAAGCCGGTATCGGTTACGATGATGCTCATAAGATGCTCCTTCACGCGGCGGGGCGACGGATGATTTTGCCGTCGATGATATGAATGCCGCATTCCTCTTTTTGTGTGTTGCGCCAACGGCCTGCGCGAGGGTCTTCACCTTCGCGCACGGGCGAGGTGCAGGGCGCGCAACCGATGGAGGGATAGCCTTGTGCAACCAGCGGATGGCGCGGCAGGCGGTTGTTGATCATGTAGTCCTGAACGTCTTGGGGCGTCCAATGGGCCAGCGGATTGACCTTGATGCGGGCAGGGCCGTCAGCCTCGAAAAACTCAAGGCTCGCGCGGGAGCCGGACTGGAACCGCTTGCGCCCGGTAATCCAGCCGTCAAACGGCAGCAGGGCTTTTTCAAGTGGGGCCGTTTTGCGCAGGGCGCAACAGGCGTCTGGGTCGGTCTGGTGCAGCGTGCCGTCAGGGTCCTGCGCGGCGATGTCAGATGCGCGGATGGTGCGCACGTCTCGCAGGCCTAGATGGGTCGCCACCTCTTGCTGGTAGGCCAGTGTTTCGGGAAACAGCATCTCGGTGTCGATGAACAGCACCGGCAGGCGTGGGTTCACCACGGAAACCATATGCAACAGCACAACCGATTCCGCCCCGAAGGACGAGACCAGCGTGAGCTGGCCCGCCTTCGGATTCGTGACCGCGCCCGAGAGCACGTCGATGCCTGCGTGGTGCCGGTAATATCCGTTCAGGGCGGCGATCCGGGCGTGGATCGGCAGGTTATGCGGCATCTTGCTTTGTCTCTTGCGGGTAAAGCACGGCTTTAAAGGGCGCGGCACCGAGGCGGCGATAGGCTTCAAGGAACGTCTCATCTGAGCTGTCGCGCAGCTCGAGATAGCCGAGAACCAGCCGTTCGATGGCAGGAATGATCTCGTCCGCGGAGAAGCCGGGACCCGCCCGTTCGCCAATCGCTGCGTTTTCCGAGCCGTCGCCACCCAGCGTGATCTGGTAGTTCTCGACGCCTGCACGATCCAGGCCGAGAATGCCGATATGGCCGACATGGTGATGCCCGCAGGCATTGATGCAGCCCGAGATTTTGATCTTGAGCGCGCCGATATCATGCTCGAGCTTCAACTCGTCAAAGCGTTCGGCAATCTCTTGCGCGATGGGGATGGAGCGGGCCGTGGCCAGCGCGCAGTAGTCCATGCCGGGGCAGGCGATGATGTCGCTGACCAGCCCGATATTGGCGGTGGCCAATCCCGCATCGCGGAGGGCGGCATAGATCGCGGGCAGGTCGGATTTATGGACATGGGGCAGGATCACGTTCTGCTCATGGCTGATGCGCAGCTCATCATGGCCGTAGCGTTCGGCCAGATCGGCCATCACGCGCATCTGATCGGCGGTGGCGTCGCCGGGCGTTGCGCCATGGGCTTTCAGCGAGATCGACACGATGGCGTAGCCGTCCGCCTTATGAGCGCTCAGATTGGTGTCAGACCAGCTTGCAAAGGCGGGGTTGGTGAGGCGTGCGGCCTCATAGCCTTTGACGTTGCCGGTCTTGAACGCGGGCGGAGCGAAGGCGGCTTCCAGCTTGCCGAGCAGCTTCTGATCAAACCCGGCGAACTGGGCTTTGATCGCGGAGAAACGCTCTTCGACCAGCTCCCGAATCCGCTCAATCCCGTTCTCATGAACGGTGATCTTGATGCGCGCCTTATACTTGTTATCGCGGCGACCCAGCAGGTTATAGACGCTGACGATGGCCTCGACATAAGGGAGCAGATCGGCTTTGGGCAGGAAGGCCGTGATGACCTTGCCGATCATGGGCGTGCGCCCCAGACCGCCGCCGACGATGACCTCGAAACCGGGTTCCCCGGCGGCGTTGCGGATCATGCGCAGACCGATATCGTGGGCTTTGGTGACCGCGCGGTCGACGTCTGATCCACTGACGGCGATCTTGAACTTGCGCGGCAAGAACTGGAACTCCGGGTGATCCGTGGACCATTGGCGCAGAAGCTCGGCAACTGGGCGCGGGTCCTCGATCTCGTCGGCTGCGGCGCCGGCGAAATGGTCGGCGGTCACGTTGCGGATCGTGTTGCCGGAGGTCTGGATGGCGTGCAGGCCAACCTTGGCCAACGCGTCAAGCATGTCCGGGACGTCGCGCAGTTTGGGCCAGTTATACTGGATGTTCTGGCGTGTGGTGAAATGGCCGTAGCCTTTGTCCCACCGCTCTGCAATCTCGGCCAGCTTGCGCATCTGGGCACTGTTGAGCGTGCCGTAAGGGATCGCCACGCGCAGCATATAAGCGTGCAGTTGCAGGTAGAGGCCGTTCATCAGGCGCAACGGCTTGAATTCATCCTCGGTGAGCGAGCCATCGACGCGACGCTCCACCTGCGCGCGGAACTGGGCGTTGCGCTCGGCCAGAAACGCCGTGTCGAAGTCATTGTAATGATACATGATTTATAGCTCCGCCTGTTTGCCGTGGCTGTAGTTCGAGGGGCCGCGCATGCGGAAAGCCTCGCGGAAATGGGTGGGTTTCGGGCCGGTGTCTGTCGGTTCGACATCGGCGAGGTAGGCGCCAACGACGACATCGCGCTGCTGGGTGGCTTCCAGCAGGCGCAAATCGGCATGGGCCTCGTCGTCCAGCACTTCGGCCTCGGCCAGATCGCGGGTCCAGCCGGTGGTTGTCTGGTAGATCACGTCGCCCTCCAGCAGATGATTGGCGGTGACGACTTTTGGGGTAAAGGCGCGGGGCATCAGGCGAATTCCTTTTCCTGGAGGTCTTCTAGGGCGATCATGGCGGCACGTGGCGCGAGGCCGTAAAGGGTCAGCGCGGGGCCGGTGAGGCGGGCATCGGAGAGCGCATCGGCCATCTCGGCCAATGTAGTTGCGATGATGCGTTGATCGGGGCGGGAGGCGTTTTCGATGAACGTCACCGGGTTCGCGGGATCGGCGCCATGCATCATCAAACGACCCTGAATGAACCGGGCGGAGCGTTTGCCCATGTAGATCGCGGCGACCTCGCCTTGTGCGGCAAGCGTGCGCCAATCGTGATCGGCAAAGCCCTTCATGTCGTGGCCCGTCAGCAGGCGGACCGAGGCGTTGCGCTGGCGTTTGGTCAGGGATTGGCCGATGCCCGCCACGGCGGCAGAGGCGGCGGTGATGCCGGGGATGATGCGCCAGGTGACGTCTGCGGCGTCGCACGCCTCGATTTCCTCGTCCAGACGCCCGAAAACGGTGGGATCACCGGCTTTGAGCCGCACCACATGCGCGCCGGCCTTGGCGTGCTCTACGATCAGCACGTTGATGTCGTCCTGCGCCATGGCTTTGCCGAAGCCCTCTTTGCCCGCGTCGATGACCAGCGCTTCGCGGCGGGCGAGTTCGAGAATTTCGGGGGTGACCAAGCGGTCGTGGATGACGACATCGGCTGCATCCAGCGCCTTACGTGCCTTGAGCGTCAGCAAATCAGGATCGCCCGGACCTGCGCCGACCAGATCGACAGAGCCTTCTTTTTCGGGGGCGGTTAGATGGGTGTGGAGCAAGGCGTCGAGCGCTTCAGGAACAGCCTCAATCCCATTTTCATCAATGGCTTGCGGCCCAGTTTTAAAGTAATATTCCGACCAGAAATCGCGCCGTGCGCGGCCCATGTGCAGCGCCTCGACTACGTTGCGGAAGGCCTTACCGATCCGGGCCAGCGGCCCCAGCGTGGCGGGTAGGCGCTCTTCGAGATCGCGTTTGATCGCACGGGCTAGGACAGGGGCCGCGCCTTCGGTGCCGATGGCCACTGTCACCGGATCCCGGTCCACGATTGCGGGGGTGATGAATTGGCTGTCGGCGAGATTGTCGACGATATTCACCCGCGCGCCATCGCGATGGGCGAGGGCGGCGACGCGTGCATCTTCAATCGCGTCCTCATTGGCGGCATAGAAAAGCACAGCGCACATCGCGTCGCCCGGTTCCATGGCACGGGGGTGCAGGACCAGCTTGCCTTCGTCCGCCCATTGCCGGATCAAAGGCAGCGCATCATCTGCAAAAACCGACAGATGGGCCTCGGTCTTCAGCAGCAGACGCAGCTTGGCAACAGCCGCATCCCCACCGCCTGAAACAACGATGCGGCGGCCTTCCACGGCGATGAACACAGGGAAATGTTTCATAGGGATGCGATCCTTTTCTATCCCTAAGTTAGGATAATTTCCCGGTTTATGGCAGTCTTCACTTGCAGATAAGGAAATATGTTCTCATAAACTGGCGCGATAGAACGCTATTTTCCCACATGAGGATCACATAGAATGTCTGTTCGCCTGGATGACATGGATCGAAAAATCCTGACCGAGCTGCAAACCGATGCAGCGCAGTCCCTTGACGAAATTGCCCGCAAAGTCGGCTCATCGAAGACGCCGGTCTGGAACCGGATTCGCAAGCTGCGCGAGGGCGGCGTGATCGGGGCGCAGACCGTGCGCCTTGATCCCGAAGCGCTTGGGTTTGAGGCCTGTTTCTTCGTGCTGATCCGCACGTCAGAGCATGAGGCAGAATGGCAGCGCGCTTTTCTACAAGCCTTGCAGGAGCGGCCAGAGGTGCAGGAAGCGCACCGGTTGGCGGGGGATATCGACTATATCCTGAAGGTGCGCGTGAAGAATGCGCGGGCCTATGATGCCTTTTATCAGGCGCTGATCTCGGAAGTGCGGGTGTATAACGTCACCGCGTTGCTTTCGATGGAAGAGATCAAATCAACGACGGCTTTGCCGCTTTAGACCTGTACCATCAGACGCTCAAGCCCATGAAAATGATAGATATTGGCGTATTGCGGTGGGGTGGTTAGTTGTAACTTCGGACACCGCGCAAAGAGGACGCGCAGGCCGATCAGAAGCTCAAGCCGCGCCAGTGGCGCGCCGACGCAAAAGTGGATGCCGCCTCCGAAGGCCGTGTGCCGTTTGGCCTGCCTTTGGGCACTGAAACGGTCGGGGTCGGGGTACACCTCCGCATCGCGGTTTGCGCTGCCAAGCAGGCAGGCCACCTGATCGCCACGCTTTAACTCAGCGCCGAAAAAGCTCATATCTTCATAGACATAGCGTGTGAACATATGAAGCGGGGGATTATAGCGCAGCACTTCCTCGACGCAGCTTTCAGTGATCTCAGCCCGCCCGGTTTCCAGCAGGGTTTTCACGCCGTTTCCCAAACTGTGCACCGTCGCCTCATGGCCCGCGTTCAACAGCAGGATACAGGTTGAGGTCAACGCCGCGTCGCTGAGCTTTGCGCCGTCCTCTTCGGCGGCGATTAGGTGGCTGATCAGGTCATCACCCGGGGTGTGGCGCTTGCGGGTGATTTCGTCGCGAATGAAGGCCGCGAATTCGGTAGAGGCGGTCGCGGCGGCGTCTTCTGTCGCGCGACTGCGGGTGGCCTGATACATGGCGACCATCGCGTTCGACCAGCGAAGCAACTGATCGCCCATCGCGTCTTCGACGCCCAACAGACGGGTGATGACAGTGACCGGTAACGGTTTGGCGTAGGCGTCTAGAAGATCGAACGGCTCGCTGGGAAAGCGGTCGATCAGCTTGTTGCAAAGTGCTTCAATGTCGCCCGACAACCCTTTGATTTTGCGTGAGGTAAAGCCGTGCAGGACCAGTTTGCGCAGTTCCGTATGGCGGGGCGGTTCCAGCTCCAGCATGGAATGCGCTTCAATGTCATAGAAGGGCTGCGTGTTTGGCGCGATGGGGGGTGCCAGCTCTGGTGGGCATTCGCGGCCCATCTTGGGGTGACGCAGAGCGGCCTCTACCGCGCGGTGGCTGACGGCGCAGGCCATGCCGTAGTCGGTCCAATAGACCATATCGCCGATTGTCCGGCAGTGCGCATAAAATGGGTAGGGGTTCTGCACGAACCCCGGATCCGTTGGCGATTGGGAGACCTGTTTCAGGAGGCGTCCAGTGCAGTGATGATGGGCGAGAACGCATCGGCCGTGAGGCTTGCACCGCCCACCAGTGCGCCATCGACGTTGGAAACGGCAAAAATCTCGGCCGCGTTAGAGCCTTTGACAGAGCCGCCATAGAGCAGACGGACAGACCGCCCGACGCCTTCGCCAAAACGCGCCTCCAATTTGCTGCGAATGAAGTCATGCACTTCGCCGATCTGGTCGGTGGAGGGGACAAGGCCTGTGCCAATAGCCCAGACGGGCTCATAAGCGACGACCATATTGGTGCCGTTCGCCGTATCGGGGATTGAACCCGCCAACTGCCCGGAAATGATGTCGAGCGTGTTGGCCGCCTCGCGTTCACCAAGCGTTTCGCCGACGCAGATGACGGCGATCAAACCGGCTTCGAATGCGGCGCGGGCCTTGGCGCGCACGTCATCGTCGGTCTCTCCGTGATCTGTGCGCCGTTCGGAATGGCCAAGGATCACATGACTAGCACCGGCATCGACCAGCATGTCTGCAGATGTATCGCCCGTATGCGCGCCCGAAGCGTTGGCGTGACAATCCTGCCCGCCAACTGCGATCTTGCGCGCGCGCTCTGCCATGCGGCTCAGCAAAGGGGCGGGGGGGCAGATCAGAATATCGACGCCTGCGTCCCCATGGGCAGCCTCCAGCGCGTCAATCTGATCCAGATCGGGCGCGCGCCCGTTCATCTTCCAATTTCCCGCTGCCAGTTTGCGCCGCATATCTATCTCCCGTTGAGGCTCAACAAGGGATTACAGATGCAGCACATCACTGCAAGTTACTGGTTTCATCTTTGAAAAAATATCCGCGCCGCAGGCCCGCGGTTACTTGGCCGCCAGCGTTTCGTCGAACTTGATCGACTCGCCGCAGCCGCAAGCCTCGGTCACGTTGGGATTGCGGAACTTGAAGCCCGCCTCAAGCAGGCTGACCTCATAGTCGATCTCGGTGCCGAACAGGAACATCTGCGCCATCGGCGCGATCATCACGCGGGCGCCATCCTTTTGGACAATCTCGTCCAGCGGATCGACCTCGGTCACGTAGTCCATCGTGTATTCCATCCCCGCGCAGCCGCCTTTCTTGACGCCAATGCGCAAGCCCTGATGGCCATCTTTTTCCATCAGTTTTGCGATTTGAGTGGCGGCACGATCGGTGATCGAGACAGCGTCTTTTCCGGGGATCGAGAACATCACAAAGGTCCTTCTGCTGGCCTAAATCTAGGCGCGACGGCTGCGTGGCGCAAGGGCGCCTACATAAAGCCCAATTCCAGCTTGGCTTCGTCCGACATCATGTCCATGCCCCACATGGGTTCCCAGACCAGCTCGACATTGACATGTTTGACGCCGTCCAGCGGTTCAATCGCATCTGCGACCCAGCCGGGCATTTCACCAGCCACCGGACAGCCGGGGGCTGTCAGGGTCATCAACACGTTCACTTCGTTTTCCGTATTGATATCAATGGTATAAACGAGGCCCAGATCAAAGATATTGACCGGGATTTCGGGGTCATAGACGCTCCGACAGGCCTCAACCACCGCTTCATGGAGTGGGTGATCTGTCGTGGAGGGTTTGATCAGTGGTGTGCCCTCAAGGGCGGGGCTTGCATCAGTCATCTGCGCACTTTCCTGACGATTTTGATTAGATATAGGGGTTGAGGCCGGGTCCGTAAACCCGAAGGCGCCGCGACAGAGCGCTTTGGTTGTCAACCTGGCGGCACGGGGCTAAGGCAGGGCGATCTGACGGAGCCGCTATGACACAGCCCTTTTCCTTTTCGCTCAACGCGACCGATGGCAAAGCCCGCACGGGCGTAATCTCGACCCCGCGCGGAGAGGTGCGCACACCTGCGTTTATGCCCGTTGGTACGGCGGCCACGGTGAAGGCGATGTTGCCGGAGAATGTTCGCGCCACGGGTGCGGATATTCTGCTGGGCAACACGTATCACTTGATGCTGCGGCCCACAGCCGAGCGGATTGCGGCTTTGGGCGGGTTGCACAAGTTCATGAACTGGGACCGGCCGATCCTGACGGATTCCGGGGGCTTTCAGGTGATGAGCCTCGCTGATCTACGCAAACTCACCGAGAAGGGCGTGACGTTCAAATCTCATATCGACGGCTCAAAGCATGAGCTGACGCCAGAGCGCTCGATGGAGATACAGCGCTTGCTGGGCAGCGATATCGTGATGTGTTTTGACGAATGCCCCGCGCTGCCTGCGGATCGCACGCGGATTGCGGAGAGTATGCGCCTGTCGATGCGGTGGGCCCAGCGGTCGCGCGATGCGTTTGGGGATCGGCCCGGTCGCGCGCTGTTCGGGATTCAGCAAGGTGGGGTTGAGCAGGATTTCCGCGAAGAAAGCGCCGAGGCGCTGAAAGAGATCGGCTTTGAAGGCTATGCGGTCGGTGGTCTGGCTGTGGGCGAGGGGCAGGAGGTGATGTTCGGGTGTCTTGACTACGCGCCGGATATGCTGCCCGCCGACAAGCCACGCTATCTGATGGGCGTGGGCAAGCCCGATGATATCGTGGGCGCGGTCAAGCGCGGGATCGACATGATGGATTGCGTGCTGCCTTCGCGGTCGGGGCGCAATGGGCAGGCGTTCACGCGGCGCGGGGTCGTGAACATCAAAAACGCCCGCCATGCCGATGACCCGCGCCCTCTGGACGAAGACTGCACATGCCCCGCCTGTCGGCAGTATTCGCGCGCCTATTTGCATCACGTCTACCGGTCGAATGAGATTATCGCGTCCATGCTGCTGACCTGGCATAACCTGCATTATTATCAGGAGCTGATGCAGGGCATGCGGGATGCGATTGCGGCAGGCGATTTTGCCGGGTTCGAGAAAGAGTTCCACGAGATGCGCGCCATGGGCGATATCGAGCCGATTTAGCGCGGGCAGGGAAGACCCCGTCCCGGACCTGATCCGGAACCTTTTCGGCAGAGGCCCCGGATCACGTCCGGGGCGCGGCGCGCTTTGTGTCTTGCGTCAGACTTTTTTCCTTCAAATCGTGATAATTCGTGCCTTGTGCCGCCTTTGTCATCCTCTATGCTTTTGTCCAATTCCGCCGGAGGGATTGAAAGGGCAGGCTCTGTGCCCCACCTTAACCCTCCATGACAGGAGAAGGTCTATGGTTGCCGCGAACGGGACCCGCACCTTCTTGCCAATGATAAGGAAAAGAGCATGAACGAGCCTCTTAGCCCCTCCTACCCGGTCTTGCCCCTGCGCGACATCGTGGTGTTCCCCCATATGATTGTGCCGCTTTTTGTCGGTCGCGAGAAATCGGTCCGCGCGCTGGAAGCGGTTATGCAGGACGACAAGCAAATTCTGCTGTCCAGTCAGATTGATCCGACCGTGGATGATCCGACAAGTGATGGTATTTACAAGGCCGGTGTGCTGGCCAATGTGCTGCAATTGCTGAAATTGCCCGATGGCACTGTGAAAGTGCTGGTCGAAGGCAAAAGCCGCGTGCGCATCACCGAATACCACGTCAATGCTGAGTATTTTGAGGCGTCCGCCGAATATCTGACTGAAATGCCGGGGGACGAAGCCGCGGTTGAGGCGCTTGTGCGCTCGGTCGGGGACGAGTTTGAGCGCTATGCCAAGGTCAAGAAAAACATCCCCGAAGAAGCTCTGGCTGCCGTCGCGGAAAGCCGTGAACCTGCGAAGCTGGCCGACCTTGTGGCCGGTCATCTGGGCGTGGAAGTCGAGCAAAAGCAGGAGCTTTTGGAGACGCTTTCCGTTGCTGAGCGGCTGGAGAAGGTCTACGGCCTGATGCAGGGCGAGATGAGCGTGCTGCAGGTCGAGAAGAAGATCAAAACCCGCGTCAAATCCCAGATGGAGCGCACCCAGCGCGAATATTACCTGAATGAGCAGATGAAGGCCATTCAGAAGGAGTTGGGCGACGGTGAGGACGGCCAGAACGAGGTCGCCGAGCTGGAAGCGCGGATTGAGGAAACGAAGCTCTCTAAAGAGGCCCGCGAAAAGGCCGATGCGGAGATCAAGAAACTCAAGAACATGTCGCCGATGTCGGCGGAAGCCACGGTTGTGCGCAACTATCTCGACTGGATGCTGTCGATCCCATGGGGTGTGAAATCCCGCGTGAAGAAAAACCTCGCCAATGCGCAGAAGGTTCTGGATAACGACCATTATGGCCTTGAGAAGGTCAAGGAACGGATTGTCGAATATCTGGCGGTTCAGCAGCGGTCTTCCAAGCTGAAAGGCCCGATCTTGTGCCTTGTTGGCCCTCCGGGTGTGGGTAAAACCTCGCTGGGTAAATCGGTGGCCAAAGCCACGGGGCGCGAGTTCATTCGCATCAGCCTCGGTGGTGTGCGGGACGAGTCCGAGATCCGCGGCCACCGTCGGACCTATATCGGCTCGATGCCTGGCAAGATCATTCAGGCGCTGAAGAAGGCGAAAACCACGAACCCGCTGATCCTGCTCGATGAGATCGACAAGATGGGTCAGGACTTCCGTGGGGACCCTGCGTCGGCGATGCTCGAAGTGCTTGACCCGGAACAGAACGGCACGTTTATCGATCACTATATGGAGGTCGAATATGATCTCTCCAACGTGATGTTCCTGACGACGGCGAACTCCTACAACATGCCGGGGCCTTTGCTGGACCGGATGGAGATCATCACGCTCGCGGGCTACACCGAGGACGAGAAGCGCGAGATCGCAAAGCAGCACCTGATCGCCAAGCAGATCAAGAACCACGGCCTGCGCAAGGGCGAGTTCGAGGTCACCGATGAGGCGCTTCAAGAGGTCATCCGCACCTATACCCGCGAGGCGGGCGTTCGGAACCTCGAGCGCGAGATCGCAAAACTGGCCCGCAAGGCCGTGACCCAGATCGTCAAGAAAGAGACGAAAGAGGTCGTGGTGACGCCGGAGAGCCTTGAGGACATGTTGGGCGTGAAGCGCTACAAGTATGGGCTCGCCGAAGAGGCCGATCAGATCGGTGTCGTCACCGGGCTGGCATGGACCAGCGTCGGCGGTGATCTGTTGTCGATTGAGGCGCTGCGCCTGCCGGGCAAAGGTCGGATGAAGACCACCGGTAAGCTGGGCGATGTGATGAAGGAAAGTATCGACGCGGCGTCGAGCTTCGTGCGCTCGATTGCGCCGGATGTGGGTGTGAAACCGCCGACCTTCGACAAGATCGACATCCACGTCCACGTGCCCGAAGGGGCCACGCCCAAGGATGGCCCGTCGGCCGGTATCGCGATGGTGACCTCGATTGTGTCGGTGCTCACAGGTATCCCGGTCAAGAAGGACATCGCCATGACGGGCGAGGTGACGCTGCGCGGCAATGTGCTGCCCATCGGTGGTCTCAAGGAGAAACTTCTCGCAGCCTTGCGGGGCGGCATCAAGACGGTGCTGATCCCCAAGGATAACGAGAAGGATTTGCCGGAGATTCCCGACAACGTCAAAGATGGTCTGACGATCATTCCGGTCGGTCATGTCTCTGAGGTGCTGGGACACGCCTTGATCGAGGCACCCGAACCCATCGAATGGGACGAGGCGGCGGAGGAAGCGGCAGCTGCGAAAGCCGCTTTGGACGCGAAAGGCGATTTGCCGTCTGCGACGGCGCACTAACCGTTTTTTAGCGATGAACAAAAAAGCCGCTCCGGCGCGTCCGGGGCGGCCTTTTTTTGCCTGTGTTCACGAGATCGATCCGGTGAAACTGGACGGTTTCGCAACCCTGTGCTACTTCATGATTTGTGAGTTCAATCATAAGTAGAGTGGGCGTCAGTCCGCATTTCGCCTGACCCTCCAGCTTCCCAGTACACGTTCAGCAGTTTCACTTAACCAAAGCGCAACGCGCGGCAGTGAACCTTATCTGCATCGCAATGCGTCCCTGCTTTGAGGGGGTCTAACATGCCTGCTTTCATCGAGGTTGAGGAAGACGACATCACGGACGCCGGATTCTGGGCCGCTCTGACGATTGACGGTAACAGCACGCTCGATGTCTCTGATCTGGACGAGGAGATTCAGGTCACCCTCACGGCGAATTCAATCACGTTCACCAATACGGATGACGGGACTGTCACGACGTATACAGACACTGATCTTGCTGGGGGCTCGTTCAGTCAGATCGTAGAGTATACCGGTAACGATGGTGACAGTAACATCAGTGGTTCAGTCGGGCTCAATTCGTCTGGCTATGTTGGCGGTGAGGGTGATGACACCTTCGTTGACGACGGCACGCTTGGTGGAACGTTGGACGGAGGCGATGGCGACGATGTTCTGATTGGCGGAACGGGAAGCAACAACATTGATGGCGGTCGTGGCAACGACATTTTGCGCGGCGGCAGCGGGAACAACAACCTTAGCGGTGGGCGGGGCAGGGACACGCTCTTTGCCGAAGACGGGTCGGGAAACCTCGATGGTGGCGGTGGGCGCGATACGATCTTTGCCGGTGAAAACACCACCTTCGTGCAAGGCGGTGGCGGGGTCGACACGCTTATCTTGCCGCAAGGGAGCACCTTTACGCCATTCAGCCCGGGCTCCAGCGGCGGCGTTGCGAACCTGCCAGGGGGCGGGTCGTTTACCTATTCCAGCATCGAGAATGTCACGATTGCCTGCTTTGTAAGCGGGACACGTTTGTTGACGCCGACAGGTTTGGTGGACATTGCACAGCTCAGGGTCGGAGACGCCGTCATGACTATGGATCATGGCGCGCAGCCGGTACGATGGATCGGTCATCGGGATGTTCCGGCGGATGGCGTCCATGCGCCCATTTGTTTCAAGGCGGGCAGCATCGGCAATGATCGCGACCTCTATGTGTCCCCACAGCACAGGGTTTTGTTGTCTGGTTGGCGCTGCCAGTTGCTGTTTGACACCGAAGAAGTGCTCTGCGCGGCGGTTCATCTGTGCAACGGCGACACGGTCTTTCGCGCGCCGCGCCCTATGATCCGCTACACGCATGTCATGTTTGACCGGCATGAGATCGTCTTTGCCGAAGGCGCCCGGACCGAGAGCTTTTACGTCGGCGATCATATCTGCGAGGCAGATCGCGAGATTTATGATGAGCTGACCCAACTGTTTCCCGAACTGGCCAAGAAGGAACATCCTGCGCAAAACGCGGCCCGGCCCTTTGCCAAACGCTTTGAGGCTTTGGTGCTGGCCTCTGATTAGTAGCGCTGGGGCGAGATCGGGGATGAATACGCCATGTTTGCGGTGAAAACTGGTAATGCTGCGCCAATACGGCTATGCTGTTTCCAAAGAAGAAACAAAAGGCAGTGATGAGCATGGCAAAGAGCACGACCCGTAAAACCGGCACAGCAGCAAAGCGTCCGGCCACCGCCGCGACCCGCAAAACCCCTGCATCCGCAGCCAACCCGGCCGTCGCCAGCGCTGTAAAAGCCGCTGTGACGTCGACTGCGATCCCGGCAAAGCAGGCCTCGGACGATGATTTCATGCGCAAGCCCGACTTGATCGAAAAGGTCGTTGTGCGTTCTGGCGTGAAAAAGAAAGACGCCAAGCCCGTGGTGGAGGCCATGCTGGCGGTTCTGGGCGAGGCGCTTGCTGACGGGCAGGAGATGCGTCTGCCGCCTCTTGGCAAGGTGATGGTGAACCGGACCAAGGATCTTGAAAACGGCACCGCTTATATCGTCAAAATTCGCCAGCCGAAAAAGGCAAGCGGGGATGCGGATCCGGCTGGCAAAGACCCTCTTGCGAAGGCCGCAGAGTAGGGCTATATCGCCCGCCAATGGGTGATTAGCTCAGTGGTAGAGCGCTTCGTTCACATCGAAGATGTCAGGAGTTCAAATCTCTTATCACCCACCATTTCCCATTTTGGTGAGGCAAGCCCGTGACGCATCCAGAGCTTTTTGTGCTGCGCCACGGAGAGACGGTCTGGAACGTTGAGGGCCGTCTTCAAGGCGCGTTGGACAGCCCGCTGACCGACACGGGACGCGCGCAAGCGATGCGACAGGCGGAGCTGTTGCAGGCCGCGCAGGTGTCCGCTGCGATTTACAGCTCACCACAGGGCCGCGCCTTGCAAACCGCACGGATCATTGCAGACAAGATGGGCCGTGATGTGATCGAAGCATCCGCCTTGCGCGAAGTGTCGATGGGCGCTTGGGACGGCAGGCTTGTCGTCGATGTTGCGCCGACCGATCCCGTTGACCCGTTGCTATGGAAGTTTGACGCGCCCGGTGGCGACAGGCTGGAGGATTTCCGCGCGCGCATTCTGGCCTTTGTCAGGGGTGTGACTGACCCGGCTATCTTGGTCACGCACGGGGTCACGTCGCGCATCCTGCGGGGTGCGCTTTTGGGTCTTCAAGACACTCAACTGGGGAATTTACCCGGTGGACAAGGTGTCGTCTTTCATTTGCGCGACAGGGTGCAAACGGTTTTGGGGTGACCGATCCGGGGCACTTTTCGATGCTCTCTGCACACATTGCGACCAACTCGCCAACTTGGCCGACTTTATACCGCAAGCCCCTTGCACTTCGTGAGGGGATTGCGCTATCGCCGTCTGACGGGTGATTAGCTCAGTTGGTAGAGCGCTTCGTTTACACCGAAGATGTCGGGAGTTCGAGTCTCTCATCACCCACCATATTTTGTTGGTTTCTTTTGCGTGATTTTCTTTTTTCCACCAAAGCCCGGGGGCTGAGGATCGGAGGCGACCTTGCTTATTAAATGCGCCAGGTCCTTGTCCTGATGGCTCAGGATGACCTTACCCAGTTGATCGCAACCATTCGGCTGCTTGAGGATACACGCGACCTTTGGCAAACGGCGTTGGACTTTTACCATAACCATGGGATCGTCCAAGTCTCGTATCAGGTCTATGGTGAAGAGCATGCCTATATTGACTGGCCTGACCTGCCGGACGAGGCATTCCCCCATAACCGCAAGAGCGATCTGATCAAGGACAGCTTCGCTTTGATTGACCCGATCCCCGATCTGGCCCGCCAGCAATCGCGGCCGTTCTGGTGGAGCCAGATCGAGACACTCAAGCCAATTTCCGACGAAACCCGCCAGAGGCTGGACGCGTTTCGGGCGCGCTCTGTCGGTGACGGGCTGGCGATGCAGGTCTTCGGTCCGAACCTGCGCAACGCCTATGTCGGGTTAGGCTACGGAGAGCCAAGGCCCGAACTCAGCGATCTGTCCGTGGCGCTTTTGCAGATGGCATCGCAGGCGATGCATTTGCGCTATTGCGAACTGACGGACACGGCGATTTTGGCCGATGTGACGCTTAGCCCGCGCGAGCTAGAGGTGCTCAAATGGATCGCTTTGGGCAAAAGCAATACGGTAATCTCTGAACTGATCGGGCTCTCGCGTCATACGGTCGATACGTTGGTGCGCCGCCTTTTCAGCAAACTTGAGGTGACCGACCGAACCACAGCCGCGATCAAGGCGATCGGGGCCGGATTTCTCCATAAAGGCGAGTTTCCTGACTAGTGTTTCGCGTTATTGTCACGTAACTGCGTGACTTTAAGCTGAGTATCAAAGGACATAACAAAACAGGATTGTATTTTGCAGTCCGAGGGTAGGGTAGCATGAGCTTCGAGGGACGACCCCCGAAAAAGACATCCAGCGATTTGCTGGCGCGGTATCGCAGAATGCTGGATGATCAGCCGATGGATACCCGTGTGCCGGAGGCGCTGAAAGCTGCCTCTGAACTGGTTGAATATGCGGCCTACGAGATGGCGCGCGGGGGGAACTCGTCTGATGTGGCCACCCTGATCCTGCTGGCCGCCGATCTTGAACGCCGCGGTTTGCAGATCGAGAGCCCGCTCAGCTGAAATTGATCTTGGTGCGTTTCTGCACAGAAGCTGTCCGTAGCCGTGACTGGTGTAAGCTGCCTGCGTGCCTATCTTGGTGAGGCAACAACAGGAGCTTCACCATGAGCTGGAATCCCGCCCTTGATCCCGATTGCCCCACCGGAGATGCCGTGGACGCCATCGACACCGTTATCGTGCCGCGCGCCCGTGATCTAGGCGGCTTTGAAGTGCGCCGCGCGCTGCCTGCGCCCAACCGCCAGATGGTGGGCCCGTTCATCTTCTTTGACCAGATGGGGCCTGCAGAGTTCGTGACCGGCAAGGGCATCGATGTGCGCCCGCACCCGCATATCGGGCTGGCAACGGTGACCTATCTTTACAAAGGAAAAATTCATCACCGCGACAGTCTTGGCACGGATCAGTGGATCGAGCCGGGCGCGGTGAACTGGATGGTCGCGGGGCACGGCATCACCCATTCGGAACGCACCGATGGGGAGGTCCGTCAGAACCCGCATAGCCTGTTCGGCATCCAGACCTGGGTCGCGATGCCCAAAGACCGCGAAGATGACCCCGCGGCGTTTGAACATGCGCCGAAGGAAACGCTGCCTTTGATGGAAGGCGAGGGCAAGGAAGTGCGCCTGATCCTGGGCGACGCCTACGGCGAACGCGCCCCGGTCGAGACGGCATCCGAGATGTTCTATGCGGACGCGGTGTTGGAGGCTGGCGCCTCGATCCCGCTGCCGGACAACCATGAGGATCGCGGTGTTTACGTACTTGATGGCTCGGTCGTGGTGGCCGGAGACACGTTCGAGGCGGGCCGGATGATGGTGTTCCGTCCCGGCGACAAGATCAGCCTGAAAGCCGGCGAGGCCGGCGCGCGGTTGATGCTGCTGGGTGGGGCCACGCTGGAGGGTCCGCGCTATATCTGGTGGAATTTTGTGGCGTCGTCGAAAGAGCGGATCGAGCATGCGAAAGAAGCCTGGCGCGCCGAGGATTGGAAAGATGGCCGGTTTCATTTGCCGCCCGGAGACGATGCAGAGTTCATCCCGCTTCCCGAGAAGTGATTTTTCCGCGGATGCGTGCTCAATCTCGCTTGACGGGGGGCGGCGCGCATCCTAAACCGCCCGTCACGGAAGCTGGCGGTTGTAGCTCAGTTGGTTAGAGTACCGGCCTGTCACGCCGGGGGTCGCGGGTTCGAGCCCCGTCAACCGCGCCACTTCCCGTAAAAAGACCCGGACCGATGGTCCACAAGCGCGGTTGTAGCTCAGTTGGTTAGAGTACCGGCCTGTCACGCCGGGGGTCGCGGGTTCGAGCCCCGTCAACCGCGCCACTTTTCCTTTATGTTGTCAAAATGCGCGCCTGCGGCGCATGCGATACTTTATTTGGTGCCTTTGCTGCAGCCCTGTCACGATGGGTTGATGGCGTCATTGAGTATTTCCGCACAAAAGAAGCTGGACGCCGCGCACTAAGGTGAGTGGCTTTCCTCTTTGTCGAAATACTCCCGCTGGAGGCATGCGCGCGCTCTCGCAGAGATGTCGTTTCATGTTCATGTAGCCAGTTCGGCCAGAATACGGGCCCAGCTGCGGATGCCTTTGTGGAAGCTCTCCAGATCGTATTTCTCGTTCGGGGAATGTATCTGATCGTCGTCCTTGGCAAAGCCGATCAGCATGGCGTTCATATCGAGGTAATCCTTGAAATACCCCGCAATCGGGATCGAGCCGCCGCAGCCGATACAGGCGGCGGGGTTGGGCCATTCATCTGAGAGCGCCTTGCGCGCTTTCTCGAAGGCCGGGTGATCTGTCGACATTTGCGCGGCAGGCGAAGCGCCGTGGCCTGTGAACGTGACCGTGCAATCGGCGGGCAGGAGGTCTTGAACCATTTTGCGGAAGCGCTCGCGGATGGCCAGCGGGTCTTGCTGACCGACAAGGCGGAAGCTGAGCTTTGCGTGCGCTTTGCTTGGGAGAACGGTCTTGAATCCTTCGCCCGTATAGCCGCCCCAGATGCCATTGACCTCGCAGGTCGGGCGCGACCAAAGCTGTTCGAGCGCGGTTCGGTCTGCTTCGCCTGCAGGATCGGATAACCCGACCTCGCCCAGAAAGGCGCCATGGTCGAAATTCAGGTCGGCCCATTGCCGGGCGACATCAGGATCAAGGTCCGGCACGCCGTCATAGAAACCGGGGATTGTGATATGGCCGTTCTCGTCATGCAGGGCGGCGATGATCCGAGACAACACCCGGATCGGGTTCATGGCAGCGCCGCCGTAGAGCCCCGAATGCAGGTCTTTGGAAGGGCCGGTGAGGATGATCTCCTCCTGCAGCATACCGCGCAGGGTGGTCATGATCGCGGGCGTGTTTTCCCCGAAAAGGCTGGTGTCGCAAATCAGCGCGATATCGGCGCTCAACTCGTCCGCATTCTCTTTCAGGAAGGGGATCAGCGAGGGGGAGCCGGATTCCTCTTCGCCTTCAAAGAAGAACGAGACATGGACGGGCAGGGTGCCATGCACCGCTTTCCACGCGCGGCATGCCTCCACGAAGGTCATCAGCTGGCCCTTGTCATCGGAAGAGCCGCGCCCACGGATCACGCGGCCTTTGGGCGTGTCTTGCAAGGCAGGCTCAAACGGGGGGCTGTCCCACAGCTCCAGCGGATCGACGGGCTGCACATCGTAATGGCCGTAAAACATCACATGGGGTCCGGGGCCGTCTGCGTGGCCGACCACCATCGGATGCCCCGGTGTTGCACGTTTGGAGGCGTCTACACCGAGGCTTTGCAAGTCACGCACCAGCCAGTCGGCTGCCGCGTCGCACTCGGCCTTGTAGGCGGGATCGGTCGAGATGGATTGGATGCGCAGCAACGTCATCAGCCGGTCGGTGGCCTTGGACAAATCGGCATCTATATGTGACAGGACGGCGTCGAGGGTCATGGAAAGCTCCGTTTGGTTTGGCGGCACCGTAGCAGCCGCGCTTGAGCTGTCCAGAGGGCTCGACTAAGCTGAGCAGACGCGAAGGGGGATGACGATGAAGCATGGGTATCTGGCGGGGGCTGTGGCCCTGATCGCAGGGGCGGCGCTGGCGGCTCCAATGACAGGCAAGGACGCGCGCAAAACTTTGTTCAAGCCTGGCCCGGTTGAGATCGTGGTGCTGGATCTGCCGTTTCTGACAGAGCAGGATCGGACCGTTCTGGGCCAGGTCGCGCAGCAGCAGAAATATTACGGCGCGATTGCGTTTGCGCCCGCAGACGGTTTGCTGTCGGAAAGTCTGACCGGCGCGTTCAACTTTCACGATGTGCCCTCTGCCCGCGCCGCAGCGATGAAAGGCTGCGAAGCGCAGCGGACGAGCAATAACCCCTGCGAGGTCGTGACAGAGCTGCGCCCGAAAGGCTGGGAAGCCGGTCGTACGTTGAGCCTGAGCGGCGATGCGACAGAGGCTTTCGGCAGCGAATACCGCAAAGCCAGAAGCCCCAAAGCCATGGCCGTGTCGCCCTCCACCGGCCTTTTTGCGGTTGCAACCGATCCTGCCGCACCTGGCACCGCGATAGGTCAATGCGAGGCGATTGCGCAAGCCGGTGATTGCATCGTGGTCCTGTCGGAATAGAAAGGACCACTTTGATCCAGCGCAAAGAGCCGCGTCAAAACGTGCTCTACTTACATCATATTCAGCGCGCTATATGCGTGGATAGCCCTCCAGCCGCACAACAGATGCGGCGATAGCCACACGGAGAAGACCTTGGACGTAAACGCCCATCTGGACGCCGCCCTGCAACGCCTGCACGACGAAGGCCGGTATCGCACCTTCATTGATATCGAACGCGAAAAAGGCAATTTCCCCCATGCCATGTGGCGCAAGACCGACGGGTCTCAGCAGCCTGTCACCGTATGGTGCGGCAATGACTATCTGGGCATGGGCCAGCAGCCTTGTGTGCTGAACGCCATGCACGAAGCGCTGGACGCCACAGGGGCTGGATCAGGCGGCACGCGCAACATCTCGGGCACAACGGTCTATCACAAACGCCTTGAGGCTGAGCTGGCGGATTTGCACGGCAAAGAGGCGGCGTTGCTGTTTACCTCCGCCTATATTGCCAATGACGCGACGCTTTCGACATTGCCCAAGCTCTTTCCCGGTCTGGTGATCCTGAGCGATGGTTTGAATCACGCCTCCATGATCGAAGGCATTCGCCGCAATGGCGGGGCCAAGGCGATCTTCAAGCACAATGATCTGGACGATCTGCGCGCCAAGCTGCGGGCGATCCCGGCCAACACCCCCAAACTGATCGCGTTTGAGTCGATCTATTCGATGGACGGCGATTTCGGCCCGATCGAGGCGATCCTTGATATCGCCGATGAATTCGACGCGCTCACCTATATCGACGAGGTTCACGCCGTGGGCATGTATGGCCCCCGCGGGGCCGGCATCGCCGAGCGGGACGGCTTGATGGACCGTATCGACATCATCAACGGCACGCTGGCCAAAGCCTTCGGTGTGATGGGGGGCTATATCGCGGCCTCTGCCAAGATGTGCGACGCGATCCGCTCTTATGCGCCGGGCTTCATCTTTACGACCTCGCTGCCGCCTGCAGTGGCGGCCGGGGCCGCCGCGTCGGTTGCGTTTCTGAAAACCGCAGAGGGGCAAAAGCTGCGCGATGCGCATCAGACCCAGGCAGAAATCCTGAAAACACGGATCAAAATGATGGGACTTCCCGTGACCGATCACGGCAGTCACATCGTTCCGGTGCATGTGGGCGATCCGGTCAAATGCAAGATGCTGTCCGACAGGCTCCTGGAAGATCACGGAATTTACGTCCAGCCGATCAATTTCCCGACCGTGCCGCGCGGCACCGAGCGGCTGCGCTTCACGCCGTCGCCCGTGCACGGACCGCGCGAAATGGATGCGCTTGTCTCTGCTTTGGACGATCTTTGGTCGCATTGTGCGCTAAATCGCGCCGATATTGCCGTGTAATCAGTGATTGCGGGTGCATTCGGCCCCCGCTGATGTTAATTTTGCGTCAATTCTGTTACGATGTGAGTCGAAGCAGGATAACGGGGCAATAAGTGGCAGTTGGGACAGGCACATGATCGGGCGTAAATCACCGCCCCTTTCCGAGACGACAAATGTCGAGCCGAAGGGCTTCGACGATTTTGCGTTGCTGCTTGGCGATGTCATGCGCGGCGAGCGCGCCACGATGGGCAAATCCCTGCTGGACGTGCAGCGCGAGCTGAAAATCAAAGCCGCTTATATCTCCGCGATTGAAAACACCGACCCGTCTGCGTTCGAGACGCCGGGCTTCATTGCAGGCTATGTGCGGTCCTACGCACGCTATCTTGAGCTTGACCCGGAATGGGCGTTTACGACCTTCTGTCAGGAAAGCGGCTTTCAGACAGCCCATGGCATGTCGGCCAACGCCTCTGTCACCCGCATTGACTCGGTGCCGGAAAAGGCCACCGGTCCACGCGATTTTCTGGAACAGCCCGCCACGCCGTTTACGCCGAAAGGCGAGGGCGTTCTGGCCCGGATTGAGCCCGGTGCCGTTGGTTCTTCGCTGGTGCTGCTCGCGCTGATCGGCGCGATTGGCTATGGTGGTTGGTCGGTTCTGCAGGAAGTGCAGCGGGTGCAGTTTGCCCCGGTCGAGCAGACGCCGACCGTTGTGGCGACCCTTGATCCTTTGGCCGAACAGGCCGCGCCTGTCATCACTGATGAAGCCCCTGATGTCATCGCGACGAACGAGGCGCTGGACCGTCTCTATCGCCCGCAAGCGTTGGACGTGCCGGTGATGACCGCACGCGACGCTCCCATCGCCACGCTTGATCCACGCACCATTGGCAGCTTTGCTGAAGAAACGCCGGCGTTACCGAATGTCGCCACCGCCGGTCTGTTGCCCGAAGAGTTCGCGCCGCCCGTGCAGGTTGTCGAAGGCCCCGTGCCCGAAGTGGCCTTGCTTGCGGTGAACCCGGTCTGGGTCCGGGTGCGCGCTGCTGACGACTCGATTATCTTTGAGAAGATCCTCGATGCAGGCGAGGAATACGTGCTGCCCGCCACCGAATTGCCCCCAACTCTGCGCGCGGGCAATTCCGGGTCGCTTTATTTCAAGGTTAATGGCGATGTCTACGGCCCTGCGGGCGAAGGCACATCGACCATTCGCAATGTCGCTCTGGACCGTGACGCTCTGAAAGAGAGCTATACTGTCGCAGATATTGCCGCCAATCCTGACCTTGCTAAATTGGTAGATGTGGCCGAAGTAGCAGCTCCGATTACAGAGTGATCAGCGTTGCCCCACCGGTTTAACTGCGCTATCAGACTGTAAACCCAGCTTGACAGGAAAGCCGTCCAAATGTCGCTGAACCATGTCCGCCCCTGGCGTAACATCTATCGTCGTAAATCCCGCCAGATCATGGTTGGCAAAGTGCCCGTGGGTGGCGATGCGCCCATCACCGTTCAGACCATGACCAATACACTGACCACGGATGTCAAAGCAACGATTGATCAGATCAACGCGGCCGTGGATGTGGGGGCCGATATCGTGCGCGTGTCGGCACCGGATCGCGACTCAGCACTTGCGCTGAAAGAGATCACGTCGAACGTGTCTGTGCCCATCGTGGCAGACATCCATTTTCACTATAAACGCGCGATTGAGGCAGCCGAAAACGGGGCCGCGTGCCTGCGGATCAATCCGGGCAATATCGGCGATGAGACCCGCGTGAAAGAGGTCATCAAGGCCGCGCGCGATTATGGATGTTCGATCCGGATCGGTGTAAATGCCGGGTCGCTGGAAAAGCACCTGCTTGAGAAATATGGCGAGCCATGCCCGGACGCGATGGTCGAAAGCGGTCTGGATCACATCAAGATCCTGCAGGATAATGATTTCCACGAGTTCAAGATCAGCTGCAAAGCCTCTGACGTTTTCATGGCCGCTGCGGCCTATCAGCAGCTGGCCGAGGCAACAGATGCGCCGATCCATCTTGGCATCACCGAAGCGGGCGGGCTGACCTCCGGCACGATCAAATCGGCCATCGGTCTGGGCAATCTGCTCTGGATGGGCATTGGCGACACGATCCGGGTGAGCCTCAGCGCCGATCCGGTCGAAGAGATCAAGGTCGGCTACGAGATCCTCAAATCCCTCGGCCTGCGCCACCGCGGGGTGAACATCATTTCCTGCCCGTCCTGCGCACGGCAAGGCTTTGACGTGATCAAAACGGTCGAGGCGCTGGAGAAGCGTCTTGAGCATATCAAGACGCCTATGAGCCTGTCGATCATCGGCTGCGTGGTGAACGGCCCCGGCGAGGCGCTGATGACCGATGTCGGCTGGACCGGCGGCGGGGCAGGGTCGGGCATGGTCTATCTGGGCGGCAAGCAAAGCCACAAGATGGGCAATGACAGCATGATCGACCACATCGTGGAGCAGGTGGAAGCCAAAGCTGCAGAGCTTGAAGCTGAAGCAACCGCAGCAGAGCAGGCCGCAGAGTAAGCGGTCATTGTCGGCATTGAGTATTTAAGCACAAAAGAAGCCGTTAACCCGAGATTAAGGTTAATGGCTTTTCTGTACGAAAAGGGGTGACCCGCGTCTCATCAATCGCGCCGCCCTGTCTTTCACCTTGGCTCAAATATCCTCGCCGAAGGCTCCGACAGTCAGATCATGCGCTGCGCCCCGCTCAGTTCGCAGCGCGTTTCTGATCGACCAGTTCCATCATCTGCGCCAGCGGCACATAGCCCCGCAGCATCTGGTCTTGCAGCACGAAGCTTGGCGTGCCGTTGATCTGCAACCGCTGGGCCAGGGCGCGGTTCTCGGCGATTACGGTCTGCACCTCATCGCTCAGCATGTGGGGCATGATCTCGGCCGTATCGAGTTCCAGTTCTTGACCCAGCCGATCAAGGCTTTCTGGCGTGATATCCGCGCGCATCGTGATCAGCGCCTGATTGACCTTTCCGTAGGCCTCAGGACCCGCTTTTTGCAGCGTGGCGATGGCAAACTGAGAGGCCATCACGGAAGCCTCCCCAAGGATCGGAAATTCCTTGGTGATGAGTTTGATATTGCCATCCGTGTCGACCAGCTCGGTCACTTCCGGGTGGGCGCGGCGGCAAAACCCGCAGCGATAGTCGATGAATTCGACCATGACGACATCGCCGTCTGGATTGCCACTGACCCAGGAATGATCGTCGTTGAACAACTCCTCGGCATTCGTCGAGATCAGGTTCACGTCCCCTTGCGCCTGGGCCTCGGCCTGACGTTCTTCCAGAACGCCGAGCGCTTCCATCAGAACTTCGGGGTTTTCCATCAGATAGGCGCGGATTTCGACGCGAAACGCCTGCCGTTCCGCCTCGTTCATGGCGGAGACATCGAACGCAGCGGCTTGGCTTGCGATCAGAGTGGCCGCAAGGCCGGTCAGAAGGGTGCGTTTCATCGGATATCCTCTCATCGCTTCGTGCTTTGTGCCGCAAAGATCATATCCTGGGCACGCTGCCAAGGGGCCGAGCCGCGCGGCAAAAGGCCTTCGGCACGCTTGGCATGCACGGCAGCGTCTTTCAGCCGCCCTGAAAACGCATAGCGTTCGGCGGTGGTCAGCGAGGCCATCCCGTTATTGCCAGCCTTCGCATAGGCCTGCGCCAGATCGCGCAGCATGCGCGGGTTCAGCGGGTCGCGCTGGCGCGATTTCTCAAGCGCCTGCAAGGCGCGGCGGTTGCCATCGGCGGTGTTGAGCGCCAGTAGCGCGCGCCCGTAGCCCGCAAGGATCAGTGGCTCGTTTGGGGCCAGCTGCACCGCGCTGCCATAGGCGTTCACGGCGGTGCCGAAATCGCGGTTTTCCAGATGAATCTGACCGCGCAGCTCATGGGCGTATGGGTTCTGAGGTCGCGCCTGTACCAGCGCGTTCACGTTGGAGAACGCACGCTTGCGGTCCGGCTTACGGTGGTAGGCCACCGCCTTGCGCATCAAGGCATTGGCAGAGGTGTCGTTGCCTTTGACGCGGTTTAGCGTCCAGCCTGGCGCGCGCAGAAACGCGCTGAGCTTGTTCTGCACTTGCGCAAACCACGCCTGTGCGCGCGGGTCTTCGCGGGCATTATCCTTATAGGCCGCAGCGGCACCCTGCATGGCGCGGATGCGGTCGCGCGTCAGCGGGTGCGTGCGGGTGTAGGGGTCCTGCCGCCCGACCGACAGCGCCTCTTGCCCGCGAAAGATGTTCAGGACGTCAACTGCCGCCGAGGGGTCCACGCCCGCGCGCGCCATATAGCGGGCCGCAGACTGATCCGCCGCAGCCTCTTCCGCGCGGGTATGGGCGAAGAACAGGCGGCGCGCGGTTTCCTGCGACCCGATGGCGAGGCCTGCACCGGCTTGCGGGTTGGCGGCCCCGGCGGCCAGCGACACCGCAAGGCCCAGCAACGCGCTACGCCGCGCGGCTTTCATGTTGGCCATCCGGCGGGTCAGGTGACCATTGGCGATATGGGCGGCCTCATGGGCGATGACGGCCTGCAATTCCTCGACGCGCTTCATGCGCAGCACCAGCCCGGTATGCACAAAGATGTGGTTGGGATCGGCGACAAAGGCGTTGAGCGAGCTGTCATTGATCAGCAGCACTTTGACACGGGCCGGTGACAGGCCCGCTGCATTCAGGATCGGAGCGGAGATCTCGCGCAAGCCGCGCTCGATCTCGGCGTCGCGGATCAGGCCTTGCGCTTTGGCCGGGGAGAGGGCGCCAAGGCTTAGCGCCGCGGCCAGCAATATGCTGAGCACGGTCAGGGCCATTGACGGGCGGGGTCTGGCTTGAAAGAACCTCATGGGAGCCAGCTTAGGGGCAAAGATGCGGAACTCAAGACGCGGCAACGTCGATCCTTTCATTGTGATGGATGTCATGGAAGATGCGCGCCGCGCCGAAGAGGCCGGACGTCACATCATTCATATGGAGGTCGGTCAGCCCGGAACCCCTGCGCCACAAGGCGCGCGCGCTGGTCTGGCGGCCGAGATGGAGGCAGGTCAGCTGGGTTATACGGTTGCTTTGGGCCTGCCAGAGCTGCGCACCCGGATCGCGCGACTTTATGCCGATTGGTATGGTGTCGATCTGGACCCGGCGCGCGTTGTCATCACGCCCGGCTCGTCGGGCGGTTTCATTCTGGCCTTCACGGCGCTTTTTGATGGTGGCGAGAAAGTCGCCATCGGCGCGCCGGGCTATCCGAGTTACCGGCAAATATTGCGCGCGCTTGATCTGGAGCCGGTCATTGTTGAAGCAGCAGAGGCCGCTCGCCTGCAAGTCACCCCCGCCGATCTGGAGGGGGTCGATTTTCAGGGTTTGATGGTTGCATCACCTGCGAACCCATCCGGCACCATGCTCGGCAAGCCTGAATTGGCCGCATTAATCAAATGCGCACAGGATCGCGGCGCGGCCTTTATCAGTGACGAGATTTATCATGGCATCGAATACGAGGCCAAAGCCGTCACCGCGCTGGAGATCAGCGACGATGTCTATGTGATCAACTCGTTCTCGAAGTATTTCTCTATGACGGGGTGGCGTGTGGGTTGGATGATTGTCCCACCGGATCACGTCCGCACGATTGAGCGTCTGGCGCAGAACATGTTCATCTGCGCGCCCCATGCGGCTCAGATCGCAGCCCTTCATGCGATGGATTGCGAAGAAGAGCTGCAGGCCAATCTTGCCGTTTATACCGAGAACCGCCGCCTGATGATCGAAGGTCTGCCCGAGGCAGGCTTTGACCGGATCGCGCCGCCTGATGGGGCGTTTTATGTCTATGCCGATGTCAGCCATCTGACCGATAACAGCCGGGCCTTTGCAGCCGAGATACTGGAACAGGCCGGGGTCGCGGTCACGCCGGGGCTTGATTTCGATGCTGCACGCGGGGCTGGGACCTTGCGGTTTTCCTATGCGCGCAGCACGGACGATATCCGCGAAGGGTTGGCGCGGCTCAAAGCGTTTATGGCCGCGCGGGGCTGATCGACAGGGCGGCGCAAATCAGCTAGGATGCGGACAACAAAAACAGGATCGAGCGGTCATATGATCCGGATAATTGCACTTCTCGGCGCGCTCTTTTGCGCGCAGATCGCCGTGGCGCAAGGCTTTGGCGGTTTGGCGCGTGTGGATGTGGCGCAAAGTCAGGTGAAAGACCGGGGCGGCGACGTATTGGTCGAGCTGCATCTCAGCCAAGCCGTGCCGTATCGCGTGTTCACCGTCGACGATCCACCCCGGCTGGTGATGGATTTTCGCGAAGTGCTGTTTGACGGGATGCGCGACGCGGTGTTTCTGAATTCCGATGGCGTGTCCGAGGCGCGGTTCGGCCCGTTCCGCCCCGGCTGGTCGCGCATGGTGCTGGATTTGACAGCGCCTCTGGCGGTCCATGAGGCGGGCATGATCGTGTCGGAAGAAGACGCGAGCGGTGTATTGAAAGTGCGCCTGCGCGAAACCTCTGCCGCGGCGTTCGCCCTGCAGGCCGGAGCGGCGACGACCCCGGAATGGGCGTTGGAGCCGGACTTGCCGACACAACCCTTGGCCAAACAGCGCCAGCAAGGCGACCGACCCGTCATTGTGCTGCTTGATCCGGGCCATGGCGGGATTGATCCGGGGGCGGAACGCAATGGCGTCAGCGAAGCGGTGCTGATGCTGACCTTTGCGCGCGAATTGAAAGAAGCGCTGCTGCGCGCGGGCAATTTCGATGTGCGCCTGACACGGGACGAGGATGTCTTCGTGCCTTTGGAGACTCGGGTGGCCATGGCCCATCGCGTGCAGGCCGATGTCTTCATGTCGCTTCACGCCGACACGGTTGCGGAAGGGGAAGCCACGGGGGCCACGATCTACACACTGGCAGAAGAGGCCAGCGATGCGGCCTCGGCGCAATTGGCCGAGCGGCACGATCGCGCGGACCTTCTGGCTGGAATTGACCTGACCCGCCAAGGCGACGAGATCGCCACGATCCTGATGGACCTGGCCCGCCTGGAAACCGCCCCCCGCACGGATCGTTTGGCCGATACGCTGGTGCGCCAATTGCGCAATGCGGTGGGGGAGATCAACAATCGCCCGCGCCGTCAGGCGGCGTTCTCGGTTCTCAAAGCCCCCGACATTCCGTCGGTTCTGGTGGAGCTGGGCTTTATGTCCAGCCCGTCGGATTTTGAGAACCTGATTGACCCGGAATGGCGTGCGCTGGCTGCTCAGGGGATCGCCGCGGCGTTGATGGATTGGGTTGTCGCCGACGCGGCAGAGGCACGGCTGATCCGGCAATAGGGCGTGCGCGGAGCAATGACGAGGCCGGCGTGTCCCCCAGGACCGCACGGGTATGCAACAAAAAGTGACCCCCTAGTTTTTGCGCAATTGCCAGATGGTATGGCCATGAAAGGCGGGGGCTTCGGGGCGAAAGGCGTGTTCGCGCCAGCCGTGTTTGGTGAACAAGGCGCGGTAGTCCGCAGGGGACAAACTAGCGTGATAGACAGGCTCGCCTTCGACCGCGCCGACTTTTTCACCGGCCTCCGGACCGGTCGTCACCACGAGGCTGGCTCCGGGCCCGGCATGGGCGGTGAAGCAGGCAAACGCCTTGGCCTGATCGACAGGGCTGAGATGGAAAAACGAGTTGAACGCGATCAGCCCGTCAAAGCGTTGCCCAAGCTCAAAGTTGCGCATATCGGCCTGCAGCACGGTCGCTTCCGGCACATTTTCACGGCAGAGTGTCACCATGCTGTGCGCGCCGTCGATGGCCGTGACCTGAGCCCCTTGATCGACCAGATAGCGCGCAATGGGCAGGCCGCCGCCACAGCCGATATCCAGCATCCGGGGGCCAGGGGCTGAGGCCAGCAACCACTCCAGCAGCGGCTTTTCCCACAGCGTGCAGTTGCGCTGCGCGGCAAAGGCGGGGCCGACTTTCTCGTAGGTGGGCAGGATGTCTTCGGGGCGCATGTGGCCAGTTTATGCCTGCGCCCTGACATGGGCAAGAAACCGCAGCCGATCACGGCTTCTCGTTTTGACGCTTGACGCGCGCGCGCGTATAGGAGGGCAACCAAACCAAAGGTGCAGGCGCGTGATACGGTTTATCTTAGGCTTTTTCGGTGCGATCTTTTCGTGGCTCACGCTGGGCATGCTGTTCGGCGCGCTCAGCCTTGGTGCCGTGTTCTGGATCTATGGCCGCGATCTGCCCAGCCATGAGAGCCTTGCGCAATACACGCCCCCGACGATCAGCCGGATTTATTCGGGCGAGGGGCGCATTATCGACGAGTTCGCCAAGGAACGCCGCTTGTTTGCGGCCTCGGAAGAAATTCCTGATCTGGTGAAACACGCCTTCATCTCGGCTGAGGACAAGAATTTCTACCAGCATCAGGGCTATGATGCGCGCGGGATGGTCTCGGCGCTTATCGACGCGGTGCGCTCGCGCGGGGAGAACGTGCGCGGGGCCTCGACCATTACCCAGCAGGTGATGAAGAACTTCCTGTTGTCCGGAGATCGCTCTGTTGAGCGCAAGATCAAGGAACTGATCCTTGCCACGCGGATCGAAAACACGCTCGATAAGGACCAGATCCTCGAACTCTATCTGAACGAGATTTTTCTGGGCCAGAACAGCTATGGTGTGGCCGCTGCTTCGCAGACCTATTTCAACAAGCCTCTCGCCGCCCTCGCGCCGCAGGAGGCCGCCTATCTGGCCGCACTACCAAAAGCGCCGTCCACCTATCACCCGGTACGCCGGATCGAGCGGGCCACGCAGCGGCGCAACTTCGTGCTGCGCGAGATGTTCGAGAACGGATATTTGAGCGAAGAGGACTATCAGACTGCCAAGGCCGAGCCGCTGAAAACCGTTCAGAACGGCGATTACGAGGGCTTCAAGCAAGCCCTTCCGCCGCGGGATTACTTCACCGATGAAATCCGCCGCCAACTGAGTGAAGATTTCGGCGAGGATGAGTTCTTTTCGGGCGGCATGACCGTGCGCGCCACGATTGACCCGGAGATGCAAAACGTGGCCGCCAATTCCCTGCGCCTCGCGTTGGAGCAGTATGACCGCAGTCGCGGTATCTGGCGGGGCACAGGTGAAAAGCTGGAACCGGAGGTTCTGGGCGACGAGACACTGTGGCGGGCCGCTTTGGAAAACACCCGCATTGCGCGGGATGTTGATCTGGAGAACCAGTGGTACCCGGCGGTTGTGCTGGAGGTCGGTGACAACGATGCGCGGATCGGCATCGAGGGCGTCCCCGACGATGCAGATGGCCATTTCATCCCTGCCCAGGACGTCCAATGGGCGCGCAAACTGAATGAGGATGGCTCCCTTGGGCGTCAAGCACAGGTCGCGGGCGACCTGCTTGAAGTGGGCGACGTGGTCCATGTCCGGCGCATGACCAGCGATGAGGATGGCAGCTTCATCCGTTGGACTTTGCGGCAAATCCCGCAAGTGCAGGGTGGCTTTGTGGCGATGGATGTGGATACGGGCCGCGTGATCGCGATGCAGGGCGGCTTTAGCTACCAGCATTCGGTCTTCAACCGGGCCACACAAGCGCTGCGCCAGCCGGGGTCGGCGTTCAAACCGTTTGTCTATGCCGCCGCGTTGGACAGCGGCTATACCCCCGCGACCATCGTCGTGGACGCCCCGATCGAGATCAACACGCCGCAAGGCCTGTGGCGGCCCAAGAACGCGTCCGAGCGGTTTTATGGACCGACGCCGCTGCGCACCGGGATCGAACGCTCGCGGAACCTGATGACTGTGCGCCTTGCCGAAGAGGTGGGCATGGATGTGGTGGCCAGCTATGCGGAACGCTTTGGCGTTTATGACCGGATGAACCGCTTCCTGTCGAACGCGCTGGGGGCCGAGGAAAGCACGCTTTACAAGGTGGTCGCGGCCTATGCGATGTTCGCCAATGGCGGGGAGCGCGTGCAGCCGACCTTGGTCGACCGTGTGCAGGATCGCTACGGCAAAACGATCTTCCGTCACGATACGCGCGCCTGCGAGGATTGCCAGATCGCTTCGCTTGATCCGGGCTTCGCGCCGCGGATCATCTCGGACCGGGAACGGGTGATCAACGCGATCACCGCCTATCAGCTGACCTCCATGATGCAGGGCGTGGTGGAGCGCGGCACAGCGGCACGCACGGTTAATCTGCCCGTGCCAGCCGCAGGCAAGACCGGCACGACCAATGACGCCAAGGACGTGTGGTTCGTGGGCTTTACCAGCAATATCGTGGCGGGCTGTTATATCGGCTACGACCAGCCGCGCACGCTGGGGCGCGGGGCATCCGGTGGCGGCATGTGTGGCCCGGTCTTCAATCGCTTCATGTTGGAAGCCACCCAGAAATACGGTGGCGGCGAATTTGAGGTCCCACCGGGCGGGCGCTTTATCAAGATCGACCGGTTCACCGGCGCGCGCCTGTCCGATGATGCTTTTGGCGAGAACGTCGTGGCCGAGTATTTCCGCGACGGCGAAGAGCCTGTCTTTGGCATCACATTCGATGGCGGCTTTGCGATGGCTGCTGATCTGCCGCTCTTTGGGCGTGGCGAGGGTGATGCGATCCGCGAGGTCACGACCTCCACCGGGCAAAAAGCGCGGGTGGCACCCAAAGCAAGTTTCGGCACGCTCAGCTCCGGTGGGCTTTACTGACGCCTTGCCCGTGCGGGCGGGCGTTGCTACATCCTCCTCCTGACAAGTAGAAACGGATGGGCTTATGCGGGCTGAGGCGCAAAACGCTGTTGAGGCAATCGAGAAATCGCTGACGCTGCTTCGGCAGCGCATGGACTGGGACACCGCCGAACATCGCCTTGAGGAATTCAACGCGATGACCGAGGACCCGGATCTGTGGAACGATCCCGAAAAAGCGCAAAAGCTGATGCGGGAGCGTCAGACGCTTGTTGATGCGATGGCCAGCTACACCGCGCTTCAACAAGAGATGTCCGACAATGTCGAGCTGATTGAGTTGGGCGAAATGGAAGACGACGCAGAGGTTGTGTCAGAGGCCGAAGCAGCCTTGAAAGCGCTCGTCAGCAAAGCGGCTGAGAAAGAGTTGGAAGCGCTGTTGAACGGGGAGGCCGACAGCAACGACACCTTCCTTGAGATCAACTCAGGCGCAGGTGGCACGGAAAGCTGCGATTGGGCCTCCATGCTGGCGCGGATGTATGTCCGCTGGGCCGAGAAGAAGGGCTACAAGGTTGAGCTGCAATCCCAAAGCCCCGGTGAAGAGGCGGGGATCAAGTCGGCGGCCTACAAGATCAGCGGGCATAACGCCTATGGTTGGCTGAAATCCGAAAGCGGCGTGCATCGGCTTGTGCGCATCTCGCCCTATGACAGTGCGGCGCGGCGGCACACATCGTTCAGTTCGGTCTGGGTCTATCCTGTGGTGGACGACAATATCGAGATTGAGGTGAACCCCGCCGATATCCGCATCGACACCTATCGCTCCTCTGGCGCGGGCGGTCAGCACGTGAACACGACGGACTCCGCCGTGCGGATCACCCATGAGCCGACAGGCATCGTCGTCACCAGCTCCGAGAAATCCCAGCACCAGAACCGTGATATCGCGATGAAAGCGCTGAAATCGCGGCTTTATCAGATGGAGCTGGACCGCCGGAACGCCGCCATCAACGAGGCGCATGAAAGCAAGGGCGATGCGGGCTGGGGCAACCAGATCCGGTCCTACGTTTTGCAGCCCTACCAAATGGTCAAAGACCTGCGCACGAACGAGGAAACCTCCGACACGAGCGGGGTTCTTGACGGTGATCTGGATCGTTTCATGGCGGCGACGCTGGCACAGGACGTGGCTGGCAAAAGCCGCGCTGAGGCGAACGCGGACGAGTAAGACAAGCATTCGAGAGGGTTTGTCTCTCTGGTCATAGTCTTGCCAAAATCCTCCCGCAAAACATCCATGGGGTGAATTGCATGTGGAGGCCGTCATGGACCGCTGGCTATACTTAATCGTCCTGCGGATCATTGGCTTGCTGGCGTGTTTCGCCCCACTCATGTTTTTAGTGTTTGGCTATACCATCCCCGCCGGTGGATCGGCTGGGCCGATCCCATATGTTCTGCCTGCGACATTCGGTATGGGATTGCTGCTGCTCATTCCGCGGTTCACGCCAAGGGTCCTTGCCGCTCCGGAAGGCCTATTATCGGTCATCGCTCTGATCGCGCTCGTCTCAGTGGGCCAAATCGGCATTTACATGTCATACATGACCTTGACGATAGCAACCGAGCAAGCTCTCGAAATCGCTCATGGCGAATTCAAGATGTGGTTGGATGTCAGCAACCTGTCTGCGGCTTTGGTAAAGTTCCTGCTGGTTCTCGGTTTCTTTCACATCTTTACCGACAACACACCAAAGAGACGGCGGCGGCGGGTTACTGCGCCAACAGCCCCACGCGCTGATCAAACTGACATTCGCGCACTTCGGAAGTCCCGGATGCAATAGTTGACGCGACACTCAGCCCCTTGCCGGAAACGCCCCCTGTCGCCTAGGCTTCGGAAAAGAGACGGAGCCACCCATGCCGGACGCCATTTACAAAAGCCCGCCCCTTGGGGTGCCGGATCTGAGCCCCGTGACGACGTCGACCCTGCGCACGGCCCTGCGCCGCGGCTGGAGGGATTTCATGGCGGCACCGGTCTTTGGGCTCTTTTTCGCAAGTATCTACGTGCTCGCTGGGCTCATCATGCTCTATGTGACGCGGATCACGGGGCAGGCCTATTGGTTGATCTTCGCCGCCATCGGCTTTCCCCTGATCGGTCCGTTCGCCGCCGTGGGCCTTTATGAGGTCAGTCGCCGGCTGGAGGAAAATCGCCCGCTGGACTGGCGCGGCATCCTTGGCGTGGTGGCCTATCAGCGCAACCGGCAATTGCCGTCGATTTGTGCGATCATCATCATGGTCTTTCTGTTCTGGTTTTTCATCGCGCATATGATCTTTGCGCTGTTTCTGGGCCTGTCGACAATGACCAATATCTCGTCGTCCTATGAGGTCTACCTGACTGCAAACGGCTTGATGATGCTGGCCGTTGGCACGGCGGTCGGGGCGGCTTTGTCGGCATTGCTTTTTGCGATCACAGTGATCTCATTGCCGCTTTTGCTGGACCGCGAGGTGGATTTTGTCACCGCGATGATCACAAGCTTTGGTGTGGTGCGCAGCAGCCCGGGACCCTTGTTGATCTGGGCGCTTTTGATCGCGTCTGTTACGCTGGTCTCACTCATCCCGTTCTTTTTGGGGCTTTTTGTGACCTTGCCGCTGTTCGGTCATGCCACTTGGCATCTTTACCGGCAAATCGCATCCAATTGAGCGCGCATGCGATGTTTGAATCAGTGCGTTAGACCGCCGATATGCGGGCGTGCAGCCGGGCCATCAGGTATTTTGGGACAAAAGAAAACGCCGCCTCCGCGAGATCGGAGACGGCGTTTCGATTTGATTGATGCGGAGCGTTTTAGCCCTTTGCCGCTTCCGGCTTGGGCGCGGTCTTTGGCGAACCGGCGTTCAGCGGATCGTCCTGACGCTGCACGGAACCTTCAAAATGCGCACCGCTTTCGATCGCGATTGTCTTGTGGATGATATCGCCTTCGACGCGGGCCGTGGAGGTCAGGCGCACTTTCAAACCGCGCACCCGGCCCACGACGCGGCCATTGACGACAACGTCATCCGCGATGCACTCACCGCGCACGGTGGCACCTTCGCCGACGGTCAGCAGATGGGCGCGGATATCGCCGTCCACCTGACCTTCGATCTGGATGTCGCCGGATGTCTTGAGGTTGCCGGTCACCGTCAGGTCCGAAGACAGAACGGATGCGGGCGGCTTTGCCTTGGGCGCGGAGGCCTGAAACTCCTTCTTCGGCGCTGCGGGCGCGTCAGATTTGGCGGGCGTTGCGCCCTCTGCAGGAGCGCCGGGGGCGGGGTCGTTGATTTTGCTTTTAGAAAACATCGTTCGCTGCCTTGATATATGTCATCGGGTTGACCGGTTTGCCGCCCACACGCACTTCGTAATGCAGGTGCACACCCGTCACTCGTCCAGAGGCTCCCATATCACCGATACGATCCCCGCGCGAGACCCTTTGGCCCACTTTTACGCGAAGTTTCGACAGATGGGCGTAGCGGGTCTCGATCCCGAACTCATGCTGGATTTTGACAAGGCGCCCGTAGCCGGACTGCCAGCCGGCATGCACGACCACGCCGTCGGCGGTGGCGTAAAGCGGCGTGCCGCTGGAGGCGGCGAAATCGACGCCGTTATGCATACGGCGGCCCCCTGTCTTGGGGTCGCGGCGATAGCCGAAGCCGCTGGTAAAGCGGAAGGCGGATTTGACCGGCGTCGCAAACGGGGCTTTCTGGGCCGCGATGCGGTAAAGGTTCAGCTGGTCCATTTGCTCGATGATGCGATTGGCGCGGTTGCTGTCTGCATCAGGCTCAAACCCCATGGAGGAGAAATTGAGCGGGGTCAGGGGACCGCCCTGACCGGAATAGCCGCGGCGCACCTGGTTGAGCATGCTGTCGGTGTTCATGCCAGCCGCGCGGAACATCTTGTCCAGTGGTTTGACCGAGACGGTCATCGCTTCTTCCAGCTGGCGGAAAATCTCGTCGTTGCGCTTTTCCATCGTCGCGAGCTTTTCTGTCAGGACTTCCGCCTGCTTCAAAGCATCCGCCGCATCGCTGATCGTGGTATCACGCTCGCTGGCGGTGTCTTGCAGCACCGACGAGAGCAGGGCGACGGTCGCCTCCATCTCGGAGCTGCCAACCGTGCTGGTGCCGCCTTCGCCGCTTTCCATCGCTGCAAGAAGCGTCTGCGCCTCGTCACGGTAGCGATCCCGCTCGACCATCACCTCACGGAGGGTTTTCTGCACGACCTCAAGGCCCGTCTCGACCTCGCGGCGGCGATCTTCCGAGGCAAGCAGTTCCGACTGCATTACCGAAATCTGCTCAAGTGCGGAATTGAAGCGGTCTTGTGCGGCCAGGGCCTCTTCGGCGCGCATGTGACGCTCCGAGGACAGGGCGTTCAGGCGTTCCTGATAGACCATCTGATCACGCTTGGCCTGATCGCGGAAATTGCCGGCGCCAATGCTGTCCATTAGCAAAATCGCCGTCGCGATGATCGTCCATGCCACAAGCAGGGAGCTTCCCATCAGGCCGACAAGCTGCGTCTCCGGTTTCAGGCGGATGAACCGCGTTTCGGTGTCTGATCTGAGAAACAAGCGTTTCTCGGGCAACCGCCGCTCAAGCGCGCGATGCAATTTGTGTATCAGTCGCGTTTTCAAAATGTCTGTCCCGTGACCCATCCCAGTTTCACAACCGTCCGCTCCCCAAGCGGCGTGTTGCAGGGGTGTTACTTGGTCGGGGAGTCTGCTGCAAGAAAAACGGGCAATTAACGGCAATTCGTCGCCATAAGCCCGTGGAATCGGCGGGTTTTTGCCGATCTGAACGGCTGTTCAGTCATACGGCCTAGCGACGGGCTTCTGCCAAGGGCCAGTAGAAGTCGGGGGGCAGTCCTGCATCAGCACGTTTTTCTTCATTGAACGGCGGCTTGAGGGGGCCATGAAAGTAGCGCCGGACAAGCTCGTGAAAGAGCGGTTTGGGATCGAGGTTCTGCCGCCCACACAGGAAGTGAAACCATTTCGAGCCATAGGCCACATGGGCCACTTCTTCGGCATAGATCACCTCAAGTGCGGCGACGGTGTCCTTGTCCTTTGCGCTTTTGAAAACCTGGATCATGCCGGGCGTCACATCCAGACCGCGGGCCTCCAGCACCATCGGGACGACAGCGAGACGGCCCATCATATCGTCGGCGGTATCTTCGGCAGCGCGCCACATGCCCGCATGGGCGGGCAAGGCGCCGTAATGGCTGCCTTGTGCTTCGAGACAGGCGCATATCAGATTGAAATGATTGGATTCCTCGTCGGCGGCTTTCACCCAATCGTCATAAAAGCCTAGGGGCATTTCGACATGACCAAACCGCGCGATCAGGTCCCAGTGCAGATCGACCGCGTTCAGTTCGATATGTGCGACCGCGTGGAGGATGGCTTGCCGCCCCTCGACCGAGCCGGGCTTGCGTCGCGGCACGTCGCGCGGGTCCAGCAGGTCCGGCTTTGCCGGGCGCGCAGGGCGCAAAGGGGGCGCCCCGCGACCAATCTCGACCGGATCGCCTGCGTCGCGTGCGGCAAACCACTCCGCCGCATAGCGCCGAGACAGCGCGGTTTTCGCCGCCCCATCTGCGGTCTGCAACACGTCACAGGCCATCTGGGTCAGAGGTTTCAAAGGGCTTTGACCGCGTCCAGAACCACCTCCGCGTGACCGGGGACTTTGACCTTGCGCCAGACCTGCGCGATTTTGCCGGTGCCGTCGATCAGGAAGGTTGCGCGCTCGATCCCCATGTATTTCTTGCCATACATGTTCTTCTCGACCCAGACGCCATAGCGCTCACAGACGTCGCTGTCTTCGTCCGACACAAGCGCCACTTTCAGCTCGTGCTTGGCGACAAACTTGTCGTGCTTGGCGACCGGGTCTTTGGAGATGCCCAGGATCACTGCACCTGCCGCTTCAAATTCGGCCAGATGTTCGGTGAAAGCGATGGCCTCTTTGGTGCAACCGGGCGTGTCGTCCTTAGGGTAGAAATACAAAACGACCGCCTTGGGCTGAAGCGCTGAAAGCGTGATCTCGCCGCCGCCATCGCGGGGCAAGGTGAAGTCCGGGGCGGCAGAGCCAATATCGGTCATGAGAGCGTGATCCTTTGTGCATCAGTTATGGGTTTTGTTTTAGGGCCAGCCGCGCGAAGATAAAGGCATGAGCAGCACGCCCGAGGATAACGGGTCCGGGCCGGACCCGACACAAGAAAAGACACCCCGCCGTCGCGGTCGGGGCGGTCTGATTGTGCTGATCGCGTTCATGGTATTTTTCGGTGGGCTGGCGGTTACGGCCTTCGCGATGATCGGGCGGCCGATCACGGCCCCCGATTGGGTGCGCGACCGGGTCGAGCGGGTCTTGAGCGACCAGATTCCCGACGGTCAGATCGGATTTGGCCGCATTCTGATCGGCGTCAACGACAGTCTAGAGCCTTACCTGCGGCTGGAGGATATGCTGCTGCGCGATGCGGCCGCCCGTCCGATGGTGGCGCTGGCGGATGCGGATATTCAGATCGCCGCACGGCCTTTGCTGTCGCGCCAGTTGCGCGTAACCAACGTGACGCTGACCGGTGGTCGCCTGACATTGCGGCGCTTTGCGGACGGCCAGTTCGCCTTTGCCTTCGGCGAGGGGGACGCGCCTTTGGGCGAAGCAGGCGGGCTGTTGCAAGCGCTGGAAAGCGTGGAACAGATCTTCCTGACCGATGCGGCGCAGAACCTTGAACGGGTCCAGCTTAACGGATTGACGCTAAGCTACGAAGACGCGCTTTCGGGGCAGTTCTGGGTGGTTGACGGGGGCCGGGCCGAGTTGGAGCGCGACGGCGCAGAGCTGCGTTTGCGCGCTGATCTGGCATTGCTGACGGGGCGTGAATACGCCTCCACGGTCGAGCTGAGCTATGACACGCGGCTGGACAGTGTGGCCTCGGACATCTCGGTGAATATCGGCACGCTGCCCGCACAGGACATTGCCACTCAGGTGCCCGCTTTGACGTGGCTCAGCGCACTAGAGGCGCCGATTTCCGGGGCGATGCGGCTGTCGCTGAACGAGGATGGCTTGACCGGACCGCTCTTTGGCACGCTTGATTTCGGGGCCGGTGCTTTGCGCCCGACGGAGGCCACGCGCCCGGTCAAGTTTGACAGTGCGCAGACCTATTTCACCTTCGATCCGGTTGCCAATATGCTGTCCTTCGACACTGTCAGCGTGCGCAGCGAAATGGTGAATGTCACCGGCACGGGCCGCGCCTACATGAAGGAATTTCGCAATGGCCTGCCGCAGACGCTGCTTGGGCAATTCCAACTGACCGAGCTGAATGCTAACCCGGACAACTTCTTCGACGCGCCGCTTGATTTCAGCCGGAGCGCGATTGATTTCCGCCTCAAGCTCGATCCGTTCTCGGTCGAGGTGGGGCAGTTCATGCTGCAATCGGACGCCACCCGCCTGACAGGGGACGCGCTTGTGACCGCCGATCCCGATGGCTGGTCCGTTGCGCTCAATGCCTTTGGCGACGAGATCACGCCGCAGGCGGTCACCGCGATCTGGCCGTCGACGCAAGTGGCGCGAACCCGTGAATGGGTCGCGCAGAATGTGACCGCCGGGCGATTGCACAATGTGCAGGCCGTGCTGCGTGCAAGCGCGGGCGATGTGCCCCATTTCCGCGTCGGATGGGAGTTTGAGGACGCAACCGTGCGCTTCATGAAGACGCTGCCGCCGATCACAAAGGGCGTCGGGCGCGCGCTGTTGTCGGATAACCGTTTTGTCGTCAGCGTCGATCAAGGGCAGGTTCAGGCGCCGCGCGGGGGGGCCATTAAACTGGCCGGGTCCCGGTTCGAGGTGGCGAACATAGCGCGCAAACCCGCGCAAGCCATGATCCGGCTGGACACCGACGCCACAATCACCGCGACATTGTCGCTGCTGGATGAAGAGCCGTTCGGCTTTTTGCAGAAGGCGAACCTACCTGTCGATCTGGCCGATGGCAGGGCGCGCGCGACGATTGATCTGTCGTTGCCGCTGAAAAGGGGGCTCAAGGTCTCGCAGGTGGCATATGCCGCGACCGGGACGGTGTCGAACTTGCGGAGCACCACGCTGGTCAAGGACCGCACGCTGGCCGCCCAAATATTGGGCGTCACCGTCACCTCAGAGGCCGTCGTGATCGACGGCGACGCCCGGCTGGGCGACGTGCCATTGAGCGGCACGTTCCGGCTGCCCCTTGGGGTGGAGGCAGAGGCCCCGACGGTCACGGCTGCGATTGAGCTGTCCCAGCAATTCCTTGATGAGTTTCGCATTGATCTGCCGCCGGGCACGCTGTCGGGGCGCGCCAGCGGGGACCTGGCGCTCAGCCTGCCCAAAGACGCGCCCCCCAGCTTCCGGCTGACCAGCGATCTGCGCGGTGCAAGTCTGCGCCTTGCGTCATTGAACTGGGCCAAACCTGCCGGGGCGCGCGGGGAATTGGCCATCAACGGGCGCCTTGGCACACCGCTGGAGATTGACGCGCTCAGCCTCTCGGCTCCTGGATTAAGTGCGTCAGGCCGCATCGCGGTCAGCGCAGATGGCGCGTTTCAGCGCGCCAGTTTCGACCGGGTCCGCGTAGGCGATTGGCTGAATGCGCCCGTGACGCTGATCGGACGCGGACGCGGGGCTGCGCCCGCTGTTCAGATCACGGCCGGGACGATGGATTTGCGTCGCGCCAAGCTGGGTCAAGGCACGGGGCAGGGCGGCCCGATTGATCTGGCGCTGGACGAGCTTGTCGTCTCGGACGGGATCAGCCTGACGAACCTGCGCGGGGAGTTCAACGCGGCAGGCGGCTTCAACGGCAACTTCCGCGCCACGGTCAACGATGGCTCCACACCGATCTTTGGCACGGTCATCCCGGATCGCAACGGCACTGCGGTGCGCATCACGTCGGAGGATGCAGGCCGGGTGATGGGCAATGCGCGGCTGATCCGGTCCGCGCGCGGCGGCGATCTGAACCTGATCCTGCGCCCGCGCGCGGCGGACGGGCAATATGATGGCACGCTCGCGATCACCGAAACGCGTGTGCAGAATGCACCGGCGCTGGCCAATCTATTGAGCGCCGTGTCCGTAGTGGGGCTTCTGGATCAGATGGCCAATCAAGGGGTGCTGTTTACCAATGTGGATGCGAAATTTGTGCTGACGCCAAATGTCATCGCGGTCACCGAAAGCTCGGCCACGGGGCCGTCCTTGGGGATCTCGATGGACGGCACCTACAGGCCCGCCACCAGCCAGATGGACATGCAGGGTGTGTTCTCGCCGCTTTATTTGCTCAACGGGATCGGCAGTTTCCTGACCCGGCGCGGCGAAGGCTTGATCGGGTTCAACTTCACCCTGTCGGGGGACCCGTCCGCTCCGCAAGTCGCCGTCAATCCGCTTTCCGCCTTGACCCCCGGCATGTTCCGCGAGATTTTCCGCCGCCCAGCTCCTCGCGTTTCGCAATAAGGCCCGTCCCTTGAAACTCTCTGATTTTGACTTCGACCTGCCGGACGACTTGATCGCCACACGGCCTGCCAACCCGCGCACATCGGCGCGAATGCTGCATGTGGAGGATGGCCTCCACGATGCCCATGTCTTTGATCTGCCTGATATTCTGCGGGAAGGCGACCTGCTGGTGCTCAACAACACCAAGGTGATCCCGGCGCGCCTGACCGGGCAGCGCAGTCGTGACAGCGGGCAAGGCCTGGTTTCGGCCAAGATCGAGGTGACACTGTTGTCGCCGACGCCCTCGGGCGATTGGACGGCGCTTATCAAGCCGCTGCGCAAAGTCGCTGAGGGCGAGCAGATCACCTTTGATGCGGGCCTTGTGGCAACCCTGACCGGCAAGCAGGACGGGCAGGGCGTGCTGGCCTTCAACCTGACCGGAGAGGCGTTCGACGTCGCGCTGGCGGAGGCTGGTGCCATGCCGCTGCCGCCTTATATCGAGGCCAAGCGCAAAGCCGATGATCGCGACCGGACCGATTATCAGACCGTCTTCGCCAAAGAGCAGGGCGCTGTCGCGGCCCCCACCGCGTCCCTGCATTTCGATGACGCGCTTCTGGCGCAGATTGCGGCCAGAGGCGTCGATTTCGCGGAAGTGACGCTGCATGTGGGGGCAGGGACGTTCTTGCCGGTGAAGGTCGATGACATCACCCAGCACAAGATGCATGCCGAATGGGGCTCTGTCAGTCCGGAGGCCGCGGCCCGGATCAACGAAACCCGTGCCGCAGGCGGGCGCGTGATCCCGGTGGGTACGACCGCGCTGCGCCTCATCGAAAGTGCGGCTGCCGAGGATGGCACGATGCGGCCCTGGCAGGGCGATACGGATATCTTTATCACGCCGGGTTACCGGTTCCGCGTGACCCAAGGGCTGATGACAAACTTTCACCTGCCCAAGTCCACGCTGATGATGCTGGTCTCGGCGCTGATGGGCGCTGATAAAATCCGCCAGATTTACGCCCATGCCATTGCCGAGCGGTACCGCTTTTTTTCATATGGCGACAGCTCGCTTCTGATCCCTTGATCTGAAACCGGGAAATGCCGGAAACGACGCGGGAAAGTCGTGCCTGCGCTATCGCATTTTGCGCGACTCAGGCAGTGTGACAGCCTCATGCCAAGGCCAGGGGTCGCGAATATGAAACAAGTGCTTGCCTCCTCATGGGCTTTGCTGTTGGGAATGATGTTGCTGATGGTCGGAAACGGCCTTCAAGGCACGCTTTTGGGTATCCGCGGCGGCGATGCCGAATTTTCCACCTTTCAGATGTCGATTGTGATGTCGGCCTATTTCGTGGGCTTTCTGGGCGGTTCGCGCCTGGCTCCCGAGATGATCCGCCGGGTCGGCCATGTGCGGGTCTTTGCTGCCCTTGGATCAATGATTTCCGCGGTTTTGATTCTTTATCCGGTGCTGGTCGATCCGATTTCCTGGACCATTGGGCGGGTGATTATCGGGTTTTGCTTTTCCGGCGTGTATGTGACTGCGGAAAGCTGGCTCAACAATTCTGCCGATAACGAGAACCGGGGGCAGGCCCTTTCGGCCTATATGCTGGTGCAAATGACGGGGATTGTGGTCGCGCAAGGGCTGTTGCTGATCCCCGATCCCAGCGGGTTCTTGTTGTTCATCCTGCCGTCGATCCTTGTTTCGCTGGCCTTTGCGCCGATCCTTTTGTCGATCAGCCCGACACCGGCATTTGAAGCAACCAAACCCATGACCTTGAAAGAGCTTTTCGACACCTCGCCGTTGGGCTGTGTCGGAATGTTTCTGCTGGGTGGGGTGTTTTCGGCGCAGTTTGGCATGGCAGCGGTTTTTGCCAAGCTCGCGGGCCTGAGCCTGGGCCAGATATCCATCTTCATCTCGACGATCTATGTTGGCGCGCTTGTGCTGCAATATCCCATCGGCTGGATCAGTGACCGGATGGACAGACGCACCCTGATTTTTGCGGTCTGTGTGATCGGTGGCATCGGGGCGATGGTCGGCTTCTTACTGATGAATTTCTTTCCCGCGCTGCTGCTCGCGGCTTTCATCATCGGTGGCATGTCCAACCCGCTTTATGCACTGCTCATCGCCTACACCAATGACTTTCTGGAACATGAAGACATGGCCGCCGCCTCCGGCGGGCTGATCTTCATCAACGGGATCGGGGCGATTGCAGGCCCGCTGATCACCGGTTGGATGATGGGCGTGATCGGCCCGCGCGGCTTCTTCCTGTTCGTCGCGGTGCTGCTTTTCGCGCTGGCGGTCTATGCGCTTTACCGGATGACGCAGCGGTCGGCCTCAACAGAGGTGGACGATACGACCTCCTATGCGCCGATTTTTCCGTCCTCCTCGCCGGTCGCGGTCGAGGTTGCGCAGGAATACTATATCGAAACCGCCCTTGAGGACGACGCTGAGGATGCTGACACGCGGCTGTGATGTTACGGTCTGTTACCGAAGGTGAGGCCGCGAATTTATTTGGTTGCCGCATGTTAACGGTTTTGTAACAGTTAATGGAACGATGCGGTGCGAGATCAAGGAGCAAGCCATGCGGGGTCCGGACGACGTTTTGAACTACTGGCTCGACGAGATCGGGCCAGAGGGCTGGTACAAGGGCAGCGCGCGCCTGGATGCCGATATCCGCGACCGGTTTGAAGCGACATGGCAGGGCGCGATGGAGGGGCGCTGCGCGCTGTGGCTCACATATCCGAGCGGGGCGCTGGCCTATATCATCCTGACCGATCAGTTTTCTCGCAACATGTTCCGCGACACCGCCGAGGCTTTTGCCTCTGATCATGTTGCACTTGCGGCGGCCAAGGCGGCCATCGACAAGGGCTGGGACATGCGCATCGACGAACCAGCGCGGCAGTTCTTTTACATGCCCCTGATGCATTCCGAGAACCTCTGCGATCAGGATCGCTGCGTACGCCTGATGGTCACACGGATGCCGGAGGCAGGTGACAACAATCTGTTGCACGCCAAGGCGCATCGCGAGGTTATTCGTCAGTTCGGGCGCTTCCCGTTCCGCAACAAGGCGCTGTCGCGCCGGGCGACGGACCCGGAAGTCGCCTTCATCGCGGGTGGAGGCTACGGGGCGACGGTCGAGGCCTTGCGCGCCTGATCCTGCGCCAAGCTGCGACACTATCCCCTGTCGCATCTGCCCTGTTGCGAATATAGTTTAGCATTAAACTTGTTTGAAACCGGAGGGCCACATGGCTGCCAAATCCTTTGACATGATCGTAATCGGCGCCGGGCCAGGAGGCTATGTCGCTGCTATCCGCGGTGCGCAGCTTGGTCTGAATGTTGCCATTGTCGAACGCGAGCACATGGGCGGCATCTGCCTCAACTGGGGTTGTATCCCCACCAAAGCGATGTTGCGGTCGTCTGAGGTGTTCCACCTGATGCACCGCGCCAAGGAGTTCGGACTGAAAGCCGATGGGATCGACTATGATCTGGAGGCTGTCGTCGCCCGCTCACGCGGGGTGGCCAAACAGCTCAATGGTGGCGTCGGCCATTTGCTGAAGAAGAACAAGGTGACGACGTTCATGGGCACGGCGACCATTCCCGCCAAAGGCAAGGTCAGCGTGAAGACCGAGAAAGGCACCGAAGAGCTGACCTCGAAAAACATCATCCTCGCCACAGGCGCGCGGGCGCGCGAGTTGCCGGGGCTTGAGGCCGATGGCGAACTGGTCTGGACCTACAAGCACGCGCTGACACCGTCGCGCATGCCCAAGAAGCTGCTGGTGATTGGCTCTGGTGCGATCGGGATCGAGTTTGCGAGCTTCTACAACACGCTCGGCGCAGACACGACCGTGGTCGAGGTGATGGACCGGATCCTGCCCGTCGAGGATGCCGAGATCAGCGGCTTTGCGAAAAAGGCCTTTGAAAAGCAAGGCATGAAAATCCGCGAAAAGACGATGGTCAAGCAATTGGACCGCTCTGTCGGGAAGGTCACGGCGCATATCGAGCAAGACGGCAAAGTCACCAAGGAAGACTTTGACACGGTCATCTCGGCTGTCGGGATTGTCGGCAATACCGAAGATCTGGGCCTTGAAGCGCTTGGGGTCAAAATTGACCGGACCCATGTCGTCACCGATGAATTCTGCCGGACGGGTGTCGATGGGCTCTACGCCATCGGTGACATCGCCGGGGCGCCGTGGCTGGCGCATAAAGCCTCCCATGAGGGGGTGATGGTGGCCGAACTGATCGCGGGCAAGAACAATGTCCACCCGATCAAACCGGAAAGCATCGCGGGCTGCACCTACTGCCATCCGCAAGTGGCCTCGGTCGGACTGACGGAAGCCAAGGCGAAAGAGCGCGGCTTCGATGTCAAAGTGGGGCACTTCCCCTTCATTGGCAACGGCAAGGCGATTGCTTTGGGCGAGCCCGAGGGCATGGTGAAAACCGTCTTCGACGCTAAAACCGGCGAGCTTCTAGGGGCGCATATGATCGGCGCGGAAGTGACCGAAATGATCCAGGGCTATGTCGTTGGTCAGAAGCTGGAGACGACGGAAGAAGACCTAATGGAGACGGTCTTCCCGCATCCGACCCTATCCGAGATGATGCACGAATCCGTGCTGGACGCTTATGATCGGGCGATCCATTTCTGATCCAGTTGCGCGCTGACGCGCATTCCTTTTATTGATTTGGCGCGCCGCTGCGGAGGAAGACCTGCGTGGTGGCCGTTTCGTTTCAGGTATTTTGAGACAAAAGAAGACAGGGCGTTGACGCGACCGTCTGAAGCCGTCACTCGACAGTCATGGATGCGCAGCGCACAGATTGGCGGTTGGTGATTTTGCTTTGGGTCGCGGGCCTTTTGGCGGCGGCGCAATTTGCGAAAATCTCGTTGATCCTGCCGGAGGTCGCGGCGCAGTTTGACCGCGATCTGGCGGCGGTCGCCCCAATCGTGTCGGTGGTCGGTATCGTCGGGATCATTGGCGGCGTCATGGCAGGGGCGGTGGTCACGCGGTTGGGGCCACGCCGGGTCATTTTGGCGGCGTTGGCGGGAGGAGGCGTGCTGTCACTGGTTCAGGCGGTGGGGGTGCCTTACGGCATGATGCTGGCATTTCGCGTCGTCGAGGGTGTGTCTCATCTCGCGCTGGTCGTGGCCGCGCCAACATTGATGATACGCGTCAGTCGTCCGCGCGACCAATCCGTAGTAATGGGGCTATGGGCGACGTTTTTCGGGGTCAGCTTTGCGCTTTGCGCGGTGCTGTTTCCGCCACTTGTCGCGTGGGGCGGCGTCGCGCTGATCTGGGCTGGACATGGTGCCTTGATGCTTGCCCTCGCAGTGCTGCTCGCACCCGTTTTGCCGAACGGAACGCGCAGCATCGTGCCGCTGGATTGGTGGGGGGAGCATCGGCTGATCTATACCAGCCCGCGCATCGTCACGCCTGCTTTGGGCTTTTTCTGGCACACGCTGATGTTTGTTGCGTTGCTGACATTTCTGCCTGCTGTGCTGCCGGTCTGGGTTGCTGCAATGCTGCCCTTGCTGTCGCTGGTCGGCACGTTTGGGGCAGGGGTTCTGGCGCGTTGGATTGCACCGGACCGGATCGCTGTTTTCGGCTTTTTGGCGACGGCGGCGTGCGCTTTCGTCGGTTTTGCCGAGACAATCCCGACGCTGGCGATGTTTGTTTTCATCGGGCTTGTGCCGGGCGCGAGCTTTGCGGCCGTGCCGCATTTCAACGACGCCCCGAAGGACGTGGCCCGCGCGCAAGGGGCGATTGCGCAGTTGGGCAATGTCGGGACCGCCAGCGGAACGCCGCTTTTTGCGCTGGCGCTGGATGGCGTGGGCCTTGGCCCTCTGACGATCGCCCTTTCCGGGCTTGGGGTGATCAGTCTTGTGATGATTCGCCGCGTGATGAGGCGGCGTGGGGAAGAAATTGCTTAATGTTCTTCTAATGTTCCATTAATCTATTGGCCCAACCCAATTGGTCCGCTATCTGTAGAACTCTATTCGTTGGGGGGCAGAATGCCTGAGCTGAAAAAGATCGAAGTGCGCGGCGCGCGCGAGAACAATCTCAAGTCCATCGACGTGGATATTCCCCGCGATGAGTTGGTGGTGATTACCGGGCTGTCCGGGTCCGGGAAATCGTCGCTCGCGTTCGATACGATCTATGCAGAAGGCCAACGCCGTTACGTTGAGTCTCTGTCCGCCTATGCCCGCCAATTCCTTGATATGATGGAGAAACCAGACGTCGATCATATTTCTGGCCTGAGCCCTGCGATCTCGATCGAGCAAAAGACAACCTCCAAGAACCCGCGTTCAACCGTTGGTACGGTGACCGAGATTTACGATTACATGCGTCTGCTATTCGCGCGCGTCGGCACACCTTACAGCCCCGCCACCGGCCTGCCCATCGAGGCGCAGCAAGTGCAAGACATGGTCGACCGCGTGATGGCGCTGGAGGAGGGGACCCGCGGCTACCTACTGGCCCCGATCATTCGCGACCGCAAAGGCGAATATCGTAAGGAATTCCTCGAACTTCGTAAGCAAGGTTTCCAGCGCGTTAAGGTCGATGGCGAGTTCTATGAACTGGACGAGCCGCCCACGCTCGACAAGAAATTCCGCCATGACATCGACGTGGTCATTGACCGCATTGTTGTGCGGGAAGGGCTGGAAACGCGCCTGGCCGACAGTTTCCGCACCGCGCTTGATCTGGCCGATGGCATCACCATTCTTGAGACCGCGCCCAGCGAAGGGGAGCCGGAGCGGATCACCTTCTCCGAAAACTTTGCCTGCCCTGTCAGCGGCTTCACCATCCCCGAGATTGAGCCGCGTCTTTTTTCGTTCAATGCGCCCTTTGGCGCATGCCCCAGTTGCGACGGTCTGGGGGTTGAGCTGTTCTTCGACGAACGACTTGTCGTGCCCGACGCGACCGTCACGCTCGAGGACGGCGCGCTTGCCCCGTGGCGTAAAGGTAAATCGCCTTACTTCCTGCAAACCATTGAAGCCATTGCGAAACATTATGAGTTCGACAAAAAGCTACCTTGGAAAAAGCTGCCTGCTTACGTCCAGCAAGTTTTTCTTTACGGTTCTGGCGACGAAGAAATCCCGTTCCGCTATGACGAGGGCGGCCGTGTCTACCAGGTGACCCGCAGCTTTGAAGGCGTCATCCCGAATATGGAGCGGCGCTACCGTGAGACCGACAGCAACTGGATCCGCGAAGAGTTTGAGCGATATCAAAATAACAGACCCTGCGGCACCTGTGACGGATATCGCCTGCGCCCCGAAGCCCTCGCCGTCAAAATAGCAGGCTTGCATGTCGGCCAGGTCGTCCAGATGTCAATCAAGGACGCTTTTGCATGGTGCGAAACGGTTCCTGACAGCCTGACCGCTCAGAAAAACGAGATTGCCCGCGCGATCCTGAAAGAGATCCGCGAGCGTCTTGGGTTCCTGAATAACGTGGGCCTTGAATACCTCACGCTTAGCCGCAATGCGGGGACGCTGTCTGGGGGCGAAAGTCAGCGAATCCGACTCGCCAGTCAGATCGGATCAGGGTTAACGGGCGTGCTTTACGTGCTGGATGAACCCTCCATTGGCCTGCACCAACGCGACAATGATCGACTGCTCACGACGCTCAAAAACCTGCGCGATCAAGGCAACACGGTGATCGTCGTCGAGCATGATGAAGAGGCAATCCGCGAGGCGGATTACGTCTTTGACATTGGCCCGGGTGCGGGTGTCCACGGGGGGCAGGTGATTGCCCAAGGCACACCTGCAGATATCGCGTCCAACAAAAATTCCATTACGGGGCAGTATCTTACAGGCACGCGCGAGATCAGCGTGCCGACCGAGAGACGCAAGGGAAACCGCAAGAAGATCAAAGTCGTCAAAGCCTCTGGTAATAATCTTCAGGACGTTACCGTAGACTTCCCCCTGGGCAAATTTGTCTGCGTGACGGGTGTATCCGGTGGCGGCAAATCGACGTTAACCATCGAGACGTTGTTCAAGACAGCCTCCATGCAGTTGAACGGGGCGCGGCAGACACCGGCGCCTTGCGAAACTATCAAAGGGCTCGAACATCTCGACAAGGTGATCGACATTGACCAGCGTCCGATCGGTCGGACACCGCGGTCAAACCCGGCCACGTATACTGGGGCGTTTACCCCGATCCGCGATTGGTTTGCCGGGCTTCCGGAGGCCAAGGCGCGCGGCTATAAGCCCGGTCGCTTCAGCTTCAATGTGAAGGGGGGGCGTTGTGAGGCCTGTCAGGGCGACGGCGTCATCAAGATCGAAATGCACTTTCTGCCGGATGTGTATGTGACCTGCGAAACCTGCAACGGCGCGCGCTATAATCGCGAGACGTTGGAGATCAAATTCAAGGGTAAATCCATCGCCGATGTTCTTGATATGACCGTCGAGGATGCGCAGGAATTCTTCAAAGCTGTCCCCTCCATTCGTGAGAAGATGGACGCGCTTGTTCGGGTTGGACTGGGCTATATCAAGGTCGGCCAGCAGGCGACGACCCTCTCCGGCGGGGAGGCGCAGCGCGTGAAACTGTCCAAGGAGTTGGCCAAACGATCAACCGGGCGGACGCTCTATATTCTGGATGAACCGACAACGGGTCTTCATTTTGAGGACGTGCGTAAGCTGTTGGAAGTGCTGCATGAATTGGTAGATGCTGGCAATACCGTCGTCGTGATCGAACATAATCTCGACGTGGTCAAAACGGCGGATCACATCATTGATATCGGTCCCGAAGGGGGCGATGGCGGGGGCCGCGTCGTCGCGGAAGGCACGCCAGAAGAGGTGGCCGACGTCGCGGAAAGCCACACCGGCCACTATCTTAAACCCATGCTTGCGCCCAAGCAAAAGCGCGTCGCGGCAGAGTGATCTACCGCGCCGTGAGTGGTTAGCTCTGCTTCGTCGGGCAGGTCGATACGCCGATCAGCGAATACATCGGGCATGTGCTCAACAGACCTGTGGCCAAGGGTACGATGCCGAGCAAGAACAGCCAGCTATAGCTACCCTGAGGTCCGATGAAGAACGCAGCCAGCAAGGCCAGCCCCACAACGACGCGCGCGATCCGGTCGAGTCCACCGACATTCTTTTTCAACATTTCAATTCTCCTGTCATTTCCAGGTCAGAATATACATATAATGTTTCGTGAATATGATTTAGATCAAGAAATTGCCATTGGACGGCCATTTGAGTGTCGAAAAAATCAGCGAGGACGAGCGTATGATAATACGGGTCCTTTTCTGCGCCTTTTTGCTGGCATTAACCTTTACACCGCACCGTGCTGAGGCAGGCCAGCCCTATAGCGAAAGTCTGCTGGATTGCGCGGTCTTGATGGATACGTCCAACCGGCTGGACCCGGAAAAGGCGGATCATGGCAAGGGATTGATACTATCGCGCATCGCCGCGGCGCTTGAAAAAGCGGCCTATGATGAAGCGCTTGGCGAAGGGCATGCGGATCCTGATGCTTATCTGTCTCGTCTAAGATCCGACAAGATCAGTCACTGGGATGCCAAGGGCATCCGCTTTGTTTTTTCGGACGAATTCAAGGACTGGATGGCATATTGCCGGAAATTCTCCGCCCATTTGGGTATTGATTTTCAGGACTTTCGTTAACCACGTCGGCGTGTCTCGAACCGGGGCAACATCGCGCTGAAATCCCGGCCAAGCCCATCTTCTCCCTCGACGAACTGCGTGTAAAGCGCCTCTGCCAACTGTCCCATCGGCGTGTCGGCATCGGCGCTGTCTGCGGCTTGTTGCGACAAACGCAGATCTTTTAACATCAGCTCCGCCGCAAAGCCGGGCTGGTAACCATTATCGGCCGGGGATTGCGGTCCGATACCGGGGGCAGGGCAGTAGGCATTCATGCTCCAGCTATAGCCGGACGATGTGCTGACAACATCGAACATCTTTTGCCGATCAAGCCCTAATTTATCAGCCAAAGCAAAGGCTTCGCAGGTGCCGATCATTGTCACCCCAAGGATCATATTGTTGCAGATCTTCGCGGCTTGCCCGGCCCCGGCCTCGCCGCAATGCACCGCTTTTTGTCCCATGATGTCGAAGAGGGGGTTAACCTTTGTAAACGCCTCCTGCGATCCGCCAGCCATAAAGGTTAATGTGCCCGCAGACGCGCCGCCGATGCCGCCCGACACGGGCGCGTCCACCGCCATTAACCCTGCCGCGTCCGCTTGAGCCGCGACATCCCGCGCGCTCTGCACGTCCACAGTCGAGCAATCCAGCAAGACCGCCCCGTTCTGCATCGCCGGGACCACGTCCGCGGCGACAGCGCGTAGAATGTCCCCATTTGGGAGCATCGTGATCACCACATCCGCGCCTTGCGCGACCTCTGCCGCAGTTGTCGCCACTGGCACACCCTCTGGTCGGGCCGAGACATCAAAGCCGGTCACGTCATGCCCTGCAGCGATTAGGTTCGCCGCCATCGGAGCGCCCATGTTCCCCAGTCCAATAAAGCCGATTTTCATGAAAACATCCTTTCAGAGGGTTAACGCGTCCATGCCAAGTGGCCGCAGCATTTTCGACATATCCACGTCCAAGGGGTCGTCCAGACCATGCTTCCATTTGGGGTTGCGATCCTTGTCGATAATCGCGGCGCGAATGCCTTCGATGAAGTCGCCATGCTCCATCGCCCGATGGGTGAAGCGATACTCCAACTCCAACGCTTGTTCGATGCTGGAGGTGCCGCGCAGCCGGTGGATCATCTCAACAGCGCAGGCCATAGACAGAGGCGCGTTCCGTTTGAGCTTTTTCAGAGTTTCTTTCGTAAAATCAGTATCTTCCCCGTTCAAAGACCGTAGGATATCAGCTAGTGTTTCACCGCCAAAATGGCGATCAATCTCGCGTTGCATGTTGGCGAGTGGCGCCTCAGGAGCAGTGCCCGCCATCACGTCGACACATGTCCAATCGCCGGTCTTTGCCAACTCGGACTTCAACCCATCCCAAGCATTTTCAGGCAGGTAGTAATCCGCAAAGCCGGCAAGGATCGCGTCCCCTGGACCCATGCGGGCGGCGGTTGTGCCAAGATATTCCCCAAGCCGCCCCGGCGCACGCGCGAGTATTAACGAACCGCCCACATCAGGCACCAGGCCGATGCCCACCTCTGGCATCGAGATCTGACTGCTGTCGCATATGATCCGGTGCGAGGCATGGCAGCCGACCCCCACGCCGCCACCCATTGTGAAGCCTTGCAGAAAGCTGACAACCGGTTTCGGGAACCGAAACAGCTTCGCGTTCATCCGATACTCATCGCGCCAGAATTGACGCCCATAGCTAAAATCACCGGCTGTTCCAGTGGCATACATTTCAGCAATATCGCCCCCTGCGCAGAAGGCTTTCTCGCCGACAGCGTCGATGATGAGCATCGAAACGGACGGGTCCTCGGCCCATCCGTCGAGCGTCTTTTCGATCTCGAGGCACATCTCATAGGTTAACGCGTTCAGCGCTTTGGGACGGTTCAGCGTGATCCAACCCACCGCACCATCTTTACGAACATGAAGATCGTTTATCATTTCGTTAGCATTTGGCGGGCTACGATCAGGCGCATGATCTCGTTCGTGCCTTCCAAAATCTGATGCACACGCAGGTCTCGCACCAGTTTTTCGATGCCGTAATCGGCCAGATAGCCGTAACCGCCATGCAATTGCAGACAATGATCCACGACCTCGCTTCCGGTCTCGGTCACAAGCTTCTTGGCCATCGCGCAAAACTGCGTCGTATCCGGCGCGCCTGTGTCGTATTTCCAGGCGGCTTGTCGAAGGAACGTGCGGGCTGCCTGAAGATTGATCTCCATATCTGCAAGCCGGAATTGGAGCGCTTGAAACTGGTCAATCGGCTTGCCGAACGCCTTGCGCTCCGCCATGTAGTCCAGCGTCGCAGACAGCGCTTGCTGAGCGGCCCCAAGCGAGCAAGCTGCGATGTTCAGGCGCCCGCCATCCAGCCCCGACATCGCGTATTTGAAACCATCGCCTTCCACGCCAAGCATTTGATCTGCATGCACCTTACAGGCATCAAGCTGCACCTGCCGCGTAGGTTGCGACCGCCAGCCCATCTTGTCTTCCAAGCCGCCGAAAGACAGCCCGTCAGCCCCGTCTTCTATGATCAGCGCAGAGACGCCTCTCGGCCCGTTTTCACCTGTGCGCACCATCACGATATAGGCGTCCGAATAGCCGCCACCCGAGATGAAGGCTTTTGTGCCTGTCATCTCGAACCCGTCATTGGTGCGCGTCGCTTGTGTCTTCAACGCTGCTGCGTCAGAGCCTGATCCGGGCTCTGTCAGGCAGTAAGAAAACACGGTTTCCATGTTGATCGCTTTGGGCAGATACTGTGCCTTGAGCGTCTCGCTCCCGAACCTGTCAATCATCGCAGCACACATGTTGTGGATCGACAGGAACGCCGCGACCGACGGGCAGGCCATCGACAGCGCCTCAAAGACTAACGTGGCATCAAGACGTGTTAACCCTGCGCCGCCGCTCTCTTCGGAAACATAAAGCCCGCCGAAGCCCAATTCGGCCAGTTTCGGCCAAAGCTCTTTCGGGATTGTGCCGTCCTGCTCCCACTGCCGCGCATGGGGGGCAATATGCTCCTGCCCGAAAGCGTGCGCCATGTCGAAGATCGCGGTTTGCTCTTCGCTCAATGCGAAATCCATATGGGCTCCTCCCAAAACGCTTGATCAACAGGTTTCATAATTGATCACCCGTTTAATTTCTTCTTTTTGGTTGCCTTTTGCAATGGGCGCGGTAAGCCGTGGAGCCCATGGAAACGCTGAAGATTGCCGTTGGTGTGATCACCAAAGACCGCGCCGAGATGCTTCGCACGCTGCTGGCATCCTACAAAGCAATGGCGCGTCCGGCGCAATCTTCGGTCACTTTCATTATTGTTGAAAACGACAGCACGCCTAATGTGCAGTCCGTTGTCGATGCGTTCGCCGATAGTGTCGCCGAGCCCGTTCATTACGCAATGGAACCCGAGCCGGGTATCCCGTTTGCGCGCAACCGCGTGCTTGAAATGGCATTGGAGCAGGGCGCTGACGTCCTGACTTTCGTGGATGACGACGAACGGGTTGCCGCCGATTGGCTGGTCCGGCTTACGGCCGGGCTGATGGGGCGCGAACTTGATCTTGTCGGCGGTCCATTGAAAATCGAAGCCGCAGAGCCGACCGTCAATCGCGGGCAAGAGGCGGTGCTGGCTTACCTTCAGGAACGTGCAGAAAAAAACCGACGTAATCGCACAGCGATCATGGCGCAGGGTGCTGACGACGCGCTGGACGCCTATACGAACAATTGGGCGCTGCGCCTTGATTTTGCAAGAAAAATAGGCCTGCGCTTTGATACTGGATTGCGCTTCACGGGTGGTTCTGACACCGCGTTTAGCAAGGCCGTGCGTGGCGCAGGTGGGCGCAACGGCTATGTGCCCGATGCTATTGTGCATGACCGTATTCCGCTGCACAGGCTGACGATGCGCTATTTCTATCGCCGCACGCGGGATCAGGCGCGCAATGGTGTGCAGATTCATCAAAAGTCAGTCCTTAAAGTAATGTCACTCGTGCTGCCACGTCTGTTGGAGGCGCTTGTTCTTGCGCTATCGAGCCCTTTCACTGGGCGGCGGTCTTTGGTTAAGGCCGTTTACAAGGTAGGCCTGACAGATGGCCGTATCCGCGGAGTGCTCGGCCTGAAAAGCAAGCTCTACGCCCCTACGGATCGAACCGATCATTCTACTCCATAACGGGAATAGAGAATTCGCCGCCTTCCTTGATGCCCGACGGCCACCGTGCGGTCACCGTTTTGGTCCGAGTATAGAACTTGAACGCATCCGGCCCGTGCTGGTTCAGATCGCCAAAGACGGATTTCTTCCAGCCGCCAAACGTGTGATAGGCCAGCGGCACCGGGATCGGGACATTGATCCCGACCATGCCGACATTGATCCGGTTCGCGAAATCGCGCGCCGCATCGCCGTCGCGCGTGAAGATCGCAGTACCGTTGCCGTATTCGTGGTCCATGGCGAGGCCGATTGCTTCCTCGTAGCTTTTCGCGCGTACGGTTGACAGGACGGGGCCAAAGATCTCTTTGGTATAGATGTCCATGTCTTTGGTGACATTGTCGAACAGATGCGGCCCGACGAAGAAACCGTCTTCATAGCCCTGCAGGCTGAAGTCGCGGCCATCGACGACCAGCGTGGCACCCTGATCCACGCCACTCTGCACCAGTCCAAGGATGTTTTGTTTGGCCGCAGCGGTCACGACGGGGCCGTAATCCACGTCATTGCCAGACGTGTAGGGGCCGACTTTCAATGCCTCGACCCGTGGAACGAGCTTTTCGATCAGCCGATCAGCGGTTTCGTCCCCGACGGGGACGGCGACCGAGATCGCCATGCAGCGCTCGCCCGCCGCACCGTATCCAGCGCCGATCAGCGCGTCGGCGGCCTGGTCCATATCGGCGTCGGGCATGATGATCATGTGGTTCTTCGCGCCGCCAAAACACTGCACGCGCTTGCCGTTAGAGCAGCCGCGCCCGTAGATATATTCAGCAATCGGGGTCGAGCCGACAAAGCCGATCGACTGGATCACATCGTGATCAAGGATCGCATCAACCGCTTCCTTATCGCCGTTTACAACCTGCAAAATGCCTTTGGGCAGCCCGGCTTCCTCCATCAGTTCCGCCAGCATCAGCGGCACGGAGGGATCGCGCTCGGACGGCTTGAGGATGAACGCGTTGCCACAGGCCACGGCGGGGGCGAACATCCACATCGGGATCATGGCGGGGAAGTTGAAGGGCGTGATTCCTGCTGTCACACCAAGGGCTTGGCGCATGGAATACATGTCGATGCCGGGGCCAGCGCTGTCGGTGAAATCGCCCTTCAACATCTGCGGTGCGCCGATGCAGTATTCGACCACTTCCAGCCCGCGCTGCACGTCGCCCGCGGCGTCGGGCAGGGTTTTGCCATGCTCGCGGCTCAGCGCCTCGGCCAGCTTGTCCATGTCGCGGTTCAGCAGGTCGACGAATTTCATCAAAACGCGCGCGCGGCGCTGCGGGTTCGTTGCCGCCCAGCCGGGTTGCGCGGCTTCGGCATAGGCGACCGCTTGCGCCAGCTCATCGGCGGAGGCCAGCGGGACCTTCGCCTGCACCTCGCCGGTGGCGGGGTTGTAGACATCGGCAAAACGGCCCGACGTTCCTTTGACATGGGCACCGTTCAGATAATGGGTCAGTTCCTGCATTCTCTCGCTCCTCCAGCTTTGGCTCAGGATAGAATTGCAAAAACACTGAGAAAAGGGGAAAGGTGGCAAAAGTGTTTTGCAAAATTGCAAAGGCAGGCGATGGATCTGAACTGGAATGATATGCGCGTGTTCTTGGCTGTCGCGCGCAGCGAAAGCCTGTCTGGCGCGGGGCGGGTGCTGCAGGTGGACCCGGCCACCGTGGGGCGCAGGATCGGGCGTTTGGAAGAAACCTTTGGCACGCCCTTATTCGCGAAATCCCCGCAGGGATACGCGTTAACCGATGCAGGCCAGCGCTTGCAAACCCATGCCGAGCGGGCCGAGCAGGCTATGCAAGGCGCGCAGGATGCGCTGACCGGAACGACGGCGACCCTTGCCGGCCAAATACGGATCGGTGCACCCGACGGCGTCGCGAATTTCCTGCTGCCACAGGTTTGCGCAGCCATTGGCGCGGATAATCCAGAGCTTGATATTCAGATCGTCGCCTTGCCGCGGGTCTTCAATCTGTCGCGGCGCGAGGCCGATATGGCGGTGACCGTCAGCCCGCCCACGGCAGGGCGGCTGACCGTCCAGAAGATCACGGAGTATCACCTCCATCTGGCCGCGGCCGAGCGCTACCTCAGCCAGGCGCCTGCAATCGCGAACCGTGCCGATCTCAAAGACCACCGGATCATTGGCTACATCCCCGATATGATTTTCGACAAGGAACTGGACTATCTGTCAGAACTGGGCGTGCCGCGTGTGCCGCTGGCGTCAAACTCGGTGTCGGTGCAACTCAACGCGATCCGCCAAGGGGCAGGGGTGGGCATCGTGCACGACTTCTCGCTGCCCGCAGCCCCCGGCGTGGCGCGTATTCTGACCGATCAGATCAGCCTGACCCGCAGCTTCTACCTGGTGCGTCACGCGGATGACCGGCGACTTGATCGGCTTAACCGCTTTGCCACCGCCCTGATCGCGGGCTTGCGCCAAGAGGTCGCGCGTCTGGAGGCCTTGGCTTGACGTCGCTGCCCCTTCCGGGTCTCAATGGTTGGTATACCAAGGTCGACAGCTAGGGAGGACGCTATGACCGTTCAACGCATTCTGAAATCCAAAGCGACAGACGACGTGATTACCATCAAGCCCGGCGTCTCTGTTGCCGACGCCGCGGGCGTTTTGTCCAGCAAACGGATCGGCTCTCTGGTCGTGACGGAGGATGGCAAGGTCCCTCTGGGCATCCTGTCCGAGCGCGATATCGTGCGCGAAGTCGGTAAACGCGGCCCGACCTGCCTGAACGACAAGGTCGATGACATGATGACCAAGAAGGTGCAGACCTGCGAACGATCCGAACGCGCCGATGACGTGCTGGCGCGCATGACCGAAGGGCGCTTTCGCCATATGCCGGTGATGGAAAACGGTGAAATGGTCGGTCTGATTACGCTGGGCGACGTGGTCAAAGCCCGTCTCAGCGAGCTTTCCATGGAAAAAGAAGCCCTTACCGGGATGATTATGGGCAACTGAGGCAACCCGCCGCTTGCAATCGCCCACGCAATATTGTTGCGTGGCCTCCACGACTGACGACGGAGCAGCCCTATGCGCATCGGCCTTTATCCCGGCACGTTTGACCCCATCACCCTGGGTCATATCGATATCATCCGGCGCGCCAGCGCGCTTGTGGACCGTCTTGTGATTGGCGTTGCCATCAATCGCGACAAGGGTCCGCTTTTCACACTGGAAGAGCGTGTCGCGATGATTGAAGCCGAATGTGAAATGCTCTCGGAGCAGACCGGAACCGAAATTGTCGTGCATCCGTTCGAGAATCTGCTGATCAATTGCGCGCAGGATGTCGGCGCAAACCTGATCGTGCGCGGGCTGCGCGCTGTCGCCGATTTCGAGTATGAATATCAGATGGTCGGGATGAACCGGGTGCTCAATGACGAGATCGAGACGGTGTTCTTGATGGCCGAAGCGCGCCATCAGGCCATCGCGTCAAAGCTCGTCAAAGAGATCGCGCGGCTTGACGGGGATGTCAGCCCATTTGTGCCATCCGCCGTCAATACCGCGCTGATTGCTAAGTTCCGCGCTTAGCGGCCGTAGACGGCCTGCGTCGCAATCCTCGGAATGTCGCCGGTGTAGATGTCCAGATCCAGGCGCGTATCCAGCGGCAGGCTTTCCAGCTCGGCCACAGTCCGGTGATAGGCGATGCGTTTCTGCACGGCAGAGTTCAGGCGGGTGAAGAGGGTGCTCATGGGTGGCTCCTTTCGAGTGTTTCATGGTAGCGCTAACCGCTACATCTCTCAGATAGGAAATGCTGCACCGCAGAACAACTGACAGGAGCGTCAAGCCGCTATGCGTTTTTTGCAAAGCGGCCCAGGCATGGATTTTTCTTTGATGAAAACGGCTTAGGTGATCCTGCGACGCAGAAGCCAGACAAAGAAGACGCCGCCGATCAGGCCGGTGACAATTCCAATGGGCATATCATCGGGGGCCATGATCGTGCGCGCAATGACATCCGCCCAAAGCAGAAAGATCGCCCCGATCAGAGCCGAGGCGGGCAGAACCCGCGCATAATCTCCGCCGACAATCATCCGCACGATATGGGGGACCATCAGCCCGACAAACCCGATAATGCCGGAAAACGCGACCATGACGCCTGTAATCAGCGCCCCGATCACAAAGACCGAAAACCGGAACCGCGCGACGGGCAGACCCAGCGTTGCCGCCGTCTCATCTCCGATGGTCATTGCATTCAGGTTGCGCGCGTTCAGCCACAAGTATGCGCCGCAGGCGATCAGGATTGAAAGCGGGTAGATCAGCTGGCTCCACTGCGCCAGCCCCAGCCCGCCCAGCATCCAGAAGACGACCGTGTGCGTCGCGCGGGAGTCGCCCATGAAGATCAGCATATTGGCCAGTGCCATCACGATGAACGACACCGCGACGCCTGCCAAAATGAGCCTGTCCGCACTGGTCGCTGAGGCAAATTGCGACACCGCCAGCACCAGTAGCGTGGCCCCCAATGCGCCCAGAAACGCCAAGAGCGGCACCGTCAGCAGCCCAAGGAACATGCCCGTGTGCAACAAGGCGGTGATCGCGCCAAACGCGCCACCCGCCGAGATGCCCAGCAAATGCGGGTCCGCCAACGGGTTGCGCGTCACTGCTTGCAGGCTTGCACCCACCATGGCCAGCCCTGCGCCCACGAAACACGCCAGCAACGCGCGTGGAAAGCGGATGTCCCAGACAATCGCCTCACGGCCTGCCGACCAGTCGACAGGGACCGCGTCGGGGGCCAGCTTGTTGGCCAGCACCCCCCAGACCGTGCTGGCCGGAATGCCAATCGCGCCCAGACTGATGGCGGCGGAAATGGACAGGACCAACCCCACAAGCCCCAGGCCCATCGCAATCGCGAAAAAGCTGGTGCGCGCGGGTTTGGCGGCTGTGTCGGGCAGGGTCCTGTCCATTTCGCTTACTCCGCGCGGAAGGCGGCGGCCAAAGTCTTGACGGCTTTGATATTGCGCGGCCCCGGTGTCGCCTCGACATATTCCAGCGTCACGAAGCGATCATTCTTGATCGCGTCGAGATCGGCGAAGGCGGGGTTGTTCATCATGAAGGCGCGCTTTTCTTCGGCCGTGACGTTGCCGTAATTCACTATCACGATGACCTCCGGATTGCGTTCTACCACGGCTTCCCAGCCGACGGTGGCCCAGCTTTTCTCGAAATCATTCATGATGTTGGTGCCGCCTGCGGCCTCGATCAACGCGTTAGGCATGGCGTAGCGCCCGGCGGTGAAGGGCGTGTCCTCGCCGCTGTCATAGACGAAGACGCGCGGCGCGCGCTCAAGCGGGGCCAGCTCTGACGTGAACGCCTCAAGCTCTGCCTTATAGCCTGCGACAAGCTCTTCCGCCTTGGCGCTTTCGCCAAAGATCACGCCGAGATTCAGCAGATCGTTATACATGTCATCCATGCTGGCTGCGTCTTTCTCGCCGATATGGATGCAGCTTTCGGTCAGTTCATAGACCTTGATGCCAAAGGGCTCCAGCGTCTCAGGCGTCACCTCGCCACCGACCTTCATGCCGTAATTCCAACCGGCGAAGAAGAAATCCGCATCCGCGCCGATCAGCACTTCCTTGCTGGGGTATTTCTCGGACAATTCGGGCAATTCCGTGAGACCCGCGCGCATCTCCTCCTCGAGCTTGTTCCAGCCGTTGATGCCTGTGAAGCCCACCATGTGGTCGGTGAGGCCCAGAACCAGCATCATTTCGGTCAGGTTCACGTCGTTCGAAATCGCGGCTTTCGGAGGCGCGTCAAAGGTGACTTCCCGGTCGCAGCTTTGCACGGTTGTCTGCGCCAAAGCGCCCGTGGCGGCGAAGGTCATGGCGAGGGTTGAGAATAGTCGTTTCATGGGGATCGTCCTTAGTGCGGAAGATGGAAAGAGAAATGTGTGTCGTCGCTGGGGCTCAGCGTCTCGCGGCGCGCGTCGACGCGAAAAGCGTCCGACACCAGCCGCTCGGTCAGCACCTCTTGGGGTGGGCCGCTGCCGCGCAGATGCCCATGCTCCAGCACCAGCACAGAATCGCACACCTCGGTGGCCATGTTCAGATCGTGCAGCGAGACGATGATCGTCAGATCAAGCCCGCGGATCAGGGCCAGAACCTCTAGCTGATGGCGGATATCGAGATGGTTCGTCGGCTCATCCAGCACCAGCACCTCAGGCTCCTGCGCCAGTGCTCGCGCGACCATCACTCGCTGCCGCTCCCCGCCCGACAGGGTCAGCAGATCGCGGTGGGCGAGGTCCTGAAGCCCCAGCCGCATCAGGGCGTTCTCCACGATCTCGCCGTCATTGGCCCCGGCGGTCGAAAAGCCCAAGCGGTGCGGCGTGCGCCCCAGCATGACGATCTCGCGCACCGTCAGCCCGAAGGACGAGGGCTGCTCTTGCAACACCGCCGCCACCTTACGCGCAGCCGCCCGTGGGGGCATTGCCCAGATGTCTTCCCCCCCGACGCGCACCGATCCAGTAAGCGGCGCCTGATAGCGATAGAGCATGCGCAGCAAGGTGGATTTGCCCGCGCCGTTGGGGCCGACAACGCCAAGGATATCGCCCGCGCCGACGCGGAAACTTGTCGGATGCACCAACGGCTCCGCGCCTTTGCGCGGGGACCAGCTGATGCTCTCTGCGACCAGATCAGCGGCACTCATGACGCGCGCTCCGTCGTTTCTTCCATCGCGATGATGGCGGCGGGCACGCGGGCCAGCGTGCTCTTGCGCAGCTTGCCGGGCCGATCGACAGAGGAACACCACCCGTCCCCCAGAAGCGCGTATTGCTGCGCGAAGGCGACCAGATCATCGATGTCGCTGTCGGCCTCGATATCCCCGAAAAGATACGTGGCCTTGCGCGTGCCGTGATAGGCCACCGTGCACGGCCTGTCGCAGCCTGCCATGCAGGCCACGCCCGAAATCTCGAAATCCTCGGCCACCGCGTCGCCCGCGGCCTCAATCGCCTTGCGCAACCGCGCAATCAGCTCATAGCCGGGGCGACACTCGCTGCCCTTGTGTCTGCACGAGGTGCAAACCGTTATCTTGTGTGTTGGTGTATGTCCCATATCGCCCTCCGCGATGAGGCGGGGCGGGACAAAGCCATGGATGTCGGACCGAATGCGGTCGTCGTGTCATCATGATCTCCTGTCCGGACACCCCGTCCGGGTTGAGGTTTCGTTCATGATGGCAGGTCTCCTGACTTGCGGGTCTGGGCGTCCCCGAACCTTCCCAAGCATATCGCTCAGTGGTGTTCGCCGGGGTTGCTCGCCGCTCACAGTTGCGGGGGCAGTTACGGAGTTGGCGCCGAGTTGGCTCTTCCTCACCGTATTCCCTTTTCAGTCCGGCCACGCCTTTTGGCACCGGACACCATCGCAAGTGTTGTCTTGGAGAAACCGCAGCCCGTCAAGAGATGTTGACAGGGCTGCGTCAAGAAAGACCGATCAGATCAGCTTGCCCATGGCGACAGCCGTGTCGGCCATGCGGTTGGAGAAGCCCCATTCGTTGTCATACCAGCTCAGGACGCGGCACATGGTGCCTTCCATGACTTTAGTCTGGTCGGTGGCAAAGATCGACGAGTGCGGATCGTGGTTGAAATCCATGCTGACCAGCTTTTCGTCCGTCACACCCAAAACGCCTTTCAAAGGTCCGTCGGCTGCGGCTTGGATCGCGGCATTGATTTCCTCAACGCTGGTCTCACGGCTCGCCTCAAAGGTCATGTCCACAACCGACACGTTTGGCGTCGGCACCCGGATCGCGACCCCGTCCAGCTTGCCGTCGAGTTCCGGCAGCACCAGACCCACGGCCTTGGCCGCCCCGGTGGAGGTGGGGATCATGCTGAGCGCAGCAGCCCGCGCGCGGTAGAGATCTTTGTGCATCGTATCCAGCGTCGGCTGATCGCCCGTGTAGCTGTGGATCGTCGTCATGAAGCCCTTGGTGATGCCCACGCTGTCGTTGAGCACCTTGGCAACAGGGGCCAGACAATTCGTCGTGCAGGACGCGTTCGAGACCACGATATCCTCGCCGGTTAGCGTGTCGTGGTTCACACCATACACAATCGTCTTGTCCGCATCCTTGCCGGGGGCCGAGATCAGAACCCGGCTCGCCCCATTGTCCAGATGCGCCTGACACGCCTCCTTCGAGGTGAAAATACCTGTGCATTCCAGCACGATATCCACATCCGCCCAAGGCAGGTCCGCCGGGTTGCGTAGCGCTGTCACGGCCATCGGGCCACGGCCCACGTCGATGCTGGTCTCAGTAACAGTAACCTTGGCAGGGAAGCGACCATGGACAGAGTCATAGCGCAGCAGATGGGCGTTCGTATCGACCGGCCCCAGGTCGTTGATGGCAACGACCTCGATATCGGTCCGTCCGCTTTCGATAATCGCGCGGAGCACGTTGCGGCCAATGCGGCCAAATCCGTTGATGGCAACTTTGACGGTCATCACTGCCCCCTTTGCAAGCTGATTGGGCGCGTGACTCGCGCCGTTACCGCTAACATGCGCATTCCAGCGCAAAGGTCAACTGGCAGGCCGGTGGACGCTACCGCCAGAAGGCGAGGTATTCGATGAGAAGAAGCATCTCTTTGCCCATGAAAACCGAGGCGCGTGCGTCGTTCAGAAATACGTCCGCTGCGAGCGCGCCAACAACGGCGACCGCCAATCCCAAGGCAATACTGTTCGTCATGGGGTGTGCCTCAAAGCTGGTCCTGCCGATTGCTTATGCACAAAGGGGCAGGGGTTGACCAGCTTAGTGCAGCAACCGGCCCATTGCGCCAGCCACATCGGCCATGCGGCACGAGAAGCCCCATTCGTTGTCATACCAGGCCAGCACGCGCACCGTGCGGCCGCCGACAACTTTGGTCTGGTCCGGGGCAAAGATCGAGGAATGTGGTGTGTGGTTGAAATCAATCGAGACCTTGGGGGCCGCATCATAGCTCAGCACCGCGCCCATATGGCCGGCAGCGGCTTCCGCAACGACCGCGTTCACGTCTTCGACCGTCACGTCCTTGGACGCTTCAAAGGTCAGATCAACCGCGCTTACATTCGGGGTAGGGACGCGCATCGCGGTGCCATCGAGCTTGCCGTCCAACTCGGGCAGCACTTCGCCCAAAGCCTTCGCCGCCCCGGTGGAGGTCGGGATCATCGCCATCGCAGCGGCCCGCGCGCGGTAGAGGTCCTTATGGCGCCGGTCCAGCGTCGGCTGGTCGCCCGTGTAGCTGTGGATCGTCGTCATGATCCCGCGCTCGATGCCAATCGCGTCGTTCAGCACCTTGGCCAGCGGGGCCAGACAGTTCGTTGTGCAGGACCCGTTTGACACCATCGTCTCGCCACGCTGCAGATCGCGGTGGTTCACGCCGTAAACAACCGTGCGCTGCACGTTCGACGCCGGGGCCGAGATCAGAACAGACTTCGCGCCGCGCTCCAGATGCACCGCAGACTTGCCGCCATCATTGAAGTTGCCCGTGCATTCCAAAACCACGTCGCAGCCTGACCAGTCCAGTTCTTGCGGATCATAGGTCGAGAACATCTCCATCGGGCCGCGGCCCAGATCCATCGTGTTGCCCTCAACCCGAACCTCGCCGGGGAAGCGGCCATGCACACTATCAAACCGCAGCAGATGCGCGCTGGTTTCCAGCGGTCCGGTCGCGTTGATCTTGACGACCTGCACATCGTTGCGCGCGCTTTCGGCGATATGGGCCAAAGTGCAGCGTCCGATCCGGCCAAATCCGTTAATCCCGACGGTGACTGTCATGATGCGTGCTCCTGCAAACGGTATGCCTTGGTATTCGTTGGTGTGGATATAGGATGTGCGCCGACCTCAACAAAGGGAAAAGCGCCGATGACTCAACATGTTAGCGATAAACGTGGCAGGGTCGCACATGGTTGCGCTAACGAATGCGGGAACCCTTGCGTGATCGACACGTTATCCTCGGTTATATCGGCATAAGTGGTCGATTCGTGAGAAAGCACAGACTACACGACACAATGGGTGAGGGCAGGTAACATGAGTGGACTTCTGGCGCTTCTGGATGACGTGGCTGGCATTGCCAAAGTGGCCGCCGCCTCGGTCGATGATGTGGCCGCACAAGCGCTGAAATCAGGCTCGAAAGCGGCAGGTGCGGTGATCGACGATGCTGCCGTGACGCCGAAATACGTGCAGGGATTTGATCCAAAGCGCGAATTGCCGATCATCTGGAAAATCGCGCGCGCATCGCTTTTCAACAAGCTGGTATTCCTGCTGCCTGCCGGTATGGCGCTGAACACATTTGCCCCTTGGGCGATCCCGATCCTTCTGATCCTCGGCGGTGCGTACTTATGCTTTGAAGGCGCCGAGAAAGTGCATCACTGGCTCTTTCCCCATGACGAGATGGACCACGGGGTCGAGGATGTGGGCGACCCCGCCCATCTGGAGGAGGAAAAGGTCAAAGGCGCGATCAAGACCGATTTCATCCTGTCGGCCGAGATCATGACAATTGCCCTGGCCGCCATCCCCGCCAGCACATTCTGGTTTGAGGCGGCGACGCTTGCTACGGTTGCCATTGGCATTACGCTGGCGGTCTATGGCTCTGTCGCGCTGATCGTGAAAGCCGACGATCTGGGCCTTCTAATGAGCGCCAACGGGCGTTTTGGGCTCACCCGTGCCATTGGACGCGGGATCGTCAAAGGCATGCCCAAAGTGCTGAAACTGCTGATGATTATCGGCACTGCCGCCATGCTTTGGGTTGGGGGCAATATCATCGTGCATTCGCTTGCCGTGCTGGGCCTCGATGGGCTTGAGACTGTCATCAAGGGCGCGGCAAAGTCCGTCTCCGCCGGGCTGGACGGCGCGAAGGGCTTTGTGAATTGGCTGGTGGTGGCGACGCTTGACGGTCTGCTGGGACTGGCGATTGGCTTTGGCCTGATCCCGCTCGTCACCAATGTGATCGTGCCCACATGGTCACGGCTCTTCTCGAAGGCCTAATCGCAAGGCGGTCGGATCCGTCCGTCGGAACTTTGCGGAGAGTTTCGGGTTTCTTTCTCATACGCCTCACGAAATCGAGGCATAGACGAAAGGAGTCTCGTTATGAAGAACCTGATGCTGACAACTGCAGCTGCCCTGACCCTGTCCGCCGCGACAGCAAGCGCTGCAACAATGGTAAGCGACGTGAATGTCGAAGCCGATCTGACCGCGATCCAGGATATTGACGCCGCAGCCCACTGGGCGACGCTGCCGCAAGACCTTGAGACCGCGATCATTGAGCGCATGGTCAATCGCATTGCAGACGATGGCGCAACCATCACCATCGACATTGATGAGCTGGAACTGGCCGACATGTTTGAAACGCAGGCCGACATCGACAGCTCCAAACTGGTTGGTGACGTGGATATCGACGTCGACGGCAATTACGGCGATCAGGACTACACTTTGAGCGTGTCCGCCCGCCAGATCGAGCCGCTGATCGTTGGAACCGATGTGGATTACCGCATGACCAGCAGTGAAGAATTCTACAACCTCATGATCGACGCGTTCGCCGACAACGTCGTCGAGAAGCTCGACAGCTAAGCTGCCCTGGTAATTTGAATTGAAGACCGCGCCTTACAGGAGGCGCGGTCTTTTTTGTGGCCTCAGAAAGCAGATGAGCCGCGTGTCCCCGTATTCCCCGTTAACCTCGGTAAAGGAATTCAAAGCACCGGGCGGTCGGGCCGCGATAAAAAGAAGGGGCCCGCGCAACACACGCGGGCCCCTTTTTTTAACACATTCCTTGCACCGTTCCCCGTGGGGAACATGCTATTTAATCAAGGACTTGGCCTTGTCCGCGACCGCTTGAGCGGTGATCCCGAACTGCTCATAAAGCACCTCTGCCGGGGCGGATGCACCAAAGTCATGCATGCCAACAAAGCCCGATTTCTCGCGCTTGCCGCGCTCGCCATAGAGCCAGCGATCCCAACCAAAGCGGATAGCAGCTTCGACCGCCACGCGCACCGGCCCGCCGGGCAGAACACGCTTGCGATAGCTTTCATCCTGCTCCTCGAACAGCTCCCAGCACGGCATCGACACGACCCGCGTTCCGATCCCCTCGGCCTGCAGGATATCCCGCGCGGCCATGGCGATCTCCACTTCCGAGCCTGTCGCCAGAAGGATCGCCTGACGCTTGCCTTCCGCATCGGCCAGAACGTAGGCGCCCTGAGCGACCATGTTTTTGGTCTTGTGTTCCGTCCGCAGGGTCGGAAGGCCCTGACGGGTCAGAGACAGCACGGACGGGGTCTCTTTGCTGGTAAACGCCAGTTCCCATGCCTCGGCGGTCTCAACCGTATCACAGGGGCGGAAGACGTTCATGTTGGGCGTCGCGCGCAGCATCGCCAGATGCTCCACCGGTTGGTGGGTCGGGCCGTCTTCGCCCAGCCCAATCGAGTCGTGTGTCATGACATAGGCCGTCGGCACTTTCATCAGCGCAGACAGGCGCATCGCGGGGCGGGCATAGTCGGTAAAGCACATGAACGTGCCCGAATAGGGGCGCATGCCGCCATGCAGGACCATGCCGTTCATCGCCGACGCCATGCCGTGCTCGCGGATGCCATAATGCACGAAACGCCCGCCACGGTTCTCCGGGTCAAACACGCCCAGATCAGCCGTCTTGGTGTTGTTCGAGCCGGTCAAGTCTGCCGAGCCGCCCACTGTTTCGGGCAGTATCGGGTTGATCACTTCCAGCACCATCTCGGAGGATTTGCGGGTCGCCACTTTCGGCTGGCTCTCGCTCACCTGTTTCTTGAGCGCTTTGACAACTGCGCTCAGCTTCTTTGGCGCGTCCAGCGCATAGGCGCGCTCAAATTGCTCGCGCTTGGATTTGGAGAGTGAGGCAAGCCGCGCCTCCCAGTCCGTCCGCGCCTCTGTGCCACGGCTGCCAATCGCTTCCCAAGCCGATTTGGTATCTGCAGGGACCTCAAACGGGCCGGTGGTCCAGCCGTAAGCGGCTTTGGCGTCAGCGATCAGTTTCTCGTCCGTCAAAGCACCGTGGCCTTTGGAAGTGTCCTGCGCTGAGGAGCCTAGGGCGATATGCGTCTTGCACGCAATCATCGTAGGCTTGCGGCCTGATTTCTTGGCTTTGGTGATCGCATCGTCGATCTCAACTGGGTCATGCCCGTCAATCTCAATCACGTTCCAGCCCGACGCCTTGAAGCGCATCACCTGATCGGTGCGATCCGCCAGATCAACCGTGCCGTCGATGGTGATGTTGTTGTTGTCCCAAAAGACGATCAGCTTGCTGAGTTCCTGACGCCCGGCCAGCGCAATCGCTTCCTGGCTGACACCTTCCATCAGGCAGCCGTCGCCGGCGATGCAATAGGTATAGTGATCCACAACCTTCTTGCCATACATCGCGCGCTGGATCTCTTCGGCCATCGCGAAGCCGACCGAATTGGCGATACCCTGACCCAAGGGACCTGTCGTCGTCTCAACACCCTTGGCATGGCCGTATTCTGGGTGACCTGCGGTGATCGCACCCCATTGACGGAAGTTCTTGATCTGATCGAGGGTCATGTCCTCATAGCCCGTCAGATGCAGCAGCGCATAGATCAGCATGGAGCCGTGACCCGCCGACAGGATGAACCGGTCGCGGTCGGGCCAATCGGGAGCCTTTGCGTCAAATTTCAGATGTTTTTCAAACAGAACCGTCGCGACATCGGCCATGCCCATCGGCATACCGGAATGGCCGGAATTGGCTGCGTGGATGGCATCCAGCGTCAGGGCGCGGATGGCAGCAGCTTTGGACCAGTGATCGGGGTGCGCAGCGCGCAAAGCAGAAATGTCCACGAGGGTGATGTCCTTTGGCGACAGAAACAGATGCGTGGGGTTTACCAGCCAAGGGCCGAAGTTCAAGCGTTGAGGGCAGGCACTTTAATGCCGTCCCCTAAGCCCTTGTTCGCAAAGGATGGGCAAAATCCCGTCCGGTGCGTTACACTTGGATAACAACCGGAACGGGTTTGATTCGGCCAACGTGCCGAGCGGGATGAGGACCAGAGCAGAAGGGGCCCCATAGTATGAGTGAGCTTGCAGAATATGAGCGCCGCATCAGCGCGGCACTAGAGACAATCGGTGCAGGTGTCGAGACGCTGTCAAAGCCGGTCGCTGCACCAGAAACAAGCGGATTGGAGGCAGAGCTTGCCTCGCTGCGCGCCCAGTTGGAAGACGAGAAGATCGCCAATGCCCAGCTGGAAGAACGTATCCGCAGCTTGAAGGAACGCCAGGATGGCGAAGTGGCAGGCCAAGGAGAGGCTCTGGCCGCGCAGGCTGAGCAAATTTCCAAGATTGACAAAGAGTTACAACATCTTCGTCATGTAAACGGCCAGCTGCGCGACGCGGTTGCCAAGCTGCGGGAGGCCAATGCCGAAGGGCTGGCAGAGCCGCATTTGATCAACAAGGCGATGATGACCGAGCTTGAGGCGCTGCGCGCGATGCAATCGGCGGACGCGGCCGAGTTGGATGTGATCCTGGACGAACTGGCTCCGCTCATGAAGGAGGGCGCGTAATGGCTTCGGTAGATGTGGAAATCGGCGGTCGGACCTTCAACGTCGCCTGTCAGGATGGTGAAGAGGCCTACCTGAAGTCAGCCGCGAAACTGCTGGATATCGAGGCGAGCGTGCTGACAAGCCAGATCGGGCGGATGCCCGAAAGTCAGATGCTGTTGATGGCGGGCTTGATGCTGGCCGACAAGACCGCTGGGCTGGAAGATCAGGCCCATGGCTTTGGCGCCGAAAAGGAAGAGCTTGAGACCCGCGTGGCCGCTTTGGAAAAGCAGCTGTCAGAGGCGCTGAACCGACCGCAACCGGAGCCGGAGAAGATCGAAGTGCCGGTGATCCCACCGCAGGTCGAGGAAACGATGGCCGAACTGGCCGCACGCGCCGAAGCGGTGGCGGCCTCGGTGAACGAGAAGCTGGGGTAGGGGGCGGCCATGCCCGCTGATCCCTTTGATGGAGACGATCTCAGCGGGCGGCACTTTCAGCGCGCCAAGATGGCAGGCGCGCATTTCGACGGCGTTGATCTGACCGGTGCACGCTTTTTCGCAGTGCTGCACGGCGCGCATTTTACCGACACGAATTTGAGCGCGGCCCGGTTCGATGATGTGAACCTCAGCGGCGCTGGTTTCGATAACGTCAATCTGTCTGGTGTGTCAGTAAACAACGCCAATCTGTCAGGTGTAACGATCACCGCGGCCAATCTGAGCGGGCTGCAGATTGATGGGGCAAACCTGTCAGGCGTTGACATTCGCAACGCCGATCTGGAGGGGATGCGGATCGACGGCGTATTGGTGAGCGATCTGTTTGCAGCTTATAGGGCGAAGGGGCGGTAGGGACGCCGCGCCCGGACGTGATCCGGGGCTTGTTCGGGCTAAGCGAATTATCCTGTCATGGGAGGTCCCGGGTCGAGCCCGGGACGACGGCTTATGCGTTGGCTTCGCGGATCTTGTCAGCTGCGTCTTTGTCAAAGCCCACGCCGTTTTCGTTGAAAAGCGTGTCCAGCTCGCCAGAGAGCGTCATCTCGGTGATGATATCGCAGCCGCCGACGAATTCGCCTTTGACGTAAAGCTGAGGGATCGTGGGCCAGTCAGAGTAATCTTTGATGCCTTGGCGCAGGCCTTCATCGGCAAGCACGTTCACATCGGTAAAATCGACCCCCATGAAATTCAGCACACCGGCCACGCGAGAGGAAAACCCACATTGTGGCATGGACTTGGTGCCTTTCATGAAGAGCACCACGTCATTGGCGGTCACGGTCTCTTTGATCTGGGTGGCGGCGTCGCTCATGATTTTTCCTTGGGCTTTCGGTTGGCTTGTCTGTCCTGTGGGACAAAGGTTTTAGCATATTCCTGCGGGTCGCGGGGGACGCGGATCTGGCTTTGCTGCCCTCCAAGGCCCGACGAGTAATTCACGTCTATGATATGGTCTCCGTCGCCGGGTTCAAGGCCGCGTTCTGCGGCATTATCGGCGCGAATGGCGCGGGCGGCGGTGATCCAGAGGACGATTGCGATGGCCAGGCAAAGGCCGATGATGATCGCCCCGTCCATCTACCCGGGCGCTTTGGTGGTCAGCGCGAGAGCGTGCAGCTCGCCATGGCTGCCATCCATCTTGCCTTTGAGAGCTGCATAGACGGCGCGTTGCTGCTGCACGCGGTTCTTGCCCGCGAAGGAGGCGTCGATCACCTCGGCGGCGAAATGCGCGCCGTCATCGCCCTGCACGGTGATCTGTGCGTCCGGAAAACTCTCCCGCAGGAGGGTTTCGATCTCGTGGGCGGTGATGGGCATGGTGGTGGCTCCGCGATTGGCTTGGTTAAAATGTAGGGTGCGCTGTGCATCCGAGCAAGCGGATCATGCCACCGCAGCAGCAAAGGAGGTGCGGAAAAGCTGGGAGAGCTCGGCCAGCGGGGCCTCGGACGTGCCGATCTTGACCGTGTCGCCCGTGAAGCGCCCGACGGAGGTGATGGGCACGCCGGCTTGGGCTGCGTTGATCATCAGGGCTTCGGCCTGATCGAAGTTGCAGGCGACGAGGTAGCGGGCCTGATCTTCGCCAAAGAGCGTGGGCGTGTCGGCGGCATCCAGACAAAGGCCGACGCCAGCTTCCTCAGCCAGCTCAAACGCAGCGAGGGCGAGGCCGCCATCGGCCAGATCCGTGCAGGCTTTGATCAGGTCGCGATTGGCGCGGATGAAATCGCCGTTGCGCTTTTCCGCGTCCAGATCGACATGGGGCGCGTCGCCGTCTTCGCGGTTGAAGACCTCTGCCAGAAGGGCGGACTGGCCCAGATGGCCGGCCGTCTCGCCGATCAGTAGGGCGACATGGCCGTCGCGGACGGTGTCGCAGATCATCTCGTCTTCATTGGCCAGAAGGCCCACCGCGCCGATGGTCGGGGTGGGCAGGATACCTTTGCCGTCAGTCTCGTTATAAAGCGAGACGTTGCCGGAGACGATGGGCATGTCGAGGGCCGCGACAGCTTCGCCGATGCCTTTGATGGCGCCCACGAACTGACCCATGATCTCGGGCTTTTCGGGGTTGCCGAAATTGAGGTTGTCGGTGGTGGCCAACGGGGTCGCACCGACCGCGGTGAGGTTGCGGTAGGCTTCGGCCACGGCCTGCTTGCCGCCTTCGAACGGGTTAGCTTTGACGTAGCGCGGGGTCACGTCGGAGGTGAAGGCGAGGGCTTTCTCTGTGCCATGGACGCGCACGATGCCAGAGCCGAAGCCGGGGGCGCGGGCGGTGTCGGCCATGACCATGTGGTCGTATTGTTCATAGACCCACTGCTTGGCGGCGTAGTTGGGGCTTGAGAGCAGCGCTTTGAGGCCATCAATCGGGTCGATTTCCGGGATATCGCCAAGGGGGTCGGCTTGCGGAGTTTCGACCCACGGGCGGTCATATTCGGGGGCGGTGCCGGACAGGGCTTTGAGCGGCAGGTCGGCTTTCACCTCGCCATTATGCATGATGATGAAGCGGTCTTCAGCAATGGTTTCACCGACGATGGCGAAGTCGAGGTCCCATTTGTCGAAGACGGCTTTGGCCTCGGCTTCAAGCTCGGGCTTAAGGACCATGAGCATACGTTCTTGTGACTCCGACAGCATCATCTCATAGGCGGTCATCGCCTCTTCGCGGACAGGCACATCGTTGAGGTTCAACTTGACGCCCAGATTGCCCTTGTCGCCCATTTCCACGGCAGAGCAGGTGAGGCCCGCGGCTCCCATATCCTGAATGGAGATCACGGCACCGGTTTGCATCAGCTCCAGCGTGGCCTCCATCAGGCGCTTTTCAGTGAAAGGGTCGCCGACCTGAACCGTGGGGCGCTTTTCCTCAATCGTGTCGTCGAACTCCGCGGAGGCCATTGTGGCACCGCCGACGCCATCACGGCCAGTTTTGGCACCCAGATAGACGACGGGCATGCCGACGCCAGAGGCGGCGGAGTAGAAGATTTTGTCGGCATCAGCCAGACCCGCCGCGAAGGCATTGACCAGACAATTGCCGTTATAGGCAGCGTGGAAGCGGACCTCGCCACCGACATTGGGCACGCCGAAGCAATTGCCGTAGCCGCCGATGCCCTCGACGACGCCATTGACCAGCTGGCGGGTTTTGGGGTGATCGGGTTCGCCGAACGACAAAGCGTTCATCGCCGCGATGGGGCGTGCGCCCATGGTGAAGACATCGCGGAGGATGCCGCCGACGCCGGTCGCAGCACCTTGGTAGGGCTCGATATAGGAGGGGTGGTTGTGGCTCTCCATCTTGAAGACCACCGCCTGGCCGTCGCCGATATCCACAACGCCCGCATTCTCACCGGGGCCGCAGATCACTTGCGGGCCGTCGGTGGGCAGGGTGCGCAGCCATTTCTTGGAGGATTTGTAAGAACAATGCTCGTTCCACATGGCCGAAAAGATGCCAAGTTCGGTGAAAGAGGGCTCCCGTCCGATGATCTCAAGGATGCGGTCATACTCATCTGGGCTCAGCCCGTGTGCAGCGATGAGATCGGGCGAGATGGCAGGCTCTTGCATAAAGGATTCCCCAAGGTCGTCTTTTGCCACGTCTCTTAGGGCAAGGGCGCGCGCGGGGGAAGGGGCTGCGGCATTGCGATGCGTGGCGATGCGGTGCTAGGCTGACTGCGTGGAGGAGCGTATCTGATGACTGCGGATCGAGACACAGTGCTTGCGCCTGTGGGACGCCACTGCCGTCGGGTGGCGGCGGCGCTGATCGGTGCGCTCTGGCCGGGCAAGACATCCGTTGGCATCGAAGACGCGATTGCGCAGCTGTCGTTGCGGACGCAGGTCGCGGTTGTGGGTGGCGTCTTGGGGCTGCTTTTCCTGCTCAGTCTTTTCGCAGCGCAGTTTGGGTTCATCGGTCTCGCGATTTTTTTCGGCGTTGTGATCCTTGTCATAAGATAAGCGTCAGATCGGCTAACCCTGCGTCACCTATACAGAAATCCGCAGCGCTGTCTTCCGCATACATTTGTATGCCACTGAAAACAAAAGAAAAAATCTTTTCTTTTTGATCTGGTGACCAAAATGTTCCGTATCCTTATCAATATCACAACATTCTATCACACCAGCGCGAAAGGGAACGACATGGACTTCGGACTTGGACTACTGACTTTCGGCACTTTGGGTTTTGTGGCCGTCTTCGGCTTTATCAGCGCCCGCGACACCGAGAAACGCCGCCAGCAGGGTGGCCCGAAATCGGCGCTGTCGCGGGACGGCGCGGCAGAGCGGTTGGCGCGTCTGCAAACGCCCGCAGAGTAACGCGGCGCTTGTCATTTGAGGGAAACGGGATCTGCCGCTGGTGGGTCCCGTTTTTCGTTTCTCAGGCCTTGCAGGCTTGCATCATCACCACCCAAAGCGCCAAAGGCACGGTCAATGTCAGCAATTGACCGATAGTGATCGCGCGGGTGCGGGTGTAGCCCCGCATGCCGATGGCCGCGCGCACCGTGTCCTTGATCGAGAAGTTGTTGGCGCGGCGGATCATCAGGATTGTGACAAGCGCGCCCAGCCAGAAAAGGCTGAAAGGCAGGATCATCGTTTGTTCGGCGCAGCTTTCCATGAGGAGGATTTACGCGGGCCGGGGCCTGTCGAAAAGGGTGGGGCGAAAAAAAAGGCCGAGCAAAAGCTCGGCCGAAGTCCAACAGGGAGGTATGAAAGCGCACAATATCGCGCCTTCGATGCTGCATTTAGGGGCGGTTTGCGAACGCAGCAAGGCCTGCGTGCCAGGAATCGCAGCATAGCCGTTATGCGTTTTGTGCATGGATCATCGCGATATACTCTTGAAGTTATATGCCGCAAATGATATATCCTGTCATGTCAGCGGAAAGAGGCAAGGGCGTGAAACGTGCGGTGGAACCGGTTGCGGCCTATCTTGCAGAGGTCCTCGCAGAGTTTGATACCCCCTCGACGCAATGCATGATGGGGGTCGATCTGCTGCTCGAGGAGCTGGAGTTGAGCGATCCCGATCTGACGGAACGGTGCGGGCTGTTAGCAGATCGCTATGAGATTTATGCGGTTGAAATCCCGCGCTGCGCGCATCTGAGGCTTGCAATCTCGCTTCAGGTCGCAAAAGACCCGCCCTGGCCCTGCATTGTGCACGGTCTGGTGCGCAGCAAAGAGCATCCGTGTGAGGCGGCACGGCGCAAGGCCGAAAGGCATTTTGAATTGAGACATCCAAGTTGGGAGGCAGCCTATGGCGACGACAAGTTTTAGAAACCGGGTGCGCAGCCGCCGCCCTGATGTGGTGGCAGGTGCGGAAACCCATGAGTTCAAGCGTAAGCTGGCGCTGGCCTTGCGTGCGCTGCGCAAGGAAAAGCAGCTGACGCAAAAGGATATCGAGGCGCGGTCAACCCTGACGCAGCCGATGATCTCCCGGCTGGAGGCCCCCACGGGCGGACTGCCCAACTGGGATACAGTGATGCGTTACGTGCAAGCGTGTGACGGGCATATGCTGCTGGGCTTTTCAGGCTCCGAGTTTGACGAGACCGCGTTTGTCAGCGCGCCGTCGGCAGCGTCGGATGATGTGGTGTCGGCTGTCGCTGTGTGATGACGCCGGAGGTCGCGCATTGGTGGCTGAACCTGATGACGCTTATTGGCATCGCGGTGCTTGCGATACCGGTCTGGTCGCTGAACAGGCGGCGCAAGCGGCTCAAAGAAGTGCGCGATTTGTTGGACGAGACGCCCGACAGCTTCAAACGCAAGGTGCGCGGGATCGTGGTAGACAAGCAGGACCGCGATGTCAGCGACTGGCGGCGCATTGACGAGGTTTGTCTGATTGTCGGCTACGGCGCGTTGCTCGGCGCTGCGGTCTTGCGGTTGTTTGTGCCAACGGGCTGAGCGCAGGCGGCCTTAGAATTGCGACTGCACCTCGCGGCTTTCGCCGGAAATGGCGTCGCCTGCGTTGGAGATGTCCTGACCCGCACCCTGAACCGTCTCGCAAGCGGACAAGGTGAAGGCGACGAGGATGAGGCACATGAGGCGCATGGGAGTTCCTTTCAAATAAAGACAGTATTTTGGTCAGAACCGCTGTCTGGGCGTTTTGGTTCCACATGCCAACGGCGGCTGCGGCTGCACTTAATCCCCACGGGCGGCGCGCATTTTCTTGCGGTGGGCGAAAATCTCGTCCTGCACGAAGTCGCGGAAGGCGGCGATGCGTTTGGATTGGCGTAGTTCTTCGGGATAGGCGAGAAAAACGGGGACATCGGCGCTTTCCAGTTCGGGCAGCACGGGCACCAGATCGGGGAAATCCTCGGTCACGTAGTCGGGCAGCACGCCGATGCCGAGGTTATGCAGCACGCCCTGCAATGCGCCGAAGTAATTGTTCACGGTCAGCAGGGACGGAATGTCGAAGGTCATCAGGTGCTGGACCAGCGTCGCCCCCGCGGCCACTTGCGCAGAAGAGGGAGATTGGCAAATCAGCCGGTGCTGGGCAATGTCTTCGATCTTCTCCGGCGCTGGTCGGGTGGAGAGGTATTCGGGCGAGGCAAAGAGCTTCATCTTCACCGTCATCAGCTTTTTGCGGATCAGGTCGGCCTGGGACGGCTCTTTCATACGGATTGCCACATCGGCCTCGCGCATGGGCAGATCGAGCACATGTTCTTCAAGCATCAGGTCGATTTTGAGATCGGGATATTTCTCGAACAACGCGGGCAGGCGGGGGGCCAACCAAAGGGAGCCGAAGCCAGTCGTGGTGGTCACTTTCAGCTCACCGAAAACCTCTTCCTCGCTGTCCTTGATCCGGGCAGAGGCGGCGTCGAGGCGTTTGGACATGGCGGCGGTTGCGTCGAACAGCAATTCGCCCTGTTCGGTCAGGATCAGGCCGCGGGCATGGCGGTGAAACAGCGTTGTATTCAGCGATTCTTCGAGCGCGCGGATCTGGCGGCTGACGGCGGATTGCGACAGGTGCAGCGTGTCGCCCGCATGGGTCAGCGAGCCTGCATCGGCCACTGCGTGGAATATCCTGAGCTTGTCCCAATCCATCGGTGGCGTTCCCTCGCGGCTGTTGGCGCTAACCTAACTTTTCTGCGTTGCAGAGGGGAAGGGGGAAAAAGAGGGTTTAAAGGTCAGGCTTTTTGACCTATATTAATGTCAGCCACTTATTTCGTCTGGGAGGACCGATATGAGTCAGCAAGATGTCAGCCTGCACGACAAATACGATCTGGAGAAATCGCCGGTCCTGTTGAACGGGACCCAAGCGCTGGTGCGTTTGATGATGATGCAGCATCAGCGCGACAAGGCAGCTGGGCTGAATACGGCCGGCTATGTCACCGGATATCGCGGATCCCCGCTGGGCGCGGTGGATATGCAAATGATGCGCGCCGAAAAGGATTTGGCAGAGCATCAGGTGAAGTTCCAACTGGGCCTGAACGAGGATCTGGCGGCCACAGCCCTATGGGGCTCTCAGCAGGCAGAGCTGCGGGGCGAGGGCAAATATGACGGCGTCTTTGGCCTCTGGTACGGCAAAGGCCCCGGCGTAGACCGCTCGGGCGACGTGATGCGGCATGCCAACATGGCGGGCACTTCTCCTCATGGTGGGGTCATCATGGCGATGGGGGATGACCACACGGGCGAAAGTTCCACTACGTGCCATCAAAGCGATTGGGCGATGATCGACGCCTATATCCCTGTTCTGTCCCCTGCGGGCGTTCAGGAGATACTGGATTACGGGCTTTACGGGTTCCAACTGTCACGCTTTGCTGGGGTCTGGGCGGGGCTTAAGCTGATGAAGGACACGGTGGAGGTCACATCCGTCGTCGATGGCCGCGCGGATCGGATGTCGTTTGTGACGCCTCAGTTCGAGATGCCGGAAGGCGGGCTCAACATTCGGCTCGGCGATCACTGGGTGCCGCAAGAGCAGCGGATGATCAACTACAAGCGCTTCGCGGCAGAGGCGTTCAGCCATGCCAACAAGATCGACAAGCGGGTTTGGGGTAAGCCGGGGGCCAAGATCGGCTTCGTCGCGGCGGGCAAGAACTGGCTGGATCTGGTGCATGCGTTCTCGCTTCTCAACATTGATGAAAACGAGGCCGAGCGGCTAGGCCTGACCGCCTACAAGATTGGGCAAACCTTCCCGATGGACCGCAAGGGGTTCCACGATTGGGCCGAAGGGTTGGACCTGATCGTTGTGGTCGAGGAGAAGCGCAAGCTGATCGAGGTGCAGGTCAAGGAAGCCATCTTCGATGATCGGCGCGGACGGCGGGTCTATGGCTGGTATAAGGGCGGGCAGAGCGAAGAGCTGTTCCCGACCCATGGCGCGCTTGATCCTATCCTGATTGCTGAAAAGATCGGTGGCATCTTGCTGGAGGAAGGCCGAGAGACCGATGGTATTCGCGTGGGGCTTGCGCGGCTGGACGAGGCGCGCCGGGCGGATAATGCCAATGAGCTGGCGACGCGCTTGCCGTATTTCTGTTCAGGCTGCCCGCATAACAGCTCCACCAAGGTGCCGGAGGGGAGCCGCGCCTCTGCCGGGATTGGTTGCCATATCATGGCGCTCTGGATGGATCGGGATACGTCCGGCTTCACCCATATGGGCGGTGAGGGCGTGAACTGGGTTGGAGAGGCACCGTTCTCGACCCGAGACCACATTTTCCAGAACCTTGGCGATGGCACTTACAATCATTCCGGAGTGCAGGCGATCCGGGCGGCGCTGATGGCGGGCACGACGATCACCTACAAGATCCTTTACAATGACGCGGTCGCCATGACCGGAGGGCAGGGTAATGACGGCGGGCTGACCGCGCCCCAGATCGTGCGTGAAGTGTTGGCGATGGGTGTGACGGACGTGGCCGTCGTTTATGACGAGAAAGAGTATATCGACCTCAAAGCCTTCCCCACCGGTGTGGCGTTTCACGAACGCGAGGCGCTGGGCGAGGTGCAAGAAGTCTTCAGCAAGATCAAAGGCGTGTCGGTTATCGTCTATGTGCAGACCTGCGCCGCCGAGAAACGCCGCCGCCGCAAGCGCGGCACCTTCCCCGATCCCGACAAGCGGGTCTTTATCAATACGGATGTTTGCGAAGGCTGCGGCGATTGCGGGGTGCAATCCAACTGCGTCTCAATCGTCCCGGTAGAGACAGAGCTGGGGCGTAAGCGCGCGATTGACCAATCCTCGTGCAACAAGGATTTCAGCTGTGTGAACGGCTTTTGCCCGTCCTTTGTCACGGTCGAAGGGGCCACGGTGAAGAAGGAAGCCGCCGCCGAATTTACGCTGCCAGACCTGCCAGAGCCGAAACTGCCCGCGATCAAAGGCACCCATAACATCGTCATGACGGGTGTGGGTGGCACAGGCGTTGTGACCATCGGTGCCGTGCTGGCCATGGCCGCGCATCTGGACGGTAAAGGCGCTGGTATGATCGAGATGGCAGGCCTGGCCCAAAAGGGCGGGGCGGTGCATATCCACTTGCGGCTGGCCAACCGGCCCGAGGATATCAGCGCGATCCGTGTCTCGACCGGGGAATGCGATACGTTGATCGGGGGCGATCTTGTGGTCAGCGCGGGGGCGAAGACCATCGGTCTGTTGCGCTCTGGCAAAACCGGCGCTGTCGTCAACAGCCACGAGATTATCACCGGCGATTTTACCCGCGATACCGAGTTTCGCATCCCCACCGATGACCTGTCTCTCGCGTTGGAGCGGCGCTTGAAGGATGATCTGACGCTTTTTGACGCGTCTGATCTGTCCAAGGTGCTGCTGGGCGACTCGATCTTTTCGAACATGATGGTTCTGGGCGCGTGCTGGCAGCGCGGGCTGGTCCCAGTTGCCCATGAGGCCCTCATCCGCGCGATTGAGTTGAACGGGGCTGCCGCAGAGCGTAACAAACGCGCCTTCGAGATGGGGCGCTGGGCGGTGGTGCGCCCAGAAGAGGCGGCCCGGATGGCGGCGCCCCGTGTGACAGAGCTGCCCAAGACACTGGACGACAAGATCGCCTATCGCGCCGATCATCTGGTGGCCTATCAGGGCAAGCGTCTGGCTAAGCGCTACCGTAAACTGGTGGACCAGATCGACGATCCCAAGCTGAAAAAGGCGGTCGCGAAGGGATATCACAAGCTGCTCGCCTATAAGGACGAGTATGAGGTCGCGCGCTTGTTGCAATCCTCGGAAGATAAAGCCCGCGCGCAGTTTGAGGGGGATTTGCGGTTCACCTATCATCTGGCCCCGCCGCTCCTCAGTCGCACGGGGGCCGATGGTCGCCCCAAGAAACGGGCCTTTGGGCCGTGGATTGCCAAAGCCTATGGGCCGCTCTCAAAGCTGAAACTGCTACGTGGGACGCCATTTGATCCGTTCGGCTATACGGCCGAACGCAAAATGGAGCGGCGTTTGATCAAGGATTATGAGCGCGACATCAAGCGTGTTCTGGCCGGGCTCTCGGACGCAAACCGCGATATTGGGGTGCAACTGGCCGAGCTGCCCCTGTCGATCCGTGGCTTTGGCCCCGAGAAAGAAGCGAACGCTGCCAAGGCTGCCACCATGCGCGCTGCTCTTTGGGAGGCGTTTCAGGCCGGGCCAGAGCCGCGCTCCATCGCTGCGGAATAAGGTCGCGCTGAGAAAAGCTGGATTGGGCGAAGCGGGCTGCGTATATAGCGCCCATGAGCAAGAGAGCGGCCACCCGTGAGATCAGTTACGCAAGCTCTGCGCGGACGCGCGGCGGGCGCACCATGATCCGTGTCATGGAGAATGTCACAGGCCGCATGCGCCTGATCAAGCGCGCCGAAGGCTACGAGACCGAAGTGGCAGCCGGGCGCGATTTCTGGGCCGTCATGGTGGAACGCTATGGGCTGAGCCTAGAGATCACAGGCGGTGCACTTACCAATATCCCAAAGACCGGCCCGCTTATCCTGATTGCGAACCATCCCTACGGCATTCTGGACGGGCTGATGATGGGCCATATCCTCAGCTCGATCCGGGGGGATTTCCGTATTCTGGCCAATAACGTCTTCAAGAAAGCCGAAGAGCTGAACCGCATCGTGTTGCCGGTCAGCTTTGACGGGGATCGCGATGCGCTGGCGCTCAACCTCAAGACACGCAAGATCGCGCTGGACTATCTAGCGGGTGGCGGCGCGATCGGGGTGTTTCCGGGGGGCACGGTCTCGACCGCGGCCAAGCCCTTTGCCACGCCGATGGATCCCGGCTGGCGGTCCTTTACGGCCAAGATGGTCGCCAAATCCAATGCGACCGTGGTGCCGATCTTCTTTGAAGGGCACACCTCGCGCCTCTTTCAGATCGCAAGCCACATGCACAACACCTTGCGGCTTGGCCTGCTGATCAAAGAGTTCAAGGCGCGGGTGGATGAACCCGTCAAGCTGGTGGTCGGAAAGCCCTTGCCGTCCGAGGCGTTGCAGGCCCGCCGCAAGGACCCCAAAGCGATGATGGATTATCTGCGCAAAGCCACGTATGAGTTGTCTCCGACGCCGATCAACCCGCTGGCGCGCGGGTTCGAGTTTGAAGCGCGGTATAAGGCACAAGGATAGGGCAACACGCGATGGCGGTTGGAATTTTCGATAGTGGTCTGGGCGGCCTGACCGTTCTGGACGCCGTGGCAGAGCGACTGCCCGATGTGCCGCTTGTCTATTTTGGCGACAGCGCCCATGCGCCTTATGGCGTCCGGGATGCCGACGACATTTTCAACCTGACAACCGCCGCGGTGGAACGGCTTTGGGCCGAGGGCTGCAATCTGGTTATTCTGGCCTGTAACACCGCCTCTGCGGCCGCGTTGCGGCGCATGCAGGAAAGCTGGATCCCGTCCGACAAGCGCGTGTTGGGCGTGTTCGTGCCCCTGATCGAGGCGCTGACCGAACGGCAATGGGGCGACAATTCCCCGCCACGCGAAGTTGCCGTGAAGCATGTGGCCCTCTTTGCGACACCGGCCACCGTCTCCAGCCGCGCGTTCCAGCGCGAACTGGCCTTCCGCGCGATTGGTGTCGATGTGGAGGCGCAAGCCTGCGGTGGTGTGGTCGATGCGATTGAAGACGGGGACATGATCTTGGCGGATGCGCTGGTGCGCTCCCATGTGGACGCTTTGAAACGCAAAATGCCCGCACCCGAGGCCGCCATTCTGGGCTGCACGCATTATCCGCTGATGCAGCCGGTCTTTCAGGAAGCGCTGGGCGCGGATGTGAACGTCTATTCCCAAGCCAATCTGGTGGCCGAAAGCCTTGCCGATTATCTGGAACGGCATCCCAACATGCTGGGCTCTGGCACGCGGTCGTGTTTCCTGACGACGGGTGATCCCGCCCGCGTCTCCACACGGGCGACACAGTTCTTGCGACGAAAGATCGAGTTTGAAGCCGCCTGATTGCGGTGCATCGAAACTTTGTCTAAATCGCCCCCAAGTAGGGGCCAAACGTGAAGAACTGTCATGAGCCATAACGTCATCATTCTAGGGGCCAGCGGCTATACCGGGGCCGAACTGGTCCGGCTGATCGCCACCCATCCGTCGCTTAACATCGTTGCGCTGTCGGCTGACCGTAAAGCAGGCAAGGAGATGGGCGAGGTGTTCCCGCATCTGCGCCATCTGAGCCTGCCTAAGCTGCAAAAGATAGACGCGATCGACTTCAACCGTGCCAATCTGGTGTTTTGCGCGCTGCCTCATGCGACCTCGCAGGCGGTTATCCGCACGCTGCCCGGTGACATCAAGGTGGTGGACCTGTCGGCAGATTTCCGGCTGCGGGATGCGGAGGAATATGAGCGCTGGTATGGCAAGGCCCATGCCGCGCTCGATTTGCAGTCCGAAGCGGTCTACGGGCTGACCGAGTTTTATCGCGACCAGATCGAAAGCGCGCGCCTTGTCGCAGGCACCGGCTGCAACGCGGCGACGGGGCAATATGCGCTGCGGCCCCTGATTTCGGCGGGAGTGATTGATCTGGACGAGATCATCATCGACCTGAAGACCGGCGTCAGCGGGGCAGGTCGGTCGTTGAAGGAAAATCTTCTCCATGCTGAGCTGTCCGAGGGTGGGCATGCCTATGCGGTTGGTGGCACCCATCGTCACTTGGCCGAATTTGATCAGGAATTCAGTGCCTTGGCGGGACGGCCCGTCAAAGTGCAGTTCACGCCGCATCTGATCCCGGCCAATCGCGGCATTCTCGGGACGGTCTATGTCAAAGGCGATCCGGCGGTCATTCACCAGACGCTTCACGCGGCGTATGAGGACGAGCTTTTCATCGAGGTGCTTCCTTTTGGCGCGCACCCCTCGACGCGGCATGTCAGAGGATCTAATTTCTGTCATATCGGTGTCACCGGAGACCGGCTGGAGGGTCGTGCGATTGTGATCGCGGCGTTGGATAATCTGACTAAAGGATCCTCCGGGCAGGCGCTCCAGAATGCCAATTTGATGTTGGGAGAGGAAGAGACGGCGGGGCTGATGTTGGCTCCGGTGTTTCCGTAGAAACGATGCGCGGATTGAAAAAACAGCGACGTATTCAGGTGATTATCCTGGCCTTCGTGGCGCTTATCGGCGCCACAGGCATGATGTGGTATGCCAGTCAGGACGCGTTCCAGTTCTTCCGTACACCGACTGAGGTGGCCGAGGCGCCACCGGCCCCCAACGAAGTGTTCCGCATCGGCGGTCTGGTCGAGGAAGGCACGCTTTTGCGCGGCGAAGGCGAGACGATCACCTTCATGGTCACCGATACGAACAAGTCTGTCCCGGTTGCCTTCACCGGCGTTCTGCCAGACCTTTTTGGCGAAGGCGAAGGCATGGTCGGGACCGGATCTTTCGTGGATGGCACCTTCCAGGCCATCGAAATTCTGGCCCGCCATGACGAGACCTACATGCCCAAAGAGGTCACCGACGCGCTGAAAGAGCAGGGCGTTTACGTGGCACCGGACGGTGAGGTCGCCACGAATTAACCAATTGCCATGAGGTTTGTCCCCGCAAGACGAGGGGCAAATCATGCAATCGGTTCAGGATATCGCGACAGAAGTCGTTGCCCGTGAGGGCGGCTACGTAAACGACCCGGACGATCCAGGCGGGGCGACCAATTTCGGCGTCACAATCCACACCATGCGCCGTCTTGGGCTTGATCTGGACGGCGACGGGGTTGTCGGCATAGCTGATGTGAAACGACTGACCCGCGACGATGCCATCGACATCTTCGTCGAGCATTACTTCATTCGCCCGCAGATCGCACAGCTGCCTGAGATGCTGCAGGCCAGCGTCTTCGACATGTATGTGAACGCAGGCGCGAATGCGGTGAAGATCTTGCAACGCCTTCTGGGCCAGATGGGCTTTCCGGTCGCTGTCGATGGCGTGCTGGGGCCAAAATCGCTCGAAGCGGCGGCTCGCGCAGCCAAGGCCGCCCCGCACCACTTGCGCGACGCTTACGGCATCGCGCGGCGTAATTACTATTACGCCTTGGCCGACCGTCGTCGGGCCAGCCGCAAATACGCGCGCCGGCGGAACGGGGGCAAAGGGGGCTGGATCACCCGCGCCGAAGAATTCATGGCCCCGCAGTATCATTTCACCGCAGCACAACATCGCGAAAGGGTCTCGGCATGGGATTGATCGACCGCTTGTTCGGTCTGGTTTTCGGATCAGGCAACGTGGTGCGCGACACTGCCGAGGTCTTTCGCGAAAACGCCGAGAAATCCGCGCAGCGCGGGGCGGATCTGCGCGATGCCGCGATGGCGCAGTTCGGGGCGGAGTTCGCAATCGAGCGCAAAGGGTATTTCGACCGCATCGTCGACGGACTGAACCGCCTGCCGCGTCCGGCTTTGGCCTTTGGGACGCTGGGCCTCTTCGTGGCGGCCATGGTCGATCCGATCTGGTTTGCCGCGCGCATGACCGGGCTCGCGCTGGTGCCAGAGCCGCTGTGGTGGCTGCTGGGCGCGATTATCTCCTTCTATTTCGGGGCGCGTCATCAGGTCAAAGGCCACGCTTTTCAGCGCAGTATCGCAGCTACCCTGGCCCGCGCGCCTGCCGTCATCGATGCACAGGCGCGACTGGCTAGGCTGAGCGATCAGAGCCCCGGCATAGCAGAGAGCGGGCCGGACGCGACGGTCACCTTGGCGGCCCTTTCACCAACGCAGAATGCCGCAGTCGAACACTGGCGGGAACAGCGCCGCCAGACCTAATGCCCTTTGTGAAAAGGAGATCCGGATGGATCCAGAAATCCTACGCGCCATAGATGCGCGGCTGCATGCCCTTGAGACCAAAGGCGCTGTCGACGAGGTGCATCGCAGCAATGTCGAGACGCGTCTAAGCGGGATCGAAGACACTCAGAAATGGCTGGTCCGCCTGATCCTGGGCGCTTGGATCATGTCCGCCGTGGCTTATGCGATTAAGGGAGGGTTCGTCCTTGGTTAAGATACTTGTCATCTCGTTGATCCTTACCATCGCGGTCTTTTTGCGCAGCGTCGGTGGCTATGTTGAGGGCTATCTTTTCCCGGTCGTGACAACCGGCCAGATCGAGCGGGTCGAGCTTGTCGACGGTGTCAGTGTCCGCATCTGGGGGCATTCTGCGCGATTGCGTCAGTGCCAGTTCAACCGTCTGGAATGGCGTCTGGGCGATCAGCACGCCTATTCGGTCGTCGATCTTGCGTTCGAGGAATCCTCGAAAGTGCGTGGGGCAGGGGATTTCTCTTTCGGGCCATGGCGCTTGCATCTGACGAAAAAGCAACTGCGCGAGCGCTCCTACGCATGGGTCTATCACCGTTGTCACTGGCTCTGGCTGACGCGGACGCGTTTTTATGGCTGATCCCACAGATTTTTGAGCGCCCTGCGACACCATCGCGGGGCGTTTGCCGTTGCGCTGCCCGACAGGCGCTCTAAATTCGAATCATGATTACAGAGCTTGGTCACTTCGCCCTCGTGCTGGCCTTCGCGGTCGCGATTGTCCAGATGGTTGTTCCTTTGGTCGGTGCCCAGAAAGGGTGGCGAGGTTGGATGGCCGTGGCCGAGCCTGCCGCCACGGCACAATTCTTGCTGACGGCCTTTGCCTTCGCTGCGCTGACCTATGCCTTTGTCGTGTCGGATTTCTCGCTCAGGCTGGTGTTCCTGAACTCCCACACAGACAAACCGATGCTGTACAAAGTGACCGGCGTTTGGGGGAACCATGAAGGGTCACTCTTGCTCTGGGTGCTGATCCTCACGCTTTTCGGCGCGATGGCCGCGTGGTTTGGCAACAACCTGCCCCCCACATTGCGTGCTCGTGTTCTGGCGGTGCAGTCCTCCGTCGCGGTGGCCTTCTTCGCCTTTATGATCTTCACATCAAACCCGTTCCTGCGTCTCGCGGTGCCGCCCTTTGACGGCCAAGACCTGAACCCGCTCTTGCAGGACCCCGGTTTGGCCTTCCACCCTCCCTTCCTCTATCTGGGCTATGTCGGCCTCTCGATGAGCTTTTCCTTCGCGGTTGCCGCCTTGATCGAAGGCCGCGTAGACGCCGCGTGGGGCCGCTGGGTGCGCCCATGGGCGCTCGCCGCGTGGCTCTTTTTGACCATTGGCATCGGCCTAGGCTCGTGGTGGGCCTATTATGAGCTTGGCTGGGGGGGCTTCTGGTTCTGGGACCCGGTCGAAAACGCGTCCTTCATGCCGTGGCTCATTGCCGCCGCTCTCCTGCATTCCGCCATCGTTGTCGAGAAACGCGAGGCACTGAAAAGCTGGACGATCCTGCTCGCCATCCTTGCCTTCGGCTTCTCGCTGATCGGCACATTCATCGTGCGCTCAGGCGTTCTGACCTCTGTCCACGCCTTCGCCAACGATCCCGAGCGCGGTGTCTGGATCCTGCTGATCCTTGGCATCTTCATGGGGGGGGCGCTAATGCTCTACGCCCTTCGTGCTGGCACGATGGAGGCCAAGGGCGTCTTCTCGGTCGTCTCCCGCGAAAGCGCGCTCGTGATGAACAACCTGCTTCTGGCTGTGGGTTGTTTTGTGGTCTTCATCGGCACGATCTGGCCTCTGGTGGCCGAACTGTTCCTCGACCGCACCCTGTCCGTCGGGCCGCCCTTCTTCGAAATGGCCTTCACCCCCTTCATGGTCGTGCTGGCCGCGATCCTACCACTAGGCTCTGTCCTGCCATGGAAACGCGCCAAGCTGGGCAAGCAGGCGAAAGCACTATGGCCGGTCTTCTTCCTGGCGCTCGCCCTAGCAGCCCTCGCATGGGCCATGCAAACCGGCCGCTCCGCCCTTGGCCCTGTCGGCGTCTTCCTTGGCGCATGGCTCGTCTTCGGCGCCATTGCCGAGCTTTGGACCCGCTCCGGCAAGGGCGACGCACGCTTGCGCCGCCTCAAGAACCTGCCGCGTGCCGATTGGGGCAAAGCCGTCGCCCATGCGGGCTTTGGCATCACTTGCCTCGGCATCGCCGGTCTCATGGCGTGGGAGGTCGAGGATATCCGCGTCGCCCAACTGGGCGAGACCTATTCGGTGGGCAATATCGAAGTGACGCTGCAAGACGTGCAGCAAGTCCAAGGCCCCAACTACATCTCGACCATGGGCTTCGTCAGCTTTGCGCGCGATGGCGAACAGTTCAGCCAAGTCACGCCTGAAAAGCGCATCTACCCCGTGGCCTCCATGCCCACGACTGAGGCCGGGATTGCCAACGGGTTCTTGCGCGATGTCTATGTCGTGCTGGGCGATCCCCAAACCAATGGGGGTTGGGCCGTGCGGACTTATATCAAGCCGCTGGCCAACTGGATTTGGGCGGGCTGTATCATCATGTCTCTGGGCGGGGCGCTTAGCCTCACGGACCGCCGCTTCCGCGTCGCCGCAGGCGCGCGGCGCACACGGCGCACCCCTGACGCCGTGCCCGCCGAATGATCCGCGCGCTGCTCATCTGGGTGCTGCTGGCCACACCGGTTCTTGCCCTTGATCCCGCTGAGCTTCTGGACGATCCCGTTCTGGAAGACCGCGCGCGCGAGATATCCAAAGGTCTGCGCTGCCCGGTCTGCCAAAACGAGTCCATCGACGAAAGCAATGCCACCGTGGCCCAAGACCTGCGCGCTCTGGTCCGCGAACGCCTTCTGGCGGGCGACAGTAACACGCAAGTCGTTGATTTCGTGGTGGATCGCTACGGTGAATACGTGCTGCTGAACCCGCAAACCACCGGAGCGAACCTTGCGCTCTGGCTTGCTGGCCCTGCGATGCTGCTGCTGGGCGCAGGCATGGCCGTCGTCTATATCCGGCGTCGTGATACGCAGCCGAAAGCGCATTCCAGTGCGCTCAGCGCTGAAGAAGCCGAACGGCTGTCGAAGATTCTCGACGAATGACGCACGGTTTCGCTTTCGCGATCTGAACTGGTCGGTATGGTTCTTCCAAGAAATGAGGAGCCACCATGGACTACACCGCCATCACCTACACCGTCCGCGACGACATCGCGGTGCTGACCCTGAACCGCCCGGACGTTATGAATGCGCTCAACAGCCAGATGCGCGCCGAAATCACCCATGCCGTCAAAGCCGCCGCTGAAGATGCGCGCGTGCTGGTGATGACCGGAAGCGGCGCTTCCTTCTGCTCGGGCCAAGACCTGGGCGACAGCGGCTCTGCCGCGAACCTCGATCTTGAACGCACCCTGCGCGACGAATACGTGCCGATGCTGCGCGCCATCTTCGACAGCCCGATCCCGACGATCTGCGCGGTCAACGGGGCAGCGGCAGGGGCAGGGGCCAACCTTGCGCTGGCCGCCGATGTGGTCATCGCCACCGAAAGCGCCTTCTTCCTGCAAGCCTTCACCCGCATCGGCCTGATCCCTGATGCCGGCGGCACCTACTGGCTGCCCCGCCAGATGGGCGCGGCCAAAGCCATGGGCGCCGCCCTCTTTGCCGACAAGATCACGGCGCGCGAGGCCAGCCAGATGGGCATGATCTACGAGGCGATCCCCGACGCCACGTTCGAGGCCCATTGGCAGGCCCGTGCCGCCAAACTCGCCAAGGGTCCGACCGTCGCCTACCAACACCTTAAAACCGCCATCCGCGGCTCGTTTGAGAACTCGCTCGACGATCAACTGGCACTTGAGGCCAAACTCCAAGGCGCCTGCGGCAAGACCCGCGACTTTCAGGAAGGCGTTATGGCATTCCTTGAAAAACGCCCCGCCAATTACGAAGGCCGCTGATCTTCTTTTGTCCCCAAATACCTCCGCCGGAGGCAAAAAGGGCACCTCGCAGGGTGCCCTTTTTCAATCAATAAAAGACTTGCGCGCCAGCGCGCCGCCGGATCACCGGTTTTCGATATCCGAATAGTCGCGCAGGGTCTCGCCCTGATACAGCTGACGCGGACGGCCGATCTTCATCTGCGGGTCCGAGATCATCTCTTTCCACTGCGAAATCCAACCCACCGTGCGGCTCAGCGCGAAGATCGGCGTGAACATCGAGGTCGGGAAGCCCATCGCCTCAAGGATGATACCCGAATAGAAATCCACATTCGGGAAGAGCTTCTTGTCCGCGAAATACGGATCGGCCAATGCGGCTTTCTCAAGCTCCTTGGCCACCTGGAGCACGGGGTTGTTCTCCACGCCTAGCAGATCCAGCACCTCGTCGGCGGATTGCTTCATCACCTTCGCGCGGGGGTCGAAGTTCTTGTAAACGCGGTGGCCAAAGCCCATCAGGCGGAACGGATCGTCCTTGTCCTTGGCGCGCGCGATGTATTCGGGGATACGGTCGACGCTGCCGATTTCCTGCAACATTTCCAGACAGGCCTGATTGGCCCCACCATGAGCAGGCCCCCAAAGGCACGCCACACCGGCCGCGATACAAGCAAACGGGTTGGCCCCCGAAGAGGACGCCAGACGCACCGTCGAGGTCGAGGCGTTTTGCTCGTGATCCGCGTGCAGCGTGAAAATCCGGTCCATTGCGCGGCTCAGGATCGGGTTGACCTGATAATCCTCTGCGGGAACCGCAAAGCACATCCGCAGGAAGTTCGACGCGTAGTCGATATCGTTGCGCGGATACACGAAAGGCTGACCGATCGTGTATTTGTAGGCCATCGCCGCAATCGTCGGCATCTTCGCAATTAACCGGATGGAGGCCACTTCGCGCTGCCACGGATCGGCAATATCGGTGCTGTCGTGATAGAAAGCCGACATCGCGCCGACGACACCGACCATGACGGCCATCGGGTGCGCATCACGGCGGAAGCCGCGGAAGAAGTTCATCATCTGCTCATGCAGCATCGTGTGATTGGTCACACGGCTTTCAAAATCCTCCAGCTGTTCGGGCGAGGGCAGTTCGCCGTAAAGCAGCAGATAGCAGACCTCAAGATAGTGGGATTTGCCGGCCAACTGGTCAATCGGGTAACCGCGATGCAAGAGCTCCCCCTTGCCGCCATCAATATAGGTGATGGTGCTGTCACACGCGGCGGTCGACGTGAAGCCCGGATCATAGGTAAACAAACCCGTCTGGGCATAGAGCTTGCGGATGTCGATCACATCGGGGCCCACGGTGCCTGAGTAAATCGGCAAATCATAGGATGTGCCATCAATCGTCAGGGTCGCGTTTTTTGTGCTTTCGGCCATATCTGTCCCTCATTCTAGGCGCGAAGCGGATGTCTCGCGCGCGGCTTTGTGCTGCCTGACTGGGGTTAGACCGAACTGGTTAACGCTTTCATGTCAGGTGCTTGCGTCCGTGAGCCGTGCGAGTGTTTCCTCCCGCCCGATCACAAGCATCATATCGAAAACGCTGGGGGTGACGGAGCGTCCAGCCAGAGCGGCGCGCAGGGGTCCCGCGAGCTTGCCCAGCTTGGTGCCATTGGCTTCTGCAACGGCAGCAACAGCCTCCTCCAGCGTGTCTCGCGTCCAGCTAGCATTTTGCAGCTGCGGCGTCAATTCTGACAGTATACCACGGGATACCGCATCCAGCTGCTTTGCGGCCTTTTCATCGGGCGCAAAAGGTCGCGATCCCAGAACAAAGTGAGCCTTTTCAAGAAGTTCTGGAAATGTCCGCGCGCGCTCCTTGAGGCAATACATCGCATCCCCCAAACCCGCCATCTGCGTTTCCGTAAGGGCAGGTTGCCCGCTTGCCACTAGATAATCCGCGATTTCTTGCTGCAGCGCGGCATCATCGGCAACAGCGATATGCTGACCGCTCAGATTCTCCAGCTTCTTGAAGTCAAAACGCGCTGGGGATTTGCCGATCCCGTCCGTGCCGAACCACTCTGTAGCCTGCGCGTCGGTGAAGAATTCATCATCCCCGTGGCTCCAGCCCAGCCGCGCCAGATAGTTGCGCATGCCCGCCGCAGGATAGCCCATGGCCTGATATTCCTCGACCCCCAGCGCCCCATGTCGCTTGGACAGCTTCTTGCCGTCAGGGCCGTGGATCAGCGGGATATGGGCGTAGACGGGCAGGGGCCAGCCCATCGCTTTGTAGATCAGCGACTGACGCGCGGCGTTTGCCAGATGGTCGTCACCGCGGATCAAATGGGTGACGCCCATATCATAGTCGTCCACCACGACCGCCAGCATATAAACCGGCGATCCGTCCGAGCGCAGCAGAACCATGTCATCCAACTGATCGTTTTGCCATTTGACAGTGCCTTGCACCTCGTCTTCGATCACCGTCGCCCCCTCGCGGGGCGCTTTCAGACGTACGACAAACGGCGCGTCAGGATGCTCCGCCGGGTCCACGTCGCGCCACGGCGAGCGGAACAGTGTCGATTTACCCTCGGCCTTAGCCGCTTCACGAAACGCCGTGATCTCGTCCGGGGTCGAGAAACACTTATACGCGTTGCCTTCCGCCAGCATCTGATGCGCCACCTCGGCATGCCGGTCGCGCCGCGCCCACTGGCTGACCGCTTCCCCGTCATGCTCCAGCCCCAGCCAAGCCATGCCGCGCAGGATCGCGTCTGTCGCTTCAGGGGTCGACCGCGCGCGGTCCGTATCCTCGATCCGCAGCAGGAACGTGCCGCCGCGCCCGCGTGCATAGAGCCAGTTGAACAGCGCCGTGCGCGCGCCGCCGATATGCAGATATCCCGTCGGAGACGGGGCAAAGCGGGTCACAACAGGCGGGGTGGAAGCGGTCATGGTTAACCTTTCGGTAAGGCAGATTTGGTTAAAGGGGGATTAACGGCAGGTGAAAGGGATCACAAGGCATGAGCCCCCCAATGCGCAGACTTGGTGCCGCACGGATCAAAGCCGCGTTGGAGGCACAGCGCGGCGCGCTTTTCTGCTGGGTGCCTGTCGCCATGGGTTTGGGCATCGGCGCCTATTTCGCCATACCTTTCGAGCCCAGCGGCGCGATGCTCACCGCCGCCGCGCTGATCGTCGGTGCCGGGGCGTCGATCTATTGGCGCACCCGCGAGGGCTGGGGTGTCTTCGCGATGGCCATCGCCTTGATCGCGCTGGGGCTTTTGCTGGCTGCCCTGCGCGCGCATTCCGTCTCAGCCCCGGTGCTCAGCTACCGCTATTATGGCCCGGTGGAAGGGCGCATCATCGCCATCGACCGCTCGGTCTCTGACAAGGTGCGGATCACGCTGGACCGCGTTATGCTGGCCCGAATGTCGCCTGCGCGCACACCCGAAAAACTGCGCATCTCGCTTCATTGGCCCGACCCGGTGATCACCCCAGAACCCGGCATGCGCGTCGCCGTCACGGCCCATCTGTCGCCGCCCCAAGGCCCGGTGGAGCCCGGCGGCTTCACCTTCCAGCGCATGGCGTGGTTCAAAGGTCTGGGCGCGGTGGGCTATGCCCGCACCCCGCTTCTGGCCATGCCGGGCGGCGGGGCGCATGCAGACCTTTGGATTTACCGCAAACGCATGGCGCTATCACACGCCGTGCGCGACCGGATGGGCGGTGCGGAAGGCGGCGTGGCGGCGGCCATCGTCTCAGGTGACCGCTCTGGTATTCACGCCGACACGTTAACCAACTTGCGCGCCTCCAACCTGGCGCATTTGCTGGCGATCTCCGGCTTGCATATGGGGCTGCTGACAGGCGTTGTCTTTACCATGCTGCGCTTCGGCTTGGCACTTCACGTTCATGCGGCAAATCACTGGAACACAAAGAAAATCGCCGCCGTCGGCGCGTTGATCGCAGGGGCCGGATACCTCGCGCTGTCCGGTGGGTCCGTCGCGACGGAGCGGGCGTTTATCATGGTTTCGGTCATGTTCGTCGCCATCCTGCTGAACCGCCGCGCGTTAACCTTGCGGGCGGTCGCCATGGCCGCCGTTATCGTGCTGGTGCTGACGCCAGAAGCCCTGATCGGCCCCGGCTTCCAGATGTCATTTGCCGCGACCACCGCGCTTGTCGCCGTCTTCGGCGCACTCCGTGGGCGATCCTGGCATCAGATCCCGAAACCCCTGCAGAAAATAGGCGCGGTCGTTCTGTCCTCCTTCGTGGCAGGCCTCGCCACCGCGCCCTTTGCAGCCGCGCATTTCAACCAGATCGCCCATTATGGCCTCCTCGCCAACGTCCTCAGCGTGCCGATGATGGGGGCGGTCGTCATGCCCGCCGCTGTTCTGTCCGCAATCCTCTGGCCCCTCGGGCTAAGCGGCATCGGCCTTTGGATCATGGGCCTTGGCCTGCGCTGGATCCTGAGCATCGCCGAATGGGTCGCAGGGCTTGAAGGTGCGGTTGGCAAAATCCTGACGCCCATGCCATCGGTCATCCCACTGCTCGCTTTGGGCGCGCTCTTTGTCATCCTCTGGCGCGGGGCGGGGCGCGTGTTGGGCCTTCTCCCACTCCTCGCCGCCGCTCTCCTGTGGAGCGTTACAGAACGCCCGATGTTCCTAATCTCGGACAGCGGTGCCTTGCTGGGCGTCATGACCGCCGATGGGCGCAGCGTGTCCAAAGCACGGGGTGAGAGCTTTGTGGCTGGCAGTTGGCTGGAAAATGACGGCGACCCTGCCGATCAAGCCACCGCCTATGCGCGTTCGCCCGCGTGGGAGGAGCGTTTGCGTCAGTTTGAGCTGGCGGGCCACCGCATTCATCACGCCACCGGCAAACGCGCGACCGAAGGTTTGCCGGAATGTGCAGAGGGCATCTGGCTGGTCAGCAATCAACCCATCGCGCGAGATGGCGATTGCCGCATTCTGGACCCGATCGCCCTGCGTCAGACCGGCTCAATCGCGCTTTACGAGGATGGCCGCGTCGTCACAGCTTACGGCCAAAGCGGTGAGCGTCTTTGGACCCCGAAACGCAAAACGGCGCAGAAAACCCGCGCCGCGCAAACTGCATCAAATCTGGATCAGTAGGTGCGGATCAGCCCGACCAGACGGCCTTGCACCTTAACCTGATCATCGCGGAATACCCGCGTCTCATAGGCCGGGTTTGCCGCCTCCAGCGCAATTGCTGTGCCGTTGCGACGATAGCGTTTCAGCGTCGCCTCGTGATCCTCCACCAATGCGACGACAATATCGCCATTATCGGCCGTCGAAGTCTCGCGGATCACGACAACATCGCCATCATTGATCCCCGCCTCAATCATCGAATCGCCTTTGACTTCAAGCGCATAGTGATCACCCTTACCGCTGAGCATCGTGCCCGGCACCGCTACGGAATGGCTGACCTGATTGATCGCCTCAATCGGCACACCGGCAGCGATGCGGCCCATCACGGGCAGCTCGACCACGGCGTTCGACACTTCCATCGCGCGGGCAGGCGGCGGCGTGTCCGGCTTATCCCCGTCAATCACGCGCGGCGTAAAGCCAGCGGGCTCTCCCAATGCGTCGGGCAGCTTCACGATCTCAATCGCGCGGGCCCGATGCGCAAGGCGGCGGATGAAGCCACGCTCTTCCAAAGCGGTGATCAGGCGATGGATGCCGGATTTGGAGCGCAGGTCCAGCGCTTCCTTCATCTCGTCGAAAGAGGGTGGAACCCCGTCGCGCTGCACGCGCTTGTTGATAAATTGCAGCAATTCCAACTGCTTCTTCGTCAGCATCTGCTCGCCTCCGGTCATTGTGGTCGGCACGGCAAACCGCACCTAATCAACTTTGTTCTAGTGATGTTCTTGTTTTGTGTCAATATGTTCCGTTTTAGATCGGAAGATAGGACACCTCGTCGCCCACAGCGCGCGCCGGATCGTCAATGGGGCGCACAATCAGGGCGTTAGCATCGGCAAGAACGGTCAGCAAAGAGCTGTCCTGCCGGTCAAACGCACCAATTCCGTCAGCGGTCAGCCGCGCGCGCATGTAATGCTCGCGCGGTCCATTTGCGCTGAGCGGAGACGTCAGAGTGGCGCGCTGCATCACGGGATCACGTGTTGGACGGCCCAGCATCTTGTGGATGATGGGTAACATGAAGAGCTGCCCGCAAACCATTGCAGAGACTGGGTTTCCCGGCAAACCCAACATCGCGGCTCCCGCCAGTTTTCCAGCCATCAGCGGCTTGCCGGGGCGCATCGCGATCTTGTAAAAGGCGCGCTCCAGTCCCAGGTCTCCGGCGACGTGACCGACCAGATCATGGTCGCCCACGGACGCGCCGCCGATCGTGACGATCAGATCGCATCCCTGCGCCATCTCGAAAGCCATCCGAAGGGAGCTTTCGGTGTCCCGCGCGATGGGCAACAGTCGCGGATGACCACCGGCTGCCGCGATCATGGCATGCAGCCCAAAGCAGTTTGAGGCGATGATCTGGTCGTCTGCAGGCGTGTCGCCCGGCATCACCAATTCGTCCCCCGTTGCGATGATCGCGACGTTGGGTTTGCAGCTGACTGGAACCTCCGCGATGTTCATGGAGGCGAGCAAAGCCAGATCAGCAGGGCTGAGAACCCGCGGGGCTGTCAATCTATCGCCAACCGTAAAATCGCCACCGGCAGGGCGGACAAAATGATTATCTTCCAAGTCTTTGGAGAGCGTAATTGAAGTGCCGTCGGTTGTGGCATCTTCTTGAATGATCACCCGCGTCGCCCCGTCTGGCATTGGCGCGCCGGTAAAGATGCGCGCCGCTTGTCCGGCTGCAACGACGCCCTCAAAAGCATGTCCCGCTGCAGCTTCACCGATCACGGTCAGCACAGCGCCTGGCTGCGCATCCTCGGACCGCACGGCATAGCCATCCATGGCCGAGGCCGCAAAGGGTGGTTGCGCGCGCTTGGCAATCGCGTCCTTCGCCAAGACCCGGCCAGAGGCTTCTATCAGCGGGACGATCTCAATACTTTTCGGCGCGACCAAAGCCATTGTTTTTGCGCGCGCCTCGGCGACCGAAATCATGGAGCTGTATAGCGACCCGACTTGCCGCCATCTTTGAATTGCAGGGCGATGCCGCCGATTTCCATGTCCTTCTGGACTGCTTTGACCATGTCATAGACGGTTAGCGCCGCGGTGGAGACGGCTGTGAGCGCTTCCATTTCAACACCGGTCTGACCAGTCGTTTTCACTGTCGCCTCAACGCGGATCCCGGGCAGGTCGGCATCAGGCGTCAGTTCGACCGCGACTTTGGTCACAGGCAGCGGGTGGCAAAGGGGGATCAGGTCTGCCGTGCGCTTGGCCCCCATGATGCCCGCAAGCCGTGCAACGCCCAGAACGTCACCTTTCTTGGCTGAGCCTTTGGTAATTATATCAAGGGTTTCAGGGGCCATCTTAATGTAACCGATAGCGATGGCCGTGCGCGACGTGACCTCCTTTTCGGACACATCGACCATATGGGCATCGCCCTTGCCGTCAAAATGGGTTAGCGCCATGCTACATGCCCCCGCCAGCGGATGTCAGCGGCTCTGAGATCAGCGCCCGCGTGGCTGCCGCCACATCATCCTGACGCATCAGGCTTTCGCCGATCAGGAACACCCGCGCGCCATACATGGCCATTTCAGCTAGCTCCTGGGGGGTGTTCAGACCGCTTTCGCACACGATAGTGCGGTCCGCGGGAACCAGTTTTGACAGCTGCTTGGTGACTTCAAGAGAGGTCTCGAACGTCTTGAGATTGCGGTTATTTATGCCCATCAGCGGCGACTTCAACCGTGCCGCGCGCGCCAGTTCGGCCTCGTCATGGACCTCCAGCAGGACGTCCATATCAAGTGCGATTGCGGCGTCTTCCAGTTCTGCGGCCTGGTCATCCGAGACTGACGCCATGATGATCAGGATGCAATCGGCATGCAGCGCGCGCGCCTCAACAACCTGATAGGGATCATACATGAAATCCTTGCGCAGGGCCGGCAGATCGACGGCGCCGCGCGCCTCTGTCAGGAACTGATCGGCCCCTTGGAAGGAGGGCGTGTCGGTCAAGACTGACAGGCAGGTCGCGCCGCCATCCTCATAGGCTTTCGCAAGGGTTGCGGGGTCGAAACTCTCCCGTATCAAGCCCTTGGAGGGGGAGGCTTTCTTGATTTCGGCGATCAGTCCATATCCCTCACGAGACGCCTCCTGCAGGGCGCGGGCAAAGCCGCGTGGCACGGGCGCATCACTGGCCAGTTTTTGCAGATCTTCCAGGGAGGTCTCGGCCTTGCGCGCGGCAACCTCTTCCAGCTTATAGGCTTTGATCTTGTCGAGGATCGTGTCGGTCATGCGGCCTCCGATGTGAGTTTTGCCAGCGCAGAAACCTTAGCTTTTGCGGCGCCACTGTCGATGGAATCAGACGCGATTTCAACGCCTTCGGATAAAGAGCTCACCTTGTCAGCAATCATGAACGCCGCCGCCGCGTTCAGCAAGACCGCGTCCCGATAGGCAGAAGCCTCGCCGTCCAGCAGCGCGCGGAAGGCCACGGCGTTCTCTTCTGGCGAGCCACCCAGCAGGGCCTCGAACGGGTGCACCGGCAAGCCTGCGTCCTCGGGGTGTAACTCTCGCTCGGTTACGGTCCCGTCCTCAAGGACAGCCATATAGGACACGCCCGCGACTGAGAGTTCATCCGTGCCATCACCCCCATGCACAAGCCAGGCTTTTTCGGCCCCCAACGCGGCCAGTGTCTCGGCCATCGGGCGGATCAGATCGCGGCTGAACGCGCCTGTCAGCTGGCGTTTGACACCCGCCGGGTTGGTCAGCGGGCCGAGGATATTGAAGATCGTGCGGGTGCCCAATTCGGCGCGGGTCGGCATCACATGGCCGATGGCCGGGTGGTGCATCGGCGCCATCATGAAGCCGATCCCGATCTCGTTGATCGCGCGGCTGGCCACATCGGCACCGACCATCACTTCGATCCCCATTTGCCCAAGCGCATCTGCGGCCCCGGATTTCGAGCTGAGGTTCCGGTTGCCGTGTTTGGCCACCGTGACACCTGCGCCCGCCACAACGAACGCCGTCGCGGTGGAAATGTTCAGCGTGCCTTTGCCGTCACCGCCTGTGCCGACGATATCCATTGCGCCCGCAGGCGCGTCCACGGGCGTGCATTTGGCCCGCATCACAGCGGCGGCGGCGGCGTATTCCTCCACCGTTTCGCCGCGCGTGCGGAGCGCCATCAGCAGCCCGCCGATCTGACTGGGTGTGGCCGCGCCATCGAAGAGAATGGCGAAAGCCTCTTCGGCTTCGGCTTTGCTCAACGGGCGATCAGCTGCCGCTCCGATCAGCGGTTTTAACGCGTCGCTCATGCGGGCTCACTTACGGTTTTCAGAAAGTTATTCAACAGCTTGTGCCCATGTTCAGAGGCAATGGATTCGGGATGAAACTGCACGCCGTGAATAGGCAGCTCGCGGTGCTGCAGCCCCATGATCGTACCATCTTCCAGCTCTGCCGTGATCTCAAGACACTCGGGCAGGGTCGCGCGATCCACCACCAGCGAGTGATAGCGGGTGGCATCAAACGGGCTTGGCAGACCCTCAAAAAGCCCGGTGCCTGTGTGGCGCATCTGGCCCATCTTGCCGTGCACGATTTCATGGCAGCGCACCACCTCACCCCCGAAGGCCTGCCCAATCGTCTGATGGCCCAGACAGACGCCCATCAACGGGGTGCGCGTTTCAGCAGCGGCCTCGGTCAGAGCCAGACAGATCCCCGCTTGTGACGGATCGCAAGGGCCGGGGGACAGCAGGATCGCTTCCGGGTTCAGCGCCATGGCCTCTTGCGGGTCAAGCGCGTCATTGCGTTTCACAACGACATCCGCGCCCAACTCGCCCAGATAATGGACAAGATTATAGGTGAAACTGTCGTAGTTATCTATCAGCAGAAGCATTGCAGACGGCTTTCGGGATTTGGGGCTGGGCAGCCCCGTCAAGGTCGCGGTATACATGCGGGAAGCAGCGCGGGAAGGTCAAGGCCAGACCGTGTCGCCGGGCGAAGGAAGAACCTTGGCCTGCGAGAGGACGACAAGGAGCAGCAGCCGTGGGACGCGGGATATTCTTTGGTTTCATCTGGGGCGGGCTGGTCTCGGTCCTGGGGCTGTCGGTGGCCTCAATCGTCGGCGACGGGCCGGGTGATCGCGCCGTGACAGCGGAGCCCGCCACGCAGCAAGAGATCCCGCCCGCCAGCGTCGAAAGCACAGAGCCTGCGGTCACAGCCCCTGCGCCCGAACCGATGGGCGTCGATCAGCCCGAAGTGCCTGTGGCGGATACAAGCCCTGCCGCATTGCCCGAAACGGGCGGCACGGTGGCTGAGCCGGACGCACCGGAAGTGGTGGATGAGGTTGTCGAAGACGTCACCGAGGAAGAGCCGGTTCTGCCCAGCCCGCAAGCCATGGCACCGCAAGTGGGCGAGGGCGAAGAGACACCGGACCTTGTGACCGAAGCCCCGGTTGAAGCTCCGCTGGAGGAGTCACCTGTCGAGGCCCCCACCGAGGGCAACACCCTGACAGAGGAACCGGCTGAGTCAGAGACATCTGAAGACACGGCTCCCGTTGTAATCTCGGAAGCTCCGGAAGCGCCCGTTGCGCCGCAGCAAGACACCGTCGAGCCGACGTCGCCTGAGGCAGAGGTGGCCGTGGAAGAGACGCCCGAGCCTACGGTCGATGAGGCGCCCGCGATTGTCGAAGACGAAACCCCCGAAGACGATGCCCCCGCGCCCCGCCTGGCGCTGCAAGGCGAACAGGGCGGCTCTGTCGGTCAACCGGTCGGCACGCTCAGCGACCGGGCCGAGAATGTCGAAACCGGGCGCTTGCCGACCATCACCGCAGAGACGCCTGAAGCGCCAGCCGAGGAGGACGCCTCCGCGCCGCAAGCCGAAGAAACGCCCGCCGCGGACCCCGACGCACCGCCGCTTGAGCGCTTTGCTGCCGCCTGGGACAACCCCGAAAACCGCCCGCTGATGTCGATCCTCCTGATTGACGATGGCTCCAGCCCCATCGGCGCGGATGCGCTGCGCTCGTTCCCTTATCCGATCACTTTCGCAGTCCCCGCCACAGCACCTGATGCCGCCGATATGATGGCGAAATACCGCGCAGAGGGCTTTGAAGTGCTCGTCCTGGCCGATTTGCCCGACGGCGCGGCCCCCTCCGATATCGAGGTAGCGCTGGATGCGTCTCTGACTGCTGTGCCGGAAGCCGCGGGTGTTCTGATCGCCCAAGACGTGCCCGGTGGGCGCCAAGGGACCGAGCAGATCATCGACCGTCTGGGCCAGTCCGGCCATGGGTTGGTGACTGCCAGCACAGGCCTGAACTCGACCGCGCAGCTTGCAGACAGCACCGGCTTTCCCGCGGCCAACATCTTTGACGACATGGACAGCGAAGGCCAAACCCCCACCGTGATCCGCCGCTTTCTGGACAACGCCGCCTTCCGCGCCGCCCAAGGCGAAGAAGTGATCATGATGGGCCGCATCCGCCCCGACACGATCTCGGCGCTGCTCCTTTGGGGGCTCAGTGACCGGGCAGGGCGCGTGGCGCTGGTGCCGGTCTCCGCCGTGCTGACAGCCCAATAGGGCGGGAACCAAACGAGCCAGACGGTGTTGAACAGACAATTGTTCAAGGAGCACCCCATGGCCAAGACACACGGATCATCCATCAAAAACGAAGAGACCTATGAGGCCCTGCGCGACAAGGGCTATGACAAGTCCAAAGCCGCCGCGATTGCCAATGCGCAGGCCAATGACGACATGAACCCGTCCGAAAAAGGCGGCAAAGCGCCCCCCTATGAAGACTGGACCAAGGACGATTTGATCGAGCGCGCAGGCGAGCTTGAGATCGAAGGCCGCTGGGACATGACAAAAGACGAGCTGATCAAAGCCCTGCGAAGCTGATCGCCGCGGCGCAATCCAACTAGCTGTTTGATCCGGTAAAGCGCGTCGCGCCTGCCGCCGCCTTGCGGATCGCCTGAGATTTGTGGACCGTCTCCATATACTCGGCCTCCGGATCGCTGTCATAGACAACGCCGCCGCCCGCCTGAATATAGAGCTTTTCATCCTTCACCAGCGCCGTGCGCAGGGCGATGCACATATCCATGTCGCCATTGGCTGCGAAATATCCGCAACCGCCGCCGTATATGCCGCGTTTTTCGGGCTCCAACTCGTCGATAATCTCCATCGCGCGGACTTTGGGCGCGCCGGAGACCGTGCCAGCGGGCAGACCGGACAGCAGCGCTGAAAGTGCGTCCTGGTCCTCCGACAACTCGCCCACCACATTCGAGACGATATGCATCACGTGGCTATAGCGCTCGACGATGAACTGCTCCGTCGGCCGCACCGTCCCGACCTTCGAGACCTTGGCGGTATCATTGCGCCCCAGATCCAGCAGCATCAGATGCTCCGCCAGTTCTTTCTGGTCGGCCATCAGATCAGTCTCCAACGCGCGGTCCTCGTCAGGTGTCGCCCCACGGGGCCGCGTTCCTGCGATGGGGCGGATCGTGACCTCGTTGCCAAAGACCCGCACAAGGATTTCCGGGCTTGCCCCGATCACCTGAAAGCCGCCGAAATTGAAGTAGAACATGAAGGGCGACGGGTTCGTGCGGCGCAAAGAGCGATAGAGCGCGAAGGGCGGTTGCTTGTAGCTTTGCGTCCAGCGCTGCGACGGCACGACCTGAAAGATATCGCCAGCGCGGATATAGTCCTTCGCCGTCTCAATGGCGTCCTTGTAGCCCTCCCGCGTGAAGTTCGACACCGGCTCCGGATCGTCCTGTGCCTCGCCCAAAGCGCGATCCAGCGGCACCGGGCGCTCCATCTCGCGGACGGCGTCCATCACGCGTTCAGCGGCCTGCGCATAGGCTGCCTTGGCCGATTGCCCATCCGTGACCCATGCAGGCGAGACGACCGTCACTTCGCCTTTGACACCGTCCAGAACAGCCACGACCGTCGGGCGCAGCAGAATGGCATCCGGCACGCCCAGAGGGTCCGGGTTCACATTCGGCAGATGTTCCACCAGCCGGATCATGTCGTAGCCCAGATAGCCGAAAAGCCCGGCGGCGGAGGCGGGCAGATCGTCCGGCATCTCGATCCGGCTTTCCGCAATGACCGCGCGCAGGGTGTCCAGCGGGTGGCCGTCCAGTTCTTCGAACGCATCCGCGTCGATCTTGGCGCTGCGGTTCAACCGACTGGTCTTGCCATCGCAAGCCCAGATCAGATCGGGCTTCATGCCCACGATGGAATAACGCCCGCGCACCTCGCCACCGGTGACACTTTCCAGCATGAAGCTGTCCTTGCGCGCGCCGGCCAGCTTGAGCATCAGCGACACGGGCGTGTCCAGATCGGCGGCCAGCCGCGTGTAAACGACCTGCGGTTTGCCCGCAGCATAGCCCGCCTCGAAGGCCGCGAAGTCAGGGGTGAGTGTCACGTGTTCAGGCCTTACTAAGTTCCGCCACGGCCAGTGCCGAAGCTGGCATTGACCGCGTCCAGCGCGCGCTGATCAATCTCGATCCCCGCGCGGGACTGCACGTCCACGGCGAACGCGCCCAGAATGTCGCGTCCGATGCCATCTTCCAATTGTCGCTCCAAAGCGCGGCTCAGCACGTCGCCGTCTTCGGCATCTGGATCAGGCGGCGCGATGCGGTCCAGACGCACCAGATAGACCTGCGGGCCTGCGCTGATGACCGAGCGTTCGCCCGGCTCCAGCTCGAAGACCGACTCGATAAAGCGGCGGGGCAGACCTTCGATAAAGTCCTGGCGGGTGATGTCCGTCTCGACCGTTGCGGTCAGCCCTTCGGTGGCCAGATCGCCCACCTCGCTCAGGCGTTCGGCAATCTCATTGGCCTGTTCGCGGAGCATGCGGTTCACCGTCCGCTCGCGCCACAGCGCGATCACCTCGCCGCGCACATCGTCCAGGGGCTGCAGCGTGGGCGGGATCACCTCGTCCAGACGCAAGGCGACGATGCCGCCATCCTCCAGCGGAATCACTTCGGGGAAGTCATCGGCCGTCACGGCTTCGGCGGCAGCGCGGAACGCTTCATAAGCCGCCGTCGCTTCGGTGCTTTCATCGCTGAAATTCATCTGGTTCAGCGTCATTTCCGTATCGTTGGCCACGTCTTCCAGCGTGGCCCCGGCGGCCAGCATGTCGTCGATTTCCTGTGCCTGCACTTCGATCACGCGGCGCGCACGGTCCAGCGCCAGCTCTGTGCCCAGATCATCGCGCGCCTCCTCGAAGGAGGTTTCTTGCGCGGCCAGAATCGCGTTCATGCGGAAGAGGGCTGGGCCCAGATTGCTGGGCAGGGGGCCGACAACACCGGGTTCCTCCAATGCGAAGACCGCATCTGACGCATCGCCAAGCGCACCCTCCACCACATCGCCGAGATCAATATCGTTCAGGGTCAGGCCACGCTCGGCCACCAGTTCCGAGAAACTGATCGAGCCACTATCAAGCCGCGCCTTCGCCGCCTCTGCATCTTCCTGGCTGCCAAAGACCAGCCGTTCGACCAGACGCCGTTCGGGGCGAATAAACTCGTCCCGACGCTCGTCATAAAGCGCGCGCAGGGCGTCCTCGCTGATCTCGACCGTATCAAGCAGCATATCCGGCGTGAGCAGCGTGTAGGTGATCGCCTTTGCGGCAGGGGCGGTGAAGGCATCGGGATGGTCGTCATAGGTGCCTTCGATATCGCTTTGTGTGGGCGTCGGCACCGAAAGGGTCAAATCTTCTTCGGTCAGTAAAGCCCAGGTGAAGCTGCGCCGCTCGCCATAGAAATTGGCCAGCGCCTGCCCGTAGGATGGGGGCAGCCGCACGGCCCCTGCCATCCCGGTTTGTAGCAATGTGCGCGCGCTGTCGTCGCGCAGGCTTTCCTCAAACTCCGCCTCGTTCAAGCCAGAGCGGTCAAGCGTGAAGGTATAGGCTTCGCGATCAAATTGACCGTTCACACCTTGAAACGCTGGGATCTGCATCAGCTGGTTGCGCACTTCCGCGTCGCCCACCGACAGCCCCATGATGCGAGCCTCGTGATCTACGGCGGCCTGGCTGACCAGTCGCGACAGGACCGATTGGGTCAGGCCGAACTGCTGGGCCTGCTCGAAGGTGATGGGCTGACCGGTCTGGGCCTGCAAGGCGCGCAGCTCGGATTGGACCTCATTGACGTAACTGTTGACCGTGATCGGCTCGTCGCCCACCTTGCCCACCGTGCGGATCGTGCCGTTCAGACCGGAGGCGCCGAAACCTGCCAGACCGATGATGAGCAGGACCAGAATGATCCAGACGAAAATGTTTGATGACTTGCCCTTGGCCATGAGGCTCTCCCTACCGCTCAAGCGTTGTTTAGGCGGTTGGGCGGTGAGCGGCAAGCCTGTCAAACAGGGTCGTGATCCCGTCTGCGTCAATATTGGCAAAGGCAATGCGGAGCTGGGCTTTTCCGGCGTCCGATCCGTCCGGTTGGAACATGGTTCCGGGAAGACAGAGGATCCCTGATTGGCTGACCAAATTTTGGGCAAGTTGATCGGAGGGGAGATCAAACGGGTGCTGCAGATAGGCGAAATAGGCGCCGACACCCAGCAGGACCCATCCCTCTGCCTCAATTTTGGGCATGTTGGCTTCAATCGCGGCGCGGCGCGCCAGGATTTCGCGACGCTCCCCGGCCAGCCAATCGCCCAGATTGCGCATCCCCCAAAGAGCCGCGCGCTGGCCCAACTGGTTGGGGCAAATCGTGACCGTGTCGAGGAACTTCTCCACCTCCGCAAGGCGGGCGGGGCTGGTTAGGATCGCGCCGACGCGGTGGCCGGTCAGGCGGTAGGCCTTGGAAAAGCTGTAAAGCTGGATCAGCGTGTCGTCCCAATCGGCATCTTGGAACAGGTTATGAGGCGCGCCAGTCTGACTGTGAAAGTCGCGATAGGTCTCGTCAACGATCAGCGCGATACCGTGTTTTCGGGCCAGATCGCGGAACGCCTCCATCAGTTCTGCGGGGTATTCGACGCCCGCAGGGTTGTTCGGCGTGACCAGTGCGATGGCCTTTGTGCGCGGGGTGATGAGCGCCTCGGCCTTGGCTGGAGCGGGCAGGAGGTCGGCGCCGGTTGGCAGGGGAACAGCTCTGACCCCGGCCATATCCAGCCACATCTTATGATTGAAATACCAAGGGGTTGGGAGGAGAACTTCATCCTCTTCCGCACACAGCACCGCAATCGCTGCCGCAAAGGCCTGATTGCACCCCGACGTGATGGCAACGTTCTCTGCCGTGATTGCCCCGCCATAGCTTTGCGAAAACTGCGCCGCGACTTCTTCGCGTAACTCTGGCAGCCCCAGCACTGGCCCGTAAAGATGCGCGGCCGGGTCGCTCAACACGATCTGCGCCATCGCCTCCAGCATCGGCGCAGGCGGTGGATCGACCGGGGCGGCCTGGCTGACATTCAACAAAGGCTGGTTGTCGGGAAAGCTGACGCCCTCAAGCCAGCGCCGCGCCTCCATCACCGGGGGTGAGAAGGTGGCCTCTGTCCGGCTCATGCATCGGTGCCGCGATAAGGCTCCACATATTGCAGGGCCATGTCCCAGGGGAAGAAAATCCACGTATCCTGAGACACTTCCGTGATGTAGGTATCCACCATCGGCACCCCTTTGGGCTTGGCATAGACGGTCGCGAAATGGGCGTTGGGGTAGTGCTTGCGGACCAGTTCCAGCGTTTTGCCGCTGTCCACCAGATCATCGAGGATCAGAATGCCCGTGCCGTCGCCCATCAGCCCCGCATCGGGCGCTTTCAGCACCACGGCATCGGTCTGCTCTTGGTTGTTGTAGCTCTTCACGCTGATCGTATCGACCACGCGGACATCCAACTCCCGCGCCACGATCATTGCAGGGGCCATGCCGCCCCGTGTGATCGCCACAATCGCTTTCCACGCGCCGTTATCGGGCCCATTGCCGTCCAGCCGCCACGCCAAGGCGCGGCTGTCGCGGTGAATCTGGTCCCAGGCAATGTGAAACCCTTTTTCATGGGGCAAACGGTCGGTCATGGCAGCTCTCCTCAGGTCAGAGCGATTTTAAGGCCGAAAAACGCGATCAAACCGCCAAAGAGGCGATCAATCATGGCTTTCAGGCGCATATAGGCGGCGCGGGCCTGCGCGATGGAGAACGCGCGGGCCACGAAAATATACCACAGGGTTTCATTGATGAAGATCAGCGCGAGCAGGGCGATCAGCGTGGGCAGGGGCGTGCCTGCGGGGACGAGGCCGATGAACACAGCGCCAAAGAAAACGGCCGGTTTCGGATTGGCGAGCTGAGTCATCAGACCCAAACGGATCGCGGATGCTATCGAACGGGGCGGGGCGTCGGCCTCCACCTCTGCCAAAGGCTCTGCCGCGTGACGCCACATCATCAGCGCGATGAAGCACAAGAATAGCCCGCCGCCGACCTTGAGAACCGTCAGCAACACCGGCGCGATCTCGAAAAGCAGGGCCAGACCCGCCAGCGCGGCCACCGCCCAGATCGCAGCCCCCAGACCGAAGCCCATGGCCAAGGCCGCCGCGACTTTGAACCCTTCGGAGGCCGCCGTGCGCACAGACACCACAAAAGACGGGCCGGGGCTCATCGCCGCGGCCAAATGGATCAGAACGACCGAAAGGAACGCCGCTGCGGTCACGACTTGGACATATCCGGCGCGTCCACCGCTTTCATGCCAACCACGTGATAGCCTGCATCCACATGCAGGTTCTCGCCCGTGACACCCGATCCCAGATCGGACAGCAGATAGAGCGCGGAGTTGCCTACATCTTCTGTCGTCACATTGCGGCGCAGGGGCGAGTTATACTCGTTCCACTTCATGATGTAGCGGAAGTCGCCAATCCCCGAAGCCGCCAGCGTTTTGATCGGCCCGGCCGAAATCGCATTGACGCGGATGCCGTCCTTGCCCAGATCCTCCGCCAGATAGCGGACCGACGCCTCCAACGCGGCCTTGGCGACTCCCATCACATTGTAATGCGGCATCACGCGCTCGGCCCCGTAATAGGTCAGCGTCAGGCAGGAGCCGCCCTCAGACATCAGCTTTTCGGCGCGCTGGACCACAGCGGTGAACGAGTAAACCGATATGTCCATCGACATAGCGAAATTGCCGCGCGACGTGTCGACATACCGCCCGCGCAGCTCGTTCTTGTCGGAAAACCCTATCGCATGGACCAGAAAGTCCAGCTTGCCCCATTTCTCTTCCAGCGACGCGAATAACTCGTCCATCGACGCCTCATCCGACACATCACAGGGCAGAACCGTGTCGCTGCCCAAAGAGGCGGCCAACGGCTCCACCCGCTTTTTCAGCGCATAGCCCTGATAGGAAAACGCAAGTTCGGCCCCGGCATCTGCACAGGCTTTCGCGATCCCCCACGCAATGGATTTGTCATTGGCGAGCCCCATGATCAGCCCGCGTTTTCCTTGCATGAGATTTGTCGACATCCCGCGTCCCTTTGGTCTTTTGTTATGAGCAAACCGTTTAGGCCAAGCGGTGGGCTGCATCAAGGCTCTGCGTGGCGCAGGGTCATCGGCTGTTTTCCGCCGGGGTGGGGTTGCCTTGGCAAACCAGTTATTTATCCCTTTGGTAAAAGAATGAGGGACATCATGTCGGACAATAGCAAACGCACCGGGATATTCGCCGGCGATGATCCGTTCGCGCTGGCGCAAAAATGGCTGGACGAGGCCGAAAAGACCGAACCCAATGATCCCAACGCGATTGCTCTGGCGACCGTCGATGCGGATGGTCTGCCCAATGTCCGGATGGTGCTGCTCAAAGAGATCGAGGCGGACGCCTTTGTCTTTTACACAAACTACACCGGCAAGAAGGCGCAAGAGATTGATGCGTCTGGGAAGGTTGCCTTCGTGCTGCATTCCAAAACCCAGCGCCGCCAGATCCGTGTGCGCGGTGTGGTCGAAAAAGAGGATGGACCCAAGGCCGATGCCTATTACGCCTCTCGTTCGCTGAAGTCGCGGCTTGGGGCCTGGGCCTCGCGCCAGTCAGAGCCGCTATCCTCGCGCACCGCGCTGATGGCCGAGGTGGCCAAGGTCACGGCCCAGCACGGAACCGCGCCCACGCGGCCTGCGTTCTGGGGGGGCTTTCGAATTTTTCCGTTAGAGATCGAGTTCTGGGCGGACGGCGAGTTTCGGTTGCATGACCGATTTCGCTGGTGCCGTCCTGCGGTTGAAAAGCCGTGGAATATTACACGTTTAAACCCGTAAATTTCACGTCACACGAATGACAGGCCTATGAATTTGAATTGTTTTTGGCCTTGAACAGGTCCATGCTTAGGCGCATAGACATTAACATATCACACTTGCCAGGAATGGCCTCAATGTCAGATCAACGCGAAGACGCCACCCCAGTGGTGCATGGTGTTGTTAAGTGGTTCGATCCTGCAAAAGGATTTGGTTTTATTCTCTCAGATGCCGGTGGACCGGATATTCTGATCCACGCCAATGTTCTGCGGAACTATGGCCAAAGCTCGGTGGCCGATGGCTCCGAGATCGAAGTGCACGTGCAACACACAGACCGCGGGGTGCAGGCCACCGAGGTCGTTATGATCCGTGCACCCGAGGGCGCTGCCAAAGCGCCGCTTGAGGATTTTCAGCACTTCGATGAGGCTGAGCTCAAGCACATCCCGTGGCAGCCGGCGCGGGTGAAATGGTTCGACAAGGCCAAGGGCTTTGGGTTTGCAAATACCTTCGGCAGCGCCGAAGATGTGTTTGTGCATGTCGAGGTTCTGCGCTTGTCGGGGCTTGCCGATCTGCAACCCGGTGAAGCGATCGCGATGCGCGTGGTCGACGGTCGCCGTGGCAAGATGGCCGCAGAGGTTGTTGCATGGGACGTTATCAGCCGCTCCTGACCGCTTTTCTTCTTATTGCTGCTGCTGGCATGGCCCATGGGGCCTGTCAGGAGGATGCGGTGGATCTGAAAGGCGATTGGGGGCAGGCGCGCTTTGCGATTGAGCTTGCCGACGACCCCGAAGAGCGTGGCCAGGGTCTGATGTTTGTCGAGGAGATGCCGATGATGGCCGGCATGCTCTTTGTCTATGAGCGTCCGCAGACCGCGTCCTTCTGGATGCGCAATACGCTGATCCCGCTTGATATGATCTTTGCCGATGTCACCGGCACCGTGCAGCATGTCCACGCCAACGCGATCCCCCATGACGAGACGCCGATTCTGGGCGGCGACAACATCTATGCAGTACTTGAAGTGAATGGCGGCATGGCTGAACGCCTTGGGATCGTGCCGGGCACCGTGATGCGGCACCCGGCCTTTACCGTTCAAGAGGCCGCGTGGCCCTGTGCTGCGGAATAACGCGCGCTGGGGCTTTTCTTTTCCGATTTGTCCGCTTAGAGACTGCGCTAAGTTCGGGGCGTAGCGCAGCCTGGTAGCGCGACGGTTTTGGGTACCGTAGGTCGCAAGTTCGAATCTTGCCGTCCCGACCACTGTTTCTTCCAGACAATCAGCCTAAAAGACCTTTGTAAAAAACGGCCCGCAAAATTGCAGGCCGTTCGACCGGTGTGTTGGGAAATCTTAGCCGCAGCGCGCGACGTAGCGCGTGCCATCGGCGCGTTGATAGACGCAATCGCCACCCTGGCTGCGTCCGACATAGGTCCCGGCAGCGGCACCTGCTGCGGCGCCAACGGCTCCGCCGACCACGGCACCTTCGAGACGATCATTATCCGCCGACACGGCAGAACCGATCGCGGCACCCGCCGCAGCCCCGGCAAGGGCGCTTTGTTCAGGTGTCTCACACGCCGCGAGAGCAGCGATCATGGGCAGGGCGAGTAGCGCTTTCTTCATTGGAACCTCCGTCAATTACGACAGTTTAACGGCCCAACATGGAATTTGTTCCCTTAAATGAGCGCAAATCTTCGTGCGTTTGGGCTCAAGGCGCGATCATCGTGCCGCCCGCGGCGGTAAAGATCTGGCGAATATCGCGGGTGCGGCGGCGGTCGGGCGTTTTGATCCGCAGCTCGCCGCCGTCCATTTGCGGCACACGAATATAGGCCTCGTTGCGCACAATATAGCCGTCCGAGCGCGTCTCGGTATCAAAGGCGATCACGTATTTGGGCAGGTCTTCGATGGTGCCGTCATAGCTCAGAATCAGTGCTGCAGCCGACGGCGGGTCTGGCAACACCTCGCACCGCAAGGTGCCGGGGTCCTCCTGCACCAGCACGTCGCCGGGGCCGGAACATGCCTCCCCGGCGGCGGAGAAGAGCAGGGTGGGGAAATCGCTGAAGAACGCGACCTGGTCCAGATCGTCCCCAACCGTGCCGCCCCCAGATATAGGGGTCTGACTGCAGCCCGCAACAATCAGTGGGAGGGCAAGGAGGTGAGGGAAAAACCGCATGGTTACGCTAGTGTTCCTGAGAATCGCTCCCGTTACCAGCGCCATCGGCGGGCAAATCCGGCATTCCTGTCACATCCGCGTCATGTGGCCCGCGTAAAATTTACGGCTTCCTCGAAAAGCGTCCAGCAGCCCGTCGGCATGTCCCCGGAAAGGGCCTAAACCTTTGGCATTTTACGGGCATTTGCACTTATGCACACGGATACCCCGATCCTTATCCCCAGAAGGTTTACGCTGAGTGAATCACTTTCCCGGTGGGGGAGAGCCAAACCGGCTCTGCGTCAACCGGGAAAAAATCCCCAAAACGATAAAAATTCCGTTGACCCTCTAGGGGTGAATACGTCACCTTGTGCTGGCGGGTCAGATAGCCACAAGATTTAGTGTCTCGAAAGAGGGACGCAGGCAGACCGGCGAGGGACGGATACCACGATCAAACGCGTTCTTTACGGGACGAGGCAGTCGCTTGCGCGGCCGCTGGGGATGTCTTTCGCCATTGCCCCGCGAGGCAATATTGTCGGGCAACGTCCCGGCCACAAACGAAACACGCTTTACGGGGCACGGACACATGAAGATTGAACGCAAGTTTACACGCGACACCAACGACGCCTATGCCGACCTGGACTTCGTCACCACGACGTCGGAGATCCGAAATCCTGACGGCACGGTCGTGTTCCACCTGGCCGATCTTGAAGTGCCCGCAAGCTGGAGCCAGGTCGCCAGCGACGTGATTGCACAGAAATACTTCCGTAAGGCTGGCGTCGCCGCCGTCCTCAAGAAGGTCAAGGAAAAGGGCGTGCCCGAGTTCCTGTGGAAATCCGTCCCTGACGAAAAAGCCCTCGCAAAACTGCCCGAAGACGTGCGCTTCGTCGGCGAAACCTCGGCCAAGCAGGTCTTCGATCGCCTCGCAGGCGCATGGACCTACTGGGGCTGGAAAGGCGGCTACTTCACCACGGAAGCCGACGCCAAAGCCTACTACGACGAGATGCGCCACATGCTGGCCACCCAGCGCGCGGCCCCCAACAGCCCCCAGTGGTTCAACACCGGCCTGCACTGGGCCTACGGCATCGACGGCCCCAGCCAGGGTCACCACTATGTCGACTATAAAACCGGCAAGCTGACGAAATCCGATTCAGCCTACGAGCACCCGCAACCCCACGCCTGCTTTATTCAGTCCTGCGCCGATGATCTGGTGAACGACGGCGGCATCATGGACTTGTGGGTTCGCGAAGCGCGCCTCTTTAAATACGGGTCCGGCACAGGCACGAACTTCTCGCATTTGCGTGCAGCAGGTGAGAGCCTGTCGGGCGGCGGCAAGTCCTCCGGCCTCATGGGGTTCCTGAAAATCGGTGACCGCGCAGCTGGCGCCATCAAATCAGGCGGTACCACGCGCCGCGCGGCCAAGATGGTGATCGTCGATGCCGACCACCCCGATATCGAGGAATTCATCAACTGGAAGGTGCTGGAAGAGCAGAAAGTGGCGTCCATCGTCGCCGGCTCCAAAATGCACGAAGAGAAGCTGAACGCGATCTTCGCCGCGATCAAAGCCTGGGACGGCGCCGCAGAAGACGCCTATGACCCCAAGGTGAACCCGGCCCTGAAAGACGCCGTGCGCGCCGCCAAAAAGGTCGCGATCCCCGAGACTTACGTCAAGCGCGTGCTGGATTATGCCAAGCAGGGCCACACCAGCATCGAATTCCCGACTTATGACACGGACTGGGATAGCGAGGCTTACAATTCGGTCTCCGGTCAAAACTCCAACAACTCGATCCGCGTCACCGATGCGTTCCTGAAAGCAGTCGAAGAAGACGGCACGTGGGACCTCATCAACCGCAAGGACGGCAAGGTCCACAAGACCGTGCAAGCCCGCGATCTGTGGGAGCAGGTGGGCCACGCCGCATGGGCCTGTGCCGATCCCGGCATCCAGTATCACGACACAGTCAACGCGTGGCACACATGCCCCGAAGACGGCGAGATCCGCGGCTCCAACCCGTGCTCGGAATATATGTTCCTCGACGACACCGCCTGTAACCTTGCCTCGATGAACCTGCTGACCTTCTACAAGGACGGTGAGTTCGCAGCAGACGACTACATGCACGCCACGCGCCTCTGGACCGTGACGCTGGAAATCTCGGTGATGATGGCGCAGTTCCCCTCCAAGGAAATCGCGCAGCGGTCTTACGACTTCCGCACACTCGGTCTGGGCTACGCCAATATCGGCGGTCTGCTGATGAACATGGGCTACGGCTATGACAGCGACGAAGGTCGCTCCATGTGTGGTGCGCTGACCGCGATCATGACTGGCGTGTCCTATGCGACATCCGCCGAGATCGCGGGCGAGCTTGGCCCGTTCCCGGGCTACAAGAAGAACGCCGATCACATGCTCCGCGTCATGCGCAACCACCGTGCGGCGGCCTATGCGTCTGACACCTATGAAGACCTCGCCGTCAAGCCGCTGCCGCTGGACGCGGCCAACTGCCCCGACGCGCGTCTGATCGAACTGGCCAAGCAAAGCTGGGACGAAGCGCTGGAGCTTGGCGAAAAGCACGGCTACCGCAACGCCCAAGCCACCGTGATTGCCCCAACCGGCACCATCGGTCTGGTGATGGATTGCGACACCACCGGGATCGAGCCTGACTTCGCGCTGGTGAAGTTCAAAAAGCTCGCAGGTGGCGGTTACTTCAAGATCATCAACCGCTCGGTTCCCGCAGCGCTTGAAACGCTGGGCTATTCCTCCAGCCAGATCGAGGAAATCGTCAGCTACGCCGTCGGTCACGCCTCGCTGGGCAACGCACCAGGCATCAACCACACTTCGCTGGTGGGTCACGGCTTTGGCCAGAACGAGCTGGACAAGGTGGAAGGCGCGCTCGCCTCGGCCTTCGACATCCGCTTCGTCTTCAACCAGTGGACGCTGGGCGAGGAGTTCTGCACCAACGTCCTCGGCATCCCCGCCGAGAAGCTGAACGACCCGACTTTCGATCTGCTGCGCCACCTCGGTTTCTCGAAAGCCGATATCGACGCGGCCAACGATCACGTCTGCGGAACCATGACGCTGGAAGGGGCGCCGCACCTGAAAGAGGAGCATTACGTGGTCTTCGACTGCGCCAACCCCTGTGGTAAGAAGGGCAAGCGTTTCCTCAGCGTCGACAGCCACATCTACATGATGGCCGCCGCGCAGAGCTTCATCTCGGGTGCGATCTCCAAGACGATCAACATGCCGAATGACGCCACGATCGAGGATTGCCAGAAGGCCTATGAACTCAGCTGGTCGCTGGGTGTCAAAGCCAACGCGCTCTATCGGGACGGCTCGAAACTCTCGCAGCCTCTGGCCGCCTCGCTGGTCGAGGATGACGAGGACGCGCAAGAGGTGCTGGAAAGCGGATCGGCGCAGGAGAAAGCGACCGTTCTGGCCGAAAAGATCGTCGAGAAAATCGTCGTCAAGGAGATCATCAAATCGCACCGCGAGAAGATGCCCGAGCGTCGCAAAGGCTACACGCAGAAAGCCATCGTGGGCGGTCACAAGGTCTATCTGCGCACGGGCGAATATGAAGACGGCCAGTTGGGCGAGATTTTCATCGACATGCACAAGGAAGGCGCAGGTTTCCGCGCGATGATGAACAACTTCGCCATCGCCGTGTCCGTGGGTCTCCAGTATGGCGTGCCGCTGGAAGAGTTCGTCGATGCCTTCACCTTCACCAAGTTCGAGCCTGCGGGCATGGTGCAGGGCAATGACAGCATCAAGAACGCGACCTCGATCCTCGACTATATCTTCCGCGAGTTGGCCGTGTCTTATCTGGACCGCACCGACCTGGCCCATGTGAAGCCCGAAGGCGCGTCCTTCGACGATCTGGGCCGCGGCGAGGAAGAGCGCAATATCGCAGAGGTTAGCGATACGGCCGCGTCCAAGTCCCTCGAAGTGCTCAAGCAGATCAGCTCCACCGGCTACCTGCGCAAGCGCGTCCCGCAAGAGCTGGTCGTGCTGCAAGGCGGGGCCTCTGGCGCTGTGGCTTTGGACGGCTCTGTCGATCCGGTTGCAACGCTCCAGACGCTGGTGCCGGAAGTGGCTGTCTCCACAACGACCACGGCGATTGCCAGCGGCACCGTCGAGATGGACGCCCGCACCAAGGCGAAAATGCAGGGCTATGAGGGCGACCCGTGCGGCGAGTGCGGCAACTACACCCTCGTGCGCAACGGCACCTGCATGAAGTGCAATACCTGCGGTGGCACCTCCGGGTGTAGCTAAAGGGATCCGGGGCGGGTGCGCTCGCCCCTGACGACGCTCAGGCCGCAGGCAGAAACCGGGCGGTACACCAGAATGAGCCTGAGTGGCGAGACTTACAGGGGGGCCTTCATGGCTCCCCTTTTTTCTTAGTGTTTCAGCAACGCTGAAACACGTCCGCACCCGCAAGGTGAATTGCGCAGCAAATCACCGAAAGGGTTCGCAACGCTGAAACACGTCCGCCGCCGACAGGTGAATTGCCCAGCAAATCACCGAGAGGGAGCAAATCACTGAAAGGGCCAGCAAGGCCAAACACGTTCCTCTAGAATGCTTTTTGCGCTTTAGCTTCGCCAAATCGCCCCGCTGGGGGGCTTTGCCCCCCAGACCTCCCAGGATATTTCGAAAAAGCGAAAGAGAATTGCACGTTGCCTGTCTTCGCTTTTTTAAAATATCCCCGCCGGAGGTCGCGCGGGATTGCGCAGCAAGCCCGCGCGTGGCGATTTGGCGAAGCCAAAGCGCAAAACCTTACCGATCAAGCAGACCCATACTGATCGCGCAGCACGTTCTTTTGCACCTTGCCCATCGTGTTACGGGGCAGGGCGTCCACCACCACAATCTCGCGCGGGTGTTTGAAGCGCGCCAACCGGTCCGTGCACGCCGCCTTCAGCGCCTCAACATCCAGCGGACCGTCGGCCACCACCACCGCCAGCACGCGCTCGCCAAAATCCGCATCCGGCACGCCGATCACAGCGCTTTCCAGCACGCCCGGTTGCGCGTCCAGCAGCAGCTCGATCTCTTTGGGGTAAATGTTGTAGCCGCCCGAGATAATCAGATCCTTGTTGCGCCCCACGATCTGCACATAGCCTTGCGTGTCCACGAACCCCAGATCGCCCGTGATAAAAAACCCATCCTCGCGCAGCTCTTCAGCGGTCTTCTCCGGCATCTGCCAATAGCCCATAAAGACGTTCGGCCCGCGCACTTCGATCTGGCCAATCTCGCCATCGGGCAGTGCCGCGCCCGTTGCAGGGTCCGTCACTTTCAGCTCCACATCCGGCAGCGGAGGCCCCACGGTCCCCGCCACGCGCGGGCCATCATAAGGGTTGGATGTGTTCATATTGGTCTCCGTCATCCCATAGCGCTCAAGGATCCGGTGGCCGGTGCGCGCCGCGAACGCCTCATGGGTGCTGGCCAGAAGCGGGGCCGAGCCCGAAATGAAGAGCCGCATATGCGCAGCGAGGTCCGCATCAAAGCGAGTGTCCTCTAGCAGGCGCGTGTAGAAGGTCGGCACCCCCATCATCGCTGTGGCGCGGGGCAGGTGCGCGATCATCGCGTCCAGATCGAACTTGGGCAGCAGGATCATCGCGCCGCCCGCCAAAAGCGTGATGTTGGTCGCCACAAACAGCCCATGGGTGTGAAAGATCGGCAACGCATGCAGCAGCACATCCTCAGACGTAAAGCGCCACAGCTCAGTCAGGGTCCGGGCATTGCTCAGCAGATTGCGCTGGCTCAGCATCGCGCCCTTAGAGCGCCCCGTGGTCCCTGAGGTATAAAGCAGCGCGGCCAGATCGTCCTCGCTCCGCGCTGCCGTGTCGAACTGCGTCGGTTGTGCATCCGCAAGGGCCGCCAGCGTGCCCGTGGCCTCGGCCGACAGGCTCAACAGCGCAGCACCAGCGCGCGCGGCCATCGGGTGCAACGCCGCCACGTCCTTGGGGTCACAGATAAAAACCCGCGCGCCGCTATTGCCGATGAAATAGCCCAGCTCATCGCCCGTATAGGCCGTGTTGAGCGGCAAAAACACCGCCCCCGCCTGCACGCATCCCGCATAAAGCGCCAAGGCATCCGCTGACTTGGCGACCTGCACGGCAACCCGGTCCCCGACCGCGACACCGCTTTGGCGCAACGCATGGGCGAACTGCGCCGCACGGGCCACAAAGGCGCGGTGTGTCCAGACAGCCCCATCGGGCAGAATCAGAAACGGGGTCTCCGCATCGGCATGTCGGCCAAACAGCGCGGAATAAAGCGGGTTCGTCATCGGGCAACGTCCTTGGGCAATGCGCCCGCGTTTTGCGATGCCCGTGCGCGCGCGTAAAGAGGCCTAGCCGTCGCGGGGCGTGATCAAAGCCGCCACCGCCGTGCCATCAGGCAATTCCAGCGTTTCGCGCAGATGCGCCCGCGCGCGGGCGAGCTTGGACATCACGGTGCCCGCTGGGATGCCCAGCCGCAGGGCAATCCCGGCATAGCTTTCGCCCTCAATGGCAAAGGCCCGCAAGATGCGCGCCTGATCGGCGGGCAGGGTGGCCAAAGCGGCCTCCACATCACGCAGCATCAGACGATCCTCTGCCTGACCCGGCGCGGTCGGTTCAACCTCGCTTTCCTCTGCCTTCAAGGCGGGCCGCCGCAAGCGGTTGCGCAGGGCCGCGTGCAAATAGGGGCGCACTTCTTCGATAGGTCCACGCGCGCGGCACCTGCGCAGCGTGCTCAAAAGCACGTCCTGGACGACATCCTCTGCCTCCTGCGCGTCGCGTCCGATATGGCGCGCCAGCCGGACAAGATCCGGTGTCAGCGCGGCCATATCCCGTTCGAACTTGGCATGATGCATATTCATAGCACTCTCCCTTGAGCGGTGATAAGGGCTATAAATGGCAGTCCAAACAGGTGCCGCAAGCTGGGGGATTCCTGCCAAACAGGGCGAAAACGCCTTTTTGCGCGACCGCTCGCCCATTGCCGCGCGGGCAATCGGCAAGCCCTCGCGCGCAGAAGCATCCCCGCAATCTCGCCCGGAATAAGTGCGGCTCTGGCGGCTTTATCCCCATGAAGGCGCAACACTCGCCCTTCATGACCAAGATGCAAATCAAAGGAGTTTTGCAGATGAAAACCATGACCCTGACACTGGCCGGCCTGACCGCGCTTGCTCTTTCCACCACGGCTTTTGCCAACACGGAGATCGACACTGACGGCGATGGCGTGATGAGCATGGAAGAGCTGCAGACGGCCTATCCGACGCTCAGCGAAGACCTCTTCGCGGCGATGGATGCCAATGGTGACGGCACAATTGATGCCGACGAGTTCAAGGCTGCACAAGACGCGGCCGTGCTTCCCGTGACGGACGGCTAAGTCCTTCCCCGTTTGGCCGGCTCCCGATTGCCTCTTGAGGGGGCCGGTCAGATGCTTTCGTTACCCTGTGTGATCCGTGCCCGTGTCCGCGTCAGCGCAAGACACCCAGCGATGTCCCAACCCGTTCAAATGCCGCCAACGCCGTGTCGAGGTCCTGCTGTGACAGGGCCGTGCTCATCTGGGTGCGGATGCGGGCCTGGCCCTTTGGCACCACGGGGAAGAAAAACCCGCTGACATAGACACCTTCCTCAAAAAGCTGCGCGGCCATGGCCTGCGCCAGCTGCGCCTCTCCCAGCATGACAGGGATGATCGGATGCTCTCCGGGCAACAGGTCAAAGCCAAGCGCCTCCAGCCCCGCGCGCCAATACCGCGCGTTCTCGAAAAGCTGCGTGCGCAGCGCGTCGCCCTCACGCACCAATTTCAGCGCAGCCAGCCCGGCGGTCAGGATCGCAGGCGGCAGTGCGTTCGAGAACAGATAAGGCCGCGCGCGTTGGCGCAGCAGGTCAATCACGGGCTGCGGTCCGGCGATGTAGCCGCCGATTGCCCCACCCAGGGCTTTGCCCAACGTCCCCGTCAGAATATCCACATCGACACCGAAATGCGCAGGTGTGCCTTCGCCCTTTGGCCCCATGAAGCCCGTGGCATGGCAATCATCGACCATCACCAGCGCGTCATACTGGGCCGCCAGCGCTGTGATCTCCGGCAGTTTCGCCAGAGTGCCATCCATGCTGAAAACACCATCCGTTGCGATCATGATGAAGCGCGCGCCATCCGCGCGGGCCTGCTGCAACTGCGCCTCCAGATCCGTCATGTCAGAGGTCGCATAGCGATAGCGCTTGGCTTTGCACAGCCGGATGCCATCAATGATGGACGCATGGTTGAGCGCATCTGAAATGATTGCATCCTCCGGCCCCAACAGGGGCTCAAACAGCCCGCCATTGGCATCAAAACAGGCTGCAAAAAGGATCGAATCGTCTTTGCCCAGAAACGCCGCCAGTTCTGTTTCCAATTGCCGGTGCAGGTCTTGCGTGCCGCAGATGAACCGGACCGAGGCCATGCCAAAGCCATGTGACCCCATCGCCGTCTGCGCGGCGTCAATCAAGTCGGGATGATCGGCCAGACCAAGGTAGTTGTTGGCGCACAGATTGATGACCTCGCGGTCGCCCACCGTGATCCGGCCGCTCTGGGGCGAGGTGATCTGCCGTTCGCGTTTCATCAACCCGTCTTGGTCGATCTGCTCCAGCGTCTCGCGGATATGGTTCAGGAAGGGATCAGACATATGCGCCTCCTTGTTTGTTCAACCGTTACGACGGGTCCGGGTTGCCGCCCCCGCTTGTTTGCGACCTTCGCGCCGTTTTTGGAGCATCTGGCAGCGGCTGCAGGGAGGAGCGCGCCCGCCTGTTTTCGCTGGTTTCCCTCGCCGCGCAAAGCCCATAGCATGACCGCTATGGAGGCCTATACGCTCTTTCCAACGGCCCTTGGCTCGTGCGGCATCGCGTGGCGCGGTGACACGGTCACCTCTGCGCGCTTGCCCGATGACACGCCCGCGCAAACCGCGCGCAAGCTGGCGTCGCAAAACGGCGCGCAGGAGGGCGATCCGCCCGCCGCCGTTCAAGAGGCAATCACCGCGATCCAAACCCTCTTTGCCGGGGAGAAGACGGATTTGTCCTTTGTCTCCTGCGACTTCGGGGATGCCGATCCTTTTGCAAGAAGCGTCTATCAGATCACGCGGCACATCCCGGCAGGTGAGACGACGACCTACGGCGCGATTGCCACTGAGCTGGGCGATCTGCGCCTCTCGCAACGGGTTGGTTGGGCCTTGGGCCGCAATCCGATCCCGATCATTATGCCGTGCCATCGGGTCCTTGGCGCGGATGGCAAGCTGACCGGGTTTTCTGCCACAGGCGGGGTCGAGATGAAATGCAGGATGCTTGAGATCGAAGGTGCGCAGATCGGTGGCGGGCCGGGCCTTTTCGACGATCTGCCGCTTGCGGTAAAGCCCGGCGGACCTTCCTGAGACGCGGGGGGCCTTATACAGCCAGGGTCACCACCCATTTATGTTTGCCGATCTTGCGGGACCGTTCAAACCCCAGCCGGTCAAACATGTGCAACGCCCCGTTGAACAGAAAGGCGGGCGTCGCTTTGCGCCCCTCGATATCTTCGGGATAGCCTTCGATGACACCGCCCCCTAGCGCCTTGATCTGCTCCACAGCCCCTTGCAGCGCAGTCCTCGCGACACCGTTGCCGCGATACCCTTTGCCCGAGAAAAAACAGGTGATCCGCCAATCGGGCAGGGGATGGTCGCCCTTCGCATAAGCGCGTTGATTGTGAATGCGCGGTAGCTCGGCCACCGGTCCGAACTGGCACCAGCCAACACACTCCGCGCCGTCATAGACAAGTGCTGCATGCGCTTTACCATTGCGCACGCGCGCTTCCTTGGCTTTGCGCTTTTCCTCAACCGGAGCCTCGGCACCGTCCTTGCCGTGATACCACATGCACCAGCACCCGCCTCAGACGCCGTTATTGGCTTCCACCAATGTGGCGAAATCGACCCAGGTCTCTGCATTCAAGGCTTTGGTAACAAGTTCAGACATGGGCGCCTCTCAGACATCTTGCGTGTTGAGAGCCTCTAAAGCCAGTCCGCTTCTGTCAATAAAAATGGGCCTTACGCGCTTCCGCGCGAGAGTGCTGCAACCCCGGTCCGCGCCACTTCCAACAGCCCCAAGGGCCGCATCAGATCCGCAAACGCGTCGATCTTCTTCGGATCACCCGTGATCTCAAAGACAAAGCTCTCCAGCGTGCTGTCCACGACGTTGGCGCGGAAAATCTCGGCTAGACGCAGTGCCTCAATGCGCTTATCGCCCGTGCCCGCGACCTTGAACATCGCCAGTTCCCGCTCGACCGCGGGGCCTTCGACGGTCAGGTCATGCACCTCATGCACGGACACGATCCGGCCCAGCTGCGCCTTGATCTGCACGATCACCTGAGGCGTCCCGGTCGTCACAATCGTGATCCGCGACAGATGCCCTTCGTGATCCACTTCGGCCACGGTCAGGCTCTCAATATTATAGCCGCGCCCCGAAAAAAGCCCGATGACACGCGCCAGCACACCCGGCTCGTTTTCGACAATCGCCGCCAGCGTATGCCGCTCCTGTACGTCGCTGAAGGTGGGGCGTAGGTTATAAGCAGAATGGCTCGTGGAGCCTTTTTTGATCTTAAGTGGGGACATGTTTTTACCGTATCTGCTGTTCGTTGAAGAAGTTGTTGTATTGAGAGGTGAATTCTCGTGCGACGGCCCGTGCTGGAGTTGTCACGTCGAGGCGGCGAAGGCGGTCGGGGTAGCGACCGCTTCCCATCCCGGTAATATCGCCCCGATAGAGCTTGTTATCACTTTCCCGGATCAAAAGCATGCTGGGCCACGTGCATTTTGATGAGACCGGACGGGTTGGGTAGGTTCTGCAAAGCTGGGGATAGTTGCGGCCTGATTGCCGGACTTCCCATGTTCCTTTAACAACCTCTGTTGATGTTGATGCGGCTCGGTACACGCTGCCGTCCTTTCGGAAATATTCAACGGCTGTATCAACCGTTTCGATCAGGCCGAAGGTAACCGGTGGATCGATTTCACGATATATGACGCCGTCACTCCCATGATACTGGTAGATCTTCGAGATCAGGGTTGTATCGGCGTAGACGGCTTGCGCCTTCTCCACGGTGTTGACCTGTTGATAGGCCGGGTGATGGCTGGTGCTCATGGTATTGAGCAAGACAGGCCTGCTGCACCCGGCCACAAGTATTGCAAGCGTCAGACACGCGAGGGTGACTGCGCCTTTCGCCATCACACCAGCACCGACCCCTTGGCATCAATCGCGCCTTGGGTCTCGGCCTCGCCCAGAAGCATCTCGTTATGGGCTTTGCCTGATGGGATCATCGGGAAGCAGTTTTCGTGCTTTTCAACCAGACAATCGAAGATGACCGGGCCGTCATAGGCCAGCATCTCCTTGATCGCCTCGTCCAGATCGTCCGCATTGTCACACAGTATGCCCTTGGCACCGAACGCCTCTGCCAGCTTGACGAAATCGGGCAGAGCCTCGGACCAGCTGTGGGAATACCGCTCCCCATGCAGCAGCTCTTGCCACTGGCGGACCATGCCCAGACGCTCGTTGTTGAGGATGAACTGCTTGACGGGCAGGCGGTATTGCACAGCCGTTCCCATCTCCTGCATGTTCATCAGCCAGGACGCTTCCCCGGCCACATTGATCACAAGGCTGTCGGGATGCGCAACCTGCACACCAATCGACGCGGGCGTGCCATAGCCCATCGTGCCCAGACCTCCGGACGTCATCCAACGGTTCGGGTCTTCAAACCCCAGATATTGGGCGGCCCACATCTGATGCTGGCCCACTTCAGTCGTGATATAGCGATCGTGATCCTTGGTCAGCGCTTCCAGACGCTCCAACGCATATTGCGGTTTGATGGTCTTGCCTTGCTGCTTGAACTTCAGGCAATCGACCTTGCGCCACTCGTTGATTTGCGCCCACCACTTGGCCAGACCGTCCTTGTTGGTTTTGCGGCCCTTGGCCTTCCAGACCCGCAGCACGTCTTCCAGAACATGGGCGATGTCGCCCAGGATCGGGACATCGACACGGATGACCTTGTTGATCGACGACGGGTCAATGTCGATATGCACCTTCTTCGATTTCGGGCTGAACGCATCAATGCGCCCGGTGATCCGGTCATCAAAGCGCGCGCCGACATTGATCATCAGATCGCAATCATGCATCGCCATATTGGCTTCATAAAGCCCGTGCATGCCCAGCATCCCCAGCCAGTTCTTGCCCGACGCCGGATAGCAGCCCAAACCCATCAGGGTCGAGGTGATCGGAAAATCCGTCGCCGCCACCAGCTCGCGCAGCAACTGCGTGGCTGCCAGACCCGAATTGATCACACCGCCGCCGGTATAAAAGATCGGCTTCTTGGCGGTCATCATCAGATCAACCAGCTTCTCGATCTCGGCCATATCGCCTTTGACCTGCGGGTTGTAATGCGTCTGAACCTGCTCAGGCGGCGTGTAGCTGCCATTGGCAAACTGCACGTCCTTCGGAATATCCACCAGCACCGGGCCAGGACGACCCGAGGTCGCCACATGGAACGCTTCATGGATAACGCCAGCCAGGTTATCGGTCTCCTTCACCAGCCAGTTATGCTTGGTGCAGGGCCGCGTGATGCCAACCGTGTCCGCCTCCTGAAATGCGTCCGAGCCGATCATGAATGTGGGCACTTGCCCCGTCAGCACGATGATCGGAATGCTGTCCATCAGCGCATCCGTCAGACCCGTGACCGCATTCGTGGCCCCCGGACCGGACGTCACCAGCACCACACCGGGCTTGCCGGTGGCGCGCGCATAGCCTTCGGCGGCATGGGTCGCGCCTTGCTCGTGGCGCACCAGAATGTGCTTGATATCGTTTTGCTGAAAGATCTCGTCATAAATCGGTAGCACAGCGCCGCCGGGATATCCGAATACCGTATCCACACCCTGATCCTTCAGGGCTTGGACAACCATTTTCGCTCCGGTCATTTGACGTGTCATAGCTTTGTGCTCCATCTCTGACGTCATTCCTTTTACACACAAAAAAGCCCCCGAGAGTATCGGAGGCGCATGGGGTCCCATTTGGGTGTCCGTTACCGGCCCATGCGCGTTTTCTCGACTAGTACGACAATGTCCAACATCATCAGCTCCTCTGCGTGAGGCGGACATTAGGTCGGGGTTTTGGGGGCGTCAACAGCCAAAGCTCTGAATAATGTGTCGCTGAGGCATTATTTTGTGAAATTTTATATCCAGATTGCCCGTATTCGCATCACAAGCGCAAATCTCAGGGCTTAATGAGATATCTTACAGATGCAACCAGGGTCAAAGCTGTCTGATGCGCTCGCCTTTCTTTATGTCTTTGTGAAAGAGGCGCGGTTCAAAGGAACTACCAAGGAATTGCTCGCGACCCGCGCAGGCGTGACCAACGATCAGGCCAAGAAGAGCCATTGATCACGCCCAATTGCATAACAGGTCTCGACACCGTCCTCCGATGGCTATCGACTTGAATGCCTTACGCCTAGTCTGATTTAAGAAAAGCGGTTGCGTCCAATTCTGTCGGGCGAGAAATGCACCGGTCCACGCTTTGATCGCCAAACCTTAAACGGCTTTTGTCCTGATCAACCAAAACCAGATCAAGATCGGTGCAATCGGTCACGAGAAAGGGCGGACCAGAGATGCAGTCCGTGACATCGACGGCTTTTCCAACAACCAAAGGGCAATCCCCCATACCGACAGCCGCCATTAGATCCGGCGCGTCCACGAATATTGTCACTTCTGACGTCTCGTTGACCAATTCAAGATTGAGCGCCCCTTCAATGACTTGCGACGCTCCGACTGCGACGTAAGGGCCGGATGAGGCATAGGTGAAGATCGGAACGGTGCCACCCGCATCCGCAAAAACCTCTGCACGGATGTCTTGAACAGTATCGGTAAAGATGACGGTCTGGCGAAGAAAGGCACTCGGACCTCCGCCAGGCGCTTGCTGTTCGGATAATGGTGTCTGCCATGTGCCAATCAGATCATTTCGGGCAGTGTCCGTGAGTGCCGGACTGGCGCTCACGGCAACCGCTAAGGTGCAAAGCGAGAGTATTCTTAGGACTTTCATCATCATTTTCCTATCTAGACAATGACAGGATCAAGCGCGATTCATCCAATCTTGTCAATGACAAGTTTTGTCGTTATTACCGCGACCTATGACCAAGGCAGAGAAAGAACGGTATCACCACGGCAACCTCAGGGCGGTTCTGGTCCGCATCGGAAGGGAGTTGCTGGAGACCGAAACGAAGCCATCACTCCGCGCAGTTGCACGACATGCACAAGTCTCACATGGCGCGCCAATCCATCACTTTCCGACATGGGCTCATTTGCTGGCTGCCTGTGCCGCTGATGGCTTTCGCGAACTCTCCGCTGATCTCGCATGCGCCGCGCAGCATTCAACGAACGCAGAGAAAACCCTGATCGAGATGTGCCTCGCCTATCTCGAATTCGCGAAAAGACATCCGGTCGTTTTTCGGCTGATGTTTAATAATAACGCCATCACCGAACGGACTGAGGAGTTTTTGCAGCAAAGCTCCGCTGCCTACTCATGTCTCCAAGATGCCGTTCGGGCCCTTGATCCGGACATGTCAGACGCACGCTTCGATACCCTGATCAATACGGTCTGGGCGATGCTCCACGGCCTAAGCATATTGGAGCTTGAAGATCAGGTGTGCCGGACCGCCACGCCCAATTTGAAGACACAAGACTTTCTTGTGCATGGCATCGGTCAATTGGTTCGCTAGAGCGCGATCAAATTATTTGGCCGCAGCCGTTCGCGGCATAGATGTGAGGCGTCCTGTCAAAGACACAGTTTGTCCGTATCTTTTCCAGAGTGCTGGCGATCAAACGACCTCTTACTTCAAATCCACGCCCGTTCCCTGCAGCACCCCATGCTCCAGCGCATAGCGGGTCAGGCCAGCCGTCGATGAAATCCCCAGCTTGCGTTTGATATTCTTGCGGTGGGTCTCGACCGTGCGCACGGAAATATCCAGCGTCGCGGCAACTTCCTTGTTCGATTGACCCTGCGCCAGTTGCAGCAGGATCGTCTGCTCGCGGTTGGTCAACGACTCCCGCGCACCGTTCTCGACCGGCTCAAGGGAGCCCTTGGCGCCGGTGCACAGATAGCGCGCGCCGCCCATCACGGCGTCGATCGCTGCCTTGATCTCTTCCGTGGGCACATCTTTCAGCACATAGCCCTTCGCCCCATGGCTCAGCGCAGAGTTGATATATTCAGGGCTGTCATGCATCGACAGGATCAGGATGTTCGTTCCCGGGCGGCGCTCCAGAATGATTTCTGTGGCGGTCAGCCCGCTGACCAGCGGCATGTTGAGATCCAGCAGCATCACATCAGGCGCCAGCGCTTCGACCTGATCAATCGCTTCCTGACCGTTGCTCAGCACACCCACCACGTCGATATCGTCATAGGTCTCCAGGATCGACTGAATGCCTTCCGCAACCATCGGGTGGTCATCCACAATCACAACGCGGGTCTTACTCATGCCGATACTCTCGTTTTGCCTTCGGGCGGCAACAGATGGCTCAACGGCACCTGCGCTTCGATCACCGTGCCTGTCTTCGACGACAGGATGCGCAACGTCCCGTCCAGTTGTTCGATGCGTTCTTGCATATTGCGCAGACCCAGACCACTGCGCTCTTGTCGCGCGGCAGAGGCGTCCTCAAGCCCGCACCCATCATCGGAGATGCGCAAAGTGGCCCCATCCTTATGGCCGCGCAAATCCAGCGTGACGCGCCGCGCTTCCGCGTGCCGCTCAATATTGGTCAGCGCTTCCTGCGCGATGCGATACAAAGCGATCTTGGCGTCCTGATCCAGCCGGTTGCGGAAGACCACCGTTTCAAACGAGGTCTCGATCCCCGTCCGCTCGCTGAAATCCTCGATCAGCGCTTTCAGGGCAGGGCCAAGGCCCAGATCATCCAGCACACCGGGCCGCAGATCGCGGCTGATGCGGCGCACCTCCACGATCGCCTCCGACAGCGTCTCGAACCCCTTGTCTAGACTGTCGCTCGCACGCGCATCGCCCTTGGCAATCCGCCGCCGCGCCAGATCCAGCGCATAGCGCACCGACACCAAAATCTGGCTGATACTGTCATGCAACTCGCGCGCCACGCGCCCGCGCTCTTCTTCCTGCGTGTCGAAAATCCGCTGGGTGAGCGCCTTCAGCTTGGCGTCCGCTAGCCGCCGCTCGCGCACGTTCAGCATCAAGCCTGACAGGAATACCAAAAGCAGCGCCCCGATGGTGATCGCGATAATATAGTAGAAGGTCTGGCGCACGCGCTCTTCCACCTCTGCGCGGGAGGCCGCGACGGTGGCCAGAATGTCGTCTATAAAAATACCCGTCCCGATGGCCCACCGCCAGTCCTGCAACCCTATCGTGTAGGTCACCACGCGCGCCGTTTCGCGCGTCGACGGTTTGAACCAGTCAAACGCATGATACCCACCGCCCGTGCGGGCCTGCTCGATCAGCACATCCGTGATCTGGATGCCGTTCACATCCTCAAGCCCCGCCCAGTTGCGCCCGATCAGGTTCGTCTGCCGCGGCGCGACCAGATTGTTGCCCTCATAATCAAAGACGTAAAAAAACCCGTCCTGCCCATAGAGCATCGACGACAAGATCCGCGTCACCTCCAGCTTCGCCTCTTCATCATCGGGTGCTGCACGGCCGTAAATGTTGATGATCGCCGTGCGCGCGAGCGAAAGATAGTTCTTCAATTCCTCGCGCTTGGCGGCGATCAGCTCGGTCTGCAACTGCTGAATTTCCCGCTCCGCCAGCTGCCGCGACTGGTTGGTCACGACAATCGCAATCGCCGCCACCGCCAGCAACAAGGGCAGGGTGGCCAGCAAAAAGAGTTTCTGTGCATAGGTCAGCGAAAGCCGGAACATGCGCCTTGCCTGAGATGAAGCCGATTCGATTCGACGGACGGTGGACCCTATTTATGCGCAAATGCGCAGGCTCGTCCGATAAATTCCCGCCAGACGCCTGATTTTGCAGCGCAGTTGCGTAAAATTCGCTCTGAAAAGCGGCGCTCTACGCATTTGTAGGTATTCCGTCTGCGCATACCCGCTATTAGTCTCCGCCCACCATTCACGATCCGCCTGCCTTGAGGGGTGGGCTGCCAACATATCTGGGAGGATACATTATATGGATCGTCGTTCTTTTCTGAAAAACTCGGCAATCGGCGGCACTGCTGCTGCTGCAAGCACCGCGCTGGCCGCTCCGGCCTATGCCCAGGGCAACCAGACGCTGACCATGGTCACCAGCTGGGGCCGCGGTCTGGCAGGCGTGTTTGACGCAGCCCAGCGTGTGGCTGACAGCGTCAACGCAATGTCCGACGGCTCGCTGACCATCGAGATCAAAGCCGCAGGCGAGCTTGTGGGCGCGTTCGAGGTTTTCGACGCTGTGACCGCTGGTCAGGCTGATATGTATCACGCCGCCGACTACTACTTTGTCGGTCAGCACCCGGCCTATGCGTTCTTCACGGCTGTGCCCTTCGGCATGACCGCACAGGAACTGGCCAACTGGTACTACCACGGTGACGGCGCTGCCCTGCATGACGAGCTGGGCCAGATCTTCGGTCTGAAATCCTTCCTCGCAGGCAACACCGGCGCACAGGCAGGCGGTTGGTATCGCAAGGAAATCACCTCCGCTGCTGACTTCAACGGCCTGAAGTTCCGTATGCCGGGTCTGGGCGGCAAAGCCCTTGGTAAGCTGGGCGCCTCCGTGCAGAACCTTCCGGGGTCCGAGGTGTATCAGGCACTGGCCTCCGGCGCCATCGACGGCACCGAGTGGATCGGCCCCTGGGCTGACGAGAAAGCTGGTTTCCAGGAGATCACGCAGTTCTACTACGCCGCTGGTTTCCACGAGCCGGGCGCAGGTCTGTCGGTTGCAATGAACCGCGACGTGTTCGAGGGCATGTCCCCCGCACACCAGAAAATGGTCGAAATCGCATCCGCGGAAGCGCACCAGTGGAATCTGGCTCAGTTCCTGAACAACAACGGGACAGCCCTGCAGCGTCTGCAGGCCGGTGGCGTCAAGGTTCTGGAATTCAGCGACGACGTTTGGGACGCCTTCGGGACCGCCTCCAACGAAGTCCACCAGGAGAACATGGGCGACGAGATCTACAAGAACGTCTACGACAGCTTCTCGGCATCTCTCAAAGCATCGTCCAGCTGGATCCAGCAGGCCGAAGGCACCTACCGCGCACAGCGCGACCGCGTTCTGGGCTAAGCCTTCCCGCGACGACAAAAGGGGCGGGGGCCAGCAACGGTCCCCGCCTTTGACGACCTGGCCGTCGTTTGCACGGTCAACCTGAATAAAGAGCCCGACAAACGGGCTGGGGGATCATCACATGGACGGCATCGTCTGGTTTTTCCAGAACATCGCGATGGCCTTTTACAACTTCGCCTATGCGATCACGCATCCGGGGTTGTGGCTTGATTGGAGCAATAATGAAGCGTTGATGCGCTTTATCTATTACGGCGGCTCGGTCGAGTTCTTCTTTGTGGTCTTCGCCGCATTTCTTGTCATCACGGCTTTCGGCATCTGGCGCAACAGCTTCCTATGGGGCTGTGTGCGCGGGTTGGAAGCCATGTCCAACACCATCGGACGCGTGGCCGCCTGGGCAGGCCTGCTGATGGTGCTGCAACAGATCATCATCGTCTTCATGCAGCGGATTTTTTCCGCCGCAGAGATTTCCTTTGGCTTCGGCAAGGCGCTGACCTTTGATGTTAGTTGGTGGTCCGAAGAGCTGAAGCTCTATAACGCGCTCGTTGTGACGCTCTGCTGCACATATACCTTTGTGCAAGGCGGCCATGTGCGCGTCGATCTGGTCTATTCGGTGGTCAGCCACCGCACGAAACGCATCATCGACATGGTCGGCTCGCTGATCTTCATGGCGCCCGTCGCGCTGATCACGTGGATGTATGGGTGGTACTTCCTCTGGCGTCACCTCGTAGTGCCGAACCCGTCCGCCTCCGACACGCTGGACCGGCTTCTCGCTAAATCGCGTGCGCTGCGCTGGAACGTCGAAACCATCGGGTTCTCGCCCAACGGCTTTAACGCGTATTTCCTGTTCAAGATCCTGCTGGTGACCTTCGCGGCGCTGGTCTTCCTGCAAGCCATCGCCTTCTTCTGGCGCTCCTATCTGGAGTGGAAAGAGGGCGAAGAGAGCGCAGGCAAATATCTTGATAAAGACAAGCTGGGCGATGAAGACGCCGAGCTGGTCGCGAATATCCACTAATTTTAGGGGCACAGAGCAATGCTATTCGGACTTGATGGGGTCGAAATTGGCCTGATTATCGTCTTCCTCTGCCTCTTTGGCGGTATTCTGTCGGGCTTCCCGGTGGCCTTCGCCATCGGTGGCGCTGGCGTCATTTCCTTCGCGATCATCGCCGCTCTCGACAGCGCGGGGCTGTTGATCCATCAGGCGATTGACACCTCCTCGGCGGAATATGCCGGGCTGATCGCGGAAGGGGTGCGCCAAGAGGCGATCAGTATCTTCCGATACCCCGAATTGCCGCGCATCGCGGAGCCTGTCTTCGTGCAAGGATGGGAAACCGCGCTGGACCGCAACGTCTCCTTCGTGGTGAACCGCATCAATGAACGCGTGCTCGCAGGCCAATCCATCGAGACGCTGCTCGCCGTGCTGATGTTCGTTCTGATGGGCATCACGCTGGAACGCTCCAAGATCGCGAACGACCTGCTGACCACCATGGCGCGCGTCTTCGGCCCGCTGCCCGGTGGTCTGGCTGTGTCCGTCGTTGTCGTGGGCGCATTCCTTGCCGCCTCGACCGGCATCGTGGGTGCGACCGTTGTCACGATGGGCCTGCTCTCGCTGCCCACCATGCTGCGCAATGGCTATTCGCCCGAACTGGCCACCGGCGTCATCGCCGCCTCCGGCACGCTGGGCCAGATCATCCCGCCGTCCATCGTGATCGTGCTTCTGGGCACGCTGGCAGGCGATCTCTATTCCGCCGCTCAGGAAGAACGCGCCCAGCTTGTCGGCTGCACCGACGCGCTCACCTATCTGGGTGAACCTGCCGTCGTCTCCGTCGGCACGCTCTTCCAAGCCGCTCTTTTGCCCGGCATCCTTCTCGCCGTGCTCTACGCGGGCTACGCGCTCTTTTACGCAATCATCAACCCGGCCAAAGCCCCCCCGGTCGAGCTGGGCTCCACCAACTCCGAAGTCATCACCCGCACCGACGCCTACACATGGTTCCTCGGCGCGCCCATCGCGATCATCGGCGGCCTGATGCTTCTGGGTCAGATCAATCTCGTGGGTTCCCAAGACATCACGGTCGACAGCTTCTCCGACGCCGGTCAAACCGCCAGCCTGCGCACCAATGTGGGCCCCGAATGTGAAGCCGCGATGCAGATGCTCCACGGCATGGACGCCTGGAACGCTGCCGTGGAAGAGCAGCGCGTGATCGACGAGGCCGGCGGCGTCGCCCAAAGCGTCGCCCTCTCGCCCGAAGAAATCGCCGAAGCCCGCGTCCAGAAAATCGCGGACGCCGCCCCCATCGGCTCTGGCCTCGCCATCGGTCTGGCTCTCTTCGCCCTGATCCTGACGACCGCTCGCGGCACATCCCCCAGCGGCAATCCCGTGCCGCTGCTGATCGGCGCGCTGGGTGTCCTGCTGGGCTTTGCCGTCGACGTGGCCTTCATCAGCCCCGTCACAACCCCCGGCGTCACCGTCCTTCTCATGGCGATCCCCGTGCTCATGGCGCTCTACGGATGCCGTGCCGCGGTCGGCATGCTGGGCCAAAACGAACTCCTGCGCGTGGTCTTCCCACCGCTTGTGCTGATCGTCGCCGTGCTGGGCTCCATCCTCGGCGGGATCACCAACCCGACACCGGCCGCAGCGCTTGGGGCAGGGGGCGCGATCATGCTCGCCGCCTATCGCCGCCTCAAGGACGAGGACAAATCCGGCCGCATCATCATCATGGCGACCTTCTCGATCCTGATCATGATCCTTGTCGGCGTGAACTTCGATTTGCGCGTCAACCAAGACACCGTGACCCTTGAGAACTGGATCGCCTTCCTCGTGGCCGAGGGCACCTACCTCTTCGCGATGTTCGGCATCTTCTACGCCTGCTGGACGCTCTTCCGCACCGGGGTCCTGTCACCGGTCGTGCGCGAAACGGCCAAAGTCACGTCCATGGTCTTCACCATCCTGATCGGCTCGCAACTGCTGAACCTCGTCGTCATCTCCTTCGGGGGCGAGCACTACATCCAGCAATTCCTGCGCAGCTTCGACAACGAATTCACGGTCTTCCTGATCGTGATGCTGGTGCTCTTCGTGCTGGGCTTCGTGCTGGATTTCCTTGAGATCATCTACATCGTGATCCCCATCGTCGGCCCCGTGATCTATGGCGGCACGATGGACCCGAAATGGGTGACGATCATGATCGCGGTGAACCTGCAAACGTCCTTCCTGACACCGCCCTTCGGCTTCGCGCTCTTCTACCTGCGCGGCGTGGCACCGCCCCAAGTGACCACCGGCCACATCTACCGAGGGATCATCCCCTTCGTGTTGATCCAGGTCGTCGGACTGGTGCTCCTGTCCCTCTTCCCGCAAGTGGTGACAATCGTGCCCAACCTGCTGGGCGGGTAATCAAAAAAAGGGGGCCTCCGGGCCCCCTTATTCCTTCCGATCCGCATCCGTCGCATCCCCCGTCCCGAACATTATCCGGCACACATCGCCAAGGAGTGAGGCATCGTGCAGCGAATGTCTCTTTTGAGCCCAGAGTCACCGATGCTGCGAGTTGCACGAAGGACTGCTTAGTTCACTTTACACACAGGGACTGACGACCTGCTCATGTAACCCGTGTCCGATATGCACCTCGCGCATGTTGCGACAACTATGCCCGCCAGAACTTTCGCCAGTGTAGGTGTGGCGTCTCAATTAAGCCAACCGGAAACGTCTAAGACCGAAGCACTATAAGAAGGCTGGCAATAGAGACACGCTGTTTAGCAATACGTGCAAAACGATAGGTGTGAGAAGCGAACCTGTTTTATAGCGCGCAAATCCAAAGAGGACACCAATGCAAAAGACATTGATCAACACGATGAGACTGTATTGAACGTGGATCACGGCAAAGAGCAGAGCGACGGCGATGATCGCGCCAATTGGCCCCAAACGTGTCGCCTCAAGGCCTTTGAAAAGGAACCCCCGAAAAAGCACTTCCTCGAAGATCGGGACGAGAACTGCAATCGTGAGGACATAGAGCAGCGGAATATCGGCGGTCGCGAATTCCGTTGCAACGTCGCCCACATCGACGGGAATCTCCAACAACTGCGGTATGATACTGAAAATGACCTGAACGGCCACAAGCACTGCGGCTCCGATGCCAATCCACTTCAGAAGGGTAGAGAGCGGGACAGGGCGAAGGGCGAGGTAGTCTTTTAGCCACGATCCCGATTTCAGCTTTATGATCAGGACGGTTAGGATCACACAGACTACCGCTGACAGGGCCAGCGAAGTGGTTGTGATCGCGCCATCATTTAGCGCAAGCGCGGCGCTTTCGGGGTTTTCGAAATCGAGGTCGGAGTCTTCGTCGACAGCGGACAGAACCACTCCGATCGTTTGGGATATAAAAGATGTCGTGATGACCACGAACGTAAAGATGATAGTCGCGAGCGGACCCCAGACGGTGGTTCTTTCAGACATCGGTCACGTTCCCCTCATTACTGAACTGCGCTGAATTTAACAGAGTCACCTGAAAAACGACAGCAACTGTTTTCTGGTTGATGATGTCTGTCATTAGCCGACATCGGCGCAGGCCCAGCGAAAGCTAACTCTGTCCCGCAAAACTATCCCCGCCGCAAAGCCATCCTCCCCAAAACCACGCCCTTTTTCAATTTTAGGTGCGACATTCTGTCAAGTCAGGCTACCTTAAACACACAGATCGTTTTTTGGAGAGCTTGCAATGGAAACCCTCGTTCCAATTCTCATCATTCTCAACATCACTCTGGCGACCGCCTTGTTCGTTGCTCGGATTGCGCAGCGCGATGCGGAATATGCGCGCCAAGCCCGCGAAGAAGAAGAGTTCAAATCCTACTTCAGAAACGATCGCAGACGCTAGAATACGGGCGCTCTGACGGCACAGAAATCTGAATATTTCCTTTCAGAACAGTGCGCTACGGGGCGTTCCTGTATTATGTTAAGTCTCGGAAAAAGAAATCCAGCGATATCAACAGACCGTCTTTGAAAAGACGGTTTCGCACGCGAAACCTCGACACGTCGCCTCTGTGATCCGCGCCTTACGGGCGCTTGGTCGGGCGCCCATCGGGCAGGGTGATTTTGGCCACCTGATCGGCAATCGGATCGACCGACAGCGGATGGGTGTCGGTGCTGTAATCGGTCTCCGGGCGCAGGTCTTCCCATGCGCCGTTGCGGTAAACTTCAAGCCCAGAAAACTTGGCCTTGTAGCCCATTTTTGGCGATCCCGGCACCCAATAGCCCAGATAGACGTAAGGAAGCCCCGCATCGCGCGCGATGGCCACGTGATCGAGGATCACATAGGTGCCAAGGCTCTGGCGATCCAGATCCGGGTCGTAGAAGGAATAGACCATCGACAAGCCGTCATCGAGCACATCGGTCAGGCAAACCGCGCTCAGCATGGTGGAGCCGTCGGCCTCGTCGGGTTGGGAATACTCGATCACGCGGCTGCGGATCGGGGTTTCCTCGACCATGGCGGCGAATTCGAAAATATCCATATCGGCCATGCCGCCATCGGCGTGACGACTGTCCAGATAGCGGCGAAAGAGATCGAACTGATCTTCCGTCGCCCAGGGGCTGGTCGCTTGCCGGGCCACCTGGCGATTGCGGCGCAGGATGCGGCGCTGGCTTTTGGTGGGGGTGAAATCCGCCACCCGGATCCGCGCCGAGAGGCAGGCCGAGCAATCCCCGCAAGAGGGCCGATACAGCACATTCTGCGAGCGGCGAAAGCCCTGCTTGCTGAGCGCGTCATTCAGCTTTTCCGAGGTATCGCCTTGCAACGCTGTGAACAGCTTCCGCTCCATCCGGCCTTCCAGATAGGGGCACGGCTGCGGAGCCGTCACATAAAACTGTGGTGCAATCGGAAGGGTGTGGCGCATATTTCCTCAACAAGTTGGCCAGAGCCTACTCGCCTTGGCGATAACCGCCAACCCCCCAATTGTCGCGGGTTAATTGGGATTCTGGTTAAGCCGCACGGTTTATCGCGACCGTGCCAAGAACCATATCCGTGAGGCCTTGCCGACGCTCGGTCGTCAGCATCAGCACAATCGAAATCAGCTGCAACAGCGGCATCCCGATCGACACGCTATAGCCCAGCGTGTGCAGGAAGGCCGGCAGCAGCGAAAAGCGCGCGCCGTCGGCGGTGCGCATCTCAATCGCGACCAGCCGCATGCCCCATGTGGCCGAGCCATTGGCCAGCGTGACAACCCGGTAGGCAAAGCCCAGCACCATGAAGAGCCCGAAGAAGATGAAAAAGCCAAGGCCAATGGTCAGGATCGCAACCGCAAAGGTCAGCGCGAAGATGACAAGCGCGTCGACAAACCACGCGATAAGCCGTTTTATAGGCGTGTCGGCATAGAACTCGGCTTGGTAATGGGGGTCGGGCAGGGCGGTCATAGGGTCCTCAGGCAGGGTTGGTTTCGTAGCGAAAAGGCAGCCCCGGGGGAAGGGGCTGCCAGCGGGATGGGGATGCGGTCTTAGCTACAGTTAAGCGTCATCGTCGCTTTTTGAAGGGCGCGCGCGCTCATCCATGAACTGGTCGAACTCCGCCTTGTCCTTCGCGTCACGAAGGCGCTTCAGGAAGGCTTCAAAGTTCTCTTGCTCCTCCTCAAGACGGCGCAGCGTGTCGGCCTTGTAGGCATCAAACGCGGCGTTGCCGGTGGAGGACATGGCGTGCGAGGCGCGGCGCATCCGGCGGCTGCATCCGCCGCCTGAGAATTTGTTGTTCATGATCATATATCCCAGAACCAGAAGGCCGACGGGCCAGAAAAAGATGAAGCTGAGCACCATCAGGGTGATCCAGGCGGCCTTGCCGCGCTCATCCAGCCACATCTCGGTGCGGGCAAACCAGGACGGACGCTGGGACATGGGGGTGGTTGAAGCGGTGGCGGGGGTCATTTGGGTCTCCGTTGTTTGGGTTATGTGAATGTCTTTCACATTACACATATCGGGCGACCGGGCCTGACCTTCAAGCCTAGATGTGAATGTTTTTTACATTTATTTGATTTAAGTCGTGAAATCAGCGGTTTGCGCGCTGGTTATTTGTTCCAGAACCTGGCTCTTTATCGGAAAAACGTGGCGCGGCGTGCCCGCAGCCGCGTAAACCACCTCGAAGTCCAGCAGGCGCGGATCGAGAAAGGCGCGGATCGGCGACAGATGCCCCACAGGGCTGACGCCCCCGATGGCAAAGCCAGTTTGGGCGCGGATCAGAGCCGCATCGGCCTTGCCCAACGGCTCCCCCGAAACGAGGGAGGCCTTGGCATCATCCACCTGATTGCCACCCGCGGTCAGAAAGAGGATCGCACGGTCGCTCTCCAACCCGCGAAAGATGATCGACTTGGCAATCTGGTCCAGCAGACAGCCCGCCGCGTCGGCGGCTTGCTGGGCGGTCCGGCAATCGCCAAGCTCCAGAACTTCTGTATCGACACCTGCCTCGACCAAGGCGGTTTTGACCCGTTTCAGGCTCTTGCTCATCTGCGTCCCTCTGATTGACCTCGCCCTTTTTGCGGCTCACAAGAAGGAATGACAACTGCCCATTTACCGGTTCCGTTTGACCCCGATCGCGCCGCCGAGGTGGCCCCGCTTTACGATGCGGCCCCCAAACACTGGCGCGCGGTGATCGACGGGGTGGCGGGATGCAGCCCCTACCTCAAGGCGATCCTAGAGCGTCAATCCGACTGGATGATCCCGGCTTTGAGCGACCCGGACACCGCCATCGCAACACTTTTTACAGAACTTCGCGCCACGCCGTTGGAGGCGCTGCCCAAGGCGCTGTGCATTGCCAAAGCCCGCGTGGCAGGGCTGTTGGGCCTTTTGGATGCAGGCAATCACTGGGCGTTGGAGAAGATCACCGGCACGCTCACCGATTTTGCCGATCTGTCGGTGGATGTGGCCATCAAGGCGCTTCTGGCCCCGGAAATTGCGCGCGGCAAACTGCCGGGGATGGGGCCGGAGGACGTGGCCACAGCCGCAGGCATGTGCGTGCTGGCGATGGGCAAGATGGGCGCGCATGAGCTGAACTACAGCTCGGATATCGACCTGATTTGCCTTTTTGACGAGACGCGCTTTGCGCCTGACACCTATCACGAGGCGCGCGCGGTCTTTATCAAGGTGACCCGCAAGATGTGCGGGATGCTGTCGGACAACACCGCCGACGGTTACGTCTTTCGCACCGATCTGCGGTTGCGCCCGGATGCGTCGGTCACGCCGGTTTGCCTGTCGATGGAAGCCGCCGAGCGCTATTACGAAAGCGTCGGCCGCACGTGGGAGCGCGCGGCTTATATCAAGGCGCGGCCTTGCGCCGGTGATCTTGAGGCAGGCGCGCGGTTCTTGAAAACCCTGCGGCCGTTCGTGTGGCGCAAACATCTGGATTTTGCGGCCATTCAGGACGCCCATGACATGCGCCTGCGCATCCGTGCGCATAAAGGGTTGCACGGTCCGATCACCTTGCCCGGCCATAATATGAAACTGGGGCGCGGTGGCATCCGCGAGATCGAGTTCTTTACCCAGACGCGGCAATTGATTGCGGGCGGGCGTGATCCCGATTTGCGGCTGCGTGGCACGGTCGAGGGGCTGCGCGCGCTGGTCGCCAAGGGCTGGGTGCCCGAGGAGGACGCCGAAACCCTGATCGGGATTTACCGTGAGCACCGCAAGGTGGAGCATCGCTTGCAGATGATTGCGGATGGCCAGACCCATGACTTGCCGACCAATGACGAGGGCTTTGCAAGGCTTGCGGCGTTCTTGGGTGTCGACGTGCCAGAGCTGAAAGCCACGCTCGAACAGCGATTGTCGACGGTGCACACATTGACTGAGGGATTCTTTGCGCCCAAGGAAACCGCGACCCCGGTTGATCCGGACTTCGGCAAGGCCATCACGGCGCGCTGGCCGACATATCCCGCGCTGCGATCGGAACGCGGGGTCGAGATTTTCGAGCGTCTGCGTCCCGATATCTTGCGGCGCCTGCAGGATGCCGCGCGGCCCGAGGAGGCGCTGAATTCGTTTGACGGGTTCCTTGCGGGGCTGCCTGCGGGAGTTCAGCTCTTCTCGCTCTTTGAGGCCAATCCGCAGCTGATTGATTTGTTGATCGACGTGGCTGCGACCTCGCCTGCGTTGGCGAAATACCTGTCGCGCAACTCTGCCGTTTTTGATGCGGTGATCGGGGGCGCGTTCTTTGCCGACTGGCCCGGATGCGCGGCGCTGACCGCTGAGTTGAGCGCGCAGATCGCGGCCCAGCCCGATTACGAGGCGCAGTTGAACGCGGCCCGGCTGTGGCAGCGCGAATGGCGGTTTCGCATCGGGGTGCATCACTTGCGCGGTCTGATTTCAGCCAAGGAAGCGGGGGGGCAATATGCCGATCTGGCGGATGCCTGTCTGAAGGCCGTGTGGCCTGCTGTTGTCGCACAGTTCGAGGCCAAGCACGGGGCCGCACCTGGGCGCGGCGCGGTTGTGCTGGGCATGGGATCGCTGGGCGCGCAGCAATTGCAGGCGCAGTCGGATCTGGATTTGATCGTGATCTATGATGCGGCGGGGGTTGAAGCGTCGGAGGGGCGCAGACCGCTGGCCGCACGGCCTTATTATGCGCGCCTCACGCAGGCTTTGGTAACGGCGATGACTGCGCCCATGGCCGATGGGCGGCTCTACGAGGTCGATATGCGCTTGCGTCCGTCTGGGCGGCAGGGGCCAGTGGCCACGGGGTTTGCCGCTTTCAAGGCCTATCAGCGTGAAGAGGCCTGGACCTGGGAGCATCTGGCGCTGACGCGGGCGCGTGCGATTGCAGGGCCAGAGGACCTGCAGGGCGAGATCGAGGCATTTCGTGCAGACCTTCTGAAGGGCGTCGGGCGCGCGGACAAAGTGAAAGCCGACGTGCAGGAGATGCGGGCGCGGATCGCCGAGGCGAAAGCGCCGGGCGGGCCGTTTGAGGCCAAGCTGGGGCCGGGCCGGATGCAGGATATCGAGCTGACGGCGCAAGCCGCGGCGCTGGTCGCAGGGAGCACGGCGCGCGAAACGGCGGCGCAATTGGCCTGCGGTGTCGCAATCGGCTGGTGGGCGGACGCGGATGTTGCGGATTTATGCGACAGCTATGGGTTTTGCTGGTCGGTGCAGGCGGCCTCCAAACTGGTGGTCGAGGGTGCGTTCGATCCGGGCAGCGCAGGCGAGGGCGCACGCCGCTTTGTGCTGCGCGAGGCCGGGTTGGACGATATGGACGCGTTGGAAACGGAAATGACCCGGCGCGCGGCACAGGCTGCGGCACGGATCGACGCCACATTGGAGGCAAAGTGATGGATTTGAGCGAGATCGACCGCAAGACCCTGTTGCGCGACAGCTATGCCATTGACGGGATCAGTGCGCCGGAGTGCCGCTCGATCTTTCTGGATTGGGCGTTGAGCCTGCCTGCGGGGATGGACGCGAAGGCGGCGATTGAGGTCGCTTTGGAGGCGTATGAGGCGGCGTATCCGGCGCATCCGATGACGCAGACTTTGCGCGAAGGTCTGGCCGAGGCGCGCGCGCCCAAGCGGCGCGGTGGGCGGTCGGCGCGGGTGCCGGACGCGGGCTAGCTGCGGGGGAGTGCGGCTGCCTCTTTGGCGAGCTGCTCGATACGGTCCCAGTCTTGCGCGGCGATGGCGTCTTTTGGGGCGACCCAGCTGCCGCCGACGCAAAGCGTGTTGGGTAGGGCCAGGTAGTCGGGCGCGTTTTTTAGGGATACGCCGCCCGTGGGGCAGAACGAGACCTGCGGGATCGGCGCGCCGATGGCTTTGAGGGCGGGCACGCCGCCATTGGCCTCCGCCGGGAAGAACTTTTGCACGGCATAGCCGCGCTCCAGCAGGGCCATGGCCTCGGACGCGGTGGCGGCGCCGGGCAAAAGGGGCAGGTCGTGGTCTTCGCAGGCGGCCAGCAGGTGGTCGGTCGCGCCGGGAGAGACGCCGAACTGCGCGCCGGCCTCTTTGGCGGCTTTCACGTCGTCGGGGGTCAGCAGGGTGCCTGCACCGACGACGCCACCTTCCACGTCAGCCATGGCGCGGATCGCGTCGAGGGCGGCGGGTGTGCGCAGGGTGACCTCCAGCGCGGGCAGGCCGCCAGCGACAAGCGCTTTGGCAAGGCCCTGGGCGGTGGCGGAATCGTCGAGCACCAGCACCGGGATCACCGGGGCGAGGGCGCAGATTTCGGCACTGCGGCGGCTGGCATCCATTGGGGTCATGGGAACGTCCTTATTGGTGCGCGCATCCCGCGCGTTTAAATCACAACGCCTGCGCCGTGGCTGGCGGGGCCTGCGGTCTGGCGGAAAATCTCGAACAGCTCGCGGCCGACACCGTGGCCGTTGTCGCTGAGATCGGGGCGCGCAGCAGGGCGGTCGGCCACGCCGTCGGTCAGCACCGACAAATCGCCCTTCACCGCATCGACGCGGATCAAATCACCATCCTGAACATGGGCCAAAAGCCCGCCATCCAGCGCTTCTGGCGACACGTGAATCGCAGAAGGCACCTTGCCAGAGGCCCCGGACATGCGCCCATCGGTGACCAAGGCTACCTTCAAGCCGCGGTCCTGCAAGACCGCCAGAAGCGGTGTCAGGCTGTGCAATTCGGGCATCCCGTTGGCCTTGGGGCCTTGGAAGCGCACGACGACGATGGTGTCTTCGGTAAACTCGCCTGCCTTGAACGCGGCCTTCACAGCTTCCTGGCTTTCAAAGACACGGGCCGGGGCTTCGATCACGTGCCGCTCAGGCGCCACGGCAGAGACTTTCATGACGCCGAGGCCAAGATTGCCGGTCAGTTGCTTCATCCCGCCTGTGGGCTGGAACGGATCATCGCTGGGGCGCAGGATCTTGGCGTTCAGCGTCTCGCCTGCGCCGGCTTCCCACACGACGCCCGCATCCGACAGCTTTGGCTCGGCGCGGTATTCGCTCATCGTATCGCCAGCGACGCTTTTCGTGTCGTCATGCAAAAGGCCTGCATCCAGCAGATCGCCAATCATGAAGCCCAAGCCGCCTGCGGCGTGGAAATGGTTCACGTCGGCCAATCCGTTCGGATAGACCTTGGCCATCAGCGGTGTCGCTTCCGACAGGGCCTCGAAATCCGACATCTCCAACAGCACGCCCGCGGCTTTGGCCATGGCGGGCAGGTGGATCAGCAAGTTGGTCGAGCCGCCCGTGGCCATCAGCCCGACAATGCCGTTCACGAACGCTTTCTCGTCGAGAATATCGCTGACGGGGCGGTAATCATTGCCAAGCGCGGTCATGGAGAGCGCTTTTTCGGTGCCTGCGCGGGTCAACGCCTCCCGCAGGGGGGTGCCGGGATTGACGAAGCTGGCACCGGGCAGGTGCAGCCCCATGAACTCCATCAGCATCTGGTTGGAGTTGGCGGTGCCGTAGAATGTGCAAGTGCCGGGGCCGTGATAGGAGGCCATCTCGGCCTCCATCAGCTTGTCGCGGCCAATCTCGCCTGCGGCAAACTGCTGGCGGACCTTGGCTTTCTGGTCATTGGGCAACCCGCTGACCATGGGACCGGCGGGCATGAAGATGCCGGGGATATAGCCAAAGGTGGCGGCGGCAATCACCAGACCCGGCACGATCTTGTCGCAGACACCCAGATAGACGGCGGCGTCATAGGTGTTATGGCTGAGCGAGACACCGGCGGCCAAGGCGATCACATCGCGCGAGAAAAGCGACAGCTCCATCCCGACCTGACCTTGGGTGACGCCGTCGCACATTGCAGGCACGCCGCCAGCCACTTGCGCGGTGCCTCCTGCGGCGCGGGCGGCGTCGCGGATGATGTCTGGATATCTCTCGAACGGCTGATGGGCCGACAGCATATCGTTATAGGCTGTCACGATCCCGATGTTGGGCGCACGGTCGCCCACAAGGCTGTCCTTGTCATCGCCCATCGCCGCATAGGCATGGGCCTGATTGCCGCAAGACAGATGTGTGCGGCGGGGGCCATCCTCGGCGGCGCGGCGCATCCGGTCGAGATAGACCTCGCGCGTAGGGCGGCTGCGTTCGATGATCGTCTGGGTAACTGTGTGGACGGTCGCGTTGAGAGGCATGGGTCAGAAATCCTTGCAGGGCGCAATGCGGCTGGGGCTTATGACAACAATAACCTGTTAGCGCTAACGGTTCCAGTGCTAATCCTGCACAGCACTGCATCTGCTGCATAACGGGTCTTCGCAATTGTTGCTTTAAGACCGGTCAGCAATGCTTACCTTGGTGATGCGGGAGGACATAACATACTCAATCGAGCGAAGGTATGACCGCTATGAAACACGATATCTACACAGCCGACGGTGCCATCGACATGCAAGCCGTCGACGCCGCAGCCCGCCAGATGCGGGCGGATGCAACCCGCGCTGCCGTTGTGGCGCTGATTGAATGGTTCAAGCCAAAATCGGGTGCCGTAAAAGGCACGCAAAGCGCCTGAACCTGTCCCAGATCGCAGCTTAATGCTGCTTTGAGTGTCCCAATAAGACCGCGCCCCTGACGCGCGGTCTTCTCATTTTAGACAAATTTGAAGGGCAATTTTTCTATCGCAGGCGCGACCTGCCGACCAGAACGGTCGTCCCAAATTGGGCTGAGCCCAGAGGTGAGATATGAAATTTGTGCGCTCCCTAGTTCTTCTCGCGGTTGGTGTCACTTTGTCGGCCTGTGCGACCGTGGATACCGCGTCGCGCAACGTCCCGCTCGGCACCAGCCCGATCGAGACCGCCGCTGTTCAGCAGGTTGTCAAACCGTCTTTTAACGTGCAGCGCGTGTCGGTTGTCGTGCCGGACACGCTTAAAGTGTCCGAGGCTAATCTGTATTATCCGCTCGGTGATATCGTCTGGCGCGAGGATCGCGGAGGCGACCGCTACGCGCAGGTCAAAGCCATTGTTGGTCAAGCCGCGGCCCTCGGTGTCGCCGGTATGGACGGACGTCAATCTGTGACCGTCGATATTCAGGTCGACCGCTTCCATTCGCTGTCCGAAAAGGCCCGCTATTCTGTTGGCGGTGTGCATAACGTCGTGTTCCGCATGGCTGTGCGGGATGCCCAGACGGGCGCATTCATCGTGGCCCCCTATCAGATCAACACCGATCTGCGCGCCTATGGCGGCGCGCGCGCCATCGAGGCCGAGCGCGAAGGCCAGACCCAGAAGGTGCGCATCATCGGCCATCTCAGCCAGGTGATCGCGCAAGAGCTGTCCAAGCCGATCCCGGTGACGCCGGATCTTCTGATCGCGCAATTGGCGCGCTAAGCGCTTCCCCCCACGCAGAACTCACAGTAAGAGGGCGCCATGACAGCGCCCTCTTTTCCCGTGATCCGCCTGAAACCCAAAGCCAACCCGCGCCCTGTGCGTTTTGGTGCGCCATGGGTTTATGCCGATGATATCGTCACCGACCGCCGCACCAAAGCGTTGGAACCCGGCAGTTTCGCCCATCTGCAAGACGCCAATCGCGACTATCTGGCGACGGTGACGGTCAATCCGATCTCCAAAATCTTTGCCCGCGTGATGGGCCGGGACCCGGAGGCGGTGATCGACGCCGACTGGATCGAGGCGCGGGTGGCGGCGGCTTTGGCCCATCGCGACCGGCTTTTTGATGCGCCGTTTTATCGGTTAATCCATGCGGAGGCGGACGGCTTTCCCGGCGTCATCGTGGATCGCTTTGGCGACACGCTGGTCGTGCAGCCCAACGCGGCTTGGGCGGATGCCATGATCGCGGATTTGGCGGCTGTGCTGGCCAGGGTCACCGGCTGTCAGACGGTCTTGAAGAGCGCCAGCGGGCGCACGCGCAGCCTTGAGGGGCTGGACGATGTGGACGCGGTCTTGATCGGGCAAGCCCCGGATGCGCCGCTGCCTGTTGCAATGAATGGCGCGACCTATATGGCCGATGTCACGGGCGGTCAGAAGACCGGGCTTTTCTACGATCAACGACCCAATCATGCGTTTGTGCAACGGCTCAGCGACGGCGCGGACGTGCTGGACGTGTTCTCCCATGTGGGCGGGTTTTCCCTTGCCGCGCTTGCAGGCGGCGCGCGGCAGGCGACTGCGGTGGATGGCTCTGCCGCGGCGCTGGATCTGGCGGCCCAAGGCGCGCAAGCGATGGGGGTTGCCGCGCGCTACACCACCCGCAAGGGCGATGCGTTTGACACTCTGGCGGCGTTGCAGGCCGAAGAGGCGCAGTTTGACGTTGTCATCTGCGATCCGCCCGCCTTCGCGCCCAGCAAATCCGCGTTGGAGCGGGGGTTGCGCGCTTATGACCGCGTGGCGCGGTTGGCGGCACTTCTGGTCCGGCCGGGTGGCTATCTGGTGCTGTGTTCATGCAGCCACGCCGCCGATCTGGAGGCGTTCCGCGCGGCCTGCACACGCGGGATCGGCAAGGCGGGGCGGGCCGGGCAACTGGTCTATACCGGTTTTGCGGGGGCGGATCATCCGCAACTGCCGAGCCTTGCGGAAAGCGGCTATCTGAAAGCGCTGGCCTACCGGCTGACATGAAAGTTCTGCTGGACGCCTGCGTGATCTACCCCACGGTGATGCGCGAGATGCTGATCGGGGCTGCACGGGCCGGGCTATATCAGCCCAAATGGTCGGCACGCATCCTTGAGGAATGGGCGCGCGCAGCGGCCAAGCTGGGCCCAGAGGGCGAGACGGTGGCGCGTGGGGACATCGCTTTGTTGCAAGCGGCTTTTCCGATGGCAGAAGTGGCCCCTCACGCGGGGCTGGAGCAACGCCTGTGGCTGCCCGATCCCAACGATATTCATGTTCTGGCCGCCGCGATTGCAGGCTCTGCCGATGTGATCGTGACCAACAATGCCAAGGATTTCCCACGTGGCCTTCTGGCCGAGGAAGGCCTGAGCCGAGCCGATCCGGACGGGTTCCTGTTAGGCCTGCTTGAGGCCAATCCGGAGATCATGACGGGCGTCGGAGAGACCGTGCGCCAAGAGGCCGAGCGGCTATCCGGGGAGGCTTGGACGATCCGGCGCTTGATGAAAAAGGCGCGGCTCTCCCGGCTGGGCAAGGCGCTTGAGGCGCGCGGCGGGATTTAGGTATTTAGAGACAAAAGAAGCCTAGGTCTGCGCTTGCCATTTCGCCTCTAGCGCTTCGATGGCGCGGATGCGTTCGTGGGTTTTGGGGTGGCTCATCAGCCATGCGGGGACGGCGCCGGCGCGTGATTGGGTAAGTTCTTCGAGCTTTTCAAAGAGCGACTTTTGGGCCGCCGTTCCGATACCGGATTTGACCAGAAGCGCGCTGGCATAGGCGTCGGCCTCGTATTCGTCCGAGCGCGACAGGCGGGCGGTGAGCAGCATCGTCAAGGAGTTGGCGATCCAGACGCCGATGCCGGGCAGAAAACGGCTGAGCACCATGGCGAGCACGGTGCGCAGGGCGTTTTGACCCGAAAAGTCTATCATCCGGCGACGCGAATGGCCCAAGGCGACATGGCCCAGCTCATGGGCGATGACGCTGGCCATTTCCTCGCCCGACACCTCACCTTGCTGGTATTTGCGGAAGAACCCGCGGGTGATGAAAATGCGACCGTCGGGGGCGGCAAGGCCGTTGACCGGGTCAATCTCGTAGATATGGACCTTGATCCGCTCCAGATCGAGGGCGGCGGCCATTTTGTCGGTCAGCTTTTTCAGGCGCGGGTCCGCCAGTTCGGTGGACTTCGCGTCAAGCTCCTTCGCTGTCCGCCACGCGGAAAAGCGGTAGAGGATCAGGCCGTAGAGAACGGCCAGCAGGATGGGGGCGACTTTCAACATAAGGAGGATATGGGGCGCGGGCCGGGGTGGGGCAATAGGACGTGCCGAGACGCGCGCGATCGTTACCGTGTCAGCGCTTTCATCCCGCGCGCGATGCCGTCCAGCGTCATTGGCACCATGCGGTCGGGGAAGATCTCTTGGATCATGCCGATGGACTGGGTGTAGCCCCAGTATTTCTCTGGCACCGGATTGATCCAGAGGTGATCGGGCCATTGATCGCAGGCCCGCTGCAGCCAGACGGAGCCTGCTTCGGCGTTCCAGTGTTCATTGGCACCGCCGGGATAGGCGACCTCATAGGGGGACATGGAGGCGTCGCCGACGAAGATGCATTTGTAATCGGGGCCGTAGGTTCTAAGCACCTCCCAAGTGGGGGTTTGCGCGTCCCAGCGGCGGCGGTTGTCGCGCCACACGCCTTCATAGAGGCAGTTGTGGAAGTAGAAATGTTCGAGGTGCTTAAATTCGGCGCGGGCGGCGGAGAAGAGCTCTTCCAGCACGCGGATATGCGGGTCCATTGAGCCGCCCACATCGAAGAAGAGCAGCACTTTGACCGCGTTGCGCCGCTCGGGGCGGGTTTTCACGTCAAGATAGCCATGCTCCGCCGTGGCGCGGATGGTGCCGTCGAGGTCCAGCTCGTCTGCCGCACCATCACGCGCCCAGCGGCGCAGGCGCTTCAGAGCGACCTTGATGTTGCGCGTGCCCAGTTCAACTGTGTCGTCCAAGTCCTTGAATTCACGCTTGTCCCAGACTTTGACGGCGCGCTGGTGGCGGCTTTCATTCTGGCCGATACGGACACCTTCGGGGTTGTAGCCATAGGCACCGAATGGGGACGTGCCAGCCGTGCCGATCCACTTGTTGCCGCCCTGATGGCGGCCCTGCTGTTCCTTGAGGCGCTCTTTCAGCGTCTCCATCAGCTTGTCAAAGCCGCCCAAGGCCTCGATCTCGGCCTTTTCTTCCTCTGACAGATGCTTTTCGGCCATCTTTTTCAGCCAGTCTGCGGGGATATCAACCGCCTCCATGACCTGCTCGAAACTGATCTGTTCGAGCCCTTCAAAGGCCGTGGCAAAGGCGCGGTCGAACTTGTCGATGTTGCGCTCGTCTTTGACCATGGAGGTGCGGGCGAGGTAGTAGAACGCCTCGATATCATAAGTGGCGAGGCCGGCCTTCATGCCTTCCAGAAAGCTCAGATATTCGCGCAAGCTGACGGGAACGCCGCCCTTCCTGAGTGTCTCGAAGAAGGGAAGGAACATGGGCTCACCCGATGCGGATATAGATGACGAGGGCGAGAACCGTGACCACGAAGCCGATCACGCCATAGACCAGCGCGAAGTGCAGAATGTCAAAACGCGCGCCTTTTCGGGCGCGCGCTCGGACAGATCCGATACCAGCGCCGACCAGAAAACCCGCAATCAGGATGGTCAGCACTTGGGGCGTCATGGGTTATCCTCCGCTGCGCCCCAAAACCGGTGTCAGGGCCGTGATCTCGTTGAGGCGGGTGCGCACGTCCCGCTCGGAACCGAAGCCGTAACGCGCCCAGCCCAGACTGTCCAGACGCACGGCTTGGGCTTCCGCCCGGCGGCCTTCCAACTCAAGCGCTTCGGCTTTCAGCATCAGGAGCGTGGCCAGAAGATTGGCGTTTTCCGAGCGGCGCACGACCGGCAGGTGAGAGTTGATCATCGTGATCGCTTCCAGACCTTCGCCGGCGCTGATCTTGTAGGCGATCAGGTTGACGGCGACATGGGCCGCATGCAGGCGCGTCTTGGGATCGGCGCGGTAAAACCCATCCGCTGCGAGGTAGTTCGACAGGGCATAATCGCTGTCGGCGGCGGTCGCCAGACGAGCCACAAGGAAGTGGCTGTAGCCGCGACGCGGGCCCGTCCAGCCTGCGTTTTGCGCAATCGCCAGGGCCTTGGCGGCATGGCTGCGACGCTGGCCCATGGAGGCGCGGGGCGCGAGCGCACCTTCGATGGCCTCGATCCAGCTGCGTGCGGTCAGGGGGCGCGGATCAGATGCGCGGCCCACACCGCCCGGATTGATCCGGGCCAGCACTTGCGGCAACACGCGGGCGACACCTTCGCGGGTCATGCCGTTGCGCAGCTCTGGCGCGTAATAGGCGCGCAGGATCATCATATCAAAGCCGGTCAGAACCGTGTGGATGTTGTCATCGTTGAAGATGCTGTCGGGCAGGCGGTAGAGATCGTTGAGCGGGCCAAGGGCCTGGGCGAGTTCCTCATGAAGACAATCGCGGATTTCCTGCGGGCTGACATCGCCGGGCATAAAGATGCCAACCTTGTCGCGCACCTTCAGACGCGCCCAATCGACCGAAGCCGTGCGGCGCAGCTTGCGGAACTCCGCCCAGCTTTGCACATGGGGCACCACGAAACAGGCCGCTGCCGGGACAGAGCCTTGCAGCGTCTTGCGGGTGATCACATTGACGGTGATGTTGGCGTCCGCCCGCGTGGTCTGGCGAATGTCGATCTGCGCCTCGTTGCGCAGGCGCGCCAGCAGCTTGGTCAGGTCATGCTGCAGGCTGGACGGGGCCTCGCCCGCAACGCGCACGGTGATGGGGCCTTCAAAGCGGGTCATGTAAGGCAGCAGCCGTCCGCTCTCCATCCGGAAGGTCAGATCCAGAAAGTCCCGACCGATATCCTGATTGGACCGTTGCGGGGCCGCGACCTGCGCGCTGGCAAAGGTTTTCATCGGGGGCAGGCTGTCGGGCAGGGCCGACGCGCGCGAGGTGTATTCCAAGGAACCGCTCGGCATACAGGCGGTCAAAAACATGATGGAAAGCGGAAAAAGTCTACGGAACATGGCTACCTTACTGTCGTCGGGACGCGAGGGAAGGGCCAATCGGCAGACGGTCTTGTCAGGCATGCCTGTGGTCCAAAGCGGTTTTGCTTTGCTGCGCCCCACACGCGACAAAGGTCAAAAAACAGCTTTAGAGTCAGATGGTTGCCCAAAAAGATCGTCCCAAAGATTGGTGCATTGGCGGCAACATTCCAATGCAAGCAAGTTCATTTGTAGACGAATTTGAATTAAGAGCATGGCAAATTTTAGATGCTTTGCCACAAAGTTGCAGAAAGGACTCAGGTGGGGACCTGGGCCGGTCTTTTGCAGGACTTTTGTCTGTCGCTGACGCCTTGGTTCAAGGGTCCGTGAGCATCTCCAGCGTTGCGAAAACTCACCACGGTTTTGGATGTTTGCCCGGATGCGACGGACAGCCTCCTTGAAGCGCCTCTGGCGCAAAGCCAACCGGTCCGCGGAACCAAAGTAGGCGAGCTGAGTTACCTTTGCGGAGCTAAGGTAATGTTTGAAACGATAGACCCGCGGGATGTAGTCTACACGATAGTCGGACTGGCCTTGTTCGGCCTGACCTTGGAATCCGCGCTGTCTCGCTTTCGGATTGTAAATCTGCCCGCTCTCTACGTGCTGATGGGGGCGCTTGTGGGATGGCTGGGGTCGACCAAGATCAACCCGCTCAGCGGTGGGTGGCAGACCGCTGTCATCGAACATGCGTCCGAGCTGATTGTGATCATTTCGCTGGCGGGCGCGGGGCTTGCGATTGATACGGTTGCGAACTGGCGCAACTGGAGGCCCACATGGTGGCTTTTGATCATCACGATGCCCCTGACAATCGCCGCCGTTGCGTTAAGCGGCTATCATCTTCTCAGCTTGTCGATCCCGGCTGCGCTGCTTCTTGCGGCGTCTCTGGCTCCGACCGACCCGGTCCTTGCGCGGTCGGTCCAGGTCTCACCCCCTGGTCAGGATGAAGATCCGATGGAGGTCGCCCTGACGGCAGAGGCCGGGTTGAATGACGGGCTGGCCTTCCCGTTTGTCTATCTCGCGATCCACGCGGCGACTCTGGGGGTCGGGCAAATGACATCCGGAGAGGCGTGGCTATGGAACTGGCTGAGTTTCGACGTGGCATACCGTGTCATAACGGGCATTGTTGTGGGCCTTGGCGTCGGCTGGGTCATTTCCAAAATCGTGTTCAGTTCGTTCGGGGACGGCTCGCAAGGCGCGTGGAACGCCGTCGTTGTCATTCTGTCTTCGACTCTTCTGAGCTATGGCATCACCGAGGCGGTCGATGGATATGGCTTTCTTGCCATCTTCTGCGCGATGCGCGCGGGCCGCTCCCGGTCGCGGGGAACGGACGATGAGGGCTACGAAAAATATGCCCATCACGGCGCCGAGCAGTTGGAGGCGATCTTGCTGGCCGTGCTGCTATTGTGGCTCGGAACATTCATCAGCGCTGGCGCGCTTCAGGGCCTCACATGGGTCGAGGTGGCCTTTGCGCTTCTGCTGATCTGCGTCGTTCGACCGGCGGCAGGGCTGCTGGCTATGTATTTTGTCGAGTGTGATCAGATGAGCAAGATCAACGTCGCCTTTTTCGGCATCCGTGGCATGGGCACGGTATTTTACATCGCTTATGCGCAAACACATGCCGATTTTGCGGATATTGATGCCGTCTGGCGGATTGCGGTTCTGACCATTCTGCTGTCAATCGTCATCCACGGCTATGCCGCAAATTTCGTTTTGAAGGACGAATCGGAGAAGGCTGACAGGAAACACCCGCTCAAAGTCGGGAATGCCTCTGGCTAGTTAGAAGGCCGACTGTTTTCACCGCTGCCCGCGCGCCATGAAGGCCAGCCGTTCAAACAGATGCACATCCTGCTCGTTTTTCAGCAATGCGCCATGCAGCTTGGGCAGCGCATTGGCCCCGTCGCGGCGCAGGTCTTCTGCGCTTAGATCTTCGGCCAGCAGCAGTTTAAGCCAATCCAGAACTTCCGACGTCGAGGGCTTTTTCTTCAGACCCGCCGTCTCGCGCAGCTCGTAAAACTGCGTCAATGCCGTGGTCAACAGCGCATCCTTGATGCCTGGGTGATGCACGTCGACGATCTTCTTCATCACCTCCATATCCGGGAACTGGATATAGTGGAAAAAGCAACGCCGCAGGAACGCGTCGGGCAGTTCCTTTTCATTGTTCGAGGTGATGATAACCACCGGGCGCTGGCGTGCCTTTATGGTCTCGCCGGTCTCGTAGACATGGAACTCCATCCGGTCGAGTTCCTGCAGCAGGTCATTCGGAAACTCGATATCGGCCTTGTCGATCTCGTCGATCAGCAGCACCGATTTGCCTTCCGCCTCGAACGCCTGCCACAGCTTGCCCTTGCGGATGTAATTGGCCACGTCATTGACCTTGGGGTCGCCCAGCTGGCTGTCGCGCAACCGGCTGACCGCGTCATATTCATAAAGACCTTGCTGCGCCTTGGTCGTGGATTTGATATGCCACTCGATCATCGGCAAGCTCAGGGAGGCCGCAACCTGTCGGGCCAGCTCGGTTTTTCCGGTGCCGGGTTCGCCTTTGACCAGCAAGGGCCGCTCCAGCGTGACGGCGGCATTCACGGCGACGGTCAGATCGTCGGTGGCCACATAACTCTCGGTCGAGGTGAATTGCATCTGCGCGCCTTTCTAGCTGGTCTTGCCCGCTGACATAGCTTGGCACCGAGGCCGCATCAACTGTGCGTTTAGGGGCGTGACAAGCCTTCTGACCTGCGGTAAACGCAGCGCCAGAGGGAACCGGTAGAGGACGATTTGACATGACATCAGCTGCCGGTCTGCAAAAGGGAGCAGACATGAAAGCCGAGGTTTTTTTGCCCGACGATTACCGTCCGGCGGAAGACGAGCCGTTTATGAACGAGCGTCAGGTAGAGTATTTCCGGCGCAAGCTCATGGACTGGAAAAACGAGTTGCTGGCCGATAGCAAGGACACCATCGAGGGCCTTCAGGATGGCGGGCGCAATATCCCCGATATCGCGGATCGTGCCTCCGAGGAAACCGATCGCGCGCTTGAGCTGCGCACCCGGGATCGTCAGCGCAAACTGGTCGCCAAGATCGAACAGGCCCTGCGCCGCATCGACGAGGGCGAATACGGCTATTGCGAAGCGACGGGCGAGCCGATTTCGCTCAAGCGTCTGGATGCGCGCCCCATTGCGACGCTCAGCCTTGAGGCGCAAGAGCGTCACGAGCGCCGCGAAAAAGTGCATCGCGACGATTGATTTGATGCGCCGGATATCTGGTATTTTGACATTTGAACGCCGGGGCTGTGGCTCCGGCGTTTTGCGTTGCGGATGAGCCTGATCGGGCAACAGGTCACCGTTCTGGGCGGTGGCATCGGCGGCCTGGCGGCCGCACGCGCCTTGGCGTTGCGCGGGGCGAAGGTGCGGGTGCTTGAGCAGGCCGATGAGATTGCCGAGGTCGGGGCAGGGCTCCAGATCAGCCCCAACGGGGTGGCAGTGCTGCGCGGTTTGGGGCTGGAGGAGGCGGTGATCGCGCGGGCCCCCCGCGCCGAGGCGATCCAGTTGCGCGATTATCGCGGTGCGCCTGTGTTGCGCATGGCGCTGCCCCAGGGCGATGCGCACGGCTATTACCTGATGCACCGCGCGGATCTCATTGACGTGCTGGCCCAAGGTGCCCGCGATGCGGGGGTCGAGATTGTGCTGGGCGCGAAAGTCATCGACATCTCGCTTGACCCCACACGTCTGCATCTTGCGGGCGGGCAGACCGAAACGCCCGATCTGCTTGTGGGTGCCGACGGCATCAACTCTGTCCTGCGGCCCGCGCTTAACGGCGCGGCGAAGCCCTTCTTCACCGGGCAGGTTGCTTGGCGCGCCCTTGTGCCTACCGAGACTGACCACGCGCCGATCACGTCGCTCTATATGGGTCCCGGCTGCCATCTGGTCACCTATCCGCTGCGCGACAGAAAGCTGATGAACATCGTCGCCGTGCAAGAGCGCGACGAATGGGCCGCCGAAGGTTGGGCCAACCCGGACGATCCCGCCAACCTGCGCGCCGCGTTCAGCGAGTTTGCTCCCGAGGTGCAGTCACTTCTGGCCCGCGTCGAGACGGTCAAGATCTGGGGCCTTTTCCGGCATTCGGTTGCCTCGCACTGGCACAATGCCAGCACCGCGCTGCTGGGCGACGCGGCACACCCGACGCTGCCCTTCATGGCCCAAGGCGCCAATATGGCGCTTGAAGACGCCTGGGTGCTGGCCGATGCTCTTTCCAATAGCGCCGACACCCATGCCGGTCTTGTCGCCTATCAAGCGCGCCGCCATTTGCGCGCGGCCAAGGTAATCGCCGCGGCCAATGCCAATGCGCGCAACTACCACCTGAGCTTTCCACCGCTGCGCGCCATTGCTCACACCGTTCTGCGCACCAGCGGCAAACTCGCCCCGCAAGCCGCTTTGAAGCGCTTTGACTGGATTTATCAGGAAGACGTTACGAAAGCCTGAACGTCTCTTTGATCCGGGCGATCTCGGCGGGGTCCTCCAGCGCGTGCGCTTCCGCATAGCTCAGCTTGCCGCCCAGATTGCCCCGCCGTTCGATCATGTTCTGCCCATGGTTCACCAGATACAGTCCCGCCGGAAACGGCACCGGCTGCATCTCGAACCCGTAGGTCTGCATCCGCGCGATGATGCGCTTGTGCGACTTCAACTCATTCAGCAGCGCCCGAAACCGCTTTGACCGGCGAAAGTCGAAATAGGCCGCGGTGGACGATCCGCAGAGCGTCCAGAACGCCGCCGCGTCACCGCCCAGAGGCGCAAACAGGTCGCGGCCGACATCGTAAAGATACCCGTGTTCCAGAAAGTAGCCCGCGCCATTATGATCGGCGCAGATATGGGCGACCATATCGGGGTGGAGCAGATCATCGGCATCCAGTTGGAAGTAATACCCGTCGGTTCTCAACGTCTGCGCCATATGCGCGATGATCTGACGGCGCTTGTCGCCTTTGTCGTAGAACTTGTCAGAGACGTTGGATTTCAGAAACTGAACTTGCTCATCTATCATCAATCCCTCTGGCATATTTTGACCACATATCAACGCCTTCCAGGACGAAGTTGATTGTGATCTGAGAGAGGTCAACGTTGCGTTCAGATTTGCGCACACGACCTCCCAATCGGGGGCGCGCCGCTTTGAGACCAGCGGGATCGCGAAGACCACGACCGGGGCGTCTGACGGGGGTGAAATCGGTGTCGTCCGTCGCCAGATCGCCGCTTTCAGACGCAATTGCCACGGCAGTTTGCCGCGTATGAAATTCTTGAACTCTTGCGCCATCAGGCGGCCAGATCGACCCAAACCGGCACGTGATCGGACGGCTTTTCGCGTCCGCGCACATGGGCATCAATCTGGCAATCGCGCAGCAGGTCAGCGCATTGGGGCGACAACAGGAAATGATCAATCCGGATGCCGTCGTTCTTGTCCCAAGCGCCCGCCTGATAGTCCCAGAAACTGTAGTGGTCGGGGCCGTGGACGCGGGCGCGGAAGGCTTCCGTGAAGCCAAGGTTCAGGATCTTGCGGAAGGCCGCGCGCGATTGCGGGCGGAACAAGGCGTCCTCGCGCCAGGCATCGGGGCGCTTTGCATCCTCAGCTTGTGGGATTATGTTGTAATCGCCGGCCATTAGGAAGGGTTCTTCAAGTGTCAGAAGGGCTTGAGCGCGCGCGTAAAGCCGCTCCATCCAGGCGAGTTTGTAGTCGTATTTTGGCCCCGGCGCTGGGTTGCCGTTAGGCAGATAAAGCCCGCAAACGCGCACCGCTTGATCGCCAACGACCGTCGCTTCGATCCAGCGGGCCTGTTCGTCCTCGTCGTCTCCGGGCAAGCCGCGTGTGACGTCCTCCAAGGGCAGCTTCGAGAGGATCGCCACCCCGTTGAAGGACTTCTGCCCATGGGTTTCTACGTTGTAGCCGCGCTCTTCAAAGATCTCGCGGGGAAAGGCCTCGTCGACCGATTTGATCTCTTGCAAAAGCGCCACATCGGGCTGCGCTTCGTCCAGCCATTCAGGCAGCGCATTGATGCGGGCCTTGATGCCATTGATGTTGAATGTCGCGATTTTCATGGCGCCCCTTCCGCTGCGTGCCACTTTTTTGACCGATGCGCGGGCAAGGGGCAAGCAATCGCGCGTCAAAGCGTCGGGTTTTTAGATTTTCCCCTGCAAGCCCCCTGCGAAATGCCTAGTTTAAAGGACAAGGCAAACAGTGTGGGGGATCATCATGTTCAAGTTTCTGTTTGGAAAAAAGGCTGAGGAAGCCGTCGTCGTTGAAACGCAGCGCGAGACTTTTGAAAGACTTATCAAAGAGTTGAACGGCGCTCTTGATGTTCTTGATGACAAGCCCACCGTCACCGTAAACCCGCAGACCGGCCATCTGGGGCTGATCCTGCCAGAGCATCTGCCCGATGAGGCACTTTCACTACCCGCACCAGAGCCAGAAGTTTCTGAGGCTGACGCACCTGCGGAAGAGCCGGCTTCTGCGGAACCAGGCGAAACGACACCGGAAGCAGAGTCAGAAAAGACGGAAAAAGCCGCCTAAACAGGGGCTTACATCGAAAAGCTCGTCCCGCAACCGCACGAGCTGGTTGCATTCGGATTGTTGATCACGAACCGCGCGCCGATCAGTTCTTCGGAGAAGTCGATCTCCGCATCGGCCAAAAATGGCAGCGAGACGCTGTCGATCACGACCTTTTCGCCGCGTTGCTCCAGCACCAGATCATCATCCTTCACCTCGTCGAGGTCGATCTCGTATTGAAAGCCGGAACAGCCGCCGCCTTCGACGGCCACGCGCAAGACCTTGCCTTGCTCGGCGGCACCGATTTCGGCCAGCCGTTCAAACGCGCGAGGGGTGACTTTGGGGGGCAGGTTCAGCATGATCTGTCGCCTTGGAGTTTCGTGTTGAACATGAATATATGACCTTGGGACAGATGCGACAAGGACAGGCAGATGAATGCGCCTTACGCCTCCAATCCGCGGCAGGCCAGGGGACGGCTTGTGGCGGAGGAGGAAAGTAATTTTCGCTCGTGTTATCAACGCGATCGGGACCGGATTATCCATTCCAGCGCCTTCCGGCGGCTTAAGCATAAGACGCAAGTCTTTGTGGAGCACGAGGGCGACTATTTTCGCACGCGACTGACCCATTCGATTGAGGTTGCTCAAGTGGCCCGGACCATTGCTGGTGCGTTGGGGCTGAATTCCGAGCTGACGGAGGCCGTGGCGCTGGCCCATGATCTGGGCCATCCGCCTTTTGGACATACCGGAGAGGATGCGTTGAACGCGCTGATGGAGCCTTACGGCGGGTTTGATCACAACGCGCAGGCGGTCAAGATCGTCACCTCGCTGGAGCGGCATTATGCGGAATTCGACGGGTTGAACCTGACATGGGACACGCTGGAAGGGATCGCCAAGCATAACGGTCCGGTGGTGGGGGAATTGCCATTTGCGCTTGCGGATTACTCTGCCCGGCATGATCTGGAGTTGCACACCCATGCCTCTGCCGAGGCGCAGGTCGCGGCCCTGTCAGACGATGTGGCCTACAACAATCACGACCTGCATGACGGCCTGCGCGCGGGGCTTTTTTCGGATGAGGACATCGCGGAGCTGCCCATTGTCGGGCCTGCCTACACGGCGGTGGATGCGCAGTATCCTGATCTTGATGCCTACCGGCGGCGGCATGAGGCATTGCGTCGGGTTTTTGGGGTAATGGTGGGCGATGTTATTGAAACATCACGGGAAAATCTGGCGGCGTCCGGTGCGCAAAGCGTCAGCGACATTCGCCATCTAGGCCGCCCGGTGATCCGGTTTTCGGACGCGTTATGGGCAGAGCTTCAGCAAATCCGGAAGTTCCTTTTCACCCGCATGTACCGCGCGCCGAAAGTGGTTCAGATGCGCAGCGAGGTGACAGCGGTGGTCGAGGATCTCTTCCCGCTGTTCATGGCCGATCCCGCGCATTTGCCGCGCGAGTGGCGGGCGGATGTGGCTGCCGCCCAGGATGAGACGGCGCTGGCGCGGATCGTGGCGGATTACATTGCAGGCATGACCGACCGCTTTGCCTTGCAGGAACATGCGCGGCTGACCCATACTTCGTCCAAGTAAAGGGCGAAGAATATGATGAAACGGATTGTCGCGACCCTAATCGGGTTGATGATTGCGCTGCCGAGCCTGGCGGCGGACACGTAAGGGCTGAAGCTGCGCGACGCCAATACGCGCAACAAGATGAAGACAATCTCGGCGGATAAGTTCCCGGTGCGGCATGGTTCAAGCGGGCTGGTCTTTCAGGTCAAGGATGGCCAGTGCAAAGGCAACCGGACCTATGATGATTGCAAAGGCGGGCGCGAGTGCAGTGAGGTCGTCGATACCAAGCCGATCAAGACCGGCAAAGAGACGTGGTATGCGTTCTCGGTCCTGATCCCGAAAAGCACGCCGCATATCGAACCAGCAGGCACAATTCTCGCCCAGTTTCAGGACACCAAGGGATCGGGCGAGATCACGCTGGGTTTCGAGATGTGGGGCGACGGGCTTTACGTCAATCAGGACGATCCGCGCACCCAACAGCGCGATGATATGGCGCCGCCCAAGCCGATGATCGACAAGCGGCTGGTGCCCGACAGCCAGTTGCGCGGGCGCTGGCATGATCTGCGTGTGCAGGCGGTCTGGTCGGTCTCGGAGAACGGGTTGATCCGGGTTTGGTTGAATGATCGGCTGGTGCATGAGCATCGTGGACGCAACCTGAACCGCGACGTGGCACCGACCTTCAAATTCGGGGTATACCGCACGGGGCTTCAGAAATACCGCAGCGCCAAGGGCGCGGTGCCGACACAGACGGTTTTCTTCGATAGCGTCGCACGCGGTGACAGTCTGGCTGCCGTCACGATCACCGATTGATTGACGCGCCAAGCCGCTGTGCTAAACCGCGCCTCACGCATTGAGGGCTGACCCATGAACCTGTTTACCGAGCTGCGCGCCACCGTTCTGGAGGCGCTGACATCGCTGCAAGCCGAGGGCGTTTTGCCTGAGGGTCTCGACTTTGCCAATGTGGCGGTCGAGCCGCCGCGTGATGCCGCCCACGGGGACATGGCGACCAACGCGGCCATGGTGCTGGCCAAGCCCGCCAAGATGAAACCGCGCGATATTGCGGAGGCGCTCGCCCAGAAGTTGACGGCTGTCAACTTCATTAACGTGGCCGAGGTGGCAGGGCCGGGGTTTTTGAACCTGCGGCTGACACCCGATATGTGGCAAGGCGTTGTTAAGACTGTGCTTTCTGACGGGGAGGCTTTTGGTCAGTCCTCTCTTGGCGAGGGCAAAAAGGTTAACGTTGAATATGTGTCTGCCAATCCAACGGGGCCTTTGCATGTGGGTCATACGCGGGGCGCGGTCTTTGGGGACGCGCTGGCGAGCCTGTTGGATTACGCTGGTTTTGACGTCACGCGGGAATACTACATCAACGATGGCGGGGCGCAGGTCGATGTGCTCGCACGGTCGGTCTACCTTCGGTATCTGGAGGCGCATGGCCAAGAGGTGGCGTTTGAGGACGGCACCTATCCGGGCGACTACTTGATCAATGTGGGCGAGGCGCTGAAGGCCAAGGTTGGCGATGCGTTCGTCGATAAGGGCGAGCAGTTCTGGCTGCAAGAAGTGCGGGAGTTCTCCACCGACGCGATGATGGCGCTGATCCGGGAGGATCTGAAGGCGCTGGGTGTCGAAATGGACGTGTTCTATAGCGAAAAGTCGCTCTACGGCACCGGCCAGATCGAGGCAGCAATTGCCGATCTGGACGAGAAGGGCCTGATCTATGAAGGCACCCTGCCGCCGCCCAAGGGCAAGCTGCCTGAGGATTGGGAAGAGCGGGAGCAGACGCTGTTCCGCTCCACCGCGCATGGCGATGATGTGGACCGGCCTGTCAAGAAATCCGATGGCTCCTGGACCTATTTTGCGCCCGACATCGCCTATCATTTTGATAAAGTTTCCAGAGGCTTCGACGCCCTAATTGATGTATTTGGGGCCGATCATGGGGGCTATGTCAAACGGATGAAAGCTGCCGTGTCGGCGCTGTCGGATGGGCAGGTGCCGCTGGATATCAAGCTGACGCAGCTGGTGAAACTCTATAAGAACGGCGAGCCGTTCAAGATGTCGAAGCGGGCGGGCACCTTTGTGACCCTGCGCGATGTCGTGGATCAGGTTGGCGCAGACGTGACGCGGTTTGTTATGCTGACACGCAAGAACGATGCGCCGCTGGATTTTGATTTCGACAAGGTGCTGGAGCAGTCGAAAGACAATCCGGTTTTCTATGTGCAATACGCCCATGCGCGGGTGTGTTCGGTGCTGCGCAAGGCGGGCGAGGCCGGAATTGCGGCGGATTATGCAACGCTGGCGGGGGCCGATCTGAGCGGGATGGCCCATGAGGCCGAGCTGCAACTGGCCAAAAAGATCGCGGAATGGCCGCGTCTGGTCGAGATTGCTGCGCGCAATAACGAGCCGCACCGGGTGGCGTTTTATCTCTATGAATTGGCGTCGGATTTGCACGGGCTTTGGAACCGTGGCAATGACGATCCCTCGCTGCGGTTCTTGCAAGAAGGCAACACTGCCACATCTCAGGCGAAAATCGCGCTGATTCGGGCCGCAGCGATTGTTATTTCCGCAGGTCTTGGTATCTTGGGGATCAAGCCGGCAGAGGAAATGCGCTAAGAAAACATGCGCCCCAAGCCCGGCAGAGGCAGTAGGCAAGGCTGATTTGCGGACCAACCGCAAGCGGCAAGCAGTGAGGCGCATATGGCAGATATGGAATTCGCCGGGGATTATGGCCGTGCTCCGCGCACGGGTAACGCCCATTTCGGACATCTTGTGAACTGGGCCGGGGCCGCCATGTCGGTGGCGCTGGTCGCAGGGATTGGCATCTGGGGCTACAAGCTGATGGTGCGCGACGTGAACGGCATTCCCGTTGTTGCGGCTGTGGATGGCCCGATGCGCGTTCAGCCTGAAAATCCCGGTGGCTTGCAGGCCGCGCATCAGGGATTGGCTGTGAACCACGTGAAAGCAGATGGCGGGGCGCAAGCGCCTGCCGATACGCTGCGGCTGGCGCCGCGTCCTGTGGATGTGACCGACACGGACGAGCCGGGTTTGGCCGCACCTGTGCAGCCTTCCGTGCAAAGCATGGCCGAGGCCGAGGATGCGTCTTTGGCCGCTGTGGAGGCGGCGGCTCAGCCAGTCGCTATGACGGGTGTTCAAACGCCCGCCGTGCAAGTGCCGGATTTGCAAGCGGCCGCTGATGCGGCTGTGGCGCAGCTTTTGGAAGATACGCCAGCCTTGACCGAACTGGCCCCGAAAGAGGGGCCGGGTCTGGCGCGGTCGGACCGACCAAGCGTGCGTCCGGCCCGTGCCGAGATGCAGGTGGCCAGCGCAGAGGCAACGACGCCCGTTCTGCCTGCAAGCATTGACGTAGACGCAGCGGCGGTGCCTTCGGGTACGCGCCTTGTGCAGTTGGGCGCGTTTGACAGCCCCGAGACCGCGCGGTCGGAATGGGACCGGATCACGACCCGGTTTGAAGGCTATCTGGACGGCAAGCAGCGCGTTATTCAGCGCGCCGAAAGTGGTGGGCGGACCTTCTACCGGTTGCGGGCCATGGGCTTTGCCGATCTGTCGGATGCGCGGCGCTTTTGCTCGGCTCTGGTTGCTGAAAACGCCGCCTGTATCCCGGTGGTGGTGCGCTAAGTGGCTCAGGGCGCTTGCATTTTCGGATGCGAGGGCCTGTCCCTTTCCGCTGACGAGGTCGCGTTTTATCGCGATTTTGACCCGTTCGGGTTTATCCTCTTTGCGCGCAATATCGACACCCCCGATCAAGTGCGCGCGTTAACCGAGCAGCTTCGGGATGCGGTGGGGCGCGAGGCGCCCATTCTGGTGGACCAGGAAGGGGGCCGGGTGCAAAGGCTCCGCGCGCCTGCGTGGCGCGAGTGGGTGCCACCTTTGGACGAGGTGGCGCGGGCGTCTGATCCGGTGCGCGCGATGTTCCTGCGCTATGCGCTGATTGGCGCGGAATTGCGGGCCGTGGGCATCGACGTGAACTGCGCGCCGATGCTGGACGTGGCGGAGGCCGAGACCCATCCGTTTTTGCTGAACCGCTGTTATTCCGGCGATCCGGTCGCGGTTGCTTCATTGGGGCGGGCGGTTGCGGACGGCTTGATGTCGGCTGGCGTTTTGCCGGTGATTAAGCACATCCCCGGCCATGGACGCGGGCGCGTGGACAGCCATAAGGACCTGCCGCGCGTCGGTGTGGACCGTGCTGCGTTGGAGCGGGATTTTGCGCCGTTTCGGGCGCTTAACGGCTTGCCCATGGGGATGAGCGCGCATGTGGTTTATGAGGCGATTGATGCGGAGAGCCCCGCGACGACGTCGCCTGCGATGGTGTCGCTGATCCGCGACGAGATCGGGTTCGGCGGCTTGCTGATGACGGATGATCTGTCGATGCAGGCGTTGAGCGGGACCGTGGCGGAGCGCGCGACTGCCTCACTGGCTGCCGGGATCGACGTGATTTTGCATTGCAACGGTGATCTGGGCGAGATGCGCGCGGTGGCCGAAACCTCGGGCGCGATGGGGCAGGCGGCGCAGGCGCGGGCGGATGCTGCGATTGCGGCACGGCCTGATGCAAGCAAGATTGACATTTCGGCGCTGGAGGCTGAGTTTTCGGGCTTAACCCAAGGGCCTGTGGATGTCTGAGCAGACTGACTCTGTTGAACCGATTGCCGTTGCCGACCGCCTTGCGGCGGAGGCGCTGATCGTTGACGTGGACGGGTTTGAAGGCCCGTTGGATCTGCTTTTGACGCTGTCGCGGACGCAAAAGGTCGATCTGCGCAAAATCTCGGTGCTGGAGCTGGCGCGGCAATATCTGGCGTTTATCGAGAAGGCCAAAGAGCTGCGGATCGAGCTGGCGGCGGATTATCTGGTGATGGCTGCGTGGTTGGCGTTCCTGAAGTCGCGGCTGCTGTTGCCGCCTGATCCCACAGAAGAGGGGCCGTCGGGCGAAGAACTCGCCGCCCATCTGGCGTTTCAGCTGGAGCGGTTGCAGGCGATGCGCAAAGCCTCTGCCGAGCTGATGGCGCGCAACCAGCTGAACCGCGATTTCTTCGCGCGCGGTATCACGCAGGACGTCACGCGAGTGCGGCGGGTGACGTATACGGCGACGCTGCTGGACCTGATGCAGGCCTATGCGCGCACCCGCACGAAGGACGAATTCCGCCCATTCGTCTATGACCGCGAGAGCGTCTTCACCATGGAGCAGGCGCTGGACCGGATGCGCGGGCTGATCGGCTATGCGGGCGAGTGGACGGATTTACTGTCTTACCTGCCCGAAGGCTGGGAGACGGACCCGAAAAAGCGCCGCTCGGCCACGGCGGCGAATTTTGCGGCCTCGCTGGAATTGGCGAAGGCCGGACAGATCGAATTGCGCCAGGGGGAGACCTTCGCGCCCATTCAGATACGGAAGAAGCACGATGGATGAGGTGAACGAAAGCCTCTTTGAAGCGCCGCCCATGGCGGAGCAGGAGCGGATGGTGGAGGCGATCCTCTTCGCGACCGCCGAGCCTGTGACAGTGCGCGATTTGCAGGGGCGCATGCCCCATGGCTGCGATGCGGCGGAGGCACTGGTGCATCTGCGCAAACGTTATGAGGGCCGGGGCGTGAACGTGGTAAAAGTCGGCGATGCCTGGGCTATGCGCACGGCGGGCGATCTGGGCTTCCTGATGCAAAAGGAAACCGTTGAGACCCGCAAGCTGAGCCGTGCGGCCATCGAGACCTTGGCGATCATTGCGTATCACCAGCCTGTGACGCGCGCCGAGATCGAGGAAATCCGCGGGGTGTCTGTCTCGCGTGGGACGATTGATCAGCTTTTGGAGATGGAATGGATCCGCCTTGGCCGCCGCCGTATGACGCCCGGTCGGCCCGTGACGTTTGTGGTCACGCAGGGCTTTCTGGATCACTTCGGCCTAGAGGCTGCCCGCGATCTGCCGGGCCTGAAGGAACTGCGCGCCGCAGGGCTGCTGGAAAACCGCCCACCCCCCGGCACTGGTTTGGGCGAGGCGGGCGACCTAGATGACAATGAAGACGACGATCAAAGCGAACTCTTTGAGGAGTAAAAGCAATGAATGCCAATCAGATCATCAATATGGTCATGCGCATGGTGATGCGTCGGGTCATCGGAATGGGTGTCAATAAGGGCATCGACATGGCCACGAAGCGGGGTGCGAAAGACCCCAAGGACATGACGCCGGAAGAGCGGATGCAGGCTCAGCAAGGGAAAGAGGCCGCCAAGAAGGCACGTCAGACGGCGAAGCTGGGGAGACGGATGGGGCGGTTTTAGGGTGGCGCAGATTGATTTTGTCGCATCACGCGTGGCTTTTTGGGTAGCTGCCTACTTCGGAGACGCGCGCTTTCCCAAGGTCGATGTTACACATTCTTTTACTACTTAAATGATTTGTTACTGAGATCTTGAAGGAGCAACCGGCACGCAAAATAATCGAGACCGACTGTTGGAACGAATTCATTACTTCCGACAAAACAACTTGACGGCTGACGGACCTAAATCTCTATAATGTGAGCCGGAATTCATAATCGAAGGATATATTGAATGATCAAGAGGATTGCTCCTTTTTTGTGTCTTAACATATTTTGTGTTTCTGCTTTATTGCATGCTGCAGAGGCAACTTCTCAGGAACTTAGAGAATGTTCCAATGAGCAGATGTCGCCATCAGTTGAGAATATTCTTTTTGCGGAAAGAAATGCTTCGCATCAATTGAGCTTTATTGCCACCTTCAACCCCTATGCCGCCGCAAACGACGTAGAACTTCTAATTCTTGCCGATCTCGATTCCGAGGAGATAAACTGTCTAACATTCACCATGGGAGAAGGCTTTGGGGGTATGATGAAAGATATTGAGATTGTGCCTTCCGACAGAAACGCGGAGGACCTTTTTCTTTTCGTCACCACAAGGCCCTTTGCGTATGGGGATCCAGATGCTGAATATTTACCAAATCATCAATGGACAACTCATGGTATCTATTTGGACTTTGAGATGCAGAACGCAGGAGATTTTGAATTTCGCAGCTTTGAAGGCGCACGGTTGATGCAATAGGTGGTGCACGTCAATCACGTACTTCGGCCGATAGATCTAGTTCACACAAGCTGTTTGGCAGGTAGAATGACACTGATTTCAAAAAAGTGTTGGCGCTACGCTGCTACCGCAACTTGAAGCCGTTATTTCATCTTTGGAAAGTCTGGTTAAAGTAAAATCCGAACTTTTTGGATTTGCCTCACCTTCAATTTTGTTGAAGCTTTAATAGGCAAAAGATGCGAAGGCCAGTCTTGAGGATGACCTCTCAAACCGCCTTGAAGTGCTTGCTCAGCTTCAACCCTTGCCCCTGATAATTTGACGCAATCCCAGCCCCATAAAGCTGCTCTGGCACCTCGGCCATGCGCTCATACACAAGCCGTCCCACGATCTGGCCGTGCTCCAGAACGAAGGGAGCCTCGTGGCAGCGGACCTCTAAAACGCCTCGCGAGCCTGCGCCGCCTGCGTCGTCGTGGCCGAAGCCGGGGTCGAAAAAGCCGGCGTAGTGGACGCGGAATTCACCGACCATGGCGAGATACGGGGCCATTTCGGCGGCGCAGTCGGGGGGGATGGTGACGGCCTCTTGGGAGACGAGGATGTAGAACGCGCCCGGGTCGAGGATGATGCGGCCCTCGGTCGTGTGGATCGGCTCCCAGTATTCGGATGGCTCGTAGTGGGCGATTTTGTCGAGGTCGATCACGCCGGTATGGGGCTTGGCGCGGAAGCCGACGAGGTTGCCGGTCTCGGGGCGCAGATCGACGGAGAAGCCGAGGCCTTCGTCGATATGGGCCTCGCCTGAGACGAGGCTTTCCTGCGCGTGCAGGTCGCGGAGTTCGAGGTCGGACAGGACGGCCTGACCCTTGCGGAAGCGGATCTGGTTGAGGCGTTGGCCGGGGCGGACGACGACGCTGAAGGACCGCGGGCAGATTTCGGCGTAGAGCGGGCCGGTGTAGCCTGGGGCGATGCGGTCGAACTCGACCCCTTCATCGGTGATGGTGCGGGTCAGCAGATCAAGGCGACCGGTGGAGCTTTTGGCGTTGGCGACGGCCTGGACGCCATGGGGCAGGGCGAGGCTTTCCATGAGCGGCACGACATAGACCGCGCCTTTTTCCAGAACGGCGCCGCCGGTGAGGTCGATGCGGTGCATCTCGAACTCGGACAAGCGGTCCTCGACCGTGTTGCCAGCGCCTGCGAGGAAAGAGGCGCGGACGCGGTAAGCGACTGTTCCCAAACGCAGATCAAGGCTGGCGGGCTGGATCTGTTCGGGGGTGATGGCGGGGCTGCCGGACAGGGTGCCGTCTGCGATCATGGCTTTGAGCGCTTGGCTGGGAAGAACTCCGCTCATGGTTTTGGCCCCTTCAATATGCAAACCGCCCGCAGCGCTGGGTGCGCGGCGAGCGGTGTGATTTGGTCGGGCTAGCAGGACTCGAACCTGCGACCTTCCGTCCCCCAGACGGACGCGCTACCAGGCTGCGCCATAGCCCGACTGGCGTGCAGTCATAACGATTTTGCGCGAGGGGGCAAGCCGAGAATCGCAGCAATTTAGCCGCGCACGCCGTGGTCGGTCATTTGCGCGCGCAAGGCTTTGAGGCGGGCCAGAAGCGGGGCGATCTGATCGGCTTTCGGCGCAAGCTCTGCCGGGGTGCGGGAGAGCGCGAGGCCAAGCGCGGAGGCAGGGCGCGGCGCGGGATCGGGCGTGTCGCCGGGGATATCGGCGATTTCGACGATGCGCGGTTTTGCGGCCGCAGGCTGAGGCGCTGGTTCCGGCGGGGCGGCGACAGGGGTGGGGTCTGGCGCGGGCTCTGGCTCTGCCGTGACCTCCGGTTCTGGCGCGGCTTCGGGCTCTGGATCGGTTTGGGCGTCGGGGTCTGGCGCAGGCTCGAACGCGACGACATTGTCGTCGGTGGCGGCCTCGGCGGTGGCGTCAACCGCATCGTCATCGCCGCTGTCGATCAGGGGCGCGTGTTTGGTGATCGCCTCGATCCCGTCGTCGCGGATCATGGATTGCACGGCTTTGATCGTTTGCCCCTGATCATGGAGCAACACTTTGATTCCACCCAGTAATTCCATATCCGCGGGCCGGTAATAGCGCCGCCCGCCCGCCCGCTTCACGGGCTTTACCTGGCTGAACTTGCTTTCCCAGAACCGCAGGACATGAGGCGCCACATCGAGCCATTCAGCGACCTCGGAGATGGTGCGGAAGGCGTCGGGGGCTTTGCCCATGGCAGGGTTCCTATTTGCTGTTTCCGGAGGCCACGCGATCTTTCATCAGATGCGACGGGCGGAAGGTAAGCACGCGGCGGGGATGGATCGGAACCTCCTCGCCGGTTTTGGGGTTGCGGCCCACGCGGGCCGCCTTGTCACGCACGCTGAACGTGCCGAAGGAGGAGATTTTCACCGTCTCGCCCGCGACCAGCGCGTCGGACATGTGATCCAGAACCGACTCAACCAGTTGAGAAGATTCGTTTCGCGACAGACCCACTTCGCGGAACACCGCTTCGCTTAGATCCATTCGAGTCAGCGTTTTATCAGACATGACACCCCCTGTTATTTCAAGACACAGTAAGGCGCGGGCAATTTCCGAGTCAATATCAATGACTTGCGAACGGCTCTTACCAGCGCAAAACCACCGCGCCCCAGGCGAGGCCACCGCCGATGGCCTCGGTCACGACCAGATCGCCGGGGCTGATCTGACCGCGTGCCTTGCCGACAGACAGCGCGAGCGGGATCGAGGCGGCGGACGTGTTGCCGTGATCTTGCACGGTGACGACGACGCGCTCCATCGGGACGCCCATTTTCTGGGCGGTTTTCGTGATGATCCGCAGGTTGGCCTGATGCGGCACGATCCAGTCGACATCATCCCCGGTCAGGCCGATCTTTTCGAGGGCCGTGTCGGCGGTTTTGGCGAGCTTTTCGACCGCGTGGCGGAAAACCTCTTTGCCCTGCATGCGCAGATGGCCGGTGGACTGGGTGGAGACACCGCCATCCACATAAAGAATGTCGCGCTGGCTGCCGTCGGAGTTCAGATCGACCGACAGGATGCCCCGGTCGGCATTGGTGCCGTCGCCGTTTTCCGCTTCCAGGATCAGCGCGCCTGCACCGTCGCCAAACAGCACGCAGGTGCCGCGGTCGGTCCAGTCCATGATCCGGCTGAACGTCTCGGCCCCGATCACCAGAACGCGTTTGGCCTGACCGCTGACGATCAGGGCATTGGCATTGCTGAGCGCAAAGACGAACCCGGCGCAGACCGCCTGCACGTCGAACGCATAACCTTTGGTCATGCCGAGAGCGTGTTGCACCATGGTGGCGGCTGAGGGGAAGGTCAGATCGGCGGTGGAAGTGGCGACGATGATTGCGTCCAGATCGTCAGGCTCCAGCCCCGCATCTTTCAGCGCGGCCTGAGACGCGGCGGTGGCCATTTCAGAGGTGGTTTGCCCTTCGGCGGCCAGATGCCGACGTTCGATCCCCGAGCGCGAGCGGATCCACTCGTCGCTGGTCTCAAGGCTTTCTTCAAATTCGCTGTTCTCGACAATACGGTCGGGCAGGTAATGCCCCACGCCTTTGACAACTGCCCGAACGCTCATGCGTCTTGTCCGTTCTTTTCAAAGTCCTGCAGGCCATGCTGCGCCAGAAGAGTCGCTTGTGCGACCCGGGCGGCCAATTTCTCGGAAAAGCCTGCCTGACCTAGAGTAAACGCCAATTGCACGGCAGAGGCCACACCCAAAGCGTCGGCGGAGCCATGTGATTTGACCACAGTGCCGTTGAGACCCAAAAAGACGCCCCCATTGACGCGGCGCGGGTCGATCCGTTTGCTGAGCCGCCGGAGCGACGTCAGCGCCAGAAGGGCCGCTATGCGCGAAAGCGGCGTGGCCTTGAACGCCTCTTGCAGGAAATCGCGGATCAGACTGGCCGTGCCTTCGCCGGTTTTCAGGGCGATATTGCCGGTAAACCCGTCCGTGACGATCACGTCGACGCGGTCCGATGGGATATCGCCGCCCTCGACAAAGCCGACATAGTCAAAATCCGCTGTCGGCGCGATGGCCGCGATCATGTCGTTGGCGACTTTCAACTCCGCGCGGCCCTTATGTTCTTCGGTGCCGACATTCAGCAAACCGATGCGCGGGCGTTGAAGGCCCAGACCGTTGCGCGCATAAGACGCGCCCATCAGCGCGTATTGCAGCAGGTCTTGTTCATCGGCTTTGATATCAGCGCCGACGTCGAGCATGACATTAAAGCCACCGGCATTGCGAGAGGGCCAAAGGCAGGCAATGGCGGGGCGGTTCACGCCCTCCACCTTGCGCAGGCGGATCATCGACAGCGCCATCAGCGCGCCGGTATTGCCGCAAGACACAGCAACGGCGGCTTGCCCGTCGCGCACGGCCTCAATTGCGGACCACATGGAGGTGCCCTTGCCGTTGCGCATCACATGGCTGGGCTTGGCGTCCATCGTCACGACATCGGGGGCGTGGCGCACCTTGCAGCGTTTGCCCAGCTTGCGCTTTTTGACGAGCGGTTTCAGCACGGCCTCATCGCCATGCAAAATGAAACGGATGTCAGGATTTTTGCCCGCCGCACGCGAAAGACCCGCAACAACCGCTGCGGGTCCATTGTCGCCGCCCATGGCGTCGACAGAAATCGTGGTGCGTTGCCCGGTGGAGGTGTCAGCTGACGTCATCGGGCGCGCGTCGCTGGATTATGCCGCGTCTTCTTCGTCCAGATCGACTTCGTCGACCATCGCGACAACCTCGCGGTCATCATAGTGGCCACAGGCCGCACAGACGTGGTGCGGGCGCTTGAGCTCGCCGCAGTTCGGGCACTCGTTGGGGTTGCCAGCGACCAGCGCGTCATGTGCGCGGCGGTTGTTGCGGCGCGATTTTGAAATTTTATTCTGAGGGACAGCCATGTCACAACCTCGGTCTATCTGGGCAAAAGCCCTGTTTCCTTGGGGTATCGCGGACGGATACGCCGTAGCGCGCATCCTGTCCACCCCTTTGTCAGAGGTGCGCGAACATACTGCGATTCCGCTGTAGCGCAACCCTTTTGTCAGGGGCTTGGAAAACCGGGTTAATCGCCCTTGTTTTCAAGCTGTTCGCGCAATCCTGCAAGCCCTGCGAAGGGTTTCACATCGTCATCCGTCAGCGCGGCTTTGCCCGGTTCGGTAAAGACCGCCTCTCCAACCTCGGCCCCGTCAACGCGTGGATAGAGCGGGAGGGCCAGGGCCAGCGCCTCGGTCAGGACGGCGCCAAGGTCGATCACGGCGGGTAGAGGTTCGACGGTATCGTCCTCGGGCATCTCGACCTCGCTGCCATCAGGGGCCGGCGTGTAATCTGTCACGTAAGACCGTGTCACGGCCTCGTTGATGCGGGTTGTCACCGGGGCCAGTGTGACAACACAGGCCTGCACGACTGTCGCGCCCAGCGTGCCGTCAAGCTGCCAGTCGCGTTTACCCATCGGTTTCAGCGTCACCTCAAAGCGCAGTTTGCGCACGGCCTCGATCCCCAGCTCGGTCGCAAGGGCTGCGCAGGCGGCTGCATCTGGCGTCAGCGTCATCCGGCTGGGTTTGCGCGCAGGCAGATCGGCCACGCGCACAGGATGGCTGATGGCGGGGGTGCCGGACGGGGTGTCAGACATGATCAGAAGTTTCCTTTCTTGAACCGCGCGCCTCTCGTGTGTAACCAAAGCACATGAGAGGCCGGTCGAACGCGGTCACGAGCATGGGGAAGACAATGGCAAACTGGCCCGCAATGGTAAAGCACATCGCCGCTGGCGTATTGATCGTATCGCTGGCCGCGTGTTCTGCGATTTACCGCAATCACGGCTATGCGCCGACGGATGACGAACTGTCCTTCCTTGTGGTGGGTGTCGACACGCGTGCCTCTGTCGAGGAAACGGTGGGCCGCCCCAGCGCGACGGGCGTTCTGAATGAAAGCGGATGGTATTACGTTTCCAGCCGCTGGCGCCACTTTGCCTACCGCGCTCCTGAGGTGATCGACCGCCAGGTCGTCGCGATCAGCTTTGCGGGCGAGGAAGGCACGATCACCAATATCGAGCGGTTCACGCTGGAGGACGGTCAGATCGTGCCCTTGTCTCGCCGGGTCACTGACAGTTCAGTGCAAGGGATTAGCTTCCTGCGGCAACTGCTTGGTAACATTGGTAACTTCAACCCGGCTGGTTTGCTGAATTAATCGCTTTCAGGCTCAAATTCGAGCGCGACACCGTTGATGCAGTAGCGCAGCCCTGTGGGTTGCGGGCCGTCGGGGAAGACGTGACCCAGATGCGCGTCACAGCGGTTGCAATGCACCTCTGTACGGCGCATGAAAAAGCTGCGATCTTCTTTTTCGCCCACCATCTCGCCATCAATCGGCGCAAAGAAGGACGGCCAGCCGGTGCCGCTTTCAAACTTCGTGTCCTGATCAAAAAGCGGTGCGCCGCAGCAGACGCACATATACGTGCCGGGGTCTTTGGGGAAATCCTCATGGGTGCCGGCCCTTTCGGTTCCGTGTTTGCGCGTCACTTTATAGGCTTCGGGGCTCAGCTCTGCGCGCCATTCCGCATCGGATTTGATGATTTTATCCATTTCGACCTCATTCGCCGTTTTCTGTCATCGCGATGACATCACTTGTGTGCCACGCCTTTGACACCATAGATATGGTGATGGTCGCAAAGGCCAAGGGACGATCCAGAGACGGAGCGCCGAAAGATGATCTCACTCGGACGCGGGGCATATAAGGCGCGCTTTACCAACGAGGCTGCGGATGTGGCCGCCTGTCAGGCGCTCCGCCATCTGGCGTTTCATGGACGCGCGGGACGCGATGCGGACCGGTTTGATGCAGCCTGCACCCATGTGATAGTCGAGCGGGGCGAGACGCTGGTCGCATGCTACCGGTTGTTGCGTCTGGAAAGCGGGCAAGAGATCAAGCGCAGCTATGCAGCGCAATTTTATGATCTGGCGGCGTTGGAGGCATTCGACGGCCCGCTGGTTGAGATGGGGCGCTTTTGCGTGCATCCAGATCACCCGGACCCCGACATCATCCGTGTCGCTTGGGGCGCGCTGACCCGGTATGTGGATCAGGACGGGATCAAGATGCTTTTCGGGTGTGCCTCTTTTGAAGGCACGCAGGCGGCGGATTATACGGACGCCTTTGCTATTCTGAAGGCGCGCCATCTGGCACCGAAACGTTGGTTGCCACGGGTGAAAGCACCGAATGTTTTCCGCTATGCCAAGCAGTTGCGCGGTGAAGCTAATGTAAAGTCCGGGATGCTGCGGATGCCACCGCTGCTGCGCACATACCTTACGATGGGCGGTTGGGTCAGCGATCATGCGGTGGTCGACACGCAGATGAACACGCTGCATGTTTTTACAGGGGTCGAGATTGCAGCGATTCCGCCCGCCCGCGCGCGGCTTTTGCGAGCCGTGGCGGGTTGACCTGAGGCCCACAGCCGCATAGCTGCGGCCCATGGCGCGCGCACCTCTTTTACAGCTTTCCGATATTTCGCTGACCTTCGGCGGGGAGCCGATCTTTTCCGATCTGGGACTGGTCGTTCAACAGGGCGACCGAGTGGCCCTTGTAGGGCGCAACGGATCCGGCAAATCGACCTTGATGAAGGTCATGGCCGCGCTGGTGGAGGCCGATAGCGGCAGCCGCGTCGTGCCGCCGGGCACGTCGGTTGGGTATATGGAGCAGGACCCGGATATGTCAGGCTTTGCCACCATCGGCGACTATGCGGCCAGCGCGCTGGACGAGACCGAAGCCTATAAGGTCGACATGGTCGCGGATGGGCTGAAGTTTGATCCTTCAACGCCGGTCGAGACCGCATCTGGCGGGGAAAAGCGCCGCGCGGCTCTGGCGAAACTGATGGCGGAAGCGCCCGATCTGATGCTGCTCGATGAACCGACAAACCATCTGGATATCCAAGCAATTCAATGGCTTGAGGACGAATTGAAGGCAACGCGCACCGCCTATGTCCTGATCAGCCACGACCGGGCGTTCCTGCGTGCTTTGACCAAGGCGACCCTTTGGATCGACCGCGGTGTCGTGCGGCGGCAAGAGCAAGGGTTCGACGCGTTTGAGGCGTGGCGTGACAAGACCTGGGAAGAAGAAGACGACCAGCGCCACAAGCTGGATCGCAAGATCAAGGCGGAGGCGCGATGGGCGGTCGAGGGGATCTCGGCCCGGCGCAAGCGCAATCAGGGGCGGGTGCGCGCGTTGCAAGAGCTGCGCAAGACGCGTTCGAGCATGATCCGGCGGCAAGGTGCTGCGGATATGGCGCTGGAGAGCGGGCCAAAATCGGGCAAGAAGGTCATTGAAGCGGAAGGGATTTCAAAGACCTACGGGGAGAAGCTCATCCTGCGGCCTTTCGATCTGAAAGTGCAGCGCGGGGATCGCGTGGCCTTTATCGGACCCAATGGCGCGGGCAAGACGACGCTTCTGAAAATGCTCATCGGGCAGGAAGAGCCGGATGCGGGCACGGTGAAAATGGGCACCAATCTTGAGCTTGCTGTCTTTGATCAGACGCGCGCGCAGTTGAACCCGGATATGACGCTTTGGGATAACTTGACGCTGGACCCTGAGATGGCTGTGTCGGGGCGGTCCGATCAGGTGATGGTGCGCGGGACGCCGAAACATGTAGTCGGCTACCTCAAGGATTTCCTTTTTGACGAACGGCAGGTCCGCGCGCCAGTGCGCAGCCTGTCGGGGGGCGAAAAGGCGCGGTTGCTGCTGGCGCGGATCATGGCGCGGGAAAGCAATCTGCTGGTGCTCGACGAGCCGACCAATGATCTGGATATCGAAACGCTGGATCTGTTGCAGGAGCTGCTGGACGATTACGACGGCACGGTGCTTCTGGTCAGCCACGACCGGGACTTTCTGGACCGCGTGGCAACCACAACCATCGCGATGGAGGGGCAGGGGCAGGCCACGGCCTATGCGGGCGGCTGGACCGACTATCAGTCCCAGCGCGGCACGGTCGATGCGATGCCCGATCCAGTGAAGCGTCGGGCCAGGCAGGACGAGGCCGCGCAGAAGACGGCACCGAAAGCGGAGGAGCTTTCGTTTACCGAAAAGCACCGTTTGGAGGAATTACCATCGGTCATCGAACGGCTTGAGGCCGAGATTGCCAAGCTGGAAGAGTTCCTGATGGACCCGGATCTGTTCACAAAGGAACCGGCGAAGTTCCAGAAGGCGACCGACGCGCTGGTGGAGCGGCAGGGCGCGCTTGCCATGGCCGAAGAGGAATGGATGACGCTGGAAGAAAAGGCCGGCTAGGGCATTCTGAGCGCGCCATCCAGACGGATCACCTCGCCATTGAGATAGGGGCAGGTGACGATGAATTTTGCCAGATTTGCGAATTCAGCCGGATCGCCAAGGCGCTTGGGGAAGGTCACGTCGGCAGCAAGGCCGTCCATGATTTCTTCGCCCAGACCTTCCAGCATGGGGGTGCGGAAGATGCCCGGTGCAATAGCGATGACGCGCACGCCCACAGAGGCCAGATCGCGCGCCATAGGCAGGCTCAGCCCCGCGATCCCGGCCTTGGACGCGGCATAGGCGGCTTGGCCTTTCTGACCGTCAAAAGCCGCGATCGAGGCGGTGTTGATGATGACGCCGCGCTGGCCATCTGCATCGGGTGCGTTTTCAGCCATACGCTCGGCGGCGAGGCGCGCGACGTTGAAGCTGCCCGCAAGATTGATCTGCAGCGTGCGCTGAAAGCGGTCGAAATCATGGGGCCCGTGCCGACCAAGCGTCTTTTCGCCAGTGGCGATCCCGGCGCAATTGACAGCGACATTCAGCCGACCGTGCCGGGCCTCGGCAGCGTCCAGTGCCGCGCTGACAGAGGCCGGGTCGGTGACATCGGTCCGGACGAATTGCGCCCCGATCTCAGTGGCATAGGCCGTGCCTTGATCGGCGTCGAGATCGAGCAGCGTTACCTTGGCCCCAGCGTCACGAAACGCCTTTGCGGTGGCCGCGCCCAGGCCGGACGCGCCGCCCGTGATGATGGCAGATATTGCGTTGAAATCCATGTCACCCTCCGCTTTGACGTTGATTTTTCTTACGATGTTCTTGCGCTGAGTGAAACCGTGTCATCAGGGCGTTGACGCCGTCAGATCAGAGGTCTAAACCCCCGCCATTGGCCGGTGTGGCGGAATGGTAGACGCAGGGGATTCAAAATCCCCCGATAGCAATATCGTGTCGGTTCGAGTCCGACCACCGGTACCAATTTTCAGAAAAATCGATTCGTTTTGTTAAGGGCATTCGCGCTGCAAAGGGAGGTCAATTTTGCGAAACGAGCGGAATTATGCTCAATCCATGAACAGACCTTGTGGTTCGCCTGAAAAAAGTGATGCAACCGATCCATCGTTGCAATTTGCAAAGCAATTGTTTCGGCGCGAGAAACATACCGCTGCGGCGTGTTCTTGCGGGCCGTTTAAACCATTTCGCAGGCCGATAGGAAATGCCCTTAATCCAAGGGTGTATGCTGCGGTATTCTGCAAATACGGGTTTTGCAAGCGCGCACATATTGTTGTCACAGCGGCGTTAATACTCTCCTTATAGTAGAACGAAACTATGGCACCTAAAAGGCAGGTTCGGCCTTATTAACCAGAATTTGGACACTTTTCTGACAATTTCCTCTTTGTTTGAGCAAAAGGCGCGCGTATTCAAAGCAGGCCTAACTGGGGGGCATAAATTCGCACTGGGGGGTGCGAACACCGACACATGTGACGTCGGGGGTAATGATGTCTGCGTGGGGCCGTGTCTCCATAATGATTTTTGAAGAGCGCCGAGCGCGTCGATCGTGACCTTACGGGTCATGGGAACGTGTCTCTTGTGACGATGGGAATGGGAGACACTTTGATGTCTGACTATATAATCAACTGGGGTCAGGTCGGGAACAACGGCCAAACCACGACGCTGCAAGATGGCAGCAACACGCTGGATGTAACGGTCTCGACACCGACCAACAGCGATCATCAGGAATTTGACACCGCACATGTGGATGGCAAGACCGTTCTGGAAGCGCGCTGCGTGGACGATCCGGTCAAGACGATCATCACTTTTGGCGAGCCGGTGTCCAATATCGGTTTTGACCTGCTCGACGTCGATCAGGGTCACGGATGGGACGATAAAGTCACCATCATCGCACGGGACGCCCATGGTAATATTGTGCCGGTGACGTTCAGCGGGCTGACCCATCACGATGTGAGCGGCAATACCGTTGAGGGTGGCGGCACGTCCGGTGCCAACACCTCGCTGACATCCTCCGACAACGTCCATGTCTCGATCGCAGGTCCCATCGCCTCGCTCGAGATCATTCTGGACGACGGCGCGTCAGCTCACGAGTCCGGCACGGTCGGCATCAGCCACATTTCCTTTGACGCAGCCGCATCCCCCGACGGCTATGTCAACGGCACGGATGCGGGCGAAACCATTGGCGCAGGCTTTGTCGACGCAGACGGCGACGCGATTGATGCCAACGATCAGATCCTGCCGGGCGAGGCGCTGAACGACGACATCATCCTTGCGGAAGGTGGCGACGACACGGTCTATGCGGGCAACGGCAATGACGAGGTTTTCGCCGGAACCGGTGATGACGTTGTGTATGGTCAGAACGGCAATGACTACCTGAATGGCGGCGAGGGCAATGATATGCTCTTCGGCGGCAATGGCGATGACGGCATCGTTGGCGGTCAGGGCGACGACAAGGTCGAAGGCTCCAAGGGCGATGATGCCATTGCAGGCGGCGACGGGAACGACGACCTTTGGGGCGGCAAGAACGAGGACGTGGTCAGCGGTGGTCGCGGCGATGACACCATCGACGCAGGCGACGGCGACGATCTGGTGTTCGGCGGCCAAGGGGCTGACACGATCACCGGTGGGTCCGGCAATGACACGATCTCGGGCGGTTCTCAGGACGTAAACGAGAATATCGACTTCAACGGTCTGGCGGCGGGCGACCTGGTCACGACCCAGTTCATCGACAAAGGCTTCACGGTCACCAGCGGTGATCCGGCCAACCCGGTCATGGTGTTTGACACATCAAACCCCACCGGCGGTGACGATGACCTGGCCACGGGCAATCTGGGCAATGTGCTGATCCTGTCCGAGGATCGCGACCCCAATGATCCCGATGACAACGCAGCCGGTGGCTCGTTCATCTTCGATTTTGAGAACCCGGCGAACATCGTCAATCTGGGCCTGCTCGATATCGAGAACGGTGCCACGATCGATCTGACCTTCGCGGATGGCTCGACCCAGACGGTGACCGTTCCGGCGACCCCCAATAACGGGCAGGTGACCCAGTGGCTGAACGTCGACGAAGTCATGCAGATGACCGTGTCGATCCCCAATAGCGGGGCCATCGACAATCTGTGCTTTGCGATGGATGCGGATGCCGGGGACGGCGACGACATCATTGACGCAGGCGATGGCGACGACCTTGTCTTCGGCAATGCAGGCGACGACCAGATCACCGGTGGCAAAGGCGCCGACACGCTTGTGGGCGGCGACGATGCTGACATGATCTTTGGCGGAGCAGGCGACACGGTCGACGGTTCCGAAGGCGGCGATGACAATGACACGCTCGATCTGAGCGGTCAGGGTCCGATCCGCGTGACCTTTGATCCCGACAATAATGAAAACGGGATGGTCGCGTTCCTTGATGCGGATGGCAACACCACCGGCACGCTGACCTTCACCAATATCGAGAATGTCGTGGGCGACATCGTTGCGGATGGCGACGGCATCGTTGAAGGCACGAGTTCTGACGATCTGATCGACATCAACTATGATGGCGATCCCGATGGTGACAAGATCGACAGCAATGACGCGCTGATCGGCAATGTCGGCTCGAACGACGATATCGTCGTGGCCAAGGGCGGGGATGATACCGTTCTGGCTGGCGAAGACGACGATGTGGTCTATGCAGGCTCCGGCAACGATATCGTTGACGGTGGCGCGGGCAATGACACGATCTTTGGTGACAGCGATCTGGCAGGCACCGGCGATCCGGTGCGCGAAAGCTTTGAGTGGGATCTGGCAGGCGCGGGCAATGGCCAGAACCTGGGCGGCTTCACGCAAAACACCGGCAATGTGGACGTCACCTTCTCGGTCACAAACGCGAACGGCGCGGATACAGAGTTCGAGAGCGACGACCAGAATATCGACATGATCGACACGGGCGGTGGTCCGGCCGATGACAACAGCTCGCTTTACAGCGAGACAGGCGGTCAGGGCAACGGCGCGGAATATGCGCTCGACTTCTCGAACCCGGTCGAAGATGTGTCCTTCCGCATCAATGATGTGGATGGCGACGGCGTCGTGAAAGTCACTGCCTTTGATGCGGACGGCAATCCGGTCCCCGTAACCTTGATGGGCGGCAGCGATGTCACCATTTCGGACAGCGACGGGGCCAATGGTGTCGATACGATCGACAGCGATGGCGGCTACGCACCCGATACCAGCCCGAATTACTCGACGCTGGTCAGCATCGCGGGCCCGGTGTCGCAGATCGTCATTGAGCACACGCAGGACGGTCCGGACAATTCCGGCATCAATGTCACCGACATCTACTATGATGCTTTCCCGGTCGACGATGGCCCTGCAGGCAATGACACGCTGATTGGTGGCGTGGGCGACGACGCGCTCTTTGGGGAGGGTGGCGATGACACTCTGTCCGGCGGTGTTGGCGACGACACGGTCGAGGGCGGCGATGGCGACGATACGATCACGCTGGAAGACGGGTTCGGTGACGACACCATCGACGGTGGCGAAAACGGCCAGACCGATGGCGACACGCTGGATGCGTCCGCTGTCACCGAAGACACCACCGTCGTTTTGAGCGATCCCGAGGATGGCACGATCTCCAACGGTCCCGATACGGCGACCTTCGAGGAGATTGAGAACATCGTTCTGGGCTCCGGCGATGACACAGTCACCGGGTCGGATGGCGATGACACGGTCACAACCGGCGCTGGCGAAGATACGGTCGAAGGCGGTGCGGGCGACGATACGTTCGATCTGGGCACCGGGACTGGCGGACCGGATGGCGATGCCGATACCATCATCTTCAGCGATGGCGACGGCAACGACACGCTGGTGAATTTCGACACGCCGATCACGAATCCCGATGGCTCGCTGTCGGGTGTGGATCAGCTGGACGTCTCCGGTCTGACCGATGCCGATGGTAACCCGGTCACGACCGAGGATGTCACGGTCACCGGCAACCCCGATGGCGACGCGGTGCTGACCTTCCCGAACGGTGAAACGATCACGCTGGTCGGCGTTACGCCGGATCAGGTGGACGACATCGACGAGCTGGTGGCCATCGGTATCCCCGATGGGCGCGACGGCATCGTCGAAGGCACCGATGCGGGTGAGCTGATCGACGTGAACTACGACGGCGATCCGAATGGTGACTTCGTTGACAATGACGACGCGCTTCTGCCCGGTGAGGTCGGCGACGACGACATCATTCAAGCCGGTGGCGGCGATGACACGGTCATCGCAGGCGAAGGCGACGACGAGGTGTTCGGTGGCACCGGAGACGATCGCATCGAAGGCAACGCAGGTGATGACACGCTCTTTGGTGAAGAGGGCGACGACCGCATTATCGGCGGCGTCGGCAACGACACCATCGAGGGTGGGATCGGCAATGACGATCTGTCCGGTAACGTGGGCGACGACACCATCGACGGTGGAGACGGCGACGACGAAATCGGTGGCGCGGAAGGTGACGACACGCTTCTAGGTGGCGACGGTGAAGACACGATCACCGGCGGGTCGGGCGATGACACAATCGACAGCGGCGACGATGCCGACACCATCGACGCAGGCTCTGGCGATGATGTGATTGCAGGCGGCGACGGCGATGACAATATCATCGGCGGCGACGGCAGCGACACGGTCACAGGCGGTGACGGCGACGATGTGATCAACACATCCGGCCATCTGCCGCTGCTGGATCTGGGCTTCCCCGGTTATCCAAGCACCGGTGTTCCGCCCCTTCCTGTGGACTTTGCACCGGGCAATGACATCGACTTCGTCGATGGCGGCGCTGGCGATGACATCATCATCACGGGCGACGATGCCGACACCATCCTGGGTGGCGACGGCAACGACACGATCGACGCAGGCATCGACGCCGACACCATTGACGGTGGCGACGGAGACGACCGCATCGTCGGTGGCGAAGGCTCGGACACCATCGACGGCGGTGACGGCGACGATGTGATATATGCGGGTATCGACCCCGATCTGGGCCTGCCCGATGATCTGGACATCCCCGACAGTGGCATCAACCAGCCTGCGGACCCTGAGCAGAACAACGGCAAGGACGTTGTGAATGGCGGGGCCGGCAATGACACGATCTTCGGTCAGGATGATGATGACACGCTCTTTGGCGACGAAGGCGATGACTTCATCGACGGCGGCATCGACGAGGACACGATCTCCGGTGGCTCCGGCGACGACACGATCATCGGTGGCGAAGGCGCCGATACGCTGACGGGTAACTCCGGTGAGGACACGTTCCTTGTCGGCAGCCCGGAAGAGGGCATTGGCGATGTGATCGACGGTGGTCAGGCCGCCAGCGGTCCGGACGATGAGATCGACACGCTTGATCTGACCGGGTCCGGCAACATCAAGATCACCTACACCTCTGCCGATCAGGAAGACGGTTTTGTCGAGTTCCGTGACGAGAATGACGTCACAACCGGCACGCTGACCTTCACCGAGATCGAGAATGTGATCCCCTGCTTCACGCCGGGCACCACAATCGCGACCCCGAAAGGCGAGCGTCTGGTCGAAGAGCTGAAAGTGGGTGACAAAATCATCACCCGCGATAACGGTCTGCAGGAAATCCGTTGGCTGGGTGCCAAGACGATGGACTGGAAAGCCCTGTCCGGTCAGCCGCATCTCAAGCCGATCCTTGTGCGCGCAGGCGCGCTTGGCAATGGTCTGCCGGAACGCGATATGCTGGTCTCTCCGAACCACCGTGTGCTGGTCAGCAATGACAAGACAGCGCTTTACTTTGAAGAGCGTGAAGTGCTGGCCGCAGCCAAGCATCTGGTCAACAACAACGGCATCCACGAAGTGGACACGATGGGGACGACCTACATCCACTTCATGTTCGACCAGCACGAGGTCGTGCTGTCGAACGGATCGTGGACCGAGAGCTTCCAGCCGGGCGACTATACGCTCAAAGGGATCGGCAACGCCCAGCGTAACGAGATCTTTGAACTCTTCCCCGAGCTCAAGAACGCCCAGGGCATCGAAGACTATCGCGCCGCCCGCAAGACGCTCAAGAAGCACGAAGCGAAACTGCTTATCAGCTAAATCGAATATGCAGCTCGGCCGCCCTTTCGGGGGCGGTCAAAGCCAAAGGGTCAGCCCTGTGGTCGGGGCAGGGCTGATTCCCCCTTTTTTATCCAGTATTGTTTCCAGATTGCGAACAATCGGCTGCACGCTCTGGTTTAGTGCACGCGCAGAAACATTTTTCGGGCAGATTTGCTCAAAATTTCGCTTATCACGCAGCGTTGCGATCATTTGAGGTAAATTCCCCCTAAGTTATGCGACGTTACGGTCTAAATTGACCGCGACAGCGCTTTACTGCACGGCGCGCTCTGCTTTTGACCTTTGGGGGGTCTTTGGATGGCCAGAATTATTGGAACAGACGGCAACGATACGCTGTCCGGCACCAGCAACAATGACGAGATACAGGGCCTCGGCGGTTCTGACACCATCAGTGGTGGCAATGGCCAGGATGTCATCTATGGCGACAGCCGCGCCGGTGTGAACCCCGACGCGCTGGTTTACACGCCGACCACCGGGCGCTTCACCTATGCTACGGGCAGTAATCTGGGGGATGGTGATCCGGGTGGCTCGAACCACAGGGCGAATGTTGCGGACAGTCAGGTCTCCAACCTGCAGCTGATCCTGCCGACGGGTGATCTGACCTTGCAAGAAGGCGAAACCGTCGGGTTTTCCTTCGTCGATGAGAACGGCAACACGATCTATGTCGAAGACGCAGAGATCCAGCAGACCGCCTTTGCCTCTCCGGGGGCCAATGAAACCGGCGTGCTGACGGCGCAGGGCGTCGATCAGAATGGCCGCGAGGTCGCCTTGTTGCTGGCGTTCAACAATAATGACGGCACACCGCCGAACCCGCTCCCGGCGGGCGCTGCGTTTTTCGACAATGACAGTGACCCGGATCGGTTCAATGGAACCGATATCGAGTTGCCGCCCAGCGCCGTGCGACCCATCGCGTCTTTGGACGGGGACGACGTCATAAACGCAGGCGACGGCAATGATCGGGTCTTTGGCGGCGGTGGCAATGATACGATTGATGGCGGTCAGGGTCAGGACCGGCTCTTCGGCGGCGACGGCGATGACACGCTGAACGGCGGTGACGGCGATGACCGTGTCTTTGGGGAAGACGGCGACGACACGCTTGTCGGCGGTCCGGGCAATGACCGGCTGCGTGGCGGCGAGGGGGATGACCTGTTCACCTTTGCGCAAGCGGGCAATCACGATATCCGCGGGGGCGAGGACCCGGACGGCAATGATGTGGACGTCATCGACCTGACTGGAATCCGCGCCAACGTCATTCAGACCGGAGCGGAATCCGGCCGGATCGAGTTTCTCGACAACAATGGCAACATCACCAACCGCGCCAATTATCGCGAGATCGAGCAGATCATTATCTGCTTCACCCATGGCACTCGCATTGCAACACCGCGCGGTGAGCGGCTGGTTGAAAACCTGCGTCCCGGTGACAGCGTTTTCACGCGCGACAATGGCGTGCAAGAGCTGCGCTGGGTCGGATCGAAGTCCCTGACGGGCCGCGATCTGATGAAGGAGCCAAAGCTGCGTCCGGTGCTGATCCGCGCAGGCAGCTTGGGCATGGGCTTGCCCGTAAGCGATATGGCGGTGAGCCCGAACCATCGGATGCTTATAAGCGGTGCTGAAACGGCGTTGATGTTTGGCGAACGCGAAGTGCTGGCCTCTGCCAAGCATCTGACCGGGCGCGCAGGCATTGACCAGGTTGCGGCAAGCCATGTGACATATATTCATCTTCTTTTTGACCGCCACGAGGTGATCCTCGCCGATGGGGCTTGGACCGAGAGTTTCCAGCCCGGTGATTATTCGGTTGGCGGTCTCGATAAAGCGCAGCGCTGCGAAGTGCTCACGCTCTTTCCAGAGCTTGACGCACCGCAGGGACAGGGCACGCGGTTCCCCGCCGCCCGTCAGGTGTTGCGCAAACACGAAGCGAAACTTTTGGCTTAGGAGAGTCTGCCTTCATTTTCGCTCTGGACGGGGTGGTCGGAAACGGCCACCCTTTCCTTTATCTGACAAGAGGTTTTTCATGCGTAACGCTCCATGGCATCTGTTTCCTGTTGCCGCTTTGGCGGTGATCTGGTTTTTGTTCAGCGGTCTGGATTACGTGATGACCCAGCTGCGCTTTGAAGGGTATCTGGCGCTGTTTTCAGCCGATCAGGTGGCCTATTTCACTGCACTTCCGCAATGGGTGAACGCGGCGTGGGCGATCGGTGTCTGGCTGGGGCTTCTGGGGGCGATCCTGTTGCTTTACGAGCAAAAGAGCGCGCCTGTGCCACTGGCCTTGTCCTTTGTCGGGATGGCTTTGGCGTCGCTTTGGTTCACCGCCTTGTCCACACCGCTGATGGTCGCGGTCACCGGGCCTTTGGGGCTGGTGGTGATCTGGGGCGCGACCTTGGTCAGCCTGCTCTTCTGGGTCTATGCCCGCGCACAGCGTAAGAGCGACGTGCTGGAGTAACCCGCGCTAGCGCCCGGTTTCAGCGCGCCATGCCGCCCAGTCTTCGGGCGTGTCCAGATCGCGGCGCGCGCGTTGGCCGGGCAGGGGGACAAGCTGAACGCGCTCACCTGCCGCTTCGACAACCTCATGACCCCCGCCATCGCCTTTGAGTTTCGCAAAACTCGGGAACAGGGTGCGGTCAAAGAGGATCGGGTGGCCCGGCGTGCCATCCTCGGCCGCACCGCGCCAGATCAGGGCTTTGGGATAGGCCGCGCGGGCTTGCAGGACTGCGCGCAGATCGGAGGCCTCCAGTTCCGGAAGATCGCCCAGCACCACCAGCACAGCGCGGGCATCGGCCAGATGCGCCATGGCCGAGCGCAACGTGCCCGATATGCCTTCAAGACTGCAAGCGGCGCTGAAGATATCAACGTCCAGATCGTCAATCATCTCGGCCCCGGTCAGGTCCAGGGGCAGGGCGACGGTAACGGGCAGATCAAGCGTCATCGCCATCTGCACCTGTTTGCGCAGCAGGGGAACACCATCGACAGGCTCGGCCAGTTTATTGGCACCGCGCATGCGCGACGAGGTGCCAGCGGCAAGGATCAGGACATGGATCATGCGCGCAGACTAGCCGCGCATGCGCGCTCCGTCAGCATCAAAAAGTGGCGTCGTGATGAGATGCGCGGGCCGCATCTTGCCGAGGATTTCAATCTCCACCGCAAGCCCGTCCTGCGCCATGTCGCGTGGCACGAAGCCCAGCGCGATGGATTTGCCCGTATGGTGCGAATAGCCACCAGAGGTGCAAAAGCCCTGCACATCGCCTTTCACGAAGATCGGCTCGTAGGCGACGACATCGGCGTCATGGGCGTCGACCTCGAAGGCACAAAGCTGGCGGTCCGGCGGCGAGGCGCGTTCGGCCTCTGCCGCAGCGCGCCCGATGAAATCCACGTTTTTCTTGAAGCTGATGAAGCGGTCGAGGCCGGTTTCAGCGGCAGTGTAGTCGGGCGAGAATTCTGACAGCCACGAGCCGAAGAACTTGTCGAGCCTAAGCGACATCATCGCGCGCATGCCGAAAGGTGTGATCCCCATCGGTTGGCCCGCATCCCAGAGCGTTTGCCACAGGGCGCGTTGCTCCATCGCGTCGACATAAATCTCGTAGCCCAGATCGCCGGTATAGCTGACGCGCTGGACGATGGCGGTGCTGAGCCCGATCGTGACCTGACGCATATCCATGAAGGCCATGTCGCTGATATCTTCGCGGGTGACCGCTTGCAGCAGGTCGCGGGCGCGGGGGCCGGCGATCTGAAAGCCCGTACGGCGGTCCGAGACGTTGTCCAGCGTCACGTCGCCATCCGGCTGATGCGCCATGAACCAGCGCATGTGGTAGGCCTGTGCTCCGTAGGAGCCTGTGATCTGGAAATGCGTCTCTGACAGGCAGGAGACAGTGAAATCCCCGATCAGGCGACCTTTCTCAGAGAGCATCGGCGTAAGAGACAGCCGCCCCGGCTTGGGGATCCGACCTGCCATGATGTGATCCAGCCAGTCGCGCGCGCCGGGGCCTTGCACGTCGTATTTGCCGAAGTTCTGCACCTCGTTGATGCCGACAGTTTCGCGGACGGCTTTGACCTCGCGGGCAGTCGCCTCGAACGCGTTGGAGCGGCGGAAGGACGGGGTCTCGTATCGTGGCTCGTCGCCGGTGGTGAAGTAATTGGCGACCTCCAGCCCGTATTGCTGGCCCCAGACGGCGCCTTGTGCGTCGAGCAGATCATAGCAAGGCGTCGTCCGACAGGGGCGTGCGGCAGGCAATTCCTCGTTCGGATAGGAGACCGAGAATCGGCGCTGGTAGTTCTCGATCACTTTCGGGACCGTGTAGCCCGGTGTGATCCAGTGTCCGAAACGGGCGACGTCCATGGCGGTCACGTCGCGCTCCGGCTCGCCTTCGATCATCCACTGCGCCAGCGTCAGGCCAACGCCGCCGCCTTGGGAGAAGCCTGCCATGACGGCGCAAGCAGACCAGTAATTGCGCATGCCGGGGACGGGGCCGACCAGCGGGTTGCCGTCAGGGGCAAAGGTGAACGGCCCATGGATTACGGATTTCACGCCGGAGCGTTCAAGGACCGGGAAGCGCTTATAGGCAAACTCGATCGAGTGTTCGATCTTGTCGAAATCGTCAGCCAGCAGTTCGTGGCCGAAATCCCAAGGCGTGCCGTTCACGGCCCAGGGGCGGCAGGTTTGTTCATAAAAGCCGATGCAAAGGCCCCGGCCTTCCTGACGCAGATAGCTTTCGCCTGCGGGGTCCATCACATGTGGATGTTCGCTGTCGCGCTCGTAGATTTCGGGGATGTCGTCGGTGACGATATACTGATGCTCCATCGGCAAAAGCGGGAAATAAACGCCCGCCATCGCACCCACTTCGCGCGCCCAGAGGCCCGCGGCATTGACGATATGCTCTGCATGCACAGTGCCTTTGTCGGTGACCACATCCCACGTGCCATCGCTGCGCTGGGTGGTGGCTTCGACCTTGCAATGCTGGACAATCTCGGCCCCGTTCATCCGCGCGCCTTTCGCGTAGGCGTGTGTCGTGCCGGATGGGTCAAGATGACCGTCCAGCGGGTCATAAAGCCCGCCGACGATACCGTCGAGATTGGTCACGGGGGCGATCTTGGCGATCTCTTCGGGACCGACGATTTCGGTCTCAAGGCCCATGTAACGGTGCTTGGCGCGCTCGGCCACCAGCATGTCAAAGCGGTCCTGATTGTCCGCGAGCGTCACGCCGCCCACATGGTGCAGACCGCAGGACATGCCGGTGAGTTCCTCCAACTCGCGGTAAAGTCGGATGGTATAGCCCTGCAACGCGGCCATGTTGGTGTCGCCATTGAGCGTATGAAACCCGCCCGCCGCGTGCCATGTGGAGCCCGATGTCAGCTCGGAGCGTTCCAGCAGCATCACGTCAGACCAGCCCAGCTTGGTCAGGTGATAGAGCACCGAGCAGCCGACAACGCCGCCTCCGATGACGACAACGCGAGTGGTGGTTTTCATGAGGCTGCCTCCGGGCCGGTGTTACCCGCCCAAAGTGAGACCTGTCACAGCGCCAGGATCGTCAGAACGCGACATCTTGCGTCGTATTCCTATCCGCAACCCGCGCGTGGTAACTCGGTTGGGGCCATCGGTCCGGCATGGGCAAATCGAAACAAACCACGCAGCGCGGGAAAGCAGGACAGGAAATCCTCGATCTTGCCATCGGGCGACCGGGTTGGGCGACTGGTCGCCTCCTCAGGATTTTGCACCATCAGGCCGGAGGCGTAGACCACATCGCTGACATCGAGGCCCAGATGGATGACCTCAAGCGTATCGGTCTCGGCCAGCCGGGTGACCTTGTCATCATCGAGCAGGCTTTGCGCCGGCAGAAAGCTGGTCTGGCCAGCGAGCCCCGGGGCAAGCTGCAGATCGCTGATATAAACCGCATGGGTCGGCATTAGCACCAGAGGATCGGTGGGGCATCCACGCCCGAACGCGTCTGCGCGCACCTGAACGGGTCGGTTCTCCGGGGGCTGGGTCATGACGGGGACCTGACGGCGCGCGATCCAGCGCACGGGTCGCATCCCGTGATGCATCGTCCACAGCAGATCGCCCGCGGTCAGTTTCTCGACCGGGACGATGCCCGCGCGGCCCAGCATCTTTGTGCCGGTCACGAAACCAGAAAGGGTAGGCTTGCGGTTCAAAGCGGTCACGTTGTCGCCCGGAAAGCCATTCAGCGCCAGAACGATCCGTGGCCCGTCTTCCAGACCAAAAACAATGCACGCGGGCGCGCAGAAAGCCGGGGCGCGCAGGCCTTCGGCCAAAGGGCGCGCCGGATCAGGCCTGCCATCGGCATCGGCGAAGTGCAGCGCGTAGCTGTCACCGGTCTGATGCAGCACGGCAGAGCCGGAGCCATCGGTGACGCGCGTCAGGCCTGTCAGCGCAGTGACATGGTCCGGCGCGATCGGGTGTCGGACGGGGCCGAACCGGGCGATTTGGGACAAGGAAAGGGAAAAGAAGCTACCGGTCACAGTCACACTCCTTCTAATGGGGGAGGAACACTGCCTAAGGTTGTTTTATTCGCGGCAATTGCGGCAAAAACAAGGCCTGGGCAACAATCTTTGCAAAAAAGCTGGTCTTGTTTCCGCCACGTCGCCTTCGGCAAGCCCAAATAACGGGCGCAAATCCGCATCGGCTCTGGCCTTCGCGTGCGCGCAGCCTATGCTGCAGTGCAACAGAACTTGCGAGGACACATCCATGACACTCTCCGGCAAAACCGCCATTATCACTGGTTCCAACTCGGGCATCGGCCTTGGGATCGCGCGCGAATTGGCCAAGGCAGGCGCGGATGTGGTGCTCAACAGCTTCACGGATAATGAAGAAGATCACGCGCTCGCCAAAGAGATCGCGGACGAGACGGGGACCAATACGCGCTACATTCAGGCCGATATGTCGAAAGGCGATCAGTGCCGCGCGCTGGTCGAGAAGGCGGGGGCCTGCGATATCCTGATCAACAATGCGGGCATTCAGCATGTCTCCGGCATTGACGAGTTTCCGGCCGAGAAATGGGATGCGATCATCGCGATCAATATGTCCTCGGCCTTTCATACCACGGCGGCTGCATTGCCGATGATGCGCAAAGCGGGCTGGGGCCGGGTGATCAATATCGCCTCGGCCCATGGTCTGACGGCTTCCCCTTACAAGTCAGCCTATGTGGCGGCCAAGCATGGCGTGGTCGGGCTGACCAAAGTCACCGCGCTGGAAACCGCAGAGGAGCCGATCACGGCCAACGCCATTTGTCCGGGCTACGTGATGACCCCGCTGGTCGAGGCGCAAATCCCCGACACGATGGAAAAATACAACATGGACCGCGAGACCGCGATCAAAGAGGTCATGCTGACCCGCCAGCCCTCCAAAGAGTTCGCGACAACCGAGCAGATGGGCGGCACGGCGGTTTTCCTGTGCTCGGACGCAGCAGCGCAGATCACCGGCACGACGATCAGCGTCGACGGTGGATGGACCGCGCTGTGAGCGCGGCAAAGACGAAACCCAAACGCATTAACCTTGCCCTGCAAGGTGGGGGCGCCCATGGGGCGTTCACATGGGGCGTGCTGGATTGTCTTCTTGAAGACGACCGGGTCGAGATTGCGGCGATGTCAGGTACCTCCGCGGGGGCGCTCAATGGTGCTGCGGTCAAATCCGGGATCGTGCAGGGCGGGGCCGCGCAGGCGCGCGAGAACCTCGATTGGCTGTGGGGTCAGGTCGGAGCGATCAATGACATGCGGTTGGCCAGTTGGATGACGACCGCGGGGCCGGGGCCGGGTGTGGTGGCCAAGTCGCTGGAATATTCGCTGCCGTTTTCGCTGGTCGATGGGGCGACGCGCCTGTTCAGCCCCTATACCTATGGCCCATTTTACCAAAACCCGCTCCGCCGCATCGTCGAGCGGTTCGAGTATGACGCTGTTTGCGCCGATGGCGGGCCCCAGTTTCATGTTTGCGCGACGAATGTGCGCTCTGGAAAAATCCGCGTCTTCACCCGCGACGAGATTACGACAGATGTCATTCTGGCGTCCGCCTGTCTTCCGACGCTCTTTCAGGCGGTGGAGTTCACTGACCCCAAGACCGGCAAGATGGAAGCGTTCTGGGACGGCGGCTATACAGGGAACCCGGCCTTGTTCCCGCTTTATCACGCCGATTTACCCCGCGACATCGTCGTGGTGAACATCAACCCGCTGCACCGCGAAGACCTGCCTTTGACCGCGCAAGCGATCCAGAATCGCATCAACGAGATCAGTTTCAACTCCTCGCTCCTGCGGGAGATGCGGGCGATTTCCTTTGTGAAACGGTTGATCGCACAAGGGCGCATGGACCGCGATCAGATGCGGGATCCGTTGGTGCACATGATTGCCGATGACGGTCTGATGAACGAACTTAGCGTGGCGACCAAGCTGGTGCCGTCCGCCTATATTCTGGCGACGCTGAAAGATGCAGGCCGTGCGGCTGCCACCGCGTTTTTGAGCCGTCATTTCGATGATCTTGGTGAAAGCGATACCGTCGATCTCGAAGAGATGTTCGGCTAGGCCAAGCGCTGGCCGTCTGCATCCAGGATCATCTCGCCGTCTTCTTTATAAAGCGGGCCGGGGGGCCAGTGCTCCAGCAGGTCCAGCACGCGCTCCGAGGGGCGGCAAAGGCGAACGCCTTTCGGGCTGCAGACAATCGGACGGTTCACCAGCACCGGATGCGCCAGCATCGCTTCAATCAAAGCGGCATCCGAAACTTCGGGGTCGAGCAGGCCCAGCTCTTCTGCGGGGCTTTTTGTTGTTCGTAGCGCCTGGCGCGGGGTCAGATCGGCGGCCGAGAAAAGCGCCATCAGCTGCGGTGCGGTCCAGCCGGTTTGCAGATAGTCGATGACATAGGGCGTGTAGCCCGCCGCCTCGATCTGGGCGAGGACATTGCGCGACGTGCCGCAGGCGGGGTTGTGGTGAATGACGATCATCTAAGGTTGTCCTGGCGCGAGGTTGATGTTTGCCACCCGCTTGGCGGGTCTATGCAACAGTTTCATGACAGAGCTATGCGCCGGGCACCGGATGCGGGACTTTTGGCGATGCGGCCTAAGGTCAGGGGCAGGCGGCGCAGGTCTGCGGAGCGGGGCTGACTTCTGCTTCCCGTCCGCGCAGAAACTGCTCTGCGCCGGGCACGGGGCGGAGCCAGACTTCCCGGTGGATGGTCCATAACTCGTAATCTGGTGTGAACTGGTTGGGATGATCCATCGCGCCCAGATGCAGTTCCACTTCGCCCTCGGTCCAGGCATAGACCGATGCACCGCAGCGCGCGCAGCTGTGCCGCCCTGCATCCTCAATCGTGGCACCGGTCAGGCTGACCGCACCTGCGGGATAGATCGCAGCGGCATAAAACGGCGCGCCGTGATGTTTGCGGCAATCGAGACAATGACAAAGGCCAACCCGGTCAGGCGCGCCTTGGGCGACAAACCGCACCGCGCCGCATCGGCATCCGCCAGTAACCTTTTTGGGAATGTCTCTGGTCCTGGTGGCCATAACGCTCCTAGCTGGCCAGTTCCTTGACCTTGTCCGGCGTGATTTCAGGGACCTTGTCGTCACCGTTGGGATAGACCAGCCCGGCCGAAATCACGAGTTTGGCCGCATCCTCGACGCTCATATCAAGCTCGATGATGTCTGAGGTCGGAAAGAACAGCAAAAAGCCGGAGGTGGGGTTTGGCGTGGTCGGCACAAAGATCGACGTCATGGGCCCGACATCGGCTTTGGCGGCCACTTCGCCTTTGGCGGTGGTCGAGATAAAGCCAATCGCCCAGATGCCTTTGCGCGGATATTCAATCAGACACGCGGTATCAAAGCTGGTTTCTGTCTGCGCGAACACCGTCTCGGCGATCTGTTTCACACCGTTATAGATCGAGCGCACGACGGGCGTGCGGTTCACCAGATGCTCGGCCCAGGAAATCAGGGAGCGGCCCAGCAGGCCTTTGGCCATCCAGCCGACGATGATGGTGAAGATCAGGAAGAAGATCACGCCGACACCGCGCAGATTGATGCCGATATATTGCTCCGGCTGCCATTGCGCGGGCACCAGCGGCAACACGAAGCCGTCGATCCAACCCACAACGGTCCAGATCAGCCAGATCGTCAGCCCGATCGGCGCGACCACGACCAGCCCGGTCAGAAAGCTCGACCGAAGGCGTGCGAAAAGGCCCGGTCTGCGGGGCGGTGGCACTTGCTCGTCAAATGGGGTGGTCATCAGGCGTCCTTGGCAGAGCCCGGTTCAGGCGGGCCTTTTGAAAATAGGGGGTTTTTGAGCGCTCTACAATGCGGCTTTGCGGCGTTTCGCCCGCCTTTGAGGCGAATTAGCCGCGATCGCCCGTGGATTGGGCAGCCAAGGCGCCTGCGATCTGTCCGGCCAGCCGCGCGTTGTTCAGAACCAGCGCGATATTGGCAGTTAGCGATGCACCCTTTGTCAGCTCAAACAAGCGCCCCAGAAGGAACGGGGTGACCTCTTTGGCGGTGATCCCTTGCGCGTCGGCCTCGGCCAGGGCTTGGTCGATCAGCGGAGCGAGGCTCTCATGAGGGATTTGCGCGTCCTGCGGGATCGGGTTCGTGACAAGCTGTCCGCCGGGCAGGCCCATGGCGGCGCGGGTCAAATGCGCTTTGGCGATGTGATCCGCGCTGTCCATGCGCAGCGGTGCGGGCAGGGGGGATCTCGCCGACCAGAATGCGGGCAGGCTGTCTTGGCCGTATGCAATGACCGGCACGCCGAGGGTTTCAAGCACCTCGAATGTCTTTGGCAGATCAAGGATGGCTTTCGCGCCTGCGGCGACGACCGTGACGGGCGTTTGCGCCAGTTCCTGCAGATCGGCGGAGATGTCGAAGGATAGTTCCGCCCCGCGATGCACGCCGCCGATGCCGCCTGTTGCAAAGACGGCGATCCCGGCCAAATGCGCCGCGATCATCGTCGCCGCGACGGTCGTGGCACCGGTGCCGCCCGTGGCGATGCAGGCCGCGATATCCGCGCGGGAGAGTTTGGCGACGCCTGTCGCTTGGCCAAGCGTCTCCAGCAAATCCGCGCTCAGCCCGATATGCAGATCGCCGTCGATCACCGCGATGGTCGCAGGGACAGCCCCCGCTGCGCGGACCTCAGCCTCGACCGCGCGGGCGGTTTCCACGTTTTGCGGATAGGGCATCCCGTGGGTGATGATCGTCGATTCCAGCGCCACGACCGCGCGGCCTTCGGCCAAAGCCGCCGCAACGTCAGGCGTCATAACCAGCGGAAAGCTCATGCTACCGCCTTTCCGGAAACATAAGCCGCCGCGGCCCCGATCGCGGCAGTCAGCGCCAAAGCGCGATCCGCGCCTTGATATTCGGCGGCCAGATGCGCGGCCATGAATGTATCGCCCGCGCCAGTGATGCGCTTGACCGAAACCTCTGGCGGAATCTGCGTCATCAGATCGCCTTGGTGCAATTCGCACGCGACCGCGCCGCCATCGGTGACCAGCACCCGCGCGGCCCCGCGTTTGGACAGGGCCAGCGCGGCCTCGGGCGCGCTTTCAAATGGCACACCGCACAGCACACCGGCTTCTTCGCAGTTCACGTAAAGCGTGGCATTGGCGCAGGCCAGAAGCGGCGCAAGCCGTTCCGCCTTGCCGGGCGAGGCCGGGGCGACGCGTAGATCGGCCTTGGCAAAGGCAGGGGAGGTGGCGATCTCGGCCAACACCTCTTCGGTCAGGTTGCCATCCAGCGCGATGACCCCTTTGTAGGGGGCGGTGTCACTGGCCAACGGACCTTGGGTGATCGGGATCAGGATCGTGTTCCCGGCGGCCTCCAGCGAATGGGCATCGGCCACGGCGGCCACGAGGCCATCGGGGCCTTCAACGGCCATATAGCGGTCCGTCGGCTGATCTTTGGAGACGTGGATATACTCTGTCACCATCCCCATCTCGGCCGCTTTGGCGACCAGTTGCGCGCCTTGGGGATCATCCCCGATCGCTGTCAGCAGGGCAGGGGTCAGCCCCATCTCGCGCAGGGTCATGGCCACATTCATCGCCACACCGCCGGGGATCATCGTGATCCGGCCAGGCACATCCGAGCCGACCCGCATCTGTCGTTCAGATCGCCCGATCACGTCCCACAGCACCGCCCCAATGCAAATAATATCAAAACCGTCCGTCATATTCGCTTGATGCAAGGCTTTTTGCAGCCTTGCAAGGACTTGCGTTCGCATCCTCGCGTCAGAGCGGGTTAATCCATGACATCGCCCGACATTGTCCTTGCAATTAGGCAAAAGCTGACGTAATCCGCGCTCACTTCGCAGACGGGGTCGGGCCGATGGGGGAGACATCCTCAAAGGTCCACCGGTTGGGTTCACGCCCGAAAGCCCCGTCGAGGATTGAAACCGGAAAGGAAAACGGACATGGCTCTTCCTGAGTTCACCATGCGCCAGCTGCTTGAAGCGGGCGTTCACTTTGGCCACCAAACGCAACGCTGGAACCCCCGTATGGGCGAGTTCATCTATGGCGACCGCAACGGCATCCACATCATGGATCTCACGCAAACCGTCCCGATGCTGGACGCTGCGTTGAATGTCGTGCGCGAGACCGCTGCCAAGGGTGGCCGCATTCTGTTTGTCGGCACCAAGCGTCAGGCCCAGCGCCCGATCGCCGAAGCCGCAGAGAAATGCGCGCAATATTACATGAACCATCGTTGGCTGGGCGGCACGCTCACCAACTGGAAAACCGTCAGCCAGTCGATCAATCGCCTCAAGCAGATTGACGAGGCGCTGGAAGGTGGTGCCGAAGGCCTGACCAAGAAAGAGCGTCTGGGCATGGAGCGGGATCAGGCCAAGCTGCAAGCCTCGCTGGGCGGTATCCGCGAAATGGGCGGTGTGCCGGATCTGCTTTTCGTCATCGACGTCAAGAAAGAAGACCTGGCCATCGCAGAAGCCAAGAAGCTGGGCATTCCGGTTGTGGCTGTCGTTGACACCAACTGCTCGCCCGACGGGATCGACTATATCATCCCCGGCAACGACGACGCGGCCCGCGCGATTGCGCTTTACTGCGATCTGGTTTCGCGCTCGGCGCTGGACGGCATGAGCGCCCAGATGGGGGCTGCTGGTATCGACATCGGTGAGTTCGAAGAAGCACCGGTCGAGGAAGCTGTCGCTGAAGCCCCGGCTGAGGCTGCTGCCGAAGCGCCTGCCGAAAGCTAAGCGCTGCGTCGCAATTCTGATACGGGCGGCCTCTATGCCGCACGTTTGTTGATACGGGCGGCCTGCATGCCGCCCGGGACACCCTGATTTAGAGGATGAAAACCATGGCAATCACTGCTGCATTGGTCAAAGAGCTGCGCGACACCACCGGCGCGGGCATGATGGACGCGAAGAAAGCGCTGACCGAAACCGATGGCGACATGGACGCCGCTGTTGACTGGCTGCGCACCAAAGGTCTGGCGAAAGCGGCCAAGAAATCGGGCCGCACCGCGGCTGAGGGCCTTGTGGCTGTCAAAGTGGACGGTGGCAAAGGAGTTGCGGTTGAGGTGAACTCCGAGACCGATTTCGTCGGCAAGAATTCGGAATTCCAGGAAATGGTCGCAGGCATTGCGGACGTGGCGATGGGCGTGTCCGATGTCGACGCACTGAAAGCGGCCGATATGGGCGGCAAGACAGTCGAAGAGGTTGTCACCAACAAAGTGGCCACGATCGGCGAGAACATGAGCGTCCGTCGCATGGCCGCGCTGGAGGGCGATACGGTCGTCTCTTACGTGCACAACGCTGTGACCGATGGCATGGGCAAGATCGGCGTTCTGGTCGCCTTGAAAGGTGCGGACAACGGCATCGGCAAGCAGATCGCAATGCACATCGCCGCTGTGAACCCGGCCTCGCTGGGCGCTGACGATCTGGACCCGACCGTGGTCGAGCGCGAAAAGCAGGTCCTGACTGAGCAGGCGCGCGAAAGCGGCAAGCCTGAGCAGGTGATCGAGAAAATGATCGAAGGCCGGATGAAGAAGTTCCTGTCGGAAGTCACGCTTCTGGGTCAGTCTTTCGTTGTGAACCCGGACCTGACTGTCGAAGCGGCAGCCAAGGAAGCCGGTGTTGAGGTCGTGGGCTTCAAGCGTCTCGAAGTTGGCGAGGGCATCGAGAAGAAAGAAGAGGACTTCGCCGCCGAGGTTGCCAAGGCAGCCCAAGGCTAAGCCTTTCAAGACACACATGTAAAAAGGCGCTGCCCCGGTTGGGGCAGCGCCTTTTTTACTGGTCTCGTTTTAACTCATTACCCCTTCCGGAGAAGAAGCGGCACCGACCTGGGGAGACCGGTGCCGCTAAATCCACGCCCCGACATGTTGGGATGGGCGAGGCGCTTCAATTCTGCTGACTGTACAACGCGACCAATAACGTCTTGCGCCAGCTGCCCGGCAGAACCGGGACCGGGGTGGAGGGCCTCGCTATCACGAGGGTTCACACCCCAAAGTTCCCTGGCCTTAGGCCACCACTCACGGAACACGGACACTTTGCCCAATGACTTGCCCTAGGGGAAGGCGCAGTCCTGTCGCGGTTCCAAAATTCACGGAGATTTCACGCCCCACTGGCACTTTTTTTGCCCAGATGGTCAAAAATAGCATCGATCGCGAGGGTGTATCCAATTGCGCCAAGACCACAAATTTGGCCCACCGCAACCGGAGCGATAAATGACTTTTTGCGAAACGCCTCGCGCGCGTGGATGTTGCTCAAATGAACCTCAATTACCGGGATTTCGACGGATTGTATCGCATCCAGCAACGCGACCGATGTGTGGGTGTAAGCGCCCGCGTTCAAGATGATTCCCTGATGGGTGCCTCTGGCATCATGGATCAGATCGACCAGCGCGCCTTCATGGTTGCTCTGCTCGAAGGTGATGCTGATCCCGCGGGTCTTTGCATGGGCCGCGCAGTCGGCCTCAATCTCGGCCAGGGTCGTCGCGCCATAGACCTCCGGCTGGCGGGTGCCCAGCAGGTTCAGGTTCGGTCCGTTCAGGATCAGCAATGACGTCATGACGCGCTCCTCTTTGCGGCTTTGTAGCGCCGGGGCGCGCGCGCTGTCGAGGCCACAGCGCGAAGACATCGCAATTGTGGTGTAAAATCAACGCGCTTGAGGTCAGGGCTTGGGCCGCTTCGGGGCAGGGCCGCAATAGGCCGCGGTCTGTGCGGCGGGCAACTCGTCTGGCGCATAGACGCCCAGCAGCACACCCGTGTCACGCCCTGGTCCATGGCGCGCCGCGATATCCGCGTCCGACACCGTGACCCGCTGCGCCATGCGCCGCGCCCAGCTGTTGAGCTTGTCATAAAGTGCCGCGCGCTGATCTGCATAGGCCGGGTCGGCGCCCAGATCGACCAGCTCATCCGGGTCATGTCGCAGATCATAAAGCATCGGGCGAAAGCCGCCTTCGCAATGGACCATCTTCCAGTCGTGATCCGCGATCATGATAAGTCGCGCATCCTTGGGCGCGACGCCCAGCGATTTGGCAACAGGATGGGCCGAATAATCATATTCGCTGATCACGTAGTCGCGCTGACTGTCCGTCCCAGCGTCCTCCAGATAGGGCAGGAGCGAGCGCCCCTCCACGATATGGTCGGGCACTTCACTCCCTGCGGCGTCGATGATCGTGGCGGTGACGTCAATGGCCTCGATCAGCGCGTCGCAGGTCGTGCCGCGGGTGGCGTCAGCACTGGCGCGGGGGTCATAGATGATCAGCGGCACCTTGACCGAGGGCGCATGGAAGAGGTCTTTCTCGCCCATCCAGTGATCACCCAGATAATCGCCATGATCCGAGGTGAGGATGATCATCGTGTCATCCGCACGGCCGCTCTCTTCGAGATAGGTAAAGAGCCGTCCCATCTGGTCATCGCATTGCTTGATCAGCCCCATATAGGCCGGGATCACGGCGTCGCGGACAGCATCGCGGGCAAAGCTCTGCCCTATACGGCCTTGGGTGAACGCGGCGTAGATGGGGTGGGGGGTGTCGAGTTCCGACGTGGCGCGGGTGACTGGAAGGATGTCATCGACCCTATAAAGGTCATTGTAGGGTGCTGGCACGATGTAAGGCCAATGCGGTTTGATATAGCTGATATGGGCGCACCACGGGCCGTCTGTCGCCTCCATGAAGGCAATCGCCTGAGAGGTCAGCCACGGCGTCTCGCTATCAGCCTCGTCGATATTGGCCGCTTTGCGCGCATTTTGCAGAAACCAGCCACTGGCGATCTCACCGTTTTCAACTCCGGCATTGGCATGGGCGGCCCATGGGTTGTTGGTGCTGTAGCCCTTGGCTTTGAGATACTCATTATAGGGGCTGCGCTTGCTATCATAGAACCCGTCCGGGCCTTGCGCCCACAGCCCGTCATCGCGGCACCAAACGTCAAAGCCGCATTCGGCCTGGCGCGCGCCGATCAGGCTGTCCGGGGCGAGGCCGAGCCGGTCCATCCCCTTGGCGTCCACTGTCATATGGGTCTTGCCGATCAGCCAGCACCCGGTGTCGCTTGCGCGCAAATGATCGCCCAGGGTCATTTCACCCACGCGCAGGGGAAAGCCGTTCCAGGCCGCGCCATGGCTGCTGACATAGCGCCCCGTATAGGCGCTCATCCGGGCCGCACCGCAAATAGGCGATTGGGTATAAGCGTTGGTAAAGCGCACGCCCTTGGCGGCCAGCCGGTCGATATGGGGCGTGTGCAGATGTGGATGGCCCGCACAGCTGAGATAGTCGAACCGCAACTGGTCAAACATGATGTAGAGAATATTCATGGGCGGATCGTAAGCGCGCGGCGGGTGAGCGCAAGGGGCTGACCGGGATCGGTCGGTGAACGCGCGGTGCCGGGTTTTGTCCGAGGGGTCTTGCGGAGAGACGTTAGGAACCGGAATACGATCACGCTAAGGTCGTTGCCAGCGTCGGGGTGGGCAAGACAGGCTTGGATCACGCCGGGATTGTGGGTTGGTTCCAGCGCGCTGACACATAAAATATAATTCTTATAATCAGTATTATGTAAATAATATGTATCGAGAAGATACAGAGTATTCAATTATTTATGCGCAGAAGCTAAAGTCATGCTCGCAACGACCTTCACTCCAGCCTTTCTATTCGGAACTGACAAAACCCGCTTGTCAGATCGCTCTGTCGCACAGGATTGGCGCGTTAGTGCAGCAACCGTGCCTCGTAGTGGCGCAATGTCAGCCGGGCTGTGCCGTATCGGTTGCGCGTGCGTTCTTGCTTGAGGTCCGGGAACAGCGCGAAAAGCTCGGTGCGTTGCGCATCATCGAGACCTTTGAGCGACAGATCACCGGGCTGGAAACTTTCGGACCAGGCCCCATCGCCATTGATGATCTCGTGCTGGGCAAACATGACGTGGACGTAGCTCTGCCCGTTCGTGACGTCTGCCGTCTCCACGCCCCTCATGCCCAGCATATGCTTGGCGGCCACCAGCACTTCCGCTTCGCCGAAATAAAGCTCGACCTGTGGGCCGCTGACCAGCATGCGGTGCTGCGGTGACACGGTCGTGTCCCGTTCGGGCAGATTGTCACCAAAGCACCCGGCGCGGAACGTGATCGCGCCCAGATTTGGGTTTTGGGCCAGGTCTTCGGGGCGAAGATGCCGTGTTCCGATCCAGCGGATCGGTTGATAGCCGTTGTCGCGGGTCAACACACGATCCCCGATTTGCAGATGCTCCACCGGGATCAGGCCCTGAACAGTGCGGATCTGCGTGCCCGGTGTGAAGCATGGGACATGGTTGACCGTCTCGATCTCCGAGAAGGTCATGGTGCCGGTTACATTGCCGGCGCCGTCCAGAAACTCGACCGTGCCGGCCTCGCTGTCGGTCGGGTCATATTTGATCCGCGTCGGCCCGGCGCCGGTCAGATCAAGCGTGTCATTGTCATTGCCGCCTTCACCGCCGATGACCGTGTCGCCAACGCCACCGATGAACGTGTCAGCATCGTCGCCGCCATCCAGCGTGTCCGCGCCATCACCGCCTGAGAGCGTGTCGTCCCCGCCCAAACCCAACAGCACATCGGCCCCAGAGCCACCGGTGATCACATCACTGCCGTCGCCGGAAAAAACGGTGATGCCGGTGCTGTCACCACTCAGATCAATTGTGTCGTCACCAGACCCGGTCGAGATCTGTTCAATCTCGGAGAAATCAGCGCTGTTCGGCCCTTGGGTCAGCGTGCCGGTTTCGTTGCCATCAAAGACAACCGTGACGTCTTCGGACCCGGTGTAAGAGACCTCATCCCCATTCTTTTCGTCGGTCTCGCCGCCGATGATCTCATCATTGCCGAAGGTCCCGTCGAGGATGAACTGGTCATCGCCTGCCTCACCGAACATCTCGTCATTGCCAAGCCCGCCGGTGATGGTGTCATCACCCGCGCCCGCCTCGATGATGTCATCCTCGCCGACTTCTCCGGCGATGATCGCATCGTCATTGTCGACGCGGTCGCCATCGGGGTCGCCCGTATAACTGCCATCGATGATGTTGTCCGAGGCGTCGCCAGACACGATCCCGTCCCGTTCGACCACGGAAACATTCTCGATATTCCTAAAGTCGAGCGTCGTGCCGTCCGAGAAGAAAACGATGCCGTCTTCGATATCTGTCGGGCTATATTCGATGCGGTCGACATTCTCGACGATGAGCGTGTCGTTGTCGTCGCCGCCTTCGCTTCCGTTGACAGTGTCGCCCCCATCGGCGCGAATTGTATCGGCATCATTGCCGCCGATAACAGTGTCGGCACCCGTGCCGTCGCGCGCGTCAATCTGGTCTGCGCCAGAGCCGCCGCGCAAGATGTCATCGCCATCACCGCCCAGCAGAGTGTCATCGCCGCCCTGCCCCGACAGAAGATCATCGCCGTCGCCTCCTTCAAGCGTGTCGGCACCTCCGCCCCCAAAAAGGTCGTCATTGCCGTCGCCGCCGAACAACTGGTCATTGCCCGCGTTGCCATTCAGCGTGTCATCGCCGCCATAGCCGTAGATCGTGTCATTGCCCGCGCCACCGCTGAGCGTGTCGTTGCCGGGGGCATCATCGACAACCGTGTCGAAATGCACATCCGTGACCCAAAGCGCCTGAGCCCCGGATCCGGCATTGTCGTAATCAATGAAAACCTGTTGCACGGGTCCGGCAATCGTGACCAGAACCGAGCCGCCGCTCACTCCAGAGGTGTCATTGCCCGCCGCGCCATCCAGCGTGTTGCCACCTATGATCGTTTCGTTGCCGTCGATCTGGTAGGTCACCGTCACCGGCTGCCCATCCGGGCCAATCGCCGTCACGGTGACCCGATCATCCCAAGAGCTTTGGTCAATATCGTTGATGCGGAACTGCACGTTCTCGACACCAAAGCCGAACTCTGTCTCCGGCTTGACGTCGAAATCGAGCGTCACGGTCGTGGTTTGCGACACGCCCGATCCGCCATTGCCAGCGCCGCGCAACTCAAGGGCGGAGTCATTTGCAAACGGTTCGGAGCCGGTGCGATATTGCGGGTCCGTGCTGCCCTGGGCGGAGTTCAGCCCGCCATCATCGGTGACGCTGACAGTGACATTGACCGATCCGGTATCCTGAGTGAAACCACCGCTCAGGTCGACGCCTTCGCCACCCGCGGCAGTCCAGTTCAGGCTTTCGCTGAGCTGGGTCGAGGTCTGCGTGTCGCCATAGATCGTATCATCGCCGTCCCCGGCCACGACCGTGTCATTGCCCGATCCGCCATAGATCGTGTCATCGCCCTGTCCGGAGGTGATCGTGTCGTTGCCCTGCCCGCCATAGACGATGTCGTCATTGGGCCCCTGCCCCGGCAGGAACCCGTCATTGCCGTCGATCTGATCGCCGTCGCTGTCGGTATAGCCGCTGCCGATCACATCATCGCCGCCCGTGCCCGCGACATAACCGTCCGGCACGACGCCCGTCTCTCCGGCGGTACTTGCCGTGGGGCTGGCTTCGGTCAGATCGCCATTGCCATCGCGCTGGATCGAGGTGCCATTAACGACAGTCGTGTTGATCGTCTCGGTGCCGACATCTGTCGTGCCGGGAAAGCCGCTGGGCAGCGTCGGGTTGGGCGGATCGCCATAGGCAATCGCCACGTATTCGCCGCTGCTAGTATCAAGCAGATAAATCGTATCGTTCAGCGACCCTTCGCCATCGGGCAGAAAGTCGATGCTGTTATTTGTGGTGGCCTCATAAACGCCCGCGGGCGGTGTGCCGGTATATTCGCCGATAACCGTGGCGGTGCCGCCTGCGGGGATCGTATCGGTGGCCCCAAAACTATAGAGCAACCCGCCACTCGCCGACCAGATTTCATAGCCTGCAAGAGAGATCGCTGAGCCGCTGGCATTCTGTATCTCGACAAACTCGTCGGCCTTGTTGGCCACGCCGTCGCCATCCACATCCACGGCATTGCTGCCCGCGTTGTCGGCCATGATTTCACTTATAAATAAGACACCATTTAAAAAATTGGCCATCTGTCGCGCCCTTTGAGGTCAGTCCGTATCGACCGGACCATCACCGACAAGAGCGGCATGAATGGGACAAAACTGTGTATAGAATGGCATTGTTGACGGGTATTTTAACGAAGCGCTGGAGACTTTCGCGAAGGGCACCGGGTGCAACGCATGCGATCCCCCTTGTTTCATTGGGTCCATCGCCCGCCGAGAGGCGTGTTTAGACGCCAAGACGCCCACCTCATTTTCGCCGCAATCGCGGGAAACGCGCTCAAAGACGTGTAGGTCGCACGGATGTTTCTTCCGAATAAGACAGTCCGGTGCAACGTGCGGATGATCCGCCGCGCCAAAGCGCTCTCCTACGGCGTGTGCGCGGGCAGGTAGCAAAGCGGATTCGTGACTTTAACCCAAGCTCAAACCGGCATAGGTTGACCGCAATCGGGCCGCAGAGCCTTCTGCATCAAGGCCTCGCCAGATCGGCCCGCCGGTCCAAAGTCATAAACTGGGAGTTACAGATGTCCTTTAAAACCACCACCGCGACCCTCGCCCTGATCGCCTCGGCCGGCCTTGTGCACGCCGAATGCGGCACCGTCACCTTCTCGGATGTGGGTTGGACCGATATCACGGCCACCACGGCGGCCACATCGGTTGTTCTCGAAGCGCTTGGCTACGAGGCCGATGTCAAGGTGCTGTCCGTGCCGGTCACCTACTCGTCCATGGCCGCTGGTGACATCGACGTGTTCTTGGGTAACTGGATGCCCACGATGGAGGCCGACATCGCCCCCTACCGCGAGGCAGGTACCGTCGACACGGTGCGCGAGAACCTGACGGGCGCGAAGTATACGCTGGCCACGAATGCCGCCGGGGCCGCCCTTGGCATCGCTGATTTTGCGGATATCGCCACCCATATCGACGCGCTGGAAGGCAATATCTACGGCATCGAGCCGGGCAATGACGGCAACCGCCTGATCCTCGACATGATCTCCGCGAATGCCTTTGGCCTTGAAGGGTTCGAGGTGCGCGAAAGCTCTGAACAGGGCATGCTGGCGCAAGTGGATCGCGCCACCAAGCGCGACGAGCCGGTGATTTTCCTTGGCTGGGAACCCCACCCGATGAACGCCAATTTCGATCTGACCTACCTGACCGGAGGCGATGATTATTTCGGCCCCGATCTGGGCGGTGCCACGATCTACACGAACACCCGTGCGGGCTATGTCGCGGAATGCCCCAATGTCGGCGCCCTGCTGAACAATCTTGAGTTCTCGCTGGCGATGGAGAACGAGATCATGGGTGCGATCCTCAATGATGGTGCGGACCCCGAAGAGGCCGCAACCGAATGGCTGAAAGCGAACCCGGACATGTATATGTCCTGGCTCGACGGCGTGACGACCGTTGACGGCGGCGATGCCGTCGCCGCTGTCAAAGCCTCTTTCGGAATGTAAAAAAGAAAGGCCTCGCATAGACTTGCGGGGCCTTCTTCATCCAAGATGGATTGGCTGACAGAGACGAAAATTCCCATCGGGAAAGGGGCCGCTGCGGTCTTCGACTGGTTGCAGGTGAATGGCGCTTGGTTCTTCGACGGGCTGGCGCTTGTCATGGAGGGCCTGATCGACGGTGTGTTGTGGGTGCTCCAGACGCCTCACCCGTTCGTCATCATCGCCGCCTTCGCCGCGATGACCTATGCGATCCAGCGCAGCTGGAAACTGTCGGTGTTCATCGTGCTCGGCTTCGTCTTCATCCTGAACCAGGGCTATTGGGAAGAGACGACCGAAAGCCTGACACTGGTCCTGTCGGCTTGTGTGGTCTGCATGGGGTTGGGCGTGCCCATTGGCATCGCCATGGCCCACCGCCCGCGTCTTTTTCGGGCCGCGCGCCCGGTGCTGGACCTGATGCAGACCCTGCCCACTTTCGTTTATCTCATTCCAGCCATTGTCTTTTTCGGGATCGGCATGGTGCCGGGTTTGATCGCGACGGTGATCTTCGTTCTCCCCGCGCCGATCCGGCTGACCCATCTTGGCGTCACCTCCACCCCGACCCCGCTGCTGGAGGCTGCCGACGCTTTCGGCGCGACCCCCAGCCAGAAGCTCTGGAAGGTCGAACTGCCCTACGCCCTGCCCCAGATCATGGCCGGTCTGAACCAGACGATCATGCTGTCGCTGTCAATGGTGGTCATCGCGGCCCTTGTGGGGGCTGATGGTCTTGGCGTGCCGGTGGTGCGGGCGCTGAACCAGGTGAATACGGCCTTGGGTTTTGAATCCGGTTTCATCATCGTCGTCGTCGCGATCATGCTGGACCGCATGCTTCGGGTGACACGCAAATGAGTGTTGCAGTTGAAATATCCAACGTTTCCATTGTCTTCGGAGACAAACCTAAAGTCGCGTTGCCGCTCATGGATGAGGGTCAGTCTCGTTCGGACGTCGCTGCGGAGTGCGGGCAGGTTCTGGGCGTGCATGACTGCACTCTGTCGATCCAGGAAGGCGAAACGCTTGTGCTGATGGGCCTGTCGGGGTCAGGTAAATCCACTCTTCTGCGCGCGATCAACGGCCTCAACCCGGTCGTGCGTGGCCATGTCGAGGTCAATGATGGCGGGCAGATGGTCGACGTGACCAACGCCTCTTCCAAGCAATTGCGCCATATCCGGCAACACCGTGTCGCGATGGTCTTCCAGCAGTTCGGCCTGCTGCCCTGGCGCACCGTGTCCGAGAATGTCGGTCTGGGGCTGGAGCTGATGGGGGCATCCAAAGAGACCCGTCAGACCTGCGTGGCGATGCAGCTTGAACTGGTCGGGCTCACCGATTGGGCCAACAAAAAGGTCGGCGAGCTGTCGGGTGGCATGCAGCAGCGCGTGGGCCTCGCGCGGGCCTTTGCAAATGAAGCCCCGATCCTGCTGATGGATGAACCCTTCTCGGCCCTCGACCCGCTGATCCGGACCCGGCTGCAAGACGAATTGCTCGAAGTGCAGGAGCGCCTGAAACGCACGATTGTCTTTGTCAGTCATGACCTTGATGAAGCCTTCAAGATTGGCGACCGCATCGCCATTATGGAGGGCGGCCGCATCGTCCAATGCGGCACCCCGCAGGATATCTTTACTAATCCCGTGAACGAGTATGTGGCTGATTTCGTTGCCAATATGAACCCGCTCGGCGTGCTGACCGCTGCCGATGTCATGGGGCCGGTCAAGGGCTGCCCAAAGCAGTCCGTTGCGGCGGACGCGCCTGTCAAAGAGGTTATGCAAACGCTGGGCAAAAGCGCGAGTTTGGGCGTGATGCAGGGCGACCAGATGATTGGCACCGTCACCAAGGACGACGTCCTCAAACGCCTTTCGGCTTAGTCCGGGATCGGTTCTGCGGCGACCTTTTTCAGCAGGTCGATAAACCCGTTCACCTGATGCGCAATCGTCGCGTGACCCTTCTCGGCTGTCGCCAGATGCGCGTCGCCCACGGTGCCAGCCGGGTTGAGATCGCTCGAAATCCAACCATAAGAGATCGGACCAATCGGTGAAATCGCCCCGCCCTCAGCCGTCGAGCGGAAGTCCTGTGCGGCCTCCATATCGACAAGCTCAGGCCGCAATGCCAACATGACCGAGGTCTCAAGATCGCCGCCATGGATACCATAGGCCGCCTCGCGCTCGGAATAGAGGCCCTCTGGTTTGCCAAAACTGCCCCATTGGCATTTCACCGCCAGCATCCGGGCTTGCACCCGCAGCTCGCGGCTTAGGATCGAGATCAGATCAAGGTTCCCCCCGTGGGAGTTCACAATCACGATCTTGCGGACACCGCCCCGCGCAACCGACAGCCCAATTTCCGTCCAGATGCGCAACGCGTTCTCGGCACTGAGGGTCAGCGTCCCCGGCGCGTGCAGATGCTCGTTCGATTTGCCGACCGCCTGAACCGGCAGGATGCGCGGGTCCAGATCATCCGGACAGCGCTCGCGCAGCGCATCTAGCATCCCCTCCATGATCATCGTATCGACACCCACGGGCAGATGCGGCCCGTGCTGCTCAATCGCGGCTGTGGGCAGGATCGCGACCGTTTTCATCGGGTCGATCCGGTCGTATTCGGTGGTCCGGTACTCCGCCCAATCCAGCCGTCGCATCACAGCGCTTTCGGTGTGTAAGTCGCGTCAAGCCGCGAGCGTAAGTAATCTGCGCCCGTGACGGCAGGGTATTTCGGCTCCCCCGTTCCGGGCAGGGCTGAGACGACCGCATCAGGATTAGGGTCAAGAAAGAACGCTATGGATTTACGCGCTTTTTTCGGGGCGAGCACCCGGTGCGGCGTGCTGACATAGATATCGTTGGACCAGCGCATCAGGCAGTCGCCAATATTGACGACATACGCGCCGTCCACATGCGGGACATCCACCCAATCGCCGCCCCGTGGCTTGACCTGCAAACCCGGCTCGCCATCGGTCATCAGCAGTGTGACGGACCCGTAATCGGTATGGGCACCTGCCCCGATCCCGGCGTCTTGCATGGCCGGATAAGACAGCATTCGCAGCGTCGACATTGGCGCGGAAAAGCTGGGCGCAAAGTGATCCTCCGCCAGCCCCAGATCGCGCGCGATGGCCTTGTGCAGGCTCACACCAAGGTTTTGGACGGCATCAAAATACTGCAACAGCGTCTCTTTGAAGCCCGGTAGGTCCGGCCACAGGTTCACCCCGCGAAACGGCTCTCCAGCCAGAACGCGTGGGTCGTCGGGTGATAGATCAAGGCCAATATTGAACGCTTCTTTCTGATCGACCTGCCCCGAGGTCTCATCAAGGCTTTCGCTGCCCATCTGCGCCCAGCCGCGATTATGGGGATTGTTCAGGATCGACAACGGGGCTTTGTCGGCCTCCGGAAGCGAAAAGAAACTGTCCGCCTGTGCAAACACATCGGCAATCAGCGGCGCGGCCACCCCATGCCCTTTGAGAAGAAAAAACCCCGGTCCGCGTGCGGCCTGCCCCAGATCGGCGACAAAACCGTCCATATCAGTGCCGCCGGAAAAGCGGCTCCAATCTAGAACAGGGATCATGCAGGCACCCCTTTGCCGTGGTTTTTCGATTTCTGTGGCGTTGTGCCGATGAACTTATCCATCTTGCGCGCCACGACGCCCAGATGCCTGGCGCGGCTTTCAGGCGTGGAGCTGTCCATCAGATGATGCGCTGCATAGGTCGTCTTGCAGCCCTTGGCGCAGATCAGCCGCACGCCGCGCTGCAAGGTCCGCCGCCCCGGCGCGCCGATCAGGCGCGTCAGCCACCATGAGGCGCCACAGGTCGTGAAGATGCCCAAGCGGGTCACATTGGTGAGCCCGGCGCGAATATCGGCGTTCTCGGCATCGGGCATCAGAAAGGCCACACCGGGCACCAAAACGCGGTCCAGCCAACCTTTGAGCATCGCAGGCAAGCCGTACCACCATGTGGGATAGACAAAGATCAGTGTATCGCACCACCGCAGGTCGTCCACATGGCGCGCAACGGGATCGCAATTACAACTGGTATCCTCATAGATATCCAGCTCATGGGCGCTCAGCACGGGCGAGAACCCTTCCTTGTAAAGATCGATCAGTCGGACTTCGGCCCCGGCCTGATGCAATTTTTCCAGAACGGTGTCCCGAACGGCCGAATTGAAACTGCCGTCTTTGGGGTGCGAATAAACCACGAGCGCGCGCATTCAGAATGCCTCCATCTCTGCGTTGACCTTGCGAAGAAAGGCGTCGCGAGTCGCGGTAGTGGCCTTGTTCATGTCGTATAAGGCGAGATACCTCATTTTTTGCGGGCGGCATACGTGCCAAACCGCCCGTGTGACGCATTTACGCGGGGGGTCGCCACAGAGCATCGCGCGCATGCGCGTGCCGCCATAGGTCGTGACCGCAGCCAGTTTGGTGATGTTGCGCAGATTGGGGCGCACCTTGCCATCCTCGCCCAGCTTGAACGAGACGCCGGGCAAAAACACCCGGTCCAGAAACCCTTTGAGAATAGCGGGATAGCCGAAGTTCCAAACCGGAAACACCATGACCAGCGCATCGGCCTCGCGCACCCGTTCCACATAGCGCGCCACAGGCCCTGTATTGGCGGGTTCATCATGATATCCGCGCCGCTCGGATTCGGACAAAACCGGGTTGAAGCCTTCCGCGTTCAGGTCGCAATCGTCCACGTCCCAGCCGCGCCCCTGCAAGGCCGAGACCACCTCGGAATGCAGCGCTGCCGAAAAGCTCTCCTCGCAAGGATGCGCGAACAAGACCAAAGCCCGTGTCATCTCACCCCTGTTTCATCTTTGCAAAAATATCCAAAGCCGCCTTACTCCGCCGCCTGCATTTTCGGATACGCATACATCTGCGCGAAATCATAGTCCGGATCATCCCACGAGATCATCTTGCCGGGGTTCAACAACCCCTTTGGATCGGCCTCTTTTTTGAACGCCAACTGTCGGTCATCCACCGTCTGCCGCCCGCCTTCTTCCAGCGTGTAGCGGTGCGGGTTGAAGATCATCGCGCCGGCTTCTTCATGGATGCGAATGATCTCGTCCAATCGCTCCTCGGAGCTAAACTTGACCAGCGACAGCCCCGCGAACATCACCTTGCCGTTCTCGCGCAGCACTTCGAGGTGCTGGAGAACCTCGGGCGAGAATTCATCACGCATCTGTTCGACCAGTTTCAGATGCTCGGGAAAGCCGTAGCGCACTTGCAGGTAGGTAATCGACGGATCGACCTTCAGCGCGCGCAAGGTCGTGTGGTTCCAGCCGTACTCAAACACATGGCCCGGTCCGCGTTCCCAGTCATTGTCGTCACTACGGTAGACCATCTTGGCCGCCGGACGCCGCGCCATGAATGTCTCAAAACCGTCCATAGACTGCGGTGCGACCATGAGCCCGACAGTCGTCGTCTCAGGCGTCACGTACGGTTTCACCCGCTGGAAATAGTCATGGGCCGTCGGCGCCTCATGCACCGTGGCCAGCTTGATGAGGATGCCGTCTTCATTCGCCAGTTCTTCGGTAAACCGAGTGGCCTCCATGAAGTCGTCAAAGCCCAGAAACATCTCGACCCAGTCATAAGCCGGAGCCAGAGGGATCTCGATCTCGGTGATGATCCCGTTTGTTCCGTAGGCATGGCTGACGCGGGCCAATTCCTCGCCGCGGAACTCAAGGATGCGCGGCTCTTCTTCCATCGTGACGACGCGCAGCCGGATGATATTGCCCAGATCGCGCAAGCTGCCCCAGGTGCAGGAGCCGACACCGCCCGACCCTCCAGCGATGAACCCACCGATCGTGGCCGTTGCCCAAGTCGAGCTATACATGCGGATTTCCTGGCCCGAATCCGCGATGCAATGCGCGTCCAGGTCTTTCAGCAAGCACCCCGGTTCGACAATCACGCGGCCCGGATGCACTTCTTTGATCGCGGCCATGTTCTTCAAATGCATCACGCAGCCGCCCGCCAAGGGCATAGCTTGTCCGTAATTGCCGGTCCCTGCCCCGCGCGTCGTGACTGGCACGTCATGGGCATAGCAGGTCTTGAGAACCTCGATCACTTCGGCCTCATCCTTAGGCGCGACCACGAAATCGGCCACCACATGGTCCAGACGGTCTTTCAACACCGGCGAATACCAGAAGAAATCGCGGCTTTTCGATTTGATGGCGGCCTCCGAGGTTTCGATTTCCAGATGGCTCAGGGCCTCTTTGGCGGCGGCGACATTCGGTTGCATTCAGCTCTCCATCAGTTCGTCTAGTTCGGCGTAGTCGGGCAGGCTTGTGTTAATGGCCTGCCCCGCGCGCAGCACCACGCGGTCGGCTTGCAGGCGGGCGAAAAACTCGGTCCAGGACCGTGCGGAGCAGATCACCAGATCGGCAGGCGCGCCCACGGCGAGCGAGGGCGTCTCGAACCCGCAGGCGCGCGCCGGGTTGGTGATAAAGCTGTGCGCCCAGTCGGTTCCTGTATGATCCAGATGCCCGATCCGCGTGGCTTGGCGCATCACTTCGATCATATCCAGATCGCCATAGGCATAAAACGGATCGCGCGTATTGTCCGAGGCAAAGGAGACATTGATCCCCCGCGCCTTCATCTCATGCACTAACGTGATCCCCCGCCCGCGCGGCGTGCGGTGCGCGTGGCGGTCTTGCAGATAGAGGTTGCACATCGGCAGGCTGACCACATGGAGGCCCGCCTTGGCGACCAGATCCAGCGTGTCCATCGCGCGGGCCTCGTCCTGCGTGGACAGCGAACAGCAATGGCCCACGACGATGGGCGCATCAAAGCCGATCTCCAAAGCCGTCTCGGCGATCATCCGCAGTGTTTCTGAGGACGCATCCATCGTCTCGTCCACATGGAAATCTGCGCTCAGGCCGCGTTCATTCGCCAGCTTGAAAAAGCCCAAAAGGCGGTCTTTCAGGTCCGGCACCGGATAGGTCACCATGCCCAGCACGCCGCCCGAGTCAGCCACGACATCGGCGGTGTGCTTGAACGCCCCATCAGCATCCATGCTGTCGCATCCGATCAGGCAAGCGGCTTGCAGGTCAATCCGTCCCGCCCATTCATCCCGCAATTCGCAGAAGACAGGCCACGAGATATCATCCTGCGGCGGGATGCTGTCCAGATGCGTGCGGATCGCCCCTGTCCCGTAGGCAAATGCGCAACGGAGTGAGAACTCCATTCGCCTGCGCACGTCCTCTGCCGACCAATTGGCGGCGCGGTCCGCGGCCACAGTGTTAAGCGCGCCCATGAACGTGCCGTCGGGATTCGGCGCGCGGCCCCAGATGTGGCCCTTGTCCAGATGGGTGTGCATGTCGACGAAACTCGGGAAGACCATCGCGCCCGCCATATCGACAGTCAGCGGTTGCGGCTCGGCAATCTTGCCGTCTGCGATGCTGAGATCGGTGCGGATCAGGTCCCCGTCCTGCCCGATCAGACAAGCCGGGATCGTCACGTTCTGCAAAGTCAGGTTGCCGCTGGGCAGAGCGCGCATCGCCATCAGGTCTCCCGGCTCAGCGCGCTTTCATGCCACTTGCGCAGCAGCAGGTGTGACAGCAGCGAGAGGGCTGCGAAGATGAAGACGCCCATCGCGGCCACCAAGGTGAGTGCGGCGAACATCCGCGCGATGTTCAAGCGGTACCCGGCCTCTTGGATGCGGGCGGCAAGCCCCGCGCCCACACCGCCGGTGCCTGCGACCAGTTCAGCGACAACCGCTCCGATCAGGCTCAACCCGCCAGCAATTTTCAAACCCCCTAAGAAATACGGCAACGCCGAAGGCAGCTGCAGCATCCACAGCTTCTGCCACCGACTGGCCCCATAAATCCGGTAAAGATCGCGCAGATTATGATCGACGGAGTTCAGCCCCAGCGTCGTGGAACTGAGCACCGGAAAGAACGCCACGATCCATGCGCAGAGCAGCATTCCGGCGGTTTTACTGTCCACATAGATGAAGATCAGCGGCGCGATGGAGACCACGGGCGTCACCTGCAAAATCACCGCATAAGGATAGAACGACATCTCGACCATGCGCGATTGGTTGAAGAGGATCGCCAGCCCGGCGCCGCCTACAATCGCCAATCCAAGCGCCATCAAAGTAATCTTGCCGGTCAGCAAACCGGCCTCCCACAAGATGCCCCAATCGTTGACGAGGCTGTCCCAAACCCGCCCTGGCCCTGGCAGGATATAATGCGGAATCTCGTTCCAGACGACGATGCGGTCCCACAGCAAAAGCGTGGCCAGCATCACGACAACGGGCAGCGACCAGCGGCCCAGCTTCTCCATCCGCTTGGCGCGCTGGCGGCGAACCTCATCGGTATCAATTACGGGGGCGTTCTCAGCGATGCTCATGCAGCCACTCCCATCGCTTCATGCAGCGCGTCCGTCGCCTGACGGCAGTAGGCGGCATATTCGGCAGAGGTTCGGAATTCTTCCGACCGTGGATAGGCTTCATCCACATGCAACTCCCGAATGACGCGGCCCGGGCGCGCGGCCATGACGATGATGCGGTCGCTGAGAAACACGCTTTCAAAAACCGAGTGGGTCACGAAGATCACGGTACAATTGATTTTCGCTTTGAGTTCAAGAAGATCGTTGTTCAGCTTGAAGCGCGTGATCTCGTCCAAAGCGGCAAAGGGCTCGTCCATCAGGATCAGCCGAGGCCGCGTGACCATCGCCCGCGCAATCGAGACGCGCATCTTCATCCCGCCAGACAGCTCGCGCGGATAGCTGTTCTGGAACTTCTCCAGCCCCACCAGTTTCAGCGCTTCAAGGATTTCGTCTTTCACGCTTGCATAAGATTTGCCGCGCAGCCGATACGGCAGCCAGACATTCTGCGCGACTGTCGCCCAGGGCATCAGCGTTGGTTCCTGAAAGACCACACCCAGATCGCCAACCTCATGCCCGCCTTCCCAGTCGATCTTGCCGCTCGTCGGCACCATCAGGTCCGAGATGAGCCGCAACGCGGTGGATTTACCGCATCCAGACGGCCCCAGAAGCGAGATGAAATCACCCTGCCCAACGGTCATGGACATGCCATTCAACGCAACAACATTGCCGTTGAAGGTCTTGTTAACATTGGACATTCGTAAAACAGTCGGGCGCTGGTCAATCGGTTGCAACAGGGTTGCCTCCCCAAGGCTTTTTGAAAGGGCCCGCGTGTCGTGACGCGGGCCCGATTGGTTTGAGAGACCTTAGCCGCCGGGCTTGAGGTCCATGCCGACGCCTTCGCCGACAAACTCAAGCGTGTAAGCGGCCGAGACATCCAGCCCCTCTTCAATCACGCCTGCATTGACCATCTTGGCGTAGAAATCATTGACGACTTCGTCCGTCATCACGCCGATACCCAACTGCAGCGCGTCGCCGCTGTCGACAATGCCCCATTCCTTCATCTTGTTGATGGCATAAGCGATCTTGTCATCGGTCATGTCGGGGTTGGCGGCCTTGATCAGCTCATTCGCGCCGCTGGGATCGCCGTAAAGGTAGTTATACCAGCCCTTGATCGAGCCTTCGACAAAGCACTTCACCTGCTCGGGCTTTTCATCAATCGTGGCCTGCATCGTCTCGATGGTCGTCGCATAGCTGGAGAAACCATTATCCGCGATCAGGAAGACGTTGGGTTCAAAACCACCTTCCTTTTCAACGAGATACGGCTCTGAGCTCAAGTAGCCCTGCATTGCCACGCTGGTATCTGCAAGGAACGGTGCCGGGTTGAACGTATAGGGCTGACGCTGCTCGACGGTGAAGCCATGCTCGGCGATCATCCACTGGTAGTAGCTGGTAAATCCGTTGTCGCCGATCAGCAGCGTGCGGTCTTTCAGACCTTCCCAGCTTTCCACGTCCGGGTGCGCGACCAGCACCTGCGGGTGCTTTTGGAACGTCGCGGCAACGGCGACAACCGGAATGCCCTCTTTCACGGCATTGAATGCCTGCAGCAGATCGCCGCCCATATGATAATCAATGCGCCCGGCGAGCATCAGCGCGCGGTTGTTCACCTGCGGTCCGCCCGAGATGATCTCGACGTTCAAACCGCAAGCGGCATAGGCGCCATCAGCCACGGATTGGTAAAAGCCGCCATGTTCGGCCTGCGCCAGCCAGTTGGTTCCGAAGACAACGTCAGCGGTTTCGGCGAAGGCGGGCGTTGCCGCGACGGTCGCAAGCATCAGTGCTGTCAGAGTGGGTTTCAGTGACATTTTCATCCTCCAGATGTTGGTCGCCGCTCAGGATGAAGTCGGGCTGTCCCAAAGGAAAGACAGGGGCGGCAGGCAGCCCTCAACCGGCAGCGTTGCGCTTAACCTAGCGGCAGTTTCTTCAAACACGCACATTTTTTTTGCGTTTTTTGTTTCGCTGCGATGCAAACGCTTGCACCCCCTCGGTTCACAGGTCAGCCTGCGGCATGAAATCACTGATCCCGCTAACCATCGCCCCCCCATTTGCACGCTATGCCCACGGCGCTGTCAGCGCATCCGGTGCGCGCATTCTGGTGACGTCCGGCCAGCTGGGTCTTGCCGCCGACGGCACAGTTCCGGACAGCACCGAAGCGCAGGCGACCATCTGCTTTGCCAATATTGACGCGATCTTGGCCGAGGGCGGCGCAAGCCGCGCGGACGTGCTGCGGATCAACGCCTTCGTCACCGATCGCGCCCATATGGCGGGCTATATGGCGGCGCGCGATGCGTGGCTGGCCGAGGTGACCTCCCTGCCCGCCTCGACGCTGGTCATCGTCTCTGGCTTCACCCGCCCGGAGTTCACAGTCGAGATCGAAGTGACCGCTCAGGTGCCTGCTGTGACGTGATCCACCCTTGCCGGGGCGGGCAATCTACGGCACGACCAAGGCGAATGGATTTTGCCGCGATGCAGAATCAGTCACGGTCCAAATGCGGGGGGAGGCCAGGATGGTTCTCAAAGTCGAAACGTTGAAAACCCTGTTCCCCGGCGTTCTGATCTCGGGCCTGATCGCCCTGGCTGCGCAGTTCATTTCCGAGCATTACGGCGCGCCTGCGATGCTCATGGCGCTGCTTTTCGGGATTGCGCTGAACTTTCTTTCTGAGGACGGCAAATGCGCCGACGGCATCGCGTTTTCCGCCAAGACCGTGTTGCGTTTCGGCGTGGCTCTGCTGGGCATGCGCATCAGTTTCGAGATGGCCTCGGAACTGGGTTGGCCCATCGTTACGCTGGTGATCGTGGGCGTGATTGCGACGATCCTGTTCGGAATGAGCATCGCGCGCCTGTTCGGTCATGGCCCGCGCTTTGCGTTCCTGTCCGCAGGCTCCGTTGCGATTTGCGGTGCATCCGCGGCGATGGCGATTTCCGCGATCCTGCCCAAGGACGAGCGCACCGAAGAGCGATTGGTCTTTACCGTTGTCGGCGTGACGTTGCTGTCGACGATTGCGATGATCGTCTATCCAATTCTGGCCGATCTGTTCGGCTTCGGGACCCAGTTTGCGGGCGTTTTCATCGGGGCCACGATCCATGATGTGGCGCAGGTTGTCGGCGCGGGCTTCTCTGTCTCCGAAGAAACCGGCGAGGTCGCAACCATCGTCAAGCTGATCCGCGTCGCAATGCTCGCTCCGGTGATCCTTGTCGCGTCACTAATCATCCGTCGCTACGTGGTGCAGGATGCAGCAGCCGAGCGTCCGCCCATCGTGCCGTCTTTTGTCGTGGCCTTCGTGGTGCTGGTGACGCTGAACTCCTTTGGGGTCTTCCCCGCGCCCGTCATTGCCATTGCGACAGAGACCTCTCGCTGGGCGCTACTGACGGCGATTGCCGCGGTCGGATTGAAGACATCGCTGCGCGATGTGATCGACGTTGGCGGGGCTGCCATCGCGTTGCTGGTGGTCGAAACCGCCTTTATCGGCGTGTTGACGGTGTCGGTGCTTTTCTGGCTGCAGGCCGGTTAAGCCAGAAAGACCCGGTCGCCGGTTTGCTGCCAGAGCGTGGCCAGATCAGCGCAGGTGGCTTTCGCATCCGACAGTCCAATGACATCCGCTGTCAGGGCGGCCACCGCTTTGTAATGGGCCAGTAATGTGTGGTCATTTACATCTGACAGGCCGGGCGTGTTGGCGTCGATCTGGGTGGCGACCGAGATCGCCGCAAGAAGCAGGGATTGCGCGGATGCTTGGGTGTTTTGCCTGCAAACCGTGCCGATGGCACAGTTCAAGGGCATGGCCTGCCCGACGGCGAGCAGCGCAAGCTCCTCCTCCAAACGATCCCACTCACTAACAAACATGGGATCGCAATACCTGAAAGCGGTTTCGGAAACGATCCAATTGTTAACGTATTATTAACGAACCACCAGAGGACAGATCGCGCAAATCGTGTCAAAACACCGAAAAATAGGTCAGCAGGCCTCAGCCCAGGGCATACCCGGCCCCGCGCACCGTGCGCACAGGGTCCTCGCCACCAAACTGGCAGAGCGCCTTGCGCAGGCGGCCCACATGGACATCCACGGTGCGGGTATCGACATAGATATCGCGGCCCCAGACCCGGTCCAGAAGCTGATCGCGTGACCAGACGCGACCCGGCTTTTCCATCAAGGTGGAGAGCAACCGAAACTCCGTCGGGCCGAGCTTGAGCGCATCGCCATTGCGGGTGACGCGGTGGGTCTCAGAATCCAGAACGATGTCTTCAAACTCCAACCGCTCGCCAATGGCCGCAGGCCGTGTGCGGCGCAGCTGCGTGCGCACACGCGCCATCAGCTCGACGACGGAATAGGGCTTGACCACATAGTCATCCGCCCCGGTCTCAAGGCCGCGCACGCGGTCCACTTCCTCTGATCGGGCGGACAGCATGATGACCGGAATGCCGCGCGTGTCAGAGCGCATTTTCAAGCGCCGGCAGACTTCGATGCCTGACACAGAAGGCAACATCCAGTCCAGCACGATCACGTCCGGCGCTTCTTCATCGACCAGAAGCAAGCCTTCCTCGCCGTTTTCTGCACGCGCCACGCGAAAGCCCTCGGCCTCCAGATTATAGGCCAGCACTTCCCGCTGCGCAGGCTCATCCTCGACAAGCAAAACAGTGGGTTGATCCCCGGGCATGGGTTACGCCTCCTCGATCACATCAACGGATGTCCGGTCTTTCTTAGCACGTGTTTCGTCTGGACGCTCGCCTGTGACCAGATAAATCACCTGCTCGGCGATGTTGGTCACATGATCGCCCATCCGTTCGATATTCTTGGCGATGAAATGCAGATGCATGCAGGCCGTGATGTTGCGCGGATCTTCCATCATGAAGGTCAGAAATTCCCGGAACAGCGCGTTATACATCTGGTCCACGTCGATATCGCGATTGATGACGTCCTCGGCCAGCTCGGCATCGCGTTGGATATAGGCATCCAGCGCGTCTTTGAGCATCACCTCAACCTCTTTCGCCATCCGCCGGATCGCCGCCGGAGAGCCGTTGACCGGCGCCATCTGCACCAGAACACCGGTGCGCTTGGCCATGTTCTTGGAGTAGTCGCCGACCCGCTCCAGATTGGCGCTGATCTTCATCACCGTCAGCACGGTGCGCAGATCGCCTGCCGTCGGCGCGCGCAAGGCAATGACGCGTGCCGCCTCATCATTGATCCGCTCTTCCAGATCGTCGATGGCGCGGTCCGCGATGCGCACCTTTTCGGCCAGATCCACGTCGCGTTCTTCCAGCGACTTCGCGCTTTGGATGATTGCGGCCTCCACAAGCCCGCCCATTTTCATGATCAGCGCCTGGATGGCCTCCAGATCACGGTCATAGGCCGACGCGATGTGTTGTTCGTCCGTATTCATTTATCCGATCCGCCCTGTGATATAGCTTTCGGTCCGGGGATCTTCGGGGTTTGTGAAGATCGTTCCGGTTTCTCCATATTCGACGAGATATCCGAGGTGGAAAAACGCCGTCTTCTGGCTGACGCGCGCGGCCTGCTGCATCGAGTGGGTCACGATGACGACCGAATAACTCTGGCGCAGCTCGTCGATCAGCTCTTCGACCTGTGCGGTTGCGATGGGGTCAAGCGCGGAGCAAGGCTCGTCCATCAGCAATACCTCGGGCTCGGTAGCGACAGCACGTGCGATGCACAGGCGCTGCTGCTGACCGCCCGACAGTCCGGTGCCCGGCGCATGCAGGCGGTCCTTGACCTCGTCCCAGATCGCGCCGCGGCGCAGGGATCTCTCGACGATGACGTCCAGATCGGCCTTGTTCTTGGCCAGACCGTGGATACGCGGGCCATAGGCGATATTGTCATAGATCGACTTGGGGAACGGGTTTGGTTTCTGGAACACCATCCCAACCTTGGCGCGCAGCTGCACCGGGTCGACCTTGCGATCATAGATATCCTCGCCATCAATGGCGATATCGCCTTCAACGCGGCAGACATCAATCGTGTCATTCATCCGGTTGATGCAGCGCAGGAACGTGGACTTGCCGCAGCCCGACGGGCCGATGAACGCGGTCACGGTCTTGTCTGCAATCTCGACATTCACGTCTTTGATGGCGTGGTTGTCGCCATAATAGACCTGCACATTCTTGGCCGAGATTTTCGTCTCTTTGGCGTCCACGTCTCTCTCCACTATTCTTAGGTCGTCCATATTTCGTCCCCCTTACCAGCGACGCTCAAAGCGGCGACGCAGGAAAATTGCCAGTGCGTTCATGCTGACAAGGAAGATCAGCAGCACGATGATGGCCCCGGAGGCGCGTTCCACAAAGGCAGGGTCCGAGCGCTGGGTCCAGTTGTAAATCTGCACCGGCAGGGCCGAAGCAGGGTCGAAAAAGCCTTCCGGCGGGCCGGACGGGTACTCGCGCACGAAGGCCACCATGCCGATCAGCAGTAGCGGCGCGGTCTCTCCCAGCGCTTGTGCAAGACCGATGATCGTGCCGGTCAGAATGCCCGGTGCCGCCAGGGGCAGCACGTGGTGAAAGACGCTCTGCATCTTGGAAGCCCCGACACCCAGAGCCGCATCCCGAATGGAGGGCGGCACTGATTTCAGCGAGGCCCGCGTGGCGATGATGATCGTGGGCAACGTCATCAGTGTCAGCACCAGGCCACCGACGATGGGCGCGGATTGCGGCAGGCCTGCAAAGTTGATGAAGATCGCCAGACCCAGAATACCGAACACAATCGACGGCACCGCGGCGAGGTTCGAGATATTCACCTCGATGATATCCGTGATCCGGTTCTTCGGGGCGAATTCCTCCAGATAGATCGAGGCGGCCACACCGATGGGCAAGGCCAGCCCCAGCACAATCAGCATCATGTAAAGCGAACCCATGATCGCCACGCCCAGACCGGCGGCTTCGGGTCGTTGACCGGACGCATCAGGCATTGTCAGGAACGCCCAGTTGAAGCGCTTCTCAAGAATGCCTTCTTCTTGCAGCGCGTCTGTCAGGTCCAACTGCGCGGGCGAGACGTTCTTGTCGAGCGCTGCGCTCTCGCGGTTGACCCGGTCCTTCAGGTAGCCGTCGATCCGGCCATTGGCGAGGAACTCGAACTCGATGGTCTCTCCGACCACTTCCGGATTGGCCAGCACGAAGTTGCGCAATTGGGCAGCCGCTTCGCGCGAGATGATGTCGCCCTGCTCGTCTGCGGCCAATTCGGTCTCGATCCCGGCCTCCGCAACCGCGCGTTCCATTGCAGCACCGATCAGCGGCGAGTAGCCAAAGGTCGACACTTTCGCCATTTCATCGCGGTTGCGGTTGCCTTCCTTATCCAGCGTCTCGGCCGGCAGCTCGACCTGCAGCGTCACATAGGTTTGCTGAAAGGCGCTCAGACCGTTCCCGAGGATCGAGATCAGCAACATGATCAGCGCGGCCACACCCAGAAGCACGGCCGTCAGTCCGTAATTCTTGAAGCGCCGTTCGGCTGCGTTGCGTTTCTTGGTGCGGGCGTCCTCGGTCAGCAAAGACGACTTGGGACGGGCGGCGGGAACGCCGCCAGCGGACAGATCGGTCATTCGTACTGCTCCCGGTATTTGCGCACGATATAAAGGGCGAAGACATTGAGCCCCAGCGTGATGACGAACAGCGTCAGGCCAAGGGCAAAGGCCACCAGCGTTTCAGGCGAGGAGAAGTCGGTGTCGCCGGTCAGCTGACTGACAATCTTCACCGTCACGGTCGTCATCGCTTCGAATGGATTGAGGTCTAATCGGGCCGCGGCCCCTGCCCCCAGCACCACGATCATCGTCTCACCGATGGCGCGCGAGGCGGCCAGCAGGATCGCACCAACGATGCCCGGCAGGGCGGCGGGCAGCACGACCTGGCGGATCGTTTCCGAATGGGTGGCCCCGATGCCAAGGGAGCCGTCGCGCATCGCTTGCGGCACGGCGTTGATGATGTCGTCAGACAGCGACGAGACGAAGGGGATCAGCATGATGCCCATCACCAGACCCGCCGTCATTACGGATGAGGCGCTTTCGCCCAATCCTGTAGGCTCAGCGAAGTAGTCCCGCAGGAACGGGCCAACCGTGATCAGCGCGAAAAGGCCATAAACGATGGTGGGAATACCGGCGAGGATCTCGATGGCGGGTTTGGCATAGCTGCGGAACCGGTGGGTCGCATACTCGCTCAGATAGATCGCCGCGAAAAGGCCGATGGGCACAGCAACCAGCAAGGCGATAAAGCTGATATAAAGCGTGCCCCAGAGCAGCGGGATAATCCCCAGCTCGGAGTCGCCGCGAAAGTTCGGCGACCATGTGGTGCCGAAGAAAAAGTCCGTCCATCGGTAATCCTGAAAGAAGTTTCGGGTCTCGAAAAGCATCGACAGCACGATGCCCAGCGTCGTCAGGATCGCGATGGAGGCGGCTGCCATGAGCAAAACCAGCACACCGTTCTCAACAACGTTGCGGGCACGGTAGTCTCGGTTTGTGCGTAGGAAAGAAACGGCAAAGCCAGCCACAGCGATGCCGATCACCAGAAAGGTTGTCCAAAGCTGCGCTGTGGCGGCCTGCGCGCGGTAACTTTGCGCGGCGCGCAACACGAACGGCTCCACGTTGGAGCCAAGCGCCACCCCGACAGAACCCAGGCGATCACGAACATCGGTAAATTCGGTGCGGATGGTTTGGGCCTCGTCTTCAGTCATAGCACCGGCGGCGATGGCCGTATCCAGCCCGTCGGCCACGCGGCGCACATCCGACATGACCAGCGACCGGGTCGTGTCCTCGGAAATGCTCTCGGCGGGGATCAGGGTCGACACGCGATTGTCGATCAGGATCGGCAGGACCAGCGACAGGATGGCCAGCACCCCCAGCGCCGGGATGATCGTCGTCAGCGCGACGTTGAAGCCGTAATAATTGGGCAGCGAATGCAGGTTGCGGATATTGCCGTCCGCGGACGCCATGGCCCGGCTCCGACCCAGCACGAACCCAAGCGCGCCAAGGCCAAGCACAATGATCAAAAGAAAAAAAACGGACATCTAGGCAGCTCCGCAGATGTGTGTCGTCAGACAAGACAGGGGCCGTCACAGCCCCCGTCTGTTTTGCTTGAGGCAGTGCACCTGATTACATGGACGCGTCCATGACCTGCTCGTCAGCCACCATCTTCTGGGTGTCGCCCAGCTCAGGATCGGAGACGAGTCCATACTCGGCCAGCGGGCCGGAACCACCTGCGATCTCGTCGGACACGAAGAACTCAGCGAATTCTTTCAGGCCGGGGATCACGCCGATATGCGCTTTCTTGATGTAGAAGAACAGCGGACGCGACACGGGGTATTCACCGGTCGAGATCGTCTCGGTGGACGGTGCCACACCCGACATCGTTGCCACTTTCAGCTTGTCGGTGTTGTTCTCGTAGAAGGCCAGACCGAAGACGCCAACGCCTTCTGCGTTGCTGTCGATGCGGGCCAGGGTCTCGGTGTAGTCACCGTCGATATCCACGGACTTGCCGTCGGTGCGCACAGCCATGCAAGCGCCTTCAGCGTCATCTTCGGACATGCCGCCATCCATCATGGCTTTCATGGCGCCGGTGTCTTCGCAGCCCTGCAGCAGAACTTTTTCTTCAAAGACTTCGCGGGTGCCGTGCTTGGTGCCGGGGATGAAGGCTGCGATATCAACCGCAGGCAGGTCGCTGTTGAAATCAGCCCACTGCTGGTGCGGATTGTCGACGATTTCGCCGTCTACCAGAACCTGAGTGGCCAGCGCGTTGAACCAGTCGGAAGGCTCAAATGCGGTGAAGGCCGGGCCGGTCAGCTGGCTGGCAAAAACGATGCCGTCATAGCCGATGCGCACTTCGATGATGTCGGTGACGCCGGCTTCTGCACAGGCTTCAACCTCGCCCGAGCGGATCGCACGCGATGCGTTTGCGATGTCGATCGTGTTGGCGCCAACGCCTTCACAGAAACGCTTCAGACCAGCCGAGGAACCGCCCGATTCAACAACGGGGGTCGGGAAGTCGAAGTTTTCGCCAAAGGCTTCGGCCACGATGGCCGCGTAAGGCAGAACGGTGGAGGAACCGGCAACCTGCACATTGTCACGTGCATAAGAAGCGGTTGCGGAAATGGTCGCGATTGCCAGAGCAGATACGGACAGTTTCGCAAAAGACATGAGTGAACTCCTGTAATGTCTGTGACCGCCCAGAACGGCGGCCTCGTGGGCTGCCTATGGGGTCGGTGCAATGCTTTTGTGACAGAAGCGTAACAGTTTTATGACAGCCCTCTGGGCGCTGTCGGGGGCGGCTGTTTCCCCCTTGCGAAAAAGGCTTTAGCCGTCCGCTTTTAGGGGCAAAACCACCGTAAAAGTGGCCCCCTTGCCCACGGCACTTTCCACGCGGATGCGGCCTCTGTGACGGTTCACCATATGCTTGACGATGGCCAGACCGAGCCCTGTGCCCCCCATTTCGCGCGAGCGGTGCGAATCCACCCGGTAAAACCGCTCGGTGAGTCGCGGAATATGGATCGGATCGAAGCCTTCACCCTTGTCGATGACGCTGATCGCGACGCTGGGACTGCGCAAACGGGCATCGCGATCGCTCAAGGCAAACTCAACGGCGACCTCACCGCCTTTGGCGCCATATTTGATCCCGTTCTCGATCAGATTGGTGAAGACCTGGCGCAATTGATCGCCGTCGCCTTGCACCATGATCGGCCCTGCTGCGCCGCGCATCTCAAAGGCCACACCGGCGGTCTCGGCCATCGGCGTCAATGCGTTCAGCGTCATGCTGACCGTGTTGTAGATATCGACGTCCTGCGTCGGGCGCATCCGCTCTTCGGTCTCGACCCGGCTCAGCGACAGCAGGTCCTGCACCAGCCGGTTCATCCGGGCCGCCTCCCGCGCCATGATGCCCAGAAAGCGCTCCTGCGCGGCGGCATCGTTTTTGGCCGGACCTTGGAGCGTTTCGATAAAGCCCAGCAAAGCGGTCAGGGGCGTGCGCAGCTCGTGACTGACATTGGCCACGAAATCGCGGCGGATCTGTTCGGCCTCGCGCAGATGGGTGATGTCATCGAAGGTCAGCAGCACACCGCCCCCAACCACCGGCGCGCAATCGACCTGAAACATCGTCTCGCGCCCTGCTTCATTTGAGAAATGCCGCGCGCTTTGCAGCTTCTGGTCCAACAGAACCCGTTCAATACTGTCGATCAGGGATGGCTGGCGCAGCACGGTCACGAAATGCCGCCCCGTGATCGCGTCGCCAAACATGGTGCGGGCCTGGGCATTGGCCTGGGCGATCCGCTCATTCGCGCCGATCAGGATCAACGGGCGCGGGATGCCTTCCAACAGGGATTCGGTCAGCGAACTATTCATGCTTTAGCCGCGCGCCGCCCGGATTGCGGCCTCGAACTCGGTCTTCAGAAGTGCGATATCCTCGCAGCCCACCGAGACACGGAAGAACCCTTCGCTGACGCCAATGGCGGCGCGCGCCTCCGGTGTCAGACCCCGGTGCGAACTGGAGGCGGGATGCGACAGCGTTGTGCCGATATCCCCCAGCGTCGGCGCGAAGGCGATGTTCTCAGCGGCTTGGGTCAGCCGGTTCGCAGCCCCGCGCCCGCCTTCGACCTCAAAGCTGACCATATTTCCGCCGCGCGCGCCCAGCAGATGGGCTGCACGGTTGTGATCGGGATGATCGGGCCGCGTTGGATAAAGCACCCGCGTCACACCCGGCAGGCCCGCGATATGATCGGCCAGCGCCGCCGCGTTTTCCTCGGCCCGGTCATAGCGCAGGTTGAAGCTGTAAAGCCCCCGCTCGGCCAGCCAGCAATCAAACGGGCTGGGTGTCAGGCCCGTGGTGACAGCGGTGACGTAGATCGCCTCCCGGTGCGCGGGATCAGCGGCGGCCACATAGCCCAGCGTCACATCTGAATGCCCCGCCAGCAGCTTGGTGACCGAGTGGATCACCACATCGGCCCCATGCTCAAACGGTCGGTAGCTGCGCGGCGTGGTGAAGGTGTTGTCCACAACCAGCAGCAGCCCCTTGTCTTTGCAAAGCGCCGCAATCGCCTCGATATCGGCCACCCGCAGCGTCGGATTGCTGACCAGTTCCACCAGCACCAGCTTGGTATTGGGCCGCACCGCAGTCGCCATCGCCGCCCCGTCGGTCGGGTCGGCAAGCGAGGTCTCAACCCCAAAGCGGGGCAGCTCCTCGCGCATCATCCGCAAAGAGCGTCCGTAAAGCTGATCGCCCCCCAGCACATGATCGCCCGCTTTCAGGAGCCCAAGCATGGTCGCCGTGACCGCAGCCATACCGGAGCCGACAATCAAACCGCCCTCGGCCCCTTCCAGCGCATCAATCTTGCGCGCCAGCACTTCGGCATTGGGATGCCCTTCGCGCGCATAGGTAAACCCTTTCGCGCGGCCCTCATACTGATCGTCCAGCGCATCGGGGCTGTCGGAGGCATAGACGACCGACGGCTGCAGCGGCGTCACCACCGCCCGCGATGAACTCTCGGGCCACGGTGTCCGGCGGATCAACTCATCGCTCATATCGCGCTCAACCCGTCGCGAAAGCGGCGCATGTTGGCCTGATATCCCAGTGCTGAGGCTTTCAGCCCCGCAATTGCCTTGTCATCCAGCTCTCGCACCACCTTGCCCGGCACGCCCATCACGAGCGACCCGTCCGGGATTTCCTTGCCTTCCGTGATCAGCGCCCCTGCCCCGATCAGGCAATTCTTGCCGATCTTCGCACCATTCAGAACCGTAGCACCCATGCCGATCAGGCTTTGATCGCCAATCGTGCAGCCATGCAGCATCGCCTTATGGCCAATCGTGCAATCACGCCCGATGCTCAGCGGAAAGCCCATATCCGTGTGCAGGACGCTGTTTTCCTGCACATTGGAGCCCTCGCCCACGACAATCGCCTCATTGTCCCCGCGCAACGTCGCGCCGAACCAGATCGAGCTGCCGGATCCAAGAACCACCTTGCCGATGACATTTGCATCCGAGGCCACCCAGAAATCCCCGTCCTCGGGCAGAACAGGCGCGTGATCGTCCAGCGTGTAAAGCGTCATTGGCGGTCCTCGAATTCAGCGTTGAGCGTGCGCACCGCATCCGCCAGATCAGGCTGCTGGGTGCGGCGCATCCGTTCGGACATGATGATGGTTTTCAGCCGTTCTTCGGTCTGGTCCAGATCATCGTTGATCAGCACGAAATCATACTCGGCCCAATGGCTGATCTCGTCGCGCGATTTCTGCATTCGTGCTGCAATTACCTCATCACTGTCCTGCGCGCGGGCGCGCAAGCGGCGTTCCAGTTCCGGGATCGAGGGCGGCAGAATGAAGATCGACAGCACGTGCTTGTCCAGCGGCGAGTTGCGCACCTGCTGCCCACCCTGCCAGTCGATATCAAACAGCACATCCCGCCCCGCATTGATCGCCTCTTCCACGGGCGTTTTCGGGGAGCCGTAGAGGTTGCCGAACACTTCCGCATGTTCCAGCATTTCACCTTTGTCGATCAGGTGGCGAAATTCATCATGGCTGCGGAAATAATAATGTTCACCCTCCACCTCGCCGTCCCGAGGCGGGCGCGTCGTGGCCGAAACCGAGAACCGCAAACTGTCATCCCATGCCATCAAACGACGCGCCAACGTGGATTTTCCGGCCCCTGACGGCGACGACAAGATGATAAGAAGACCGCGTCGACTCATGGGTTGCGCCTCATGTTTCACTCCACATTCTGAACTTGCTCTCGCATCTGGTCGATGGTCGCTTTCAGGTCAAGCCCGATTGCGGTCAGCGCGGTGTCCTGAGATTTCGAACACAGCGTGTTGGCCTCGCGGTTGAACTCCTGCATCAGGAAATCCAGCTTGCGCCCGATGGGGCTGCCCTGCGCAATCAGCGCGCGGGCGGCGCTGACATGCGCCTCCAAACGGTCAATCTCTTCGGTGATATCCGCCTTGACGGCCAGCATGGCGAGCTCTTGCGCCACGCGATCTGCATCGACGCCATCGACGTTTTCCATGACCCGCGCCAGATTGGCCTTCAGCGCGTCAGCCACCTGCGGGCGGCGTGCCTCTGCCGCCTCAGCAGCCGCCTTGGTCAGGCCTTCGATCATGTCGATCTGACCTTTCAACACCGCCTCCAAGGCGCGCCCTTCGGCGGTGCGCATCTTGACGAAATCCTCCAAAAGACGCTCCAGATCAGCCAGCAGCGCCGCTTTCAGCGCTGCGGTGTCCTGCGCCACCTGGCTTGCATCCATCACCCCGCGCGCGGACATCAGATCAAGCGCTGTCACCGGCGCGACAGGGACCCCTTGCTTCTGCGCATGGCTCTCGATCTGGCGCAGCGAGCCCAGCACAGCGTTGAGAGTGTCTTCGTTGATCGACAGCGCGCTCGCGCCCTCGTCGCGGGTGATCCGCAGGCCCAACGTAACATTGCCCCGCGCCACATGCTGCGCGATCTGCGCCTTCACGCTTTGCTCAAACCCTTCGATCCAATCGGGCAGCCGCAGCCGGATATCGAGGCCCTTGGCATTCACCCCGCGCAGATCCCAGCTCCATGCGTGGTTTTCGCCTGCATTGGAGTGTGCGGTGAAAGCAGTCATCGAGGCGAGCATGGCTGTTAACCTTTTAGTTCTTTTTCACACCAAATTTGAAACAAACCATGCGATATTAACGCGAGAGTAAGATTTGAGACGCATTTGTTAGGCAATGGTTAAGCATGAATGACCAATGCCCACAAGCGTCACAGCCCCGCGCAGCCCGGGGCGCTCAGGCACGGTGAAAGGGTCCGAAATGTCGTATGTCATCCCGTTTTCGAACGGTCATAAAGGACGCCAGATGCAGGGTAATGCGGCCCCGCTTGGTGCTGGCCCCTCCCTTATTGCGCAGGTTGAAGCCTATTGGTCAGACCAACGCAAAGGCGCGCTTGTGCCGACCCGTGCCGACATTAATCCACGCGGGATCGAGGCGGCTTTGCCCAACGCTTTCATTCTGGAACGTGTCGCGCCCGGCATCGCGCGGTTCCGCCTCGCCGGGGGGCATCTGTGCGATCTGATGGGCATGGATGTGCGGGGCATGCCCATCACCACCATGATGGATGTCGATGCCCGCGTTGCCCTCGTCACGCCGCTTGAGGCTGTCTTCAAGAAACCCGCCATCGCCAAGATCAGCCTGCTGAGCCCGCGCAGCATCGCACGCCCGGCGATTGATGCCACGATGGCGCTGTTCCCGCTGACGGATGGCAATGGCGATGTGACCCGTGCGCTGGGATGCCTTGTCAGCAACAGCCGCATTGGCCGCACGCCCCGCCGCTTTGCGATTGAGGACGTTCAGGTTGACGCCATCGGCGCGCCCCGCCCCAAGGTCTATACCAACGGGTCGCATCTGCGTCTGGTCAGCTCACGCGACTAGTCGTGATGCGCCGTGACGTTGACGGTTTGTGCCAAAAAACTGATCTGCCCGTAGCTTGTCAGAAATGACACCTCCGCCGCGTCCATTCCGACGCCGATCCGCGCAATTGTGTCTGCCGGTGCCATGCCCGTCGCATCCACCAGGTGCCATGTGCCGTCCAGATAGACCTCTGCCACAGCGTGGAAGTCCTGCGGCATGACATCAGGTGCATAGACGCTGACGAACCGCGCCGGAATAGCCGCCGCGCGGGCAAAGCAGACCATGAGATGCGCGAAATCCCGACACACGCCCTGGCGCTGCACGAATGTGTCCAGCGCCGTTGTTTGCGGGCCGGACACGCCCGGCACATAGCTGAGCGTGTGGTTCAACCAATCGCGCATCGCCCCGATCAGTGCGCCGCCGCGCAAGCCCTCGAACTCAGAGGCGACAAACGTCTGAAATTCGTCTGACGGACAATAGCGAGAGGGCATCAGATAGCGCACGGTGTCTCCGGGCAGGAGATGCGGCGGCACGGCGTCGAGCGCTTCCAGATCAAGGCGCGGGCGGTCCACCACCACTTGAGCGGTGTAGCTACAACGCAGCGCATCGTCACAGCGCAGCCAGGCCCGCTCTCCCAGACCATCCTCGGCTGCGACGCGAATGAAATGATCCAAAGGATCGGTCAGCATCTGCTGAGAGATGACCTTCTGATCGGCCAGATCAGCCACCTCGATCTGCAGCAAAAGATCGGTCGGAGCGGGCATCTTATAGTGCAAATGGACGTCGATATCGAGCCGCATGAGATGCACCTTTCAAGGGAAGCGACCCGTTCCCCAAGGGGAACAGGTTACCGTTTTGTAAAGCCGGGGGCGTTAAGCCGACTGGGCTTCTTTCAAAGCGCCCCGCCGGTCCGACAGCTGTTCGGCCACGAGGAACGCCAGCTCCAACGATTGCGAGGCGTTCAAGCGCGGGTCGCAGGCGGTGTGGTAACGATCCGACAAATCTTCGTCTGAGACGGCCCGTACACCACCGGTGCACTCGGTCACGTCCTTGCCGGTCATCTCGAAATGCACACCACCGGGGATCGTGCCCTCGGCCTTATGCACGCCAAAGAACTCGGTCACTTCGCGCAGCACAGACTCGAAAGGCCGTGTCTTGTAGCCCGACGCCGCCTTGATCGTGTTTCCATGCATCGGATCACAGGACCAAACAACATTGGCCCCTTCTTCCTGTACCGCCTTGATCAGGCGCGGAAGATGCTCACCAACCGAGCCCGCCCCGAAGCGCGCGATCAGCGTCAGACGCCCGGCCTCGTTCTCGGGGTTCAACTTCTCCATCAGAACCTTCAGATCATCGGCTGTCGTGGTGGGGCCGCATTTCAGACCGATCGGGTTCATCACACCGCGGCAGAACTCCACATGCGCGCCATCCGGCTGACGCGTGCGGTCGCCGATCCAGATCATGTGACCCGACCCCGCGATCCACTGGCCAGAGGTGCTGTCCACGCGGGTCAGCGCCTCTTCATATTCCAGCAAAAGAGCTTCGTGCGAGGTGTAGAAATCCACCGATTGCAGCGTGTGCGCGGTCGCTTCATTCACGCCCGCGGCTTTCATGAAATCAAGCGTGTCGCTGATCCGGCCCGCCATCTCGCGATACCGCGCGGCCTCGGACCCTTCGGTAAAGCCCAGCGTCCAGCCATGCACCTGATTGACGTCCGCATAGCCGCCTGTCGAGAACGCCCGAACAAGGTTCAAGGATGCGGCGGCCTGCGTGTAGGCGCGCAGCATGCGTTCCGCATCGGGGATGCGCGCCTCTGGCGTGAAGTCGATATTGTTGATGATGTCGCCACGGTAGCTCGGCAGCTCCACGCCGTCCTTCACCTCGGTCGGGGCCGAGCGCGGTTTGGCAAACTGACCGGCCATCCGACCGACCTTGATGACCGGCACTTTCGCGCCATAGGTCAGCACCATCGCCATCTGCAACATCACCTTGAACGTGTCGCGGATCGTGTCGGCGGAAAATTCCTCAAAGCTCTCGGCGCAATCACCGCCTTGCAGCAGGAAGGCTTCGCCCCGCGACGCCTTGGCAAGTTGCGCGCGCAATGTGCGGGCCTCGCCTGCAAAAACCAGCGGCGGATAGCTCGACAAACGGGCTTCCACTGCAGTCAGCTGGTCCGTGTCGGTATAGTCCGGCATCTGAACCCGCGGTTTCGCGCGCCAGTCAGATTTGTGCCACTCGGTCATCGTTTTTGCTCCTGTTAGCGTTAGCAGCGGTCAATATAAGTCAGATCGCCCGCCGAGGCCACCGCAGATATCACGTCGCTTCGACCGCGCCTATCCCTTTGGATATCTGATGCGATTGCTCTTGATCCGGCCTCTCAAACCTGACTTAGCTGCGCATTATCATCTTTTAAGAAGACAGCCCGATGACAGCAGAAACGCCCCTGGTAGAGATCGACACGAGCGGCCAGAAACCCCGCCGCTTCGTTTTCGTTCTGCTGGAGAATTTCACGATGCTCTGTTTCGCCTCCGCCGTGGAGTCCCTGCGTATCGCCAACCGCATGGCCGGGCAGCCGCTTTACGCCTGGCGTCTTGTTGGCGAAGGGGGGGATTTCGTGACCTGCTCGGCGGGCACCAGCTTCAAACTGGACGATGATCTGGACGAGACCCTGCGCGATGACACGATCCTTGTCTGCGGTGGCATCGACGTTCAGGCGGCCACCACCAAGCGGCTCTTGAACTGGCTGCGCCGCGAAGCGCGCAAAGGGGCCACCATCGGCGGGCTCTGCACAGCCGGCCATTCGCTGGCGGCTGCCGGTCTGCTGGATGGCAAGAAAGCCACCATCCACTGGGAGAACCAGGACAGCTTCGCCGAAGAGTTCGACGAGGTTGAGCTGACCAAATCCGTCTTCGTCATCGACGGCAACCGCTACACGACCGCGGGCGGCACGTCGTCGATTGATCTGATGCTGAAACTGATCGCTAATGACCATGGGGAGGAGCTGGCAAACGCAGTCGCCGATCAACTGATCTATTCCTCGATCCGCACCGATCAGGACACCCAGCGCCTGTCGATCCCGACCCGCATTGGTGTGCGGCATCCCAAGCTCAGCCAGGTCATACAGATGATGGAGGCCAATATCGAAGAGCCGATCAGCCCGTCGATCCTGGCCCGCGATGTGGGCATGTCCACTCGCCAGCTCGAGCGGCTCTTTCGCCGCTATCTCAACCGCTCGCCCAAGCGCTACTATATGGAACTGCGCCTGCAAAAAGCGCGTAACCTGCTAATGCAAACCGATATGAGCGTGATCAACGTCGCCCTCGCCTGCGGCTTCGCCTCGCCCTCGCATTTCTCCAAATGCTACCGGTCCCATTACGACACGACCCCGTATCGTGAACGAGGTGCACAGGCAGCGCGGCTTTCGATTTAACCCCCGTCCCGGACCTCCCAGTCCAAGGCCCCGGATCAGGTCCGGGGCGCGGAGCGCTTAGCTCGACGCCCTTCAAACTGTTCCCAGACGTGCATCCGGCCTTTCTGGCGTGCATCGGCCAGCCACATCTTCTTGCGCGCATCCACTACTTCAAAGGATTTGTAACGCCCGCCTGAAAACTTCGGCCAATCAATGGCCAGCCCTTCCTTGACCATTTCCGCAGACAGGTCCCGACCATCGGGAAGCCAACACCTTGCGACGGTTCGCCCATGCGTGTCTTCTTCAATGATGTCCGCCTTGATGATCTGACCTTTGCAGAGACGAACCAAAGCCCACTTGGCACTCTGGCCATAGGGGTGGTTCATTTCCGGCGCATCAATCCCGAAAAGTCTGATCTGAACCTTCTTGATAACGATTGTATCGCCATCCACGACATGCGCGCGCCCGCAAACGGTTTCTGTGCTGCGCTCCAGCTTGGTAAGGTTGGCGTTGTAGGGTTTTTCGAACCGCTTTCGATTTAGGGGCGTGACAGGTCTCGTAAGCGGAGGAATAGACCTTTTACGCGGCCGCGCATGCTTTTGCTGCGGCCGCTTTGCCTTGGGCGTTGCCGCTGAGTTGATCAGCCAGAGCACGACGCCCACGAAAGCGACAACGGCAATAAGACCTCCAAACTCGTCCATAATCCCCTCAATGCAATCTAGAGGGGAATTATCAGATCACACGCAATCTGTCCTGTCTCGCGTGTCTCCTGCGACCTACTTACTCAATCGGTAAATCGCCCCATTGCCCACAGACATCACCCAGATCGACCCGTCCGGGGCTTGGCGAATGTCGCGCACACGGTCGGTTTCTGGCCCTGATATATGCTCTTGCTCATCCCCTGCAGCAGACAAGCGGCTGATCAGACCGAACTTGAGCGAGCCGACAAACATGTCGCCCTCCCATTCGGGAAACATCTCGCCCGTGTAGATCATCATGCCGGACGGCGCGATGGACGGGTCCCAGTAATGCACAGGCTGTTGCAGCCCGATCTTGGTCGTGCCTTCGCCAATCGGCAGGCCGGAATAATGCCGCCCGTAGGAAATCACGGGCCAGCCGTAATTTGCCCCGCGTTGCACGCGGTTCACCTCGTCACCGCCGCGCGCACCATGCTCGTTGACCCAAAGTTGCCCTGCGCTGTCCAGCGCGGCCCCTTGCGGGTTGCGGTGACCGAAGGACCAGATTTCGGGCAACGCGCCGTCCTGACCGACGAACGGATTGCTCGACGGCACCGACCCATCGCGATTAAGCCGCAACACCGATCCGTTATGCAGCCCCAGATCCTGCGCCGAGGGCCGATCACCACGATCTCCGACGGTCATGAAAATCGTGCCGTCGTTTGCCTCCACCAGCCGCGAGCCGAAATGCCGACCCCCGTTGGAGCCGCGCGCGATCTCAAACAAGACGCGCACATTCTGCAAAGCGGTGCCATCCGCACTCAAGGTGCCGGCGGCCAGCGCCGTCCCCTCCCCGCGTCCCTGCGCTTTGGCATAGGTGAACAGAACCTCGCGCGTCTGCGCAAAATCGCGCGGGATCAGCACGTCAAGCAAACCACCCTGCCCGCCAACGGCAATCTCCGGCAATCCGCTCACCGCAATGCGCCGCCCGTTGGGCCGGAAATGCAGCAACGTCCCGCCGCGCTCTGTCACCAGAAACCCGCCACCGGGCAAAAATCCCATGGCCCAAGGCGCGTCCAGATCATCGGCCACCACGGTTACCTGCACCGGCCCGCTTTCCGTCTGAAGCGCCTGCGCCCCCATCGGCAGCGCGATCAGAACGCTCATCATCAGGAGTAGTCTGCGCATCACAACCTCCGCGTGTCTGTCTTTATATCTAGCCACGCAACAGCGCGCACCAAGAGCCGTAACTGTCTTGTGAGATGGGCTTCCTTTGGGGAATTTCCCCGTTTATCCGCTTTTCTTTCCCACAGGACGCGATAGTCTTTGGCATGGATTTGGTATCCAACATGGGAGAATACAAATGAAAAAACTGCTTATGGCAACGACCGCTGCTGCTTTGACGGCGGGGATGGCCAATGCGGCCGGTCATTCCGAGATCAAGATCGGCGTGATCTTGGGCTTCACCGGCCCGATTGAATCGCTGACCCCCTCGATGGCTGATGGCGCCGAACTGGCGATGTCCGAAGTCACCGAGTCCGGGATGCTTCTGGACGGCGCATCCGTGACGCCCGTGCGTGCTGACAGCACCTGCGTCGACGCCGGTGCCGCGACGGCGGCTGCCGAACGTCTGATCACCTCCGATGGTGTCAAAGGCATCATGGGCGCGGATTGTTCGGGCGTGACCGGTGCGATCCTGTCCAACGTGGCGCTGGCCAATGGCGTCGTGATGGTGTCCCCCTCGGCCACATCGCCCGGTCTGTCGGATGCCGAGGATAACGGCCTCTTCTTCCGTACGGCACCGTCTGACGCGCGCCAAGGCGCCGTGATGACCGAAGTGCTGATGGAGCAAGGCCTCAAAGAGGTCGCCCTCACCTACACCAACAACGACTACGGCAAGGGCCTTGCAGATGCCTTCCAGGCCGAATGGGAAGCCGCTGGCGGCACCGTGACCATCTCGGCGGCCCATGAAGACGGCAAAGCCGACTATTCGGCCGAAGTTGGCGCACTGGCCGCTGCCGGTGGTGAGCGTCTGGTCGTGGCAGGCTACGTGGACCAAGGCGGCTCCGGCATCGTGCGCGCCGCCCTTGATTCCGGTGCCTTCGACACGTTCCACTTCCCCGATGGCATGATCTCGGCCCAGCTGGCCGAAAACTTCGGCTCCGAGATTGACGGCTCCACCGGTCAGCACCCCGGCACCGACAGCCCCGGCAAAGAGCTTTTTGCTGAACTGGTCGGCGACGCCTTTGATCCCAGCTCGCCCTTCACGCCGGAAAGCTATGACGCGGCTGCGCTGATGATGCTGGCCATGCAAGCGGCAGGTTCTGCCGAGCCCGGCGAATACAAGGATCACATCATGGATGTGGCCAACGCCCCCGGCGAGCAGATTTTCCCCGGTGAACTGGCCAAAGCGCTGGAGATCATCAAAGGCGGCGGCGAGGTCGACTATGTCGGCGCATCCGCTGTTGAGCTGATCGGCCCCGGTGAATCCGCTGGCAATTACCGCGAGATCGTCGTTGAAGGCGGCGAGATCACGACAGCGAAATACCGCTAAGTCCGGTCTCCTGAAAATCAACAGCGCGAGGGTTAAACCTCGCGCTGTTTCAATAAGATAACGCGCGTTTTTAAAGTGCGAAAGGGATCCAAATGATCGTCGTTGAAGACGTCCACAAGCATTTCGGTGGCTTTCACGCCGTCGATGGCGCGACGCTTGAGATCAAAAGCGGCTCGATCACCGGGTTGATTGGCCCGAACGGCGCCGGAAAAACCACTCTTTTCAACGTTATCGCAGGCGTTCTTAAACCGACATCCGGTCAGGTTTTCATGGACGGCGAAGACATCACCGGATTGGAGCCGCACGAGCTGTTCGGCAAGGGTCTGCTCCGGACCTTCCAGATTGCCCACGAATTCGGGTCGATGACTGTGCGCGAAAACCTGATGATGGTCCCCGCCGGACAAACCGGTGAGACGCTGTGGAACACGTGGTTCGGGCGCAAACGGATCGCCGATGAGGAACGCGCCCTTCTGGCCAAGGCCGATGAGGTGCTAGAGTTCCTGACGATTGACCACCTGAAGGACGAAAAAGCAGGCAACCTCTCCGGCGGTCAGAAAAAGCTGCTGGAACTGGGCCGCACCATGATGGTCGATGCCAAGATCGTCTTTCTGGACGAGGTCGGTGCAGGCGTGAACCGCACGCTTCTCAACACCATCGGCGACGCGATCCTGCGTTTGAATAAGGAACGTGGCTACACGTTCTGCATGATCGAGCATGACATGGATTTCATCGGGCGCCTGTGCGATCCGGTGATCTGTATGGCCGAGGGCAAAGTGCTGGCCGAAGGCACAATTGACGAGATCAAGGCCAACGAGCAGGTGATCGAGGCCTATCTTGGCACCGGCCTGAAAAACAAAGACGCGGTGAGCGCGTGATGAGGTGGGATTTGGATATTTTTGCAAAGATGAAAGCCAATGGCTGAGCCCTTTCTGATCGGCAAAGGCATGACCGGGGGCTATGGTTCAGGCGCGGACATTCTGCATGATTGCACGCTGGCCGTGGACAAGGGCGAGATTGCCGTGATCGTCGGGCCAAACGGCGCGGGCAAATCCACCGCGATGAAGGCGGTGTTCGGGATGCTCAACATCCACACCGGCGGCGTGTTTCTGGATGGTGAGGATATCACGGCCCTGACTCCGCAGGCACGCGTGGCCAAGGGCATGGCCTTCGTGCCGCAGACCCACAACATCTTCACGTCCATGACGGTGGAGGAAAACCTCGAAATGGGTGCCTTCCTGCGCCGCGATGACATCGGCAAGACGATTGCGCAGGTCTATGATCTGTTCCCGATCCTCGGCGACAAGCGCCGTCAGGCGGCGGGCGAATTGTCCGGCGGCCAGCGCCAGCAGGTGGCGGTTGGTCGGGCGCTGATGACCCAACCGGATGTCCTGATGCTGGACGAGCCAACGGCGGGCGTATCGCCCATCGTCATGGACGAGCTCTTTGACCGGATCATCGAAGTGGCCCGCACCGGCATCTCGATCTTGATGGTTGAGCAGAACGCCCGTCAGGCGCTTGAGATTGCAGACAAGGGGTACGTTCTGGTTCAAGGGCGCAACGCGTTCACCGACACCGGCAAAGCGCTTCTGGCGGACCCCGAAGTGCGCAAGAGTTTCTTAGGAGGATGACGATGAGACATCTCCTTTTGTCCGCCGCGATACTGGCCCCCCTCCCCGCCTTCGCTCTGACCTGCGAATACACGGTCGAGTGTTTCGAGGAAGAGGCCTGCCAGCCGACCGATTTTACCATCGACATCATCCCCGGTGATCTGGATACGCTTGAAGGGGTGACCTCTGGTCTGGCCGAGTTGCGCGATGTCGCGGGCACGCAAGGGGCGCATTACGTCTCGACCGAGGATTTCACCGTAATCGAAAATCGTGCCACGGGCGATGACACGTTGTTCCGGATCGTCATCGGCCCGGAGGGCGTCAGCCGCTATCAGGTCCTAATCCTCGAAGGCCCGCTGGCGGTCACCTATCACGGCCAATGCACGGAGACCGACTAGATGGATTTTCTGAATGCGCTCGTGGCGCTGTCAAACTTCGTGCTGATCCCGGCGATTGCTTACGGCAGCCAACTGGCGCTTGGCGCGCTGGGGGTCACGCTGATCTACGGCATCCTGCGGTTTTCCAACTTCGCCCATGGCGACACGATGGCGTTTGGCGCGATGGTGACAATCCTTGTGACCTGGGCGCTGCAGGCAGCTGGCATTTCTTTCGGGCCGCTGCCGACAGCGCTATTGGCCTTGCCCTTTGGCATCATCGGGGCAGCCGCCCTTCTGCTACTCACCGACAAGTTCGTTTACCAGTTTTACCGCCGCCAAAAGGCAGCCCCGGTGATCCTCGTGATCGTCTCGATGGGCGTGATGTTCATCATGAACGGCCTTGTGCGCTTCATCATCGGTCCCGATGATCAGCGCTTTGCCGATGGAGCGCGGTTTCTGATTTCCGCGCGCGATTTCCGCGAGATGACAGGCCTCGCCGAAGGCCTCGCGATCCGGTCGAGCCAAGTGATCACCGTCGTAACGGCCGTCATTGTCGTGGCGATCCTGTTCTGGTTTCTCAACCGCACCCGCACGGGAAAATCCATGCGGGCCTTTTCGGATAACGAGGATCTGGCGCTTCTGTCCGGCATCAACCCGGACCGCGTGGTGATGTATACGTGGCTGATTGTGGCGGCTTTGGCGACTGTGGCGGGCACGCTTTACGGTCTGGACAAGTCCTTCAAACCCTTCACCTATTTCCAGCTTCTGCTGCCCATCTTTGCCTCAGCTATCGTGGGGGGGCTTGGCAGCCCGGTGGGCGCGATCGTGGGCGGTTTCGTCATCGCGTTTTCAGAGGTGACGATCACCTACGCATGGAAAAAAGTGCTGGGCTATCTGATGCCTGAAAGCCTAGAGCCGGATGGCCTCGTCCAGCTTCTCTCCACCGATTACAAATTCGCGGTCAGCTTCGTGATCCTCATCATCGTGCTGCTGTTCCGCCCCACCGGCCTCTTCAAAGGAAAAGCGGTATGAGCGAGACGATGCGAAACACAGCCCTCTTTGCGCTTGTCAGCGGGCTGATCGTTTTGACCGCCGTGATGCAAAGCTGGAACTCGGCGTTAACCATTCTGAATATGGGGCTGATCTCGGCCATCATGGCGCTTGGCGTTAACCTTCAATGGGGTTTCGCGGGGCTTTTTAATGTGGGCGTCATGGGCTTCGTGGCCTTGGGCGGTCTGGCCACTGTCCTGATCTCGATGCCCCCCGTGGAAGGAGCCTTCGCGGCAGGCGGCGTGCGCATCCTGACAGCGCTTGTTTTGGGGGCCGCCACCATCATCGCGGCAGTCCTTGTGCAGTCGCGCTTGAAAGGAAAAGCCAAGGCGTTGGCGACCATCGCCATCCTGATCGCGGGTTTCTTCATCTTCCGCGCGGTGCTCGACCCCGGTGTCGCGGCGGTCGAGGCGATCAACCCCGCGCTCCAGGGTAATCTGGGCGGGCTTGGCTTGCCCGTAATCATCGCCTGGCCTGTCGGCGGGCTGCTGGCGGCAGGCGTCGCCTGGGTGATCGGCAAAACGGCCCTTGGCCTGCGCTCGGATTACCTCGCCATCGCCACACTCGGCATTGCCGAGATCATCATCGCGGTGCTTAAAAACGAAGACTGGCTGGCGCGCGGCGTCAAGAACGTGGTCGGCCTGCCCCGCCCCGTCCCGCGTGAGATTGATCTGCAAAATGATCCCGGCTTTGTGGAGCAAGCTGCCGGGTTCGGCGTTGATCCGGTCACCGCGTCAACGCTCTTTGTGAAAACCCAATACGGCCTGCTCTTCGCGCTGGTGCTCGTCATCCTACTGCTGGGCGCTCAGCTTGCGCTTAAATCCCCCTGGGGCCGCATGATGCGCGCCATTCGCGACAATGAGGTCGCGGCCGAGGCGATGGGCAAGGACGTCAAAGCACGCCATCTGCAAATCTTCATCCTCGGCTCTGCCATTTGCGGCATCGCGGGCGCGATGATGACCACGCTGGACGGACAATTGACACCGGGCAGCTATCAGCCGCTGCGCTTCACCTTCCTCATCTGGGTGATGGTGATCGTGGGCGGCTCGGGCAACAATTTCGGTGCCGTTCTGGGCGGATTCCTGATCTGGTTCCTGTGGGTGCAGGTCGAACCGGTCGGGCTGTTCCTGATCGAGACGCTCACGGCGGGTCTTGCGGAAGACAGCGCGTTGCGTCTGCATCTTCTCGACAGTGCGGCTCATATGCGGCTGCTCACGATGGGGCTGATCCTGCTGCTGGTGCTGCGCTTTAGTCCGCGCGGGCTGATTCCCGAACGCTAGAGCGACCCGAACCCCGCCCCGGACGTGATCCGGGGCCTGACACCCCGACACAGCCAGAGGTCCGGGACGCATGGTTATACGTGTTTTTCCAATGGAATGAGGCCAAAAAAAACGCCCGCACGAAGCGGGCGTTAAGTTATTGAGGCAGGTTTCATACAGGCAAGAAACCTATCGAGCAGTGCTTTAGTTATAAGCAATCTGCCGCCCCGTTCCAAGCTAAAAGTTTGAAAAGGTTGGAACACCCGAATAGGCTTCGGCTCAAAGAAACAATGGGGCACGAGGATTGTTGCGCAAATGAGATCGGTTTTTTTCCAACATGTCAGAACCCTTGCCGCCGTGATCGGGCTTTCGGCGGCCACGGGATTCGCGACCGCAGAGCCACAGCACGGCATAGCTATGTATGGCGACCCTGCGCTTCCACCTGATTTTGTGTCTCTGCCCTATGCCAACCCGGACGCGCCCAAAGGCGGCAGCATCCGTTTTGGCGAGGGTGGCGGCTTTGACAGCCTCAATCCGCATATCCGAAAAGGCCGCGCGCCTTGGGGTGTGCGCACCCATGTTTTTGAAAGCCTGATGGGCCGATCCTACGACGAGCCGTTCTCGCTTTACGGGCTTTTGGCCGAATCGATTGAGGTCGGCGAGAACCGCGAATGGGTGCAATTTACCCTGAGGCCCGAGGCGCGATTCTCTGACGGCAGCCCAGTGACGGTCGAAGATGTGCTTTGGTCCTACGAGACGCTCGGCACGGTCGGCCACCCGCGCTACCACACCGCCTGGAACAAGGTCGCCACCGCCGAGGCTGTCGATGACCGCACGGTGCGTTTCACCTTCAACACGGTAGACGCCGAATTGCCGCTGCTGATGGGGATGCGCCCCATCCTTCAGAAGGCGCAATATGAGGGAGTGGACTTCGCCGAAAGCACGCTTGAGATTGTCCCCATCGGCTCCGCGCCTTACGTGATCGCCGAGTTTGAGCCGAACCGCTACGTGACCCTCAAACGCAATCCCGACTATTGGGGCAAGGACCTGCCCTTCATGCGCGGTCAGGCCAATCTGGACGAGATTCGCTACGACTTCTTCGGCGATGGTGATGTGGTTTTTGAGGCCTTCAAGGCTGGAGAGATCACCAGCTTCCGCGAAACCAATGCGGCGAAATGGGAAGCGCAATATGATTTCCCCGCCGTGCAATCCGGCGACATCGTGCAATCGCTGATCCCGCATCAGCGCCCCTCTGGCATTGTGGGCTTCGTGATGAACACAAGGCGCGACGTCTTTGCCGATTGGCGCGTGCGCGATGCGATGTTGCATGCGTTCAACTTTGAGTTCATCAACCAGACGCTTAATGGTGGCGTGCAGCCCCGCATCACCTCTTATTTCTCGAACTCCGTTCTGGGGATGCAAGAAGGCCCCGCCGAGGGCCGCGTGGCCGAACTACTGACCCCTTTCTCAGACGCGCTGCTTCCCGGTGCGCTTGAAGGCTATACCCTGCCCGTCTCGGACGGTTCCGCACGCAACCGGGGCAATATGCGCCGCGCCTTGGGGCTTCTGGAAGAGGCCGGATATACCGTCGAGAACGGCGTGATGACTGGCCCTGACGGCCAGCCCATGCAGTTTGAAATCCTGCTGCAACAAGGCGCCACGGAAACCGGCCAGATCATGGACCTCTTTGCCGATGCGCTCAAACAGATGGGGATCACCCCGCAGATCACCACTGTGGACAGCGCCCAATTCAAGGAACGCACGACCAATTACGATTTCGACATGGCCTATTACCGCCGTGGCCTGTCGCTCAGCCCCGGTAACGAACAACTGCTCTACTGGGGCAGCGCAGGCGTCGATCAGCCCGGCACACGCAACTGGATGGGCGTCAGCAATCCCGCAATCGAGGCCATGATCAACGAAATGCTCAACGCCTCCGGTCAGGACGAATTTCGCGCCGCCGTTCGTGCGCTGGACCGGGTGCTGACCTCAGGGCGCTATGTGATCCCGATCTGGCATAACCCGATCTCGCGACTGGCCCATGTAAAGGAGTTGAAATTTCCCGAGCGTTTGCCGATGTATGGCGACTGGCCCGGCTTTCAGCCCGAAGTCTGGTGGTATGAGGAGTGAGCATGATGATCCGACTATTGGCACTGACCTTATGTCTTGCAGCCGCCGGGTGCGGCACGGTCGAGGGTGTCGGGCGTGACATTCAGGATGGCTCCCGCACGGTGCGCGGCTGGTTCTGATCTGTCATGGTTCTGTTACATTGCGCGCCTAGGGCAAACCCATGAATATCCTTGTCCTGTGCACCGGTAACTCGGCCCGCTCGATCATCCTTGAAAAATTGCTGGATCGCCTTGGCGGCGAAGGTGTGACCACCTTCTCGGCGGGCTCCACGCCCTCTGGCAAAGTGCATCCGCAGACGCTGCAAATGCTGGGTGCCAAGGGCTATGACCTGTCGAATGCGCGCTCAAAAAGCTGGGACGAGTTCGCAGAGCCAGGCGCGCCCGAAATGGACGTGGTCATCACCGTCTGTGGCTCTGCCGCGTCCGAGACCTGCCCGATCTGGCCGGGTGCGCCCGTGCGTGGCCATTGGGGCGTCGAAGACCCCGCCGCCGCCGCCGAGCCCGACTGGGAGGTTGCCTTCGACACCGCCTATACCGAGCTGGAAAAGCGCGCGCAGGCCTTCGTCGCAGCCGATATCCACGCCATGAGTCGCGCCGAATTGCAGGCCCATGTCAGCGGGATCGAAGCGGCGGCCTGAGACAGGCTGACCCATGTGACAGCCTGTCTGTTCCCTGCACGCCCTGATTGCGCGTAGTCTGGATCTTGCGAGGGCGTTTGAGGAGGCGTCCAATGTTCTGGGACCAGTTACTAAAGTCATGGCAAATCAACCTGCCGATGATCCGTTCACGATTTCCCCATGCAGATGAGCGCGCTTTGGACGCCCTCCATCAAGGGCATCAGAGCTTTGCAGAGCTGATGGCGCGGACCCACGATCTGACTTTGCGTGAAGCGCGCGAAGAGGTGGAGGATTGGCTCCACATACTGCATATTTCGAGATGTGATCGGTCTGACGCGGCCTAACTGACCAGTGACGTGACCCACAGGATCGTGGCATCCTCGGCACTGGTCGACACCACGTTATGGCCCATGCTCGCGTCGTAATAGGCACTGTCGCCGCGCGCCAGATCGACGGGTTCATAGAACTCGGTGAAAAGCCGCAAGGTGCCGGTCAGCACATACAGAAACTCTTCGCCGTCATGGCGCACCCAGCCGTCGAATTCCTCGAAACTGCGGGCGCGGATCGTGGCGCGGTAGGGCAGCATGTGCTTCTTGCTTAGCGATGCGGCCAGCAGCTCATGCTCGTAGGTGGTCGTGGCATGGCCAGACCCCTGCCCCGAAATCGTGACCGCCATGCGCCCATTGGCCTGGGTCTTGGCCGGCGGCGTAAAGAGTTGCGGGACCGAGATTTTCAGCCCCTCCGCCAGCTTTTTCAGCGCCTCATAGGTGGGCGACATCTGCCCGTTCTCGATCTTGGACAGGGTCGAACGCGCAAGCCCAGCCTGGCTGGCGGCCTGCTCCAGCGTCCAGCCGCGCGATTTGCGCAGATCGCGGACGCGCTGGCCCAGATCAACAGGCTCGGCTTGGGTCGTTTCGCCGCCTTCACGGGCGATCTGGATCAGTCTCTTGGGGTCACTATCGGGCATGGGGTCATATAGGGGGGTTTTGGCATGGCTTGCAATGCCAGCAGCGCGGGGCTAGCGGTGGGGCATGCTTTCCGACCGCGATACCGGCCCGTTTAAACCCGCCCCCGCCAGCTTCAACATGGCACAATATGTGCTGTCCGCTGCGGCGTGCGCGCCGGGCAAAGACGCGCTTTGCATCCTTGGTGCAGACGGCGTGCAAAGCTGGAGCTACCGCGCGCTCGAAGCAGCCATCCGCGGCACCGCGACCGGGCTTTTGCAACTGGGTCTGACCCAAGGTGACCGGGTCATCATGCGCCTTGGCAACACGGTCGAGTTTCCCATCGTCTATCTTGCGTGCATCACCGTCGGGATTATCCCCGTGCCGACATCGTCCCAACTGACCCAGACGGAAGTTGACGGCATCTTCGCCCAGATCAACCCCGCCCTGATCGTGCAAGACCCCGCCATTTCCGGCACGACCGCGGATGTGCCACGGCTCGACGCCAATGATCTGGCCCCTATGCACGACCTGCCGCCCGCAGAGTTCGCGATGGGCGACCCGGAACGCCTCGCCTACATCATTTTTACCTCCGGCACGTCCGGCAAACCCCGCGCCGTCTGCCACGCCCACCGCGCCATCTGGGCGCGCCAGATGATGTTTGACGGCTGGTATGGCCTCAGCGCCGAAGATCGCGTCCTCCACGCAGGCGCGTTCAACTGGACCTATACGCTTGGCACCGGATTGATGGACCCCTGGACCGTCGGCGCCACCGCGCTGATCCCGAACGCAGGCACAACGCCGGACCAACTGGCCGACCTGATCGCCGATTACGACGCAAGCATTTTTGCCGCCGCACCAGGCGTTTACCGGCAGATGTTAAAGTCGGACACCCTGCCTCAAATGCCCGCACTCCGCCACGGCCTCTCCGCAGGTGAACAGATGCCCGCCAGCACCCGCACCCGCTGGGAAAGCCTCAGCGGCGTCGCGGTGCATGAAGCCTACGGCATGTCCGAATGCTCCACCTTCGTCTCAGCGAGCCCCGCGCACCCGGCCCCGCCCGGTGCCTCTGGTCGCCCTCAAGATGGCCGTCGCGTCGCTCTTCTAGGGCTAGATGGCCCCGTCCCGCTCCATGAGGAAGGCGTCATCGCCGTGCACCGCTCTGACCCCGGTCTCATGCTGGGCTATCTCGACCAGCCGGAAGAAACCGCCGCCCGTTTTCAAGGCGACTGGTTCCTGACCGGCGATACCGGTTCAATGGCGGAAGACGGCGCGATCACCTATCTGGGCCGCGCTGACGATATGATGAACGCGGGCGGCTACCGCGTCTCCCCGCTTGAGGTCGAGGCCGCGCTGAACGCCCATCCCCAGGTCCAAGAGACCGCCGCGATCGAGCTGCGCATCAAAGCCGACGCCTCGGTCATCGCCGCCGTCTATGTCGCAGACACGCCCCTTGAGGACGATATCCTCAACCGCTTTGCGTCTGCCCATTTGGCGCGCTACAAGATGCCTCGGATCTACATCCACCGCGACACCCTTCCCAAAAGCGCCAATGGCAAGCTCAACCGCCACGCCTTGCGCGCGCAATATGAGGCCAAACATGGTTAAGCTCGATATCATCTCAGACCCGATCTGCCCGTGGTGCTTTATCGGCAAAACCCGTCTGGACGAGGCCCTGGCCCAGCATCCCGACCACCCCTTCACCATCGAATGGCACCCATTCCAACTGAACCCCGACATGCCCGAGGGCGGCATGGGGCGCCGCGAATACCTTGAGGCGAAATTCGGCGGTAAAGACGGCGCTGTGAAAGCCTACGCCCCAGTCGTGCAAGCCGCCGAAGAGGCGGGTCTCAAGATCGATTTTGAAGGCATGCAGCGCACGCCCAACACCATTGACGCGCACCGCCTGATCCACTGGGCTGGCATCGAAGGCCGCCAGACCGCTGCCGTCTCTGCCCTCTTCAAAGCCTATTTTGAAGATGCGCGCGATATCGGCGACCGCGAGGTTCTGGCCGACATTGCCGACAGCATCGAGATGGACGCCGCTGTCGTCGCCAAGTTGCTGGCCTCTGATGCCGATATCGAGGATATTCGCAAGCGCGACAGCCATTCCCGCGAGATGGGCGTGAACTCTGTCCCGACTTTCATCGTCGCGGGTCAGCACGCCGTTCCCGGCGCACAACCGGCGGAGCTTTGGGCCAAAGTGATCGGCGAGATAAAAGAGCAAGTCGCCGAATGAAACCCACCTTCAACACCTCGACCGTCCTCGGCATGCTCGCGGTGTTGATCGGCTCCGGCACGGTGTTTTTCCGCTGGGCCGAGGGGTGGAGCTGGATCGACGCTTACTTTTTTACCGTCGTGACGCTGTCAACGGTCGGCTATGGCTCGCTAGTCCCGGAAACCGTGATCGGCAAGCTGGGCACAACTGTGTTCATCATCACCGGGCTTGGGGTCTTCGCCCTCGCTATCAGCCATTTTGGGCAGCTTGCCCTGCGCCGCCGGTTCCGCCAACGCAACCGCGATCAAGGTCCCGACGCGTGAAGACGCCGGGCCGCGCCGAGTTCATCGCGCTCATGGCGATGATCAGCGCGACAGTGGCTTTCTCCATCGACGCGATGCTGCCCGCCCTACCCGAAATCGCAGCCGAGCTGACGCCCGAAGCGCCAGAACGCGCGACGCTTATCATCACCAGTTTTGTCTTCGGCATGGGCCTTGGCACGCTGTTCGCAGGCCCGCTTTCGGACGCTCTGGGTCGCCGCCCGGTGATCTTCGCAGGCTTCATGCTCTACTGCGTGGGCGCGGTCCTTGCCGTGCTCGCCAACACGCTTGAACTGGTGCTCGCCGCGCGCGTCATTCAGGGCCTCGGCGTCGCAGGCCCGCGCATCGTCGCCCTCGCCGTGATCCGCGATCTGTTTTCAGGCCGCGACATGGCCCGCTTGATGTCCTTCGTGCTACTGGTTTTCTCGCTCGTCCCGGCCATCGCCCCCGCCTTGGGCGCCGTCATCATCTGGGGCGTCGGTTGGCGCGGCATCTTCGGCGCATTCGTCGTCTTCTCGCTGCTGATCGGCAGCTGGTATGCGACCCGCATGCCCGAAACTCTGCCACCCGAGGCCCGCCGCCCGATCCGCATCACCCTCTTGTGGAGCGCGCTGATAGAGATGCTTTCCATCCCCATGGTCCGCCTATCGATGCTCACCCAGGCGCTTTGTTTCGGCATGCTGTTTGCGGTGCTCTCCACCACCCAGCAGATGTTCGATCTGGTCTTTGACCGTGGGGCCAGCTTTCCGCTCTGGTTCGGCCTTATCGCCCTGCTGGCTGCTACCGCAAGCATCGTCAACGCCCGGTTCGTCATGCGGTTGGGCATGCGCAAACTGGTGATGACGGTGCTCGGCACTCAGATCGCGATTTCGTCCGTATCACTCTTATCTTTCAATATGATAGACAGCGAAGCTCATCTTTTTCCGATCTTTCTTTTCTGGGTCACGTCGCTCTTTTTCCTTGCGGGCATGACGCTGGGAAATCTCAACGCCCTCGCGATGGAGCCAGTGGGCCATATCGCGGGCATGGCGGCGTCTTTCATGGGGTCGGTCTCAACCATTGGCGCGGTGATCGTCGCCGTTCCCATCGGCCTTGCCTTCACCGGCAGCCCGATCCCGGTCGCGACCGGAACGCTCACCTGTTCGGTGCTGGCCTTCCTGCTAACGCTTCGCATGCGCCAGCTAGAGCGGGTCGTCGTTAAGGTTTAAGGGCGTGCTTCAAGCCTTTGCTTTCTTGCGCTTTTTCTCTTCGATCAATTTCTCAGCCAGATCGCGGGCAATGGCGAACGCCCCTTTGATCTTATCGCTGTCCTTCGTCCAATCCCGGCGGATGACGATCTTGTTGTCTTTCACCTTCGCCAGCCCCCGCTGATGTTCGATGAACTCTACCAACCCTTGGGGGGAGCCGAACTTGTCATTGTGGAACTGGATCGTGGCCCCCTTCGGCCCGCCATCCAGTTTCGCAATCCCTGCGCGCTTGCACATCGCCTTGATGCGCACGATCAGCAGCAGCGTGTTCACCTCTTTCGGCAGCGGCCCAAAGCGGTCGATCAACTCGGCGGCAAAGCCTTCCAACTCGACCTTGGTCGTCAGCCCGGACAGACGGCGATAGAGCCCCAGCCGCACGTCCAGATCGGGAACATACTCGTCCGGGATCAGCACCGGCACGCCCAGATTGATCTGCGGCGCCCATTGCCCGTCGGCCTCGTCCAGCCCGGTCAACTCACCGGTTTTGATCTTGGCAATCGCCTCTTCCAGCATCGTCTGGTACAGCTCATAACCCACTTCGCGCATCTGGCCGGACTGCTCTTCGCCGATCAGGTTGCCGGCCCCGCGAATGTCCAGATCCTGCGAGGCCAGCGTGAAGCCCGCGCCCAGCGTATCGAGACTGCCCAGCACCCGCAGACGCTTCTGCGCCGTCGCCGTCAGCGGCGCGCGCGGCTTGGTCGTCATATAGGCATAGGCGCGCGTTTTGGAGCGCCCAACCCGCCCCCGGATCTGATAAAGCTGGGACAGCCCGAACATATCCGCACGGTGCACGATCATCGTGTTCGCCGTCGGAATATCCAGGCCCGATTCCACAATCGTGGTCGCCAGAAGCACGTCATACTTGCCGTCATAGAACGCGTTCATGCGGTCATCCAACTCACCAGCGGCCATCTGCCCGTGGGCCGTGATGAAGGTGACTTCTGGCACCTCCTTACGCAAAAACTCCTCGATATCGGGGATGTCCGACACGCGCGGCACCACAAAGAAAGACTGCCCACCGCGATAATGCTCGCGCAGCAGCGCCTCGCGCAGGGTCACCGTATCAAACTCGCTGACATAGGTGCGGATCGCCAAGCGGTCGACGGGTGGCGTGCCGATGATCGACAGCTCCCGCACGCCCGACAGGCTTAGCTGCAGCGTCCGCGGGATCGGCGTCGCCGTCAGTGTCAGCACGTGAATATCCGTGCGCATCTGCTTGAGCCGCTCTTTGTGCTGCACGCCGAAATGCTGTTCCTCGTCGATTATCAGCAGCCCGAGATTTTTAAATTTCACCGTCTTGGCCAGCAACGCATGGGTGCCAATCACGATATCCACGGTGCCGCGATTGATCCCGTCACGCGTCGCCGTCGCTTCTTTTGCCGACACGAACCGAGACAGCGTCCGCACCTCTAGCGGGAAGCCCCGGAACCGTTCAGCAAAGCTCTTGTAATGCTGGCGGGCCAGAAGCGTCGTCGGTGCGATCACCGCGACCTGCACGCCCGACATCGCCGCCACGAAGGCCGCGCGCATCGCGACCTCGGTCTTGCCAAAGCCCACATCGCCGCAAACCAGCCGATCCATTGGCTGCCCGCTGGCCATATCCGTCAGCACATCCTCAATCGCATTCAGCTGATCGTCGGTTTCCTGATACGGGAACCGCGCCGAAAACGCGTCCCACATCCCGGGCGGAGGCTCCATGATCGGCGCCGTCCTCAGCGCGCGTTCCGCCGCCACCCGAATAAGCCGGTCCGCAATATCGCGAATGCGCTGTTTGAGCCGTGCTTTCTTGGCCTGCCACGCGCCGCCGCCCAGCTTGTCCAGCAAGCCTTCCTCATGGCCAAACTTCGACAGCAGTTCGATGTTTTCCACGGGCAGGTAGAGCTTCGCGTTCTCCGCATATTCCAGCAAAATACACTCATGGGCTGCCCCGGCCGCCGTGATCACCTCAAGCCCCTTATAGCGGCCCACCCCGTGATCCACATGCACGATCAGATCGCCGGGGCTCAGGCTTTGCGTCTCCGTCAGGAAGTTCTCGGCCCGCTTCTTCTTGCGCGGCGCGCGGATCAGCCGGTCCCCCAGCACGTCCTGTTCCGAGATCACGGTCAGGCCCGGAGCCTCAAACCCGGCTTCCAGCGCCCAGACGGCCAGATGGACGCCCTTGGGCTGCACATCGCGCATGTCCCTGATCAGGCTGACATCGCTCAGACCCTCGTCGTCCATTAACCCAGAAAGCCGCTCGCGCGCGCCTTCGGAATAGCTGGCGATGATCACCGAACTATCTGCGCGTTTCACCTTAATATGATCCGCCAAAGCCCGGAAAAGACTGATGTTCTCCTGTTGTCGTTCTGGCGCAAAACTGCGCCCGATCCGCCCGCCCGCGTCGATCACACCGGGGCCAGAGCCTTGCGCCAACGGATTGAACTGCAGCACCCGCCGATCCGTGACCGCCGTTTCCCAGGCCGCATCGTCCAGATACAGCAACTCCGGCGGGCATGGCTTGTAGACCGTGTCCATCCGCCCCTTCGCCGTCATCGCCTCGCGCCGCGCGTCATATTGATCGGCGATGCTCTCCCACCGTGCCAGTCGCTGGGGTGTCAGCTGATCATCCAGGGCGAATGACGCGTCGGGCAGATAGTCGAACAGCGTCTCCAGCTCCGCATGAAAGAAGGGCAACCAATGCTCGATTCCCTGATGTTTGCGCCCTGCACTGACCGCTTCATAAAGCGGATCATCCGTGCCCGCCGCGCCAAACTCGATGCGGTAGGACTGCCGGAATCGCGTGATCGCAGCCTCGTCCAGAATAACCTCTGACACCGGGGCCAGTTCCACCACCTCCAGCTTTTCCGTGGTGCGCTGGGTCGCCGGATCAAAGCGCCGCGCGCCGTCCAGAACATCGCCAAAGAGATCCAGCCGCACCGGCCCCGCCTCGCCCGGCGGATAAATGTCGATGATCCCGCCGCGCACCGCATAATCGCCTGGCTCCATCACCGTCGGGCTCTGCGTAAAGCCCATACGCACCAGAAACGCCTTCAGCGCCGCCTCATCGATCTGCTGCCCCACGCGCGCAGTAAACGCGGCCTCCCGCAGCACATCACGTGCAGGCACCCGTTGGGTCGCCGCGTTCAGCGTTGTGAGCAGAATGAACCGTGACGGCATCCCATGGGCCAACCCGGCGAGTGTTGCCATCCGCTGGGCCGAGATATCGGCATTGGGCGAGACCCGGTCAAACGGCAGACAATCCCATCCGGGAAAGGCGATCACCGGCACCTCTGGCGCGACAAAGGCCAGCGCCGCCCGCATCGCCGCCAACCGCTTGTCGTCGCGCGCCACATGCACAACCGGTGCGCCAGAGCGGTCCAGCTCCTGCACCAGCAGCGTCGCGTCAAACCCCTCCGGGGCTCCGCCAAGTGTGATATGTTTCGGATCGGCCATGAGAGCCGTGACCTACCCCGCCCACAGGCGATGTCAACCGCCGAGCGCACCCACATTCATGTTCACATACATCCCGTACATCGCCGTGATGAAAATCGCGAAGATACCGGTGATCTGGACATGCAGCCGATGCCGCGTCAGACGGCGCAGCAAATCGTCCCCGCTCAGATCCTGATCGCGGATCAGGCGAGCCGCGGACAGCGTCAGAAGCCCCACGAAACTCATCGGGGCGAGCAGCAGAAACACCGCCTGAGAGAACTCGATCCCGTAATAGAAGCCGAGGATTCCAAGCCCTGTCACCATGAACGACGCAAATGCCAGCAGCCACAGCCCGGAAATGCGCCCGATCAGCAGATACCGGTTGGCATTGAGCCGTGTCAGCGTCTCCACATCCGCCAATGTGTCCCCGCCCTGCCGCTTGGCGCGCAGCACCATGTCATAGGGCACGCCCAACACGTAATGGCTGGCCGAGGACCACAGCACAGCCAGCACAATCCAATACCAAAGATTGGAGAAAGATCGCATGTCGATCAGTTCAAAGACGGTTTGATACCAGTCCACTCGAGGGCCTTTACGTCGGTTTTTCGGCACACTAGCCGCGCAATGCGGCAATTCCTAGGCTTGAGATGGGTGTAATTCCATGGCACCCACGGTCAACCAAGTTTGCGACCAGGAAGCCTATGACCCCAGTTGTTGCCCCTTTCCCGCTCACCCGTCTGCGCCGCACCCGGAGAACCCCTGCCTTGCGCGCGCTGACCCGGCAAAACACGCTCACCGTGGACGATCTGATCTGGCCGGTTTTCGTGATGGAAGGCAAGGACGACGCCCATGCGGTCCCCTCCATGCCGGGGGTGGAACGCCTGACCGTCGACCGCCTCGTCAAAGCCGCGCGCGGCGCTGCCCATCTGGGCATCCCCGCGATCTGCATCTTTCCCTACATTGATCCTGCGTTGAAAACCGATCAATGCGAGGAAGCCTGGAACCCCGACAACCTGTCCAACCGCGCCATCCGCGCCATCAAGGACGCGGTCCCTGAGATTGCGGTGATGACCGATGTCGCGCTTGATCCCTATAACGCCCATGGACATGACGGCATCGTTCGCGACGGCGAGATCGTAAACGACGAGACGGTCGAGGCCCTTGTCAAAATGGCGCTGGAGCAAGCTCGCGCCGGCGCCGATATCCTCGGCCCCTCTGATATGATGGATGGCCGGATCGGAGCCATGCGCCGCGCCTGCGAAGCGGACGGTTACCGCGATGTCGCCATCCTCAGCTATGCCGCCAAATACGCCTCGGCCTTTTACGGCCCCTTCCGCGACGCGGTCGGAGCCACGGGCGCGCTCACGGGCGACAAGAAAACCTACCAGATGGATCCCGGCAATTCTGACGAGGCGCTGCGTCTCATTCACCGCGATCTGATCGAGGGCGCGGATATGGTCATGGTAAAACCCGGCCTGCCCTATCTCGACATTTGCCGCCTCACCAAAGACCAGTTCGGCGTGCCGACCTATGCCTATCAGGTGTCAGGCGAGTTCGCGATGGTCAAGGCCGCCGCCGCCAATGGCTGGATCGACGGCGACCGGGTGATGTTTGAAAGCCTGATGGCCTTCAAACGCGCAGGCTGCGACGGAATCCTGACCTATTTCGCTATGGATGTCGCCCGTGCGCTTGATGCGTGACAGGGCGGCTAAATTGCCGTATGTTATGTGACAATCCCGCCCGTCAGAGGCGGATCAGTCAGGCAACCGAGCAGGTAGAACCATGAACACCCCTTCCCGACGCAATTTCCTTGCGGCCACCGGCGCATTGACCCTCACCGCAGCTTGCGGCAACGGGGTCGGCTCTCGCGGGCCCGAAACCATCGACGCCCGCGTCGATGCCACGCTGAACTACATGTATCGCGAATTTCCCGGCACCCAGGACCTGCGCCGCAAATCCACCGGTATGCTGGTGATGCCGCTCGTGACCGAAGCGGGCCTCGGCATCGGCGGCTCCTACGGGCGCGGCGCGCTGCGCATCAATGACACGACAGTCGATTATTACTCCGCCACGCAAGCCAGCATCGGCCTGCAAATCGGCGCGCAGCAGTACGCCCATGTGCTGTTCTTCATGACCGATGGTGCGCTAATGGATTTCCGCCGCTCCCAAGGCTACGCCGCAGGGGCCGATCTGGAATACGCCCTGCAAAACGAAGGCGAAAGCCTCAAGGCCGGTACCACCACATCGCTGGCCCCCGTGATCGCCGTGGTCTTCGGCCAAGCTGGCCTGCGCGTCGGCGCCACGCTTGAGGGCACCAAATACACCCGCATCATCCCCTAAGCGAACCGCCTCTTCATCTTGGCGAAAAAACTCTCGCCGAAGGCAAAAGGGCCACCCCATCGGGTGGCCCTTCAAGTAAATAAAATGCGCCGCAGGCGCGCAATTGGATCAGCTGAGCTTACGCAATCGCTTGATCAGCGACGACGTATCCCAACGCCCGCCGCCCATCGCCTGCACATCCTTGTAGAACTGATCGACCAGTGCCGTCACCGGCATCGGCGCGCCAATCTCGTCGCCGGTCTTCAGACAAATCCCCAGGTCCTTGCGCATCCAGTCCACCGCAAAGCCCAGATCGAACTCGTCATCGATCATCGTCTCATAGCGGTTGCTCATCTGCCACGACCCAGCCGCCCCGGCAGAGATCACTTCGACCACCGCCTTGCCGTCGAGCCCGGCCTTATCGGCAAAGTTCAGCGCCTCTGACAGACCTTGCATCAGCCCCGCGATGCAAATCTGGTTCACCATCTTGGTCAATTGGCCCGCCGCACTCTCACCCAAGCGTTTACAGACTTTCGCATAAGCCGCCATCACCGGCTCTGCGCGGGCGTAGATATCCTCGTCCCCGCCGCACATAATCCCCAACTGACCGTTCTCGGCGCCGGCCTGACCGCCCGACACCGGCGCATCCACAAAGCCCACGCCGATCTCCTTGGCCGCTGCATAGAGCTCGCGCGTCACGGCCGCCGAAACCGTCGTATGGTCCACGAAAATCGCGCCAGACCCCATGCCCGCAAACGCACCATCCTCGCCCAGACAGACCGAGCGCAAATCGTCGTCATTGCCGACGCAGGCCATCACGAAGTCACACCCCTCCGCCGCCTCGCGCGGGGTCGCGGCATGGCTCCCCGAATGCTCCCCAGCCCAAGCCTCCGCCTTCGCCGTGGTGCGGTTGTAAACCACGACCTCGTGGCCCGCCGCGGCCAGATGCCCGGCCATCGGATATCCCATCACGCCCAGCCCCAAGAATGCAACTTTCGCCATCGGCTTTTCCCCTCGCTCTTTCGCAGTTATAGCAAGCCAGACGTAACGGACCCGCCGGGTCTGTCAATGGTGAGGGCACGATGGCCATTCTCTTTCGCTGGCTGTTCCGTTTGGTGACCGCAGGCTTCGTTCTGGCCGGTCTCGCCATGACGCTTGTCTATTATTTCGGCTCCCGATCGCTGCCTGATTACAGCGCCGAGGTCACGCTCGACGGCCCCAACGCCCCGATCGAGATCGTGCGCGACAACGCCAATGTCCCGCATATCTTTGCCCAGACCGACGCGGACGTGTTCTTCGGCCTCGGCTACGCTCACGCGCAGGATCGCCTGTGGCAAATGACAATGCTGCGCCGCACGGTCCAGGGCCGCCTGTCAGAACTGTTCGGAGACCGCACCATCCAGATCGACGCGCTTCTGCGCCGCCTCGATCTTTACAACCTCGCCGTCCAATCGGTTGAGGCGCAAGACGCCCGCACCCGCGCCGCACTTGAGGCCTATGCCGACGGCGTCAACGCCCGCCTGCGACAGGTTAATGAAGACGCACTGGGCCGTGGCGCGCCTGAGCTTTTCCTCTTCTCCAACCGCATCGCGCCGTGGCAGCCCGCCGATTCCGTCGCCGTCATCAAGCTGATGGCCCTGCAACTCAACGGCCAGATCGAGGCGGAGGTTCTGCGCGCCCGCGCCTCGCTCACACTGGAGGAAGAACGCCTGCGCGATATCCTCCCCGATATGCCCGGCACCGGCGTTGCAGCACTTCCCGAATATGCCCAGCTCATTCCCGGCGCGCAGCCCAATATCCGCAGCGCGTCGCTGCCCCATGACCCGCTCAACCCCGCCAAGCCCCGCGCCTTCGCTGGGGCCTCCAACGGTTGGGCCGCCGCGCCCGCCCGCTCGGCCAGTGGCGGCACGCTTCTGGCAAACGATCCCCATCTGGGCTTCACCGCGCCGTCGATCTGGTATCTCGCCCGGCTAGAGCTGGAAACCGGTGGCGTCATCGGCGGCACCATCCCCGGCGTGCCGGTTGTCATGACGGGCCGCAGCGAGACGCTCGGCTGGGGGATCACGTCGTCCTATATGGACGATCTAGATCTGCATATCGAACGGCTCAACCCCGACAACACAGCCGAATACGAGACACCGTCCGGCTTTGCCGAATTCCGCTCGCGCCCCTCGATCATTCAGGTCAAAGACTCCGAACCCGTGACCCTGACCCTCCGCTGGACCGAAAACGGCCCCGTCCTGCCCGGCACCCAGTTCGATCTGAACACGATCACCCCGCCGGGCCATGTGGTGTCTGTCGCGTGGACGGCGCTGACCCCCAATGACACCACCATGAGCGCGGCCATGGCGTTGATGAAGGCGCAAGATATCGACGCAGCCCTCGCCGCCTCCGAAGACTATATCGCGCCGTCGCAAAACCTCACGCTGGCTGATGGCGACCGCATCGCCATGCGCACCATCGGCGCCATGCCCCGCCGCGATGTGCGTCACCAAAGCAAAGGCCGCCTCCCCAGCCCCGGCTGGCGGTCCGAGAACCGCTGGAAAGGCCGTCTCGACAGCGCCATCAACCCGGTCTTCGTGGCCCCCGAAGGCGGTATCCTTGGCAACACGAACAACAAGACCGTGGAACGCCCCTTCCCCAACCACGTCTCGTACGATTGGGGTGACAGCCAGCGCATTCAACGCTGGCAAGGCCTCATGCAATCGCGCGAGGTTCACACCCGTGAAAGCTTCATCGAAGCCCAGCTCGACACCGTCAGCATCACCGCGCGCAGCCTCCTGCCGCTGATTGGCGCAGATCTGTGGTTCACCGGCGAAGCCGCCCCTGACGGCACGCCCGAACGCCAGCGCCAGCGCGCGCTCACGCTTCTAGCCAACTGGAACGGCGAGATGAACGAACATCTGCCCGAACCGCTCATCTACGCCGCTTGGGTCCGTGCGCTTCAAGAACGCCTGATCCGGGATGACCTTGGCCCTCTCGCCGACGAGTTCACCCATATCGAGCCCCTCTTCATCGAACGCGTTTACCGCGATATCGACGGAGCCTCCGCGTGGTGCGACGTGCGCCAATCCGCCGCCGTAGAGACCTGCAGCCAAATCGCCCGCCTTGCCCTCGATGACGCCATCATCTGGATCGAGGAAACCTATGGCACCACCCTCGAAAGCCTCCGCTGGGGCGACGCCCATCAGGCCACCCATGACCATCCTGTTCTGGGCGAGGTTCCGGTGCTCAACTGGTTCGTGAATATCCGCCAGTCCACCTCCGGCTCCGACAACACGCTCCTGCGCGGGCGGACCCTAGGCACTGGGCCGAACCCGTTCCTGAACGTGCACGGCGCAGGCTATCGTGGGGTCTATGATTTTGCCGATCCCGACAGCTCGGTTTTCGTGATCTCCACCGGCCAATCCGGCCATCCGCTCTCGCGCCATTACGATGATCTGGGCGAACGCTGGCGGCGCGGCGAGTACATCCCGATGTCGCTCGATCCTGATCTGGCACGGGCCGCCGCCGTCGGTGTCACAACGATCCTGCCGCGCTAAAATCTTTAAAATATCTTTTATTAACAGGGCGCTAAGGGTGTCTTCGGTATTATGTTAAGTTCCGAGAGCCTTCCCGAAAAATTACGCAATAGGATCAAGGCCCGACCCTCAAACCCCATGGTTTCGCACGCGAAACCTATAGCTGTGCGAAACGGTCTTTCTGCAACTGAGTCCAGCGCAACTCAAACCGCTGACCCGTCTCCGTCTGCTCTTCGTGCAGAACCACATCCTGCTCATAAAGCCAGGCGCGCTTGCGCCCGTCTGCAAAGCCCAGCATGATCTCTTCCTCAAAACGCGGCACTTCCAGCGTCGTGTTGATCGCCTCCAGCAACGGCGCCATGCCTGCACCCGTCAGCGCCGAGCAGGTGAACACATGCGCCAGCCGGTCAGCCTGCACCTGCAAAGCTTCACCTGCCGCGCCGTCGACCAGATCCATTTTGTTCCAGACCTCCAGCAGCGGCGCGGTTTCGGCCACGCCCAAGGCTGTCAGGATATCCGTCACATCTGCGGCCTGCTCCGCTGTTTCGGGATGCGAGATGTCACGCACATGCAAAATCAAATCCGCGTCCAGAACCTCTTCCAACGTGGCCCGGAACGCCGCGACCAGTTCGGTCGGCAGATCGCTGATAAAGCCCACCGTGTCCGACAGGATCACCTCTGGCCCATCGGGCAATTGCACGGCCCGCATCGTCGGGTCCAGCGTCGCGAACAGCATGTCTTTCGCCATGACCTTCGCCCCGGTCAGCCGGTTGAAGATCGACGACTTGCCCGCGTTCGTATAGCCCACAAGCGCCACGACCGGATACGGCACTTTCGCCCGCGCTGCCCGGTGCAGCGCCCGCGTCTTGACGACCTTCGACAGCTGCTTCTTGATCCGCCCGATCGCGTCATCAATCGCCCGCCGGTCCGCCTCGATCTGGGTCTCACCGGGGCCGCCGACAAAGCCAAGCCCGCCGCGCTGCCGCTCAAGGTGGGTCCAGGCCCGCACCAAACGCGTCCGCTGATAACTCAGCGCGGCCATCTCGACCTGGAGCACGCCCTCCCGCGTCCGCGCCCGGTCCGAGAAAATCTCAAGGATCAGCCCCGTGCGATCCAGCAGCTTCACACCCCACGCCTTCTCAAGGTTTCGCTGCTGAACCGGCGTGACAGGACCATCGATCAAGACCAGCTCGACCTCATGGGCCTCAAAGACGGCCTTCAGCTCGTCGATCTTGCCCGTGCCAAACAGCAAACCGGGATGCGCGCGCGGCAGGCGCACCACATCCTCGCCCACGACCTCAAGGCCGGGCAAGGCAACAGCCAAGGCCACAGCTTCTGCCAAAGCATGAACGGGCAGTCGCCGCCCGCGGTCATTTGAGATGTCGGGGTGTAAAACCCAGGCCCGGGTCACCCCGCGCCCGTGTTCTTCCATCGCGGTTATTCTTCGCCGTCGTAAAGGCTGATCGGAGCACCCGGCATGATCGTGCTGATCGCGTGCTTGTAGACAAGCTGGGATTGACCATCCCGGCGCAACAGCACGCAGAAATTATCAAACCAGGTGATGACACCCTGCAATTTCACGCCATTCACCAGAAAGATCGTCACTGGGACTTTCTGCTTACGGACGTGATTCAGGAACGCGTCTTGCAGATTTTGCTTATCACCAGCCATGTTTTTAGGCCCTTTTTTCTTGCAATGGTCCCGGACGGACCATGAGGAGTGTCAAGTCAGAGCGACAATGCGGGAACAATTGAGAAGAATCCAGCCCCAATATCAGCCTGTTATGCAGATACTTCGCACGCGCAGCATCAGCGACGCCAGAAATCAGGGTTCAAAAGCGCGATGATGGCCAATGTCTCCAGCCGTCCCAGCACCATGGCGGCGATCAGAACGCTTTGCGTGGCGGTGCTGAGCGCGGCGTAGGAAATCGGGAACGCGGCGGCTTCGGTCGCCAAAGGGCCTGTCGTGGACAAGGTCGCGATGGTCAGCACGGTCGCCGTTTCAAAATCTAGCCCGGTCATCGCCAGAAGGGTCATGATCAGCGCCAGCGTGACCGCGAAGAGCATGAAGAAAATCCAGGCGATATAGGCACCCTGGCGGCGGATGCGGCGCGCCTCCCCCCCGCTGCCCGCAATCGAGGAGGGATGCACGAGCCGGTCAATTTCGCGCCGCCCGTGTTTGTAAAGCGCATAGACCCGCAGCAGTTTCACGCCGCCTGCGGTGGTGGCAACGCCACCCCCCACCAGTGCCAGCCCCATCAGGATCAGACCCGGCGTTTGCAGCCCGGACCAGCTTTGCGCATCGCCCCAGAAGCCGCTTGCAAACCCGGTCGTCGTCAGGAATGAGATCGTGGTGAACAGGCTCCCCCACAGCGCGCGAAACGCGCCGGCGGCGTTTTCGATCTGATCGCCTTCAAAGGCTCCGGCCCAATGGCGCAGGAACAGCAGCATCGGCACGACGCCCGCGATCAGCAGGCCGATGCGAAACTCCGGGTCTTCGCGCAGACGGTTGGAATAGGTGGTCAACTGGTCCGTGCTGAAGGTTTGGCGCGACAGCGCGAATAGGAAAAAGAGGATGATCAGCACCTCCCCCGCGAAGCCAGAGCTGCCATTGGCCACGCCGCCCACCGGGGAAATTCCGCTTGTTGACAGGATCGCCATCGCATGGCAGATCGCCACAAAGGGCGTCTCGCCGACCATCACCAATCCGATCCAGAGCACCAGCGTCAGCACGGTGTAGACCGGCAGCAATCGCGCCCCGTAGCGCGCCAGCCGGTCCGACAGCGTCGTCATCTGGCTGATCTGCGTATAGCGACCCTGGGTGTCATCGCCCGAGCCGACCTCGAACCCGCCGAGGTTCAGTGGTGCAAGAATCGCCAGCGCCGAGACCCATAAAAACGCGCCTCCAAGCCAGCCGATGATTGCGCGCCACAGATGCAGGCTATCGGGCAAAACGGCCGGGTCGTCAAAGAGCGTCGCCCCGGTTGTCGTCAGGCTCGACACCATCTCGAAATACGCATCAAGATAAGTGCCGCTTTCCAGCGCTTCATAGAACGGGATCGCGGCCAGCGCGGGGATCAGCGTGAACGCCCCAAGGATGTTCAGCAACTGGTTGCGCGCGGGCTGGCGGATCGGGCTGTCACGGGTCGCGATGCCCACAAGGATCGTCAGAAAACTGAACAGGATCGCCCCGTAGAAGAAGGTTCGCGCCTCGTGCAGATCGCGCACGACCAAGCCTTGTGCGGCGGGCACCAGCATCGCCAGCGAGACCACTCCGGACAGGAGCACCAGCAGGGGAAGCTCCAGCAGGCGCGCCATCAGAAGAAGTCGATAGAGACCTGAAGCAACCGCTCGACCTCGCCCACATCCGCGGCTAGAGCAAAGAGAGCAATCACATCGCCCTCTTCAATGCGGGTGCCGCCCTTGGGGCGCATCATCTCGCCGCCCTTGATAATGCCGCCCACGAGCACGCCTTCGGGAAAGTCGATATCGCGCACTTTCTGGCCTGCGATGGGTGAGGTCGACAGCACCTGCGCCTCGATCATCTCGGCCTCCGCATCGCCAATCGAATAGACGTTGCGCACGCGCCCATGGCGGATATGGCGCAGGATCGAACTGACGGTCGTGGCCCGCGGGTTGATATAAGCGTCCACCTCCAGCGGCTGCATCAATGGCACCAGAGTGGGGTCATTGACCAGACAGATCGTCATCGGGCAGCCAACGGTCTTGGCGCGCACGGCGGCCAGAAGGTTCGTCTTGTCGTCGTCGGTCACGCACAGCACCGCATCGGCCCGGTCGATATTCGCCTCCGCCAAAAGCGCCTGATCCAGACCGTCGCCATTCAGCACAATCGTGCGCTCCAAAGCGTCTGCTGCGCGTTCGGCGCAATGGCGGTTCTTTTCGATCACCTTGACGCGGACCCGGTTGGTGCGCGCCTCCAACGCTTGGGCCACGGCCAGCCCCACATTGCCCCCGCCCACGATGACCAGACGGTCCTGCCGCATGGTGGTCTTTCCGAAAATCTCCAGCGCGCGCGTCATGTCTTCGGTATGAGTGAAGATGTAGCATTCATCGCCCACAAAGATCTGATCGCCCGCCTCTGGCGCAAAGAGCTTGCCCTCCCGCCGGATGCCGACCACGACGCAGCGCAGCGTCGAGAAGAGATCGGTCAACTGCCGCAAGGGCGTATTCACAACGGGGCAATCCTCATCAATCGTGATGCCCAGAAGCTGCGCCTTACCTTCCAGAAACTGCTCTGTATCAAAGGCGGCTGGGGCTGCCAGACGTTGCAAAGCGGCCTCCGCCACCTCTTTCTCGGGCGAGATCACGACATCAATCGGCAGGTGATCGCGACGGTAGAGATCCGAATAAATCGCATCCAAATAGGATTGCGACCGCAGCCGTGCGATCTTGCGAGGGATTGAGAAGACCGAATGCGCAATCTGACAGGTGACCATGTTCACCTCGTCCGAATGGGTCGCGGCGATGATCATATCGGCATCGTCGGCCCCGGCGCGATCCAGAATATCGGGGTAACTGGCAAAGCCCGAGATGCCCTGCACGTCCAGAGTTTCGGTGGCGCGGCGCACCAGATCGGCATTGTTGTCAACAACCGTTACATCGTTGTTTTCGCCGGACAAATGGCGGGCAATCTGCCATCCCACCTGCCCTGCGCCGCAAATGATTACCTTCATCGCCGATCCCTCGCGCTACCGGTTCTGTTGCGTCGCATGGCTTGGCCGAAAGGTCAAACCTTACCCGTCATCCTCGACATGCGCGACCCGTGCGCCGGATTTGTTGGACGTGACCACCCCAAGCGACTTTAGCTTGCGGTGCAGGGCTGAACGCTCCATCCCGACAAAGGTTGCGGTGCGGCTGATATTGCCGCCAAAGCGGTTGATCTGGGTCAGAAGGTATTCGCGCTCAAACAGCTCGCGCGCCTCGCGCAGGGGCAAGGTGGCCAGCGCGCCTGACAGCACGACGCGGCCTTCGTCTACCACAGGCTCCTCATTGGCGGGCAACTCCCGCGCGGCGATGGGGCCGGTGCCGTCGCCCAGGATCAGCACCCGTTCGATCACGTTCTTGAGCTGACGCACATTGCCGGGCCACGGCATGGTTTGCAGCAGCGCCTGGGCCTCGTCGCTGATCTCGCGGGCGGGCAGACCCTGCTCGCGGTTGAACATGTCGATGAAGAAGCCGGCCAGCACGGGGATATCCTCGCGGCGATCCTCCAGCGAGGGGACGTCGATGGGGACCACGTTCAGGCGGTGATACAGCTCCTGACGGAAGGTGTCGGCGGCAATCGCGGCTTGCAGGTCGCGGCTGGTGGAGCTGATGACGCGCAAGTCGACGCGCACCTTGTCGGTGCCGCCGACACGCTGGAATTGCTGATCCACCAGCACGCGCAGGATCTTGGATTGGGTGCCCATGGGCATATCAGCGATCTCGTCGAAATAGACGATGCCACCATGGGCCTGCTCCAGCAGGCCTTGCTCGACCCCGCGTTCAGGCGTCTCGCGGCCAAACAAGCGTTCCTCCATCTGGTCGGGTTCGATGGAGGCGGAGCTGACCACGATGAACGGGGCGCTCTGACGGTCGGAATGGGCATGGATATAGCGCGCGGCCACTTCTTTGCCGACGCCAGCCGGGCCTGTCAGCATCACACGGCCATTGGATTTAGTGACTTTTTCCAGCTGCGATTTCAAAGCCTTGAAGGACGCACTTGATCCAACCATCTCAAGCTCGCCCACATCCTTGCGCTTGAGGACCGAGTTCTCGCGGCGCAGGCGCGACGTCTCCATCGCGCGGGTGATGACGACCATGAGCTGGTCGATATTGAAGGGCTTCTCGATGAAGTCATAGGCGCCCTGCTTGATCGCAGCGACGGCGATCTCGATATTGCCGTGGCCCGAAATGATGACGACGGGCACGTCCGGATTATCGCGTTTGACGGCCTTGAGGATGTCGATCCCGTCCATCTGGCTGTCCTTGAGCCAGATGTCCAAAATCAACAGCGCGGGCGGCTCTTTGTTGATCTCGGCCATCGCGGCGTCGGAGGTCCCAGCCAGCCGGACACTGAACCCTTCGTCCTTCAGAATATCCCCGATCAACTCGCGGATATCGCGTTCGTCATCGACAATCAGAATGTCGCTCATGCCACCCTCATACGGTTTCTTCTTGTTTCAATTCAGCCTCGCCCTGCGCGGCGGAGACAGGCAGTGTGATATGTGCCTGCGCGCCCGCATGGGTGCCGTTCTCAAAAAGCGGCGCGTCATCCAGCGTGAGCGTGCCGCCATGTTCTTCGATGATTTTCTTGACGATGGGCAGACCCAGCCCGGTGCCTTCGGAGCGCGTCGTCACATAAGGCTCGAAAAGCCGCGAGCGGTCTTCGGGCAGTCCGATGCCATTGTCGGCGATACGGATATGCGCCTTGCCCGCGTCCAACGTTAAGGACACTTTGATCTGGCCGTCATAGCCCGGATCATTCGCCTTTTCCTTATATCCATCAATGGCTTCCCCGGCGTTCTTAATCAAGTTTGTGAGCGCTTGGGAGATCATCGTATCGTCCAGCGACGTGACAACAGGCGCGTCCGGCAGGTCAGCGGTGATGGTCACGGTTTCCTGACCCGCGTCCTGCAGCAGAACAGCCCCGCGCACCAAGGCTGTCAGATCGTGATCGCGGCGGTCGGGTTCGGGCATGCGGGCGAATTTGGAAAACTCATCAACAATGCGCCGCAAGTCATTGGTTTGACGCACAATCACTTCGGTCATCTGGTCCAGCTGATCGGCATCCTCTACCTCTTTGCGGAACTTGCGTTTGATGCGTTCTGCGCTGAGCTGGATCGGCGTCAGCGGGTTCTTGATCTCGTGTGCGATGCGGCGGGCGACGTCGCCCCAAGCGGCCATCCGCTGGGCCGAGACCAGATCGGTCACGTCATCAAAGGCGACCACATAACCTTCCAGGCTGCCATCCTCGCGCCGCCGGGTGGAGACGCGGACCAGCAGGTTCTCCATCTTACCGTTGCGGGTCAGCCGGGTTTCCTGCTGCGCCACCTCGCTGCCCGCCTCGCGCAGGCGATCCAGCAGCGGGCCGAACTCAGGCACGGCGACGCTCAAGGGCCGCGCTTCCTGGTCGGCGTCCCAATCCAGCAGCCGTTCGGCAGAGCGGTTCACGAAGGTGACCTTGCCGTCTTCATCCAGACCGATGACGCCAGAGGTGACCGAGGTGAGCACAGAATCAAAGAGCCTGCGGCGGCGTTCGATCTGGCGGGTGTTGTCCAGAAGCGTCTCGCGCTGGCCTTTGAGCTGTTCGGTCATCTGGTTAAAGTAACGCCCCAGCATGGCGATTTCGTCGTCGCCCTCTTCCTCGCGCACGCGCATGTCCAGATTGCCTGTGCCGACCTGTTGCGCAGCGCCCGCCAGCGCGCCGATGGGGCGTGACAGGCGTTCGGCAAACCACAGCCCCAGCCAGATCGCGGCGAGGATCAGGATCACGGCAAAACCCAGATAGATCAGGCCAAACTGATAGAAAATGCGGCCACGTTCCTGTTCCAACTGGTTGTAGAACGCAGCGGTTTCCTGCGTCTCGTCCAGCAGGTTCAGGATGTCGCCATCCACGGTCCGCGAGACATAAAGAAAGCGGTCCAGAAAGGCGGTCAGCGGGATCAGCGCGCGGAATTCGTCATTGTCCCAATCCGCGATAATCAGCAGCCCGCTCTCGCGGGCATTGTCAATTTGCGCCCTGGACGGGGCCTCAAAATCAAAGAGATAAGAGCGTTCGCCCCGCGCCCTGATCTCGGCATCGCTGTCGATGATGTAGGCCTCACGCAGGCCGCGCTGAATCTGCGCCTGACCTTGGGCAAGGATGCGGCGCACATCGCTGGCGGCCATCACGCCGGATTGACGGCGGGTGATGTTCATGAACTGCGCCAGCGCACGGGCGTCCTGGGTCAGATCAACCCGTTGTTCTTCCTCGTAAGCCTCAGCGGCGGCGAGCGAGGAACCCACCACCTCGCGCACCCGGTCCGAAAACCAGCCCTCGATGCCTACATTCAGCGTGAGGCCTGCAAAGATCGCGACAAGCACCGTCGGGATTAGCGCGACCGAGGCGAAAATGCTGGTCAGACGCAGGTGCAGCCGGGAGCCTGCGGAGCGCGCGCGCCGGGCCGCAATCATCCGCGCGATGCGGAACGCCACAAGGGTCGCCACGACCAGCACATAGACCAGATCGGCGATCAGGATCAGCCGCAAAGACGGCGATGTCGCGCCCATATCGAGCGGTCCGAGCGCCAGAAATGTCAGAAGCGTCAGGAGCGGCCCAAGCAGGACCAGCCCCAAAGTGGCTGCGTTTTGAACCCGTCTGCGCCGACGAAACCGGTTGAGACGGTCCAGAACAGACCGTTGCTGAAGTGCCAAAGGCACCTCCCTTTATCCTGTGTCGCCGAAGCGACTGACCGCCATATATGCGGGCCTTCTGCCAGACTGACGCCTGCGGGCCACGCTATTGTTGCCCTTTTACATCAACTTGCGGCGGCGTGTCACGCGGATATCGAGGTCGGTGATCTTCTTTCTGAGGGTGTTCCGGTTGATGCCCAGCAGATCGGCGCATTTCGCCTGATTTCCGCCGGTGGCATCCAGCGCAATCTCGATCAGGGGAAGCTCCACCTCGCGCAGGATACGCTGGTATAGACCGGGGGGCGGCAGCACACCGCCATGCAGGTCGAAATAGCGGCGCAGGTGCTTGTTGACCGACGCGCTGAGTTTTTCGGTATCGCCACCGCCCACAAGGGGCTCGATCTCGGGCTGGTTGCCCAGCATCATCTCAACCTCGGCGCGGCCGATTTCCTCTTCCGGGGAGGTCACAACAAGACGCCGGATCGCGTTCTCCAACTGGCGGACATTGCCGGGCCAACTATAGGCGCGGATCAGCTCTTGCGCGTCTTCGGAGAAGCGGCGCACAGGCGCGCCGTCGCGTTCGGCGCGGGCCATGAAATGTTCGGCCAGAAGAGGGATATCATCGACACGCTCGCGCAGTGACGGCACGGACAGGCTGACGCCGCCCAAGCGGTAGAAGAGATCCTGACGAAAGCTGCCCTGCTCCATCCGGTGCATCAGATCGCTTTGGCTGGTCGCCATGATGCGCGGGGCGTTATCGGTCAGCGCATCGAGCATGCGCACGATCTTGCCTTGCGCCTCGTCGCTGAGATCAGCGACCTCGTCAAAAAGGATCGAGCCACCCTTCGCACGGCTTAGCACGGCAGAGGGGCCGTCGACGCCTTCCAGATCCGCGGCGCTGACGGTCACGAAGGGCAAGGTGCGGCGGTCGGAAAAGTCGTGGATCGCGCGGGCGATCAGGGACTTGCCGGTGCCGCTTTCGCCGGTGATCAGCACGGCCAGTTCGGTGTTCATCACGCGGGCCAGCAGCCGGTAGATGGCCTGCATCTGGGGCGTGCGACCAATAAGCGGCAGGTCATCGCCGCTGGCCGCCGGCTCGTCGCGGGACGTTGGTGCGCGGCGTTTCACCTCCAACGCGCGGGAGGCGCGTTTCATCAAATCGGGCAGATCAAACGGCTTGGGCAGATAGTCGTAGGCATCGGCTTCGGTCGCCTGAATCGCCGTCATGATGGTGTTCTGGGCCGAGATCACGATGACCGGCAAGCCGGGGCGTTTCTGGCCGATATGGGGCAGCGCATCCAGACCGTTCCCGTCGGGCATCATCACATCCGAGATCACCAGATCGCCCTTGCCCTCTTCGACCCAGCGCATCAGCGTCATCAAAGACGAGGTCGCATGCACTTTGCAGCCCGCGCGGGTCAGCGCCTGGGTCAGAACGGTGCGGATTGTGCGGTCGTCATCGGCGACCAGAACGGTTCCATCCATCTATTCGGTCCTCAACTCTTTGGGGGCGACAGGCAAGGACAGGCGAAACACCGTCTTGCCGGGCACAGAATCAACGGCGATCCAGCCGTCATTTTCGTTTATGATCTTTGACACAAGTGCGAGGCCCAGCCCGGTGCCATTCTCGCGCCCCGAGACAAACGGATCGAAGATGCTGGAGGCCAGATCGGGCGGCAGGCCAGGACCGTCGTCGATAATTTCGACCTGGAGCGGCAATTTCGACCCGGTCCCATCGGCGCGGCGCATGCGCAGGGAATGCTCGTAATAGGTGCGGATGCGGATCATGCCGCCATTGGGATCGGCCGCTTGGGAGGCGTTCTTGAGCAGGTTCAGGAATACCTGCACGAACTGGTCCGGGTCCACATAGGTCAGCGGGAGCGAGGGGTCGTAATCCTCCACCAGCTTCATATGCGCGCCAAAACCCACCGCAGCGGATTTGCGCGTGCGGTCGAGCAGATCGTGGATGTTGACGGCTTTGCGTTGAGGCGGGCGCAGATTGCCGAACTGCTCGACCTGTTCGAGCAGTTTCACGATGCGGCGGCTTTCATCGACGATCAGATCGGTCAACTCACGGTCGCCATTGGTCAGGTTCATCGACAGCAACTGAGCGGCCCCGGTGATCCCTGCCAGCGGGTTCTTGATTTCGTGGGCGAGCATTTCCGACATGCCGATGGCGGATTTTGCAGCGGCCTTGGTGGTTTGGCCGGAATTGGCGCGGCTGGCCAGCTCGCGCGGGGAAATGATCAGGATCATATGCCCAGGCGCGCCTTGCAGCGGCGCGATCTGAATGTTGCTGACCATGGGAGGACGCTCGCCGCCCCCGGCCTCCACATCGTTGATGTATAGCGGCGTCTCGTCCCGGCGCGCGCGGGCATATGCGTCCTCGATCGAGACATTGACCGCGATGCGGTCCCAGACGGGCGTGTCCTGCAGGGCTTTTGCAGACAGGTTCAGGAAATTCTCGGCCGCCGGGTTGCAATCAAGGATCGTGTCCGCAGGCCCTATCAGCAAGGCAGGCATCGGCAGGGAGGCCCAGATGGCGCTGGTTTTCGTCATGCGACCGCTCCCGTCTCGACGCTTAAAGCGTCGCCAAGAAGAGCGATCACGCGGGTCGGATCGCCCTCGGTCAAGACGGCCTTGCGCAGGCCGGACGGCGTGGCGGCGACGTCCATATACCAGCCCAGATGCTTGCGGGCGACGCGCGCGCCAAGGGGTGCGCCATAAAAGGACAGCATCGCCTCGTAATGGGTGATCGCCATGTCGATCAGCGCGGGTCCAGTGGGGATTTCAGGCGCTGGCGTGTCGTAAAGATCGGCGGCGACCTGTGCCAAAAGCCACGGTTTGCCTTGCGCGCCGCGCCCGATCATCACGCCGTCGCAGCCCGATTGCGCAAGCGCTTGGCGGGCGGTTCCACTGTCGATGATATCGCCATTTGCGATCACGGGGATCGACACGGCGTTTTTGACGGCGGCGATGGCGGCCCAATCGGCGCGGCCCTTGTAGAACTGGCAACGGGTGCGGCCATGGATCGTGAGCATCTGGATGCCCGCCGCCTCGGCCCGCGTCGCGAGGCTAGGCGCGTTGAGCAGATCATCGTCCCAGCCCAGCCGTGTCTTGAGCGTCACCGGCACATCGACCGCGTCCACCACGGCCTCGATCAGGCTCAGCGCATGGTCCAGATCGCGCAGCAGCGCGGAGCCGGAATAGCCGTTGGTCACCTTCTTGGCCGGACAGCCCATGTTGATATCGATGATGCTGGCGCCGTTGGCTGCGACCATGCGCGCCGCCTCGGCCATCCAATAGGCGTCGCGGCCTGCGATCTGCACGGCGGTGCCTGCGGCCTCGAACCCCAGTTCGGCCCGTTCGCGCACGCCGGGCTTGGCCTGCACCATTTCCTGGCTTGCAACCATCTCGCTTACGACCAGCCCTGCACCGAACGACGCCACCAGATTGCGGAACGGCAAATCGGTGATCCCCGCCATCGGTGCGAGCAAAACAGGAGGGCTGAAGCCAAGCGGCGACTTGACCGGTTCGGAAGGCATGTGAGGTGCTTAATCCTTATGCAGACCCTTTTGGAGTAGGTCTCTGAGCACCGGAAATCAACGAAACACGCCATAATCTTGGGCGAAATTCCGTAAGTGATGAAATTTTAGGCAGCAAGGCCACGTGTTCGAGACCCATTGCTTGCCCAAAGCGCAACCCCTAGACAGAGCGCCATGAAAGACCGTCAGGACAGCCTGTGATGCGCACCGCCGCTTTGATCGTCGCCGCCGGACGCGGCACCCGTGCGGGGGGCGAGATTGCCAAGCAATGGCAAGTGCTTGCGGGCCGTCGCGTGGCGGATTGGACGGTCGGGGTTTTTGAGGCGCATGAGGCCATCGACCGCATCGTGATTGTCCACGCGGCGGAAGATCTGACCGAGGTGCAGGGTTTTGCAGAGCGCGGGCATCTCTGCGTGCAAGGCGGGGCGACGCGGGATGCTTCGGTGCGCGCGGGGTTGGAGGCGTTGGCCGCCGATCCGCCTGAGCGGGTCTTGATCCATGATGTCGCCCGGCCCTGCTTGCCCGCGGCGGTCATTGACCGGGTGTTGGAGGCGTTGGACAGCGCTGAAGGCGCGGCTCCTGCCCTTGCGGTCACGGACGCTTTGTGGCTAGGCGCGGAGGGTGTTGTGACGGGCACGCAGGATCGCACGGCGCTTTACCGCGCGCAGACACCGCAAGGGTTTCGCTTCAACGCAATAGTAGCGGCCCATGCCGCGCATCCTGGCGGTGCTGCGGATGACGTGGAGGTTGCGCGCGCGGCGGGCCTCCATGTGGCCATTGTCGAGGGCGATGAGGCCAATCTGAAAATCACCGGCCCCGAGGATTTCGCCCGGGCCGAACGGATCATGAGACAGAGTATGGATATTCGACTTGGAAACGGTTTTGACGTGCATCGCTTTGGCGAGGGCGATCATGTGACTTTGTGTGGCGTGACGGTGCCCCATGGGCGCAGCCTGCAGGGCCATTCTGACGCCGATGTGGGCATGCACGCAGTCACGGACGCGATCTACGGCGCTTTGGCCGATGGCGACATCGGCCAGCATTTCCCGCCGAGTGACCCGCAGTGGAAAGGAGCCGCGAGCGAGATTTTTCTGCGCCATGCAGTGGAACTGGCTGGATCGCGCGGCTACCGGATTGCCAATGTCGATTGCACGCTGATCTGCGAGCATCCCAAGATCGGGCCGCATGCCGCTGATATGAAAGCAGAAATGGCGCGGTTGATGGGGTTGGAGCAGGGACAGGTGAGCGTGAAAGCCACCACGTCTGAGCGGTTGGGTTTTACGGGTCGCGAGGAAGGCATCGCCTCGCTCGCCACGGTCACGCTGGTCGCCGCATGAGCCGCGCGATTGCGACGTTTTTCTATGTGGGTCTGCTGAAGCCCGCTCCGGGGACATGGGGCTCGGCTGCGGCGATCCCCGTGGCATATGGGTTGCACGGGCTGGGCGGTTTTCCTTTGCTGGCCGTTGCGACGCTTGCCGTCTTCGCGCTTGGCTGGTGGGCCACGGTCGAGGCCACGCGCGGAGCAGACGATCATGACCCGTCAGAGATCGTGATTGACGAGGTCGTGGGTCAGTGGATCGCACTGTGGCCCGTCTCGCTGGGCTTGTGGATGGCCGGGGTGGACCCGTGGACATTTCCGTGGCCGGGCTGGGTCACGGCGTTCGTCTTTTTCCGGCTGTTCGACATCTGGAAACCTGGCCCCGTGGGCTGGGCGGACAAGCGTCATGATGCGTTCGGCGTTATGATGGATGACGTGATTGCAGGCGTGATGGCGGCCTGCGTCGTGGCGGGTGCTGCGGCGATTGCACATATGGGGATGGGGTTATGAGCATTGCAGAACGCATCGTCGCGCGGGCGACAGAGCTGGGGTTGAAAGTGACCACGGCGGAAAGCTGCACCGGAGGCCTTGTGGCGGCCGCGATTACGGATGTGGCGGGATCGTCGGCCATGTTCGGGCGCGGTGTCGTGACCTATTCAAACGCCGCGAAGATTGCGTTGCTTGGGGTCTCGGCGGAAACGTTGGAAAGCCATGGCGCGGTTAGCGAAGAGGTCGCGCGCGAGATGGCAAAAGGGTCGCGGGCCACGGCTGCGGCGGATATCGCGGTGTCGATTACCGGGATCGCGGGGCCTGGCGGGTCAGAGTTCAAGCCCGAAGGCCGTGTCTGTTTCGGTATCATGGACGCCACAGGCGTGCAGAGCGAAACGGTCGAATTTGGCGCTTTGGGACGTGCGAATGTGCGCGCGGCGGCCTGCGATCATGCGTTGAAGCTGGTTCTGGCGCGGCTCGAGAGCGCTTTACATACCAGCTGATCCGCGCAGGAGCGCGCCGATCTTGGCGGGCTCTGCCCCGTTGTTCACGGTATTCCAAAGCTCTTGTGCGTTTTGCTTGCCCAGAAGTGCCTCGGACTTCGCGACGAGTTTCTGGGTGAGGTCTTGGAGCGAGATCGGGGTGGCGAGGTCGTGAGACGTCTCGACGATGCCGGTGGTCGTGTGAACGCGCACCGTTGAGGCGGTTTCGGCCATCCCCTCATCCGCGATCACCGTGACGCGTTTGGCGAGCGCTTGCAGGCGCGGGTCTGTGGCGACTTCGTCTGAGAAGCTGTCGAGCGCCGCGGTGGACAAGCCCGTCAACGCCATCGCGGCGGTGTGGGCATAGCTGAATTTCACCTCAAGCCCGCTACGTGGGGATTTGATATCGCAGACGCTCAGCCAGCGTGGATGTGTGGTGATTTGGACCTGCTCAATATCGCCGCTCAGCTCGGGGACAATACCGGCAAAGGCCTCCAAGGCGGCATGGGTGCCGTGGCAACAGGCGTGAAACTTGTGGCTGATCTGGTCGAAATGCCAAGTGCCGTCGGGCCTGAGCGGTGCGATGTCGTCTATGCCGTGATGGGTCGGGCCGAAGCCTTGGGCGCTGGCCATGCCGTCGGGAGCGGCGGTTATGCCGAGACGCGCCAGCTGCGCGCATTCCACACCGTTGGAGGCTGCGATGCCAGCGTTATACGGTTTGCCCATCGCGCCGAATTGCGACTTGAGGCCGGAGGCGCGGGTCGCGACGAGGTTAAGCGCGGTTTCGGTTTGCGCTTCGGTGAGCTGCATCAGTTTGGCAGCCGCAAGCGTCGCGCCGAAAGCTCCGGCGGTTGCGGTCTGGTGAAAGCCCGCTTGGTAATGGCTGCGGCCCAGCCAGAGACCGACGCGGATGGAGGCTTCAACCCCGATCAGCGCGGCGGCGAGGAAATCAGAGCCAGAGGCCCCTTCGGTTTCTGCAATGGCCAGAGCGGCGGGTAAGACAGCGACGCTGGGATGGCCGATATGGGCGAAATGGGTGTCGTCGTAATCCAGCGCATGGCTGATCGTGCCATTGGCCAAAGCGGCAGCGCGCGGCGGCTGCGGCGTCGGATCGCCGAATAGGCTGGCGTGCCCCTGCCCGCCTTCGCCCAAGACCAATTGGCGGGTGATCTCGGCGACGGGTTCGGACTGCCCCGCGCGGCCAACGGTGACCCAGTCAGCGAGCGACAGGCGCATGATCTGCAAGCTGGCCTCGGGCGGCGATGCGGACTGCGCAAAGCGGGCGAGTTGGGCCGCAGGCGTCACGCCGATGCGCCGTATAGGGACGCCGCGCGGCGCTCAAACGCGCGCACGATGCGTTGCATCGCCTCGTTGAAAACCATGCCAATGATCCCTTGCAGGACGGCGTTCTTGAACTCGAAATCGACGAAGAACTTGACCTCGCAACCGCCCTCGGCCTCCGCAAAATCCCAGGTGGATTTCATGTAGCGGAAGGGCCCGTCGATATATTCTGTATCGATGCTTTTGCGGTCTGAGTGAAGCGTCACACGGCTGCCAAAACGCTCGCGGAAGACCTTGAAGGAGATCACAAGATCAGCCTCCATCACCTCGGACGCGCCGTGCTCGGTGCGCGAGCGGATGCGGGCCGCAGCACACCACGGCAGAAATTCGGGGTACGAGGCCACGTCGGCGACCAGATCATACATCTGTTGCGCAGTGTATGGCAGGTGGCGTGTTTCCGAATGGGTCGGCATCCGACGTCCTTTTCTCCCCGTGACAGTGGGGGGGCATATCGGTAAATCGGGGGCAGAAATCAAGGGGAAGCGCATGGAACAGCGGCCATATGTCATTGACGAGATGATCTCGGCGGCGCAGATCGCAGAGCGGATCGGCGTCTTGGGCCGCGAGATCGAGGCGGAGTTTGCTGATACCGACAAGCTGGTCGTCGTGGGTCTGCTGCGCGGATCGTTCGTCTTTATCGCCGATATGGTGCGGGCGCTGGACCTGCCGATCGAGGTCGATTTTATTGAAGCGTCGTCTTACGGCGACGGGATGGAAAGTTCGCGCGAGGTGCGGATTTTGAAAGACCTGCGCGGGGCCATCGAGGGCCGTGATGTGCTGGTGGTGGAGGATCTGGTCGACACCGGGTTTACCTTGCGCCATGTGCTGGGGTTGCTGCGCGCGCGCAAACCGGCGCGACTGCGCTCCATTGTGCTGCTGGACAAGCCGTCGCGGCGGGAGGTGACGGTCGACGTGGATTGGGTCGGGTTCGAGATCCCCGACGCGTTTGTGGTGGGCTATGGGATTGATTATGCGCAGCGCAACCGCAACCTGCCTTACATCGGCGCGGTGCGGTTCACATGAACCTGCGCTGGTTTGTCCGGGCCTCCAAATGGGCGCGCAATCCGCCATCGGAAAAGATGGTGAAGCTGGTCTTCGGGATCATCGCGGCGGCTCTGATTTTGGTGGGGATTGAGTATTTCATCGGCTGGCCAGCCTGGCTGACCGTGAATGAGCCGGGGCGGATGATGCGATAAGGACTTGCGCCGCGCCTTCGGCGCGTTGCTCCGCTGGGGGCTCGCCCCCAGACCCCCAGAGTATTTCAGCACAAAAGAAGCCTAAGCGTTCTCGAGCTTGGCCATGCGGGCCTCTCGGAGTTTCGCGAAATCATCTCCGGCGTGGTAGCTGGAGCGTGTCAGCGGCGTGGCGGAGACCATCAGGAAGCCTTTGCCGAAAGCGGCTTTTTCGTAGGATTTGAACTCATCCGGGGTTACGAAACGGTCCACTGCGTGGTGTTTCGGCGTGGGTTGCAGATACTGGCCGATGGTCAGGAAGTCGATATCGGCAGCACGCATGTCGTCCATGACTTGCAGCACGCCTTGGCGGTCTTCGCCCAGACCGACCATGATGCCGGATTTGGTGAACATGGACGGGTCAAGCTCCTTGACGCGCTGCAAGAGACGCAGGGAATGGAAATAGCGCGCGCCGGGACGGACCTCCGGATAGAGGCCGGGGACCGTTTCAAGGTTGTGGTTGAATACATCCGGGCGCGCTTCGACCACAGTTTCCAGCACAGAGGGCGCACATTTCAGGAAATCCGGGGTGAGGATTTCGATTGTCGTGTCAGGCGCGCGGTGACGGATGGCGCGGATGGTTTGGGCGAAATGATCGGCGCCGCCATCCTCCAGATCATCGCGGTCGACTGAGGTGATGACGACGTGGTTGAGGCCCAGTTTCTGAACCGCATGGGCGACGCGCCCCGGCTCAAACGCATCGAGCGTGTCGGGGCGGCCAGTGGCGATGTTGCAGAACGAACAGCCGCGTGTGCAGATGTCGCCCATGATCATCATGGTGGCGTGGCCTTGGCTCCAGCATTCGCCGGCATTGGGGCACCCGGCCTCTTCGCAGACGGTGACCAGCTTATGCTCGCGCATGATGGCGTGGGTCTTCTTGTAGCCCTCCGACGTAGGCGCTTTGACCCGGATCCAGTCCGGCTTGGTCGGCTGAGCCTTGTCCGCCTTATGGGCTTTTTCCGGGTGGCGTTGGGCCGGGATTTTCAGATCGCGCGTGCTCATGAGCTGCCTCTTGGGACCATGTCAGAGAGTTGTTTAACACTTAACTATCTGGGACGGAAATGTCCAAAGGCCACCACGTCGCAGGTTATCCGATCAGTTTGCCATAATCCTGACGCTGGCCCAGATAGTGTTGCGAGAGGCGTTGCAACGCAATCCGCAGCACGATTTTGCCGGACCGCGCAGACCAGCCCATGTGCTTTTCGGTGACTTCAAGCCCTTCGAGAAAACAGCAGCACCGAAGGGCGATATCCGCCAGGCCGGGGCCAAGCTCGGTCAAAGCCGCATGCACGCGGGCGCGGGCGGCCTCTGGGCCGATGCCGTCGCCAGCCGATGCGGTCAGTGCCGGAGGCTGGCCGAGAAAAGTCTCCCAATCGGCGGGGGCGTAGGGGCCAAGCTGGCCCAGCTCGAAATCTTCGCGCAGGCGCTCCCCGGCTGAGACAAGATCCTCTGACAGAAAGACGTTTCCTTCTTTGTCGCGGCGGCGCGCCAGGCCGACGAGCGGCGATTCGACTGCACCATAGCGGGCGCGGCGATTGGGGCTGTCTTCCTGCGGCACGGTGGGTGCCGCCTCTTCGATCTCAACCGCCAGTTCGCGCGCGGCAGCGCGGCCTGCCGAGGTCACCTGATAGCGCGAAATGCGGCCCGGCGCGTCGCAGGCGATCCAGTCTTTCAGCGCCATCGCTTCGGCCACGCAGCGGTCGATCACCGCCGTGCGCGTGTTGCTGCCATCGGGGCCATTGCGCACGACGACCGCCTTTTCCATATCCGCAGCAATCGCCAGAACCGCGCCGGTTTCGCACAAGCGCCGCAACGCACGGTGGGCATCGTTCAGCAACGGATCAGGCGCTGGGGTGGTTTGGGAAACGGAAGACTGTGTGGGCAACATCTGGCGACACTCCTTCTTTTGGGAAAGGGAAATCGCGCGCACGGTTTTAGATGCCAGACGCCGCAGCGCCTTGTCGACCAGTGGATCATCCCGGCGCTGCTCGAAGCGGCGCACCTGTCGCATGATGGTAGAGGCGTGAACGCCCCGCAAGCGGGCAAGCCCACGGATCGTCACCCCACCCTCAACATGTGTGAGATACAGTCTGGCCCCCTCCGGCACCCAGGCCGGCATCGGCGACAGAGCCTCCACGCTCTGATCGTCTGACATTCCTAATGTCCTTCCCTGCGAGCGACGTTCAAGCGCCGCCCGATTTATGAACACAACCTAAGCGGGTATTTATTACCCAGAAGTTAAAATCGAGCGGTCAGACGATGATTGTTTCCAAAAGATAAACAAATACGGAAGCCCCCGAACGGTGGCTTCGGCGAAGACGCAACACCCGTTTAGGTTGTGTCATGGTGACCCTGTCTGAAACCGAAAGGACCTGCCATGACCGATATTCTTGCCCGTCTGGACTGCCTGCGCCGCCCGCGCCTTTTGATGTCTGCTGCGCGATTTGGCGCGCTGGAGTATCGCCGCACCCGTGATCTTGCGCGCATCTTGCAAAGCGAGCGCATGATCGGCCCGGTGGAGGCGTTAACCCATCTGATCGACATCGAAGACACGCTGGAAGAGCAGCGCGTGACCGATGACGGGCGCTATAACCTGACCCAGCATGTGCTGGTCATGATCGCGATCATGGGCGAGGCGCGGATGGTTCAGGCCTCCCGCGCGCCGTTGCCGTGAGCCCTAGACAAACGCGTCGGGCATGGAGGATTTCTTGGCTTCCACATATTCGACAAGTTTTGCGTGGATGCCGGGATCAAGCTGGGGTTGCTGATAGTCGTTCAGCAGTTTCTGCACCCGGACCGAGGCCAGCGTCTGCGTGTCGCGCGCGCCTTCTTCGTCCCAGGTCTCAAAAGGTTTGTAATCCAGCAGATCGGTGCGCCAGAACGCGTCCTTGAAATTGGCCTGGGTATGGGCGCAGCCAAGGTAATGCCCGCCGGGGCCGACCTCGCGGATCGCGTCCATCGCTTGCGCCTCTTCCGTGGTGTCCACGCCTGCGGCCATTTTCTGAAGCGTTCCAAGCTGGTCCGCATCCATCACAAATTTCTCGTAGGACGACACGAGCCCCCCTTCGAGCCAGCCGCAGCTGTGCAACATGAAGTTCACGCCACCCATGAGCGCTGCGTTATGGGTATGCGCCGTCTCGTAAGCGGCCTGCGCATCCGGGAGTTTGGAGCCGCAAAGCCCGCCGCCTGAGCGGAACGGCAGACCCATGCGGCGGGCCAACTGCCCTGCCCCGTAAAGAATCTGGCTCGCCTCTGGCGTGCCGAAGGTGGGCGCGCCGGAGTTCATGTCGATCGAGGTCACAAACGTGCCAAAAATCACGGGCGCGCCGGGGCGGATGATCTGGGAATAGGCGATGCCTGCCATCACCTCGGCCAGCACTTGGGTCAGCGTGCCCATAACCGACACGGGCGCCATTGCCCCGCCGACGATGAAGGGCGAGACGATGCAGGCCTGGTTGTTGGCGGCATAGACCTCAAGCGCGCCCATCATCGTGGCATCAAAGGTCATGGGCGAGTTGATGTTGATGAGCGAGGTCATCACCGTGTTCTCTTGGACAAACTCTTTGCCGAAGAGAATCTCGCACATCTCGACACTGTCTTGCGCGCGAGACGGCTCGGTCACCGATCCCATGAACGGTTTGTCGCTAAGCGTCATATGGGCCAGCAGCATGTCGAGGTGACGCTTGTTCACCGGCACATCTGTGGGCTCGCACACGGTGCCGCCCGAATGGTGCAGGTATTTCGACATATAGCCGAGCTTCACGAAATTCTTGAAATCGTCCATCGTGGCATAGCGACGGCCGCCATCGGCGTCGCGCACGAAAGGCGGGCCGTAGACGGGCGCGGTCACAAGCGTGTTGCCGCCGATTTCGACATTCCGTTCAGGATTGCGGGCATGTTGGGTGAACTTGGACGGGGCCGTTTCGCACAGCTTGCGGGCAAGGCCCTTGGGCAGGCGCACACGTTCTCCGGTTATATGCGCTCCGGCTGCTTTCCAGCGCTCAAGCGCTTCGGGGTTTTCGACAAAGGCGACGCCGACCTCTTCAAGCAGCGTTTCGGCGTTGGCCTCTATGATATTCAGTGCGTCGTCCGAGAGAAGTTCGGTCAGGGGGATGTTGCGCTCGATATATTTGGCGGTTTCGATCTTGACCGCAGTGCGTTCCGCGCGCCGGGCTGCCCCGCCGCCGCCCCGTGCGCGTCGTCTTGTCTGTGCTTCTGCCATGAGACCACCCTTACTTTCTCGCAAAGCCCGAACTTGTCTCTTTTGATACGCGCTTTGCGCGCCGCGCGCGCCGCGATTGCGGCGGTTCGGGGGGAAAAGCGACATCCCTCAAGGTCAAGCTGCGCGAAAGTGCATCCCAGACATTGCGTGTCGGCGCGCACGGGGCTACCAGATGGCGCATGTCTGATACATCCCACGACCGCCTTCTGATTATCGACTTTGGCAGCCAGGTGACGCAGCTGATCGCGCGCCGCCTACGGGAGCTGAACGTCTATTGCGAAATCCACCCCTACCAGAACGTGACGGATGCGTTTTTGGCCGAGTTTGCCCCGAAAGCGGTGATTTTCTCCGGCGGTCCAGCATCTGTTTTTGACGAAGGCGCGCCGCAACCGCCCGCCTCTGTCTTCGGCATTGGCGTGCCGATTCTTGGCATCTGCTATGGCCAGCAAGTGATGATGCATATGCTGGGCGGCAAGGTCGAACAGGGGTACGGGACGGCCGAGTTCGGGCGCGCCTATGTCACGCCGTCTGACGACCGGATTGATCTGCTGAAAGGCTGGTTCCTGGAGGCCAGGGAACAGGTCTGGATGAGCCATGGCGATCATGTCAGCCAGATCGCGCCGGGGTTCGAGGTCTACGGCACCTCCCCCAACGCGCCGTTTGCGATCACGGCCGATCTGGACCGCAATTTCTTCGCCGTGCAGTTCCATCCGGAGGTGCATCACACCCCGAACGGCAAGACGCTTTACGAGAATTTCGTGAAGCTGGCAGGCTTTACCGGCGATTGGACGATGGGGGCCTACCGCGAGGAAGCAATCCGCAAAATCCGCGAACAGGTGGGCGATGCGAAGGTGATCTGCGGGTTATCGGGCGGTGTCGACAGCTCGGTTGCCGCCGTGTTGATTCACGAGGCGATTGGCGATCAGCTCACCTGTGTCTTCGTCGATCACGGCCTCTTACGCCAGAACGAGGCGGACGAGGTCGTCACCATGTTCCGTGATCACTACAACATGCCTCTGGTCCACGCTGATGAGAGCGATCTGTTTTTGGGCGAGCTGGAAGGCCAGTCAGACCCGGAAACCAAGCGCAAGATAATCGGCAAGCTCTTCATCGACGTGTTCCAGAAACACGCCAACGAGGTCGGCGGCGCGAAATTCCTCGCTCAAGGCACGCTCTACCCGGATGTCATCGAAAGCGTCAGCTTCTCTGGCGGGCCCTCGGTCACGATCAAGAGCCATCACAACGTAGGCGGGCTGCCCGAGAAGATGGGCCTCAAACTGGTCGAGCCTTTGCGCGAGCTTTTCAAAGACGAGGTGCGCGCCTTGGGGCGCGAACTTGGCCTGCCCGACAGCTTTATCGGGCGCCACCCCTTCCCCGGTCCCGGCCTTGCGATCCGTTGCCCCGGCGACATCACCCGCGACAAGCTCGATATCCTGCGCAAGGCCGATGCGGTCTATATCGACCAGATCCGCAAGCACGGACTTTATGATGAGATCTGGCAGGCTTTCGTGGCGATCCTGCCCGTGCGCACCGTTGGCGTGATGGGCGATTTCCGCACCTATGATTATGCCTGTGCTTTGCGTGCTGTGACCTCTGTCGATGGGATGACGGCCGACTATTATCCGTTCAGCCACGAATTTCTGGGCGAGACCGCGACGCGGATCATCAACGAGGTCAAGGGCATCAACCGTGTGACCTATGACATCACATCGAAGCCTCCAGGCACCATCGAATGGGAGTAGGCTACGGTCACGCTTGTGACGCGCAGACCGATCAGAGCACTTTCATAATTTCAACCGGTTCCGCTCTGCCCGTAGCGAGAATTCTGGAAAAGACTTACCGAGGCACGGATGTCTGACGTCATCAAGGCTGCGCTGTGGATGAGTGGCGCGATTGGCTCGTTTACGGCCATGGCCATTGCGGGCCGGGCGGTCAGTTTCGAGCTCGATACATTCGAGATCATGATGTTCCGCTCCTTTGTGGGCATCGTGTTGGTTCTGAGCATTGCAGGGACGGCAGGCACATTGCATCAGATCACACGACGCCATCTGGGTCTGCAGGCGATCCGCAACCTGTGCCATTTCACGGGCCAGAACCTGTGGTTTTTCGCGCTCACGATGATCCCACTGGCGCAGCTCTTCGCGCTTGAGTTCACGTCTCCGCTTTGGGTCCTGCTGCTGTCGCCCCTGCTTCTGGGAGAACGTCTGACACGGCCCAAAGTATTGGCCGCCCTCGTCGGGTTCGCAGGCGTGCTGATCGTCGTGCGTCCGGATTTCAACGCGCTGAACATCGGTGTGATCTGTGCGGCGGCCTCGGCAATCTTCTTTGCAGGCACCGCGATTGCCACGCGCAAGCTGACGCGCACCGAAACGATCACCTGTATCCTCTTTTACCTGACGGTGATGCAGGCGGGCTTCGGCATCATCGCAGCAGGGTATGATGGCGACATCGCCCTGCCTTCGGCCGCGTCGGTGCCATGGCTGATCCTGATCGGCTGCGCGGGGTTACTGGCGCATTTCTGCCTGACCACCGCGCTGAGCCTGGCGCCTGCCAGTGTCGTCATGCCGATTGATTTTGTCCGCCTGCCGGTCATCGCGGTGATCGGCGCGATGTTCTACAGCGAAGCGATTGACCTGTGGATCTTCGTTGGTGCAGCGCTCATTTTTGGAGCAAATTACGCCAATATCCGCCTCGAAAACCGGCGCGTTACAAAAATGTGACGCGGCGTCCCTCAGCTGGTCATAACGTTGGGTAAGAATTGACCCGGCGCATTTCCGCCGCCTAACGTCGATCCACTAAAACAATCACGCTAATCGTGATCAGGGATGAGGGAAGTCAAAATGAAACACTTTGCAAGCGCATCCGCTGCGCTCATGCTGAGCACGTCGCTTGTGTCAGCGGCGGGACTGGACCGCTCGGGCCAGAGCGTTGGCGCGATTTTTGCGGATGATAACACCGTCTCGCTGAGTTTCGGTGTGGTCCAGCCCAACGTCGTCGGGAGCGACGATGCAGGCAATGATTACGATGTCGGTGAAAGCTACCGCCAGCTCGGGTTCAGCTACACGCAGTATATCAATGACCAGTTCAACGTTTCGCTGATTTTCGATCAGCCCTACGGCGCGAATGTCGAATACGGCACGACGCCGTCCACGTCCGCTTTGGGCGGCACAGGTGCAGATCTGTCCAGTGAATCGCTGGGCATCGTAGGCCGCTTTCAGTTCAGCGACCGGTTCAGTGTTTACGGTGGCGTCAAAATGGAACGCGTGCGCGCCGAGGTCGACCTGAACGGTACAGCTTACGCGAATGCGATTGTGACCGGTAGTTCGGTTGCGCCGACTGCGGCAGGCAACTTCAATGGTCAGATCGCAGGGACCGGACTTCCGTCGCTGGGCGCAGGCGATGCAGAAGACATCATCGCTGGCGATCAGGACGCTATCAACAACTTCATCGCGACCTACGGCGCAGCACTTGGTATTCAGGGGGCAGGCATCACGCCGGCTATCTTTGCAGGTCTTCCCGCTCCGCAACAGCAGGCGATCATTCAACAAGGTGGCCAAGGTGGCGTTGAGGCTTTGCAAGGCGCTGTCGACACGGGCCGTGCGAACTTTTTCGCGGGTGGTGGTTATAGCTTCGAGATGGAAGACAGCACGGAGCCGGTCTTCCTCGTTGGCGCGGCTTATGAGATCCCCGATATCGCGCTTCGTGTGGCTCTGACCTATCATTTCGAAACAGAGCACTCCGCTGACACGAAGGAAACGATCCTCGGTCAAACCATCAAAGGTTCGGTTGATTACGTCACACCGCAATCGGTTAATCTGGATTTCCAGACCGGTATCGCGGAAGGCACGCTTTTGACCGCATCCTATCGCTGGACAGAATTCTCGGCTGTGGATGTTGTGCCTGATTTCCTGGGTTCTGACCTTGTGAACCTTGAAGATGGGGAGCGCTACACAATCGGTATCGCGCGCCGCTTCAATGAGAACTTCGCGGCATCGGCCACGTTCCTCTATGAACCCGAGGGTGATGATCTGGTCTCCCCGCTTGGGCCGACCAATGGTCTGCGGGGTCTGACCTTGGGCGCGCAATACAACAAAGACAACGTCAAGCTGTCGGCGGGTATCAACTACTCCGAGCTGGGCGACGCCCGCGCGAATGTGGGTGGCGAAGGTGTAGCTGATTTCGAAGGCAGCAGCTCGCTGGGCTTCGGGTTTAACGCCTCCTTCACCTTCTAAGCATCCCTCATCTGGATCACAAAAGCCCCGCCCTCACCGGCGGGGCTTTTTCGTTTGCGCAAGAAACAGATCGCCCGGCCTGCGAGAGCGACATAGAACCAGCCCATGACAGAACAAAAAATCCTTTCCGCGCGCGCTTGGGCCGAATTGCTGTTGCTTTCGGCGATCTGGGGTGTGTCGTTCCTGTCGATCCGGATCGCTCTGGACGAGATCGGCTTTGTCACCAGCGTGGCGCATCGCGTCGGCTGGGCGGCTTTGCTGTTATGGCTGGTGATCGCGCTGCGTGGGATCGCCGTGCCGCGAGACCCAAAGGTCTGGGGCGCGTTTCTGGTGATGGGCTGCCTGAACAACGTGATCCCCTTTTCGCTCATGGCGTGGGGACAGCTTTATATCGAGACCGGACTGACCTCGATCTTCAATGCGGGGACCGCGATTTTTGGCGTTCTGGCCGCGGCGGCCTTCTTCGCAGACGAGCGTCTGACCCGGCGGCGCTTGATCGGCGTGGCTTTGGGGTTCTTTGGCGTGGCGACGGCCATCGGGCTGAGCGCGCTGACAAATTTCGATGTCCGGTCCGTGGCGCAACTGGCGGTGATTGCGGGCACGATCTCTTATGCGTTGGCCGGGGTCTGGGCGCGGAAGCGACTGTCGCATCTGCCGCCACAACTGGCGGCGGCGGGGATGCTCACGGGCTCGGCGGTGATCATGATCCCGGCGGCGCTGTTTCTGGAAGGACCGATCCGTTTTGATCTGGAGGCTCAAACCTGGGGTGCGATTGGCTATTACGCGATCTTCGCGACCGCGGGGGCCTATCTGCTGTATTACCGCGTGCTGGCGATGGCGGGCAGCGGCAATCTGATGCTTTGCACGCTGCTGATCGTGCCGTTTGCCATCACTCTGGGGGCTCTGGTCCGCGGCGAGACGCTCAGCGCAAATGCCTATCTGGGGTTCGCGATCCTGGCGCTGGGGCTGAGTGTGCTTGACGGGCGACTGTGGCGGTGGCTTTTCAACAAACCCCTACCTCTTGATGGGTCCGCGCGCTAAACCCGTCTGAACAGGACGGTGAGAGACAGCGCGATGATCTATGAAACGGCTCAGGACTGGCAGGCTGCGAAGCGAAAGAAGGTGCTTCTTTTCGCGATGTCAGGGCTTGGGAAAACCCATGTTTCCAATATGTTGCGCGATCATGGCGATTGGTTCCACTACTCCGTCGATTACCGCATCGGCACGCGCTACATGGGCGAATACATCGTCGACAACTTCAAGCGCGAGGCCATGCGCCAGCCGCTTCTGCGCGAGCTGCTGATGAGCGACAGCCTCTACATCGCGTCCAACATCACCTTCGACAATCTCGCGCCTTTGTCGACTTATCTGGGCAAGCCGGGTGATCCCGCCAAGGGCGGGCTGAGCTTTGCCGAATACAAGCGTCGTCAGGCGCAGCATCTGGAGGCAGAGCGCGCGGCGATGCTGGACACGGTGCGCTTCATCGACCGGGCCGAAGACCTTTATGGCTACGAGAATTTCGTGTGTGACACGAGCGGGTCGATCTGTGAGGTCGTCGATCCGTCCGATCCAAACGATCCGATCCTGAAAGCGCTGTCCGAGAATCTGCTGCTGGTCTGGATCAAAGGCAGTGAGGATCACCGCGCCGAGCTGGTGCGCCGCTTTGATAAAGCGCCCAAGCCAATCTATTACCGGCCTGAGTTTCTGGACGCGAAATGGAATGCATACCTGAGCGATAACAATCTGGTAGAGGGCGAAGTTGATCCTGATGCTTTCATCCGTCACACCTATGCCGAGGTGATTGCTCATCGCCAACCGCGCTATGCAGCGATGGCGGATTGGGGTGTGACCGTCACGGCCGAGGATGTCGCGAAAGCCACAACGCCCGAAGCCTTTGACGCCATGATCGCCGCCGCCCTTGAGGCGCGTTGATCCGCAGCCTATTTAAAGCCTCCCGCAAGCAATCGGACCTGATCCCATGCCCATCAAACTGCCCGCCACCCTGCCCGCCTATGACGTGCTCACGCGCGAAGGCGTGATGGTGATGGACGAGGATGCGGCGGGCCGTCAGGATATTCGCCCTTTGCGGATCGGGCTTTTGAACCTGATGCCCAAGAAAATCCAGACCGAGAACCAGTTCGCCCGTCTGATCGGTGCCACGCCCCTGCAGATCGAGCTGACGCTGATCCGCATGTCGGAGCATCAGACGAAAACCACTGCCGCCGAGCATATGGCTGAGTTTTATCGCCCCTTTCAGGACGTGAAGGACGAGAAGTTCGACGGGCTGATCATCACCGGCGCCCCGATTGAGCATCTGGACTTCGACAAGGTCACCTATTGGGACGAACTGCGTGAGGTATTCGCCTGGACGCAAAGCAATGTGCATTCCACCTTCGGTGTCTGCTGGGGTGGCATGGCGATGATAAACCATTTCCACGGTGTCAAAAAGCACATCCTAAACGCCAAGGCGTTTGGCTGCTTCCGGCACCGCAATATTGATCCCGCCTCGCCTTACTTGCGCGGCTTTTCGGATGATTGCGTGATCCCCGTCAGCCGTTGGACCGAGATGAAGCAGGGTGAGATTGACGCCGCAGATGGTCTGAAGACGCTGCTCAGCAGTGATGAGGTGGGCCCCGCGCTGGTGGAGGACCCGGCCCACCGCGCGCTCTATATCTTCAATCATTTCGAGTATGACAGCGACACGCTCAAGCAGGAATATGATCGCGATGTGGCCGATGCCACGCCAATCAACGTGCCGCTGAACTACTATCCGGATAACGATCCTGCGCGCAGCCCGCAGAACCGGTGGAGAAGTCACGCGCATCTTCTATATGGCAACTGGATCAACGAGATTTACCAGACCACCAGCTATGACCTTGCGAAAATTGGCCGTTAAACTTCTGTCCCTCGCTGCCGTGACGGCTGTTCTGGCGGGCTGTGGGGCTATTGTCGGCAACTGGGCGGAGACGCGCGCGGCGCAGGCCGAAGCCGCCTACCCGCCCACAGGTCAGCTGTTGGAGGTGAATGGCACAACGGTGCATGCCCATGTGGAGGGCAGCGGCCCTGACCTGATCCTGATCCATGGGGCCAGTGGCAATACGCGCGACTGGACCTTTGAGTTCGTGGACCGCGTCAAGGACCGCTACCGCGTCATTGCTTTTGACAGGCCCGGTCTGGGCTGGACGGAGCGGCTACCCGGCTTTGAAGGGGCAACCAACACCAAGGCGGAAAGCCCGTCTGAACAGGCCGCTTTACTGAAGGCTGCCGCCGATCAGCTAGACGTGGAAAACCCGATCATCGTCGGGCACTCTTTTGGCGGCGCTGTGACACTGGCCTGGGCGCTGGATTATCCCGACCACCCCGCAGGGCTTGTGTTGCTAGGTGCGGCCTCCAACCCCTGGCCCGGTGATCTGGGCGCGCTTTACGGCATCAACTCCTCGCGGGTCGGAGGGGCGACGGTGGTGCCTCTGATCTCTGCCTTTGTGCCGACATCGCGGATTGACGATGTCTTGGAGAGTATTTTCGAGCCGCAAGCTGCGCCGGAGGGCTATGCGGAATATGTCGGGGCTGGCCTTACCCTGCGCCGGGAGTCGCTGCGGGCGAATGCGCAGCAGGTGAACTCTCTGCGGCCGCATATCGTCGAGATGTCCAAACGTTACAGCAAGATCAGCGTGCCGACAGAGATTGTGCACGGCACCGCCGATACCATCGTCCCCCTGCGCATTCATTCCGAACCGCTTTCACAGCAAATTCCCGGCGCCGTGCTGACCCGGCTGGACGGGATCGGCCACATGCCCCAGCACGTCTCACCCGACGAAACCATCGCCGCGATTGACCGCGCGGCTGCCCGTGCCGGATTGCGCTAAGGGCGCACACCCTCCATATATAAGAAAAGGGAGGAGCCTATGGAGCTTCCATTCGACGGGGCGATCAGCAGTTTTTACCGCGAAAGCGCGCCAGATGACGTGCGTGAGGCGATAGACCATCGCGAAAAGGACAAGATCCTGAACCCTGACTTCCCTTACGGCGACCGCATGGACAAGGACGCCTATGAGGATCATCTGGACGCGCTGCAAATCGAACTGGTCAAGCTGCAACGCTGGGCGCGCGACAGCGGCGCACGGATTGCGATTGTCTTTGAGGGCCGGGATGCGGCGGGCAAAGGTGGCACCATCAAACGCTTCCGCGAAAACCTGAACCCGCGTGGGGCGCGTGTGGTCGCCCTCTCCAAGCCCACGGACCGCGAAGCCACGCAATGGTATTTCCAGCGCTATATCGACCACCTGCCCGCGGGCGGCGAGATCGTGTTCTACGACCGCTCATGGTACAATCGCGGCGTGGTCGAGAAGGTGTTCGGCTTTTGCACCGATCCCGACCGCGAGGCGTTCTTCAGTCAGGTGATCCCCTTTGAGGAAATGTTGGCCCAGGAAGGCATCCTGGTCTTCAAGCTGTGGCTCAATGTGGGCCGCGCCGAACAATTGCGCCGGTTTCTGGACCGCGAAAGCGATCTGTTGAAACAGTGGAAGCTCAGCTGGATTGACGTGGAAGGGCTGAAGAAATGGGACGATTATTCCTCGGCCATTGTCGAGACATTCAGCCGCACCCATAGCGACGCGACCCCCTGGACGATTGTCCGCTCGGACGACAAACGCCGGGCGCGGCTTGCCGCGATCCAGTCGGTGCTGTGCCAGATCGACTATGCGGGCAAAAACGCAAAAGCGCTTGGCGAACCTGATCCTAAAATCGTCGGCGGCCCCGATATCTGGGATGCCTAAACGCGGATACCATCACGGCAACCTGCGCGAAGCTCTGGTCGAGGCGGCATTGCTGTTGATCGAGGAAAAAGGACCGACCGGCTTCACCTTGTCAGAGGCCGCGAAACGCGCGGGCGTGACCCCTGCAGCGGTCTACAGGCATTTTGCAGGGCGCGAGGATCTGATCGCGGAGGCGGCGCGGCAAGGCTACGAGATCTTCGCCGATCTGATGGAATACGCCTACGAGAAAGGCCAGCCGTCGGCTTTGGCCTCCTTTGAGGCGACCGGGCGGGCCTATCTGGCCTTTGCCAAGAAATATCCGGGCCATTACGTGGCGATGTTTGAAAGCGGGATCTCGATCCAGCGGACGCCGGAATTGAACGCCGTCGCCACCCGCGCCCGCGCGGTGTTGGAGAAGGCCGCGACGGAATTGTCGATGCATATCCCGCCCGAAAAGCGCCCGCCGCCGCAGATGTTCTCGGCCCATATCTGGGCGTTGAGCCACGGTGTGGTTGAGCTTTTTGCACGCGGATCGCCGGGCACCAAAGCGCCGTTTCCGCCGGAGGATCTGCTGGAAAGCGGGATCGGGGTCTATCTGCGGGGCCTTGGATTGGTGCCGCCGGACAAGTGACGTCGGCAGGTTTTTGAGTATTTTTGCACAAAAGAAGCCTAGTCTGAAAACAGGACCAGCGATCGGGCATCCCAACTAACGCGAGCGGTGTCGCCGATGTCGAGAACGGGACGTCCGATAATATTTTTCATTGATATTGTAATGGGTTGATCGACGTTCTTTAAGTGAACGTCGTAATAAGTCATATCGCCGTAATAGGCGCGATCCTTGATTATGCCTTCCGCAATGGTTTCGCGATCTGGCTCACCCTCGAACAGGATCGACATCATTTCGGGGCGGATGCCGACCTCCGCCGGGCCGGTTTTGGCGGTTGAGGGGGCCTGATCTGGCGCGATGGTGACGGGGCCAAGCCCCGCAACGTCAAGCTCAATCGCGGTGGCGTTCCTTACAGCGGCGGGCAGGAAATTCATCACGCCGATGAAATCGCCCACCTTGCGGCTCAGGGGGCGCTTGTAGAGGGTTTGCGGGTCAGCCAATTGCGCGATCTCGCCTTCAAACATTACAGCGACGCGGTCGGACATGATCAGCGCCTCTTCCTGATCGTGGGTCACAAGGATGAAGGTGATGCCAACCTGGCGTTGCAAACGCCGCAGTTCCGATTGCATCTGCTCGCGCAGCTTCTTGTCGAGGGCGGAGAGCGGCTCGTCCAGCAGCAAGACTTTGGGTTTCAGGATCAGCGCGCGGGCCAAGGCCACGCGTTGGCGCTGGCCACCGGAGAGGGCATGGGCCGCCCTGCCCCCAAAGCCTTTAAGGCCAACCATCTCAAGGGCTTCTTCGACGCTCTTCATCTTGTCTGTTTTACTCGAAGGGGATTTGCGCAGACCGAAGCCGACATTTTCGGCGACGGTGAGATGGGGAAAGATCGCGTAGCTTTGAAAGACCATATTCGTCGGGCGCGCATTGGCGGGCACGCCATTCATATCGGCACCCGCGATATGGAGCGTCCCGTCGGACGGGTCTTCAAAGCCTGCAATGGTGCGCAGAAGCGTGGTCTTGCCGCATCCCGAGGGGCCTAGCAGCGAGAAGAACTCCCCTTGGGCAATCTCAAGGCTGACATCGCGCAGCGCGTGGTAGTCGCCGTAGTATTTGTTGACGTTTTTCAGGTCGATCAGAGCGGTCACAGGAACCCTCCTTTGTCTTGGAGACCGGCGCGGCGCAGGCCCCGGCGGCGCATCATTTCGGCGAGGATCAGCAGCAGGATCGAGCCTGCGACAAGGATCGTTCCCAGCGCCATGACGACGGGGATGCGAGCGGGAAAGCGCAGCTGGCTCCACAGGTAGACCGGGAGCGTGGGTTCGGTGCCGGTGAGGAAGAAGGCGATGATGAACTCGTCCAGCGAGATGGTGAAGGAGATCAGCAGGGCTGAGATGATGGCGGGGCTGACGAGTGGCAGCGTGACAAGGCGGAAGGTGCTCCATGGCGTTTCGCCAAGGTCGATGGCGGCTTCTTCCATCGCGGGGTCGAGGTTCTGGAAGGCGGAATTGAGGATCGCGATGCAGAACGGGGTGCAGATCAGGACGTGGCCCATGATGACTGTTCCCGCGCCCAAGCTCAGGCCCAGTTGCAGCAGGATCACCAGCAGCGAGACGGCGACGATAATCTCAGGCAGTACCAGCGGGACCATGATGAAGCCCATGATCGGGCGCTTGAAGCGGAAGGTGTATTTCGCGGCGGCACGGGCGGCACAGATGCCTAGAAGCGTTGACAGAATGGCTGTGATGACAGCGATATAGAGGCTGTTCTTCACGCTGTCGATCAGTGCCGGAATCTGCGGCAATTCGGTAAACCATTGGGTGGTGAAGCCGCTCAGCGGGAACGCGATGATCGTGGCGTCGTTGAACGCAAAGATCGGCAGCAGCGCGATGGGCGCATAGAGAAAGATCAGATAGAGTATCGCATAAGTGCGCAAGGATTTCATCGCGGCCCTCGCAGGTAGCGGCGGTTCAGCGCGACGAAAAGGAGTGCGATGAGCGAGACGGAGACCATCGCGATGACGGCCAGGGTCGCGCCCATGGGGGCGTTGTTCAGGCGCAGGAATTGCACCTGGATCATATTGGCGATCATCAGCCCGTCGGGGCCGCCCACAAGGCGCGGTGTGACGTAGTCTCCGATAGTCGGGATGAACACGATCAGGACGGCGGCGACAACACCGGGCATGGCGAGCGGCAGAGTCACGCGGAAGAATGTCGAGAGCTTGCTTTCGCCAAGGTCCTGGGAGGCTTCCAGTAGGGAGCGGTCGATTTTTTCCAATGCAACGAAGATCGGAAGGATCGCGAAAGGCGCAAAAGCATGGGCCAGCGTGATCACCACAGCATTGGCGTTATAGAGAATGAACGTCAGAGGTTCATCAATGATCCCAACAGTTTGTAGGCCGGAGTTCAATACGCCGTTGAAGCCCAGGATCACCTTCCACAGGAAGACGCGGATCAGATAGCTGGTCCAGAACGGGATCGTGATGAGGAACAGCCAGAGCGATTTACGCGATGGTGCCACGTGAAAGGAGATGAAATAGGCGATGGGAAAGGCCAGCAGCACGGTGACCAAGGTGACCAGCCCCGCGATGCGGATCGAGCGGAAGAGAAGCTCGCGGTAGAGCGGGTCCGTGACCGCCTCCCGGTAATTGTTCAACGTGGGCGTGGTGTCGAAGGTCTGGAAGTCCTGGGTCCAGAAGCTGATAAGCAGGATCGCCGCCAAGGGGACAGCGAGCATCGCGATCACATAGCCTAAAGGCGCGCTGATCAGCGCCAGTCCCTTCTTGTTTTCGGTATTCAGTATCGCCAACGGCGCGTCCATCCCAGCCAGTCGCGACAGCATGGGGCAAAAGCGGCAGCAATCTCAAGAGAGACCGCGCGGCGGGCGTGCAAAAAAGATGCGACTGCCAAAGAAAAAGGCCACACCCTGCGGCGCGGCCTTTTCCAATCGGATATCCAGCAGCTTAACGCTTGGAGAACTGGAAGCTCTTACGGGCTTTCGCCTTACCGTATTTCTTCCGCTCGACCACACGGCTGTCGCGGGTCAGGAAGCCGGCGGCTTTCAAAGCGCCACGCAAGCTGGGATCGTAAAGCTGCAGTGCTTTCGAGATGCCGTGCTTAACCGCACCGGCTTGACCCGACAGACCGCCGCCTTTGACGGTGGCCATCACGTCGAACTGGTCCTCGACACCGGCGACGGTGAAGGGCTGACGCAGGATCATCTGCAGCACGGGGCGTGCGAAGTACGTCTTCATCTCTTTGCCGTTCACGGTGACCTTGCCGGAGCCCGGCTTGATCCAGACACGGGCAACCGCGTCCTTCCGCTTACCAGTGGCGTAAGAGCGGCCCAGATCGTCCCGGACCGGCTCACGATTGATAGCAACTTCGGCAACAACAGCCTCGGTGCCTTCGGCGACGGCGTTCAGCTCGTCCAGCGATTTGATTTCGTCAGCCATTACGCGCTCCGGGTGTTTTTCTTGTTCATGGATTTGACGTCCACGGTTTCAGGGGACTGGGCCTCGTGCGGGTGCTCGGCACCGGCATAGACGCGCAGGTTGGTCATCAGCTGACGGCTCAGACGGTTGCCGGGCAGCATGCGCTGAACGGCTTTGGTCACGACGCGCTCGGGGTGATCCCCTTCGAGGATCTGCTCGGCCGTGCGGGACTTGATGCCGCCGGGGTGTCCGGTGTGACGCCAGTAGGTCTTCTCAGTCCGTTTCTTGCCGGTCAACTGGATCTTGTCCGCGTTGATGACAATCACGTTGTCGCCCATATCCATGTTGGGCGTGAACGAGGCTTTGTGTTTGCCGCGCAGGCGCATGGCGATGATCGAGGCGAGACGGCCCAGAACGATGCCTTCGGCGTCGATCAGGATCCATTTCTTGTCGATATCTGCCGGAGTTGCAGAAAAGGTTTTCATTTAGCTCACCTGAGTTGGGTGTGAGGGGGTGCAATGGCTGCGCCCCGCAAATTCGATTGCGCGGTTATATAGGGGCAGGATGTACAGTCAAGCGGGGGTTTCCGCTTTTATATAAGCAAAAACAGTATGTTATAAATTAGGTATTTAAATACCCCATCTAAACGCTGATCTGGTCCGTCGGATTGTCCAGAAGGCGGCGCAGGATGGCCATGGCCTCGTCAAACCGTTCTATGGGCATTTGCGCGTTGACCGCAATGCGCACCGCATGCGGGGCGGCGGTGTCCCGCATGGCAAACTCGTCTGCGGCCCGGATCATCACCCCTTCGGCTTCAAGGGCCCGCAGGAACGCAGGCGCGCGCCAGCCCGGCGGTAAGGTGAGCCATAGAAATGGAACATCTGCGTGCCAGACCACATTGAACCGGCCCAGATGGTTGATCGCGCGTTTGACATAACGGCCCAGCTCTTCGCGGATGGCGTCTGTGACAGAGCGTGTGCGCGGGTCTTCCAGAAGGGCGTGCATGGCCTCGGCCATCGGGCGCGCGAGGGAGAAAAAGCCGTAATTGCCCACCCGGCGCAGGTCGAGATTGCGGGTCTTGGGCGCAATCGCATAGCCGATCCGCAAAGCGGGTGTCATGGTTTTCGAGATTGAGGAGACATACCACCCCTGATCCGGCAGAAGCGCGCGATAGCCCGGTCCGGTGGCCGCACCCAGCCGGTAGCAATCATCCTCCAGCACGTCGATGCCGGTCTCGCGGATCACGGCGGCCAGCTCACGGCGTCGTTCAATCGAAGTGGTGATGCCGGTGGGGTTGTGCACCTCAAGCGATGTGCAGAGCAGTTGCGCGTCATGCTGATCGATCGCGTCCCGCAACGCATCGGGGCGGAGGCCGTGTTCATCCATTGGCACGCCCACCACCTCGGCGCGCAGAAGCTCTGCGGCGCGGCGGAAACCGGCGTAAGAGATATCTTCGACCAGGATCACGGGGCGCGGGCCACGCAGCACGCATTGCATGACCATGCCGATGGCGTTCTGGCCGCCATGGCTCCAGACGATGTCCTCGTGGTGCACCGGCCCGACCTGCATCGGGTCCAGCCAGTTCAAAAGGGCGCGGCGGGCCGGCTCGAAATCATCGCGCCTTGGATAGTTCAGGAGCGCGTTGGCCTCGACCTCGGTCGCGCCGCGCAGATGTTCGCGGATGAGACCCACCTGCCCCATATCGGGCAGTCTGGGCGAGAAGAGAATGTAGCTGCCATCGTTTTGCTGAGGCTGCACTTGCCTGGCCCAGTTCTGATCGGCTTGTGCTGCCACGCTCTGGTCGGCCACGAAGGTGCCGCGGCCAACGACAGCCTCCAGCAGGCCTTCATCGGTCAGTAAGGTGTAGGCACGCGCGACCGTGCCGGGGGTGATCTTGAGATCCCATGCGAGATCGCGCACCGGTGGCAGTTTCGCCCCGGTTTCCAGCGCCCCGTCCGTGATCTGCGCCCGCAACACTTCGGCCACCGCTTTATACTTCGGCAATTCCGCAAGATCCGGGCTGCTGATCGAAATTGTATCCATTACAATATATCCATAGACTGACACAAAGACTCTTTGTATCCATACATCATAGCAATTGTGCTTATATTGTGTCAATACAATTTGAGGAGACCTCCCATGACACAGATGACAACGCCGCACCTCAATCCCCGTCTGGCCTATCTGGCCGACAAGCCGCTCCCTGCCCCCGCGCAGGTCGCCCTCGCGATTGCCGTTGTCTTCGTGAAATGGGAGCACCGCCGCCGCTCACGCATCGCGCTGAGCCGTCTGGACGACCACCTTCTGGCCGATATCGGCCTGAAGCGGGAGGCCGCTGTTCATGAAGCTGGCCTTCCGTTCTGGCGCCATTGATCCCTGAGGCCGCCAGAACCTCTTCCTGGCCGGGGGCGACCCCGGCCTTTTTTGTTCGATGCCTGCTTTCAGCACTTTCAACGCGCCCGTTTGATCTTTGTGCTGTGTTTTAGCGGTCACGACTGTGCTCAAACCTGATTTCATTTCCACATGATCAGCGTTGAGCGCAACGAAAACCTGATGTAACAGGTTCATGACACCCCCTATTTGATTTGATAAATGACACTTTCGACTTCTGACGATTCAAACCTTGCCAGCCCTGTCGCGACATCCAGCCCCTCCCACCGTCGCATCCTGCCCGCGTTTTTGCTGGCGGGGCTCATTCTGCTTGTGGCGCTTGCCGCGATCGAATTGGCCAGCCTTGTCGGCACTAAATCAACGCGCGTCCTAAAAGACCCCGCGACAGCTTATAAATACCCGATCTTCGCGGGCTTCGTGTCGCATCTGGGAGTTTTTGTGTTGGTTGCGGTCTCTGCCGTCACCGGGTTCGCAGCGAGCCTGCGCCCGACGCATGCCAAACGGCTGGCCGCCGTCGCTATCCTGTCGCTGATGCTGGCCTTTGACGACATGTATCTCTTTCACGAGCGGATTGGCCCTTGGCTGTTGGGCACGTCGGAAGAAGTCGTCATGCTGGTCTACGCGATCTTTGCGCTCGCCATCGCGTTTCAGTTCCGCAAAAGCCTGTTCGCAAGGGCGCAGCTTCCGCTCATTCTGGCAGGGGTCGCTTTGCTCATATCCATGGTCATCGACATGGATGGCGGGTCAAGCCGGTCGATTGTGTTGATCGAGGATCTCAGCAAACTCGCGGGATACGGGCTTTGGGCCGGTTTCTGGCTGACCTTCGCGCGCGCTGATCTGCGGATGCTTTAGCCTGCAGGCGGGATCGAATAAGTCAGCGAGGCCCGGGCCACAGGCTCTGTAACTCCTTCGCTGTAAAGCCGCACATCCGTGACGGCCAGAGCACGACCCAGCTTCAACAGCTCCGCCTTTGCGATCAGATCGACTCCGGCCGCCGGTTTACGCATGAAATCAATCGCGCAGTTTGTCGTCACGGCCAGCGCTTTAGGTCCGATCATCGCCAGGATCGCCAGATAGGCGCTGACATCGGCCAGCGCGAACATCGACGGGCCAGAGACCGTGCCACCGGGGCGCAGATGCCGTTCGGCTGTGACAAGACGCACAGTGATAATGTGCGGGGCAACATCCTCGATCGCGAAGTCGTCCGAGACCTGCGGGAAAGCCTCTATCAGAAACGCCTCCAGCGCGGCTTTGTCCATCTTCACGCCCATGTCTTCCCTCCCCGTCTTTTGCCGCCTAGGATTGGCGCGAAACGCTGGGGAGGACAAGATGGCGATTTTGGAACGCGAGGACCGCGGGGCGGTGGCGCATCTGACGATGAACACGCCCGAAACGCTGAACGCGCTGTCAGACGATATGATCGCGGCCTTGGGCGGCGCTTTGGAAGCGCTTGAGGGCGATGAGACCATTCGCGCGGTGACATTGTCCGGGGCTGGTAAGGCGTTCTGTGCAGGTCATAACCTTCGTGAGATGGCGGCCGTGCGGCAATCCGAAGACAAGGGTGCTGCGGCTTTTGCGGATCTCTTCGACCGTTGCTCTGCCATGATGATGCGCATTCAGCGGATGCCGCAGCCAGTGATCGCTCAGGTTCACGGGATCGCGGCGGCGGCGGGCTGCCAGTTGGTCGCCGCCTGCGATTTGGCCGTGGCGGCTGAGGACACCCGGTTTGGGGTCAACGGGGTCAATATCGGCCTCTTCTGCTCCACCCCGATGGTGGCCTTGTCGCGCAACATCCCGCGCAAACAGGCGTTTGAGATGCTGACGACGGGCGATTTCATCACCGCCGCCCGCGCGGTTGATCTGGGTCTGATCAATCGCGCCGTGCCGCATGACAATCTTGCGCTGGAGACCGAAGCGCTGGCCAAACAGATCGCCGGCAAGCTGGGGGCCGCCGTGCGCATTGGCAAGCGCGCGTTCTATGATCAGCTGCAGATGCCGCTCGATCAGGCCTATGCGTTCACGCGCGATGTAATGGTAGAAAACCTCGCCGATGAAGACACCGCCGAGGGGATCGAGGCGTTTATCGCCAAACGCGCCCCGAACTGGGATCAGAGCTGATAGAGCGCGCCGAATTTCGCGTCAAGATAGGCCAGCAGCGGCCCCTCTGACGGGTCCGTACCGGTCGCATGGGCAATCGTCTCGCGTGGGGTGCGCAGGCCGCCGTGCTGTTGAAGCTTCTCACGCAGCCAAGCTGTCGCGTTTGACGTGTTGCCTTGGGCCAGATCAGCGTCGAGGGTTGGGACCGCGTCGCGCAAGCTCTCATAGAGGCAACCCGCATAGACATTGCCTAGCGTGTAGGTCGCGAAATAGCCAAAGAGGCCAACGGGCCAATGCACGTCTTGCAAACAACCGTTTGAAGGTTTGTCTACCGCATACCCGAAATCAGCCTTGAAGCGCTCGTTCCACGCCTCTTCCAGATCGGCCACTTTCAGATCGCCCGAGATCAGTTGACGCTCGAGATCGAAGCGTAGCAGAACATGCAGATTATACTGCACCTCATCCGCCTCGGTGCGGATATAGCCCGCATGAATGCGGTTGACGGCGGCATAGAAGGCCTCTTCATCCGCGATGCCGAAATCGCCAAAGGCGTCGCGCATCTTGCCGTAAAGATACCCTGTGAACGCGCGGCTGCGGCCCAGCTGGTTCTCGTAAATTCGGCTTTGGCTTTCATGCACTCCCATGGACGCGCCCTGCCCGATCGGGGTCAGCGCGTAAGCGTCATCAACCCCTTGCTCATAGGCGGCGTGGCCAACCTCATGGATCGTGGAGTAAAAGCAGTTGAACGGATCATGCGCATTGGTGCGCGTGGTGATCCGCACATCCTGCCCCGACCCGCTTGAGAACGGATGCACCGCCTTGTCGATCCGGCCCGTTGTCATGTCGTAACCAAAATCAAGCGCGAGCTGCTGGGAGATCGCAAGCTGTGCGGTCTCGTCAAACGCGCCCTGCACGGGGCTTGGCGCGGGTTTGTCGAGGATCGCCGCACGCAAGGCCGTCAGGCGCGGACGCAAAGCGCCGAACATCTGGTCGAGGTCGGCAGCGGTCGTGCCCGGCTCATAGTCTTGCAAAAGCGCATCGTAGGGATCGCCACCACTGGCCAAAGCCGCGCCCTCTTCCTGACGGAGCGCGACGACGCGTTCCAGCGTGGGCACAAAGGCTTTGAAGTCCTCATTCTTGCGCGCCTCGGCCCATTCGCCCTGAGACTTTGATGTCACGCGGGCAATTTCGGCGGCCAGTTTCGCAGGAACCTTTGCGTTGCGTTCGTAACTGCGGGTGATCTGGCGGACCTGTGCGGCAGCAACCGGATCAAGCGAGGCGGTTTCAATCGCTGAAAGCCATTCGCCGATCTGAGGATCGGTGCGACGCGCATGAAGCACAGCCTCCAACGCGGCCATCTCCTCGCCCCGCTGATGGGCCGCGCCACGCGGCATCATCGTCTCCTGATCCCATCCCAAACGGCCAGCGATTTGCCCCAGCGCTTCGGTTTCGCGCTGGAACGCCATCAGGGTGTCATATGCAGTCATGTCAGGCGGGTCCTCTCACGGATTGGGCCAGTGGGTAATGCGACAGGAACCGCGCGCGTAGGATCAGAACCCACAGCACAACCGCGCCAAACTGATGGAGAATTGCGATTTGCCAAGGCGCGGAATAGATCACCGTCACGATGCCGATCCCCATTTGCACGATCAGCATGGCGAAGACAGCATTGAAAGCAAAGCGCGTGGCAGCATTGGCGGATTTGCGCCCGCGCAGCCAGACGACAATGCCGAAGATGAACAGCAGATAGCCCGCCATCCGGTGCATGAATTGCACGAGACCATCATCCTCAAAGAAATTGCGCCACAGGGGCTGTAGTTCAAACGGTTCAGGCGGCAGGAAGCCCCCGGCCATCAGCGGCCAGTCCGGATAGGCGCGGCCTGCGTCGATGCCTGCGACAAGGGCTCCGATGAGGATTTGCAGAAAGGCGAAATGCATCAGCCCGGTTGAGAGCGAGAAAAGTTTCGCTTCCTTGCCGCGCCGAGCCTGCATCAGGTCGGCCTCGGACCGGCCCAGTTGGAAAACATACCACGCGATGAATCCGAGGATGACGAAGGCCAGGCCCAGATGGGTCGCCAGCCGATAGGAGGCGACATCCAGCATGCCTTCGCGCAGCCCACTGGAGACCATCCACCAGCCGATAGCGCCTTGCAGGCCGCCCAGGCCGCCCAAGAGCAACAGCTTGCCGGTCCAGCCCGTGGGGATACGTTTGGTCAACCAGAAAAACAGGAAGGGCAGCGCCCAGACAAGGCCGATGAAACGGCCCAATTGCCGGTGGCCCCATTCCCACCAATAGATCACCTTGAACTCGGACAAGGACATGCCGGCATTCTGCAATTGGTATTCTGGGATGGCGCGGTAAAGTGCGAACTCAGCCTCCCATTGGGCGGCGTTCAGCGGGGGCAGCGCACCCGTCAGGGGCTTCCATTCGGTGATCGACAGCCCTGAATCCGTCAGCCGGGTCAGACCACCCACGGCGATCATCACCACGACCAGCGCGAACAGCACCATCAGCCAGATGCGGATCGCCCCGCGCGCTCCTTTATGGGCGCGATCGATGACCCCGGTAACCGGAGCGGCGGGGGTTGCTTGTGCCTCGCCCACCTCCTCGAAAATATTGCGCTTTTTGCTCATCAACGCCTCGTTATACTGTTGCTTAGCTACCTAGAGATCGTGCGGGTCCGTTCAAGTCAATCACCGCGCTCCTTCCAGCGCACCATTTGACGCATCACCCCGTGGAGCATCTGAACATCCGCCCGTGTGAGTGCCATGCGGGACCACAGATTGCGCAGGTTACGCTTCATGCCCTCGGCCTTGATTTCGGGAAAGAAAAACCCCGCGCGGTCTAGCGCCTCTTCATAATGCTCGGCGAGCTTTTCAACCTCGATCTGTTCGGCCCAGTCGGCTTTGCCCATCTCGACAGTCTCATGGGTGACGGCCTCGGTTTGGCGTCGCCATTCGTATCCCGTCAGCAACACGCATTGGGCGAGGTTCAGCGACGGAAAGTCGGGGTTCACGGGGACCGAGATGATCGCGTTGGCCTTCGCGATATCCTCGTTTTCCAACCCTGCGCGTTCGGGGCCAAAGAGCACCGCGACCTTCTCGCCCGCGGCAATCTTCTCGGCGGCCAGTTCCATGGCGCGTTCCGGGCTGAACAGCGGTTTTGTCATGCCGCGTTGCCGCGCGGTCGTGGCAAAGACGTAGGAACAATCGGCCACCGCGCCTGCGGTGTCCTCAAACAAGCCAGCCTGATCCAGCAAGCGCCCTGCCCCAGAGGCCATCGCAACAGATTTGCTGTTCGGCCAGCCATCGCGCGGTGCGACGACCCGCATCCGGTCTAGCCCGAAATTCCACATCGCACGGGCCGCGCCGCCGATATTCTCGCCCATCTGCGGGCGCACCAGCACGAAGGCCGGTTGCGGTTTGAAAGGATCGTTTTCAGTCATGGCGGCGGTCTAAGCCGCCGCCGCGCAAAGCACAATGCAAAGCACAATCCTTTGCGCGCGGCGTCTCTTGTGGTGTCACCGCCCGCGCGGTAAGAGCCTGATCCAACAGCAAGACCCGGAAAGACGCGCATGAGCAGTGAAGACATCCCTCAGATTTACCTGATCACGCCGCCAGAGTTCGAGCTGTCGGATTTCCCCGATCAGCTTGCGCGCTGCCTTGATGCGGTGCCGGTCGCCTGCCTGCGGCTGGCCATGGCCAGCCGGGATGAAGACCGGATTGCGCGCGCCGCAGATGCGCTGCGCGAGGTGGCCCATGCGCGCGACGTGGCGCTGGTGATCGACAGCCATGTGCTGCTGGTTGAACGACTGGGGCTGGACGGCGTGCATCTGACCGATGGCGCGCGTTCGGTGCGCAAGACGCGCAAGGATCTGGGCGCGGATACCATCGTGGGCAGCTTTTGCAGCGCGTCCCGCCACGAAGGGATGAACGCAGGCGAAGCCGGTGCCGATTATGTTGCCTTCGGCCCGATCGGCACGACACCGCTGGGCGATGGAACCGTGGCAGAGCCGGACCTGTTTCAGTGGTGGTCCGAGATGATTGAAGTGCCGGTGGTTGCCGAGGGCGCTTTGACAGACGGTCTGATCCGCGCCGTGGCGCCTTTTACGGATTTTTTCGGGATCGGAGACGAGATCTGGCGTCACGATGACCCCGCCGCCGCCCTGAAAGCCTTCGCGACCGAGATGGGCTGAGCGGGTCAGAGTTTTCTGAAAACTCTTGTCAAATCTCTTCAGAAGAGATTTGCGCCAAGCCGCCCCGGACCGCGTCTTCCATTGCGCGCGCCAGCGCCTTTCGGTCGCCAAAATCCGCGACAGCTACAGGTCTGTGATAGATGATCTCCACCGCGCCCGGCCGTTTCGCGGCGAGTGTTTTCAGCAAATGCGGCGCAAAACCCATATCGCCCCACCAGCCATAAAAATCGGGCCGCGCGCCATCGGGGGCCTTATATCTTACCATCACCGGCTGGATATGCATTCCCTCGCGCAGGCCATCCTCGAAAAAAGCGGCAAAGAGCGTTGGCTTGAACGGCAGCACCCGCAAACCGTCACTGGACGTCCCCTCGGGGAAAAAAAGCAGCTTATGCCCGGCCCGCAGCCGGGCCGCGAAGATCAGCTTCTGGCGTGCTGCCTCCTGGCGCGCGCGGCGGATAAAGACAGTGCCGGTGGCGCGGGCCAACCAACCGATGCCAACCCAGCCCGCCACTTCGGCCTTGGCCACAAAGTAAATCCGCTTCGGCGCGTTCAGTGCGAAGATGTCGAGCCACGAGGCATGATTGGCGACAATTGCGCCGCGTTGCGTCATGATCTCGCCCCGCACCCGGTGCCGCATTCCCATGATGACAAAGGCGCTGCGGCAGACAAATTGCGTAATATAGGGCGTCACCGGCCGCTTGAGGCCGAAGACCGGACGCTCAATCAGACGCACCAGCAGCAGCAAGGCCAGACATCCGAAGGTCACCAGGGCCAAAGGCACACCGCGCAGCAGGATGCGCACCCAGTCTCCGAGCGTTGGCTCAAACGCGGGCGGTTCGCTGCCCCCTTCCCAGGTTGGCGTCATGCGCGCCGTCCTGTGGAAATGCGCGCCTGTTTGGCGTTCATCCGTGCCGTGTCCATCACCAGACACACATCGGTCGTGTTGAACGCATGATCGATAAAAGCCCCCTCACCCACAAAGCCGCCCAACCGCAGATAGGCCTTGATCAACGCGGGCGTTTGCACCATCGCGGCGCGCCGGTCCAGCTCGCTTTCCGGGATCAGGTCCATGCTGTGGAAATGAGCGTCCTGCGCGCGCACACGCAGTTCGGGCGGCGCGAGGTGGCGGTGATGCAGAAACGCCAGCGCCTGCTTGAGCGGCGCGATATCCGTGCCATGGAAAGACGCGACACCAAAGAGCACATCAATCCCGTGCCGCTCGACATAATCGGCCAGCCCGCCCCATAGATGCATCATGGCCATGCTGCCGCGATAGGGGGCTGCAAGACAGGAGCGCCCAAGCTCCAACAAAGAGCGTCCCGAGGCTTTGAGCACCGACAGGTCATACTCATCTTCGGAATAAAACTGCCCCGCCGCCGCGGCCTGATCCGCGCGCAATAGGCGGTAGACGCCGACCACGCCCCCCTCCTCGGAGGCCGCGCGATCAATCAGCAGAAGGTGGTCGTAGAACGGATCGAAGCGGTCTTTCTCAAGCTCCGCGTCGTGATCCACAAGCGCCCCGTCGCCGCCCAGTTCTTGTACGAAGACCCGATACCGCAGCCGCTGCGCATGGCGCAGGTCGGCCTCGCTCGTCGCCAGACGCACCTGAAATTCCGGGGTATGAGCACGCATCCAGACCATTCCGACAAACCGTGACCGGGTTCTAGGGTGCGGCTTGGGGCTTGGCAATCCCGACAACGCGCTGCGCCAGCTGCGAGAAGAAAACACACGTTTAGGTTGAATGGCGCGGATTTATCCGGTAAACACCATCTCAAGGTCGACAACCGTGGCGTCGATCACGACTTTGCCTTCCTCGCGGAAGTTAACCGTAACTTTACCTTCTATGTTGGACTGTACCTGACCAAGACCCCATTCAGGCTTTTCAGGATGCTTCACCAACATGCCCGGTTCCAATAGGCTGCTCATGCCCGACATGATGATCTCTCCCGCCTCAAAAACGCCCGCTCCTCGGGCAAATCACACATTGTCTTTGCTGGGGCTGCTTGGCTCCCGCATCTGTCATGACCTTATCAGCCCTTTGGGGGCAATCGGCAACGGAATTGAGCTTTTGGCGATGTCCGGCGGTAGTGCTGGCCCCGAAACTGCGCTGATTGAAGACAGTGTGCGCAATGCCAATGCCCGTATCCGCTTTTTCCGGATCGCGTTCGGGGCGGCCCAGCCCGGCCAGTCGCTGTCGCGGCGCGAGGTGCTTTCGGTGATCGACGATATCTCGCAAGGCGCGCGGGTCACGTTCGACTGGACGGTGGAGGGGGATGTCACGCGCTGCGAAGCGCGTTTGGCGTTTCTGGTCATGCAATGCTTTGAGACGGTGATGCCCTTTGGCGGCACCGTGCGCATTATCAGCCACCCCAGCGGCTGGAGCGTGATCGGCACGTCCGAGAGGTTTCGTGACGAGCCTGATCTATGGGCCCTGGCCAGACATGAAAGCGATGATCTGAGCGATCTGAAAGCGGCTGATCTGCACTTCGCCCTAGCCCCGCTTGTGGCGCAGGACCTTGATCGCAGACTTCAGGTAACCCGCATGCCCAATGAGATCAGCGTGCGCTTTTAAGCGCGCACCGTTCCGTCCCCCACCACGATATACTTGAAACTCGTCAGCTGCTCGGCCCCGACGGGTCCGCGCGCGTGCATTTTGCCCGTCGCGATGCCGATCTCTGCACCCATGCCGAACTCGCCCCCGTCCGCAAACTGGGTGGAGGCGTTGCGCATCAGAATAGCACTATCGAGCCGGGTGAAGAACCGCTCGGCCACCGCATCGTTCTCGGTCAGCACACAATCGGTGTGGTTGGAGCCGTATTCGCGGATATGCGCGATTGCTTCGTCAACATTATCAACAACTTTCGCGGCGATCTTCATGTCGAGATATTCGGTGCCCCAATCGTCCTGGGTCGCGGGGATCGTCCCGTCCAACCCTTCGGCCCGCACTTCGACGCCGGCCTCTTTCAGATCATCGACAATCTGCTGACCCAAGGTGTCCGCAATATCGCGGTGGATCAGCAAACATTCGGCAGAGCCACAAATCCCGGTGCGCCTTGTCTTCGCGTTCAGCACGACCTTGCGCGCTTTCTCTACATCGGCATCCGCATCCACAAAGATGTGGCAAATCCCTTCGAGATGGGCAAAGACCGGCACCCGCGCTTCGCGCTGCACCAAGCCCACAAGCCCCTTGCCCCCGCGCGGGACGATCACATCGATATAATCCGTCATGCGCAGCATCTCGGCCACCGCCTCGCGGTCCCGCGTCGGCACGCGCAGCACTGCGTCTTCGGGCAGACCTGCGGCGCGCAGACCCTCCACAAGGCACGCATGGATGGCGCCCGAGCTGTGAAAGCTCTCTGACCCGCCGCGCAGAATGACGGCGTTGCCCGCTTTCAGGCAAAGCGCGCCGGCATCCGCGGTCACATTCGGACGGCTTTCGTAAATCACGCCGATCACACCCAGTGGTGTGCGCACGCGCTTGATGTGCAGCCCCGTGGGACGGTCCCATTCGGTCATCGTCTGACCGACCGGGTCGTCCTGCGCGGCGACAGCGCACAGGCTGTCCACGATGCCCTGAATGCGGTCCTCATCCAGCAAAAGCCGGTCGAGCATCGCAGGGCTCAGGCCCTTCTCGCGCCCATACTCCATATCCTTGGCATTGGCGGCAATAATCGCGTCGCGCTGCGCCCAGACCGCATCCGCAGCCGCGGTCAAAGCGGCTGCTTTCTGCTCGGCCGCAGCGAAGGCCAGCTCTGCCGACGCCGTTTTCGCGCGTGCGCCCAGATCCGTCATCATCGAGGCGATGTTTTCCATGTCTTTCATAACGCAGCCTTTCGCATCAGCCCAAAACCATATCATCGCGGTGGATCAGAACAGCGCGCCCTGAATAGCCCAGAATGGCCTCAAAGTCACTCGTGTGGCGACCTTTGATCAACCCCGCCTCTTCTGCCGTATACCGGCTCAGCCCCTGCCCCAGAGGTGCGCCATCAGCGGCCAGAATAGCCACTGGATCGCCGCGTCCGAAAACCCCCTCCACAGCGCTGACGCCTGCAGGCAAAAGGCTCTTGCCGCCCTGCAGCGCGGTGACAGCCCCCGCATCGAGCGTGATCTGCCCTTTGGGCTTCATCGCCGCGATCCAGTGTTTGCGCGCCTGTGCGGGGTCATCTTTTGCGGTAAACCATGTGGCCGCCGCGCCCTGTTCCAACGCCTGCAAGGGCCGCATCACAAAGCCATCTGTGATCGCCATGGCGCAGCCCGCCTGGGTCGCCATCTTGGCTGCCAGCAGCTTGGTTTTCATCCCGCCTTTCGACAGACCTGACCCGGCATCCCCCGCCATCGCTTCGATCTCAGACGTGATCTCGTCGATGGTGTCATAGCGTTTGGCGGTCGCGTCCTCGACCGGGTTGGCCGAATAGAAGCCGTCGACATCCGACAGCAAGATCAGCTGATCCGCCCCGATGGTCACGGCGACCTGCGCAGCAAGTCGGTCATTATCTCCATAGCGGATCTCATCCGTGGCGATGGTGTCGTTCTCGTTCACGATTGGGACCACGCCCAGGGTCAGCAACTGCTCCAACGTGGCGCGGGAGTTGAGGTACCGGCGGCGATTTGCAGAATCCTCAAGCGTCACAAGGACTTGCGCGGTGGTCAGGTCATGGGGGGCCAGAGCCTCTTCATAGGCCCGTGCGAGGCGGATTTGCCCGACTGCGGCGGCGGCCTGGGATTGCTCCAACGCGAGCGTGTCGGCAGGCAAGCCCAGCACGCCGCGCCCCAGCGCAATCGAGCCAGAGGACACGATGACCACATCGGTCCCACGCGCCTTGATCGCGGCCACATCCTGCGCCAAAGCGTGCAGCCACGCGGCGCGCAACGCCCCCGTCGCGCGGTCTACCAGCAAGGCGGAGCCGATCTTGATGACCAGCCGTTTGGCGTCGCTCAGGGCTGCCACGGTTCCGGCTCCCCACCCTCTTCGGCGCGCCTGCGCAGGCGGTCCGTGTCAATTTGCGAGCGCAGCGCGCGCAAGACGTCCGTCGTGCCTTCCCGCGCCACACCGGACATCAACAAAACACGCTTTCCAACAGCCTCTTCCAGCGCGTCTTTCGCGGCCAGCCGTTCGTCTTCATCCAGCGCGTCGATCTTGTTGAGCACCGTCACACGCGGTTTGTCCGCCAGATCGCCGCCATAGGCCTCCAGCTCGCCGATAATGGTACGGTAATCCTCGGCAATGGTCTCGGACGTGCCATCGACCAGATGCAGCAAGACAGCACATCTTTCGACATGGCCCAGAAAGCGGTCGCCAAGCCCGCGCCCCTCGGACGCGCCAGCAATCAGGCCGGGAATATCGGCAATCACAAACTCGACCTCATCCACACCGACGATCCCAAGGTTGGGGTGCAGTGTGGTAAACGGATAATCCGCGATCTTTGGGCGGGCATTTGATGTGGCGGCCAGAAAAGTCGACTTGCCAGCATTGGGCAGGCCCAAGAGCCCGACATCTGCGATCAGCTTCAGACGCAGCCAAAGCGTCCGCTCCACCCCTTCGAGCCCCGGGTTGGCCCGCCGCGGCGCCTGATTGGTGGAGCTTTTGAAATGCAGGTTGCCAAAACCGCCATTGCCGCCCTTTGCGAGGAGCACGCGCTGTCCGACCTCCGTCAGATCGGCAATCACCGTTTCCTGATCTTCATCCAGGATTTCGGTCCCGACCGGCACTTTCAGAACCTTGTCGTCGCCATCCTTACCTGTGCGCTGGTTGCCCATGCCGGGCTGGCCGTTCTTGGCAAAGAAATGCTGCTGGTAACGAAAATCAATCAGCGTGTTCAGCCCTTCGACAGCTTCCGCCCAGACATCGCCACCGCGCCCGCCATCGCCGCCATTGGGGCCGCCATATTCGATGTACTTCTCGCGCCGGAAGGACACGCAACCGCCGCCACCGCCGCCAGAGCGGATATAGACCTTGCAGAGATCGAGGAATTTCATGGCGTTGCCTTCACATCAGGGTTGCTGAGGCGATAAACGGAAACCGGTGCAGGCTCAACCCGCGCGGCGGACGTGGCCATGCCTTCGCCTGTTTTCTCGAACCCGACGTTGGTCAGAACGCGCATGGAGGCTGGGTTATCGTGAAACACATCGGCGCCCAGCGATGCGGGTGCGAAATGCCTCAAGACCGCCTCCGTGAACGCCGCGACCGTTTCAGAGGCAAACCCCTGCCCGCCTTCGGCGAGATCAAAGAAATAGAAGATATCCGGCTGGCCTTTCACATGCCCATAATCAGGATGACCCACGCCAATTGTGCCGATCAAAGCGCCGGTGTCCTTGCGGCAGACACCCAGCCGGAAGCCCAACTGCCCGCGCCACCGCCAGTCGTGCACAAACGCGGCCACCACATCGACGGGCCACGGCACGGTGGCACGAAAGATCATGCGTGCGACCTTCGGGTGGCCACCGATTTCAGCGACGCGCGGGGCGTCTACGTCGGTCATCGGGCGTAAGAACAGACGCTCCGTCTCCAGATGCGGTAGGAGCTTTTTGCGCCGGGCAGTCCATTCCGCCCGCGAGATTTCCATGGCCCGGATCACGATGTCCTTGCCGTGAGATGCAGAAGGGCGCAGCTCGTCCTGCGTATAGCGAAAGCCCAGCTTGCTCAGCACCCGGCCCGAGCGCGCATTCTCAGGCGCGTGACCAGACGGCATCACGGCGACATCCGGATCCGCGAAGAAACTGTCAATGACTGCGCGTGCAGCTTCGGTGACAATCCCACGCCCCCAGGCCTTCCGCGCGACCCAATAACCCAACTCACCCTTACAGGCGCACATGCCAACAACGTCTCCGTCCAGCTCGATCAGCCAGACGCGGCCCGTATTGTCTTGATTGCGGGCGATGAACTCCTCCGCATCAGACGAGCCATAGGGCCACGGCGCGCGGCCCAGCCAGCGCGTCACCTCCCAGTCACCAAGGGCTTCGGCAACTGCGGGCGCGTCCCGCGCTTCCGGAGGACGCAGGAGCAGCCGATCTGCTTTCAATGTGGCGAAATCCTGCATCTTTCCAGTGCCTTATTTCATCTTCTTCAAGTAAGTCCAGGTGTCGACCTTGGCCTGCCGCGCGACGCTGAACGCCTCTGCATCGCCCAGATATTCGAACCCGCAATTGGTCAGCACACGGGCAGACCCGGGGTTGTCCTGAAAGACCGAGCCGAACATCGTGTCGACGCCCTGCGGGTTCGCCTCTACCATCGCGCGCACCGCGTCGGAGGCGAGCCCAGTGTTCCAGAACGCGGGCGCGACCCAATAGCCGATCTCCGACTGGTTGCGGTCCATCGGCTTCAGCCCGATCAACCCCAACACCTCCGCCGAGCCTTGCGCAGAGCCGTCCATGACCCACACGTCTTCCTCGCGCGCATCCTGCAGGGAGGCTTCGATAAACTGCTGGATCGAGCCCGGCGGCAACGGATGCGGGATGCTTGTCGTCATGCGCGCGACCCGTTCGTCACTTGCATACATCTCGATCAGACCCTGATCGCTGCGGCGCAACGGGCGCAAAACAAACCGCGTCGCGGGGATCACCCGCTCGGCCTCTCTCTCTTTGATGTTCATGATGTCCCTCCTCCGAACAGCACGAATAGAACGCTTGCGACGGTGAGCACCGCCAGTGAAATCATCAGGCCCCGTTCGGCGGGGGTTCCGGCAACCGTCTGAGCGATGCGGTCCCCGGCAAAGGTCCAGATCGGATGCAGCACGACCTGACAAGCCAGAAGACAGATGGCGATGATCGCCGTGGCTTCCAAGGGCGGCGTGCCGGGGGCAGTGAAGCCTGTGAACCCGGCGGTGATCATCGCCCAAGCCTTGGGGTTGAGCGGATGCACGATCAGCCCAGCCGCAAAGCCTGGTGCTGCGTCAGGCCCCGCCCCGGTCGCAAGCCGCATATTGGCCACGCGCCAGGCAAGCCAGATGATGTAGGCGGCAGAGGCCCATTTCAGCGCCTCAAACAGCCACGGAACCGTGTCCGCCAGTTCCATCAGTCCAAAGCCGATCGGCCAGATGATCAACTGCTTGCCCAAGGCGACGCCCGCCACAAAGGGCAACGCCGCGCGGAAGCCAAAGCGCGCACCTGTGGCGAGCAAGGCCATGTTGGCCGGACCGGGCGTGCCGACTTGGCTTGCGGCAAAGGTCAGAAAGCTGGCGATGGCGACGCTCATGATCGCTCCTGAAAACGAAAAAGGGGACCGGTTTGCACCGATCCCCAGAATTTTTAGCTCTATGCGGTTCGGCTTATTCAGCGGCCTCCGCCACTGGCAGAACCGAAATAAAGGTGCGGCCCTTGAGGCCTTTGTGGAACTTCACAGCGCCATCGACAGTCGCGAAGATCGTGTGATCCTTGCCCATGCCAACGCCTTCGCCCGGCCACATCTTGGTGCCGCGCTGACGCATGATAATGTTGCCGGGAACGACTGCTTCGCCCCCGAATTTCTTCACACCAAGGCGGCGACCGGCAGAGTCGCGGCCGTTGCGGGAGGAACCACCTGCTTTTTTATGTGCCATTCGTCTCTCTCCTTAGCCTTTAGCCAGTTCTTTGGCCTGAGCGATCCAGCCTTCACGCTCGATCCGGCCTTTGAACGACAGTTTCTCGTCCATGGCAGCGACATCATCGGCGTTCCACGCAGCGATCTGCGCAAAAGTCGTGACGCCTGCTTCGTGCAGCTTCTTCTCAAGCGCGGGCCCGACACCGGACAGTTGCTTCAGATCATCGCCACCTTCAGCCTTTGCAGCCGCTTTCTTGGGCGCGGCCTTCTTGGCTTCTTTCGGGGCCTCTGCCTTGGCAGCCGCCTCTTTCTTCGGAGCGGCTTTCTTGGCAGGCTTTGCAGCCGCTTCAGCAGCTACGAAACCGGCACCACCCACAGCCGCTTTCACGCCCGACTTGCCAGCACCCTTTTCAAGGATGTCCGTCACGCGGATCAGCGTCAGCTTCTGACGGTGACCCTTGGTCCGCTTGGAGCTGTGCTTCCGGCGGCGCTTGACGAAGTTGATGACCTTGTCGCCTTTGATCTGGTCGATGACTTCGGCCTGAACGCCTGCATCTTCAACCATCGGCGTGCCAATCGTGCCACCAACCATCAGAATATCGTTGAACTGGATCTTTTCACCAGCATCGGCTGCAAGTTTCTCAACACGCAGAACGTCACCCGCCTGCACCTTGTATTGCTTGCCACCGGTCTTGAGGACCGCAAACATCGCGTCTTTCCTTCATCTACCGCGTCCTGTGGTCCCTTGCGGAGTTATCGGCGCCTGCGGATCAGGCCCCACCTCGGACAGCGCGCCCGTTCGGGCGTCATTAAAATAAGCACCGGACAAGCGGAGGCCTGCCGGAATGCGCGCTTATCGTCACGTCGCGGTTGTAAGTCAAGCCCAAACAGGGCCTGATTTGCCCATGATATTGCGGCTTTTCCCATTGGCTGGCTTTTGTGCGCTGGCCGCCTGCTCTCTTGAGCCGCGTCACGTGCCCAATCCGCTGTTATTACCCGGCTATGCGCTGCAAAACTCCGCGCAGAATGCTGTCTATAACAGACGCCGCGGAACAGTGGAGTTCTTCGTCAAAGACAACCATCCGCGTCTGATGTCCGAGATTAGTGCCGGCGGTGGGCCCTATCTTGATGAGGCGATGGCCCTTGCGCGGGTGCCACCTGCTGCGCGAGACGCGCTGGAACTGGAATTGCGCGGGGATCGCAGGCTTTACGCCACCAGCCCCGATGCGCTTGTGATCACGCTGATGGTCTATGGCAATTAACCTTTCACGGGCGTCCGCTGCGCGCGTTATCCGTCCCGTCCGGGTTCGTCCGGATTGCTTGAGAACAGGGCAATCTTGTTGCCTTGAGGGTCGCGAAGGTAACCCACATAGAACTGCGGACCATAGGCCTCCCGAAAGCCCGGCGGACCTTCGTTCGATCCTCCTGCGGCAAGTCCCGCGGCATGCAGATCACGCACCTGGCTTTGACCCCGCGCCTCAAACGCGACCATCACCCCGTTTCCAGCAGAGGCCGGACGTCCGTCAAAGGTCGGCTTCACGTAGAATTCCGGCAGGACAACCGACTGACCGGGGGTAACGGGCAGCGCATAGCTGAGGCCCTCCGGCCCCTCTGTCAGCCCATATCCAAGGGCAGGCAAGAAGGCCTGGTAGAAGCGTTTTGCGCGGGCGATGTCATCGGCCCCCACGGTCACATAAGAGATCATGCGGTATGTTCCTTTCGGGGCGTCAACGTATCTGGGACCGCGAGGTTAACAGAGCTCGCACGCCCAGAACGCGCCATGGGCAATCGCGCGCCTGCCGTGCTCTAAAGCTCCTGCCCGCCCATATAGATCGACGCGGCCAGCCCAAGCGCGCGGCTGATCTCCGTAAACATCTCGTTGAACCCTTCAAAGAGCGCCCTGTTCAGCGCGTTGCCCTCAGGCGTCTCGGACAAGGTGATATAGGCCTCGATCTGGTCATCGCTCAGCGGCTGATAGGCCATCAACAGATAGGACCTGATCCATTCTTCGGTCTCGTCGCGGATCTCGGGTTCCTGGTTCCAGACATCGCGAATGATCTGATCCTGCGTCATCTCGAACGGAAACGCGCCGCCATCGGCCAGCCCGGTATAGAACGCATAATTCGAGTTCAAAGCACCGACCACATTGGATTCCACCAGATCATTGGTGTCGATGTAGCGGCCAATCAGGTCAAGGCGCGGGTCACCGGCCTCCAGCGCGGCCTCCAACTGGGTGATGCTGGCCTCCTCGACGGTTTCATCCAGAAGCGCCTCGCGCGCGCTGATTTCCAAAGCGATGATCTCCGCCCCGGTGTCCGATTCAAAGAACGCCACAAGTGGCCCTGTGTCCGTCCCCTCAAGCGCCGCGCTGAACCCGCGCATGAGTGTCGCACTCATCTTATCGGTGTCATAAATATCGTCGATCGCGCGTTCCCAGTCCGGCCCCCCGGCCCCGTTGAGAAAATCCGTCGACATCTCGGCCCCGTAAGACAGCCCTTCCTCGCGCATGATCTCGATGATGCGCTCCATGCCCATTGCATCATAAAGCGCCTCCATGTCGGCGCGCGCGGCTCCGGGCAGCAACAGCACAATGGCAAGGCATATCTGGATCAGGCGGGTCATAGGGCACTCCTTTGCGTCACGGCAAAGCTAGCGCCGATTGCGCGCCGGGCCAATGCGCAAACGGCGCAGTCGCCAATCTGTGACGGCGCCGTGGTGACGGCGCGCAAAAACCAGTTGCGCCGCACGGCCATGGGCAGTAAACGGCGCGCCACAGACCCTTCGCGGAGAGGTGCCGGAGTGGTCGAACGGGGCGGTCTCGAAAACCGTTGTGGGTGCAAGCCCACCCAGGGTTCGAATCCCTGTCTCTCCGCCATAAGGATTTGGTCCTTCGAAAGCCTTTTATGGCATTCAATAGCCGACACACGAATATCGGGTGCGCATTAGATCAATACAACCTTTGCGTTTGCGGCGCGAAAGAAGTTGTGGAATGATCCTCACATATGAAAGCGATGAGGTGACGATTTGTCCGTGTTAGCTGTTGTCTTTGTAATCTTAGGACTCATTTCACTTGGTTTATCTTTTTGGTACCTTTTGCGTTGGGCATTTACCAAAAATGATCGCAAGGCCCATTTTCGCAAGCGTTTTTTTGTAACGGCAGCTCTGTTCATTGTCGCGATTATCGGAGGGGGCTTAATCGCGTCAAAGGAAATGGAAAAAGAAGCTCTCGCTGCAGGGTTTTCTAATTCTGACGAATATCTAGCTGCACAGAGGGAAGACATTACAGATCCGGAGATATGGGCAGAGATAAGTGAGCAGAGAAAAATCAAGGCGAACGCTGAGAAGGCCGAGAAAGCCGCGCTAGAAGAAGCAAACGCTAAACAAGCCGAGATCGAAGCCATAGAAGCAGAGGCTGAGCTGCAAGCGCAAGCCGATGCAGAAGAAGCCAACGAAAGAAATCGGGTTGCGAAAGAGAACGAAGAGTGTCGCAAAGATCTTGGTTGCTGGGGCGAAAAAGCTAACGTTGTTGCGATGATCATGTGTCCACGGCTGGTCGAGCGGATGGCCCGATATGACTATGAATGGACTGATGGCTTTCTGGATGTGAAATTTAGCCACTACCGTTGGCGCGATATAGAGAACGGGATCGTCACGGTGATTGGCGACAAGATCAAGTTTCAAAATGGCTTCGGTGCTTGGTCGTATATGATATATGAATGTGACATAGATCCATCGACAGATGAAGTGCTGGATGTTCGGATAAACGAGGGTCGAATCTAGCGAAAAGGAAATAGGGCGGTCTCGAAAACCGTTGTGGGTGCAAGCCCACCCAGGGTTCGAATCCCTGTCTCTCCGCCAGTCTGGCTTTCAGGCGTGTCAGCGCACGGATGGTGCAAAGACTATACCATGCTTTGTGCATCGACATGTCAGAGCGCAAGACCCCGCCGATCGCAAGCCATTGATGCGCAAAAGATTTTGAAATGGCGTGGTCTCCATCAGCATATTTTCGCCATATGTAGGGGCCGCCTTCCGCCGCACCACCAATTGTGGTAAGCGTCGTCTAACCCGGCTTAACCTTGCTTTAAGACAAGTAAGCCAGACTGAACGGATCTAACAGAAGAGGCAAGGCGCGCAATCGCCGTCGCAGGCACCCCATCTCAACCCGCTCGAAAGGCGCGCTTCGGCATGCGAAGGCCGCACGCGCGCCCTCTTTCAGCCACAGGATTGCGGGATGCTCTTTGCAACATTTGGCTAATGGGAGCAGTCAGTTCATGATCTTTCGCGCGTTCCTCGCCGCATTTGCAGTGATCATGTGGTGTCTCCCGCAAGTCACCATCGCAGAGACGTTCTTGACCCCCAAGATGGTTACCGCGTCGCCGCAGGGATCGGCAGGGCTTTGCACCCGCTATGGCTGGGCCTGTGCGGCTAGCCCCGAACAAGGTCGGATTGGCCCGGCCGGGCTGCGCATCGCCACGAAGATCAACGCTCAAATCAACGCCGAAGTTCGGGAAGTGTCTGATCAGTCGCAATACCGCCAGGCCGAGGTCTGGACCCTGCCCACCGCACGCGGCGGCGATTGCGAGGACTTTGCGCTCTTGAAGAAGAAGCGCTTGATCGAGCGCGGCTTTCCCGCCAATCAACTGCTGATCGCCACGGTGCTGGATCGCAATCACGCGTCTCATGCGGTGCTTGTCGTGCGCACGACACAGGGCGATTACGTGCTGGATAACCTGACGAACCGCGTGAAACCTTGGCGGGCAACCGGCTATACTTTTCTCAAGATGCAGGACCCGGATGCCCCGCATCTGTGGCAAGCCGTGCTTGCAGGCGGCATCGCACAAGGCTGACGCCGCCTGAGTGAAATGACCTCGGTGCCGATCGCGTTTTGGGTTTGGAAGGCTTAATCCGGCTCCTCTTCATCAATCCCTTCAGCAGAGCCGCCACCGCCATCGCCACCTTCGCTGTCAGATCCACCGTCACCCTCGCCGCCTTCGCCTTCGGATCCTCCGCCGTCACCACCAGAGCCGCCATCGCCCTCGGTTTCTCCGCCATCTCCGCCAGAGCCGCTCTCACCGTCGCCGCCTTCGGCCCCTCCGCCGTCACCGCCAGAGCCGCCCTCATCGCCACCGCCTTCGGACCCTCCGCCGTCACCGCCAGAGCCGCCGTCATCACCAGAGCCACCGCCTTCGCCACCCTCGCCGCCGGAGCCGCCACCCTCGCCACTAGAGCCACCGCCCTCGCCGCCAGAGCCGCCACCCTCGCCGCCAGAGCCGCCGCTGCCACCAGAGCCGCCAGCTCCGCCACCGGCCGATCCACCGCCACCGCTTGAGCCGCCGCCGTTTTCCGGTTCAGCTTGTGCCACATCCGACCGGAAGCCATCGCTTGGCTCGCTAAAGCCGTTGCCGTCATCGGCGGATGCCGTTTGACCGATCGACGCGGTGGGCGCATCTGTCAGGATCAGGGCCTGCGCCGGACAGACCTCCAACACCTGCGCCAGCAAGTCCGGGAATTCATCGCGCTGTCGCAACCGGTTCATCACCGGCCCAGGGATTTCTGCCGCGAGACACAGGTTGTAGGTCTGTGCCTGCACCGGATTGGCGTGAAAAAAACCGGCAGCCACACATCCGCCGGACAGCAAAATCAGTTTTGTGGAAAGTTTGAGCTTCATGTCATACCCCGTTCTTGAGCAAAGCCCCGTCCGGTTGAAGACCCGACAAAGCCCCTCAGTAAAACCTCGATGCTAAAGGGAAAAACGGCCTATATCTGTTCCGAAGATCGACTAGTTTGATGGCACTAAGCTGCGTGCATCCACTCTGTCGCCGTACCCAACGGCAGATTGCGCCCTGATTGCAACGCCGCCATCACCGTGCCGTTGTGAACAAAAACACGCGCCACAGCCGCGTCGGGCTCCGCCAAAGAAACGGCGTAAATTGCGTGATGCGTCTGATGAACGCGGCCCGGCGCAAGCGCCAAAGCCGTCGGGACGCCGTAGCCAGAAATTGCGTTGGGTCCCAGTGCGGCGCGGTGGCCTGCCGCCCCGGCCGTGCACCCGTCCTCGATCCCCAAAACGCCCCGATGCCGCCCATTCCAGGGGGCGTAGTCACGCCCCCCGTTGGAATACCAAAGCATGGTGACAGGCAGAGCGCGCGGGTCCTTGATGATGACGATCAGGTCACGCTCTGCCCGGCGCGCAAGCGCTGTCCAGCCAAGCGTTGCCCCCTTGCCTTCGATCAGCGTGATGAAGTCTTCATGACCGGTCTCTGTCGGATAGTATGTCAAATCAACCGGTCCAGCGGCGCCGGGGAAAGCGTGCAGATTCGTGCCTTGCGCCGGATATCTGAGCCAGTTGCGACCTGGCTCCAACGGCTCCTGCGGCGTCATTGCCCCTGCCTTGGCCGAAAAACTCAACCGTCCGCCAGCCTCCATTCGGATCATCGGGTGATGCGCCACCGGCAAGCCGCCCTTACCGCCCCGGACACGATGCGTCTGGAGCAGGGCTCCGCCGTTCAGCGCAACCTGCTTTTCAATCTGCGCGCCCATCACGGTCGCGCGTAAGCGCAGCACGACCTGCGCGTCAGACTGGGACACGACCTCCCATGCGCTATTGGCCGTCGGCCCATGGATCGGCCCGTCGATCAGATCGCTTTTGCCAAACGGTGCGCAAAAGAAATCCCCCTGCAAGCGCCGCTCGATCAGCGGGATGGACTCATCGGACTGGACGTCCGGCTCATCAAGCCACGGCGCGCGGTGCAGAGGCGTCACCCCATTGAGACGCAAATCACTGACCTGCCCGGTCTGCACGGCGATGCAAACCCTGTCATCGCCCGACGACAGTTTCAGCGTCACCCCCGGAAGCCTTGGGCGACCACGAATTTCTCGGAGCTGTTGGACCGCGAGGCGGGTGGCTTCACATTCGCGACTTTCGTGAATTTCTGTTTCAGCAGCTTTTGCAGATCGCCTTCCGCGCCACCGGCCAGCACCTTGGCCACAAATGTGCCGCCCGGATCCAGCACGTCGAAGGCGAAATAGGCCGCCGCCTCACAAAGCGCCATGATCCGCAAATGGTCGGTCTGCTTATGCCCGGAACTGGCCGCAGCCATATCGGACATCACTACATCCGCCTGCCCGCCCAGCCAGGTTTTGACCTTGTCGTCGGCCTCGTCTTCCAGAAAATCCAGCACATGCAGATCGGCCCCTGCAATCGGCTCAACCTCCTGCAGGTCGATGCCCAGCACCGTGCCGACCGCTTTGCCCGACCGCTCGTTCAACGCGTTTACGCGTTTGACGGCGACCTGACACCAGCCCCCCGGCGCGCAGCCCAGATCAACGACCCGCGCGCCCGGAACCAGAAAGCGGAACTTGTCGTCAAGCTCCAAAATCTTGAACGCCGCACGCCCGCGATAGCCCTCGGCCTGCGCGCGTTTGACATACGGATCGTTCAGCTGCCGCTCCAACCACAGGGTCGAACTCAGCTTGCGCCCACGTGCCGATTTCACCTTCACGCGCAAATCGCGCTGCCCGCGCCCGCTTGTCTTTTTCGCCATCAGCCCGGCCTTTCTTCCAAAACGCCGTCCGCGCTCATTTGCGCGTATAGCAGGCCTTCGCGCAGACCGCGATCGGCCACTGACAGCCGATCCGTCGGCCAGGATCGCAAGAGCGCCTGCAGGATCGCAGCCCCCGACATGATCAGCGCCTGACGGTCCCGGCCAATGCGCGGATCGTTGCGCCGCCCCACGGGCCCCAGCGCAAGATAATCGTGGATCACACGGTGAATCTGATCCGAATCCATCCGCAATCCGTCCACTTTCGAGCGGTCATAGCGCTTGAGCCCCAGATGGGACGCCGCCACGGTCGTGACCGTTCCGCTGGTCCCGATGATCTGAAACCCCTCACGCACCTGCTCTTCGGCATAAGGCGCGAAATCGGCGAGGTTTTCTTCGAAAAAGCAACTCATCAACGCAAAACGGCCCGCATCATCGTCCACATCATGGAACTGATCGCGCAAGGTGGCCACGCCAAGCGGCACCGAAATCCAATCCACGACCGAGGCTTTGCCCTCCCCGGCATCGCCGCGCCGCAACCCTTCGGTCACCTGCATGATTGCTTGCGCGCGGTGCTTTTTCTTCACCCGTCGCAGATCGATCCAGACCAGCTCGGTCGAGCCGCCACCGATATCCACGACCAGCAATTGCTCGGTCTTTTTCGACACCAGCGGCGCGCAGGAAATCACAGCGAGCCGCGCCTCTTCCTCAGGCGCGATAATCTCAAGCTCAAGCCCGGTTTCGCGCCGCACCTGTGCAATGAATTCGCCCGCATTGATCGCCCGGCGACAGGCTTCCGTCGCGACCAGTCGCATGTTCCTGACGCGGTGCTGCTTGAGCTTGTGCTTGCAGATGCGCAGCGCCTGAACCGTGCGCTGCATCGACGCCCGCGACAACCGTCCGGACGCCTCAAGCCCCGCCCCCAACTGGACGGTCTTGGAAAAGCTATCGACCACTTTGATATGCTCGCCATCGGGACGCGCAATCAACATGCGGCAACTGTTTGTGCCCAGATCAAGCGCCGCATAAAGCGGCGGCCTGTCCGGCTTGAAAGATGCGGTGCCTTCAACCGGTTTCGGGAGAGCGCCCGCACCCAAGGGACGCTTGGGCGCCATTCTCACGCCCTCCATTTCGAGTTGCCCTTAACCTATGACGTCCCCGACGCCTGCGCAAGAACGCACATAATGAACATGAATCGTTTTCCGATCCGCCCCGGTGGCCCTGTGCGGCGCTTTGGCATACATCAAATGCGTCGCTGACAAGACGCGCTTTGTCGAAATTGAGCCGCGCCCTTTGCCCGCGACCCCGTAGAAAGGCCCTAAGAGGGAGAATGCAATGCCAGACGTCACCGTTGTCTATTGGCGCGATATTCCGGCGCAGGTTATCGTCGGGAAAGGCCGTCGTGGGGCGAAAAAGCCGCTTGAAGAGCGGTTTGAGCAAGCCATCGACCGGGCTGCCATGAAAACCGGCGCGGCCGGAACGGACGAGTATCTGGCAGAATGGCGCAAGGCGACCCCCTATTCCGTTGAGGGCGAGGCCGAGGCCGTTCTGGATGCCGAGGTCGCGCGCTTGCAGGCCGAATATGACCAAGAGCGGATCAAGGCTCTGATCGCGAATAATGGCTGGGCATAAGCTGACAAATCTATGGGAGGCCGCGATGGGTCTGTTGAATTTCAAGCGTAAAGACGAGGCGACCCCGGTCAATCCGCAGGTCGAGGGCTTCCTGAAAGATTATTCGATCGAGGTGATGCCGCGCACCGCCGAAAAGGTCGACAATTTCCGCGACCTGCTGCCCGAAGGCACCCGCGTCTACATCGCGCATATCGAAGGCACGCCCATTGACGAGATGGTGGCGACCGCCGCAAGGCTGGCCAAAGACGGCTACAAGGTCATGCCCCACTTCCCGGCGCGCATCATCAAGGACAGCGACACGCTGGCTGACTGGATCGCGCGCTATCAGGGCGAGGCCGGTGTCGATCAGGCCTTGTTGCTGGCTGGAGGCGTCGCCGCACCCCACGGCGACTACATCAGTTCCATGCAGTTGCTGGAATCCGGTCTTTTCGACAAGGCGGGCTTCAAACGCCTGCATGTCGCCGGACATCCCGAAGGCAACAAGGATATCGACCCCGACGGTTCCATGAAGAATGTGGATGAGGCGCTGCGCTGGAAGCAGAAATTCTCGGAAACCACGGATGCCGAAATGGCGCTGGCCACCCAGTTCTGCTTTGAAGCCAAGCCCGTGATTGCCTGGGCCGATGCGCTCAAGGACGCTGGCATCGACCTGCCGATCCATATCGGTGTCGCCGGCCCCGCCAAGCTGCAAACGCTGATCAAATTCTCAATTGCCTGCGGTGTTGGTGCCTCCCTGCGCGTGCTGCAAAAGCGCGCCAAGGACGTGACCAAGCTGGTGCTGCCGTTTGAACCGACCGAGTTCATCAGCGATCTGGCCGCCCACAAAGCTGCCAACCCCGATTTCAACATAACCCATGTGCATTTCTTCCCCCTTGGCGGCATCAAGACAAATGCAAACTGGGCGATTGAACATGGCGGTGCCTCCGCCATCCGCGCCTCTCAGGTCTAAGGATTAAGAATGACCCGCACCGTATTGGAATCTAAATCGAAAACCGTAGTCATTGGGTTTGACGAGCCATTCTGCGTGATCGGTGAACGGATCAATCCCACAGGTCGTAAGAAGTTGGCCGCTGAACTTGAGGCAGGCGATTTCTCGACCGTTGAAAAAGACGCGATTGAGCAGGTCGCCTGCGGCGCACAGGTCCTCGATATTAATGCGGGCGTCGTCTATAACTCGAACCCCAACCCGAACGAGACCGAGCCGCCGCTGATGGGCAAGATCGTCGAGCTGGTCCAAGGCTTGGTTGATATCCCGCTCTGCATCGACAGCTCGGTGCCGGGCGCGTTGGAGAAGGGTCTGGAACTGGCCAATGGCCGTCCGTTGCTGAACTCCGTCACGGGCGAGGAGGAGCGGCTGGAAGAAATTCTGCCGCTCGTGAAAAAATATAACGTCCCGGTCGTGGCGATTTCTAACGATGACACAGGCATTTCTGAAGACCCCGAAGTCCGCTTTGCGGTCGCCAAGAAAATCGTCGAGCGGGCCGCTGATTTCGGCATCCCGGCACACGACATCGTCGTAGACCCCCTCGTGATGCCCGTGGGCGCAATGGGCACCGCTGGTGTGCAAGTCTTTGAACTTGTGCGCAAACTGCGCGAAGAGCTGGGCGTGAACACCACTTGTGGCGCTTCCAATATCAGCTTTGGCCTTCCAAACCGTCACGGCATCAACAACGCGTTTCTTGCCATGGCGTCTGCCGCTGGCATGACGTCGGCAATCATGAACCCGGTTGCGATGCCCAAGACCAAGAAGATGGTCAGCGACCGCCTCGACGAACTGAAGGCCCTTGGAGCAACCGCCCCGGAGGATGTCGACATGACCGCCGTTGCGCCCCTGCTTGGCATGGCCCCCGCGCAGGATGTGGTGACAGAGCGTCTCGCCCGTCTCGCAGATCTGGGCATCGTCGTGCCGGAGGGTGTCGAGTTGGGCAAGCTCGCCCCACTTCTGGGTTTGTCGCCAAAAGTCGGGGTCGCCTCGGAAGAAGTGATCTCGATCCGCGCTGCTGATTTCCTGCTGGATCACGACCCTTCGGGCGGCAACTGGATCAAGCTCAACAAGACCAGCGCGCCTGCCGGCGGACGCGGTGGCCGTGAGGGCGGTCGGAGACGCCGCAGAGCGTAAGTTACATTAAGAACGCGTCAGAAAGCCTTGCAAAACGGTGATAAAATGAAAGCGGACCCTCTCGTTATCTTCACGCCTTCGGGCAAGCGGGGGCACTTTCCGGTCGGCACACCGATCCTCACCGCTGCACGCCAGTTGGGGGTCGATCTTGACAGCGTCTGCGGTGGGCGGGGCATTTGTTCCAAGTGCCAGATCACGCCGTCCTATGGCGAGTTTCCCAAGCACGGCGTCACCGTCGAGGACAACGCCCTCTCCGACTGGAACGCCGTTGAACAGCGCTACGACGAAAAACGCGGGCTGAAAAAGGGCCGCCGCCTGGGTTGTCAGGCCACCGTGCAAAACGACATCGTCATCGACGTGCCGCCTGAAAGCCAGGTCCACAAACAGGTCGTGCGCAAAGCCGCGACCGCCCGCGCGATCACGATGGAGCCCGCCACGCGCCTTTATTATGTCGAGGTGCCGGAACCCGACATGCACATCCCCACCGGCGACTTCGAACGCCTGCAGGATGCGCTCAGAACCCATTGGGATATCGACGGCATTTCCGCTGATTTGACCTTGATGCGCAAGCTGCAACCGGCCTTGCGTAAAGGCGAATGGGCCGTCACGGTCGCCCTGCACAAAGGTCATCAGGATGACAAACATCGCGTCCTCGACGTCTGGCCGGGCTTCTTTGAAGGCCCCCTCTATGGCCTCGCAATCGACCTCGGTTCCACCACGGTCGCGGCGCATCTCTGCGACCTGACCGACGGCACGGTCAAAGCGTCCAGCGGCATTATGAACCCGCAGATCCGCTTCGGTGAAGACCTGATGAGCCGCGTCAGCTACGCCATGATGAACCCCGGCGGCGATGTCGAGATGACGTCTGCCGTGCGCGACGCCATCAACGAGCTAACGATTGCCATCGCCGAGGAAGCTCAAATCGACGCGGCCCACATCGTCGAGACGGTCTTCGTCTGCAATCCGGTCATGCACCACCTCCTGCTGGGCATCGACCCGGTGGAACTGGGTCAGGCGCCCTTCGCGCTCGCCACGTCCTCCTCGGTCAGCCTCGACGCCAAAGAGCTTGACCTGACCGCCATGAACGACCGCGCCCGCGTCTTCATCATGCCGTGCATCGCAGGCCATGTTGGGGCCGACGCCGCTGCGGTCGCCCTTAGCGAGGAACCTCAGAATTCCAGTGACTTGGTACTAATAGTTGATGTTGGCACCAATGCTGAAATCCTGCTCGGCAACACTGAAAAGGTCCTTGCCTGCAGCTCCCCCACCGGCCCCGCCTTTGAGGGCGCGCAAATCTCCTCCGGTCAACGCGCCGCCCCCGGTGCCATCGAGAAGATCGAGATTGACCCAGTCACCAAAGAGCCGCGTTTCAAAGTCATTGGCTGCGATCTCTGGTCCACCGAGGACGGCTTTACCGAGGCCACAGCCACCACCGGCATCACCGGTATCTGCGGCTCCGGTATTATCGAAGCCGTGGCCGAGATGCGCATGGCCGGTCTGCTGGATCCCTCCGGCTTGATCGGCGGCGAAGCGCAAACCGGCACGCCACGCTGCATCCCCGAAGGCCGCACCCACGCCTATGTCGTCCATGACGGCACCGCCGATGGCGGCCCGCTGATCACCGTCACCCAAGGGGACATCCGCGCAATTCAGCTCGCAAAATCGGCTCTTTACGCGGGCGCGCGACTGCTGATGGACGAAATGGAGGTCGAAACCGTCGACCGCATCGTCCTTGCAGGCGCGTTCGGTGCCCACATTTCCAGCAAACACGCGATGGTACTTGGCATGATCCCCGACGCCCCGCTCGACAAGGTCTCAAGCGCAGGCAATGCCGCAGGGACGGGCGCCCGTATCGCGCTGTGCAACACCTCTGCGCGCAGCCAGATCGAGACGTTGGTCAAACAAATCGACAAGGTCGAAACCGCCATCGAGCCGAAATTCCAAGAGCATTTCGTGAACGCCAACGCGATCCCCCACGCGACCGATCCGTTCCCGGAACTGGCCAAGATCACATCCCTGCCCGATGTCAGCTTCAACACCAATTCCGGCGACCAAGCCGGTGGCCGTCGCCGCCGCCGCCGCGCTTGACGCCCACGCGCCAGCGGTCTAGTCAGGCACTCCGGCGCGGGTATGGTGAAAAGGTATCACGCGAGCTTCCCAAGCTTAAGTTACGGGTTCGATTCCCGTTACCCGCTCCAAAATCTCAGTAAAGCCCCGCCGATTTTCCGCGCAGCTGCACAAGCGCCAAAACAGTATCAATCGTCGGCGTCGGCGTGTCGGTCAGCCGCCCCAGCTCCTGCACAGATGTTACCAATGCGTCGATCTCCATCGGGCGGCCCTGATCCAGATCCTGCCACATGGATGTGCGATGCGCGCCCACCGCGGCCCCGCCATCAATCCGGCGGTCCACGTCAATGGGGAACTTCACGCCCAGCTTTTCAGCAATTTCCTGCGCCTCCACCATCATGCCGCGGGCCACAGCCCGCGTGCCTGGATCGGTGCAGAGCACATCCAGCGTTGCATGGGTTAGTGCCGAAATCGGGTTGAACGACAGGTTCCCCCAGAGCTTCACCCAGATTTCGTCCCGAATACGCGGCCGCACCGGCGCTTTCAGCCCCGCCGCCGACAGCACCTTCGACAGTGCCAAAGCGCGCTCGGATTTGGTGCCATCAGGCTCGCCCAGCGAAAAGCGATTGCCCTCGATATGTTTGATGACGCCGGGCTCGATCACTTCGGCTGCCGGATAGACAACGCAGCCCAGCACGTTGTCCGGGCCAAATCCGTTCCATTGCGCATCCCCCGGATCGACAGAGGCCAAACGCGTGCCGTCCAGATCCCCGCCGAGCTTGTGAAAATACCACCAGGGCACTCCATTCACGCCGCTCACAATCGTCGTATTCGGTCCGATCAGCGGCTGCATCTTGTCGACGACCGGCGGCACGGAATGGGCCTTGAGGGTCACAATCACGTAGTCCTGCTGACCCAGCGCTGCCGGATCATCCGAAGCGGTGACCTGCACTGTTGTCTCGCCCGTCTCTTCGATCAGCCGCAACCCGTTTGTTTGCATCGCGGCCAGATGCGGACCGCGCGCGACCAGCGACACATCCGCCCCGGCATCGGCCAATTTGACACCCATATAGCCGCCGATCGCTCCGGCGCCGAACACACAGATCTTCATCGCTCCGCCCTTACGCCGGTTGCACAAGGCCCAGCTTCTCAGCCATGCCAATGCGTTGCATCTTGCCGGTCGCGCCTTTCGGGATTTCGTCCAAAATCAGCACCTTACGCGGCACTTTGAAGTCCGCGACGCGGGCAGCGGCAAAGGCGCGAATGTCTTTCTCAGTCGCCTCCTGCCCATCGCGCAGCACCACCGCTGCGGCCACCTCTTCGCCCAGTTTGGGGTGCGGCAGCGCGAAAGTCACGCATTGGGCAATCGCCGGATGATCCATCAGGACCTCATCGACCTCCAACGGGCTGATCTTCTCACCCCCGCGGTTGATGATCTCTTTCAGACGACCTGTCAGGCGCAGATAGCCTTCGTCATCAAACGCCCCCTGATCGCCGGTCCGGAACCAGCGTGCACCATCGGCCTCAAAGAACGATTTCGCATTGGCGTCCGGGTTGCTTTCGTAGCCGGGCGTGACGTTCGGGCCAGAGATCACGATCTCACCTACGCCCTCGATCAACCGATCCTCGGTCTCATGAGCGGTGCGCACCATCGGCCCTGCCGCAACGCCAACAGAACCGGGCTTTTGCGCCCGCGGCGGCAGCGGGTTGGAGGCCATCTGATGCGCGGCTTCCGTCATGCCGTAGCCTTCGATGACCGGCGCGCCGAACGTGTCTTGCAGCGCGGTCATCACCTGCGGCGGTAGCGAGGCGGAGGACGACCGCAGGAAGCGCAGCTTTGTCGCCGCGATCACGTCCGCATTGCGTGACGCGCGGCTCAGGATGGCCTGATGCATGGTCGGCACCGCCGTATACCACGAGGGTTGCGCATCCTTCATCCAGCCGAAGAAGCGCAAGGCATCAAATCCGGGCGCGCACCAGATGGACGCGCCTGCCGCCAAAGACGCCGACACAGCCGCCAGCAGCCCGTGAATGTGAAAGAGCGGCATCACGTTCAGGCAACGATCCTCGGGGCCGAGGGCCAACGAGTCCCGGATATGTCCAGCCGAGGCCGCGATGTTGGACTGCAAGAGCGGCACGATCTTGGGCCGCGACGTTGTCCCCGACGTGTGCAGGATCAGCGCGATATCGTCCGCCAATGGGCTCGCCTCGTCTGCGTCGCCGTCGCCAGCCCCATCTGCTGTCAGCGAAAACTGCCCCGCCGGTGCGCTCTCTGCCACCTGCAGGCGCAACACGACCAGCCCATTGGCCGCCGCCGCGGCCAGCGCGGGGCCGTCATAGCCCTCCGCCAGCACAATCGCCTTGGCCCCAAGATCATCGAGATAGAACTCATATTCATCCTGCCGGTAGGCCGGGTTCAGCGGAGCTGTGGTCGCCGCCTGCGCGATCGTCACAAAAGCCGTCGCCATTTCGGGACCGTTGGGCAGCACAATCGCCACCCGGTCCCCGCGCCCGATCCCAAAACCATGCAGATGCGCCGCGACCTCCGCTGCCAACGCCCGCAGCCCCCCATAGCTCAACCAGTCCCGGCCCGGCGCGCCGATGGCCGGGGCCGCCTCCGGGTGATCTGCAAGCAACGTCTTGAGTGTCGTCATGTCGTCTGTCCCTTCCTGCGCACCTTATCTGGCCGGTGCGACGCCTTCTTTAGGTGATTTCCTCAGATACTTAGCCAGCGGCAGCAAGAAGAAAAGCACAGCCAGCGCGATGAACGTCCCGGAAAGCGGACGCTCGATAAAGGCCAGCACATTACCTTGCTCTGCAATCAGCGTCTGGCGAAAGCTCTTTTCCATCAGCGGTCCCAGCACCAGCGCAAGAACCAACGGGGCCAGCGGGTAGTCCGCCTTGCGCAGCAGGTAACCCGCAATGCCAAAGCCCGCAATCAACCAGACATCGTGCATTTTCTGGCTGGGGGCAAAACCACCGACGATGCAGAGCACCAGCACAATGGCACAGAGCACGGTAAACGGCATGCGCAGCGCCCAGACGAAGAGCGGGATCAGCGCGAGATTGATCAGAACAGCCGCGAAGTTGGCCGTGTAAAGCGACGAGATCAGCCCCCAAACGAAATCAGGCTGCTCGATGAACAGCATCGGTCCGGGCACCAGCCCCCACATCACCATGCCGCCCAGCAGCAGCGCCGTGGTGGGCGAGCCGGGGATCCCAAGCGTCAACATCGGCAAAAGCGACCCGGTTGAGGCGGCGTTATTCGCCGTTTCGGGTGCAGCCACCCCTTCGATGTTGCCCTTGCCGAAACTCTCAGCCTTTTTCGAGGTGGAGCGTGCGATGCCATACGCCATTAGTGACGCGGGCGTTGCCCCGGCAGCTGGCAGCATACCAACGAAGAAGCCTAGGAAAGAGCCGACGCTCATGGTCCGCCACAACCGGTTCATCGCGCGGAACCCTGCGCCCAGTTCCTTGAACGTGATCCGCGCAGGCGTGACTTGTGGCGCTGTTTTCGAGGTCTCAATCGTGTGCAGCACCTCGCCAATCCCGTAGACACCAATCGCCAGGACAAGAAAACTTATGCCCGAATAGAACCCCGGCAGATCGCCAAAAATCAGGCGCGGCTGACCCGAGATTAGGTCCAGCCCGACGGTTGACAGAACCAGCCCCAGACAAATCATCACGATGGTTTTCAGAACGTCATCGCCGCCCAGCCCGACGAACGTCGTGAAGGCCAGCAGGACCAAGGCAAACTCCTCTGCCGGCCCGAACTTCAACGCCAGATCGGCCAAGGGGGCTGCAAAGACGGTGAACAGAATGACCGAGATCGTGCCACCTACGAAAGACGCCACAGCCGCTGCGATCAACGCCAGTCCGGCCTTGCCCTGCTGCGCCATGGGACGCCCGTCAAAGGTCGTGGCCACCGCCGTCGATGCGCCCGGAATACCCAGCAAGATCGAACTGACCGCGCCCCCATACATCGCGCCGTAATAGATCGCGCAAAGCAGAATGATGGCCGAGCTGGGTGGCACGATGAAGGTCAGCGGCAGCACAATCGCCACGCCATTGACCGACCCCAGGCCCGGCATCGCGCCAATGAAAAGCCCCGCCGTCACGCCCAGCAGAACGATCATCAGGTTCAGCGGCGACAGCGACGTCGCGAACCCGTCCATCAAAAGGGAGAATACGTCCATCAAATCACGCCCTCAGAAGAACATCGCGTAAAGTGGCAGGAAAAGCGGCTCTGTCACGCCTTTCGGCAGTAGAATCTTCAGCGTCACTTCAAAGAAAAAGAACAGAAAGACCGGCGTGATGAGCGTGATCGACGCGGTCAGCGCCCAGCTATGGCCGCCGAAAATCCGCAGATACCACAGCAGAAATCCGATCAGTGCCACATATGTGCCCAGATATTGCATCGCGCCGATGGTCACGATCAGAGCCACGCAGACCAACACGACGGAGCGGATCATCTCCGGGTCAAAGAAGGGCTTGTCGCTTTCCGACCCGCTGACAAAGCTGCGCACCAGAATGCCCCCCGACGCCAGCAGCATCACAAGCGATAACCAGAACGGAAACGCGCCGCCACCGGGGCCGGAACTGCCCTCCCATCCGATGGGTAGCACCGTCGCGTGCCACATCAGATAAGCGGAAAAAACCATGAGAGAGGCCGCAATCACGCGGTCAGCTGTCAGCATAAGGAACGCTCCCGAATTCCAGTATTGAGTCGGCACGGCGGGGCAAGCCGCCGTGCCGGTGTAGGTGCTCGACCGAGAGGGATCAGGAGCCTGCGATTTCACCCATGGAGGTCAGGATGTCGTTGTGACGCTGACGCTCTTCCAGGAAATACGCTTGCAGCGCGTCGCCCGTCAGCAGATCGGTCTGAAGCGCTTTTTCGGAGGCATAGGTCTGCCACTCTTCCGATTCCGCGAGCTTCTCGAACATCGCGGTGTAATAGGCGACAGCCTCAGGTGGCGTGCCTGGAGGAGCCACAAACGACCGCTGCATCGTATAGGTCATCGGGTAGCCCAGTTCCGTCATAGTCGGCACATCCGGGAAGACCGCGATCCGGTCCGTCGTGAAGGCCGCGATGGGGCGTGATTTACCCGCCTGCCAGAAGCCCATCTGCTCGGACGGGTTGTTCACAGTGCTGTCGATGTGACCGCCAACAAGGTTCTTGGCGACGGTTCCGCCGCCCTTGAAGGGCACATACGTGTGCTTGATACCGAACTCTTTCTCCAGCATGGCGGTGACAAGGCTGTCTTCCTGACCGGTGCCGGTGCCGCCCATCTTCCATTCGCCGCCCGCAGCCTTCACCGCCGCCACGTAGTCATCCAGCGTCTGGATATCGCTGTCGGCATTGACCCACAGCACAAACGTGTCCAGCGCCATGCGCGCAATCGGTGTATACTCTTCGATATCAACGCCAATATCGGTGCGCAGCGGCGTCGTGTAATAGCTGTTCAGCGTCGCCATGATGGTGTGAGCGTCGCCTTCCTTGTCCTTGAGATAGCGCAGCGCCTCCGCACCCGATCCACCACCCTTGTTCACAGGCAGGATCGGCATCGACGACAGGTTCTCTTTCTGAATGATCGACTGGAAGAGACGCGCCAGACGATCCGCACCGCCACCCTGCCCGGCCATAATGACCATCTCAACCGGCTTTTGCGGTTTCCAGTCGCTTGCAACAGCAGGCAGAGCCAACGTCATCGCAGCAGCGCTTGCCAAACCCAATGCGGCGCGGCGTGTGAATGAATCTGTCATGATGTATCCTCCCTAGCATGACCAAAGTTGCAGCGGCTTTCCCACCCTTTTGCGCAACCTATGAGCAGTAGAATGACGCGACGGCCGGATTTTTCACTAGAAATGGGGTTTGTGTGTAATAAGTAAGCCTTACACAGATGTAATCTGTAATGTTGTAAGGACGCCCGATGCGAAAGACCCTTGTCGGCCCCCGCCTGCGCCAGCTGCGCCGAGAGCATGGCCAGACCCAGTCCGAGATGGCCAGCCAGCTCAACATCTCACCGGCTTACGTAAACCTTCTGGAGAACAATCAGCGCAGCCTGTCGGTGCAGGTGCTTATGGCGCTGACCGAAGGCTACGGCGTCGATTGGCGCGATCTGATCAACGACAATGACGTCACCCGCCTTGCCGATCTGCGCGCTGCCGTGCGTGACCCGATGTTTCCCGAGGACCGCCCTGATCTACAGGAACTGCGCGCCGCGATCGACCATGCCCCCAAACTGGTCGACCATTTTCTAAAGCTCTACCAGAGCCACCGCGCCGCCGTGGACCGCTTCATGTCGCTGACAGCACAAGATGGAGAGGCCAGCCTCATCACCGTCTCGCCGGAAACCGCCATCCACGATTTCTTCCGCTCCAACGGCAATTACTTCGACGTGCTGGAGCAAGCCGCCTATCAGATCCGCCGTGAAATGACCCGCCCCGCCGACGATGTCTACGCTGATCTCAAGGCCCGCCTGCTGGAAAAACACGGCGTCTCCACATCCATCGCGCGGATCACCGATATGCCCGACACACTGCGCGACTATGATGCCGACAAGACCCATCTGACGCTGTCCGAAGCGCTCGATCATCCCAATCGCATCTTTCAGATCAGCCATGTTCTGGGCCTGCTGGAATGTGGCCCGGCACTCGACGCACTGCTGGCACAAACGGCGCTGGCCGATCCTGCCGCCCTCGCCCGCTGCCGGGTCGAACTGGCCAACTACTTCGCCGCGGCCCTGCTGATGCCCTATGACGATATTCTGCATTTAGCCCAGCTGACCCACTATGACCTCGACCGCATCGCCGCCGCGTTCGGCGTCAGTGTCGAACAGGTTTGCCACCGCCTGACCACCCTGCAACGCGACGGGGCGCGCGGCGTGCCGATGTTTTTCCTGCGCATCGACAAGGCGGGCAACGTCACCAAACGCTTCAACGCGACGGAGTTCCAACTGGCCGAAAAGGGCGGCGCTTGCCCGGTCTGGAATATCCACCGGGCGTTCCGTGACCCCGGCATCATCGTTCCGCAATTCGTTGAAATGCCCGATGGTGGCCAGTTCTTCACCTTCTCGCGCACCACAGATCGCCCGGTCTTTTCGCGCCAGACCCAAGATCGGCGGCTGGTCATCACGCTGGGCTGCGAACGCTCGCACGCCAGCAAAATCGGCTATGCCAACGCATTCCGCATGGATCAGCCGAACCTCTTTGCGCCCATCGGCATCAATTGCCATCTGTGCCCCCGGCAGGCCTGCTCCCAACGTGCGCATCAGCCCTTGCATATGTCCCTGCCGATGGACACAAATCGCCGGGGCAACACCCGCTACGAGAGCTGACATATGACCCCCTACTTGACCCCGCTCGATGCCGAGACCTTGCGCGCCGAAGGCATCCCCGAGCCCTGGAGCTACGGCATGAAAGACCGCGTCCGCTTCGGCGAAATCGACGCGCTGAACCATGTCAACAACACCGCCTACCTGCGCTGGTTCGAGCAGTTTCGCACCCGCTACCTGCGCGATTACGGCATCTCGGATTACGGCCCGGACGCGCCGGTCCTCGTTCTAAGGCAAGTGCAGGTGGACTATCTGGCAGAGCTGAAATTCAACGAGGATTACATCGTTGTCGGGCGCTCTGCCGAGATGAGGCGCAGCTCTTGGGTGATGGAGTATGCGGTCTTTGCAGGTGGCAATTTGCGCACCACCTCCTCTGCCGTGATTGTCTTGCTGAACCCGGACGGCAGCGGCAAGTTGGCCATTCCGGAGGATGTCAGATCGACATTAAGAGCGCGTGATAACGCGTTGGATATCTAGGTATTTATAGACAAAAGAAGATCAGGATATCAGGAATCTGACCAGTTGCGCGGTCGACGGGTCTTTGGTCTCCGGCGAGGTCTGACCGTCGATCACCGGGGCCAGCGATGTGGCCAGTTCCTTGCCCAGTTCGACGCCCCATTGATCGTATGAATTGATCCCGAGGATCACACCCTCAACGAACACCCGGTGCTCGTAAAGCGCCACGATCTGACCCAGCACGTAAGGTGTCAGCTTGGCATAGGCCAGCGTGGTTGACGGGCGGTTTCCCGGAAAGACCCGATGCCGGGCCTGACGTTCCAGCTCTGCGCCGCTGAGCCCTTTGGCTTTCATCAACGCGCGCGCCTCCTCCAGAGACCGCCCGCGCATCAGCGCCTCGGATTGCGCCAGACAATTGGCCATCAAAAGGCGATGATGATGGGCCAGATCAGGCTCATGGCCTTCGGCAGCGAGCATGAACTCGCAAGGCACAACGCGCGTTCCTTGGTGGATCAGCTGATAGAACGCGTGCTGCCCGTTGGTGCCCGGCTCCCCCCAAACGACCGGGCCAGAGTGGACCTCTAGATCGCTGCCATCCATCGACACGCGCTTGCCGTTGCTTTCCATTTCGAGCTGCTGCAAATAGGCCGGTAAGCGGCTAAGCCGTTGATCATACGGTAAAACGGCGCGAGTGGCGTGGCCACAAACCTGATTGTGCCACAGGCCGACAAGCGCCAGCATCACCGGCATATTTTCCACGGGATCTGCCTCGCAGAAATGGCCATCCATCGCCTCCGCCCCGCTCAGGAAATCACGGAAATTCTCAGGCCCGATGGCGATCATCAGGCTCAGCCCGATTGGTCCCCACATCGAATAGCGGCCGCCGACCCAGTCCTCGAAACCGAACACGCGCTCCGACGGAATACCGAAGGCCGCTGTCTTGTCTTCGGCTGTCGAAACGGCAGCGAACTGCGCCTCCGGATCACCGCCACCGGCCACCATCCAGTCACGCGCGGTCTGCGCATTCGTCATCGTCTCAATCGTGGTAAAGGTCTTGGAGGCAACGATCACCAGAGTCGTCTTTGCATCAAGCCCCGCCAGCGTGTCCGCGACATGCGCGCCGTCCACGTTCGAGACAAAATGACAGCGCGGCCCGTCGTGATAGGGACGCAGGGCGAGCGTTGCCATCGCAGGCCCCAGATCAGAGCCACCGATGCCGATATTCACCACGTCCGTTACATCGCTGGCGCGAATGTCCGTCGCGAACTCTGCCATCCGATCCAGCATCGCACGCACCGGGCCGACGACATCCTGACCATCAACCATGACCGGGTCGCCGGAGAGGTTGCGCAACGCCGTATGCAGCACCGCGCGCCCTTCGGTCTCATTAATAAGATCACCGGAAAACATCGCCTTACGTCGCGAAGCTAATGCTGAATCTGACGTCAAACTGACCAGTAAATCCCGCGCAACCGTATCAATCTGCGTCTTCGAATAGTCAAAGAGCAACCCGTCATGGCGCACTGAAAAGGCCTCGGCCCGCGTCTCGTCAAACAGTTCAAGGATCGTTTGATCGCCTTGCGCGGCCCGGTGCGCCTTCAGCGGTGTGAAGATGCTCACGCTTCCGCCCAATGCACGGTTGTGCCGGGCAGAATGGCCGCGACCGGAGCCTCCAACGGCGACAATCCCCGCGCGTGCTCCAACGCTTCGCGCTTGTCAGCTCCGGTGATGACCAGATGGCGGGACATTGCGCCTTTTAGGACTGGCATGGTTAACGTGATCCGCGGTTCCGGCGCGCCGTCAGCCCGCATTGGCAGCAGGACCGGCGCGTCTTCGGCCAACCCGTCCGCCAGGCGATCCGCACCCGGAAAAAGCGACGCAGTGTGCATGTCCGCGCCCATGCCCAGCAACATGACCGAAATCGGCAGCTCTGGCGCAATCGCGTCTGCGAGGCTGTCCAGCTTATCCTCCGGCTGCGGCGCGTCCGCATAAAGCGGCACATAGTGCGCAGCCGCCGCGCGGTTCACCAGCAACCGCTCGCGCAAGAGCCGCGTGTTGGAGCGCGCATCATCTTCCGGCACCCAACGCTCATCCGTCAGCATCACATGCACCCGCGCCCAATCCAGATCCGCCGCACACATCACGTCGAAGATCGGCCCCGGCGTGGTGCCACCGGGCACCGCGAAAGAGGCCCATTCATGTTTCATCAGACAGGTGTTCAACTCGCCCACCAGCGTCTGGGCAAGGTCGATCATCATCATCTCGACATCGGGATATTCGATCAGGTTCATCTGCCCCTCCTTTATTCGCGGATATCGCGCCAGCGACGGCCATCCCGGTGCATCAGCATCAACGCGTCCTCAGGCCCAGAACTGCCCGTATCATAAGGCTGCGGCACATCATTGCGCGCTTGCCACGCGGCGATCAGCGGATCGGTCCAGGCCCAGGCCGCCTCCACCTCGTCGCCGCGCATGAACAGCGTCTGGTTGCCCCGGATCACATCCATGATCAGCCGCTCATAGGCATCGGGCACCTCTTCGGCCTCCGGCCCCAGCGCCTCAGCAAAGGTCATGTCGAGCGGCACATCCAGCAGGCGCATGCCCCCCGGTCCCGGCTCCTTGATCGTGACATCCAGCGTCATGCCCTCATTGGGCTGCAACTGGATCGTCAGCACATTGCGATGGGTGCCCTGATCGGCACCAAAGATTGAATGGGGCGCGTCTTTGAAGACCACAACGATCTCCGAGCTGCGCGCCCGCAGCCGCTTGCCCGTGCGCAGATAGAACGGCGTGCCCGCCCATCGCCAGTTGGAAATGCCCAACTTCATCGCGATGAAACTCTCGGTAAAACTGCGCGGATTTTCGGCGTCTTCGCGGTAACTGGCCGTGTCTTTCGTCTCGCTATACTGACCGCGCACGATGTGGTGATGCGCCACCGGGTCCAGCGCGCGGATGACTTTCAGCTTTTCATCGCGCACCGCATCCGGGTCGAATTTCGAGGGCGGCTCCATCGCGATGAGACACAGCAACTGCATCAGATGGTTCTGCACCATGTCGCGCATCGCACCGGATTTGTCGTAGTAGCCCCCACGCCCGCCAACGCCCACGGTCTCGGCCACAGTGATCTGGATATGATCGACATATTGGCTGTTCCAAAGCGGCTCAAAGAGGACATTGCCAAAGCGCACAGCCATGAGGTTCTGCACCGTCTCTTTGCCGAGATAATGGTCAATCCGGTAAATCTGGCTTTCGTCAAAGGCGCCGACCAGAACCTCGTTCAGCGCCTTGGCGCTTTCCAGATCGCGCCCAAAGGGCTTTTCCACCACGATCCGGCTGTCTGCATCGGCCATGCCGTATTGATGCAGCCGCTCTGCCAGATCGCCGAAAAGCCCGGGGCCCACGGATAGATAAAACGCGCGGATCACACCGTCGCGCATGCGCTTTGCTAGTTCCTCCCAGCCATTGGTGCCGCGCGCATCGACCGGCACATAGCCCAACGCGCCGACAAACGCGTCAACATCTGGCGCTTCTGCTTTGGGCACAAACTCTGCCAAGGCCTCGCGCACAAAGGCGCGGTAGCCTTCATCATCCAAATCAGACCGGGCCGCCCCGACGATCCGGGCGTCCTCCGGCATTTGCCCAGCCACAAAGCGGCGGAACAAGGCGGGCAAAATCTTGCGCCGGGCCAGATCGCCGGTGCCTCCGAAAATGACCAGATCGAAACTGTCGACCGGAATGACACGCGAAACCATGGGATGTCCTGCCGTTCAAATTCTGTTAGCGCTAACTACGCGTCTCGTGTAACGCGGGCATGTTTGAAAGTCTAGCAGGCTGACCCGGCTTCACAATGGTGTCAGGCACGCTGGACAGGCTTTTCATACTGCGGCGCAGCGGATACACCGCACAGAGGTAAAAAGAGGTTCCGATGAAAGACTTAGCGCTGCAGGCACTCGGCAAGTTCGAGGACCCTTATACCACCGCCAAAGGCGAAACCCGCGCATCTGTTGAGTTGCGCAACCCCGAGACGCTTTGGTTCAACACCGGCACGCTGTGCAATATCGAATGCCTGAACTGCTATATCGAAAGCTCCCCCACCAACGACCGGCTCGTCTATATCACGACCGCTGAGGTGGAAGAGTATCTCGACCAGCTTGTTGAACGGGATTGGAACGTGCGCGAAATCGCCTTCACGGGTGGCGAGCCGTTCATGAACCCCGACATGATCGACATCATCCGCGCCTCCCTCGCGCGGGGCTATGATGTGCTGATCCTGACCAACGCCATGCGGCCGATGATGCGCAAGAAGATGCAGCAAGGCCTGCTGGAGCTGAACGCGGCCTATCCCGGCAAGTTGACTCTGCGTATCTCCGTCGATCACTGGTCGGAGGAGTTGCACAACAAGGAACGCGGCAAAGGCAGTTTTGCGCTGATGATCAAGGGCATGGAATGGCTCCGCGATCATGGCTTCACAATGGCGGTCGCCGGCCGCACCGTCTGGGGCGAAACCGAAGCCGCCTCCCGCGACGGCTACGCGGCGCTTTATGCCAAGCATAACTTTAAGATCGACGCGTATAACCCTGGTATCACCGTACTTTTCCCCGAGATGGACGAAACTGTCGACGTGCCCGAGATCACAACCGCCTGCTGGGGCATCCTGAACAAAAGCCCCGACGCCGTTATGTGCGCCTCCTCCCGCATGGTCGTCAAACGCAAGGGGGCGAAGAAACCGGCGGTGCTGGCCTGCACATTGCTGCCCTACTCAGAAGAATTTGAGTTAGGAACGACGCTCGAAGAAGCCGAAGGCTCTGTTCAGCTCAACCACCCCCACTGCGCCAAATTCTGCGTTCTGGGCGGGGCCAGCTGTTCCGCGTAGCCGCGTCCCGGCCCTGCGCCGGGACATCGAAGACCAAAGCACACCCCAAGCGGGACATCGCCAGACTGAGGGATGGCGACCCAAAGGCCATTCTGCAGCGCTTTATGGCAGCCAAACACATCTTCCAGACGAGCGATACACCCAGCCACACCAAATCGCCAGCCCGTGGGGCGGTCTGGCGATGCCCGGCGCCTTCGGCGCGCATCCGGCTGGGTAAGTAAGTATAGAACGTCTGGTATGAGCCCAAAGTTGCCCACTTTGACGCCATTCTCCGAAGGACTTATTGAGCTCGAATAGGCGATTGGTGGCACTGATGACGATCAAATTCTTAACTCTGTTCGCGCGCGACATCTATAAGACCGCAAAGGTCTACGGATGCCTCGGCATGAGTTTTCATGAAGAGCAGCATGGAGAGGGGCCGATCCATCTCGCTTGCGAAACTGACGGACAAGTCATTGAGATCTATCCTGGTCTCGAAGTGTCAAGCCGTTCTGCACTTTTCGGTTTCGAGGTCGCGAATTTGGAAGACGCGAAGCGAAACCTCGTGAATGCTGGTGTGGTGATAGTAAAGGACATAGCAGTGGTGTCAGATGCACGACGCTTTATTGCAAGTGACCCCGACGGGCGAGAGCTGTTTGTTCATGAAGCCAAATGAACGCAATAGCGTTTGTGGGCAACGGCAGCATTGTCCCACAAAGCTAACGTCTGTCAAAGAAAGCACGCCCCTGTCGGTGAGTTTTCGCTCCGCTCAAATTAACCTACCGGGTCCGTGACTTCCCATTTGGGAAGTCACGCCTCCAACTCAGCATCCCAATAGAGAAAATCCATCCAGCTCTCATGCAGATGGTTCGGCGGGAACTTGCGGCCCAGATTGCGCAATTCTTCCGAGCCCGGCTGACGTGGGGGCTTGCGCAAAGACATCCCCGCCTGCCTCAAAGACCGCGACCCTTTCTTCAGGTTGCACTTGGAACAGGCGGCCACGACGTTCTCCCAACTGGTCACCCCACCGCGTGCGCGCGGGACAACGTGGTCAAAGGTCAGGTCTCCGGTGGCCGAGCAGTATTGGCACTCGAATTGATCCCTCAGAAATAAATTAAAGCGCGTGAAGGCCACGCGCTTTTGAGGTTTGACGTAATCTTTCAGCACCACCACCGACGGTATTCGAATCGTGGTCGACGGGCTGTGCACTACGTCGTCATATTCCGCCACGATATTCACCCGATCCAGCCACGCCGCCTTGATCGCGTCCTGCCAGGGCCACAGCGACAGCGGGTAATAGGAGAGCGGGCGATAATCCGCATTCAGCACCAGCGCGGGCTTGTGCTTGAGGTTGTTGGGTTCGCGTACAAAGTTCGTCCTGAAAGCGCCGTCCATGCGAGCAAAATCTCCGCGTCCTGAGCCTGTTATCCGGCATCAAGGCGGGAGCCCCGCCCCAACACTTGCTATGACTATATATCGCGTCTGAATTCGGGCAACCCCCTTCATATGCGATACTGTCGCAGCCGGGATACGCGCGTCAGATCACAAAACCATGACAGCGAGACGCCGCGGTTTTTGTTTGCACGCTGTCTTCACGCGATACGTACAATGGCTGCATGAGGTATGGACGCGCGGCGCGCCTACTCATACCCCAGATGTTTGCGCATGAACCCCAAGGCGACACTCAGCCCATCGGGGGCGATTCCATGGGCGGTGCCTTTCATGACATGAGCGTAGATTTCGGTGAAACCGGCCTCCTGCAAGGCCTCCGCCGCCTCCGGCAGCGATTGTGGCGGCACCACGTCATCGGCATCCCCATGGATCAGCACAATCGGCATTTTGGAGACCGTTTCGTCCCCCAACACCTCCGGCTGCAACAGCCGTCCGGAGAACGCTACGATCCCCGCCACCGGGTCCTCGCGACGCGGCGCCACATGCAGCGACATCATCGTGCCTTGGGAAAACCCGAACAAAATCAATTGCTCAGGGAGCATGTCTTCGTCGACCAGAAGCCCGTCCAGAAAGGCGTTAAGGTCTGCGGAGGCCGCCATGAGCCCTGCCGCCGCGTCCTCTTCGGACGATCCGTCGATCCAAGGGATCGGAAACCATTGCAGCCCGCCAAAGAGCCCGGCAATGCGTTCCGGCGCATCCGGTGCCACAAAAAGCGTGTCCGGCATATGCTCGGCCAGCGGCTCGGCCAACCCGATCAGGTCCTTGCCATTCGCCCCGTATCCATGGAGGAACACCACCACCGACCGCGCCTCTCCTGATAGCGGCTCGACCCGCTCTGCCTGCAATGCTCGTGTCATCTGATGCCCTCTCGATCCTTTTCCAGTTTGTAGTAGGCCCAGAGCAGCCGCGCCGCAACGCTTTGCCACGGCGACCAGCGTTCCGCCATCTGCCGCAGCGCGCGGTCCTTGGGGCGGTCGTCCAGATCGAACAGCATCCGCGCCGCTTCCTGAAGCGCCAGATCGCCCGGCGCGAAGACATCGGCGCGGCCCAGCGAGAACATCGCATAGATCTCGGCGGTCCACACGCCGATCCCCGGCACCTCCACAAGCGTTTTGATGACCTCGTCCGTCGGCACCTCGCGCAAGGCCTTGTAATTGATACCAGCCTTGGCCAACTCCTTGGCGTAGCGCACTTTTTGACGGCTGAGCCCGCAGGCGCGCAACTCCTCCTCAGAAGCCCACATGACCTTGCGCGGGCCGGTCAGACCCGCAGCCCTGACCCGTTTCCAGATCGCATCGGCAGCCGCGACACTGACCTGCTGGCTGACAATCGCGTTCAACAGCGTCGCATAGCCATCGGGCTTGAGCCGCAAGGGCAACGGCCCGGTCTGCGCATAGGCCTGCGCAAACCGGGGCTCCAGCGCGCAAAGATACGCCGCGCCTTCGGCCACGCACTCATGGCCCTGAATGACGCGACCGGTCACAGGTCGCGCACCCACGCCATGGCCGCATTCACCGTGCTGACGCACAGCGCGTCCGGCTGAGGGGGGCGCTCAATCATTAAGACGGGTATGCCGAGTTCCCGCGCGGCGACGAGCTTGGTAAAACTGGTCTCGCCTCCCGCATTTTTGACCACCAACCAGTCGATTTTCAGCGATTGAAACAGATCCATCTCCTGCTCCACCGTGAAAGGCGGGCGACCGACGATATAGCGCCCATTTGCAAACGGGAACGGCTGATCAGGTGGGTCAATCTGACGACAATAAAGCTGTCGGCCTTCCAGATTGGCAAAGCGGTCCAGGGTCTGCCGCCCGGTGGCCAGAAAGACATGGGTCTGACCGCCAATATGCTCTGCCGCGTCTTCCTCGCGGGCGATCGGGATCCACTGATCTTGCGCGGCGGGATGCCATGCGGGCCGCAACACTTGGCAATAGGGCACGCCCAGCTGCGCACAGATACGCGCCGTGCGATGCGAGATACGCGCGGCGAATGGATGGGTTGCGTCCAGCACGGCCGCGATCTTTGCCGCGTCAAGATACGCGCGAAACCCGGCTTCGCCCCCGAACCCCCCGATGCGCGTCGGGATCGGTTGGATCACCGGTGCGCGCGTGGCCCCGGCCAGCGACGCGATGGCGGCGATGTCTTCCGCCGCCAGTTGCTTGGCCAACGCCCGCGCTTCGGCGGTGCCAGAGAGCAACAAAATCGTCATGCCCCTGCTTGTGCCAGAACGTGGCCTGCTCGATCAATCACAACGATATCTGCGACGATATCGGTGTCGCTCAAAAGCGCCTGCACCCGCTCCAACCCGCGGGCCGCGACCATCTTGGCCATCGGTGCCCCGGCCATGTCATAGGCGGCCAGCGCCGTGTTGGCCTGCGCCAGATCGGGCTGTTTGAGATCGTGCGCCAAAGCCTCGAAATCGACCTGAGAGCGTCCAGAATGCAGATCAACCGCCCCTTGGGCAAGTTTCGTCATCTTGCCGATGCCACCGCCAATCGTGATCCGCCCCACCGGATGCTTGGCGAGGTATTTCAACAGGCCCCCGGCAAAATCGCCCATATCCAGCATCGCATGATCCGGCAGGTCATACAGCCCTTGCACCACCCGCTCGCTCGTCGCCCCGGTGCAACCAGCGACATGGCTCAGCCCGTCCGCGCGCGCCACGTCGATGCCCCGATGGATCGAGGCGATCCAGGCGGCACAGCTGAACGGGCGCACGATGCCGGTGGTGCCAAGAATAGACAGGCCGCCTTCAATGCCCAAACGCGGGTTCCAGGTTTTCAGCGCAAGCTCTGCGCCCCCCGGAATGCGGATGGTGATCTCAACCGCCGCGGGTTGGCCAAACTGCGCGGCCATTTCAGCCACGACAGCTTCCATCATCGCGCGCGGCACGGGGTTGACTGCGGGCTCTCCCACGGCGATGGGCAGGCCGGGTTTGGTCACATGACCAACGCCCTCTCCTGCTTTGAAAACAATACCTTGGGGAGCGGCCTTCACCTTCGCAATCACCAACGCGCCATGGGTAACATCCGGGTCATCGCCTGCGTCTTTGGTGATGCCCACCTCAGCCCAACCGTCGCCCGCCGCATGATGGGCCAAAGGGAAGACCGGGGTCTCTCCCTTCGGCAAGGTGATCTGCACGTCGCGCGGAAACGCACCGCCCCAAAGCTGCATCAGCGCCGCTTTCACAGCAGCGGTCGCGCAAGCGCCTGTGGTCCAGCCACGGCGCAAATCTCCGGTCGGTTTGCGGGCCATCGCGGGGACTATAGGCACAAGCGGGGCGTGCCGCCAACGGGGTAAACGGTGTCGCTTTGTCCCCTTTCCTCAAACACTTGGGGGCGGCATAAACAGGTCATGACCGACTCGCTCGCTTTGCCCACCTCGGACTGGCCTGTTCTTGAACAAGGCTGGGTCTGGCTGTGCGGTGCAGGCCCCGGTGATCCGGGGCTGCTGACCCTGCATGCTCTCAATGCGCTGCGGCAGGCGGATGTGATTGTTTATGACGCGCTGGTGCAGACCGACATTCTGGATTGGGCGCCCCAGGCCGAACATATCTATGCAGGCAAACGCGGCGGAAAACCGTCGGCGAAACAACGGGATATCTCTCTGCGGCTGGTCGAGCTGGCCCGTGCAGGCAAGCGCGTCTTGCGGCTCAAAGGGGGCGACCCCTTTGTCTTCGGACGTGGCGGCGAAGAGGCGCAAGCGCTGGTGCAGCATGGTATCCCGATCCGCATTATTCCCGGGATCACCGCCGGGATCGGCGGGCTGGCCTATGCCGGTATTCCGGTGACCCATCGCGACGTGAACCAATCGGTGACTTTCGTGACGGGTCACGACCAGACCGGCGACGCGACATCATCACTTGACTGGAAAGCCATCGCCCAAGGCTCGCAGGTGATCGTGATCTATATGGGGATGAAGCATATCGGGCGTATCGTGTCGGAATTGCTGGCGGCGGGACGCCCCCTGTCCGAACCGGTGGGCCTTGTCACCACCGCCACCACCGCCGATCAACAAGTGCTGGAGAGCACTTTGGGCACGCTTGAGGTCGATATCGCCGCTGCCGGGCTGGAGCCACCGGCGGTGATCTGTGTCGGGCGATCGGTATTGATGCGTCAGGCGCTGGATTGGCAGTCCATGGCCCAAGGGATCGCACCGCGCAATCTGGACCCGCTGGATCGCGGGCGTCCCGCGGAAGCCGGATAACGTTAAGTTCGCCCTACATGTCCTTGCTTCAAAACGGTTTCATTATTGCGGCACCTAGCTCTGGATGCGGCAAAACGACGATTACGTTGGGCCTGTTACGTGCGTTCCGACAGCGCGGTCTGCCCGTCCGAAGTGCGAAATCCGGGCCAGATTACATTGATCCCCGCTTTCATGAAGCGGCCTCCGGCGCGCCATGTGTGAACCTTGACGCCTGGGCGATGTCGCCCGGCCGGATCGCAGCCTTGGCGGCTGGCGATGGCCTGTTGATTGTCGAAGGCGCGATGGGGCTTTTTGACGGCGCGCCCCCGGATGGCGCAGGCGCGACCGCCGATCTCGCGCGGCAGTTGGGCCTGCCGGTGGTTCTGGTCGTCGATGCCGCGCGGATGGCGCAATCGGTGGCCCCCTTGGTCACCGGGTTCGCAAGCCATGACAACGCGGTGCAAATCGCGGGCGTGATCCTGAACCGGGTCGGTAGCCCGCGGCACGAAAGACTGCTTCGCGCAGCCCTTGCCCCTTTGGGCCTGCCGGTCTTTGGGGCCGTCCCGCGTGCCACAAAACTCGCCCACCCGTCCCGCCATTTGGGGCTGGTTCAAGCGCAAGAGCGCCCCGATCTTGAGGCCTTTCTTGACGGCGCCGCCACGACCATGGCGGCGGCACTCGATCTGGACGCTTTGACAGCGCTGCGCGGGTCGCAACAGGCCACGGCTGAGAGCAAGATCATCCCGCCACCGGCCCAACGGATCGCGATTGCTCAGGATGCGGCTTTCGCCTTTGCATATCCTCATATCCTGTCCGATTGGCAATCCGCCGGGGCCGAGGTGACGCCCTTTTCGCCCTTGGCCGATGAGGCCGCGCCAGAGGCGGATTTAATCGTCCTGCCCGGCGGGTATCCAGAGCTTTACGCAGGCCGGCTTGCAAGCAATTCTGCCTTCATAAAAAGCATCAAGAGTGCCGCTGAAAGCACTGATATATATGGTGAATGCGGTGGGTATATGGTGATGGGCGACGGTCTGACGGACGCGGACGGCACCCGTCACCCCATGTTGGGCCTGTTGCGGTTGGAAACCTCCTTCGCGACGCGAAAGCTCCACCTTGGCTATCGGAACCTGCGCGCGGTCGGGGGACCTTTTCCCGGTGCTTGGGCAGCCCATGAGTTTCACTACGCAACCACCCTGAGCGCAAAGGGCCCGCCCCTGTTTGAAGCGCAGGATGCCGAAGGCACCCGACTGCCGGATATGGGGCTGCGGGAGGGCCGTGCCTGCGGCTCCTTTGCGCACCTGATCGACCAGCGCTTGCCCGACTGAACTTAACGGTTTACTGCACCCTCATGACAACAATTGCCACTGATATTCCCGACGACAGCCGCGCCAAGCGAAACGTGTGGGTTTTAGTGGCAGCCCAGGCGATTCTGGGCAGCCAGATCACGATGATCATGGTGATCGGCGGGTTGGCAGGCCAGCAAATGGCCCCGATCCTCTGCCTCGCGACCCTCCCCATTTCGATGATGGTGTTCGGCTCGATGACCACTGCACCATGGCTCAGCGCTTTCATGCAGAGCTATGGGCGTCGCAATGGATTTCTGGTGGGGGCAACCGGCGGGCTGATCGGGTCGATGATCGCGGCTTATGCGCTGACAATCGGCAACTTCTGGATCTTTCTGGTCGGCAGTTACATGACCGGTATCTATATGTCCGCACAGGGGTTTTACCGCTTCGCCGCGACCGATACGGCCTCGGACACATACCGACCCAAAGCGATCAGCTATGTGCTGGCAGGCGGTCTGCTGGCAGCCCTGATCGGGCCGCAATTGGTCAAAGTCACCATCGACCTGACCGCGGTGACCTTCCTTGGAACCTACATCCTTGCCATCGTCATCAACCTCTTTGGGATGCTGCTGTTTTTTTTCCTCGATATCCCCAAACCGCCCAAGCCCGACAAGGACGCCCCGGCGGGCCGCACCCGGATGGAGCTTCTGAAGGATCCCAAAATTCTGGTCGCCGTTATCTGCGGCATGGTCAGCTACGCGCTGATGACCCTTGTGATGACCTCGACCCCGCTGGCCGTGGTCGGGTGCGGCTTCACGCCGGGCAACGCGGCGGATGTGGTCAGCGCCCATGTCCTGGCGATGTTCGCGCCGTCCTTTGTCACCGGCCATCTGATCGTCCGGTTCGGAGCCGAAAAGATCGTCTCGGTCGGGCTGTTCCTGCTGGCCGTCGCGGGGTTGGTCGCGCTGTCAGGTGTGGAACTGTTTCAGTTTTTCGTAGCCCTCGTGCTGCTGGGGATCGGCTGGAACTTCGGCTTCATCGGGGCGACAGCGATGCTGACGGCCGCCCAACGCCCCGAAGAGCGCGGCCGCGTTCAGGGCATGAATGACACGATTGTCTTTGGCTGCGTGACCCTGGCCTCGCTGGCGTCGGGCGGGTTGATGAACTGCTCGGGCGGGTCGGTCGTTGAGGGCTGGACGGCGGTGAACCTGGCCATGGCCCCCTTCCTGATCCTAGCGGGCGGCGCGCTGATCTGGCTGACGCTGCGCCCGAAAACTACCACCGGGCAGTAGCGGATTTCACCATCAAGCTGAGCTTTGCACGGGCCGGGCTAGGGTTCAGCGCCCCTTGCAGGACGGCGTCCGGGTTGCGGGCTGCAGCTTGCAAGACGGCTTCGGCATTCCAGCCCAGCAACATCGCTGGTTGGGCCTCAGCCGACACGGCGGCCCGGCGCGCACGCGCCTCCCGGATCAGGGCGATGCCTCTTTCTGCCAAGAGGCGCACCGCCTCCGGGCGACCATCAACCATCGGGACTTTGTCCCGAGCCTCAAGTTCCGGGACAGCACGCAGCCAGTTGGCCAGCCCCATTCCCCAGCCAAAGCCGCGCACGACCTCGGCGCTGGCATCGCCCAAGGCTTGCGCGCAGGTCACCAGAAGATTGGCCGCCGTCGCGTTCAGATACTCCTCAAAATGCGCCGCATCCTCGAACGGGTCGGTGTGGATATCCCAGCGCCGCGCGGCGACCAAGCGGTCCAGATCGCGGGCCTGTTTCGGTGTCAGAACCTCTGCTAGCGGGGTTGTCACCTCATGGGCGCGCACCGGGCGACCTTCGGCGATTTCTTCCAACACATCGCGCCACCATTGCAGGCGCATCTCGGCGATCATCGGCTCCTGCGTCACCCAGGGCGCGCGCGAGACCTCGACGTTGAAAGCGATGATCGGAAAGAGCACGCGCCGCGCCGCCACCGGAGCGGCCATGATCGCCAGAAACCGCTCTGGATCGCCGCGCTCGACGATCTCTGCGCAGGCTTCAAAGCTCATCGAGCTTGCTTGGGTCGAAGTCCGGCCCGGCCTCCCATGTGGCCCCATCGGCCGTGTCCTTGACGATCACCCCGGCTGCCGCGAAGCCATCGCGCAGCGCATCCGCGCGGGCGAAATCGCGGGCCTCGCGCGCGTCGGCACGTTCTTGCAAAAGGGCTTCGATACGCGCGCCGTGATCGCCAGTGTCGATCTGGTCCCAGCCGCCCAATGCGTCGGTCAATAGGCCAAGCATCTGCGCCGACGCCTTGAGCGTTGCCGCATCGCCCTTGCTCGCCAGACGGAAGAGTTCCGCAATCGCGCCGGCTGTGTTGAGGTCATCCGCCAAGGCGTCAATCACCGCCTCGGACACTTCGCCCGCCGCCACATTTGCAGTCATATCGCGCCATTTGCGCAAGGTCGCCTCGGCCTCCCTGCGTTTCCGGTCGGTCCAATCCATCGGCTTGCGATAATGCGCGCCCAGCATGACAAAGCGTACGACCTCACCGGGAATACCTTGATCCAGCAGGTCGCGGATGGTGAAAAAATTACCCAGGGACTTGGACATCTTCTTGCCCTCGACCTGCAGCATCTCATTGTGCAGCCACACTTGTGCGAACCCGCCTTCGGGATGCGCACAGCAGCTTTGGGCAACCTCGTTCTCGTGATGGGGAAACATCAGATCCGTGCCGCCGCCATGGATGTCGAAAGACGGCCCGAAAAGCGCCTCTGTCATGGCGGAGCATTCGATATGCCAGCCCGGACGCCCGCGGCCCCACGGGCTGTCCCACCCCGGCAGATCATCCGAGGACGGCTTCCAGAGCACAAAATCCATCGGGTTTTTCTTGTAAGGCGCGACCTCGACCCGCGCACCTGCGATCATATCCTCAACCGACCGACCCGACAGCGCGCCGTAACCCTTATAGCTGTCGACCGCAAAGAGCACATGGCCTTCGGCGGCATAGGCATGGCCCTTGGCAATCAGGTTTTCGATCATCGCCACCATCTCGGCGATATAGGCCGTCGCGCGCGGCTCATGGGTGGGGCGCAGCGCGCCAAGCGCGTCCATATCGGCGTGATACCAGCCAATCGTTTCTTCGGTGATCTCGCCAATCGCTCGCCCACTTTCGGCAGCGCGTGCGTTGATCTTGTCATCCACATCCGTGAAATTGCGCGCATAGGTCACGTGATCGGCGCCATAGACATGGCGTAGCAGCCGGTAAAGCACGTCAAACATCAGCACATTGCGCGAGTTGCCCAGATGCGCGCGGTCATAGACCGTGGGCCCGCACAGATACATCCGCAGATTTTGCGGATCGAGCGGGGTGAAGACCTCTTTCTGGCGGGTCTTGGAATTGTGCAGACGGATCTGGGTCATGGATGGGTCCTCGCGCGCATGAGCGCGGCTTAGCAAGTCATCGAAAGGGTGAAAAGGCAGGATGCGCGAAAGCGCGGGCGCAATCGCGGATTAGGCGCGGCAGAGGCAACAGATCCAGTCCATGGACCTCGTATAGGGACCTCGCGCGCAAAAATCTAGCGCCGCGTCAGAATGCATCGTAGCGTGGCGGAGATCTGCAAAAGGACACCGCCATGACCCGTTTTCGCGACCTGCACAAGCCGGGCAATCCGTTCATTCTGGCCAATGCGTGGGATTTGGGCTCTGCCAAGATGCTGGTCGCGATGGGCGCGCAAGCCATCGGCACCTCATCGGCGGCCCACGGGTTTACGCTGGGCGTGCCGGATGCCAACGTGCCGCGCGATCAGGCGCTGGCCCATGCGCAGGACCTCGTTGCAGCGGTCAACGTGCCGGTGTCAGGCGATTTCGAGAACGGCTATGGCGACGATCCGGACATTTGCGCCGAAACCGTGCGCCTGTCGGGTGAGGTTGGGCTGGCGGGGATTTGCATCGAAGACACGGCGCTTCCCGGGAGCGCCCCCTATGATCTGGAACTGGCCACCGAGCGCATGCGCGCCGCCGCGTCGGCGGCCAAGGCGCTCAGCAAGGATTTCTTTCTGGTCGGGCGCACGGATGTGCTGCTGCTGGGGACAGAGACGCTGGATCTGGCCATCGCGCGCTTGCAGGCGTTCGAGGCCGCCGGGGTCGATGGGCTTTACGCGCCTGGCGTCAAATCGCTGGAGGATCTCACGGCCATCGTCCATGCGACCTCCCTGCCCGTGAATGCCCTAGCGATTGCGCCCTTTCACGACGTTCCTCTGGCCGAGCTGGCCAAGACCGGCATTGCCCGTGTCTCCCTTGGTGGCGGACTGGCGCGGGCCACCCAGCGCACGCTCCACGATGCGGCCAAGGCGATGTTCGAGCATGGCGATTTCAGCCCTCTGGCGCGCACCCTGCCCAGCGACACGGTCGACAAGATGCTCGGCTAGCGCTTTCGCTTTTTCAAAATATCCTCGCGCGGCAGCGCGAAACCCACGTCTTAAAACGCAACGCCGACGAGCCACAGCGTCAACGCCGGGAACGCGACCAGAATACCGACGCGCACAAGATCGGACAGAACGAACGGCGTTACCCCCCGGTAGGTCTGGCCCATGGGAATATCCCGCGCGACCCCGTTGATGATGAACAGATTCATCCCCACGGGTGGCGTGATCAGCCCCACTTCGACCACGATCAGTGCAAGGATGCCGAACCAGATCGCCGTCTGCTCTGCGGTCATGCCGAAATCGAGCACTTCGATGATCGGCAGAAAGATCGGCACGGTCAGCAGGATCATCGACAGGCTGTCCATTACGCAGCCAAAGATCAGATAACACAGCAGCATCACCAGCAGCACGGTGATCGGCAGAAACCCTTGCGTGGTGACCCAGTCGGCCAGCAAATCCGGCGCACGGGTCAGGGCCAAAAAGCCTTTGAGCACTTCCGCCCCTAGAAGGATGGCAAAGATCATGCCGGTGGCTTTCGCGGTTTGCAGAATGGTCAGCTTGAACCCTTCCCAATCCAGCTTGCCCGTCAACACACCATAAAGGCCCGTGGCCGCAGCACCGAAGGCTGCCGCCTCGTTCGGCGTGAAGAGCGCCTGGGTGCCGGGGCGGACCCAGTTCCAATCGGCGATGATGCCGCCCATCGTCAGGCCGAAGATAACAAAGACGGGCCAAGTGGCTTTCAGCGTCTTCAATCGCTGCGCGTAGGGAATGCGTGGCGCGGTGCTGGCCGAATTGGGGCGCATACGGACATAGATCGCGACGGTCAGGATATAGCCAAGGGCTGCCAGAACGCCGGGTATCAGCGCGGCCATGAACATCTTGACGATGTTCTGCTCGGCCATGATCGCGTAGATTACAAGGATGATCGACGGCGGGATCAGGATGCCCAGCGTCCCGCCTGCCGCCAGTACGCCCGTGCTCAGCGCATCCGAATACCCCCGCGCCCGCATCTCTGGCAGCGCCACCTGCCCCATGGTTGAGGCGGTCGCCAGCGAGGAGCCGCAAATCGCACCGAACCCCGCACAGGCCCCGACAGAGGCCATGGCGACCCCGCCCTTGCGGTGGCCAAGCCAGTCGGAGGCCGCTTCGAACAGCGCGGCAGACATGCCCGTGCGCGTCGCAAACTGCCCCATCAGCAGGAAGAGCGGCACAATGGCGAGGCCGGGATTTGAGAACGTCTCGTAACTCAGCGATTTGAGCTGGGCGAGCGCGCCTGTCGGCACGCCGATCACATACCAGCTGCCGAAGAACCCGGTCAGCCCCATGGCCAGCGCAATCGGCACGCGCAGGAAGATGCCGACCAGCATGCAACCGAACGCTGTCAGCGCGAGGGCAAGGCCGGTCACAGTTGCGGCTCCTGCCCGTCAATCACCCAGTTGAGCGAACGCCACACGGTGTAGGCGGCCACGATCACCATCAGCACAGCCCCGATCAGCGCGGCTGTGTAGGGCATCCAGACGGGGATTTGCAGCTCATAGGTGGTTTCGGCAAAAAACGGTTTGTAGCCCATCGCCAACGCGTCCCGCAGGGCGTCTGAGCCGTAGGGAAACTTCTCCCCCCAGCCCAGATAGAGCTGGCGCGCGATGATGGCAGAGACGACAAGCACCAGCACGTCGCCCAGAAACCCGAACACCGCAATCGCGCGCGAGGACAGGCGGTTGATGAAGATATCCACTGTCACATGGCCGCGCCGCAACTGGCACCAGGGCAGGAACGCAAAGATGGCGATGGCGCAGCCATTGGCGACCAGTTCATAATCGCCTGGCACCGGGCCCAATCCGTAGCCTGTCAGCGCGCGTCCGGTGATCGACACCACGGTCATCACGGACAGCCCCACAAGCAGCACGCCGCCGAGAATCGCCCAGCCTTTTGCAAGCGCCGCGACCCGGCGTCCGACACGGGTTTCCATCTGCAATGCGAGTGCCATCAGCGCCTTTGCCTCGTCCGGGTCCCCGTTTCGCGCATCTAGCGCGGCGCAGGCGGTGCAGGCAACCGCTTATAGCGATGTCGCGCTGAAGGTGTCGCAATTTTGAATTTGCGGATCGGTATAGCCGCGCGCGAACCAGCGCTGGCGCTGCTCGGACGTGCCATGGGTGAAACTGTGCGGATTGGGCGCGCGCCCTGCATTGCGTTGCAGCATGTCGTCACCGATCTGGCGCGCGGCATTCAGGGCCTCGTCCAGATCGCCGGGCTCAAGCGCGCCAAAACGCGCCTCCGCATAGCGCGCCCAGATGCCGCTGAAGCAATCGGCCTGAAGCTCGATCCGGACAGAGATCGCATTGGACTGCGCGGTGGAGGATTGTGCGCGGATGCGGTTGGCCTCCCCCAGAATGCCCAGCTCGTTCTGGACGTGATGGGCAACCTCATGGGCCACGACATAGGCGGCGGCGAAGTCTCCCGACGCGCCAAGCCGACGGCTGAGCGTCGTAAAGAAGGCGGTGTCCAGATAGGCCTTTTCATCCGCCGGGCAGTAAAACGGCCCCGATGCGCCGCGCGCGCCGCCACAAGGCGAGCGTGTGAGCCCCTTGAAAAGCACCAGCGTGGGCGGATCATAGGTCTCTCCGACCTGTGTGCGGAAAATCTCGGCCCAGACCTCTTCGGTATCGGCCAGGGTGACGGACACGAATTGTGCGGCCTCTTCGTCGGCCTGCGTGATCTCGGTCCGCGCGCCACTTGTCAGCCCGCCGCCCCCGCCTTGCAGCAACGGCGTGACGTCGACGCCCAGAAAGAGGCCGATCAGCACGACCGCGACCAGGCCGATCCCGCCGATGCCCCCGGTCCGCGCCATGCCGCCGGACCGCCTGCGATCCTCGATATTTCGGCTGCCCCGCCGTCCCCGCCATTTCATCGTGTCATCCCTCTTGCGTACGACCAGTCTAGCAGGCCGCAAGCGCATCTCAACCTTGACGCTTGGCCGCTCCCGTGGCCTAAGACCCAAAACAAACCGAGCAGTCCCATGATCAGACGCCTTTACGACTGGACCTTGTCGCTGGCCACGTCGCCTTATGCCTTATGGGCGCTGGCGGCGGTGGCTTTCATGGAAAGCTCGTTCTTTCCGATCCCACCGGACCTGCTGATGATCCCGATGATCTTGGCCACGCCCCGCCGGGCGTTCCTTATTGCGGGGGTCGCGTTGGTCTCGTCGGTGCTGGGCGGGCTCTTTGGCTATGCGATTGGCGCGCTGGCTTATGACACGCTGGGCGCGCCGGTGCTGACGGCTTTGGGCAAAGAAGCGTATTTCGACCAGTTCACCGAACGCTACAACGAATGGGGCATCTGGGTCGTGCTGACGGCTGGCGTCACGCCCTTCCCCTATAAGGTCATTACGATCCTGTCGGGGGCGACGGGGCTGAACCTGCCGGTCTTTATCCTGACCTCCATCGTCGCGCGCGGCTTGCGGTTCTTCGTTGTCGCGTGGCTCTTGTGGAAATTTGGCGCACCCATTCGTGATTTTATCGAGAAGCGTCTGGGGCTTATGTTTACCCTGTTTATCATCCTGCTTTTCGGAAGTTTCTATCTGGTGCGTTTCCTATGACCCGCAACAGCCTGATTTATTTGGCCGCCGGAGGATCCCTCGCCCTGTTGATGGGCGCCTGGGCCTTTCAATATATCGGCGGCATGGCGCCTTGTGCCATGTGCTATTGGCAGCGCTGGCCCCATATGGCCGCGGTACCGATTGGTATTCTGGCCGTCGCGGCGCCGGGGATCATCCTGCCGCTTTTCGGCGCGCTCGCCGCCGCAACATCGGGCGGCATCGGCGTGTTTCACACCGGGGTGGAGCGTGGCTGGTGGGAGGGCCCGTCCAGCTGCACATCCGGCGATATTTCGGGCGTTTCGGCCGAGGACCTGCTGGATCAGATCATGGCAGCGCCCCTTGTGCGCTGTGACGAGGTCGCGTGGGAGATGCTGGGCCTGTCGATGGCCAGCTGGAACGCTGTCGCATCTTTTGCGCTGATGGCGTTGTGGGTGCTGGCGGCACGCGCTAGTGCAAGGTAAACTCGCCCTTTAGCTGCTGCCAATTCCCTGCGCTGATTTCCTTGCGATGCACGAAGCGCACGGAATGGAGCGGACCTTCGATCTCGCCCTGCCAAAACTCTACGAATTTGAAGAGCTTGGGATGGTCTGGCGCAAGGTCGTAATCCTGCCAGACAAAGGTGTTCAGCACATGGGGGTAATCGGGCATGTGGTAGAAAAACTCTGCCGTGGTCAGCCCGTATCCTTGAAGCATCAATTCGGTTTCTGTTGGCTGCATTTTGCCTCCTGTTCTGCTCCCTGCGCCTATTGAGACCTAAAAAGAATTACTTTTCAATGAAAACAGTGTGTTATCAGTCGCGCATACTGGCTGACAAGGCTGGGGGCGCAAACCCATTGCACCCCATATCGCGGGTCTGATAGAGTAAAAACAACAAAATATAGACGTCCCTGAACAGAGTGGCCGACAACGTGAACGACACCCCGGAAACCCCTGATAACGAAGACGAAAATACGCATGAGCGGTATGTGTACGACGGGCCGAGCATCTCTATCGCCGATGAGATGAAATCGTCTTATCTCGATTACGCGATGAGCGTGATCGTCAGCCGCGCGATCCCCGATCTGCGCGACGGGTTGAAGCCGGTGCACCGCCGCATTCTATATGCGATGCACGAGACCGGCAATACGCATGACAAATCCTACCGCAAATCGGCCCGCCCTGTTGGCGATGTGATGGGTAAGTACCACCCCCACGGGGATGGCGCGATTTACGACGCGCTGGTGCGCATGGCGCAGGATTTCTCCATGTCGCTGCCACTGCTCGACGGACAAGGCAATTTTGGCTCGATGGACGGCGATAATCCGGCGGCGATGCGCTACACCGAGGTGCGGATGGACAAGCCCGCAGGCGCGCTGCTGGCGGATATCGAAAAAGAGACGGTCGATTTTCAGGATAATTACGACGGCAAGGACCGCGAACCCACGGTTCTGCCCGCGCGCTTTCCCAATATGTTGGTTAACGGCGCAGGCGGGATCGCGGTCGGCATGGCCACGAATATCCCGCCCCATAACCTTGGCGAAGTGGTCGATGCGACCCTCGCACTGATCGAGGACCCGGACCTCAGCAGCGAGCAATTGATCGACTATATACCCGGTCCGGACTTCCCGACGGGTGGCATCATGCTGGGCCGCTCCGGCGCGCGCAAAGCCTATCTGGAAGGGCGTGGCAGCGTGATCGTGCGCGCAAAGACGCGCGTCGAGGAGATTAGGAAAGACCGCTATGCCATTATTATTGATGAGATTCCCTATCAGGTGAACAAGGCCACCATGATCGAGAAGATCGCGGAACAGGTTCGCGACAAGAAGATCGAAGGCATCAGCCATGTCCAGGACGAGTCCGACCGCGTCGGTGTCCGCGTGGTGGTCGAACTGAAGCGTGATGCGACGGCTGAGGTCGTTTTGAACCAGCTTTTCCGTTTCACACCGATGCAAACCTATTTCGGCTGCAACATGCTGGCCCTGAATGGCGGCAAGCCGGAACAGTTAACGCTGCGGCGGTTCCTGACGTCGTTCATCTCCTTCCGGGAAGAGGTTGTGGCTCGCCGCACCGCCTTTGATCTGCGCAAAGCGCGCGAGCGGAGCCATGTGCTCTGCGGTCTGGCGGTCGCTGTGACCAATGTGGACGAGATCGTCGCGACGATCCGGTCTTCTGCCGATCCGGGCGAGGCGCGCGAGAAGCTGATGACGCGGCGCTGGCCAGCGCAGGATATCGCAGAATATATCAAGCTGATCGACGATCCGACCCATACGATGAACGAGGATGGCACCTATAACCTGTCGGAAACGCAGGCCCGCGCGATCCTTGAATTGCGCCTGCAACGCCTGACCGCGATGGGCGTCAAAGAGGTCACGGATGAACTTCAAGAACTCGCTGCAAAGATCAGAGAATACTTGGAAATTCTTGCCTCGCGCGAGCGGATCATGGGCATCATCTCGGACGAACTGCGGGAAGTGCGCGAGAAATTCGCCGTCCCGCGCCGCACCGAGATTGTCGACTGGTCCGGCGATATGGAAGACGAGGACCTGATCGAGCGCGAGGACATGGTCGTGACCGTCACCTCGGGCGGTTACATCAAGCGCACCCCCTTGATCGATTTCCGCGCGCAACGTCGCGGCGGCAAGGGCGTGGGCGGAATGGCGACCAAGGAAGACGACGTCGTCACAACGCTTTTCGTGGCCAACACGCACACGCAGCTGCTGTTCTTCACGACCGACGGGATGGTCTACAAGCTGAAAACCTGGCGGCTGCCGCAAGGGGGCCGCAACGCCAAGGGCAAGGCGATTGTCAACATCCTGCCGATCCCGGTTGGCGTCTCGATCGCCGCGATTATGCCGGTCGACAAACCCGAGGACGAATGGGAGAACCTCCAAATCGTCTTTGCCACATCCGCTGGAACTGTGCGCCGTAACGCCTTGTCAGACTTCACAAATGTGAAATCAAACGGCAAGATCGCGATGAAGTTCGAGGGCGAGAACGAAGACGTCAAACTGATCAATGCGCGCATTTGCAGCGACGAGGATGACGTGATGCTGATGACCACGTCAGGCCGCGCGATCCGGTTCCGCAGCACCGACGTGCGCGTCTTCAATTCGCGCGCGTCGCTGGGTGTGCGCGGCATCAAACTGCAGGGCGACGACCAGGTTGTCTCTATGGCGGTGATCCGCTCCTTTGAAGCCGAAGCCGATGAACGCGCCGCCTATCTTAAAATGCGCCGCGCGCTGGCAGGGCTCGCTGATGATGCCGAGGTGGAAGACGAGGAAGCCGCCCCCGGCTCCATCAGTCAGGAGCGTTATGCAGAGATGTCGGCCGCAGAAAACCTGATCCTCACGATCACCGAACAAGGCTCTGGCAAGCTCAGCTCGTCCCACGACTACCCCTTGCGGGGCCGTGGTGGCATGGGTGTCGCCGCGATGGACAAAGCGATGCGCGGCGGGCCGGTCGTGGCCAGTTTCCCGGTGGAGCTGGACGACCAGATCATGCTTGTCACCTCGCAAGGCCAGTCGATCCGCTGTCCGATTGACGGCATCAGCTTCCGGTCGCGCAGTGCGGGCGGCGTAAAGGTGTTCGACACGGCCAAAAGGGAAAGCGTTGTCTCGGTCGCGTGGATCGCGGATCAGGGCGAAGATATGGACGGCGACGTGCCCGAAGAATAAGGCGCGTCCCTTTCCATCCACGCGCCGATGCACTAGGTGAGCGGCATGGCACAGACACTTCACATCGTGGGCGGCGGCATGGCCGGGTCGGAAGCCGCATGGCAAGCGGCGAATGCGGGCGTTCAGGTGGTCATTCATGAGATGCGGCCTAAGGTGAAGACCTTCGCGCATCGTACTGGAATGCTTGGAGAAATGGTCTGCTCCAACTCCTTCCGGTCCGATGATGACGAGCAGAACGCGGTCGGTCTTCTGCATTGGGAAATGCGAGAGGCGAACGGTCTGATCATGACCACAGCCGACAAGCATAAGCTGCCTGCGGGCGGCGCGCTCGCCGTGGATCGTGACCCTTTCGCTGAAAGTGTGACAGCGGCAATCACCGCGCATCCCAATATCAGCGTCAGCGATGACGAGATCACCGCTTTGCCCGACGATGGCCATTGGATCATTGCCACCGGGCCACTGACCTCTGGCGCATTGGCCGACGCAATTGCCACCGAAACCGGGGCCGAAGCGCTGGCCTTTTTCGACGCCATCGCCCCCATCATTTACCACGACAGCATCGATATGGATAAAGCCTGGATGCAGTCGCGCTATGACAAGGGCGAGACCGAGGAAGAGCGGACCGCCTATCTGAACTGCCCGATGGACCGCGCTCAGTATGAAGCATTCATCGACGCGCTGCTGGCCGCCGACAAGACAGAGTTCAAGGAAGGCGAGACCGCCGGCTATTTCGACGGCTGTCTGCCGATCGAGGTAATGGCAGAACGCGGGCGCGAGACGTTGCGCTTCGGGCCGATGAAACCCGTGGGGCTGACCAACCCCCATCAACCCGACGTGAAGCCCTATGCGGTGGTGCAATTGCGCCGCGATAACGCATTGGGAACGCTGTATAATATCGTCGGGTTCCAGACGAAGATGAAATATGGCGCCCAGAAAGAGGTGCTGCGCATGATCCCCGGTCTGGAGGAGGCCAGTTTCGCACGCCTTGGCGGAATTCATCGCAATACATTTCTGAATTCGCCCACGCTTCTGGACGATCAGATGCGCCTGAAGTCAAAGCCGCATCTGCGCTTTGCGGGCCAGATCACCGGCGTCGAGGGCTATGTGGAGAGCGCTGCGATGGGTCTTTTGGCCGGGCGCATGGCCGCGGCTGAAATCCTGGGCCAGCCTGTGACCCCGCCACCGCAAGACACTGCCATGGGCGCATTGATCCGCCATATTACCGGCGGTGCGGATGCGAAGACCTTCCAGCCGATGAACGTGAATTTCGGGCTGTTCTTGCCGGTGGATGGCCTGAAAGGCGGGCGGCGTGGTCGCAAGGACCGCTACAAGGCCTATACCGACCGGGCCAAGACGGCTTGGACCGCATGGCTTGGCCAATCAGCGCTTGAGGTTGCCTGAGTCGCCTGCCCCCCGCTAAGGTGGACAGATGAGCGACACAACTCCAAAGAACCTCTGGACCCTGCGATCCCCCGAAGAAACGCGTGCGATGTATGCCGACTGGGCGGAGACCTACGAGGGCGAGATCGCCGAGACCTACAAAACGCCCGAGCGGCTGTCCAAAGCGTTGGCGGGCGTAATTGCGGACAAGACACGATCAGTGCTAGATTTTGGCTGCGGAACCGGACTGTCCGGCATGGCCTTGGCCGCCGAGGGCTTCACGACCATCGACGGCACAGATATCACGCCGGAAATGCTTGAAAAGGCGCGCGAAAAGCCTGCCTATCGCACGCTTTGGCTGTCCGAACTGGGCGACGTGATCCCGACGGATCACTATGAGATCATTGCAGCGATTGGCGTGGTCAGCCTTGGGGCCGCCCCGCCGGACACACATGACATGTTGCTGTCCGCGCTGCCCAAAGGCGGGATTTACGCCTTCTCTTACAATGATCCCACGCTTGAGGACGCGGCATATATGGGCAAATTGAAGGCGCTGACAGATGCAGGCACGATCAAGATCCTGCTTGAAGATTATGGCCCTCATCTTTTGTCAAAGAACATGAACTCTTCCGTCTATATCGTTGAAAAGACGGCCTAACGGATGCGCACCCGCTTCGCGCCGTCACCAACGGGGCCGCTGCATCTGGGTCATGCCTACTCCGCGCTGATCGCCTATGAGAAGGCGCAGGCCGAAGGCGGAAGGTTCCTGCTACGCATCGAGGATATCGACCAAAGCCGCGCCCGCCCCGCGTGGGAGGCGCAGATCTACGATGATCTGGCGTGGCTTGAACTGGACTGGCAGCAGCCGGTCATGCGTCAGTCGGACCGCATGGACGCGTATCGCGACGCGTTACGGGCCCTCTGGGAGGCCGGGTTGCTCTATCCCTGCACCTGTCGACGACGCGATATTCTGGAAGCGGCCAGTGCGCCACAGGAAGGAGCCCCGCAGCTTGGCCCGGATGGGGTGATCTATCCGGGCACCTGCCGCAACCTGCCACGACCTGCGCAAATGCCGATGGACACGGCGTTGCGTCTCGACATGGCCAAAGCCGTTCAAGCCTCCGTCGTCTTTGAGGAAACCGGGCCAGACCACCAAGGGACCATCACGACAACACCTGCGCAGTTTCGCGATGACATCGGGGACATCGTCTTGGCACGCAAAGATATGGGAACATCCTATCACCTCGCCGTGACGGTCGATGACGCCGCACAAGGGATCACCGATGTCGTGCGCGGGGCAGATCTGTTTGAAGCAACACCGATCCATGTCCTGCTGCAACGGCTGCTGGGCCTGACGACCCCGCGATATCATCACCACATCCTCATCCGCGATGAGGCGGGCAAACGGCTGGCGAAACGCGATGACGCCCGCGCGATTGCGACCTACCGGGACGGAGGGCTCAACCCCGCAGATGTGCGGGCCCTGGTCGGACTTTAGAACAGGGGTTTGCTCAATTCAGTCTCGCCCGATAGCTCGACCTTGGTGTAAAAACACGACCGCCGGTTCGTGTGGCAGGCCGGGCCGGTCTGATCGACCAAAGCCAGCAGGCAATCGCGGTCGCAATCCACGCGCAGCTCGATCAGCTCTTGCGTGTGACCGCTCGTTTCCCCCTTGATCCAGAAGGCCTGACGCGACCGCGACCAATAGGTCACGCGGCCCGTCTCAAGCGTCTTGGCGACAGATTCGGCATTCATCCAAGCCATCATTAAGACCTCGCCCGACGCTGCGTCCTGCGCAATGCAGGGGACCAGACCATCGGCGTTATAGGTAAGGGTGCTGGGATCAAAGCTCATGAGATTTCTCTTTTGCAATCGGGCGCGCGCGGGTTATTTAAGGGTTTGTCGCTGAAAGGGAAAGCCATGAGCCAGGAGACCGATCTTATCAAGCTCTATTCCGCGCGCATTCTGGCGCTGGCGGCGGATATTCCCCATACCGATAGGCTGGATGCCCCCACCGCCACAGCCAAGAAACGCTCTCCCTTGTGCGGATCGACCGTGACGGTCGATCTGGTGACCGAAGAGGGCCAGATCACTGCATTCGGGCAGGACGTGAAAGCCTGCGCCTTGGGTCAGGCCGCGGCCTCGGTCGTAGGAGCCAATATTATCGGGCGGACCCGATCAGATGTTGAAGCGGCGCGCGATCAGCTCAGGGCGATGTTGAAAGCGGATGGCCCGGTGCCCCTGGCCCCGTTTGACGGGTTTGAGGTGCTGCAACCTGCCCGCGATTACAAAAACCGCCACGCCTCCATCCTGCTGAGCCTTGAGGCCACGCTGGATGCGTTCGACGCCGCAGAGGCAAGCAACTGCGCCTAACCCCTTCCGTTTACATAAAAAAACCGCCGCACATCCGGGGAAAGGATGGCGGCGGCAAGGAAGCCAGTGTTGCGTGGGACCCTGAAACCGGAATGGACGAGAGGCAGATCGTCCAAGGTGCAAATGACAGGCAGTGTCAGGTTCGCATCAGTTGGGACAGGATGCGGAACGGTTCAGGCGCAACAGGCAGGCAAATTCAGATCAGACCGGGCAAATGCAGGCCAACAAGCAGCATCACCACAAGGGATGCAGCGCCAATAGCGTCCTGAAGAAGGGTGTCGGAAGACCGACGCAGCACTGTTTTCATTTCGGTGAACATGGGGGGCGGTTCCTTGTTCTGGTGGGGCACCGTCTTGGTGGCGCGTTAACTTTGTTGACCCTTTGTTCTCATTTTGGAAAGCTCCTGTAAAGAACTTTTTAAGAACATTTGTGAACAAAATAGAACGAACTACGCTAACCTACTGAAATCAAACGAATAGCTTTATCCTGCTCCATGAGCCACAAGAGCACCCGCGCCGCCTGCCCCCGCTCAGAGGTTAACGCGGGATCGTCATGCAGCAGTTTGCGCGCATCGCTTTGCGCCAAGGCCATCAGACCGGTCTGCCGCTCGATATCGGCGACCCGGAAACGCGGAAGCCCGGATTGCGCAGTGCCGATCAGATCGCCCGCGCCGCGCAAGGCGAGATCTTCTTCGGCGATCTTGAACCCGTCCTCACTGTCGCGCAGCACTTTCAACCGACGCGTCGCGCTCTCCGACAGCGGCGGCTGATAGACCAGCAAACAGGTGGAGGCCCCGGCCCCGCGCCCCACACGCCCCCGCAACTGATGCAACTGCGCCAAACCAAAACTTTCGGCCCGTTCGATCACCATGATCGTCGCGTTGGGCACGTTCACGCCGACCTCGATCACAGTTGTGGCGACCAGAACGCTGGTCTGCCCCGCCACAAACTTTGCCATAGCCGCATCCTTTTGCGCAGGCGGCATCTGGCCATGCACAAGCCCGACAACGCCCTCTCCCAAGGCGGCGCGCAGAATCTTGAACCGCTCTTCGGCAGCGGTCATGTCAACGACTTCGCTTTCCTCGACCAGCGGGCAGACCCAATACGCCTGGCGTCCTTCTGCGACAGCCCGGCGCAAATGGTCGATCACTTCGTCCATGCGCCCGTTAGAGATCAGCGCCGTCTTGACCGGCTGGCGACCGGGTGGCTTTTCGTCCAGCACCGACACGTCCATATCGCCATATTGCGCCAGCGCCAGCGAGCGTGGAATCGGTGTCGCGGTCATCACCAACACGTCGACCGCTTTGCCTTTCGCGCCCAACTGCAACCGCTGGCGAACGCCAAACCGGTGCTGCTCATCAATGATCGACAGCCGCAGATCGTGAAACTGCACATCGTCCTGAAAAACCGCATGGGTACCCACAAGTATCTGGATGTCCCCGCGCGCCAAACGCTCCAGCTTGGCGATCCGGTCGCGCCCCTTGTCGCGCCCGGTCAGCAACTCCAATGCGACACCAGCATCAGCCGCCAGCGGCTGCAACCCTTCCAGATGCTGGCGCGCCAAAATCTCCGTCGGGGCCATCATCACGCCCTGCCCGCCCGCCTCCACGGCCATCAGAAGCGCCATGAACGCAACAAGCGTTTTGCCCGATCCCACATCGCCCTGCAGCAATCGGTTCATCCGTTGAGGTGCGGCCAAATCAGCGCTGATTTCTGCAATCGCGCGCTTCTGCGCCCCGGTCGCCTGATAGGGCAACGCCGCCAGAACCTTGCCCTGCAGCGCTCCCGTCCCCACCGTCGTAATCCCGCGCTGCTTGCGTTGGGACGCGCGTGCCAACGCCAAGGTTAACTGGTGCGCCATTAGCTCGTCATAAGCCAAACGAATGCGCGCGGGATGCTCCGGGCTCAGCTCTTGCGACGACGTCGGACGATGCACACCCCCCAAAGCGTCGGCCCAATCCGGCCAGCCTTCCCGCGCCTTCAACGCCGGATCAATCCACTCCGCAAGCGCAGGCACCCGCGCCAAAACCGCGCCAGAGGCTTTGAGCATCACCTTCTGCGTAACCCCAGCCGTGAGCGGATAAACCGGCTCAAATGCAGGCAAATCCGCCGCCTCATCGGCGCGCAAAATGTGATCGGGATGGACCATTTGACCCACCCCGTCAAAAATCTCGATCCGGCCAGAGACGAGGCGTTTCTGACCCGTCGGCAACACCTTTTTCAGGTAGTCGCCCCGCGCATGAAAGAACACCAACTGAAAACTGGTCTGCGCATCGCGCACAAAAACACGGTATGGCCCGCCCTTGCGCGCCGCCGGTTGATGCTCGCCAACCTCGACCTCAACGGTAACGGTCGTCGGCGCCTCCACCTCGCGGATCGAGCCGCGCACAGCCCGATTGATCCCGCTATGGGGCAGCGTGAACAGCAAATCGCGTGGTTTTTCGACGCCCAAACCGGCCATGTTCTGAGCCGTCTTTGGCCCGATCCCGTCCAGCGTCTCCAGCCCGGCAAAAAGCGGAAACAGGATTTCCGGACGGCTGCTCATGACGCGCCGATCAACTCCAGCCAACCGTCTTCGTCTATGGTCTCGACCCCCAGATCGGCGGCCTTCTTGGCCTTCGATCCGGCCCCCGGCCCTGCGATCAGTAGGTCCGTCTTGGCCGAGACGGAACCTGAAACCTTGGCCCCTAACGCCTCCGCCCGCGCTTTGGCCTCCGCCCGCGTCATCTTTTCAAGCGTGCCGGTAAAGACCACCGTTTTGCCCGCCACCGGGCTGCCCTCGACCACGCGCTGCACGGCCTCTTGCACATCCAATTGGGCGACCAGCGCGTCGATGGCCGCGCGTTCGGCATCTTGCTGGAGGGTGTTGACCACCGATGCCGCCATCACTTCGCCGACGCCGTCGATATCGTTAAGTGCTTCCCACGCATCGCCCGAACCTATGTCGGCCTCTGTCATTGCCGCCTCAAACGCGTCCCACGTGCCGTAGTGATTGGCCAAAAGCGCCGACCCCGCTTCGCCCAAATGCCGAATACCCAACCCGAACAAAAGCCGAGCCAAAGGAATTTTCCGTTTCTCATCAATGGCATCAAAGAGGTTAGTGGCAGACTTCTCCCCCCACCCCTCACGGTTCTTGAGCTGTTGCAGCCCCGTGCCATAACGCTCGCGCAACGTGAAGATATCCGCGGGCTGTTTGATCCAGCCGTCCGCGTAAAACTGCTCCACTTGCTTTGCGCCCAGCCCTTCGATGTCAAAAGCCGCGCGGCTGACAAAGTGTTTCAGCTTCTCAACCGCCTGCGCCGGGCAAATGATGCCACCCGTACAGCGCCGCACCGCGTCGCCCTCCTCGCGCACGGCATCTGATCCGCATTCCGGGCAAACCGTCGGAAACACAAATGGCGCGGCCCCTTCGGGCCGTCTCGACAGGTCCACATCCGCGATTTTGGGGATCACGTCGCCCGCGCGGTAGACCTGCACCAAGTCGCCCACGCGGATGTCGCGCCCCTCGCGGATCGGCTGACCTTTGGCGTCCCGTCCGGCGATGTAATCCTCGTTATGCAGCGTCGCGTTCGAAACCATGACTCCGCCCACATTGACCGGCGTAAGCCGCGCAACAGGCGACAATGCGCCCGTGCGCCCGACCTGAATGTCGATCCCCTCCAGCGTGGTCCACGCGAGTTCAGCCGGGAATTTATGCGCAATCGCCCATCGCGGCGTGGTCGAGCGGAAACCAAGGCGCTGTTGCAGCGCGAGGTCATTCACCTTGTAGACCACACCGTCGATATCATAGCCCAGCGTCGCGCGCGCCTCCTCAATGGCACGGTAATGCGCAATCAGCGCTTCTGTCGTGTCGCAAAGCCGCGTCAGCGGGTTGGTCTGAAAGCCCAGCTCTTTCAGCTGCGCGATCGCGCCGAATTGCGTATCAGAAAGCGGCGCGGAGAGCGCGCCCCAGGCATAGGCGAAGAACTTGAGCGGCCGCGCTTTGGTGATGCTGGCGTCAAGCTGGCGCAGCGAACCTGCGGCGGCATTGCGGGGATTTGCGAAGGTCTTGCCGCCGGTTTCAGACTGGCGGGTGTTGAGCGCCTCGAAATCCGCGTGGCTCATATAGACTTCGCCGCGCACTTCCAGCACGTCAGGCGCGCCCTTGATGGAATGCGGGATGTCGTTGATGGTGCGGGCATTGGCAGTGACATTCTCACCGACTTCGCCATCACCGCGGGTCGCGGCTTGCACGAGCGTGCCTTGTTCATACCGCAAGGCCAGCGAAAGACCGTCGATCTTGGGCTCTGCGGTGTAGGCCACCGTGCCCGGCTCCAACCCCAGATATTTGCGGACACGTTCGTCAAATTCAGCGACATCTTCATCGTCAAACGCATTGCCCAGAGAGAGCATGCGGACCTCATGGGTCACTTTCGAAAACCCCTCGGCCAACGCCCCGCCGACCTGATCACTGGGGCTATCGCTGCGTTTGAGCTGGGGAAAGCGCGCCTCTATCGCGGCATTGCGGCGTTTGAGGGCGTCGTAATCGGCGTCTGATATTTCGGGTGCATCATCGCGGTGATAGGCGGTGTTGGCCGCGTCCAGAACGCCAGAAAGCCGGGCCAGTTCGGCCTCGGCTTCCTGCGGCGTCAACGCCTCAACATCTTTGCTCTGCGGTTCTGACATCGCCCACTCCCTGACCCGAATAAGGTTTAGGCGGCGTCATGCAGGAGGTCCAGAGGCGGTGCGTGAAAACCCGCGCCTCAGGCGCCGACGGCAATCCGCTCAGGCGCCATTGAAACCGGGTCCGGATCGCGCAGCACATAGCCACGGCCCCAGACGGTTTCGATGTAGTTCTCACCATCGGTTGCGTTGGCCAGCTTCTTGCGCAGCTTGCAGATGAACACGTCGATGATTTTCAACTCAGGCTCGTCCATCCCGCCGTAAAGATGGTTCAAGAACATCTCTTTGGTCAGCGTCGTGCCTTTTCGCAGGCTCAGCAGTTCGAGCATCTGGTATTCCTTGCCGGTCAGATGCACGGTCTTGCCGCCCACCTCCACGGTCTTGGCATCCAGGTTCACGCAGATTTTGCCAGTGTTGATGACCGATTGCGAATGCCCCTTGGAACGGCGAATGATCGCGTGGATACGTGCCACAAGCTCTTCCCGGTGGAAGGGTTTGGTCAGGTAGTCATCGGCACCGAAGCCAAAGCTTTTCAACTTGCTCTCGGTATCGTCGGAACCTGTCAGGATCAAAATCGGCGTCTCGATCCGGGCCAGACGTAGCTGGCGCAGCACGTCCTGCCCGCTCATATCAGGCAGGTTCAGGTCCAGAAGGATCAAATCGTAATCATAAAGTTTGGCAAGATCGATCCCCTCCTCCCCCATATCCGTGCAATACACGTTCAGGTTGGCATGGGTCAGCATCAGCTCGATGCTCTTCGAGGTGGTCGGGTCGTCTTCGATCAACAGGACACGCATTAGGGATTCTCCGCAAGGTGGGTCAGTATGAATGCCAACGTGACGGGTATTGGTTAATGTCCCGTTACCAATTATGAAAACGTAAACCATGCAACTTTAGGTTGTCGAGTCTTTTCGGTAGTGCTGCAAGGCCGTTGTCTTCAATGCGCCTTCCCCATGTAGGGTTAACGCCTCTGTCCATTCGCGCAGTTCTTCTTCGGATAAAGACCATCGGTCCATCGCGTCTTCCATGGAAATCAACCCAAAGGCGACACCCTTCACGACGGCCGCCTTGCGCGAAGACACCCATCGCGTCGTCTCTTTCGGCGGCAGATCGGCCTGTGTCATGGTGCGCCCATCCGGCAAGGTGACCGACCGCGGCGCGTCAATTTTCTTCAGATACATCGGAAATCCCTCAATTACGTTGGGACACCCTGAGCCACAGCCCTTAAAGAGGGATGAAACGCCCCCTTGTTAGTATCTCGCATTTTACTATATCTCGCGACATCTCCACTAAGGATCTGTCATGGCGCTGGATGCCTACCCTTTGAACTCGCTCGGCTTTGCCAAGCCCCCTGCTGAGACACGCGTTGTCGTGGCCATGTCGGGCGGCGTGGACAGCTCGGTTGTGGCCGCACAGCTGGCCGAGGAAGGCTATGACGTGGTGGGCGTGACGTTGCAGCTTTATGACCACGGCGCGGCCCTGGCCAAAAAAGGTGCGTGCTGCGCGGGCCTCGACATTCACGACGCCCGCCGCGTGGCCGAGGAAATGGGCTTTCCACATTACGTCCTCGACTATGAAAACACCTTCAAGGAAGCGGTGATCGACGAGTTTGCCGACAGCTATCTGGCGGGTGCCACGCCGGTGCCCTGTATCCGCTGCAACGAGCGGGTGAAGTTCAAAGACCTGCTGGAGACCGCCCGCGATCTGGACGCCGATTGCATGGCCACCGGCCATTACATCCAACGCAAGATGGGCGCTGCGGGGGCGGAGCTGCATTGCGCGGCGGATGCGAACCGCGATCAAAGCTATTTTTTGTTTTCCACTACGCCAGAGCAGTTGGATTACCTGCGCTTCCCGCTGGGCCACCTGCCGTCCAAAGACGACACCCGCGCGTTGGCCGCGCGCTACGGGCTCGCCGTCGCCGACAAGCCTGACAGCCAGGACATCTGCTTTGTGCCCAATGGCAACTACGCCAGCGTGATCGAAAAACTGCGCCCGGGTGCTGCGGAACCCGGCGAGATTGTCGACGTCGATGGCAATGTGCTGGCCCAGCACAAGGGCGTGATCCACTACACGATCGGGCAACGACGCGGCTTGGGCATCGGCGGGCTCGACACCCCGCTCTACGTGGTCAAGCTCGACGTGGACACGCGCCGTGTGATTGTTGGCCCAAAGGAGATGCTGGCCACCCGCACCATTCCCGTGCGCGAGATCAACTGGCTCGGCGACGATCCTTTCGCGGACCTGCAAGAGCGGCACGTCTCCGTCAAAGTGCGCTCCACCCGGCCACCGCGCGAAGCGATCATTCGTCCGATCAGCGCGACGGAAGCCGAAGTGGAGTTGCTGACACCCGAAGAAGGCGTCTCCCCCGGTCAGGCTTGCGTTTTTTATGAAACCGGTGGCACCCGCATCCTGGGTGGCGGCTGGATCTGGCGCGGGTATTGAGCGGGCAAAAGTCTTCTGAAGACTTTTTCAAAACTCTTAAGAAGAGTTTTGGCCCTCCAGAATAGCCTGTGCTGCACGCAACCCGGGGGCTTCCTCGCCCTGCCCCAACCGCTCCATCGTTACGCTCATCGCCTCAAGCTGCGCGTCAGGGGCTGCGATCACATCCAGCAAGCCGCCCGCAATCGCATCAGGCCGACACGCGTCCCCCAGAAACTCCGGCACGACGCGCGTGTCCGACACCAGATTAACCAATGTCACCGTATCCACCTTGAGCATCCGCTTGATGATCTGACGGCTCAGCCAGTTCATGTCGTAAGCGATCACCATCGGCGTGCCAGAGGCCGCCAATTCCAGCGATACCGTGCCAGAGGCCGCCAGCGCGACATCCGCCGCCTTAAACGCCGCGCGCTTTTCCGCAGCGCTTTCGATCACCAAAGGCGCCCCCGGCCACGCGCGGACCGCGTCGCGCACCAAATCCGTCACGCCGGGGGCCGCTGGCACGACAACGCGCATCTCAGGATGTGCCGTCAGAACCGGTCCAAGCGCCGCCCCAAACGTCCCCGCCAAGCGCCCAATTTCGCCCCTCCGCGATCCGGGCAACGCGAGCAAAACGGGTGCCGTGCCCAGATCGTGCTGCGCCCGAAACGCCGTGACCTCCGCCTCAGAGGCCACCGGCTCCGCCACAACTGGATGGCCCACGAAATCGCAACGGATGCCCACGGCCTCCATATAAGGTGGCTCAAACGGAAAAAGCGCGAGCACCTGATCCACCACACCAACCATCTTCTTCGCGCGCCCCGGTCGCCACGCCCAGACCGTCGGCGCCACATAATGCACCGTCCGAATAGCGCTGGCCGCTTTCACACGGCGCGCGACACGCAAGGAAAAATCAGGGCTGTCGATGGTCAGCAAAACATCCGGCGTCACGTCCAGAACCGCCTCTGCCGTCTGGGCAATCCGGCGCTTGAGATGACGGTATTTCGGCAAAACCTCCGCAATTCCCATGACGCTCAACTCGTCCATGGGAAAGAGGCTCTCCAACCCTTGAGCCTGCATCAACGGCCCGCCCACGCCATGGATTTCCAGGTCCGGCACCAGCGATTTCAACCCGGCCAACGCTGCCCCGCCCAGCTTGTCGCCAGAGGCTTCCCCGGCGATCACAAAGACCTTCAAGCGCGCACCCAGATGAAAAGCCCCGCATCATTGGCCGATGCGATGCACAGCTGCGGCTCCAGCATCTGCACGCCGCGCGCGGCCAGAACGAGGCCGCTCAGCCCGGCCTCTGCCACCAGACGCACGGTATCTGGGCCCACCGTCGGCAGATCAACGCGCCGATCTTGCCCGTCCTTGGGCGCTTTCACGAAAACACCGCCGCGCGTCCGCTCAAGATGCGCCAGCGAGGAGAGCATGAAATCCGTTCCCGGTTGCGCCTCAACCGCAAGCGCCTGCCCACGGGCCATCACGCAGCTTTGCCCGATATCGGCCGGGCTCAGCAGTGAAAGCAACTCAACCCCACGCGCCGCGTCTTGCTTGTCCTTGTCCGTCGGCTGCACTGCCGTCAAAACCCCTTCGGACGGCAACAGCTCTGGCACCAGATCATGGGCTGCGACAATCGCGATCCCGGCCTCTTCGAAGAACGTTAGCACGACACGCAACGCGGCATCGTCGCCTTGCTGCAAAGCGGCCATCATATGAGGCACCAATGGCATAGTCGCGGGATCAATCAAAGACGGATCAAGCGCTGGTCGCTGGACCTGCCCCGCAAAGCAAACCTGCGTCACGCGCCGCTCTTTCAGCATCGCAATAAAACTGCCGAGCGTTTCGATCCGAAAGGTCTCAACCCCCGACAAATCCGGCGCATAGCCTTCCAAGGCACAAACCAAGGGACGCTCTTTCAAGCGCTGCATCAGAAGTTTGGGCAGACCGCCGCGCCCTGCGATCAGGGCCAGCATCAGCGCGGCGTCAGGTAGGAGCGATCCGACGCCCCCAGCACAAAATCGACGACCTCGCGCACGTAAGGGCTGTCCGTTTCATCCGACAACCGCCGGGCACGGTCCTGAAAGGCGCCGTCCCCTTGCGCCAGCATCTGAAACGCCGCGCGCAACGCAGTGATGTCCGCGCGCGCCACGCCTTTGCGCTTGAGACCGACAAGGTTCAGCCCGTCCAACTGACCGCGCGGGCCTTGCACCAGACCATGGGGGATGACGTCATTGGTGACCATCGACACAGCGCCAATAATGGCCCCCTTGCCGATGCGCACAAACTGATGGATGCCCGACAGACCACCGATGATGACATCATCCTCGATGATGCAATGCCCCGCCAAAGCGGCCGAATTCACCACGATCACATTGTTGCCGATCATCACGTCATGGGCGATATGACAGCCCGCCATGAAGAGCCCGTCATCGCCGACCTTGGTCAGGCCGCCGCCCCCCTTGGTCCCGGTATTCATGGTGACATGCTCGCGAATGCGGTTGCGCGCGCCAATCTCCAACCGCGTCTTTTCGCCGTCGAACTTCTTGTCCTGCGGGATCTCACCGATCACCGCGAACGAGAAAATGATCGTGTCATCGCCAACGCTGGTTTGCCCGGTCACAACCACATGGGTGCGCAGCTCCACCCGCGTACCAAGGCGTACCTCGGCCCCGATATAGCTGAACGCCCCGATCACGCAGTCCGGGCCGATCACGGCACCGTCCTCGACCACGGCAGAGGGGTGTATCTGGGCGGAAGGATCAATCATTGCAGCGGCTTACTCGGGCAGGTCCATCATGGCGGTAAACTCCGCCTCGGCGGCCATCTCGTCGCCGACCTTGGCCACGCCCAAAAACTTCCAGATCTTTGAGCCGCCCCGCTTGGTCTCGATGAAAAGCTCCAACACGTCGCCGGGGCCGACCTTGCGGCGGAACTTGCACTTATCAATCGCCATGAAATAAACCAGCAGCTCCTTGTCTTCCATGCCCATGGCCGCACCTACCATCACAGCGGCGGTCTGGGCCATCGCCTCGATGATCGTGACACCGGGCATGATCGGCGTCCCCGGGAAATGGCCCTGAAAATGCGGCTCGTTGAAGGTGACGTTTTTGATACCACGCGCGGATTTGGTGCCGTCGATATCCTCGACCCGATCCACCAGCAAAAACGGATAACGATGCGGGATCAGCCGCTGGATGCGTTGGATATCGGCGCTCATCAAAGGGTCGCTCATGGCCTGTCCTTCTTTTTATGGTGTTTGACTAGCAAGTGACCCTGCCCCGCACAACGCGGCTAGGGATCACTTTCTGTGTCGGATTGTTCCGGTGCGTCGTCGGAGGGCGGCGCGACCGGCACGCCACCGGTCTGCACATCCTCTGCGCCAAGCTGTTCGTTGATGCGGGCGACGGCCTCGTCCGTGATGTCAATGGAATCGTCCACGATAAACACGTCCCGCCGCTCAAAAACGGCGACCGCCCCACGCTCCAGCACGATCTGGGCCAGAACCGGCAAAGCGGCATTGCGCAAGATTTGTTCGGCCTCGTCGCGGGCGCGACCGAGCTGTGTGCTGGCCTCGTCCCGTTCGCGGCGCAAGCGCAGGACCTTTTCGTCAAACGCATCGGCGCGGGCGCGGAACTCTTCCGGGGTGAGGGTTGGTCGCGCCTCTGTCAACGCGCGCTCTTCCTCGATCAGTTGGGCGTCAATCTCGCGGCTTTCAGAGGCCAAACGGCGTGCCTGATCGTCGATGGCGCGCAGGCTGGCCTGTCCGAACTCGGTCTCCAGAAAGAGCCGCTCGCTTTCGATGACCAGAACAGGTGTCTGAGGATTCTGTTGCCCGGTTTGTGCGGCGGCTGGCAGCGCGCAAAGCACCGCCAGCCCCAAAGATAAAGCCGAAAGAAGACGGCGCATCAGAACTGGGTAGAGATCGTCAGATCGAAGAACTGATCCTCATCAAAGTCTTCTTTCTGGATCGCTTCTGCAAAGTTGAAGCGCAGCGGGCCAAGCCCGGTATCCCAGAAGAGCGAGACACCCACCGCAGAGCGCAGGCTGAAGCTGTCGTCGATCCGGCCACCATCGGTGTTATCGAGCCCCCAAAGCGAGCCCATGTCATAGAAGACACCGCCGCTGACACCATATTCCTCGGGCAGGCCCAGCGGGAATTCGGCCTCAAGACGGGCCACGGCAAAGAAGTTGCCGCCCAACACGTCTTCGTTTTCGGCATCCAGATCGCGGGGGCCAATGCCGTTGGATTCAAAGCCGCGCAGACGGTTTGGGCCGACGCGGAAACGATCCAGAATGAGCGAGTCGCCCGACAGCATGTTCAGCGCACCGCCTTCGAGCGTGGCGCGCAGCGTCACCTCTTCGTTCAGAACGCGTGTCTCAGCCCCTAGAAGCGCGGTCGTCTCGATATAGCTGGTATCGCTGCCCAGCCCAGCAAAGTCCTGGCTGAAGCGGAAGATGACGCCTGCGTTGGGGTTCAGACCGGTGCGGCGGCTGTCATAACTGAAGGAGTAGCCAATGAAGCCAAGGGCGCGTTCGCCATCTTCTTCCTCGTCCTTAAGAAGGATCGAGCTGTCATCATCGACATCGAATATCTCACCCGATTTGAAGCCACCGCGCAGGGTCAGGAAGCTGTTCTCCCCCACGGGGAAGCGCAGGGACGGCTGGAAGGTGGCCACGCGCGAGTTGAAATCGGCGTTGTTACGGTCTGTCGTGCGGTAGTCGATCAGGATGCCCGCGCGCAAATCGCGGCCCAGGAACGCAGGCTCGATGAAGTTGAAGCTGTAGGACCGGGTCGATGCGGTCGTGTTGATCCCGAAGCTGAGGGTCTGGCCCCGGCCAAGGAAGTTCCGCTCTGTAAAGCTGATGGCGGCGCCGAACCCGTTGGAGTTCGAGAAGCTACCACCGAAGTTCAAAGATCCTGTGGGCTGCTCTTCCACATCCACGTCGATGACGACGCGGTCTGGGCCAGACCCTTCGCGCGCGTTCACTTCAGCGTTGGAGAAGAACCCAAGCGCCCGGATGCGGCTGGCAGAGGCGCGGATTTCACGCGGGTTGAAGGGGTCGCCCTCAACGATGCGGAACTGGCGGCGGACAACGCGGTCAAGCGTGGTCGTGTTGCCTTCGATATCGATCCGTTCAACAAAAACACGAGGACCACGGGTGATCTCAAACTCCACATCCAGCGTCAGGTCGCGGTCATTGCGGATGATGCGCGGCTCCACCCGGATGAAGTTAAGGCCTTGTTGCAGGGCCAGACGCTCCATCCGCGCGATGGTGTTGTCGACCAGCGCGGGGTTGTACGTGACGCCGGGGCGGATACGCACCACGTCCATGTACTCGTCAGGATTGACGTCCTCCAAATCGCTGACGGCGGTGATTTCACCAAATTCAAACTGCTGACCTTCCTGCACGTTGAACGTGATCAGATAGCCGTCGCGTTCACGGGTCAGCTCAGAGTTCACGCTTAGCGTCTGGAAATCGACATAACCACGGGACTGGTAGAAATCCTGAAGGACTTGCTTGTCGAACTCGATCCGGTCCGCAAGGAACGTGTCGGAGCGAATGATCGCGCGGAAGATGCCCGCTTGTTTTGTCTCCAGCACGCGGCGCAGGCGGCGGTCAGAGAATTCGCGGTTGCCGGTAAAGCTCAGACGCTCCACCTCGACGGTGCGGCCTTCGACCACTTCAAAGACCAGATCAACCCGGTTGTCCGAACGGCGGATGATCGAGGGGTTCACCGAAGCGGCCAGACGCCCTTGCGTTGTATAGGCTTCGGTCAGGGTTGCGGCGTCCTGCTCGGCCAGTGTCGGGCTGTAGACCCGGCGCGGCTGCGAGCGCAGCAAGGGCAGCAGGTCCTCGTCATCAATGCGGCGGTTGCCTTCGATATTGATGCGGTTGATCGTGGGGAATTCCTGAACCCGGATCACAAGTGTGCCGCCGGAGGGGATAAGCTCCACCTCTTCAAAGAGGCCCGATTCCTGCAGATTCTGGAAGGCGCTGTTCAGTTGACCGGCGCTGACGGGCTCACCGCGCGGTATCTCGGCGTAGGACAGGATCGTCGCTGCCTCAACCCTCTGGTTGCCTTCGATCTGCACCTGATTGAAGCGAAAATCCTGTGCGGTGGCCATTCCCACCATAAAGACCAGCGAAACAAGGGCCAGAAGCCCTGTTTTGACATATGCGCTGACCCAGTTGCGTCCCGTGTGCATTATCTTTGCAGCTACGGTCGCGCTGCTCACCTCTTTGGCGGTCATCCGACGACTCCGTTTAAACATCCCAGCGTTCGAGAACTGAGTATCGGCATTAACGCACGTTGTCAAAACGACAAACGCCCCGACCACAAGGATGTGGCGAGGCGTTTTGACAGGTGTTTACGGAGGGTTTCTTGCGCGCGAAGCGACCCTATTGGGCGATGTTCAGGATGAAACCGCCAATTTCAGCGCCAATGATCAGGCCACCGACGATGGCCGCCGGCATCAGAAAACGGTCCCAGTTGATATCGACCAACAGGCTGAGGCTGCGAAATCCCGATTGAACGGCTTGCATTGGTTACACTCCTGCACAAAGGCTTTGACCTAAAGTCGCGGTCAAATGTGGCAGGAATGGGGCACAATCGGACAGGTTTCAGGGCGATTGGACCTTGGGGCCTATGGGCAGAACAAGTCGTTTCCAAGCGCAAAGACCATCAGCGACAACAGCAGTGTCAGTCCGATCCCCATCAACACGCGCAACGCACGGTCGCTGGGCGGCTTACCGGTCACGGCCTCATAGGCGTGAAACACCAGATGCCCGCCATCCAGCACCGGGATCGGGAACAGATTGAGCAGCCCTACCGCCGTGCTGAGCACTGCGATAAAATAGATGAAGGACTGCGCCCCCTGGCTGGCCATCGCGCCCGATGTCTGGGCAATGCCAATCGGGCCGGACAGATTGCACGAGCTGATCGCCCCGGTAATCATGTTCTTGAGGCCCGAAATGCTCGACGTGACGATGAACCATGTCTGCTCGACCCCGTATTGCAGGGATTGCAGCGCCCCGCCCCGCTCCGTCGCGGCTTCAAAGAAAAGCCCGCCGGAAATGCCGATCAGCCAGCGCGTCTCGAAACTGCCATCGGGTTGCGGCAGATCCACGCGTTTGGGGGCCAGAACAAATTCCATCGCTTCCCCGTCGCGCCAGACGTCCAGTTGCAACGGCGCACCATCTGCGTCAGCCACAGCGGTGCGCAACGCCTCAAACGTGTGAATCGGCGCGCCGTCCACAGCCGTAATCACGTCGCCTACCCGCAAGTTCACATCCATCGCGGCAGAGCGCGGCGACAAGCCATTGATCAGCGGCGGATAGGGATAGGGGCCATCGACCGTCACTTCCGAGCCGTCGCGCAGCACGCGGTAATCCAGAACCTGCTCGGTCGGCAAATCGCGCACAAACGCGTCGAATTCGTCCAGCTCAGGCGCCGGTTCGCCATTGATCGCGAGGATCTGGTCGCCCGGTTGCAGCGCCACCTCATAGGCAGGCGGCAGCTCGGTCAGTTGGTCAATCGTCAGCGGATCGGTCGGCTGGCCCCGGAAGAACAGGATCGCGCCGAAGATCAGGAAAGACAGGATGAAGTTGAAGACCGGGCCTGCAGCAACAGTGCAGGCTCGCGCCCACAAAGGCGCACCGTGCATGGTCATGCGTTTGCGCTCTTCCGGCAACGCATCCACCAGCGCGCCATCCTTGCCGCTGGCCGCATCCGCATCGCCTAGAAACTTCACATAGCCGCCCAGAGGCAGCAGTGCGAATTGCCATTTCGTGCCGCGTTTATCCACGCGGCTGAACAGGACCGGCCCGAACCCAAGCGAGAACACCTCCGCATAGATCCCGCACCAACGGCCCACGATGTAGTGGCCGTATTCATGGATCGCGACGATAATGCTGAGCGCCAAGACAAACGCGCCGATGGTGTAGATCAGCCCGCCGAACTGCGGGATCAAGTTGGTGAGTTCCAAACCGCCCTCTTACCTGTTGCGCGCCGCGATGGCAGCGTCGGCCTCTTGTCGTGCCAAATGGTCCACATGCAGCACGTTATCAAGGCTGATCGTGGCATTGATAAGGCCCGACTGGGCAGAGATCGCGTCAAGGGCGTGCTCTACAACGCCTGCCATGTCGGTAAACTTGATGTGTCCGGCGATGAAGCCGTCCAGCGCGCGTTCCTTGGCGGCGTTGAAGGCTGCACCAGAAAGGCCCCCCGTCTCCATCACGTTGCGCGCGAGTTTCAGCGCCGGATAGCGTGTCTCGCAGGCCTTGCGGAAATTCAGCTGGCCGATTTCGACAAGATCAAGCCGCGCGACGGGCAGATCGCGCCGGTCCGGCCAATGCAGCGCATAGCCAATCGCATGGCGCATATCGGGCGGGCCCACATGAGCCATCAGCGCGCCATCATTAAACCCCACCAGCGCGTGGATCAGGCTTTCGGGATGCACGACCGTTTCGATCTGATCGGGGCGGACACCGAAAAATTCCTTGGTCTCGATCAACTCAAGGGATTTGTTGAACATCGAGGCGGAGTCAATCGTGATCCGCTGCCCCATATCCCAGTTGGGGTGGCTTGAGGCCTCCTCCAGCGTCGCTTCCTCCAGCGCCTCCAACGGCCAATCGCGGAACGCGCCACCCGACGCGGTGATGATGATCCGCTCAACAGCGGACATATCTTCGCCCACAAGCCCCTGAAACACAGCCGAATGTTCGCTGTCCACAGGCAGAACTGTCGCCCCGTGATCCCGGGCCGTCTGCATCAGCAAAGGCCCTGCGGTGACCAGTGATTCCTTATTGGCCAGCGCCAGCGTCGTCCCTTGCTTCAGCGCCTCCAGCCCCGGCGGCAGCCCAGCAGCCCCCACAATCGCCGACATGATCCAGTCAGCGGGGCGAGAGGCAGCCTCTGTAATGGCCCCTGCCCCTGCGGCCACCTCAATCTCGGTGCCCGCAAGCGCCGTGCGCAAATCGTCCAGACAATCCTCATAGGCCGTGATCGCAATGTCGGCGTTCAGGCGGCGCGCATCCTCGGCCAATTGCGCGATATTCGCCCCGCCCGTCAAAGCGACGACATCATAGTCACCCGGATCGCGGGCAATCAGATCAATCGTGTTCTGTCCGATGGAGCCGGTCGCCCCGAAGATCGACACCTTCCGCATCAGAACTGAACCTGCGGCACATCCACAAACAGCGAGATCGCCAGCATGAAAAGCGCCGCCCCCAGCAGGCCATCGAAGCGATCAAAGAGCCCGCCATGACCGGGGATCAGGGTCGAGCTGTCCTTGACCCCCATCCGCCGCTTCAACGCGCTCTCCGCGATATCGCCCATTTGGGACGCAAAACTCAGCAGCATCGAAATCCACCACAAATCCGGGCCCGCATCGGTGAAGGTGAGAAACACCAATCCGATCAACGCGGCGGACACCCAGCCCGCCACGGTGCCAGACCATGTTTTTTTGGGGCTGATCTTGGGCCAAAACTTCGGACCGCCAAAAATCCGGCCAGCGAAATAGCCAAAGATATCCGTCGCGATGACAACCAACACCAGCCAGAGCAACCAGACGACGCCATAGGTCTCACGGAAGGTCACAAGACCCCAGCCCGCGATGAGAATCGCAAGCGCAAAGGCGAAAAACGTCCGTTTCTCTCGTGGCAAAGCCAACAAACCCAGCGCAGGTGGCAGGATGAACAGCACCAAAATCCAGCTTTCCTCGGCCACGAACATGCCCGATAGCAGGCTCGCGGTGAGGGCTGCCAACAGCATCGCCGGTGTGGGTGCATCGGGGCGGATCATCATGACCAGCTCCCAGATCATGACAGCGGTGACAAACACCGCAAGCATCTGAAACCAGACGCCGCCCGCCAGAATGCAGGTGACACCGATGGCGCCCATCCCTGCCCCCGACACAAGCCGGGTGCGCAAGTCATCCCACTTGGCCGGAGCCATATCGCTCATGTCAGGACAGCACCAAAGCGGCGTTCGCGGCCGCCAAAGCTGGCCAGCACCTTCTCAAACTCTTCGGCGGTGAAATCCGGCCACAGCGTCGGAATGAACTCATATTCGGAATAGGCCGATTGCCAGAGCAGGAAGTTGCTGATCCGCGCTTCCCCGCTGGTGCGGATAACCAGATCGGGATCGGGCAAATAACATGTATCCAGATAGCGCGTGAACGTCTCGTCATTCACATCGCGCGGGTTCAGCTTGCCGCCTGCCACATCATAGGCCAGACGGCGCGTTGCACGGGCCACCTCATCGCGACCTCCGTAATTGATCGCAATCGTCAGATGCACAGCGTCATTATCCGCCGTGAGCAATTCCAGATCGTCCATCATTTTGACCAGAGAATCCTCAAGCCGGACGCGGTCCCCGATGAACCGCACCCGCACGCCCGCCTCGAACAGCGCGCGCGCCTCGCGTTGGATATAGCGCCGGAAAAGCCGCATCAGCCCGGCCACTTCCGTCTGGGTGCGCTTCCAGTTCTCGGTCGAGAAAGCAAAGATCGTCAGATATTTCACGCCCAGCGTCGGACAGGCCTCGACAATCTCGCGCACCCGTTTGGCGCCCGCATGATGCCCGAACAGACGCGGCTTGCCGCGCTTTTGCGCCCAGCGGCCATTGCCATCCATGATGATCGCCACATGATCGGGAGAGGTGTTTTTCTTGGCCATCGTCAGGCCCTTTCCAGCGCGAAGCCGTTAAACCTGCATGATCTCGGCTTGTTTGGTTTCAAGCTGCTCATCAACCTGCTTGATAAAGCGGTCGGTCAGTTCCTGAACCTCGCCTTCCCAGAGCTTCTGATCGTCCTCGGACATCCCATCGGCTTTGGCTTTCTTGATCTGGTCCATCCCGTCGCGACGGATGTTCCGGATCGAGACGCGCGCGCTTTCCGAATACTGCGCAGCAACCTTGGTCAGATCGCGGCGGCGTTCCTCGTTCAACTCAGGGATCGGCAGCATGATGATCGTGCCATTAAGCTGCGGATTGATCCCCAGCCCGCTTTCCCGGATCGCTTTTTCCACGGCATTCACCATGGATTTGTCCCAGACATTCACCGTGACCATCCGCGGCTCCGGCACGTTCACGGTGCCAACCTGGTTAATGGGGGTCTTTTGCCCATACGCCTCCACCATCACCGGCTCCAGCATCGAAGCCGATGCGCGCCCTGTCCGCAAAGAGGCAAATTCCGTGCGCAAAGAGGCGATTGCCCCGTCCATCCGGCGCTCCAGATCGTCGGTGTCTATTTCAAAATCGTCTGCCATGATCCCACTCGGTCCTGAATTGGTCGCCGTTTACCGGCTTTTGCTATCTATATCGTTAACCATGAACGGTTGTATAGGTGCCTTCCCCGGCCAGAATACCGGCAAAGCCACCCGGCTCATCCAGCGAGAAGACGATGATCGGTTTGTTGTTGTCGCGCGCCAGCGCAATGGCGCTGGCATCCATCACGCCCAGATGCTTTTGCAGCACCTCGTCATAGGTCACTTTGTCATAGCGCACAGCATCATCGTGCTTGACCGGATCCTTGTCATAAACCCCATCCACCTTGGTCCCTTTGAAGATCGCCTCGCAGGCCATTTCATTGGCCCGCAGCGTCGCGGCAGTGTCCGTGGTAAAATAGGGGTTGCCCGTGCCTGCTGCAAAAATCACGACGCGGGCTTTCTCCAGATGCCGCACGGCGCGGCGGCGAATGTAAGGCTCGCAGACCTGATCCATCGGGATAGCGCTGATCACGCGTGTAAAGACGCCCAGCCCTTCGAGCGCCGACTGCATCGCAAGCGCGTTCATCACCGTCGCCAACATGCCCATATAATCCGCCGTCGTCCGCTCCATCCCCTGCGCCGAGCCTTGCAGACCGCGGAAGATGTTGCCGCCACCGATCACCATGCAGATCTCGACACCCAGATCATGCACCGATTTGACCTCCGCCGCGATCCGCTCGACCGTGGGCGGGTGCAGACCGAAGCCCTGGTCCCCCATCAACGCCTCCCCTGAAATCTTGAGCATCACGCGTTTGAATTTCGGGTCGGAGGGGGTGGATGTCATGGCAAATGTCCCATCTGCTTTGCGTTCTGCGTAAAATGTCGCAAAAGGCGCGCAGGTTCAACGGGAGACGCGGACTTCGCGCGGATAAATCACGCATGGCGCTGATGGACATATCGCAGCTTTCGCCAGAGCGGCCGGTTTTGATTGCCGGACCGACCGCGTCAGGCAAATCCGCGCTGGCGTTGAAGATTGCCGAGGCGCAAGGCGGTGTCATCATCAATGCCGACGCGCTACAGGTCTTTGACGGCTGGCGCATCCTGACAGCACGGCCCGATGAGGCTGAACTCTCTCGGGCGTCGCACGCGCTATATGGCCATATTCCTTACAACGGCGATTACTCGGTTGGTCATTGGTTGCGCGATGTAACACCGTTTCTGAACGACAAAGAGCGCCCGATCATCGTGGGTGGAACCGGGCTCTACTTTACCGCGCTGACCGAGGGCCTTGCCGATATCCCGGCAACACCTCCCAACATTCGCGCAAAGGCAGACCGGATCGTGGCCGAAGACGGGTTCGAGACACTGCTCCCGGCGCTTGATCCCGACACGCTGTCGAGGATCGACCAACGCAACCCGATGCGCGTCCAGCGCGCATGGGAAGTGCAAGCGACAACCGGGCGCGGTCTGGCCAGTTGGCAAGACGCGACCCCGACCCCGCTTTTACCCCTCGCGCAAGCCCAACCGATTCTCCTGGACGCCGACCGTGACTGGCTGTCGGACCGCATCGACCGGCGGTTTGACCAGATGATCGCGGCAGGCGCGTTGGACGAAGCACGCGCGATGCTGCCAGACTGGAACCCGTCGCTTTTATCCTCCAAAGCCATTGGCGCGCCCGAGCTGATCGCGCATCTCGAACACAACATGTCGTTGGAGGAGGCAACCCAAGCCGCAAAAACGGCCACACGGCAGTTCGCAAAACGCCAGCGCACCTGGTTCCGCGCGCGTATGCGCGACTGGCGCGCCTTAACGCTGCGCTAACCAATTTCACACAATTGCTGCCCTAATTGGGCCATATTCCGCTGCGATGGTTGCACAAATCCATCCAGAGGGTAAAACCATGCTAATGCAAACTGACTACTCTCCGATCGACACAATCGAGATGAAAACGCTGGCGCAGATGCAGCGCGGCGGCAGTTGGCGCATGGACACGCTCCATTCCTGCAAAGACCCGATCCTCTACTGGATCACCCGTGGTCAGGGCCGCATGGTGATCGCTGGCAAGATGCGCGGCTTTGGGCCCAGCAATGCGGTGTTCCTGCCTGCCAAGACCATGCATTCGATCGAGTTGGGGCCGCAATGCTACGGGCTGGCGGTCACCCTGCCGTCTGACCCACTGATGACCCTGCCCGCAACCCCCCAGCAAATCCGCGTGGCCAATGTGCCGGGGCAGTCGGAACTCACCGGCCTTCTGGACAACCTGCAACGCGAACTGGTCAGCGACCGCCCTGCCCATAGCCGGGCTGCGCGCTTCCACGCAGGCCTGATCAGCGTGTGGCTGGAGCGGAACCTGCCCGAAGCCACAAAACCCGACGCCGCCGAACGGCTGGTCGCGCGCTATTGCGATATGATCGAGCAACGCATCGGCGATGGTCTCAATGTTGAAGCCTATGCCGCAGCCCTTGAGGTCACGCCGACGCATCTGACACGCTCGACCCAGACCTGCTGCGCGATGTCCGCGCTGGAAGTTCTGACCGAACGCGTGACCCACGCCGCGCGCCGCCGGCTGACCGATACCAGCATGACGATCAAAGCCGTCTCGGAATCCCTTGGCTTCAACTCGGCGGCCTATTTCACACGCAGTTTTCAGGCGCAGACCGGCACCACACCCAGCGCGTTCCGCAACGCCGCTTAGGCGCGATGCGATCATGAAACCCTGACATGCCTGATAACATGTTATTCTAGCATATTATCAGGCCGGACACGCGCCGTAGTTCCCTGCAAACCTGAGTGTCAGACCCCTGCTGCCTGTTTACCATCGAGTTGACAGGCCCCCAAATGTCGCTTTTGTTCTAGCACAATGTCGGTTTTGTTATTTGAAATGACGAAAGCGACCGTTGACGCCCGTTAAATTATCGTGCGTCATGCGCGGGCCGGATTGGAGAGACTGCTACCACTCAGCACTTGTCTAGAGGTTCACGCTTCGCAGAAAGCGCCTTTGCCTCCGCTCAATCCACAAAAAACAAAATGTGTCACAGGGAGAACAGAATGACGCACCCCACCGTAAATGGTAAGCCATTGCACCATGCCGTGTCGCTTTATGCGGACGAATTCAAAGCCGGTCTGATGGACCGCCGTGAATTCCTGACCCGCGCGACCGCACTTGGCGCAAGCTCGGCTGCCGCCTATGCTGTGATCGGCATGAACGCCCCGGCCCGCGCGGCTGGGCACGCCCAGAAAGGCGGGATGGCCCGCATGCAAATGGAAGTGCGCGCCCACAAAGACCCGCGCACCTATGACTGGACCCAGATGGCCTATGTCACGGCCGGCACAATCGAATATCTCGTCGAATACAATTCCGACGGCTCCTTCCGCGGCATGCTGCTGGAAAGCTGGGACGTCAATGACGACGCCACCGAATACACTCTGAACGTCCGTCAGGGCGTCAAGTGGAACAACGGCGATGACTTCACCGCAGAAGACGTGGCCCGCGTGATCACCGGCTGGTGTGACAAGACCGTCGAAGGCAACTCGATGGCCGGTCGCATGGCGACGCTGATCGACAATGACACCAATCAGGCCATCGAAGGCGCGATTGAGGTTGTGGATGCCAGCACCGTCAAACTGACCCTGCCTGCCCCCGACATCACGATCATTCCGGGCTTTGCCGATTACCCGGCGGCCGTTGTGCACGCCAATTATGACCCCGCCGCGGACCTGTCGACGCTTGTCGGCACCGGCCCGATGGTCGTCACCCAGAACGAGGTTGGCGTGAAAGCCATCATCGAACGTGGCGAGCATGAATGGTGGGGCGACACCGCCTTTGAAGAAGGCGGCTTCTACCTCGATAAGATCGAATATATCGACTACGGCACCGATCCGTCGGCTTGGGTTGCCGCCGCCGAGGCCGAAGAAGTTGACGTCATCTACGAAACCGTGGGCGACTTCATCGACATCTTCAACGCGATCGGCTGGGAACAGTCCGAAGTGGTCTCCGGCGCGACCATCGCGATCCGCCCGAACCAGCAAGCCGAAGTGGACGGCATGCAGCCCTATGCGGACAAGCGCGTCCGTCAGGCGCTGGCCATGGCTGTCGACAACCAGGTCTGCCTTGAGCTGGGCTACGCCAGCCGCGGTGTGGCCGCTGACAACCAGCATGTCGGTCCAGTGCACCCGGAATATGACGACAGCGTGGGCCGCCTGCCCTACGATCCGGCCAAAGCAAAGGCGCTCATGGAAGAAGCCGGCATGGCCGATTTCGAGCACGAGCTGATGTCGATCGACGATGACTGGCGCAAGAACACCACCGATGCGGTGGCCGCGCAGCTGCGCGATGCAGGCATCAACGTGAAGCGGACGATCCTGCCCGGCTCCACCTTCTGGAATGACTGGGTCAAGTATCCGTTCAGCTCCACGAACTGGAACCATCGCCCACTGGGCACTCAGATCCTCGCTCTGGCCTACCGCTCGGGCGAAGCCTGGAACGAATCCGGTTTCTCCAACGCCGAGTTCGACAGCCTGCTGGCCGAAGCCAACTCCATCGCGGATGCCGATGCGCGCCGCGAAGTGATGGGCAAACTGCAAGCGATCATGGCCGAGGAAGGCGTGACGATCCAACCCTACTGGCGCTCGCTCTACCGCCACAACAATGGCTCGCTGACCGGCACGGATATGCATATCGCCTATCTGCCGCAGATCTATAAATGGTCTGTCAAAGCCTAACATCTTAGAACGGGCCGCCCCTCACCGGGCGGCCCGTTTGCCAGTCAAAGGCCGTAGCAGACACCTCAAAAGGTGCACGGGCCGCAACCAGCCGACCAACAGGGGTCACTATGGGACTATTTATTTTACGCCGCTTGGGGGTGATGATCCTCACGGCGATCTGCCTGACATTTATCGTCTTCTTTCTGACGAACCTGGCACCAAATCTTGAGAAGCTCGCCAAATCCGAGGTGAACCAGCGGATGAGTGACGACGCCGTCACTAGTTGGCTGGCCAACCGTGGCTATACGCAACCGCTGCCCGTCAAATACGGGCAATGGCTGGGCGTGCTGCCGGGATATGTGATCGAAGGCACGGACGGCACCGTTCGGGGCCGCTGCATCGATCAGGGCATGGCCCCCGAAGACGCGCCCACCTTCTGCGGCATCCTGCAAGGCGATTGGGGCCAGTCCTCGGTCTTCAAGGACGATGTCGGCAGCATCATCAGCACGCGGCTTGGCCTGACGGGCAAACTGATGTTCTGGGTGATGATGGTCATGGTCCCCGGCGCGCTGATTATCGGTGTTCTGGCTGGCATGCGTGAAGGCTCGCGCACCGACCGGTCGCTCTCCACCGTCTCCATCCTGTCCACCGCGACACCGGAATACGTCTCCGGCGTGATCTTCATCGCGGTGTTTTCATCCTCCGCCGTGGGCCTGAAATGGTTCAAAGGCACCGCCACATCAGCGATGGATGACATCACCTTCGCAAACTTCACCCTGCCAGTGCTGACCATCGCACTTTACGGCATGGGTTACATTGCGCGGATGACGCGGGCCTCCATGACAGAAGTCATGACCGCGCAATACATCCGCACCGCGCGCCTCAAGGGCGTCAGCTTCGGCAACATCGTCCTCAAGCATGCGCTGCGCAACGCGCTCATCGCCCCCTTCACCGTGATCATGTTGCAGTTCCCCTGGCTGCTGAATGGCGTCGTCATCGTCGAGACGCTCTTCAACTACAAGGGCTTCGGCTGGACCCTCGTCCAGGCCGCAGGCAACAACGATATCGAGCTTCTTCTGGGGGTCTCGGTCGTCTCGGTCGTCGTGGTTCTGACAACGCAGCTGATCTCCGATATCGGCTACGTCTATCTCAACCCGCGCATCAGCGTCACGTAAGGGGAATATTATGGAACCGCTTAGCTGGGGTGAGATTCTCATCCGCATCATCGGTCAGTTCACCCCTGTGTGGATCGCTCTGATCGTCCTGTTCGCAGCCTCGATTGTCTACAAGCGCAAGCTGGGGCTTTACGGAAAACTCTTTGACTCGACCATCGGCATGATCGGCTTTGCGCTGGTGATGTTCTGGGTCTTCACGGCTGTCTTTGGCGCCATGGGAATGATCATCACCCATGACGGCTTGCAGCAATTCGCCTCGATGAAGAACAAGGTGCCGGGCACCTTCCTCGATGAAGAAGGCGTCTATAACTACTACCTTCTGGGCGGTGATAACCTTGGCCGGGACGTCTTTACCCGCATGGTCAAAGGCAGCTGGGAGGTCGTCAAAATCGCGCCCTTCGCCACGCTCTTTGCGTTCATGGTGGGCATCACACTGGGCCTGCCCGCAGGCTATTACGGCGGCAAGCTGGACACGTTCCTCAGCTTCCTCGCCAACCTGATCCTTGCCTTCCCGGTGATCCTGCTGTTCTATTTGCTGGTGACACCGGAAATCGTCGCCACTGGCATCCCAGTCTATATGGCAGGCGTGCTGTTCATCTTCCCCATCGTCTTCATGGTGATCCTGATGAACTCGCGCTTCTACACGCAGCCCGCCAAGCGCAACATGTATCTGGCCTTCGTGCTGGTGATCGGCGCATGGCTTTATCTGGGCATCGCTTGGAACGCGGATCCGCTGGGCATCATCAGCTTCCCGGCAAACCTGCTGGTGGTCTTCGTGTCGGTGGTCTTCGTGAACTCGCCCACGGTCTTCCGGATCGTGCGCGGCCTCGCGATGGACATCAAAACCCGCGACTACGTGGCCGCCGCCCAGACCCGTGGCGAAGGTCCCTGGTATATCATGCTGTGGGAAATCCTGCCCAATGCACGCGGGCCCCTGATCGTCGATTTCTGCCTGCGCATCGGCTACACCACGATCCTTCTGGGCACCTTGGGCTTCTTCGGCCTTGGCCTTAGCCCTGAATCCCCGGACTGGGGCAGCACGATTAACGAGGGCCGCAAGCTCCTGTCGATCTACCTGCACCCTGCCCTGCCGCCCGCATTCGCCCTGCTGACGCTGGTGCTGGGTCTGAACCTGCTGGCCGACGGCCTGCGTGAAGAAAGCCTGAGGGATTGATCATGGGATCTTTTCTCAACGCGCTTGGTATAGCGACAGCCTTTGTTGCATCGGTCTTTTGGTTCCAAAGTGCCAAAGTGTCCCTTCCAGAAGATGCCTTTGTCATAAAATGGGGCGGCGACGGCAGCGCGGAGCGCGCTTGGGCCGAAAAGAGTAGCCGCTTTAACCGACGAGCTGCTCTATTCTCAGGTGTTTCAGCTTTGTCTTTTGCTCTTGGAGCAACAGTAGAAATTCTCGGAGCTTAGAATGGCACAAAAAGAAAAATACGACGGCCCGATCCTTGAGATTGACCAGCTGTCCATCTCCTTCTTCACCCGTCTGCGCGAAATCCCCGCCGTGATGGATTTCTCCTGCACCGTCCAACCCGGCGAGGCCATGGGCCTTGTGGGCGAATCCGGTTGCGGCAAATCCACCGTGGCGCTGGGCGTCATGCAGGACCTCGGCGTGAACGGCCGCATCGTCGGCGGCTCCATCAAGTTCAAAGGCCGCGACCTGAACGAGATGAGCGCGGAAGAGCTGCGCGACATCCGCGGCTCTGAGATCGCGATGATCTATCAGGAGCCGATGGCGTCCCTGAACCCCGCGATGAAGATCGGGCGCCAGCTCATGGAAGTCCCGATGATCCACGAAGGCGTGGGCGAAAAAGAAGCCTATGATCGCGCGCTTGAAGTTGTCACCGATGTGCGCCTGCCCGACCCGAAGCGGATGCTCGACAGCTACCCGCACCAGCTCTCTGGCGGTCAGCAACAGCGCATCGTGATCGCCATGGCGCTGATGGCGAACCCTTCCCTGCTGATCCTTGATGAGCCCACCACCGCGCTTGACGTGACCGTTGAAGCCGCTGTGGTCGAGCTGGTCAAAGACCTCGGCAAGAAATACGGCACCTCGATGCTCTTCATCAGCCACAACCTCGGCCTCGTGCTGGAGACCTGCGACCGGCTTTGCGTGATGTATTCCGGCGAAGCGGTGGAGACCGGCTCCATCGAGGATGTCTTCGACGAGATGCAGCACCCCTATACCCAAGCGCTCTTCCGCTCGATCCCGCTGCCCGGCGCCGACAAGAACGCGCGCCCGCTGGTGGCCATCCCCGGCAACTTCCCCCTGCCTCATGAGCGGCCTCAGGGGTGCAACTTCGGCCCCCGCTGCGACTATTTCGAGGCAGGCCGCTGCGATCAGGGCGACATCAAGATGGAGAAAGTCACCGGCAATGACCGCCACGCCTCGCGTTGCGTGAAGTTCAAGGAAATCGACTGGGCCGCTCCGATGGAACTGGCCGAGACCAAGGAAAAGGGCGAGGTTGGCGATGTCGTCCTGAAAATGGACAACCTCAAGAAATACTACGAGGTCGCGGCCAATGCGCTCTTCGGGGGCGGCTCCAAGAAGGTCGTCAAAGCCAATGAGACGCTGAGTTTCGAGGCCCGCGAATCGGAAACCCTCGCCATTGTCGGCGAATCCGGTTGCGGCAAATCAACATTCGCAAAAGTGCTGATGGGGCTGGAAACAGCAACGGAAGGTTCAATCACGCTGGACAACAAGTCGATTGAGTCGACGCCCATTCAAGAACGCGACACCAAGACCGTGGCCGACGTGCAGATGGTCTTCCAGAACCCGTTCGACACGCTGAACCCCTCGATGACCGTAGGCCGTCAGATCATGCGCGCGCTGGAGCTGTTTGGCATCGGCAAGAACGATGACGAACGCCGCGACCGGATGCTGCAACTGCTCGATCTGGTGAAACTGCCCCGCGCCTTTGCCGACCGCATGCCGCGCCAACTTTCCGGCGGGCAAAAGCAACGCGTCGGCATCGCCCGCGCCTTCGCCGGTGACGCGCGCATCGTGGTCGCAGACGAGCCTGTCTCGGCCCTCGATGTGTCGGTGCAAGCCGCCGTCACCGACCTGCTGATGGAGATCCAGCGCGAGCATAAGACCACGCTGCTCTTCATCTCCCATGATCTTTCCATCGTGCGCTATCTCAGCGACCGCGTCATGGTGATGTATCTGGGCCATGTGGTGGAACTGGGGACAACCGATCAGGTCTTCTCGCCCCCCTATCACCCCTATACCGAGGCGCTGCTCTCAGCGGTCCCGATCGCCGATACCTCCGTCGAGAAAAAGCACATCGTCCTCGAAGGCGATATCCCCTCGGCTATGAACCCGCCCCCCGGCTGCCCGTTCCAGACGCGCTGCAACTGGAAGTCCAAGGTCTCAGGTGGGCTTTGCGAGAAAGAGGTGCCGCCAGTGCGCCAGCTTGCCGAAGGTCACCAGATCAAATGTCACCTCAGCGACGCCGATCTGGCCGAGATGGAGCCGGTCATCAAGATCGCGGCGGAGTAAAACGAAACAAGGCTGGTCAAAGCGACCGGCCTGCTTTCTTTTGTCTCTAAATACCTGAAAACGTTGGCAACCGGGCCTAGCTGCCCATAATAACCCGCACGTAGTTCCGTGTTTCCCGGAAAGGCGGCACGCCGCCATGCTTTTTCACGGCACCCGGCCCCGCGTTATAGGCCGCCAACGCCAAACGCCAGGATCGGAACTCGTCATATTGCTTGCGCAGATACCGCGCGCCGCCTTCCAGGTTCTGACGCGGATCGTTTGCGTTCACGCCCAGATAGCGCGCCGTGCCGGGCATCAGCTGCGCCAGACCCATCGCGCCCTTGTGCGAGCGCGCATTCGGGTTCCATGCGCTTTCCTGCTGCACAAGACGCAAAAACAGGTCCTCGGGCACGCCATGTTTGCGCGCCGCCGCTTTCGCCATGTTCAGATATTGGCCGCGGTACTTACCATTATAGCGTGGGCTTGAGAATTTCGACGGCACCATCACGCTTTTCGGCACCAGCTTGATCGAGGCCGCATATTGCGAGGCCGCGCGTTTATCCAGCACGCTGGTTTGCGATTTGAAAAGAGAAGAGCGGTTCTTAGAACTGAAGTTCAACCCTTCGGCAACTGCGCCCACGGGAAACGAAAAACACACCAAAGTCGTCAGTAGATATACAGGTTTCATCCTGTCTATGCCTCTCCACCGTCCACGTCACGCGAAATATAGATAAAATCCTGAATTTCGCCAGCGTCAATTCGCACTAACCCATTTTTAACCACGGCGCGGTCATGTAGCGTCGCACGGAACAGCGACAAGATTCGAGGAGAGCCCAATGGCAGGATCGGTAAACAAGGTCATTCTGATCGGCAATCTGGGGCGCGACCCCGAAGTGCGCACCTTCCAGAATGGGGGCAAGGTCTGCAATCTGCGCATTGCCACCTCCGAGACCTGGAAAGACCGCAACACCGGTGAGCGCAAGGAGCGCACCGAATGGCACTCCGTCGCGATCTTCAACGAGAACCTCGCCCGTCTGGCCGAGCAATATCTGCGCAAAGGCTCGAAGGTCTATCTGGAAGGCAAGCTGGAGACGCGCAAATGGCAGGACCAATCCGGTCAGGACCGCTATTCGACCGAGGTTGTTCTACGCCCCTACGCCGGTGAGATGACCTTCCTTGACGGGCGCGATGGCGGCCAGGGCGGCGGTGGCGGTGGTTATGTCAGCGACCAATCCGGTGGCGGCTATGGCGGTGGCGGCAATCAGGGCGGTGGCTATGGTGGCGGCGGTGGCGGTGCACCCGCTGGCGGCGATATCGATGACGAAATCCCGTTCTAAGGACCGCAGCCGCCGGAATTGCCTGCGGCGCGGATATTTGGAAAAAGCGAAGCGGCTTCCGTAAGTGGCCGTAAAAAGCGAAGCGGCTTCCGTTAATGACCGTAAAATGCGAAAGGCAGGGCGCAGGCTCTGCCTTTTATCGTTCCGCCAGCGCGTCGCTCAGCAGGGTGCGAACCATCGCAGGATCGACCTCAGAGGTGATAAACGCCTCTCCGATGCCGCGCGCCAGAATGAAGGTCAGTTGGCCGTCCACGACCTTCTTGTCCTGCGCCATCAGCGCCAGCAGCCCGTCGGCATCCGGCAAATCACCCTCGATATCCTTCAGGTCCACCTTCATCCCCATCGCGCTGAGATGCGCGCGCACCCGGCTGGGGTCTTCTTGCGCACAAAGCCCCATCCGCGAGGACAGCTCAAACGCCAAAGCGCAACCAATCGCGACGCCCTCGCCGTGCAGCAGCCGGTCGCCATAGCCCGTCGCCGCCTCCAGAGCGTGACAAAACGTGTGCCCCAGGTTCAGCAGCGCGCGGTCGCCCTGCTCTGTCTCGTCGCGCACCACGATATCGGCTTTCATCTGAACAGAACGCTGCACTGCCTTAATCCGCGCGGCTATATCGCCCGCGGCCAAAGCAGGCCCCTGCGCCTCCAGCCAATCGAAAAACGCCGCATCCCCCAGCAGCCCGTATTTCACGACCTCGCCATAGCCCGCCAGAAAATCGCGCGGCGTCAGCGTGCCGAGCAGCCCTGTATCCGCCAAAACCAGCGAGGGCTGATGAAACGCACCAATCAGGTTCTTGCCCTGCGGCGCGTTGATCCCGGTCTTGCCCCCGACCGAGCTGTCGACCTGCGCCAGAAGCGACGTCGGGATCTGCACGAACCGCACGCCCCGCCGCAACACCGCCGCCGCAAAGCCCACCAGATCCCCGATCACGCCGCCCCCAAAGGCCACAACCACATCGTTGCGCTCGACCTTTTCGGCCAAGAGCCACTCGACGCAGCGCTCAAACTGCGGCCAGCTTTTGGTGCCTTCACCGGGCGGCAGCGCGAGTGCCACCATCTCGATCCCCTCAGTCGCCAACCCGGCCCGCAAAGCCTCCAGATGCAACGCGCCCACGGTCTCGTCGGTGACGACAGCAACCCGCTTGCGGCGCAAAAGCGGTGCAATATAGGCGCCGGCATCCGCCAAAAGCCCCGCACCGATGTGAATGTCATAAGCGCGCCCTTCAAGCGGCACATGAACGGTTTCAACGCGCATCGGTCACCTCCAAAACATCGGGCCGGTCCTTCAAAGCGGCCAGCACCGCATCGGTCATCTCGTCAATCGAATAACGCGCCTCAGCCTGCACGCTCACATCGGCCTGCGCATAAAGCGGCACGCGGGCCTCATAAAGCCCGCGCAAGGTCGCCTTCGGATCAGCGGTGCGCAGCAAGGGCCGCGTGTCCTTGTGCTTGACCCGCGACCACAGCAGGTTCAGATCGGCCTTCAACCAGACCGACACGCCAATCTCTGAAATCATCTCGCGGTTGGCCCTCGCCAGAAAGGCGCCGCCCCCGGTCGACAGCACACCCCGCTCCTCGCGCAACAACCGCTCGATCACCTCGGCCTCGCGGGCGCGGAAAAACGCCTCGCCATCGCGCTCAAAAATCTCTGCAATCGACATGTTGGCCGCTGCCACGATCTGCTCGTCACTGTCCAGAAACGGAACCCCCAGACGTGTCGCCAATGCGCGCCCGACTGCGGTTTTGCCAGCGCCCATCATGCCGACCATCACAATGGTCTTTTTCACGATGTAGCCCATATCGGCGCGCCCCCGCTTAGTCCTTGCACTTTCTCCCTGAATGACGTGAACTCAGGTGAAAGGCCATATATAAAAACGGCCAGACAAAAGACGTTGGCAGGACGACCGAAAAGAGGCGCAGAATGATCAGGGTGTTCAAGCTATTCTTCATGCTTGTTCTATTGGCAGGTATTGGATTGATTGGCTTTGCCTATATCGGGCCGATCCTGGGGGCAGACTTTGCACCGACGAAAACCGAAATCCGTGAACCGGTCACATTGGATGTGGACTAGAGGGCTGACGCTTGCCCTGGGCCTGACGGCCCATGCCGTGGCCGCCGAAGACGGCCCGCTTTCCGCCATCGACTGGCTGTCTGACAGTATCAGCACGCCCGTCGCCCAACCTGTGCCCACAGGCGAGCCGCCCGTGACCAACAGCGCCGCTGTGGGCGAGATTACAGTAACCCCGCTCGATGATCCCGACGCCGTGGCCGTGGGCCTTTTGCCTCAAGCCGTGACCGGCCTGCCCGCCGATCTGTGGGGCAGTTCAGAGGCGATGACGCTCGCCAATCTGATCCTGGCCAATCACAAGGTCGAAACCCCCGCCATGCAAAGCCTGCTCGAAACGCTGGTGCTGGCTGAATTGAACCCGCCTTTGGGCGGCGATCCCGATGGCCTGCTGCTGCGCGCCCGCGTGGATACGCTGCTCGATACGGGCCGCGTTTCCCAAGCTCTCGCACTCGTGGAACGCGCAGGCCCGGACAGCCCCGCCCTCGTGCAACGCTGGCTTGATGCGGCGTTGCTGACCGGGGTAGAGACCCGCGTCTGCGCCGCCCTCTCCGAGAATAACGCGATCAGGCTGACCCTGCCCTCGCGCATCTTCTGCCTTGCGCGGGGCGGCGATTGGAACGCCGCCGCCCTGACGCTCGGCACCGCCCGCGCGCTGGGCCAGATCGACGAAAGCACCGAAGCGCTGCTGTCGCGTTTTCTCGACCCTGAGCTTTATGAAGGCGAGCCGATCTCCGCGCCCGACCGCATCACGCCGCTGACCTTCCGCATGTTCGAGGCAATCGGAGAGCCGTTGCCGACCGCCACCCTCCCGCGCGCCTTTGCCGTCGCTGATCTGGAACAGCGCAATGGTTGGAAAGCCCAATTGGACGCGGTCGAACGTCTGGCGCGCACAGGCGCTGTCGATCCCAACCAGATGATCGGCATCTACACCCAGCGCTTGCCCTCCGCCTCTGGCGGCGTCTGGGACCGTGTTGATGCAATCCAAGTGCTGGAAACCGCCCTCAGTGCCCGCGATCCCGGCGCGGTGCGCAAAGCGCTGCCGCCCGCATGGCGCGCCATGCAAGCCAACGGGTCCGAGGCGCTTTTTGCGCAGATCTTCGCAGACCGTTTGGGCGCGCTGCCCTTGGACGGCCCCGAAGCGCAAACCGCGCTCAAACTCGCGGCCCTTTCGGACAGCTACGAAACCCTCGTGCCCAAGCTGGGCGATCCGACACGGGACGCGGCCCTGATCGCCTTGGCCCGCGGCACCACGATCCCCGCCCCGCGCGGCGCGCTTCAAACAGCACTATCTGCGGGATTTGACGGGGCAACAGCCCCCGCGGATCTCAACCAGTTGGTCAGCCAGAACCAGATCGGCGAAGCCGTCTTGCGCGCCATCACCATTTTTGAGGCCGGCATCCAGGGCGATCCGTCGCAACTGACCGATGCGCTGCGGCTTTTCCGGCAAGTCGGGCTCGAAGACGTGGCCCGCCGCGCCGCCCTGCAAGCGCTCGTTCTGGGCCGCAACGCAGGATGATGGCGACCCGCATCCAAGCCTTTCTGGAGGCGCAGGCGGCGGAACTTGATGCCGCCACGAACACCCAATTGGCCTACGGTCGCGACCTCAAGGATTTCGCTGATTGGCTGGAGGCACGCAAAACCGATTTTGAGACCGCCTCCCGCGAGGATGTCGAGAAATACATGATCCATTGCGACGCCCAAGGCCTCGCCAAATCGACCCGCGCAAGACGGCTTTCGGCCATCAAACAGCTTTACCGTTTCGCATTTGAGGAAGGCTGGCGCGCCGATAACCCCGCCATCCAGATCAAGGGGCCGGGCCGCGACAAGCACCTGCCCAAGACCCTTGATGTGATGGAGGTGGACCGCCTGCTCTCCGCCGCCCGCGAGGTCGGACGCGAAGGCAGCGACCGGCTGCGCAACATCTGCCTGATGGAACTGCTCTACGCCACCGGCATGCGCGTGAGCGAGCTGGTCTCCCTACCGGTCGCTGCCGCACGGGGTGATCCGCGCATGTTGCTGATCATGGGCAAAGGCGGCAAGGAACGCATGGTGCCGCTGTCGCCACCTGCCCGCGAGGCATTGGCCGCTTGGCTGACCGACCGGGACGACGCCGAAGACGCGGCCCGCGAGAACGGCCAACCCGCCTCGCGCTATCTCTTCCCCTCTCGCGGTAAAGCGGGCCACCTGACGCGCCATCGCTTCTACGCGCTGATCAAGGAACTGGCCGTCGCAGGCGGCGTCAGCCCGGAAAAGGTGACCCCCCACACCTTGCGCCACGCTTTTGCCACGCATCTGCTGGCCAACGGGGCTGATCTGCGTTCGATCCAGACGCTTCTGGGCCACGCGGATGTCGCCACGACCGAGATTTATACCCATGTGCTGGATGAGCGGCTGCGTGAGTTGGTTCTGGAAAACCATCCGCTGGCGAAAGACGGCTAAACGCTGGATTCCGAGTATTTAGACACAAAAGAAGTCAGAGGCGGAGCGTTTCTGGCAAGACGTCCTCGCTTGGCCAGACCCCTGTTGTGAGCGCGGCGTGATAGCCTTGGGTCAGCCCCGCCGCCTCCATCGCAGACCGTGCCGTTGCAGCGTCATAGTCGAGCTTGTGCAACTGAACGCCATCCGCGTGCAACACCGCATATTCCGTAGCCGCGTTTTCGTCATGGGGCGGCATCCCGATCACGCCTGCATTCACCCATAGGCAGCCGTCCAGATCACGGGTAAAGGCAATCCCGCTGTGACCCGCAACGATCATATCGACAGGCCCCGTCAACGCCTCCAGCGCCGCGCGTTCTTCGGCAAAGACCTCCGCCGGGCTCACCGACCAGATGAACCGCGCAATATCCGTGACCCCGCCATGGATCACCGCCATCCGGCGGCCCCCGTGGCGGAACACCGCCACCTCCGGGCAGGCGGCCATCGCCGCGCGTTGGGCATCGCTCATGCGCGCATCCGCAAAAGGATACCACCCGCGCGAGAGCAGATCACAGGTCGTGCCCCCCTCGAAGCCGCACCCACAGTCAGGCGCACGCGTCGCCAGTTGCTGCTCGCAATTCCCTGCCACCACACAGCCCGTCTCAGCCGCGACCAGATCCCAGGTCGCACCCGGATCCGCGCAATAGGCCACCACATCGCCTGTGCAAATCCTGTTGCCGCGCGGGATGCTGCCATGGGCTGCAAACAGCGCCTCTGCCGCCTGCAAATTCGAGTATGGCCCCCCGAACAGAAGCACATCTCCCGACAATTCGCCCAGATCGCGGATCACCATCCCTTGCTCTTTCGCATCATTCACACCAATTTGCAGCTATCGCATTCAAACTCGGACAATCACAGCCCTTATGGACACCGCCTCACCTCTTCTTGATAGCGCCTTCTGGATCACCGCAGGCGCGATTATGGTTCTTTTGATCCTGTCGGGGTTCTTCTCCGGCTCGGAAACCGCGCTCACCGCCGCCTCGCGCGGCAAGCTGCGCAGCCAGGCCGACAAGGGCAGCGCGGGCGCGGAAAAGGCGCTCAAGATCACCGAGGATAACGAGCGGCTGATCGGCTCGGTCCTGCTGGGCAACAACCTTGTAAATATCCTCGCCGCTTCGCTGGCCACGGCCCTTTTCACGCGCGCCTTTGGCGAAAGCGGCGTGGCGCTGGCCACCTTCGTGATGACCCTTCTGGTCCTCATCTTTGCCGAGGTGCTGCCCAAGACCTACGCCATCACCAATTCCGAGCGCGCCGCTGCCCTTGTGGCCCCCGTGATCGCCATCGTGATCATGCTTTTTGCCCCCATAGTCGCCGCAGTGCGCGCTTTCGTGCGGGTGATCTTGCGCCTCTTTGGCGTGCAAACAGACCCCGACAGCCACATTCTGGCCGTCCGCGAAGAAATCGCAGGCGCGTTGCAACTGGGCCATTCCGAAGGCGTGGTCGAAAAAGAAGACCGGGACCGCATTCTCGGCGCGCTCGATCTGGGCGACCGCGTCGTCGAAGAGATCATGCTCCACCGCTCAGGGATCGAGATGATCAATGCCGCCGATGATCCCGAAACGATCCTGTCGCAATGTCTGCAAAGCGCCCACACGCGCCTGCCCGTCTATGACGGCGAGCCTGAAAATATCGTCGGCGTGATCCACGCAAAAGACCTGCTGCGCGGTATGGACAAGGTGATGCGCGGGCCAAACGCCTCCGACAAGGCGCTCGCTGCGTTCGAGGTGCGTGATGTGGCGATGCCCCCCTATTTCGTGCCCGAAACCACCACGCTTGACGATCAGATGCGCGAGTTTCTGCGCCGTCGCACCCATTTTGCGCTGGTCGTCGATGAATACGGCGCACTGCAGGGCCTCATCACGCTGGAGGATATTTTGGAAGAAATCGTGGGCGAGATTGCCGACGAGTTTGACACCGAAGACGAACAGGATGTGCAGCGCGACGGCGATGGAAACTTCGTGGTCGATGGCGGTATGACAATCCGCGACTTCAACCGTGCGACCGATTACACATTGCCCGACGAGGAAGCCAACACTGTCGCTGGTCTGGTCATCCATGAGGCCCAAATGATCCCGACCACCGGGCAATGCTTCAGTTTCCACGGCTTCCGGTTCGAGGTCGCGGGCCGCGAGGCCAATCGCCTGACCGAGCTGAAAATCCGCAAGCTCTGACACAAAAAACGCCCGGACCAGTTCTCTGATCCGGGCGCATTAACCTTAATATTTCTTTTATTTACAGCGCGTTACAGCGTTCCAAGTATTATGTTAAATATCATGGAAAAAGGTCCAGTGATATCAAGGACTGTCCTTCAAAAACCCGGTTTCGCATGCGAAACCTCAGCGGCCTTTGAAAAGCCCCCCAAGGATGCCGCGCACGATCCGGCGCCCGGTCGTGCCCTTGAGTTCCTTCAAGACAACCTTGCCAATCTCGGCCCCAATCGACGGCGCCTGACGCTTTGGCCGCGCGGTCGAGCGGCCCACCCGGCTCCCTGAATAGCGGCGTCCGGCCGAATATTCCTGCAGTGCCGCACTCAGGTCTTCTTCCTTGGCCTCCGCCTCTTCGGCGGCCTTCGCGGCAGCCTCCGCGCGCTTGCCTAGCATCTCAAAGGCCGAGGCCCGGTCCACCGTCGTGTCGTATTTCCCCGACATCGGTGACGCCGCAAGGATCGCCTTGCGCGCGCCAGCCTCCAGCGGCCCCAGTTGCGACGATGGCGGGCGGATCAGCGTGCGTTCCACCACGCCCGGCATCCCTTTCTTGATAAGCATCGACGTGACAGCCTCCCCTACGCCAACTTCGCGGATCGCGTCTTCGGTCGAAAAGCGCGGGTTCTCGCGATAGGTCTCTGCCGCCTGCCGCAGCGCCTTGCGGTCGCGCGCCGTAAACGCCCGCAGCGCATGCTGCACCCGGTTGCCCAACTGGCCCAGAATATCCTCGGGGATATCGTCGGGGTTCTGGGTGATGAAATAGACGCCCACCCCTTTCGAGCGGATCAGTCGCGCCACTTGCTCGACCTTATCGACCAGCGCTTTGGGGGCATCGTCAAATAGCAGATGCGCCTCGTCAAAGAAGAAGACCAGCTTGGGCTTGTCCGGATCGCCCACCTCTGGCAGCTCTTCAAACAGCTCCGACAGCAGCCACAAAAGCGCCGTCGCATAAAGCCGCGGCGCGCCCATCAGCTTGTCGGCGGCCAGAATATTGATGCGCCCGCGCCCGTCGGCCTCGGTCGTCATGATGTCAGCCAGATCAAGCGCCGGTTCGCCAAAGAACTTGGCCCCGCCTTGGTTCTCGATCACCAGTAGCCGCCGCTGGATTGCCCCAATCGACGCTTTCGAGATGTTGCCGTATCGCAGCGAAACCTCTCCCGCGTTCTGCCCCAGCCAGACCAGCAGCGCTTGCAGGTCTTTGAGATCCAGAAGCGGCAGGCCTTGCTCATCCGAGACCCGAAACGCGATGTTCAACACACCTTCCTGCGCCTCTGTCAGCTCCAGCAAGCGGCTCAGCAAAAGCGGTCCCATCTCGGCCACGGTGGTGCGCACCGGGTGGCCTGCCTCGCCGAACAGATCCCAGAAGGTGACCGGGAACGCGTCATAGCTGTAGTCCGAAAAGCCGATGGTCTCGGCCCGGCTGGTGAAGGCGTCGTGTAGTTTGAAGTCCGCGCTGCCAGACGCGGCCAAGCCCGACAGATCGCCTTTCACGTCCGACAGAAAGACCGGAACACCTTGGGTCGAAAAGCTCTCTGCCAGGATTTGCAGCGTGACGGTCTTGCCGGTGCCGGTGGCCCCCGCGATCAGGCCGTGACGGTTGGCATATTTCAGAAGCAACTCCTGCGGGGCGCCGTAGCCTTCGCCACCGCCGCCGATAAAGATCGTCTCACTCACTGGGGTCCCTCCCGAACATATTTTCCGGTGAAAATACATTCTTAACCTCTGCATGCCAGAGTAAACCTGTTCGCTGGCCCTGATGTCCTCGGGTGCGGGTGAACTTCCTCCCTGTCAGACTGGCCGCGCTGTTCTCAGCGTGGCCCTTTTTTTGCCTACGCAGCGCGCGGTTTTCCGCCCAAATATCCAGTTGACGGGTGCGACAGGACGCCGTAGCCTACTTGTAATAATTAAGTCGGCCAGTCCGACGGGGAGCACTCAGGAAAAGGATCAGCGCTTGCTGGTCCTTTTTTCTTTTGGCGGCTTTTCGCTGCGAAATCCGGCAAATCTTCGCAGAACGCAAGCGCTTTTGTGACCTGACATCGCTTTCACGCCATGATATCTGGCCCCAACAGCTAACCACTTTCGGAGACATGCGTTGTCTAAATTCACGACCCTCCCGCTGATCGCCCTTCTGGCCTTGTCCGGCCCCGCCTTTGCGCAGGAGGCAACGACCGACACCACCTCTGAAGAGGCGACCGAAGACGCCGCTCCCGCCGCGGAGGATAGCACGGATACCGCCACCGACGCGCCCCAGCGCGACGGGCTGTCGCTGGGCGAGGAAGTGTCCGAAGGGCCGCAGCCGGGCGACACCTATACCCGCTCGGAGCATGGCGACTGGGAAATTCGCTGCGTGAAGCTGCAAGACGGTCAGGAAGACCCCTGCCAGCTTTATCAGCTTCTGCAAGACGGTGAAGGCAATTCTGTGGCCGAGGTGAATCTTTTCGGCCTGCAAGGCGGTGGCGAGGTCGTCGCCGGAGCCAATATCGTCACCCCTCTTGAGACGCTGCTGACCGAGCAGATGACCCTGCGCGTCGACAGCTCGAACCCACGCCGTTATCCGTTCACGTTCTGCGCACCGATTGGCTGTGTATCGCGGATCGGTCTGACCCCGGCAGACGTCGCGGCCTTCAAGCGCGGCAATGAGGCGATGATCAGCATCGTGCCTTTGGGTGCACCGGATCAGCGCGTAAACCTGACCATGTCCCTGACAGGTTTCACGGATGGGTATGATACGATCATTTCCATCGGCGGCAGCATTCAAGCTGAATAAAATCAAAGACTTGGCGTGCGCTCTTAAAGCGCGCGCCTAGACTTTCCCAAGCGCCAGAACGGCGTTCAGTCCGCCAAAGGCAAACGCGTTCGAGACGACCACATCGACCTTAGCCTCGCGGGCTTCATTGGGCACCACATCCAGCGCGCATTCCGGGTCCGGCTCATCATAGCCGATGGTGGGCGCAATCACCCCGTCATGCAGCGCCATGATGCAAGCCAGCAGTTCAACAGCCCCCGTCCCGCCGATCAGATGCCCGTGCATCGACTTGGTAGACGAGATCATCAGATTGTCCGCATGCGCGCCGAAGACATCGGCCACGGCTGCGCATTCGGTCTTGTCATTGGCCGCCGTCCCCGTGCCATGGGCGTTGATATAGCCAACGCGATCCTTGGCGATCTGGCCGTCTTTCAACGCACCTTCAATGGCGCGCGCGGCCCCCTGTTTCGAGGGCATGACGATGTCGGACGCGTCGGAGGTCATGGCAAAGCCGATCACTTCGGCCAGAACGTCCGCGCCGCGGGCTTTTGCGTGCTCATATTCCTCGAACACGAATACCGCCGCCCCTTCGCCTTGCACCATGCCGTTGCGGTTGGCTGAGAACGGGCGGCAGACGTCTTTTGACATCACGCGCAGACCTTCCCAGGCTTTCACGCCGCCAAAACACAACATCGATTCCGAGCCACCGGTGACCATGACATCACCCATACCAGAGCGGATCATCCAATAGGCCTGCCCCATCGCGTGATTGGAGGACGCACAGGCCGTGGCCACGGTGAAGGACGGCCCCTTCAGATTATACTCCATCGAGACATGGCTGGCGGCGGCGTTGTTCATCAGCTTGGGCACGACAAAGGGATGGACCCGGTTTTTGCCGTCTTCATAGACGGAGCGATAATTGTCGTCCCATGTGTTCACCCCGCCCCCGGCAGTGCCAAGGATCACACCTGCACGGGCGGCAAGCTCTCCCGCGAAGGTCAGACCGGACTGGACAATAGCTTCTTTTGCGGCAAGCAGAGTGAACTGGGTGAAGCGATCATAAAGAACGATTTGCTGGCGGTTGAAATGGGCATGCTCGTCATAGCCATGCACCTGCCCACCGATCTGAACGCCAAGGCGATCCACATCGCGGATCTCCAACGGGCCGATACCGCACACGCCGTCGCGCATCGCCGCCAGCGTCTGCGGCACGTCGTGGCCAAGCGCGTTGATCGTGCCTGCACCCGTAATGACGACGCGTTTCACGACTGCTCTGCTACCAGTTTTTCAACGGCTTTCACGATGCTGTCGACGGACGAGATATCAAACTCGCTTTCAGACGGGTCATTGGCGTTGAACGGAACCGAGATATCGAAAGCCTCTTCAATGGCGAAGATGCTTTCCACCAACCCCATGCTGTCAATGCCGAGGCTGTCCAAAGTGCTGTCCGGCGTCACGTCCTCCACATCAAGGACGGCCTGCTCGGCGATGATCTGAATGACGGTGTCTTTGACGCTCATCTTTTCGGCCCCCATTCGTGACGTTGCCGATGATTTAGTCACTCTTATCGCGGTTTAAAACAGCTTTCTTCAGGTCAGCCACATCCCGGAAAAGCCGGGGCAAACGGCGCAGGCCTTTATAGGCCTCGACGTGGCTCTCCATTTTCATCGCGGGATAGCCCAGAAGCACGCGGCCTTTGGGGGCGTTGGTGAAGATTTTGGTTGCCCCGCCCGCGATCACGTCATCGCCGATGAAGATGTTGTCATTGACGCCGCATTGACCAGCCAAGACGACCCGGTCGCCAACCTGAGCCGAGCCTGCCATGCCGACCTGCCCGCAGATCAGACAGTCGTGTCCGATCTCGACGTTATGGCCGATATGCACAAGATTATCGAGCTTGGTGCCGTTGCCGATTGACGTGTCGCGGATGGTGCCGCGGTCGATGGCGACGTTGGCGCCGAGTTCGACATCATCCCCGATCCGGACCGAGCCAAGCGAGTGGATGCGCGTCCAGCTTTGGGCCTCTGCGTCGCCTTGATCGCCAAGGGTCTCTCGGACGCTTTCCACACCGGACTTTTCCGGTGTCACGAAGGAGAACCCATCGCTGCCCACAACCGCGCCGGGTTGGGCGATAAAGCGGTCCCCGATCACAACGCGCGCGCCGATGCGCACGCCTTGGCAGAGAAGCGCTTCCGCCCCGATCTGCGCGCCTTCGGCGATGCTGACATGGGACGCAATCCGGGCATTCGCGCCAATCCGAGCGCCCCGCCCGATGACGACGAAGGGGCCAATTGCGGCCCCTGCCCCGATCTGGGCATCCGGGTGGATCACGGCGGTGGGGTGCACGCCCTCGTCGATCTCGGGACCGGGATCCATCAAGGTGGTCAGACCGCTCATCGCGTAGCGTGGGCGCGGCACGAAGATTGCGGCTTCCAGCCCCAGCGCTTGCCAGTCGGCATCTGGCCACAGGATCGCCGCGCGGGCCTGCCCTTGGGCCAGGCCGCCTCCATATTTCGGGTCCATCGCCAAAGCCAGATCGCGCGGGCCAGCGGCGGCGGGCTCAGATGCGCCGTCGATCAAAAGATCAACGGCGCCAAAGGCTTGAGCCCCGAGCGCCGTTGCGATGTCTTGAACTGAATAGGCCATGCACCCTCCGCGTGTTGCGGTAGGATTACCCCTGAACGGCGCGCAGCGCCACCCCTTCGCGGGCCAAAGCCGACCAGATCTTGGCGTCACGCCCGTAGATGTCGCGACGGAACTGGGTGTGGCCTTTGGCCTTGGTAAACGCGGTGCGGTAGATGATGTGCACCGGCACCGGCTTTTTCAGGTTCACATAGCTTTCCTGCCCGGTGGCCAGTTTGCCCTGGAAGAACGCCTCGGGGTTGGAGACCTCTTTGGCGAGCAGCGCATAGGCGAAATCGAACGGGTCGTTCAGGCGGATGCAGCCATGGCTGTAGGCGCGCACCTCGCGGGAGAAGAGGTTCTTGGCGGGCGTGTCATGCAGGTAGATGTTGTATTTGTTGGGGAACATAAACTTGACCAGACCCAGCGCGTTGCCGCGGCTGGGGGGCTGGCGCATGTTGTAGGGGAAGGTGCGCGCAGTGAACTGAGCGAAGTTCACATTGGCGCGGTTGACCTTGCGGCCCCGGCTGTCGGTGATCTCCAGATGGCTGACCGCGTTGCGGTTCTTGCGCAGCATTGGCAGGTATTCTTTGGTGGCAATCGAGCGTGGGACATACCAGCTGGGATTGATGACCATGAACTCCATCACGTCCGAAAACTCGGGGCTGCGGCGGTCGCTGTCATTCTTGCCAATGACCGAGCGGGTCTCGAAGGTGACTTTGCCATTGTCGACGATCTTGGCGGTGAAGTCTGTAAGGTTCACCAGAACATGGCGGTTGCCGCGTTCGCGATTGACCCAACGCTCGCGCTCCATGGCGACCATGATCGCCTGCAGGCGCGCCTCAAGCGGTTTGTTGACCTCGGCGATAGTGCCGGGGCCTGCGACGCCGTCGGGGGTCAAACCGTTGGCCAGTTGGAACTGCTGGACCGCTTTTTGCAGCTCGGCGTCATAGGCTTGCGAGGCGCTGCGCTTGGCAAAGCCCATCGCGCGAAGCCGGTCGCGCAATTGCACCACCGCGCCGCCGCTGTCACCGGGTTTGAGTGATTTGGCCTGCACGTTTGGGCCGTAACCGCCCCGCCCCAGCTGCTTTTCCATGTCCATCTTGACCTTCATCAAGCGGACATATTCGGGCGTTTGGGGTTGCAGCTTTTTCAGCCACGCGGCGGGGGTCGAGCGGGAGAATGTATCGATCAGCGCCAGTCGGTCGCGATACGGGACCTGCCGGACGATGCCGCTGTCCACCTTGGACGGGACCAGCACACCGGTCTGAATATCGCGCGAATAGGCGAGGAAGGCTTTGGAAAGCGCCACCTCGACCAGGCCGCGATCGCGGGCGGAGCTGGCGGCTTTCATCTGCGCTTTGAGCGCGCCCGGATCGTATTGCGCCATCGGCAAGCCGTGTGCGGGGGCCTGATCGAGCGCTTTGAAGAACGCGGTGCGGCGCTTGCGGTCCTTGTTGCCCTTGCCGGTCCAGATCGGCTGATAATCGCGCGCTTTATAAAACTTGGCGAGCGCCTCGTCCCGCGCGGCAGCCTCGGCGACGGCTTGCTTAAAAGCGGTGACCTGTGCGGAGGCACTGTGCGGCGCGCTGAAAAGCACGAGCAACCCCAACACCAGGGTCGCCAAAAACGAAGAGTTGCGTGTCAAAGCGGCCATTCTGAACCTCAAAATACGTCCAATTATATTTTAGCTGTTAAGACAGTCTCGCATCGCCCACAGGCTGTCTACTCACAATTTCGACGCTTTAGCCCAGATGTGGTGGCGATACGACAGCTAATCTCAAAATCTGGGATTTTGTCACTTTTGTCACGGTGAGCAAATTTTTGCCCAGATTTCTTGTCTTAGTGCATTTGAACTAAAACACACTTGGTTGGCGATTCGACATGTGTCATAGTAGTGGCAACTGGGGAAAAAATAGGCAGACGGCACTGTGAACACACAGGTCAAACAGGTTTCAGCGACGGGACGACGCAGAGCATGACCGATATTTCGAGCGCGGGTTTCACCCGCAGGGGCATTCTTGCTGCATTCGCAGCAACCGCGGTGACAGCCGCTCCCACATATTCCAAGGCAGCAGGTTTTCTGCGCGGCGGCGGCGATATTCGACGCATTCATATGTATTCGGGCCGCACCGGTGAAACCATCGACATGATCTACTGGATCGACGGCAAATACATTAAGGATGGCATGCGCGAAGTGAACTACTTCATGCGCGACTGGCGTCAGGACAGTGCCACCAACATGGACACGCGCACCATCGACATCATGGCAGCCGCCCATAACCAGCTCAACACGTCCGAGCCTTATCTGCTGCTGTCGGGCTATCGCACCGCCAAGACCAACGCGATGCTGCGCGCCCGCTCTGGCGGCGTGGCCAAGAAATCTCTGCATATGAAAGGCCAGGCGGCTGATCTGCGGCTCAAGTCACGCTCGGTCAGCCAGATCGCACGGGCTGCCGCGGCGTGCCGCGCCGGTGGCGTCGGGCGCTATTCCTCGTCCAACTTTGTGCATATGGATTGCGGTGCCGTCCGCACCTGGGGTCGCTAAGAACCGCCACCAACCCAGAAATCTGAAATAGGGCGCCATCACGGGCGCCTTTTTTCATGCCCGGATGCAAAACCATCTGTTCCACACCGCCAGAATCGGTGAACCTTCCGTGTCAGCGAAAACGGAGCCGATTATGCACAGCCAGCCCCTCTCCAGCGATCCCGATGTCATGGCCATGACCCAATGGATGTCCACACGGCCCGATACCGAAAGCGTTGCTGCGTTCATCCCCGGCCCCGGCATCCAGAAGCTGGCCTTGCGCTTTGACATCGAAAAACTGCGCGACGCGTTGACCGAGTGTCTGGCGCGCATGGACTATAAGGGCGACATGCAGGATCGGGGGTTTGCCGCCCTGCCCCTCACCCAGCGTCCCGGCCAGACCGAATGGACGGCCAATGATCTGTCCGGGCGCTACTGGCTGCGCGGCGATGATCGCTATGTGGAAGAACCGCGCGAGGATCTGGTGCCCGAGCAGCAATTCTCGGAGTTCAATCCGGAATTCAAAGGCACGTATTTCGAGCATGTGCATGCAGAGCTCGCCAAACGCTTTCCCATCGGACGCACGCGAGTTCTGTCGAAAGGGCTTTATAATTGCAACTCGTGGCACCGGGACCCGGAGCCGCGTTTGCATATTCCGATCACGACCAATCCCGGCTCGCTTTTCATCGTGAACCACCATGTCACGCACCTGCCCGCGGACGGGTCGGTGTATTTCACCGACACGCGCGGCTATCACACAGCCCTGAACGGCGGCGAGACATCGCGCGTGCATATCGTGGCCGCGCTGGCTTATGAGCAGGTCACCGAATGAGCAACGAAATCCTGTGCGACTTTCGCAGTGACACGCTCACGAAGCCTTGCGCGGGTATGCGCGCTGCCATGGCCGAGGCGGAGCTGGGCGATGATGTCTACGGTGAAGACCCGACTGTGCTGCGGTTGCAGGACCGGCTGGCCGGAATGCTGGGTAAAGATGCAGGCCTTTTCTTTCCGTCGGGGACTCAAAGCAATCTGGCCGCCATGCTAGCCCATTGCGGACGCGGCGAGGAAATCATCGTCGGCGCGCCCTATCACACCTATGTCTACGAGGCCGCCGGCGCGTCGGTTCTGGGGGGCGTCGCCCTTTATCCCGTGCTTGTCGAGGATGGGCGCCATATCGCGCCCGACACGGTGACCAAAGCGGTCAAGGAGGACGACAACCACCACGCCATCAGCCGCCTTCTTGCTTGCGAGAACACCGTCAGCGGGCGCATCATCGCGGCTGACGTGATGGAGGCAACAACCCGCCGCGCCCGCGATCACGGGCTCAACTGCCATCTGGATGGCGCGCGGTTTTTCAATGCGGTGACCGGGCTGGGCATTGACCCCGCCACCCTCGCCGCCCCGTTCGATACGGTGTCCATTTGCCTTTCGAAAGGGCTTGGCACCCCGATTGGCAGCGTTCTGGTCGGCAATCGTGATCTGATCGCCAAAGCCCATCGCCTGCGCAAGATGCTGGGCGGCGGGATGCGCCAAGCCGGTGTTCTGGCCGCCGCCGGGCTCTATGCGTTGGATCACAACATCACACGTCTGGCCGAGGACCATGCCCGCGCCGAGGAACTGGCTGCGTTTCTGCGCGCCCAAGGCGCAACCGATGTTGTGCAAGACACCAACATGGTCTTTCTGGCGGGCAATGATCCGACGCTTGACGACAAGATGCGGCGCGACGGGATCGAGATCGGCGGCCCCTACGCGACCCGCCGTCTTGTGCTGCATAAGGACATCACTGAGGCCGGCCTGAATGCCGCCATGCAGGCGTTCGGGCGGCATCTGTGAAACGCGCGCTTCAGAGGCGATCTCGCCCTTATTTCATTGAGGTATGGTGGCGGTCCCAAGAGGATTCGAACCTCTGGCCTCTGCCTTCGGAGGGCAGCGCTCTATCCAGCTGAGCTATGGGACCGTCTGGCGTTCTATAGCCGCGCGCGTTTGATGCCGCAACGGGCAAATCACGCGAAAAGATCATGGCAAAGCTCCAGCGCATCGACAAGCGCATCGACATCGTCGGTGGTGTTATACATCGCAAAGGACGCGCGGCAGGTCGCGGGGATGCCCATATGCTCCATCAACGGTTGGGCGCAATGCTGGCCCGCGCGCACTGCGACGCCCTTCTTGTCGAGCACGGTCGAGATGTCATGCGCATGGGCCGCGCCCTGCAGCGTGAACGAAAAAATCGCCGCTTTATCAGCGCTTTGCCCTTGGACGTTCAACCAGTTGAGACCGTCCAGCTTGCTGCGCGCATAGTCGCGCAGGCTGTCCTCATAAGCGGCGATATTCGCCATGCCGAGGCCCATCACATACTCAAGCGCCACGCCCAACCCGATGGTCTGGACAATGCCCGGCGTGCCCGCCTCAAACTTCATCGGTGCATCGTTATAGATGACCTCGTCGCGATGGACATCGCGGATCATGTCGCCCCCACCAATGAACGGGCGCATCTCGGCCATCCGCTCTTTGCGAACGTAAATCGCGCCAGAGCCGCTGGGACCGTAAAGCTTGTGACCCGTGATCGCGTAGAAATCGACGCCAAGGTCCTGCACATCCACGGGCATGTGGACAGCGGATTGGGAGCCATCAACCAGCACCGGAACGCCTTTCTCGTGGGCGGCCTGCGTGATGATCTTCACATCAACTTTGGTCCCTAAGACATTGGAAAGATGTGTGATTGCCACCAGCTTTGTCTTCGGGCCAATCGCGTCGATGACCTTCTGCGGGTCCAGGTCACCATTGGCATCCACATCGACCCATTTGATCACGACACCCTGACGTTCCCGCAGGAAGTGCCACGGCACGATATTGGCGTGATGCTCCATGATCGACAGCACAATCTCGTCGCCTGCCTCCATGTGGGGCATGGCCCAACCATAGGCGACCATGTTGATGCCTTCGGTCGTGCCGGAGTTGAGGACGATTTCGTCCTCAGACCCTGCGTTCAGGAACTTGGCGATGACGCCGCGAACGCCTTCGTATTTCTCGGTCACAACATTAGAAAGGTAGTGCAAGCCCCTGTGAACATTGGAATATTCATGGGAATACGCGTGGCTGATCGCATCAATCACAACCTGCGGCTTTTGCGCCGATGCGCCGCTGTCGAGATAGACAAGCGGTTTGCCATTTACCTCACGGGACAAGATTGGGAAATCAGCGCGGACTTTCTGGACGTCAAAGCTCATACCGAGCCTCCTCCGGGAACGGCGATGCCGAGGATGGAAAAGATCATGCCGAGGCCAAGCGACAGGCCCACCAGCGTGAGAAGCAGCAAGACAGCCGCACGGGCGCGAGAGCCGAAGCTGTGCAGCACGTCGATAAAGTTGATCATCAGCCACAGGGTGTAGCCAAAGGCCAGCAGGAACACGATACCGACGGCGGATGGGGCGACCAGCAGAACGATGTTCTGGACGACCTGGATAAGCAGCAGCACGACCTGCAGCCAGACCATCAACAAAATCGCATCGGGCAAGCGGCCAGAGCCGCCAAACGCGCGACCGGCGTAGTGCAGGCCAATTGCGGTGCCCAAAATGACGCCCCCAATGGTTAACGCCACGATGCCCGGAGGGGGCCCAACGGCGGTTGTTCCCGGCACAAGCAGTTGGAAAACGCCCGCCATCAAGGCGCTGAGAACCGCGACGATCGCGACCATCAACATCAGCGCGGATTGCGGGATACCGAGGCTGAGGACCGCATAGGCCCCTTCGCGTGCGTCGCGGAAGGTCAGGCGCAACAGCGCAGAGATTGTGTTGAGAGAGAAATCCATACTGGTGACTTAGGGCGTCGCTGCATCAGGCTCAACCGCAGATTCCGAAACCCGCAAATTGATGAACCAGAACGCGCCGAAAACAAGGAACCAGAGCAGGCCGACAAGCTGCAACTCAAAGCCGGGGCCGACGAACCCGGCGACCAAACCATTGAGCAACATCAAAGGGCTAGCGGCCAGGAACGACCAGAAAAGCGCCAGGCGTGCGCCGTACCAAGTGCCTTTTCCTCCGACGATTTTGGCCAGGATATGCGACACTGCGGCGATGCCGTAAAAGAGCAATGGCAGAAAGAAAAGACAGGCAAAAAGCGTGTTGACCATCAGGCCTGTCAGATCCTCACCCTGCAAATGCGCCTGACGCGAAAGCCGTGGCAGCTGGAACAGAAAGGCCAGAAACGCGCCGCCCATCAGGATCGCAAGCACCCGGTCTTCGCGTTGCCCGTCAGCCAGCAACCGGCGCATGACCTGCGCCGGTCTGCGGTAGCTTTCGCGGATATCGCGGGTTACCGGCAAAGGTTAACCGCGCCGCCGGGCAAGCCAGGCTTCAAGACGGCTCAGGATGTCGTCTGCGATGGCTTCATCTTCGATTTCGTCGATCGCTTCGGCGAGGAACGACAGCACCAGAAGGTCCGTTGCCGGGCCTTCGGGCACACCACGCGAGCGCAGGTAGAACAGCGCATCCTCGTCAATCGCGCCGGAGGTGGAACCATGCGAACAGGCCACATCATCGGCGTAGATCTCAAGCTCGGGCTTGGCGAGGAACTGGCTGTCATCGTCCAGAAGCAGCGATTGGCTAATTTGGTAGCCGTCGGTTTTCTGGGCGTCGGGTTGCACCAATATCTTGCCTTGGAAGACGCCCACCGCGCCGTTGCGCAGCACCTTCTTGAAGACCTGACGGCTTTCGCAATTCACCGCGTCATGGGTGATGAACACCGTGTCGTCGTGGTGAAAATCGCCGTCCCCAAGCGCGGCACCGGCCACATGGGCCTGCGCATCGTCGCCTAGAAGCTCCAACACGACTTCGTTGCGGGTCAACCGGCCATTGGCGGTCAGCGTGAAGCTCTTGAAGACGGATTCCGTGCCGAGACGCCCATAAAGATGGGTGTTCGCGCGCCGCTCATGATCGCGACCTTGGGCGCGCACATGATGGAAGGCGCCGTTATCTGCGACATCAACTTCCATCGCCTTGTTGAAGCGCGCGGCGGCTGGGCCGTTTTCCAGAACGGTCAGGTCCGCGCCTTCTTCGATGCGGATGACGTGGTGCAGGATCGCATCCGAGGACGTGCTTTCATGCTTGTAAATCAACGCGATAGGCTTGGAGACCTTGCCCGTCGCGCGGATCACCAGACCGTCGGTGGCAAACGCCGTGTTGAGCGCGGCCATTGGGCGCTCAACAGGCGTCTGGCCGCGGGTTTCCAGCACACCGTAAAGGTCTTTGACCCAGTGGATGTCCTTGCTCATGGCGTCAGACAGGCGGTCAATCTCGACCCCTTCAAGGGTCAGATCATCGCTGGCCTCGGCATCGAACACACCGTCGACAAACACAACCTTGAGACGGTCGATGCTGTCGTAAAGCGGGGTTTCGTCATTGGCGAACAGCTCTGCCTCGGGCGCATCGGCGGCGACAAGCGTCGTGGGGTTGGTGTATTTCCAATATTCATCGCGGGCCGTGGGCAGGCCCATGGCCCGCACGCGCGACAGCGCATCTTCGCGGGCGGCTTTGCCCCAGACGCCGCTTTCGGGCAGCGTCATGGCGGCGAGGCGCGCGTCGGTTGCGTCTTGTTTGGGGGCTGGCAGGGCCATTAGGCGACCTCCTCCAAGATGTCGGCGTAGCCGTTGTTTTCAACTTCCAGAGCCAGCTCAGGACCGCCCGATTTCACGATGCGACCGTCGGCCATGATGTGCACGACGTCCGGTTTGATGTGGTCCAGCAGACGCTGATAGTGGGTGATGACGAGGAAGGAGCGGCCTTCGCTGCGCAGGGCGTTCACACCGTCAGACACCAGCTTCATCGCGTCCACGTCGAGGCCCGAATCCGTCTCGTCAAGGATGCACATCTTCGGCTCAAGCATCGCCATCTGCAGGATTTCGTTGCGCTTTTTCTCACCACCGGAGAAGCCGACATTGACGGGCCGTTTGAGCATATCGGCATTGATCTTGAGGCTTTTGGCCTTCTCGCGGACGATCTTGAGGAAGTCACCGGCAGAGAGTTCTTCCTCGCCGCGCGCTTTGCGCTGTGCGTTCACGGCGGTGCGCAGGAAGGTCATGTTGCCGACGCCGGGGATCTCAACCGGGTACTGGAAGGCCAGGAAAAGGCCAGCCGCTGCGCGCTCTTCGGGCTCCAGATCAAGGATGTCCTCGCCTTCGAGCGTGGCGGAGCCGTCGGTGACCTCATAGCCGTCGCGGCCGGACAGCACGTAAGACAGCGTCGACTTGCCCGATCCGTTGGGCCCCATGATCGCATGGACCTTGCCCGCTTCAAGGGTCAGGTCGACCCCTTTGAGGATTTGCTTGTCCTCTTCTTCAAGTTTGACGTGCAGATTCTTGATTTCCAACATTTCTTTCGCTCCTTAGACGGTGACAGCGGTGCCCGATGCCGACACCATCAACATCGAATTTCCAACAACTTCATAATCCAGATCGACGCCCACCACGGCGTTGGCACCCTTCTCGCGCGCGCGATCTTCCAACTCGGCCAGCGCGGTGTCCCGCGCGTCTTGCAGCTTGCTTTCATAGACGCCCGAGCGACCGCCGACGATGTCGGTGATCGAGGCGAAGACGTCGCGCACGACATTGGCGCCCATGATCGCCTCGCCCACGACGATGCCGTGATAGCTGGCGATGGGTTTTCCTTCGATTGTGTTCGTCGTCGTGACGATCATTTCTTACTCCATAGGATCGAGGCCAGCAGGCTGCCCAGAAATCCCGATATTCCACTGACGGCCAAGACCGCCAATCCTGAAAACTCCACCGCAATCAGCTGGATGCCGTAGGCAAATGCGGCGCAGAACCCGCCCGTCGTCAGGGCTGATATCACTGCCGCACGGCCCATCTCATCCCGCCTTGCGACGTCTCACCAAGGCCCCCGCGACCATCAGGCCAACGACGCCCATGACAATGCCAAAGAGGCTGGCGGCCAGAAAACCGATCTGCCCCACAAGCTGCATCAGAACTGCCACGGCGGTGAGCACGAAACCCAGCACCAGTGCCACCGCGAGACCGAGCAGCTTATAACCCAGCGGCGCGGTCAGCCCGTCCTGCAACAAGCGGCTCATTCAGACGGCCCCTCTGGACGCGCCGCACCTTTGAGCACGTTCAGCAGGCGCACCGTCAGCGCGCCCCAGCACAGGAAAAGCACAAACCCGATGAGCAGCTCGCACCGCTCAGCAAAGCGGGCAAGGAACCAGCCATCCGCAACCATTTCCGCCACGATCTCGTCATGGGACATTGCGATCAGGAACACCACCAGATGGGCCAGAATCAGCACGGTCACTTGCCTTGTATCCGGGTCCATCCGCGAGGGATGGCCGAACCGCGGCGGAAGCACGTTTGGCTTTTTATTGCTGACGGCCGCCGCCATTACCCAACGGAGCCTTCCAGCGAGATCGCAACCAGCGCTTGGGCTTCCATCGCGAATTCCATGGGCAGCGCCTGCAGGACTTCCTTGCAGAACCCGTTCACAACGAGCGCCACGGCCTCTTCCTCGTCCATGCCGCGAGAGCGGCAGTAGAACATCTGATCGTCATCCACCTTGGAGGTCGTCGCCTCGTGCTCAACCCGCGAGGAGTTATTCTTGACCTCAATGTAAGGCACGGTGTGTGCCCCGCATTTATCGCCAATCAGAAGGCTGTCGCATTGCGTGTAGTTGCGGCTGTCCTTGGCTTTGGGGTGCATCGAAACAAGGCCGCGATAGGTGTTCTGGGCCTTGCCCGCGCTAATCCCTTTGGAGACGATCCGCGACTTGGTGTTCTTGCCAAGATGCACCATCTTCGTGCCAGTGTCAGCTTGCTGATAGTTGTTGGCAATCGCGATGGAGTAGAACTCGCCCTGCGTGTCATCACCGCGCAGAATGCAGGACGGGTATTTCCACGTCACAGCAGAGCCGGTTTCGACCTGCGTCCACATCACCTTGGCGCGGTCGCCCCGGCAATCGGCGCGCTTGGTCACGAAGTTATAGATGCCGCCCTTGCCGTTCTCATCGCCGGGATACCAGTTCTGAACGGTGGAGTATTTCACCTCGGCGTCTTCTTCGATGATGATCTCGACGACGGCGGCGTGCAGCTGTGCGATATCGCGCTGGGGGGCTGTGCAGCCTTCCAGATAGGACACGTAAGAGCCTTTATCGGCAATGATCAGCGTGCGCTCAAACTGACCCGTATTCTCCGCATTGATGCGGAAATAGGTGCTCAGCTCCATCGGGCAGCGCACACCCGGCGGGACGTAAACGAACGAGCCATCCGAAAACACGGCGGAGTTGAGCGTCGCGTAATAGTTGTCGGACACCGGCACGACGGAGCCCAAGTATTTCTTGACCAGCTCTGGATGCTCTTTGATCGCTTCCGAAATCGAACAGAAGATCACGCCCGCCTTCTTCAGCTCGTCCTGAAAGGTCGTACCGACGGAGACGGAGTCGAAGACCGCGTCCACGGCCACCTTGCGCTCTTCTTCCGGCATCTCGACACCGGCGAGCATCGCCTGCTCTTTCAGCGGGATGCCCAGCTTTTCGTAGGTGGCGAGCAGCTTGGGGTCGACCTCGTCCAGAGACTTGGGCTTCTCGACCATGCTTTTCGGGCGCGCATAATAGTATTGGTCCTGAAAGTCGATCTCAGGGTAGTCGACCATCGCCCATTTCGGCTCGGTCAGCTTACCCCAGCGCTCGAACGCCTGCAGACGCCATTCAGTCATCCACTCCGGCTCTTCATTCTTTTCAGAGATCAGCTTGACGATATCGGTGTTGAGCCCTTTGGGCGCATATTCCATCTCGATATCGGTGTTCCAGCCGTGCTTGTAAGTGCCGGAAAGCTCCTTGACCGCTTCAACCGTTTCCTGATCGACGCCGTCTTTGACTTCCACATTATCCAACGCAGCCATTTGGTCTCTCCTCATCTACGCCGCTCGGGCGCGAAACTTGTTGTAATGGCGAAGCCAGATCTCACAGAACCGCTCCACTTCGTCTTTCGTCGTCTCCACCCCCAGCGACACGCGGATCGCGCTGCTGGCTGTGGCGTCGTCATATCCCATGGCGCGCAACACGCGGCTGGCGCGGACCTTGCCGCTGGAACAGGCCGATCCTGCCGAGATCGCAACGCCTGCCAAATCCATCTGCATCACCTGCGTCTCCCCTTTCCAGCCGGGGACGGCGAAGCAACTGGTGTTTGGAAGGCGACGCGCACCTTTCCCGACAAAAATAGTCGATTTCGCTGAGTCTTCTAGAGTTATTTCTAGAATATTTCTAAATTCTTCGATTTGGTCCCATTTGCCGTCCGCCAGATCACGCGCCGCCGCATGAGCTGCGGCCCCGAACCCCGCGATTGCAATGACATTTTCCGTGCCGGAGCGACGGCCCATCTCTTGTCCGCCGCCTTTGATCTGTGCGGCCAAATCCGTGCCCCGCGGCATCACAAGGGCCCCGATCCCCTTGGGACCGCCCAGTTTATGGGCCGAAATCAGGCCCATCCCGACCTGCGCCCAGTCAAAGGCCAAGGGAATCTTTCCGAACGCCTGGGTCATATCACTGACCGCAAGACCCTGCGGCAGGGCCTGCAAAATGCCCGTTTCGCTGTTGGCCATCTGCAAAGCGGTGTGCGCCGGGTCTGCCACCGTGACCGTCCCATCGGAGGAGACCGGCAAGGACGGCTCGATCCACGCCGCAACTGCGTCATGTTCGATATCGGCCCCCTGAAGATCGCGCCCCGCGCAGGCGAGGGACGCGGCTTCTGTCGCCCCGGAGGTGAAGACGATATCAGCGGCCATCGCCCCCATCGCTTCAGCAATCTGACCGCGGGCTTTCTCGACAATGCTTTTGGCGGCGCGGCCTTCGGCATGGACGCTGGACGGGTTGCCCACCGCATCCATCGCCGCAATCATCGCGGCGCGCGCCTCGGCCCGCAGGGGGGCGGTCGCGTTATGATCCAGATAGATGCGGGACATCGCCTAGGTATCGACGATCTCAAAGAGGTTCGGCACCGCCGGGCATGGGGTCAGATCGTTGGTGATGACATCCGACAGGCGGGTCTGATGCAGGAAAACATACACGTGGGCGCTGAGCCCTTCCCAAAGCCGGTTCGTCATGGATTGCGCCCGGCTGCCCGACAGCGCGCCAGAGGCCCCGGCCCCCTTTTGCATCGCATCGACGGACTCGTCGACCGCGCTCATGATATCGACGACGCGGATTTGCGACGGATCGCGGGCCAGCCGATAGCCCCCGCCCGGTCCGCGCACGGACCTCACCAGTTCGGCGCGGCGCAGTTTGACGAAAAGCTGCTCCAGATACGGAAGCGAGATATCCTGCCGTTTGCTGATTTCGGCCAGTGTGACCAGATCATCGCCGGGCTGCAGCGCGATATCGGCCAAAGCGACCATGGCGTAGCGCCCTTTTGTGCCAAGTTTCATAGGCCTGCCTCCAAAGTTGATCTGCGCAAATTCATTGACGTTTCACACCTGCCAGATTAACTGCACAGCACCGCCGAAAGGCCTGCCTGCCGCAACCTTAGAACAATTCTAAGTCCACAGCCAATTCCCGTCAAGCGCCGCGACAGGGCGCAAGGCGCAACAGATAACAAGGGACACCCATGCCCGAAGTGATTTTCCCCGGCCCCGAGGGCCGCCTTGAAGGCCGTTACCACCCGCAAAAGGAAAAAGACGCCCCCATCGCCATCGTGCTGCATCCGCATCCGCAATTCGGCGGAACGATGAACAATCGCGTCGTCTATAACCTGCATTACGCCTTCTACAACATGGGCTTTACGGTGCTGCGGTTCAATTTCCGCGGCGTTGGGCGTAGCCAGGGTGAATACGATCAGGGCATTGGGGAACTGTCGGACGCCGCCTCGGCGCTCGATTACCTGCAGTCGATGAACAACAACTCCAAGCATTGCTGGGTTGCGGGCTTCTCCTTCGGTGCGTGGATCGGGATGCAGTTGCTGATGCGCCGGCCCGAGATTACCGGCTTCATCTCGGTCTCGCCGCCCGCGAATATGTATGATTTCAGCTTTCTGGCGCCCTGCCCCAGCTCTGGTCTGATCATCAACGGCACAGGCGACCGCGTGGCCCCACCTGCCGACACCCACACGCTGGTCAATAAACTGCACGAGCAAAAGGGCATCACGATCACCCATCAGGAACTGGAAGGGGCCGGGCACTTCTTCGAGGACCCGCATATGGACACGATGATCGGCAATGTGACCGATTACGTGCAGCGCCGCCTGACGGAAAACACCCGCTAGCGCTTTCACCTTTGTAGAAATACTGACGGCAAAAACACTCGAACGGACGCTGCGACAAAGCGCTCTGTATACTATTGCATGCAGTCCTTCCCCGAGGCCGGTATCTGCGCTAACACTGGCACAAATCCAGCCGAACGGAGCGCCCCCATGTCCAAGATCAAAGTAGAGAACCCCGTCGTTGAACTCGACGGTGACGAGATGACCCGCATCATCTGGGACTTCATCAAGACCAAGCTGATCCTGCCCTATCTCGACATTGACCTGCTCTACTACGATCTGGGCATTGAAGAGCGTGACCGCACCAATGACCAGATCACGATTGATGCAGCAGAGAAGATCAAAGAGATCGGCGTCGGCGTGAAATGCGCCACCATCACGCCTGATGAGCAGCGGGTCGAGGAGTTCGGTCTCAAGAAGATGTGGCGCTCTCCCAACGGCACGATCCGCAATATTCTGGGCGGCGTCGTCTTCCGTGCGCCGATTATCTGCAAAAACGTGCCGCGCCTTGTCCCTGGTTGGACCCGGCCCATCGTCATCGGGCGGCATGCCTACGGCGATCAATATCGCGCCACGGATATGAAATTCCCCGGCCCCGGCAAGCTCAGCATGAAGTTTGTCGGTGAAGACGGCGAAGTGATCGAGCATGAGGTGTTCGATGCGCCGTCATCGGGCGTCTATATGGGCATGTATAACCTCGACAAAAGCATCGAGGATTTCGCGCGCGCCTCGCTAAATTACGGCCTCAATCTCGGCTGGCCGGTGTATCTGTCGACCAAGAACACGATCCTCAAGCAATATGACGGCCAGTTCCTGCAGATCTTCCAGCGCATCTATGAAGAAGAGTTCGAGGCCCAGTTCAAAGAGGCGGGCATCGAATATCAGCACCGCCTGATCGATGACATGGTCGCCTGCGCGATGAAGTGGAACGGCGGGTTTGTCTGGGCCACGAAGAATTACGATGGCGATGTGCAATCCGACACGGTCGCCCAAGGCTTCGGTTCGCTGGGTCTGATGACGTCACAATTGATGACGCCCGACGGCAAGATCGTGGAGGCGGAAGCCGCGCACGGCACCGTCACGCGCCACTACCGCCAGCACCAAAAGGGGGAGGCAACGTCCACCAACTCCATCGCCTCGATTTTCGCGTGGACCGGTGGGCTCAAGCACCGCGCCAAGCTGGACGACAACGCTCAACTGATGGGCTTTGCGGAGACGCTGGAAAAGGTCATCGTGGACACCGTGGAAAGCGGTCACATGACCAAGGATCTGGCGCTTCTTGTCGGGCCGGATCAAAGCTGGCTGACGACGGAAGGCTTCCTTGAGAAGATTGATCAGAACCTGAACGCGGCGATGTAAAGAAGGGCTGGCAAGGTCAGCCTTTCTGCCCTAAATAGCGCCCTATGCCAGCCCTAGTCCCCTTTCCGGACCCCGAAGCGGTCAAACATACGGCCTTGGAAGACGCCCAAGGCCTCTCCACAGGGGTTTTCTTCTGCGCGCTCGGGCTGACGATCCTGACCCATCTGGGCTTGATCACCGGCCAGATGGCGGGCATCGCAGTGATCCTGTCCTATCTGACGGGCTACAGCTTTGGGCTGGTTTTTCTGCTGATAAACCTGCCCTTCTATTGGCTCGCATGGACCCGCATGGGCCGCGCGTTCACCTTGAAATCACTAGGCTGTGTCGCCGCCCTGGCCCTGCTGACCGAGCTGATCCCGATGGGGCTGGTCATAGACCGCCTTGATCCAGCACTAGGATCACTGATCTTCGGGCTGGTGACCGGCACGGGCCTTTTGGTGATCTTCCGCCATGGCGGCTCCATGGGCGGCCTCGGTGTCGTCGCGCTACTGGTTCAGGACCGCACGAATTTCCCCGCGGGCTGGGTCCAATTGGGCGTCGATCTGGTGATTTTCGCCGTGGCCTTCGTGCTCTTTCCCGCTTCCATCGTGCTGTACTCGTTGCTGGGCGCGGTCGTCATCAATGTGCTGATCGCGATCAATCATCGCAAGGACCGCTATCTGGGCAGCTAGGGCATTTCAGCCACGCCTGAACGGCGTGCGCCTTTCCCCCTAGCCAATGCTGCATGTGCGTAGTATGCGGCGCGCAACTCCCTTATGAAGGCTGACCCAATGGACCTGCGCAACATCGCAATCATCGCTCACGTGGACCACGGCAAGACGACGCTGGTGGATGAGCTTCTCAAGCAATCCGGCACCTATCGCGAGAACCAGGCGACGACTGAACGCGCTATGGACAGCAACGATCTGGAACGCGAACGCGGCATCACGATCCTTGCCAAAGCCACATCGGTTGAGTGGAACAATACCCGTATCAACATCGTCGACACCCCCGGCCACGCCGATTTTGGCGGCGAGGTGGAGCGGATCCTGAGCATGGTCGACGGCGTGGTGCTGCTGGTCGATGCGGCTGAAGGGCCGATGCCCCAGACGAAGTTTGTGACTTCGAAAGCGCTGGCGTTGGGGCTGCGCCCGATTGTCGTGCTCAACAAGGTCGACAAACCCGACGCGGAACCGGATCGCGCGCTTGACGAGGTCTTTGACCTCTTCGCCAACCTCGATGCCAATGAAGAGCAGCTGGATTTCCCCGCACTCTACGCCTCTGGCCGCAATGGCTGGTGCGACGCAGAGCTGGACGGGCCGCGCAAGGACCTGTCGGCGCTTTTTGATCTGGTGGTCGATCACGTCCCCGCGCCCGCGCAGATCGCGCAGCGTGAAGAACCGTTCAAGATGCTCGCGACCACGCTTGGCTCTGATCCGTTCATTGGCCGCCTTCTGACAGGCCGCGTCGAAAGCGGCACGCTAAAAACGGGCGAGACCGTGAAGGCGCTGTCGCGTGAAGGCGACAAGATCGAACAGTTTCGCGTGACGAAGATCATGGCGTTCCGCGGTCTGGCCCAATCGCCCATCGACGTCGCCGAAGCGGGCGATATCGTCAGCCTTGCAGGCATGGCAAAAGCCACCGTCGCCGACACGATCTGCGCGCCGGAGGTGGAGACGCCGCTGGACGCGCAACCCATCGACCCGCCGACCATCACCGTCACTTTCGGCATCAATGACAGCCCGCTGTCGGGGCGCGATGGCAAGAAAGTGCAGTCTCGTGTGATCCGCGAACGCCTGATGAAAGAAGCCGAATCCAACGTTGCCATCCGTGTGACTGACACACCCGGCGGCGAGGCGTTCGAGGTTGCGGGTCGCGGCGAACTCCAGATGGGAGTTCTGATCGAAAACATGCGCCGGGAGGGGTTCGAGCTGTCGATCTCACGCCCCCAGGTGCTGTTTCAGGAAATCAACGGCCAGCGCCACGAGCCGATCGAGGAAGTCACGATCGACGTGGACGACGAGTATTCCGGCTCGGTCATCGAAAAGATCACCGGCGCGCGCAAAGGCGATCTGGTCGAGATGAAACAGAACGGCGGCAAGACCCGCATCATCGCCCATGTGCCGTCACGCGGTCTGATCGGATATCACGGCGAATTTCTGACCGACACGCGCGGCACCGGCGTTTTGAACCGTGTCTTCCACGATTGGGCGCCGCACAAAGGGCCAATCCCCGGCCGTCGCGCGGGCGTTCTGATCTCGATGGAAAACGGCACCTCGGTGGCCTACGCGATTTTCAACCTCGAAGACCGCGGCAAGTTTTTCATCGGCGCGCAGGAAGATGTCTATCAGGGCATGATCATCGGCGAGCACAGCCGCGAGAACGACCTTGAGGTAAACCCGCTGAAGGGCAAGAAACTGACCAACGTGCGCGCGTCCGGCACCGATGAGAACGTCCGCCTGACCACGCCTGTAAAGATGTCGCTGGAAGAGGCGATTGCCTATATCGACGATGACGAGCTGGTCGAAGTGACACCGAACGCGATCCGTCTGCGCAAGCGCTATCTGGACCCGCATGAGCGCAAGCGCCAAGCACGCGCGAGCTAAGAAAAAGGCGCCCGCGTGGCGCCTTTTTTATTCCAGCTCTTCGAGGATCATCAGATCCCGTTCGGATGCACCTTCGGCGTAGCTCAGCGCCTCTTGATAGGCCTCGGAATGATAGCAATCATGCGCTGCTTGCAGGCTTTCAAACCGCGCCACGACATTGCGGGGCCGGTCCCTGCCCTCAAGCTGCTCATACTTGCCACCGCGTGCCAGGAAGACCCCGCCATGCTCGGCAATGGCAACCGTGGCGCGCTTGGCGTATTCGCCGTAAGCCGCCTCATCCGTGACCGTCACATGTGCAATCCAAAGTGCGCCCATCTCTTATCCTCCGATCACGGCTTCCGCCGCCTTGATGGCCGCAGGTGCATTGGCTGCATCCTTGCCGCCCCCTTGCGCCATGTCTGGCCGTCCGCCGCCGCCTTTGCCGCCAAGCTCAATGACTGCTGCCTTGACCAGGTCAACCGCAGAGACGGTGTCCGTCAGGTCTTTCGTAACACCGGCCGCCACAGCCGCTTTGCCATCCGCGTTGGCGATCAAGAGCACTGCGCCACTTTCCAGTTGCGCCTTATGCTCGTCCACCAGAGCGGGCAAATCCTTGCCCGTCACACCGGAAAGAACTTGAGCTATGAACGCCACGCCATTGATATCCTTGGCTTTCACATCTGCTTGACTACCACCAGACATCGCCAATTCTCGACGCAATTGCGCGACCTCGTTGGCCAGGGCCTTGCGTTCGTCCATCAGCGCTTTGACGCGGTCGCCCACTTCTTCGGGGCGCGCTTTGAGCGCCAAAGCCACATCCGCCAAACGATGATCCTGATCGCTGAGATAGCGGAACGCCGCCTCCCCGGTCAGCGCTTCAACCCGCCGGACGCCCGCGCTTGACGCGCTGTCTCCAAGCGTCACGAACACGCCAATATCGCCGGTCTGGCGCACATGGGTGCCCCCGCACAGTTCTAGCGAGTATGTCTCCCCGTCGCTGCCTTTGCCCGATCCGGTGTCACGACCCATCGACACGACGCGCACTTCGTCGCCGTATTTCTCGCCGAAAAGCGCCTGCGCGCCCAATTCGCGGGCGTCATCCGGCGTCATGATGCGCGTCTCGACCGGGGCGTTCTGACGGATATAGGCGTTCACCTCTTCTTCAACGCCTTTCAACTCTTCCAGCGTCAGAGCTTTGCCGTGACTGAAGTCAAACCGCAGCCGATCATCCGCGTTCAGCGATCCACGCTGCGCCACATGATCGCCAAGCGCTTTGCGCAGCGCCTCGTGCAACAGGTGCGTTGCTGAATGGTTGGCCCGGATCGCTGTGCGGCGGCCATGATCCACCTCTAGTTCAGCGCCCTGCCCTTTGGAAATCTCACCCTCGGTCACCGTCCCGATATGAATGAAGACGCCCGCAACCTTGCGGGTATCCGTGACCGTCACGCGGCCTGTGTCGGTTTTCAGCACACCGCTATCGCCAACCTGACCGCCACTTTCCGCGTAGAATGGCGTTTGGTTCAAAACGACCTGGACCGGTTGGCCGGTCTTGGCCGTCTCGACCTCGGCACTGTCTTGCACCAACGCCACGATCTGACCTTCTGCCACCTCGGTGTCGTAGCCCAGAAAATCTGTCGTCCCGGACGTGTCAGCGATATCAAACCAAACCGTCGCATCCGCCGTCTCGCCGGACCCGGACCACGCCGCGCGTGCCTTGGCTTTCTGCTCGGCCATCGCCGTATCAAAGCCGTCTGTGTCCACCGAACGACCCTTCTCGCGCAGGGCGTCCTGGGTCAAATCGAGCGGAAACCCATAAGTATCATAGAGTTTGAAGGCGGCTTCCCCCGGCAAAGCAGCGTCTTCGGCCAACCCCTCCAACTCGTCATCCAGCAGGCGCAAACCACGCTCCAGCGTCTGCTTGAACCGCGTCTCTTCCAACTTCAATGTCTCTTCAATCAAGGCCTGCGCCTGCCCCAGCTCGGGATAGGCCGCGCCCATTTGGCTGACCAGCGCGGGCACAAGCTGATACATCAATGGATCGTTCACACCCAACAAATGCGCATGCCGCATCGCGCGGCGCATGATCCGGCGGAGCACATAGCCACGCCCGTCATTGCTGGGCATGACGCCATCGGCAATCAGGAACGAGGTCGACCGGAGGTGATCCGCAATCACACGGTGATGGGTCTTGCCGGGGCCATCCGGGTCCGTCGATGACGCATTGGCGGAGGCCTCAATCAGGCTGCGCATCAGGTCGGTGGCGTAGTTGTCGTTGGTCCCCTGCAGCAGCGCCGCAACCCGTTCGATCCCCATGCCGGTGTCGATGGATTGGTTCGGAAGAGCTTCCCGGCTGCCATCCTCGAACTGCTCATATTGCATGAAGACGAGGTTCCAGATTTCGACAAACCGGTCGCCGTCTTCTTCGGGCGAGCCCGGAGGGCCGCCCCAGATATGATCGCCGTGATCAAAGAAAATCTCGGAACTCGGCCCGCAAGGGCCAGTGGGGCCCATCATCCAGAAATTGTCATCGGTCGCGATGCGAATGATCCGGTCATCACTGAACCCTGCGACTTTCTTCCAGATATCGGCCGCCTCGTCATCATCGTGATACACAGTGACAACCAGCTTTTCTTTCGGAATATCAAGCTCTTTGGTGATGACGTCCCACGCGAAGGGGATCGCCTCGTTCTTGAAATAATCGCCGAATGAAAAGTTGCCCATCATCTCGAAAAACGTGTGGTGCCGCATCGTGTAGCCCACATTGTCGAGGTCATTATGCTTGCCGCCCGCGCGCACACATTTCTGCGCGGTGGTCGCGCGGGTGTAATCGCGATGCTCCAACCCGGTGAAGAGGTTCTTGAATTGGACCATGCCAGAATTCGCGAACATCAAAGTGGGATCGTTGCGCGGCACGAGCGGGCTCGACGGGACGATCCTATGCCCTTGTTTTTCAAAGTAATTCAGGAAGGTCGAACGGATATCATTCAGCGTAGGCATGGGCTTCTTTCGCGGCGGGTCTGGGACCTCACTGAGATAGCTTCCCTCAAGGGGACTGTCCACAACAAGAAAAGGGCCGGCGCAAGGCCAGCCCCTTCAATGTTTGTTTTGTCAGAGTCAGCTCTCCAGCACGTCTCCGTCGCCATCAAGACCTTCGCCCTTGGCTTCTTCCGGCGGCATCTCGAAATCGAGACCATGGGCAGCGCGGATTTTATCTTCGATCTCAAGCGAGATGCGCTCGTTTTCCTTCAGGAAGGTCTTCGCGTTCTCACGCCCTTGCCCGATCCGCTCGTCCCCATAAGAGAACCATGCGCCGGATTTCTCGACGATCCCGGCTTTGACACCCAGATCAAGAAGCTCCCCCATCTTCGAGATCCCTTCGCCATACATGATGTCAAACTCGACCTGCTTGAACGGCGGGGCGACCTTGTTCTTGACGACTTTCACGCGGGTCGCGTTGCCGACCACTTCGTCGCGATCTTTCAGAGCACCGATCCGGCGGATATCCAGACGGACTGAGCTGTAAAATTTCAGCGCATTGCCGCCCGTCGTCGTTTCCGGGCTGCCAAACATCACGCCGATCTTCATGCGAATCTGGTTGATGAAAATCACCATACAATTGGAGCGCGCAATCGATCCGGTCAGTTTGCGCATCGCCTGGCTCATCAGGCGCGCATGCACACCAACAGAGCTGTCGCCCATGTCGCCTTCCAGTTCGGATTTCGGGGTCAGGGCGGCGACCGAATCCACGACAACCATGTTCACAGCGCCGGAGCGGACCAGTGTGTCGACAATCTCCAACGCTTGCTCGCCCGTGTCCGGCTGGGAGATCAGCAATTCTTCAAGGTTAACGCCCAATTTCTTGGCATATTGCGGGTCGAGCGCATGTTCGGCATCCACAAAGGCGCAAACGCCGCCTTTCTTCTGCTCTTCGGCCACACAATGAAGCGTCAGCGTGGTCTTGCCGGAGCTTTCGGGTCCATAAATCTCGATGATGCGACCTTTCGGCAAACCGCCGATCCCAAGCGCGATATCCAGTCCCAGGGACCCGGTCGAGGTCGCCTCAATCTCCTGGATCGCCTGTCCGGCACCAAGCTTCATGATCGAGCCCTTGCCGAACTGACGTTCGATCTGGGCCAAAGCGCTGTCGAGCGCCTTTTGTTTGTCGGTCGCTTTCTTGTCAGTCATGCTGGAAATATCTGCCATTGCCATTGGTTTGCCATCCTTATTTCATACCGTCATGAGGGCAGCAATCTTTGCTTTTGTTCGCCTCTTGTTCTCGCTCCTTATGAGATCAAAAAGAGAACATTTCAACAATAAATTTATGCAATGACTTTCGCGCGAACCGGTTAACAGGTAGTTTACAAGCCAGATCAACGCGCAGAAAAACTGTGGAGAGCAGACCTAAATGCTTGTTTTTTGGAAAGAAAAACTTGCCTTCATGGCAACCCCGAAAACAGGTAGCACCGCCTATCAGGAAGCGTTACGTGACCGCGCCGACATCGTTGTCTCGGACCCTACGACGCTGAAACACACAACGATTCAGCGCTATAACAGGTTCTTCCGCCCCATGTTCGCGGTTGCGGGGGCTGATGACATCAAGACATTGGCCGTGATGCGCGAACCGATTGAATGGCTCGGCAGCTGGTATCGCTTTCGCAGCCGTCCATTTCTGGACGGGAACCCCAACAGCACCGCTCAGATGAGTTTTGATGAATTTGCTCTGGCCTACTGTCAGGGCGACCGCCCCTCTTTCGCGGCCGTTGGATCACAGGCTAAATTTCTGACCGGACCGAAAGGGGCAGATCACATGGATTATCTGTTCCGATATGATGACCAGGACACCTTGATCGCCTTTCTGAAGGACCGGCTGGAGGTGGATTTCGCACTGAACCGACGCAACGTATCCCCTAAGAAAGAGCTGTCGCTCGACCCCAAGACCGAACGCAAACTGAGGCGCAAGCTGTCCGCGGAATATGCCCTTTGGGACGGCCTTTCAGACTAGCGCCGGTCACGGCCCTTCCAAACAGCCTGTCATGGCGCATCAATGCAGCTGATGGTGAACTGTCGTTGTCAGATCCGTCAGCGAGAAGGGCTTCGGCAAGAACACCGCGTTCGGAATGCTCGCCTGATTGTCGGCAATCGAATCCTCCGCGTAGCCTGATACAAAAACCACCCGCACATCCGGTCGATCTTCCAGCGCCTTCTTGACCCAGCTCGGACCGTCCATTCCCGGCATGATGACGTCTGTCACAAAGACATCGACCTCAAGGTCCTTGTCGGTCAGAAGATCCAGCGCCGCCTCTGCGCAATCCGCTTCGATTACAGTAAAACCCTTGAGTTGCAGCGCCCGTGACGCGAACGCCCGCACCGGCGCTTCGTCTTCGACCAGAAGGACAACCCCGTCCGCACGGGCGCGCAGGGGCTCGACAACGGGTGCGGGGGCGGTCCGCGCGGCCAGTTCCGAATGCTCCCGCACAGGAAAATACAGGCTGAATGTCGTGCCAACCGATGGCACGGAATCGACGAAGATGAAGCCACCGGTCTGCTTGATGATGCCGTAAACAGTCGACAGGCCAAGCCCAGTGCCTTCGCCGGTTCTTTTCGTGGTGTAAAACGGCTCGAAAATTTTGCTGAGCTTGTCCGCTGCGATCCCAATCCCCTGATCATGCACGCGCACGATCGAGTAGCGTCCCGCCGGCACCGTCGCGCGGTCGCGGGTCAGGTCCTCTTGCAGGACGATGGATTCGGTTTCGATCCGGATCTCGCCCCCCTGCTCCATTGCGTCGCGTGCGTTCACCACAAGGTTCATCATGACCTGTTCAAGCTGACGCTTGTCTGCGCGGATCGGCATCAGGCTGGGGTCATGAGAGAAGGACAAGGTCGTTTTCTCGCCCACCAGGCGGTTCAGCAAATGGGTCAGATCGGCCAGCGTGTCGCGCAAATCCATGGTTTGCGGCTGCAGGTTCTGCTTGCGCGAGAACGCCAGCAACTGCCCTACAAGAGAGGCCGCGCGATTTGCGTTCTGACTGATTTGCGTCAGATCGCCGAAATCCTCGTCGCCTTGATCGTGGCGCAGCAGCAGCAGGTCGCAATGACCCGAAATCGCGGTCAGCAGATTGTTGAAATCATGCGCGACCCCCCCAGCCAACTGGCCAATAGCCTGCATTTTCTGGCTTTGCACGAACTGGGCCTCGAGCGACTTCAGTTCAGTTGCGTCCGTCAAGACCGCAACGAGAGACGCGGTTCCCTCTTCAACCACCTTGGTCAGTGTCACTTGCAGGAACACCTCTGGCGAGACGCCCTTTGCTCGCAAAACGACAGCTTGACGGCGGGTCCGACCCTCAAACGCTTCCTGAATCCAGTCACGAACAGAGCGGCCCAACCCATCGACAAGTTCCCATGTCATGCGGCCGGTCACATCTTCGCCCCCGAAAATGCCGCGCACAAGGCGATTGCAGGCGGTGACCGCACCAGTTTCGTCGATCCGCAAAAGCGGCACCGGAACACCCTCGAACATGCTGGCGGGGTCCGCCATTGCGGTGGCAGAACCCGCATGATCGCCCGGCAGAAGATACACCTCACGCCTGTCCGTCGCACCGGAGATCACCGCAACCCGTGCTTTCAGGGGGCCATTTTCAGTATCAATCTCGTGCACATCCCCCGATACCAGCGGCAGGTCGCGGAACACGCGATCCAGCGCTTTGACGCGACCGCCCAGAAGTTTACGGCTTGCCTCATTCATGAAAAGGATGGTGCCGGATTTACTGGCTGTCAGCATCGGCAGATTGATACCATCGGCCCCGCGGGCGCTGGCGGGCCGATCGGCGATATCTTCCAGCCGCCACAGGAAATTCGCATCGCCAACGCGGTGCACGACAAGGCGGATATGCCCGCGTCGCGTCACGATATCTTCGCGCGCAGAGCCAAAGCCATCTGCCTTGTTTTGCATGCGGGAAATCACATTCGCAGGCGTGGTGATCACATTGGCCAACTGCCCCGCGACCGTTTCGGACGAGGTCGTCAACCGCTCTGTCGCGGCGCGGTTGGACACAAGAACGAGCCCCTCCCGATCAGAGAGTAGGCTTGGCGCCGGATCCTTGTCGATCAAAACCGCCAAACCGTCTTTCAAAAGGCCTATTCTGCGCGTGTGGCGCCAGGCAATCAGGCGGATGCCGACAAAGATCACGATCATCGTCATCCCTGCGCCAAGGGCGATCAAGCCAAACAGATTGCTTAACGCATAAGAGGCAGCGACCGCCAAAAGGCCCATCAGCCCCAGGAAAGCGGCGCGCGGAGACAGCATCACAGCTGTGCGGGATATCATGCCCGTTGAAATATCGGTCTGACCCACGTCCAGCCTCCAAAAAGAATCACACCCTTTGTTATCGGGCAGGAAGTATTAACGCGGCCTTAAGCCGGGCATTGCAACCCTAGCGGTATTAATTACAATTATAAGGTGATTTGCGTCAGATGCGCTGCATTGACGCGCAGAAGAACCCATCGCCGCCGGTGCTCAGATCGGCGCGCCACTGGTCTTGCAGAGCCCAGCCGGAGTTGCGGTCAAGAAATGCCGCGACCTGAGCTTCGTTCTCGGCCTCAAAAGGCGCGCAGGTGGCATAGCAAAGCATCCCACCCGGCGCGACATGGCGGGCGGCCTGGGCCAGAATCTCGGCCTGCAGACGCGTGTAGCGGTCAAGATCATCGCGGGTCAGACGCCATTTTGCATCCGGCATGCGACGCCAGGTGCCAGAGCCGGAACATGGCGCGTCGACAAAGACCAGATCGAACGGGGCGTGATGCGGTATCTCACCGGTCTCGAGCAGTTGGACCGTCGCACCGGCGCGCTGCGCACGGGCGGGAAGGTCTCGCATCCGGTTCGCTGCCACATCATGGGCAAAAAGGGCCGTTGGGCGCGCGGGATGCGCCGCAAGCGCCAGCGTCTTGCCGCCACCGCCTGCGCAGTAGTCGAGGATGCGCGCGCCTTCGGGCAGCGTCAACTGGCTGACGGACATCTGCGAGGAGAGATCCTGCAGCTCGACCAAACCGGTTTGATACGCTGTGCAGTTTCTTATTTTTCTTTCGTTTTCCGTGACTTCAAGAGCGGTCTTCACCTTGCCCACTGGATTGGTTTCGATTCCGTCTGCGGCCAACCCCTCTTGCGCCTGCGCGGGTGTCGCCTTGATCATGTTGACCCGCAGGAACACAGGCGCGCGCTGGCTTTGACGGGCAAGCACGTCTTCCGTCTCAGCGCCAAACTGGGCCTGCAGAAGCGGGAAAACCCAATCAGGAATGTCAAGACGAACGGCAGGTGTCAGACTAGTAAGCGCGGCCACCGGATCCTCCGGCAGTCGGGCCTGTTCCTCCGCGCTGAGAGGCACAGGCGCATGGCCCTCGCCAGTGAAAACAGTCTCCAGCAGAATATCTTGCCGCAGGCAAAGCCCGATAACGATGCCCCGGCCTGTTTCAGCTCCGCCAAGCGCCGCGCAGCTGCGGCGCATCCGAAGCGCGTCGAAGACGTGATCGCGGATCGCGGCGCGGTCCTTGGAACCTGCAAAGCGGTGACCACGCGCCCAAGAGGTCAGCACTTTCTCGGCTGGCGCGCCAGCGAGGATATCGTCGAGAATGTCGATCGCCGCGGCGTATCGGGCAGCGGGCTGCATTAACGGGCCCAGCCCGCAACAACATTAGGTTCATCGCGTAATACATTGATGTAAAACACTTTAAGACCCTCGGTAGTTCGGGCTCTCACGAGTGATCTGTACATCATGGACATGGCTCTCTTTCAGACCTGCACCGGTGATCTTCACAAACTCGCATTTGGTGCGCATCTCTTCGACGGTGGCGCAGCCGGTATAGCCCATGGCGGCGCGCAGGCCGCCAACGAGCTGATGGATCACAGCACCGGCGGAGCCTTTGTAAGGCACCTGCCCCTCAATCCCTTCGGGCACCAGCTTGTCGCTGGCCGCATCCTTCTGGAAATACCGATCGGCAGAGCCACGGGCCATCGCGCCAAGCGACCCCATGCCGCGATAGGATTTGAAAGAGCGGCCCTGATAAAGGATCACTTCGCCAGGGCTTTCGTCCGTGCCTGCGATCATTGAGCCAACCATAGCGCAATGGGCACCTGCCGCGATGGCCTTGGCGAAGTCACCCGAGAATTTTATCCCGCCATCGGCGATGACGGGCGTTCCGCTTTCGGCAGCGGCCTGCGCACAATCAGAAATCGCTGTGAGTTGCGGGACGCCAACGCCTGCGACCATCCGCGTCGTGCAAATGGAGCCGGGTCCGATCCCGACCTTGATCGCATCCGCCCCCGCACCGATCAGCGCGCGGGTCGCCTCGCCGGTGGCGACATTACCGGCAACGATCTGAACCTCATTGGACAGCGACTTGGCGCGTTCAACCGCGGCAGCGACCCCTTCGGAATGGCCATGTGCGGTGTCGATCACGAGCAAATCAACGCCCGCGTCCACCAGCGCCTCGGACCGCTCAAAACCTGCATCCCCAACGGTGGAGGCCGCCGCGACGCGCAAACGGCCAAGACTGTCCTTACAGGCTTGCGGGTTCAGAACGGCTTGTTCGATGTCCTTGATCGTCAGCAGACCGGTCAGCTTGCCGTTTGTATCGGTGACGAGAATCTTCTCGATCCGGCGCTCTTGCATAAGCGACTTTGCCTCATCAAGGGACGCTGGTTCCTGCAGGATCGCGAGGTTATCCGAGGTCATCATCACCGCAATCGGCGTGTCGTCATTCGTCGCAAACCGCATATCGCGATTGGTCACGATGCCCAAAACGCGCCCGTCGCTGTTCACAACCGGAAAGCCGGTGATCTTATAGCGCTCTTGCAGCGCCTTGGCGTCGGCCAGCGTCTGATCGGGTGTCAGGGTGATCGGATTATAGACGATGCCGGATTCAAAACGCTTCACCCGGCGAACCTGACGGGCCTGTTCCTCGACATCCAGATTGCGGTGGATCACGCCCATGCCGCCCGCTTGCGCCATGGCAATCGCCATGCGCCCCTCGGTCACCGTGTCCATGGCCGAGCTGAGCAGCGGGATGTTCATCCCGATTGTGCGGGTGACCATAGTGGCGGTGTTGGCAGTGGATGGCAGCACGTTGGAGGCCGCCGGAACCAGTAGGACATCATCGAATGTGAGGGCCTCGCGAATGTGCATGGGGGGTCTCCTTGGCGCGTTCGTTTGGCAAGGCCATATCTCATGGATGCTGCCCTTGCGAAAGAGCAAAAGCGCGTCCGGTGCTTGCCGGTGGAAAATATTCCGCGCAGAGTTCGCCCATGAGCACCAAAGAGCCGCCGCGCACCCGTCTTGATCTGCCCTTCGTGGGTATCGCCACCTTTGGCAAACGCCCATATGTCGCGGATTGGGATAGCTTGGACGCGGATGTCGCGATCCTTGGCGCGCCCTTTGATTGTGGCACGCAATATCGCCCCGGTGCGCGGTTCGGACCACGCGCGATCCGGGAGGCCTCCACGCTCTTCAGCTTTGGGCATGCCGGGGCCTATGACCATGAGGATGACGTGACCTATCTGGGCGGTGATGTGCGGATCGTCGATATGGGCAATGCGGATATTGTGCATACCGATACCGATGCGAGCCATGCTGCGATTGAAGCAGGCGTGCGCGCGATAGCGGCGGCGGGCGCGCTGCCGGTGGTGCTAGGGGGCGATCACTCGGTGAATATCCCCTGCATCCGCGCGCTCGACGATCAGGGTCCGTTTCACATCCTGCAGATCGACGCCCATCTCGACTTTGTCGATGAGCGGTTTGGCGTGCGCAATGGTCATGGCAACCCGATGCGGCGTGCCGTGGAGCACCCCTATGTGACGGGGATTTCACAGGTGGGCATTCGCAACGTGTCCTCCACCCATCGGGAGGGGTATGAGGACGCGCGGGCGCATGGCACGCATATTTTCTCGGTCCGGCAGATGCGCGCACAAGGGCGTGCGGCGGTGCTTGAGACAATCCCGGAGGGCGCGCGCCTCTATATCACGATTGATATTGACGGGTTTGATCCGTCGATTGCCCCCGGCACAGGCACGCCGAGCCATGGCGGGTTTCTATACTATGAGGTATTGGAGCTGCTGCAAGACGCGGTGCAAAACCACGAGGTTGTGGGGATTGATCTGGTGGAGGTCGCCCCGGATTACGACCCGACGGGCAGCACCGGCATTCTGGCCGCGCAGGTGCTTTTGAACACGTCGGGCTTCATCTTCCATGCCCGCGCCGGAGGCGGCTGAGGGACGCCTCCGGCGGGAGTATTTGGGCACAAAAGAAGCCCGATCAGTTCCAGATCATGATCGAAAGCAGATCGGCAAAATCATCGGTCCAGATGCGCTTGCCGTCGCTGTCGAGCGGTTCCCAACGGGGGTCATCGGTCAGCGTGCCAAAAGCGGCCTCGTTGCGGGCCATCATGACAACCAGTGAGCGGGTGTCACCGGGATCAGGCTCTGCTGCGGGCTTGTAGTCCTGGATATAAGCGGTCAGGCCCAAGGCCTCGGCGGCGCGGCCCAAGGGAAGCGACACGTCATAGTAGCGGTTGGAGATGTGGAAGACGAGAACGCCGTCCTCATTCAGCCGGTCCAGATAGACCTCAAGCGCCTCTAAGGTTGTCAGATGCACCGGCACTGAGTCCGAGCTGTAGGCGTCGATGACCAGCGTGTCGAAGCCGAGGTCCTGCTGCTCCAGAACGATCCGCGCGTCGCCCAGATGGGTTGGGGCGTTGGGTGTGCAGGTGGTCACGAAGCTGAAAAGCGCAGGCGTGCGGGCGATCTGATCGACGGTCGGATCGATCTCGTAGAAGTGCCAATCCTGGCTGGGCTGGGCGTAGCAGGCCAGCGCGCCGATGCCGAGGCCGACAATGCCGACGCTGTGACCCTCACCTGCGCGCGGGGCGGTGAGGACCTGCGCCATGGGGCCGTTTTCGTGATAGTAGAAGAGCGGGCGCGGACGCTCTGCGCCGATGTCTTCGACGAATTGCGCGCCGTGCACGGTGGTGCCGTTTGCGTAAAGGCGCATCTCGTCACCGTTGAAAATGCGGTGGGTGCCGAAGAAAGAGCGATCCCGGTGGATGGCATCGCCTTGGGTGTGCAGCGACCCGACGATGGTAACGCTAGCCAGCGCGATGGTGATCGCCATCGGTGTGCGGCGCATCAGGACCAGCGACGCGATCAGCAGGATCACGGTCAGCATGCCCAGCGTTTCAGGGGTCATCTGGACGAAGGTTTTCGAGCCGATCAGCGGCAACAGCACGACCAGCGCCGCGCCAAGGCCGAGATAGCCATGGCGGGGGGAGAGGCGCGCGCCGCCTGCGAAAAGCAGCGCGGCTGCGATCAGGGTGGTCACGCGGCCTTCCTGGATCTGGTCGAAAAGTGCAGGTGCGAGGATTGAGTTGAAGAGCCCTCCGAGAGCGCCCCCCACGGACATGATCACGTAAAAGAGCGTCAGTCCGGAGCTGTCGGGGCGTGTCTCATAGAGTTTGCGGTGGGCGTAGGTCGCCACAACGAAGAAGGCCAGCAGCAGGAGGCCCGACAGAGTCCATGTCATGGCGGGCGCTGCGAGGCCGGAGAAGGCCGCTGCGATCAGTGCAACGCTGGCCAGAAAGGCGACTTTCAGCGTTGCCGGGCCAACGATCATCTTGTCGCGGAACGCCACGACAAAGGTCACCAGATAGAGCGACAGGGGCAGCACCCAGATCAGCGGCACGGAGCCGAGGTCCTGGCTGAGCTTGGTAGTCAGAGCGAGCATCAGCGAGGACGGCACGAAGGCCAGCGCCAGCCACCATGCAATGGATTTGGGCGATGGCACGGTGAAGGTTTTGGAGGAGCGCACGGGCACCTCCCCTTGTGCTGTGAGGCCCGAGATCAAAAGACCTGCGCCCAGCACAACAAAGCCCATGGCCCAGCCCCACCCGATGGTGGTGGCACCCAAAAGCGGCTCCGCCACCAGCGGGAAGGCCAGCAATGCGATGAGCGAGCCAAGGTTGGACGCGCCGTAAAGGAAGTACGGATCATCCGCGGAGGGGCCGCCGGATTTGGCATACCACGACTGAATGAGCGGCGCGTTGGCCGACAGGACTGCGAAAGGCAGACCGACGCCAAGGGCGAAGAGGATCAGCGTTTGCAGCGCGGGGGAGGCGTTTGGATCATAGCTCCACGTGTCGGGGACAGAGAGCGGCAGGAAGAAGAGCGCCAGCGCCCAGAGCGCGAGATGCAGACCGATTTGCGCCTTAACAGGCAGGTATTTCGTCGACAAATGGGCGTAAAGATAGCCTGCGATCAGCACGGTCTGGAAGAACAGCATCGCCGTGGTCCAGACCGCTGGCGCGCCGCCGATATGGGGCAGCACAAGCTTTGCAAACAAAGGCTGCACGAAGAAGAGCAGCGACGCGCTGAGAAAGATCGTTGAGGTGAAAAGAACCGGGATTAGCCAGCGCCATTGGGTAGCGTGTTTATCGGCCTGTTTTTTATTTGCCTGTGCGAACATCTGGATCGTCCTGCCTGTCGAAATCTGCTCAGAGTTATTGTCTCTGATCCGTGATCAATCGGGCGGAATTAGGGCGAACTGATGGTCGAAAATGCTCAAATATCGCGCGTTCGGTGCGATTAACAAAAAATGAGCGCCCGGGGACGGGCGCTCATTAAGATAGAATGCCTAAAAATCAGGCCTCTTGCGGGATGCGCAGCACCTGACCGGGATAGATTTTATCGGGGTGGCTCAGCATCGGTTTGTTGGCCTCAAAGATCGCGTGATACTTATTGGCAGAGCCCATGGTCTTGAGGGCAATCGCGGACAGCGTGTCGCCTTTTTCAACGGTGTGGAAGACGGCCTCGTCTTCGACCTCGGCCTCGACCGTGGCGACGCCAGCGACATTGCCCACGGCGAGGATGATCTTTTCTTTCATCGACTGTGTGACACCGGCGGCGTTCACTTTGACCTTGTCGCCCTCGACCTCGATATCGACGCCTTCTGCGTCCAGACCCAGATCAGCGACTTCTTTTTTCAGCGCATCTGCATCGGGCGCATCATCGCCGCCGAACAGTTTCTTGCCGCTGTCTTTCATGAAACTCCACAAACCCATAACCAATCTCCTTTTCTGGTTACCCGCAGCCTTCCTTGCTCCCCCATGTGACGCAAGGGGAAAAATCGCGGATTAAGCGCTGCGGGCGAGATCGCGCAGAGCGGCGGCAAGACTGGTGACGTCGCTGCCCATGCCGAGAAAGCTGATTCCCAAGTCGATGTAGCGGGGGAAATCGTCGGGGTTGAAGAGGACGATGCCCGCCACTTTGCCCGCGGCCCGGATGCGGGCGATGGCGTGGGCGATGACTTCTTCGACCTCGGGCGCATCCAGTTGGCCCAGATAGCCCATGTCGGCGCTCAGATCAGCCGGGCCGATGAAGACGACGTCGACGCCCTCGGTGCCCGCAATCGCATCGATATTGTCGATGGCGGCGCGGCTTTCGGCTTGGACCATGACGCAGATCTGATCGTTCGCGGTCGCCGGATAATCCGGGATCGCGTTGTAACCGGACGCGCGCGCGAGCGCGGAACCAAGCCCTCGCTTGCCGTCGGGTGGATACCGGCAAGCTGCGACCGCGTCGGCGGCCTGCTCTGCAGTATCAATCATCGGGATCAGCACGTTCTGAGCGCCCAGATCGAGGACCTGTTTGAGCATCCAGTCCTCAGCCGCAGGCACGCGCACGACTGCTTCGGCCTCGGCACCGTTCATGGCCTGTAGCTGGCTTTGGATCGTGATCAGATCGTTCGGCCCGTGTTCGGCGTCGATCAAGCACCAGTCAAATCCGGCGCGGGAGGCCATCTCGGCGACGCTGGCGCTGGCCAGCCCCATCCAAAGGCCTTTTTGCAATTGTCTGTCTAGCAGCTGCGCTTTGAGGCGGTTCACGGGTGCTGGCATTTCGATCCTCCCTTATTGCGGTCACCCTGCCCCGCGGAACGTGGGATCGCAAGAACGGCTGGACACTTTTGTCGCAGGCGTTAGGCTGAGGCGGACGGTCCGGTGGGACCCGTAATCAAACGCCCCGATCCGGGGCCATCTGGGAGGATGCTATGAAAAAACTATTGGGCCAAACGGCCGTTGCCGCCATCGCGATTTCCTTTGCAGGCGAAGCGCTTGCGACAGAGTGGAATGTCTCGCTCTGGGGTAAGCGGCGCGCCTTTACTGAGCATGTGGAGAAACTGGCGGAACTGGTCGATCAGAAAACCGGTGGCGAGTTCACCCTGAACATCAGCTATGGCGGTCTGTCCAACAACCGCGAAAACCTCGACGGGATATCCATCGGCGCGTTCGAGATGGCGCAGTTCTGCGCGGGCTATCACCGCGACAAAAACCCCTCGATCACCGTGCTGGAACTGCCTTTCCTTGGCGTGACCACGCTGGCGCAAGAGCGCGAGATTTCGCAGGCCGTGTATGCTCACCCTGCGGTGCAGGCGGATCTGGCGCGCTGGAACGCGACGCTGCTGATGCCCTCGCCCCTGCCCCAGTATAATCTGGTCGGTGTAGGCGATGCGCCTGCAACGCTGGCCGATTTTGAAGGCATGAGCGTGCGGGCCACCGGCGGCATTGGCGCTGCGATGGAAACTGTGGGTGCTGTGCCGACGTCGATGTCAGCCACCGAAGTGCGTCAGGCGCTCGACAGCGGTGTCGTGCAGGCGGTCAGCTTTGCGCCCCACGCCCATATGTCCTTTGGCACAGTCGAGAACGCGACCTATTGGACGACAAACCTAAACCCCGGCACAGTGAACTGCCCGGTTGTGGCCAACACCGACGCATTGGAGAGTCTTTCTGATGAGCACCGCGAGGCGCTTTTGGGCTCTATCGACGAGGCGCTGGACCACTATGTCGAGTATTACGAGAACCAGACGATGGCCGCCTGGGGTCCGTTGCTGGAAGAAAAAGGCATCACGCAAGTGACCTTCACCGATGACGAGATTGCGGCCTTCCGCGAAGCCGCCGCCGCCCCCGCAGCGGCCGCTTGGATCGAAAGCAACACGGCTGCCGGTCTGCCAGCGCAGGAGCTTTATGATCTGGTGACCGGCATGGTTGCCGAAGGCATGTAAGCCGTTCTGCCGCCCCGGGCTTCCTCGGGGCGGCATTCACTTCTAGGATATCGCGATGGCCGGATCGGCAAGCGTTCTTGAGGATGGCTCCACACTCAGCCGCCTCGACCGCACCCTCTTCAAACTTGAGACGTTTTTTGCACTGCTCAGCGGGTTGGCAATCTTTGCGCTAATGATCCTGGCTGTGGTGTCGGTCGGCGGGCGCAACTTTCTGGGCCAGCCGGTGCCCGGCTATGTGGACTGGATCGAACAGGCCATGCCGCTGATCGCATTCATGGGCGTCGCCTATACGCAGCGCTTGGGCGGGCATATCCGCATGGATATTCTGGTGGGGCAGTTGAAGGGCCGTGCTTTGTGGCTGGCGGAGTTCACCACGGCCTTCTTCATGCTGCTCCTGATGCTGTTGCTGGTCTGGGGCACCTGGGCGCATTTCGAGCGTTCCTTCGATTTCGCCGCCCCGCTCTGGAGCCGGGACAGTTCGATGGATATCGCCTTGCCGATCTGGCCTGCAAAGCTGCTGGCGCCTGTCGCGTTTGCGGTGCTGTGCTTGCGACTGGTGGTGCAACTGGTCGCCTATGGACGTGCCATCGTTCTGGGGTTGGAAGCTCCGGTCGCTGTGCCGCTGATTGAAAGCGCTGCCGAACAGGCCGCGCGTGAAGCAGACGCCATGCAAGGGGCCGACTAGATGGACCCGATTGATATCGGCCTGTGGGTGTCGGGCGGTTTGCTGGTCATGGTCGTGCTGGGCATGCGTGTGGCCTTCGCCGCAGCTTTGGCGGGCATGATCGGGCTGATCTGGATCTTTTGGGCGCGCAAGGGACTTGCGGGGGATGAGTTCTGGTGGGCTTTGACGGTTGCCACCAAGACCGCCGGGCAAGTGCCCCATTCGAAGGTCGCGTCTCAGGCGTTGAGCCTGATCCCGACCTTCATCCTGATCGGATATCTCGCCTATTACGCCAAGCTCACGCAGGCCTTGTTTGAGGCGGCCAAGCGCTGGATTGCTTGGGTGCCGGGCGGATTGGCCGTCTCGACGGTTTTTGCGACGGCTGGGTTTGCGGCAGTCTCCGGCGCGTCGGTCGCGACGGCGGCGGTTTTTGCGCGCATCGCGATCCCGGAGATGTTGAAGATCGGCTATGACAAGCGCTTTGCGGCGGGGGTTGTGGCCGCTGGCGGCACGCTTGCCTCGCTGATCCCGCCCTCAGCCATCCTTGTGATCTACGCGATCATCGTGGAGCAGGATGTGGGCAAGCTGCTGCTGGCGGGCTTTATTCCGGGCGTCTTTTCGGCCTTCATCTACGGCTTGCTGATCATCGGCATGGCGCTGAGCTTCAAGAATTTCGGCCCCCCGGTGGGCGGCTTCACATGGGGCCAGCGCTTTACATCGCTGATCCCGGCACTGCCCATCGTGCTGGTCGTGCTGATCATCATCCTCTTCGTCTACAACCCGTTCGGCGGCGATGCGTGGGGCACGCCCACCGAGGGCGGCGCCATCGGTGCATTCATCGTCTTTTGCGTGGCGCTGGCCCGTGGCATGCGCTGGCCAGAGCTGAAGTCGGCTCTGTTGGAGACCGCCAAGCTGACCGTCATGATCTTCACAATCATCTGGGGCGTGCTGATCTATGTGCGCTTTCTGGGCTTTGCCGACCTGCCCGGCGCGTTCTCTGACTGGATCACCTCGCTTGAGATGTCACCGATGTTGATCCTTGTGTGCATCCTGCTGGCCTATGCGGTGCTGGGCATGTTCATGGACGCAATCGGGATGCTGTTGCTGACCTTGCCTGTCGTCTACCCCGCAGTCATGGCGCTGAACGGGGGCGAGTTCGTCTCGGCCGCCGATTCCGCCTTCGGCATGTCCGGCCCGATGTGCGCGATCTGGTTCGGCATTCTGGTGGTGAAGATGGCCGAGTTCTGCCTGATCACACCGCCCATTGGCCTCAACTGCTTTGTCGTGGCCGGCGTGCGGGACGATTTAAGCGTGCAGGACGTCTTCAAAGGCGTGACGCCCTTCTTCATCGCCGATGGCATCACCATCGCCTTGCTGGTAGCCTTCCCGATGATTGTGCTGTGGCTGCCTTCGCTGGCGTAACAAAGCCCCTATATGATCAAAGGCAGGCTAAAGGAGACCCCATGCCCATCTTGATCGTTTTGTTTCTCGCAGGGCTTGCCCTTGCCATTTTCGGCAAGGGCTGGATGCGCTACGCCGGGATCGGCGTCACGCTGGCTGTGGCGGCTCTGGCGTTTTTGTTTCTCGGCATGAGCCCCAGCGGGATGGAGCAACTGGCGAACTAGACCGCGCCTGTATATTCGCCCCGCGCCGGGTAATTCGCCTTGATCGCGAAATCCAAGGCGCTGACGAGTTCGCTGAAATGCGGGCGCACGAACGGCATCGTCTGCACCGAGCCGTAGTAGAGCGATTGTTCGGGGGTGACCATGAACAGGCCGGGTTCGGAAAAAAGCGCAGGCTCTTCGATCCCGATGGACGTGGTCCCCCGCGAGGTCGAGATATAGAGCCCCCATTCACGGGCCTTTGCCAGAGGCAGATCATAGCCAAAGCGCAACGTGTCTGCGCCGATCTTATCGGCCATTGCGCGGGTGCGTTCTTCCCCGTCCGAGCTGACCGCGATGGTCTTCACACCGCGCTCTGCAAAGTCAGCGACACGTTTCTGAAACTCGGTCAGGTAGGTCGCGCAGATCGGGCAGTGCAGCCCGCGGTAAAAGCAGATCACCGTGCCGCGTTCGCTGCCGTCAGTGGCAAGATCAAACTCCCCGTGATCGAGGGTGCGAAGGCTCAGGTCGGGGGTTTTCTGGCGAGGCATCAGCATGGCGTGCGTCCTTTGGAATCTCTCAGATGTGGCGAGCCTATGGGCTCACGCTTCGATGTCATCCGTATTTCACGCCGAACACAGGGTCGTGAGCGCCTAAGATACGAAAAGCCCCGCGTTTCCGCGAGGCCCCGCACTCAGGAACACGCCTACCGCTTAACGGTACAAAAGCGATTTCCCTTCATGGAAGATCTGGATTTTATCAGCGGGCGCATTGAGTTTGACCAGATTACCGCGCAGATCACCGTGGATACCCGGCAGCTTGCCGATCACCGGATCGACGCCCTTCGCCTCGGGGGCAAAGTAGAGGATCGTGACTTCGCCCAGGGCTTCGGTGATGTTCACCTTGCCTTCGTAAAGGTAATCGCCCGTCGTTTCGATCAGGTCTTCGGGGCGCACGCCGATATTGACCTTCATACCTTTGTCAGCCGTCTGCGTCGGCACGGCGGAGACGGCAGTGCCTCCACCGTCCAGCTTGACCGTTGTCTGCTTGCCCGTCTTCTCGATCACGCCCGGCAGAAGGTTCATGGAAGGCGAGCCGATGAATTGCGCGACGAATTCGTTCTCGGGGCGCTCATATAGCTCAAGCGGGCTGCCGACCTGAGCAATCCCCTTATTGGCCAGCACCACGATGCGGGAGGCAAGTGTCATTGCCTCAACCTGATCGTGGGTCACGTAGATCATTGTGCTTTCCGGCATCGCCTCTTTGAGCTGTGCAATCTCGATCCGGGTAGCGACGCGGAGGGAGGCGTCGAGATTGGAGAGCGGTTCGTCGAAGAGATACACCTTAGGGTCGCGCACAATGGCGCGGCCGATGGCGACGCGCTGGCGTTGGCCGCCCGACAGTGCCTTGGGCAGACGGTCGAGATATTCGTCCAGTTGCAGCACCTTGGCGGCGCGGTCGACGGCAGCATCAATCTCGGACTGGGATTTCTTCGCCAGTTTGAGCGCGAAGGCCATGTTATCGCGCACGGTCATGTGCGGATAAAGCGCGTATGATTGGAACACCATGGCGATGCCGCGCTGCGCGGGCGGCATGTCGTTCATGCGCACACCGTCAATCTCAAGCGTGCCGCCGGTGATCTTTTCCAGCCCGGCGATCATGCGGAGCAGTGTGGATTTCCCGCAGCCCGAGGGGCCGACGAAGACGATCAGCTCACCCTGTTTTATATCGAGGTTGATGTTCTTGAGAACATCCACCGTGCCGCCATAGGTCTTGGCGACATCTGTCAGTTTGAGATCAGCCATGGGTCCCTCCTCCCGTGATTTTTATTGCTTGAGCGCGAGGCAAGGTTGCCACGGGCCCAAGTGCATTTTGCCATCCGCCATTGGTCCGGCGCTGCCCAGCTCGGCCCCGATGGGGATCCAGTTCCCCTCGGGCAGTGCGCAGGTGCTTGGCGTGTCGCTGAGATTGAAGGCGCAGAAGATCGTCTGGCCTTCATGGATGCGCGTGAAGCGGATGATATCGCCTTCGGCGCGCACATCCTCATGCGCCCCTTTGGACAGCGCCGGATGCGCACGCCGGAACGCGATGGCGCGGCGGTAATGGTGCAAAAGCGCTGCGGGGTCGTCCTCTTGGGAAGCGACCGAGCTTTGCAGGTGTTCATGGCTGACGGGCAGCCACGGGTTGCCGGCGGTAAAGCCCCCGTTTTGGTTGCTGGGCTCCCAGACCATGGGCGTGCGGCAGCCGTCGCGGCCTTTGAATTCGGGCCAAAACTCGATGCCGTAGGGGTCTTGCAGGTCCTCAAACGGGACGTCGGCCTCGTGAAAGCCCAGCTCTTCGCCTTGGTAGAGGCAAACGGAGCCGCGCAAGGTGAGGATCAGTGTTGCCAAGCAGCGCGTGGCCGCAGGCGTCAGATTCCAGCGGGACGTGTGGCGCATAACGTCGTGGTTGGAGAAGGCCCAACACGCCCAGCCTTCGCCTGCAACGGCGTCGAGCTTGTCCATCACCTCGGCAATACGGGTGGCGGTGAGCTTGTCTTTGGCGAGGAATTCAAAGGCGTAGCACATCTGCACGCCGTCCTCGCCTTTGGTGTATTGGCCCAGCAGTTCCAGACCGAATTGCGCATCGCCCACCTCGCCCACGGCAGCGGCGCCGGGATATTCCTCTAGCAGCGCACGGAAGCGTTTGAGGAAGGCAAGGTTCTCGGGCTGGTTCTTGGAATAGAGGTGACGCTGGTGATTGTAGGGGTTCACCGAGGGGGCGATGTTGGCGTTCCGCTCTTCGGGCGGCAGCGCGGGGTTATCGCGCAGCTCGGCATCGGCGAAATAGAAGTTGATCGTGTCGAGCCGGAACCCGTCCACGCCACGGTCCAGCCAGAAGCGGGTCACGTCCAGAAGGGCTGTTTGCACCGCGTCGCAGTGGAAGTTCAGGTCTGGCTGCGACGTCAGAAAATTGTGCAGGTAATACTGCTCGCGCCGCGCATCCCAGTGCCACGCGGGGCCGCCGAAAATCGACAGCCAGTTGTTTGGGGGCGTGCCGTCGGGCTTCGGATCGGCCCAGACATACCAGTCTGATCTGGCGTTGTCGCGGCTGGAACGGCTTTCCGCAAACCAGGGGTGCTGGTCTGAAGTGTGGCTGAGGACCAGATCAATCATCACCCGCACGCCAAGCTGATGGGCGGTGTCGATCAGCGCGTCGAAATCCGCAAGCGAGCCGAACATCGGGTCGACATCGCAGTAATCGCTGACGTCATAGCCGAAGTCTTTCATAGGCGAGGTGAAGAACGGCGAAATCCAGATCGCATCGACGCCGAGCGACGCGATATAGGGCAGCCTCTGGACGATACCCAGCAGGTCGCCGATGCCGTCGCCATTGCTGTCTTGAAAGCTGCGCGGGTAGATCTGATAGATCACGGCACCGCGCCACCAATCCGTGTCGGTCTCAAGACCCTTGAGGGTCTGCATATCTGCGACTGCGTTCATCATAAGCCTTATTTGACAGAGCCGGCCAGAAGGCCGCGCACGAGGTAGCGTTGCATTGTGAAGAAGACGACGAGCGGCACCGCGATGGAGACAAACGCCGCCGTCGCAAGGATGCCCCAATCGCCCCCGCGCGAGCCCAGAAGATCGTCTGCGATCTTAACGGTCATCACCTTGGAGGCGTCGTCAGAAGGCAGGAAGACCTTGGCGACGAGCAGGTCGTTCCAGGTCCACAGGAACTGGAAGATCGCGAAGGAGGCGAGTGCCGGAAAGCTGAGCGGCAAGACGATTTTGACGAAGACTTGGAAGTCTGTCGCGCCATCGACTTTTGCGGATTCGATGATGTCGCGCGGCAGGCCGACCATGTAGTTGCGCAAGAGATATATGGCGAGCGGTAGCCCGAAGCCCGTATGCGCGAGCCAGATGCCGACAAAGCTTTGCCCGATGCCCACTTGGTTGTGCAGGTTCAACAGCGGGACAAGCGCCAGTTGAAGTGGCACGACCAGCAAGCCCACGACAGCGGCGATCAAGAGCCCCCTGCCCGGGAAATCCATCCAGGCCAGCGCATAGGCCGCAAAGGCCGCGATCAGGATCGGGATCACTGTTGCCGGGATCGTCACCGTCAACGTGTTGATAAAGGCCACGTCCATATTGTCGGAAGTCAGGACGGTGTCGTAGTTGTCGAGGCTGAACTCCGGGGGCGTTTCCGAGGCGAAGTAGATGCGCGGATCGCGGCTGAACTCTGCTGGCGACGTGAAGGTATAACTGCCATCCTCTAGCACCGACAGGGTGCGGTCGCGGCTCAGTTCAGCAACATCGCCGGGTTGAAACGCTGTGGGGGCAGCGCGTGTGCCGCCGAAGGCTGCGATAGGCGGGGTTTCACCGCCAAAGGTTTCGGCCATTTCTTCGTCGTCATAGACATTGCCTTCGATCACAAAGAGATCGCCTTGCTGGACAGCATTGTCACCGGATGCACGGGTGGAGAAGTTCTGCTCCACTGGGAAGGGCGACAGCCACCAGCCGCTGGCCGAAATCTGATCGCGGTCCCGGAAGGACGACACCAGGAGGCCAATCGTCGGGATCAGCCACAGAAGGACCAGCACCACGACGGTGATGTTCATCACCCAGGAGAGGCTCGTTTTGGTTCCAGCGATATTATCCATGGGTCCCCTCCTCAGCGCATTTCTTTGCGCGCTTGCGCGATGTTCCAGATCATCACCGGCAGCACGATCAGCATAATGACAAAGGCCACAGCCGTGGCGCGCCCATCATCGCGGAACATGTATGACATCATGTAGCTGGGCAGAATTTCGGTGCCGAAATTGCCGCCCGTCATCGTATAGACGATATCGAAGACCTTCAGGACCAGAATGGTAATCGTGGTCCAGACCACGACAATCGTGCCCATGATCTGTGGCACTTTGATCTTGAAGAAGATCTGGAACGGGTTGGCCCCGTCGATGATCGCGGCCTCGACCGTTTCTTCGGGGATGCCGCGGAGGGCGGCGGAGAGGATCACCATCGCGAAACCAGTCTGGATCCAGATTAGGATCACCATCAGGAAGAAGTTGTTCCAGAACGGGATTTGCAGCACGTCCACCGGCCCCATACCAAGGAAATCGCGGACCGCATTGATCATCCCGATATCGGGGTTGTTGGCGTAGACGAATTTCCAGATCAGCGATGCGCCCACGAAGGAGATCGCCATAGGCATGAAGATCAGCGACTTGGCGATGTTGCCCCATTTCATCCGGTCCGTCAGTTGCGCGACCAGCAGGCCAAAGAACGTGGCAGCGGCAGGCACCACAAGCACCCAGAGGAAGTTGTTGAAAAGCGAGATGCGGAACTGATCATCGCCAAACATGGTGATGTAGTTGCCCAGCCCGATGAACTCGTCCCCTGCCCGATTGAAGAGCGAGCGCCAGAACGAACCGATCACCGGGTAGACGAGATAAAGCCCCAGCGCGAGGATTGCGGGCAGCAGGAAAAGCCACGGGCGCACCATGTTTGCGCGGTTGATATTGCGGCCCGGATTGGCCCCTTTGGGCGGGAAGATCACCTTGTCGAGGATCAGGTTGGAGGCGAAGAAATAGCCGATGCAGCCGCCAACGCCGATGATGATCGTCAAGACACCTTGGATAAGTGGTGACATGGTGGTTCCCCCCTAAAGCTGTTTGGCCAGCGTTGTTTTGGGCATTGGCCCCGCGCAGGTGAGTGGGTCTGCGCGGGGCCTTGGTCGCAAGCCGCCACAAAGCGGCTTGTGTCGTCTCGTTACTGGATCGCGTCCCAGCGTTCCTGAATGCCTGCGGCCACTTCAGCCGCATCCGCGCCGGTGGTGTAATCCACCATGCCGGTCCAGAACGCGCCTGCGCCAATCTCGCCCGGCATCAAGTCGGAGGCGTCAAAGCGGAAGGTTGTGGCCCCCAGCAGAACGTCACCCAATGCTTTGAGCGTGTCGTTGGCATACATGTCGGTGTTCACGCCAGTATGCGGTGTCAGGAAGCCCGACTGCGCCATCCAGACCTCGTGGGCGATGGGGGTCTTGATGAACTCCATCAGGCCGCGTGCGGCAGGGCTGTCATTGGTGATCGCAAAGAGCGTGCCAGCGCCCAGAACCGGCTTGCCAAGGTCCTTTTCAGCATAGGCGGGGAAGTAGAAGAAATCGACATCCTCACCCACTTCGGTGCCTTCGGGGAAGAAGGTCGGGATGAAGGACGCCTGACGGTGCATGTAGCATTTCGGCGGGATATCGAAGAGACCCGTGGGGCTTTCGCGGAAGTCGGTATTGGCAACCGCTTGAGCGCCACCGTCAACGTAGGCGTCGTTGAGCGCGAAATAGCCGAACTCTTCGATCGCGGCGACGACTGCGGGATCGTTGAAGGGCAGTTCATTGGCGACCCATTGGTCATAGACCGCCGGTTCCTGCGTGCGCAGCATCATATCCTCGACCCAGTCGGTTGCGGGCCAACCGGTGGCCGCGCCGGACCCCAGACCGATGCACCACGGGGTGCCGCCGTCTTCGACGATCTGATCGGTGAGCGCTTTAAGCTCTTCCATGGTTTCTGGAATGTCATAGCCTGCCTCGTCAAAGGCTTCGGGGATGTACCAGACCAGCGATTTCACATCGACTTTGTAGAAAAAGCCGAAAAGCTCATCCGCGCCGTCTGCATTGGCATAGGTGCCCAGATCAACCCAGGATTGACCGGCAGCGTAGTTGTCACGCACCCAAGCGGCGGTTTCATCGCCCAGCGGGGAGAGGAAGCCACGGCCCGCCATGTCAGAGGCCAGACCTGGCTGCGGGAAGACGGCCACGTTTGGGGCAGACCCGGCCTGTGCGGAAATCATAATATCCTGCTCGAAGCTGTCAGAGCCGGAGTAGTTTACCGTCGCACCTGTCGCTTCCGAGAAATACGCCATGACCGAGTTCACCAGCTCTGCGTCCGCACCCGTCCATGGGCCGGTCACCGTGATCTCTTCGCCAGAAAAGTCATTGGCGTCCGCAAAGGCGGTGAAGCTGTCCCAGTTGAAATCCCCGTCACCGGGGGCGAAGGGCAGATGGCCCGCACCCTGCGCGGTTCCAGCCGTCAAGGCAGCTGCGGCCACACCGGCCAACAGATACGTCTTCATAGATTTTCCTCCCATGTCGCGCCAGTTTCAGCGCTTACAAGCATCAATGCGCGTGGAATCATTTCCAAAGCGCTTTGGGTGGCGGTAAGAGAACCGTAAATGGCAGACCTGTCAATTGATGATCTCTCAACGCGCTTATTTCTCTGTCTCTTTGCTGCAGGTGCAAAGGATTCCAGCCCTGCGTGATTGTCTTTGACCGATCCACAGATGCTCGCTACCGTTCTGCGAAATTGAAAGCGCTTTGAAACGAAGAAGACCATGAATCTCAGGGAATTGGCACAGAATCTCGGATTGTCCCAAACCACCGTCAGCCGGGCTTTGAACGGCTATCCGGAGGTCAATGAGGCGACCCGCGCCCGCGTTGTTCAAGCTGCAGAGCAGCATAACTATCGCCCCAACACTCGCGCCAAAGGGCTGGCGACGGGACGTGCGATGGCGATTGGGCATGTGATCCCGATGTCCAAACAGCACGAGATGGTGAACCCGGTCTTCGGGGACTTCATCGCGGGCGCTGGCGAGACCTATTCGCGCAATGGCTATGACATGGTCTTGTCGCTGGTTGAGGACGGTCAGGAGGAAAAGACCTACCGCGATTTACGCGGCAAAGGCGCGGTGGACGGGCTGATTGTGCATGGCCCCAAAAGCGGTGATGCGCGTATCGCGATGCTGGATGATCTGGGCGTGCCATTCGTGGTGCATGGGCGCGCCAGTGCGGTGACCACGCCTTATGCGTGGCTGGATGTGAACAACCGCAAGGCGTTTCGGCGGGCGACGGATTTTTTGCTGGATCTGGGACATCGCAGGATCGCGTTGATCAACGGTCTGGAAGAGCTCGACTTCGCCAGCCGCCGCCGTGCGGGCTATGAAGAGGCGCTGACGGCGCGCGACTTGCCCCTGACTCCGGCCTATATGCGCAGCGAAGAAATGACGGAACGCTACGGCTATGACAGCGTGTGTGACCTGCTGGACAGTGACGCGGCCCCGACGGCGTTTCTTGTGTCGTCTATGATCACGGCCATCGGCGTGCGCCGCGCGATCGAGGAACGCGGGCTGCGCATGGGGCGCGATATCTCGGTCATCACCCATGACGACGCGCTGAGTTACTTCAAGAATGGCGAGGATGCCCCGATCTTTACTGCGACCTGTTCCTCGGTGCGCGAAGCCGGACGCCAGGCCGCGCAGATGCTGCTGGAACGGATCGCCAAACCGCATCTGCCACCGCCCAATCGTCTGCTTGAAGCGCAATTGGTGGTTGGTGGATCAACAGGCCCTGCCCCCACCTCCAGAACGGACTAAAGATGGATTTCAAACGCTCCGACTTCCCCGAAGGCTTCCTTTGGGGGGCTGCCACATCGTCTTACCAAATCGAAGGCCACAGCTTTGGCGGTGCAGGCCCGACCCATTGGGACAGCTTCGCCGCAACCCCCGGCAATGTGGTGCGCGCAGAGCATGGCGATCTGGCTTGCGATCATTATCACCGGTTCGAGGAGGACCTTGATCTGATCAAAGCGGCGGGCTTTGACGCCTATCGTTTCTCAACCAGTTGGGCGCGCGTGCTGCCCGACGGGCGCGGCACGGCCAACGCCGAGGGTCTGGATTTCTACGACCGTCTGACCGATGCGATGCTGGAGCGTGGGCTGAAGCCTTGCGCCACGCTTTATCACTGGGAATTGCCACAGCCGCTGGCCGATCTGGGCGGGTGGCGGAACCGTGATATCGCAGGATGGTTCGGGGATTTTGCCGAGGTGATCATGGGGCGCATCGGGGACCGGATGCACTCGGTCGCGCCGATTAACGAGCCGTGGTGCGTGGCGTGGCTGAGCCATTTCATGGGCCATCACGCACCGGGGATGCGCGACATCCGTGCAGCGGCCCGCGCCATGCACCACGTTTTGCTCGCCCACGGCACCGCGATTGAGCGCATGCGCGGGTTGGGGATGAGCAATCTGGGCGCGGTTTGTAATTTCGAATGGGCCGATCCGGCAGACGAAAGTGACGCGGCGCGCGAGGCGGCGCTGGATTACGACGCGATTTACAATCGCTTCTTTCTGGGCGGGATGTTTCACAAAGCCTATCCGGAGCGTGTCCTGAAGGGTCTTGAACCGCATCTGCCCGCGGGGTGGCAGGATGATTTCGATACGATCGCAGCGCCTGTCGATTGGGTGGGCCTGAACTACTATACCCGCAAGCTGATCGGGCCGACCGGTGGCCCGTGGCCCGGCTATGAGGAGGTCGACGGCCCCTTGCCGAAAACCCAGATGGGGTGGGAGGTTTACCCGGATGGCCTTTATAATTTCCTGACCCGCACCGCGGCGAACTACACCAGCGATCTGCCGCTTTATATGACCGAGAATGGCATGGCGAGCCCTGCCCCAAGCGATGATCAGGACCGTATCGCCTATCTGAACGCCCATGTTGCAAAGGCACGCGCCGCGATGGCCGAGGGGGTTCCGCTGAAAGGCTATTTCATCTGGTCGCTCTTGGACAATTACGAATGGGCCTTGGGCTATGAAAAACGCTTTGGCCTTGTTCATGTCGATTTCGAGAGCTTGCAGCGCACCCCGAAAGCGTCTTATGAGGCGCTCAAGTTAGCGCTATCACAATAAGGCACACGCAATGGTCAAACGCATCCTCGTGGCAGATATCGGCGGCACCAACACGCGGGTCGCGATTGCCCATGACCACGCGGTCGACACCGGCTCGATCCAGCGGTTCCGCAACGCTGATCACCCCGGCATCGCGACCGTGCTGCGCGCATATCTGGCTGCCCATGACACGACACCCGACGCGGTTTGCGTCTGCGTGGCGGGCCCCGTGCGCGACGGCGTGGGAGCGTTGACCAATCTGGATTGGACGATGGACGGCGATCTACTGCGCGATGCCACCGGCGCGCCGGAAGCCGCGCTTTTGAACGACCTGCAAGCGCAGGGTCATGCGATTGAGGCGCTTGACCCCAAGACCATTGCCGAGGTCACCACCGGAATCACAGCAAAGCCCGACGCCAGCCAATTGGTGATCGGTCTGGGCACGGGTTTCAACGCGGCCCCCATCCACATCACGCGAGCCGGACGCCATGTGGCGCCCTCTGAATGCGGTCACGCGAACCTGCCGATCCGCACCGAGGAAGAACTGCGCCTGTGCCAGTTCGTCGAAACCGCCCATGGCTTTCCGGCCATCGAAGACGTTCTGTCGGGACGCGGGTTGGAGCGGGTCTATCACTGGTTGGCCCATGAGGCCGAGGAAAGCTCGGAAAAATCGGCCAAAGACATCATGGACGGGGCGGCTACAGATTCGCGCGCGCAAGAGGCGTTGCGCGTTTTCATCCGCATTCTCGGCACCGTCGCGGGCAATCTGTCACTGGTGCATCTGCCCTTTGGCGGCGTCTTTCTGGTGGGGGGTGTGGCCCGCGCGATGCTGCCGCATCTGGGCCAGCATGGCTTCACGGAGGCCTTCCGCGACAAAGGCCGGTTTGCCGGTTTCATGGGCAATTTTCCGGTCTCGATCGTGCTGGATGACTATGCGGCCCTCACCGGAAACGCTGCCTATATGTGTGACCCTGCGTAAGCTGTCCACGCATCTTGAAGGCCTGTCACAGGCTGCACACATCTAAAGTGTTACTCCCGTGCCCAGCGAAAGGAGGACACCTATGCTGACGTTTGACCGTATCTCTGCCGACCTTCTGGAAATCACCGCCCGCGGAACGATTACCGAAGAGGAAGTGCGCAGTTTCTATAACCAGCTCTGGCCCGAAATTGCCGATGCCAAGAAGATCGGCGTTATCATCGACCTGAGCGAATTTGCCGATATGACGGGCCGTGCGATCCTCGAAGACCTGACCCACGAAGCGGGTGCCCTGCCCCGGCTTCACCGGTTCCCGCGCATCGCCATCCTGACCGATAAGCAATGGATCCGCACCGCGGAGCGGTTCATGGACCCGATCTTGCCGATGACAAAGATGGAGTGTTTTGATCCCGACGACCGCGAGGCCGCGCGCGCCTTTGCGCAAAACCTGACAGATCCGGTGACGCCCAAAGGCAAGGGCCTGCGCATGATCGACAGCGAGATCGACGGCGTGCTGGCCTTTGAGCTGGACGGTTACATGAGCGACGATCAGGCCGAGGTGGTGGCCGCCGCGTTCCGGGCCAAGATCGAGACCGGAGAGCCGTTTGATGCCTTTGCCCGGATCAAGCGCTTTGGCGGATTTGATCCGCAGGTCCTGGTGCAAAAGGACTTCATCGAGATGAAGATGGGCGCGGCGAAGCAGATGCGCCGCTATGCGATTGTCACCGATGAACGCTGGATCAAACCCATGGTCGGGATTGCGCGCGCGGTGACAGGCATCGAGATTGAGGTCTTTGCAGAGACCAATGAGCCTGCGGCTTGGGACTGGCTGCGCGGGATTTCCGAGGCTTAGCGACGGCCTTCAAACGGGGCGATGGTGATGCCGTCGCCCTCTAATGCGGCGCGCACGGATTTGGCGATCTCCAGAGCGCCTGCGGTGTCACCATGCAGGCAGACCGTGTCGATGGGTGTGGCGATCCGCTTGCCGCTCTCCGCGATGATCGCCCCTTCGCGCACCATCTGTGCAATCCGGGGTCCGGCGATGGCCGCGTCGTGGATCACGGCCCCGTCGAGCCTGCGATTCACCAGCGTCGCGTCGTCATTATAGGCGCGATCCGCAAAAATCTCGGCGGCCCAGAGGCAACCCAGCTCTTGCACCGCTGCTTGCTGCTGAGTGCCTGCGAGCACCATGACAATAATGTCGGGATCAACGGCCAGCGCGCCTTCGTAACAGGCCCGCGCCATCGCCGCGTCCACTGCGCACATATTGGCCAATGCCCCGTGCAGCTTGAGGTGGCGCACGCGGCCGCCTGCGGCCACAGCCATCGCCTGGGCTGCCCCCAACTGATACGCGACCAGATGGCGGAGGCTGTCATGGCTCAGATCCATATTGCGCCGCCCAAAGCCTTGCAAGTCGGGAAAGCCCGGATGCGCGCCGATGCCGACGTCGTTTTGGACGGCCAGCGCCATGGTTTGGGCCATTACGTCAGGATCGCCCGCGTGAAAGCCGCAGGCGATGTTGGCCGAGCTGATCACCTCGAGCAGAGCCGCGTCCTGACCCATGGGCCAAGGCCCGAAGCTCTCGCCCATATCTGCGTTCAGATCGACTTGACCGGTCATCTAATGCTCCTCGTCGCCGCGGGCCACGCCGCTGATCAATTGATAGGTCAGAAGGTCCGGCACGTCACCCGGTGCACGGATTAACGGGGCGATCTGCCGAGGTAAATCCGCCAGCTGCGCTTTGAAGGCGCGTTCGGCGTCCAACGCCTCCTCCAACGTGATAAAGGTGAAGCGCAGGTCTGCGTCGGGGGGCGCCTGCACCAGTTTCGGCAAATCGCACGGCAGGATCGTGCCGATCCGGGGATATCCCCCTGTGGTTTGCGCTTCGGGCAACAAAACGAAGGGCGCGCCATCGCCGGTCATTTGAACATCGCCGATCATGATGATTTCCGACAACACAGTCAGGCCCCCCTCGGCCTGAAAGCCCGCCCCTTGCGGCTTCAGCCGCACGCCCATGCGGTTGCCGCGCATGTCGCGATGAAAAACGGTCGCCTCGAACCGGGCCAATTCATCTTTGGCGAAAAGCGGCGTCTGGAACGAGCGCACCATGCGGATCGTGCCGCCATCATCACGGGATGCGCCGTCCAGCACGCAGCCAACAGGGCCACCGACATCAGGCCCGACGGGCAACAGATCGCCGTCTGCCACGCGCCGCCCGATTTGCGAATTGAGATCGGTCGAACGCGCGCCCATCACCATCGGTGCATCGACCCCGCCGCCCAGATGCAGATACCCATAGCCGCCTGAACTGGCAGCGCCGATGCGCAGTTCGGCCCCCATTGGAACCGCATGGCTTGCGTTCCAGCGCAAGGGCGCGCCGTCCAAACTCGCTTGCATCGCCGCCCCGGTCAAAGCGATGCGCAGATCGCGTTCGGCTTTGAAAACACCGCCAAAGCCAGCCATTTCAAGGGTGGCCAGATCAGCGCACTGCCCCAGCAAAGCCGCCCCTTCGGAGAGCGCCAGCAAATCCACCGCCCCGCCGCGCGACAAGCCGCTGGCAACGAAACCGGGCCGCCCTTGATCCTGCACGGTGACCGATGGGCCGATGCTCACCACCCGCAAGCCGCTCACCGGATCGGCTCCACCGTTGCACCACCATCGCCGCTGGTGTCGCGGGTCCGGATGGCTTCAAGCTCTTCGCGGGTGATCGGGGTAAACTGCACTTCGTCGCCCGCACGCAACGCGAACGGGGTCTCGCTGTCGGGGCGAAAACAGGTGAAGGCCGTCTGCGCCACATGCTGCCAGCCCGTGGGCGCAGAGGTCGCAAAGAGAACGAACTGCCGGATCGCGACGACCAAAGCGCCCACAGGCACTTTCGGCGTCAAACCGGATTGGCGCGGCAGGTTCCACGCCTCTGGCAGCTCGCCAAGGTATGGCTGTCCGGCGGCGAAACCCAATGTGGTGACGCGCACGCGGGCCGAGGATAGCGAAGTGACAGCCTCGGCCACGGTCATCCCGGCGGCCTCGGCGGCGCCCCCCAATTGCGGGGCCAACTCCCCGCCAAAGGCAGCCGGGATACGCCAGAAGCGACGCTCGTTGGGTGGAGCCGCGTTAAACCAATTGACCTCTGTCAGAAGCGCTTCAAGACGCATGCGCAGCTCCACATGGGGCAGCACGAACGGATCAAATCGCACGAATGCCGAGGCCAAGGTCGAGGACGTCTCAAGCACGCCATCCCAGCCTTCCCGCTCGATCCGCTCCCGAAAGGCGAGCGCCGCGCGGTTCGATGGCTCGCTGAGCGCATCGGCAAAGCTGACCAGCATCCCGTCAACGCCAGCGTTTCGGATTTGAGGCCAGGTTTGCGGGGTGGTCGTGCTCATGACCGCACCCTAGGCGGGTGCCGCCATGGCTGCAATCAGGCAGCGCCCGGCGCGACCTGTGGCCGGGTTCCGACAAAGCTCCACGCGGCGTCGGTTTCGTCGGCATCAAAAGCGCGGGCCTCCACCGGGATGATCTTGTCCATGAACCCGATCATCTTGGCGGCTTTCTCAGGCGCGCCGACAACTGCATAGCGCTTCACATGGGTCAACGCCTTGAAGCGCGATGCGATCACGTCGCCGTCCAGCATGCTGTCCCAGTCGCTGCCGGTGAATCCGGTCAGATCGAGCAGCATGTTGACCTTGTCATGTTTTTTGAACGCCGCCAGCATATACTCGGCCAGCGCCTCTGAGGCGTCATCGTCAATGTGACCGGCGACGCTGAACGCATAGACCGTCGGGTCAGAGGTGGGGATCTGGTTGATGGGCGGATGGGAAAACTGGGTCATGGCATGTCCTTTCGAGGTTGCGAAAGATCAACCGCCGAACCGGGCCAGAGGTTCCGGGCCAACCGACCAAACGACCTAAAGAAGTGGAAATGGCGGAGCGACACGAATTTAGTTCGCGTCTCGAACGCTCTCATTGCATCTGCGATGCAATTGCCGCTCAGTTCTGCTATCAGATTGGGGACAGGCGTTTCGCCTTGCGAAAAGCCTGTGGCGGAGCGACAGGGATTCGAACCCTGGAGACGGTTTCCCGCCTACACACTTTCCAGGCGTGCGCCTTCGACCACTCGGCCACCGCTCCGTGAGGGGGTGCATACAATCGTGCGGGCGCGGTGCGCAAGTGGAAACTAGGGGGCTTTGTTGCGGACCGACAAAAGGGCGGCGGCAAAGGGGATTTCCACGGCAACGCCCACCAGAATTTTCGGCCCCACGGCCCCGGTCGCGAGGGAATAAAGCCCGGTCGCGGCGATGCCAAGCAACAAAAGCGCCGTGCCGTCGGTCAGCGCACGCCGCGCAGGAGACGGGTCGAGGCTGCGGATCGCCCACATCATATAGGCCAGCCCCAGAAACATCGGGGACGCGCGGCGGGTGATGAACTGGGCGCTGTCCTCGGTCGTGATGCCGTAGCCCGTCAGATAGACGGTCGGCACAAAACATAAGACGATGAAAAGCCCGGCAAAAAGCAGCCTGTTCAGAGCGATGACCGCGCGGTAGCTCACCCCGTGACCAGATGCAGATTGATGCGGCGGTTCTGCTTACCTTTGTTCTCGATCTTGCCCAGACGCACCGCGCCTATTTCGGCGGTGGAGGCCACATGGGTGCCGCCGCAGGGCTGCAGATCGACTTGATCTGCGCCCTCTCCAATCCCGATCAGCCGCACTTTGCCGCTGCCCATCGGGGGCATGACGGACATGGTCTTGACCAGGTCGGGGTTTGCCTGAAGCTCTGCATCGGTGATCCAGCCTTCGGTGACGCGCAAATCCCGCGCGATCAGGGCGTTCACCTCGGCCTCCAGCGCGTCGCGATCCTCAGGCGGCTCAGGCATCATGAAATCCAGACGCCCCTTCTCGACCCCAATCGCACCCCCGGTCACGGGCAGAGGGATCACCACCGACAGCAAATGAAGCGCCGTGTGCACGCGCATGTGGCGATGCCGGCGGTCCCAGTCGAGATGTTGTTGCACCTCCGCCCCCACGACAGGCATCGGTGCAGGCTCCGCAGGCACCAGCACAACAGAGCCGCCTTCGCCTTTTACCGTCGTGGCGATCTCCAACGCGCCGCCGTCCCAGACGAGACGCCCGTTGTCACCGGGCTGCCCACCGCCCGTAGGATAGAAAATCGTCTGATCCAGCACGATGCCGCCCTCATCGGTCAGCCCCGTCACCACCCCCGCTGCATCGCGCAGATAGGGGTCGCTGCGAAACAGAAGCTCACTCATTAGACGCGCCTCCTTTCAGCGTTTCGGGATTGCGCAGCCACACATCGCGCTGCGCGAAGGGAATCTCGATGCCTTCTTCGGTAAAGCGGGCGGCGATGGCGTGGTTCAGATCGGATTTCACGCTCAGAACCCAGTTCACATCGCGCAGGATCGCCCGGATCTCAAAATCGAGGCTGTCGGCCCCGAAGCCCTGAAAGATCACCGCAGGGGCCGGGTTGGCCAGAACCATCGGATGGGCTTTGGCGATCTCCATCAGGATATCAGCGACCCATTTGGTGTCTGTGCCATAGGCGACGCCAACCGGCACAATGACCCGCCCGACCGAGTTGCCATGGGTCCAGTTGGTGACCATACCCGACACAAGATCGGCATTCGGCACGATCACATCCGTGCGGTCGAACGTCTCGATCCGTGTGGAGCGGACCGAGATATCGCGCACGATCCCCATCTGGCCGCCGACCTCGATCCAGTCGCCCTCGGAGATGGGTCGCTCAATCAACAGGATAATCCCGGAGACGAAGTTGGACACAATGTTTTGTAGACCAAAGCCGATGCCCACGGACAGCGCACCGGCGACGATGGCGAGCGAGGACAGGTCAATGCCCGCCGCCGTGATCGCAATCAATGCGGCGAGGAAAATCCCCACATAGCCGAGGCCTGAGACAACCGCGTTCTGCCCGCCCAGATCCAGCTTGGTCTTGGGCAGTACCGAACTGCGCAACGTGCCCTGAATTAGCCGCGTCGCGATATATCCCGCGGTGAAAATCAGGGCAAAAGCCAGGAAATTGCTGGGCGAGATGCGCGTCTCGCCAATGCGGATGCCGTTCTGGAACTGGGTCCACAGCTCGGTCAGATCAGCGACCCGCGCGCCCCAGATCAGCGCCAGCAGCGGCAGGGCCGCAGCACCCACGCACAGCCCGATCAGCACCGGTGTCAACGAGTCGCTGGGCACCTCCCGGCGGCGTGTCACGATCGCGTAAAGCTGGCTGACCAGGTCCTGCACAACAACGATCAACGCCAGCAGACCCAGCGTCAAAACCGATGGATAAATCAGGAACCGCGCCGCCTGGGTATACCCGATGGCCCCCAGGACAGGGCCTGCAATGCCCACCAGAATAACCGCGCGGCCTAGCATGTTGAGCACGCGGTTGCGGTAAGGCGCCGGCGCATCGGCGCTGCCGTCTGCATCACTGGCCGCCCCTATGCGAATAAGACGGCCCAGACGGGTCAGCGTGAAACCGAGCGCCAGAAGGAACGGGAACGCGACGATGTTGCGGGTGGCATCGCTCCAGTTCTCGAACTCTGCAAGGCTGACCAGAAGCGCCTGTGCAAAGAAGATACCACCGGCCAATTGCACGTAAAACCGTCCGGCGCGACGGGCCTCCAACGGGACATCCAACAGACCTGCGACTTCGTCGCGGCGCGGAAACGTCAGTCGCCCCAGCCACCGCGCGCCCAAATAGACCGCCCCGGCGAAGGGCAGGATATCAAGGATAACGTTGCCGCGCAGACCCACGAGGCCGCTGTCAAAAAAGGCCTCTACCAGCAGAACCAGGCCCAGAAACGGGATGACCGCCTGCCCCAGCGAAATGGCATAATGGGTCACGCGTTGTCGCGCAGGGGATCGCTTTCGATCAAGCCAGCTTTGCAGCCGATCCAGCCAATGCCTGCCCCGAAAGAGCGCGAGCACCGCCAAAACAAGATATAGCAGGATCGTGGGCAGGTTTTCCCTGAGCTCACGGCGCTGGACCGATGTGCCAAAGCTGGCCACGACCTCTTCCCCGACCGCCCTGATGCTTGTGCCAAGCGAGGTGAGGGCAGTCCCCCAGTTAGAGGGATCCAGAGGCGTCGGCCCCAACTCCATCAGCGCATCGGTCTGCCGCTCACGAATGATCCGGTCGATCTCGAAGATCAGGCTGTCGGCACGGCTGAACGCATCTTCGGCCTGAACCTGAGGCGCCCGGAGCGCGCTAAGCTGCTCTGTCAGCTCGGCACGGCGGTCTGCCACTTCGGTCGGTTCGGTCTCCCCATCGGGCGGGGGCGGCCCAAGCGATGACAGGCGGGACTGCACCGTTCGGATTTGTGCCGCGTTGACGTTCTGACCTTCGTCAAAATCCTCGCGCCAGCCGACAAGATCGCTGCGCAACTGCTCCAACGCGGCGTTTGAGGCGCGTCCGGCGGCAATCGCCTCTTCCGCCCGCTCTGCCGTGTCGGACCAGGCGCGGTATTGCTCAGCCGTGAGGGATTGCGCCCACGCCACGGGCGCCAGCGCGATAAAGACGAGGGCCAGGCACAGACGAAGGGTTGTCATACGTCCTCGAACACAGTGGGGATCGCAGCAGGCTCCGCCGTCATCCAATCCGGCACCGGCAGGTCCTTGGAGCGCAGGAACTCCGGATTGAAGAGCTTGGATTGATAGCGCGTGCCGTAATCGCAAAGAATGGTGACGATCATGTGGCCCGGCCCCATCTCTTTGGCCATGCGCACGGCGCCTGCGATGTTAACCCCGGTCGAGCCGCCCATCACCAGCCCTTCATCGCGGAGCAGATCGAAGATGATCGGTAGTGCTTCGCTGTCGGGAATGTTGAAGGACATATCCGGCGTGAACCCTTCGAGGTTCTTCGTGATGCGGCCCTGCCCGATCCCTTCGCTGATCGAGCTACCATCTGATTTCAGCACGCCTTCGGTGTAGAATGAATGCAGCGCCGCCCCGTCGGGGTCGGCCAGACCGACCTTCACGCCTTTGGGCTGCAGGACAGAGCCGACGCCCGCGACCGTGCCGCCAGAGCCCGCGGCACAGATGAAGCCGTCGACCTTGCCGCCGGTCTGTTCCCAGATCTCCGGCCCGGTGGTTTCGATATGCGCCTGTCGGTTTGCCGTGTTATCGAACTGATTGGCCCAGATTGCGCCATTCGGTTCGGTTTGTGCAAGTTTTTCAGCCAAACGCTGCGAGTAGCGCACGTAATTATTCGGATTTTTATAGGGCGCTGCGGGGACTTGCACCAGCTCAGCGCCCGCAAGCGTCAACATATCCTTCTTTTCCTGGCTCTGGGTCTCGGGGATCACGATCACCGATTTGAACCCCATGGAGGCCCCGACCAGCGCCAGCCCGATCCCTGTATTGCCCGCGGTGCCTTCGACAATCGTGCCACCGGGTTTCAATGCGCCAGAGGCAATGGCGTCGCGAATGATGAAGAGCGCCGCGCGATCCTTGACCGATTGGCCCGGATTCATGAACTCCGCCTTGCCATAGATATCACAGCCCGTCGCCTCGCTGACCGCGTTGAGCCGGATCAGTGGCGTGTTGCCGATGGCCGAAGCCAGATCTTTGTGAAGTGTCATGCGCCCTGCCCTTATCGCGTCTGTGTCCTAAGATGTAGCGGGGCCGCGCAGCGACCTCAAGCGCGCAGTCCCGCGCGACGACTTCAAGCGCGCAGCCCTGCACGATGCGCCGCCAGCCACCACGCCGCCATCACCAGAGGCGCGTTGGAGATCGCATCGTCCCGCGCCATCTGGATGAGCGTCTCGAACGAGACCAGCGTTGACCGGATATCCTCATGCTCGCTCGCAAGCCCGCCAACCCCGGTCACATCATCCGGTAAATCCGCAATCCCCAGAAAGGACGTGAAGTACTCGGTCGTGGCCCCAGGGCTTGGGTAGCAAGATGCAATCAGATGGAGCGCGCCCAGCTCCAGCCCGGCCTCCTCCATCGCCTCGCGCCGCGCGGTCTGCTCGGCGGTCTCTACCGTGTCGATGCGGCCCGCGATAGGCTCCAGCGACCAGGGATGCACATCGCCACGCGCAAACGGCCCCATGCGGAACTGCTCGACCAGCAGCACCCGGTCGCGCACTGGATCGTAAGGCAGGACGATGGCCACATCTGTGGCGACGAAAACCGCGCGTTCCACCTCAGCACTCATCGCGCCGTCGTAGCGGCGGTGGCGCAGAGTCATCTCTTGGAGCGAGAAGTAATGGGTATAGGGCCGCCGGGTTTGCGCGACCTCGACATCCGCCGCTGTCAGCCCGGAGGCGCTGGCCGCCGACGGCTCACGTCGCGCGTTCACCACCGCCCCGGCCCGCGCGCGGATCATATCAAAACGCTGCGCGACCGTTTCGGGGCTGATCTGACCAAAGCCCTCCATCACCTCGCGCGCGGCCTGCAGCGTGATCTCGCCATAGGTCGCGATCCAGTCGTCCAGTCCCCAGCGTGCACCAATCTCAAACGCCGTGTCGCTGCGATAGACCTGCGCGGCCACGGGTCCGTCTGCTGTCGCGACCATGACATCCACCAGATGATAGCCGAAACCCCCTTCGTAGAAATCGAGGCGCGCGATATCCGCCGCGGTGGCATCACGCAGCAACACGCCCTCGACAGCCCCGCCCTCCTGCAAGGTCGGAAAGGGCTGCCCGGCCACCCAATAAGCCGACACGCCATCCAGCCGCGCAGGCACGACCGAAACCGCACGCCCCAGGACCTGCTCCAAAAGCGGCAGGTAGCGTAGAGTTCCGAAGAAAAAGAGCGGTAAGCTCACGCGCGACCCGTCCTCAATGCGCGCGCCGGCTGGCCCATTCGGTCACCATGCCGATCACCAGACCGCCGACGACCAGAGTGCCGATCACCGTCGCATCCAGCATGATCCGGCCATGCACAGCCATCAGATCGACCACGCCGACGACGGCCTCGACCGCGCCGTCATAGCTTTTGCGCAAAGACAGCTCGACCATGACGATGCTGGAATTGATCAAAAGGCCCCAGAACACAATCGCCGCCACCGTGGTCAAGCTGATCCCGATGGCCGCATTATAGCCGTTGCCTGCGCGCCCGCCCTGGATGCGCCAGCCCATGATCAGACCGATGGCCGCGTTGATGAGCGCGAAATACCCCATGGGCCGTTCATTGGGCATCAGCGGCACGATCAATCCCGACACCCACCACGCAAGCGCTGCGAAAAGAACGGCGGCAACAAGGCGGGCGAATGTGGGCATTGGGCTTTCCTGACCCCGGCTCAGGCGGGGCGCGTCACTGTGATTTGCGTCACGTCGCAGTTTCCGCTTTGAAAGGTGGACGCACAAGAGGTCAGGTAAAAATTCCACATCCGGCGGAAGCGATCATCAAATCCAAGGGCGGCAACCTGATCCCATTTGTCGTTGAAATCCTGATACCAGCGGCGCAGCGTCACGTCATAGCTGGGCCCGAACTCGATGGAATGCGCGACGGAGAGGCCGGCGTTTTCGACCGCCTTGCGGAGCATTGTGGGGCTGGGTAACATACCCCCCGGAAAGATATATTTCTGAATGAAATCAACGCCCCGCTTATACACCTCCCAGCGGCGGTCCTCGACGGTGATGATCTGCAACGTGGCATGCGCGCCGGGCTTCAGGCAGGCTTTGACACTGTCGAAATAAACCGGCCAGTATTTCTCGCCCACGGCCTCGAACATCTCGATGGAGGCGATGCCGTCATAGGTGCCTTTTTCGTCACGGTAGTCCTGCAATTTGATCTCGACCCGGTCGGAAAGCCCGGCTTTCGCGATCCGCTCTACCGCGTAATCATGCTGCTCGCGGCTGATCGTCAGGCCTGTGACGCGCAGCCCGCGTTCCTTGGCGGCATATTCTGCAAACCCGCCCCAGCCGCAGCCGATCTCAAGCACATGATCGCCCTCCTTGGCGCCCATCTGATCGACCATGCTGGCGTATTTCTTGATCTGAGCCGCCTCGAGGCTCTCCTGCCCCGTCTCGAACAGGGCTGAAGAATAGGTCATCGTGTCGTCCAGCCAAAGGCCGTAAAATTCATTGCCCAGATCATAGTGGTGGCTGATGTTCTTGCGCGCTTGCTTTTTCGAGTTGGACTGCAGCCAGAACCGCAGCTGCTCGTAAGCACGAATGAAGCGCTGGCCGGGGAAGCCGTCATACATGTCTTCATTGTCGGCATGGACCAGATCCATGAAGGCCTGCAGGTCCGGGGTGCTCCACCAGCCGTCCAGATAGGCGTCACAAAAGCCCAGATCCCCTTCGCGGATCAGGCGGGTGAACAGATCAGCATTGTGGATCTCGATCACGCCGACAAAGCCGGGGTTTTTTCCCTCTGCCCGGAAGATACGACCATCGGGCAGGATGAAATCCGCGCGACCATTATTCATGTTCTGCGCCATCTCGAAGACATGGCTGAAATAGCGCGGCAGGTTCTCCTGCCCCTCGGTCGAGGTGAGAATGGTCACGTTGGCTTTCCCCTGAACTGTCATGGCAGGTTTACACGTCCTGTTTTCGCTGAACAAGCGCCATGGGTTTGATTTTCCGTTTAAAAGTCGCGGTTTTCATAGGCTGACAAGGCGCGTTGACGTCCGTCATCCGGCGTCACGATGGGTGCAGGATAGTCATCAGACGGCGACATTGCCCAACTCTGCGGGATCGCCTCAAAATAGGACAAGGCGGTCTTTGACGGATTGGAGCGGCCTTCGGCAATCCATGCCCCGGTATAGTCGCGGTTCCTGTCGAACTTATCGAGCTGGGTGACCGGGTTGAAGACGCGGAAATAGGGCGTCGCGTCAGGACCGGAGCCCGCCGACCACTGCCAGCCCATCGCGTTGGAGGCCGGGTCCCAGTCGATCAGGCAGTCCTCAAACCAGTTCAGACCGATCTTCCAATGACAGATGAGATGCTTCGTCAGATAGGACGCTACGATCATGCGCCCACGGTTGTGCATGGTGCCGGTGACATACATCTCGCGCATGGCTGCATCGACAAACTCTATGCCCGTGCGTCCCTGTTTCCAGGCTTTGACCTCGGCCTTGCGCTCGTCCTCGTTCCACGGGAACGCGTCCCAGTCTTCTTTCCAGTTCTCCGACACGATCCGGGGGGTGTGATGGACCAGATGATAGGCAAACTCGCGCCAGACCAGTTCCTTGAGGAACACTTCGGCATCATCCTTGCCCTCTTGCAGGGCGCGCATTCCGGCGTGCCAGCACCGGCGCGGGCTGATCTCGCCATAAGTGAGGTTCTCGCTGAGACCGGAGGTGCCTTTGACGGCGGGCAAATCGCGGTTGGTGTTATAGTCAGCCACCCAGTTTGAGATGAAATTGCCCAGACGGGAGGACGCCGCCGCCTCCCCCACATTTGTGTGCGGCAGGACAATCTCGGCCCCGCGCCGCATGGCGGCTCCCATCTGCCAATCGTCCAGATTGTCTGATTTCGGCCAGTTGTCCGGTGCGGGGATGCTCCCGGGTGCTGCAATATCAGACGGCACATCGCGGTCTTTCACCATGCGCCACATCGGTGTGTAGACCTTGTAGAACCCGCCTGTCTTAGTCTCGACCGTCCAAGGCTCAAACAAGAGATGACCTGCGAAGGATTTCGCCTCGATCCCGTCGTCTTTCAAGACGGATTTGATGTCCGTATCGCGTTCCTTCGCCTCCGGATCATAAAGGCGAGACCAGTAAACAGCGCCTGCCCCGGTTTCAGAGATCAGGTCCCGCAGCACCTGAAGCGCGTTGCCTCGGCGCAGGATCAGGCGGCTGCCCTTGTCCTCAAGCGCTTCGGCCAACTTGGCCACACCCAGCCCCAGCCGCCATTTGGGAGCCGCGCCGTGGCGTTCGACCACTTCGTCATGTATGAAAACCGGGATCACCGGGCGGCCACTGTCGCAAGCCGCCACAAGCGCGGGGTGATCCCCCAGCCGCAAATCACGGCGAAACCACATCAATACCGGAGCCTTGTCGTTGCCCATCCGTCTCATCCTGCTCAAGGCGGGGCTGGCCCCCGCGCGTGTCACCTGATGTGATCTAGGGCGTCAATCAGACGTTCAACCTCTTGAGCGGTGGTGTAATGCACAAAACTGAGGCGCAGGACGCTGGGATCGGGTCCGATCCCCATCGCCTCCAACGGGCGAACGGCATAAAAATCACCCGATCCGGCCATGATCCCACGCTTGGCAAGCGCGCGCACGGCCTGTGCAGGATCACCCGGCAGTTTCAATGCGAAAGTCGGCACACGGTCGGCGGCCGTTTTGGGGCCCAGCAGACGCCAGTCTTCACGGCTTTCCAGATAGTCCATCAGCGGCCCCATCAGCGACAGCTCATGTTTGCGCATCACGGCCGCAACGCTTTCCGCGCGCCCCGCCCCGTCGCGCCCGGTTTTGAAATGATGCCGGTAGAGCGCATCCAGATAATCCGCAATTCCCGCACTCGCGGCGATCTCCGCATGGGCTGGCCCGGCGGGGGTGAAGCGCTTGTAAAGCGCATCCCCATTGAAATCATGGGCCTGGTTGGGCAAGGCCGTGCCAAGGGCGGTGCGGATCACCATCAGCCCCTGATGCGGGCCATAGGTCTTGTAGGCGGAAAAGAGGTAGATATCCGCTTCCAGCTTTTCGACATTGGGCAGCCCGTGCGGCGCGTAGCTGACCCCGTCCACGCAGGCGAAAGCACCGGCCTTGTGCACGCGCTGACAGATCGCCTTCACCGGGTTGATCGCCCCGATCACATTCGAGCAATGGGGAAAGCAGACCAGCCGGACCCGGCCTTCCAGAAGTGGCGCCAGCGTGTCCAGATCCAACAGCCCTGTCTCCGGGTTGATCTGCCACTCGCGCACCTCGATGCCGCGGGCGGCCAGCTTGCGCCATGCGCCCGTATTGGCCTCGTGATCCTGATTGGTCACGACAATCGCGTCGCCGGGGTTAAGCCACTCCCCAAAGGCCTGCGCCAGCACATAGACGTTTTGCGTGGTGGAGGGACCGAAGGACAGCTCGTCCGTGGTCACCCCCAGCATCCGCGCCAGACGTTCGCGCGCGTCGTCCATTTCGTCGCCCGCCAACATCGAGGCGGGGAATGCGCCATAGGGCTGGACATTGCGCTCTTTGAAGAACCGCGAGAAGCGCCAGATCACCTGACGACACATGTAAGAGCCCCCCGCATTCTCGAAGAATGCGTGACCTCTGAGCGAGGGCTCAGTGAACGATGGGAACTGTGCTCGGACGAATGACGTGTCCAAGACCTGTCGGAGCATTTCGCCTCCACAAACGAAATTGACTGCACCGGGTGGCTATCCTCGGTAGACAAAGGCATACCGAAAAACGGCTGTTGTCACAAGTTCTTGGCCCGGTCAGTATCTGCGTCAAAAGCTCGCTTGGGTGAAAGCCCCGCCACAAGAAAAGGGGTCCTTATGCGGATCGTCAGTGTCATCGGTTTTTGTGTTGCGCTGACCGCCTGCGCGCCCACCCCGCCGCCAACACAGCAGCGCGCAGCCCTTTCGCAAGGCTTTGTGTCTCAGGCCGTCGCGTTTCTGGACGGTCTGCAGCCCCGCTCCATCGCGGAGAACCGCGAGTATTGCGGCTATTTCGGGCGCGATGGATCGGGCGCTTTCGTGGCCTCGACACCTAAGCGGGGCGGCAGCGATTTCTGCGATCTTGATATCTCAGAGCATGGGTACGAGGTGCTGGCCTCTTACCACACCCACGCCGCTTTCGACACCGACACCTTCAATGAGGTGCCCAGCGATGTGGACCTGCTCTCGGATATGGGCGATGATGTCTACGGCTTTGTTGCCACTCCGGGCGGGCGCATCTGGCTGACCAATCCCGATACCCGCAGCGCGCGCCAGCTTTGCGGGATCGGATGCGTGACCTCTGATCCGCAGTTCATTCGCGGGGATGCGGGCCCCATTGCGCAAAGCTACACCCTGCGCGAGTTGCGACGGCAGTTCTAGCCGAGTTCTAGCTGGGGCGCTGATACTTGATGAAGGGTGTGAGCGTGCCGATCCGGTCATAGAGCTTGCGGGCGGTGTGGTTGAACTCCTGCGTCATCCAATAGACCGCAGGCGCGCCTTCGGCGTCAGCCTGAGCATAGACCGCTTCGATCAGCGCGGCACCGACCCCCTGCCCGCGCGCAGCTGGATCGGCGTAGAGGTCTTGCAGATAGCAGACCTTTTCAAGCCTCCAGCCATGGGCATGATAGAGATAATGCACCAGCCCGATCAGCTTGCCATCGTCTTCGGCCACAAAACCTTTGACCTCGCTCAGGTCATCGTCCAGCAGCCGCGCGAAGGTGTTCTGGTAGACCTCCTCCGGCACGGTGCTGTCGTAGAACTCCAGATAGCCGGTCCAAAGCGCACGCCAGGCGGGTGCGTCCGCTTCGGTCAGCCGCCGGATTTTCATGCGTTCACATCGACCACGACCCGGCCTTTGACCTGACCTTTCAGGATATCGCGGCCCAGCCCCGGCAGATCGGCGAGTGTCGCGGGCTGGACCATGTCCTCCAGCTTGTCCATCGGCAGGTCTTTGGCGATCCGCTCCCACGCGCGGAGACGGTTTGCGTAGGGTTGCATGACGGAATCAATACCGAGCAGGTTTACACCGCGCAGCAGGAACGGGATGACCGTTGCAGGAAGGCCTGCGCCGCCTGCGAGGCCCACCGCCGAGACAGAGGCCCCGTATTTCATCTGGCCCAATACACGGGCCAGCATCTCGCCGCCGACCGCATCGACGCAGCCTGCCCAGGTTTCGGCTTCGAGCGGGCGCTTGGTGGTCTCGTTGATCTCGTCACGCGGCACGATCTGGGTTGCGCCGAGGCTTTTGAGATAGTCCGCCGTCTCAGGCCGCCCGGTCACTGCAGCGACCTCATAGCCCAGATTGCCCAGAGTGGCCGTCGCGACCGAGCCGACGCCGCCTGCGGCGCCTGTGACCAGCACAGGGCCGTTGCCCGGCTCCAACCCATGATCTTCCAACGCCATGACGGCGAGCATCGCGGTAAAGCCCGCCGTGCCAACGGCCATCGCCTGACGCGTGTCCAACCCGTCGGGCAGCGGCACCAGCCAATCGGCCTTGACGCTGGCCATTTGCGCATAGCCGCCCCAATGGGCCTCGCCCACGCGCCAGCCGGTCAGAACGACCTTGTGGCCGGGCTTGTAGCGCGCGTCGTCAGAGCTTTCGACCGTGCCTGCAAAATCAATGCCCGGCACATGGGGGTAGTCGCGCACAAGGCCGCCACCGGGGCCGATGCACAGGCCGTCCTTGTAGTTCACCGTCGAGTATTCAACCGCGACCTTTACGTCGCCATCGGGAAGCTGACTGCTCTCGATTTGCTGCACCGACGCGCTGGTTTTGCCCTCGTCGTCCTTCTCCACCACCAAAGCATTGAACGTCATCGCGTCTCTCCCTCAAATCCAGAATTCTTCCAGAACGGTTGCATCGCGCATCCCGTCTGTCGTTTCAACTTCCACCTTGGTGCCGGGGTCCCAATGGGTCATCCGCACCATGCCGATTGAGACATTCGTCTCAAAATCCGGCGACCACGCGGCAGAGGTGACCGCCCCCACTTTCTTGCCATTACCATAGATCGGCCACGCCCGGTCGCTGGACGGCACGGCGTCCCCATAGATGGAGATCGGTCGCACCTGTTTGACTGGACCTTCCTTGGCCACGCGCAGAAGCGCATCCCGGCCCACACAGCCGATAGCGGTCTGCGTGTTGCAGAAGCGGCCCAGCCCGCATTCATGGGGCGTGTTGTCGTCGTCCATATCGTTGCCGTAAGATAGCAGACCGCCCTCGATCCGCTCGATCCCGTTGGGGCAACCTGCACGGACATCCAGGTCTTCGCCCGCCTCCATCAGCGCGTTCCAAAGCGGCATGCCAAGCGCGGTGTCGGGCATGTAAATCTCGAACCCGCCCTGCTTGGAATAGCCTGAGCGGGCGATGACCATGGGCGTGTCCTGAAAATCGAACCAGCCGAAGCGGAAGAAGCGGACATTGCGGATCTCTTCGCCAAAGAGCCGCTCCATCAGATCGTCCGCCTTGGGGCCTTGCACGGCGAGTGGGGACACATCGGGCTCGTCCACCAGCACGTCAAGGCGGTAGCCATAGGCGATGCCCTTGACCCAAAGCAGCAGGTCGCTGTCGGCAATCGAAATCCAGTAATGGTCCTCCGACAGCTTCACGGCGACAGGGTCATTCAGCATCCCACCCGTCTCGTCCACGATCGGCACGTAATAGCACTGCCCCGGCAGCATCCCGCGCAGATCGCGCGGGGTCAACATCTGCATCAGGCGGCCTGCATCGGGGCCTTTTACCTCGATCTGACGTTCGACCGAAACGTCCCAGACCTGCACGGCGGTCTTGAGGTGACGGTAATCGGCTTCCACGCTTTCAAAGACCGTGGGCAGCATCATCCGGTTGTAGATCGTGTAGTTTTTGACACCCGCAGCTTCGACACCATCCGAGAACGGGGTCCGCCGCAAACGGCGCGACGGAGAGATCTGGGCCATGTCAGTCCTCCTCAGGCATGACGGGAATATCGGTTGCAGCGGTGCTCAGCCCGGCCTGCGTCATCATCGCGTGGACCTGCCCGCGATGATGGGTCTGGTGGTTGAAGAGTTGCATCACACAAAGCGCTTTGGGCTTGCTCATTTCTTGTTTGGACAGCCCGGAATACCAGCTTAGGTCGCCCAACAGATCAATGCTTTTCAGATTTTCTGCCCAGAGACGGATACGTCCATCGGTCCGAAATCTCTCGGCACCCCAAACGGCTAGCGTTGGTGTCATCTCGAGACCCGCCATGCCATCCATTCCCGAACCGGCACCGCCATCAAAGCGGCTCATCCAAAGCTGATCGCCCCAGAGAAGGTGGTTCAGCGTCTTGAAGATCGAGCCAAAGAACGCGCCGCGCTCCTGTGTCAACTCATCAGGGCTGAGACCCTCCAATGCCTTGAGGATGTTGCGGTTTTGCCATTGGTTATACCGCGCCATCGTCACGCAATATTCCCGATCAATCATGGCTTGGGTCCTTTCCAGTCAATCGGGCAAATCTCGGCGGATTTGCCACCGAAATCCCAGATGCGGCCATAATCGCGGACCCGCGATTTTGTGCCTTGGGCGGCGATAATGTCGGGGCCCATCCAGTATTTTGAATTGCTGACCATGACCGGGTGATCGGGGGACGCGCCGTCGATCATCTCGATCTCACCGGCGATCTTGCGCCCGATATAGAGCCCGCGTTTCTTGCCCTCGCGGACGATCTCGACCTTCTCGCGCTCGGCGCCGATGATCTCGGACACCAGCATCGTGAAAAGGCCTGTGGTGCCGCCAGCAGCCCCTGAGAAAATCTTGAGCAGACCGTCATAGGCTTTGGGGGTGGAGCGTTCATCGACGTAAGCCGCAACCCGCCAGTTCCCCTCGCCCATGCGGCCCGGAATATCGACCAGAAGGCCCACGTTCAGACCGGACAGGTCTTCACCCTCGAAATGGCCCTCATCAATCGCGATGGCCATCCAGGCGTGGCAATGCCCTTCGGTGGGTGGATGCGCGCCAAGGCTGACCACGCAGGGGCAAAAGACAGTGCAGGAGCAGTTGAGAAACAGCTCGCCCTTGATGGCCCATTCGGTGGGGTTCATCTTGCGGCGGCCCGGATTGGGCATCCGCTGGTCAATGCGCTGGCTGATCGGCAACCGATCCGCCGGTTTCTTCGCGGGTTTCGTGTTGGCCATTTTATCCTCCATTCACGAGGGGCCACCCCATCACTGCGAGACCCGCGAGTGACAGGGCAAAGCCCATCGGTTTCGTTACGACATGTCCGATCTGGGGCAGCTTTTCGAGCACCATGAACAGCGTCGCGAGCCCCATCCAGGCGAGGTTCATCACACCGCCCACAAAGCCAAGGGCCATGAAGCCCCAGCAGCATCCCACGCAAAATGCGCCCAAGCCAAGCCCCATGCGCAGCCCGCCGCCAAAGCCGGTTTTCCAGTGACCCAGGTAATAGGTCATGGGCGAGTGGCAGACGCCGTGGCAGATTTCCTTGGCGCGGGTGAATTGGAAAAAGCCCACGATCAGCAGGAGACCGCCCGCAACCCACGGGCTTTTGGCGATGCCCAGCATGTCGACGACGCCGCCGAAAAGCAGCCCCAGTTGCACTGCCGTGATGACCGCCGCAAAGCCGACCCAGACGATGAAATATCCCAGCAGCACGCCCAGCCAGCCCGCGCGGGTGCCGTCTGCGCTGACCATCAGGTCTTCATAGGCGCGCAAGGTTGGGATCAGCGTCGGCAGCATCATTGCGGCCATCATGATGGCCCACATGGCAAATAAGGGGCCAAAGCGCGCCATGGGCATATCCATCGGCATGCGCGGGTCCATCGCGGCCATGCGCGCGCCCATCTCGCCAGGGCGACCCAGCAGATCAAGGTCCATGTCGATGGCCATGGCAAACATCATCCACCACGACAGCAGGATCGCGGTGAAAAAACTAAGCCATAAAATTGTGCGCAAGGGCGCGTGCAGCATCGACGATTCCTCCCAAAACCGTTGCAATTCAAATGTCAGACTTTTAATTGTCTGACAAATGAAAATTGATCCGACCAGTTCCAAAGACCTCTCGGCGCAGATTGCATCTGCGATTCGCGATGCGATTGTGTCCGGGGCGATGCCTGTGGATGAGCGGTTGCCGTCAGAAGCGGAACTGGCCGACCAGTTCGAGGTCTCCCGCTCGACCGTGCGCGAGGCGCTCAAACGGTTGGCCGCGCAAAGCTTGATCCGCACCCAGCGCGGGGCGACAGGCGGCGCGTTCGTGAACCGGTTGCGCTATGCCGACGCCTACTCCCAGCAGATCACGACCTCGACGCTTCTGCTGTCGATGAACGCGGTGTCGTTCGAGACCGCCTGCGAAGCGCGTTACGCGTTGGAGCGCGCCTGCGCGCCCCTGTCTGCCACGCGCCGCACGCCCGATCATCTGGCGACCATGCGCGCGGAGATACATCGGCAGGGTCAACCCGGTCTGACGGATGAGGCCTTTTGCGCGTCTGACGTCGCCTTTCACCGCGCGTTGGTGGATGGCGCGGGCAATCCGGTTCTGTCATACCAGTTGGCGGGTGCGGTGGAGGCGATGCAGCCACTGATGAACATGATTACGTTCACCGCCCGCTCCCGCGAACGGATCATTACTCTGCACGGTGGGATCGCCGACGCGATTGAGGCACAGGATGGCGGAGCGGCGGATGCGGCGCTGGTGGAACTGGCAGAGTATACGGTCGCGCTGGCGCAGAGTGTGTTCGAGGCGCGGGCGGCGCAGCGGTAGCCGGGCTATCGGCGACCCTGGGGAGGCGCGCCGACAGGCTTTCTTCAATACTTTATGGCAGCCAAACACGTCTTCCCTTTGAACGAAGCACTTAGACCCTACAAATCGCCTTCTCGTGGGACGGGTCGCCGATAGCCCGGCGCCTTCGGCTTGATTCCGGGCTGGCGCGTAACTGTCCTGTATCCGCACAACCGCCCCGGGCTTGACGTGGGACCCTAACCGTATGAGGTCCGGGGCGCGGCCATATGAAAGAACCCGCTTGCACCCTCCCCCGACCGCGCTTAGCGTTTCGCGCAAATTCTGTTGGGAGCTTACTCATGAAACACCTTCTGTCCACGGGCGTGGCCACCCTCGCCTTGTCCACCGCCGCCTTTGCCGAAGACCCAGAACTGCTGGTCTTCGACTATTCCGGCTTCGAGATGCCCGCCTTCCACCAAAGCTATATCGACAAGCACGGCACCAGCCCGACCTTTTCGTTCTTCGGCGACGAAGATGAAGCGCTGCAAAAGATCCGCTCGGGCTTCAAGGCCGATGTCAGCCATGTCTGCGCAGGCTCGGTCACCAAATGGGTCGCCTCCGACATCCTGGAGCCGTGGGATCTGAGCCGGATCGACGAGCTGGAAAACCTTGATGCGAACCTCATGGGCGAGGATATCTCGGCCGCCGCATCGGACACGTATTTCATCCCGGTTGATTTCGGCTCGACGGCGATTGCCTACAACACGGATGAAGTGCCTGCCGAGGATGTGGCGTCGCTCAACGTGTTCAAGAACCCCGCCTATGCAGGCCGTATGACCCTGCCCGACAATGTCGATGACGCTTACGCGCTGGCTTATCTGGCCACCGGCACCACCGATTGGACCACGGCCACGGATGAACAGTTCGAAGCTGCCTCCAACTGGCTGCGCGAGGTGCATGGCAACCTGCGCACCTACTGGACCGACCCGGGCGAGCTGGCGCAGCTGATGGCGACGGGCGAAGTGCTTGTGGCCTGGGCGTGGAACGAAACCTACCCGACGCTCGTTGATGAAGGCTTCCCGGTGGGTTTTCAGCGTGAAGCGGCAGAAGGGTCATCCCTATGGCTCTGCGGCTACGTGAACCTCAAGGATGGCGAGGGCTCCGAGGACAAGGCCTATGACTACATCAATGCCTTCCTCGATCCGTCTTCGACCGAGGCGCTGATGGCCGATGGCTATGGCCACTCCAACGCGGCCTCTATGGCCAATTTCGGCGCAGAGGCGCTGGAAGCTGCTGGTCTGGGCGAGATCAGCGCGCCTGTTTTGGCGCAACTTCCGATGGATAATGCCCTGCGCGAAAAGCAAGGCGAGATGTTTGAGCGGATCAAGGCAGGATTCTAAGCCCTTCTAAAGATGCAAAGAAAAAGCCATCTCATCCGAGATGGCTTTTTTTGTGAACCAATCGGATGTCAGATGCGTAATACAGTCAAACTGTAAATCAGAGGCACATATGATCGACATCATCAACATCTCGCTCGCACTCTTCAGCATCGCTTTGGGTCTGTTTGGCTGGCTCGCGCCAAAATACACGATGGAGGTCGTCGATCTGCAGCGTGGCGCGACCACGATGGGCGTGTCGGAAATCCGCGCCGCGTCGGGTGCCCTTTTCGTGGGTCTGGGCGTCGGCGCGATCTTTCTGGGTTCTCCCGTGGCTTACGCCATGATCGGTTTTGCTTGGGGGTTTGCCTCCATCGGACGTCTGACCTCGATCATCGCGGACGAGGCGCCGACCCGCAAAACATGGGGCTTTTTCCTGTGCGAAGCCGCAGTCGGGATCACCCTTGTTGGCATCAACGTCTTTTAAGCGCGCCACCTCCAGCGCGGCGAATTCCCTTTAAATCGCCGCGCCTTCCCCCTATATTGAGGCTTGTCCTTCGGGACTATGGACATAAACGCGCTCGTAATAAGCGGATCGGACCCGGGGGCGGTACCCGGCGGCTCCACCATAATCCTTCGTTTGAGGATCGCGGGGCCGAAACAGGATCGACGAACGTCTAAAGGGGTTAGCTTTGTCTCGGTGAGATACCACCGTTATCGGTTCACTTAAGCTAGTTGCAAACGACAACAAAGCTCCGATGGCTCTGGCTGCGTAAGCAGTTCGAGGTATCGAAATCTTAAGCCCTAGCCCCTAGCAGGGTTAGGCGGGGTTCGCAGGCACCTGGCAACAGAAGCCTGCATTTTCATTTTACAATCGGACGTAAGTTTTTCAGGGTGCGGTTGCGCCTTCCTGATCGTCCCTTTGCCGACACATCAGTCTTCGGCATCACGGCGATCTCAAGGAAGGCTCAACAACACGCAGACTTTGGAGGCGACCGTGTCCGCACAGCTTGGCCGGATTATTCTATATGTTAAGAACCCGGAAGCTGTTGCAGAGTTCTACTGCACGTATTTCGGCTTTGAAATTCTTCAGCTCGAAAATGACAGGATTATTGAACTTGTCGCTCGAGGATCTGGCATGAACATTCTTCTGCATCCCCTGGGGGCTGGAAGAAAGGTCGGGCAAACGCTGGTCAAACTGGTGTTCGATGTCGAAGACGTCGAAGAATTCTGTCGGAACTCGGAAAAACGCGGGCTAAAGTTCGGAGCGGTTCATCGCGCCGACGGCTATTGCTTTGCCAATGCAAAGGACCCCGCGCAAAACTCCATTTCCGTTTCAAGCCGGGCTTTTGTGAAGCGATAGGATCGGGTTCCTTGCTGGCCAGACGCGCCTATCAACCGTCACCTGCCTGTTGCATTCTCTGCCTACCCCATGCGTGATGCTGTTAATGACACCGACCCTCCCCCACCTCACCCGCGTTTTTGCCCGGATCGGTGTGCTCTCTTTCGGCGGCCCCGCGGCGCAGATCGCGTTGATGCATGACGCGCTGGTCGAGAAGGAGAAGTGGCTGACCGAGGATCAGTTCCTGCGGGCGCTGTCATTTTGCATGCTCTTGCCCGGACCCGAGGCGATGCAGCTTGCGACCTACGCGGGTTGGCGGCTGCATGGGACCGTTGGGGGGCTCATTGCGGGGGCGCTGTTCGTATTGCCGGGGGCCGCGGTGGTGCTGGCACTGGCCATCGGATACGCGTATCTGAGCGATCTCAGCTGGGTGCAGGGCGCGTTTCTGGGGATCAAATCCGCGGTCATTCTGATCGTCCTGCAAGCGCTGCTCAAGCTGTCGAAGAAAGCGCTCAAGACGCCGCTGAGCTGGGCGCTGGCCATTGCCGCCTTTATCGCAATCTTTGCCATCGGTGTGCCGTTTCCGATCATCATCGGCGTTGCGGCCCTGATCGGGTTGAGCCAGGCGCGCAAAGGCACCGGGCTGGCCACACCGATGTCGCATGCGCATTTGCCCGGCACGATCACGCTTTGGGGTGCGCTCTGGATCGCGCCCATGGCGGCGGCTTTCGCGCTGCAAGCTGATTTCCTAACGGATATCGGGCTTTTCTTCTCGAAAATGGCGGTGGTGACCTTTGGCGGGGCCTATGCGGTGCTGGCCTATATGACGCAAGAGGTCGTGCAGAATTACGGCTGGCTCAGCACGCCGCAAATGATCGACGGGCTGGGGCTGGCCGAGACAACGCCCGGCCCGCTGATCCTTGTGACCGAGTTCGTGGGCTTTCTGGCGGGCTTTCAGGAAAGGGGCTTGGGTCTGGGCATCACGGCAGCGGCTGTGACGCTTTGGGTGACCTTCATCCCCTGCTTTCTGTGGATTTTCGCGGGCGCGCCCTATGTCGAACATCTTGCCAACGCGCCCCGCATTGAGGCGTCGTTGAAGGCTGTCACCGCAGCGGTCGTGGGCGTCATCGCGAACCTGTCGCTCTGGTTCGCGCTGCATGTGTTCTTTACCACGCTGACCCCGACGGAGTTTCTGAACGCAACCGTGCCCGTGCCACTGCTGGACAGCCTGTCTTTACCCGCGTTGGGGCTGACGGTCATCGCCGCACTCCTGTCGCTGGGTGCACGTCTGCCCCTGCCCTTGACGCTGCTTATTATGGCGCTTGCCGGGGTCGCGGCGCAGGGGCTGGTAATGTGAGCCGACCCGCCCTTTAATCTCGAACCGAATCCGCTATGGTTAAAGCGAAGCCAAGCCGAGGGGCCCTTGATGTCGTCCAGCATTGACTATGGAAATCTGATGCACCACGCCATGCGCGGGCTGATCCAGCAAGTGCTGACGGACGTGGCCGAGACCGGATTACCGGGCGAGCATCATTTCTTTATTACCTTCGACACGATGCACCCGGATGTGGAAATCGCGGATTGGCTGTCGGATCGCTATCCCGGTGAGATGACCGTCGTCATGCAGCACTGGTTCGACAACCTCACCGTCACCGATGAAGGCTTTGCGGTGACACTCAATTTCGGTGACAGCCCGGAGCCGCTTTATATTCCCTACGACGCGATCCTGACCTTTGTGGACCCGTCGGTGGAGTTCGGTTTGCGCTTTGAAACGCAAGACGGCGAGGGCAGCGATGCGCCCCCTGCCCCGATGATCGTTGCCGAGGATATCGAGCTACCCGAAGACGACACCAAGGACAGACCCAAGGGCGATGCCGAGGTCGTCAGCCTCGACAGTTTCCGCAAGTAAGGCCGCTATCGCCCCCTGCGCCAAACTGCCGATTGCAGCACCGCGCGCGGCACGGTAAACGGCATGCAACTGCATACCGGAGAGCATATCATGGCCCAGACCCGCACCGAAACCGACAGCTTTGGCCCGTTGGAGGTTCCCTCCGACAAGTATTGGGGCGCGCAGACGCAACGCTCGATCATGAATTTCCCGATTGGCTGGGAAAAACAGCCCATCGCTATTGTGCGTGCGCTTGGGGTGATCAAGAAAGCCTGTGCGCAGGCCAACATGGAGTTGGGATCATTGGACGCGGAGCGCGGCGCTGCGATTGTGCAAGCCGCTGGCGAAGTGTTTGAAGGCAAGTTCGACGATAACTTTCCGCTGGTTGTGTGGCAGACTGGATCGGGCACACAATCCAACATGAACTCCAACGAGGTTATCGCGAACCGCGCGATTGAGATCATGGGCGGCGAGATCGGCTCGAAAGACCCGGTGCACCCCAATGATCATTGCAATATGGGTCAATCCTCGAACGATACGTTCCCGACGGCGATGCATATCGCCACCGCGATGACCGCCCATGATGTGCTGATCCCCGGTTTGGAAAAGCTGCATGGCGCGCTGCAGGCCAAGGTCGAGGAATTCGACGGCATCATCAAGATCGGGCGCACCCACACACAGGACGCGACGCCATTGACGCTGTCGCAGGAGTTTTCCGGCTACACCCATCAGGTCGCCATGGGCATCGCGCGGGTGAAGGACGCATTGGGCCGGATTTATGAGCTGGCCCAAGGCGGAACGGCTGTGGGCACCGGGCTGAACACCAAGGTCGGTTGGGACAAGATGGTCGCCGCGAACATGGCCGAGATCACGGGCCTGCCCTTCATCACCGCGCCCAACAAGTTCGAGGCGCTGGCCGCCCATGACGCGATGGTCGAAATCTCGGGCGCGTTGAAGGTGGTGGCCGCGTCGCTCTTCAAGATCGCGAATGACATCCGCCTGCTGGGCTCCGGCCCCCGCTGCGGTCTGGGCGAGTTGATCCTGCCGGAAAACGAGCCCGGCTCGTCGATCATGCCCGGCAAGGTGAACCCCACCCAATGCGAGGCGCTGACACAGGTCTGCGCACATGTCTTCGGCAATGACGCCGCCGTGGGCTTTGCAGGCTCCCAAGGGCATTTCGAGCTGAATGTCTACAAGCCGATGATGGCGTATAACGTGCTGCAGAGCATGCAGCTTCTGGGCGATGCGGCCTCCACCTTCACCGACAATCTGGTTGTGGGTCTGAAAGCCGATGCGGACCGGATCGAGCGGTTGATGCGCGAAAGCCTGATGCTGGTGACGGCACTGGCGCCTGAGATTGGCTATGACAATGCCACGAAGGTTGCCAAGACCGCGCATAAAAACGGCACGACCCTCAAGGAGGAGGCGATTGCGCTGGGATTTGTCAATGAAGAGACATTCGACCGCGTCGTGCGCCCCGAAAATATGGTCGGCCCGAAGTAATGGCGCAGCCGGTCAATCTGAACCGGTTTCGCAAAGATAAGGCGCGGGCCGCGAAAAAGGCCAGTGCTGATGAGAACGCCGTTTTGCATGGCCGTTCCAAGGCCGAAAAAGAGCTTGATCGCGCGCGGGCGGAGAAAGCCGCGCGCGATCTGGACAGGGCGAAGAAGACATGAGCCTGCGGCCCACGAAACGCTCGGTCACGTTGAAAGGTCACCGCACCAGCGTGTCGCTGGAAGACCCGTTTTGGGACGCCTTCCGAAAAATCGCAGAGGAAAAAGGCAAGCCGATCAACGCATTGGCCGCCGAAATTGATGCAGATCGCGGATTGGAGATTGGTCTGGCTTCGGCCATCAGACTTTATGTGCTGCGCTATTATCAGGATTTTAACCAAGACGGGTAAGGATCACGGGCATGAGCTATGCCGTCGCCCTCCTTCCGCCCGATCTCTGGTTACAGCAAATCTTTGACAGCAAAGCGGCTCGCCAAGGTGGCATCGTGCGACGCAAAGCGCGCGATGTGGAGCGGACGGTGGGGCGCGAAAGGTTTGTGCGCGAGATCAAACGCCGGGGGTTTCACTGCGTGGAGAACGGTGGCCAGTTCGTGGTCTTTTGTAATAACGAGCGGGTTCATGTGTTGTGCTGAAAAGTTTTCAGAAAACTTTTCAAAGGCTTTTCTGAAAAGCCTTTTACCGTCGTGACACCCGCAGCCGGATGCCGTCTTTCGAGCGAACGGTGAGATGTGCGACCGGCACCGGCACCTCCCCCTCCACCAGCTCGAAGCGATAGGCTTTGACGAGCATCGACAGCAGCAAAGGCCCCTCCACCATCGCAAACCCTGCCCCCGTGCAGACCCGCGCGCCGCTGGAAAACGGCATATAGGCCTCACGCAGGCAGGTCTTTCCGTTCTCGGTCTCAAACCGGTCCGGATCAAAGCCATCGGGGTTGTCCCACAACCGTTCATGGCGATGCTGGTGCCATGGGCTGAGCACAATCTGTGCGCCTTTGGGGATATCGCGGTTGCGGAACCGCTCTGGGCATGTCGTCTCGCGCACCATCATCGGCACTGGCGGATACAAACGGAGAGCCTCGCGAAACACATTGCGGCTGACCTTCAGCTTTGAAACCTCGCTAAACTCGCCTTCCTTCAGCGCCTCTGCTTCTGCCGCCACCTGATCCTGCCACTCCGGGTAGAGCGCCATCAGATAGAGCGTCCAGGCAAGTGCCGAGGCACTGGTTTCATGACCCGCCAGAAAGAAGATCGCGACCTGATCGACCATTTCCTGCGTCGTGAAGGTCTCGCCAGTCACCGGATCGGCCGTCGTCATGATCTTGGTGGCCAGATCATCGGGCGCACCGCCTTCGGCAATCGCAGCCATCCGCGCTTCTGTCAGGCGCGTGATCAGTGCCCGGATCGACCGGGCCCTGTCCTTGGTGCGGCGGCGATGGCCCCGCGGCACCCAAGAGGGCAGCGGCACGAACGCGGCAAGATTTAGGATCGGCTGGGTGCGCTGATAGTCGCGAAACTGGGTAAAAACCTGCGCGGCGATCTCATGCTCGATGGGGATCGAGAAGAGCGTGCGGAATATGACGTCGGCGGCGGCATGAGAGGTTTCTTCCTCAACCTCGACCACCCCTTCGGGAAACCGCGCCACGGCGGCCTGTCCAGCCGCCCACATGGCGGGAAAGGTATCGCGCAGACGGCCCCCCTCAAAGGCCGGATCAATGATCCGCCGCTGGCGCTTCCACGTCTCGCCATTGGTCAGGAAAACGCTGTCTCCCAGCAAAGGGCGCAGCCCCTCGCCAATCCGGTCAGACTTTGGAAAATCATCCGGGCGCTCTCTCAGCACCGTCATCACCAGATCCGGCTGGTTCACCAGATAACTGCGAAAAAACGGCGTGCGAAACTCTGCCATCCACGCGCGGTAGAGCTTGGCGGGCTGCGCAGACAGGATATCCTGTCGAAACAGGCGCAGATACCTCCAAAGCGAGACTTTATCGGGCCGCGACGCGGGCTTGGGCGGGATCATGCGGCAATCGACGTGAATTTGGACGCAGGCGCGTCGATACGCGAGCGTGATGGCGGGCGGTCTGCGTAACGCTCGGACAAGCTGACGGGACCTGCGGTGATCTGAAAATAGTCGTAGTCCTTGGGGCGATCAAAGGCGCAAAGATATTGGAAATGCAGGCGGAAAAAGCGCCAGCGGAGTTCCTTCCACCGTGCAGGGCTGAGCGTTTGTGTGAAGGCCGCCGAGAAGACCAAGGGCCAGCGTTTGTTCGCGGGGGCCACCCCGCTGACCGACACCGGATCACAGAGCGCAAAGGCGCAGCCATCTCCGGGGGCGGTCACATCGACCCAAGTCAGCTGATCGCGCGCAGCAAGGTAGTTCAGATCGGCGCGCAAGCGGTGCGCGTCGGGCAGGAACGACACCATCGGAACGACTTGACCGAGCGAGAGGAAGGCGAGCTTGGGACCGGTTGCTGGGACGCGCCCTGCCCGGATCAGGTCGGCCAGAATGGACACGGCAAGATGCGCCCCGGAGGAATGACCAACGATCAGAACCTCGTCCACATCGCTTTGCAACGCCTCTGTGATGAGGTCCCCGAACTCGGCCATGCGGGCCTCCAGATCGGGCGGGTTGGCCCCGCGCCAGCGGGCCGAATAGGCGTAGTCATGCATCAGATAATAGGCAAAAAACCGGTTGTCGTGTTTGCGAAACCAGCGCAATCCGGCAACGGTGCCCCCAGCCAAAACGCCCCATTCGATTGAGGTCCCCAAAAGACCGGTATCCCCCGCGACCCATTCCAGCGCATCAACCAAAAGCTCTCCGACAAGCGCGCTGAGCAGCAGCGCCACCGTCAGTTGCAGCAGCAACATGCCCACCGGATAGAGAGCGGCAATCACCGGGCCTTTGCGCAGCCACATCAGCCGCCGCAGCGCCCCGGTCGAGACATAGACCCATGCCGTGCGCACAAGCTGGCCATAGGTCGCGAGAATACCTTGCGCCATGGAGCCGCGCACGATGTCGGACCACACGAGCACGTCGATATCTGCCTGCACCTCTTGCCCGTCAATGCGCGCGGCTACCTGCCAGCCATAGGGGCCGCCGCTGGTCTTTGGCGAAAGATTGATCTCATAGCCGCTGATTGCGGCCTGGGCGGCACTTTCTTTGCGATAAAGCTCCCGGTAGCGGCGCGGGTGAATCGGATCATAGCCGGGGATATACATCACCCGGCGCCGCGTGATCTGACCTGTCGCACCCGTTACCATGGCGCGACGCTAGCGCAGAATTTCGACGAAAATAAGCCCTATCCGAAGGCTTGCAAGGCCGGGAACTGCTCGTTCAGCCACCACGCCAGATCGGTAAACTGGCCGGTGAGCATCATCAGACCCACGGTCCAGAGCAAGAGCCCCATAACGCGCTCGATCCGCTCCATATGGCGCTTCATCCACGCCATAAGCCCGGTCATGGAAGGGAAGAAGGCGGCGACCAGCAGGAAGGGGATCCCCAATCCAATTGCATAGACACCCAACAGTGTGGTGCCACGGGTCACGCTCGCCTCGGACGCGGCCAGCGACAGGATCGAGCCGAGGATCGGGCCAATGCAGGGGGTCCAACCAAAGGCGAAGGCAAGGCCCAGGACATAGGCTCCAAAGGCCGATCCGCCCCGGTCGCCTGCATCCACGCGCATTTCGCGGTCCATGAAGCCGATCCGGAAAACGCCCAGAAAATGCGCGCCAAAGATCATCACGATGGCGCCCGCGATGCCCACAAACCATTCCTGGTTCATCAGGAAGAAGCGCCCGAAAACGGAGGCCGTAAAGCCCAGAAACAGGAAGACTGTGGACAGGCCCAACACAAAGAAACTGGCCGACATCAAGGCCTTGCGGCGCGCAACGGATGTGCTGGACATATCATTGACCGACACGCCGCTCATATAGGCCAGATAGGGTGGCACGATGGGTAACACGCAAGGCGACAGGAACGACAGGATGCCCGCGAACAGCGCGATGCTCATGGCCGGGACGAGGCTGGCGTCTATGATGTCAAATCCGAACATGTCTTCCCCAATAGGCCATTGCGCAAGGCGCGTCACGCGCCGGGCGCTCACAAGTTAGTGGACAAGTTGTAACACCCGCGCCATATCGCAAGGCATGAGCGACGATCTGACCTTGGATGCCACCGGGCTTCTCTGCCCCCTGCCCGTTCTCAAAGCCCGCAAGCGACTGAAATCGCTGGCGAAAGGCGATGTATTGACCGTCTTGGCCGATGATCCGGCTGCCATCGTGGACATCCCGCATTTCTGCGTGGAGAGCGGCCATGAGCTTGTGCAGCAATCTGATACAGAGACCCATCAGGTCTATGAAATCCGCAAAACCTAAGTCAGCCCGTCCTTGAACCGCTGAACGATCTCTCGCACAGACTTGTCACCTTCGAAACCAAGCCCGTCCGCCAACGCGGTGTCGAACGCTGACGGCCATGTGCCGACAATCGTCTCGATCTTTGCATCAGGTTGCATCGTAACGCGGGCGCGGGCCTCTGATCCGCCGACCTCTTCCAAGGCGTCCAACATCTGCTCCACGGTCGCAGTCACGCCGGGCACATTCAACGCACTGAAGGCCGGCCAGTCTGCTGCCGGCACTTCGGCGGCGCGGATCAGCGCGGCGATGGCGGTTTCCGGTGAGGCCAGCCACATCTCGAGGTCTGGCGAAACCGGGCAGACCGAGGGCTGGCCCATCAACGGCTCGCGGAAGATACCCGACGCAAAAGACGATGCCGCCGCATTTGGCGCGCCGGGGCGCACGATGATTGTCGGCAAGCGCAAGGTCCGCGCTTCGGCAAATCCTTTGCGGCGATAGTCGCTCATCAGCATCTCGGACATCGCCTTGGCCATGCCGTAGGAATTGCCCGGATGGGTCGCGGTGGCCTCGGTCAGCACATCCGGCAACGTGCCACCAAAGACGGCGAGCGAGGACGTTCCGATCACGGGGACGTTTCGTTCCAGCGCGCGAGCAGCATCGAGCACATTCCGGGTGCCGTCAAAATTAACGGTCAGGCCGAGATCAAATTCGGCCTCTGCCTGCCCGCTGACGACAGCCGCGAGGTGATAGACCAGTGCCGTATCCGCGTCGATAAGCCCGGCCACTTGTGCCGCATCGGTGATGTCGACAGGCACCACGCTGACCCGCCCCTCCAGCGCGGCTACGAGCGACGCGCCCGGGCGGTCGGCGAGGACAATGTCAGAGGTTTCGATTGTGCTGCCATCGGGCAGATCGAAGTGCTTTTTTGCAAGAAGGGCCAGCGCAAGACGCTGGCCCAAAAATCCACAGCCACCTGTGACAACGATACGCGCCATCAGCGACCCATCGACCACCAGCCCTTCTTCTTGGGCTTGTCGTCCTTGACCGGGGCCGGTTCGGGTTGCGCTGTTGCGACCTCTGCCACGGGCTCAGGCTCGGGCTGGGGTGCGGGCGCTGCGGCCTTGGTTTCTGGGGCGGCTTCGGCCATTTCGGGCACCGGTGCTGCCTCTGCTGCGGCCTCTTCCTTGGCGGGCGCCTTGCGCTTGCGCGGGGCGCGCTTTTTGGGCTTGTCCTCAAGCGCATCCTCGGCGGCAGGCTCTTCCACCTTTGCCGCCTTGGGTTTGCGGCCCTTGGGCTTGGCCTCTTCGGCTTTCACCTCGTCCGACGCTGCCTCATCTGCGGGCGCGGCCTCTGCAGCAACAGCTTCTTTCGGAGCGTCATCCGATTTCTTGCGGCGGGTGCGGGTGCGTTTCTTTGGCTTTTCTTCGGCCTCGGTCGCTTCCTCGGACGGAGTTTCCGCCTGTGCAGCGTCTTGCTCTGCGGGCTCACCCTGGGGTGCGCCATCGGGGGATTGATCCTCCGAATGCTGCTGGTCGCCATTGCCACCGCCCCCACGACGACGACGCCGGCGACGACGGCGTTTGCGGGGCTGCTGATCACCATCTGCGCTTTCCTCAGCCGCAGGCGCGCCTTGCGCTTCCGGCGCTTCGTCTGCGTCCAACTCAACCGCGTCGTCGATGTCATCCATGATGGAGGAATCAACCGACACCACTGGCGCGACACGTTCGGCCACACGGCGCGTCGCGGTCTTGTATTTCTCGATTGAGAAGTCGGGGGAGACCATCATCGGGTCGCCCTCAAGGCGTACGGACAGGCCGTAGCGCGCTTCGATCTGGGCGATATGCTCGCGCTTGTTGTTCATCAGGAAATTGATGATCGCGACAGGCGCTTTCACCAGAACTTCCTTGGAGCGTCCGCGCACGCCTTCCTCTTCCAGCTGACGCAGGATCGACAGGGCGAGGTTGTCGTCCGAGCGCAAGAGTCCGGTGCCGTGGCAATGCGGACAGGGCTGGGTCGTCGCCTCGATCATGCCGGGGCGCAGGCGCTGGCGGGACATCTCCATCAAGCCGAAGCCAGAGATCCGACCGACCTGAATGCGGGCACGATCCGTTTTGAGTTTGTCCTTCATCCGCTTTTCAACAGCGGTGTTGTTGCGGCGCTCGTCCATATCGATGAAGTCGATCACGATAAGGCCTGCAAGGTCGCGCAGACGCAGCTGGCGCGCGACTTCCTCAGCGGCTTCAAGATTGGTCTTAAGCGCTGTTTCCTCGATCGAGCCTTCTTTCGTGGCCCGGCCGGAGTTCACGTCGATCGCAACCAAAGCCTCGGTCACGCCGATCACGATATAGCCACCGGATTTCAGCTGAACGGTCGGATTAAACATGCCCGCCAGATAGCTTTCCACCTGATAGCGCGCGAATAGCGGCAGCGGATCGGTGTAGTGCTTCACGTTCTTTGCGTGGGACGGCATGATCATTTTCATGAAGTCCTTGGCCACGCGGTAGCCCGCTTCGCCTTCGACGAAAACCTCATCAATCTCGCGATTGTAAAGATCACGGATCGAGCGCTTGATCAGGTCGCCTTCCTCGTAAATCTTCGCAGGCGCGATGGATTTGAGCGTCAGCGCGCGGATTTCTTCCCAGAGGCGCTGGAGATATTCGTAGTCGCGCTTGATCTCGGACTTGGTGCGCTTGGCACCGGCCGTGCGCACGATCAGACCTGCGCCATCGGGCACTTCGATCTCGTTGGCGATTTCTTTGAGTTTCTTGCGGTCGGCGGCATTGGTGATCTTGCGAGAGATACCACCACCGCGTGCGGTGTTGGGCATCAGCACGCAATAGCGACCGGCCAGCGACAGATAGGTGGTCAGTGCGGCACCCTTGTTGCCCCGCTCTTCCTTGACGACCTGCACCAGCAGGATCTGACGCACCTTGATGACTTCCTGGATTTTATAGCGCCGCGGACGCGGTTTGCGCGCGGGGCGAATGTCTTCGCTGTCATCCTCATCGGCCACAGACTCGATGCTGTCATCTTTCGATGTCGCATCTGCGCCCTTCTCGTCGTTCTCCTCGTCAGAGGCGCCCGTGTCCGCGTCATCCTCTGATGTCTCTTCAGAAGTTTCAGGGGTATCAACCGGCGTCTCAGCGACCGTCTCCATCGGGGAGAGCCCTTCGTCAGAGCTGTCCAGATCGATGGTTTCCATCCCGTTGGGCGCGTCGTCCTCGACCATCACATCTGCGGTTTCGACCGCGTCCTCGACCTTGACCTCTTCGGCCTTGGCCTTGCTGCGGCGGCGTCCGCGACCGCGTTTGGGCTTGTCTTTCTCCTCCTCGGCGTCGGCTTTCAGCTGCTCAGCATAGGCTTTTTCTTCGGCCATGAGAGCTTCGCGATCCGCAACGGGAATCTGATAGTAATCAGGGTGAATTTCGGAAAACGCCAGAAAACCGTGCCGGTTTCCGCCATAATCCACGAACGCCGCCTGAAGCGACGGCTCAACCCGTGTTACTTTTGCAAGGTAGATGTTGCCAGCAAGCTGGCGTTTGTTTTCGGATTCAAAGTCGAACTCCTCGACCTTGTTTCCGTCAACCACCACTACGCGGGTTTCTTCCGCGTGGGTGGCGTCGATAAGCATTTTCTTAGCCATGTTTTCTCTGTGCACCGCGGCAAAGACCCCTCCCCTGGGGGAGCGAGCGTTTGCGGGTGGTGTCTGGTGATGGCGAGGACGCGCATAGGGAGCGCATGGGCGGCGTGGCCCTCTGCTGCGTCCCTCATGTCTGTCGCGCGTTGCATCGCGTTTCTTCTCCGACAGGGTGTCCCCTGCCCATTTACGACCCGGCGCTGAGCGTCTCGGGCATTTCACAGGTCTCGCCGCATTTGGCAAAACCAGAACTTGCATCCGTCTCAGAGGGCGTGATTGCGCACGCGAAACGCTCAGGACGGCAAATCTGTCTAAAGCGCAGAGGTGTCATAAGACACGTGCTGCTTATCGCTAACATAAGGGACGTTACGCGATCATTACAATGGCCAAATGTATGCGGGGTCGAATTGAGCGCCAAAGCCCAGCAAAATAGCAGGACTCTGGCGTTTCAACTTTAAGATGTGCGAAGTTTCCGCTGACGTCAGAGGTAATCTGACCGCTGCAACCCGTATTTCGCCATCTTCTCGTTCAGGGTCCGACGCGGCAATTGCAGCTCGTCCATGACATTGACGATAGAGCCTTTATGCCGCCGCATCGTGTTGTCGATCAGCATCCGCTCGAACGCTTCGACATATTCTTTCAGCGGTTTGCCTTCGGTCGTCATGGTCGGCGCGGCTTCTTCATTGTCCGCCATCAAGAGGCTTGCGATGGAACCGGAGCCACGGCGGTTCTGCAGCACCGCGCGCTCAGCCACGTTGATCAGCTGACGCACATTGCCGGGCCACGGGGCTTGCAACAGTTGTGCCGCTTCCTGCGCGCTGATTTCAGGCGCATCGCAACCGTAGTCATCGGCGTATTGCTCTGACAGCCGCGTAAAGAGCGTCAGGATATCCTCACCGCGCTGGCGCAGTGGCGGCACGGTGATCTTGAGCGCCGCAAGGCGGTAGAAGAGATCGCCGCGCAGCACATCCTCGGAGGTCTTGCCGCGTTCCTGCAAGTTGGAGATCGCGACAATCCGTGTCTCTGCAGGGGTGCCTTGATCGTTGATAACCGTCAGCAGCTTGGCCTGCAAGGCATCCGACAGCGCTTCGATATCCTCCAGCACCAAGGTGCCGCCGCGGGCTTCCTCGATTGCGGGGATCGGGCTGTCATCTTCGACAGGGCCAAAGAGCCTCTGGGCCAGCGCGTCTTCGTCATAAGCCCCGCAGCTGATCAGCACGAATTTCTTGGAGGCCCGCGCCCCCACCGCATGCAGCGCATGGGCAACAAGGGTTTTGCCGGTACCGGTCTCCCCTTCGATCAGGACGTGACCATCGGCTTGGCCGAGATCGAGGATATCCTCGCGCAGACGTTCCATAACGGGCGATGACCCAATCAGCTTGCGCATCAGCGCGCCGCCATCGGACAACTCTTTGCGCAGCACGCGGTTATCCAGCGTCATGCGGCGCATCTGCGTGGCGCGTTTGGCAAGCTCGGTCATCCTGTCCGGGTTGAACGGCTTTTCCAGAAAATCGAACGCGCCAACGCGCATCGCTTCCACTGCCATCGGCACATCGCCATGCCCCGTGATCATGATCACCGGCAGACCGCTATCGACAGACATCAATCGCTTCAGAAACTGCATCCCGTCCATACCGGGCATCTTGATGTCGCTGACTACAACACCGGGGTAGTCATTGCTGAGCCCTTTCAGCGCATCTTCGGCGCTGGCGAAGGTTTCGGTGTCATATCCCGACAGGGCCAGCCACTGGCTGATCGACTGACGCATATCCTGCTCGTCATCTACAATCGCAATTTTCATCGGACGTGCCATTCTGCACCTCTCATTCTGCGGCCTCGGCTGAGGCCTCTAATAATGGCAATTGGACGTCAAAGACCGCCCCCTTGCTGGCGGCATTCCTTGCAGTCAACCGCCCGCCCAAGTCCTTGACGATGCCTGACGAGATGGCAAGACCAAGCCCGACCCCGTCGCCTGGCCGCTTCGTGGTGTAGAACGGCTCAAAAAGCTCATCGAGGTCATCAATCCCCTGCCCGTTGTCACGCACGGTCAGGGTTGCGGTTTCCCCGACCGAGAGCAGCAGATCAATCCGCGGCTCTGCCTCTGCCTGAGTGGCATCCAGGGCGTTGCGCAGCAGGTTGATAATCACCTGTTCGATGCGTAGGGCATCGCCCATCACCATGACCGGCTCCTGCGGCAGCGTCTTGCTGATCTCGACTGTGCGGCGGCGCAATTGCGGCTCCATCATGGTGAGCGCACCTTTCACCGCATCCCTTAAATCCAAGGGCTCCAGCACATCACCGGACTTGCGGGCATAGGATTTGAGCTGGCGGGTGATGGCCCCCATCCGACCGATCAGATCGTCGATCCGCTGGAAGGAACTGAGCGCCTCGTCCGGGCGCTTGCGTTGCAGCAGCAGCTTGGCCCCCGCCAGGTAGGTCTTCATCGCTGCAAGCGGTTGATTCAACTCATGACTCACCGCCGCCGACATCTCGCCCAAGGCGGCGAGTTTTGAGCTTTGCGCAAGGGTCTGTTCGGCGCTTTGCAGGTTCTTTTCGACCCTCTCCCGTTCGGCGATTTCCCGCTGTAGCCGGGCGTTTAACTGGCGAAGTTCAGCCGATTCCAGCCGGACCGAGACCAGCCGCGACGTGGCCCTGCGGCTGACCGAATAAAAGGCCAGCGCCAGCAGAATCGCAAAGCCCATGATCTCGAGCGCTAGCACCCCGTTGACCCGTTCGCGTACCGACGCATAGGTCGTGAATGACGCGATTTTCCAGCCTTGGAACGGCAAACGGTTCTCAAGCCGCATCACCGCGCGACCGCTGATATAAGCGTCCACCGATTGGTTCGTCCAATCGCCTGCCGCCCAGATCGCGCGCTCAATAGCCGAGGGTGCCGATTGCAGGGCCAAGGCCTCTTCTTCGGTGCGTCCGCGCCAGCGCGGCTCGGTGGCGAGGATCACGGTGCCTTCGGAATTGGTGACGATCACAGCATCGGAAATACCCGCCCAGCTCAGCTCAAACTGGCGCAGGTCGACCTCCACCAGGATCACGCCCAGTGTCAGCGCGTTGAACTCGATCTTGCGCGAATAGGTGAAGCGGTAAGCGCCCGTATCGGTCTGGATAATGCTGAACACCGTGTCATTGGAGCGCAGCGCGTTCACGAAATAGGGCTCCGTTCGGTGGATGGAGCCCAGCTGTTCGCGCTCGCTGACCGCCACCGCCCGACCGTCACCATCCAGCAGCATCAGGGATTTCGCCTCGATCTCCTCGACGAAGGACAACAGACGCTGGGTCGATTGGGAGTAATCTGATGACGCCAGCGCCCCGATCAGTGCCGGGTCCCGTGCCAGCAATTGCGGCACAATCGAGTTGCGCTGAATCTCGGACATCAGGTTGCCCGCATAGAGCGCCAGACGCAGCTCTGCCCGGTTCTTGGTGCTTTCGGTAAACCGTTCTGTCAAAAGGGAATTTGTCAGCCAGACCGTGGTGCCTGCAAAGATCGCAAGCACCAAAAGCGCCAGACGCGCACGCCATGACAACGGGCGCGTCAGGTCACGCTCGGCGCGGGTCGGGTCACGTTTGGCATCTGGATTGGCTGGCAGGCTCATGGGCGGAGGTTACGCGCCCTGCCCGCCCCGCTCAAGTCACACGTTTTCGAGCTGTCCGACCAATGTGCGGAAAAGCGCCTGCCCGTCGGTGCCCCCATGGGCCGCATCCACCGCCCGTTCGGGATGGGGCATCATCCCCAGAACACGGCGGTTTTCCGACAGAATGCCCGCGATATCCGCAGTCGAGCCATTGGGGTTCTCGGTATAGTGAAACGCCACGCGATCCTGATCACGCAACTGGGCCAGCGTCGCTTCATCGGCCACATAATTGCCGTCGTGATGAGCGACCGGGATACTCAACACGTCGCCTGCATTGTAGCCTTCCGTGAAGGCCGAAGCAGAGGTGACAACCTCCAACCCGATGGATTTGCAGACAAATTTCAGCCCCGCATTGCGCATCAACGCGCCGGGGAGAAGGCCGGTCTCAGTCAGAACCTGAAAGCCGTTGCACACCCCCAACGCATACCCACCCCGTTCCACATGAGCGACCAGCGCCTTGCAGATCGGCGATTGCGCGGCAATGGCCCCACAACGCAGGTAATCCCCAAAGGAAAAGCCGCCCGGCACGGCGACAACGTCAACACCCGCAGGCAGATCGGCATCCTTGTGCCAGACCATCTGAACCTCGGCACCAGCGGCTTTCAGCGCCACCGCCATATCGCGGTCGCAGTTGGAGCCGGGAAAGACCAGAACCGCCGCGCGCATCAGACCAGCTCGACTGAGTAGCTTTCGATGACCGTGTTCGCGAGCAGCTTCTCGCACATTTCGGTGACCGTCGCCTCGGAGGTGCCATCGGCCAGATCAAGCTCGATCACCTTGCCTTGGCGGACCCCTTCGACACCGTCGAACCCAAGCGTGCCAAGCGCGTGTTTCACCGCCTCGCCTTGCGGGTCCAGAACCCCGTTTTTCAGCATCACATGAACCCGTGCTTTCATGGCCCTGTTCCTTAGTTAATCAGTGTCGGCTTTGGCATATGCGTGGCATTGGATGGCAGCACGCCCAACCGGCGCGCCACTTCGGTATAGGCATCCGCGAGCGATCCCAGATCGCGTCGGAACACGTCCTTGTCGAGCTTCTGACCCGTCTCGATGTCCCACAGACGGCAGCTGTCCGGGCTGATCTCATCGGCGACGACAAGGCGCTGGAAATCATTGTCCCAAAGCCGCCCGATCTCGATCTTGAAATCGACAAGCTTGATGCCGACGCCATACATCAGGCCGGACATGAAATCGTTGACCCGCAACGCCAGGGCGACCATGTCGTCCAGATCCTGTTGGGTGGCCCAGTTGAAGGCGATGATATGCTCTTCGGCGACCAGCGGATCGCCAAGGCTGTCATCTTTATAGCAAAACTCGACGATGGGGCGCGGCAGGCGCGTGCCCTCCTCAAGGCCCAGACGTTTGCTCATCGTGCCCGCGGCATAGTTGCGCACGATCACTTCGAGCGGAATAATCTCAACCTGACGGATCAATTGCTCGCGCATATTGAGGCGCTTGAGGAAATGCGTCGGCACGCCGATATTCTCAAGCCCGATCATAAAGAACTCGGACAGGCGGTTGTTCAACACGCCCTTGCCTTCGATCACGTCCTTCTTCTCGGCGTTGAAGGCGGTGGCATCATCCTTGAAATACTGCACGAAGGTGCCGGGCTCCGGGCCTTCATACAAGACCTTTGCCTTGCCCTCGTAAATCTTCTTGCGACGCGCCATGAAAACTCCGTTCTCGCGCGGGCTCGGTAGGGTCCACACGCGTGGCGCCCGTATAGGACAAGGGCGCGACACCCGCAACTGCGGATAACCCATGGTGAGCAAAGGCTTGTCCGATCGCGTCGAATCCTTCGCAGTTTTGTGTGCGCTGGAAAGACCTTGTTAAGCCTCGTTGTCGTAGCCCTTGGCCTGTTGTGAGTGAGAGGGACCCAACCGATGACATTATTTGACACCCGCGAGCAGGCGTTCGAGATGAAACATGCCAAGGACGCCGAAAAACAGTTCCGCGCCTTGGCCCGGCGCGCAAGGTTGCTGGGCGACTGGGCCGCAAAGCAGCTTGGACTGACCGGGGATGCGGCAAAAGCCTATTCGCGTGAGGTCGTGATTGCGCATCTTGACGACACCGACAGCGCCTGCATCACGCAAAAGCTGCTTTCAGACCTTGCGGGCCGTGTTGAGGCCGATGCCATCCACGCCAAGGTTGCAGAATACCGCCGCGAGGCGCGCAAGCGGCCCCGCGCCACGGATTAAGATGCAAAACGGGCAAAGCTGACGCATATACAAACGGCAAGATCGTCCCTACATAGAGGCCAACAGCACTTTAAGAGGACACCCAGATGACCACGTTTGATGATCGCGAGAACGCCTTTGAGAACAAGTTCGCCCATGATGCGGAAATGCAGTTCAAAGCCGAAGCCCGCCGTAACAAGCTGTTGGGCCTTTGGGCGGCAGACCTGCTGGGCAAATCCGGGGACGACGCCGCGGAATACGCCAAAGAGGTGGTCAAAGCCGATTTTGAAGAGGCCGGCCACGAGGATGTCGTACGCAAGGTTGCCGCCGATCTGGGCAGCAAGTCCGACCCCGACACGATCCGCGCCAAGATGGCCGAGCTTCTGATCGAAGCAAAAGCCCAGCTGATCGCAGAACACTAAGCACCCTCTTTTGTTTTCGTAGCACCGTTAATCGGACGGTAATCGCGGCCCGCTAGTCAAAGCGGGCCGGAAAAGGAACCTGTCTGCTGCTTCGCCTGATTTTCACGCCACGCCTGTTGTTGCCGCCCCTGGCCGCCATCGCCTGTCTGTGGCTGCTCAGCCACCGGCTGGAGGCGGTCAACCTGCCTCAGGTCTGGGACGCGGTTGCGGGTTTGCCCTCACATCAATGGCTGCTGGCCGCACTGGCCACGCTGGGAAGTCTGGCGGCGGTCGGGCGTTATGATGTCGTGATTCATCGCGCCCTTGGCACCGGCATGCCGGCGCGCGTCGCCGGACGGTCAGGCATGGTCGCCATCGCGTTATCCCAAACGATTGGGTTTGGCGTACTGAGCGGCGCGTTGGTGCGGTGGCGCATGCTGCCCGGGCTGAGCCTTTGGCGTGCCACCAAGCTGACAGCAATTGTCGCGGGTTCGTTTCTGGCAGCCTGGGCGGTCTTTACCGCGTTCACGGTGCTTATGCTGCGCCCCGGATTATCAAGCTATGAAACCTTTGGGAGCATCGCCTTCCTACTAATCTCAGGCGCGGTCTTCGCGGCGCTGATCTGCGGCTGCAAGATCGGACGCTTCGCGATGCGTGCGCCGAGCCTTCTGTTGATCGGCCCGCTTCTGTTTTGGGTCGCCTTGGATACGGTGCTGGCGGCAGCGGCCTTGTATTGGCTTTTGCCAGATGGCACGGCGATCAGCTTTGCACTGCTTTTGCCCGCTTTTCTCGTCGCGTTGGGCGTTGGCATGATGTCGGGCAGCCCCGCCGGTCTGGGCGCGTTCGAGCTGACCTTGCTGGGTTTGCTGCCGACCGACATGATGGCCGAGTTGCTCGCGGCCATCCTGGCCTTCCGGCTGATCTATTACGCCGCGCCAGCGGTCATCGCCCTGATCCCCCTTGCTTTTGCGAGTGGCCCCGCCCACGCAAAGCCGCTCGCGTTTTCCTTGCGTGATGCGACCACCGGTTTGCCCACGCGCAACAACCCCGAAGCCGGGGTCTTGCGGCAAGACGGCGGGCTGATCCTGTCAGCGCGCGCCACGGCTTGGGGGGTGCGTCAGACGCCCCATACGCTGACCGCCTTGGGCGCGCCGCTCTTAAAGCGCGGCTCGGACGCGCTTGCAGTCCTTGCACATGCAGCGCGCGAAACCGCGCGCCTGCCTGTGCTTTACAAGGCCCCGCCCCGCCTGGCGGCGCAAGCCCGTGCGGCAGGCTGGGCGGTCAGTTGCATTGCCCATGATGCGATCCTTTCACCACAGCACTTTTCGACCGACGGCGCGGCCCGGCGTCAATTGCGCCGTGCCCTGCGCAAAGCCGACGGGGCGGGCCTGCGCACTGAATTGGCCCGTGGCCCCCTGCCGGAAGACGCGATGCGGGCCGTTCATGCCGCGTGGGAGCGTCGCTCCGGCGCGGAGCGCGGCTTTTCAATGGGGCGGTTCGACCTGCCCTATCTGCGCGGCCAGCGCGTCTACCTGGCGTATCTTGACGAAACACTGGTCGGCTTCATCAGCCTGCATGCCGCGCCAAATCTTTGGGTGTTGGACCTGCTGCGTCACAGCGAGGCCGCGCCAACCGGCACGATGCAGGCCCTGATCTGTCATGCGCTGCAGGACGCAAAGCAGGCGGGGGTTAGCCAACTGTCGCTGGCGGCCGTGCCCTGTGAGGTCGGGAGCGCGACAGGGCTGGAGCGCTTCATCAGGTATCATGTCCAAAAGGCCAGCGGCGCGGACGGCCTGCGCCGCTTCAAAGCCAGCTTCGCGCCAGATTGGCAGCCGCGCTATTTTGCGACTCGCCGCAAATGGCACGCAGCGATCGCGATCTTCGAGATCGCCCATGCGATCCGCCACCCTCGTGCAGTGCAGCGCGTGTCGACGGCCTTTTTGGGAAGCGACGTGGCTCAAGGCCCGCCTCAAGAAGATTATGAGAATTATGAAATTGATTCATATCCGCGCGCGTGCGAGACGGGCGCAAGATAACGGCGCGGCGCAGCCATGCGGCCGCCTTCACTGATGGAACTTTGCATGTCGAACGCGCTCAGCACACTTCTTGAAACCCGCGACTGGCTTCTGGCCGATGGCGCGACAGGCACGAACCTGTTCAATATGGGCCTGTCATCGGGTGACGCCCCCGAGCTGTGGAATATCGAGGAAACCGACAAGATCCGCGCGCTTTACACGGGCGCTGTCGATGCAGGCTCTGACCTCTTTTTGACCAACACGTTCGGCGGCAACGCCTCTCGTCTGAAGCTGCATGACGCACAATCGCGCGTGCATGAGTTGAACAAAGCGGGCGCGGAACTGGGCCGCGAGGTGGCGGATGCCTCAGGGCGCACGGTGATCGTTGCAGGCTCGGTCGGCCCGACCGGTGATATCATGGCTCCGATGGGCAGCCTCACCCACGAGACCGCTGTCGAGATGTTTCACGAACAAGCCGAAGGCCTGAAAGCGGGCGGCGCGGATGTGCTGTGGCTCGAGACGATCTCCGCCCCCGAAGAATACGCGGCAGCGGCAGAGGCATTCGCGCTGGCCGGCATGCCCTGGTGCGGCACGATGAGCTTTGACACGGCAGGGCGCACGATGATGGGCGTCACCTCGGCCAATATGGTGAAAATGGTCGGCAAGCTCGACAATCCACCTCTCGCCTTTGGGGCCAATTGCGGCGTGGGCGCCTCGGATTTGTTGCGCACGGTGCTGGGCTTTGCGAGCCAAGGCCCGGAAACCCCATTGATTGCCAAAGGCAATGCGGGCATCCCGAAATACCATGACGGCCATATACACTATGATGGCACCCCGGAGCTGATGGCCGATTACGCCTGTCTGGCCCGCGATTGCGGGGCCACGATCATCGGCGGCTGCTGCGGCACCACGCCGGAGCATCTTGAGAAAATGCGCGCCGCCCTTGAGACGCGCCCGAAAGGCGACCGCCCCAGTCTTGAGCAGATCACGACAGCGCTTGGCGGCTTTTCCTCGGCACAGGATGGCACCGAAGAAGGGGCCGCGCCACCGCGTCGCCCGCGCCGCCGCAATCGTTCGGCCTGAGCGCGCAAAGCCGGTTCGGGTCGGTCGCAAATCAACCAATGTCGCAATTAAACCATTTGGGCTGCGACAAAAAAGGCATGTTGCCGATAGGAAACGTGCCAACCGAGTTTTGGATATGGCCTTGTGAAGGATCGCCGCGATGTCTGATGAAGACGATATCATCCTGTCTGAACTGAATGACGAAGAGCTTGTTCAACAGATGTTTGATGACCTTTACGACGGTCTCAAAGAAGAGATCGAGGAAGGTGTCAACATCCTGCTCGAACGCGGATGGGCCCCCTACCGGGTTCTGACCGAAGCGCTGGTCGGCGGCATGACGATTGTCGGAAATGACTTCCGCGACGGCATCCTGTTTGTGCCTGAGGTGCTGCTGGCGGCCAACGCGATGAAGGGTGGGATGTTCATCCTCAAGCCGCTTCTGGCCGAAACCGGCGCGCCGCGTGTGGGCAAAATGGTGATCGGCACCGTGAAGGGCGACATCCATGACATCGGCAAGAACCTCGTGTCGATGATGATGGAGGGCGCGGGCTTTGAGGTGGTTGATCTGGGCATCAACAACGCGGTCGAGGCCTATCTTGAAGCGCTGGAAACCGAAAAACCGGATATTCTGGGTATGTCTGCCCTGCTGACGACCACGATGCCTTACATGAAGGTCGTCATCGACACGATGGTCGAGAAGGGCCTGCGCGATGACTATATCGTGCTGGTTGGCGGCGCCCCTCTGAACGAGGAATTCGGCAAGGCCATCGGGGCGGATGCCTATTGTCGCGACGCCGCTGTCGCGGTGGAGACGGCAAAGACCTTCGTGGCGCGCAAGCACAACCAGATGGCTGCCGGGTAAGCTCCGGCGCGCCTCCGGCGGGAGTATCGTGCAAAAGGGGAAGCCCGACCCAGTGTTGGGCCCAGCGGCTGTTGGAAACGCGATGCAGCTTGATGACCAAAGCCTGACGCAAGATGGATTGGCCGCTCAGACCACGCGCGGCAGGGTCTTGCTCTTGGCTTGCGGTGCGCTGGCTCATGAAATCGTGGCGCTGATCAAGGCTAATGGCTGGGAGCATATGACGTTGGCCTGCCTTCCTGCCATTTTGCACAACCACCCCGAACGCATCGCCCCCGCAGTGGAAGAGGCGATCGCAAAACACAGCGCCAATTTCGACGATATCTTCGTGGTTTACGCCGATTGCGGGACCGGGGGACAGTTGCAGGCGGTGTGCGACCGGCTTGGGGTCAGCATGATTGAGGGGCCCCATTGCTATGCGTTCTTTGAGGGCAATGATGTCTTTGCAGCGCGTGCTGAGCATGAGTTCACAGCCTTCTATCTGACTGATTTTCTAGTGCGGCAGTTCGAGGCGTTCGTCTGGAAACCCCTCGGGCTGGATCGCCATCCGGAGCTACGCGAAATGTATTTCGGCCATTACGAGACGTTGGTCTATCAGGCGCAGACAGAGGATCCGGCCCTTACAGCAAAGGCGCAGGACTGCGCGGCGCGCCTCGGCCTGGCCTTTGAGCGGCGCTTTACCGGCTACGGCGATTTGAAAACAGCGCTGGCGACGAAAGCCTAGCCTGCAGCAGCCTCAGCAGCGACGGTTCTGATACGTTCCACCATGGCACGCACCCCGTTTGAGCGTTGCGCGGAAAGATGATCATTCAGGCCAAGACGGCCCAGCTCGGCAACCGCATCCACCTTGCTGACCTCGCCCACGCGCAAGCCACTGTAAAGCGCATGCAGCACGGCAATCAGACCGCGCACGATCATCGCGTCACTTTCGCCTTTGAAATCGAACGTCGCGTCAGGCCCCTGCCCGTCAATCTGCGGCATGATCCAGACCTGCGAGGCGCAGCCATCGACTTTGGTTGCAGGCACCTGAAGGGCTTCGTCCAGACCGTCCATCGCGCGGCCGATGTCGATCACATGGCGGTAGCGGTCTTCCCAATCGTCCAGAAATTCAAACGTCTCTGCCAGCTCTTCAAAGCTCTCGGTTGCCATTGGATGCTCCTTGGATTTGGCAATGAGGTAAGTTGCTTACCCCGAAAGGTCCAGTCCTGCTTGTCGGGGCGCGCGGATTGGGCTACCGATCATGCAAAGGGAGCTTACGTAATGTCCTCACGCCTGATCGCAACTCTATTGATCGCCACGCTTTTGGCCGGATGCGGCACCGTGCGCGAGTCGCGCCTGAACCCGTTCAACTGGTTCGGCGGCTCTCACGAAGAGGTCGGCTTTGCCCCCGATGATATCGTCGAACGGTTGGACAACCGCCCGCTGATCGATCAGGTCACCTCGCTGCGCATCGAGCGGGTGCAGGGCGGTGCGATTGTGCATGCGGTCGGCCTGCCCCCGACCCAAGGTCATTGGGAGGCCGATCTGGTTCTTGAAAACCGCGGTCGCGTGGATGAAAACGGTGCGCTGGTTTTGCAGTTCAAGGCGTTTCCGTCCCCGACCCGGACACGTCAAGGCACCCAAGCCTCGCGTGAGGTTGTGGCTGGCACATTCCTGTCGGATCAGACTTTGGCCCCTGCACGGCAGATCACCGTGCGCGGCCAGCGCAACGCGCGCACCAGCCGTCGCTAGGCCTTAAAGCTCAATGATTTTGATGTGATGGCCCTTGGCCGTCAGGGCGATCTCGCCTTCGCAAAGACGCAGCGCATCGGCGCCGAAGACCTCGTGCCGCCAGCCGTTCAACGCCAGCAAGTCGCGCATCCCCGCTGAGATCGCATCCAGATCGGCAGCCGAAGCGACCAGCTTTTGCGCAACCCCCGCCGTTTCCGCCTTGGCCTTGAGCAGGACGCGCAACAAATCCGCCAAAGCCGGGTTCACCTGCAGCTTTTCGCGGGAGGTATCGGGCTTCGGGCAATCCTCCTGCGGGCAGTTTAGACCCACTTCAATTGCGTTCAGGATACCCTCGGCGATCTCCCCCTTGCGGGCATCGCGGAGCAAGAGCCGGGACCGACCCAAATCCTTGAGCGATTTGGGTTTGTTGGAGGCCAACTCCAACAACGCGTCGTCCTTATAGACCCGGCTGCGCGGCACGTTGTTGCGCTGCGCATAGGCTTCACGGAACCGCGCCAGCTCGCGCGCGATGGCAAGGAAGCGCCCCGAATTTGTCCGGGTTTTCAGGCGCTTCCAGGCGTCCTCCGGCTGCACAACATAGGTGCCGGGCGCGGTCAGGACCTGCATTTCCTCCTGCACCCACTGGGTGCGCTTGTTCTGCGCCAGCTTGTCAGCCAGAAACTCGTAAATGCCGCGCAGATGGGTCACATCGGCCAGCGCATAGGTCTTTTGCGCATCCGACAACGGGCGGCGCGACCAGTCGGTGAAACGGGACGACTTGTCGAGCGGCTGTTTGACGATCTTGCGCACAAGCGTCTCGTAGCCAACCTGCTCGCCAAAACCGCAGACCATGGCGGCCACCTGCGTATCAAAAAGTGGCGTCGGGATGATGCCGCCATCGGTATAGAAAATCTCCAGATCCTGGCGGGCGGCATGGAACACTTTGACCACGCTTTCATCCTTGAACAGCGTATACAGCGGCTCAAGCGACAGGTCGCCAGACAGCGGATCGACCAGAACCGCATCGTCCTCCCCGTCGCCGGGAACGGCAAGCTGAACCAGACAAAGCTGGGAGTAATAAGTGCGTTCTCGCAGGAATTCAGTGTCGACCGTGACATAGTCAAATTGTGCGGCATGGGCACAAAAGGCGGCCAGTTCGGAAGTTGTCGTCAGTGTTTTCATTGGGTCTTATCGTTGTTCAAAAGGGCGACCCCCGCTTCGTGAGGATGACCGATTTGACCCTGTCTGGGAAGAAAATTCGTCTCTTTTTTCTGACAGTTGGCCGTTAATCGACGTTGACATCACGTAAACTTAGCAGGGTTTTGTCGCCCGCGACGAAGCGTTCAAGGACACGCGGATAGAGCGCGTGTTCCAACGGCAAAACCCGCGTTGCAAGGGTTTCAGGCGTATCGTCAGGAGCCACATCAAGTGTTGCCTGCCCCAGGATCGGGCCGTCATCTAGCTCCGATGTGACTTCGTGCACCGTGCATCCATGCTGCAAATCGCCTGCGTCCAGCGCGCGGGCATGGGTTTGTAAGCCTTTGTATTTGGGCAATAAAGACGGATGGATGTTCAGCATTCGCCCGGCCCATTGCGCGACGAAATCGGCGGTGAGAACGCGCATGAAACCTGCAAGGCACAGAATGTCGGGCTGGGCGGTGGCAAGTGCATCGCTGAGCGCCTTCTCGAATGCAGGGCGGTCCCCCTTGAAGTCCCTGTGATCGACGGCAGCGATCGGGACGCCCATGGAGCGTGCTTTCTCAAGGCCGCCTGCATCCGGATCATTGGCCAGAACCAGAACCGGCTCGGCCCAGCCGCCCGCCTGCATGGCCCGCACCAGTGCCACCATGTTCGAGCCGCCGCCCGAAATCAGCACCGCGATTCGTGTCACGAAAGCGTCCCGGAATAGCGCACGCCGTTACCGGCCGTCACGGTGCCAAGACGGATCACCGCCTCCCCTTCGCCGGCAAGGGCGCTTTGCACCGCGTCGACCTGTGCCGCGTCCACGACCAGCACCATGCCGATGCCTGCGTTGAAGGTCTTGAGCATCTCCAGCGTCTCAATCCCGCCAACCTGCCCCAACCACCCGAAGACCGGGGGCAGCGCCCATGCGCTGAGGTCGATATCCACGCCCAGATCTTCGGGCATGACGCGGGGCAGGTTTTCCGTCAGACCGCCGCCTGTGATATGGGCCAGCCCATGCACCCCCCCGGCCCGGATCGCTGCCAAAGCCGCGGTGACATAAAGCCGGGTCGGCGCAAGAAGTGCGTCACCCAGCGTGCCGTCAGAGAAAGGCGACGCGTCATCCCAGCCAAGACCGGACAACTCGACGATCTTGCGCACCAACGAATAGCCGTTGGAATGCACTCCGTCAGAGGCGAGCCCCAGCAAGACATCGCCCTCGCCCACGCCTGCAGGCAAGGCGGTGCCGCGTTGCATGGCGCCCACAGCAAAGCCCGCCAGGTCGAAATCGCCCGCGTCATACATGCCCGGCATTTCCGCTGTTTCGCCGCCAATCAGCGCGCAGCCAGAGCGCGCGCAACCTTCTGCGATGCCTTCAATGATGCGGGCGGCCTGATCCAGCTCCAACTTGCCTGTCGCGAAATAATCCAGGAAAAACAAGGGCTCCGCCCCTTGGCACACCAGATCGTTGACGCACATGGCGACCAGATCAATCCCGATCGTGTCGACATTGCCGGTATCAATCGCAATGCGCAGCTTGGTGCCAACGCCGTCCGTGGCGGCTACCAGAACCGGGTCGTCATAGCCTGCAGCCTTGAGATCAAAGAGCCCGCCAAAACCGCCCAGCCCGGCCATCACGCCGCTGCGGTTTGTGCGTTTAGCGGCGGGTTTGATCCGATCAATCAGCGCGTTGCCAGCGTCGATATCCACGCCCGCATCCGCATAGGTCAGGCCGTTCTTTTTCGTGCTCATGATAGTCCTCGCATCTGTTGGCGGCCCACTAGCACCCAAGCGCGCGCGAGTCCACGCGGCTTGGCACCAAACCGCCTTGACGGTCAGCATCCTTCTGCTACTCAGATTTGCACGATTGGGGGCCTGTAGCTCAATTGGTTAGAGCAGAGCGCTCATAACGCTTTGGTTGCGGGTTCAAGTCCTGCCGGGCCTACCATTTCCCTACCGTGCCAGCACAAGATCCGCCTGCAGCCCGCCCATCTGCGCGCTTTCGCCAAGGCGCAACATGCCCCCATGGGCGCGCGCCACGTCTGCGGCAATCGACAGGCCAAGCCCCACACCGGTGCCCTTGTTCTGGTTGCGCGCAGGCTCAAGACGGCTGAAAGGTTTGAGCGCCTCGTCCCGACGCTCTTGCGGGATACCCGGCCCGTCATCTTCCACATGAACCACGATGCTGCGCGGGGTAATCGTGACGCCCACTTGCGCCGTCTTGCCATAGCGCACGGCATTGCCGATCAGATTGTCCACCGCGCGGCGCACGGCAATGGGGCGCAAAAGCTGCTGCCCCTCGCCTTCGATCTTGCTCAGGCTGACAGCCTGCCCCATCCGTTGCGCGTCCTCGACCGCTTGCGTGGCCAACGCGACCGGATCGGTCAACGCCAGGTCCTCGGCCGCATCGCCCCGCGCGAAGGCCAGAAACTCGTTGAGCATCCGCTCCATATCCTCGACATCGCGGCGAAGGGGGGCGGCCTCGGCATCATCCAGCAGCGACAGGCCCAGTTTCAGCCGGGTGAGCGGCGTGCGCAGATCATGGCTGACGCCGGACAGCATCATCGTGCGCTGCTCGATCTGCCGCTCGATCCGGTTGCGCATATCCAGAAACGCGCTTCCGGCAGAGCGCACTTCGGCGGCACCCGAAGGCCGGTAGGGCACCATGCGGCCCTTTCCGAAAGCCTCTGCGGCGCGGGCGAGCCGTTTGATGGGCCGCAGCTGATTGCGCAGGAAAACAAAAGCGATAATCGTCATCAGGACACCGGTAAACACCATCAGCACCAGCAATTGATGCGGGTTGGAGGCCGACACCCGCCGCCGGTCAAACATGATCTCAAGCGGGCCATGGGCGGTCATCATCTGCACCCGCACATCGCGGTCATCGCTGGCCAGATCAATCGCCGTGATCCCCTCCAGCCGCTCGTTCAGCACCCGCATCACCACACGGCCCGTAAGGTCATAAAAAACGCGCGAATCGAAGCGGCGCTCGGCCACGGGGAAGATCGCCTCGAAGAAAAGCGGCTGGACGAGTTGATCCAGCGCCGCCTGTGCGCCACGGGCATTAGGGGCGTTGTTCACCTGATCCAGTAGGTATTCCAGCTCCAGCGCCACGTTGCGCGTCATCTGTTCTGTCACATCCTCGAAATGGCGCTGGATGAACACCACGGACACCACCAACTGGAGTGTCAGGATCGGCACCAGAAGGATCAGCGCCGCGCGCCCGTAGAGCGAGCGCGGCATGTAGCGTTTGAGCCATGAGAACAACATAGGCTATGTCTATCGGGGCAGATACGGGCGTGAAAGGGCGAAGATGGAGCAGTTGGAACCGGGGGTGCGCCTTGTGCGGGCCAACAACCCCTCGCCCATGACCTATACCGGGACGAACACCTATCTGCTGGGCACCCGCCATATCGCGGTGATTGACCCCGGCCCGGATGATCCTGCGCATCTTGAGGCGATCCTGTCAGCGGTGCCAAGAGGGGCCCGCATCAGCCACATTCTGGTAACCCATTCGCATCTCGATCATTCGCCTCTGGCGCGACCCTTGTCGGATCGCACAGGCGCGCCAGTTTACGCCATGGGCGACAGCCGCACAGGTCGCAGTCCGATCATGGAAGAGCTGGCCGCGCGCGGGTTGATGCGCGGTGGCGAAGGTGTGGACCCGGACTTTCGCCCCGACGAGGTGCTGCGGGATGGGATGGTCTTGGACAGCCCCGATTGGCAAATCGAGGCGATCCACACGCCTGGCCATTTCGGAAATCACATGAGCTTCGCCACGCAGGATATTGTTTTCACGGGAGATCATGTGATGGGCTGGGCCAGCTCTCTGGTGTCGCCACCGGATGGCGACCTGACGCAATTCATGGCCTCTTGCGCGACCCTGAAGGAGCGCCCGGCCCGCATATTCTACGCAGGTCACGGGGAGCCGATCACCGATCCAAACGCCCGGCTCGACTGGCTCATCGCCCACCGCCGATCCCGGGAGGCGCAGATCGTCGGCGCGTTGCGCGACGGCCCCGCCACGGCCGCGCAGCTGACCAAAGCCATCTATACAGAGGTCGACCCACGCCTCCTGCCCGCCGCAGAGCGGAACGTGCTGGCCCACCTGATTGATCTGACCCAACGTGGGCGCGCCGCCCCCGACGGCGCGCTCTCGGCGAGCGCCGCGTTCAAGCTGCAGAAACCCTGAAAAATTGCACAAAACCCTCTGGACGTGCGAAATCGTCATTGCTATAGGGGCGCTCAGTTCCGGCGTAGCTCAGCGGTAGAGCAGTTGACTGTTAATCAATTGGTCGTAGGTTCGATCCCTACCGCCGGAGCCAATAAAAACAAAGCCTTAGCGAGAAATCGCTGAGGCTTTGAACGTTTTTAGTCTCTTTTTTGGTTTCTGAGGCACCGGTTCGCACACCTGTTACAAAGATTTTCAGGTGGTGCGTAGAGCATCAGCACATCGGCTGTTTTAGCCTCGCGCCAAGTCTTCGCACCATCCTGATCGGTCGCTATCGCGGGCTTCATGTTGAGGGGGAAGCAGCGACGCGAGTCGCGTAGATACGCCAAGGATGAAGCATCAGCTCTCTCCTTTTTGGCGTCAGCGAACCGACGTCCAATCCGTCCCCCACAGAGAAAGCATTAAGCGTCAGCCGTTCCTCAAATCGGTAGCTGATAATAGTTCCGCAAGGCATCAATCCAGTTGCGGTCAAGCCGGTCCGCGTATTCCATTTGCGGCGCATCGGCGAGTTCGCTTGATGTCAAATCCAACACAAGATGTGTGTTTTGCGCCGCCTGATGACGCAGCTTCTCGATCGGAACGATAAGCTGGCGACCAGCAAGAACCTTGCCATTATCGACCACCATATGCGTGATGGCGCGTGTCTTGGGCGAGAGCAGCAAGTCGATGACACGACCAAGTTCGCCGTCATTGCCGAACACATCCATCCCGTCGAGCTTCGTGAACTGGTCCAGACTGTCCGTCATAATGTCGCCCTCAGCATGTTCGGGCTGTTGGATCATCGCCGCCATCATCGCAGGAGAAATCGTGTTACCGAAAGGGCCAACGACAATTGGCGGAAGCGCATCGGTTAAGGCTGAGTTGTCGTCTTGCCAGCGGGGTGCAGACCGGATCTTGGCCTCATCGGCATCCAGCGTGACGGTCCGGTCATCCGCCAATATATCTGCAATCAGGCTTGTCGAGACAAGAACCGTATTCGTGTCGAACCATTGTCCGGTGTCGATGATAAGGTAAGCCATCGATCGGTCGCTGAGCGAGAAGAAGATGTCCTTGATCGGGAAAGACGCGTCCTGAGCGGTTGCTGTAAAACGGGTCAAGTCACCAATTGATAATAGCATTTTATACCTCCTGCTTTTCAACGGATGCGTTTCTCAAAAGTTCCGGAACTTTTGCAGCGGCGGTTTGTTGGGATGATGAAGAGGATACGAAAGGATACTGATATGAACATTGAGACCTTCATAGCAGGCCTGGTTGGGGTCACTTTCGTTGCCGTTTTGATCTTCGCACTGACGTCGAAGAAAAAGACTGAAGATCGAATGGACGACGCGGAGGCCCCTAAATCGAGCCTTGCTTCCGATGCAAACAGCCATCGTCGGGCTGACTACTAATCAATAAACAGAACGACACAAAAAACGCCCCGCTAAATGCGGGGCGTTTTTTCTAGGTGTTACGTGTTTTGGACGCATGCGCACCGGCTTGCAGGCCGTATAGAAACGCTTCGACCAAAGGAGGTGCGGTGGTGGCCTCTTGCTGGCGCTGCGCGCTCTCATTTACGTCGGGAAGCGGGTCTGGCTCTCCGGAGCTTATCAGCACGCCGACGCACACGAGGCCCGCGCCAGAATAGCCCAGACCGATCATCAGTGCCGCTTGTATGGCTCCGAAGACGGAGACCAGGTAAAGCCAAAGCGCTGCGGTGAAAAACCCGATGCCGACCAAGATCAGCAGGGATGCACAAGTGCCCAGGGCGGCGCGTCGACCGGCCCGGGCAGCTGCGTTTTTGACGATGTGAATCATCTTACTTCCGGGCACCAAGCATGCCGACCAGGAAGCCGATCCCGGCAGCGATCCCAAGCGCCATGGCCGGCTGACGGACCACAAAATCGTTCGCCTCGGCACCAAGTTTTTGGGCCTGAATCTTGGCATCCGCAAGATGCGCGGCACCGGCGTCACGGGCGGCGTCGACTTTCTCTTGCACCTTCTCCTTGGCGCGTTCGCCTTGAGCGGCGCCCATGTCGCCGATCAGGGAGGTCAGATCTGCGAGGTCGGATTTGAGCGTTGCAATCTGGTTGGCCAGATCGTCAGCGCTGGGAGTTGCGTCTTTTCCATTCGAGGCCTGAGCGCGTGCCATGATGTGCTCCTTTTCAGTTGGTGAATATCTGCCTTTTAACGCGAAGCCTGCGGAAGTTGTTCCAATGTCTTTTGCGGGAACTTTCGCAAAGGCGGGACGTTATCAGCCCATCTTGGGTCTCATGGCTCGCTATCTGAAAGGAGAAAATCATGCTGTATTGGGCAGTTATATTCTTTATCGTTGCGTTGGTCGCTGGTTTGGTCGGTTTCGGCGGGATCGCCTCGGCCTCCGCAGGCATCGCGCAGATTCTGTTCGTGATCTTCCTGGTTCTGTTCGCTGTCTCGCTGATCGCACGTGCGGTGCGCGGACGCTAACATCACCTGAACAACGGATTTTGAAAGGCCACTGCCCCCTTGGGTATGTGGCCTTTTTTCTGTCCGCGTCAGGACAGAGCCAGGAAAGCCGCAATCGGGATCGACGCGGCAAGGGGAAGGACCAGAAGACCAAAGATGGCGATAAGCCCGTCTCGGGCCAAAAGGCCGGTCGCCATCAGGCTGACGGCCAGGCCAACAAGGCTCGACGTCATCGGCACAACTTCCATCAGCGGCAGGCACAACCCTGCGATGGCGCAGATCGCATAGATCAGTCGGGACATCGGCGGAGAGACAAGTGCCGCAAGACGCGGTGTCGATTTCCGATCGAGCCATTCAGCCGCCGACCTTATTCTTCCAATCGTCCGGTCCGCGCGTTTGGATGTCACGTTGATGCACATGAATCTCGCCGGAAGCCATATTTCACGACGCCCGAAAGCGCCCTGACTTGCAATTAGAAAAATCGTGATCCCACAGACGGAGGAAAAAAGCGGCACACCGCTCAGCGGAGAGATCAGTAACAACGACACGGCCAGCAAGGTCGACGAGAAGGCTGCGGTGCCAAACTCCTCAAGGATATCGCCCAGACACATGCGCTCGTCTTGCGTTGCATCTTCCAACGTATCGACAATCTCTGCGATGGGTTCCTTGGCTGACATCGTCAATGATCCCCCGCCAAGGATCCGAAGTCTTCGCTGACCGTGCGGGTTTGGGATCGGCCTGCCTGATACGCCCGCGCAGCCGCGATCAGGCCCTGAAAGAGCCGCCGCTGACGGCGCGCGAAAAACAGATGTTCGGGGTGCCATTGCGTGCCCAGCGCGAAAGGATCCTTAATCCGTTCGATTGCCTGAACCATCCCACCGTCATCTTTGGCCGCAACCGCCAGCCCCTCACCCAGATCCTTGACGGCTTGGGTATGGAGCGCATTGACCTTCATGGGCGCGCCGCCGCACAGGCGTTCAAGCCTTGTGTCGGGTTCGATGCGCACGGTCTTGCGCGGCAGGATGGTTTTATAAAATCGTGACCCGTAAGTTGCATAGGCGTCCTGATCGAGCGTTCCGCCAAGGACGACATTCAGCATCTGCGCGCCCCGGCAAATGCCGAAGATCGGCATGTTGGCACGGAACGCCCGGCGCAGAACGGTTTGTTCGAACCGGTCGCGGGCCGGATCAATGCGAGCCTCAAGGCGCATCTGACCGCCATAAAGCTCCGGCGAGATATCATCACCCCCGCCAATGATGACCCCATCGACCTTGTCCAGATCAGCTTCATCGAGCGTGACCCACTTCACGGCTTTTCCGCCAGCCAGCCAGACATTCAAAGCCATTAGCGGAAAGATGCGCCAGCCAGAGCGGCGCGAGACTGTGACACCGATCAAAGGTTTCATGCCGCGCTCTTTTTCTGCTGGTTTGCAAGGATTTGACCGGATTTTTCTGCCCAGCTGCGGCGCGTTTTGAACCACCCGCCACGGTGATCTGTCCACGCCTTGCACAAAGCCCCTATCAGCGCGCTATCGGCGCTGAGCTGTTCGATCCAGACCCAGCGGTTCCAAGCGGCCGCAAGGCTCCAATCGGGGTCGCTGGGACGGAAATCTGGCAAGCGATAATGAAAAGTCGGGCGCGCACTGATCTCTGTGAGGTCCATTTGAGCGGCCATCCGATCCTCGTCATACAGCGCAAAGAGGCAGGTCATGTCGAGCGCATGATCCCGCGACGGCGCGTGTTCAAGATAGAGGTCGATCAGCCCCTCCAGCGTCTTAGGTGGGGTCGTGATCAGCGCGTCGACGAGCGGTCTCGGATAGGGATCGACGAACGGTAGAACGGCGCGGGACAGATCAATCGGGTCCGCATCACGGATATAATCCTCTAGCAGAGCGAAGATGGTCAGGACGGGTAGGATCGCCTCCAGCGAGACGTCGCGCACTTCAGGATTGAAATGCACACCGAAGCCCAAGAAGACGCCGTCTTTTGTGTCGCTCGCCCCTTCAGCGGTCAGGGCGTCTACAAGCACATCAAGCTGGGCGATCTGCTCTGGCAGGATCGGAGCGGTCACGATTTCTACCGGAACAACGGAGGCGGCCAGCGATTTGACCTTGGCAGGCGCGTTTTCAAGGCGGTCGCGGAACCGGGTGTCGAGGTAAATCTCGATCTCGCCCAATTCGGCCGTTTTGACGACCCGTGCATCGGCTTTCTTTGTGACGTCGCCACCCAAAGTGTCCGCGATCAGTGTGGCGACCTTTGCTTCATCAAGGCCACCCAGCTCAATCTCAACGCCCACGCGGCGGGATGTGCCATCTTTGGTTTTCGGGATTGGCAAAACATTTGGCGATATGTGTGTCATGCAGGACAACGCAGAGCGCGCGGATTGGTTGCCATTCAATCACCTGGATTTCGAAAAAGCGGGACACCTGTTGTCGAGGCATTCGTGGTTTCGCCAATTTTATGGGGCCTTCGGTGGAGAATGCCCGACTCTATCCAACTCAGAAGACCAAGGGCACCGGGTGCGAGGAGAGTGCCGAAGAAGCCTAACCTGTCAGAGACTTTGCGAAGGATCGACAGTTATAAATCGCAGCGAACAGAAGGCTACGAAGTTGGTTGGTCGCCATCCTGGTCATATGAGCTTTACCGTCAATTTGCCCATCCCAAAGTCCGATCCTGCATCTCGGCCCGATCAGCTGAGGTCCAATCGGAAGGAAACCAATCGGGGGATCAATGCGTTAAGGTCTGTTGTCGCCAGAAAGGGCACCTGACATGACCGCCACGACAAAACTGGATATCCAGAACAAAACCGATGAAGAATCCGTGGAACGTGCCTCGAAATTGGCGCCGAAACTGATCTACGAAGTAATCCGCCGCGATGGCGAGGAAGAACTGGAGCGCACGACGCGCGCGTTGATCTGGTCTGGTATCGCGGCGGGCATGATGATCAGCTTCTCGGTCGTGGGCGAAGCCATCCTGAGAACCTATCTGCCAGATACGCCCTCGCGTTATCTGATAGAAAATCTGGGCTATTCGCTCGGCTTTCTGATCGTGATCCTTGGGCGGATGCAACTTTTTACCGAGAACACGATCACCACCGTTCTGCCCGTCATGCATGACCCCTGCTCCGCTACGGTGATGCGGATGCTGCGGCTTTGGGGGATCGTCTTGGCGGCGAATGTGGTGGGGGCCTTTGCGGTTGCCACGCTTTACGCTTTCACACCCGCTTTGCCCGCTGAGATCGCCCCGGCAATGGTTGCGCTGTCGGAACATGCGACCGGTTTCGCCCTGAGTGAAGCGTTTTTCCGCGCCATTCCCGCAGGCGTTTTGGTTGCGGCAATCGTGTGGATGTTGCCGCAAGCCGAAAGTGCCGCATTCTTTCTGATCGCAACCTTCACCTGGCTGATCGCGGCAGGTGATTTCACCCATATCGTCGCGGGATCGGTCGAGATGGCCTACCTGATGGTGCAAGGGCAGCTTGGGTTCATCGATGCGATGACCCGGTTCTTTCTGCCCGTTTTCGCAGGCAACGTGATTGGCGGCACGGCGGTTTTTACTCTGATGGCTTACGGACAGGTCAAAGACGAAGTGGGGCTGGAGCCGTAAGATGATCACTCTGACCGATTTTGTTCTGCGCGCCGTGATTGCCGCAGCCCTTGGGTTTCTCATCGGCATCGAGCGCGAGATGAAGGCAAAGCCGCTGGGCATCCGTGCATATATGCTGGTTTCGCTCGGCTCTGCGGGCCTGATGATGGTGACGTTGAATTTCTCGCTCAGCACGATCAGCAATGATCCAAATGTCAGCATGGATCCGTCGCGACTGATCCAGGGCCTTGTTGGTGGGATCGGCTTTCTGGGCGCGGGTGCCATCATCTCCAACAGCTCTGACGGGCGGCTGCGCGGCGTTGCGAGCGGTGCGGCGATCTGGGGTGTGGGTGGCATCGGGATCGCCTGCGGGTTGGGCTATCTGATCGAAGCCACCTTTTTGTCCCTTCTGACCGTGGGGATATTGATGGGCTGCGACCGGCTGCAATCGAAAGGCGATCTGCCGGACGGGACCGAGGACGATCAAGGGAACGATTAACCCGGGAACAAATTGCGTCCAGCCGCGTTTAAAACCGAACAGCTAAAGGTCAAAGACATGGCACATCCAAAAGAAGGCGATAAAGTGAAGTGGTCGTGGGGCAATGGCACCGCCGAAGGTGAGGTTGTCAAACGCTACACACAGAAAATCACGCTGACCCTCAAAGGGACCGAGGTAACGCGGGACGCAAGCGACGATTGCCCGGCCTACCGGATCGAACAGGACGATGGCGACGAAGTGCTGAAATCCGCAACCGAAATCGAAAGCGCCTGAGCGGCGCAACCTGACGAGAGGAACACATCATGGGTATTGAAATTGCAGGTCTTGGCAGTCTGATCCTTCTGGGCCTGAACATCTGGGCCTTCATTTCAATCATCGGTTCGTCTGCCGGAACCGGCGCCAAGGTTCTCTGGTGCCTTCTAGTTCTGATTTTGCCGCTTGTGGGCTTCATCATCTGGTTCTTCGCAGGGCCGCGTTCTTCCACGCGCGCTGCCTGACGCCGCAACACATGCGCAACACCAAAGATCGTGGGCTTGTCTTTCCAACCGTGTCAGCACGGCGGAAAGATTGGCCCACGATCTTTTCTTGTGCGGGGGTCGGGCATGGCTGACGGGGCCAGAGTGCCGGGGCTACGCTACTACCCTGATGACCGGCCCGGCATCTTGCGAAAGCGACGAGGGCGCGGGTTTAGCTACATCGCGCCGGATGGCACGCATATTGACGACAAGACAGAGCGGGCGCGGCTGAAAGCGATGGCCGTCCCCCCTGCCTATGAGGATGTCTGGATGTCTCCGCTGCCCAATGGGCATCTGCTTGCGACCGGGCGGGATGCCGCGCGGCGCAAACAGTATCGTTATCACCCGGATTGGACAGCAGCGCGGTCAGAGACCAAGTTCGACCGTCTTGCCGCATTCGCAGAGGTTTTGCCACGCATTCGCCTCTGGGTGTCGAACAATCTGTCTGAAAAGCCCGGCACGTCAAAAGCGGCGCTGGCGGCAGTGCTGGCGCTTTTGGACCGCGGGTCGTTGCGTCCGGGGCATCCGGAGTATTCTGCTGAAAACGGAAGCTATGGGGCGACAACCCTGCGCGCCCGCCATGTCGATCTGTCGGATGGCAAGACAGCTTTGAACTACACGGCCAAAGGCGGCAAGCGCGTCAGAAAAGTCATTCCCGGTGCCAAGCTGAACCGCGTGTTGGGGCAGATCATGGATCTGCCGGGCGCCGAGCTGATCTCGTGGGTCGATGAGAAAGGCGAAGTGCGTGCCGTTCGGTCAGAGATGCTGAACACCTGTCTGGACGAGCTGTCAGACGGGATCGCAACGGCGAAAACATTTCGGACGTGGAACGGAAGCCATGCGGCTTTGCGCACGCTTCTGGAGGATCCCGACGCGTCGGTGATGGATTGCGCAAAGGCGGCTTCGGAACGCTTGCACAACACGCCGGCAATTGCGCGCAGCGGATACATCCATCCCGACGTCCTGGGGCTTGCTGAGCAGACGCATGACGCCCGGCTCCGCGCGGTCGCAAGCGCCGCAAAACACGATCACCCGCTGCTGCGAAAAGGTGAGGCAGAGTTGCACGCGTTGTTGAGCTAGATCGTGGAGGCCGGTGCCTGCGCGGGCAGAAGGCCAGTTCGGCAGATTGTACAGACGACCTCAAAAGCATCGGCGCAGACAACAAAGGACACCCCGCAAACCGGGCCTTAGGTCACATCACCAAACGCACCTAGAGGAACGGTCGCACCGGGAGGGGCTGATATTGCGTCTGTGCGGTTTCAGCGAGAAGTTCGGGATCGTTGATTTGCAAGACACCATCAGACCAATCAGCCAGCTGACGTTGACGCAGTTTGGCAAGAGTCTTGTTTGTATGCACCAACGACAGGCCCAGCGCGTCTGCCAGATCTTGTTGGCGGAAGGGCAAGGGCATCTTGCCGTTTCGGACCAAGGCCAGCGCCTTGCCACGCTGGAAAAGTTTCAGCAAAGCCCAGGCGATGGCTTCTGTCGCGTCCCGTTGACCGACAGTGGCAAGCGTATCGCCCAGAAAATGCTCCTCCACCGCGGCGAGCCACGTGATGTCGAAGCCACGGGAGGGATTGTTCTTGAAGAAGTTGAAGAATTCGTTGCGGTCGAACACGCAAAGCGTCATTGCTGTTGTCGCCTCGACCGAATGATGCATCTCGCCCATGACACCGGCTTGCAGACCGATGAAATCGCCCGGAAAAATGAAGTTGATGACCTGACGCTCCCCATTTGGCAATGTCGTATAGCGTATGCCCATGCCACGCAGCGCGGTATAAAGCTGTGGCGCGTTTGAGCCTTCCATCAGCACCGGCGTTCCCGCATCAACCATCAATTCGCCTGATTTAAAACGCTGTGTCTGGCGACGGTCTTCGACGGAAACGCCCGTGAACAGCGGGCTTTCATGCAGGGGACAGTTCTCGCAATGCGTGGCCATTTTTCAGATTTTGCTCCGTTGCTATGTCACAGTTTAATGCACGCGCTGTCATCTTGTTCCATAGTTTGTGAATCTCTCACCACAGACGGGCGCTTGGCGTGACCATTGTACTGATCGAGAAGGATTCATTTGTCCGATTGGATATGTTCGAGGCGCTCGTGAATGCGTTTCCGGGCTCGAAAGTCGTGTCGTTGGAACGTCTCGACCAATCTGCCGAAGAGGTGACCGCTCCTCGCATCGTGATCCTCGACACGCCGCTGGGCGAAATAGACGGCAACGCCATGATCAAGACGTGGACGCAATCGGGTGCACGGATCATTCTGACGGACAGTCATAACCAAACTGCGACCGAACCGCATCAATCCTGGCGAAAGGTGGACCGTCCGTTCACCGATCAGATGTTGCTGGATGTGGTATTACAGCCAGACTGACAGGAACAAACAAGGCCGGTCCCGCGTTCCATCCGGAATTTGCCGCGCATTTGGGCGTTGGCTTTAGCCGGAGATTTTGATGACAGATCGTCACCACCTCGTTGACACGTTCATGGGCCATGTCCGCGCCCGCAACACAGGCCAGGAGGCTTTTCTACAAGCGGTTGAGGAGGTTGCTCAGGATGTTCTCACAATTGAGAAGAACAACCCTGCCTTCGCGCGCGCAAAAGTATTGGAACGTCTGACAGAGCCGGATCGGATTATCGGCTTTCGTGTGACATGGGCCGATGATGCCGGTGAGGTGCAGATCAACCGGGGCTGGCGCGTTCAGATGTCGAACGCCATCGGCCCCTATAAGGGCGGCTTGCGGTTTCACCCCAGCGTGTCCCCGTCGATCCTGAAGTTTCTGGGCTTCGAGCAGGTGTTCAAGAACGCGCTAACCGGCCTGCCCTTGGGCGGTGGCAAGGGAGGGGCCGATTTTGACCCGAAAGGTCGCTCGGATGCAGAGATCATGCGCTTTTGTCAGGCATTCATGCGCGAGCTGTCCCGGTATATCGGCCCGGATACGGATGTGCCCGCAGGCGATATCAATGTCGGCACGCGCGAGATCGGCTATCTATTCGGGGCCTACAAATCCCTGCGTGGCCAATTCAACGGCGCAATTACCGGCAAAGGGGAGGCCTTTGGCGGCAGCGAGATGCGGGTCGAGGCGACGGGATATGGTCTGATCTATTTTGTCCAGAACATGCTGGACAATCTTGGGGAAACGATCACCGACAAGCGCATCGCGATTTCGGGCAAGGGCAATGTGGCGACCCATGCCGCCGAACAGGCGATCTGCGAAGGGGCCAAGGTCATTACGCTATCAGACACCTCTGGCTCGCTGGTGGCCGAGGACGGTTTCAGCCAAGAGGCCGTAGCCTGGGTCCGGATGCAGAAAGACGCCGGTGAGGATGTCTCCGACCCGCCCAAGCATTTGAACCTGAGCTTTCAGGAAGGCGCGCTGCCTTGGGGCAATGAGGCCGACATCGCGTTGCCTTGCGCGACCCAGAACGAGATTGATGATGACGCTGCCAAAATGATCACGGATAGCGGCATCGGATTGCTGGCGGAAGGCGCGAATATGCCACTGACCGCCGATGCGGTCAGCCATATCGAAAAGAAGGGCCTGCTTTATGCCCCCGGCAAGGCTGCAAACGCAGGCGGTGTCGCGATTTCCGGACTTGAAATGAGCCAGAACGCCCATGGCCGCTTTGACAGCGCCGATGCGGTCAATCGCAGTCTCAAGACGATTATGTCCGACATTCACGACCGGATTGCCGAGGAAGGCCGGGAGGGCAATCGTATCAACTATCGCCGAGGGGCGAACGTCGCAGGGTATCGAAAAGTAGCCACGGCCATTAGCGCATTCGGGGTCGTATAAATGAGGGGCGCAGAGCTGTTTGTGCGCTGCCTGCAAGAGGCAGGCGTTCATGTCATTTACGGCGTGCCGGGCGAGGAAAATACCGACCTGATGCTCGCCCTTGAGGCGTCTGATATCCGGTTTGTGCTGACGCGACATGAACAGGCGGCGGCGTTTATGGCATCGGTCTATGGTCGATTGACCGGCAAACCCGCCGGGTGCTTGTCAACGCTTGGACCGGGCGCAACAAACCTGATCACAGGGGTTGCGGATGCCACGCTTGACTACGTGCCCTTGATCGCGATCACGGCGCAGGCCGGGCGCGAAAGGATGTCGGTGTCCGAGAGCCACCAAGTCATTGATCTGGAGGCTTTGTTCCGCCCGGTGACGAAATGCAGCCATATGCTGATGTCTGCCTCGGCGATGCCGGGGATCATCGCAGAGGCCGTCAGGCAGGCCTGCGCTCCCCGCCCCGGCGCGGTTCATTTATCCTTGCCCGAAGACTTGGCCCGCGAGGAGGTCTCGGACACGCCCATTTCCCTGCCAGAGGCCGTGACGCCTCTACCTGCACCCGCAGCTGTTTTAGAGGCCATCCGGGTCTTGCGAGACGCAGATCGCCCGGTCCTGATCGCGGGCAATGGTGTGATCCGCAGCAAGACGGCGGACACGGTGCGCTATCTTGCGGAGACGCTGAATATTCCGGTGGTCACGAGTTTCATGGCCGCAGGCGTTTTACCAAAAGATCACGCGTTGAACATGTTCACGTTGGGCCAGCCTTTCACGGATCATATCGACGCCGCGTTGGCCGATGCGGACTTATTGGTGAGCATCGGTTTCGATCCGATTGAATACCCGCCCGCAAAGCTCACCGATAACGGGCGTATCCCCGTGGTCTCTCTGGCGGAACAGCCCGGTGCAATGGATGTCGGCTGGCACGTAAAGGCCGAGATTGTGGGAGGTCTGGCTGCGGCGATGAAAGCCCTGACCGCCGGTCTGACGGGCCATGTCTGGGAGGTGGCCAAGACAATGACAGCGGCACGGCAGAAGATGCTGGAAACGCTTTCGGCCAGAAACACCGACGCGGGGGATACAGTCTTCAAGGCAGAGGACGTTCTGTCTGTCGTTGAAGATCAATTGGCGTCGGGTGACGTCGTGCTCTCGGGTGTTGGCACGCACAAGATGAAAGTGGCCCGGTCGCTGGTTCCGAAGCGCGCCGGTCAGATGATTATCGCCAACGGCCTTGCCGGTATGGGGCTTGCGTTGCCCGGCGCGATTGCCGCTGCGGATCTTGAGCCAGAGGGGCATGTTCTCGCGATCTGTGGCGATGGTGACTTTCTGATGAACGTGCAGGACATGGAAACAGCTGCCCGGTTGGGCCATCCCCTGACGGTCATGATCTGGGAAGACGGCGGGTATGGCCTGATCGAGGCCAAGCAAGAAGACGATGTGGGCAAACACACAGCGCTTGATTTCTCAAATCCGGATTGGGGCGACCTGGCCTCTGCGTTCGGCTGGCAGCATCTGCCGGTCACGCGGTTTGATGGGTTGGAGGACGCGCTTTCGACGGCCCGCAGGTCAGACCGACCTAACCTTCTGACGTTGAAAATCGACTACGGCGCCCCTCTCCGGGACCGGGCGGAAAGCGCGTCAAAACCTGCGGCCTGAGCGGAACATTTTCAGGTGGCGCACGTTGGAATGTGAACAAATTGAAAGGAGCGCCCAAATGGCTGACGCACTTAAAGTTATCCCCGAAGACACCTCCGTGAAATCAGGTGTGCGCGATGTCGCACCGGTCACAGATGGCCTTGCCGATGTGCTGGCGGACACCTACCGCCTGACCTTCAAGACCCACGCCTATCACTGGAATGTCGAAGGTCCGCTATTCTATTCGATCCACAACCTCACCGAAGAGCAATACAACAACATGTTTGAAGCGGCTGACGAGTTGGCCGAACGTATTCGCAGCCTGGGCAAGATGGCCCCGATGTCGATGGCCGAAATCATGGAGCGGTCAGTGATCGAAGACAAATCGGACCTCCCATCTGCCGGTGAGATGTGCGAAGATCTGGCCGCCGATCACGAGCGTATCGCGCACCGTTTGCACGCGCTTGTCGAGTTGACCGAAAGCCGCCGGGATGTTGTGACAGAAGATCTCGCGACAGAGCGGTCCGCCTTTCACGAGCAAGCAGCCTGGATGCTGCGTGCCATCGCAAAAACCTGATAGAAGACTGTCCCCGCGTTCCATTCCCTGAACGTGACCTGCCCCGCCTTTTGGCGGGGCCTTTTTTTGTTCAAACGGGGAAACCCTGCGTTACATTTTCTCGGCTTAGAATATTTCATTGACGATAGTCGCACCGGCTTTGATCGATGCCGCGCTGCGTCGATACTGTCACCGGTTGAAAAACGAAGAAAGGCGGCTTGATGACCAAGCCGCCCTGCCCTGACCCAGATATGGGTGTCTTTATGCCTTAAGGGTCTCGGTCGATGAAAAGAACATCGCCTGGCTCACGGCGGAGCGGACCTGATCTTCTGTGTAAGGCTTCGAGATCAGGAAAGCGGGCTCTGGCCGTTCACCGGTCAGCAGACGCTCCGGGAAGGCCGTGATAAAGATCACGGGGCGGTCGCCTTGCTGTGCAAGAATGTCATTGACCGCGTCGATGCCCGATGAGTTATCCGCAAGCTGGATGTCGGCGAGGATTAAATCCGGGACATCCTGACCTGCAAGATCAACAGCCTCTCCGCGTGTTCTGGCAATGCCGGTGACGCGGTGGCCGATATCGGCGACGACATTCTCAAGATCCATCGCGATGATCGCCTCATCTTCGATAATCATCACACGGCCGGAAATCGCATCTTCCATGTCGCGGCGCGCCACAGAGAGAAGATGATCGACCTCGGTTTGCTCGATGCCCATAATCTCGGCAATCGCCGGGACATTGAACTCTTCGATCGTGTTGAGCAAAAGCGCTTCGCGGGTGTTGGGCGTCAGCTTTGCCAGATGCTCTTGCGCTTTAACACGCAGCCCTGTCTCATTTTCGGAAATCGGCGCGCCAGAGCTGTTCCACAGGGTGTGGAAGACTTTGAAGAGGCCGGTCTTGATGGTGGACGCATCATCGACAACGCTGCGATCCTCCAGAACCGCTTCCAAGGTAGCGGCGGCATAGGTGTCACCAGTTGTCTGGTCACCAGTCAGTGCACGGGCATACCGGCGCAGAAAAGGAAGCGCGTCACTGATGGCGGTGGTGAAATCTTGCGAAATTGTCATTTCCGACGTCCTTTTAAGATTTTTTTATGGAACCAAACGCCCCATATCGAGTTTGGTTCCGTGTGGAGCAGGATATTTCGTGACGAAACCGATAAGGATTGAGCCAAACATGGGGCAGAATGACAAAAGGCCAAGAGGCGGCGATACGATCAATGCAAATTTGAAGCGGGTTTACGACGAAGCGCTTCAGGAAGACATCCCGGATCGTTTCAAGGATTTGCTGGCGCAATTGAAGGCCCAGGATTCCGAAAAAGAGAGCGGAGGCGAAACCTCCAAATGAGCAATCCAGATCCAAGAGATGAACTGGTAGACCATCTACCGGCGATGCGGGCTTTTGCCATGTCATTGACGCGAAACTCTGCGACAGCTGACGATATGGTTCAGGACACCTTGGTCAAAGCATGGACCAATATCGACAAATTTGAAGTGGGCACGAACCTTCGGGCGTGGCTTTTCACAATTTTGCGCAACACGTATTATTCAAGCCGCCGCAAGGCGAAGCGTGAAGTCGCAGATGTGGATGGCGTCTTCACCGAAAGCCTGTCCCAAAAACCCGATCACGACGGACGCCTTCAAATGGCGGATTTTCGGACCGCCTTTGCGCAATTGCCGGATGAGCAGCGGGAAGCCCTCATTCTGGTCGGCGCATCCGGTTTTGCCTATGAAGAGGCCGCAAACATGTGCAACGTGGCTGTTGGCACGATCAAAAGCCGCGTGAACCGCGGGCGCGCAAAACTGGCGGAGTTGATGCATTTAAACGACGATGAAGCGATGGAACTGACGGACGATGCAACCATGGCCGTTGTGGCCGCGCGCGTGAATGGCGCTCTTCGATGATTGATCACGGCGCTTGGCATAGAAGACTGCCTGCGCGCGTTCTGTTTTTCCTGACCCTTGCGCTGGTGCCGCTTGGCGTCATCGGGATCTTTCAGAACGCCGAACTTTTTGAAGCATCCGAGGAGCGGTCTGAACTGTCCTTGCTGGCCTTGACCGAACGCGCGGCCTCTGGCGAACGGCAGCTGATTGAACGGACATTCGGGGCGGCCGAAGCGCTGGATGCGGTGATGGACACGGTCTTGGACGATTCAGAATATTGCCGCGATCTTCTGAAAAAATTCATGGACACGAATGCGCGCTTCACGTTTGTCGGCTTCTTGCCGAAAAGCGGGCTTAGTGAATGCTCGACCGCAGATCGTGTCATTGATTTCTCGAAATTCCCAGATTTCGACGACTATATTGAGAACCCGCGCCCCAATATCGAAGTTAATCTTGCGGCACCAAGCTCTGGTCAGAGTGTTTTGATCGTCAACCATCCGCGCTTTGAAGCCGGTGAATTTCAGGGCTATGTTTCGATCTCCGTGCCCCTCTCGACGGTTGCGGAGTCTGAAGACTTTCTGGGCGATGCAAACCCGATCACGCTTGTGACATTCAACGCAAAAGGCCAGCTTTTGTCCGCCGAGGACGGTCGAGAGCAAGCCAAGGACAAGATCCCGGCAGACATTTCTCTGGAGGTTCTGGCCCAAGGTGACGCGCGGACCTTCATTGCCGAAAGCAGTTCCGGCGCCAAGCGGGTGTTTGGTGTCATCCCGATCGTGCCCGACGTCGTCTACGCGCTGAGTTCGTGGCGCATAGACGGTCCGGTCGCGGGTGGTATCGGCATCCCGCGTTTTGGTATCCTGCTGCCCCTTTTGATGTGGTTGGCAAGCCTGTTGGTGGCGTGGTTTGTCATTGATCGCCTTGTGATCAGTCGCATCGGGAGCCTTGCAAGCGGGATGCAGCGCTTCGCGCGCGACAGGACTTTGCCAAAGCTCAGCAAAGGCGCCGCAATGTCGTCGGAACTGGGGCTTCTTGAGACCTCGTTCAAAAGCATGGCCGAGGACCTTCTGCACGATGAAGCGGAGCAAGAAGCGCAGCTTCGCGAAAAGTCGATCCTTCTCAAGGAAGTCCACCACCGGGTGAAGAACAACCTTCAGATCATCTCTTCGATCATGAACATGCAGATCCGCAAGGCGCATGTCCCCGAGACCAAGCGCGCGCTGTCACAGGTGCAGGACCGGATCATGGGACTATCAGGCGTGCACCGGACCTTGTATCAGACCAATAACCTCACGCAGATCAACGCGGCCCGTCTGATCGAACAGATCCTCGAGCAAAACCAGGCAATCGCGGGGACGAGCGATGCGTCGATCAAGATCACCAAAGCGCTGGACCCGATCATCATCTACCCCGATCAGGCGGTGCCGCTCTCCATGCTTGTCGCAGAGGCTTTAACCAATGCGATGAAGTATATTGGTGTGGCCGCCGACGATCAGGCCCCCGAATTACAGATCACATTGCAGCTCAAAGAAAGTGAAAAAGCCTATCTCTCAGTCACCAATACTCGAAAGGATGTTGCTGAGCAAAGCGAGGACATGGAGTCAACCGGCCTGGGTCGGCAGTTGATCCGGGCCTTTACCACGCAGCTTAACGGTGAGCTCAATATCATCGAGGATGCGTCACGATATAAGATCGAACTGCTGTTCAAAGTGGATGAGTTCAAAGAAGAACCCTTGGATTACTGAGAAATGATGGCCGATATCACGCCTCAGAACTGCGATATCCTGATCACAGCGCGGGAGGCCTTTTGCGCATTCGAGAAGGCCGTTCTGTCAGCGAAATCGGACATTCTTGCCGGGTTTCGCCTGTTTGACTTCAGTACAAAGCTGCGCAGTGACGCCGCCCGCGAGATTGGCGAGACTTGGTTTGACCTGATCCTGCACAAGGTTGACGAGGGAGTGGTTTTCGACCTGACCGTCTCGGATTTCGATCCGATTGTGCGGACCGAGTTGCACGGCCAGGCTTGGCGCACGGTCCGCTTTGGAGAGGCGATACGGGAAGTGTCGCGACACCCCGATAACATCACGGTCAGGGCGGACATGCACGAGGCCCGTGTCGGACCGGCCTCAAGTCTCGCGCTCTGGCCCAAGGCGCGCTGTTTGTTGGACGAGACGATTGCGGAATTCGCAGAGGCCGACGCGGAGACACGGGCACAATTCCTGAAAGAGCATCCCGGACTTGCGGACTTGCTGACGAATGATGCGGACGGGGCACTTAAACCCCGCCTCTGGCCTCCCCAGATGCTTGTGCCGACGACGCATCATCACAAGCTGGCTGTGATTGATCGGCGGCTGGTCTATATCGGCGGTCTGGATCTGAACGATCGCCGATATGATGACCCGGCCCATGAACAAGACAGCGCACAGACATGGCATGACGTTCAACTTATGATCGACGACGAGGCCCTCGCGGACGCAGCGCGTGCGCATCTGAATGTCTTCCAAAGCGGCAAACCGGGCAGCCCCCCCGCCCGTCCACCGCAAAGGCCCTTTCTTGCGACAAGATCGGTTGGCAATGAGGGATCCCTGCTGTCAATGGCCCCGAAAACGATTGAGCAAGGCCTGCGCGAAGCGACGCTTGATTACATCGCCCAGTCCCGCGAGTTGATCTATCTTGAAACACAGTTCTTCCGGGATCGAGAGGTCGCCGACGCTTTGGCGCAGGCCGCCCGGAAATGGGCCGGTTTAAGCCTTGTGCTGATCCTGCCCGCAGCACCGGAAGATGTCGCCTTCGAGGGCGCCGACAGCTCTGACGCGCGGTATGGTGAATACATGCAGGCTGAATGCATCTCGACGATCACCGAGGCTTTCGGGGAACGGGTCTTCATCGGCTCCCCGGTCAAACGGGAACGCGCCCTGTCCGATGACCGTGCAACGCTGCATCAGGCGCCCTTGATCTACGTGCATGCAAAGGTCTCGATCTTCGATGATTTCGCAGCGATTGTGTCTTCGGCCAATCTGAACGGACGGAGCTTGCGTTGGGATACAGAGGCCGGTGTCGAGCTGACCTCGGTCGAGCTTGTGAAAGAACTCAAGGCCCGTTGCATATCGCATTGGCTGGCGGAGGGTGATCCCTCTGCGTTCCTGTCCGGAACCGATGCGATCAACGCCTGGACACGGCTCGGATCTGTCAACGCCGCCGCAGCACCAGAGGACCGCACCGGATTTCTTGTGCCATATGATGCCGAACCGGGGCGCAGGTTCGGCCAAAAGCTGCCGGGTGTTCCCGAAGCAATGGTCTGAACAAGGATTACATCGGAACTTTTCCAATCACCCGTGGGTTTTCCTTTCAGAATGCAACACGAAAGGAGAGCGACATGAATTGGGACCAGATCGAAGGTAAATGGCAGCAGCTGAAGGGTGATGCGAAAGCCAAATGGGGCAAGTTGACGGATGACGATGTCGACCGCGCCGAAGGCAATCGCGAAAAGCTCGAAGGCATCCTGCAAGAGAAATACGGCAAGACCAAAGAAGAAGTCCAAAAAGAGGTCGATGACTGGATGAAAAAGGCCAGCTAAGACAGGCGCGATATGAGCGCCAAATTATAAAGTTCGAAATCGAACAAGGGGTTTGCCAAGCAAATATCGAGAATTGCGATATCTGTTTGGCACCTCTCCTTTTGTTTATGCCAGGTCAGGGAACCTTTTCATCAATCCATTCAGGATTTTTCCCGATCCGGTCCAGCAGAAAATCCATGAAAACACGTACTTTGGCGGATAGGATATTCGCCTGCGGGTAGAGCAGCCAAAGGGCCGTCTCTGTCACGCCCCTGAATTCTGGAAGGACGTGGCACAAATCGCCGGACGAGAGCTCTTTATGCACGCTCCAAAGAGAGTGCAGCGCGATGCCTGCGCCCGCCAGTGTTGCCACCTTATGGCTGTGCCCGTCATCAATGATCAGGTTGCAGCGCCCCGCGTTAGGATCGAACGTGGCTGACGTGCCGTCCTTTCTGGCGATGGGTTGAGGCGCATCATTGCCGAACGCCAACAGGCAATGTCTTTTCAGCTCGTCAAGTGTGGTCGGCGTGCCTGCCTCCCTCAAATACCCCGGCGACGCACATAAAATCCGGACATCATCCGCTAATTTGCGACCGCGCAACGTAGAACCCTCAAGAACCGCATTGCGCAAGGCCAGGTCGAAACTGCCGTCAATCAGATCAAACTGCTTGTCCGATAGCCTTAGATCGAGGCGAAGCTCAGGGTGCGCTGCGGTGAACGCAGGCAGGATAGGCGCGATGTAGAGTTGCGCAAAAGTGCTGGGGGCGGTGAACCGCAAAGTGCCAGAGACCACAGCCCGTCCTTGCCCAAGTGCAGCCCGCGCGGCGTCTTCACGGGCGATGATATCTCTGGCATAGGGCAGAAACTCCTGACCCTCGGTCGAAAGAGAAACCTGCCGCGTTGATCGGTGCAGCAGATCGGCACCGACGCATTTCTCCAGCTTAGCCATCCACGCGCTTGCGACAGAGGGGGCGAGGCCAAGCTCTCGCCCCGCTGCGCTGATGTTCAACTTGTCGGCGGCCAGAACGAAGAGGCGAAGCGTATCGGTTTCCATTTTATATCCAAAATCAGAATACTGATTTCTATTTTGCCTTGGTTTATTCGGTTTTTACAATAACCCATATGACTTTCAACAGACGACCCGCCAGGAGACATCACATGACGATGGAGGACCCCACCCTGCCCCACGCAGACACACCTGCAGTTTTTCCGAAGCTGAACCGGGCCTACAACACGGTGTTCCAACCCGGCGCGCTGAGCATCGGGCTGGTCGTTCCGCTGGACGCGCATCACGCTCGCCCCGTGCCCGACATGACACGCCATCTCGACCGCGCGAAGATGGCTGACGAACTGGGGTTTGCGGCTCTTTGGCTGCGCGACGTGCCCTTTAATGTGCCGAGCTTTGGCGATGCGGGGCAAATGTTTGACCCTTTTGTATACCTCGGCCTTCTGTCCGGGGTGACGCGGGATATCGCCCTAGGGGTGGCCAGCATCGTTCTGCCATTGCGCCATCCGGCTCATGTGGCGAAAGCCGCCGCCTCTGCTGATCAGCTCTCAGGGGGCCGTCTGCTTCTGGGGGTCGCGTCTGGGGATCGACCAGAGGAATACCCGGCGATGGATATGAGTTTCGCCGATCGAGGCGAGCGGTTTCGCGAAAGCCTGGCCTATATCCGTGCCGTGGCCGCAGATGATCCATCACATGCCGGCGCGTATGGCAACCTGAGCGGTACAATGGACATGCTGCCCAAGCCCGTCGGAGACCGGTTACCCATCTTGATCACGGGTGGTGCTCAGCAAAGCCCGGATTGGGTTGCCGCCCATGGGGATGGCTGGATGACTTATCCTCGGAATATCTCCTCTCAGGCCCAGGTCGTCCGCGACTATCGCACCCGGTCTCTCAAGGCAGGCGCGCAGATCAAGCCCGTGATGCAATCGCTCTATCTTGATCTGACGGAAGACGATCACGCGCAGCCCCAGCCCATTCATCTTGGCTTTCGGGCCGGGATACCCTTCCTCATCTCCTATCTCCGCGAGTTGCGCGACAACGGGATCAACCATGTCGCTTTGAATCTGCGGTTCAACCAACTCGACATCGAGGACACGATGCAGCGCCTCGCACGGCATCTGCTTCCAGAATTTCCAACGCAAGGAACACAGCAATGAGCAAGAAAATTCTCATCACCGGATCAACCGACGGGATCGGCCTGTTGACCGCAAAGACACTGGCAGCCCAAGGCCATGAGGTCATCCTGCATGGGCGAAATGCCCGCAAGTTGGAGGCTGCGGCCAGCGAACTGGGCGGCGATGTCGCCCGCTACGAGGCGGACCTGTCCTCAAATCAGGCGACATCCGCAATGGCAGAAAAGGTCATCGCCCATCACGACCATATTGATGTGCTGATCAACAATGCAGGTGTCTACAAGACACCGGGTCCGATCCTGCCCAATGGGCAGGACATCCGCTTTGTTGTGAACACGCTCGCCCCGCATATCTTGACGACGGCTTTGTTGCCGATCCTCGCCAAAGACGCACGCATCATCAACCTGTCCTCTGCCGCACAAGCTCCGGTCGATCTGACGGCGCTGTCCGGTGAGACGCGGTTGCGCGACATGGACGCCTATGCCCAAAGCAAACGCGCGATTGCGCTTTGGTCTGCGAAGATGGCCGCCAATCACCCCGACGGCCCGGTCTTCGTCGCGGTGAACCCCGGATCGCTGCTCGCGTCAAAAATGGTCAAGGAAGGCTTTGGGGTCGAAGGCAGTGACCTTCAGATCGGGGCAGATATCCTCTGCCGTCTTGCTTTGGAGGACGATTTCGCCGATGCGTCCGGGCGGTATTGGGACAATGACGCCGGCAGTTTTGGCTCAGTTGACCTCTCCCAGGCCGAAGATGTTCTGCGTAAGATCCGGGAGCTGACCGAGTGAAAGACAGCGGCTCATGAAAGCAGGGGGTCATTGTTGATGACCGAGGGGCGGCCTTGTTCGCGATGCGAACCGCGACGTTGAGACCCGGTCGCCCTCTCTCACCAAGGCCTTTACCCTGACATCTACGCAAATGCCATAATTGTGCCACATTTGCGCCTTCATCCAGCCCGGTTTGCGTTGCAGCCTTTCGGGATACCTCCGCAGAATCTAACAAAAACGGGGGACAGTGAAGGCAGATTTCAACGCAAAGCATGGGACACAGGCAGATGGCACAGACCCAACCTCCGCAGCCGCAACCGGCGCCCGCTCCGAGTAAAGACGCGCAAGCGCCGCAGCCGGTCTATACCGACTACGCAAGCATCTAGGCATCGCGTCCGGCCCTTTTGATTTGGTGCAGGCCGGACGTGTCAGAGGCCCCCTTTGACCTCCCCTTTGGGGCGCGCCTCGGTCCTCAGCGCGGTGCGTGACGGCATCTCCTCCCTGACCCGTCACGACCGCGTTTTCTTTTTCTGAAATCCGGCTAAGCTGAGCGGCATGAGCCCTGTCAGCAGCATTCGAAACCTCGGCCCCGCGATGGAAGCCGCCTTTGCAGAGGTCGGCATCACCACGGCCGAGCAACTGCACGAGATCGGAGCAGACGCGGCCTACGCCATGCTGCTGGAAAACGGCACACGCCCGCATTTCATCGGCTATTACGTGCTGGTCATGGGGCTGCAGGGGCGTCCTTGGAACGACTGTAAGGGCAAGGAAAAGGCCGCGTTGCGGGTGAAGTTTGATGCGCTGAAAGCCTCCAAACATGACAAGGGCCGCTCCGAACTGGAAGCGGCCCTCGATGCGTTGGGTGTCGTGAAACGGAAGGCTTAGCCGACCAGTTCCAGACCCGAGAAGAAATACGCGATCTCTTCGGCGGCGGTCTCAGGCGCGTCGGAGCCGTGGACCGAATTCTCGCCGACCGATTCCGCAAACTCCGCACGGATCGTGCCGGGGGCGGCATCGGCAGGGTTCGTGGCGCCCATCACTTCACGGTTCTTAGCAATGGCACCCTCACCTTCCAGCACCTGCACGACGACCGGCTCGGAGGCCATGAACTCGCACAGCTCACCGTAGAACGGACGTTCGGCATGCACTTCATAGAACTTGCCCGCCTGCGCAGGGGTCAGGTGAATGCGCTTCTGCGCGACGATGCGCAGACCCGCGTCTTCAAACTTGGCGTTGATCTTGCCGGTCAGGTTGCGCTTGGTGGCATCGGGTTTGATGATGGACAGAGTGCGTTCGACAGCCATTTTGAGCCTCATGTAAGTCGGGGCGGACAGCCCGCCGTTTCAAATCGACGCCCGCGTAGCATGCCGCGCATCCCTTGAAAAGCTGCGATTGACGGCGCGCGTGCGATGCGGCAGAGGTGCGCCATGCTCAAGCTCCATGATATCAGCTATTCCATCGAAGGCCGTCCCTTGTTTGAGGGTGCGTCGGCCACGATTCCGACGGGGCACAAGGTCGGTCTGGTGGGGCCGAATGGCGCGGGCAAGACGACGCTTTTCAAGCTGATCCGCGGCGATCTAGTGCTGGAGGGCGGCTCCATCGAGCTGCCATCGCGCGCGAGGATCGGCGGCGTGAGCCAGGAAGTTCCCGCGTCCGCCACATCCTTGCTGGACACGGTGCTGGAGGCCGATACTGAACGCGCGGCCCTTCTGGCAGAGGCCGAGACTGCGACCGACCCGACCCGCATCGCCGACATCCAGACGCGGCTGGCCGATATCGACGCCTGGTCTGCCGAGGGCCGCGCCGCAGCGATCCTCAAGGGGCTTGGCTTTGACGATGCCGAGCAGCAGATGCCCTGTTCGGATTTTTCGGGTGGCTGGCGGATGCGCGTAGCTTTGGCGGCAGTGCTCTTCTCGCAGCCCGATCTACTGCTGCTCGACGAGCCAACCAACTACCTCGACCTCGAAGGGGCCGTCTGGCTGGAGACATACCTTGCCCGCTATCCTCATACAGTGCTGATCATTTCCCATGATCGCGGGCTGTTGAACCGGGCCGTGGGCGCAATCCTGCATCTGGACGCCCGCAAACTGACGCTCTGGCAAGGCCCCTACGATCAATTCGCCCGCCAACGCGCCGAACAACGCGCCGTGCGAGCGGCCGCGGCCAAGAAACAAGCCGCCCATCGCGAGCATTTGGAAGCCTTTGTGGCGCGCTTCAAAGCCAAGGCCTCGAAGGCCAAGCAGGCGCAAAGCCGCGTCAAAATGCTAGAGAAGATGGAGACGATCACCGCACCGGAGGATGTGGCGAAACGCGTCTTCACCTTCCCCTCGCCCGAGGAAATGTCGCCGCCCATCATCAATGTCGAAAACGGCGTCGCGGGCTATGGCGACACGATTGTGCTGAAAAAGCTTGACCTGCGGATCGACCAAGACGACCGCATCGCGCTTCTGGGCAAGAACGGCCAAGGCAAGTCCACGCTGGCCAAACTGCTGTCGGACCGGCTGGATCCGCTGGCAGGGCGCGTCGTGAAATCCTCCAAACTGCGGATCGGGTATTTTGCCCAGCATCAGGTGGATGAACTGCATATCGACGAAACGCCCTTGCAGCATCTGGCCCGCGAACTGCCAGACATGATGCCACCGAAGCTGCGCGCGAAACTGGCCGGATTCGGTCTTGGCGCAGATCAGGCGGAAACGGTGGTTGGGCGTCTGTCGGGTGGACAAAAAGCCCGGCTGTCACTGTTGCTGGCCACGCTGGACGCGCCGCATCTGCTGATCCTTGACGAGCCGACCAACCATCTGGACATGGAAAGCCGCGAAGCGCTGGTTGAGGCGCTGACCGCCTATACCGGCGCGGTCATTCTGGTGAGCCACGACATGCATTTGCTCAGCCTTGTGGCGGACCGGCTGTGGTTGGTGAAAGACGGCGCGGTCGTGCCTTATGAGGACGATCTGGAAGCCTATCGCAAGCTCTTGCTGCAAAGCGACAAGCCCGCGAAACCGGTCGAGAAACCCAAGCCCAAACGCGCCTCGCGGGACGAGGTTCTGGCGCTCCGCTCTGAGGTGCGTAAGAACGAGGAGCGGGTCGAAAAGCTCAATGAGATGCGCGACAAGCTGGCCAAGAAACTGGCCGATCCAGCGCTCTATGAGCCCGGAAAAGGCGGCGAAGTTGAGGTTTGGCAGAAGAAATACGCCGAGGTGATGGACGGCCTGGACCGGGCAGAGAGCCTCTGGATGGGATCTCTTGAAAAGCTAGAAAAAGCAACCTCCTAGGGATGGAAGTTCAACTTGTCATCACCGCCTTTGCGACCTTGTTTGTGATCATTGACCCGATCGGTCTGACCCCGCTTTTCGTGGCACTCACCCAAGGCATGTCCGATCAGGCGCGGCGCGCGATTGCGTTGCGGGCCTGCGTCCTCTCGGTGGTGATCCTGCTGCTCTTTGCTGTTTTCGGAGAAGCCGTTCTGGGCTTTGTCGGCATCTCCCTGCCCGCGTTTCGGATTGCGGGCGGCATTCTGCTGTTTCTGACTGCACTTGAAATGCTGTTTGAACGACGCTCCAAACGGCGGGAGGATCAGGCCGATGAGGATCGCCCCGATCCATCCGTGTTCCCGCTTGCGATCCCGCTGATCGCCGGTCCCGGTGCCATCGCCTCGATGATCTTGCTGACCGGTGACGGGGATGTGATCCGCCTTGCGACGATCTCTGGCGTGATGCTCTGCGTGATCGCAGTCGTCTTCGTGCTGTTCCTGATGGCCGGGAAAATCGAACGCCTGTTGGGCAAAACCGGCATCAACGTCGTCTCCCGCCTGCTTGGCATGATGCTGGCAGCACTTTCAGTGCAATTCGTCCTCGACGGATTGCGCGACTTTGGCCTCGCCGGGGGCTGAAATGCGCGCGCTCTCGCCCTATCTCTAGGGACGAAACCGAAGAGGGCGTCATGAGTTCTGACCAAATTGCACAAATGATTTACCTTGGCCTGCTGGTCACCGTGATCGCGGGCTATTTCTTTATGCAAAACCGTCTGCGGCTTGGCAAAACGCTGCAAATGGCGGGCATCTGGGTGCTGATTTTTATCGGTGCCATTGCCGGTGTCGGGCTTTGGGATGACATCCGCGGGACGGTCCTGCCGCAGCAATCGGCTTATCTGGAAGACGGCGAAGTTGTGGTGCCCCGCGCGCGCGACGGGCATTACTATCTCAACATTAACATCAACGGCGAAGAGATTGATTTTGTTGTAGATACTGGCGCGACCGATATCGTTCTGACCCGCGAAGATGCGACCCGTATCGGGCTCGATCCTGCGGAATTGAACTTCCTCGGGCGCGCGATGACAGCCAATGGCGTGGTCGAGACGGCGATGGTTCGGCTGGATGAAATGGCGCTTGGCCCCTTTACCGACCGCGCCGTGCGCGCCTCGGTCAATGGCGGGGAAATGTCACAATCGCTTCTGGGGATGAGCTATCTGCAGCGCTTCGACAGCATCCAGATCGCGGATAACCAGTTGATCCTGACGCGTTAGCGTTCCGCCTTTTTCTCCCAACGGCCACTTTCCTGTGACCAGTATTGAGCAGAACAACCGTCATCCGTCAGCGACTTCCACTGGACCCGCGCGGCTGCCAGCGCAGCCTCATCATTGCCATCAAAGAGGATACAGACCCGTTCAAGCGCAGTGACCTCGGCCTTCGAGATTTCGGCCCCGTCAACACACATGACACAGGCCGGGTCATTCGGCGCATCGGGCTGATCGGTCAGTAAAATCGGCTGATCCGCGTCATGTGGCCCGCCTGCGCGGCCGTGGGCCAGGAAGGATCCGTCCCCCACTAGCCACAGCTTTTCGTCCAACCAATCCAGCCGGGCCGTGTCAATGCCGCGCACGGCCACACGCCACCCCGCGCCGCGGCTTTTCTCCAGCAGCATGGGTAAGGTCTGCTCCAACGGCGTCTTGGTCAGATGATAGAAATAGGCGGCCCCCATCAGCTCTCCAGCGTGTCGCGCACCAAGCGGTCCAACGCCCGCACGCCCCACCCGGTCGAGCCTTTCGGGGCAAATGTCGTCTCGGATTTCACCGACGCGACCCCAGCGATATCAAGGTGAATCCAGGGCGTGTCGTCCAGCACAAACCGCTGCAGGAACTGCGCCGCGGTGATCGAGCCTGCGGGCCGCCCGCCCACATTTTTCATGTCGGCGATCTGCGATTTGAGCTGTTTGTCATAGGCCGGGTCCAGCGGCAGACGCCACGCGCCCTCGTCCTCTGCCTTGGCCGCGGACAGGAATTGGCCCGCCAGATCATCATTGTTCGAGAAGACACCGGCCATCTCATGGCCCAACCCGATGATGACAGCGCCAGTGAGCGTGGCCAGATCAATCACGCCGCGCGGCTCAAACTTCTCCTGCGCATACCAAAGAACGTCGGCCAGAACGAGGCGGCCCTCGGCATCGGTGTTGATAATCTCAACCGTGTCGCCCTTCATCGACGTCACCACATCGCCGGGGCGCGTCGCGTTGCCCGAGGGCATATTTTCGACCAGACCGACAAGGCCCACGACATTGGCCTTGGCCTTGCGCATCGCCAAAGTGCGCATCACACCGGCAACGACACCCGCACCGCCCATATCCATGGTCATGTCCTCCATGCCGCCGGCCGGCTTGAGGCTGATCCCGCCCGTGTCGAACACGACACCCTTGCCCACCAGCGCCAACGGCGCGTCACCAACGGTGCCGCCGTTCCACTCCATCACAACGACTTTGGAGGGACTGTCGGAGCCTTGGCCGACCGACAGCAAGGTCCGCATACCCAGCGTCTCAAGCTGGTCTTCGTCCAGTACCGTGACCTTGAGACCCAGATCGGACATCGCTTCCAGACGATTGGCGAATTCGGTCGTTGTCAGCACGTTGGCGGGCTCTGATGTCAGATCGCGGGTCATGAAAACACCTTCGGCCACCGCAGAGATCGCTTTAGCCTCGCCGTCCAGGGATTTGGAATCGCTTACATAAACCTTGATGCCTTCCGCCTTGTCACGCTCAGCCGTTTTGTGATCCTCAAAACTATAAGCGCGCAAAAGAGCCCCCAGCGCCACATCGCTGACATTCTTGAGATTACCGGCAAGCACGTGTAATTCGCGCTTGCCCTTTGCCTTGCCCAGTTGCGCCCCGGCCTTGCGCGCATCGCTGATCTTCGGCTTGCGGTCCAGCTTCACGACACTCAGCCACTCGGCCATCATCCCGGTCGGATAGGCCAGCTCTTTGCTGTCGCCCACCGCCATATCGTTGAATGACGCACTGTCTGCAAAGCGCTCCAATGCGCCCTTGGTCAGGCGGTTCACCCGGCGCGCCGTCTGATCCAGCTTGCCACTTTCCGAGACAAAAACGGCAACGCGACCGGTCAGATCGCTGATCTGATCCAGCTCGACATCGGTGAAATGCAAGGCGACGGGGGTAGTCATAGGGCAGCCTCCAACAGGGCGGAAAAGATCGAACTCTCCTACACCTAATGCGCACCTCGCGGCTTGACCAGAGTGCGGCACAGATTGCAGTTTCACGGCTCTCGCGATTGGGTTAGGTTGGCAAAAATGCAGGCGGCCCAGGGGGGGCATTCATGTTCGCGAGATTCGACAGATATCTGCTGTCGCAACTCATGGTGTTATTCGGGTTTTTCTCGCTGATCCTGGTGCTGGTCTACTGGTTGAACCGGGCCGTGATCCTGTTTGATCAGCTGATCTCGGACGGGCAATCCGCCACGGTCGTGCTGGAGTTTACCGCCCTCACCCTGCCCAATGTCATCCGGCTGGTGCTGCCCGTCTCGGCCTTTGCGGCAACCATCTACGTGACCAACCGTCTGAGTTCGGAAAGCGAGTTGGTGGTGATGCAATCCACCGGTTTCAGCGCCTTTCGGATGGCGCGGCCTGTCTTTGTGTTCGGCGTGATCGTGGCGTTGCTGGTGTCGATCCTGACGCATTTTCTGGTGCCTTTGGCGGAAAAACGTCTGGCCGAACGCGAGGCCGAGATCTCCCAGAACCTGATCTCAAGCCTTTTGAACGAAGGGGCTTTCGTGCACCCGTCTGAGAACGTGACCTTCTATTCGCGGATGATCGACGCGGACGGGGTCTTGCATGATGTCTTCATGTCGGACGCCCGGAATGACGGCCAGCGCACGACCTATGTCGCCCAACGCGCACTTCTGGTGCGCAGTGAAACTGGGCCACGGATCGTGATGTTTGACGGCAGCACACAAACCTTCGACACCGCGACCCAGCGCCTGTCGAAGACCGATTTTGAAGAATCAACCTATGATATCGGCGGCCTGCTGGAGCCGCCCAGCATCGGACGACCCTCCCCGTCGATCCTGCCGACATCGATGTTGCTGTTCCCATCCCCCGAAATGAGTGCCGCAGTAAACCGCAGCCCCGCGCGATTGGCGCAGGAAGGGCATCACCGCTTCGCGCAGGCATTCTTGTGCATCGCGGCAGCCTTGATCGGGTTCAGCACGCTGCTTTTGGGCGGGTTCAGCCGCTTTGGCGTCTGGAAGCAGATCATCGGCGCGATCAGCGTGTTGATCCTGCTCAAGCTAGTAGAAGGCTCGGTGACCGAGATCGTGAAGTCTGATGTCTCGGCCTGGCCGCTGGCCTATCTGCCCGCAGCGCTTGGCATTGCCATCGCCCTCGTCCTGCTGACACTGGCCAGTCGGCCAGCCCTCTTTGCACGGCGGAGGGCGCTGGCATGATCCTGCACGGCTACTTCGCCCGGCGCTTCCTGCGCTCGTTCTTTTCCGTGCTGGCTGTGTTCTCGGCAATGTTGCTGTTGCTTGATCTGATCGAACAGGTTCGCCGGTTTGACGCGGATGAAGCCACATTCGGCCAAATTGTCGAGCTGTCCTTGCTGAACCTGCCCCAGGGCGTCTACCGCATCCTGCCGCTGATCACGATCCTGGCCACGATCGCGTTATTCCTCAACCTTGCCCGCACCAGCGAGCTTGTCGTCACCCGCGCCAGCGGACGCTCGGCCCTGCGCAGTCTGGTGGCACCTTTGGTCACAACTTTCGTATTGGGGGCGCTGGCCGTGGCCGCGCTGAACCCGATTGTCGCCGCGACGACGACCCAATACGTGGCCAAGTCGGAGCGCTATTCGGAAGGCTCCGAGAGCGTGTTGTCGCTCTCAGAGGACGGGTTGTGGCTGCGCCAGGGCAATGCCGACGGCCAGACCGTGATCCACGCCTTGCGCGCCAACGAGACCGCAACCCAGCTCAGCGGCGTCAGCTTCTTCACGTTTTCGCCCGATGGCACACCGACCCAACGGCTTGAGGCCAACAGCGCCACACTGACCGAGGGCGCGTGGCGTCTGGGCGGCGTCAAAAAATGGGAGCTGTCGGATCTCAACCCTGAACGCTCCGCCGAGACGCATTTCACCTATGCCTTGCCCACGGATCTGACAGTCGAGCAGATTCGCGATGGGTTTGCGGCCCCCATTTCGATCCCGATCTGGGAGCTTTCGGCCTTTATCGAAGACCTCGACACGGCGGGCTTTTCATCGCGCGCGCACCGCGTCTGGCTGCAGACCGAACTGGCGATGCCGCTTCTGATGGTGGCCATGGTGCTGTTGGGCGCGGGCTTCACAATGCGCCACACACGGCTTGGCAAGACCGGCATCATGGTGCTGGCCGCAGTTCTGGTCGGTTTCGGCTTTTATTTCGTGCGCAACTTCGCGCAAGTGTTGGGCGAAAGCGGGCAATTGCCCGTTGGCCTTGCCGCATGGGCACCCCCTTTCGCTGCCATCTGCCTCGCCCTGGGCCTTTTGCTACATCTGGAGGACGGCTGATGCGGTTTCTCATCACCCTTCTTCTGATCCTGCTGCCGGGCCTTGCCAGCGCGCAAGGGATCGCCACCCTGATCGCCGACGAGGTGCAGGTCTTTCCCGACAACACGCTGGTGGCCGAAGGCAATGTCGAGGCGCTTTATGACGGCCAACGCCTGCGCGCGAGCCGGATCACCTATAGTCAGGCCGATGATCTGCTGACCATCGAAGGTCCGATCACCTTCCAGCAGGATGACACGCTGCTGGTGCTCGCAGATCAAGGCGAGATGGACCCGCGCTTTGAAAACGGCATCCTGCGCGGCGCGCGGATGGTGCTGGACCAGCAGCTGCAAATCTCGTCCAACCAGATCAACCGGGCCGAGGGGCGCTATACCCAAAGCTATCAGACGACCGTGTCGTCCTGTCAGGTCTGTGCACACCGCCCGACCCCGCTGTGGAGCATCCGGTCAACACGGGTCACCCATGATGAATTGGAACGGCAGATCTATTTCGACAATGCCCGCTTGCGGGTCTTGGATGTGCCGGTCTTTTACCTGCCCCGCCTGCGGGTCCCGGACCCGACGCTGGAGCGCGCGCGCGGTTTCCTGACCCCGTCCATTCGCTCAACATCCGAGGTTGGCACCGGGCTGCGCACCCCCTATTTCATCCCACTGGGCGACAGCGCCGATCTGACCCTCACGCCTTTCATCACGGACAAGACCCGCACGGGCGAATTCCGGTATCGTCAGGCCTTCCGCAAGGGCAGCATCTCGGCCGTAGGTGCGATCAGTTCAGATAGTCTCGACTCTGATGCAGACGGGTTGCGCGGCTATCTTTTTGGACGCGGCTCCTTTGTGATGCCCTCGGATTTCCGGCTCACCTTCGATGTGGAGGCGGTCAGCGATGATGAGTATCTGCGCGATTACGACTATACGAGTAAAGACCGGCTCGACAGTCATATCGGCCTCTCCCGCTACAGGCGCGATGAGCTGGCCACGGCCCGCATCACCAATTTTGAAACCCTGCGCAATGATGAACGCAATGAGACCCAGCCGACCGTTCTTACCGAAATCGACTACGAGCGGCGCTTTTTCCCGGCGGCGATCGGTGGCGAACTGGTCCTGCGCTTCGATGCGATGGCATTTTATCGCGAATCCGAACAGATCAGCGTCGGGCGGGATGTGAACCGGATCAGCGGGCGCTTGGCCTATGAACGCGACTGGATCAGCCGGTATGGCCTGCTGACCGAAGCCGCCATCGCGTTGAACTACGACAGCTACCGGATCGAAGGTGAAGATGACGCAAACTTCGACGACGAGGTCACGCAGCTGACCCCCTATGCCGGTCTCGAATTTCGTCTACCCATGGCGCGCAGCGGTGTCTCTGGCGCGCGTCATGTGATCGAACCCATCGCCCAGTTCGTCTGGAGCGACAACGACGCCGAGGATGTCCCGAACGAGGACAGCACCCGCTCGGAACTTGATGAAGGCAACCTGCTTTCGTTCAACCGCTTTTCCGGCACCGATCAGTATGAGCGTGGCGCACGGGCGACCCTTGCCATGGGTTATACGCGGTTTGATCCCGATGGCTGGTCTTTGGGCGTCACGGTCGGGCGCAGCTTTCGCGAGGAAGACCTGGACCAGTTCACCGCCACCAGCGGTCTCAACGGTCTGCAATCGGATTGGCTGACCGCAATCCGGTATGACAGCGGCGACCGGCTCAGCCTGATCGCGCGCGGCCTGATGGATGATGAATTTGACTTCAACAGGGCCGAGTTCCGCGCCGACTGGGATGGCCCCCGCTTCAACCTGGGCACGTCCTATATCTGGCAGGCTGAGGATGCCGAAGAAGATCGCGACGAAGCCGTGTCCGAATGGACAGTCGACACGCGCTACCGGCTTGCGCGGCACTGGATCACCGATCTGGACTGGCGCTATGATTTCGTCGCAGATCAGGCCTCACGCGCCCGTGTCGGCATCACATATCGCAATGAATGCGTGACACTTGGAGTTGCGGCCTCGCGTCGTTTTGCTTACTCGGATAATACGGACGACGAAACAACCTTTGACTTCTCTGTGGCGCTGAACGGTTTCGGCACAAGCAGGGGCCAGCGCAGCTACGCAAGAAGCTGCATAAAATAAAAAGAGGAAAGAGCTGAGACATGATCCTGTCGCGCCTGTTCACCTGCCTATGCCTGAGCTTTGGTCTGGCATTCTCTGCAACGGCCCAAAGCGCCTTCTCTCCGGTGATCAAGGTCAACGACCGGGCGATCACGCAATATGAGTTGGACCAGCGAATCCTGTTTCTGACCCTGCTGCGTTCTCCTGGCAATCTGGAAGAGCTGGCCGAAGAGCAGCTGATCGACGACCGGTTGCGCCTTGATGCTGTAGCCGCGGCTGGCATTCAGCTGACCGAAGAGCAGATCGAAGGTGGCATGGCCGAATTCGCAGGCCGCGCCAATCTGGAACTGGAGCAGTTCGTGCAGGCTATTGGGCAAGGTGGCGTTGACCGCTCGACTTTCCGGGATTTCGTGCGCGCCGGTTTGGGCTGGCGGGAACTCTCGCGCGCGCGATTTGCGCCGCGCGCCCAGGTGACAGAGGCCGAGATCGACCGCGCCGTCAAAGCCGCCTCGTCCGATGGCGGGATTCGTGTCCTCTTGAACGAGATCATCCTGCCCGACACACCGCAGACCGCCGCACAGACCCAACGCCGGGTTGAGGATATCCAGCGCATCGACAGCATCGCGGCATTCCAATCCGCCGCGCGCCGTTTCTCGGTCTCGGGATCGCGCGCACGGTCGGGTCAGCTGGACTGGTTGCCGCTTGGCAACCTGCCGCCGCAAATCCGCCAGATCGTTCTGGGCCTGAAACCAGGTGAGGTCAGCGCCCCGATCCCGATCCCCAATGCGGTGATCTTTTTCCAACTGCGCGACATCGAAGAAACCGAAGCCGCGCCCACGGAATATGCCGCCATCGAATACGCCGCCTATTACATCGCCGGGGGCCGCTCTGCCGCCGGTCTGGCCGCCGCCGAGCGCGTGCGCGCAGAGGTTGACACCTGCGATGATCTTTACGGTGTTGCCAAAGGCCAGCCCGAAGAAGTGCTGGAGCGCGGCGCCCTGCCCCCCGCCGAAATTCCCCAGGATATCGCGGTTGAGCTGGCCAAGCTCGACGACGGCGAGGTGTCCACCGCGCTAACCCGTGCGGGCGGCGAGACGCTCGTTTTCCTGATGATGTGTGGCCGCACCCCGACGCTGGGGGAAGACGTCGACCGCGAAAACGTGCGCAACGCGCTTTTCAATCGTCGGGTCGAAAGTTTTGCCAACAACTTTCTGGCCGAATTGCGCGCCGATGCGGTGATCGAATACCAATGAGCCCCCGCCTGCCCATCGCGCTCAGCTGCGGTGAGCCTGCGGGCATCGGTCCCGAAATCGCGATGAAGGCCTGGGCGGCGCTGAAGGACAGCGTGCCCTTCTTTTATATCGGTGATCCCACTCATCTAGATGGTCCAGTCAAGGTCATCGCGGACCCGGCGGAGGCGCTGATCGCCGCTGACGCGCTACCCGTTCTCCCCCTACCTTTTGAAGGCGCGCGCAGTCCGGGCCTGCCGCAACCCGCTCAGGCGCAAAGCGTCATCGACGCCATCGCACGGGGGGTTGAGCTGGTGCAGGCTGGACAGGCCTCGGCCCTCACCACCTGCCCGATCCACAAGAAAGCCCTGCAAGACGGTGCGGGCTTTGCCTATCCGGGCCATACGGAATATCTGGCCTCTTTGGGCGGGTTGGACAGCGTTGTGATGATGCTCGCCTGTGACGAGCTGCGCGTTGTTCCCGCCACAATCCATATTCCCCTGAAAGACGTGCCCACGCATCTGAGTGCAGCCAGTCTGACCGACACGATCCTGATCACCCATGCCGCACTGCGCCGGGATTTCGGCATCGTCGCCCCTAGGATCGCCGTGGCGGGCCTGAACCCCCATGCGGGCGAAGGCGGCGCGATGGGGCTGGAAGAGATTGATCTGATCGCGCCCACGCTGGAAGCCCTGCGCGCCGAAGGCCTTGATCTGATCGGACCATTGTCAGCCGACACGATGTTTCACGCCCGCGCCCGCGCAGGCTACGACGCCGCAATCGCGATGTATCACGATCAGGCGCTGATCCCGATCAAGACCATCGACTTTGACCGCGGCGTGAACGTCACGCTGGGCCTGCCGTTCATCCGCACCTCCCCCGATCACGGCACGGCCTTCGATATCGCCGGCACCGGCATCGCGGACCCTACCTCCCTCATCGAGGCGCTCAAAATGGCGCAGCGCATGGCAGAGGCCCGCGCATGAGCGCCATCGACACCCTCCCGCCCCTGCGCGAGGTGATCGCGGCCCATGACCTGCGTGCCAAGAAATCGCTGGGCCAGAACTTTCTTCTGGATTTGAACCTCACCGCCAAGATCGCGCGGCAGGCAGGCGATCTCAGCACTTGCGACATATTGGAGATCGGCCCCGGTCCGGGCGGGCTGACACGCGGTTTGCTGGCCGAAGGCGCGCGCCGGGTTCTGGCGGTCGAAAAGGATGCCCGCTGCATGCCAGCCTTGGCCGAGATCGCGAACGCCTATCCCGGACGGCTTGAGGTGATCAACGGCGATGCGCTGGAGATCGATCCGTTAATTCACCTCACCCCGCCGATCCGGGTCGCGGCGAACCTGCCCTATAATGTCGGCACCGAATTGCTGGTGCGCTGGCTGACGCCCAAAGACTGGCCGCCCTTCTGGGAGTCGCTCACGCTGATGTTCCAAAAGGAAGTGGCCCAGCGGATCGTCGCCCAGCCGGGCAGCAAAGCCTATGGACGGCTCGCCATCCTTGCGCAATGGCGTGCCGAGGCGCGTATCGTGATGGACTTGCCCCCGCAGGCCTTCACCCCAGCCCCCAAAGTGCATTCCGCCGTCGTGCATCTGACCGCGCTCGATCAGCCGAAATACCCCGCCGATGCGCAGGTGCTGTCCCGCGTTGTGGCCGCCGCGTTCAACCAGCGCCGCAAGATGCTGCGCGCCTCCCTCAAAGGCGTGGCCCCGGATATCGAAGATCGCTTGATCGCCGCGGGCATTACACCAACCCAACGCGCCGAGGAGATCTCTCTGGAGCGTTTCTGCGCGCTCGCCCGCGAGGTCGCCCGCTGATGCCGACATCTTTCGATCCAGAGCGGGTGCTCTGCTTGCCTTTGATGGCTAACCTGGCCACCACCTCCACCGATGGCCCACGAAATGCGCCGGTCTGGTTTTTGTGGGACGACGGGGTTCTGTCGATGCTGGGATCAAGCGACAGCCGCTCCGTCCAGCGGATAGAGGCCGACCCGCGCTGCGCGGTCGAGATTGTCGATTATGACAATGCCGAAGGGCGATTGCTGCATCTGGGTCTGCGCGGAAAAGCGACAGTCACCGAGATGGACCCAGCCCTCTTCAAGCGGCTCCTGCGCAAATACCTTGATGCGGACGAGGCAAACTGGAACCGCTGGTTCATTAAGACCGTCGCGCGGATTGACGATCCCGAAGGGCGACTCATCCGTCTGCAGCCGGACGGCATCTTCACCAACAATGTGTCCTATTTCCGCACCGGACCGAAGCTGGCCACCTGAGCAAAGCACGCGGCAACCGCTTGTGCTTTTCGCTCTGATCCGGGGCCAAAACTCTTCAAAAGAGTTTTGCAGAAAGTTTTCTGAAAACTTTTACTCCGCCGCCTCAGGCGCATCGTTTTCCGATGCTTTCGGCTTGCGGGGCTTGCGCGGGCGCTTGGGCTTTTCGGCCTGCGGTTCGGCGGCAATGATCTGCGCTTCGGGCGTTTCAACCAGACCACCGGTATTGTCGCTCAGATCGGGCTGCGGTGCCGAGCCCGGATCGGCCTTGTTGGCCTCCTCCTGCTGGCGCTGCTTGCGTTGTTCTTCACGCTCGCGGTCACGTTCACGCTGCTGTTGCTGGCGCTCGGCCTGTTCGCGTTCCTGCTGCTCGCGGCGGGCTTCCTGCTCGCGCAGGGCCTCACCCAGCATGCGGGTGTAATGCTCGGCATGCTGCTGGAAATTCTCAGCCGCCACGCGGTCATTGCTGAGCGTCGCGTCGCGCGCCAGCTGGTTGTATTTGTCGATGATCTGCTGTGGCGTGCCGCGCACTTTGCCCTCAGGGCCAGAACTGTCGAACACGCGATTGACGACGTTGCCAACCTGCCGATTGTTGTTGCGGTTCCCTTTGGACCGCGACCGGGACTTCGATGATCTCATTTGATAGACGTCCAACCTTTTGTTGGCTTTCGCTGTGCCTCTGCTGAAAAAGCAGCCTGCGGTGCGATATTTTGGCAATTGATCGGGGGGAGCGATACCGGCTCCGCCTCTGCGATACTCAAGTTAAAACCATGCGGGAGCAGACGGGGCAAGTAAAAAGCTGCGCCATGCAGCATAATTTCGCCAAATCCAATCGTTTTTGGGCATTTGTTAAAGACTGGTTAGGCTTTCTGCCCGCTCACGACCCTGTCACGCCCATCCAGATCGGGATGGACCGTGATATTTTCAAGCCCTGCCGCCCGCATCAGATCGCTGACGGCCTGCGCTTGGGTTGGCCCGATCTCGACGATCAAGCGACCGTTTGAGGCCAGATGCGGCGCAACACCGGCGCAGATCACACGATAAGCGTTTAGCCCGTCGCCCCCCGGCGTCAGCGCGATCTGCGGGTCATGCAGGCGCACATCCGGCGCAAGCGCTGCCATCTCGCTTTCAGCAATGTAAGGCGGGTTGGAGACGATCAGATCGAACACGCCTGTCACCTGAGAAAACCAATCCGACCGGATCAGACGCGCACGATTCGTCACGTTCAATCGCTTTGCATTCTCGGCGGCGACAGCCAGTGCGGCGTCGCTTACATCAACCCCGACGCCCCGCACCGTGGGGCGTTCTGCCAGCAGCGACAGCAGGATGCAGCCCGACCCGGTGCCCAGATCAAGCAAGGTTTCAAATGGACGTTCCAGCGCGCGTTCGATCAGCGTTTCCGTCTCCGGGCGTGGATCAAGCACATCATCCGTAACGCGAAAGCGGTGTTTCCAGAACTCCCGCGCGCCGATGATCTTCGAGACAGGCCGCCCCCGCGCCCGTTCCGCGATCACATTGAGAAAGCCCTCCACGTTCCCGGCCGCCTGCCCGAACGCCTCCAAAAGTTGCGGATGGGTATAGGGCGGATAGACCATATCGGACGGCACGCCCCAATGATGGGCCAGCAGCAGGCGGGCATCCCGGTCCGGGTTCACGATCCCCGCGGCGTGCAGCTGTGCTGCCCCGTCCGCAATCAACCGAGAGATCGCAGCGCTTTTGTCGCTCACGACATTTCTGCCAACTGGCTCGCCTGATCCTCTGCGGTGAGCGCGTCGATAATCTCGTCCAGATCACCCTGCATCACCTGATCGAGCTTGTAGAGCGTCAGGTTGATGCGGTGATCGGTCATGCGTCCCTGCGGGAAGTTGTAGGTGCGGATACGCTCGGACCTGTCGCCGCTGCCGACCTGACTTTTGCGATCCTCAGAGCGTTCGCTGTCCACGCGCTGACGTTCCAGATCATACAGCCGGGTCTTGAGCACCTGCATCGCGATCTCACGGTTACGGTGCTGGGATTTCTCGGACGACGTCACAACAATCCCCGACGGCATATGGGTGATGCGCACGGCAGAATCGGTCGTGTTCACATGCTGCCCGCCAGAGCCGCTGGCCCGCATCGTGTCGATGCGGATATCGACGGGATCAATGTGGATATCCACGTCCTCGGCTTCCGGCAAAACGGCCACAGTCGCCGCAGACGTATGGATGCGCCCGCCACTTTCCGTTGTCGGCACGCGCTGCACCCGGTGCACACCGCTTTCATATTTCAGCCGGGCAAAGACGTTCTCGCCAGTGATATTGGCGACCACTTCCTTGATGCCGCCCAACTCGGTCTCGCTCAGCTCCATCACGGTGAACTTCCAGCCCCGCGTCTCGGCATAGCGCTGATACATCCGCAGCAGATCGCCCGCGAAAAGCGAGGCCTCATCCCCGCCCGTCCCAGGCCTGATCTCGATCATCGCGGGCTTGGCATCAGCCGCATCCTTGGGCAGCAGCGTCAGGCGGATCGAATGCTCGGCCTCCGGCAAGCGCGCCTTGAGCCCTGGCAATTCTTCCTCGGCCAATTCCTTCATCTCGGGGTCCGCGAGCATCGCCTCGGCCTCGTCGATATCCGAGACAAGCTGCATATAGGCCTCGACCTCTTCCACCACGGGTTTAAGGTCAGAATACTCCTTGGCTAGCGCTGCGATATCCTCGCTAGCGGCCCCGTCAGCCATCTTGGCCTCCAGAAACTGGAAGCGCTGGCGAATTCGCTCAAGTTTTTCAAAAGGAACCATGGGGGTGCTTCCCTTATGCAATCAACTTGGTCAAGAGTGCAGATCATGCTATTTTAGGCGGCATGAAATATTTTGCATCCCTTCTGATCCTATTGACCACCCCCGCTCTGGCCGATGTTACGAGCGGCGGCAAAACGGTCGACTGTTATTGCACCGATCAAGGCGGCGAACGCATCGAACTGGGCGAAATGATCTGCCTGAATGTCGGTGGCCGCATGTTCACGGCGCAATGCCAGATGTCTTTGAACAATCCGATGTGGCGCGAGGTGCAGAATGGCTGTCTCAGCTCATCCCTGAACCAAAGCGTCCAGCCAACGGGTGACGCGGGCAGCGTTGACTCCTAGGTCAGACTGCCCAAAGCGCAGCCGCGCATGGATCACCAACGCCGTGCCACCCTCGACCGGGGTGGCCTGAACCGTCGTGTAGTCGGGAAACCCGATGATCCGCGAGCGGCTGATGTAGGTGATGCGGCCCTCTTCGGGGCTGCCGGCGAACCGGGACGTGCGCGGGTCCGCCGTCGCGACGGCATCAAAGCGCGTCAGCAGATCAACCGGGCTGTCGCTGTAGACCGGGCTGGCAAGGTCACCGCCCTCGGGGCGCACGACGAAATGCCCGACCTGAGGGGTCGCTTGCATCGCATCCGTGTGCCATGCCTCACGATTGCTAGGGGCCAGACGGATATAGGCCAACCCCACGATGACGGCCAAAAGCACCAAAGACAAGATGAGCTTCATCGTCTAACCCCCTGATCTGGATCGTTTGTTATAACAATAGAGACACATCAGTTCCGTTGTCACATGCGCCCCTGCGACGGCCGTTGCGCCTGTTGTATCAAAAGGCGGAGACACTTCGACAACGTCACACCCCACCATATTGATACCCTTCAGCGCCTGCAGCATCGCCACCGCTTGCGCGCTGGTCAGCCCGCCCCAGACCGGCGTTCCGGTGCCGGGCGCAAAGGCCGGGTCCAGCGCATCAATGTCGAAGGTCAGATAGGTCGCGTGCCCCCCAAGGATCGCTTTGATCTTGGCGACCGTGGCCTCCGGCCCCATCCGATGCACCTCTGCCGCGTCAATGATGTTCACACCCAGCGTGTCTTCATTCGTCGTGCGAATGCCCACCTGGACCGAGCGTTCGGGCACGATCAGCCCTTCTTTCACGGCCTTGTAGAACATCGTACCGTGATCAATACGGGTCATGTCATCGTCGGGCCAAGTGTCGGAATGCGCATCAAATTGCAGAAGGCTGAGCGGGCCAAACTTCTCGGCATAGGCGCGCAGGATCGGGAAGCTGATATAGTGATCGCCCCCCAGAACCAGCGACCCGGCCCCGGCTTGCAGGATGCCGCGAATATGGTTGGTCAGCGCGTCAGGGAACTTCGCGATATGGCCATAGTCAAAGGCCAGATCGCCGTAATCAGCCACGTTGAACTCGGTCAAGGGGTTGATATCCCAGCCATAAGGCGGATCGCAGGGTTGCAGCGTGGAGGCCTCCCGAATGGCGCGCGGCCCAAACCGCGTGCCGGGGCGATGCGTCACCGCTTGATCAAACGGCACCCCCGTCACGGCCAGATCGACGCCCGTCAGATCCTTGGTATAGGTGCGCCGCATAAACGAGGTCACACCGCCAAAGGCGTTCTCGAACGACAGCCCGCGATAGCCGTCCCGCGTCAGGGCGTTGTCCACATCGGTGGCACTGTCTTTCAACGCCATGAGTTACTGCTCCAACGGCTGCGCGCGCTCAACCAGTTGCGCAAAGAACGACGCCCCAACGGGCGCGATCTCGTCGTTAAAATCATAGGACGGGTGGTGCAGCCCCGCGCTCTCCCCCTGTCCGATGAAGAGATACGCACCGGGGCGTTTTTCAAGCATATAGGCAAAGTCCTCAGCCCCCATCTCGCGCCCTGCTTCGGGGATGACATTGCCGTCGCCGACCACTTCCTTGGCGACATCCGCCGCGAAGGCCGCCTTACTCGCATCGTTCACCGTGGCGGGATAGCCCACCTGATAATCCAGTTCGGCCGAGACGCCATACGCCGCCGCCTGCCCGTCCACAATCGCGGCCATCCGGTCCATGACCATGTCCTGCACCGCCTTGTCGAAGGTCCGCACGGTGCCGCAGATATAGGCGGCCTCCGGGATGATGTTATCCGCGCTGCCCGTGTGGATTTGCGTGACCGAGACGACCAGATCGTCCAGCGCGTAATGGTTCCGGCTCACGATGGTCTGGATCGCCTGCACCATGCCAACAGCCGCCACAATCGGATCGCGGGTCTCGTGCGGCATCGCACCATGCCCGCCCTCACCCTTGATATGGATCTCAAACGTATCGACCGCCGCCATGATCGGCCCCGGCGTCGTGTAAAACGCGCCTTCCTTGAAGCCCGGCGCGTTGTGAAGCGCGTAGACCTGCGCGATGTCGAAGCGCTCCATAATCCCTTCCTCAACCATCACGCCTGCGCCGCCGCCGCCTTCCTCTGCCGGTTGGAAAATCAGCGCCACGCGGCCCGAAAACTTGCGTGTCTCCGCCAGATAGCGCGCGGCCCCCAGCAACATCGTGGTGTGCCCGTCATGGCCGCAGGCATGCATCTTGTCCGGCACCGTGCTGGCCCATTCCGCGCCGGATGTTTCCTCCATCGGGAGCGCGTCCATGTCCGCCCGCAACCCAATCGTCGGCCCGTCGCCCTGCCCGTTTATGATCGCCACAAGCCCGCTTTCCGCGATCCCCTCATGCAGCTCATCGACGCCGAACTCGCGCAACCGTTCAGCGACGAAAGCCGCTGTTTCATGGCAATCGAACTGCAATTCCGGGTGCTGGTGCAGGTGCCGCCGCCACGCCGTCATATCCTCGGCATAGTCGGCGATGCGGTTGGTGACGGGCATGGGTGGACTCCGGGCTGTGATGCGATACCGTCGCAGCAAACCATGCACCGGACCTGCCCGCAATGCCCAATGACCTGATCCACGATCCCGATGGCGGGATGCCCCGCCTTCTTGAGATTATGCGCCGCCTGCGTGATCCCGAAACTGGGTGTCCGTGGGATATCGAACAGGATTTTTCCTCCATCGCACCCTACACGATCGAGGAAGCCTATGAGGTTGCCGACGCCATCGAGCGCGCCGATTGGGCGGAGTTGGAGGGCGAATTGGGCGATCTGCTGTTGCAAACCATTTACCATACGCAGATGGGCGCGGAGGCCGGATATTTCAGCTTTGAAAGCGTCGTGCGGGCGATCTCTGACAAGATGGTTGCGCGCCACCCGCATGTCTTCGGCGAGGAAAGCCGGGAGAAGTCTACCGACCAGCAAACTGCCGATTGGGAGAAGATCAAAGCCGCCGAGCGCGCCGGGAAAGCCCAACGCGGCGCGTTGGACGGTGTGGCCATCGGCCTGCCTGCGCTTCTGCGTGCGGTGAAGCTGCAAAAGCGGGCCGCGCGGGTCGGGTTTGACTGGCCAGAGACAACGCAAGTGCTTGAGAAGATGCAGGAAGAAGCGCGGGAATTGGTGGAGGCGCAAGACAGCCTCTCCCAGACCGAGATCGAAGAGGAGTTCGGGGATCTGCTGTTCGTGATGGCAAATCTCGGACGGCATTTGAAGGTTGATCCGGAAGCCGCTCTACGTGCCGCAAACGCCAAGTTCACACACCGATTTGAAGCGATTGAAGCCGCGCTAGCGGCGAGAGACAAGACGCCCTCCGACAGCTCGCTTGAGGAAATGGACGCCCTTTGGGACGCCGCGAAAGCGCAGGAAAAGCAATGAGCAAACGCCCGATCATCATCGACACCGACCCCGGTCAGGACGACGCCGTCGCGATCCTACTGGCGCTGGCCTCGCCTGAGGTTGAGGTCTTGGGCATCACCGCCGTGGCAGGCAACGTACCCTTGCCCCTGACCCAAAAAAACGCGCGAATTGTGTGTGAATTGGCCCGGCGCACCGACATCAAGGTCTTTGCGGGGTGCGATGCGCCATTGGCCCGCAAGCTGATCACGGCCGAGCATGTTCATGGCAAAACCGGCCTTGATGGCCCCCCGATGGCCAACCCGGTCATGCCGCTGCAAGACGCCTACGCGGTGGACTTTATCATCGACACAATACGCAGCACCGATGGCGTCACGCTCTGCCCCCTCGGCCCGCTCACCAACATCGCGACCGCGCTGCAAAAAGCTCCCAACATCGCCCCGCGCATCCGCGAGATCGTCCTGATGGGCGGGGCTTATTTCGAGGTTGGCAACATCACTTCCACCGCCGAGTTCAACATTTACGTCGACCCGGAAGCTGCTGATATCGTGTTCAAATCCGGCATTCCGATCACAGTGATGCCGCTGGACGTCACCCATAAAGCGCTGACCACTCAGCCCCGCGTGGATGCATTCCGCGATATGGGCACGCCAGTCGGTGAGGCCGTCGCGGCCTGGACCGATTTCTTCAACCGGTTCGATATGGAGAAATACGCCTCCCCCGGTGCGCCGCTGCATGACCCTTGCGTGATCGCTTACCTGATCGACCCGGACCTTTTCACAGGGCGTCATGTGAATGTCTGCGTCGAAACCTCTTCTGACCTCACTCTCGGCATGACCGTTGCCGATTGGTGGGGCGTCACCGACCGCAAACCCAACGCGATGTTCATGGGCGATATCGACGCCGACCGGTTCTTCGATCTGCTCACCACCCGGATCGCGACCCTATGACCGCGCTGCATCTCGCCGGGCCAGAGGATGCCGCGTGCCTCCTGCCGCTCATGGCGCAGTTTCACGCCCATCACGGCCTCGATTACTCCGACGAGCATCGCGCCGCGGCCCTTGATCCGCTACTGAACGGCTCGCCCCTTGGCATGGCCTATCTGATCGGCCCGCAAAAGGCGCCCATCGGCTATGTGATCCTGTCGTTTGGCTGGTCCATCACCTTGGGCGGCATGGACGGGTTCATCGACGAGATCTATATCAGGGAAAGCGTGCGGGGGCGTGGCATCGGCTCCGAAGTGCTGATCGAGCTGCCCAAAGCGCTGGCCGGTGTCGGGCTGAAAGCCCTGCATCTGGAAGTGCACAGGGAGAACACCCGCGCGCAGGATCTTTACCACCGTCTGGGGTTTGAGCCGCGCGACGGATACAACCTCATGACACGGATGCTCTGATGGATTTTCCTTTCGAGAACACCTACGCCAAACTGCCCGACCGCCTGTATACCAAGCTGCGACCAACCCCGGTCAAAACGCCAAAACTTGTCGCTTACAACGAACGTTTGGCTGCTGAGCTGAACATTAAAGGTGCGCCGGAAGCCTCTGTTTTTGCGGGAAATACCATTCCAGGTGACGCCGAGCCACTGGCGCAGGTCTATGCCGGTCATCAATTCGGCCACTGGAACCCTCAGCTTGGCGATGGCCGCGCGATCTTGTTGGGCGAAGTCGGTGGTCATGACATCCAACTCAAAGGCTCAGGCCCCACGCCTTACAGCCGTTCAGGCGACGGGCGCGCCTGGCTCGGCCCGGTGTTGCGCGAGTATGTCGTGTCGGAATTCATGCACGCAGCCGGTGTGCCGACGACCCGTGCTTTGGCCGCCGTCACAACAGGAGAGATCGTCCTGCGCGAGGCCCCGCTCCCCGGGGCTATCCTGACCCGTGTGGCTGCGAGCCACATCCGCGTCGGCACGTTCCAATACTTCGCCTCCCGCACCGATGCGCCCGCGCTGCAGACGCTTGTCGATCACTGCATCGCGCGCCACTACCCGGACGCGGACGGTCCTCAGGGGCTGCTCGACGCCGTGATGAGCGCGCAGGCAGAGCTGATCGCGAAATGGATGTCGCTCGGCTTTATCCACGGCGTGATGAACACCGACAATTGCGCCATTTCCGGCGAAACCATCGACTACGGCCCCTGCGCCTTCATGGACGCCTATCACCCGGAAACCAAGTTCAGCTCCATCGACCAGTTCGGGCGGTATGCCTATAACAATCAGCCCGATATTGCGGCCTGGAACCTCGCGCAGCTTGCGACAAGCCTATTGCAATTGATGCCAGATCGGGACGCCGCCATCGAGAGTTTCACAGAAAGCGTAAACAGCTTTATCCCCGCGTTTCAAACGGCTTACAGCGCGATCTTCATGTCAAAGATCGGCATAAGCACTGTGCAGGATGGCGATATGGCGTTGGTGTCGGACCTGCTCGACCGGATGGCCGCGAACCAGGCGGATTTCACCAACACCTTCCGCGGCCTCTCGGAGGGCGGCGCACGGGATCAGTTCGTCGACCCGACCGCGTTCGACGCCTGGGCGGAAGGCTGGAACGCCCGCATCGCTGGGGAGCCCGACCCAAAGGCCGTGATGCGCGCGGCTAACCCTGCCATCATCCCGCGCAATCACCGGATTGAAGAGATGATCCAGGCCGCCGTGACCGGTGATTTCGGCCCGTTTGAACGGCTTAACACTGTGCTCGCAACCCCCTACACCCTCGCGGGGGCCGATACCGACCTCACCGCGCCACCGACCGAGCAAGAGATCGTGCATCAGACCTTCTGCGGCACCTGACGCGGGCGTCGGTTGATCAGGATCAGACCCGCCGCAACCAGACCCAGCGCGGTCAGCACCAGCGGGCCCACCTCTTCGCCCAGCAAGAGCCACCCCAGCAACACGCCGAAGACCGGCGACAGAAAGCTGAAAGACGCCACGGACGACGCCGGATAGAGGCTGAGAAGCCAGAGCCAGAAGATGAACCCGCCGCTGACGACAAAGATGATCTGAAATCCGAGCCCCCAAAGATGGATCGGCGCCAGATCGCGGATCAGCGGGCCGAAAAGCGGGGCGGCGATCAGCAGCAGCGGTGCCGAGACCAGAACCTGCCAGAACAGCTGCATCTCGGGGCTGTCCTCTTTCAAGCGGGTGGCGCGCACGCCCAAGGCGCTGCCCGCCCAGCCCAAGGCCGCGCCCAAAGCGCAGAGATCGCCGATCAGGCTGCCGTCGCCCTCGTCGGGGCGGGCAAGAATCGCGAGGGCGACACCCGCAAAGGCCAGCGACAGGCCCACGGCTTTCAGCCGTGTGATCCGCTCCCCCAGCAGGAAATGCGCGCCGATCGCCATCCAGACAGGCATCGAGTAAAAGATCACCGCACTGCGCGACACACTGGTCAGATCGAGCGCCAGAAAGAGGCACACGAATTCCGCCGCAAAGATCGTGCCGACCAGAACACCGGGCCCAAGCGCGCTGAAATTCAGCCTGATCCCACGAAACCGCATCCATGCGTAAATGCAAAAGATCGCGCCGAAAGAGCGGAGTCCGGCAAAGAACACCGGCTGCAAGCCCCCGTTGGTGACCTTGATAACCACCTGATTAAACGCCAGAAAAATCGCAAATCCGATCAGTGAGATCGCCCCGAAAGCATCCATATGATCTTTGCGTTCCATGGCGGCCACAAAGGCAGTGTGCCGCAGCGCCGTCAAGCGATCATCCGTGCTAGGGCTGCGCAAAACACCAGACGGACAGTGACATGACTTTTCTGCAGATCACCTCGCTGCTGATCGTGCTTGCGGGCGCGTTCGGAGCGATCAACTACCTGTATCTCAAGCTCCCCTCGGCCATCGGCATCCTGATCGTGGCCTTCGCGGCTTCGCTTGGCGTGATGGCGGTGGACCTGCTGGCACCCTCACTGGGGATGGCCGACACGGTGCGCATGACGATCCTGGGCATCGACTTTTCCGAGGCCGTGTTGGAGGGGATGCTGGGGCTTTTGCTCTTCGCCGGGGCGCTCCATGTCAAACTGCGGGACCTGCGGGTCGAGTGGGTGCTGATCTTTCTGATGGCAACGATTGGCGTGGGGCTTTCGACCCTGATCATCGGCACCGCATTTTCGTGGATCACGGGCATGCCGATCATGATCGCGCTGGTCTTCGGGGCGATCATCTCTCCCACTGATCCGGTGGCGGTGCTGGGTGTGCTGCGCGAAGCGAACCTGAAAAAGTCGCTCGAAACCAAAATCGCGGGCGAGAGCCTTTTTAATGACGGCGTTGCCTATGTCGTCTTTCTGGTGCTTGTCGGGCTGGCTTTTCCCGGCGATGACCCCCACGGATCGGGATTGGCGGATGCCGCACTGTTGTTTGTTCAGGAAGCGGTCGGTGGGGCCCTGCTGGGGATCATCCTGGGCTGGCTGACCTTCCGCGTCATGCGCCGGATTGACGACTATTCGCTTGAGGTCCTGATCACGCTGGGTCTGGCTTTTGGCGGCTATGAACTGGCGATCTGGCTGCATGTCTCTGCCCCGATCATGGCGGTCTGCGCAGGGCTTCTGATCGGCGATATCGGCGCGAAACACGGGATGAGCGCGGAAACCCGCGACTATGTGGACGCGTTCTGGAAGCTGATCGACGAGATCCTGAATGCCGTCCTGTTCCTGCTGATCGGGTTCGAGGTCTTCGCGATTGTCTTTGAGACCTCGTTCATCACCGCAGGTGTCATGGCCATCGGCCTGGCCCTGATCGCGCGTCTGGCGGCCGTCGCCGTGCCGGTGCTGATGCTCAAGCCGTTCCGCGAATTCTCGCAAGGGGTGGTGCCCATCATGACATGGGGCGGGCTGAAAGGCGGTATCTCGGTCGCACTGGCGCTGTCTCTGCCTAACGGGGAATGGAAACCGCTGATCCTGACGGCAACCTATATTGTCGTGCTCTTCTCGATCATCGTGCAAGGCCTGACCGTCGCGCCGCTGGCCCGACGCGTGGGGCGCGAGCCTGATCTGATGTAGCGCCTGCGCGGTTTTTCCCCCTGCTCAGAACGCGTTACCTGTGCGAAGGTGGCCCATCTGGAACCGAAAACAGGGGGATGACCCATGGGACTGATGGGCACATTGGCAAAAGTCGCGATTGGATTTGCGGCGGCCAAAGGCATGGAGAAGATGAACCAGAGCGGCGGTCTGCAAGGCATGATGGAGCAAATGTCAGGGGGCGCGCAGGCCGGTGCCGGGGGCCTTCAGGAGATGATGGGTCAGATGATGGGCGGCGCTCAGGGTGGAGCTGGCAATCTTCAGGACATGATGGGCAAAATGATGGGCGGTGCGGCGGCTCCGGCGGAAAGCAGCGACAAGGGTGGCCTTTTGGGCAATCTTGGCGGTGCAGGCGGTGCCGGACTTGCAGGCATCCTGGCCATGGCCGGTGGGGCCGCTGCGATGGGCGGCGATGGCCTCAAGGACATGTTGGGCGCGGTCGGGCAAGAAAAAGCCTCTGACGAAATGGAACAGAACGCAGGCGTCATGTTGCGCGCGATCATTCAGGCCGCCAAAGCCGATGGCGATATCGACGCCGACGAACAGGCCCGCATCATGGACACGGTCGGTGACGACGCCGATGCGGACGACATCGCTTTCGTGCGCGAACAGCTCGCTGCCCCCGTCAATGTCGAGGCCCTTGCCGCCGACACGCCCCACGGCATGGAGGCGCAGGTCTACGCGATGTCGCTGATGTCGATCCGCGTCGACACGCAGGCGGAGGTTGCCTACCTCACCGATCTGGCCCGCGCGCTGCGGCTGCCCAAAGCCACGCTCGACATGGTGCATGCGCAGATGGGCGCCCCGGCCCTGCCCGCCTAAACCGGCCTGGGGAGCCGCTTTCGCGGTTCCCTCTGGTGCCTGCGCGCGCTACACCTTGGCTCCAAGATCACGTCGGGGGGGCAAAATGACCGATACCATTCTGTCGCGCTGCGAGGCCAAGGGCCTGCGCATGACCGATCAGCGCCGCACCATTGCGCGGCTGCTGCAAGAGGCCGATGACCACCCCGATGTCGAAGAGCTTTACGCCCGCGCCTCCGCCGCGGATGCCGCGATTTCAATCGCGACGGTCTACCGGACCGTGAAGCTGTTCGAGGAGGCCGGGATCCTCGACAAGCATGATTTCGGCGACGGGCGCGCGCGGTATGAAACAACCGACCGCGAGCACCACGACCACCTGATTGATCTGAACTCCGGTGAGGTGATCGAGTTTGTCGACCCCGAGATCGAAGCGCTCCAGGACAGGATCGCCGAGAAGCTGGGGTATCGGCTGAAAGGTCACAAACTTGAGCTTTATGGCGTGCCGATCAAGAAATGAGATAGCCGATCTGGCACTCTGCGGCTATGCGCTGACCGGACCAAAAGCAGCCTGATTGACTTACCCTTCCTCTGAGATGGCAAGAAACTGGGCCAGTAGGTCGAACTCATCGTCGTGGCTGATACCGTCCGAGCCGCTTCGCCAAGCGATAGACAATGCGCATTTCACCGCGGCCCATTGCATCAGGCGGCGGGGTGGCACGCCGAAAGGTCCGCTCCATGCGTCACGCAAGGCACGGATGCGGTTGGGATCGCGCAGCAGCGCAGGTGCGCCTTTGGGGTTGCGGAAGGCGTTTGCAAGCTCGTAGGCGCGCTCTCCCAGAACGCCTTTGGCATCGAAAGCACAATAGCCGCGTGCCCCCAGCCTGATGTTGTCGTGATGCAGATCACCATGCAGAGGACGCGGGTCTTGAGGCGTAGCCAACAGCGCGCTCGCCAAGTCGCGGCAGTGTTCAAGATTTTGGCGCGCCGTCGCCGGGCAGTCCGGCGCGACCTGCAGCTTTAGCAGGGCCCCGAACCAATCGGCTAGTTTCGGCAGCGTGCCTGCGGGTGTCACAGGCTGCGCGTGGAGCGTTTGGGCCACGGTCAGCAAAGTGTGTGTCGCGGTGTCATCCTCACCCCGGCGGCTCAGATCGCCCAAAGACGGGCCGGGCAACCATTCTGTCAGGGCAAAGCGATCACCGCTCGCAAAAACCCGTGCCGCGCCCACACCGTTCAAGGCCTTCAGATAGGCAAAGCCGGCGCTCTCATTGCCCATCGTCGCACCGTGATAGAGTTTCAGGGCAGCAGCCTCCCCTGCCTGGCGGGTCACTCTCCAGATCGTAGCACTCCCCGTACGCTCGACAAAAACATGCGCGGAAAGAGCATGCTCTGACAGAATGGCGGCAGGAGGCGACGGGTGTGGGGACATGGCACTACCCTAATGCAGGGCGCGGCGCGCCGCACCCGCTTTGGTATGGCGTTGCGATTTAGCCGCTTGTCGTCCTATTGGCGCAAATCGAACTTGCTATCGTGATGGTTTTAACAACGGCTCTGGCGATACCATGTCAGCCTGCATTACGAGCGCTTTACGAAAAAAACGGGCAAATGAGGTAGCTCTCTCCGAGCGCGAATCCAATCAAATAACGCCCCAAACACCGCAAAAGGTCGTTCCCGGACCTAAAAATGACGATTGATCTTGCCCGAAACGCCTCTTGGGCTGACACTATCGAGCAATAATAAAACAATCATAGGGAGAAAAGTGATGTCCATTAAGCCACCCTTCACGGATGTGGAGGTGAAAACATCCGATAAAGGATTTTACGAGGGCCACAGCCTCGAAATTGCTCTTCTATCGAAATCCATCATGGTTGGCCTCGTCCTTTGGGCGCTGATCTGGCCCGCCAATGCCAATGGCGTGCTGGGAAGCCTCAACAGTCAACTGCTGGAAGTCTTCAACAGCTTCTACATCATCATCGTGGGCCTGTTTTTCTTCTTTCTCTTTGTTGTTGCCGTCATCCCCAGCACGGGACGGCGTGTGATGGGCACACCCGGCGAAAAGCCGGAATTCACCAATTTTTCGTGGTTCTCGATGATGTTCGGGGCCGGTCTGGGCGTGGGTTTGATGGTTTTTGCCACTGCCGAGCCGCTGGGCCTGTGGGGGTCGAACCCTGTCGTTCTGTCGGGCGCTGTCGAGGCCAATTCCGAAGCCGCCCTTGAGCCAGCCTACCGCTACACCTTCATGCATTACGGCTTTCACGCCTGGGCGATCTATGTGGTGACGGGCCTGTCGCTGGCCTATTACGCCTATACGCGAGACATGCCCCTGACGATCCGCACCGCGCTGACGCCGCTTTTCGGCAAGCTGATGAACGGTTTTCTGGGCCACCTCGTCGATGTTCTGGGGGTGGTTGCCACGATCCTCGGCGTGTCGGTCACCATCGGCTACGGTGTGTCGCAATTCATCGACGGTCTTTATGCGATCACCGGGATGGAATGGATCATGGACATGTCCGGTGAAGCCCCGGCCCCCGGAACCGTCGGACTGATCGCCGGTCTGATCGTGATCATGGGTCTGTCGATCATCTCGGCTGTCTCCGGTGTCGGACGCGGAGTGAAGTATCTGTCGAACCTGAACCTGGTTCTGTCGCTGATCTTGCTTTTCACCTTCGTGATCTTCGGCTCGTTCCTGTTTGCGATGTCGACCTATGTCACCGCTTTCGTGGACTACATCCTGCACTTCTTCCAGCTCAGCTTTGCGGCCTTCAATCCGCAATCCGCCGGGGCCTTTGACGCAGCTCTGCCAGCCGATGCAGCCCCCTTCGCAGACGCGCTCCGCGCCGGGGCCACCAGCCCTTGGGGCTCTTACGAGGGCTTCGTCTCCGGTCTGGAAGGCGAGGCAGCCGCCCTGCCCGCAGACGTTCTCCAAGCCGCCTATGCGGCCGGTGAGCCGGGCCGTCAGTTCGGCTGGCAGGCCGGTTGGACCACGTTCTATTGGGCCTGGTGGATCGCATTCTCGCCCTTCGTGGGGCTGTTCCTGGCGCGCATCTCCAAGGGGCGCTCTGTGCGGGAGTTCATCGTGGGATGCGTCTTCGCCCCCGCGCTGGTATGCTTTGCATGGATGACAATCCTCGGCGGAACCGCCATTGACCTTGAGCTCACAGGCGGTGCCGATGGCGCAATCATCGGCGCGTCGAACACGGCCAAGCTCTTTGTCACGCTGGGCCAGATGATCGAAGGCGGGCTGCTGTCTGCACTGACCATCATGTGCGTCGTGCTGATCATGACCTTCCTCGTCACCTCGGCGGATTCAGGCATCCTTGTGATGAACACGATCATGTCGGGCGGCGACCAAGAGGTCGGCAATAAGCACAAGGTCATCTGGGGCCTGATCCTGACCGCTGTGATCGGTGCGCTGATTATCGCGGCGGGTGAGAACAACCCGATGGATGCCTTGCGCAACGCGATGATCATCGGCGCGCTGCCCTTCACCATGGTGATGGGCCTGATGTGCGTCGCCTTGGCCAAAGCGCTCTATCGCGATGGCCAGCGCGAAAAGACCGGCACCGGTGCTGCCGAACCGGCAGAGTAAAGCCACTGTCAAGCGGGGCGGTGTGCCTCGCTTGACGCCTGCTATTCGGGTTACACCCGCGAAAATCTCATTTTAATGTTTGACCTTCCCCCTGGGGACACCCTTAGCGATAGGGTCATGTCGCTCTTTATCCGTCACCAACGCCTTCTGCTTTTGTTTGCCACGGCCTATGTGCTCGCGCTGCTCGGCTCCCATGCCGCCGTGCCAAGCGCGCATGTCTGGTGGATCGCGGCGCTCTTCTCGATCCTCATGAATGTGCCCTACGTGCTGGAGGCCCGCGCGACCGGCAGTCACAAACGCATCGAGACGATCCTCGCGACGTCGCTGATCGCCCTGTCGCTGGCTGGCCCGCTGATCGCGCCGCCCTTTGTCATCCTTGCGATCCTGGCCCACGGGCTCTGGGATATCGCCAAACACAGGGGTGCGGGTGTGCCGTTCGTGTCGTGGTATACGCTAGGCTGCGCGGCGGTTGATGCGCTTTATGCCAGCGCGTTGCTCGCCTATTGGCTGCTGGTCTGACAAGGTAGCGCCTGACATCCCTCACCGGAGCCTTCCCTATGACCCAGCCCCTTTTCGATGAGATTGCCGACGCTGTAAAAGAGCTGGTCGTCGATCTGGATCCTGACACACGTATTCTGCCAAAATACGGCGGCGAGGTCTTCGCCCCTGATCCCGACGCCCCCAAAGCCATTGTCGGCGGGGTCTTTATCTACAAAGATCACGTCTCGGTCGAGTTCTCCGAAGGCGCGGGCCTTGATGACCCCAACGGCCATCTTGAAGGCGGAGGGAAAGCCCGGCGGCATGTCAAGTTGCGCAGCCTTACCGATATCGAAGCCAAAACCGTCCGCGCGTTTCTCAAGCAGGCTTTGGAGCGTTAAGGCTCCGGCGCTGTCGGCTCCCACGGCCCCTCCAGAAAGGATGCCTCCGCATCCCCCGGCCAGGGCGGCATCGTGATGCAGATGAATTTCAGGGGCGCGTCGCCATCGCAGCGATACTGAAACGCGACTCCCACCGGGATATCAATCGAGACACCCGCCCGCAGGTCGACGACGCGGGCGTCCTCGCCATCCCGCCGCCAGATACGCCCTTCGCCGTCCAGAACATGCCAGAACTCGCTGACCGTCGTATGGACCGTCGCGCGGTTCACCTGTCCCGGTGGCACCGTGCTGTGGATCATGTTGCCGGTCGTGCCCTCCATGATGAACCGGATCTCCGCACCCGCAGGAGAGCGTGCATCCGGCTCTGCACTCAGTGTCGTCTCTTTCATCATCGCCCCCTTTCAGAGCCTCTCAAAGAAACCCATTCCGCTTGCCCTGCAAACCCCCTAAAGCAACCATATGGAAAACGTCCGCGCCATACTCCTGATGATCGCCGCGATGGCGGGGTTCGCCCTTGAGGACATGTTCATCAAGTCCGTGGCAGAGCGTCTGCCCGCGGGGCAAATCCTGATCATCCTCGGCGTCGGAGGCGGCGCGATCTTCGCGTTTTGGGCGCGCGCCCAAGGCCATTCGGTGTTCACGCGCACCTTCGTCGCGCCAACCATCCTGCTGCGCAACGCGGGCGAGGCGATCGGCACGATGGGCTTTGTGCTGGCCATCACGCTCACACCGCTCGCCGAGGCCTCCGCCATTCTGCAAGCCACGCCGCTTGCCGTGACGCTGGGCGCCGCGCTCTTTCTGGGCGAAGCCGTCGGTTGGCGGCGCTGGGGCGCGATCCTTGTGGGCTTTTGCGGCGTGCTGCTCATCATCCGCCCCGGTCTGGACGGGTTCCAGCCGGCCTCCCTCTTCGCGGTCCAAGGGGTGATCGGCTTGGCGATCCGCGATATCGCGACCCGCGTCGTGCCAAAGAACATTCCGACGACGCAGCTGTCCTCCTACGGCTTCTTCATGGTCGTCCCGGTGGGCTTCGTGATGCTTGCCTTCCAACAGCCCCCGGCGATGCCCAATGCGTGGGAAAGCACGCAGCTCGGCCTCGGTCTGGTGATCGGCGTCGTCGCCTATTACGCGATCACCGCCGCCATGCGCATCGGCGACGTCGCCGTCGTCACCCCCTTCCGCTACACTCGCCTGATCTTCGCGCTGATCATCGGCTACTTCGTTTTCTCCGAAACACCCGACCAAACCACCCTGATCGGAGCCGCAATCATCATCGGCTCAGGCCTCTACACGCTCTACCGCGAACGCAAAGCCGCCCTCGCCCGCAGACGCGCCCTTTCAACCATGGGACCTGCGGTGTAAGAGAAGGCAAAACGACCACTGTTAGCGCTAAAGGACTTTTCCATGAGCACCATCATCGACATTCACGCCCGCGAAATTCTCGACAGCCGGGGCAACCCGACGGTTGAGGTCGATGTGATCCTTGAGGATGGCACCATGGGCCGCGCAGCAGTACCCTCCGGCGCGTCAACCGGTGCCTATGAGGCGGTGGAGAAGCGTGACGGTGACAAGGGGCGCTATATGGGCAAAGGCGTGCTGGAAGCCTGTGCCGCCGTGAATGGCGAGATCGCAGAAGCGCTGGTGGGCGTCGATGCGACCGAGCAAGTCTCCATCGACGAGGCCATGATTGAATTGGACGGCACCGACAACAAGGGCCGCTTGGGTGCGAATGCGATCCTTGGTGTCTCCATGGCCGTCGCGAAAGCCGCCGCCGATTTCACCACCCAGCCGCTTTACCGCTATGTGGGCGGCACCTCTGCCCGTATCCTGCCCGTGCCGATGATGAATATCATCAACGGTGGCGAGCATGCCGATAACCCCATCGACATTCAGGAATTTATGATCATGCCGGTCAGCGCGGGTAACATCCGCGACGCCGTGCGCATGGGCTCCGAGGTCTTCCACACGCTGAAGAAAGAGCTCTCCGCCGCGGGCCTCTCCACCGGCATTGGTGACGAGGGCGGCTTTGCACCCAATATCGGCTCCACCCGCGAGGCGCTGGATTTCATCCTGAAATCAGTCGAAAAAGCAGGCTACAAGCCGGGTGAAGATATCTATCTGGCACTCGACTGCGCCGCCACGGAATACTTCAAGGACGGCAAATATGTCCTTGCAGGTGAAGACAAATCCCTGACCCCGGACGAGAATGTCGCCTACCTGCAGGCGCTGGTGAACGACTACCCGATCATCTCCATCGAAGACGGTTGTGACGAGGATGACTGGGATGGCTGGAAAGCCCTCACGGACGCGATCGGGGACAAAGTGCAACTGGTGGGCGATGACCTGTTTGTCACCAACCCCGCCCGCCTCGCTATGGGGATCGAGCGCGGCTCGGCCAATGCGATGCTGGTCAAAGTCAACCAAATCGGCACCCTGACCGAGACCCTGCGCGCTGTCGACATGGCCCACCGCGCGGGCATGAACAACGTCATGTCCCACCGCTCCGGCGAGACCGAGGATGCCACCATTGCCGACCTCGCCGTCGCGACGAATTGCGGCCAGATTAAAACCGGCTCGCTCGCGCGCTCCGACCGGTTGGCGAAGTACAACCAGCTGATCCGCATCGAGGAAATGCTGGGCGAGACGGCCGAATATGCGGGCCGTTCGATCCTGAAGTGAGCCTGCCCGCGATCCGGCAGGCCGAGACGGCAGCGGATATCGCTGCCGTCCGACAGCTTTGCTGGGCCTATCGCGATTTCCTGCTGACCGCTTCCGATACGGATCGCGAAATCATCACGCTGTTCTATCCCAAAGACCAATATGCCGCCTTGATGGACCGCATCGACGCGGAGCACGCGCGCCCCGATGGGCTGCTCCTTCTGGCAGAGATCGACGGCAAACCTGTCGGCTGTGGCATGTCGCACCGGCTGTCCGCCACCGCATCCGAAATCAAGCGCGTCTACATCACCGACGCCGCCCGCGGCACAGGGCTGGGCCGCGCAATCTGCACCCGTCTGATCGAACAGGCCCGCGCGGATGGCTACCAGACGGTCTATCTCGACACATCCAAGGCCCTCACCGCTGCGCGCGCGCTCTATACGTCGCTGGGCTTTATCGAACGCGGACCCTATCAGCCCGTGCCGGAGGCAGCCCGCGACATCATTTGCTTTTACGAGATGCCCTTGTGACCCCTGACGAAATCATCTCTCATCTGGACTTGCAGCCCCACCCCGAAGGCGGCCATTACCGGCAAACCTGGATCGCTGAAAACGACGGCCGCCCCAGCGGCACCTGCATCTATTTCCTGCTCAAGGATGGCGAGGCCAGCCACTGGCACAAGGTCGATGCCACGGAAATCTGGCTCTATCATTCCGGCGCGCCGCTGATCCTGTCGCTGAGCGCGACCGACGAAGGCCCCGCCACCGATCATATCCTCGGGCCTGCCCTGCCCGACCAGCAGCCGCAAATCATCGTGCCGGAACACCACTGGCAATCGGCCCGTACAACCGGGGCCTATACGCTGGTCTCCTGCACCGTCTCGCCCGGCTTCCAATTCGACGGCTTCACCCTGGCCCTGCCGGGGTTTGATATCCCCCGCTAGGGCTTTCATCTTTGCATGATACCCAAAGAAAAAGGGCGCCCTACCGAAGCGCCCTTTTCCAATTTCAGTGCCAGTCAGCCTGGCTATCCACCATAGGCTTTCGCGGGTAACCACGTGGTCAGCGCCGGGAACTCAAACACGATAAACAATCCCAAAAGCTGCAACAGCACGAACGGGATCACACCGCGATAGATATGGCCCAGCGACACGCCCGGTGGACAGACCCCCTTCAGATAGAAGAGCGCAAAGCCAACAGGTGGCGTCAGGAAGGACGTTTGCAACGTCACCGCCACAAGGATCGCGAACCACACGACCTGCGGGTCGCGCACCTGATCGAAGCCCGGCACGGCCAGCTCCAGACCCTGCACGATGGGCAGCATCAGCGGCATGATGATGATCGTGATCTCGATCCAGTCCAGCAGGAAGCCCAGCAGGAACACGATGAACAGGATGAACAGCACGATCATGTAAGGATTGTCGAACGAGTTGCCAACCATGTGCTGCACGATCTCATCGCCGCCATAGCGGCGCAGGATGAAGGCAAAGAAGTTCGCCGCAAGGAAGATACCGACGATGTAACCGGCGGTGTTCAACGTCGACCGGCTCACCTCTCTGAGAACCTTGAAGTTCAGCTTGCCGTTCATTGCTGCAAGGATTGTGGCCCCCAAAGCGCCCAGACCCGACGCCTCGGTCGGGGTGGCGATCCCCGCAAAGATCGACCCCAGCACCAGCAGGATCAGGAACATCGGCGGCACAACGGCTTTCAGCACATCAAGCACGACGTCCCAGCCAACCTCTTCGGTCTTCTCGGGCGCGGGCATCGAATTGGGGCTGATCACCCCGTAAAGCACGATAAACACGATATAAAGACCGCCCAGGATCAGACCGGGAAACAGCGCGCCCATGAACAAATCGCCCAGCGAGATCGCCAGCTGATCGGACATGATCACCAGCATGATCGACGGTGGGATCAAAATGCCGAGCGTCCCCGCCGAGGCAATCGTGCCCGTGGCAATCGGTTTCGAATAGTTCTGCTTCATCATCGCAGGCAGCGCCATGACGCCCAGCAGCGTGACCGAGGCGCCGATCACACCCGTGGACGCCGCAAGGATAATCCCGATCAGCAGAACCGTCAGCGACAGCCCGCCCTTCAGACCGCCAAAGAGTTTCTGCATCGAATGCATCATCCGCTGTGCGACACCGGATTGGTCCAGCATCAGCCCCATGAAGATGAACATCGGCAGCGCCACCAGAACCGGGTTCTTGACGATATTACCGAACAAGCGCCCCGACAGCGCCGACAGACGCTGATAGTCAATGCCGGTGCGGTCAAACTCGATGATGTCCCGGAAGAGCGACCGATACGGGTCCAGCAAGGTCTCGGCCACGATGATATAGATCAGCGAGACGCCGACCAGTGCCATCGCGACGGGGATGCCGCGGAACAGCATGTAGATGAAGGTGAAGAAGATCGCGAGAACGGCGAGCTCGTTCAGGGTCAGAAACTGACCAATGAATTCCAGAAGAAACATCGCTTAAGCCTCGCGCTTGCGGCCAAACAGCCACGCCACAAAGATGACCAGGAACGTGGCCACAAAGGTCAGCAGGATCGTCGGCTCGATCTCATAGGCGCCGATTTCAAGCTCATCGAAAATCGGCATGCGACCGATCTCCCGGTTCGTGACCTCTGACGGTGTCGTCAGCCGCAAGGCCCACCAGATCCCGTAGAAGATCGCCAGGTTCAGCAACATGAATGTTGTCGGCAGCGCCCAGAGCAACTGACGCCACAGCGTCGGCTCGACCAGACGCGACAGCACCCGGTAGTAAGCCGCATAGGTCGCAATGCCGATGAAGACGAACGCCAGGTTCATGATGACTTTCAGGATCCACAGATTGTGCAGACCGTTGGGGCTGTCGGATCCTTCATCCGCGATCACGGACGCAATTGCGTAATGGATCGTGAAATCCCAGCACATGATGATGAAGGGCAGGAAAAACCACGCCAAAGCCGCGACATCCGTACGGTCTTTCTTGGCCTGGGGGAAATTGTCATAGCGGATATCGACCCGGACATGGGAGTTCGTCGTCACCGCATAGCCGATGCCCACAAGGCAGGCCGTGCCGTAAAGCCACCACTGGAAATCATCGAGCCAAGCCTGGTTATTGCCCAGTTGACGGACAACAACCTGCGTGCAGATCGCGATCATCAGGATGGGAAAGAGCCAAGCGGCAAGATTGGAAATGGCAACCACCAGACGGTCGCCCCTGTTATGTTCTTCGCGTCCGATCTCACCGGGATCGTAAAGCGCGACAGACTGCTCGGTGTCATCCATGACGACGGCCCCCAAATTCTTCGTAAGTGTGGGAAAGACCGGCGCAAGGAGCCCTCGCACCAGTCAAAATCATGAGCTCAAACGGCCCTTAGTTGCGCGGACGCGGCAGGTAGATCGAGTTGCCCCAGGTCTTGTAACCTTCGCGATATTCCGACAGGTCGGCCCACACTTCTGCGAAGAATGCGTCTTCGGCAGCCAGCTCTTCAGCCACTTCACCCCAGGTGCTCTCGAACGTGTCGAGCATTTCCTGCGGCCACTGCTTGATGGTCACGCCGTTGTTCTCGACATTGTCGACCATAGCCGCGAAGTTGGTGGCCTCACCCTCGGCAAGGTTCGTTGTGACGTTGGCAAGACAAGCCACTTCGATTTGCTTCTGGCTGCGCTCGTCCAGATCGTTCCAGCGGTCCTTGTTGACCAGCAGCTCGAACATCGTGGCGGGCTGGTGCCAGCCGGGGAAGTAGTTGAACTTCGCGATGTTGTGGAAGCCCAGACGCGCGTCGATGCGGGGCATCGAGAACTCGGTCGCGTCAATCGCGCCACGCTCAAGTGCCGGGAAGATGTCGCCAGCAGCCAGCAGCGAGGTCGAAACGCCGAGGCGCTGCATCACTTCGGCACCCAGACCGAAGAAGCGCATGTTCAGACCCTCAAGGTCCGCCATGGAGTTGATCTCGTTCTTGAACCAGCCCGAGGTTTCAGGGGCGATGATACCGCAAGGCAGGACGTGGACGTTATAGCCCGCTTCGTCATACATGCGCTGATAGAGCGTCAGGCCATCGTCATAGAGCATCCAGCCGATGAACTCGCCGGCTTCCGGGCCAAACGGCACAGCAGCAAACAGCGACGCGGCAGTGATTTTGCCCTGCCAGTAGCCAGCGGTTGCGTAAGAGGCGTCAACCGAGCCGTTGGAGACCGCGTCAAGCGCTTCCAGCGTCGGCACAAGCTCACCGGGATCGAAGTGCTCAAACTCGACACCTTCGGAAATTCCGTTGATTTTTTCGACAAAGTCGATGGCCGCGGTGCCGAGGATCGGCAGGTTCTTCCCGAAGGAAGAGGTCATCTCGAGTGTTTCCTGAGCAGATGCCGCACCGGCAGCAGCAATGGACAAGCCGGCAACAGCGCCGAGCAGTTTCTTAGTCATGTGGGTCCTCCCTTAGATCTCGCGTTTGGTAAAGAAAACTAACCAAACCACGCCACATCTCTCATATTAACGGCTGGATTGTAAATAACCAGAACTGGGTAGGCCTGGCGCGACATTATTTTTCGCCAGCGGTGATCGCCTTGAAAGACTGTTGCGCGCCCGATGGCCGCGACAGCGTGCCACCGCCGACCGCTGTGCGGACGCCGGTTGTTCCCGGCGCACTTGTCGGCAGGCCCCGCAGCACGCGCACGGCCAAATAGGCGAAGGCCTGCGCCTCCAGCATATCGCCGTTCAGACCGATCGCCTCAACCGGCGCCACAGGGCAATCCAGACCGGCCTGCAGCATCGCCATCAGCGTCGGGTTCTGACGGCCCCCGCCTGTGACGAACACACGCGCAGGCGGGCTGGGGCAAAAGCTCATGCCCTGGGCAACACTGGCGGCCGCACAGGCGGTCAGCGTCGCCGCAGCATTGGCGTCGCTCAGATCGGCAACATCAATTGGAAGCTCTGAAAAATCGTCCCGGTCCAGTGACTTAGGCGGGATCTTATGGAAATACCCTTGGGACAGAAAGCGCTCGACCACGCTCATATCCACTTGGCCCGTTGCGGCCAGCGCGCCGTCCTCATCATAAGCGCGCCCCAGCCGAACCTGCATCAGATCGTTGATTGGCGCATTTGCCGGTCCGGTGTCAAAAGCCAGAAGCGCCTCATCGGCCTCCGGCTGTGCGATACGCGGATCGACCCATGTCAGGTTGCCAACCCCGCCGAGGTTAAGAAACCCAACCGGCTGATCCAACTCCGCCCAGCGCGCGCAGGCATGGTGGAAAAACGGCGCAAGGGGCGCGCCCTGCCCGCCCAACTCCACATCGTTGCTGCGAAAATCCCAAACAACCGGAAGCTGCAATACCTCTGCCAGAACTCGCCCATCTCCGATCTGATGGGTTCGTCCGTTCGCAGGATCATGGGCCAGCGTCTGGCCATGAAATCCGACCAGATCGACAGAATCGAATCTGCTGAGGACCTGCGCATGGGCCGTCTCGACCAGTTCCTGAACCGGGTCCAGCGCGTCCGAGGGCCACCGCCCCAACGCCGCCCGAAGCCGGGCTTGCTCTTCGCTCGAATAGGGCCGGAACTTATGATCTCCGAACGCCTCGATCGTCTCGCCATCGGTCACGACCACGGCCGCGTCCACCCCGTCCAGCGACGTGCCAGACATCGCGCCCAAGGCGCGGACCATCCCCTTTTTCAACATGGCCTTCCCTCGCGCCAATCCGATGACTATAGAGTGCCGCGAGACACGCAAAGGAACAACCCGGCAATGACCTACCACCCGAAATCAGAGTTCGTATCCGTGATGATCGAGCGCGGCTTTCTGGCCGACTGCACCGATTATCAGGGGCTCGATGATGCGCTGATGGCAGGCGTGGTGCCGGGCTATATCGGTTTTGATGCGACCGCCAAGTCGCTGCATGTCGGATCGCTCATCCAGATCATGATGCTGCGCTGGCTGCAGAAGACCGGCCACAAACCAATTGTTCTGATGGGCGGCGGCACCACGAAAGTGGGCGACCCGTCCTTTCGCGCAGACGAGCGCCCATTGCTGACGCCCGACCAGATCGACGACAACATCGCGGGCATCAAGGCGGTGTTCTCGAACTACGTCACCTTCGGCGACGCGCCCTCCGACGCGCTGATGCTCAACAACGCCGAATGGCTCGACGGCCTGAACTACCTCGACTTCCTGCGCGATATCGGGCGGCATTTCTCGGTCAACCGGATGCTCGCGTTTGAGAGCGTCAAATCCCGTCTCGACCGGGAACAATCGCTCTCGTTCCTCGAATTCAACTACATGATCCTGCAGGCCTACGATTTCCTTGAGCTCAACCGCCGCTACGGCTGCCTGCTGCAGATGGGCGGGTCGGACCAATGGGGCAATATCGTCAACGGCATCGATCTGACTCGCCGCGTGCTGGATCACGAGATCTATGGCCTTACCTCCCCGCTGCTGACCACCAGCGACGGCAAAAAGATGGGCAAATCACAGGACGGCGCGGTCTGGCTCAACCCCGACATGCGCAGCCCTTACGAGTTCTGGCAGTTCTGGCGCAACACCACTGACGCAGATGTGGGCCGCTTCCTCAAACTCTACACCGAGCTGCCGGTGGACGAATGCGACCGCCTTGGCGCATTGGAAGGCTCCGAGATCAACGAGGCCAAAATCCGCCTCGCCAACGAGGTCACGACGCTGGCCCACGGGTCTGAGGCCGCCGCCGCGGCTGAGGCCACCGCCCGCGAGGTCTTCGAGAAAGGCGGCGTCGGCGACGACCTGCCCACCCTCGCCCTAACAGCCGAAGACGTGGCCGATGGCATCTCCATCGTGCAACTCATCGTCCGCTCTGGCCTCGCCAAATCCGGCAAGGACGCCAAACGCCTGATCGCTGAGAACGGCGCGAAGCTCGATGATGCACCGCTCACGGATGCTGGCCTGATGATCGACGCCGCGACACTGGCCACCCCGATCAAACTCAGCGCTGGCAAGAAACGCCACGCTCTCGTGACGCTCTCCTAGGCTTCTTTTGTGCCAAAATACTCCGGGGGTCTGGGGGCGGAGCCCCCAGCGTCGCGACGCGCGCCGAAGGCGTGCGGCGCGACACCTTCAGTGACAGCAGCCCTTACGGTGATTTGCTTTGCAATTCACCTATCGGGCGACGCGCTTGGCTTTTAGCCAAGCGCTAGATCAATCCTTGCCCCCGCAATCGCCCAACCGCCATCCGCGTTCAAAATCGTCCCGCTCACATAGCGCGCCGCGTCTGATCCCAGATACATGCACGCCAGCGCCACATCCTCAGGATCGCCCATCCGTCCCATCGGCACGGTTTTCACCACCGCCTTGCGCATGGCTTCTGTCGGGGCGAGACGGTCCATCCCTTCGGTCCCATCAATCGGCCCCGGAATGACCGAGTTCACCCGCAACCCCAGCGGCCCCCACTCAATCGCCAGGCACTTCGTGATCATATCCACACCGGCCTTGGCCGCGCAGACATGCACCTGAAACGGCATCGCCTGCACCGCCTGCGGGGCGGAAATGTTGATCAGGCTGCCACCGGGCTGCACCATATGCCCCATCGCAGCCTTCATCACATGAAACGTACCCAAGAGATCAATGTCGATCACGGCTTTGAATCCGTTGCTGCTGATGTCCTTCGCCAAAGCCGGAAAGTTCCCCGCCGCGCCGGACACGACCACGTCAATCTTGCCCGCCTTTTCCTCAAAATCAGCAAAAGCCGCCGCGATGTCGTCGAAGTTGCGCACGTCGAAACTGTAGCCCAACGCGTCCTCGCCAAGTTCAGCCACTGCCGCATCGACCTTGTCCTGCTTGCGGCTGGCCACGCCCATGCGCGCGCCTGCGGCTACGAAAGCCTTTGCGATGCCAAGGTTAATGCCGCTGGTGCCGCCGACCACGAACACGTTCTTGCCGGTGAAATCAAAGGATGCCGTCATGTCTCTCTCCCAAAGTTGGTATCAGAGTGACGCCCCGCTGAAAAAGGCGCAACCGCGCCCTGACGTCATTTTGCGATCATCCATGTGCCGTCGGGCCAAAACGCATGGAACGCAAAAGCGAACATCACATCATGGGGCAGATCATTGCCCGCAGCATCCCGCACGCGCACCGTGCCCACATCCTTGCCCGCGCCGATCCGTTCGCTGTCGAGCGCGGAGGCCTGTCCAGCCGTCCAGGATAGCGACACACCCGCTTCGGTCACCGCGCCCTCTCGGACCCGTGTCAGCGGCCAGGCGCGATCCCCCACGCGGACCACCCGAGCCAGCGCGGGAATACCATGGGGCGGCATTTCACCGGAATAGAGAAACGGCCGGTGCGAGCTGTCATAGCGCACATACGGATTGCGCCCGTAATCGCGACGGAAATTCGGCTGGGCCATCACCAGACCCTGCGGATTGCGCGCAACGAACTCGGCATAGCTCTCCATCCAGCTGGGCAGGCTCACCAATTCGGTGCCTGTCAATTCGCCCACGATCGCCTCGCCGATCGCTTGCTGCCACCAGCTTTCCGTCTCGCGGTCATACATCACCATGTCCGAGAACCGCAGCTTGCCACTGACCCCAAAGCTCAGCACCTGCCCGCGCACGCGGCGATCAAAAGTGATGCCGGAATTGCACAGCGGGCAGAACGTCACGGCGACGGGGATCCCGCCCACGGTGTCATTCACAATCTCGTGCCAGATGAGATACCGGATCGGATAGGCCCGCGGGGTCGCGCCGTCGATCTCGACCGTAATGACCGGCTCGCGCGGCTCGATCCCAGCCTTGTCACCGGCCTTCACGAAGAATGGATCCGACAGCGCGGGAATGCCGTCCTTGGGCGGGCCGCCCGACATGATCTCGACCCAGTTCTCGACACTGGTCTTCTCGAAATCCGTGTTCGGCCATTCATTGCGCCAAAATTCAGGGCTGGCCACCGCCATCCCGGCAGACAGCACAACTGCGGCACATAGACTGATAAAACGCATCGGGGGCCTCTCCTCTTTGACAGCACGCTGCCACAGTAGAGACCCCCGACATAGCAAAGACGTTACCGCCTCGCGGCAAGTTTACTCGGTCACGGTGACCGTTTTCATCACATCAGGCGCACCGATGACGGCCCCGTTGCGGCCTTCGCCGCGCTTGATGGCGTTCACAACGTCCATGCCATCCGTGACACGACCCACAACCGTATATTGCCCGTTCAGATGCGGGGCCGGTGCGAACATGATAAAGAACTGGCTGTTGGCCGAGTTCGGGTTCTGCGACCGGGCCATGCCGACTACACCGGTGTCAAAATTCTCGTCCGAGAATTCAGCCTCAAGATCGGGCCGGTCCGACCCGCCGGTGCCCGCCAGACGCATATCCGCGCCGACCTTACCGTTCTCGACATCACCAGTCTGCGCCATGAAACCTTCAATCACGCGGTGAAAGACGACATCGTTATAGGCGCCCTCTTCTGCCAATGCGGTGATCTGCGCCACATGGTTGGGGGCCACATCTTCCAGCAGATCAATGGTGATCGTGCCGTTGGCTTCGCCTGCCACTTCGATCTGAAGCCCCGTCGCCAAAGCGGGCGAAGCCATCAGAGACAACAAAATCGCGAGCTTACGCATCCGCAGCCACCTTCATCGAGATCATGCGATCCGGGTTCATCGGCGGCTCGCCGCGGGCGATGTTATCCACATGCTCCATCCCTTCGATCACGCGGCCATAGACTGTGTATTGACCGTTCAGGAAATCGTTGTCTTTGAAGTTGATGAAGAACTGGCTGTTCGCCGAATCCGGATTGGCCGACCGCGCCGCACCAATCGTGCCGCGCGAATGGGGCAGTTTCGAGAATTCGGCAGGCACATTCGGATGTTCCGACCCGCCAGTACCAGCCGCACGAATGTTGAAGTTATCTTCCATGTTGCCATTGGCCACATCGCCGGTCTGCGCCATGAAGCCGTCGATCACGCGGTGGAAACAGACATTGTCATAGGCCCCTGCGCGGGCCAGCTCTTTCATGCGCTCCACATGTTTGGGGGCCACGTCGGGCAGCAACTCGATGGTCACGGGGCCATCTTTCAGCTCAATGATAACTGTGTTTTCGGGTTCTTTGATCTCGGCCATCGGGCGCTCCTTTGTATCGTTGCCCCGATACCTAAGCCGCGCCGTGCCGATTGCCAAGGCGCGGTTGACCTGCCGGGCCGTTCGCGGCAGGACAACGCTAGCGCATAGGGAGAGCATCATGGCTTGGAAAACACTCGACGACATGGATCTGACTGGCAAACGCGTGCTGACCCGCGTGGACATCAACGTGCCGGTCGAGGACGGCAAGGTCACTGACGACACCCGCATACAGCGTATCTCGCCCACGGTGCAGAACATCCTCGCCAAAGGCGGGTTGCCTATTCTTTTGGCACATTTCGGGCGTCCGAAAGGTCAAGTGGTTCCCGAGATGTCTCTGAAGCCGCTTTTGCCTGATTTGGAGGCATCCTTCGGCGCACCCGTCCGCTTTGCCACCGATTGCATCGGGGCCGAGGCGGAAGCCGCCGTTGGCGCATTGGTGGAAGGCGAAGTTCTGCTTCTGGAGAACACTCGCTTTCATGCCGCAGAGACCGAAAACGACCCGGACTTCGCTGCTGAAATCGCCAAGTTGGGCGATATCTATTGCAACGACGCGTTCTCCGCCGCGCACCGCGCCCATGCCTCCACCGAAGGTGTGGCCAGGCTGTTGCCCTCTTGCGCTGGCCGCCTGATGCAGGCCGAACTCAGCGCGCTGGAGGCCGCCTTGTCCAAACCAGAACGCCCGGTAATGGCCGTTGTCGGCGGCGCGAAGGTCTCGACCAAGCTGGACCTGCTGGGCAATCTTGTAAGCAAGGTCGATACGTTGGTGATCGGCGGCGGCATGGCCAACACGTTTCTGGCCGCCCAAGGCATCAATGTGGGCAAGTCTTTGGCCGAGCATGATATGACGGACACAGCCTCCGCCATCCTCGGCAAGGCCAAGGACGCGGGCTGCACGATCCTGCTCCCCTCCGACGTGGTCGTCGCGCGCGAATTCGCCGCCAACGCGCCCAACGAGACAGTCGCCGCCGACGCCTGCCCGGCCGATGCCATGATCCTCGATGCAGGCCCCGACAGCGTTGCCACCATCACCGCCGCCATCGCCGACAGCAAAACGCTGATCTGGAATGGCCCCCTCGGCGCATTCGAAATCGAGCCCTTCGACACCGCCACCAACGCCGCTGCCAAAGCCGCCGCAGACGCCTCAAAGACCGGCGCGCTGGTCTCTGTCGCAGGCGGAGGCGACACCGTGGCCGCGCTCAACAAGGCAGGGGCGGCGAAGGACTTCACCTATATCTCCACCGCGGGCGGCGCGTTTCTGGAATGGATGGAGGGCAAGGACTTGCCGGGGGTCGCAGCGCTGAGCGCTTAATCGGCCAGTGTTAGCGCAACCCGAATTGCACCCCTGCCCGGCCTTGGATAAGCCCAGAGCAACCTAAGCTATTCACCGGAGCCTTACTCATGTCCACTGACACCCAACGCGCCAAAATCGCCGCTGGCCAAGGCTTCATCGCCGCGCTCGATCAGTCTGGCGGCTCCACCCCCAAAGCGCTCAAGCTCTATGGGGTTGAGGAACACGAATATGGCTCGGATGCCGAGATGTTCGACAAGATTCACGAGATGCGCAGCCGCATCGTCAATGCGCCAGCCTTTTCCGGCGAAAAGGTGATCGGCGCGATCCTGTTCGAGAACACGATGGACCGCGAAATTGGCGGCAAGCCCTCCTCCCTCGCCCTGTGGGAGGACAATGGCGTCGTGCCGTTTCTGAAAGTCGACAAAGGCCTGCAAGACAGTGCCAATGGCGTCAAGCTGATGAAGCCGATCGACGGGCTTGATACGCTGTTGGAGCGGGCCAAGGGCCTTGGCGTTTTTGGCACCAAGATGCGGTCGGTTATCGACGCGGCCGACAAGGAGGGCATTGGCCAGATCGTCGCCCAGCAATTTGAGGTGGGTCGTCAAATCCTGTCGCACGGGTTGATGCCGATCCTTGAGCCAGAGGTGACCATTACCATCGACGACAAGGCCGAGGCCGAAGCGATGCTGCGCGACGAGATCGCCAACCATCTTGCAGGGCTGCCTGATGACGAGCAGATCATGCTCAAGCTGAGCCTGCCGTCCGAGGCAAATTTCTACAAAGCCCTCGTTGAGGATCCGAAGGTTCTGAAGGTCGTGGCCTTGTCTGGCGGTTATTCCCGTACCGAGGCCAACGATATGCTGGCCCAGAACGCGGGTATGATCGCCAGCTTCTCGCGCGCGCTCACCGAAGGGCTGAACGCCCGGCAATCGGATGCAGAGTTCAACGCGATGATTGCAGACACAATCGACAGCATCCACGCGGCCTCTGTCGCGGGCGACGCATAACGGGCGACTTCGCCTCAAAATTGTAGACTTACGCCCCCCGTTCGGTAGGCTTTCCGCATTTGATAATCAGATTTGCGGGTGGGCGAGATGCGTATCGCCAATGAGGCCGGCGCGGACACGGCCAAACTTCTATTGATGTCCTATGTGCCGGGCAAAGGGTTTGCCACGCCCAAGATCGGCCCGTTCTGGGACGCCGTTGCCATCGCCCATGACGCCGGGCGATTTGGACGCGGCTGCAGGATCGCTGTTGTCGAGGCCGGTCTTGATACCGGTCTGGTCGATCCGGCTCTGCTGGCTTGGCCGGTGCCGCCGCCAGAGGATGGCGAAGACGACCCGACCCGGCTTGAGCGGGACCGCACCCATGGCGCCGCCGTGACCCTGCTGATCCAAGAGGTGGCACCCGAGGCCACCCTCACAATCTACCCCACCGCCAACCGTCGCGATTATATCGAAAAAGCCCTGCAAGCCGCGCAGGAGGCGCAGGCCGATGTGGTCAATCTCAGCTTTGGCATCCCGCGCAAATCCGAAGAGGTTTACGACAAGGACGCCTTCTTCTCCCCTGATGTCGGCAACGCAGGCGGAGACCCGATCCGGTTCTTTTTCGAGCAGGCCGCCCATATGGGCACACGGTCCAGCTGGCGCGACTTTGTCACCCCGATGACCGGCTGGCTTGATCTGGCCTGCAATGCAGTCGCCCAGGCAGGCGCGACCGTCATCACCTCCGTGGGCAATTCCGAGGCGATGCTGGGCAGCCCGGCCTGCGCCGAACATGTCTTGTCGGTCGGCTACAAGACCGTCACACGCGAGATGGGCGAGGAGGGATTTGAAACGGCAACCGCGCAGGGGCCGTCCTTCAGCCAGTCACTCTTGACCGATCTGACGCTCACCCAGCTTCCCAATGCACTGGGCTCCAGCTTCGCAGCGCCGCTGATCTCAGGATTTGCCGCGCTGATGGAGGATCGAACCACCCTGCCCGCCTACGCCCGGGTCGCCCATTACGCGGGATTGGCCTCCATGCTTTTTGCGATGCGCCAGAATCTGCCACCACAATGGGACGATGCGCGCGATGGCGTGATCCTTGATCTTTACCTCAAGGCCATCAAGGCGATGCCCCATGACTATTTCTCGCAGCCCGCCAGTGCATTAAAGCCCGATGCGGCGGCGGCTTGTTTTGTTACAAGCCCGATGATCAATTTCGGGCTGTTTCATCAGCAATTCGGAAATCTTGAGCCGTCTTATCATCTGCTCAATCATGCCCATCGTCTGGCCCCGCACGACCCCGACGGGGCAGCCAATCTGGCCGTGACGAAAGCCTTCCTCGCCCAGAACGCTGTCGCGCAGGGCGCTCTTGAGGATGCGGCGCAGTTTCTTCAGGAGGCCGCAGACCATATGGACAGCGCGCTCGAAAAACGCTCCTATAATGTCCATTATAAAGCCCGCGCGGAAGAGTTCAGAACCGCCAGTCGCGATCCTGCAAACTGGACCATGCAGACCTGATTTTTTTTGAAGGAGAGTTCCATGACCCAAATTAAATTCGCAATTGAGGATGAGGCCGATCTGGCCGATGCCACCCAAAGCGCCACCGAGGCCTCTGCCGAGTTCCAGATGGAAACCGCCGTCAAGGAGGGTGAGATCGGCTCGGAAAGTGCGATTGTGACCGGTGTCATGGTTGTGGGCGGTGTCACCTTGCTGGCCGGGGTCGTCATGGAATGGATCGAACGGCGCAAGGGCGGCACATTGGTCGACAAAAGCACCGATCCGCTGACGCTGAAACGCACCAAGGACGTCCCCTATGGCTTCTTCATCGTGGTCACGTCAGACGGAAAGATCACCATCGACGCCAAGGACACGCCCAAAGGCATGATGCAGCAAGTGCTTGAGAAGATATTGGACGGGGCGTTCAAATCCATCGGTGACATCAAAGACGCCGTCAAGGAAGTGGCAGGCGACGCGGTGAAAGTGGTCGAGTAGACCGCACCTCAGCGGGCGGATCAGGTCTCATCTTCCTGCAAGAAAGGGGATTCCCTTTTGCGAGGGGATGTGATTCTATCTGAGCAGTTGCCCCACAGAGGCGACGTTGAGGCAGACTATGACGCAATCACGCTCCCGCCCCGGTTTGGGCATCGCTTTGTATTTCGGCGCAATGTTCGCAGCCGGGCTATATTTCACCTTTGCCGCCGTGCAAGGGGATTACGGCCTGTTCCGCGAAGCCGAAATCCGCGCCGAGGCGGATGTGCTGCGCAGCGAATTGGCCGAATTGACCCATGAGGTGGCGATCATGGACAACAAGACGCGCCGTTTGTCGGACACGTTCCTTGATCTGGACTTGCTGGATGAACAGGCCCGCGATGTGCTGGGCCTGATCCGCCATGACGAGATTGTCGTCCGCTAGACGCGTTGTGCCCGCAGGCTCTCGTCGGCCGCAACAAATTCCACCGTGTTGCCTTCCGGGTCCGTGATGAACACGCCCCGCCAGCCGATCCAGTCAAAGACCTGCGTGCGATAGGCGATCCTCTGCGCTTCCAACCACGCCATGATCCCGTCCTGCTCCGTAAAGTCGACGGTCAGCGCGATATGATGCAATGACGAGCGCGCGCCGGTCTCTGGCGCGGCTTCGGACTGTGCGTGCAGCTCAGGCCGCCCTGCGCCCGGCCCGAACAACGCCAGCACGGCTGTGTGGCCCCCGTAGCCCTCTGCAATCTTGAAAAAGACGATCCCCGTCTCCGAGAAATCCTTGAGCAGTTCCAGCCTGACGATATCGCGATAAAAGGCGGTCATCCGATCCAGATCGCCGCACCGGATAGCGATTTCGCCAAGGGCTTTGACAGCGATGGGGTGTTGCGGTGTCATGATCAGGGCCTCCCGGAATATGCCGATAGAGTTGTCATAGCAGACCCTTAAGGCGTGTCCCGCCCTTATGACGTTGCGGCGTTTTTTCCTGTGACGTTGTGAAACTTTCCATGTTAGGTGATAGTTTAACGCTAAACTACTTGCCGACCCGGAGGAGAACCACCTTATGGCGACGAAGAAAAAGCCAGCGAAATCAAATGTTTCCGCTGAGGAGCTGCTTGGCCATTACAAAGAGATGCTGCTGATCCGGCGATTCGAGGAAAAGGCGGGTCAGCTTTACGGCATGGGTCTGATCGGTGGGTTTTGTCACCTCTATATCGGTCAGGAAGCCGTTGTCGTCGGACTTGAGGCTGCCGCCTCCGAAGGCGACAAGCGGGTCACATCCTACCGCGATCACGGGCATATGCTGGCCTGCGGGATGGACCCCAAAGGTGTCATGGCAGAGCTGACCGGCCGCGAGGGCGGGTATTCGCGCGGCAAGGGCGGCTCGATGCATATGTTCTCCAAAGAAAAGCATTTCTACGGCGGCCACGGCATTGTTGGCGCTCAGGTGCCGATTGGGGCCGGCCTAGCCTTCGCAGACAAGTATCTTGAGAATGGCGGCGTGACTTTTGCTTACTTTGGCGACGGCGCGGCCAACCAGGGACAGGTCTATGAGACTTACAACATGGCGATGATCTGGGACCTGCCCGTGATTTTCGTTATTGAGAACAACCAATACGCCATGGGCACAAGCGTTCAACGCTCTACCAAATCGCCCTCGCTTTGGGAGCGCGGTGCAGCCTACGGCATCCCCGGCGAGGAGGTCGACGGGATGGACGTTCTGGCCGTAAAGGAAGCCGGTGAAAAAGCCGTCGCCCACTGCCGCGCGGGCAAAGGCCCCTACATTCTAGAGATCAAAACCTATCGCTATCGCGGCCATTCCATGTCGGACCCGGCAAAATACCGGACGCGTGAAGAGGTGCAGAAAATGCGCGATGAGCGGGACCCGATTGAGCAGGTCCGCGATCTGCTTCTGACCGGCAAACACGCCACGGAAGAGGATCTCAAGGCCATCGACAAAGACATCAAAGCCGTCGTGAACGAGGCTGCAGAGTTCTCGAAGGAGAGCCCGGAGCCCGCGCTCGAAGAGCTTTACACCGATATTTACGCAGACGAAGTTCCGCAGGAGGCTTGAAGATATGGCAACCGAAATTCTGATGCCCGCCCTGTCTCCGACAATGGAAGAAGGCACGCTGGCCAAATGGCTGGTCAAAGAGGGTGACGAGATCACTTCAGGCATGATCATCGCCGAGATTGAAACCGACAAAGCCACGATGGAGTTCGAGGCGGTCGACGAAGGCACCATGGGCAAGATCATGGTGGACGAAGGCACGGAAGGCGTGAAAGTGAACACGCCCATCGCAGTGCTGCTGGAAGAGGGCGAAGACGCAAGCGCCGTCCCCGATGCAGCACCCCCCGCGGCGGCCCAACCGGAGGAGAAGGCCGCCGCCCCTGCGCCTGTTGCTGCCGAAGTCGCAACGCCTGTGCAACAGGCCGACACCAGCCCGGATTGGCCCAAAGGCACCGAGATGAAATCAACCACCGTCCGCGAAGCTTTGCGCGACGCCATGGCCGAAGAGATGCGCCGGGACGAGACGGTCTACCTGATGGGCGAGGAAGTCGCCGAGTATCAGGGCGCTTATAAGGTGTCTCAGGGCCTGCTGGACGAATTCAGCGCCAAGCGCGTCATCGACACGCCGATCACCGAGCATGGCTTTACAGGCATCGCGGTAGGGGCAGCTTTCGGCGGCCTGCGCCCGATTGTCGAGTTCATGACGTTCAACTTCGCGCTGCAAGCGATCGACCACATTATCAACTCGGCGGCCAAGACGCTTTATATGTCGGGCGGTCAAATGGGCGCGCCGATGGTGTTCCGGGGGGCCAATGGCGCCGCGGCCCGCGTCGGCGCGCAGCACAGTCATGACTTTGCGGCGTGGTATAGCCAGGTTCCGGGTCTGAAGGTCGTCATGCCTTACTCGGCTGCCGATGCGAAAGGTCTGTTGAAAACCGCAATCCGCGACCCGAACCCGGTTGTCTTCCTGGAAAATGAGATCCTTTACGGTCGCTCGTTCGACGTGCCGGTCATGGATGATTTCACGATCCCCTTGGGCAAGGCCAAGATCGCCCGCGAGGGCACCGATCTGACCATCGTCAGCTTCGGCATCGGCATGCAGTATGCACTTGAGGCCGCTGAAAAGCTGGCCGCCGACGGCATCAGCGCCGAGGTCATCGACCTGCGCACCTTGCGCCCGATGGACACGGCGACCGTGATCAACTCGGTCATGAAGACCAATCGCTGCATCACCGTGGAAGAAGGCTTCCCCGTCTGCTCGATCGGCAACCATATCTCAGCCGTGTTGATGGAGAACGCGTTCGATTATCTCGACGCGCCAGTCATCAACTGCACGGGTAAAGACGTGCCGATGCCCTATGCGGCGAACCTCGAAAAGCTGGCGCTTGTGACGACCGATGAGGTCGTCGAAGCCGCTCGCAAAGTCACGTATCGCTAAGGAGACCGCGCTATGCCCACTGAAGTATTGATGCCCGCGCTCTCTCCGACGATGGAGGAAGGCACGCTGGCCAAATGGCTGGTCAAGGAAGGCGACACCGTCAATTCCGGCGACCTTCTGGCCGAGATTGAAACCGACAAGGCCACGATGGAATTTGAGGCCGTCGATGAAGGCGTGATCGGAAAGATCCTTGTCGAGGAAGGCACCGAAGGCGTGAAGGTCAACACGGCGATTGCCGTTCTTCTTGAGGATGGGGAAAGCGCCGATGATATCGGCGAGAGCGCAGCCCCTTCCCCCGCGGCAGAGGAACCAGCCGCTGAAAAAGCACCTGCTGCGGAAGAAAAAGCCGCCGCTGCGACACCTGCACCTGCCGCCCCTGCAAGCAGTGATGGCGGACGCATCTTTGCCTCACCCCTTGCGCGCCGGATAGCGGCGGACAAGGGTCTTGATCTCAGCCAGATCAAGGGCTCCGGACCCAAAGGCCGCATTGTGAAAGCGGATGTTGAGAACGCAATCGCTCGACCCGTAGCCGCGAAATCGGCAGAGGCCGCACCTGCTGCTGCCCCCGCCGCCGCGAAGGCGCCAGAAGGCATGTCGGCAAGCGCGGTTGAGAAGATGTATGAGGGTCGCGACTATGAGGCCGTGCCACTGGATGGCATGCGCAAAACCATCGCGGCACGCCTGACGGAAGCCAAGCAAACCATCCCGCATTTCTACCTGCGCCGGGATATCCAGCTGGACAATCTGATGAAGTTCCGCGGCCAGTTGAACAAGCAGCTTGAGCCCCGTGGCGTGAAGCTGTCGGTCAACGACTTTGTCATCAAGGCATGTGCCTTGGCCCTGCAGCAAGTGCCTGAAGCCAATGCCGTCTGGGCCGGTGACAAGGTTCTCAAGCTGACACCATCCGATGTCGCCGTGGCCGTTGCCATCGAAGGCGGGCTGTTCACGCCCGTTCTGAAAGACGCCGAGATGAAGTCGCTCTCTGCATTGTCGGCGGAGATGAAAGACCTCGCTAGCCGCGCGCGCGACCGCAAGCTCGCACCGCATGAATATCAAGGCGGCACTTTTGCGATCTCGAACCTTGGCATGTTCGGCATCGACAATTTCGACGCCGTCATCAACCCGCCGCACGGCGCGATCCTCGCCGTCGGTGCAGGTGTCAAGAAGCCGGTTGTTGGTGCAGATGGCGAATTGGCTGTGGCGATCGTGATGTCGGTCACCCTTTCGGTCGACCACCGTGTCATCGACGGTGCCATGGGTGCAGAGCTGCTGACAGCGATCAAGGACAACCTTGAGAACCCCATGACGATGCTGGCGTAACGCTGCGACCTCAGAAACACCAAAGGGCGGCTCGATTGAGCCGCCCTTTTCTCTTCATATCAATCCCTTACAGGTGGCTCTTCAACAGCTGATCCATCGTGACAGAGGGCTGCGAACACCCAGCCTCCCCCACGATCTTCGCAGGCACACCTGCTACGGTTTTCATCGGCGGTATATCTTCCAGCACCACGGAACCCGCCGCGATCCGGCTGCAATGCCCCACATGGATGTTGCCCAGAACCTTGGCACCCGCGCCGATCAGGACGCCATCTGCGATCTTCGGATGACGGTCATCATCTTCCTTGCCCGTGCCGCCCAGCGTCACCGAATGCAACATCGACACGTTGTCCCCGACCACCGCCGTCTCCCCGATCACAATCGAATGGGCGTGGTCGATCATCAAGCCTTTGCCAATCCGGGCCGCCGGGTGAATGTCGATGCCAAAAACCTCGGACACGCGCATCTGGAAGAAATACGCCAGATCTTTGCGCCCTTCACTCCACAGCCAATGGCCAATGCGATAGGCCTGAACCGCCTGAAACCCTTTGAAGTAAAGGATTGGCTGGATCAGCCGATGGCAGGCCGGGTCACGCTCGTAAATCGCCGCCAGATCAGCGCGGGCCGCATCGGCCAGACGCGCATCTGCCGCGTAGGCTTCATCCATGATCTCGCGCAGCAACTGCTCTGACATCTCGCCGGAAGCCAGTTTCAAAGCCAGCCGATACGCCAAAGCGCTCTCCACACTGTCGTGGTGGAGCAGGCTGGAATGGATCAGACCGCCCAGCAAAGGTTCTGCCTGAACGGCCTCTTGCGCTTCATCACGGATGCGGTCCCACAGGGGGTCAACGCTGCGCAGGGTATTCTTCAAAGTCGCCATGATTTGGACCTCATTGCCGCAACATGCGGCTTCGCTTACCTTCCAGATAAGCGAGCCGGTGGCACAAGGCAATGAAAAGGCGTCGGAATGGAGCCCAGAACACGGCTGCTCGCGCTCATCGCGGAGCTTGAAAAAGAGGACGCTTTAGGTGCGGCAGATCAACAAACGGTCATGCTGGATCAAACCTCTGTCGGGCGGCTCAGCCGCATGGATGCGATGCAACGCCAATCCATGGCCAAGGCCACGCAGGCCCGCCGCGCGCAAACACTCGCCAAGCTGCATGCAGCCCTCCGCCGCATAGAGACCGGCGAATGTGGCTATTGCACCGATTGTGGGGAGGCGATTGCGTTCGAACGGCTGGAGCTTGATCCGGCGGCCCCCCGATATCTGTCATGCACCCGCGGCTAAGCCTCTGACAGGTAATCAAAAATATCGCGCAAGCATCTGCAGTATGCGCGATCCGCCAGCCACGGTTCGGGCACTTGTGCATAACCCGCGCTGGCCGCCATAACGCTGCCATTGCCCAGATCGGGATGGGTGCAGCGCGCCTCTTGCGCAAAGCGCGCCGCCCGTCGCGCGTCGTCAAAAACTCTGGCAATCAACGGCGCGCGGTCCGCCTCTGGCGCAGCCCGCAAGACCCGCGCCAAAGCGATCACATCCCCCATAAGAACCGGTTTCATCAAGATGCGCTCGGCAGCCCCAACTCCATATAATGAATCGCGATGCGCACAGTCCCGCCGCCAAAATCGCCTCCATTCGCGGTGAATTTGGGCCGAAACCCGCCATAGTATGTCTGCGGTTGACCGGTCAAACCGCGCACCCAAGACCCAGCGCCCAGCCCTAAACCAGAGCCATAGCGATCCGCACTCGCCCCGTGACCCAGCTGCCAGTCGCTCAAACTGCCGCCCAAAGCGGTCAGAACACGTCCTGTAAGACCAAAGACAAGCACCGTGCCCGGCACCTCCTCTGCCCCGTCGACAACGGAGCCGCTTACCAGCGTTTGATCATATTCCCAGATCTTGAACTGGGTGGTGGTCCCAGCCGCAGACCGCGCCACCAGCCCCGAGACAAGCGCACCTGCGACCCAGTCCAACGCCTGACCCTCATCGGCGACCCAAATACGCCATCCTTCGATCAGCGGCACGAAAACCCAGCCGTTATTCGACCGAATTGCGATTTCATTCACATGGCCCGTCCAGGCCGCCGTGGCCCCTGCGGGTACTAGGTAACACGCGCCATCGAGCGCGTCGGTCGGCGGCACTGTCACATTGCGCGACACCACGCTTACCTGGGTCAAGCTATCAAGCCGCGCCAGCGCCTCATTGACCGTGACATGCTTTTGCGCCTGCGATGGCTGCACCAAGGGAAGTCGAAGTTTTGCGGTCTCAGTCATTGATCTCAATCCTTGTGTAAAGCCCCGGTCCAAACCGTTCAGACACCTGAGCAACCTCAATTTCAAACGCACCCGACACCCCGTCGGCGGCTTGGAGACCCGCCGGATAGAGCCATTCCGGGCTGGTGACCTGCACCTCACGCCGCAAGCTGCCACCGTCGATGACCCGCAGGATGTAAAGCTCTGTCGCTTCCCCAAGCGGCACATCGAACCCAGTCCAGCTATCGCCCTCCTGACGCGTCCTGCGCGTCCACCTCACAGCCAGATCGCCATCATCCAATCGCTGCCCACGAAGATGCACCGGGCTCAACGGGCGCAATCCAATGCCTTGAAACGCCTCATATTTCTCGACGTAGGACTCGTCATCATAGGATCGGCTGGAGGGCCCGATGCGGTAGTGTCGCGCTGTGTCCCGGTTGCCCACCGGAAGCGCGATCTGATCTGGCATCCCGTTCATCAGAACCACATAGGATCCCGCAGCCCATTCCGCTGGCATCACGGCGTCACTGCCCAACTGCCCACGCAATCGCATCGACAGCTCGTAAACGTTCTCCTCCACCAGATCCGCTTGTGCGAACTGAAACAGCTCCCACTGATCCGAGGTGCCGTCGCCGATAGCACATAGATTTGCGCCCGCCCGCAAAGCGGCCTCTTCAACCGAGGACAGATGCCCGTTGGAAACCCGCACCCGCAGCGGCACCCCCCGATCAAAAAGGCCTGCTTGGGCAGCGGCCAAAGGCGTCTCCGTCACCCCGATCACCGACGCGCCGGCGATCGAGACATTGCGCTGATACCCATTTCCAGTGACAGAGCTCACAACTTCTACCGATCCGGGCCAAGGGTCCGCAGTGACCGCGATATGCGGCGCGTGCTCAACCTCATCCCCTGTCATCAACGGCAAATCCAGGAACAGCGGAAAAACCGGCGCTACGGGGGTAAACGGCTTCATCACCGCGACCTCCTCCAGCGGATGAGAGGCCACATAGACCCCTTCATCCACCCGCGTGGCCGAACACAGCTTCACGCCTGCCTCTTCCACATGGTCGATCCGGAAGTCGAAGTCGCCTTCCGGCAAGCCCACGCGCACCACGTCTCCGGCGCCCAACTCGGCCTCGGACGGCGGCAAAGCAAACTTCGCGGTGTCCCGCGCCACACGCGCCTCCGTCAACCAGCGCTCAGCCATCATGCGGCCTTCGCCGCGGGTGAGCGACAGTTCCAGTTCGGACGTGGACACAGATGGCGTGTCGTCGTCTGGGAAGACGGCCTCGGCCGAGCGCGCCTCATATTCCCCATCCGCCTCAACGAAATTGACCCGCATCCGCCCGGCCACATCAGCACTGGGCGCGCGCGACAATTCCAGCTCATTCTCTTGTTCGTCATTCAACGCAAGCTCGGCCACGTCCAGTTCCGCCATCGCCCGTCCATCACGGGTGATGAAATGCAGACAGCCTTCCCGCTCAATCGCGTCAAATCCATAGGCCAGCATCAAGGGCTGCAAGGCGGCCCGGCCACTGTCCACGTCATTCACCGAATACCCCCGTACGAAGCCATATAGCCGCGAAACATCGTAGTGAATAATCCCGGACCGATCGCAAATCTCAGCGACGATCGAGGCCAACGCCCGCGCTGTCGCGCGCCCATTCAGCCAATGTCCTCTTGCATAGTTCGCCCCATCTGACCAAAGCGCCAGATTGTTCGGAAAATGTGGGAACGGACGCGCATCCCACGCCCAGATATGGGACCGTGCGATATCAATCATCGAACTATTATAGTGCTCAGAGACAGGATTAACCGTCTCATCCTTCCAATATTCCAACATCGCACGCAGATACTGCATCTGTATCAGCTCATCACGTCGCCCCGTCGAATAGCGCGGCAAAGTGCTCTCCGAGGACTTCGGATCGAGGAATTTATTCGGCTCATTTGTGCCTTTGTCGATGGCTGCACAGCCCAGTTCGGTAAACCACACGGGCTTGGACTGCGGCACCCAATCGGTGGGCTGCATCTGACGCACACCGCCAATACGCTCATGGTGCGTATTCTCCCAAAAGCCACGAATATCCTTGTAGCGCCAGATCCATGGCTCCCCATGACCATCGTTGATCGGCGTGCGGATTTGCGCTTCCCGCGCGTCCGGCCCGCTATAATACCAGTCGTAGCCCTCGCCGCCTTCAATATTGGACTTCAGATAGTCCAGATCATAGATCGTCTGCGCTTTTTCCGCGTCCAGATGGTCGAACCCATCCCGCCAGTCCGAAAGCGGCATGTAATTGTCGATCCCGATGAAGTCGATGTTGTCATCCGCCCAAAGCGGATCAAGGTGGAACAAGCGGTCTCCCGACCCATCCTGTGGCATGTAACCGAAATACTCCGACCAATCCGCCGCGTAGCCGATCTTGGTGTCAGGCCCCAGAATCGCCCGCACATCCGCAGCCAAAGCCTGCAAAGCAGCCACGGCCGGGAATGTCCCTGCCGCGCTCCGAATTTGCGTCAAGCCGCGCATTTCCGAACCGATACAGAACGCGCCCACGCCACCGGCCATCGCGCAGAGCTTGGCGTAATGCAGCACGAAGCGCCGGTAGCCCCAGTCATTCGGCCCCGCATAAGCAATATGCCCGCCCTGAACGCTAAAATCGCTCGCCGCAGCTTGGCCAAAGAAGGCCGCAACCTCCGCCTCAGCCGCTGATGTCTGATCTGCCGAGCCTGCCTGCCCCGGTGCCTTGTTCAACGTAATGCGCCCGCGCCATGGCAAGGCAGGTTGCGTCGTCGCATCGCTCCAGGGATCAGGCTTGGTGTTCCCCTCCATCTGATCCATCAGGATAAATGGATAGAAAACAACATCCTGACCCTTGTCCTTGAGGTGCTGAATGGCCTGAACCACCGACGCATCTGTCGGCGTTCCGCCATAAACCGGGCGCCCCTCCAGCTTGGGAACCGTGCCCGCGTTCGACCGCACGCGCCCGGCGACCCGCCACGGCATCCGCGGCGCATCCTCCATCGTTTGCTCGACCCGAGGCCGCACCGTGCAGTCGCCGCAGCGCAGATCATTGCCGAACCAGGACACGATCAACGAGGTCGAGCCGCAATTGGGCACCTCCTCCGTCAAAGCCTCCACCGAGGTCACAAAATCTGTGCGCCCGGACGGCGTGTTCAGATTCACCGCATGGTTTCGCCCCGGTCCGCGCTGGTAATAGACGGGCGACGTTGCCAAAACATACTCGCCCGACCCAGGCATCATCGCAACGGCGTGCACCGCGTTCGAGATATCGCGAGCCTGAGCGCCCTCCTCAACCGCTTCGGGCCGCATCACCTCGAAGGAGAATTGAGGCACACGGTTGCCAAACGCCGCAAGCGGCAAGTCTTCAAGCACGACGTAGGCAGTTCCGCGATAAGAAGGCGCATCCTCCGCCCCCTCGACAGCCGCGATCTTGGGATCGGGCAGTTGATCCTCGCTGCCCGTGTAGACCCGCATGGTCAGATCGCGCAAAGGCACTTCCTGCCCGTCCGCCCAGACCCGCGCGACACGCGAAATCTCGCCCTCGCAAAGCGCAAGCGCCAGCGAGACCGAGTAATGGTAGTTCTTTGTCGTGACCGTGTTTCTCGAAGTGGTGGTCCGGCTTGATCCCCCACCACCTCCACCGCCAAACCCTTTACCGCCGCCGCCAGAGCTTGTGGTTTGTGTCGTCCCACCCGTCACTTCGGTCGACGTGGTCACCGTCTCCTTGAATCGCGTAGCCCAGATCACCTGCCCGCCCAGCCGCGCACGCCCGTAGAGCTGGGCAATCGGCCCGCCTTCGCTGGCGCCCATCAGACGGAACCGGTCGATCCGTCCGGTCTCCACCACACGCGACCCGCCCCCCATCACGGCCTGCTCGCTGCGGCCCTGACCGCTCCCGGCCCAGCGCTGGTCGATCATACGTCCAGCGGCCGCGCCAACAGCGCGGCCCACGACCGCCATCGGCATCCCCAGAACCGAGCCTCCAATCGCGCCACCAAGCGCTCCACCTGCTGCAGATAAGACAATCGTCGCCATCAGAGGCTCCTTTCCGGGAACGCAAACCAACCGACCACACGGCGCCGCCAGGGGGCGCTCAGCGCACTCTCGACCACCGAATGACCGCTATAGGCATGAATAAATCTGGGCGTCGCCCCACTTTCCGAGAGGATCCCCAGATGCTTGGCAAGACCGGCCTCTTTCATGCGAAACAGCAAAACCGTCCCGACCTCCCAGCACGGTGCGTCATAGCGGTGCAAATATGCGCTTGAGGCGGCCATCAACGCCTCTTCGCCCTGAGGCTCGGCCCAATCGGCTGTATAAGCCGGCACGTCTGCGGGCTCTGCACCACAGACCTCGCGCCAGACGCCCCGAATCAGCCCAAGGCAATCCGCTCCGGCCCCGCGGGTGGAGGCCTGATGCCGATAAGGCGTCCCGATCCAACCCCGCGCTGCACTTACAACGCGGCTCATTTGTTCAGGCTCCCGCCATTATTCGCGCTGCCGCCGGATGGCGATGTCATCAGCCAATCCTCCCCCGGAATATGCGGGAACCCTCGAAAATTCAGCAGGTTATTGAACTTGGCGCGACAGGTTTCCATCCGTCGGTCACACCCGGCCTGCAGCAAAACCTCGTCACCGACAGCCACCGCAGCCCGAAGCGGCTCCCATAGCTCGATCTGTCGCTGTGATCCGACCACGCGGTCGGTCTTGGCCAACCCAATCAGCCCCGTCGCCGGGCCGCTCATCACCTCGACACGCCCGCGATCAAACCAGCCTTCGTCAAAGCCGCTCAGGTCGTCAAAGGCCAGCATCCTGCGGTCCTCGACCGCGCTGACAAAGCCTCGCCACTGATACCCCGGCGCGCTCACATCAAACTGGCACGCCGCATCGCCCAGCAATGCCGCACAGCTGCTCTGGTAAATCCGCCCCTGCGCCTGGTTCAACCGTTCAGTCAGACCCGACAGCTCTGCCTTGAACACGCCGCCAGACCGGCGAATTTCCCCTAACGTGCCACGAAATCGCAAGACGCGCTGGCTGACATCCGCCCAGTTCACGGTCCAGGCCAAGACCTCGGCCCCATCAAAGCGTCCCGCTTCGATATCCGCCTCAGACACAGACACATGGCTTAGCACGCCCATGGCTTCGGTATTGTCCACCGACAGACCCGTCGTCTGCTCCAGCGCGACCGAGCTCAGCCCCGTATCCGCATGAAAGACCAGATCGTCGAAAGTCAGATCAAGATCATGATCGGTAAAGCCCAGCCGCACACCGTCCCGTCGCTTGAGCTCCCAGGCTCGGCAAACCTGCGTCGCCCCGCTCTGCAAATGCGCCTTCAGCGCCTCCGGCACACTCATACCCGCACCTCGATGATCGGCACCGACGGCACATCCCCAGCATTGAAACTGGCGACCGAGGTTTGGATGATGTCGGTGTCAAAGCGCACCGGCACGTCGAACTCAAAGCCTGCCGTGACTTCGGTATCCGGATCCGGAGCATCGACAAACGTGATGACCCCGCGCTCGGTATCGACCTGATAATGCACACCTTCCTGCAGCGGGTCCCCATTGACGCCCGCGCGAACGGACCCAGCGACAGGCTTCAGAATAGGCCGTGTGTAGCTCTGCTCTCCCGACAGGTAGCGCTTGCGCAAGGCAAACTCCGCAGTCTCGCCATCCCCTGTGCCAAGGATCTGATCCAGATACGACACGTCCTCGGAATTGGCGCAGCTCTTGAAGTCCGCCCAATCCTTCCAGCGGAACCCGTAGAGCTGACCCCGCCGCGCCTCAAAGAAAGAGATCAGCGTCTCGATATCGTCCAAGGACCGCAGCCCAAGCCCGGCATCATAGCGCCTGCGCGAATGCGCCCAGGGCGTGTTACGCTCTTCAAAACCATTGGCCAGCGTCACCACATCGGTGCGCCGCTCTGGCCCGCCGACCGAGCCAAAACTCAGATTGGCGGGAAACCGTATCTCATGAAACCCCATGCCGCTGCTCCTCTTGATTGTCCGTTAACGGTTGCGCTGTCCGCGCCCCAGGGCGCGGTTCATCTGCGCTGCGATCTGGCTTTGCGAACGCTGGAAGCCCTGCACATCCGGTGTCGAAATATTCATGACGACCGACACACCGTTGCCGCCGCCAGCGCGCACGCCCAGCTTGCCATCGGGCCCGCGGCTCAATGGCATAATCGCCTCCGGCCCCGCCTCACCCATCAGCCCCATGCCACCGCGCATCGGAAAGGTCATCGGCCCGCTCACAACGCCGCCTCTGGCAAAAGGCATCACGCGGCCCTGCGAAAACGTGCCACCGTCTGCGAAAGGCAAAATCCCCTGCACCAGACTGCCAACCCCTTGGCTTAGCATCCCACCCAGATGGTTTGTCACAGGCTTCATTGCTGCGGAATACGTCGCGTCCACCATCGACTTGGCGACGCCCTGCATCGCGTCCGACAGCTTCATGCCGTCAAACAGCAGCCCATCAAAGGCGCGCCGCAACCCGCCTGAGAGCGACGAGGTCAGACCCATTACATCCTTGCCCGCAAGGCTCAGATTGTCCCGCATCAACCCCAGATGATCGTTGAAGCTTGATGCCACATCCGCACCGCGCCCCATCGTGCCTTCCAGCATCGCCATCTGATCTTCCAGCTCATCAAGCCCGTCTAGATCCTGCATGTCACTCTCCTTGCCCCGCATCGGGATAGGCCGCCGCCAACTCATCCAGCCGCGCCCGGTTCAGCGGCGCCGATCCACCGGATTTTCCCATCAAAAACAAAAGCTCAGCCGGGCTCAGCCGCCAGAACATGTCGGGCTCCAGACGCAGCCCGATCAGGCCAACCCGCATCAACCCAGCCCAGTCCACCTCAACCCTCCGGCAGCGCGAAGGCACGCGACAGCAAAGTCGCGGCAACCTTCGCCGCCTCCACCATGCCGCCTTCGATCTCTGCCGTAATCAGGTCGCGCGCTTGGCCATCCCAGCCGCCACCACGCAGCCCTGCCACGATCAGCGCAAGCACATCACGCGTCGAAAACGCGCCGCCCTCGAACCGCTCTACCAGCTCGATCAGCGTGCCGGTCTCCAGCGTCGCCTCCAGCTCAGCCAAAGCGCCCAGGGTCAGCTTGGCGACATGGCGCCGCCCGTCGATGACCAACGCCACCTCGCCTGCATACGGATTGCCCATCACAGCGCGTTAAAGCTGATCGCCCCGGCCGAAGACAAAGCGATCTCGTAGGTCGCCTCCCCGTCAAACGTGCCGGAATACTCGATCGATGTGACTTGAAACTTGCCCTCGATCACGCCGAAATCCGGCACAATCACCTGGCAATCCGGCGTGTCACCATCAAAGAACACCTGCCGCGCACGCTCGTCCGTATCCGCATCCTTGAAGACGCCCGATCCCGACACCGCCGCAGTCTTCACACCCGCCCCGGCCAGCAATTCGCGCCAACCGCCCTGGCTCTCCAAGGACGTGACATCAATCGTCTCTGCGTTGAATGAAATGCGCGTTGCCCGCAGGCCCGCCACTGTCTGGAACTGACCATCCCCGGTCATGTCCATCTTGATCAAAAGATCCTTGCCGTTCTGGGCACCCATGGTCCCGCCTCCATTCTTGAGAAAAATCAGGTTTCATCCACGCGGGCGCGGAAGGTCATATCAATGCGGCGGGTCTGGCCATTCCCCACCATCGCCGCTTTCGCCCGAACAAAGCGCAGCGACACAAGCCGCCCGCGTGTCAGGCTCAAAGCCGGATCATCCAGCGCATCGCACACAGCCGAGGCCGCCTCTTTCGCGCTCGCAAACCCTGAGGCCGCAGACACCACAGACAGCTTCAGCAGATGCACCGCCCCGCCGCCGGTGAACTCGTCGCGCGCTTTGACCTCTTCGCCGCCAAGGCTCACATAGAGCGACGGCAGATTTCCCGCCGGAAGCGCGTCATAAATCGCGCTGCCCACAATCGCGCCCAACGTGGGATCGCCGACAAGCCGCTGGTAGATCGCCGCCTGGAGCGGCGCTGCACTGCCATAGCTCATGCCGCCACCTCCTCATTTGCGAAGCACATCAGGTAGTGGCCGCGCGGGTCGCGCTCGCTGACAGCCAGAATGCGGAAAAGCCGCGTGCCTTCGCGGAACCGCTGCTCGGGGCGCGGACGCTGGTCCGATCCGACAGGCGCGCCACGCACCGTGATCCGAAACGCCATGCTGGATAGGGTTGTAAACGCGCCAGCCTTCTCGCGACCAGACCCGGCCTTCACCTCGGCCCAGACCGTTCCCAACGGCTGCCAGCTCTCCACAAAGCCACCCGCACCGTCAGGCACCGAGGCCGGCGTCTCCAGCACCAGCTTGCGGTTCAATACAGGGCTGCTCATTCACTCGCCCCTTTGAACAGACGCACCTCACGGTAGCGCTGCAAGAGGGCCGAAACGCCAAACGGCATGCTGCCTTCGCCCATCCCGGTGACATTCCGGTTCTCGTAATAGTGCGCTGCCAGCAGAAACACCGCATGGCTTAGATCCGCAGGCAAATCGCCCCAGTCATCGGCATAGCCCGCGCGGAACCGCACTTCGACCCAGCCACCGTTCGGAATACGCGGCAAACGCCCGCCAGCCCCGATCAAAAGCGGGCGAAACCCGTCCTCCTGCAGGAAATACTCTTGCGGATCGACCACAACGCGCGTGTCATTGCGGGCAACCGTGGCAACCTCCAGAACCGTGCTCACAGGCGCCAGCGGAAAACTCTCAGTCACACCGTCTTTCCAGCGTGTCAGCGACCAGTTGAAACTCTCTTTCAGCAGCACCTTTCCAGTGCGCGCCTCAACAGCAGCAATCGCGGCCCGCAAGAAGCTCTCCAGGATCTCGTCCTGAACGGAATCGTCTGAAAACCCGGTGCCAAGGCGCAGATGCTTTTTGAAAGCCGCAACCGGGATCGCCTCGCTCTGAACCGTATTTTCTTGAACTAACATCATGGAATTACTCCGAAATTCGGGCCCCTGCAAAAGTGGACGCGCGCCTCCGCATTGCTCGGACGGAGGGGAGCAGCTAGACAACACGGAGGGTGTTGCGGCGCGCGCCCGGGTCAGACGACCCCGAAGGGCCGCCCTGTCTCAGCCTCTAGGAGACCGAGAATTTGAGCAGTTTGATCGCTGCAAAATCGCTCACATCACCGCCGACGCGCTTGGTCGCATAGAACAAAACATGCGGCTTGGCCGAGAACGGATCGCGCAGCACGCGCAGGTCCGGGCGCTCGGCGATCGTGTAGCCGGATGCAAAGTCGCCAAACGCAATCGCAGTGCTGTCAGACGCGATGTCGGGCATATCCTCGGCAATCACGACCGGGTAGCCCAGCAGACGCGCAGGCTCACCCGCGGCCAGACCGTCAGACCACAAGAAACGACCGTCGCCATCTTTTAGCTTGCGCACAGCGCCCGCCGTTTTCGAGTTCATAACAAAAGTCGCGTTAGCGCGGTATTCAGCACCCAGCGCGTAGACCAAGTCGATCACTGCATCGGCACCGGCGAAATCACCATCCGCACCGGATGCAACCGCTCCGATGGACCCCCAGTCCCAGCTGGCATCATCCACGACCGGATGGCTCAGAAAGCCGGTGGGTTTGTCGACACCGTCACCATTCACAAAAGCCGCTGCCTCAGCACGGGCGAACTTGTCCGCGATACGGCCCGCCAGCCAGCCCTCGATGTCAAACGCACTGTCATCCAGCAAACGCTGAGACGCCTTGGGCAACGCCGACAGCTCATGCAACGGGATGGTGATCCGGTCGATCTGAGGCGTCTCGCTTTCCGCAATCGAGCCCGCTTCCGTCGCCCAGCCCGAGCCCATCTGGCCATGGTCCACCAGCACGTCAAACGACGTCGCCTCAACATTGACCACATTGGCAATCGACCGCACGGAGGCCGTTGATTTCAGCACCGACTGAATGGTCTCCGACGTTGCCGGATCGACTAGATACCCACCGTCACCGGCCACAGCCGTCGACATGCCCTTGCCGTCCAGTTCCAGACCGCGCAGGCCATCATCATCGCCCGACCGCAGGTAAGCGTTGAACGCTTTTTCATGGGGTGCGGTCTCTTCCGCAGCGGTCGCCAAAGGCGCGCGCGAGGCAGTCATCGTTTTCCGATCCAGCATGGTCAGTCGCTCTTCCTGTTTGTTGAATTTCGCATCAATATCGTTCTGAAAGTCTTTGAAGTCGCTCACAAATCCCGCCAGCGCGGTCTTCATGTCCCGAACCGGAGACACATCTTCCCCAGCCCGAGAACGCATCTCGGTTTTGCTCATCGTCTTGTCCTGTGCTCAGGGGTGAACCGCTGGCTAGGCTCCTGCCAGCATGCGGCGCGCGTCCTCGAACGCATCCGCCAACTCACGCAAGTCATGGTCCTCAGGCACTTCGCCCTTGGCCGCGACACGCGCCTCAGGAAGCATCGGGAAGGTCACCAGCGACACTTCCCAAAGCTCCAATTCCGTCAGAAGCCTGCGCCCCTGCTCATCCTTTCGGGCTTTCACCGTGCGGTAGCCAATCGACAACCCGTCAATTGCCCCCGCCTCGATCAGCGCAATCGCCTCGCGCCCTCGCGTCGTGGCTTCCAGCAAGCGGCCTCTCACGTAAAGGCCGGTGCCGTCCTCGCGCACCTCATCCCACACACCGATGGGCTCTGCCGGATCATGCTGCCACAGCATCTTCACACGACGCTTGGCGGCCAGCAGACCACTCAACGACATCGCATAAGCGCCCTTGGTGACCACATCGCCACCCTGATCGCACGCCCCAAAGAGCGACGCATAGCCCTCGATCCGATGGCCCTCGATAAGGCTCAGCCCGGTCTCCACCTGGCAGAACTTGCGCTCCAGCCCGCTCTCTTTTGCTTCAACCATCCCGCAGCTCCTCGCTTTACCCACGCTCATTCGTCTGCCACCGCAGGCAAGCCCAACAGATGCCGTTTCTCCGCATTCGTCAGAAACACCGCCTCGGACACCCGTTTCCACTGCGCGTCCCGTTCCGCCGACAGCGCTGGCACCTGGTCCAGATCCGGCTTCAACTCCAGCGCCTCGCCCGCCATAACGCTCAACCAATCCGACACCGCCGCCGCGACCCGCGTCGCCAACGGCAACACTGTCAGCCGGTAAAACGCCCGGTTCGCCTCCTGATAATTCGCGTAAGTCGCGTCCCCCGTGATCCCCAGCAGCATCGGCGGCACCCCAAACGCCACCGCAATCTCGCGCGCCGCCGCTTCCTTGGTCTTCTGAAACTCCATATCCGAGGGTGAGAACCCCATCGGCTTCCAGTCCAGCCCGCCTTCCAGCAGCATCGGACGCCCTGCGTTGCGCGCACCCTGATGGTGCATCTCCATTTCACTGACCAATCGGTCATATTGCTGCGGCGTCAATCCAGCCGCATCTGCCCCGTTGTAGACGATCGCCCCCGAAGGCCGCGCCGCATTGTCCAGCAGCGCCTTCGACCAGGCCGAGGCCGCATTGTGCACGTCAATCGCACTCGCTGCGGCCTGCAAGGCACTCAGCCCATAGTGATCGTCCTGTGGATGAAAACTCTTGATATGGCAGATCGGCTTGCGATCCGCGGTCACCGCAAACCGATGCTTGCGCCCGCCAACCGCATATTCATAGGCCACCGGCCAGCCATCCGCCCCCGGCACGACGCTCATCCGGTCAGACCGCAGCACATGCAGCTCAACCGGCACGCCTTCGCCGCCAACGGCCTCGATATAGGCATTGCCCGACAGCAGCAGCTGCCCGAACAGCACCTCGAACAACTCTGCCCGTCCCTGCGCCGCGTTGGGCCGTGTGACCAAACCCAAAACCGGGTGCTGCTCATAACGTCGCTCGGCATCCTGCAGAACCAAAGGCAGCGCCGCAGCGGCCTCTGCGATCAGCTTCACCGCCCGGAACCCCACCGGATTGCCCGAGAAACCGGTGCGCGTCAGCGACACCGTATCGCGCGGGCTCCACGCCACACGGCCCGAGCCGTGATAGGCGATGACCGGCCCCGTCGCACTGGCCTTTTGTTCCGTTGCAGCATTACTGCGCCCAAAGAGGGGAAACTTCATCAGACACTCCTCTGATCTGCTTGAAAACAAATCTACCTTGAAGGAGTGCAATCGCCGTAAACCGGCCGACCGCCCTGATTAACAGACCATTAAAGCGCCCGCATCCGAGGACGCGACCACAAGGCCGCAGGCTCCAGCATCAGATCCGTCAGCGCCCAGACAAGCGCATCCACCCGGTCCGGAGAGCCTTTGCCTTCAAACCCCATCGACGTCATCTGGCACATCTGATCTTCCAGCGCGCTGAGGCCACGCACATGCCCCACCCGGCCCTGCTCATACAAAGCCGCCACCGGCTCGGCCCGCGCCGCTTTACCCACATGCGCCCGCACCGCCTTGTAAGGCACCAGTGGGTCCACCTGCCGGACAACCGTCTCGACCATCGCACCGCCCTGATTAACCTCGGCCACCAGTCGCGCCGCGCCCCAGCGCCGCGCCGCTTCAATCGCCGCGGTCGCCCATTCGGTCGGCGTGCAGCCCCGAACCGTGGCGTCCTCCAGAACATAGGCCACCCAGTCCAACGGCGTCGCCCCGCGCTTCACCCCCGCGACGATGATCCCGCATTCATCGGATGTTGAGCTATCCCCTGCCGGAGGGTCCACCGCGACCACAATCCGGTCCAACTCCGGCACGTTGTCACAGATCGCGCGCTCCAGCCCGGACAATGTCCACAACGCACCCTCCACATCAGTCAGCAAAACCCCGTCCAGTTCCTGCCGCCCTAGTCGCGTTCCTGCGTAGCGCGCTTCGACCTCACGCAAAAAACTATCCGCCAGCCACGCCCGGTTGGCTTGAGTTGAGGCATGAGTCGTCACCGTCGACTCCAGCGCCATCAAATCCTTCAACACATCCACATTGCGCGGAGTGGTCGTCACGCATTGGCGCGGATCATCCCCCAGCCGCAGCGCAAACTGCAGCATGTCCCAGGCCTCTTCGCCTTTCTTCCACTTGGCCAGTTCATCCACCCAGGCGGCATCAAATTGCGGCCCGCGCAAATTCTCCGGCTCACGCGCTGAGAACGCTTGCGCCACAGCCCCGTTGGGCCAAACCAGCCGCTTCCGCGTCGCCTGCCAGACAGGCCGCCGGTCCGGCGGTGAACAGGCCAGTATCCCGCTTTCCCCGAACACCATCACATCGCGCACCTGATCGAGCGTCTCGCCAACCAGCGCGACACGCGACGCGCGCCCCAGGTCCATAGGTCGTGCGCCTTCGATCTGTGCGCGTACCCATTCGGCCCCGGCCCGCGTCTTGCCCGCGCCGCGACCGCCCATCACGACCCATGTCCGCCAATCGCCCTCTGGGGGCAGCTGGTGCTCCATCGCCCAGAACTCAAACAGAAAAGGGAGAGCCATAAGCTCTCCCTCGCTAAGGTCATCCAGGAACGCTGTCTGCCGCTCCAGCGACCCGCAAGCGATCCAGCTTGCCGGCGATGGCGATCCGCTCTGTCTCAAAATCGATGAGTGTCCCATGAATAGCCCCAGCCTCTTTCTTGTAGGCCTCCAGATGCCGATCCCGCTCATGCAACAGCATCTGCCGTACACGCGCGATCTCCTGCAGGCCTTCTTTCGCTTCCTTGCGTGCCAGAGCGGGATCGCTCCGCACATGCGCCATCGCCTCGCAAACGAGGTCGATCCACATCTCAAGTTGTTCTTCCAGTCTGGCCATCGCGACATTGAACGTCGCGCTAACCTGCTCGATTTGGTCGGGTGTCACTTCCATTGAGAATGGCCTCTCATGTGCCCCGTCCGTGAAAGCAAACACCATGGTCTCCCACGCCGCCTACCTTTCCAGCAGAACACAACTTATACGCGAAAATACGCATAAAGTCAAGATCAGAGAGGCCGTAGCGCCCTCTAACCGTCCGGTCTCATTAAGAAAATCCTAATAGCGGAGTAGATTACTGGTTTGCCCGCTCGGCCTCAATCTCACGCCAACGCGCGACATTGCGGTTATGCTCGTCCAGCGTCACAGCGAACGCATGCCCGCCGGTGCCATCGGCCACAAAGAAGATGTAAGGCGTCTCATCCGGGTTCAGCGCCGCCTCAATAGACGCCCGCCCCGGATTGGCAATCGGTGTCGGCGGCAGTGCCGGGATCACATAGGTGTTCCACGGTGTCTCGCGCTGCAATTCACTGCGCCGCAAACCACGCCCCAATGCGCCCTGCCCGCGCGTGATCCCGTAAATCACCGTCGGGTCGGTCTGCAAACGCATCCCTTGGTTCAGCCGGTTCACAAAAACTGACGCGACCTGACGCCTCTCCTCCGGAACACTTGTTTCCTTCTCGACAATCGACGCCAGGATCAACGCTTCTTCCGGGCTTTCCAACGGCACTGACGGATCACGCGTCGCCCAGGCATCCGCAAGGAACTGTTCCTGCGCCGCCTGCATCTGCGCGATCAAATCCGCACGCCGCGCCCCGCGCGTCACCTCATAACTGTCCGGAGCCAACGTTCCTTCGGGGGGCACCTCACCGGGCTCGCCTTCCAGAATGTCGATCTGCTTGAGGCTTTCCACGATCTGCCAGCTGGTCGCGCCCTCAGCCAATGCAATGCGGAACCGCACGTCGGATTCGGCTTTCACCTCAGTGTAATCCTGCGGCACCGCATCCTCTGCCGGGTTGAAAACCACGCGCTCCACATAGCTGTTGGTCGCCGGATCCAACTCGCGCACCTGCACCGTCGTGCGCAGCACACCGATGCGGTAGACCACTTCCGTTCCGCAGGTGCTCGCCCCGCCGCGGGTGACCGAGTCCACAATCTCTTCCATCGAGGCACCGGGCGTCACAAGAAAGCTGCCCGCTTTCAATTGGCTGGTCTTATCCGCGTAATCCGCGCCCAGCCGGAAAATTGTCCCGCTTGAAATCGCGCCTTGTTCCTCCAGATCACGCGACACACGGCTCATGGTAGAGCCGCTCTCGACCCGCAGGCAAATCGCATCCGCCAACGGCCCTTCCGCAGAATATTGATTGGCGCCCCAAGCAATCACGCCGCCTGCCAGAAACAGGACAACGACAAATAAAGTCAAAACGTTAGAGGCAATATGCCGCCACATTCAGCTGACCTTTCCAAGCACCAGGGACGCGTTCGTGCCCCCAAACCCGAACGAGTTCGACAACGCGACATTGATCTCACGCTCCCGCTTTTCGTTCGCAGCCAAATCCAGCTTCGGCTCCACGTCGGGGGTGTCCAGATTGATTGTCGGCGGGGCAACCTGATCACGGATTGCAAGGATCGAAAAGATTGCCTCCACCGCGCCTGCAGCCCCCAGCAGATGCCCAATGGCCGACTTGGTCGAGGACATCGTCGCTTTTGAAGCCGCCCCCCCCATCATCCGCTCAACAGCGCCCAACTCAATCGTGTCCGCCATGGTCGAGGTGCCATGGGCATTGATGTAATCCACCGCTGATGGCTCAAGCCCTGCCCGTTTCAACGCCGCCCGCATCGACCGCTCACCGCCCTCGCCATCCTCCGAGGGTGCGGTGATGTGATAGGCATCGCCCGACAGACCATAGCCAAGCACTTCGGCGTAAATCTTCGCGCCACGCGCCTTGGCATGCTCATATTCTTCCAGAACAACCACGCCTGCACCTTCGCCCATGACGAACCCATCGCGATCCGCGTCATAGGGTCGGCTGGCCGACTTCGGATCATCGCCACGCTTCGTCGACAGCGCCTTGCACGCATTGAAACCTGCGATCCCGATCTCCGAGATCGGGCTCTCCGCCCCACCGGCAATCATCACATCCGCATCATCCAAAGCGATCAACCGTGCCGCATCCCCAATCGCATGCGCGCCCGTGGAACAGGCCGTCACCACTGCGTGGTTCGGTCCCTTGAAGCCGTAACGGATCGACACCTGACCACTCACCAGATTGATCAATGCCGAGGGAATAAAGAATGGCGACACCCGCCGCGGCCCCTTTTCCTTAAGCAGAACAGCCGTATCGGCAATCGCCGACAACCCGCCGATGCCCGAGCCGATCATCACGCCCGTGCGCAGCCGGTCCTCTTCGCCTTCCGGTGTCCAGTCCGCATCGCGCACCGCCTGATCGGCGGCCGCCATACCGTAGAGGATAAAGTCATCGACCTTGCGCTGCTCTTTCGGGGCCATCCAGTCATCCGGATTGAACGTCCCGTCCGAGCCATCGCCACGCGGAATTTCACAAGCATAGGTCGTGGCCAGATGGCTCGCATCAAACCGCGTAATCGGGCCAGCACCGGACTGCCCGTCCAGCAACCGCGTCCACGTTTCTTCGACCCCACAGGCCAAAGGCGTGACCATTCCCAATCCTGTAACTACCACTCGACGCATAGCTGCCCCCATCATTCATCCGCGAAGGTTTCGCCTTCAATTACCCCGCAATCCGACACCGGGGCAAGCCCGCATCAGCGCGGCTCCGCTTATCGTCACTCTGGATCAAATATCCGCGCCGCAGGCAGACCCGGCCCGCAAACGCAAAACGGCGCCCCGAAGGACGCCGTCTTCCAAACTTTCAAAGGCGCTTACTGCGCTTCTTTGATGAACTTCACCGCATCGCCAAAGGTCTGGATGGTCTCGGCGGCGTCATCGGGGATCTCGATGCCGAACTCTTCTTCAAACGCCATAACCAGCTCAACAGTGTCGAGGCTATCTGCGCCCAGATCGTCGATGAACGAGGCGCTCTCGGTCACCTTGTCCTCTTCAACACCCAAATGCTCAACAACAATCTTTTTCACACGATCTGCGACGTCGCTCATGTCTCAGTCCTCATTCTCAATAAGGCCAGCGGCCTGTTTCTGGCTGCCCAGGGGGCGGTTTAGCACCCCACCGTCGGGGCAAAGTCGATCGGGGAAAAGACCTCCCCCCATCAAATCTGCGCCGCCTATATCATAGCTTTCCGCCAAGGCAAACGCTTTCACCTGTCCGTTCAGACAGGCCTAGAACATGGCCATGCCACCGTTCACATGCAAGGTCGCGCCTGTGACATAGCCCGCCTCCGGGCTCGCCAGATAAAGCACAGCCGCGCCGATTTCGCCCGCATCCCCCATGCGCCCGGCAGGCACATTGGTCAAAATGGCAGACTTCTGCTCATCGGTCAGCTTGTCGGTCATCGCCGTGGTGATAAAGCCCGGAGCCACACAGTTCACCGTGATCCCGCGGCTCGCGACTTCATACGCCAGGCTCTTCGACATGCCCACGACACCCGCTTTCGAGGCCGCATAATTCGCCTGCCCCGGATTGCCCGTCGCCCCCACGACCGAACTAATATTCACGATCCGACCCCAGCGCGCCTTCATCATGCCGCGCATGACACCTTTGCAGAGCTTCATCGTCGCCGTCAGATTGACCGCCAGCACCAAGGCCCACTCTTCATCCGACATCCGCATGAACAGATTGTCCCGCGTGATCCCGGCGTTGTTGACCAGCACATCGACCGACCCCATCGCCTCGGCGGCCTGCTTGGGCAGCGCATCCACGGCGTCCATATCGCTCAGATTGCACGGCAGCACATGGGCCCGGTCGCCCAGTTCCGAGGCCAGAGCCTCCAGCGGCTCAACCCGCGTGCCGGACAATCCAACCGTCGCACCCGCACCATGCAGCGCTTTAGCGATCTCGCCACCGATCCCACCCGATGCGCCCGTAATCAGCGCGGTCTTTCCCGTTAAATCAAACATATCTGCCCCTATTCCATGCTTTCTACAGCCGCCGCGATATCCTCTGGCGTGCTGAGCGCGCGTGTCGCGATCCCGCGATCAATCCGGCGCACCATTCCGATCAGCGCCTTGCCGGCCCCGATCTCCCAAATCTCTGTGACCCCTTGCGCGCCCATCCAGGCCACACTTTCTCGCCAGCGCACGGACGCGGTGATCTGCTCGACAAGCAGCGCGCGGATGCGGTCTGGATCGCTCACGGCCTCGGCCAAGACATTGGCCACCACCGGCACTTTAGGCGCATGGATCGTTACATCCCCCAACGCGCCCGCCATCGCGTCCGCCGCTGGCTGCATCAACGCGCAATGAAACGGCGCACTCACCGGCAGCAAAACCGCCCGCTTGGCGCCTTTGCCCTTTGCAATCTCCACCGCGCGCTCAACCGCCGCTTTGTGACCCGACACAACCACCTGTCCGGGGTCATTGTCGTTCGCCGCCGCACAGACCTCGCCTTGCGCGGCCTCCGCTGCAACCTCCTGCACCGCTGCAAAATCCAGCCCCAGCAAGGCCGCCATCGCGCCAACGCCCACTGGCACCGCCGCCTGCATCGCCTGACCCCGCGCGCGCAACAAGACCGCCGCATCGCCGACACTCAAAGCACCAGAGGCCGCCAAGGCCGAGTATTCACCCAACGAGTGCCCCGCCACGTAAGACGCCGCCTCCACCGAAACGCCTTCCGCCTCAAGCGCGCGCATCACCGCCATCGACATCGCCATCAGTGCAGGTTGCGCATTCTGGGTCAGCGTCAGCGTGTCCTGATCGCCTTCCCAGATCAGCCCGGACAAATCCTCGCCCAGCGCCGCGTCGACCTCGTCAAACACGGCCTTCGAGGCCGGATAGGCCTCTGCCAGCGCCTTGCCCATCCCGATGGTCTGCGCCCCTTGTCCAGGGAAAACGAATGCTCGGCTCATGGATGCCCTCCTCAACAGCTTTCGCCGCAAATACCGCGCGCGGCGTCAGCGCGCAATCACCGATGCACACGGGCTGTGCAAGATCGGCCCTTTGCGCAGGCAGAACACTGCCCTACCTTCCCAGCAACAACCGCCCGGAGAGCCTGATGCCCCTCGCCAATACCGCTCAACACTACGGAAGCCTGACCAAGACATTCCACTGGCTGACCGCTGCGCTGATCATCACGCTCATTCCGCTGGGCATCATCGCGAACCAGTTGCCCTATGACACGTCCGAGCAGTTGGCCCGCAAGGCCTTCCTCTTCTCGCTCCACAAGACCTTGGGCGTGACGGTGTTCTTCGTCGCCCTCGCCCGCATCGCGTGGGCGATCAGCCAACCCAAACCGGCCGAGCTGCACCCCGAGCGCAAGCTGGAAACGCTCGCGGCCCAAACCGTCCACTGGTTGCTCTACGGCTCGCTCCTGCTGGTCCCGCTCAGCGGGTGGGTTCACCATGCAGCCACAACTGGCTTCGCGCCGATCTGGTGGCCCTTCGGGCAAAACCTGCCGTTCGTTCCGAAAGACGACGCGCTGGCTCACACATTCGCCAGCCTGCACATCATCTTTGAACGTGTGCTGGCGGCCTCCCTGATCCTGCATATCGCCGGTGCGCTCAAGCATCATCTCGTCGACAAGGACCAGACCCTGCGCCGCATGATCGGCACACCGCAACTGCCCGACCTGCCCCCCCACCAAAACAAAGCCGCAGCGCCCGTGCTGGCGTTGGGCGCATGGGCCGCCGCGCTGGCCATCGGCGCAGGTCTCGGCCTCTTTGCCGCCAAAGACACCGTCGCGGCTATCCCCCAACTCGAAGAAACGCCGTCCGGCTGGGAAATCGTCTCCGACAGCAGCCGCATCGCCATCGCGATCACGCAATTCGGCGCGACTGTTGAAGGCGAGTTTGCCGAGTGGACGACCCAGATCGATTATGACCGTAACGCCCCCGCTGACGCCAAAGGCACCGTTCGCACGACCATCGCAATCCCCTCGCTCACGCTCGGCTCCGTCACCGATCAAGCCATGGGGCCGGATTACTTCAACACATCCGAGTTCCCGACCGCCGTCTTTGAGGCCGATATCAGCGAGGGCGGCGCCAGCCATATCGCAACCGGAACCCTGACCATCAAGAACACCAGCGTCCCGCTTACCATGCCCTTCGATCTGGGCTTTGAGGGCGATACTGCCTACATGAGCGCGACCCTGACGCTTGACCGCCGCAACTTTGGCATCGGCGATAACATGACCGACGAAACCAGCCTCGCCTTCCCGGTCACGGTGACGATTAATATCGAGGCCAATCCAACGGCCCCCTGATCGGCACAAAAAAAGCGCCCCGGACAACCGGGGCGCTTGCTTGACGATATCTTTAAAAGATCAGCTGTCCGCGATAGCCGCCTCAAGCGAGATGCGAACCTCAACCTCGTCCGACACGGCAGGCGCAAAGGCACCCACACCGAAATCCGACCGCTTCAGCGTTGTCGTCGCATCGAACCCGGCCCATTCTTTCTGTGCCATCGGGTGCGTGCCCGTGCCGTTCAGCTTGGCATCCAGAACGACGCTCTGCGTGATCTCGTTCATCGTCAGATCACCGGTAATCAGCGCGGTATCTTCGCCGGTCACTTCAATCGCGGTAGAGGTGAATGTGATCATGTCACCCTCGGACGCTCCAAAGAAATCATCCGACATGAAATGCGCCTCGCGCTGCTCCCAGCCGGTGAACATCGACATCAGCGGCATCGACACGTTCACGCTCGAATTGGCGGGGTCTTCCTGGTCGAACATGATCTCGCCCTCGAAACCCGAGAACATGCCAAACGTGGTCGAATAGCCCAGGTGATCATAGCTAAACAAAACCTGAGAATGGCTGGAATCGAGCATGTATTTCACAGGCTCGGCAGCAACAGCGGTTGCGGTGGCGGCGGCAAGGGTGGTGGCAAGCAGGATGGATTTCATTGCAGGGTCGCTCCGTGATTGACTGACATACAAGTTTATCATGTCGGCCTTGCTACGGTTTTGACAACACCACAAAGCTCAACACTCTGTGTTCATTGACAAACAAAAGCCCAACGAAAATGCCGGGCTTTTCAGGTTTTTCGCTGTCTCGGATGCCGTCAGGCGGCGACATGCTTTCGACCGCGTGTCAGCCCCGGCGCGGCCTGCAAGGCTTGCAACGACTTGCGTGGCGCGGCAAGAGAGGGGTTAAGCATATCGGTGCCGATCCGGTCCCGCAAAACCGTCAACGCATCTTCACGGCCATGGGCGACATCCAGAAGATGCGGGCTGCAGCCCAACCGCAGCACCAGCTTTGCCTGCCCCGTGCCATGCTGGCTGCGGTTCAAAAAGACGCTGCCGACATCTTCAAAGGTCAAACGATCCAGCAGCGTCACGCCGCCTTTGCGGCTGCGCGCCACCGACCGGATCTCATTGCGCGCCAGATCAAACTGCACTTCCGTGCGCACCCCGCGGGATGCCAGCCAGAAGCAAAGGCCGGCAAAGGCAATGAAGATCGCCGTCAGGCCCAGCTTGATCACAAGCGTCTCGCCATCAAACATCGCGCCGGGCATGGCCCAAAGGCCCACGATCGCAACCATCAGCGATGTGCCCATGAACCAGCTCAGGGCCTGGCGCAGAAGGATCGGCGCATCGGCCTCCTCCACGGATTTCACGATATACCCCCAATGGGTCTCATCAATCTGAAACGCCCGTTTCGGCGTGTCACTCTCTACCGGAACACCTGAGAATTCAGTTATTGCATTCATGGCTTTCATCCTTTTTCCCCCTGCAACCAATGATTGCGTCCAATCACGGCAGGACTTGGGCAGGGAAAAGGAAAACCACGGGCGCGATCCGTAGGACACAGCCACAATTCCGCCACTTGCACTTTGGCCTCGCGCAGGTATAAGGCGGCTTCCTTTGCGAGAATGCTTGAACCGCGCATCCTCTCGTGACCGGGCCGCAAAGGTCCCTTACCCGGTCTTTGAAGTGCGCTTGAAAATTAGATTGGAGTGCGCATGCCCCTTTATGAGCATGTCTTCATTTCGCGTCAGGACTTGTCCAACGCGCAGGCCGAAAGCCTCATCGAACATTTCGGAACCATTCTCTCGGACAACGGCGGCACGCTGGTGGACAATGAGTATTGGGGCGTCAAGACGATGGCCTACAAGATCAACAAGAACCGCAAGGGCCACTATGCCTATCTGCGCACCGATGCCCCCGCACCGGCCGTGCAGGAGATGGAACGCCTGATGCGCCTGCATGACGACGTGATGCGCGTTTTGACCATCAAGGTCGACGAGCACGCCGAGGGCCCTTCGGTCCAGATGCAGAAACGCGACGAGCGCGACCGCGGTGACCGCGGCGATCGCCCGCGCCGCTGATCTTGAGAAAAGGAGCCTAACCCATGGCAGCCAAACCGTTTTTCCGCCGTCGCAAAGTGTGCCCCTTCTCTGGTGAGAACGCACCCGCGATTGACTACAAAGACACACGCCTCCTGCAGCGCTACATCTCTGAGCGTGGCAAAATCGTGCCGTCCCGCATCACCGCCGTCTCGGCCAAGAAGCAACGCGAACTGGCCCGCGCCATCAAACGCGCCCGCTTCCTCGCCCTGCTGCCCTACGCCGTCAAGTAAGGAGAAAGCACATGCAAGTTATCCTTCTGGAACGTGTGGCCAAACTCGGCCAGATGGGCGAAGTCGTTGACGTCAAGCCCGGCTACGCCCGCAACTTCCTGCTGCCTCAGGGCAAGGCATTGTCGGCCTCCAAAGCCAACATCGCCAACTTTGAGACGCAGAAAGCCCAGCTCGAAGCACAGAACCTTGAGACCAAGAAAGAAGCTGAGGCCATGGCCGACAAGCTCAACGGTCAGCAGTTCATCGTGATTCGCCAAGCGTCCGACGCAGGCTCGCTCTACGGCTCCGTCACCACTCGTGACGCCGCTGACGCCGCAACCGCCGATGGCTTCACCATCGAGCGCAAGCAGGTCGAGCTGGCCAGCCCGATCAAAGAGCTTGGCATCCACGAGGTGTTCATCCGCCTCCACCCGGAAGTTGAAGCGACAATCGAACTGAACGTCGCCCGCTCGACCGAGGAAGCCGAACTGCAAGCCTCCGGCAAGTCCATTCAGGAACTCGCCGCCGAAGCCGAAGCCGAAGCTGAGTTTGAGATCGCCGAGCTGTTCGACGATATCGGCAGCGCCGCCCTCGACGATCTGGCCGAAGACGCCCCTGCTTCCGCAGAAGCTGTCGAAGCCGCCGAAGGCGACGACGCGGAAGAGCAGAAAGACTAGGTCTATTTCGCTTGGAAAAAGCTAGAGAAGCCGCGCCGAATTGCGCGGCTTCTTTCGTTTGAGGCACCTGTTTCAACCGTTAACCACCCATTAACAAAACCTTAGCGTTAACACGATGTTCACCCTACACCCCTCCCCAACGGCGGGGGCCTTAACAAAGAGTGAACGACGATGCGCCGCCTTGCCCTGATCCCCCTGTTGCTGACCCTTGCCTTGCCCGCTCACGCAGCCGAAACCGCGCTGGTCTTCGGCGTCTCCCAAAGCTGGGACAAGCATGAGTTTGACGGCAACAACACCTCTCGCGCCATCTCGTCCGTCCACCATTCGCAGCACGCGCAGACCAATGCGCTCAGCCTGCGTCTGGCCCGCACGTCCGCCAGTGTCACGTTGGAAGTCGAAAATCATATCTCGGCCCCAGTCACGCTTGAGGGCAAGACCGCCCGCACCCGCTGGGGCCGTCGTTTGGCCTACAAGGCCAAGCTGCGCACCCAACGCCTCGGGGCCAACATCTGGACCCCCGTGACATCCCGCAATGCCACCACGCTTTCGCTCGGCGCAGGCGCAGGTATTCGTCACACCTCCGGCGATATCACCGGCCCCGGCCTCGATCTATCTATCGACGACACGGCGCCCTATGCGCTTCTGGGTGCCCGCGTGACCCACGCAATCAGCGACCGCAAATCCGCCCTGATCGAGGCGCGCTACGTCACCTCGCCCCCGATCCGCAGCTGGGCCGATGCCAGCGGCAGCCATATCGACCACGAAGTGGCTGGGCTGGAACTGATCGTCGGCCTCGCACTGACCCTCGACTAAGCATGGCGGCGCGCATACCCTGTCCCAAACAGGAGCGCGCCCATGACTTCCCTCGTCCACCAGCTGATCGACACCCTCCCCAAGGCCGAGCTACACCTGCATATCGAAGGCACATTGGAGCCCGAGATGATGCTGGCGCTGGCCAAGCGCAACAAGATCACCCTGCCCTACGAGACGGTGGACGACGTGCGCGCGGCCTATCAGTTCGACAACTTGCAGGACTTTCTGGACGTCTACTACCTCGGCATGTCCGTCCTGATCGAAGAGCGTGACTTCCACGATCTGACCTGGGCCTACCTGACCAAGGTCCACGCCGATGGCCTGACCCATGCGGAAATCTTCTTCGACCCCCAAGCCCATATGGAGCGCGGTATCGCATTCGAGACTGTCCTCGCCGGCATCACATCCGCCCTCGAACAAGCCCACAAAGAACTGGGCATCACGTCCAAACTCATCATGTGTTTCCTGCGTCATCTCTCCGAAGAGGAGGCCTTCGACACCCTCGCCTGCGCCTGCAAACACAAAGACCATATCTTCGCCGTCGGCCTCGACAGCTCCGAACAAGGCCACCCGCCGGAAAAGTTTGAACGCGTGTTCGCCCAAGCCCGCAAGGAAGGCTTTGTCGCGGTCGCCCATGCCGGTGAAGAAGGCCCGCCCGAGAATGTCGAAAACGCCCTCGACCTGCTGGGTGTCTCCCGCGTGGATCACGGCAATTCCGCGCTGCAAGATGCGGGCCTCACCCGACGTCTCGCCCAAGAGCAGACGCCGCTGACGATGTGCCCGATCTCAAACCTGCGCCTGAAAGGCATCCCCGATCTCAGCGCGGCCCCTGTCAAGAAAGCCCTCGACGCGAACCTGCTGGTCACCGTGAACTCCGACGATCCCAGCTATTTCGGAGGCTACCTGAACGACAATTACCGCGCTGTGGCCGATGCGCTGGCTCTCACCGAGCCCCAGATCGTGACCCTCGCCCGCAACAGCTTCAAAGCGTCGTTCCTGGAAGACAGCGAAAAGCAGACCCAGCTTGACCGGATCGACGCGCAGATCACCCGCCTCCGCCCCGCGTAACGGCCAAAGAGTTTTCAGAAAACTCTTCTCAAAACTTTTCAGAAAAGTTTTGCCCCGCTCACAGCAACCCGTCCGGCATCGCCTGTTCGGCCGCCGTATTCACCCGCCGGAAGTAGAACGTCACCAGCGTCGACACGATCACGATGAACAGAGAATAGAGCACCGGAACCGCCATGATCGCCTGCGCCTCGGTCCCCGCAAAGGTAAACGCGATAATCGCAATCGCCAGCGGGCCGTTCTGAATGCCGGTTTCCAAGGCCACCGTGCGCGCGTTGCGCGGATGCAGCTTGAGCGCCCGCGCGAAATTATAGCCGATGGTGATGCCCACCAGCCCCAACGCGATCGAGGCGAAATAGGTCGCCCATGTCGTCTCCATCAGGAACCCCCAATTGCGCGGGATCCAAGACACGATCAGGAACAAGATAAAGAACACCGCCAGCATCGAGCCCATGAACTCCGTCACAGCCCCCACATTGGCATTCCATTTGCGCAGCACCATACCGATGCCCACCGGCACCAGCAGCAAGACCAGCGTCGCGATGATGTTCTCGCGCGGGATCTCCAGGTCCAAAGCGCCCGCATAGAGCACCAACACGATGGGGATCAGGACCACGCCGAAAACGGTCGAAGTCACTGTCATCAGGACTGACAGAGCGAGGTTCCCCTTCGAGAAATACGTGAAGATGTTCGAGGTCGTCCCGCCGGGCATACAGGCCATGATCAGGATGCCAACCTTGATCGTGTCGGAAACCGGCAAACTGATCGCCAAAATGAAACCCAAAAGCGGCATGAACCCGTATTGCGAGATCACGCCAATCGCGAGGCCGTAAGGGCGCTTCAACGCCAGAACGAAGTCCCGCGGCGTCAGAGACGCCCCCATTCCCAGCATGATCACAAAGATCATGAGCGCCAGGATTGCTTGTTCCAAAGGTCCGACCATGCGCCGTTCTCCCTACTTTAAGAGACGGCTTCAAGCCGCTGAATCTGTTTCAACTTCTTCTGTGCGCAAGTCCTTGCGCAGGATCTTACCGACATTCGATTTCGGCAAATCCTGTCGCGCCTCGACCAGCTTGGGCACCTTATAGGCCGTCAGATGCTCCTTGCAGTAAGCGCGGATATCCTCGCCGGACAGCCCTTCATCATGCAGGACGACAAACGCCTTGATCTTCTCGCCCGCCGCATCGTCCGGCACACCGATCACCGCCGCCTCCGAGATGCCGGGATGCTGGGTCAGGCAATCCTCGATTTCGTTGGGATAGACGTTGAAGCCCGACACAAGGATCATGTCTTTCTTGCGGTCCACGATACGGAAATACCCGTCCGGGTCCATCACGCCGATATCGCCGGTCAGCAACCAGCCATCGCGCATCGTCTTGTCGGTCTCGTCCGGGCGGTTCCAATAGCCTTTCATGATCTGCGGCCCCGACGCCGCAATCTCCCCTGCCTCGCCTTGCGGAACCGGGGTGCCATCCTCATCCACGCAGGCCAGATAGGTCGAGGGCAGCGGGATCCCGATGGACCCGGCCCGCGTCTTACCCAGAGGATTGAACGTCAGGACCGGAGAACTTTCCGTCAGCCCGTAGCCTTCCAGCACCGGCTTGCCCGTGACCTCTTCCCAGCGCTTCGCGACAGAGCTTTGCAGCGCCATCCCACCCGCCGAGGCAAACTTCAAGTCCTTCGGCGGCGTGTCCAGAAACCAGATCTCATTGCTGAGCCCGTTAAAGAGCGTGTTCACACCGCTCATCCACGTCACGTTGTAATTCTCAAACGCTCGCTTGAGGTTGCTCAAAGGTCGCGGATTGGGGATCAGAATATTGCGCGCGCCCAGCCAATAGAACCCCAGCAAATTCACGGTGAACGCGAAGATGTGATACATCGGCAGCGCCGTCAGCGCGACCTCCTTGCCCTTCTCCACGCCCGAGATCAGCTCCATCACCTGTTCCATATTGGTGATCAGATTGGCATGGGTCAGCATCGCCCCTTTCGACACGCCCGTGGTGCCGCCGGTATATTGCAGGCATGCCACATCGTCCGGGGCCACATCGGTGCGATATTCCTCCACCGCGATGCTTTTATCCGTGCGCGTCGCACGCCCTGCCGCAATCGCATCGGGCAGACGAATGTGAGGCAGATCAATGGGATGCAGCGTCTTGTCCCAGTATTTCTGCACCAGCCGCACAATCCCGCGCGGGGCTGCGGGCAGGAACTCGGCGACCTGGGTGACAATGATATTGGGGATCGGATGCCCCTTGATGGCGCCCGGCAGCTTGTCTGCAAACATATCAACGACAATCAAAGCGTTTGGCGTGGCATCGGCAAACTGATGCGCCATTTCCTCGGCTGTATAAAGCGGGTTCACATTCACCAGAATGCAGCCCGCTTTCATCACCGCAAAAGCCGCCACCGGAAACGACAACCCGTTCGGCACTTGCAACGCGACCCGGTCGCCCTTGGCCAACCCCGCCGTCTCGCGCAGATAAATCGCTAGCGCGTCCGACATCTCGTCCACCTGCGCGAAGCTGAGCGTGCCGTTCATGCCATTGGGCAGACAGGCCGTAAAGGCAGGGGCCTTGCCATAAAGATGCGCCGTCGCACTCACCAGATCACCAATCGTGCGGTAGTGAGTGTCGGTGATGTCCTTGCGCACAGACGGGCCGTAAAAGGCCGTCCATGGACGGTCTTGATCTGTCATCTTGTCCTCCCCTTCGCCCTTTGGCGCACACCTTTTGGCGTTTGGAGCATCAAAGAGCGGCCAGCCCCGTTTGGCAATCCCCTTGCTTCGCGGATTCCGTAACGTCCTGATGCCAAAAGACGACCAGGCACCGCCCCTTAGCCTGCTGCCCTACCGGTTGAGCCATATTCCAGCCACGCGCGATCTTTCGGCTCAAGATGCGAGTCCATCATCGCATCATACGCGGCCAGCTCTGCATCCGTCAGGGCGCCATGCCATTGGCCACTGCTACCGCTATGAAAAAACGCGGTGTCCGACTTCATAAAGCCTGTCCCCCCGCCGGGCGCAAAGCGCGCCGCATGGGCTTTCATGTTTTCAAAACGTGCCGTCTCAATCAGTTGCGCCATGACGTCCCCAGAATGCGAGACCCCCAAAAGGGCCGCAACCCGCGCGAAAGTCCCGGCGAGGTCACGCGTCATATCCGCATAGTGAAACAGCGCCACATTCGGCCGGTCCGCAACAGCCCGCGCGGCTTGGTAATGGCGCAGAATATGCGCCAGCGGCATCGCATCCCCGTCGAACCCCTCTGGCCCACCATCCAGAAAACGGCGAAACGTAACACCATCGGGATCCTCCTCTGGATACCACATACTGAAAAACGACATCGGGATATTGCGCAGATGCCTGCGATAGGAGAAATGCGCATCCAGCGGATGGCGAAACACGCAGATATACTGCGCCTGATCCTCCAACGGCAGCCCGTCCATCGGCGTGTGGCTTTTCAAACAGCGCCGATGCGTCATCTCCTCAAGTCGGGCGGCAACCTCCGCCATCTCGCGAAAGCGAATATCGACCCATGGCATTTTGACGGCCAGCTCGGTCTCGACCTCCGGGTCGCCCGAAAAGAGCAGTGCCACAATCGTCTGCATCCAGGTCGTGCCGGATTTCGGCGGGGTCACGACGATCACATCATCCGCACGGAGCTTGACCATCTCCCACCGCCGATTGTCGGTCAGCGGACCAAGATAGAGCTTGCGGTGCATCATCACTGAAAACCTCTGCCTGCGGATATCCCCAGCAAAGGTGGATTAAAGGGCAAACGCAACGAAAAAGGCCGCACCCTTCGGCGCGGCCCTTTCCAAATCCAAACCCGTTAAGACTTACTCGTCTTCGAGCGCCTCAACGGCCTTTTGCAGATCGTCTTTGGAGACCTCTTTCTCCTTCACCGTCGCGCCTTCCGCGATGTGATCGACGACCTTGTCCTCGAAGATCGGCGCGCGCATCTGCTGCTGCATCTGCTGGTTCTGCTGCACGAACTCGAAGAACTGACGCTCCTGACCTGGATACTGACGCGCTTGGTTCATGATCGCTTGCGTCATCTCGGCGTCCGTCACCTCGATCTCGGCCTTGCGGCCAACCTCGGCCAACAGCAGACCCAGACGCACGCGGCGCTCAGCCAACTTGTTGTGCTCGTCCGTCGGCGTGATCTCGGGGTGATCATGACCTTCAACTTCGGGGTTTTCTTCGTGCCAAAGCTGGTGCGCGATCTGACCGGCTTCCGCTTCCACCAGCGACGGGGGCAGCTCGAACTTGATCTGCTCGTCCAGCTGATCCAGCAGACCCCGCTTCATGACAGCGCGCGCAGCGCCAGCATATTCGGCCTCCAGACGCTCGGAAATCTGGCCCTTCAGACCCGCCAGGTCTTCTGCACCGAACTTCGTGGCCAACTCGTCATTGATCTCGGCAGCAACCGGCTCTTTGACGTTCTTGATCGTGCAATCGAACACGGCTTCCTTACCGGCCAGATGCTCTGCACCGTAATCATCCGGGAAGTTGACCGTCACGGCCTTCTCCTCACCGGCTTTCACGCCGACCAGTTGCTCTTCGAAGCCGGGGATGAAGCTGTTGGAGCCCAGAACCAGCGGATACTCTTCAGCCGAGCCGCCCTCAAACAGCTCGCCATCCACCTTACCGGCAAAATCCATGACAACCTGATCGCCGTCCTTGGCTTTGGAGCCCTTCTTGCGGTCTTTGAAATCCTGCGCGGTCTCAGCCAGATTGCCCAAAGCCTCATCCACAGACGCGTCATCGGCTTTTACAACCAGCTTTTCCAGCTTCAGCTTCTTCAGATCAATTTCGGGGATCTCAGGCAGCGCCTCATAAGACATCGCCACTTCCACGTCGTCGCCTTCTTTCCAGTCCTCGTTGGTCATCTTGACCTCGGGCTGCATCGCAGGACGGTCACCACTGTCTTCAAAGTGCTTGTTCATCGCACCGTCGATGGTTTCTTGCATCGCCTCGCCCAGCACGCGCGGGCCGAATTGCTTTTTCAAAAGCGCCATCGGCACCTTGCCCTTGCGGAAGCCCTTCATCTCAACGTCAGGCTGCGCTTCGGCCAGCTTTTCGTTCACCTTCTCGTCCAGCTCTGCGGCTGTGACCGTGATGGCGTAGCCGCGCTTGAGGCCTTCGTTCAGGGTCTCAGTGACCTGCATTTGCTATCCTTTTCCTACCTTTGGTGCGGGTGAAGGGACTTGAACCCCCACGCCTTGCGGCGCCAGAACCTAAATCTGGTGCGTCTACCAATTCCGCCACACCCGCAAAAACCTGAAACGAGGCCACCGACAGGCGACCCCGAATTTCAGCGCGTCCTAGCAAAGCCTTTGACGGGATGCGAGCGGAAAATCACGCAAAATACGGTGTTTTGCAGGGGGCATCCGGCTGTCCGGATTGAGGCAAAAAGGACTCATTTGCGCCTAATGCCCCGCAATGGTGCGAAAAAAGGCACGACAGTAACCCTTTGTTGCCATATTCTGACGCACAAATGAGGCAGTTATCATAGCAAGAGCGGAAACACGCCATGCACCTGGGATCTATCAAACCGGCCACCGCCGGTGATGCGGCAACGCATCTGCAAACCGGTCTGATCGCCGGAACCTCCATCCTGACACTCGACGGTGCATTGCCGGTCGAACATCTCGCCCCCGGCGACCGCATCATCACCCGCGACAGCGGTGTGGCCATTCTGAAATCGGTCCGCGTGCGCAAGACCATCGCCCGTATGGTGCGCATCAAAGCGGGCACGCTGGGAACAACCCGCCCCGAAGGAGACGTGGTCCTGCCCGCCGATCAGGGCATCCTGATCCGCGACTGGCGTGCAAAAGCAATCTATGGCGAGGAACGTGCAATCGTTCCGGCAGCCCAGTTGATCGACGGCGAGTTTATTGCAGAGCTGTCCTCCGCCGCGCAGGTCACCCTGTTCGAGCTGGAATTTGACACGCCGCATATCGTATACGCAGACGGGCTTGAGCTGTCGGTCAGCGAAAGCGTCCTCGCCTAACCCAGCTCTGCCGCGAGAACCCGCGGCAGAACCTCAGGCAAATCTTCGGCAATAAGCCCCGGCCCGAAGGCGCGGCCACATTCCTGATGCAACCAGGCAGCGCGTGATGCCGCATCAGAGGGCGCATATCCTTGCGCCATCAACCCCGTGATGAACCCAGCCAAAACATCGCCGGACCCCGCCGTCGCCAACATGGGAGCCGCGCGCGCGGAAACTGCGGCAACGACCCGCGTTTGCCCATCAGGATCCGCGACGACGGTGTCAGCCCCTTTCAAAAGTACCGTGCAGCCTGCGCGCTCCGCAGCTGCCTGCACAGCCGTGATTTTCGATCCGGCCTCCCCGATGACATCCGCATCGCGCCACGCCTGCGCCAAATCCGGGAAAAGCCGCGCAAACTCACCTGCATGCGGCGTCAGCACACAGTTGCGATGCAGCTTCGCAAAGAGCGTCTCTGGATCGTCCTGAAAAACCGTCAGCGCGTCTGCATCCAACACCGCTCGGCGCTCGGCCTCCAATGCGGCCAGAACCAAGGCCCGCGTAGCTTCAGACAGGCCCAATCCCGGCCCCAGACACAGCGCGTTGAGCCGCGTATCCTCCAATAACGCCGTAAACGCCAGTGCATTCGGCACCCGAGCCAACATGATCGCAGTGACCTGACAGGCCACTTCCATCTGCGCGCTCGGCGGCACCCCCAGCGTCACCAACCCTGCGCCCACCCGCAACGCCCCGCGGGCTGCCAGTCGGGCCGCGCCGGTCTTTCCAGGCCCGCCGCTCAGAACGAGCGCGTGTCCACGGTCATATTTGTGACCATCCGTGCGCGCCTTTAAGGACGGATACCGCTGCGTCTGTCCGCCTTGCAAATCAACGATACCGTCTGACCCTGCTGACAAGATGCCCTGAACCTCGGGGGTCGCCCGCCGCCTTGCATCACGGCTTACGATATTGAGGGGAACCACCTCCAACGCACCACAGACAAGCGGCCCATCTCCCAGATAATGCCCACATTTCGGGGCCTCGAACGTTACAGTCAAATCCGCCAACCCGGCCAAGGGCAGCTCGCGCCCCACCAGTTTCCCGCTATCGGCGCACAGCCCGGACGGCACATCCACCGCGACCCATTTGGCGGGACGCCATTTGCTCAGCAGTTTCGCCAAAGGTTCCGACAGGGGGCGGCTGATCCCGATCCCGAACACCGCATCCACGACCAGATCAGCCCCCTCAAAGATCGCGGGGTCCTGACCGTCCAGCGACTGAACAGACCCCAGCGCAACCCAGCGATCATGGTTTACCCGCGCGTCCGGTGGCAGCTTGGCTGCCTCCCCCAACAGATAGCAGGCAACGTCCCAGCCCTGCCCGGCCAACAGGCGCGCGATGACAAACCCGTCCCCGCCATTATTGCCCGGCCCGCATAAAACAACTGCGCGATGTGGGGCCGCCGCAAACACCGGCCACCGCCGCATCACCGCATCCACAACGCCCGCCCCAGCCCGCTCCATCAACTCAAGACCGCTGACGGCACCCGAGGCCATCGCTGCCGCCTCAATGGCGCGCATTTGTGCAGTTGAAAGAAGGTTCGTCATGGATTGCGCCTCATTTGTTCACAAACTGCCCATTGCGGTTGCTATGTGCCTAAATTTTAGGCACATATCTGGGAATCCAAGCGGCCATAGCCTTGGGGACAGCCTAGTCAATTGTCCCCTCCAATGAGAAGTGGTCTCAGCAACGCAACGCAAGTCGAAGGGAGTCGCGGTCATGAAGAAGATCGAAGCCATCATCAAGCCATTCAAACTTGATGAGGTAAAGGAGGCTCTGCAAGACGTTGGCGTTCAGGGCCTCTCTGTCATCGAGGTCAAAGGTTTTGGCCGTCAGAAAGGCCATACCGAGCTTTACCGTGGCGCGGAATATGTCGTCGACTTTCTGCCCAAGGTGAAAATCGAGGTCGTTTTGTCCGATGATCAGCTCGATAGCGCCCTCGACGCCATCGTCGAAGCGGCCAAGACCGACAAGATCGGTGATGGCAAGATCTTCGTGTCCAGCATCGAGCAAGCCATGCGCATCCGCACTGGCGAGACCGGCGACGAAGCCCTGTAACCCCCCATATTTTCAGCAAAACTCGAAAAAAGGAAAGACTGTCACATGAGCACCGCTGACTTTCTCAAGACTATCAAGGATGAAGACGTCGAGTATGTCGACATCCGTTTCACAGACCCGCGTGGTAAGTTGCAGCACGTGACCGTCATGGCCGATCAGGTTGACGAAGATTTCCTTGAGGAAGGCTTCATGTTCGACGGCTCCTCGATTGCCGGCTGGAAGTCCATCGACCAATCCGACATGAAACTGATGCCCGACACCTCCAGTGCCTATATGGACCCGTTCTATGCCGAGAAAACGCTCTGCGTGCATTGTTCGATCTGCGAGCCCGACACCGGTGAAGCCTATGATCGCGACCCCCGCGGCACGGCTGAAAAGGCAGAAGCCTACCTGAAATCGTCCGGCATCGGCGACACCTCGTTCTTCGGCCCGGAAGCCGAGTTCTTCCTGTTCGACGACGTTCGTTTCTCAGTCGAGATGAACAAAGTGTCCTACGAAGTCGACGCGCTCGACGCCTCGTGGAACACCGACACCGAATACGAGATGGGCAACATGGGTCACCGTCCCGGTATCAAGGGCGGCTACTTCCCCGTGAACCCGATCGACGACGCACAGGATATCCGCTCCGAGATGCTGTCAACAATGAAGCGCATGGGCATGAAGGTCGACAAGCACCATCACGAAGTGGCGTCGTGCCAGCACGAGCTGGGCCTGATCTTCGGCTCTCTGACCGAGCAGGCCGACCACCTGCAGAAATACAAGTATGTCATCCACAACGTCGCACAGGCTTATGGCAAGTCCGCGACGTTCATGCCCAAGCCCATTGCAGGCGACAATGGCACCGGCATGCACGTGAACATGTCGATCTGGAAAGATGGCAAGCCCTTGTTCGCAGGCGACAAATACGCCGACCTGTCTCAGGAAGCGCTGTATTTCATCGGCGGTATCCTGAAGCACGCCAAAGCGCTGAACGCGTTCACCAACCCGTCGACGAACTCCTACAAGCGTCTGATCCCCGGCTTTGAAGCCCCCGTGCTGCGCGCCTATTCGGCACGGAACCGCTCGGGCTGTGTGCGTATCCCGTGGGCGGAAAGCCCGAAAGCCAAGCGCGTGGAAGCCCGTTTCCCCGATCCGGCAGCGAACCCCTACCTGTGCTTTGCAGCCCTGCTGATGGCCGGCCTTGACGGCATCAAGAACAAGATCGACCCGGGTCCCTCGTCCGACAAAGACCTTTACGATCTGCCGCCCGAAGAGCTGGCCGAGATCCCGACGGTCTGCGCATCGCTGCGCGAAGCGCTGGAAGCGCTGGAAGAAGACAGCGACTTCCTGCTGGCCGGTGATGTGTTCACCAAAGACCAGCTGGAAGGCTATGCCGAGCTGAAATGGGAAGAGGTCTATGCCTACGAGCACACACCCCACCCCATGGAATTCAAGCTCTACTACAGCTGCTAATCCGCGAAAAATGCGTGAAAGGGCGTCCTTCAGGGCGCCCTTTTTCGTGTCAAAACACCTGCTGTGCTAGGCTGCATGTCATTGATTAAAGATATTTGGACCTTCGGCCCATGCGGTTTCTCAAAAGCTACCCGGATTTCTCGAACAGTCTTTGGCGGGAGGCACGCGCGCGGCTGGCGCGCTCTAACACGCGCATCGCCCAGATTGATTCAGGTCTCTTTGCCCATCCCGCTTTGGGGTTTCAGGGCCACATCCCACCCCGAAACCTGCTGTTTGGTCTGGGTCGGAATTTCTACGATCCCGGCCCGCCCTATGGCAACGCCCCGCAAACCGATCTGCGCATCGGGGCGGATTGGGTCTCCCGCCAGACGGAATACCCCGATCACGGAGTGAAAACCTTGTCCGTGCTGATCGGCACGACAGCGAAGTTCACAGGCGTCGCCCCCGGGGCCAAGGTCGTGCCCTACCGCGTGTCCAATGGCCCGCTTTTCCGCCAAACCCAGCGCGAGCAGCAATTGGGGGCCGATCCCACCGCGCGGATCGGCATGGCCATCGAACACGCGCTGACCCTGAACCCGCGCCCGCGGGTCATCACCATCTCAATGGGCAATCCCGATCTGACACCGTTCTTTCTGATCCTTTACGGGCTGAACGGCTGGACCGGCATCTCGCGCCGGACCACGAACGCGATCGACCGATGCTACCAGCTGGGCATTCCTGTGGTCTGTGCCGCCGGACAGGTCGTCCGCGCTGTCGTGCTGCCCGCCCTGATGCAGCGCACCATTGCCGTGGGTGGCTACGGGCTACGCGATGATCTGACGACCAAGGTCCATTACCCGCGCGGCGGCTACACCAACCCGCCTTTCGTCGATACCTGGGCTCTGGCCGAGAATATTAATCGCGCCGCAGGTACACGGATGCCCGATGGGCGCATCAAGGCCACCCATGCCGAGAACGAGGTGAATAACGAACCAAGCGGCACCTCTTACGCCGCCCCTTTCGTCGCAGGGGCCTATGCGCTTTGGTTCGAGGCGTTCCGCGACACGCTCACAAGCGCTGCGTTTTCGGGCGATAACGCATGGAGGCGGGTTGAGGCCTTTCGTCAGATCCTGCGCCAGCGCATGCCGGTCGAGCGGATCGCGAGCGGGCACGGGAACCCTTCCCATGTGGACACACGTCCGCTGGACCTGCCGCATCTGCTGACCTGCGCCCCCGAGCCACACGGGTTGCAGCCAGAGCCGGCCTATCCAGGCTAGGCCTTGCCCCGCAATTTCCCCACCGCTCCCATGATTTCGACTTAATTTCGGTCAAACCTCTCCCAAACTCATGGGAGAAGCCCAATGACTGCACAAGATCCGTCTGCGTTTCTGAAAATCGACACGCCGTCCAATGCCTGTACCGTAAGCGACCGCGCCCTGCGCGAGGCGTTTCGCGCCTCCATGGACGCGCCGCAGGAAAAGGCGGGGTTGCTGAATCAACTTAATGCAAGGATCGCAGCGCTGAAATCCGTGCCCGAAGCGGCAGCTCCCGTGGCGGCAGCCCCCGCGAAAGCCGACGCGGCCACGCCCCTCGCAGCTCCGGTTCAGGCAGAGGCCCCGCAGGACGAGGAAGGCTCGCTCTTTGCGCATCTCAATGAAATCATGGAGGAAAAATCCGTGATTGAGGTCGAAGACGAGGACGTCGAAGTTGAAGAAGCGCCGCAATCCAAATCTGTGATCGTACGCACATTCCTTTCTTTGATGCCCAAGAAAAAGGTCAAAGCGACCCCAGCGCCTGCACCCAAGCCCGCGCCGGAAAAAGCAGCGTCCGGCTCTATTGTGCTGGGCCTGTTGGCACGGCTCAAGCCTACAAAGAAAGCCAAAGCGGACCCGGTCGCGGTGGAGATCGTCACCGCGGCGCCCGAAAAAGCGCCGTCCAAGTCGATCATCCTCCGGGCGCTGTCGTCCTTGAAACCCAAGGCCAAGGCCAAACCCGAGGCCAAGGTCGAAAAGCCCGCAACAGAGCCCTCCGGTTCGGTCGTTCTGGCGATCCTCAAAGCGATCTCGCCGATTAAGAAATCAGCCTGAGGCGGGCCAACTGGCGCGCTGCGCCTCCGTGAGATCACCCCAAGCAACTACGTAAGTGTGGATGCTGAACACGACCGCATCCGTTTCAGGCAGGCGCAAGATCACCTGCCGTTCTGACCGCAGATAGGCCGGATCGCCCTCCGCACCGGGCTTTGCGACCCCTGCCGGTCGCGGCTGAAACAGCTCAGGCTCCACATAGATCAACGCATTGGCGCGCATCAGCGGTTCCCCGGCCCGCGCGGCATCAAAAAGCCGCTGCACCCGGCGCGCCATGTCACTTGTGTAGCTTTCCACCGGCGCATGGATCACCGAGAGCGGACGGCCCAGCTTTTCGGACAAGGACCAACTGGCCGGAAAGCCGATAAGCGCGCCGCGCAGGATATGCTCGCCCCCCTCTTTCATCAGGATCGCAAAATCTTCCTGCACCATCTCCGCCAGCGTTTCCAAGGGCTTATCGCGCCGAATGGGCACAGGCTGGTCATCAGGCCGGATCACGCAATCTGACTTAACAATAAAGTCGGCGCGCGCCTCCAATTGCGTCAGGACCACCCCCAAAAGCTCTTGTACGGCGGGCTTTGCCGCCTCTGACAGCGCCAGAACCTCAGACGCACGCACCTTCAGCAGCCGCGCCTTTTCAGCCAACTGCGCGTCATACGCCTCATCCACCTGCAACCAGTCCGCCATCGCAATCGGCTGCACCCCCGGCATCCGCGCCGAGGCGGCCTGCATCCAGGGCGCGAACGGCAGATGATCTTGCAAAATAGCGGTCATAGGCTCCGTTTTCGACAAATTTGGTCGCAAACTCACCGGAGGTTTGCGACATCCCGACAGGTCGCGATCTGACCTGACAGGCCCCACGCTGTCCAGCACGATCAACGCAACATGGAGGCCACAATGAACACCCATTACCGTGATCAGCGCAAAATCGACCCCGCGCAAGGCGCAACCCTTGGCGACGGCAGCCCGAACAACGCCGACCGGGTCGAGATCGGCCCGACCAGGCTGGCCTTTGATGAATGGAAAGCGGCAGGGCTGACCCTGCCCAACCTTGCGGCCATGCGCGAATATCGCTGGGCGCGCCTGACCCGGCATATCGTGGAGCGCGACTATGGCGGGTTGCTGATGTTTGACCCGCTCAACATTCGCTACGCGACCGACAGCACCAATATGCAGCTTTGGAACACCCATAATCCATTCCGCGCCGTTCTGCTCTGCGCCGACGGCTACATGGTGATCTGGGACTATAAGAACGCGCCTTTTCTCAGCAAATTCAATCCGTTGGTGCGTGAACAGCGTGCAGGGGCCGACCTGTTTTATTTCGACCGTGGGGACAAAGTGGATGTTGCCGCTGACGCATTCTCGAACGAGGTGCGGGTGCTGATCGAAGAGCATGGCGGCGGCAACATGCGGCTCGCGGTCGACAAGGTCATGCTCCACGGCCTGCGGGCGCTGGAGACCCAGGGCTTTGAGATCATGGAGGGCGAAGAGGTGACCGAGAAGTCCCGCTCCATCAAGGGGCCGGACGAAATCCTCGCCATGCGCTGCGCCTCCCATGCCTGCGAAGCGGCCATCGCGGAGATGGAGGTCGCCTGCCAACCCGGCCTGTCAGAAGACGACGTTTGGGCGGTCCTGCATGCCGAGAATATCAAGCGCGGCGGTGAATGGATCGAAACGCGGCTGCTGGCCTCGGGCCCGCGCACGAACCCCTGGTTTCAGGAATGCGGCCCGCGCGTCATTCAGAACAACGAGATCGTGGCCTTTGATACTGATCTGGTCGGCAGCTACGGCATCTGCGTCGATATCAGCCGCACCTGGTGGGTCGGCGACCGCGCCCCCCGCCCGGACATGATCGAGGCGATGCGCCACGGGGTGGAGCATATCCAGACGAACATGGCGCTGCTCAAACCCGGCGTGCCTTTCCGCGAGCTGACCTTTGGCGGCCACCAGTTGGACCCGAAATATGACAAGCTCAAATACGGTTGCCGGATGCACGGCGTCGGTCTGTGTGATGAATGGCCCCTGATCGCCTATCCCGACAAATTCGTGGAAGGCGCGTTTGACTATCACCTGGAACCGGGCATGGTCCTGTGCGTCGAAGCACTGGTGGGCGAAGAGGGAGGCGACTTCATGATCAAGCTCGAAGATCAGGTGCTTGTGACAGAAGACGGCTACGAAAACCTGACGAAATATCCCTTCGACCAACAGCTTATGGGCGAAAGCTAAACCTCCCACGCAGACGCAACCCTGTCACCATCCCGTGACGCGGCTGACATATCGCGCCGCGATGCTTGTCGCCCGAACCGGCAGCCCCCTAATGTGCAGAACTTGCTTCACGAAAGACTGCACCCATGCCGACAGACCGCGTCACCTTCCCCAGCCATACCGGCGATACGCTTGCCGCGCGCCTCGATTTGCCTGATGGGCCGCATCGGGCGACGGCGCTTTTTGCCCATTGTTTCTCCTGCTCCAAAGACATCCCCGCCGCCCGACGCATCGCGAGCCGACTAGCAGCCATGGGCATCGCCGTGCTGCGCTTTGACTTCACCGGGCTGGGCCATTCCCAAGGGGAGTTTCAGAACACCACATTCACCTCCAACGTCGATGATCTGCACGCCGCCAGCGCCTATCTGAGCGAGCGCGGCATGGCCCCGTCCTTGCTGATCGGCCATTCGCTGGGCGGCGCTGCGGTGCTGAAAGCGGCCGCCGAGATGGCGCATGTCAAGGCGGTCGTCACCCTTGGCGCGCCCTTCGATCCGGGCCATGTGACCCATAATTTCGCCGATGCGCTGGATGAGATTCGCGAGAAAGGCGTGGCACCTGTGAATCTTGGCGGTCGTCCGTTTCATATCGGCAAAGCCTTTGTCGAGGATGTGGAGGCCGCACAGCTTGCCCCCGCCATTGCCAATCTCAAAGCCGCCCTTCTGGTCATGCACGCCCCGCGTGACGCCATTGTGGGCGTCGAGAATGCGACGCAGATTTTCGTCGCTGCGAAACATCCCAAGAGCTTCGTCACCCTAGACAATGCCGATCATCTGATCACCGCAGTGGAAGATGCCGAATACGCTGCCGAAGTCATCGCCGCATGGTCCGCGCGCTATCTGTCGTTGAACCCGCCTGCCCCGCCCGTCGGTGCGCCCGAGGGGATCGTGCGGGCGTCAGAGGCCGATGCGACCGGCTTTTTGCAGGATATTCAGGCCGGGCCCGATCATCACACGATTGCGGACGAACCCGCCGCATACGGCGGCACCAATCGCGGAATGTCGCCCTACGGCTTCCTGTCCGCGGGGCTGGCGGCCTGCACATCGATGACGATCCGCATGTATGCGCGCCGCAAGGGCTGGCCGCTGGAGCATGTCTTTGTTGATGTCACCCATGACAAGGTGCATGCGCAGGACGCAGGTGATGCCACCGCCACGCGCGTCGACAGCTTCCATCGCGCCATCCATCTCGAAGGCCCTTTGGGGGACGATCAACGCCAAAAGCTGCTTGAGATTGCCGATAAATGCCCGGTGCACAAGACGCTCGAAGCAAGCGCGCACATCACGACTGACCTGGCCCCGCGTTAGGGATCACCTTTGCTCAAATATCCAAAGAAAAAGGCGCGCCCCAGCGGACGCGCCTTGCTCTGTTCAGTGATGTCGGGTTTAGCCGCGGGCCTTGCCCACCAGCTTCCAGACCGCCGGGACCAGCAGGGCCGCCAGCACCAGCTTGATCGCATCTCCTGCGAGGAACGGTGTCAGACCCCACTCAAGGATCGGCTTGTCCCAGCCGTAAAGAATGCCCAGCCATAGCAGGCCCGGCACATAAATCAGCGCGTTACCGACGAACAGCGCGCCAGCCATTTTGGCAACCGACCGGTCCCAGCCCTGACGTGCAGCATAGCCCAGCGCCAGTGTCGCCAGCACGTAGCCCACAAGATAACCACCAGTGCCGCCCATCATGTAGGTGATGCCGTATTTCTCAGCCGAGGAGCCCGCGAAGACGTCAAAGCCCAAGGCGCCAACCAGCAGATAGCCAACGATCGTCGCCAGACCCAGACGCGGGCCATAGGCCGCACCGATGGTCAGAACAGCAAACGTGCCCATCGTCAGTGGCACAGGCCACATCGGGATGGTGATCTTTGCGCAAATCGCAAGGGCCACGATGCCCAAAGCGACCAACACGATCTGTTTGATCCGCAGCGCGGTGCCTTCGGACGCGCCAAACGCCTCTGTCAGAACTTTGTTTTGCAGGGCAATGCTCATGTCCCGGTCTCCGTTTTAAAATTATGCTGGCGCTGTTCTGCCCCAAGCCCGGTGTGCGCGCAAGCGTTATGCAGTCGCAGAAAGGTATCGCGAGGTCATCACATAGTCCTTGCGGGGGCCAGTCACGGCCCAGCGGGCGCTCCAACCGGGCCAGTCGCTGAAATCATACCGCACGGCGTAGTGATCCGGGTCGCACCAATGGGTGGCCTCGGGCTGCGCGGCCAGATCAAAGCGGTGAAACGGGCGGCCATCGTCGAAAAAGACAGCCACGCCTGTCGGGTCAGGCCGCCAAAGATAGACGCGCGAAGCGGTGAAACCGGGCTGTCCGTCAAGCCGGAGCGTGCCGGTTTGCGTGTAACGCAGCCCGTCCGCGTCCGGTTCAAACAGCACTTCCCCCTCGAAATGCCCCTGCCCCCCGGTCTTGGCATCCTCGATCACCCGCGCGACATGCCAGAGGCCTTCAAAGTCGCGCAGCTCAATCGGCATAGCGGGCTTCCGTGATGTCCCCGCCTGATCCGACAAACCGCAAGGCCTCGCCGCGTTGCTCCACGGCGTAGCACTCCCAGCCATCCGCAGGCGGCCACTGGCTGCAATAGGCCCCGTTGCGTGCTGCCCAATAGCCCCAGCTGTCGCGCCCTACATTGTAAAGTGTGCGACCGGAGGCATAAAACTGCTGCCAGCCGCTCTCATAGCTCAGCTTGCGGTCCGTCAGCGCGGCGGCAATCCCCGCGTCATCCAAGGCACGCCACTCTTCCGCCCCGGCCATCCCGGCGCAAAGCCCAAGCAAAAGCGCAATTCGTCCCATCTCCGGCCTCTTACCTTGTCGCCCCCCTGACCTAGCGATAAGAGCGGAGCCAATCCAGTCACCAATGCGAAAGTCTGCCCCATGATCCCCCGCTATTCCCGCCCTGAGATGGTCTCTATCTGGTCGCCCGCGACCAAGTTCCGCATCTGGTACGAGATCGAGGCCCACGCCTGTGACGCGATGGCCGATCTGGGCGTGATCCCCCGCGAGAACGCCGAGGCCGTGTGGAAGGCAAAGGATGTTGAATTTGACGTGGCCCGCATTGATGAGATCGAGGCCGTCACCAAGCATGACGTCATCGCTTTCCTGACCCATCTGGCCGAGCATGTCGGCTCTGAGGAAGCGCGTTTTGTGCATCAGGGCATGACCAGCTCGGACGTGCTGGATACCTGCTTCAACGTGCAACTGACCCGCGCTGCCGACATCCTGATCGCGGATATCGAAGGGCTTCTGGCCGCCCTCAAGCGCCGCGCGATGGAGCATAAAGACACGCCGCGCGTCGGGCGCTCGCACGGTATTCACGCAGAACCCACCACGATGGGCCTGACCTTCGCGCGCTTCTATGCCGAGATGGATCGCAACCTCAGCCGGATGCGCGATGCTCGTCATGAGATTTCCACCGGAGCCATCTCTGGCGCGGTCGGCACCTTCGCCAATATCGACCCCGCCGTCGAAGAACATGTCTGCGAAAAGCTGGGCCTTGTGCCGGAACCCATCAGCACACAAGTGATCCCGCGGGACCGCCATGCGGCGTTTTTCGCGACCCTCGGCGTCATCGCCTCCTCCATCGAAAACATCGCGGCCGAAGTGCGCCACATGCAGCGTACCGAAGTACTGGAAGGGGCCGAGTTCTTCTCGATGGGCCAAAAAGGCTCCTCGGCCATGCCGCATAAGAAAAACCCTGTGCTGACAGAGAACCTCACCGGTCTCGCGCGCATGGTCCGCTCCGCCGTGATCCCTGCGATGGAGAACGTCGCCCTCTGGCACGAGCGCGATATCTCGCATTCCTCCGTCGAACGGATGATCGGGCCGGACGCCACGATCACCCTTGATTTCGCGCTGGCCCGCCTGACCAGCGTCATCGATAAGATGTTGATCTTCCCGCAGAACATGCTCGACAACATGAACAAGTTCCCCGGCCTCGTGATGAGCCAGCGGGTGCTGCTGGCCCTCACCCAGGCCGGTGTCAGCCGCGAAGACGCCTACGCCATGGTCCAGCGCAACGCGCTCAAGGTCTGGGAAGAGCGCACCGATTTCAAAGAGGAGCTGCTGGCAGACGAGGACGTTGTCGCAGCCCTTGGCACCGACGGGATCGAGGCGAAGTTTGACATGGGTTATCACACCAAACATGTCGACACGATCTTCGCCCGTGTCTTCAAGGACTAGGTAAACCCCGTCCCGGGCTTGACCCGGGACCTCATCGTCGCAGACCCCGGATGCATGCACTCGATCATCTGACACTCATCGCGCCGACGCTGGAAGAGGGCGTCGCCCATGTGCGCGACTGTCTGGATATTGACGTGCCGTTTGGAACGCGACACGCCTATATGGGCACGCATAATCACCGGCTCCAGCTTGGTGGGCGGGTCTATCTGGAAATTGTCGCGGTTGACCCCAAGGCGACGGCACCGGGTCGACCACGATGGTTTGGTCTGGATGACCAAGACAATGTCCGTAAAGAATGGGAGGCGGGCCGCCGTCTGCGGGGATGGGTTGCGCGAACAGACAATATGGACGCCACGCTCTCGTCATATGAGGGCATTTTCGGCGCACATGTAAGCCTTCCACCAGAGGCTCCGGAATTCGGGTTCTCCATTCCACAGGGGGGTGGGCTGCCATTGGACGGCGCGGCACCTTCATGGATTGATCACAGGTCAGAGCCTACTGCTATGGAGAGTATTCCGGATCTTGGGGCGCGGCTTGTCTCCTTTACCATGACGCATCCCGATCTTCCTGCGGTCACAGCGCTTTATGAAAGCCTTGCAATAAGTGGCGCGCCGACACTGGTTGAGGGTCCACAGCTCAGATATCACGCCACGATTGATACACCGTCCGGGCTGCGACGTCTGACTTAGGTCATTTCCTTCCCAAAGACCCCGGACCACGTCCGGAGGGGTCACATCGCCTGAATGTTGCGCGGGGCATTCTCTGTTTTGACCTTACGGAAACCCATGCTACCTTTCAGTCACGCCAACACAAAGGAGAGACTGAATGAAGACGACCCTTGCCGTTCTGGCCCTGATCCTTGTCCCGTCTTTTGCCGCTGCGATGGGCTGCAACAGCGCTGATCACACAAAGCAGGTGATGAGCTGCGAAATGGGCGCCACATGGGATGAAACCACCCAGGCCTGCGTGCCGACCACCAGCTAAGCGGGCGCAATCGAATACCGAAGGGGCGGTCTTTGCAGGCCGCCTTTTCTTTTTTGGAGCCTCGCGCTGACAAAGCTGCTGCCCGCGCTACCTAGCCCTCAAACGCCCTGTATCGGAGAGAGCCAAATGCGAATGACCGTCCTTGCCGCCGCTGTGCTGGCCCCCACCCTGACCCTTGCTGCGGGCGGTGGCAGCCCGACCCCGCCCACCACAAATACCACGGTGCAATGCGAGGGCGGCAAGGTGTGGGACGTGAAGGTCGAGGCCTGCGTCGATGCGCGCGAAAGTTCTCTGAGTGACGACGTCCGGTATGAGGCTGTGCGCGAGCTGGCCTATGCCGGGCGATATGCGGATGCGCAAACCGTTCTCGCCGCGATGTCTAATCAAAACGACGACCGTGTGCTGACCTATCTGGGCTTCACCCATCGCAAAATGGGCGATGTGGCGCGGGGGATGGCCTATTACGATCAGGCAATCGCGCAGAACCCCGACAACCTGCTCGCGCGCTCCTATATGGGTCAGGCCCATGTGGAGGCCGGTGCCATGCTGCAGGCCCGCGCCCAACTGACCGAGATCCGCACCCGGGGCGGGCGCGGCACATGGGCCGAGCTGTCCCTGCGCATGGCGATCGACAGTGGCACGGGCTATTCCTATTAACCTGCTCTTCAGAGTTGCGCGTCTAAGGTGAGCCTGAACTGACCAAGGCTTCCCAAAGGCATGTCATGACGCGCGCCCTGCCCCAAGGCCTGACGAAAAAGCAAAAAGCCGCCGTGATCGTGCAGCTTTTGCTTTCCGAAGGCACCGATCTGACGCTGGAGGCGTTGCCGGACGGCATGCAAGCCGATCTGGCGCGGCAACTGGCGGGCATGCGCGGTGTGGACCGCGGGACACTGGCCTCTGTCGCGCTGGAATTCGCGACTGAGCTGGACCAGCTGGGCATGGTCGCCGCCGGTGGCGTTGATGGGGCGCTGGCGCTGCTGGACGGCAAGATCAACGACACGGCAATCAAATCGGTGCGGGCGGATGGCGTGGCCCCGGTCAGCGATGATCCCTGGGACAGGATCAAAGCGGCGGAGAATGCGGTGCTGCTCCCGATGCTTGAGGCCGAAAGCGTTGAGGTGGCCGCCGTCACCTTGTCGAAACTGCCCGTCGCCAAAGCCGCCGATCTGTTGGGTGCGATGCCCGGCGACCGGGCGCGGCGTGTCTCCTATGCGATCTCGCTGACAGAGGCTGTGACCAGCCACGCGGTGGAGCAGATCGGGGCCGCTCTTGTGTTGCAGCTGGATGACCAGCCGATCCGCGTCTTTGCCGACGCGCCGTTCAAACGTGTGGGCGCGATCCTCAACTTTTCGCCCGCCGCGACGCGTGATGACGTGCTTGAAGGGTTGGGTGCGGAAGATGCCGCCTTTGCCGCAGATGTGCGCAAGGCCATCTTCACCTTCCCCGACATTCCCGACCGGCTCGCGCCGCTGGATGTGCCGAAAATCACCCGCGACGTGGACCCGGAGCAATTGGTCAAAGCCTTGGCCTATGCCACATCGACCGGGGCCGACGCGGCGGTGGAGTTCATCCTGTCGAATATGTCCAAACGCATGGCCGACAGCTTGCGCGAGGAAATGGACGAGGCAGGCACGATCAAGGCCAAAGACGGCGAGGCCGCGATGACCGCCGTCACGGGCGTGATCCGCACATTGGAAGACGACGGCCAGATCACCCTCGTCACCCCCGAAGAGGAAGATGAGAACGCGTAGACCTGGCTGCGCAATTCACCGGGCCGCGCGCATTTGGCTTGAAGCGGCCCCCCGCGCCCGGCTAGCCTGCGCCCATGACGGATTTTGACGGAAAACGCTGGCACGATATGGGTGGGGCTGACGCTGGCCCGGTTGTGCCGGCAGAGCATGACTTCGCCCTTTGGGAAAAGCGGGTCGATGCGTTGATGGTGCTGTGCTCGACCAAGGGGCTCTTTACCGTGGATGGCCTGCGCCGCGCCATCGAAGACATGGGGCCGGACGTGTTTGAGAACACAACCTATTACGACCGCTGGATCGCCGCCGTAAATCAGAACCTGATCGAGGCGGGCACATATACACTAGGCGAGCTTGGCGCGAAGATGGATGAGGTCGCAGCGCGTGGCGACACCTATGGGCAAGCCGCCCGTGGCTAAGCCGCAACGCGTGCGCGTCAAAACGATGATGCCCCCAGGCCATATCCGCACGCCCGCCTATCTGCGGGGCAAGACCGGCTGGATCGAACGGCAGCTTGGCCCGTTCGGCAACCCTGAACAACTGGCCTACGGCCTGCCCGGCGAAGAGCTGACCCTTTACCGCGTCCGCTTTAGCATGGCCGAGATCTGGGGCGATCAGGCCGAACGCCCCGAAGACACGCTGGATGCCGAGATTTACGAACATTGGTTGGAGCCTGTCTGATGCCCCATGACCATTCCGACCACCTGTCGCCCTCCGGTCACCCCTACCGCGCCGACAATGACGAACCGCTCAGCTATTGGCAGACGATGGAGATTGCCGTGCGCGAATTGCTCATCGAAAAAGGCGTGTCCACCGCGGCGGAGATCAACGCCCAGATTGACGCGATGGACGCGCGCTCCCCTGCGGACGGGGCGCAGGTCGTCGCCCGCGCATGGACCGATCCTGCGTTTCGGGAGCGCCTGCTGGCAAACGGTTCCGACGCCTGCCGCGAGATGGACTTTGATATCGGTGCACTGCAATTGATCGCTGTTGAGAACACGCGCGACACCCACAACGTCATCGTCTGCACGCTCTGTTCCTGCTATCCGCGCAACCTGCTAGGCCTCGCCCCCGATTGGTATAAATCGCGCGAATACCGCTCGCGCACGGTCAAGGAACCGCGCAAGGTCCTGTCCGAGTTCGGCGTCACCCTACCCGACACGGTCCAAATTCGCGTCCATGACAGCACCGCCGACATGCGCTACGTGGTGATCCCGGCGCGTCCCGACGGCACCGATGGCTGGTCGGCAGAGGCCTTGGCCAAGCTCGTCACCCGCGACAGCATGATCGGCACGGGGCTCGCAAAAACGCCCTAGCTTGCACGCTCCCCTCGGCGCACTTATCTGACATCCAACCAAAAGACGCGGATTTTCTCGGGCAGCATGGCGTTTACCATTTCCAAAGGACCGGTCGCATGGCTGACCAATGCCGCCCTGCAAGGCATGATCGGCGCGACCAAGCTGCTGCCCCATGGCGCGCGGGTGCGCACCGTTGGCGCGATCATGGCAGCCCTTTCGGGACCCGCGGGCTATCTGAGCCGCGCCGAGGATAACCTTGCGATGGTCTGGCCCGACATGCCCGACGCCGCGCGCGAGTCGCTGGCCAAAGAAGTGGCCCGCAATGCAGGCCGCACCTTGATCGAGAATTACTCCCACACCAGTTTCGGCGCTTTGGCCCGCAAAAGCCCCCTCTCCGGCCCCGGTCTTGCGGCGATGCATGAGGCAATCAAAGCCGGGCGTCCGGTGATTTTTCTCACCGGGCATTTCGGCAATTACGAGGCGCTGCGCTGGGCCCTTCTGGATCAGGGCATTAAGGTGGGCGGCCTGTATCGCGCGATGGCCAATGTCTATTTCAACGCCCATTACGTGCGCACGATGGAAGACATGTCCGGCCCCGTCTTCGAGCAGGGACGGCGTGGAACGGCCGGCTTCGTCAAGCACCTGAAATCAGGCGGCCTGGCGGTGCTTCTCTTTGATATCTATGAAAAACATGGGGTCAAATTGCCCTTCATGGGTCATGACGCGCCCACGGCCCTTTCAGCGGCAGAGCTTGCCCTGAAATACGACGCCCTGCTGATCCCGTTCTTCGCGATCCGCCAACCCGATGGTCTGAGCTTCGCAGTCGAGTTGGACGCGCCGCTGGCCCATACCAATCCTGAACAGATGATGCTTGAGGCGACCCAGGCGCTGGAGGCGCGCGTCACGCGCCATCCTGAGCAATGGTTCTGGATTCATCGTCGGTGGAAACCCCACCGCAAGCGCGGGCGCGCCCCTGAGCTTCTGGATTAGCGCAGCTTGGCGGCTCCCAGAACGTCCCGATAGCCTTTGCGCTGGACAATCACGACGACCGGCGCGGTGCCTGCGGCTTGGGCAAAGGTGCGCAAGGGCGCCGCGCCATCCCATTCCTCAACCTGCTGCCAGTCGGTGACGACATTGGCGTAGGTCAGCTTGTGCCCTCGGTTCTCACCGCGGCGCACATCGACGGTCTCACGCGGGCTGTAGCGCACCAGATAGACGACCATGTCCTGTGGCTTGGCACTGGCGGCGTTGATCACGACCTGACTGCCATTGCGTTGCAGAACGACATCGACCTGCTTGGGCTTGTCACCGTGTTTCTGGATCAGCTTTGACACTTTCATCGGGCGCGAGCCCACCACATGATCCGTGCCACCGATAATCATCTGCGGGGTGTAGACCGAGGTCTCCCCCAGCGCGCGGGCATAATTGTGCTGGCGCTTGGTGAAGGCGGGGCTGGCGAACTTGTCCTTCCAGCCGAGGTAATCCCAGTAATCCACATGCAACGAGAGCGCGATGACGTCATCCATCTCGGCCAGCTCATGCAGCAGCTTGTCGGCGGGCGGACAGCTGGAGCAGCCTTGGGAGGTATAAAGCTCGACCACAACGGGTTGATCGTTGGCGACAGCGGACGTTGCGAAGAAAACGCAAAGCGCCGCGAAAAGGCTGGCAAGTCGTGTCATGGAACCTCGGTGAATTGGCTTGGAGATAAGAGGTAAATCAGTCCCGTTGAAATAACCAATCACCCTTTTGCGAGAGGTTTGTGTGCTGTGGCTTTCCCGCTGCAGCCGCTCGGGTCGTATACACCCGCATGCACAAAGCGCTCGACAGATTTGCCTTCCCCTTGAAGGCACTGGCCAGCCGAGCCAGATAAGATGAAGCGAAACCCTAGCCATTCGGGAGGCCAAACATGCCCATTCAAGTCGGAACCGACACTGCCAAGACGCGCAAGACGCTGACAGTCGGCACCCAATCTGTTGCTTATTATTCGATCCCTGCGGCGCAAGAGGCCGGGTTAGGTGACTTCTCAAACCTGCCTGCAGTGCTGAAAGTGGTCTTGGAAAACATGCTCCGGTTTGAGGATGATGGCCGCACGGTTTCCTTGGATGACATCAAAGCCTTCGCGGAATGGGGGGCCAAAGGCGGCAAGAACCCCCGCGAGATTGCCTACCGCCCGGCCCGCGTTCTGATGCAGGACTTCACCGGCGTGCCAGCGGTCGTTGATCTGGCCGCGATGCGCGACGGCATCGTCAGCCTTGGGGGCGATGCCACCAAGATCAACCCGCTCAACCCCGTTGATCTGGTCATCGACCATTCGGTGATGATTGATGAATTCGGCAACCCGCGCGCCTTCCAGATGAATGTGGACCGCGAATATGAGCGCAACATGGAGCGGTATACGTTCCTCAAATGGGGTCAGAAAGCGTTCAACAATTTCCGCGTTGTGCCGCCCGGCACCGGGATCTGCCATCAGGTGAACCTTGAATATCTGGCCCAGACGGTCTGGACCGATGAAGATCAAAACGGCGATCAGGTTGCCTATCCTGACACGCTGGTCGGCACCGACAGCCACACCACGATGGTCAACGGCATGGCCGTTCTGGGCTGGGGCGTCGGCGGGATCGAGGCGGAGGCTGCGATGCTGGGCCAGCCGATCTCGATGTTGATCCCCGAAGTTGTCGGGTTCGAGCTGACCGGTGCCATGGTCGAAGGCACGACCGGCACCGATCTGGTACTGAAGGTCGTCGAGATGCTGCGCGAAAAAGGTGTGGTCAGCAAATTCGTCGAGTTCTACGGCGCGGGGCTCGACAGCCTGCCTTTAGCCGACCGCGCGACCATCGCCAATATGGCCCCGGAATATGGGGCGACCTGCGGGTTCTTCCCCATCGACGATGAGACGCTTCGCTACATGCGCAACACGGGCCGTGACGAAGACCGCGTGGCTCTTGTCGAGGCCTACGCCAAGGAAAACGGCCTGTGGCGTGACGCGGACTACGCGCCGATCTACACCGATACGCTGAGCCTCGACATGGGGACGATTGTGCCTGCGATTTCCGGCCCGAAACGCCCGCAGGATTACATCGCACTCGATCAGGCCGCGGCGGCGTTTGGCGACTACATCAAGGGGGAGCGCCCGGGCAAGAAAGCCGATGCCGAGGAAAAGACCGAATGGACGGGCGAAGGTGGACAACCCGCACCGGGCGATATTCCGGGCAATATCGGCTATCACAACTCCCACCCAGTGGAGGGCGAAGACTATGAGTTGCATGACGGCTCTATCGTGATCGCCTCGATCACGTCCTGCACCAACACATCAAACCCTTACGTGATGATCGGCGCTGGTCTGGTGGCGCGCAAAGCCCGCGAGTTGGGCCTTAACCGCAAACCATGGGTCAAGACGTCACTCGCCCCCGGTTCGCAGGTCGTGTCCGAATACCTTGAGGCCGCGGGGCTGCAGGAAGATCTTGATGCAATTGGCTTCAACCTTGTGGGCTATGGCTGCACCACCTGCATCGGCAATTCCGGCCCGATCCAGCAAGAACTGTCGAATGCGATCAATGAAGGCGATCTGATCGCCACCTCCGTCTTGTCGGGCAATCGCAATTTCGAGGGGCGCATCAGCCCCGACGTGCGTGCCAACTACCTCGCCTCCCCGCCCCTCGTAGTGGCCTACGCGCTGGCGGGCGACATGAATGTCGACATCACCAAGGACCCGCTGGGGCAAGACAAGAATGGCAAGGATGTTTTCCTGAAAGACCTCTGGCCCTCCAATCAGGAGATCGCGGAACTGGTCGAAAAGACCGTGACCCGCGATGCCTTCCAGTCCAAATATGCTGACGTGTTCAAGGGCGACGAGAAATGGCAATCGGTCGAAACCCCCGATAGCCTGACCTATGACTGGCCCGCCGCCTCCACCTATGTGCAAAACCCGCCCTACTTTCAGGGCATGGGGCCTGAGCCCGGCAAGATCACGAATATCGAAGGCGCCAAGGTCATGGCCGTTCTGGGCGACATGATCACGACCGACCACATCTCCCCCGCGGGCTCATTCAAGGAAAGCACACCCGCCGGGCAGTATCTGGTGGAGCGTCAGGTGCCGGTGCGCGAGTTCAACTCCTACGGCTCGCGCCGGGGCAATCACGAGGTGATGATGCGCGGCACCTTCGCCAATATCCGTATCAAGAACGAGATGCTGGACGGCGTCGAAGGCGGCTACACCAAAGGGCCTGATGGCGCGCAAACCTCGATCTTCGAGGCGGCGATGGCCTATAAAGCCGAAGGCACGCCGCTTGTTGTCTTCGGAGGGGAGCAATATGGCGCAGGCTCATCGCGCGATTGGGCGGCCAAAGGCACGGCCCTACTGGGCGTTAAAGCGGTCATCGCAGAGAGCTTTGAGCGTATCCACCGCTCCAACCTTGTGGGCATGGGCGTGATCCCGTTCGAGTTCACCGGCGGCGACACCCGCAAGACATTGGGTCTGACTGGTGAAGAAACCGTGTCGATCACCGGTCTTGATACGATCAAACCGCTGCAAGAAGTGCCTTGCACGATTGAGATGGCCGACGGCTCGGTCAAAGAGATCACACTGAAATGCCGGATCGATACCGAGGTGGAGATCGACTACATCGAAAACGGCGGCGTGCTGCATTACGTGCTGCGCAATCTGGCCCAAGCGGCCTGACGCCAAGTGCTTTAAACTGCAAACGCTCCGCTTTTTGGCGGGGCGTTTGCTTTGAGTATTTGGACACAAAAGAAGCCGACAATTCGATTAAAATTGCAGGCGTTTCTATTACGTCACCCTTGCGGAACTACTCGAACATCCCGCCATCAGCGGTTTGCCGCAGCCTCCAAAGCCGGGCGGATCCGGCGCGCCATCACATCTTCGGTCAGTGGTCCTGCAAAGCGCAACATCACGGTGCCGTCGCCCGCCAGCACATAGGTCTCCGGCACGCCATACAGCCCCCAATCCAGTGCGGTGCGACCGGTGAAATCCGCACCAAGCCCGGCATAGGGATCACCCAGCTCCTCCAGAAAAGCCAACGCCTTTTCGGGGTCATCCTTATAGTTGATCCCGTAGATCGGCAGGCCTTCGTCGGCCAGTTCTGTCAGTAAAGGATGCTCTGCCCGGCAGGGCGCGCACCAGCTCGCCCAATAATTGACCAGCTTCACGTCACCGTCTCGCAGGGTCTCATTGGTGAAAGGTTGCTCTGGCCCCAATTGGGTCAAAGCCACCGCAGGTGCCGGTTGCCCTTCGCGGGCCGAGCGGAGCGCGTTGGGGTCCTCGCGCTGCATCCCGATATAGAAAAGCGCCGCCAACCCGAAGAAAATCGCAGGCGGGGCCACCATGAGAAGGTTGATCCTAGGCATCCTTGCGCCGTCCTTCCAAGGCGTGCAGCTCTGCACGCACTTTGCGCCCGCGCCGCCAGCTGGCCCAGACCAGCAACGCGATGATCGCAATGGTTGCGCCGTATGCCGACAAGACCGGCACCGCATATGTTCCAAGATCGGGCATTACGCCATCCGCTCCCGTGAGATCAGTGCCTTCACCCGGCGCGCGCGAATTTCGGTGCGCGTGCGCAGCAGCACAAGCGTGATGAACAGCAGAACAAACCCGATAATGCACGTCCAGAGCGGGTAGGCAAAAACGTCATGGACATTCTCTTCGCGGTCCATCGAGAGCGATGCGCCCTGATGCAGCCCCTGGTTCCAAAAAAGGATCGCATAGCGCGACAACACCGCAAAAACCGAGCCAACAATACACAGGACGCTTGTCAGATCGGCCGCTGTGTCTGCGTCATCAATCGCCTCCCAGAGCGCGATATAGCCCAGATAGAAAAGACCGAGGATCAGGAACGACGTCAGGCGCGGATCCCATTCCCACCACGTTCCCCACATCGGCTGGCCCCAGACCGCCCCGGTGATCAGACCGATGGCGGTCATGGCCAAGCCAATCGGGGCCGCTGCGCGGGCCGCCAGAACCGACACATGGTGCCGTCGGATCAGCCAGACGAGCGAGGTCACCAGCATCATCAGCCACGCGTTGATCGCGATGAAGGCGGACGGAACGTGGATGTAGATGATCTTTACGGTGGAGCCTTGGCGGAAGTCATCGGGTGTGAAGAAAAACCCCCAGATCAGGCCCACGCCCAGAACAAGCGCGGTGAGCCCCGTCAACCACGGCAAAGCGGCGCTGGAGAGCGCCATGAAGCGCTTTGGATTGGCATATTCCCAGAATGACATGAGGCGTATTTAGGCTCCGGCGTCGGTCGTGGCAATGAGCATAGCGGACACAATTCAGCGAAGGTTGACGCGGATTGCCGCAGCCGCTGCGAAAGGCAGAACCGCGAGCGTTCCCAAGGTGATGGCCCCCAGCATGATCAGCGGTGTCGTGGTGGACAGACCCTCTGCCCCGCGCCGGATCGTCTCGGCCCCGAAAATCAGCGTCGGGACATAAAGCGGCAGGACAAGGAGCGACAGCAGCAAGCCACCGCGTTTGATGCCGACTGTGAGCGATGCGCCGAAGGCTCCGATAAAGGACAGTGCCGGGGTGCCGATCAGAAGCGAGGCGATGAGCCAGAGGTAAGCCTCCTCCGGCAGGCTCAAGAGCAGCCCAAGGACCGGGGCCGCCAGCGTCAGCGGCAAGCCCGTGGTCAGCCAGTGCGAGATTGCCTTGACCCCCACCAGCCCTTCCAGCGGGATCGGGGCCGTGGCCAGCAAGTCCAGCGAACCGTCCTCGAAATCCAGGGCGAAAATGCGGTCGAGGGAGAGCAGGCAGGACAAGAGCGCGCCCACCCACAGGATGCCAGGCGCGATGCGCCCCAGGATGGCGCTGTCTGGCCCGACGCCAAAGGGCACCAGCACCGCGATGATCAGAAAGAACGCAAGACCAAGGCCAAAGCCGCCCCCCGTGCGGATGGCGAGACGCAGATCGCGGATCAGCAGCGCGATCACAGGAAGGCCTCGTCAAAGCCGTCCTGCGCCGGGGCAGTCGCTTTGAACGGCGCGAGATCAAGCATCTCGCTGTCGAGCCCAAAATCAATATGGGTCGCAATCAATGCACTTCCCCCCGCCGCACAATGGGCGCGCACGGCGGCGGCAAACATCGCAACGGCAGAGCTGTCTAGCGACACAGTCGGCTCATCAAGTACCCAAAGGGGCCGTCCGGTGACAAGCAAACGGGCAAGACCAAGGCGGCGTTTCTGCCCCGCAGACAGGTTCTGCGCGGGGCGGTCAATGAGCGGTTGCAGGGCGAACGCCTCCAGCGCCGGGCCAATGTCGGACATGCCGTAAACCTGCGCCCAGAAGACGAGGTTTTCGCGCACGGTGAGCGTTGCCTTCAAGCCATCCGCATGGGCGGCATAGGCTACGGCTTCGGGGTCCAGTGACACGGTTCCCGAAACCGCAGGCTGCAGCCCCGCGATGGTGCGCAGAAGCGTCGTCTTGCCGATCCCGTTCGGGCCGCGCAGCACCAGCACATGGCCCGCGGCCAGCGTGAAACTGACCCCTTCGAGGATCGGCACACCCCCACGGGCGACATCAAGAGCAAGCACCTGCAATTCCATGGGAAATCTCTAGCGGGTCTGCGCGCCAAGGCAAAGCGGCGTCTTAGGGACAGACCGTGGCATTGGGGATTTTTGGACAAAAGAAGCGGGTGATGCGCATTTTAATCAAATCCGCTGCGTCTTCTTTTGTCGTCAAATACCTAAATTGGAACGCTCAGACCGGGAGGACCGCCAGCGCGATGCGCCGCCCTTCGGACAAAAGCACGTTATAGGTCCGGCAGGCGGAGGGTGAGTTCATCACTTCGACACCGATCCCGGCCTCTTCAAGGCTGTTGCGCAAGTCGGACGGGATATGCGCGATCTCGGCACCGGTACCTACAAACAGCACGTCAATCTCGTTCCTTGCGGCGAGGATCGGAGCGGTATCGGCATAGCCCTCCCAGGTCATCTGGCGCTGGGGCAGGACCAGAAGCGCACCGTCATGCACCTGCCCGCCGATGCGGAAGAAACCGGGGCCGTAGCCTTCGACGGGCTTGGCGTTGGAGTATGTGACTTCGTTCAAGCGCATGGCCGGAAGGTAGGCGTTCTGGCCTAGGGATCAACCGCGCCGAACTGGTTTCCGGCGGTGTTGTCGGGTTTGGACCAATCGCGTTTGACGCCCAGCACCAGCAGAATGGCCGAGGCCACAAAGACTGACGAATAGGTGCCGACGATCACACCCCAGATCATCGCGAAGACAAAGCCACGGATCACGTCGCCGCCCAGCACAAAGAGTGAGATCAGCGCCAAAAGCGTCGTGACGGAGGTCATAACGGTCCGGCTGAGCGTTTCGTTGATCGACAGGTTCAGCACCTCTTTCAGGTCGCGTTTCTTGTATTTGCGCAGGTTCTCGCGGACGCGGTCGAAGACCACCACCGTGTCGTTCAGCGAATAGCCCACAATCGTCAGCAATGCGGCAATGATCGCCAGATCAAACCTGATCTGTAGCTCGGAAAAGATGCCGATGGTCAGCACTACGTCATGCACCAAGGCGGCCACCGCGCCCAAAGCGAACTGCCATTCAAAGCGCAGCCAGATATAGACGAGCACTGCGGCAATGGCCAAAACGACCGCGATAATCGCGGTCTGGATCAGCTCGCCCGAAACCTTCGGGCCAACAGATTCCACCGATGGGAAGGTCATCTGCGGGTCCAGCGCCAGAAGCGCTTCTTCTACGCGCTGGATCGTCTCGTTCGTCACGGCCTCTTCGCCGTCTTGCGCCTGAATGCGCACCATGGCGACGTTTTCGTCCGGGCCAAAGGACGGATCGAAGACTTCGGTGATCGACACGTCGCCCAGCTCCAGCGCCTCCATCGCGGCGCGGTAGTCGGCGACGACTACGGGCTGCGGGCTTTCGGTGCGGATCGTTGTGCCGCCCCGGAAGTCGATGCCGTAGTTCAGGCCTTGGATGACGAAGCTGACCAAAGCCAGCACCATCAGAAAGCCCGAAATGCCCAGCGTCAGCTTGGCTTTAGAGAAGAAATCCCAGCTTGTTTGCTTGGGAACCAGTCGCAACCGCATGGCCTATACCTCGATCTGTTTGGGGCGGCGGCGTTCGAACCACATCACGATAATCAGGCGCGTCACGAAGATCGCGGTGAAGACGGAGGTGAGGATGCCAAGGCCAAGCGTGATCGCAAATCCGCGGACGGGACCGGAGCCCATGACGAAGAGGATCACAGCGGTGATGAATGTGGTGATATTGGCGTCGATGATCGCACTGAGCGCTTTTTCATAGCCCAGCTCGATCGCGCGCGCGGGGCCTTTTGCGGTCTTGAGTTCCTCGCGTATCCGCTCGAACACCAGCACGTTGGCGTCCACCGCCATACCGATGGTCAGCACGATGCCCGCGATACCCGGCAGGGTGAGCGTCGCTCCAATCAGCGACAGCAAGCCGAAGATCAGCGCCACGTTCACGATCAGCGCGATATTGGCGATCAGGCCGAAGAACCCGTAGCTGAGGCCCATGAAGACCAGCACCGCCGCGAAAGCGACGATACAGGCGATCCGGCCCGCGTCGATGCTGTCCTGGCCCAATTCCGGACCGATGGTGCGTTCTTCCAGAAATTCCAGCGGCGCGGGCAAGGCACCCGCGCGCAGCAACACCGCAAGTGAGGTGCTTTCCTCAAGGCTGAAATTGCCGGTGATGATACCGGAGCCGCCAGGGATCGCCTCGTTGATGCGCGGGGCCGAGATCACCTCGTCATCCAGAACGATGGCAAACAGCGCACCGACATTTTCAGCGGTATATTGGCCGAATTTCCGTGCGCCGGTGGGGTTGAACCGGAAACCGACGGCAGGCGCGCCGTTCTGGTCGAACTCGGGCTGCGCATCGACCAGCTCTTCGCCGGTGACGACCGCATTGCGTTCCAGAATGTAGAAGATGCCGTCTTCATCAATCGACGGGGACAGCTCATTGCCCACACCGGGCGCTTCGTTCTCGTCGGAAGTCACCCGCACAACCGGCTGAAACGACAGCTGCGCGGTCGTGCCGATAATATCCTTCAGCTCCTGCGCGGAGCCAATGCCCGGCACCTGAATCAAAATCCGGTCCGAGCCTTGCCGCTGGATCGTCGGCTCCCGCGTGCCGGCCTCGTCCACCCGGCGGCGAATAATCTCCAGCGATTGCTGCAAGGTGCGCTCGTCCGTCGCAATACGCTCTTCTTCGGACAGGGTAATCACAAGCTGGTTGCCCTCGGCGCGGACCTCGATATCGGTCGCACCGACGCCGGTCAGCGTCACAATCGGACGGGCGATGGCCCGCACGACCTCAATCGCGCGCGCCATGCCCGATGGGTCCCCTATCGCGACGCGAAGCTCATCGGGCGCGCCGTCCTGCAGGCGGATCGCGCCGACTGTCGCGCGCTCGGGTCGCAAAACATCGCGCACCTCGGGCCAGAGCCCTTCCATCCGCTGGGCATAGACGGCGTCGGTCTCGACCTCGGCCAGAAGATGCGCACCACCGCGCAGATCAAGCCCAAGATTGACCAGAGAGGACGGCATCCATGTGGGCCACTGCGCGACCTGCGCCTGCAGTTCCGGGCTGTCAAAGCCCAGCTCCATCTCGGCCACCGCATCATTGTGCTGCTCGACCCGCGTGTAGAAGCCGTTGGGCAGCGCCAACAGCAAGCCAACGGCGACAAAAAACCAGATCGTGAGGCGCTTCCAGCCTTCGATTTGCAGCATGACCGGCCCCCTCAGGCGGTTAATTCAGGAAATCAGGACTTGGCCGGTTCGGTCTTCGACAGGACCTGCGCCACGGTCGATTGCACCACGCGCACCTTCACGCCATCGGTCAGCTCGACCTCAAGCTCGTTGTCTTCCTTGACCTTGACGACCTTGCCGATCAGCCCGCCTTGCGTGACGATCTGGTCCCCACGGCGCAGAGCGGCCACCATCGCCTGATGCTCTTTGACCTTTTTTTGCTGCGGACGGATCAGCAGGAAATACATGATCGCAAAAATCAGGATCAGGGGGATAAACTGGGCGAATGCGTTGCCTTCCATCAGGACCTCTTTTTCGTGTTGTCGGGCCACGCCCGTGAAAGTCGGCGCACCCTAGCGGCGGGCCTTGCGACTTGCAATGCACCCTCGCGCGTTATTTCGCGGTTCAAAACCCCGCAGCACTAGGGCATATGGGGGCCAGACAGATGACATCAACCAAGGACTGAGACCATGCATGATATTCGTGCCATCCGCGAAAACCCCGCAGCATTCGATGCCGCAATCTCTCGGGTCGGGGCTGGGTCGGTGTCGTCCGAGATTTTGGCGCTGGATGAGGCGCGCCGGGCCAAGATTTTGGCAGCCGAGACCGCTCAGGCCGAGCAGAACAAGGCCTCCAAGGAGGTTGGCGCTGCCAAGGGGCGCGGAGATGAGGCGGAGTTTGAGCGTCTGCGCGCGCTGGTGGCAGAAAAGAAGGCCGAAGTCGCACGTCTGAATGACGAGGCGAAGGCGGAGGACGCCAAGCTGACCGATCTGCTGATGGGTCTGCCGAACCTGCCGCTGGAGGATGTGCCAGACGGCGCGGATGAAGATGACAATGTCGAGATCAAGCGCTGGGGCGATCCGCGCAGCTTTGATTTCAAGCCGGTGGAACATTACGAATTGCCCGCCGTGCAGACCGGCATGGATTTCGAAACGGCTGCAAAATTATCGGGCTCGCGCTTTGTGGTGTTGTCCGGTGCCGTTGCCCGCCTGCACCGCGCGCTGGCGCAATTCATGATCGACACCCATGTGGACGAACATGGTCTGACCGAAACGAACGCGCCCGTGCTGGTGCGCGAAGAGATGATGTATGGCACCGGGCAGTTGCCCAAGTTCGGCGAGGATAGCTACCTGACCCGCGAGGGCTGGTGGCTGATCCCCACCTCCGAGGTCTCGCTCACCAATTTGGTGCATGGCGAAACGGTGGAGGAGGCCACTCTGCCCCGCCGCTACACGGCCCATTCGCTGTGCTTCCGCTCGGAAGCAGGCAGCGCAGGGCGTGACACGTCCGGCATGCTCCGCCAACACCAGTTCGAGAAGGTTGAGATGATCAGCGTGACCCATCCGGACCACTCGCTGGACGAGCACGCCCGCATGACCACCTGCGCCGAGGCGATCCTTGAAAAGCTGGGCCTGCCCTACCGAACTGTCGTGCTGTGCACCGGCGACATGGGCTTCGGCGCGCGCAAGACCTTTGACATCGAGGTGTGGCTGCCCGGTCAGGACACCTATCGCGAAATCAGCTCGGTCTCTGTCTGCGGGGATTTTCAGGCCCGCCGCATGAACGCGCGCTTCAAGCCTGCTGAAGGCGGCAAACCGCAATTCGTTCACACGCTGAACGGCTCCGGCCTTGCGGTTGGGCGCTGCCTGATTGCCGTGCTGGAGAATGGCCAGCAGAGCGACGGCTCGGTCACGCTGCCCGACGTGCTGGCCCCCTATCTGGGTGGCAAGACCACGATCACAGCGGATGGAGCGCTTGCGTGAGCGAACGCTCTGACCGGCGTGCGGCCCTTGCCAAACTGCGCGAAAAAGGTGCGGCTTGGCAGGCGGCGCATGCCCTTCTGCCGCCGTCAGACAGCCCGGAGGTGATCTTCGCCACGCCCCTGATCTCGAAAAACCGCGCTTTCGACTGGGATGTGATCTGCCAGAATCTCGCGGCGACCGTCGGCAGCTTGCGCAACCAGACCAGTCCGCGCTGGCGCATGGTGATCTGCGGCCAAGACCGGCCCGACGGCATAAGTTTTGACGATCACGTGCAGTTTCTGGCCTACCAGACCCTCGACACCGAAACCGACAAGACCGCGCTAACCTTCGACAAATGGTTCAAGATTCGCGCCATGACCAAGCATCTCAGCGAGACTGAGAAAGGGGACGGCTACCTCTTTCAACTCGACGCCGATGACATCCTGCACCCCGACCTTGTGGGCCATATCACCTCTGACAATAACGGTCAGGGCTACTACATCACCCAAGGCTATATGGTTGATATGGACAGCAAGCGCATGGGCTATCTCGGCCCGCGCAGCCTGCGCTGGCCTTTCGCAAAGCCGTTCAACCGCGAATGCGGGTCCTGCGTTGCGGCGCGGTTCGATTTCCGTCAGGGCCCTGCCTTTACTGAGCCGCTCAACGCGCGCGGCAAGCACAAGGACATGCACGAAAACCTCGCCGCCTACGGCTTCGCGCTGGAGCCAATCCCCTTTCCCGCAGGCCTCTACATCGTCAATCATGGCGAGAATATCCGCGAGCGCCGGGGCAAGATGGCCGCCAAGATCAGCTATCTGCGCCGCAATCCCTTGTCGGCTGCGCGGAACCGTGAAGTTATTGCGGCGTTCTCACTCGACAGCCTCTTCACAAGTAAGTTCTCAATATGATGAAAGCCTTCCTTCTGCTTCTGGCCGCGCTGGCCTTTGCAGCCGCCCCGTTCTTCTCCCCCTTCGATGGGTTTGACCCCAATCTCTACCCGGTCCCGCAAGAGAACCCACCGGTACAACCCGCAGGCTACGCCTTTGCGATCTGGGGGCCGATCTATCTGGGGCTGATCATCCATGCAGGCTTCGGGCTTTGGAAACGCAAAGACGACCCGGCTTGGGATGCGGTGCGCCTGCCCCTTATTCTGTCCCTTGTCATCGGCGCGCCTTGGCTGATGGTGGCCAGCCAGAACCCACCCGCGGCCACTGCAATGATCTGGGCCATGCTCGTCACAGCCCTTTGGGCATTCCTGAAGACCACCAACACACAAGACCGCTGGGTCCTGCAGACCCCGGTCGCGGTCTATGCAGGGTGGTTGAGCGCGGCCAGCTTCGTTTCGGTCGGTCTGATGCTCGCAGGTTACGGCCTCGTGTCCGAGGATACTGCCGCCCTGGTCGCCCTTGCCTTGGCGATTGTCTTCGCCTTTTTCATCCAAAGCCGCACCCACCGCGCGCCGGAATATGGCGCCACCGTGGTCTGGGCTCTGGTCGCGATCATGGTGGCAAATTGGGGTGGCAACGCGGCCATCCTTGGCCTTGCAGGAGCGGGCATCATCGCCCTCGTCTTCAGCTGGGGCCGCTCCAGCTGAGACACGGCCCTTGTGTTTCAGCTTTGCAAAAATATCCTCGCCGAAGGCAGCCGAATGCCTGCCCACGGCACAGACCTACTCGTCCGCGCGGCCTTTACCCAAATGCTTGCGTAACCGCGACGGCGTGGACTTCTTCTTGTCCTTGTACGGGTTCTTGTCTGCCTGCGAGCGCATCGTCAGCCGAATGGGCGTCCCCGGCATGTCAAAATCGTCCCGTAACCCGTTGACAAGATAGCGCGAATAGCTTTCCGGCAGCTTCTCCGGAAGCGAGCACATCACCACAAATCCCGGAGGCCGCGTTTTCACTTGGGTGGCGTAGCGCAGCTTGATACGGCGGCCGCCCGGTGCGGGAGGCGGATGCGCCTCGACCATATCAGACAGCCAGCGGTTCAACTGCGAGGTGGTCACGCGCCGGTTCCAGACCTCATGCGCGCGCAGGATCGCGCTCTCCAGCCGGTCCAGGCCCTTGCCCGTCTTGGCGGAAACCGTCACCAGTGGCGCCCCGCGCAGCTGCGGCAAAAGCCGCTCGAACTTCTCGCGCAGATCGCGCAGCTTGGCCTGCTTCTCAGGCTCCAGATCCCACTTGTTGATCGCGACCACCACCGCGCGGCCTTCGCGTTCGGCCAGATCAGCGATGCGCAGATCCTGTTGCTCGAACGGGATATCCGCATCCAGCAGCACCACGACGACTTCGGCGAATTTCACCGCCCGCAACCCATCAGAGACCGACAGTTTCTCCAGCTTTTCCTGCACTTTGGCGCGCTTGCGCATGCCTGCCGTGTCGAAGATGCGCACCGGCGTGTGGCCCCATTGCGCCATCACGGAAATCGCATCACGCGTGATCCCGGCCTCTGGGCCGGTCAGCAAACGATCCTCGCCAATGATCTTGTTGATCAGCGTCGATTTACCCGCATTCGGGCGGCCGATCACGGCCACCTGCAAGGGTTTGTCCTTGGTCAGCTTGCGGGGGCCGTCATCGTCGCCGTCCTCGACCTCGACATCGACCTCAGGCGCATCCGCTGCAGCCCGTTCGGCAAAGACATCGGCCAACGGCATCAGCGCGGCATATAGATCCTCCAACCCCTCGCCATGCTCTGCTGAGATGCGCAGAGGGTCGCCAAGACCCAGACCATACGCCTCCAACACGCCGGCTTCGGCGGCACGGCCTTCGGCCTTGTTGGCGGCCAAAAACACATGCTCGGACCGTTTGCGCAAAATCTCGGCAAAAACCTCATCCGCGGGCAAAACCCCCGCCCGCGCGTCGATCATGAAGAGGCACACATCGGCCATGTCCACGGCACGTTCCGTCAGCCGACGCATCCGGCCTTGCAGCGACGCATCCGTTGCCTCTTCCAGACCGGCGGTATCAATCACCGTGAAGCGCAGATCGCCCAGCCGCGCCTCGCCCTCGCGCAGATCGCGCGTTACGCCGGGCTGGTCATCGACCAGCGCCAGACGCTTGCCCACCAGACGGTTGAACAGCGTGGATTTACCAACATTGGGACGGCCAACTATGGCCAGCGTGAACGACATTTTCGGTCTCCGGCAGGATCAAGCCTGCCGCTTACAGCATCAACGCGTCAACGGAAAGCGCTGAAGTTATCGAAACGCGTGCAGCGTACCGCGCCCGGAGACCACGTAAAGCGTGCCATTGACCACAACCGGGTTTGTCGTCGCCCCGCCCGGAATATCCACGGTCGAGATCAGCGCCCCACTGACCGGATCAAAGCTGCGGATTACCCCGTCGCTAGAGGCCACGATCAAACGACCACCGGCCAGAACCGGCCCGTAATGGGCAAAGACCGCTTTGAGACGACGCGGGCGCTCTTTCTGGAAATACGGCAGATCGACCGACCAGACCTCGGCACCGGTTTCTGCCTCAAGACGCACCAGCTTGCCTTCGTCGGAGACAAGGAAAACCGCGTTATCCGTGGGCCACACGGGGCTGTAGGCCCCTTCCTTGGCGGTCCAGATCCGCTCACCCGAGCCTGCATTCAGCGCCACGATGCGACCTGACTGGTTGGCAGCGTAGATCACGTCCCCATCAATGACCGGGTCGCCGGTGATGTCGGTCACCGTGGTATAGGCCCGTCCCTGACGCGCGCCTGAGACCGACGAGTTCCAGACCTGCACACCGCCTTTGCGGAACGCGCCGACCAACTCGCCAGAGCCAAAGGCAAAGACCGCCAGCTTATCGCCGACCACCGGGCCTGCACCGCCGACCATGTTGGATGTGCTTGGCGTGCCCGTGACCGACCATTCGATGCGGCCCGTGTCTGCATTGATCGCCCAGCCCTGACTGTCGCGAGAGATCACATAGACCAGACCGTCACTGACGGTGGGGGCGCCTGTCGTCGCGCCATCGAGTTCCTGCACCCATTTCTCCGCCCCGGTGGCCACATCCAGCGCGCTGAGTTCGCCAAAGCCCGTTGTCACATAGACTGTGTCCCCGTCCACAGCCAAACCGCCGCCGGAGGCATCGGACGAGCGATCCGTGGGCGGCGTCAGGTCGCGTGACCAGATCTGTGCGCCCGCGGTCGATGTCGCGCTGACCGTCGCCTGGCTGTCCAATGCAAAGACGCGGCCCGCGCTGACGACCGGATCCGCGGTGATCCGGTGCTTGCGGCTGTCGCCTGAGCCGATATTGGCCGACCAGACCGACGCGAGGGTGCGCGATAGCGCGGGATGCTGGATGCGGTGTGACGCGGTTCCGTTGCGGTGGGTCCATTCGGTATGATTGACCTGCGCGGGCAGCGTGATGTCGGTCGAAACCTCGGCGACCTCTTCGACAACTGTCTCTTCGGGATCAAGCGGCGCGCGCAGATCAAGGCGCTCGCCTTCCAGAATAACCTCGCGATTGCCGCAGGCGGCCAACAGGGCAATGGCCCCCAAAAGACAAATCCGGCGTGCGTGCGTCACTGCGAAACCCTCATTTCTGTACAGCCGGAGCATGGCAGCGCCCGCCCGGCATCCTTATCATTCGCCTTCGGCAGCCGGCGCGCCGGCCCCGTCGTCAAGCCCTTGCGGGGCCAGACCCAAAGCCAGTTTCAACTGCTCGACGCGCAGGCGCAAGCCCGCACTTGTCTCGGCATCCGCCTCGATCATGTCCAGACGGGCTCCAGCGGCCTCTAGATCGCCCGTTTCAATGTCGATCAGCGCCAGCTGTTCTTCGGCAAGAAGCCGCAGCGGGTTGCCCGGCGCGGTCAGTTGCGTCAGCCGGGCGCGCTTGTCATCGGCGCTCAGCGTCTCGGCGCGCAGCATCACGGATTTCAGCGTCGCCACATCGCGATAGATTGCGGGCGCATCCTGGGTGACGGCCAGCAGATCAAGCTGCGTGGCGGCCTCTTCCAGCTTGCCCTCTTCCTCAAGAGCGGCCGCCGCCAGCATCAAGGCTGGCACCGAGCCGTCACTTGCCACATCGGCCAAAGCCTCCCCCGGCTCGGATTGCTCCAACGCGGTCAGCAGCGCATCGCCGCGGGCCTGGGCTTCGGCCCGATCGGACGTCTTGCGAAACTCGTTAAAGGCCGCACCGCCGACCACCAGCACGACAAGGGCTGCCGCAATCCAGCCGTAACGGCGTAACAGGTTGAAAAGACGGTCCCGACGGACCTCTTCGCTGACCTCTTCAATAAAGCTGTCGGTATCGCTCACAAATGGCCTCCCACCGGCATTTCGCCCCTCTTAGCGTGACTTTTGCACCATTGCCAAGACGGATGTGCCCTGACGCACAGGTGATTTCTTGCGAGAGGTCGATAAATTTTTTAATCTGAACTGGTTAGTTTACCGTAAAGTCACTATGTTAGTGAAATTCACATCGCGGCTGGCGGCGTGGTTTGACCCACACCCCAAGGACGCAAAACGATAAGACGAGGCACTCGATGCGACTCATTTCACTCCTCACCGCAATTCTGGTGACGGCAACTCTTTATATGGTCGTGTTTGAACGCGATGCGCTTTTGGCTTTCGCCGCCGTCAACGAGGACGACGAGACCCAGAGCGAAGCGCTTGAAGACAGCGCAGAGCGCGTGTCGGTTGTCGCCATGCGCTCGGTCGCGCAGGAAGTGGACAGCGCCGTGCTGGTGCGTGGCCGCACCGAGGCCGCGCGGCAGGTTGATGTGCGCGCGGAGACGTCAGGGCTCGTGATCTCGGAACCGCTGCGCAAAGGCGCGTATGTCGAGGCGGGCCAGCTGTTGTGTCAGCTGGACCCAGGCACCCGTGACGCCATGCTCAGCGAGGCCGAGGCCCGGCTGGCAGAGGCACAGATCAACAACACCGCCGCCGCCCGCTTGGCTGAGGGCGGCTTTGCGTCCGAGACCCGCGCGGTGGGCGCTCAAGCGACGCTGCAATCGGCCGAAGCCTCGGTCCAAGCGGCCAAGAAGGAACTGGAGCGGCTCAACATCACCGCCCCCTTCGCCGGTTTGCTGGAAAGCGACGCGGCAGAGCTGGGATCGCTGCTGCAACCGGGTGGTCATTGCGCCACCATCATTCAATTGAACCCTATCAAGCTGGTCGGTTTCGTGCCCGAGACGCAAGTGAACCGCGTCACTGTCGGCGCGCCAGCCGGGGCCACGCTGGCCACGGGCGAGCAAGTGCAAGGCCGCGTGACGTTCCTGTCCCGCTCTGCCGATGACACAACCCGTACCTTCCGCGTGGAAATCGAAGTGCCGAACGGCGATTTGACAATCCGGGACGGCCAGACCGCCGAGATCGTGATCGCCTCGGACGGCGCGCAGGCGCATCTGATCCCCGGCTCGGCGCTGACCTTGTCGGATGAAGGCACGATTGGCGTGCGCGTGGTCGAGGATGGTGCCGCAGAGTTCCGCCCCATCGTCTATCTGCGCGACACGGTCGATGGCGTCTGGATCAGCGGCCTTGATCAGGAGGTCGAGATCATCACCATCGGGCAGGAATTTGTCATCGACGGGGTGCCGGTTGATGTCACCTATCAAGAGGCCTCCAAATGACCGGTGTTGTTGCATGGGCCGCCAATCGCGCCCGGATGGTGTTGGCCTTTATCGCTCTGTCGATCCTCGTCGGCGGATTTGCCTATGTCGGCCTGCCCAAGGAAGGCGAGCCGGATATCGAAATCCCGGCGCTTTTCGTGTCAGTCCCCTTCCCCGGCATCTCTGCCGAGGATTCAGAGACGCTTCTGGTCAAGCCAATGGAGACCGAGCTGTCTGATCTGGACGGGCTGAAAACCATGTCCGGCACCGCCGCTGAAGGCTATGCCGGTGTCGCGCTGGAGTTCGAGTTCGGCTGGGACAAGACCGCAATCATGGCCGATGTGCGGGACGCAATGCAAAAGGCCGAGGCCGATTTCCCGGACGGGGCCGAGCAGTATTCGATCAACGAGATCAACTTCTCTGAGTTTCCGATCATCATCGTGAACCTGACCGGCGATGTACCGGAACGCACCTTGGTGCGCGTCGCCAAAGAGCTTCAGGATCGCCTTGAAGGGCTGGAGCCGGTGCTGGAAGCCGGACTTGCCGGGCAACGGGACGAAATGGTCGAGGTCGTGATCGACCCACTGCGCCTGGAAGCCTACAACATCACCGCGGGCGAGTTGATCAATGTTGTCACCAACAACAACCAGTTGATCGCCGCAGGCGAGGTCGAAACCGCCAGCGGGGCGTTTGCAGTGAAGATCCCGTCGTCTTTCGATGACACGCCGGACATCTACGCCCTGCCCGTCAAGACCGAAGGCGACCGCGTCATCACGCTGGGCGATCTGGCCGATATCAACCTGACCTTCGAGGATCGCGAAGGCACCGCGCGCTTTAACGGCATCAACACCGTCGCGTTGCAGGTCGTCAAGCGCAAGGGCTTCAACCTGATCGACACCGCCGAGTTGGTGAAGGCCGAGGTCGCCGCCGAACAGGAAAGCTGGCCGCCTGAACTGCAAAGCGCCATTCAGGTCGGCACCTCCAACGACATGTCGCGGCAGGTCGCCTCGATGGTCAGCCAGTTGGAAGGCTCCGTTCTGACCGCCATCGCGCTGGTGATGATCGTCGTGCTGGCCTCATTAGGGTCACGCTCGGCGCTGCTGGTTGGCTTTGCGATCCCGACGTCGTTCCTGCTGTGTTTCGCGTTCCTCGCCGTGATGGGTGTCTCGATCTCGAACATCGTGATGTTCGGTCTGATCCTTGCCGTGGGCATGCTTGTGGATGGGGCCATCGTGGTGGTCGAGTATGCCGACCGGCGCATCAAGGAAGGCTCCGGCCCGATGGCGGCTTATGTCGAGGCGGCGCAGCGCATGTTCTGGCCTGTCGTCAGCTCGACCGCGACGACGCTTTGCGCGTTCCTGCCGATGCTCTTCTGGCCCGGCGTTCCGGGCGAGTTCATGGGCATGCTGCCCGTGACCCTGATCTTCGTGCTGTCCGCGTCGCTCGTTGTGGCACTGATCTATCTGCCTGTCATGGGCGGCGTCACCGGTCGCATCTCCCGCAATATCGAGCGCGCGTCGAACGTGCTGCGCGGCTATCCCTGGATCGCCCGTGCGGCCTTGCTGATCCCGGCACTGGCACTGGTGTTTGTCGGCGCGATGAAGTTGCTGAACCCGGCCTATCTCTTTGGACCGAATGCCGGTGCGTTTGGCACCGTCGTGGGCGTGATCATGTTCCTTGTCGGTGCGCTGAGCCTGTCTATCGTCATGGGCGCGGTCGAACTGCGCCGGGCGCCGCGCAAGATCAAAGCGGGCCACAAACGCACACCTTTTGGCCGTTTCATCAAATTCATCGCGGGCAACCCGATCATGCCGATCCTGTCGATTGGGGTGATCGCAGCCTTCGTCGTGACAATCTTCATGACGTTCTCGCAAAACAACAACGGGGTGGAGTTCTTTGTCGAATCCGAGCCCGAACAGGCCATCGCCTATGTCCGCGCCCGCGGAAACCTGTCGCTTGACGAAAAGGACGCGTTGCTGCGGCAGGCTGAAGATATCGTCAAGGCCCATCCCGGCGTCGTCAACACCTTCGCTTTTGCCGGTCAGGGCGGGCTGAACACCGACGCCTCCGGCGCGTCGATCCCCCGCGACACAGTCGGCCAGATCCAGTTCGAGACGATCCCCTGGGAAGATCGCGCCGATGATCCGTCGCTGGACGGCAATGTCGTGATTGACGAACTGGCCGTGCAACTGGCGACCATTCCCGGCATCGAGACCGAGATCTCGGAACTGGCCCAAGGCCCGGCCTCTGGCAAGCCGGTGCATCTGCGCCTGAAAGGCGACAGTCTTGAAACCCTCGAAGAGGCCGCCCGCATCGCGCGCGCGCGGTTCGAGGCAACCGAAGGTCTGACCCTGATCGAGGATTCACTGCCCCTGCCCGGCATCGACTGGCAGATCGACGTCGATGTCGAGAAGGCGGGCCGCTACGGGGCGGATGTGGTCACGGTGGGTGCAATGGTCCAACTGGTCACGCGCGGCATCCTGCTGGACACGATGCGGGTCGACAGCTCGGACGAGGAAATCGACATCCGTGTGCGCTTGCCGGAAGACGACCGGGTGCTCTCGACCCTTGATAATCTCAAGGTGCGCACCTCGGACGGGCTGGTGCCGCTGTCCAACTTCATCACTCGACAGCCTGTTGCCAAGCTGGCGCAGATCGACCGCGTCGATCAGCAGCGGTATTACGATGTGAAAGCCGATGTGCTGCCGGGTCTATTCAATGACGACGGCGCACCGATCAACGCCAACGAGCGGATCGGCGTTCTGAGCGAATGGCTCGACAGCGGCGATGCGCTGCCCCAAGGGGTCAGCTTTGAATGGACCGGCGATCAGGAAGAGCAGGAAGAAAGCGGCCAGTTCCTGATGAGCGCCTTTGCCGGCGCGCTAGGGCTGATGTTCATCATCCTGCTGGCGCAGTTCAACAGCTTCTATAACGCCGTTCTGGTGCTGCTCGCCGTGATCCTGTCGACGACAGGCGTGCTGATCGGGATGCTGGTGATGAACCAGCCATTCTCGATCATCATGACCGGGACAGGCATCGTGGCCTTGGCGGGGATCGTGGTGAACAACAACATTGTTCTGATCGACACCTATCAGGAATATTCCCGCTACATGCCCCGGATCGAGGCGATCGTGCGCACGGGCGAGGCGCGCATCCGCCCGGTCCTACTGACCACGATCACCACCATGGCAGGTCTGGCGCCGATGATGTTCGGCCTGAGCCTGGATTTCATCGGCGGGGGGTATTCGATCAACAGCCCGACCGCGCTCTGGTGGAAGCAACTGGCCACAGCCGTGGTCTTCGGTCTGGGCATCGCAACCGTGCTGACGCTGGTCTTCACCCCCTCGATGCTGGCGCTGCGGGTCTGGGTCAGCACCTATGCGCAGTGGCTGGCGCAGCTTCTGGCGAAGCTCTCGATGGGCAAATCGAGCCGTGCGGCACAGGACTGGGCCTTGTCGCGCGAAGCCGGTCGCGTCAAAGCGCCCGAGATCATCTGGGATGATCCGGATACCCCGGCACCATCCCTCGCCCCGCTGAAGGCGGCAGAGTAACGCGCAACATGCGGGCGTCACGCGCTTGTGACGCCCGTTTGCGGATCGCATCCGCCATAGTGACCTTCTGACATATCAGGAGAGACCTTCATGCCCTTGCGTTCCACCCTTTGCACCCTTGCCTTTTGCATCGCAGCCCCGGCGGCCTTTGCCGCAGACCTGATCAGCAAACCCAGCCCCCATTCCGTTGCGGTCACCATCGACCGTCTGGAGGCGGCTGTGGGCAACGCGGGGGCAACCGTCTTTGCCCGCGTCGATCACGCGAAGGGGGCAGAAAGCGTCGGGTCCGAGCTGGCCCCTGCGCAAATGCTGATGTTCGGCAACCCCAAGCTGGGAACGCCCGCGATGCAGGCTGCCATCACCACCGGGCTTGATCTGCCTCTGCGCGTGCTGGCCTATGAAGATGCGGACGGACAGGTGCAGGTTGTCTACCACGACCCCGCGGGGCTGGCCGAAACCCACGGCGTTCCTGCCGATGCGGAGGTTCTCAAGATGATGACCGGGGCGTTGGGCAAGTTGACGGATGCTGCTGTCGCTGCTGAGTAGTATGGCGATTGAGGCAGGTGGCCCGCTTGCCTTCGGCGAGGATATTTAAGCCAAAGTGAAACAGGGCGGGGCCGCGTTAACCTTAACAGAGGGTTACGCGGCCTCTTCGCGGAGTTGGCGCGCCCACATGCGCGCATAGCGCCCATCCTGGGCCAGTAGCGCCACATGGGTGCCCTCTTCGACAACCTGACCGTCCTCCAGAACATAGATGCGGTCTGCGCCCACGACGGTGGAGAGCCGGTGCGCGATCACCAACACTGAACGGCCTTCGCTCATCCGGTCCAGCGCGTCTTGGATGTCCCGCTCCGTCTCGGAATCAAGGGCAGAGGTGGCCTCGTCCAGCAGAATAATTGGCGGGTCCTTTAGCAGCGTGCGCGCGATCCCGACGCGCTGCTTTTCCCCGCCTGACAGTTTCAGGCCGCGCTCGCCTACGCGGGTTTCGAACTTGTCGGGCAGGCCCATGACAAAATCATAGATTTGCGCCGACCGCGCGGCGGCCTCGATCTGCTCTGGCCCGGCGTCGGGGTTGCCGTAAGCGATGTTGTAGCCGATCGTATCGTTGAACAGCACAGTGTCCTGCGGCACCACGCCGATCTGCTCTTGCAGGCTTTGCAACGTCACATCGCGCACGTCCTGCCCGTCGATCACCAAGGCCCCTTGGGTCACATCATAGAACCGAAAAAGGAGCCGTCCGATGGTGGATTTGCCAGCGCCAGAGGGGCCGACAATGGCCACGGTCTCTCCCGCGCCCACATGGATATCGACGCCCTTCAGGATCGGGCGATTGGCATCGTAATAGAAATGCGCATCCTTCAGTGTGACCTCGCCGCGGGTGACCTGCAGCGCAGGGGCACCCGGTTTCTCGCTCACCTCGGTCGGGCGTTCCAGAATGCCGAACATCTCGTCCATATCGACCAGCGATTGACGCAGCTGGCGATAGATCCCGCCAAGGAAATTGAGCGGGCCGATCACCTGCAGCATATAGGCATTCACCATCACGAAATCGCCCACCGTCAGCGTGCCGCGTTCCACGCCCACGGCCGCCAGAACCATCACGCCGACCAGACCCGCAGTGATGAGGAACGCCTGCCCGAAATTGAGCGCCGCCATCGAATAGGTCACCCGAAGCGAGCTGCTTTGAAACGTCCGCAAGGCGGCCTCATAGCGCGCCTCTTCGCGACCGGAGGCCGCGAAATACTTGACCGTCTCGAAGTTGAACAGGCTGTCCATCGCCTTCTGGTTCATGTCCTTGTCGCGGTCGTTCATCTCGCGGCGCAGGCCCACGCGCCATTCGCTGACAATGAAGGTGAAGGCCACATACACCACGATCGTGACCGCCACGATGGCCACGAATCGCACATCAAAAACGCCCAGTAACACCCCGCAAATCAACACAAGTTCCAGGATCAATGGCCCGGTCGAGAAGAGCGCGACGCTCAGCACTGTCTGAATGCCCGCCACCCCCCGGTCGATGATCCGCGCCAAAGCACCAGTCTGACGCGACAAGTGATAGCGCAAGGACAGACGGTGGATATGGGCAAAAACCTCCAGCGCAATCCGGCGCGAGGCGCGTTCGGTCACGGGGGCGAAAATCACCAGCCGCAATTGCTGAAACCCGGTCGAGATCAGACGCGTCGCGCCATAAGCCAGCGTCAGCCCAACCGCGCCGAGGGTCAGCAGCGCCGTGGGGCTTTCGGCCTCCCCACCCAGCGTATCAACGGCGAGTTTGAAGAAATAGGGTGTGGCGACCGCGATCAGTTTGGCCAGCACCAGAACACCAATGGCCAGCACCACCCGCACCCGCATCGCAGGCGCGTTCTTTGGCCACAGATAGGGCGCCACGCGCACAAGGATCGGCCACGCACCGGCGCGGCTGCCATCATGGGGGGTGTCGTCCGAACCGGACGTGTCAAGATTGCGCAAAGCTGGCTCCGAAACTGGCTGGCCAGACATCCTAGGGCGCAGGCTGGGGGAAGACTAGTCCGGAATGGTGAAGACTTGCCCCGGATAGATCAGATCGGGGTCGCGGATGCGGTCGCGGTTGGCCTCGAAAACCCGCACATAGAGCGTGCCGTCCCCGTAGCGCTCGTCCGCAATGGCCCAGAGCGTGGCGCCGGGCTGCACGGTCTTCACCGCCAGATCGACCCCCGGAGCCGCCTCGATCTCGGAGGCGACCGTGGCGCGGTCTTCGCGTCGGAACGGTGTCTCCACCCGCGAGGCCACATTGCCTTCCGCATCCAGCTCATCCACGCGCAGGGTGTAGACGCCCGTGTCGACCTCCGGCAGCGCTGTGCGCCACTGGCCATCCTCTTCGACAGGCGCTGTCAGCACAGGCGCGCCATCCAGATAGATGCGCACAAACTCGGTGCTAGCGCGCCCGCCCAGCGACACCTCGCCCGACGGCGCATAGGTGATCGTGTCGAGCGCGACGGCGTCCACGACCTCTGGCGGCACATCAGCACCCAATCCAGGTTGCACCACCTCGACACCCTCGGCGTCTGCTTTCAGAACGATCTGCGGCGCGAGCTCGGCGGCCCCCGCCGTTTCGGCTGGGCGCGGGGCCAAAAGCACCTCCTCGGATGAGATCAGACGCTCCGCACCCTCCCCGCTGGTCAGGCCCAGCGCTTGCGGGTCTGTGCTGGGGTCAAGCTGTTGCAGCGTCGCGAAACGGCCCGCCGCATCTACGGTGGCTTGCCCGATCACGTCGCCGTTCAGCAGGATATCGACGGTTGCGCCCGGCACGCCCTGCCCTGCGATCACCATCGCCCCCGAGGGATCCACCCGCACAACATCAAAGCGCGGCGCGTCGGTCTCCGCAGGCTTAAGAGCAGCCGCAGGGGCCGCATCCGGCGCGTCGTCCGGCGTCCGCACGGCTGCAGCATCAGGCGCGATCACGGGCGCTTGCGAGGCTACATCCGGCTCAGGGCGCAAGACAAAAGCCGCCACGACAGCCGCGATCACGATAGCGCCGCCACCAAGCCAAAGCCCTGTCTGCGAAAGTCCCGTTTGTGATGCCACGCGCGCCCTCCCCGGTCGCTTTGCTTGCCGGACTGTAGCCCCTCCGCTATCAGGGGTCAAAACCAACGATCGAAAGCCGTCCATGACCGTCACGCCCCCGTCCGTTTGCGTCTTCTGCGGCTCTCGTAAAGGCACCAACCCCGCGTATCTGCAAGCCGCCCGTGACATGGGCCAGATCCTGGCTGCCAATCGCTGGCGTCTGGTCTATGGCGCAGGCGATGTGGGCCTCATGGGCGAGGTTGCAAACGCCACCCAAACCGCAGGCGGCGAGACTTTCGGCGTCATCCCCCAACACCTGCTCAGCTGGGAAGTCGGCAAGCGCGATCTGACGCAGTTCATCGTCACCGAGAACATGCACGAGCGCAAAAAGGTCATGTATATGAATTCCGACGCCATCGTGGTGCTTCCGGGCGGTGCAGGCTCGCTGGACGAGTATTTCGAGGTCGTCACATGGCGCCAGCTTGGCCTGCATAACAAACCGATTCTTCTTTTGAATACAGAAGGGTATTGGGACAGACTGATCGGGCTTGTCGAGCATGTCATTGACGAAGGCTTCGCCGATCACAGCTTCCGCGAGTTCACCCGCGTCTGTCAGACCACGGCCGAGGCCGAGGCCGCTTTGCGCGCCGCTCTTTCCTGACGCAAGGCCGCAAGCGAATAGATCGCAAGCGCCGTCCAGATCAACGGAAACGCGATGGCATGGGCTGGTGTAAAAGGCTCTGCAAAGACCACCACCGCACAGAAAAACTGCAGGCTGGGGTTCAGGTATTGAATGACCCCCACCGTCGCCAACGCCACCCGCCGGGCGGCATAGCTGAACAGGATCAACGGCCCCGCCGTCAGCACACCGGAAAGCATCAAGATGCCGGTATCAAACAGACTGCTGCCAAAGACCGCGCCCGGACGGGCCTCTGCAAAGACCCCCAGATGCAACCCGCCCAACCAAAAGAGCGCGATGGGGGCCAGTAGCAACACCTCACAGGTCACCGACACGACCGGCCCCATATCGAGCCGCTTCTTCAGCACGCCATAAAACCCGAATGTCACCGCCAGAATGAGCGATATCCATGGCACCGCCCCAAGCCCGACGCTCAGCACCAGAACCGCTACGCAGGCAAGCGCGACCGCAATCCCCTGCCAAAGCCGCAACCGCTCCCGAAAGACGATCATGCCAAGCACCACGGCGACCAGCGGGAAGATGTAGTAACCCAGCGACGCCTCCACCGTGCGTCCCACCTGCACCGAAAAGATGAAGACGAACCAATTGACCGAGATCATCAGCGCGGCCAGCAGGATGACCCGCCAGTGCCGCAACGCGCCGCCCAACGCGCCCAGCCGTCCCTGCAGCGCCAACACACAAGCGAAGAAGACCAGCGACCAGAGCGTGCGATGGGCCAGCACCTCACCGGGCGGCACATGGGCGATCAGCTTGTAGTAAAGCGGCGAGAGGCCCCAGACGACACATGCAACGATCATCGCCATCACACCCTTGCCTGCCGCGCTGCTCACGCTGTCCTCCCTCTCGCCTTGACCGCACGCGCCCCTAAAGTCTTTTCAAACCTCAAGACACAAAGCTTATACACGCCGGTCGAGGTCTCTAACGGATCAACCATTCGCCCAATTTCCTGCCATCTGACTTTACGGTAAAACGCAGCTGCCCGCGCATTCTCGATCACACAGGCCAGCCACGCGCGGCGGATCCCCGCTACCGCCAATCGCTCTTCCGCATCTCGTAACAGGGCCTGCGCCACGCCGCAGCCATACATGTCAGGCGCTACAAAAAGCTGCTGCATTTCGTCCTCAACAATCACGCAAAGCCCAACGACCCGCCCATCAGCCTCGGCAATCCGCATCCGCTCCAACAGCCCCGGCAAACGCGCTATGAAATCCTCCAGACTGCGCTGCTCGGTCAACGCGCGCGGAACATGCGCCGCATGCGCGTCATGCCAAGACGTATGCCAAATCGCGGCAATCTCCGCGATCTGATCCTCCTGCGGCACGGTGATCTGAAACGACACAGCGCCTCCCCTTCTTTTGTCCCTGAATACCTACCACCACCCCAAACAGAAACGCGACGCCCGGTCAAAGGCGTCGCGTCAAAACTCGTCTGTTTAGAATGCGCGGTAGCGCACCTTTCAGGTCAGGCGTTGGACAGGCGCTCGGCCACGTTTTCCCAATTCACCAGATTATCCAGGAAGTTCGTCAGGTAAGCCGGACGCTTGTTGCGGAAATCAATGTAGTAGGAATGCTCCCACACGTCACAGCCCAACAGAGCTGTCTGGTCAAAACACACAGGGTTCACACCGTTCTCGGTCTTGGTGACCTTTAGCGTGCCATCGGTGTCCACAACCAGCCACGCCCAGCCCGAGCCGAACTGACCCGCGCCCGCAGCCGAGAATTGCGACTTGAACTCATCGACCGAGCCAAACGCATCCACGATGCGGCTTTCCAACTCGCCCGGCATCGCAGTCGACCCCGGCCCCATCATCTCCCAGAACTGGTTGTGATTCCACAGCTGGCTGATGTTGTTGAAGATGCCGGACTGCGCCACAGCATTCGCATCATAGGTGCCCTTGATGATTTCTTCCATGGACTTGTCCGCCCATTCGGTGCCGTCGATCAGCTTGTTGCCGTTATCGACATACGCCTTGTGGTGCAGGTCGTGGTGATACTCCAACGTCTCAGCCGACATGCCTTTGGCGGCAAGAGCATCGTGGGCATAGGGAAGATCGGGAAGTTCAAAAGCCATGAAAGGGCCCCTTTGTTAGCAAGCATTTCAAGTGTCACACGACATGCGACGGTATGCCGTAAATGTCGTGCCACTTGGACAAACGTCAAGCCCCGTCGGGTCGTTCCACAGAAACTTAGCTGACTTCAGCCCCCGGCATCGCAGAGCGCGAGAGCAATTCAAACATATACTCTGCCACCGACCGAAAACAGATCAGATGCGCGGTGGTCTCGTCGCTCAGCCAAATGGCCCCGGCCACCTGCGCCACCCGCGTCCGGTGCAACTCCCCCACTGGCAGGGCAGCGATATCCGCGGGCGTCACCTTGGCCAACACCTCGCGCAGCTTCTCGCCGCGCAGGGTGAACACCGCCCGCGCGTCGGAGACCTCGACGACCAGCGCATGGGCGGTCTTCAACGTCATCTCCATCCGCGCGGCGGCAGCGGGCGCTTCGGCATAAGGCACCAGCACCAACGCCTCATCCGGTGACATCCACCCGATGCCGCCGTCCAGACTGCCCACAATCCCGCGCGCCTTTGGCATCGCCTGCCCGCTCGCATCCTTGCAGGCCTTTTTGACCTTCGCGTCCGACAAATCCCCCCGCAGCGAAATCATCCCGCACAGGCCCGCATCCTCGATCCGCACATAGCCGTCATACGCGGCCCTGTTCAAAGCCGTCACTGCTTTAGACATCCTGCTTCTCCCCCTCGCGGTCAAAGAACACCGGATCGCAAATCTCCGCATGGACGCTGGAGCCATCCACTTTCGGGAACTCCAACCGCTCCCCCATCCGGTCCGGCCCATTCTTGACCAACCCCATGGCAATCCCGCGCTCCAGCGTCGGAGAGTGGTAGGTTGAGGTCACCCGCCCGATCACAGTGCGTTGTCCATTGGCATTTGATCCCTCGCCCACCGCATAGGCTCCGTCCGGCAGCACCGAGCCATCGACCGTCTTCAGCCCAACCAGCTTCCAGCGATCCGGGTCCGTCATATGCACCCGCTCCTGCCCGCGTTTGCCGATGAAATCCTCTTTCTTCTTCGAGATCGCCCAGTTCAGCCCCAGATCCTGTGGAATGACCGTGCCGTCCGTCTCATCCCCGATCATGATAAAGCCCTTCTCGGCCCGCATGATATGGAGCGCCTCAGTCCCGTAAGGCATGACGCCAAACTCGGCCCCCGCCTCCATGAGCTTTTCCCAGAACGCGAGACCATAGCTGGCAGGCACTGCGATCTCATAGCTGAGTTCGCCTGAGAAACTGATCCGGAAGGCCCGCGCGGGAATGCCCGCAATCTCGCCCTCAACCCAGCCCATGAAGGGCAGCGCGTCACGGCTCACATCCATGCCGCCCAGCTTTTGCAAGACCTTGCGCGCCTTCGGGCCGACCACGGCCACCTGAGCAAACTGCTCGGTCGCGTTCACAACCCAGACGTTCCAGTCCCACCATTCGGTCTGCAGCCATTCCTCCATATGCGCGTGGATATGATCCGCCCCACCCGAAGTCGTGTGGCACAGGAACGTGTCCTCGCACAGCCGTGCCACCACGCCGTCATCCATCAGGAACCCGTTCTCCGAACACATCAGCCCGTAGCGACACCGCCCAACCTTCAGCGTGCTCATCATATTGGTGTAGAGCATATCGAGGAACTTGCCCGCATCCGGCCCCTTCACGATCAGCTTGCCAAGGGTCGAGGCATCCAGCAGCCCCAGCTTCTCACGCGCGTTCTTCACCTCGCGATGCACAGCCTCTTCGACGCTTTCGCCCGCGCGCTGGAAGCAATAGGGCCGCCGCCAATGGCCCATTGGCTCCCAATGCGCGCCGTTGACGTGGTGCCAATCATGCATCGGCGTCTTGCGCAGCGGCTGGAAAATCTCATCCCGCGCCTCGCCCGCAATCGCGCCCATGGAGATCGGCGTATAAGGCGGGCGGAATGTGGTTGTGCCTGTCTGCGGAATAGGTTGGTTCAACGCATCAGACAGGATCGCCAAACCGTTGATATTGCTCAACTTCCCCTGATCCGTCGCCATCCCCAGCGTCGTGTAGCGCTTGGTATGCTCGACGCTTTCAAAGCCTTCCTGTGCGGCCAGTTGCACATCGCTGACCTTCACATCGTTTTGATAGTCTAGCCACATCTTCGCGCGCAATTCATACTTCGCACCCTGCGGCATCATCCAGACCGGCGCCATCGGGGCCGCGTCCTCAGCATCGGCTGTAACGGCAACCTTGGCCGCCTTGCCGCCTACCGCCTTCACAACCGCCGCCCCCTGCGCCGCCGCGTCCGTCAGCACATCGGCCACGGTCATCGCGCCATTGGCCGACCCGGTCACCGACACAAAGCCAGCGCCATCCGCGCCCGTCGGCGCCCGGTCCGGATCTGGCCGGAAGAACGCATGCTCCGCGTCCCAAACCAGTTTGCCGCCGCAATGGGACCACAGATGCACAACCGGGGACCACCCGCCCGACATGGCCACCACATCACAGGCGATTTCGTCCTGCGCGGTGCCTTCGCCCGCCATCGCGCAGGTTGCCACGCCTGTCACGCGTTTGCCGCCTTTGACCTTGGCAATCCCTTTGCCCTTCAGCACACGAATACCCGCCGCCTCGACCTCAGCGCCCAACGCGCCTGCGCCTTCGGGACGCGCGTCTATGATCGCGGGAACGTCCAGCCCCGCCTCTTTCATCACCAGTGCCGTGCGATAGGCGTCATCGTTATTCGTCACGACAACCGTGCGGTCCCCGACCGACACGCCGAAATTCACCGCATAATCGCGCACCGCCGAGGCCAGCATCACCCCCGGCAGATCATTGCCCGCAAAGCTCAAAGGCCGTTCAATCGCCCCCGTCGCGGTCAGGACATGCCCCGCACGGATCCGCCAAAGCCGATGCTTGGGCAGGCCTTCACCCGGCTGGTGGTCGCCCACGCGCTCATACCCCAGCACATAGCCGTGGTCATACACACCGGCCCCCATCAGCCGTGTGCGCAGTTCAATGTTCTCGGCAGCTTCCAACTCAGCCACGGTCTGCGCAATCCACTGATCTGCTGGCATCCCGTCAATCACCGCGCCATCCACGGGCGCGCGCCCGCCCCATGCGGCGGTCTGCTCGACCAACAGCACGCGCAGGCCCGACCCGATCGCTGCCTTCGCCGCAACCAATCCGGCGATACCGCCACCGATAATCAGCAAGTCCACATGGGCATAGAAATGTTCATACCGCTCGCCATCGCGGTCCTTGGGTGCTTTGCCCAAACCCGCCGACTGCCGGATAACCGGCTCATACACATGCTTCCACAAAGGCCGCGGGTGGATGAACATCTTGTAATAAAAGCCCGCAGGCAGGAACCGCGACAGCTTCGCGTTCACAGCCCCCACGTCGAATTCCAAAGACGGCCAGTGGTTCTGCGACCCCGCCGTCAGCCCGTCGAACAACTCCGTCGTCGTGACCCGCGCATTCGGCTCGAACATCGACCCTTCGCCAAGGTTCACCAACCCATTCGGCTCCTCCGCGCCCGACGCCACGATCCCGCGCGGGCGGTGGTATTTGAACGACCGCCCCACCAACATCTGATCGCCCGCCAACAGCGCCGAGGCCAAGGTATCGCCTTCAAACCCGCGCATCCGCTTGCCGTTAAACGTAAACTCCACAGCGCGGTCGCGGTTCACCAACCGCCCGCCGCTTGCCAGACGTGTGCTCATGAGAACTCTCCCCAAGACCAACCGGGCCGCTTGGCCGTAATCGCCGCGCGCACCTCTTCGGGCGGCTCAACCGTCTGCGCGCTATAGGTCCCAAACACCTCTAACGTCGCCGTGCAGCGCGCCGCGTGAAACCACTTGCCGCAGCCGTTCGAATGCCGCCAGCGTTCGAAATGCACGCCCTTCGGGTTCTCGCGCATGAACAGATAGCTCTCGAAATCTTCGTCCGAGGCGCCCGGCCCAAACCGCGTCAGATGCGCCTGCCCGCCGGGCGACAGCTCCGTTTCATCCGCAACGACCCCGCAATAAGGGCATTTCAGCATCAGCATGGGCATGCTCCGTCAAAAGCAGACACGCAAAAGGCGGACGCCGCAAAGCGCCCGCCTTCCGCGGTTCGTGAGTGGTGTTGATCGTTATTGTGTAGGCGCGACCGGAGCGGTCTCGGTAGCTGCCGGGGCCGCCTCTTCAGCAGCCGGAGCCGTGCCGTCGCCCGTGGGCGCAGAGCCTGCGCCGAAAAAGCCGAGCACCGCAATAACTGCGATGATGGCCAGGACAGCCAAAAGAAGTCCCTTAGCGCCGCCGCTTTCGCTTTGGCCTGTGCGGCCTGGAGTGTAGTCGGACATGATGTGGTCTCCTTTCCATGAGACCTCACCAAAGCAGAGCCACACTCAGGCTCAATATAAGCGGATTTCCCCGGCGCATTTGCGCAAAGCCCAGCCAAAAGCGGGTTTTGCGATGGGCAAGCCTTTGCCGGATCAGAAGTTCGGGTAGATAACCTCGGACGGCGCGCGCGTATCGCTGAGACCGGTGCCATTGAACATGACCGTGCCCAGCGCGCCTGCCGCAAGCGTGATGACGATGCCAGCGGCGAAGCCAGCGAATGCAGGGAATTTCTGTGCCATTTGGGTCGCTCCGTCTGTTCGTGACAGACAGATAAGCGGGGTTGGCGTGGGATCAAGGTGGGAGATATAACAGTTTCCCAAGGAGCCTCAGCAGCGAGCACCCGAAAGAAATGTGACTTCCTCATTCGGTTGTGTCCCGCGCCGACATCCAACTCATATTGAAATGCATCGGAACGGAAAACTCGACGCGCTGGCTCGTCGATGCTTCCTTTCTACGGTCCCCTTCTAAGCTAGCCGAACCTGCTATGATTGAAACAACGGGGCCGCCAAGCTCTCCTTGCCCATTTACCGAAGATGCGTTGTTCACCTCAATGAGGATATCAAACTTTACTAATTGATCGCCGTCTGTTCTCGGTTGCCCATCTACACTACCAGGCGCGATAGGCACTCCACCATTCCTACGGGAATGGTCTTGCGCTTTGCGTACGCCGTCTGAGATGCTGGCGAGTGTTTCCGCTACAAAATCTGATAACTTTATCCCTGCCATCTAGTGCGCCACCCCGGCCGCAACGCTCTCGTCAATGAAGCGCCCTTCCTTGAAACGGTCCATCCCGAACTCCGCCGCCAGCGGCCCCGGCTCGCCCTTAGCGATCATCTCCGCCGTGGCCCAACCGGACCCCGGAATGGCCTTGAAGCCCCCGGTCCCCCAGCCGCAATTGATGAAGCAATTGCCGAGAGGCGTCTTGCCAATGATCGGCGAGCGGTCCCCGGTCACGTCCACAATCCCGCCCCACTGGCGCAGCATTTTCAGGCGGGAGATCATCGGGAACGTCTCAATCAGCGCTCGCACCGTTTCCTCGATATGATGAAACGAGCCGCGCTGGGTGTAATTGTTATACCCGTCCGTGCCACCGCCTATCACCATCTCGCCCTTGTCGGACTGGCTCATATAGCCGTGCACCGTGTTGGCCATCACGACCACATCCATGCAGGGTTTGATCGGCTCTGACACCAACGCCTGTAACGCCACGCTTTCCAGCGGCAGCCGGAAGCCCGCCATCTCGGCCAACACGCCCGAATGACCCGCCACGACAATACCCAGCTTGTTGCAGCCAATCTCGCCCTTGGTGGTCTCGACACCCGTGACCTGCCCGCCCTCTTGGCGCACGGCAGTCACCTCGCATTGCTGGATAATATCCATCCCCATGTCCGAGCACGCCCGCGCGTAGCCCCAAGCCACAGCGTCATGCCGCGCCGTGCCGCCGCGCGGTTGCCACAAAGCCCCCAGAACCGGATAGCGCGGCCCGTCGATATTGATGATCGGGCACAGCTCCTTGACCTTCTCAGGGCCGATGAACGTGGTCGCCACACCTTGCAGGTTGTTGGCATGCTCGGTCCGCAGATAGCCGCGCACCTCGTGATGGGTTTGCGCCAGCATCATCACACCGCGCGGGGAGAACATGATGTTGTAATTCACGTCCTGTGACATCGTCTCATAGAGCGACCGGGATTTCTCGTAGATCGCTGCCGACGGGTCCTGCAGGTAGTTCGACCGGATGATCGTCGTGTTGCGGCCCGTATTGCCGCCGCCAAGCCAGCCTCTCTCGATCACCGCAACGTTGGTGATGCCGTGGTTCTTGCCCAGCCAGAACGCCGTCGCCAGACCATGACCGCCCGCCCCGATAATGATCACATCATAGGATTTTTTCGGCTCAGGATTGCGCCACGCCCGTTCCCATCCGGCATGATGGCGGAAGGCTTCACGGGCAACGGCAAAGGCGGAATAGCGCTTCATGGAACGGACGACTCCCGGCACGGCAAAAAAGGACCTGCTGCTCTTTCTAAAGGGAACCTTTTGCGCAGGCGAACCACAAGCGGCAAAAGACCCTGAATTCACGACATCGTTCCAAAAAAGCGCGGCAAAAAACCCGTGGGGGTTTTGCATCCTTAACGCAGGATATACATGGTGCTGAAACCGGTTGGAGAGAGAACCTGATGTTCTGGATCGTGACAGCAGCGCTAAGTGCCGTCGTCGTCATTTTGATGGCGCGCGCCGTGCTGCATGCGCGCGCCACCGAAGGCTCGGAAGCGGAGTATGATCTGCAGATTTACCGCGACCAACTGGCCGAGGTGGAGCGTGATCTGGCCCGCAAGGTTCTGACCGCAGAAGAAGCTGAGCAGGTGCGCACGGAAGTATCGCGCCGCATCCTTGAGGCCGACCGCAAGCGGCAAGACGACACCCAGCAGACCCGCTCGGGGCGCGCCAATGGGCCGATGATCGCGATGCTGGCGGCGGCCACGATCGGGATCAGCTATTGGACCTATCTCAGCCTCGGCGCGCCGGGCTATGGCGACCTGCCGCATCAGGCGCGCCTGGAGATGGCGCAGGAGGTGCGCGAGAACCGCCCCAGCCAGGCCGATGCCGAGGCGCAGGCCGGTGTCGAAGCACCCCCCACGATTGGGCGCGATCCGGCTTATCTGGAACTGGTCGATCAGCTCCGCGCGGCTGTTGCCGAACGTCCGGGCGATGTCCGCGGGCTGCGGCTGTTGGCCAGCAACGAAGCCTCTCTCGGCAATTTCAACGCCGCCCACCAGGTGCAGGCCCAATTGATCACCGCTCTGGGCGATCAGGCCGAGGCGGAGGATTATGCCAATCTTGCCGATATGCTGGTTCTGGCGGCGGGGGGCTATGTCTCCCCCGAAGCCGAAAGGGCGTTGGCACGCGCCTTGCAGATGGACCCCACCAATGGGGCTGCGCGCTACTATTCGGGGCAGCTTTATTCGCAGATCGGGCGGCCTGATCTGGCGTTCAAATTGTGGGAACAGTTGCTGCTGGAAGGTCCCGATGACGCGATCTGGATCCCCCCCATTCGCGCGCAGATCGAGGATCTGGCCTTGCGCGCAGGCATCGCGTTTGAGCTGGAACCCTCTGCCGCGCCTCGTGGCCCCTCCGCCGAGGATGTCGCCAACGCCGCCGACATGACGCCGCAAGAGCGTCAGGCGATGATCCAGGGCATGGTGACGGGCCTGTCGGACCGTTTGGCAAACGACGGTGGCACACCCGTTGAATGGGGGCAGTTGATCCGCGCCCTTGGTGCCTTGGGTGATGACGATCAGGCCAAGGCAATCTACGCCGAGGCGCAGATCGTCTTTCAGGGCAATCGCGGCGCGCTTGCCACGATCCGCCAGGCCGCCACCGCCGCTGGCCTGATTGAGTAAGCCCGTGATTGCCGAAGATATCGAGGGCTTTCACGCCGCCCTGCCCGCACACCGCGCCTTGGTCGGTCTGGATCTGGGCGACAAAACCATCGGCGTGGCCATCTCGGACAGCCTGTGGTCCGTCGCGACCCCGTTGGAGACGATCCGCCGCAAGAAATTCGGTGTGGATGCCGCAGCTCTGCTCGACATCATCGCAAAGCGCAATGTGGGCGGCATCCTTCTGGGCCTGCCGCGCAATATGGATGGCAGCGAAGGACCACGCTGCCAGTCCACCCGCGCCTTCGCGCGTAATCTGGAACGGCTGACCGATCTGCCCATCGGCTTCTGGGACGAGCGCCTTTCGACGGTGGCTGCCGAAAAAGCCTTGCTTGAGGCGGATACGACCCGAAAACGTCGCGCAGAGGTCATTGACCACGTCGCGGCCAGTTATATTCTGCAAGGCGTGCTGGATCGGTTCCGGCATTTGGGGAGCCGTCAATGAGCGATGCAGTGTGGAAACGGGCAGAGATCGAAAGCCCTTGTATCAAGGTCTGCGTGATCCATCCGGCAGAGCGTTTGTGCACCGGGTGCCTGCGCTCCATCGACGAGATCACGCAGTGGTCGCGTCTGTCCCCGGAAGACCGTGCCGCCGTGATGGAAGACCTCCCCTCCCGCGCGCCACGTCTGGCCAAGCGCCGGGGCGGACGGGCGGCCCGTGTCGCGCCTGATCTGAGCTGAGCGCGGGGAAAACTTTTCTCGAAAAGTTTTGAAAGAGTTTTTTGAAAACTCTTTGCCTCCGGCGGGAGTATTTGAGCACAAAAGAAGTCAGGGCCGGGCGAGCCAGTCTGCCGGGTTATCCAGATGCGGACGGAAATAGGCGACACGGCGGCCTTCCTCGCAGGGCTCAGAGCCTGTCCAAGGCGCGACGCCATGAAGGGTCAGCCGGTGCAGCAAAAGTGCCTCCCCGGGCTTTGCCGTCAGCGCGACACGGGCGCAGCTTTCAAAGCAGCGTTTGCGCGCCGTCTGGTAAACTTCGGTCAGATCGACCTTGGCCCAATCGCGCGCGGCGACACCGTCAAACGCATCAGTGAACGCGGCCTTCATGATCGCCGCACTCCCTTCCCAGACCACAAGCGGGCTCTCAGCGACGTCATTCAGCGGCAGGCCAAGAATGAAGGCGTGCGGTTCGATCAGGTGACGGCGGCGGGTCTCGCCCATAGGCAGCAACCCATCCACATGCGCCGCATCGCGGTGGACCCGAAACCGGTGCTGGCCCTCGCTTTCGCCTTCCATGCGCTGCGGATAGCCGGGAAATGTGACCGACAGCTGCGCGCTGTGCCACGGGCCGTGCCAAAGCCCCTCCAGCACGCTGCCGACAAGTGGCACGCCTTCAAGGCTGCCATCGGGCGCATTGGGCAGCGCATCAACGCCCACGAACCACGTGCGCCCATACCGATACTGATGCGCCTGCGCCGGGTCGGCCAACACGTCTGTCGCGACCCTGTCGGCCGCCATTGCCCAGCGCGCCAGCCCCGGATCATAGGCAAAGCGCTGCCAATCACGCATCCACGCGCACCTGCTCCAAGGCACGGTCGAGCGTATGCACACCCGCATCGGGTTTATGCCCCTCTTCCGACAGAACGCGCCGCCAATGCCGCGCGCCAGGACGGCCTTGGAAGAGACCTAGCATATGCCGCGTGACCTGCGCCAGCTTGCCCCCCTCCGCCAGATGGCGCGCAATATAGGGCCGCATACCGTCGATCACCTCGAACAGATCGACTGCGTGATCCTCCCCGTAGATCAACCGATCCGCGTCCAGCAGAATGTCAGCAGGCGTGTGATACGCCGCGCGCCCGATCATCACGCCATCCAGCCCGGACTGCAAAAAGCCCCGCGCCTGATCAAGCGAGGTGATCCCGCCATTCACACTGATATGCAGATCGGGAAACGCCACCTTCATCCGCGCCACCAGATCATAATCGAGCGGCGGGATATCGCGGTTCTCCTTCGGGCTGAGCCCTTGCAGCCACGCCTTGCGGGCATGAATGGTCACGCGCCGCACACCGGCGGCGCGGATCTGGGTCAGGAAATCAGGCAACACCACTTCGGGGTCCTGATCATCGACGCCGATCCGGCATTTCACCGTCACCTCGACCGCGCAGGCCTCGATCATCGCGGCCACGCAATCCGCTACCAGCTTGGGATGCTCCATCAGAACCGCGCCGAACGTGCCCGATTGCACCCGGTCCGACGGGCAGCCGACATTCAGGTTGACCTCGTCATAGCCGTCTTCCGCGCCCATCCGCGCGGCTTGCGCCAACTCTGCCGGGTCCGACCCACCAAGTTGCAACGCCACCGGATGCTCCGCCGGATCGAACCGCAGCAAGTGCCGCGCACCACCGCGCACCAGCGCGGGAGCCGTCACCATTTCAGTGTAAAGCAGCGTCCGGCGCGACATTAGCCGGTGCAGATACCGGCAATGGGCATCCGTCCACGCCATCATCGGCGCAACCGACAGGCGCGCGGCGTGTGTCACATCCAAGGCGGGCATCTTGCTCATGCCGCCCATGTAGGACAGGGTTGCCTGAAAAGCCAGCGACTGAACCAGTCACATCCCAAAAGGACCCTTATGCACCGGCGCAAATTCATCGCAGGAGGAGCCGCCTTGGCAGCGCACGCACCCCGCACTTTCGCCGCGCAAGACGGGTTCTATGTGCCTGCCGAAGAGGCCCCGCATCAGCGGACCTTCATGCAATGGCCCGTGAACCGCCGCGTGCATCCCGACCGCATCTTTCTGGAGATGACCCAGCAGACCATCGCCGATATCGCCAACGCAATCTCGGACTTTGAACCGGTCACGATGCTGGCCGCCGCGGGCGATCATGCCAAGGCCCGGCGCAAACTCTCGGATGCAGTAACGCTGTGGGACATCCCCACCGAAGACCTGTGGTGCCGCGATGCCGGGCCGATCTTTGTGCGCAATGCTGCCGGAGACCTGGCCGTGCGCCATATCCAGTTCAACGGATGGGGCGAAAAGCAAGTGAACGCGCGTGACAGCCAGATTGCGGCGCGCTGTGCACAGCGGCTTGGGCTGCCATTGCTCCCCTCCGGGCTGAAAGGCGAAGCAGGCGGGGTCGAGCAAGACGGACATGGGCTGCTGATGGCCCATGAAAGCTCGTGGGTGAACGACAACCGCAATCCCGGGCTGGACCGCAACGCGGTCGAGGCGCGCCTGCTGGCCGCCTATGGCGCGACCCGCATGATCTGGAGCCCAGGTGTCTGGGGCGAAGACATCACCGATTACCATATCGACAGCTTGGCGCGCTTTACCGGGCCGGGGCGTGTCCTGATGAACCTGCCCAAGCGGCCTGACACGGATGATCCGTTTCACAGGGCCGCCGTTGAAACCCGTGACGCGCTGATCGCGGCGGGGCTTGATGTGGATGTGATCCCTGAGCCAACAAAACGCCGGATCAGGGCGTTGGATTTCGTGGCGTCCTACGCGAATTACTATGTCTGCAACGGCGCGGTGATTGCCGCGCAGTTTGGCGATCCGGCCGCCGATGCGGAGGCCGTCTCGGCGCTTCACCGCCACTATCCGGGCCGCGAAATTGTCGTGCTGAATGTCGATCCGCTCGGCGAACTCGGCGGCGGAATTCACTGCGCCACCCAACAGATGCCTGCAGTCTGACATGGCAGTCTGAAACGACTACGACAGCCCTCCTAAAACTGCCGCTCTACCCAATTACACTGAGTCGGAAAATGACCGTGACGCCACGTCCGCACGCATCAAAATGTCGTCGCCGATCCACTCTACGCTGATATGTCACACCTGCGTGAGGACCGTTCCGAGCGAAAACGACGGAGGGCGATATGTCGCAAGCCTTAAAATTAAGGTTTTCGTAACCCACGGAAATCAGGCGAATTTATGGCAAAGAACAACCGTTCATTTACAAAAAATTACAAGTCCTGAAAAAGCATTTACAGAAAAAGGCAGTCTTTTGCAGGGGTTATTCCCTCGTTTTCATCAACGCAGTAGATTGGCAGCGGGAGAGGAGCCCATATGCCAAAAGACCCTGCACCGGTCTTGGCAGCACCGCCATTCGGCTTCTCATGACACGTCATACGGGAGCTCAAAATGACGGCTGAAAACGCAAAAGGCGCAAGCCAGACACCCATCTACCCCGTCTCCGCAGACTTCGCGAAAACAGCCCATGTGGATGCGACCAAATACGCCGAGATGTACAAGGCCTCGGTCGATGATCCCGACGCCTTTTGGGGGGAACATGGTCTGCGGCTTGACTGGATCAAGCCCTATACCAAGGTGAAGAATACATCCTTCGCGTTCGGCAATGTCGATATCAAGTGGTTCGAGGACGGCACGCTGAACGTCGCCGCCAACTGCGTCGACCGCCACCTTGAGACGCGCGGCGATCAGACCGCCATCATTTTCGAGCCCGATGACCCCTCTGAAGAGGCGCAACACATCACCTACAAGCAGCTGCATAAAAGCGTCTGCAAAATGGCCAATATCCTCGAGGAACTTGGCGTCCGCAAAGGCGACCGGGTGGTCCTGTATCTCCCCATGATCCCCGAAGCCGCGTACGCCATGCTCGCTTGTGCGCGCATCGGTGCCATCCATTCGATCGTGTTCGCCGGGTTCTCTCCCGATGCTCTGGGCGCACGGATCAACGGATCAGACGCCAAGGTCGTCATCACCGCAGATGAAGCCCCGCGCGGCGGGCGCAAGACCGCGCTGAAATCCAACACCGATCAGGCGCTGCTGCACTGCAAAGACACGGTGAAATGCCTTGTCGTTAAGCGCACCGGCGGTCAGACCACATGGGTCGACGGTCGTGATTTCGACTATAACGAACTGGCGCTGGAGGCTGATGACTACTCCAAGCCGGTCGAGATGAACGCCGAAGACCCGCTTTTCGTGCTTTATACCTCCGGCTCCACCGGTCAGCCAAAAGGCGTCGTGCATTGCTCGGGCGGCTATCTGGCCTATGCCGCGATGACGATGGAATATGTCTTCGACTATCATGACGGCGACATCTTCTGGTGCACCGCAGACGTGGGCTGGGTTACCGGCCACAGCTACATCGTCTATGGCCCGCTTGCCAATGGCGCGACCACGATCATGTTCGAGGGCGTGCCGACCTACCCGGATGCCTCCCGCTTCTGGCAGGTTGTCGAAAAGCACAAGGTGAACCAGTTCTACACTGCGCCCACCGCCATTCGTGCGCTGATGGGTCAGGGCAACGAGTTTGTCGAGAAATGCGATCTGTCCTCGCTCAAGGTGCTGGGCACAGTCGGTGAGCCAATCAACCCCGAAGCCTGGAACTGGTATAACGAGGTGATCGGCAAAGGAAATTGCCCCATCGTCGACACATGGTGGCAGACCGAAACGGGCGGTCACCTGTTGACCCCCCTGCCCGGCGCGACAGCACTCAAGCCCGGATCGGCGACCAAGCCATTCTTCGGCATCCAGACGGTCGTTCTGGACCCCCATACGGGCGAGGAGATCCACGACACCGAATGCGAAGGCGTTCTGTGCCTCAAGGACAGCTGGCCCGGCCAGATGCGCACGGTCTGGGGCGACCATGAGCGCTTCATGAAGACCTATTTCAGCGACTACAAAGGCTACTACTTCACCGGGGACGGCTGTCGCCGTGACGCCGATGGCGATTACTGGATCACAGGCCGCGTCGATGACGTGATCAACGTCTCCGGTCACCGCATGGGCACCGCCGAGGTGGAAAGCGCGCTGGTCGCGCATGCCAAGGTCGCCGAGGCTGCCGTGGTCGGCTACCCCCATGATATCAAAGGACAAGGTATCTATTGCTACGTCACGCTGATGAATGGCGAAGAGCCCACCGAAGAGCTGCGCAAGGAACTGCGCACCTGGGTCCGTACCGAGATCGGCCCGATCGCAGCCCCTGACCTGATCCAGTGGGCCCCCGGCCTGCCGAAGACCCGTTCAGGCAAGATCATGCGCCGCATCCTGCGCAAGATCGCCGAGGATGATTTCGGCGCATTGGGCGACACCTCGACCTTGGCGGAACCCGCCGTTGTCGATGATCTGATCGAAAACCGCATGAACCGGGCGGACGCGTGATGGACGGCGCAACCACAGTGACAACCGCTCCCGTTCTGATCCTGCTGGGGCCTCCGGGTGCCGGCAAAGGCACTCAGGCCCGCATGCTCGAAGACAAATACGGCCTCGTGCAGCTCTCCACCGGGGATCTGCTGCGCGCGGCAGTGGCTGCCGGCACAGATGCCGGCAAAGAGGCCAAAGCCGTGATGGAAGCCGGTGGGCTGGTCAGCGACGAGATCGTGCTGGCCATCCTCAAGGACCGTCTGGCCGAACCTGATACCGCCAAGGGCGTCATCCTTGACGGGTTCCCGCGCACGACCGTTCAGGCCGAAGCGCTGGACGATCTGCTGGCCACATCCGGCCAGAAGATCAACGCAGCCATTTCTCTGGATGTCGAGGACGCCGCCATGGTGACCCGCATTTCGGGCCGCTTCACCTGTGGGGGATGCGGTGAAGGCTATCACGACACGTTCAAGGCCCCGAAAGTGGCCGATACGTGTGACAAATGCGGCAGCACCGACATGAAACGTCGGGCTGACGATAACGCTGAAACTGTTGCGTCGCGGCTGGAAGCCTACCACGCGCAGACAGCACCATTGATTGCTTACTACGACAACAAGGGCGCGCTGAGCCGCGTTGATGCGATGGGGCAGATTGACCAGATCGCAGAAGACCTTGGCTCAATTGTCGCGCAGGCAGCCAATACCTGAAGGGACCCGGGGTGCGCCATGAGGGACACCCCGATTGAGGAAATAGTGGAGGAGGTCCAATCGTGACCGATCAAACTAACACTGTGTCGACCGAGGAGAGCGATCGCTCTTATTGGAAGGCCAACGTGCGACTTATTCGTATCTCGCTCGTCATCTGGGCACTTGTGTCCTTCGGGTTCGGCATTCTGCTGCGCCCGATGTTGTCCGGCATTCCTGTCGGCGGAACCGATCTTGGCTTCTGGTTTGCCCAGCAAGGCTCGATCCTCGTCTTTTTGGCTCTGATCTTCTTCTATGCCTGGCGCATGAACACGATCGACAAAGAATACGGCGTCGAGGAGTAAATTTCGATGGACCAGTTTACAATCAACCTGCTGTTTGTGGGCGCATCCTTCGCGCTTTACATCGGCATCGCGATCTGGGCCCGTGCAGGCTCCACATCGGAATTCTACGCCGCCGGTCGCGGCGTTCACCCGGTCACCAACGGTATGGCGACAGCAGCTGACTGGATGTCGGCGGCCTCGTTCATCTCGATGGCAGGCCTTATCGCTTTCACCGGCTATGACAACTCGTCCTTCCTGATGGGTTGGACAGGCGGCTACGTGCTTCTGGCGCTGTTGCTGGCCCCCTACCTGCGCAAGTTCGGCAAGTTCACCGTTTCCGAGTTCATCGGCGACCGCTTCTACTCGCCCACCGCACGTCTTGTGGCTGTGATCTGTCTGATCGTCGCATCGGTCACATATGTGATCGGCCAGATGACCGGCGTGGGCGTGGCGTTCGGCCGCTTCCTTGAGATCTCCAACACCTCCGGTCTGCTGATCGGTGCCTGCGTTGTGTTCGCATACGCTGTGTTTGGCGGCATGAAGGGCGTGACCTACACGCAGGTGGCACAATACTGCGTGCTGATCATGGCCTATACGATCCCGGCGATCTTCATCTCGCTGCAACTGACGGGCAACCCGATCCCGGCGCTTGGCCTCTTTGGCGAGCACCAGGCCTCTGGTGAGCCGCTTCTGGTCAAGCTCGACCAGATCGTCCGCGAGCTGGGCTTCAACGAGTATACGGCACACCACGCCGACACGCTCAACATGACGCTCTTCACGCTGTCGCTGATGATCGGTACCGCCGGTCTGCCCCACGTCATCATGCGCTTCTTCACAGTGCCCAAAGTGTCTGATGCACGTTGGTCCGCTGGTTGGACGCTGGTGTTCATCGCGCTGCTGTATCTGACGGCCCCGGCAGTTGGTGCAATGGCCCGCCTGAATATCACCGAACTGATGTGGCCCAATGGTACGGATGGCGAAGCCGTCTCCATCCAGCAGATCGCAGATGATCCGGCCTATGACTGGATGGCGACATGGCAGAAAACCGGCCTTCTGGGTTGGGAAGACAAGAACGGCGACGGCATGATCCAGTATTACAACGATGGTAATGCTGAAATGCAGGCCAAAGCCGAAGCCAATGGCTGGCAGGGTAACGAGTTGACCAACTTCAACCGTGACATCCTTGTTCTGGCCAACCCTGAGATCGCCAACCTGCCCGGTTGGGTGATCGGCCTTGTCGCTGCCGGTGGTCTTGCCGCCGCGCTCTCGACAGCTGCCGGTCTGCTTCTTGCGATATCCTCGGCCGTCTCGCACGACCTGATCAAGGGTCAGTTGCGCCCTGACATCTCGGAAAAGGGTGAGCTGTTGTCGGCACGGATTGCCATGGCTGGGGCCATTCTGGTGGCCACCTATCTGGGTCTCAATCCGCCGGGCTTTGCCGCACAAACCGTGGCCTTGGCCTTCGGTCTGGCAGCCGCCTCGATCTTCCCGGCTCTGATGATGGGCATCTTCTCCAAGAAGGTGAACAACTCGGGCGCCGTGGCAGGGATGCTGGCAGGTCTCATCGTGACCCTGCTCTACATCTTCCTGCACAAGGGCTGGTTCTTCATCCCCGGAACAAACTCGTTCACGGATGCTGACCCGCTGCTGGGCACGATCAAGTCCACGTCCTTCGGTGCCATCGGTGCGGCAATCAACTTCACGGTGGCCTACATCGTGACGTCGATGACCAAGCCGATCCCGGACGAGATCAAAGAACTCGTCGAAAGCGTGCGTGTGCCCCGTGGCGCAGGTGCCGCTCAGGACGGTCACTAAGGGCCTTTGGGTCGGGCCGTCCCTGCGACGGCCTGCCCTCTCAAAAAGGCATCCTGTCCGGTCCAAACTGGGCAGGATGTTTCTCTTTCTGAAGGTGGCCTGATGCCGATTTCTCACCCCGAGCTGACGCAGTTCCTGTCTCATGTGCACCCCTATGACAGCCTGTCAGCCGAGGCGCTCGATGAACTGAGCACAGCGCTTGATCAACGCATCCTGCCTGCTGGTGAGACGGTCTACAATCTGGGCGACACGCTCGACGGCATCTACCTGATCCACGAAGGCGCCGTGGATGTCTTCGACGAAAACGGCACTCAGCTTTCCGCCCTTGGCCCCAAGAACAGCTTTGGCGAACGCGGCCTGATGAAAGGCGATGTCGCGGTCACGTCGGCCACCGTGCGTGCCGATGCACGCCTTCTGGTTATCCCCCCGGCCCCGTTTCGCCGCCTGATTTCGTCAAACCCGCAGGTGCGCCGCTTTTTCGACCGCTCCCGCGCCGCCATCGCGCCCAAAAAGAACGACCTGCCCACGACCCGCGTCGAAACCCTGATGGCGGCCAACCCCTATAGCTGCACCCCCGACACCCCCATCCGCGAGGCCGCCATCATGATGCGCGACAAGCGCGTCTCCTGCCTCTGCGTGGCCACCGGCGACACCCTCCAGGGTATCCTCACTGTGCGCGATCTGGCCAACCGCTCTGTCGCCGAGGGCCACCCCACCGACGCGCCCGTCAGCCAGATCATGACCGCCGACCCGATCACCCTGCCGCCCTCCGCGATAGGCTCCGACGTCCTTCACGCGATGATGGAGCGTCATATCGGCCACCTGCCCATCGTCGAGGCGGGCAAGCTCGTGGGCATCGTCACCCAGACCGACCTGACCCGCTTTCAGGCCGACAGTTCCGCCCAACTGGTGGGCGACGTGGCCTCCGCCCAGACCCCGCAGGAGCTGGCAAAAATCACGGCCCGCATCCCGCAGCTGCTGGTCCAACTGGTGGCCGCCGGCAACCGTCACGAGGTCGTCACCCGCCTCATCACCGACATCGCCGACGTGGTTACCCGCCGCCTGCTGACCCTGGCCGAGGCCGAGTTCGGCCCGCCCCCCGTCCCCTACCTCTGGCTCGCCTGCGGATCGCAAGGCCGTCAGGAACAAACCGGTGTGTCCGATCAGGACAATTGCCTGATCCTCCATGACGACCTGCAAGAACGCGACCGCCCCTATTTCGAGATGCTCGCCAAATACGTCTCTGACGGGCTGCATATCTGCGGCTATGTCTATTGCCCCGGCGACATGATGGCGACCGCCCAACGCTGGTGCCAACCGCTCCATGTCTGGCGCGACTACTTCCAAGGCTGGATCGCCAACCCCGACACCGAAGCCCAGATGCTCGCCTCCGTCATGTTCGACCTGCGCCCCATCGGCGGCGATGTCAGCCTCTTTGACAAGCTACAGGACGACACGCTGGCAGAGGCCGCCAAGAACTCCATCTTCGTGGCCCACATGGTCGCCAACTCCCTCAAGCACCAGCCACCTTTGGGCCTGCTGCGCGGCTTCGCTACCGTCCGCTCAGGCGAGCACAAGAACACCATCGACATGAAAGCCAACGGCGTCGTGCCCATCGTCGATCTGGGTCGCGTCTACGCGCTCCAAGGCCAGCTGCGTTCTGTCAACACGCGTGCCCGCCTGCAGGAAGCCGAGGCGGGCAAAGTCATCTCCCCCTCCGGCGCGCGCGACCTGCTCGACGCTTACGACCTGATCGCCCAAAGCCGCCTCGAACACCAAGCCGCCCAGATCAAAGCGGGCGAAGCCCCCGACAATTTCATGCCCCCCAATGACCTCTCCGACTTCGAGCGTAGCCACCTTCGGGACGCCTTCGTCGTCGTCAAAACCATGCAATCGGCAGCGGCCTCTGGCCGTGGCCTGATCACGTAAAGGACCCGCAATGTTCATCGAGCTCATCGGCGTTTTCATGGCAGGCATCGCAGTTGCGGGTGTCGTGATGCTCATCAACATCGCCACAGGCCGCCGCTTGCCGAAATGGCTGATCCCTGTGGCCGCCGGGGCCGCCATGATCGGCACCACGATCTCCAACGAATACAGCTGGTATGACCGCACCGCAGGCAATCTGCCCGAAGGCCTCACCATCGCGCAAACCGTCGAAGACCAGAGCTTTTATCGCCCGTGGACCTATGCCTACCCGTTCGTCGAACGCTTTGTCGCCGTCGACACCGGCACCATGCGCACCAACCCCGCGCTGCCCGATCAGCGCATGGTTGATCTCTATTTCTTCGGGCGCTGGTCGCCCATCAGCAAAGGCCCCGTCGTCTTTGATTGCGCCGAAAATCGCCGCGCCGATCTGATCGACGGCGCTGATTTCGCCCCGGACGGCTCCCTTCCCGAGGACGCATGGCGCGCCGTCGCGCCGGACGATCCTGTCCTCCAAACCACCTGCAAGGCCGCATAACATGCTCTCCCAGCTCAGTCTCCGCTTCCGCATTTTCCTCTTCTTCGCCTTTCTCGCGATTGGGGGGGCGACGGCCACGGGACTAGCGCTTTGGTTTGGCTACACGCGGCTTGACCCGTCCGAACCTCTCGCAGGCTTCATCACCGCAGAGATCATCGCAACACTCGGCATTATCGGGCTGACAGCGGGCGTCTGGCTGCTCTTTGATGAAAACGTCGCGAAACCCATCGAACGACTGGCCGCCGACATGCGCGTGCGCGCTCATACCGATGTCGAGGACGAGGTTGATCACGCGCCCGCCAAATACCTGGGCGATCTGGCCCCCGCCGCCTCGGCGGTGACGCAAAACCTCACCAAAACCAGGTCCGAAGTCGAAGAAGCCCTGCAAAGACAAACCGAAACGCTGGAGGCCGAACGCGCCCGCCTGCGCGCCCTTCTGGCCGAGCTTCCCACGCCGGTGTTTCTCTGCACCCCCGATCACCGGCTGGTATTTTACAACGCCGCTGCCGTCGATTGCCTGCCCGGTCACGAAGCCCCCAGTCTTGATGCCTCCCTGCTGGAATTCTTCGAAGAAGACACCATCGCAGAGGCCTTCAAGAAAACCCAATGGACAGAACATGATGCAGGCGTCCCGCTGAATCTAACACTCAAAAACGGCGACACGCTCACCGCACATATGCGGCTCATCCAGGCGCTCACCACGCAGTGCTACCTGCTGACCCTGCCCCACTGCACGACCCGCCCCGCACATCTCAGCGCACCGCTGCCGGTCTATGATTTCAACCTCGTCGACCGCTCGACCGAGACGCTGCAACGCCGCGCCCATGTGGTCTTTGACACCGAAACCACTGGCCTCTTGCCCCATAAAGACGAGGTCGTTCAAATCGGCGCGCGCCGCATCGTCAATGGCCGCATGATCGAGGCAGAGCGTTTCGACACCCTCGTGCGCCCCGGCATGCCGATCCCGGCCGCCTCCACGAAAATCCATCACATCACCGATGAAATGGTCGCCGACGCGCCTAACATGGCCACTGCCGGCAAGCAGTTTCACAGCTTTTGCAGAGGCGCGGTTCTGGTGGCCCATAACGCGCCCTTCGACATGGCCTTCATGCACAAACACGCCAAAGCCATGGGCGTCACATTCGATCACCCCGTGCTCGACACCGTGCTGCTCTCTGCCGTGGTCTTTGGCGAAAGCGCCGAGCACACGCTCGACGCGCTGGCTGACCGGCTCAGCGTGACAATTCCCGAGCCGCTCCGCCACACCGCCCTTGGCGACGCCACCGCCACCGCTCAGGTCTATTGCAAACTGCTACCGCTGCTAGAGGCGCGTGGCATCACCACGATCGCCCATGTCTCCGAAGCCGTGAAACCCATTCGCGGCCTCGTCGAAGACCTCAACGGCTAGCCAGACCCAAAAGCCCAAACACTTTATCTAAAATTGCATCGCGCCCCTTCGCTTTTTCCAAATATCCGCGCCGCAGGCTCCCCGCCTAAGCCCGACGAGCAACCTCAAAATGATAAATTTTTCCATAAGAAACAGGGCGCTAGACCCACGCCCGGTATTATGTGAACTTTCAAAACAAGAAAGCCTGCAAAATCAAGGCAGGCTCTCTTAAAACACGGTTTCGCACGCGAAACCTAAAGCGTCACCACCACACCTTCTTCGGCCGAGCGCTGCGCCGCCAGCCCCATCGCGACCGCCTTCGCCCCATCGCTCAGGCCAACCTCTGGCACACCGCCCTCGCGCACGATCTGCAAGAACCGTTGGTGCTGATAATAGGTCGCCCCGTTGTGATCCCCCGCTGCCAGAAGCGCCGGGTCGACCGGCACCGGTTCCATCACCGGCCCTTTCGGATGGCGCGGTGATATCTCCAGCTCCGGCACAGGCGCTGGCCCAAGACGCTCCGGCCAGAACCGCCCCGGCCCCGGCACCCGCGCCTCAACCTTGCCGTCCGGCCCAACAGCGCTGATCTCCTCCTGAAACCGCGCCCCTTCCGCGAACATGCACAATTCCAGCATCGCCCGCGCGCCGCTGTCGAAATCCACGATCACATAGCCATTGTCCCAGATATCCGGCACCTGCCCGCCATATCGCTCGTCCAGATGGTTCACCGACTGCCCCGCCGAGGCCATCACACGCACCGGCTCCGCCGCCAGAATGAGCCGCATCAGGTCGAAGAAGTGGCAACATTTCTCCACCAGCGTCCCACCCGTCTGTGCATTGAACCGGTTCCAGTCGCCGATCTTGGGCAGAAACGGAAAGCGATGCTCCCGGATCGTGAGCATCTTCACCCCGCCCGTGATCTGCGCCGCCCGGCTGACCAAAGCCGTAATCGGCGGCATATAACGATACTCCATCGCGACCCAGACCGGCGCCGCATAATGCTGCGCAAACGCCTCCATCACCGCCGCATCTGCGGGGGCGGTATATAGCGGCTTTTCGCACAAAATCGGCAACACCCGTTTCGCTGCGATCTCATGCAACTGCGCCACATGCAGATGGTTCGGGCTGACAATAACGAGCGCATCCAGCGCTTCAAACGCCAGCAAATCGTCCAGCGAGGCCGCCACATGTGCCGCGCCCGCGATCTTCGCTGCTGCCTGCGCCACCTCCGTCACCGGGTCGTACACGACCGAGACACGCGCGCTCTCTAGCAGGGCGATATTGTGGATGTGTTCCTGCCCCATCATACCACAACCGATGATGCCGTAGTTTACGATATCCGACATTCTTATTCCTATCCTAGGCGGTTTATATACCGCACCTTGTTATTATCGAACCAAGTCTGAGAAACCTCAGCCCGCGCCCCGTCTTGGTCAAAACTGACCCGCTCGATCCATCCGCATGGGGTTCCGGCGGACAAACCAAAGCCCTCCGGCCCCCAATCGGGCAGCGCATCGACGCCGATCTGATCCTCCACCCGCGTGATCCGGAGCCCCAGTTGCCGCTTGTAGAAAAGGTAAAGCGATTCCGACAGATCATCTGGCGCAATGGACGCGGCGTAGCTCGCATCCAGCCAGATTTCTTCCAGCGCGGCGGGCTCCCCATCAAGCATCCGCACCCGGCGGATGCGGTGCGCGTCCATGGAGGTTCCAAAGATCGGAAGCGATGCTGGTTTGGTCATCCGCGTGACCGAGAGAACGCGCGCGGTGGGCAAGCCACCACCCGACACACGCTCCAGCCGGAAGAACGCATAGACGCTGTCTGCCTGCCCTGCGCGCACGTAATTGCCAGAGCCATGGACGCGCTCCAGCAATCCTTGCGCCTCAAGCTCCGCCAGTGCTTTTCGCAGCGTGCCAACGGCTATCCCAAGCCCCGTCGCCATCTCCCGCTCAGGCGGCAGGCGCGCACCATCGACAAGATGCCCGGCGGCGATCTCGCGGATCAGCATCTCGCTGATTTGCTGCCATTTAGGCAGGCTGGAAGGGTCGGCTATCGCATCCAAGTCACAGACTCAAAAAATTGATACACTATTGATGCATATCAAAGCGGATGCTACGCAAGTGAAAAGTTCCATGGGGGGAAATGAGTCGATGACGATCGTTCCGGTCACCTCTGCCGATCTGGATGCTGCTGAAGTCTCGTGGTTTTCTGCGCTTTGCTCGGATGATTACGCCTATCTCGGCGTGCCGGACGGGGCGTTGCGATCCTCGTGGGAGCATTGTCGCGACATTCTGTTGGAGGCCGAAGCCCAAGGCTTTCGCAACATCCTGTGCCCCTCCTCCTATCAGGTTGGCCAAGACACATTGTCCTTCGTCGCCGGATGCGCACCATTAACCAAAAGCATCAACATGCTGGCGGCGATCCGCTGTGGGGAGATGCAGCCCATCATGCTGGCACGCACCGTCGCGACGCTGGATCACATGCTCAAAGGACGGCTGACGCTGAACGTCATCAGTTCGGACTTCCCCGGTGAGGTGGCCGAAAGCGCTTTTCGCTACAAACGCTCGAAGGAAGTTGTTGAAATCCTTAAACAAGCCTGGACCCAGGACGAGATCACCTATCACGGTGAGATCTATAATTTCGAGAATGTTCCGACCGATCCCGCGCGCCCCTACCAGCAAAATGGCGGACCTTTGCTCTATTTCGGGGGCTATTCCCCTGCCGCGCTGGACCTCTGTGCGCAGCATTGCGATGTCTACCTGATGTGGCCCGAGCCCGAGGAAAATATCGCTCAACGGATGAAGGACGTTAACCAACGCGCCGCCGAATACGGGCGCACGCTGGATTACGGTCTGCGCGTCCACATGATCGTGCGCGACACCGAGGCCGAGGCGAAAGAATACGCCGAGCATCTGGTCAGCAAACTGGACGATGAATACGGCCAACTGATCCGCGACCGCGCCCATGACAGCATCTCGTTGGGCGTTGCGCACCAAGCCAAAGCCCGCGAATTGGCCGATAAATTCGGCTATGTGGAGCCGCATCTTTGGACCGGCGTCGGGCGCGCGCGCTCGGGCTGCGGGGCGGCCCTTGTCGGATCGACGGATCAAGTCATGTCCAAGATCGAGGCTTATCAAAAGATGGGCATCCGCGCGTTCATCTTTTCGGGCTACCCCCACATTGATGAATGCAAATCCTTCGGCAGCCGCGTGTTGCCAAACCTGAAAACCTGTTCTTTGCCAGAGGCTTATGGCCGCGTCCCGGCAGAGACACCCGCAACGCCGCTAGGCGTAGGAGAACGCCGCTAATGGACCGTATCACGTTAACCAAAGGGTTGGAGTTCAGCCGCATCGTCTATGGGATGTGGCGTCTGGGCGATGACGAGGACACCTCGACCGCCCATGTGCGCGCCAAGATTGATGCGTGCCTTGAGCAGGGATTAACCACGTTTGATCAAGCCGATATCTATGGCGATTATGGTGCAGAAGCCTTGTTGGGCGCCGCCCTGAAAGAGGCGCCGTCGCTGCGCGAGCAGATGGAGGTCGTGACGAAATGTGACATCGTCGCACCCATCGGAAAGTATAGCGACAAGCCGGTCAAATACTATGACACCAGCCGGGATCACATCTTAGCTTCGGTCGATAGCTCATTGAAAAATATGAATATTGATCAGATTGATCTATTGCTGATCCACCGCCCGGATCCGTTGATGAACCACCATGAAACCGGTGCTGCGCTGGACGAGGTTGTCGCCTCTGGCAAGGTGCGCCATGTGGGCGTGTCGAACTTCAAACCGTGGGATTGGGAGCTGCTGAGCAGTGCTATGACCCAGCCGCTGGTCACCAACCAGATCGAGCTGAGCCTGCTGGCCCATGACGCCTTTACCAACGGCGATCTCGCGTTCTTGCAGCGCCGCGCGATTGCACCGATGGCATGGTCGCCTCTGGGCGGCGGGGGCCTGTTTGACGCGGACAACGCCGCGTTGCGCACCGCGTTAACCACGATTGGTGACGTGCACGGGGTCGATGAGGCCGCCGTCGCCGTCGCATGGCTGCTGGCCCACCCGGCAAATATCATGCCCGTGATGGGAACCAACACGATCTCGCGCATTGCGGCCCTGTCGGATGCATTCAAGGTGGAAATGGATCGCGAGACGTGGTTCGCTTTGTATACGCACGCACTTGGACACGAGGTGCCATGATGGACGGAGCCGAGGGGGCTTTCATGCAGGATTTCGTTCCCGGGCCGGACACGTCCCGCACCTTTCGCGATGCCTTGGGCAAGTTCGCAACCGGGGTGACGGTGATCACGGCCCCCGGCCCTTGCGGGATCACCGCCAACAGTTTTGCGTCCGTTTCGCTTGAGCCTGCGCTGGTGCTTTGGTCGCTCGACAAGGCCTCGACCCGCTTTGACGTTTACCATGAATGCGCCCATTACGCGATCCACGTCATGGGGGCCGAGCAATCTGAGATTGCGATGGGGTTCGCCAGGACACGCAGCGCGTTTGACGGGCTGGACTGGGCGTTTGGAGCCCATGATGTGCCGCTTATTGAAAACTGCCTCGCGCGCTTTGAATGCACGCTTGAGGCTACCCATGATGCCGGCGACCACCTTATTCAGGTCGGTCGCGTGACCCGTGCACAATTGCGGGACGGCAACCCACTGGTGTTTGCAGGTGGCCAGTTTGGCCACTTTAACAAAGGGCTGTAACAGCCTGATAAGCCCATAAAAATGGGCACAAACAGGGAGGATGCGCCATGGCGCTGTTGTTTGGGCTTTTGCGGCCTTTGCAGCTTTTCAATGATGTGGTGCTGCGCCTTGGGCGCGCCATCGCGATTGCTGCGCTGGCGCTGATGGTCTGCCTGATCCTGGGTCAGGTCTTCTTCCGATATGTGCTGAACGACGCGCCCAACTGGACCGAAGAAGGCGCGCGCTTTTTGATGCTTTGGATGACGGGTCTGATCGCCCCGATGGCCTACCGCCAAGGCGGGTTCGTGGCCATCGACATGCTGGAGCGGGCGTTGGGTCGCCTGCTCTCGGTCTTGCTCACGTTAACCTTGTTGAGCATCGCGTTAATCGTTCTGGTCTATTGCGTGCAACTGGGCTGGTCCAACGTGGACAGCCTGACCGGGCGGGGTCGGTCGGCCTCCTTGCGGGTGCCGCTGGACCTTTTCGGAGGAGAGCCGATCCGGTTCCGCAATTCGTGGGCTTATGCCTCCCTCTTCGTAGGCTTCGTGCTGCTGACCATCGTCAATATCGAGCTGATGCTGCGCCAGATCATCACTTTATTGGGCGGCGAAGATCGGTTGCCGCCGCTGTCCGATCCCAACGTGGCGAGGGCTGACTGATGCTGATCTGGTTCCTTCCGCTGTTTCTGATCCTGCTGATGATCGGCCTACCGGTTGTCTTCGGACTTCTGGCCGCCCCCGGATTGCTGCTGATCCTTGACGGCTCCAGCCGCGATCTCGCGGTCCTTTATCGCAATCTTTACAATGGGATGGACAGTTTTCCGCTGATGGCACTGCCGTTCTTCATGCTCGCGGGCGAGATCATGAACCGCGGGGGCATCACCACGCGGCTGGTTGAGTTTAGCCAAGCGTTCATGGGGCATCTGCGCGGCGGTCTCGCCCATGTGAATATCCTGTCGTCGATCCTGTTTGCCGGTCTGTCGGGATCCGCCGTGGCGGACACCTCTGCGCTCGGCTCGACCCTGATCCCGGCGATGGAGAAGAACGGCTATTCGCGCAAATTCGCGGCTGCGATCACAGCTGCCTCCTCGGTCATCGGGCCGATCATTCCGCCGTCGGGCATCATGATCATCTACGCTTACGTGATGGGCGAATCCGTGGCTGCGCTGTTTCTTGCGGGCATCGTGCCGGGCATTCTGGTCGGCGTCGGCCTGATGGTCATGGTGCGCTTGATGGCCGACCGCTATGACCTGCCGAAAGCCGAGCGGATCGTCACCAAGAACCAGACAATCACGCCGCTGGAATCGCGTGTCAGCTTCGTGCTGATCCGGATCAACGTCGCGGGTCTACTCTATGCGATCTTCGCGGGCATTCGCGCCGCTCTTGGGCTCGAAATTAACCTTAACGGCTGGCTCATCTTTCTTATTTTCCTGCCCATCGCCCATGGTCTGATGATGTGGCTGCGCGCCAATGTCAGTAGTGATTTCCGGCTGGTCTGCAAAAAGGCGGTCGCGCCCCTGCAAACCCCGATCATCATCCTTGGCGGTATCCTTGTGGGCGTCTTCACGCCAACCGAAGCCTCCGCCATCGCGGTGGCCTATGCCATCGTCGTCAGCTTCTTCGTGCTGCGTTCGATGACGTTCAAAGACCTCGGCCCGGTGCTCGCCCGCTCGGCGTTGGCCTCTTCTGCGGTGCTGCTGCTGGTCGGCGCGGCGGTCGCCTTCAAAACCGTCGTGTCCCTGTCATACGCCCCGCAGATACTGACCGAGTTCATCCTGTCCCTATCCGAGAACCCACTGATATTATTGTTTCTCATCAATATCTTGCTCTTTATCGTGGGGATGTTCCTCGACGCAGGCCCTGCGATCATCATCCTCGGCCCGATCCTGGGACCAATCTTCACAGAGCTTGGCGTGCACCCCGTCCATTTCGCCATCATCATGAGCGTCAACCTGACCGTCGGATTGGCAACGCCGCCCATGGGATTGGTGCTTTTCGTGGCCTCAACGGTGTCCGGCGAAAAGGTGGAAACCGTCTCGCGCGCCATCCTGCCATTTCTTGCCGTCGAAGTGCTGGTGATCTTCCTGATCACCTTCTTCCCGGCAATTTCCATGACGATCCCCCGTTTGACGGGCTTCGTTCAATGACCGCTGCAATAACCTGAAAGGGAGGTTCATAATGCTTAAAGGTCTCACCAAGTCGCTCGTCGCAGCGACGCTACTGGCAGCCATGCCATTAACCGCGATTGCGCAGGAATACACTTTGCGCGCCACGGCCAATTCCAACGAAAACGACGAAGATTATGACGGCCTCGTGGTCTTCAAGAACTACGTCGAAGCGGCCTCCAACGGCGCCATCGAGGTTGAGCTGTTCATCGGCACGCAGCTTTGCTCTAAAGGCGCGGAATGTCTGCAAGGTGTCGCGGACGGATCCATCGACATCTATATTTCCACCTCCGGTGGCGCGTCCTCGATCTTCCCCTACGTGCAAGTCCTCGACCTGCCCTATCTGATGGCCGATGACCGCATTGCCGAGCATGTCCTGTCCGGCGATTTCACCCGCACCATGCGCGAAATGGCGCTGGAGGATAGCGGCGACGCGATCCGCCTGATGACCATCGGCAACACCGGCGGCTGGCGCAACTTCGCCAACACCCAGCGCCGCGTGGCGACGCCCGCTGACATGGACGGCCTGAAAATCCGCACGGTGGTCGCAGACCTGCCGCAGGAACTGGTCCGCGCGCTTGGGGCCTCCCCCACGCCGATCCCGTGGCCTGAGCTCTTCACCAGCTTCCAGACCGGCGTCGTTGACGGCTCCAAGAACGGGATCACCGACATCATGGGCATGAAATTCCCCGATGCGGGCCTGCAATATGTGACGCTGGACGGTCATGCTTACATGGGCGCGCTGTGGTGGATGTCGAACGAGAAGTTCATGGCCATGCCAGAGGATATGCGCCGCGTCGTGGTCGATGGTTTCTACGCGCTGCAACAGGCCACCTTCGCCTCGCCCAAGCGGAAATCCATTCAGGCCTATGAAGATTTCGTCGCCGGTGGTGGTGATCTTTACGTGCTGACACCGGAAGAAAAAGCCGCTTTCGCAGAAGCCGCAACGCCGGTCTATGACTGGTTCCAGGCCAATATCGACGGTGGTGAGCGCATCTACAACGCGCTGGTCGAGGCCGTCGCCGAAGCCGAAGCTGAAATCGGCGCGGCGCGGGATGCGGACCTGAACTAGCGGCCCCCAAAAAAACAACAAGAAAAGCGCCGCACACCAAACTGCGGCGCTTTTTATTCAAATTGTCCGCTTCGCTTTTTCCAAATATCCTCGCCGAAGGCTCCGACGCTTCCAAAAGCGCAAAAGCTGGCTAAACTCAGCGGAACGGATACATCCAGACCCGGTAATCATCGATCAGCTCATGCGCCTTTTCGATCTGCTCAGCAGTCATCTTCTTGACCACCTCTTCCTGCGAAATGGCCGCATCCGGATCGCCGCCAATCGCGCTGAGGACATACCACATATAGGCGCGCGTCAGATCGGGCGCGGGCATGCCGAGGCCGACTTCGTAATACCAGCCGACCCCGCTTTGAGCGCCGGGATGGCCTTTCATGGCGCTGCGCAGATACCAGTCGAACGCCCGGACATAGTCCTGCTCGACCCCCAGCCCCAGCGCATACATCACGCCGATCAGCTCCTCGGCATCTGCGTTGCCCGACCGCGCGGCGGGCCAAAATTCCTGCATCGCCTCTTCAAAGCGCCCCGCCTCCATCAGGTCGCGGCCTTTTTCGATCTCAGTCAGCGCGGGGCTGGCCAGAAGGCAAAGAGCAGCGGCGTATTTCAGCATCTTTGGATCCTTGCATTGGTCGCGACACCGGCTTTTTCCCAACCGATAAGCGACGCGGATTTCCACCCCGCCGATCCGTTGCAGGCGTCATTGGGGCAGCTTCTGTTCTACGATAAGATCCTGTCGGGAAACCGCAATATCTCTTGCGGGACCTGTCATCATCACGATTTTCATGGCGGCGACGGGCTGAGCCTTGGCATCGGTGAAGGCGGTGTCGGTTTGGGGCCGAAGCGCACCGCTGGCACGGGCGAAGACCGTATCCGCAAACGCATCCCGCGCAATGCGCCTGCGCTGTGGAACCTTGGCCATCGCAGCGTCGATATTTTGTTTCATGACGGGCGGTTATCGGTCAGCGACGACTTTGAGAACGGCTTCAACTCCCCGGCGGAGGAATGGTTGCCGGATGGCTTGGATCATATCCTTGCCGCCCAAGCGCTCTTCCCGCTGACCGCGCAGTTCGAGATGGCGGGCAACCCCAAGGAAAACGAGGTTGCGGGGGCTGTACATGACCGGATTGATGCGGCCTGGCCGATCATCGCCAAGCGCGTGCGTGTGATCCCGAACTATGGTGCAAAATTCGTGGAGGCGTTCGATCATATCGACGCGCCCGAGCAGGTCACGATTGTCGAGATCGCGAACGCTCTGGGGGCTTTCATGAATGCCGAATGGCGCAGTTTTGACAGCCCTTATGATGCGTTTTTGACCGGCGTTCCCCTGCCAGAGAAGGCCGAGGCCGGGCGGCGTTTGTTCTTTGGCAAGGCGGGTTGCACAGACTGTCATCGCGGCCCGCTTTTTACCGATCAGGGCTTTCATGCCCTCGCACTTCCGGCGTACGGGCCGGGTCGCACGCGGCGCTTTGATCCGATGCCCCGCGATGTGGGGCGGATGGGCGAAAGTGATGCGTTGGAGGATGCCTACCGCTTCCGCACGCCGTCTTTGCGCAACGTCGCGCTGACCGCGCCATACGGGCATAATGGAGCCTATCCCGATCTCGAGGGGATCGTGCGGCACCATTTGCAACCTTTGGAGATGCGGGCGGCGTGGGCGCGGGAAACCGCAGCGCTGCCAATTGTGGAATGGCTGGAAGAGATTGATTTCGTTATTCAATCCGACACGCGCGAGATGGCGCGGCAAGAGGAGAAGGTCGATATCGCGCCGCGCGATCTGAGTGATGCCGAGATCGCGGAGTTGGTGGCGTTTTTGCACAGCTTGACCGGCGCGACGGCGCGGCAGCGCCCACTTGGACGGCCCGAGACTGTGCCGAGCGGGTTGCCTGTGGATTAGGGCGGATGCCTCCGGCGGGAGGTATTTGGGCATAAAAGAAGATCAGGTGCGGATCAGGACACCCAGGTCGGCCACATTGGTGCCGGTGCCGCCGGTTATGAGCAGGCTGTCTCCGGCTTTGAGGGCGGCGTAGCTGTCGTTATTGGCGAGCAGCGCGTCGGGGTCCTGGCCTGCGGCGCGGATTTTGCCCAGTGTTGTGCTGTCCACGAGGCCACCGGCGGCGTCTGTGGGGCCGTCGCGGCCATCGGTGCCGCCTTGCAGATAGGTCCAGTTCTCCCAGCCTTCGGCGGCGGCGATTTTGGCGACGCGGAGGGCAAGCTCCTGATTGCGTCCGCCCGCGCCTGTGCCTTTGATCTGCACGGTGGTTTCGCCGCCAAAGAGCGTGGTGCCGGGGCCATCATGGTAGTGCTGGGCGACGATCTTGGCGGCCTCAGCCACATCGCCCACCAGATGGGCGTTGCCGATCTTGGCGGAGGGGGCGGCAGCTTGCATGGCGTGCAGGCTTTTGGTGTTGGAGCCGATCAGGATGTTGTTGGCGTGCGGTGTCTCGGGCGTCAGATGGTCAGCCAACAATTGGCTTTGGACGGTGGCCGGGCTGGCTTCCCAAATGCCGAGGGTTTGCAGCGCGGCGCGGGCATCCGCAGGCGTGCCGATGGGCGAGACCGTGGGACCAGAGGCGATGGCCCGCAGATCATCGCCGATCACATCCGACAGGATCAGCGCGGTGACCGGATGCGGTGCTGCATGGCGGTTCAGGCCCCCGCCTTTGAGGCACGAGAGCTGTTGGCGCACCAGATTGGTCTGCACAATGTCTGCACCACTGCCCAAAAGCAGCGCATTCATGCGGGCCTTGTCGGCCAGAGGGATGCCGTCCACCGGCGCGGGCAAAAGGGCCGATCCGCCCCCGGAGATCAGCGCAAGAACCGGGCGCGTATTCGCGGCCAGCGCTTTGATGATCGCGGCAGAGGCTTGCAGCCCGACCCCGTCCGGCACCGGGTGGCTTGCGGCAAAGACCTGCGCGCCGGGCACGTCGCGCGCGTTTTCGGGGTTCGTGACGATGATCACCTTGGGCTGCGCGTAATGCGCCATCGCCGCCTCGGCCATCCGGGTCGCGGCCTTGCCGATGGCAAGGATCATCGGGTCGTCCAACGTGACGCGGTTCACCGCAATCTGAGTTGCGGCAAACGGGTCGGCGGCAGCCACGCCAATATCAAAGAGGCGACGGGCTTCTAAAGCAGGGTCAGTAATCATGGCGGCAAGATGGACCGCCCGTTAATTAGCTGCAAGCTCCACCTGACGGGCCGCTTTGAACCACGCGCGAATTTTGGCCCGCTCTTCGTCTTCCATCCATGTCAGATTGCCGGGGGGCATGGCGTGACTGACGCCCGATTGCAGATAGATCTGGCGCGCGTTCATGGCGATATCGGCCTCCGTCTCAAGGTGAACGCCTTTGGGCGCCCACCGCATCGATGTGCTCCAGACCGGCTCGCGCGCGTGGCACATCGAACATCGACCCAGCACGATATTGGTGGCGTCTTCAAAGCCCTCGGCGGCAGCAAAGCGTTGCGCCGTTGGGGTCATCGCTTGCTCTTCGGGCAGATCGTCGATGGTGCGCAGCGGCGCGGTGGAGAGCCACATGATGCCGATAAAGAGCAGAACGGTCGCCGCGATGGTCCAGGTCGGCTCGCCCTTGCGGGCATGCATCGAGTTGAAATAGTGCCGGATCGTGACGCCCATCAGAAAAACCAGCGCGGCGATGATCCACGCGTAATCCGTGGCGAAGGCCAGCGGGTAATGATTGCTAAGCATCAGGAAAATCACTGGCAGCGTCAGGTAATTGTTATGGGTCGAGCGCAGCTTGGCGATCTTGCCGTATTTCGGATCAGGCGTGCGGCCTGCCTTGAGATCGGCCACGACGATGCGCTGGTTCGGCATGATGATGAAAAAGACATTGGCCGTCATGATCGTTGCGGTAAACGCCCCCAGATGCAGCATGGCGGCACGGCCCGTGAAGACCTGATGGTAGCCCCAGCTCATCACGACAAGCGCCACAAAGAGGAGCAACATCAGTGCGTTGGGGTGATCACCCAGTTTCGATTTGCAGGCCTGATCGTAGATGATCCAGCCGATGGTCAGGGACGCAGCCGAAATGAGGATCGCCTGAAACGTGCTCAGGTCCATCTTGTTGAGATCAATCAGGAACATCTCGGCCCCGGCCCAATAGACGATCATCAACAGGGCAGCACCGGAGAGCCAGGTGGCATAGCTTTCCCATTTGAACCACGTCAGATGGTCCGGCATGTCCTCGGGCGCGACGTTGAATTTGCGGATGTGATAAAACCCGCCACCATGGACTTGCCATTCCTCGCCAGAGGCGCCTTTGGGCAGCCCCGGCGCTTGCCGCAGTCCCAGATCGAGCGCGATGAAATAGAACGAACTGCCGATCCATGCGATGGCAGTAATCACATGCAGCCAGCGAACCGCAAAGCCCGCCCAGTCCCACATCACGGCAAAATCATACATCAGCGCATCTCCTTTTCAGGCACCCTACCTCGCGATGGTTTTTTCTTGAATTCCAGTATTATTCCAATCAGTTTCAAAGAAAGCCGAATAATACGGAAAAGGGCCCATGTCGTATTTCGACACGATCAAAACCTTTGTGCGTGTCTATGAATTAGGCAGTATGTCAGCGGCGGCGCGCGATCAACGGGTCTCTCCGGCAGTGGCCTCGGCGCGAATCGGACAGTTGGAGCAGCATTTGAACGTGCGGCTCTTCACGCGCACCACACGGTCGCTGCAGCCGACCGAGCAGGGGCGCATCTTCTTTGAAGGCGCGCAGCGCATTCTGGACGCGGTAGTGGAGGCCGAAGCGGCAGTGCAGGATGTTACCGGCAATCCGCGCGGGTCGATATTTGTGGCCGCCCCGTTGGGCGTCGGGCGGCGTTTCATCGCGCCGTTGGTGCCGGATTTCAAAGCAGAGTTTCCGTTGGTCGACATCCGGCTCCGCCTGTCGGACCGCACGATCGACGTCGCCTCGGAAGGGCTTGATCTGGCGTTTTTCCTCGGAACGCCCCAGGACAGTGCGCTGAAGATGCGCAAGCTGGCCGATTGCCCGCGCGTGCTTTGCGCCGCCCCGGCCTATCTGGACCGGCGCGGCGCGCCTGCGGATGGGGCGGCATTGGTGGGTGACGGGCATGATTGTCTGGCGCTGCGCTTTCCCGGCGCGACGGAGTTTCAGTGGCAGTTGCAAACGCCAGACGGGCCAGAGCGCTTTGCCATCAAAGGCCCGTTTGAAAGCGACGATGGCGATGTGCTGACCCAATGGGCGCTGGACGGCCATGGCATTGTGATGAAACCGTTTTTCGAGGTGTCAGAGCATCTGGAGAGCGGCGATCTGGTCGAGGTTTGCGCCGCTACGCCCCCGCTTCCGGTGCAGCTTGGGTGCCTTTATCCGCACCGGCGCAGGCAGGACCCGAAAGTGCGTCTGCTGATCGAGTTCATGGCCAAGCGCATCCCCGAAATGATGCGCACCGAGCCGGATCAGCTGCCGCGATAGGTTGAGTATCCGAAGGGCGAGAGCAGCAGCGGCACGTGGTAATGCGCGGCCTCTGACATACCGAACCGCAGCGGGATCACATCCAGAAAGCGCGGGCTTTCCGGCGGGGTGTCGACCCCATCCAGATAGGCTCCGGCGTGGAAGATCAGTTCATAGGTGCCGGTTTGGAACTCAGCTTCGGGCAGAATTTGGCTGTCCGTGCGTCCATCGTCGTTTGTTTCAAGTGTCCGCAGATGGGTGCGCGTCTCGCCCTCGATCCGGAAAAGCTCAATTTTCAGGCCCTGCGCTGGTTTTCCAAGCGCGGTATCCAGAACATGGGTGGTCAAATAACCTGCCATTGGTCGCTCCTTTTAGTTGCGCAAAGACTGGGCGAAAGCTGGAGCGGTGGAAAGCCCTACGCCAAGAAAACTCTTTCAGGTATTTCTTGAAAGTCAGGTGGATTTTTTTGGAATAGAAGGAATTAGAGACAAAGGATGCCACAGTGAACCGATATCAGCGCGACATGCAGGGCTATGGAGCCACTCCACCAGATGCAGCCTGGCCAGGTGGCGCGAAGATCGCTGTGCAATGCGTCGTGAATTACGAAGAAGGCGGCGAGAATAACGTGCTGCACGGGGATGCGGCGTCCGAGGCGTTTTTGTCCGAGATCGTGGGCGCGGCGGCCTGGCCCGGTCAACGCCATTGGAACATGGAATCGATCTACGAATACGGCGCGCGGGCCGGGTTCTGGCGGCTGCACCGGTTGTTCACCGGGATGGGCATTCCGGTCACGGTTTACGGGGTCGCGACGGCTCTGGCGCGTGCGCCTGAACAGGTCGCCGCGATGCAGGACGCCGATTGGGAGATCGCGAGCCATGGGCTGAAATGGATTGAATACAAGGACTTCGACCGGGAAGCTGAAGCGGCTGACATGGCTGAGGCCGTGCGGCTGCATACCGAAGTCACCGGCGCGGCGCCGCGCGGCTGGTATACCGGGCGCTGTTCGGAAAACACCGTTGATCTGGTGACCGAGCATGGCGGGTTTGACTATGTCAGCGACAGTTATGCGGATGATCTACCCTATTGGCACCACGCCCATGGGCGCGATCAGCTCGTCATTCCGTACACGCTGGACGCCAATGACATGCGCTTCGCGACGCCTCAAGGTTTCAACGCGGGCGATCAGTTTTATGCCTATCTCAAGGACAGCTTCGATGCGCTTTACGCCGAGGGGGTCGAGGGCGCGCCGAAGATGATGAGCATCGGTCTGCATTGCCGCCTGATCGGGCGGCCGGGTCGGGTGCAGGCGCTCAAGCGGTTTCTGGAATATGCAGCGGGGCATGAGGACGTGTGGTTCGCGCGCCGGATCGACATTGCAGAGCATTGGGCGAAGACGCACCCCCCGGTGCATTATGCGCGCCCGTCGCAAATGGAAAAGGCAGCATTCGTAGAGGCTTACGGGTCGATCTTCGAGCATTCGCCGTGGATTGCCGAAGGCGCATGGGCGCTGGAACTAGGTCCGGCCCATGACACGGCCATAGGTCTGCACAACGCGCTGGCACGGGTCTTTCGCTCAGCTTCGGACGCGGCGCGGATGGGTGTTCTGACCGCCCACCCCGACCTTGCCGGCAAGCTGGCCGCGGCCAAGGCGCTGACGGCGGAAAGCACGTCCGAGCAAGCCAATGCAGGGCTGGATCATCTGACCGACGAAGAACGCGCCACGTTCACGCAATTGAACACCAATTACGTGGCCAAGCATGGGTTCCCCTTCATCATCGCTGTGCGCGATCACGACAAGGCCAGCATCCTCGCCGCGTTCAAGCAGCGCATCGACAATGACAGCGATGTCGAATTCGCCGAGGCCTGCCGACAGGTCGAACGGATCGCGCTGCACCGCTTGAAGGACATGCTGCCGTGATCGTCGCGTCCCCCCTCACCGCCACAGCCTTCGCGACATTCGGTGACGTGCTGGACTGCGCCGGGGAGCCGGACAAACTGATCAATCAAGGCCTCTGCGGGCGCTTTCACGACCGTGCACGGATCGACGTGAGCGACGGGCGCGTGGGCGTGAGCCTCTTTAACGCGCAGCCCCGCAGCCTGCCTTACACTCTGGATATGATGGAGCGGCACCCGCTGGGCTCGCAAACCTTCATCCCGATGACAGAGCATCCGTTTCTGGTCGTCGTGGCCCCCGATCAAGGCGGCACCCCGGGGCAGCCGCAGGCCTTTCTGACTGCCCCCGGTCAGGCCATCAACTTTCACCGGAATACGTGGCACGGGGTTTGCACGCCCCTGCACGCACCGGGATTATTTGCCGTCGTCGACCGAATTGGCGAGGGCGAAAACCTTGAGGAGCATTGGTTCGAGGAAGGATTTACGATCCACGCCCCTTGATGTGAGAGCCGCCGCAGAAGTGGCCTCATGGGACAGCTGACAAGGAGTTTTATCATGGCTGACACGTCCATAGGGACGCCCGCACAATTGCGGGACCCGAACTACACGCCCGGTCTGGGCAAAGCGATTCCGTTGGGAATTCAACATGTTATGGCGATGTTCGTCTCGAACGTGACGCCTGCGATCATCGTCGCGGGGGCAGCGGGCTTCGGCTTTGGCTCGAACTCACCGGACTTTCCAGAACTGCTCTACCTCATTCAGATGTCGATGCTTTTTGCAGGCGTGGCGACGCTGTTGCAGACGATCACCGTTGGCCCTGTCGGTGCAGCGCTGCCCATCGTGCAAGGCACGTCTTTCGCGTTCCTGCCGATCATGATCCCACTTGTGGCGGGTAAAGGCGTCGATGCGCTGGCCGCGCTTTTCGGGGGCGTCATCATCGGCGGTCTGTTTCATGCTGTGCTTGGCCTTTTCATTGGCAAAATCCGCTTTGCCCTGCCGCCGCTGGTGACCGGCCTTGTGGTCACGATGATCGGTCTGGCGTTGGTCAAAGTCGGCATTCAATACGCCGCAGGCGGTGTCCCAGCCATCGGCACCCCGGAATATGGTAGCCTGCTGAACTGGTCCGCAGCGCTCGTGGTGATCTTCGTCACGCTGGGGCTGAAGTTCTTCACCAAAGGGATGATCTCCATCTCGGCAGTGCTGATCGGTCTGATCGCAGGCTATGTCTATGCGCTGGCCGTGGGCATGCTGTCCTTTGAGGCCATCGCTACCTCGTGGGAGCGTTCTGCCGCCTTCGCCCTGCCCCAGCCGTTCAAATACGGGTTCGAATTCTCGACCGCAGCCATCGTCGGCTTCTGCCTGATGGCCTTCATCTCGGCCATCGAGACGGTGGGCGACGTGTCGGGCATCACCAAAGGCGGTGCGGGCCGGGAGGCGACCGATAAAGAGATCGAAGGCGCGACCTATGCCGATGGTTTCGGCAGCGCGCTGGCCGGTGTGTTCGGCGGCTTTCCCAACACCTCGTTCAGCCAGAATGTGGGCCTGATCGCCATGACCGGCGTCATGAGCCGCCATGTGGTGACCTGCGGCGCGATCTTCCTGATCATCTGCGGTCTGATCCCCAAAGTCGGCGGTGTGATCCGCACGGTGCCCATCGAAGTGCTTGGCGGCGGCGTGATCGTGATGTTCGGCATGGTCGTGGCTGCCGGTATCTCGATGCTGTCGGATGTGGACTGGAACCGGCGCAACATGGTGATCTTCGCGATTGCGCTGTCGGTTGGTTTGGGTCTGCAACTGGAGCCGGGGGCCGTGCAATACCTGCCCGACACATTGCGCATTCTGATGACCAGTGGGCTACTGCCTGCCGCGCTGATTGCTATCGTGTTGAACCTGATCCTGCCGGAAGAGCTTTCCGACGAGGCCACCGAAGAGGTGTCCGGCGGGCTGACGGGCCACGGCAAGGGATCTTTGCCGGGCAAGTAATTTGTGAGGTTTACGAGTGTTGGGCCTCCGCCTTCGGGTGGGGGCCTCTTTTATGCGCTCCGCGCGGGGATATTTTTACAAAGATGAAAGTTAAGGGATCATCAGCCGGGCGACGTCGAGCATCCGGTTGGAGAAGCCCCATTCATTGTCATACCAGCCGAAGACCCGCAGCATGTCGCGGCCCACGCGGGAGGTTTCCGGCGTGGCGAAAATGATGGAGGCGGGGTGCGCGCGCAGATCGCTTGAGACGACACGGTCATCGGTATGGGCGAAAACCGGTGCGGGGGCAGCGCGCAACGTGGCGTTGGCGGTGTCTGTGTCGGGGCAGGACTTGAGCTGCACGATCAGATCCACGGCTGAGACGGAGGCTGTGGGGACTCGCACCGAGTGGCTTGTGACTTTGTCCGCCAGGTCGGGCAGCACCAGATCGGCCAGCGTTGCCGCACTTGTGGTCGTGGGGATCATCGACAGGGCCGCGGCGCGGGAGCGGACCATGTCGCCACGCGGCGCATCGACGGTCGGTTGGCTGCCCGTGTAGCAGTGGATCGTCGTCATATGGCCGGAGATGAGGCCATAATGATCGTCGAGTAGTTTGAGTGTGGGGGCCAGCGCATTGGTGGTGCAGGACGCGTTGGAGACGATGGTTTGGTCTTTGAGGGCCGCGTCATTGGCACCCATGACGAAGGTCAGATCGGCCTCGGGGGACGGGCCGGAGATGAGGACTTTTTGCGCACCCGCTTTGAGGCCACGCTCGGCCCACGCGCGCGTGTCGGCCTTGCCGGTGCATTCGAGCAGCAGATCGACGCCGCTTAAGTCAACGCTGGAAATATCCGGTGTTTGGGTCAGCGGAATGCGCTGGCCATTCAGGATCAGGGCATCGTCGGTGTGGTCGACCTCTCCGGGATAGAGGCCAAACACGGTGTCGTATTTCAGCAGGTAGGCGACCAGATCGGGCGCGGCGATGTCGTTGAGGGCGACCAGTTCAAACCCGTCGCCCTTGTCTGTTGCCAAAAGCCGAAGAATGGAGCGTCCGATGCGCCCCAAGCCGTTGATTGCAATGCGGATCGTCATAGTCTGTCCCTCGGGCGAGGGTCAGAAATCAACCCGTTGCGCCACTCCTTTTTCGACGGCAAGATCAACCACTTTTGCCGCCACGGCAAGGTCTTGCAGACCGACACCGGTGCCATCGAAAAGCGTGATCTCATCTGCGCTGGTCCGGCCCTTGTGTGTGCCGTTGATGACCGCGCCAATCTCGGCGATGTCGCTTTCCGTGATCGACCCGTCCGCAATGGCGTGCTGGGCCTCGCCGATGCTAATCGACTGCGCGATCTCGTCGGTGAAGACGGTGGCCTTCGCGACCAGCGCGGCGTCCACCTCCTGCTTGCCTTTGGTGTCGGTGCCCATGGCAGCGATATGCGTGCCGGGGCTGACATGATCGGCCATGAGCGAGGCCGAGAAGGCAGAGGTGATCGAGATGATCACATCGGCCTCAACCATGCCGGGCAGATCGACCGCCTCAAAGGGCAGACCCGCCTCGGTCGCGATCTTTTCGATGTTGGGCAGCATGTCGGGGTGGTAGTTCCAGCCGATGACCTTCTCGAAATTGCGGTGCTTGAGGGCGGTGCGCAGCTGGAACGTGGCCTGATGGCCTGCGCCGATCATGCCCAGAACCTTGCTGTCCTCGCGCGCCAGATGCTTGATCGACACGGACGAGGACGCTGCCGTGCGCAGGGCCGTCAACAGGTTGCCGCCGACCATCGCCTTGACCTTGCCTGTATCCGGATCGAACAGGAACACCGTGGACTGGTGATTGATCAGCCCGCGCTTTTCCAGATTGTTCGGCCAGTAGCCGCCCGCTTTCAGACCAAGCGCCATGCCGGATTTGTCAAAGCCTCCTTTGAAGCCATAAAGCGCATCCTCATGGCCGATGGCTTCGCGGATGACGGGGAAGTTATACGCATCGCCGCGCGACATGGCGGCGAAGACGGATTCAACGGCCTCAAAGCTCGCATCAGCGTCAATGAGATCGGCGATCGCCCCTTCCGGGACGATCACGATACCTTCAGATTGTGCAGTCATGATCAGTAGGCTTTACCACGAGCCGACACGGGCCAGAGCGTTTCGACCTTGCCGTCCCGGACGCCCACGTACCAGTCATGCACATTGCAGGTTGGGTCACAGTGACCGGGCACGAGGCGCAGCTTGTCATTGACCTTCAGCGCGCCTTTCGGATCACTCACCACGCCGTGCTCGTCGGAGCATTTGACGTAAGTCACGTCGTCACGCCCGAAAATCACGGGCAAGCCGCTGTCCACGGATTGGGCTTTCAGACCGGCATCGACAATCGCTTTATCGGCCTTTGCGTGGCTCATCACTGACGTCAGGATGAAGAGCGCGTTTTCCCACTCCCCCTGGTCGATCCGGTTCCCGTCCTTATCGAGAATACGGCCATAATCTGCATCCATGAACGCGTAAGAGCCGCACTGCAACTCGTTGTAAACGCCGGAGTTCCCTTCAAAATAGTAGGAGCCGGTGCCGCCACCGCCAACGATGTCGCACTCCAGACCGTGTTCGTCTTTCAGCGTGTCCACAGCGTCTTTCACCATCGCAACAGCGATGTCGATCTTCGCCTTGCGCTCGTCATAGCTGTCAAGGTGCTGCATCGCGCCCTGATAGGCCTGGATGCCTGCGAATTTGAGGCCCTCTGCCGCGTCGATGGCTTTCGCAATCTCCACAACTTCCGGCGTCGTGGTCACACCGCAGCGGCCCGCGCCGCAGTCGATTTCCACGATGCACTCGATCTGAGTGCCGTGCTTAACAGCCGCAGCGGACAGGTCGGCGACATTCTCGACATCATCGACGCAGCAGATCGCGCGGGCGCCCAGTTTGGGCAAGCGGGCCAGACGGTCGATCTTCGCGGGGTCCCGCACCTGGTTGGAGACCATCACGTCCTTGATGCCGCCACGGGCGAAGACTTCGGCCTCAGAGACCTTCTGGCAGCAGACGCCGACAGACCCGCCCAGCTTCTCCTGCAGCAAAGCCACGTCAACCGACTTGTGCATCTTGCCATGCACACGGTGACGCACGCCCATTTCCTTGGCGAACCGGCCCATCTTTTCGATGTTGCGCTCCAGCGCGTCCAGATCGAGCACGAGGCACGGCGTCTGGATTTCAGATTCGTCCATGCCGATGGCGGCGGGGATGTCATAACCGACCTCAAGGTCGTCAAATTTCACGGGTGCATTCATTGGGTCTCTCCCTTTCTATTTCTTGATCCAGGGCAGCGTGTCCATATCCACGTTGCCTCCGGTGATGATGACGCCCACGCGCTTGCCCGCGAAGGTGTCCTTGTTTTTCAAAATGGTGGCCATCGGCACGGCGCAGCTGGCCTCGATGACGATTTTCATGCGCTGCCAGGTGAGCTTCATCGCGTCGATAATCTCCTCCTCCGACGCGGTGAAGATGTCGGTTACATGATTGCTGACAAAATGCCATGTGAGGTCCTTGAGCGGGACCTTCAACCCATCGGCAATGGTATTGGGCGCATCATCCGCGATGATGTGACCGGCTTTGAAGCTGCGATAGGCATCGTCGGCCTGCTCGGGCTCGGCGGCGTAAATCTTCACTTCCGGTGCGAGGTTGGAGAGCGTCAGACAGGTGCCCGACACCATGCCACCGCCGCCGATGGGGGCGATGACGCAATCCAGACCGTCGGTCTGCTCCATCAGTTCTTTCGAACATGTGCCCTGCCCCGCCACGACGCGTGGGTCGTTGTAAGGGTGCACAAACTCCGCGCCGGTCCTCGCCTGCACCTCTGCAAACACTTCCTCGCGCGACGTGGTAGAGGGCTCGCATTCGGTGATGATCCCGCCATAGCCGCGCACGGCGGCCTTCTTGGCCTCAGGCGCGGTGCGCGGCATGACCACGTTGCACGGGATGCCGCGACGGCCGGCTGCGTAGGATAACGACAGCGCGTGATTGCCCGATGAATGCGTCGCGACGCCCTTCTCGGCCATCTCGTCAGTCAGGCCAAATACGGCGTTGGACGCGCCACGCACCTTGAACGCCCCGGCCTTCTGGAAGTTCTCGCATTTGAAGAACAGTTCCGCCCCGGTCAGCTCGTTGAAGTAAGACGAGGTCAGCACGGGTGTGCGGTGGATGTAAGGCTCGATCCGCTTATGGGCGGCCAGCACATCGTCGATTGTCGGGATATACTCAGGAGGCATGTCTTTCATCACGCTGCTTTCTTCAGATCAGTGGTCGCCGTGTTGCGGTAGATCTCTTGCGCAGCCGCAACACCGGAACCCAGTTTCACGTCGAGACCCAGGTCGACCATCGCCATTTCAACGGTGGCCAGACCCGACAGAACCATCGCATCGGTGAGCATCCCCAGATGCCCGATGCGGAACACTTTGCCTGCGACCTCGCCCAATCCGACGCCGAATGCCATGCCGTAGGTGTCGGCACAATGGGTCACAATCTCGGTCGCGTTGAACCCGTCAGGGGTGCGAATGGCGCTGACCGTGTCAGAATACACGTCAGGGGATGCGGCGCAAAGGGGCATGCCCCATGCGCTCGATGCGGCCCGCACACCAGAGGCCAAACGAGCATGGCGCGCAAAGACATTTTCAAGCCCTTCCTCCAGCAGCATGTCACAGGCCTGCTTGAGACCGTTCATCAGACCGACGGCGGGCGTGTAGGGATAGGCGCCCCTTTCATATCCCGCGCGCATGTCACGAATATCAAAGAAGGTGCGCGGCAGCTGGGCCGCCTCAATCGTGGCCGTGGCTTTCGGGCTGAATGCCGTGATCGCAAGACCTGCCGGCAACATGAAGCCCTTCTGCGAGCCGGTCACCGCAATATCGACTCCCCATTCGTCAAAGCGGAAATCCATTGACGCGATCGACGACACGCCATCCACGAGCAACAAGGCCGGGTGCTTTGCCGCATCCATCGCCCTGCGCACGGCCGCAATGTCGGATTTTACGCCAGTCGCCGTCTCGTTATGGGTCGCCAAAATCGCCTTGATCTTGTGGCCGCTATCGGCGGTCAACGCCTCTTCGAACCGGTCCGCGGGGATACCCTCACCCCAGGCCACATCGATGATCTGAACGTCCAACCCGTGGCGCTGACACATATCAATCCAGCGATGCGAAAACATGCCGTTGCGCGCCATCAGAACCGTGTCGCCGGGGCTGAGCGTGTTGGTGATCGCGGTTTCCCACCCGCCTGTCCCGGTGGAGGGGAAAATGAACACTTCGGCCTCTTTGCTTTTCAGAATGCGCCGCACGCTGTTCAATGCGGGATAGAGCATATCCACGAAGATTGAGCTGCGATGATCCAGTGTCGGCATATCGCAGGCTTTGCGCAGGCTCTCGGGCATATTGGTCGGCCCGGGAATGAAAACGGGGTTCTGAAATGACATGATGGCTCCTCCCTCATCAATGGTTACCCAGTTTATATGGGAGGCAAATTTAACTTGATATATTTTTGAAAAAGTTTTTCATTATGGATAGAAAATATAAAAATATATATAAAACAGAAGTTTACATTTTTTCATTTTCAAAGCCGCCGCGCGGGTAAATGAAAAAATGAAAGGGAAAGGACACGGAAATGGCCGAAAAACGTGCGCGCGGGCGACCGCGCGCCTTCAACGACAAGTCCGACCAGAATCGCGTCCAGTCCCTTGATCGGGCGCTCGATATCCTCGACTATCTGGCCGCCCATCCCGGCGCGACCCTGTCCGAGATTGCCTCGGATCTGGAGCAATCGGCGGCCACAGTCTACCGCGTCCTGTCGACCTTTGCGGGCCGTGATGTGGTCGAGTTCGAGGAGATCAACCAGACCTGGGCCATCGGCGCAGGCGCATTCCGGATGGGATCCGCCTTTCTGCGCCGCACCTCCGTGGTCGAGCGCGCCCGTCCGACCATGGCAGCCCTCATGGACAGCACCGGGGAGACCGCAAATCTGGGGGTGGAGCGCGGCGGCAAGGTCCTGTTCATCTCTCAGGTCGAAACCCATGAAAGCATCCGCGCGTTCTTCCCGCCCGGCACGCAAAGCCAGATGCACGCCTCTGGGATCGGCAAAGCGCTGCTTTCGACCTTCGATCCGCAAAAGGTCGCCCGCATCATGCGCGCGACCCCGATGGAAGCGTTCACCGAAAAGACGATCACTTCGCTTCCCGCATTGGAAGCCGAGTTGGAGATGATCCGCACCCAAGGATATTCCTTCGATGACGAGGAAAAGACCACCGGTATGCGCTGTGTTGCAGTCCCGGTGCGCGATGCCTCTGGTCTGGCGGTCGCCGGTCTGTCGGTCTCTGGCCCCACCAGCCGCATGACCGACGCCGAAATTCCGCGCATCGCCACGCAGGTGATGGCGGCCGCACGGTCGCTATCGGAAAGCCTCGGCGCTTAGAGCAGTTCTTGCATACAGGTATTTGAAGACAAAAGAAGCCGGGTTGCGCCGTTAAGGTTAACGCGCCGGGGCCTGCTTTCTTTTGTGTCTAAATACTTAAAGACCCGCCCCGAAACTCGCGTGCCGGTTCACATCTTTATAGAGCAGGTAGCGGAACTGGTCCGGACCACCCGCATAGCAGGCCTGCGGGCAAAACGCGCGCAGCCACAGGAAGTCACCCCCCTGCACTTCGACCCAGTCACGGTTCAGCTTGTAGACGGCTTTGCCTTGCAACACGAAAAGCCCGTGCTCCATCACATGGGTTTCCTCGAACGGGATAACGCTGCCCGGCTCGAAGGTGACGATATTGACGTGCATGTCGTGGCGCAGATCATCCGGTCGCACAAAGCGCTGCGTCGCCCAACCGTTATTTGTGCCCGGCATCGGTTCGCCCTCGACATCCTGCTCGCGGGTGACAAAGGCCTCTGGCGTTGCCAGCCCTTCAACCGGAGCATAGCGTTTGCGGATCCACAGGAACCGCGCAGCGTCATCCCCGCGATTGTGCAGGGTCCATGCGCTGGTCGGCGGAATATACACATAGCCACCGGGGCTCAGGGAATGACTTTGCCCGTCCAGCACCAACTCGAACGCGCCGTCCATCACGAACAGCACGGACTCGATGCCGTCTTCGGTCTCGGGCCGGTCTGAGCCGCCCCCCGGCGCAACCTCCACCAGATATTGGGAAAACGTCTCGGCAAAACCAGACAACGGGCGCGCCAGAACCCAGGCGAATGTCGCCTCCCAGAACGGCAAGGCACTGGTGACGATGTCAGACATGACCCCACGCGGGATCACCGCATAGCTTTCCGTGAACACCGCGCGACCAGTCATCAGTTCTTGCTGCGTGGGCAGGCCGCCTGAGGTGCTTTGATAGCGCGATGTCATGGGGTGTTCTCCTCTAAGGACGATATCTTGGCCAATTTCGCCCGACGCGCCTATGGAAATCTCGTCAGTCTTGTGCAGAAGCATTTATCGCCTAATTTTGACAATCGACGCGCGCTTTTGTGATTTTCCCGATTAATCCCCCGTGCTCTCTGGACGAGGCCGCGCGGGCGCGTTACGCCGCTTTTCATGATCCATGTCGCCTCTTTGAACAGCGCGGTGCTGCCCGCTGATGGCCCTCGCCGGGACCATATTGTCGAGGCGCAATACCGCCCGGAAGGCTACGACGCGGGCTATGATTTCAGCACACTGTGGTATGATGCGATCTGGGATGGGCGCGATGTGGTGCTAACCTGCCCGCGCCTTTTGAACCTTGCGCAGCTTTTCAAGACCGGCACCATCCTGCTGGACGCGCAACCGGGCGCAACACCACGCATCCGCACCCATCGCCGCCACGATATTATCCGCATCAAAGCCCCCTTGCAGCCCGCCCATCTGAGCTTGCGGGCCGAAGCCATTGAGCTGAGCAGCCCGGTCGCACGCACGGACCCGAACCGGTTTCGCGGCAAGAATGTTCATATCGCCATCAGCCGCAACAATGATCTGATCTGGCTCAAGGATTTCGCGCAATATCACATCGCCGAACATGGCTTGCAGGCGATGATCGTGATCGACAACGGCTCGACCGCTTACACGCCTCAGGCCTTGGCAGAGGCGCTTCTGTCCGCCGGGCTCGACGATGTCCTGATCCTGCCCGCGCCCTTTGCCTATGGCCCGTTTGGGCTGAAACCGTTCTCGCGCCGCGCCAAGTTCCTCCAAACCGCGCTGCTGAATGCCATGCGGATGCGCTATCTCAGCCGCGCCCGCGCCGTGCTGAATTGCGATATCGACGAGCTGGTCTGGACCAAATCCGGCTCCATCTTCGATCTGGCGCGCAAAAGCCTGCTGGGGGCGGTGACCTTCCCCGGCATCTGGCGCTTCCCTGTCGAAGGCCATGACGGCTTCGCGCGCCACCGCGATCACCTTGGGATCATAGACGAGGTCGGCCCCTGCCCGCCGAAATCCTGCATTGTGCCCACGGGCCCGCTTGGGCGGCTGCAATGGGACGTGCACGGGTTCGAGCTGCCCCCGCTGGCGCGTCTCACCCGCACCGCACGCGCAGGCTATTGGCATTTCCGCGCGATCAGCACCAATTGGAAGCAGTTCGACCGGCTCTCCCGCCGGGCCGCGGCCCCTGATCCCGACACCGCCGCCACATTGACCCGCGTCTTTCCCGAGTAACCTCTTTCACGCGCGCGTCCGGCCACCTATACTGGGCGTCAAATAATCGGCAGGCAGAGCATGGCCCCCAAAAAACCGTTCAATATCCTGATCGTAGGACAAGCCGGGCGGCTGCAATACGAGGCCATCCTCTTTGCCGCGTCCTTGCGTGCCAACAGCCCCGGCTTTACCGGTAAACTCATCGTGGCCGAGCCGCAGCCAGGCCCCCTCTGGCCCCGCGATCCCCGCATGAGCAGCGATGTCCGCGCCCTTCTGGAAGACGAGCTTGGCGCGACGGTTCTGCCCTTTGAAAGCCGCCACTTCGGTGCAGCCTATCCCTATGGCAACAAGATCGAAGCACTGGCCTGCCTGCCCGAAAAAGAGCCTTTCATCTTCTTTGACACCGACACGCTGGTTCTGGACGAGATCACGGACGTGCCGTTCAAGTTTACCAAGCCGCAAGCCTCCATGCGCCGTGAGAACACATGGCCGAAACTTGAGCTTTACGGCCCCGGCTACAATCAGATCTGGGGGTCGCTTTACGACAAGTTCGGGCTGGATTTCGAAAGCTCGCTCGATCTGAGCCAACCGGATGAATACTGGAGGCGCTATCTTTATTTCAACGCAGGCTGGTTCTTTTACAAAGACCCCGCGGCCTTCGGTCAGCGCTTTGCTGAATACGCCTGCGCGATCCGCGACGACGCGCCTAAAGAACTGGTCTGCCAATCGCTGGACCCGTGGCTCGATCAGGTCGCCTTACCGCTTGTGATCCACAGTTTCAAAGGCGGGCGCGACACGCTGCCGGAGGGGCTGTTGGACGGGTCCGTCACCTGCCACTACCGCGTGCTACCTTTGCTTTATGCCCGCGAAGACGACCGGGTGGTCGAGGTGTTGGAAGAGGTCTCGGCCCCCAACAAGCTGAAGAAAGTGCTCAAGCAATACGATCCGATCAAGCGGATGATTTACCAGAAACGCGGCCATAAGGTGCGCGCCTTGTTTGATAGGGAAAACCTGCCGCGAAAAGAGCAGGCGATCCGGAATACCATCAAGCGGGAAGGGTTTTGGTTACGTTGAAAGTGCCCTGCACTTTCGACGACCCGCTGGGTGAATTGCGCAGCAAATCACCGAAAGGGCGATGAATGAACGCTTTTTATAGCATAATTACCACCTTGGCATTCCACCCCAAACCCCCAGATATTTTGAAAAAGCGAAGCGGGCCAGCAAGCACCTATTAATCTCAATGCGCCCTGCCCCTTCACCTCTGCAAAGATACTCACATCCAGCGTTCTCAGCCCGCGAAAACACTGGACATCTGTCGAAAGCCCTTCACCTCAACAGGGTTGCCCGATGGATCCCGGAAGAACATCGTCCATTGCTCCCCCGGCTCGCCTTCAAAGCGGACCGACGGCGGTATAACAAACGCGACACCTGCGGCCTGGAGCCGGTCCGCCAGACCGTCCCATTCGGCCTTGCCCAGCACCACGCCGAAATGCGGCATCGGCACCAGATGATCGCCGACATGACCGGTCGCCTCTGTCTGGAACGGTTCGCCCAGATGCAGGCTCAGCTGATTGCCGTAGAAGTCGAAATCAACCCAAGTGTCTGTTGATCGCCCCTCGGTCGCGCCCATCACGCCGGTATAAAAGTCTCGCGCCTCGTCCAGATCGCGAACGTTGAATGCCAGATGAAACGGTTGCGCCATATGCTGTCCCTCTCCCCTCGCGGTCACAGCCGAAGCAGTTGTGATGCCGTCCTAACTGCCCTACACCTTTCGCCGACAGTTTGACAGATGCCTTGAGGAGCACATCATGACCGACGGACCCAGCTACGGCTTTGACACCCTGCAAATCCACGCAGGCGCGCGGCCCGACCCGGCTACAGGCGCCCGGCAGACCCCGATCTATCAAAGCACCGCATTCGTGTTCCGCGATGCCGATCACGCTGCCGCACTCTTCAACCTGCAAGAGGTCGGCTACATCTATTCGCGTCTCACCAACCCCACCGTCGCCGTTCTGCAAGAACGCATCGCGACGCTGGAGGGCGGTGTCGGTGCCGTGTGCTGCTCTTCCGGGCACGCAGCCCAAATCATGGCGCTTTTCCCGCTGATGAGCCCCGGCAAGAACGTCGTCGCCTCCACCCGGCTTTATGGCGGCACGGTTACGCAGTTCAGCCAGACGATCAAACGCTTCGGCTGGGAAGCGACCTTCGTGGATTTCGACGATCTGGATGCCGTGAAAGCTGCGATCAACGACGACACGCGCGCCGTGTTCTGCGAGGCCATCGCCAATCCAGGCGGCTATATCACCGATCTGGACGCGATCAGCGCCATTGCCGACGCCGCCGAAATCCCGATGATTGTCGATAATACCTCGGCCACGCCTTACCTCTGCCGCCCCATTGAGCATGGCGCGACCCTTGTCGTGCATTCGACCACGAAGTATCTGACTGGCAACGGCACCGTCACCGGGGGCTGCGTTGTCGACAGCGGCAAATTCGACTGGACCGCGAATGACAAATTCCCGTCGCTCAGCGCGCCCGAACCTGCCTATCACGGTCTCAAATTTGCCGAGACATTCGGTCCGCTGGCCTTCACGTTCCACGGCATCGCTATCGGTCTGCGCGATCTCGGCATGACCATGAACCCGCAAGCCGCCCACTACACCCTGATGGGGATGGAGACGCTGTCCCTGCGCATGGACCGCCATGTGGAGAACGCCCAGAAAGTCGCCGCGTGGCTGGAGACGGACCCGCGCGTCGATTACGTGACCTATGCCGGCCTGCCCTCTTCGCCCTATTATGATCGGGTTGCGAAAATCTGCCCGCGCGGGGCCGGCGGCCTCTTCACCGTCGCCATCAAGGGCGGCTATGAGGCTTGCGTCAAACTCGTTGATAACCTTGAGATTTTCAGCCATGTCGCCAACCTCGGCGATACCCGCTCGCTGATCATCCACTCGGCCTCAACCACCCACCGTCAGCTCAGCGCAGAGCAGCAGGAAGCCGCAGGCGCAGGGCCGAATGTGGTGCGGATTTCCATCGGGATCGAAGATGCCGACGACCTGATCGCAGACCTCGATCAGGCGCTCGCCAAAGCCACGGCGTAGGCCCGATGAAGGCGGCATTGCTGCGCGACTTCGGGGGTGAGGTCGGGATCGAAACGGTCCCGGACCCAACCTGCCCGCGCGACGGGGCAGTCATCAAGCTGGAGGCCTGCGGCGTCTGCCGCTCGGACCACCACGCCTGGGTCGGCGCAGACCCTGACGTGGCCTTGCCCCATATCATGGGCCACGAGTTTGCAGGCGTCGTGGCTGAAATTGGCCCCGATTGCACCACCTTCAAACAAGGCGACCGCGTCACAGCGCCCTTCATCCTGGGCTGCGGCACCTGCGCGGATTGCAGCGCGGGCCAGCCAACCGTATGCGAAAGCCAAGACGTGATCGGCTTTACGTTCTGGGGCGCGTTTGCCGAATACCTCGCCGTCCCCCACGCAGACTACAACCTCGTGCGCATCCCCGAAGCGGTTGGCTTTGCCGAAGCCGCCGGTATGGGCTGCCGCGTGACAACCGCGTGGCGCGCCTTGTCGGATCGCGGCGCGCTCAGGCCCGGCGAATGGCTGGCCGTGCATGGCTCGGGCGGGGTTGGCCTCTCGTCGGTGTTGCTGGCCAAATCCATGGGCGCGCAGGTCGTCGCGGTGGATATCAGCGACGATGCTTTGGGTAAGGCCACGGCCTTGGGCGCGGACGCGGTGGTCAATGCGCGCAGCGGTCAAGCACCCGAGGAAATCCGCGAAATCACGAAGGGCGGTGCCCATGTCTCCGTCGACGCGCTTGGCATCTACGATACGTTCGACGCCTCGCTGAAATCCTTGCGCAAACTGGGTCGCCATGTGCAGGTCGGCATGCCGGTAGGCGATCACGCCACGGTCCCGCTGCCCCTGCTGGACTTGGTCTATGCGCGCCAGCTGACCCTGCACGGCATGCGCGGACTTGGCGCTCAAGGCTTCCCCGCGCTCTTCGCAAAGATCGAAGCCGGAGAGCTGGACATCGCCCAGCTTGTCACCGCGCGCTTGCCGCTCTCGGGCGTCACAGCAGCCCTCCGCGCCATGGACGGCGCGCAGCAAGCAGGTGTCGCGGTGATTACGGAGTTTGACCGCTAACACTCGCAAAACGCGAATATTGATCGAAAAATTCACCTCGTCTAACCTGTACTTCTAAAGATACGGGGTAACGAATGACATCTATCGATCTTATTGCACACAGACGACCCGCAACGCTTTTCCCGGTCCTCGCCGATACAAACAAAGAGCGCCGGATTACGTCCATCTTCCTCGCGGTCCTTTCTCAAGTCCCAGATCTCGCATCCGAGGTGTTTGGCTCGATTGATGTAAGAATTGGAAAGCGAACTAAAATAAGGAGCTTTATCGAACCGGAACTCAAAGGCTTTGAAGCCGATAAATGCCGACCTGACGGCTTGATTTGCATCCAAAACGGTAAAAACGAGTGGACGGCCCTCGTCGAAGCTAAGATCGGAAAGGCAGAGTTGGATCAGACACAGGTTGAGAGATATCTTGATCTGGCCAAGCGCGCCGGGATTGACGCTGTGATCACTATCTCAAACCAGTTTGTGACACGTCCTGCGCAAAGTCCGCTCGCAGTCAGCAAAGTCATGACCCGAAAGGTTGATCTGTTTCATTGGTCATGGGCCTGGCTCACAACGCAATGTGAAGTCTTGTCTTTGCTGGAGTCTGTGGAAGATGACGAGCAGTCTTTTCTGACCCGCCAGATAACAGGGTTTCTCAAGCATGATAGCACCGGCGTTGAACGTTTTACACAAATGCCAAAAACATGGCCCGATGTCGTCGCTGCGATCCGCAACAATGTCAAACTTCGCCGAACAGCAGAAGATGTCGAGGACGTCATCGGGTGCTGGCTACAAGAAGAGAAAGACCTCTCGCTTCACTTCTCCTCACACCTTGCTCTGAAAGTTTCGCCCAAAATTGACCGGAAATATCGGAAGTCTCCAGAACTTCGACAGAAGGAAGAGCAAGGCAATCTTGTTGATCAAGGTAAGCTGATTACAAGAATGCAAATCCCGGATGCGGCGAGCGATCTTTCAATCGTCGCAGATTGTCGAACCCGGTCGGTGACCGCGAGTATGGATTTGAAGGCGCCGGGCGATCGGAAAAGCACCGCCGCAAGAGTAAACTGGGTCCTCCGTATGCTCAAAGAGGACGATCCACGCCTCGTGCTCTGGGCCCATTGGCCAGGACGTGCTGAGTCAACCTATGAGTACGTTTCTACGCTGCGCGAAAATCCAAACGCGCTGCAAATCGAAAACCCGAAACCTGTTCCGCACAGCTTCAGCGTCGCGATGACATCGGAACTTGGCGCGACATTTTCAAGCCGTAAGAAATTCATAGAAGCATGCGAGGCATTGGCTTTTGATTTCTATGATCATGCTGGCAAAGACTTGAAGGCTTGGCAGGCACCTGCCCCCAAGCCCATAAAATCGCGTGAGGAGAGTATTTCTACAGAGCCATCGGAACCCGAGGAATAGATCTAGGCGATCTCTAACAACTCGATGTTGAACACCAGATCCTGCCCGGCCAGCGGGTGGTTGGCATCCAGCGTCACGCTCTCGTCTGACAGCTCGATAACCTTCACCGGCATCGCGCGGCCATCGGGGGTCTGCATTTGCAACATCGTGCCGATCTCCAGCGGGATCTCTGCGGGGATCTGGTCGCGGGGAACCGCTTGGCGCGCGTCGGGGTCGGCTTGACCGTAGGCCTCATCGCATGCGACCAGCACCGTCTGCTTGTCGCCCACGGACATGCCGGGGATTGCCTTGTCGAGACCGGGGATGATCTGGCCTGAACCCACGGTGAATTCCAACGGGTCCCGCCCTTCGGAGCTATCAAAGACCGTGCCGTCGGCCAAGGTGCCGGTGTAGTTCAACTTTACCGTATCACCGGTTTTCACTTCGCTCATGGGGTCATCCCTTTCGTGGTCGATATCGCGCTGTCGCTCCAGCGTGGCGCGACATTTCGCGGATACCCTGCCCCAAACGCCCCCCAGCCGAAACCGGGGGGTGCGGATTTGTCGCCTCGTCTGCGTGTGGCGGCGTTATTCGCTGGCAAAGATCATCGTCACCGAGGCCGAGATCACTATCTCGCCTTCGGCAACAGGCACGGCCATATCGGCGCTCGCCATGCGCATCTCAGCCTGCATGGGCGACGGCATATGCACCCCGCCCTCGCGCAGCTCGATCATGCCGCCAAGGGTGACGCCAGCGGCCTCTGCATATAGCTCCGCCTTGGCGCGCGCCTCTGCAACAGCGGCGCGGCGGGCCTCTTCCAGCAGCGGTGCGCGGTCGGCGACATCAAAGCTCAGACCGCGAAACTGGTTGGCCCCGTCGGCCACCACCGCGCCCAGCACATCGCCCAATTGGCTCAGATCACGGACCCGCACGCTGATCCCGTTTTCGGCATAATATCCAATGATCCGAGGGCCTTCGCCCTCGCGCGTCACGCGGTTGTCCCAGCGCGGGTTCAATTGCAGCGCGGTAGTCTGGATGTCTCGCGCCTCTATGCCCGCGGCCTCAAGCACCGCTTGCACGCGGGTCATCGTCTCAGAGACCTGCGCCATCGCGTCCGCCGCATCGGGTGCCTCGCCCGTCACGCCCATGCGCACGGTCGCCATATCCGGCACAGCCGTGATCCGCCCCTCTCCGGTAACAATTATCCGACCATCGTCCTGCGCCCAGACCGGGCTGGCCACCAACATCGCAACGATCAAAATCCAACGCATATTAAGCTCTCCTCATGTTCGCTTATCAAAGTGTAACGTCCCTTTGACGCAGCCCGCCATGGGATCCTTGGCTTTTTCTTCCCCTTCCGCGCCAGACCGGGTAGTCTGGCGGAAAGGTGCCACCAACGAGTGCTTCGACAGGCCATGTCCGCAGAATTCGCGCTACTTCTGAAAATGCCGACCACCCAGCTTTTGGTGGCCGTTGACGATGCGTGGCAAGTTGTCGGAGAGGCAGCACTCGATAGCGAGGATATGGCCGCCGCCCTCGCCGGGCTCGGCGAAAAGGGCGAAGCGGTCGCGGGCGGTGCGTTCTCCTGCTTGCTGATCCTGCCCGACGATCAGATCAAGTATCTCGCCGTCCCGGCCGAGGGCGATGAGGCCGCCACCGCCATCGCCGCTCTGGACGGGGCCACGCCCTATGCGGTCAGCGATCTGGCCTATGACTGGGCGCGCGCGGGCGACACGCTGTATTTGGCCGCTGTTGCACGGGAAACACTGGCCGAGGCGCAGGGTTTTGTGCACGAGCATGGCTTCACCGCGTCAGGTTTCATCGCAGCGCCCCAGGCATCCGATTTCCCGGTGCGCCCGGTCTTCGACAGCCCAAGCCTTGCGCGCGGCGCGGCCCTTCTGCCCATCGGCGGGGCCTATACCCCCAAGCCACCCCCCGCTTTCGCATCCCGCCGGGAGGCCCCGCCGCTGGCCGTCCCGAAGCCTGAAGCACCTGCCAGCACGACCGTCGCCCCGCGCATCAGCCTGTCGGCGACACAGGTTCAGGCCGCTGCCGCCCCTCTTGGCGGTGCAGAGCCGCCGGCGCCAAAGCCCAGCCCACCGGTCACGGGCAAAAGTTCCGTGGCGCTGCCCTCCAAGGCCGCGCCCGCCCCGCCGGAACCCGACCTCGATGCGGCCCCCACGCCAGCGCAAGCGCAGATCGGCGGGAAACCCCGCTATCTCGGCCTTGTTCTGACGCTGGCGCTTCTGGCGGTGCTCGCGGTCGTGGCCTTGTGGTCAATGACGCTCGGCGAAGGTGACGCCGCGCTTGAAACTGAAAGCAGCATTGATCTGGCCGATGCCGCGACAGAGCCTGCGCCCGCACCGGAAGCGCCCGCCGAAACCATCATCGCAGACGCCCTTCCCGATATCGACGCGCCCACAGAAGAGCTGCTGCCTGCGCTCCCCGCGCCGGTGCTGCCAGCCCAGCCCATGACGGACACGGAACTGGCCGCGCGCTATGCCGCGACGGGCATCTGGCAGCGCGCACCGCGCACGATCACAGCCCCAATTGTGCAGGATCTCGACCAGCTCTACGTGGCCTCCATCGACCCGCAAGTGCAGCCCTCTGACGCGATTGCCTTGCCCGAACTGCAAGCCTTGCGCGGGGATGCCCTGCCCGCCACACCACTACCGCCCGCCGCCCCCGATCAGACTTACGCGCTGGACGATCAGGGCCGCGTGATCGCAACGCCCGAAGGTGCCTTGTCGCCGGATGGCGTGCTGATCTATGCGGGCCGTCCGCCGATCATTGTGCCCCTGCGCCCCGAACGCGCGGCTGAGGTCGACGTGGCACCGGAACCCGATCCACGGCTCGCCGCCTTGCGTCCCGAAGCACGGCCCACGGATTTGCAAGACGCCAACGAGCGCGCGCAGCTTGGTGGGCGTACCCGCGAGGAGTTTGCCAGCATCCGTCCGCAACTGCGCCCCAAAGCGCCGCAGGAACTGGCCGCCGAGATTGCTGCAGCAGCCGCCGCTGCCGCTGCCGCGGTCGAAAACCCGCCCGAACAGCCAACCGCCGCGCCCGATCCCTTCGCCACAGGCACACGGCTGGCCGCAGCCGTGTCGCGCAAACCCCAAACCCGCCCGCGCAATTTCGCCCGCATCGTCGAGCGGGCGCGCGCGCAAGACCAACCCGCAGCCACGGGCCGCGTCGTAGCCTCTGTCGCGCCGCGCAGTGTGCGCCCGTCAGGCCCCGTGCCCACGACCGTGTCCCGCGCGGCGACCATGGAGAACGCGATCAACCTGCGCCGCATCAACCTGATCGGCGTCTTCGGCAAACCCACCTCGCGCAGCGCGTTGGTGCGCATGCGCAATGGGCGGTTCAAGAAAGTGCAGGTCGGCGACCGCATCGATGGGGGGCGCGTTGCCGCGATTGGCGAAAGCGAGTTGCGCTACGTCAAATCCGGTCGCAATCTGACCCTGAAGATTCCAAGCAGCTAAACCAGTCGCGCCAACGCTGCGCGCTGTGCCAAAGCTGACCATTTGAACCCGACGGAACCCCCGCCGATGGAAAGTTTCCTTTTTCAGGCAACCATTTATCTGCTGGCCGCCGTGATCGCGGTGCCTATCGCGGCGCGGCTCGGCCTTGGGTCTGTTCTTGGATATTTCCTGGCCGGGATCGTGATCGGCCCGCTTCTGGGTCTTGTTGGCTCCGAGACGGAAGACCTGCAGCATTTCGCTGAATTTGGCGTTGTCATGATGCTGTTCCTCATCGGGCTGGAACTGGAGCCGCGCGTGCTGTGGAACATGCGTGACCGGCTCATCGGTTTGGGCGGTATGCAGATCACGCTGACCACCGGCTGCATCATGGCTGCGGCCATGGCGCTGGGGCAACCGTGGCAGCTGTCGCTGGCCATCGGGCTGATCTTTGCGCTGTCCTCCACCGCGATCGTGCTGCAAACGCTCACCGAAAAAGGCCTGATGCAGACCGGCGGCGGGCGCGCGACCTTCTCGGTGCTGCTGACGCAGGACATTGCCGTGATCCCGATGCTGGCGCTGATGCCACTTCTGGCGATTGGAGAGCTTGTCCACCTCAACCCCGACGGCTCCATGGCGCTGACAGGCGACGATCACGGCCACGGGCATTCCCTGTCGCTGGTCGAGGGCCTGCCGGGCTGGGGTGTCACGCTGGTGACGCTTTCGATGATCGCCGCCGTGATTCTGGCCGGTGTCTTCCTGACCCGTCCGCTCTTTCGCTTCATCCACCACGCCCGCCTGCGCGAGATGTATACCGCCACCGCCCTGCTGATCGTTGTGGGCATCGCGGTGCTGATGACGCTTGTGGGCCTGTCCCCCGCTCTTGGCACCTTCATGGCCGGGGTGGTCTTGGCCAATACGGAATTCCGCCACGAGCTTGAGGCCGATATCGAGCCCTTCAAGGGCCTGCTTCTGGGCCTCTTTTTCATCACAGTCGGCGCGGGCATCAACTTCTCTGTGCTCTTTGGCGCGTTCTTCACGATCGTCGGACTGACGCTGGGCATGATGCTGGTGAAAGGGCTGATCCTTTATGGCCTGTCGCTGATCTTCCGCCTGAAAGGGCGCGATCAATGGCTCTTCACCTTGGGCCTCGCCCAAGCGGGGGAGTTCGGCTTTGTGCTGATCTCGTTCTCGCTGCAGCAAAACGTGCTCAGCCCCGGCATGGGAGAGATGCTGCTTTTGATCGTGGCGCTGTCGATGCTGATCACCCCGCTTTTGTTCATCGCCTATGACCAGCTGTCCAAACGCATGACCGACGAGGTCGAGACGACCCCCGATGCGATTGATACCGAAGGCGAGATCATCATCGCGGGCATCGGGCGCTTTGGTCAGGTGGTCAACCGCATGGTGCAGATGTCAGGGCTCAGCACCATCGTTCTGGACAGCGACCTGGCCACGGTCGAGCTGATGCGGAAGTTTGGCTTCCGTGGCTTTTTTGGCGACCCAACCCGCCCGGAACTATTGCATGCGGCGGGGCTGAAAACCGCGAAAGTGCTGGTCGTCGCGATGGATGACCGGGATGCCTGCACGCGGATCGTCACGATTGCGCGCCGCGAGCGGCCCGATTTGCACATCGTCGCCCGCGCCCGCGACCGGGTCCATGTCTATGAACTTTATCGCGCAGGAGCAGATGATATCGTGCGCGAGATGTTCGACAGCTCTTTGCGCGCGGGCCGCTACGTGCTGGAGAATATGGGCCTGACCGAGTTTGAGGCCTCTGAGAACGAAAAGGCGTTCTACAAGCTCGACCGCACGGCGATGTTGGAGCTGGCGAGCCTGTGGAAACCCGGCGTCGATGTGACCGACAACCCCGAATACGTGGCCCGCGCCCAAGAGCTGAACAAGGATCTGGAGACCGCGCTGGTCCATCAGCTCAACGAGCGGAAGTCTGATGATGCAGCATGAGGAATTGCGCTTGGGCTTCGCCAAATCGCCACGCTGGGGGTTTCACCCCCAGACCCCCAGGATATTTTGAAAAAGCGAAAGGAGCTAGGCGTCGCTGACACCGGCCTCTGCAAAGGTGGCCATGCCGGAATGGCACGCCACCGCCGCTTTCAGAATATTGAGCGCCAGCGCCCCGCCGGAGCCTTCGCCCAGGCGCAAGCCAAGCGACAAAAGCGGCTCTTTACCCAGCGCCTCAAGCAGCGCGGCGTGCCCGCCTTCGATGCTCAGATGTCCCGCCACTGTGTGATCCAGCGCACCGGATTGCGCGCGTTCAAGACAAGCGGCGGCGGCGCAGCAGATGAACCCATCAAGGATCACGGGGATGCGCTCTGCTCGCGCGCGCGCAATCGCGCCCGCCATTGCGGCCACTTCGCGCCCGCCCAGGCACTTCAACGTATCAAGGCCGTCATCGCATTGATGTCGGGCCACACCTTCGGCCACGACGCGCGTCTTCAGCGCGAGCCCGGCATCATCCACGCCGGTGCCCCGCCCTGTCCAATCGGCCGCCGCGCCCCCGTAAAGCGCATGGCAGATCGCCGCTGCCGAGGTCGTGTTGCCGATGCCCATTTCGCCCACGACCAGAACGCCTACCTCGGTCGAGACCGCGTCCCAGCCGGTTTGCAGGGCCGCGCAGAGCTCTGCCTCGGTCATGGCTGGGCTTTGGGTGAAATCGGCTGTGGGTGTATCCAGATCAAGCGCCTCGACACTCATCATCGCGCCCGCGGTCTGGCTAAGCTGGTTGATCGCCGCCCCGCCATGCTGAAAGTTCAGCACCATCTGTTCGGTCACCTCTGCCGGAAAGGCCGAGACGCCCTGAGCCGTCACCCCATGATTGCCCGCAAACACAATCACCTGGGGTGCCTCCAGCAGGGGCCGCCCATCCCCGCGCCAGCCCGCATACCAGATCGCCAGCTCTTCCAGCCGCCCCAGCGCGCCGGGGGGTTTGGTGAGCTGCCCGTTGCGCTCTTGCGCCGCAGCGATAGCGGCGGCGTCCGGGCCGGGTTGGGCGGCCAGCGCCGCGCGAAAATCGTCAAGGGTTGTAAAGGTCGTCATCAGGGCGCGTCCAAAACTGTGGTTCTCAGGATCACTATGTCTTAGACCCTAAGCGAGGTTGTTCAGAAAGGCCCAATTGATGGCAAAATCCGACAGCGGCTTGATGTCGCTGACAGATATCCCCGCAGCCGTCGGATTGCTGACCCGTTTGCCAGTCCCTGTGAACGTCGAACGGGCCACCGCACGCGGGGCCAAGGCCGCCTGGGCCTACCCGCTGGTCGGACTGGTACTGGCGCTGCTCGTGAGCCTGCCCGCCTGGGCGCTCAGCGACCTCCTGCCGCCTGCGATCCTCGCCGCGTTGGTGCTGTCCGCGCTGGTCGTGCTGACCGGCGCGCTCCATGAAGACGGGCTGGCGGATACGGCAGATGGCCTTTGGGGCGGATGGGAACCCGCGCGGCGGCTGGAGATCATGAAAGATAGCCAGATCGGCAGCTACGGGGTGATCGCGTTGGTGCTGTCGCTGCTCTTGCGCTGGATGGGGCTGACCGCGGTGATCGAGATGGACCTGCTCTTGCCTGCCCTGATCGCGGTGGCGATGCTCAGCCGCGCGGGCATGGTCGCGGTGATGACTGCGCTGCCTAATGCGCGAGATGGCGGTTTGTCCAAGCGCGTTGGGCGACCCGATGGGCGCGCGGCGGGTCTGGCGGTTTTGCTGGCGGGGGCCATCGCGCTCTTGAGCTGTGGGGGGGCTGCAGTCCTGCTCATTCTCGCCGTCGCAATGGCCGCCCTAGCGGTTGGCGCGGTGGCAAAAGCGAAGATCGGCGGGCAAACGGGCGACATCCTTGGGGCCACCCAACAGATCAGCGAAACTCTATCGCTGCTCATTCTCGCAAGCGTTCTGGCCTGACCCGCGCAGACCTATCTCGCAGAGCCGCATCACGCTTTTCTTTACCTTACGGCAACTTTTCCGCTAGCCTGACCAAACCGTTCGCCTTTTCGGACGTGCAACCCGTGGAGGCAAACATGGACATGACCATCGTTCAAACGGCGAAAGGCAACCCGATTGCCTATCTGCAAGCGCTCAAGGATCACCTGCCCGCCACATTTGCCAGCCGTGCCGAGGTGCTTGATGTCTCAGCGCGCGGCGGAACCGACCTGCCCAGACTGATCGCCCGGGTGGCCGACGTCGAAGAGGCTGACTTCGATCTGGTCCGAGACGCGATGCAGACACTTGGCGAGACTGGCTTCGATCTGACTGCGGGCGGCTGGCCAGAGACACCTTTAACAGCCGCACTGCCGGAATCCGGGACACCACCGCAAGTGCCCACCGATCTGGCGTGGATGACTGCGCCGCTTGATACCGCAGACCCCGCAAGCGAGCTGCTTGAGATGATCGACAAGGTCTTCAAGCTCACCAAAAGTGGCGTCGATTTCCCCGAGCTTCACTACGAGGGCGAAGACAAGAAAGCCTATGACGCCATTGTCAAACGGCTTGGCATCAGCCCGATGAAGGACAAGGGCGAGCGTTTGATTGCCAGAGATGTCCGAGATATCCCGATACCCAAACGGCCCCGCACCAAGAAAGCCGCATGGCAAAAGGTGCGCGATCATCTGGAGGCCGAGGTGCGCTATTTTGTTTACGCCAAGGACTGGTTTGGCGATGGCGGACATCTGCGCAATCTTTACCGCGACCAGGTCATCTTCGATCACAACTTCATGGATACGGTGAACGATAAATTCACATTGGTCCCGAAGAAATCAAAGGTCGTCTTCTATCTGAACACGGCGATGCGGCTGCTTGTCAGTGCGTCCGAAAAAGTGGGCGGTCCGCAAGGCAAGGCGCTTGGCAAGATGATGGGTCTCTTGTGGGACTACACGGTCGCGCAGACAGGCGATCCAAGTGGCAAAATTCAGGGCAAGATTGACGAGATCCGGGTCGGCGTGGATGCGGCGTTCATCCTGTCCGTGCAGCGTGTCGAACAGGTCCATGTCGCCTTGTGTGATGATTGGGGCAATCTACAGAGTTTTGGCACGCTCAATCACAGTGGCGTGCTGGATTGGCCCAAGGATGCGTCCAATCTCAGACGCGCCCATGCAATGGGGTTTCATTATGAGACCCTGCGCGTTTTGCTGGCCATCAAAAGCCGGTTGGAGACGAAAAGCACCGGCTACACCAATGAGAAATGGGGCATCGTCACGAAGACCAAGAAGACGAAGGCGGACCGAAAACGGCACTGGGACGCAAAAAACTTCATAGTTTCCAGCGCCTCCCAGAAAAGCTGCGGCGGCAAATACTATGAAGAGATTTTTCTGGGCACCCAGACCTGTCCGTTGCCACCCTCCCGGCCCCCGCCCCCGTGCAATCCGGCCATTCCCCTGAAGCCCGCCATTCCCAAAAAGATCTTCGGGAGCAATACGGCAGATGAGACGAACCCTGAACTGGGTGTCTCCTCCAAACTGCTCGATAATCGGAAATGGCGCAAAGACAATGGGTGGTCTCTGGCGCCTTATTTTTAGGCCCCATTACCGCCATGAGAGCAAAAAACCGCCAGAACGGTCGCCGGTCAGGTCCGGCTGCCTTGAACTGCGCTCGCAAATACCCACTTGCTTGGCATACCCCCCACGACTGACAGCTTTGAACCAACAAACGTCAAGAAAGGGAGTCCGATGACCCAAGACAGCAAAGCCCCGACACCAGAAGCCCCGGCACAGGCAGACGCGAAAGACATCTTCGCATGGCTGCGCAAACCGCTCACACTGACCGCACCGACATGGGCGTTTCTGGCAGCGGCCCTTATAGCACTCGGCCTTTTGGGGATTGCGCTTGACTAGGGTCGTCGTCTTCTCGGCACTGCTCCTCAGCCTCACCGGACCCGCCATCGCCCGTAACACCGTTTCAATCGCTGATGCGCCGACCTATGCGCCAGTGACCTTGTCAGGATCGGTGGACCGGATCATTGACGACGACACGTTTGTGCTGGCGGACGCATCAGGCACGATCCCGGTCTATATCGGACCGCATGCGATGCCCGTGACCGTGGATATGGTCGTGACTGTGACAGGCGCGATTGATGATGATCTTCCGCGCGAGCTTTATGCCGAACAGCTTATCCTGCCCGACAATCGGGTAATCGACGTCGGCGGAGCTTATGACTAAGCCACAGCTCTAAAAGATAAAAAGCCGCTGCCAAATCCGGCAGCGGCTCTTTTTCAAAACGTCTTTAGTGGCTTATGCCGCGATGCGGCTTTCCAGCACGTCACCGATCTGCTTGGCGGCAGCAACCTCGTCGCCATTATCCACAGCGGCAATCTCGCGGGTCAGACGCTCCAGAGCGGCTTCATAGAGCTGACGCTCCGAATAGCTTTGCTCGCGCTGATCGTCGGTGCGGTGCAGATCACGCACGACCTCGGCAATCGCGATCAGATCGCCAGAGTTGATCTTCTGCTCATATTCCTGAGCCCGGCGGGACCACATGGCGCGCTTGACCTTGGCTTTGCCTTTCAGCGTCGTCATCGCTTTCGACACCACATCGGGAGAGCTGAGCGAGCGCATGCCCACTTCGGTTGCCTTGTTCGTCGGAACCCGCAGCGTCATCTTGTCTTTCTCGAACGAGATCACGAAAAGCTCCAGCGTCATGCCGGCGACTTCCTGCTCTTCGATCGAGACAATCTTGCCAACGCCATGCGCCGGGTAGACGACAAAATCGTTGGGGCTGAATTCCGATTTCTTGGCCTTACTCATATATCAATCCTCATCTACGAACCGGAGGAGGGGGTGCGGCGTCAAAAAAGCCCGTGTGGCACGATCAGTGCCCCCGCGGGATCATGGTGTCGCTCTGATGATTTAAGGTCCGACCTGCTGGCAGTTCAGGCAGGACAACATCGCAGTCCGGTTACTTGTGTAACGACAATATAACACAAAAAACGCGTCTTCAAAAGCGTTGCCTGCGCAAATCGCCCGAAAGACGTTCCAGATCAACAATTTAAAGGGATACGTCAGGGGTCATGCCCTAGCGTCACATCCCGGCGCTGCAGCCGAATCGCTTTAGCCGCCCTCGCCCGGCGCTTCAGAGAAGTATTTCTCCAGCTTGCCGGTCTCGCCGTCACGCTCTTCGGCTTCGGGCAACTGGTCTTTCTTGGTGATGATCACCGGCCATGCTTCGGAATATTTGCGATTGAACTCGACCCATTTCTCCATGTCCGGCTCGGTGTCCGGGCGGATCGCATCGGCGGGGCATTCCGGCTCGCAAACACCGCAATCAATGCACTCGTCAGGATGAATGACCAGCATGTTTTCGCCCTCGTAGAAACAGTCGACGGGGCAGACTTCGACACAATCGGTGTATTTGCAGGCGATGCAATTGTCGGTGACGATATAAGTCATCTTCGGGAGGCCATCCTTACAAGCGTTGCCGCTTAGCTAATCCAGGCGAATGGATCATTCAAGCGGGCCACGACGGTTAAGATCAAGACTGCGACGATCCTTCTTGGAAGGACGTCCTTTTCCCTCATATCGCGGGGCAGCGGGGCCGGTGTCCCTGATCTCGGTCAAATCGTGGTAAAGCTGTTGCGCCTCTATGGCGGGGCCGCGACGCGCGCCCAGCGCCTTGATCGTGACGACACGGATCTGGCGGGCCTGCGGGAAGGTCAGCGTGTCGCCCACCCCGACCGCGCGGGAGGGTTTGGAGACCGGCGTGCCGTCCACCCGCACCTTGCCCGCTTGCACCAGTTTCGTGGCCAGACCGCGGGTCTTGAAGAACCGCGCCTGCCACAGCCATTTGTCGAGCCGTATGGTCTCGCGCGCGCCGTCCGACACTTACTTGCCGTCCTTGAGCCCCATCAAAGCCGCTGCAAACGGATTGTCGGGATCAATCGCTTTCTCTTTCTTCGGAGGCCGCGCGTTGAACGTCTTGGCCCCTTGGGGTTTGCCCTTTGGACCGCCACGCGGTTTGCCTTTGCCCTTGCCACGCGGCGCTTTGTCGCCCTGCGGACGACGCTGCCCTTGCGGTTTGCGGCCCCAGCGGAAAGTGTAGAACACCTCCAACTCGACGGGATCGGTGCCGGCCTCCGCCTCCGCCATCTGGGTCTCGGGCGCATCGGGCGTTTCAATCGCCGGCGCGTCTTCGGTTGCTGCCTCTTCACCCGTCACGTCACCGGCGGACACCTCGGCAGGTGCCTCATCCGCTGTTGGCGCTGCGGGCGCGATGTCCATGACCGGTGTGTCTACCGCAGCCGTATCGCTTTGCGCGGATGCGCCGTCAGCGGTTTCTGCAATCGCGACAGTAACCGGCTTCACCTTTTCGCGTTCCCCCTTCTCGGCAGAATAGCCAAGCCCTTCCATCAGCCCGGCAAACTGCTCAAGCGTTGTGCCAGAGATCGACAGCATATCCGCCGTCGCCTCAAACCCACCGCGACTGTCCTGTGCGCGCAGCATGTCGGCCAAACGCTCCAGCATGTCGATGCGGATCGCGCGCTCTCCGGCGGCGCGGTAGCCGGACATGGTGAATGCACCCTCAGGCGCATCCTTGACCACAGGGATTGTCACCAGACCGGGGGGCGGGCTTTCGGGGAATTCCTGCAAACCTTTGGAAAGCGACCACAGCACCAGACGCAAGCGCGTGGGCGCGGGTTTCAGCAGCAACGGCATGAAGATGGTAAACTGACCAAAGCGAATGCCATGCTTGCGCAACGCGCCGCGCGCATCCTGATCCAACGCCTTCACATCCTCGGCCACCTGATCACGCGGGATTACGCCTAGCGCCTCGACCATCTGGAACGCAAATCCGCGCGCCAGACCCGACAGCGCCTCATCCCGGCTCAGGTTCAACAAAGGTTCAAACAGGGTCGCGATCTTGCGGTCGATGAAATGCTGCAAGCGGCGCTGCACCTTCTGGGCGACATCTGCGCCCGCTTCATCATCCACAAAAGCCTGCACGGTCGGCTTCATCACATCAGAGCCCGCAACGAGCTTGCCCACCGCATGCTCACCCCACATCAGGCCACCCTGCTCGGTATAGTCGATCTCCGTATCGGGGGCGTTGTAGAAGCGATCCGCGCGCAAATGGAACTCGGGCGCCAGCGCCTGAACGGAGGCCGCGCGCAGCGTCTTGGCTTCATCCGGCGTCGCCGAGGCATCTTGCTTAAAGCGGAAGCCTTCCAGCCGTCCCACAAATTGATCTTCGACGGTCACTTCGCCTTTGTCGTTGATGTTGGCCACAAGGCCCTCCTTCTGCTTCAATCGGCGCAACAAAACTGACGTGCGCCGATCAACAAATCGTTGCGTCAGCGCACCGTGCAAGGCGTCTGACAAGCGGTCTTCTACAGCGCGGGTTTCGCCGCGCCAATGATTTACGTCATCCAGCCAGTCTTTTCGCTGCGCAACGTATGTCCACGTTCGGATGTAAGCCAGACGTTTCGACAAAGTGTCAATGTCGCCTTGCACCCTATCAATCCGCTTAACCTGCCGTGCGAACCAATCGGCAGAGACCCGCCCATGCTCATGCAGGTCGGTAAAGACACGGGCCAGAAGGCTTGCATGCTCTGCATGGCTGATGCCGCGAAAGTCCGGAACGCGGCAGACATCCCATAATAACTTGACCGATTGCGGGTCCGAGGCCCGCGCGGCAACCTCGGCATCTTCAGCGAGCGCCTTCAGCGCGATGAGGTCATCGCTGTCGCGCACACGGGTCAGCCAGTCGTCGCTTGTCTGCTCTTCCAAAGATCCGATTAACCGACCGACCGATCCAAATTGCAACACGCCGTTGCGCCATTGCAGCTTTCGCACGGGCATGAAGCGATGCTCGGTGATGGCGGTGACAACCTCGTCGGGCAGCGGTCCTGCCTCTCCGGTGACGCCAAAAGTGCCGTCATTCATATGCCGTCCGGCGCGGCCTGCGATCTGGGCCAGTTCATTGGGTTGCAGCGGGCGCATCCGACGGCCGTCAAACTTGGTGGTCGAGGAAAACGCGACATGGTTGATATCAAGGTTCAGACCCATGCCGATTGCATCGGTGGCGACCAGATAATCCACATCGCCGTTCTGATACATCTCCACCTGCGCATTGCGCGTGCGCGGGGACAGCGCGCCCATCACGACCGCCGCCCCGCCTTTCTGGCGGCGCAACAGCTCAGCAATCGCATACACATTCTCGACCGAGAAGCCGACAATCGCGGACCGTCCCGCCATCCGGCTGATCTTTTTCGGCCCGGTATACATCAGCCGCGAGAACCGCTCCCGCCGGACGAACTGCGCTTTTGGCACAAGCTCGGCAATCGCGGGCCGCATCGTGTCGCTGCCCAGAAACACCGTCTCGTACAGTCCGCGTGCGCGCAACAGCCGTTCGGTAAAGACATGACCCCGCTCCGGATCCGCGCAAAGCTGCACTTCATCAATGGCCAGGAAATCGCAGCCCATGCCCTCTGGCATCGCCTCGACCGTGCAAACCCAGTATTGCGCACGCTCCGGCACAATCCGCTCTTCGCCCGTGACCAGGGCCACAACCGATGGTCCACGCAGGGCGACGATCTTGTCGTAAACCTCGCGCGCCAGAAGGCGCAGCGGCAGACCGATAATGCCCGTGCGATGGCCCAGCATCCGCTCAATCGCGTAATGCGTTTTGCCGGTGTTGGTGGGGCCCAAAACGGCCGTGATACGGGACGGCTCGGCCATCAAACTTGCCTAAAAGGGGTCAGATATCCTGACCGCCCACCTCTTTTTCCAAACGCTCTATCGCGGTGGCTACTTGGTCTTGATGGGGATGTATAGACTGCACCGTGCGGTAGGCGTCCAACGCGTCCGCGGGATAGCCTGTCTGCTCCAGGATCACGGCCAAGCCGATGATCGCGCCGAAATGGTTGGGGTTCAGTGCGAGCGCCCGCGTCAGGTCCTCCAGCGCCAAGCCCGGCTTGTCTTGCTGAAAGAAGACCGTGGCGCGCATGTTCCAGCCTTCGGCAAAATCCGGCGCATGATCCGTCAGCGCCGTGAAATGCTCAACGGCGGCGTCCAGATCGCCTGCCTCCAGCGCATCGCGCCCCCGTTGCAACAGCAAATCCATCGACGCCGAGCCCGACTTCGCCCAGGCCCGCGCCAGCTGATCCTCGATCTGCGCGGCTTCTTCGGGCGATGCCGTCGCCAGATCGTTCAGCAACGTCTCTTCATCAGCCGCAAAAGCCCCGGAGAAAGGCAAGCAAAACGAAACTGTTACGAAAAATGCCGTAACGATACGGTGGCGGTTGCGGGTGCTTGTCATCATAGTAAGTTCAACTTTAGCGCAAGCCGCGGGAAATGCGACCCCAAGGCGATCACAAAACCAAAAGGACGTGGATTATGAGCGATGTTGTAAATCAGGCGGTCGAGGCCCTGAACGCGAAGATGGATGGCGGCTTTGACGGCACGGCGAAATTCGTCATCGTTGACGAGGGCAGCATCATCATCGACGAGAACGGCGCACGCGCAGGCGACGATGATGCGGATGTGACGCTGACCGCCGATACGGACACCTTCAAAGCGATCCTCGATGGGGAGCAGAACCCGACCGCAGCCTTCATGACCGGCAAACTGTCGGTGGACGGCGATATGGGCGCTGCGATGAAGCTCGCCTCGGTCCTCGCTTGATGACACCAGCGCCGTTTTTCGCCGAGGTGGCCGACGGCCCCGAAGGCGGCGCGGCGCATTGGTTAAGCACCGCCGATGGCCTGCGCATCCGTGCGGGCCATTGGACTGGCGGGACGAAAGGCACGATCCTGCTCTTCCCCGGCCGGACCGAATATATCGAGAAATACGGCCGCGCCGCGACCGAATTTCTAAGCCGCGGCTATAGCATGATCGCCGTCGATTGGCGCGGCCAAGGCATCGCTGATCGCATGCTGAATGACCGCGCTGCCGGTCATGTACACCACTTCCCCGACTACCAACAAGACGTCTCTGCCGTACTGACCCATGCTCGCGCACTTGGCCTGCCTGAACCCTATCACCTGATCGGGCATTCCATGGGCGGCTGCATCGGTCTGCGCGCGCTCTACGAAGGGCTACCCGTCAAATCCGCGATGTTCAGCGCGCCCATGTGGGGCATCATCATCGCCCCTGCGCTGCGGCCCTTTGCATGGATGTCCAGCTGGACCGCGCGCCGCGTCGGTCAAGGTCACCGCTTCGCGCCGGGGACCGAGCCTGTCACCTACGTGATGAGCACAGCTTTCGACGAAAACACGCTGACCACCGACCGCGGGATGTTCGACTACATGAAAGCGCAACTCAGCGCGCATCCTGATCTCGCGCTAGGCGGTCCGTCCCTCCACTGGCTCAATGAGGCCCTGATGGAGATGCGCCGCCTCGCCGCGCGCCCTTCTCCCGCGACGCCCGCAATCACCTTCCTTGGCACCAACGAACGTATCGTGGAGCCGTCGCGCATCCATGACCGTATGGCCACTTATCCGAACGGCAAACTGGTCATGCTGGACGGCGCCGAACACGAAGTCATGATGGAAGCGCACGCCATCCGCACCCGCGTCTTCAACGAGACCACCGCGTGGTTTGACGCGCACAATTAGACGCGACGATCACCCAGTCGTCGTCAGCCCGTCGATGCCGATTTCAGTGACATCGAATGTCTTTTCGCAGCAGGTTTTCGCCCCTTCAGCCGTGCATGCGCTCCACCCTTCCGGGCAGACAAAAACCAGATCCGACGTGCAGGTCATGGTGCGCCCCGGTGCCGTGCTGCCTGTGCAGGTCGGCCCGTCGTCATCTGCCACACCACTGCTCTGGGCGATCGCTGCGATGATTTCCGGCGGGGGTGTCACGGCCTCTTGCACCGCAACCGTAGTACAGGCAAAGGCAAAAGGAAGGACGACAGCGATCTTTAATACCTTGATATCAAACATGATTTCTCTCCAACTCTGAGGTTTTGAGAGCTTCATTCTATCATATCGACCCGGTGCCCCCCTAAGCGTTCTGGCAAGCGTCAAAAACCCGTCAGTGCGGCGCACGCACAAGCTGGCGTTGACGGCCCAACCCGTCGATCTCCAGCTCCATCACATCGCCGGGCTTCAGATAATGTGGCGGGTTTTGCCCGATCCCGACACCGGGAGGCGTCCCTGTCGCGATGATATCGCCCGGCTCAAGCGTCATGATCCGGCTTAGATAGGCAATAATCTCTGCCACGCTGAAAATCATCGTCGCCGTTGATCCGCGCTGCATCTGTTTGCCGTTCAGCCACAGGCCCATCCCAAGCGTCTGCGGATCGGCCACCTCGTCCGGGGTCACCAGCCAGGGCCCAACCGGGCAGAACGTGTCGCAGCTTTTGCCCTTGGTCCATTGCCCCGTGCCCTCCAGCTGAAAGGCGCGCTCGCTGATATCATTCACAATCGTATACCCGGCCACATAGTCCAGCGCCTCTGGCTCATCCACATGGGAGGCGCGCCGCCCGATCACCACGCCCAACTCGACCTCCCAATCCGATTTCTCGGAGCCGCGCGGGAGGATCACATCATCCTCCGGCCCGTTCAGGCTCGACGTGGCTTTCAGGAACACAATCGGTTCCACCGGCGCGTTCATCCCCGCCTCTGCCGCGTGATCGGCGAAGTTGAGGCCAATCCCGATCACCTTGCCAACGCCCGCCACGGGTACACCCAAACGCGGAGTGCCCTCGATCAGCGGCAAGCCTTCCGTTGGCACCCTGTCCAAGGCCCCAAGCACGTCGCCCGCCAGATCCTCGATCAAGCTGGACAGATCGCGCAGCTGACCGTGCCGATCCAGCACGCCCGGCTTTTCCGAACCTCGCGCGCCCCAACGCACGAAACGCATCAGTCGTTCATCTCGTGGATACCCTGCGCCGCCGCCTTCGCCCCGGCCAGCATCCAGGCATGTTCCGAGCCGATGAAGAACACAGACAACCCGTAAGCCGCGCGCTCTTTGGCCTGCGCGACCGAGGTCACCCAGCTGATATAGGCCTTGCCTTCTGCAGCCGTCGCCGCACCCACCGCCTTGAAACCCGCAACCAGATCGGCGTTGTCTTGCCCCTCATGGCCATAAGACACGCTCAAGTCAGCCGGTCCCACAAAGAGGCCATCAATCCCCTCAACCGCCGCGATCTCGCGGGCCGCATCCACGCCCGCTGGCTCTTCGATTTGCGCGATCACCACCGTTTCGTCGCGCGATTTCGCCAGGACTTCGGGCATGGTCCGCGTCGCATAGCCCGCCCAGCGGGTTGAGCCTGCAAATCCGCGCCCGCCCAGCCCGAACCGTGCCGATTTTGCCACGGCCTGCGCTTTCTCGACACTGTCCACATGCGGCACCACAACCCCGACAGCGCCCATGTCCAACGCTTGAAGCACCGCCTCCGGCGTTCCGCTCGCGACCCGCACCAGGACCGGGAAATCCAACGCCCGCGCGACGGCCATGCAGGCGTCCAGAGCGGTGCGATCAAACGCGGAATGCTCCGCGTCCAGGCAGACGAAATCCAGCCCCGACAGCGCCAATACCTCTAGCACGTCATGGCTCGGCGTTTTCATGAACGTTCCGGCAAGGTTGTCCCCTGACAACATTCGGCTTCGAAAAGTGGTAAATGACATCTGCGCGCTCCCTTGGCTTGGCGTCAAGCTAGCGATCCGCAGCGCCCGCGCAAGCCCCTCCCGCGCTGGCGGGTGATGTCCTCATACGCTGTGAAAGGGACCGCCCGATTTGAGTCCCTACCCGCTGCACCGCAACCAAGCCCAGCGCGCATGTCGCATCAAGCAACACCCAACGCCATCCTCAACCGCGCGGCGGTATGTCTCTCCGCCGTCAACATCACTCACCCGAACTGAAAGACGACAGCGCAAAAACTTTGCCAAACGCGAGCGCGCAATACCCTACGCCAGCACACCTCACGCAGAACCTACACAAGCCTTGAACACGCCCTAAATCCATCCCCATGAGCAGCGATATCCTGACCTTCACCGACCGTGGCATCTACTGCCCGCTCGGCGATTTCTACATCGACCCGTGGCGCCCTGTGGACCGCGCGCTCATCACTCATGGCCATGCCGATCACGCGCGCCCCGGCCACCGCTCCTATCTCGCGACCAAGGCCGCAGCCCCTGTCATGCGCCACCGCCTTGGCGACATCCCCCTCGACACGATCCGCTTCGGGGAGACCCGCCAGATCGGCGACGTCACCGTTTCTTTTCATCCGGCGGGCCACGTCCCCGGCTCCGCCCAAATCCGGATCGAACACAAAGGCCAGATTTGGGTCGCCTCCGGCGATTACAAAACCGAAAACGACGGCTTTTCCGAACCGTTCGAGCCCGTCCGCTGCCACGCCTTCATCACCGAATCCACCTTCGGCCTACCCGTCTTCAAATGGACGCCGCAAGCCCAGCTCGCCCAAGACATCAACGCTTGGTGGGCCAGCACCGTCGCCGATGGCCGCACGCCGCTTCTGGGCGCCTACGCGCTTGGCAAAGCGCAACGCCTTCTGTCCATCCTCGACCCGTCCATCGGCCCGATCCTGACCCATGGCGCCGTCGAGAACACCAACGAGGTTCTCCGCGCCCAGGGCCTGACCCTGCCCGAGACGATCCGCGTCACACCCGACCTGAACCCAAAAGAGCATAAAAACGCCCTCGTCCTCGCCACGCCCTCCGCCTTCGGAACGCCCTGGGCCCGCCGCTTTGGCACCACATCCACCGCCTTCGCCTCCGGCTGGATGCGCCTGCGCGGGGTCCGCCGCCGCCGCGCCGCCGACCGTGGTTTCATCATGTCCGATCACGCCGACTGGCCCGCCCTCAACGCCGCTATCAAGGAAACCGGGGCCACCCGCATCTTCGTCACCCATGGCTACACGTCCGTGTTTAGCAAATGGTTAAGCGAGCAGGGCTATGACGCTCAAATTGTATCGACCGAATACGAAGGGGAAAGCCTCGATGCCACCGAGGTCGAGGCGGAACCCATATGAGAGACTTCGCCCGCCTCTTTACCGCCATTGACCAGACGACGAAGACCAACACAAAAGTCGCGGCGTTAACCACGTATTTTGAAACCGCCAGCGATGAAGACCGCCTCTGGACAATCGCGCTTTTCTCAGGCCGCCGCCCCAAGCGCACAGTGACGACGACTCTCTTGCGCGGCTGGGCTGCTGAAGCCGCGAACATCCCTCTCTGGCTTTTCGAGGAAAGCTATCCCATCGTCGGCGATCTGGCCGAGACAATCGCCCTCGTTCTCCCTGAAGGCAATCAACATGAAGATCGCCCTCTGAGCCATTGGATTACTTATGTAAAATCCCTTTCCACTATGGAGGAACCCGATCGCAAGACCGCCGTCCTCGACGCATGGTCAATCCTTGATCCCACCGAACGTTTTCTCTTCAACAAGCTGCTCACAGGCGGCTTTCGCATCGGTGTCTCCACCAAGCTGATGACCCGTGCCTTGGCCCGCGCCACAGGTCAGGACGAAGCCGATCTTCAGCACCGTCTCATGGGCTCCTGGACGCCGGAAACCACCAATTTCCATGACCTGATCCTGTCGGAAAACCCCGAAGCCGATCTGTCAAAACCCTACCCGTTCTATCTCGCCTACCAGCTTGATAATCTGGATGAGCTAGGCCCTCCAACTGATTGGAAAGCCGAACGAAAGTGGGATGGCATTCGCGGACAACTCATCCTCAGAGGCAGCGAACATTACCTCTGGTCGCGCGGCGAAGACCTGATGACCGACCGCTTCCCCGAGCTTGCCCGCGCCCGCGATTTCATCCCCGACGGCACCGTTTTGGACGGCGAAGTGCTCGCCTTCAAGGATGGCGCCCCGCTCAGCTTCAATGCCCTGCAAAAACGCATTGGGCGCAAGACAGTGCCCAAGAAACTGCTGACCGATGCCCCCGTGATCCTCTATGCCTACGACCTGCTTGAATGGCAGGGCGAGGACATCCGCGCAGAGCCATTTGCCGACCGCCGCAACCTTTTGGAAACGCTCACCAAAGACCTGCCGGACGATGCGCCCATCAAATGCTCCCCTCTGGTCCCGTTCACCACGTGGGAGGACCTCGCCACCGCCCGCGCTGCCTCCCGCGATCACAACGCCGAAGGCCTGATGCTCAAACGCGCCGACAGCCCCTATCTGAGCGGGCGCAAGAAGGGCGATTGGTGGAAATGGAAGGTCGATCCGTTAACCATAGATGCCGTGATGATCTACGCCCAGGCGGGCCATGGCCGCCGCGCGAACCTTTTCACCGATTTCACTTTCGCCGTCTGGAACGGCAACGATCTGGTCCCCTTCACCAAAGCCTATTCCGGCCTGACCGATGCCGAATTTCGCAAGATCACAAGCTGGGTCCGCAAGAACACGCTCCAACGCTTCGGCCCCGTCCGTCAGGTCACGCCCCAGCATGTGTTCGAGATCGCATTCGAAGGCATTCAGGAAAGCCCCCGCCACAAATCAGGCGTCGCCCTACGCTTTCCACGCATGTCCCGCTGGCGGCACGACAAACCCCTGCAAGAGGCTAACACCCTCGACGATCTCAAGGAATTGCTGCAGACCTACGGCTAACTGTTTCACTCTGGAAAAATATCCGAAAGATGCTGCCCAAAGCCCAAATGCCTCCCGCGCCGTCTGCACCCGAAACGCCCGCCCCACCGGGGGCCTGCGACGCCCATGTACACCTCGTTGCAGGCAATGAATTTCCGCTGTGGGAGGGCCGCGTCGAAAACCCGGCGCCTGGCCCGAATTTCGACGGCTGGCTGGAGCTTTACACCAACCACTTGAAGACGCTCGGATTTCAGCGCGGCCTCATCGTCCATTCGATCCTCTACGGCACCGACAACAGCATCACGGTGGAGGCCGTCCGCCGCATGGGGCCGCATTTCAAAGGCGTCTGCCTGCTGCCGGATGACGCGTCCGACGCCGATCTCGATCAATTTACCGAAGACAACCTCGTCGCTGTCCGGCTCAATTATGTTCATGGCGGCGTGCTGAGCTGGGAAGGTGCCAAAGCCCTCGCCCCGCGCCTCAAAGCCCGTGATCTGCACATCCAGATGCTGCTCAACACGCACAAACACATGGATGAGATCGCAGACGATATCCGCGCCCTCCCTGTGCCGCTGGTAATTGACCATATCGGCTGGCCCGACCTGTCGCTCGGCCCCCAGGACCCCGGCTTTCAGACCCTCCTCAGCTTGCTGGCGGACGGCCATGTCCACGTCAAACTCAGCGCGCTCTACCGCCTTTGCGATGCGCCCTATGAACACGCCGATCCCTTCATCGCAGCGCTCGTCAAAGCCAATTCCGAACACCTGCTCTGGGGCTCCGACTGGCCGCATCTGATGCTGGCCGACGCCAAGATGCCCGCCGCCGCGACGCTGCTTGACGCCTTCCACCGCGTCGTCACTGACACCGCCACGCGCACGCAAATCTTAACCAAGACGCCCGCCAAACTCTTTGGCTTCCCCTCTTGAGGCTCCCCCGCGCAGCCCATAGGTTTATCTGACCATATCAACGAGGTACCCGATGCAATTCACGCCCCAAATCGCCCATGACGCCGCCCAATCCGGAAGTGCGGAGTTCGGCGATCTGCCCGAATGGGACCTTAGCGACCTCTATACCGCGCCCGATGCCAAAGAGCTCAAGCGCGATATGGACTGGCTCGAAAAAGCCTGCGCCGATTTCGCCAAGGACTACGAAGGGAAGCTGGCGGATCTCAGCGCGTCTGAGATGCTCGATTGCGTGCTGCGCTACGAGAAAATCGACATGATCGCAGGCCGCATCATGTCCTTCGCGGGACTGCGCTACTACCAGAAGACCACCGATGGCGAGCGTGCGAAATTCATGTCCGATTGCCAGGAACAGATCACGAATTTCACAACCCCGCTGGTGTTTTACACGCTGGAGTTCAACCGGATTGACGACGATCATCTGGCCAGCCTGCTGAACGCCAACGCTGATCTGGCGCGCTATAAGCCCGTCTTCGACCGCATGCGCGCGATGAAGCCCTATCAGCTGTCTGACGAGCTGGAAAAGTTCCTCCACGATCAGTCCCCGGTGGGCGCTACCGCATGGAACCGCCTTTTTGACGAAACCATCGCGGGCCTCACTTTCACCCTCGACGGGGACGAGCTGAACATCGAAGGCACGCTCAACCACCTGACTGAGCATGACCGCGCGAAACGCGAGGCCGCCGCCCGCGAACTGGCCCGTGTGTTCAGCGACAACATCGCCATCTTCTCCCGCGTGCACAATACGCTCGCAAAGGAAAAAGAGATCGAGGATCGCTGGCGCGGCATGCCCACCCCGCAAACCGGTCGCCACCTGAGTAACCATGTCGAACCCGAAGTGGTCGAGGCGCTGCGCAACGCCGTCGTCAATGCCTATCCAAAGCTCAGCCACCGCTATTACGAGCTGAAGCGCAAATGGCTGGGGCTGGACAAGATGCAGGTCTGGGACCGCAACGCGCCGCTGCCCATTGAGGACGCAGAGATCGTCGACTGGCCGACCGCCAAGAAAATGGTGATGGACGCCTACAGCAGCTTCGCGCCGGAAATGGCTGATATCGCTGAACCTTTCTTTACGAAAGGTTGGATCGACGCCGCCGTGAAGCCCGGCAAGGCCCCCGGCGCGTTTGCTCATCCCACGGTCAGTGACGTGCATCCTTATGTGATGCTGAACTATCTTGGCAAACCGCGCGATGTGATGACGCTCGCCCATGAACTGGGCCACGGCGTCCACCAGGTCCTCGCCGCCGGTCAGGGTGAGTTGCTGTCCTCCACCCCCCTCACGCTGGCCGAAACCGCCTCCGTCTTTGGCGAGATGCTGACCTTCCGCAAACTGCTCGAAAACGCCGCCACCAAAGAAGAGCGCAAGACCCTTCTGGCCGGCAAGGTCGAGGACATGATCAACACCGTTGTCCGCCAGATCGCCTTTTACGATTTCGAGTGTAAACTGCATGATGCGCGCAGCAATGGCGAGCTGACCTCCGACGACATCAACGCCCTGTGGATGTCGGTGCAGGCCGAAAGCCTTGGTCCCGCATTCGAGTATATGGACGGTTATGAGACCTTCTGGGCCTATATCCCGCACTTCGTCCACTCGCCCTTCTACGTCTATGCATACGCCTTCGGCGACGGCCTCGTGAACGCGCTTTATGCGGTCTATGAGGAAGGCGAAGGCGACTTTCAGGCCAAGTATTTCGACATGCTCAAAGCTGGCGGCTCGAAGCACCACAAAGAGCTGCTGGCCCCCTTCGGCCTCGACGCCTCTGACCCGAAATTCTGGGACAAGGGCCTGTCGATGATCTCAAGCATGATCGACGAATTGGAAGCGATGGAAGACTAGGCTGTCTGCGGCTCCGACAAGGCGGCCACCGCTGCCTTGTCCAGCCCCAACCGATCCGCATCAAAGCCGATCGCGGCCGCCCGTGCCAGCACCTGCTGGATAAACGTTTCGCTGTGCAGCGAAATGCAATGGGTCATCAGATACCAGTACACAAAGCGCATATAGGATCGGTTCCCGGTCAGCGCTTCCTCCAGGGCGGAGGCAAAACTCGGCCCGTCATGGGCTGCCTGGGCAAAGCCGATCAAATCGCTTTTGCCAAAGAAAATCGCCGGGCGGCGGTGCAGAAACCCTTCAAAACACGCCGCTGAACTGATCGAAACCGTGGCCACACAGGCCTCCAGAACGTCATGCACATTCGCTTTGATCTCGTGAATATCAGCGCCTTCCCCGCGCAGGGCTGCCACCTCAGCCACATCCTCGGGGTTCGTCTTCAGCGGATGATGCTTGACCACCACGGGCCGCCCGCCAGCCCCTTCGACGACCGACCGGATCATCCGCTCTGAGCCGGGCCGCATGGTGCGTCTGGTGAGGTTCGTAGCGCCTTGCATGAAGACCGCAATACAGCCTTCGGGCACCGCAACCTTCTCGCGCGCCTGTGTGTAGCGGGATTGGCGCTCGCGCACGAAATTGCGCCGCTGAGCCCGGAAAAACCCCGCAGCATCCTGCTTGTTGACGTTTTCATGGACAAAGGGAACGTTGCCCGCACTGCTCATCCCAAGAACGCCTTGGGGGTCCACATGCCAATACGGATCGACATAGGCCAGCGCCGTGTTCAGGACATTAGCCTCCTCAGCGGCCCCGTTATGCAGGAAAATCAGCTTGTTACGGTTGCCCTTGCGCTTGTGCGGCTGGCGCGACAACGGCAGAGTGGTCACATCCGCCCCCAGCATCCGCAACTCCAGATCGAGGCGTGAATAGAACTTGCCCAGCCCAACCCCCGGCTTGTCCTGAATGATCTTGCGCGGGATCGACAGGAACACCTTGGCGGGCGCGCGGCGCAGAACGGCTGGCGTTGTCACCCCCATCGCTTATCCCTGCTCACCCGGCTGTCCCACGAAAAAACCTCCCCCGCTTGGCGAGGGAGGCTATCACCGTTTTTCAAAGGGCGGAACCGTCAGACGTTGGCCATCAGACCTTTTTCAGCGGCCAGATCGCGCATCCGTTTTTGCAGCTTTTCAAAAGCGCGCACTTCGATTTGACGGATCCGCTCACGGCTGACGTCATACTGGCCCGACAGATCCTCCAGCGTGACCGCCTTTTCGGACAGACGCCGCTGGGTCAGGATGTCTTTCTCGCGTTCGTTGAGCACCGACATCGCTTCGGCCAGCAACTCCCGGCGCGCGTCCAACTCGTCGCGCTCGGCATAGTCGCCCGCCTGGTCGGCGTCCTCGTCTTCAAGCCAGTCCTGCCATTGCGTGGCCCCTTCACCATCCGATCCGATGACCGCGTTCAGCGACGCATCACCGCCCGACAGGCGGCCATTCATCGAGATGACCTCTTGCTCGGTCACGCCCAGATCGGTTGCGATCCGGGTGACGTTCTCGGGGCGCAGGTCGCCATCCTCAAACGCGCCGATACGGGCTTTCGCCTTGCGCAGGTTGAAAAACAGCTTCTTTTGCGCACTGGTCGTGCCCAGTTTCACCAAGGACCAAGAGCGCAGGATGTATTCCTGGATCGAGGCGCGGATCCACCACATTGCATAGGTCGCCAGACGGAAGCCCTTTTCGGGATCAAACCGTTTGACCGCCTGCATGAGGCCCACATTGGCTTCCGAGATCACCTCGGCCTGCGGCAGACCGTAGCCGCGATAGCCCATGGCAATCTTGGCGGCCAGTCGCAGATGCGAGGTCACCATTTTATGAGCGGATTCCGTGTCCTGATCCTCCACCCAGCGCTTGGCCAGCATGTATTCCTCTTCGGGCTCCAGCATCGGGAACTTGCGAATTTCGCCCAGGTAACGGCTCAGGCCCTGCTCCGGGGACGGTGCGGGAAGTTGTGTGTAATTGGCCATAATGCCCCCTCTCGGTGCAATGTTTATATCGTTAACATGCGATATGGGTAGTGCAAACATGGTTTACAACCCTACCGGTCGACTAACTTGACACTGAATATGGGGTTCCCTTGATGCGAAAGGAAGTCACGCAACCGTGCACTCACGCACATATGACCCTATATTTCAAAGAGACAACTTGGATATCAGCGCGGCCATGTCATCCGGCAACGGCGCCTCAAAGCGCACGTTTTCACCGCTGACCGGGTGCACAAATCCCAAAATGGCCGCATGGAGCGCTTGCCGCTCAAAGCCAGCCGCCGCCGCAATCCCCGCGTCTGACAGGGCTTTCGCGTTCAGCTTGCGCCGCCCGCCATAGGTCGGATCGCCGATCAACCCGTGGCCCGCATGGGCCAGATGCACCCGGATCTGATGGGTGCGCCCGGTCTCCAACCAGCATTCGACCAGTGCGGCGACCTCTGGCTGGCCAAACCGCTCGACAATCCGCACCCGCGTCACGGCATGCCGCCCGCCTTGAAACAGCACCGCCTGCTTTTGCCGGTCCGTGCGATGCCGCGCCAGTTGCGTCGTGATCCGCATAATATTGCCCGGCTCAAACGACACGCCTCTGACGCCCCGCACCCGCGGATCATTCGCATCCGGCACGCCGTAACACACCGCGCGGTAATACCGCTCCACCGTATGCTTCTCGAACTGCGCGGCCAGCCCGTGATGGGCCGCGTCCGACTTGGCGACCACCAGCAACCCGCTCGTCTCTTTATCAATCCGGTGCACGATCCCGGGCCGTTTCATGCCGCCCACGCCCGACAGATCATCGCCACAGTGATGCAGCAGCGCATTGACCAACGTCCCCGACGGCGTGCCCGGCGCGGGATGCACCACCATCCCCGCCGGCTTGTTAATCACGATCAGGTCCGCATCCTCAAAGACCACGTCCAGCGAGATATCCTCCGGCCCGATATGGCTTTCTTCGGCCACCGGCACCTCGATCACCACCTCGGCCCCCTCGCTGACCTTGGCGCGCGGGTCCGTGACGACGACCCCGTCGACCATCACCGCGCCCTTCTCCAGAAGCGAGGCGATGCGCGACCGGCTCAGCGCGGCCTCCTCTGGCACATCGCGCGAAAGGGCTTTATCAAGCCGCTTGGGCGGATCGGCTGCGATCCGGAACGTAACGGATTGGCGCGTCATGGATCAGGCTCCGCTGCCGGAGGACAAAGAACCGGCAAATCTCAGGTTTCTGCGCATCCTCGTGACGGTGCTGACCGCGACGATGATTTTGGGCGTTCTAGCGATCATCTTTCTGCTTGTCATGCGCTTACAGCAGCCAGCACCCCTTGCGCTGCCTGACCAACTGCAACTCCCCGATGGCACCACTGCCACAGCCTTCACGCAAACCGATGACTGGATCGCCATCATCACCGATGACAACCGCATCGTGATATACGAGCGTGACGGCGCCCTGCGCCAAACCATTCAAATCGACTGAGGGGGGAGAATGGTACCGCCTCCCCGGCTCGAACGGGGGACCCCTGGTTCCACAAACCAGTGCTCTAACCAACTGAGCTAAGGCGGCACGCTATTCTGGCTTCACATATAGCGAAACTGCGCGGCGTATAGCAATGTTTCTCTGGCGGTTGCAACGGCGAAAATGCACGATCTTTCGCAGCGATTGCACGCTTGTTGCACAGGCTTAAACCGATTACCCATCTCCAGATGCAAAGCTCGATCGTGTCCAAACTGGTGAAGGTGCTGACAATAATCAGCGAGACCCGCAAACCTCTGACCTTCTCAGAGATCGTGGCCCAAAGCGGCATGAACAAAAGCACCATCCACCGCATTCTCGCGATCTGTACCGAAGAAAAGCTGGTGCAGTTCGACAAGCAGCGCAAAGTCTACCTGGTCGGTCCCAAGGTCTTCGATCTGGTCCGCAACGCCTATAGCGGCTACGACATTCAGGCGGTTGCACTGGACGAGATGTTGCGCCTTCATGCGCAGGTCGAAGGCAGCGTGACCATCGGCATCCCCTCCGGGATGGAGGTCGTCTATCTTCGCATCCTCGAATCCCGTTACGAGCTTGGCACCATCCAGCGCCCTGGCATGCGCGAGCAGGTGCATTGCTCAGCTTCCGGCAAGGCGCTGATGGCCTTTCTGCCAGACAAGATCATCGACGCCAAATTCGAGGGCTACAGCTTCAAATCCTACACAGACCGGACGATCACCGATCTGCCCGCCTTCAAGACCGCCCTTGATGAGGTGCGCCGCGCAGGCTTTGCTTGGAATGACCGCGAGGAATACGACCATCTGGTCGGCATCTCGGCTCCGGTCTTCAACTACCTGCATGAACCCATCGCCGTGCTCAATGTCTGGACGGTGCATGCCCGCCACAGCCTGCCCGAAATCCTGAACTGGTCGGCGATGCTGAAAGAGGCCGCCGACAACGTGACCACCCTGATCGGCGGCACCCCACCAGAGGTCGAGGCGCTGAAGGCGCGCTAGCCCTTTTTCAGCAGATCATCGACCCGGTCGCGCAGACTTGCCGCCGGGGCCGCCAGTGGCAGCAATTTCGTCGCCGCCCAATGCAAAGGCACCGGCGAGACCGGCGAGACCGGCGAGACCGCAAATGGCAGCGTATCATCTGCCGCCCCCAGCGCCTTGCGGGCCAGCGTGCGCCCCATCACGGACGTCATCGCAATCCCGCGCCCACTGAACCCCAACCCCGCCAGAACCCCCGGTGCCGGCGCATGCAGATGCGGCATCATCTGCGGCGTCACCGCGATTGTGCCGCCCCAACTGGCCTCTACCTCGATATCGCTGAGTTGCGGAAACACCGTGCGCAGCCCGCGCCGCAGACGGGCGACACCACCCAGTGTTGCCGCTGTCTCAGCGCTGCCGATGCAGCCAAAGATCAACCGCCGGTTGCGATCATAGCGCGCATAATAGATCGCCCGCCGACTGTCCGAGATCGTGACAGCGCCCGGCAGAACGCTTTTCTGCAAGTTATCCGACAAAGGCACCGTCGCCAGCGAGACACTCACCATCGGGTAAAAGGTCTGGCGCAGCCCCGGCCACGCATCATCCGTATAGCCATTCGTTGTCAGGATCACCTGAGCGGCCGTGACTGCCCCCTGCGCGGTGTTGACCCTCCAATTGGCCCCGTCCCGCACGACCCCGCGCACCGGGCTTTTCTCAAACAGCCGCGCGCCAAACCCCTGCGCCGCGCGTGCAAAGCCCCGTGTCAGGGACAGTGGCTGCACGAAACCGCCCTTGGCATGCAGCAACGCGAAATCATAGGCCGGTGATCCTGCGGCCGCCTGCACCTCGGCCCCCTCCAACACCCGAATATCAGCCCCCGCGGCGATCCATGCGTCGGCCAACGCGCTCATCGACTGGCGCGCACTGCCAGAATGCGCAGCCTGCACCCAGCCGTTTTGCTCGGCCTCGCAATCAATGCCGTAGCGCCTGATATCCTCGAACAGCGCATCCGCGGCGCCCAGCGTTGTCTCGACCAGCCGCGCCGCCACATCCGCCCCCAAAAGGGCGGCCAGTTCCCCAGGGGTTTTCCGCCAGATCGGGTTGCACTGACCGCCGCTGCGCCCCGAGGCCCCATAGCCGATCTCGCGCGCCTCCAGCAGCACCACCGACGCGCCCTCTTCGGCCAACCCCAGGGCCGTGCGCGTACCGGTCAGACCGCCCCCCACCACGATGACATCGGCTTTGACCTCTTGGGTCAGTGTCTCGCAAACCGGTGCTTGCGTCGCGGTGCGGTGCCAATGGATGCGGGCGGGGGCTGCGTTCGCCCTCTGAGGTTTCATATCATCATTTACTGAAGTTCTGTATATCAAAACTATATTTCTTTAATATAGAAATTAGGAAAGCAAACCGGCTCTGGTCAAGATGATTCCCGCCCAAAGCCAGAGGAGCCCTACTCCTGCCCGAAAACATGCAAACTCTTCTCAGTCTGCATGCAAAACAGATCAATTAGGCGTCATTTGCACGGCTTTCGGGCAAAGGACGCAAATTGCATTTGCGTTTGGCCTGCTGAAAGAATTGAATTGACCGCGAGACGATTCAGTTTCTAATCTCATGAAGCAAAATAAAAGTTTCACAATATGAAACTTGCAATCTGGATTGTCAGAATAACCAACGGGAGAAAATGAATGTTCAAGAAAACAACAACGGGTTTCGTTGCCGGTGCCGTGATGGCGATGTCCGCCTCGTCCGCTTTTGCTGCGGGCCACGGTGAAATCACCGTCGGCTACTTCCTTGAATGGCCGATGCCGTTCCTGGCCGCAAAAGCCGCGGGGACCTATGACGAAGCACTCGGCATGAAGGTCAACTGGGTCTCATTTGAGACCGGGACCGCGATGTCTGCCGCCATGGCCTCCGGCGATGTGCAGATCTCCGTCAGCCAGGGCGTGCCGCCCTTCGTGGTCGCCTCCTCGGGTGGTCAGGACATCCAAGTCGTTGACGTGGCTGTAAGCTATTCGGACAACGACAACTGCGTCGTCTCTGCCGGTCTTGAGATCGACAAGGACAGCGCAGGCGAACTGGCCGGCAAGAAAGTCGCCGTGCCGCTCGGTACGGCTGCCCACTATGGCTTCCTGCGCCAGATGGATCACTTCAACGTGCCCCTCGACAGCCTGCAAGTCGTCGACATGGCGCCGCCTGAAGGCGCTGCCGCCCTCAGCCAGGGTGCCGTAGATTTCGCCTGTGGTTACGGTGGCGGTCTGGGCCGGATGAAGGAATACGGCAACGTGCTGCTGACCGGCGAAGAGAAAGAAGAACTGGGCATCCTCGTCTTCGACGTGACGTCCGCCCCGGCCTCTTTCATCGCTGAAAACGGCGACGTGATGGCCAAGTTCCTTGCCGTCACCGCTGACGCAAATGCCGCCTACAACGCAGGTGTCACCGACGAGATGATGCAGACCATCGCAACAGAAGCCGGTATGGATCTTGAGGACGCAAAAGCCTCCATCGCCACGATGAAGTTCCCCAGCGTTGACGACCAACTGTCCGAGGCCTGGCTCGGTGGCAACGCCGCGACCTTCATGAAAGGTGTCGCGGATGTGTTCGTGGAAGCAGGCTCCATCGACAGCGCCCTCGACAGCTACGAGGATGCGGTCAACACCGGCCCGCTCTCGGCAGCCCAAGGCATGTAAGCCAAACCCGAAAAGGCCCGGAGCATCCGCTTCGGGCCTTTTTTCTGACGCCCTCGCGCGTCACCAAAACCAACCAACCCAACGAGCCGCAGGGTCACCCCTGCCAGACAAGCCGCAAGATGCGGATCATAGGTGGGGACACGATGACCGGACTATCCATACAAAACCTCTCCATGCGCTTCGAGCTGCCCAATGGCGGCGCGGTCCAAGCGCTGCAAGACGTCTCGCTTGATCTCAAGGAAGGCGAATTGCTCAGCGTGCTCGGCCCGTCGGGCTGCGGCAAGACCACGCTTCTGAATATCGTGGCAGGCTTTCTGGCACCCACTGAAGGCAAACTGATCATGAACGGTCACGAGGTCCACGGCCCTGACGCCGAACGCGGCATGGTTTTCCAGCAAGGCGCGCTCTTTGAATGGATGAGCGTGCGCGAGAACGTCGCCTTTGGCCCTTCCATGAAAGGCATGCCCAAAGGCGAGAAGGCCGAGATCGTGGATCACCTGCTCGACGTGGTCGGCCTGCAGGACTTCAAGGAAAAAGCCATCTACGAGCTCTCCGGCGGCATGCAGCAACGCGTCGCCCTCGCCCGCTGCCTCGCCAATGACCCCGACGTCATCCTGATGGACGAACCGCTGGGCGCGCTTGACGCGCTCACCCGCGAGAAGATGCAAAGCCTCGTGCTCAAGCTCTGGAAAGAGACCGGCAAGACGATCATCCTCATCACCCACTCGGTGGAGGAAGCGCTCCTCCTCGGCGAGCGCCTCATCGTGATGGCCCCTCGCCCCGGCCGCATCCACACCGAATACCGCCTGCCATTCGCCGAACTCGGCGTGGGCGCCGACCTGCGCGAGGTCAAGAAGCACCCCGATTTCGGTCCCAAACGCGAAGAGATCCTGTCGATGATCTGGGACATGGAAGAAGAGATCATGGGCCGCACGGAGGACGCAGCATGATCCCCCTGCTGATCTACATCGCGATCTTCATCGCCGCCTTCTTCATCGTGACCAAAGTGGTGCAAAAGGCCGTCCCTGCGGACTACACATCGCTCAAGACCGTGACCTTCGGCGATGAAAGCGCCGTGCGTCCCAACCGCGCGGCGGGCATCATCTCGATCCTCACAATTTTCCTGATGTGGGGCATCTTCACCGGCTCCAACCTGCTGCCCGGCTTTCTGCACGCCCCCGGCCCGTTCGAGGGCACAACCACCTTCACCTACACGGCCGAGGCGAATGGCGAAACCGATGACGCCGAGGTTACCGTCATCGTCCACCCCCGCGAGGTGGAAACCAACACCCCGGAAGTGGACCCGGGCGACGGCTTTGCCAAGAATGACGGTGCCAAGGTCGCCCAATGGCGCACCGGCCTGATCAATGTGGACCGCAATGATGACCTGACCAAAAGCGATGGCGCACAGGTCGTCGCCATCAACGGCGAAGCCATTGCGCCCGGTGAGACCGTCTATATCGATGGCGGCTCGGTCACGCTGTCGGACAAAGGCACCCCCAATTTCGAGCCGACCCGCGGCTGGCAGATGGAACCGCTCTACCTTCCCGCCCCGGAAGAGGTCTGGACCCGAACCATCACCATCGCCTCCGAAGGCTTTCGCAACTTCACCCTTGTCGAACATCTGGGCTATTCGCTCTTCCGCGTGATCGTGGGCTTCCTGATCGGCGCACTGGTGGGCATCCCGCTCGGCTACGCCATGGGCCTTTCCAACTGGTTCCGCGGCTGGTTCGACCCTATCGTCGAGTTCATGCGCCCGGTGCCGCCCCTCGCCCTGATCCCCCTGGTCATCATCTGGGCAGGCATCGGCGAGACCGGCAAGATCATCCTTCTGTTCCTCGCCGCCCTCTGGATCATGGCCATCGCTGCACGGGCCGGGGTGTCCGGCGTAAAAATCTCTAAGGTCCACGCGGCCTATTCACTGGGGGCCAGCAAGTGGCAGATCATGCGCCACGTCATCATTCCCAACTCCCTGCCCGAGATTTTCACCGGCGCACGGGTGGCGATGGGCGTCTGCTGGGGCACCGTTGTGGCCGCTGAACTTGTGGCCGCGGAACAGGGGGCAGGCATGATGATCATGACCGCGTCGAAGTTCCAGAACACCGACATCGTGATCATGGGCATCATCCTGATCGGCGTGATCGGCTTTGGCATCGATATGCTGATGCGCTGGGCCGAACGCATCCTTGTGCCGTGGAAAGGCAAAGGCTGACCCCTCAGCCATATGCAAAACTGCCGCGCTGTTCACCAGCGCGGCACAACACCCCCCCTTGCCTGAAGCAAACGCGCCGCCTCTCCCTGAAAGCCTACGGACGGTCAGGCAAAAGTGCGGCACATGCTGCTAAAATACGGTCCTCCAACGCCTCACCCGTTTCCAGAAAACCTGTGCTGACCAACAGAGTGAGGCCATGAATCAACGACCACGCGATTTCGGCGCTTTGCCGTCCGTCCCCGTCACATGCTGCAAATAACTTGAGAAGAGGACGAAACGCGCGTTCCCCCGCATCACGCACCTCTGATCCCAGCGGGGCCGCAGGTCTGCCAAACATCGTTCGATAAAGCCCTGGCCGCTCCAACCCCAGACCCACATAGGCGCGCGCCATGTCTGTCAGAATATCCCGCGGCGCAGGGTCAGCCGGTGTGTCCATCTTCACCGACGTCAGCGTCGCTTCCAAAACTGCAAAACCTTCTATGGCAACGGCATCAAGCAACGCATCCTTACCATCAAAATGGGCGTAAGGTGCCATCGCTGAAACGCCAACCTCTTTCGCCAGTCCTCTCAGAGTAACCTGAGTATCGGGGTCGCGATCCAGAGCCGCCATGGCCTGTGTAATCAGCGCAGCACGAAGGTCGCCATGATGATAGGGTTGAGCATTTTTCGGCATCAGATCTCCTCTATCTCTATGTGCCTGCTCAACTATGTATTGTAAAGTTTACACCGTATAGTTATATATGCACTGTATAGATCGAAAGGAAAAAGCATGACCCCTATGACGTTTCGCCGGACCCTGCGCTGGAGCCACCTCGCAACAAGTGCAATTATCGGCACCTATCTTTATTCCCCATGGTCTACCGACCCAACCTTTACCGCCGTGACGCTCTACGCCGTTTTCCCACTCATGGCGCTGACCGGTGTCGCCATGTGGCAGCAAGCGCGTCTGGCTCGATGGCTCAGATGATGCACGGCTCTCGAGCCTAGGCAGCCCGCGCTAAGGAGCGCTGATTGGGCGCTCTGGGCACCCCCCGTATGTCGCAACGCGCCCGCATGGGCAGATCAAAAGATCCGCAACAACAACGGGGTTCCATTGCAAAGAGCCCGCAATCCAAGACACTGAAGCCCCCCACGAAGACGCGCGAAAGTCTTTATATTTCATAACCTTACCGCCCGAACGTATTATGTTGTGTTTCAGAAAACCCTTGCCAAGCAAAACAAGGCCGGCCCTTCCAAAACACCGGTTTCGCATGCGAAACCACCCCTCCGCTTACAGCGAAATCTCCCACTGCTCCTCGGTCAAATCCCGCCCGAAGCTATGCACCGGCACGCTACTCACCCGCGTAAACCCGTTACGCGCATAAAGCGCGCAAGCCGCCTCATGCTCCGCATGTGTCCAAAGCTGCATGCGCCCATATCCCGCGTCCCGCGCAAACCCCATGCAGGTCTCCAGCAGCCGCCGCCCCAGCCCCAGCCCACGCGCCTCTGGCACCAGCAGGAACAGCCGCAACTTGGCCGTCTCGGCATCCAGCCGCACGCAAAAGATGCTGCCCAGCCGCGTCTGGCCGTCCCACGCGATCCACCCGCGCTCGCAATCCGGGTCATGTTTCGCAACGAAACCTGCCAGAATATCCGCAACCAAAGGCGCGAAGGTGTCGTCAAACCCTTCATCGCGCGCATAAAGCAACCCATGCTGGCGGACCAACCACGGGGTATCATCAGGGGCAAAAGGGCGAAGCTCGACTGTCATACCCCACGCTACCCATCTTGCACCCGTCCGCGCAATCGCCTATCCCGCCAAAGCATCAACGGAGGCTCCCATGGGCATCGACACCGAACGCGATATCGAGGCAAACCTGCAAATCGGCCCGACCGACAAGGGCATGGTGCGCCTCTACGTGGAAGCCACCGGCGGCATCGAAATCCCCATGGATTTTGAACCGGACGAGGCGCGCGACATCGCCGAAGAACTGCTCGCCGCCGCCAAAGCCGCCGAGGCCGTCAAACGGTGAGCCGCTGGGCCGCTGCCCTTCTCTCTCCGATCCTGATCCCCCAAGCCGCGTGGGTCATCGCCCGCGCGGCCCGCCTGCCCGAAGCCGCTGGCCCTCGCACGGGTCGTCTTGGCGTGGGTCCGGTCTTGCGCGTCCTTGTGATCGGCGACAGCTCCGCCGCCGGGGTAGGCGTCGCCACGCAAGACGACGCCCTCTCCGGCCACCTCACGCGCACCCTCGCCCAGACCTATACCGTGGACTGGCAGCTCATCGCCAAGACCGGCGCCACCACCGGCTCCACCCTCGCCCATCTGGCGGAGCATCCCCCCACGCAGGCCGACATCGCCATCCTGATCCACGGCGTCAACGACACCACACGGCTCGTGCCAACGCAGCGTTTCATCGCCAACCAGCGCGCATTGGTTTCGCTGCTGAACCAGCACTGGAACGTCCCGCGCGTCCTGCTTTGCGCAGTCCCGCCCGTGGGCCATTTCCCGCTGCTCCCCCACCCGCTGCGCAGCGTTCTGGGCCGCCATGCCATCCGCCTCGACCGCGCGCTGCAACAGGCTTTCCCGGACGCCCACGTTCCGTTCGACATGCCCATGGACACGGCCCTCATGGCCTCCGACGGCTTCCATCCCGGCCCTGATATCTACGCGCGGTGGGGTCGCCTTCTGGCCGCGCGCATCGAAAACGCATGACAGGTCTGAAAACCGCGCCTACGCTTTGAAATCAAAGCGAAAGGAGCCGCCATGCACTACGCATTCATCGGCCTTGGAAACCTCGGCGCGCATCTGGCCGCATCCTTGCTGAAAGCGGGGTTTGACGTCACCGTCACCGATCTGGATCGCAGCTGCGCCGCAGCGCTCGAAGCCAGCGGCGCGCAATGGGCGGACACCGCCCGCGACGCAGCGCAAGGCGTCAATGCGGTGATCACCTGCCTGCCCTCTCCCACGGTGTCCGAGGCGGTTCTGACCGACATTCTTCCCGTGATGAACGGCGCCGACTGGATCGAGATGTCCACCCTGGGCCGCGACGACATTCTGCGCCTCGCCAAGGTCGCGCAGACCCAAGGCGTCGCCACGATGGAGCTGCCCGTGACCGGCGGCGTCCACCTTGCGGCACAAGGCAAAATCACGATGCTCGCAGGTGGCCCGAAGATCCTTTTCGACCGGCACAAACCTGCGCTCGAAGCGATGGGCGACAAGATATTCCACATGGGCGAGCTTGGCTCTGGTTCGCTGATCAAGGTCATCACGAATATGCTGGCCTTCATCCATCTGCAAGCCTCCGCCGAGGCCTTGATGCTCGCCAAGCGCGGCGGTCTTGACCTGGCTCAGGCATGGGAGGCCATCGCCGCATCCTCTGGCTCCAGCTTCGTGCACGAGACCGAAGGGCAGTTGATCCTGAATGGCAGCTATGACGTTGCATTCTCGATGGATCTGGCGCTCAAGGACCTTGGCTTCGCGATGGAATTTGGCCGCGACTACGAGGTGCCACTGGATCTGGCGGGTATGGTCCAGCAGACCTATCGTCGCGCCCGTGCCGCCTATGGCGGAGAGGCCCAATCGCCCATGATCGCAAAGCTGCTGGAGGACGTTCTGGACACTGATCTACGCGCCGAAGGCTTCCCCGCCCAGTTGGAGTAGGGCCGCAGACTTTTCAAAAAAGTCTGGTCAAAAGTCTTTTGAAGACTTTTGGCTCAATACGAGTAAGGCTCCACAAAATCCGGGTCCCGCAGGCCCTGTAATCGCAACGCAGCCGTGCGCGCAAACTTCTGCATCATGACCTTGCGCCGCGCCGGGGCTAGCTTGGTTTCTGGCCCCATCCGCAAGATTTCCGCATCATAGCTGTCGGCCATGATAAGCCCGGTTTCCAAAGGCAAAAGCTCGGACGGAAAAGCCTCGTCCACGGCCCAGAAATAGCGGTCGCACCATTCCAGATAGCCCTGCCATTTCTGATCCCCCATGAAGTCCGCACGCGAAGATTTGCACTCGATGATCCAGACCTCCCCTTTGGGGCCAATCGCCATCACATCCACCCGCAACCCGGAGGTGGGCACCAGTTCCTCAACCGTCACAAAGTCATGGCTGCGCAGATGGCGGCACACCCCGCGCGCCAGCAACTGGCCGGGTTTCGCTGCGATGGGAGGGGTCAAATCATCCATAGCGTTAACTATGAACGAAACGCGAACAAAAGCAAGATCGGGGATCGTCATCCAGACCCAAGACACCCGTAAACCACGGCCCCCACCGGGTTTCGGGCCATTGCACCGCACCTAAAGCACCCTATTTCTAATTCAGCTAAGAGGAGACGGCGCGATGAAGACATTTGCCCTTGCCGCCGCGATGGCCCTGACATCCATCGCAAGCATCAGCCACGCGCAGGATGCGCCTGAGGCGTGTCTTGCCGACGAGCGGGATTTCGGCGCCTTGGTATCCTCGCTTGAGGCCGAAGGCTGGACGGCGATTGCGCCGGGTGAGGCGATCCCTGAGAAAGCGGTGGAAAGCATCGCGCTCGCCCGGACGGTCTTTTACGCAACGACAGACCGCGGCGGCGCGTCGCTTGAGGAGATCATGGATCTTCAGCGACGCACCGTGCCGGGCTTTGCGCGCCGTGCGGATACCGATCTGGCCAAGGTGCGCGTGCTGACGCGCGGGGATGACGCGATGACCATGCATTGGATGCTGCCCCAAGCAGGCCGCTGGGGCATCGTGGAAGTGATCTGCCGCATCTCCAGCTCGGACGGCACACCTGCTGAGGGCACGGACGAGGGCTTTACCGACGCGAATATGCAAACGCTGAACGAAGAGCCTTTGCGCCGTTTGGGTGTCGTGGCACTTGAGCCTGCGCTGCTCGCCGAGCTTACGACCGACGCGACCACGCGAGAGATTATCGAGACCGTTTCCGTGTTGCCCCCGCTTGAGGAATAGGTGCGGGGCGGTAGAAAAGCTGCTACGGGGCGAGACCTAACCGCTCCTAGCCCTTGCGCTGCGGCGAAGGTCGCGAAGCGGCCCAAAAGTGCTCGATGCTGCATGCTCTCCAGATGGCCCCTTTATCCGACGAGACTGCATCTATCGTCGGGTCGTTGCGCTTGTTAGACAGGCCGCATGCCAAACTATGTTCCAGCCGAAAAGGCACAAGACATCTTAAGCCGAGCGCATCGTGTGCTGGTCATAGGGTGTTCTGGTGGCGGGAAAACAACCTTGGCACTCAAACTGTCTCAGAGCTATGCACTTGAGTATCAATCCATCGACCGGGACGTGCGCTGGCTCCCCGGTTGGCAGGTTCGAAATCGTGCGGAGCAAAGACGTCTACTCCAAGAATTAGTTGAACGAGATCGATGGGTTATGGACGGCAGTGGCGCTTCAACTTTTGACATTCGTGTGCCAAGGGCGGACCTGATTATTTGGGTGCGTGTCCCTCGTTTGATCGCAATTCTTGGCGTAGCAAAACGCTTTGTGAAGAACTACGGAAGAGTACGGGTGGCGATGGCCGAAGGGTGTCCGGAGGCGTTTCCTGATCGAGAATTTCTTTCATACATCTGGAATTTTGAACGGAAATCTGCGCCTGAGTTCGTGAAGCAAATAGACCGATTTGGCCCGAACGTTCCGGTGGCCGTTCTAAGGTCGCGTAAGGAATACGATTTGCTCATACCCGGACCCTGACATTGGCGCAGCAGCAGCGAAAGTCGGAAAGGTCCGCCCAAACCAACACACCCTGCCCCCTGACGGTCCGGCTCACCGCTTGCCGTAGTAAAGCCCCACAACATGCTCCGCCTCTGCAAAGAAGAGCCAACGTGAGGCCAAAGTGCCGACGATATGGCTGAGCGCAGCAAGGGCCACCGTCACGTAGGTCACGCCAAGCCACAGCAGGACCACCGGCAGGACAACCATCAGCGCCAGAGCGATAACCCGCAGGGTCTGGGCATGCTTGCGGCCCACCTGATGCACCATCTCGCGCAGCAGGTAGTTGGTGCCAGTGTGGGGCGACTCGAAGTGGCGCACGGTGCCGATGCGTTCGAGGCCTGTTGCGGTGCCTTGGGTGGAGCCCGCCTCAGCAAAGCGGCCGTCGCCGAGGGTCCAGGCGATGACCTGCAGCACTCCGGCAAGAACCAGAAAGGCCAGTGTCATAAGGACTTGGCCAGCCAGCAGTGCGCCGCCTGCGAGCGACAGTGTCACGAAGAGCGCGGGCGTCGTCCAGCTGTTCCAGCGCGGCACGGTTTTCAGCTGGCCGTAGATCATCGACGTCGCGAAAACCGTCGCCAGCGCGAGGATGCTGCCGAGGAGACCTAGGGTGCTGAGCTTGGTGTTGAAGAAGACGAGGCCGCCCCCATAGATGCCCATGACGACGAGGGTTGCCACCGATAGGCACGCCTCGCGCGAGAGCCATGAGCTGCGCCATTGGGTGAAGGCCTTGAGCGCACGTTGGGGGTTGCCAAGATGGAAGGCGGAGGAGGCAAGGCCAATCACAGCCAGCAGGTAAGCGATTGTAAAATAACCGAAAGCCACGCCGCCGAAGACGGTGGGCATGCCAAGACCGAGAAAGGCCAGAAGGCCGAAACCGAGGCCGGAGAGCACGGTAAAGACGATGATTGAGGGGGCTGGGTGCATCTTATTTGCCTCCGACTTTGCCGAGGGTGCGGTCGAGCCAGCCCAGCAGGCCGTCGGCCTCGGGCGCGACGGGTTCGAGCAGCGGGGCGAGGATGTCGACCTCCTCCCACGTATCCTTGGGGCGCGGCGGGAGGTATTTGTTGACGGGCTTGGTGCCTTGTTCGGGCATCAGGTCCATCCCACCTCGTTCGGCCACCAATTGGCTGACCTCGCTGTCGGGATCGCTCAGGTCTCCGAAGTGGCGCGCGCCTGCGGGGCATGTGCGCACGCAAGCGGGCTGGCGGTCTTCTTCGGGGAGGTTTTCGTTGTAAATCCGGTCCACGCAGAGGGTACATTTCTTCATCACGCCCGCGGCCTGATCCATCTCGCGCGCGCCGTAGGGGCAGGCCCACGCGCAGAGGCCGCAGCCGATGCAATCGCTCTCGTTTACCAAGACGATCCCGTCTTCCACGCGCTTGTAGCTGGCGCCGGTGGGGCAGACGGTGACGCACGGGGCGTCGTCGCAATGCAGGCAGGATTTGGGAAAGTGGATCAGCTGCGCGGGGCCTTCGCTGGGCTGCACTTCGTAGCTGTGCACGCGGTTCAGGAAGGTTCCCGAGGGGTCGGCACCATAGGGGTCCTGATCGGAGAGCGGCGCGCCGTAATTCTCGGTATTCCAGCCTTTGCAGGAGACCACGCAGGCGTGACAGCCCACGCAGGTGTCCAGATCGATGACAAGGCCGAGCTTTTTCTCGGTGCTGGCGGGGAGCGTGGTCATGCGACGGCCTCCGGGCTTGCGAGTTGGCTGACGGGTTCTTCCTTGGAAGGGTCCCACGTGACGACGAACCAGATGAACGAGCCAATCATCAGCGCCACGAAGACGCCGATCAAAAACAAGGTTTTGCGCTGGCCGGTCATTACTGGACCTTCCATGCGAGCGCCTTGGGACCGGTACCGACAGGGCTTTCCTGTTCGCCCATTTTCGGCAGAGCTTCATCGGGGGCGGCGACCTTTTCGATCTTCACTTTCAGGTCGAACCACGCAGCTTGGCCGGTGATCGGGTCGGAGTTGCTCCACCTCAAGCCATCCCCATTGGGCGGCAGAAGTTCGTGGATCAAGTGGTTGAGAAGAAAGCCTTTTGTAGCTTCCGGTGCGTCTTTCTCAAGCGCCCAGGCGCCTTTACGTTTGCCGATGGCGTTCCACGTCCAGACGGTGTTCTCATTGAGGGCGGCCATGTGGGCGACGGGGACCGTGATTGCGCCATGGGGGGAGCTGACCTTGGCCCAGTCGCCGTCTTCAAAGCCGTTCTCGACCCAGATTTTCGAGGGCACGTAGAGCGGGTTATGACCGTGGATCTGGCGCAGCCAAGCGTTCTGGCTGCCCCAGGAGTGATACATCGCCATCGGGCGCTGGGTGAGCGCGTTGACGGTGAAGCCTTCGTTGCCGGTCTGATCGGTCTCGTACCAGATGGGCAGCGGGTCCATCGTGGCTTTGATCTGATCGCGCAGGTGATCGGGGGGCTGGCGGTCGCCGTGTCCTTCGGCGGCCAGTTGGAACTTGCGCATCGGCTCGACATAGAGCTGGAAGAGGTAGGGCTGCGGGGCGTCATAGAATCCCATCTTCACCGCCCAATCCTGATAGGCCTTGTTCCACGGTTTGTAATACATCGCCTCTTCGGGAACATGCTCCATCCAGAAGCCGCCATTCTTGATATAGGCATCAAGCTGGTCAGGGTTGATATCCCCCCGGCCCCCTTCATCGCCCGCACCGCGGAAACCGGCCAGGGGGCCGACGCCGGGGCGGCGCATGTGGTTCACCATGTAATCGGCGTAGTCTTCGTATTTGGCGGAGCCGTCGTCGTTGGTGAAGCCCGGCAGGCCCAGCTTGGCCCCAAGCTGCACGAGGACGGTCTGGAAGCCGCGCACATCGCGGTCCGGCTCGATCACCGGCCAGCGGATCGCGTCGGCCACGGCGTCAGCTTCGCAGATTGGGCGGTCAAGCAGGCTGATGCAGTCGTGCCGCTCCAGATAGGTCGCATCGGGCAGGATCAGGTCGGCATAGGCCACCATTTCAGAACTATAGGCATCCGAATAGATGATGCGCGGGATCACATACTCGCCGTTCTCATCCGTGTCGGTCAGCATCTTCATGACGCCGCCCGTGTTCATGGAGGAGTTCCACGACATATTCGCCATGTATAAAAACAGCGTGTCGATCTTGTACGGATCGCCTGCGTAAGCGTTGGAGATGACCATATGCATCAGCCCATGGGCGGACATCGGGTTCTCCCACGTGAAGGCCTTGTCGATCCGGGCGGGGTGTCCGTTTTCGTCCAGCGCAAGGTCGTCAGGGCCATGCACAAAGCCCAGATGGGGGCCGTCGAGCGGCGCGCCGGGGGTCACTTTGCAATGGGGCTTGGGATGCGCAGTGGCGGGCTTGGGGTATGGCGGTTTGAAGCGGAAACCACCCGGAACTTCGACGCTGCCCAGCAGGATTTGCAGCACATGCAGCGCGCGGCAGGTCTGGAAGCCGTTGGCATGGGCGGACACACCGCGCATAGAGTGGAAGGAGACCGGGCGGCCTTGCATTGTCTTGTGCGTGACACCTCGGAAATCAGTCCATTCCTGTTCAATTTCAAAAGCTTCATCAAAGGCAACGCGGGCAAGTTCGGCGGCGATCTTGCGAATGCGTCCAGCGGAGATGCCGCATTGTTCGGCCACAGCTTCAGGCGCGTATTTCGGGTCGAGATAGCGCTCGGCCAGCATGTGAAAGACCGGGCGATGGGTGATGCCCTTGGCACGGTGGGTGCCGCCGAGATCGGGCTCAACCCCCTCGGCATCGAAAGCGACGGGCTTGCCAGTGCGCTTGTCGATCACCAGCTCTTTACCCGCTTTGTCGCGCAGGAAGAGGCCATATTCGGCGCTATCGGGGTCACTGTTTACCAAGACCGGCGCGTTGGTGCGCAGGGCCAAATACTCCAGATCGATCTTCCCGGCTTTGAGCAACTCATGCACAAGCGCGAGGATGAACAGCCCGTCCGTGCCGGGCGTGATCCCGACCCATTCGTCGGCCACGGCGTTATAGCCCGTGCGGATCGGGTTCACCCCGATGACCTTCGCGCCGCGCTCTTTCAGGCGGCCCAGACCCATCTTGATCGGGTTGCTGTCGTGATCCTCGGCCACGCCGAACAGCATGAAAAGTTTGGTGTTTTCCCAGTCAGGCTGACCAAATTCCCAAAACGCACCACCCATTGTGTAAATGCCGGCGGCGGCCATGTTGACCGAGCAAAAACCGCCATGGGCTGCATAATTCGGCGTGCCGAAGTTCTGTGCAAAGAAGCTGGTAAAGCTCTGCGACTGATCCCGGCCCGTGAAGAAGGCCAGCTTTTCAGGGGCCTCTTTGCGCAGCGGCTCCAGCCACCCAGCGGCCATGTCCAACGCCTCATCCCAACTGATCGGCTCAAACTCTCCGGATCCGCGGGGGCCCACACGCTTCATCGGTGATTGCAGCCGGGAGGGCGCGTTGACCTGCATGATCCCGGCAGAGCCCTTGGCACACAGAACGCCCCGGTTCACCGGATGGTCTTTGTTGCCCTCAATATACGAGACGCGCTGTTTGCCGTCTTCGCCTTCCTTGAGATGGACATTGATGCCGCAGCGACACGCACACATGTAGCATGTCGTCTTCCGTACCTCGTCGCTGACCTTTGGTGAGGTCTCCAACTGGGGTTGGCTCATCTGGATTTTCTCCTCCCGCCGCTCAACTCAACACCGCAAACCCCCTATTGGCAAGGCTCGCGCGCGTTATGCAAAACGGGTCGATTTATGATGCAGCATTGGTCTTTTCGCCTTGGCCACACCTCTCTCCTTGGTCAAAGCATAGCAATGCGGGGCGGCGAAACCTTAGCGCCAGTTGCGGTTGCGCCTTAGAGCCAGATGAGGTCTGTCAGAGTCAAAGCTGTGGTCGATGCTTGTTTCAGGCAGCCCGTCGGCCTATGTGAGGGATAGGCAAGTTCTGCCCTTCTCGTTTTACGGTTGCATTCCGGTGGCCTTAAGCAATTCCGAGGGAGCTGGCTCTGTTCTGACCCTGGTCTGATTACCTGGCGCCCACCTGTATATACAGGTCCTCGGGAATGAGATAACCCAACGGTCGCGGCGGGCTTGCCACCGTCAATTTGGCAAAGCCAAACTGACGACCGAGGAGGTCAATTTGCACAGCAAACTTACCACTCGGCCCTATCCCAAGCAGTACAAAGCTCGGCGCAAAGACCTAACCACACCTTCTTTTGTGTAAAAATACTCGGAGGTGCGGGGGCGGAGCCCGCTTACGGTGATTTGCTGCGCAATTCACCTAACGCGCGACGTGCTTTCGGCCGAAAGAACTTGCCCGCTCACGGCGATTTGGTGAAGCCAAAGCGCAAAACCTATAATCCCTACCGACGGTTGGCCGCCACGCGCACGGGCACCGCATCCGCCGGGATCATCATCCCGCGATCATCGTCATCATCGTCGTCATCATCCTTCATCCGCATGATCGCGATGCCGAACTGCACGCCCGAGAAGACGATACCGTTGAACATGAACAGCAAAAACGCGGCCAGCCAGCCGCCTTCCGTGTGGGTCACGAGGTGCCACAGATTCATGACGTTGAACGTAAACAGCATCGCTACAAAGGCCGCAGACAGGGCAAAGCCAATGAGGCATTGCTGGATATAAAGGCGGATGAGATCGGGCATGGGGGGTCCTCTCTTTGCACCTATAACGGTAGCTGCTTTGCAGCGAAGGTCCAGCAAAAAGGGCTAGAACGCCTCGGGTTTGGCCTCGCGTGCCATATGATCGAGCACCGCGTTCACAAATTTCGGCTCGCGGCCTTCTGGGAAGAACGCCTGCGCGATGTCGACAAACTCCGAGATGACGACCTTGGGCGGCGTTTTGGATTGAGTCAGCTCGGCCCCTGCGGCGCGAAACAAGGCGCGCAATGTGGGGTCAATCCGTGCGATGGGCCATTTGGCAACAAGCGCGCGGTCGGTCATCTGGTCAATGGGAGCCTGATGGTTCACTGCGTCTTCCATCAGCTGGCGAAAGAGATCGATATCACCTTCCGCCATCTCATCGCCCTCATAGGTCGCGCCGAAGCGGTGATCTTCAAACTCGCGCATGACCTTGTCGACGGTCTGGCTGCCTGCCTCCATCTGAAAGAGCGCCTGCACGGAATAGAGCCGCGCCGCAGACTTCATCTTGCGTTTCTGGTTGCCGGAGAGCGCGGTCATGCGGTGGGATCTTCTTTGATATTGCCTGCAAGCAGGATATTTTCCGAGGCGGGTTTGAAGCCGATGCCTTGGGCGGGGCGGCCCCATTTGCGGGTCAGCGCGATGAGGTGGAGGGCCGCAGCCGCCGCACCCCCGCCTTTGTTCTGATCCGCCGGATCAGCGCGCACTTCGGCTTGATTGCGGGTCTCAACGGTGAGGATGCCGTTGCCGATGCAAAGCCCTTGCAGCCCCATCAGCTGGATCGCGCGGGAGCTGTCATTGCAGACAGTATCATAATGGGTGGTCTCGCCGCGGATCACACAGCCAAGGGCGACAAAGCCGTCGAAATTGGATTTGCGGTCAGCGATGGCGATGGCCGTGGGCACTTCCAGTGCCCCGGGAACTTCGATGACTTCGACCGTCGCGCCTGCAGCTTCGGCCTCTGCCGTAGCTCCGGCAACGAGGTTGTCGGCGATGTCCTTGTAATACGGGGCCACGACGATCAGCAGTTTGACCGGTTCGTCAAATGTGGGGCGCTCAAGAATGTAGTGTTGCGGTCCGGCCATCAGCCAATCTCCGAGATTTTGCGGGTGCCTGTGATTTCCAGCCCGTAGGCATCAAGTCCGACGACTTTCGGCTCAGGCGAATTTGTCAAAAGCGTGAGTTTCGACAGGCCCAGCGAGGACAGAATTTGCGCGCCCAGCCCGTATTGGCGGAGCGTCTGGGGGGAGACCTCTTCGGCGGCGGCGAGCTTCATATGGGTGTCGCGCAGCAGCACCAACACGCCCCGACCCTCGTCTGCGATCAGCTTCATCGCGTCGGAGAATTCGAACGCCCGGCCTCGCGGGCCGGTGCCGACCATGTCGAGCAGCGGATCAAAGGCATGCATCCGCACAAGGACGGGCTCGTCGCCGCTGATATCGCCTTTGATCAGCGCGATATGCTCGGCGCCTTGGGTCTCATCGGTGTAGATTTTCAGCGTCCAGTCGCCGCCAAACTCTGACGTAAAGGTCTGTTCCTGGCGGACTTTGACAAGGTTGTCGTTGCGGCGGCGATAGGCGATCAGGTCGCTGATCGTGCCGATTTTCAGATTATGCCGCTGGGCGAAGGCGACCAGATCCGGCAGGCGGGACATGGTGCCGTCTTCGTTCATGATCTCGCAGATGACGCCTGAGGGATTGAGGCCTGCAAGGCGGCTGACATCCACCGCGGCTTCTGTGTGGCCTGCGCGGACCAGCACGCCTCCATCGCGGGCGCGCAGAGGGAAAACGTGACCCGGCGTGGCGATATCGGCAGCGGTTTTGGACGCGTCGATGGCCACAGCCACGGTGCGGGCGCGGTCGGCGGCGGAAATGCCGGTGGACACCCCTTCACGCGCCTCGATGGAGACGGTGAACGCGGTCTCATGGCGGGAGGAGTTCTGCGAGGCCATCAGCGGCAGGCCCAGCGCATCAATCCGCTCGCCCGGCAGCGTCAGGCAGATCAGGCCGCGCCCATGGGTGGCCATGAAGTTGATCGCATCGGGTGTCGCCATCTGCGCGGGGATCACCAGATCGCCTTCGTTCTCGCGGTCCTCATGGTCCACAAGGATGAACATGCGGCCATTGCGGGCGTCTTCGATGATCTCCTCGATGGAGCTGATCGCGTCGGTGTAATCGGTCATTCCGGCAGCCTTTATGAGCAGTTGAGGGCGGCATAGCGCGAAGGGCAAAGGATGGGAAGGGGGTCGGCAGCTTGAGGCATGCGGCAAACGTCACGTTCTTGCGCTTCACGTCCCGGGCCTGACCCGGGACCTTGCCGGTTTGGCGATGGCTTTTGGGTGGCAAGGCCCCGGATCAGGTCCGGGGCGGGTGCGGGAAAGAGATTGGCGTTATGTTTGCAGGATCGCCGCCGAGATCGTTCCGGCCAGTCCAGCTATTGCGCACCACTCGGCTTCCAGCGGGCTTTCGGCGATGACGAGGACGCCGTCGCGTGGCAGGTTTTCCCCAAGGATTGGCGCGCGGAGATGGTCGCGTGTGGCGGTCCAGGATTGTACGAGGCCGGGGGCTTTTGCAGTGATCTCAAACGGCAGCTCATCCGGGTTAAAGGGTGCGTGGGCCAGCGCAATGGGGGTGGCTTTCGCAAGCTGAGCGCGGCGCTGTGCGTTGGGTGCATCGCCTTTGCGGAGCATCTGCAAGGCGTTGTTTGAAAAGAGAAACGCCACGACGTCATGGCCAGAAGCGGCACGGACGGAGGCGTAGGTTTTGTAGGGCAGCCCCAGCGTTTTAGCGCGCGCGACGCGACGGCGCAGGATCTCGATGGGCAGCGTCGGGAGAAGGTCCCGGCGCGCTTTGGTCCAGACGTGGCGGCGATAGCTGTAGCCGCCCTCGAGCGACGGGCCCTGATTGTGGCCAATCATGGCTGCCAGTCCTGAAGACGGGCGACATAGCGGGCGAGCGTGTCGATCTCCAGATTGATCTCATCGCCCGTTTTGGCGTCGCCCCAGGTGGTGACCTCTTTGGTGTGCGGGATGAAGTTGATCCCGAACTCGGCCCCGTTCACCTCGTTCACGGTCAGCGACGTTCCGTTCAGCGCGACGGAGCCCTTCGGCGCAATGAAACGGGCCAGATCGTCGGGGGCGCGGAGGGTGACGCGGGTGCTGTCGCCTTCGTCTTTCATGGCAGTGATTTCGGCGACGCCATCCACATGGCCCGACACAATATGACCGCCCAGTTCGTCCCCCACTTTCAACGCGCGCTCAAGGTTGATGCGTTTGCCGTTGGTCCACGCGGCGAGGTTGGTCTTGGACACCGTCTCGGCGGAGACATCTACGTCAAACCACCCCTGCCCCAAAGCCACCGCCGTCAGGCATACGCCGTCACACGCAATCGAGGCACCGATGTCGATGCCAGACGTGTCATAACCACAGGCGATCCGAGCGCGCAGGTCGCCTTTTTGCTCAAGCTCGGTCACGGTGCCGATATCGGTGATGATGCCTGTGAACATGCGCGCGCCTCTTCTGCCGTTGCGTCCCAAGAGGTAGGTCAAAGCCCGCGCGCGCGCAATGGGGCGTGACTTTTTCAGCCTCACGCCTTAATTCGGCCTTAACCTGTTGGAAATATACGCCATCAGATTGTGTAAGGACAGTGCGCTCGGATGGGCTTTATCACCGGAAAAAACCGCCGGTTTTTGTTTCTGCAAGGACCACATGGGCCGTTTTTCCACCGGCTTGGCAAGATGCTTGCGCTGGCGGGCGCGGATGTCTGGCGTGTGGGCTTCAATGCGGGCGACCGGGCGTTCTGGTTCAACTCGAAAACCTATATCCCGTTTCGTGGCACGCCAGCGGAATGGGCAGACATGGTCACTGCCCTGCTGGATGACAAAAAGATCACCGATATCGTCCTTTACGGCGATACCCGCCCTGTGCATGCCACCGCCGTGGCCATCGCGAAGGCGCGCGGCCTTGGCGTGCATGTGTTCGAGGAAGGCTATCTGCGCCCCTATTGGGTCAGCTATGAGCGCGGCGGCAGCAACGGCAATTCGCGGCTGATGGAGATGTCGGTCGGCGCGATGAAAACCGCGTTGGAGCAGTCTGATCTGGACGTGCCGGAGGCCCCCGCCCATTGGGGTGACATGCGTCAGCACATCTTTTACGGCGCGCTTTATCATTGGTTCGTGATGTTCCGAAACGGGCATTACCGGAACTTTCAGCCGCATCGGTCACTGACGGTGGCCAATGAATTTCGCTTGTATCTCAAGCGCTTGATCCTGATGCCCTTTCAGGCGATCGAGCGGATGATCGCCACGACACGCGTCAAGCACGGGGGCTATCCCTATCATCTGGCACTGTTGCAGCTTGAGCATGACAGCAGCTTCCAGATGCATTCGCCTTTCGGCACGATGACCGAGTTTCTGGAGCTGGTCATCGACGGATTTGCCGAAGGTGCGCCGACCCATCATCATCTGGTTTTCAAAGCTCACCCCTTGGAGGATGGCCGCGTGCCGGTGCGCCGGGAAATCAGGCGGATGGCGCGCGAACGCGGGGTGAGCGCGCGCGTGCATTATGTGCGCGGCGGCAAGCTCGCGCGGCTTCTGGATCACGCGCGCTCGGCCGTGACGGTCAATTCGACCGCCGCCCAGCAGGTGCTATGGCGCGGCATTCCGCTGAAGGTTTTTGGCGATGCGGTTTATGGAAAGCCTGAGTTTGTCAGTGACCAGACGATCGAGCAGTTCTTCTCGATGCCCTCGCGGCCCGACAATCGCGCCTATCACGATTATCGTCGCTATCTGCTGGAGACAAGCCAGATCGCAGGTGGCTTTTATTCGGCGCGCGGGCGCAGGCAATTGCTGCGGCAAGTGGTTGATCTGATGCTGACGCCGGAAGATCCCTACGATGCGCTGCTGTCGGGGAACGCGGCTCCACGGCAACAGTTGCGTGTGATCCAGTAGCAAACACAATCCCTAGCGGTAGCTTTTTGCGGGGGATTCCAGTAAGCTAAAAGAAAAAGTTAAGGCAGATAATAAGGTCGAGGAGACCAGAGCAGTGAAAATCCATGCTTCGCGCCTTGCGAAGGGCGTCGCGCTTGTGACGCTTGTCGCTACCGTGGCCGCTTGCGGCTTGCCCCGTTCCGGGCCCAACAAACGCGAGATCTTCGCGGGGTCCGTTCAAAAACAAGGCGATGCCTTCATCGTATCCGTCAATCAGCGGGTCAACACGGTGACCGCCGTGACGCCGGCTCTTGGGTTCTCGGACGCATTCAAAAACGCGGGTCTTGTTGGATCGGATACGATCAGCGCAGGCGATACGCTGGGCATCACCATCTTTGAGAATGTCGATGATCCGCTTTTGGGCGGAGAAGGCCGGACGCCTGCCCTTCTGGAAGAGGTTCAGGTCGATGGCTCTGGTTTCATCTTTATTCCTTATGCCGGTCGCCTGAAGGCCTCGGGCAATACGCCAGAAGCCTTGCGCCGCTTGATCACCAGCAAGCTGGATGCACAGACGCCCGACCCACAGGTGCAGGTGCGCCGGGTGGCGGGTGACGGGGCCACGGTCTCACTGGCAGGCGCGGTGAGCGGACAGGGCGTTTATCCGATTGAGCGCCCGACCCGCACGCTGAGCGCGATGCTGGCTGCTGCTGGTGGCGTCGCGGTCGAGCCGTCGATTGCACAAGTGACCGTGATCCGCGGCGCGCATCGCGGCAAGGTCTGGTTTGAGGACCTATATGAGTTCCCCGATCTCGACATCGCCTTGCGCCCCGGCGACCGCATTCTGGTTGAAGAAGACAGCCGGTCCTTTACGGCCTTGGGCGCAACGGGCACGCAGACCCGTGTGCCGTTTGAAAGCCAGTCCCTGTCCGCGATTGAAGCAATTGCGACCGTAGGCGGTTTGCAAAGCAACGTCGCGGACCCGACTGGCGTATTCGTATTCCGCAATGAGCCCGAGGAGATCGCCAATCAGGTCATGGGCCGCAGCGATCTGATCGGCGCGCAGCGTCTGGTTTATGTGCTGGATCTAACCCAACCCAACGGCATGTTTGAAGCGCGCGATTTCCTCGTTCGCGATGGCGACACGGTTTACGTGACAGAAGCGCCGTTCGTGACATGGGACAAGACGATTTCGGCCCTGACCGGCTCGCTTGGTTCTGTCAACGCCTTGGGCAGCCTTGCCGGCGCTGGCGGTGGCTAAGCCGCGTGGCCTCTGAAACAGATAAGGCCGCCGGCGATGTCCGGCGGCTTTTCGTTTACAACGGCGGGTTTCTGACCCAGCGGCGCGTGCGGCGCATTCTCGAACTGTCCGGCTACCAGATCAAACTGGGTGCGCCGTCCGAGGGCGATATGGTCGGCGTCTGGGGGCAAAGCCCGACCTCGGGGCGCGGCGAAAAGGTGGCCGAGGCACGCGATGCGCCGGTGCTCCGGGTGGAGGATGCGTTTCTGCGGTCTGTCCTGCCGGGGCGCGAGGGGAGCGATCCGATTGGCCTCCATTTGGATCAGCGCGGCGTGCATTTCGACCCCTCTACGCCTTCCGATCTGGAGCATCTTCTGGCCACCCATCCGCTGGATGACACCGCTTTGCTGAACCGCGCGCGGGACGCGATTGAGCGGATACAGCACGCGCATCTGTCGAAATACAACGCTTTTGAGCCGCAAGCCGCGACCCCGAAGCCAGGCTATGTGCTGGTCATTGATCAGACGCGCGGCGATGCCTCGGTCGAGGCAAGCGGGGCTGACAAGGCTACGTTTCAGGACATGCTGGTCTGCGCGATGACGGAATTTCCGGGCTCTAAGGTGCTGATAAAGACCCACCCCGAAACGGTTTTGGGCCACCGGGACGGGTATTTCACGGACGCCGTCGAAGACGGGCGAGTGCAGCTTTTCAGCGATCCCGTCTCTCCCTGGGCGCTCTTTGAAGGGGCGGTTGCGGTCTACACCGTGTCCTCGCAAATGGGGTTCGAGGCGATTTTCGCGGGCCACAAGCCACGCGTCTTTGGCCAGCCCTTTTATGCGGGCTGGGGGCTGACGGATGATCGCAACCCCGTGGCCCGACGCGAACGGCGGCTGACCCGCGCGCAGATTTTTGCCGCGGCGATGATCCTCTATCCGGTTTGGTATGACCCCCATCGCGACACGCTATGCGAATTGGAACAGGCCATGGACGCGTTGGAGGCCGACGCCCGCGCGTGGCGCGACGATCATCTTGGATGGGTCGGCGTGGGCATGCGGCTGTGGAAGCGGCGCGCGTTGCAAAAGGTGTTCGGCGGGCAGCGGAGGATGCTGTTTGACGACGATCTGGGCCGCGCGATGGATATGGCAGAGGGGCGGCGCGTAATGGTCTGGGCGGGCAAGGCGCCGGATATCGCACCAGGGATAGCGCGGGTGGAAGACGGGTTCCTGCGCTCGCGCGGCTTGGGCGCGGAACTGGTGCCGCCGCTGTCGCTGGCGGTCGACGATCTGGGGATTTACTATGATCCGACGCAGTCGAGCCGGTTGGAAGCCTTGATCGGAGCGTCCGCCGACTTGCCGGAGGCCGAGCATAACCGGGCGGCGCGCCTGATCGGACAAATCATCAAGGCGGGTGTGTCGAAATACAATCTGTCTGGTGAGGGCGTGCCGGAGCTGCCGAAAGGGCGCTGCATTCTGGTGCCGGGACAGGTCGAGGATGACGCGTCGATCCGGAAAGGAACCGGCGCAGTCGCGACGAATTTGGCGCTGTTGCAAGCGACGCGCGCAGCGAACCCGGAGGCCGTGATCCTCTATAAGCCGCATCCGGATGTGGAAGCGGGCCTGCGCGCGGGTGCTGTCGCGGATGACGCGGTTTTGGGCGTTGCAGACCAGATCGTGCGGGGCGATCCGGTGGCGTTGATCGGTGCGGTGGATGCGGTCTGGACGATGACATCTGCCATGGGGTTTGAGGCGCTGTTGCGCGGCGTGCCTGTGACCTGTCTGGGCGTGCCGTTTTATGCGGGCTGGGGTCTGACCGAGGACCGGATGGAAGTGCCGGACCGGCGCGGTGTGCCAGTGCGGTTAACCGGATTGGTGCATGCCGCGCTGATCGGGTATCCGCGCTATTTCGATCCAGCGACCGGCGCGCCCTGCCCCGTGGAAGTTGCGGTTGAGCGTTTGTCTTCAGGAGATGTTGCCCGACCCGGCGCGGGGCTGCGCGCGCTGTCAAAGGTGCAGGGCATGCTGGCCAGCTACGCGCATTTGTGGCGGTAGGGATGCCTCCGGCGGGGATATTTGGACCAGAGTGAAGATCAGGCGCGGTGCCAGATATGCAGGGCGTCGGGGCCGATCTGGCGGGTGCTTTTGAGCGCATAGCGCGGGGCGTCCGCGAGCCGGTCCACGCCCATCGCGCCAAGGCCAGGTTGACCTTCGGCCCCCAAGGCGATCCCGGCGGTGAAGCCGATGAGTTGATCCACGAGATCGGCTTGCAGCAGCGACGCGGCCAACGTGCCGCCGCCCTCGCAGAAGATGCGGGTCAGGCCGCGTGTCGCCAGTGCCTGGAAGAGCGACGGCGGGTCGATCTGGCGGCCTATGAGCGGGCATTCAATGAGCGTCGCCCCAAGACCCTGCCAGGCAGAGATCAGCTCGGGTTGCGCGTCAGTTCCATGACAGAGCCAAAGTGGGACGTCTTTTGCGGTCTGCGCCAATTTGCCGGTGAGCGGCAGATCGAGGCGGCGGGACACGACGATGCGCACAGGTTGGCGGGCAACGCCAAGATCGCGGACGGTGAGGCTGGGATCGTCAGCGCGGGCGGTGCCGGCGCCGATCATCACCGCATCATGGGTGGCGCGTTGGGCATGCACGAGGCGGCGGGCTTCGGGGCCCGTGATCCACTGGCTTTCGCCAGTGGCGGTCGCGATGCGGCCATCAAAGCTGGTGGCGAGTTTGAGGGTGAGAAGCGGGCGGTTCTGGTTAACCTTGAGCAGGAAGCCTGCGTGGTCTTCGGCGGCCTCTGTGGCGCGACAGCCGGTGTTAACCTTAACGCCTGCGGCGCGGAGCATTGCGATCCCTTGCCCGTTTACACGCGGGTCGTCGTCTTTCAGAGCGACAACAACGCGGGCCACTTGCGCATTGATCAGGGCTTGGGCGCAAGGCGGGGTCTGACCGGTATGGGCGCAGGGCTCTAGTGTGACATAGGCCGTCGCGCCCTTTGACCGGGCACCGGCTTGGGCCAGAGCCACGACCTCCGCATGGGGGCGCCCACCGGGCTGGGTCCAGCCACGCCCGACGATGCGGTCGTCATGGACGAGCACGCAACCCACCGCCGGGTTCGGCCAGACCTGCCCTTGACCGCGACGGCCAAGGGACAGGGCCAAACCCATATAGCGGTGGTCGTCGCTTGCGCTCACTCTTCCGGGGGAACGTCGGGGCGCAGTTCGCTGACGAATTTGTCAAAGTCATCTGCGGCCTGGAAGTTCTTGTAAACACTGGCAAATCGAACATAGGCAACCGTGTCGATACGAGCCAGCGCCTCCATCACGATCTCACCGATGCTTTTGGAATTGATATCCGTCTCGCCCATGCTTTCCAGACGGCGCACGATGCCAGAGATCATCTGATCCATCCGCTCGGGCTCGACCGGGCGCTTTTGCAGGGCGATCCGGATAGAGCGTTCCAGCTTGTCGCGATCGAAATCCTCGCGCCGTCCGTTCGATTTGATGACGACCAGATCGCGCAATTGCACGCGTTCATAGGTGGTAAAACGTCCGCCGCAGGCGGGGCAAAAGCGACGGCGGCGGATCGCAACGTGATCCTCTGCTGGTCGGCTGTCTTTGACTTGAGTGTCTACATTTCCGCAAAACGGGCAGCGCATGGCGATCCCTTTATTCTGATTTCTGCCTCGGTCATGGGGTCTTTTGCCCCTGTTATGCCATCACTATAGGCGAGCCTCTAGAGTTTGGGTAGCTGGAAAATGCAGCCCCTAGATTTGGGTTGACCAAGATGCGCCGCGACGTGGCGGGTATGGGGGCGGGTGCGGTGCTCAAAAAGGTAAATGCCTTGCCAGGTGCCGAGCGCCAGACGACCCTCATTCACCGGAACCGAGAGATGCGTCGGAAGCAGTGCGGCCTTGATATGGGCGGGCATATCATCGGGGCCTTCATAGGTGTGGGTGAGGTAGGCCATCGAGGGATCGGTGCTGGGCGGCACGAGGCGATGAAAGAAATTGGCGAGGTCTGTCTGCACTTCCGGGTCGGCGTTTTCCTGAATGAGCAGCGAGCAGGAGGTGTGTTGAATGAAAAGCGTCAGCAGCCCGGTGCCCGTGCCTGTCCCCCTGACCCAATCGGACACGGCGCGCGTGATTTCGGTCAGGCCGGGACCGCTTGTGGTGAACTGGAATGTCGTCTGCATGATTGGCTGCAACCCATTGCCCTGTCGCGCGTTAGCTTGAGAACCCTAACGAACGGAGCATTTCATGGCCAGCAAGACCTTATTCATCACAGGCGCCTCCACCGGCATCGGAGAAGCAACCGCACGCGCCGCCGTCGAGGCGGGTTGGAATGTGGGGCTGTTCGCGCGCTCGAAAGACAAGTTGGAGGCGCTGGAAAGCGATCTGGGCAAGGCGGCCATGGCTTTGCCCGGCGATGTGACCAGCCTGGAGGAGCAGCAAAAGGCCCTCGCAGCCCTGGCAGAGCAGTTTGGCAGCGTCGAGGCGGCGTTTGCCAATGCGGGCACCGGGCTTGATACGCCGGGGACCGAGGCAGGCGATCCCAAGGAATGGTCGAAGCTGATCGACATCAATATCAAAGGGTTGCTCTACACCGCCAAGGCGGCTCTGCCACATCTGAAACCGGTGAAGGGGCATATGGTTCTGACCGGCTCGGCGGCCGGGCGGCGTCACATCAGCGGGTCCGTCTACGGGGCGTCGAAGTGGTTTGTGCACGGGTTCGGCGGCAATCTGGCCGAGGAAATGCGCGACTGGGGCGGTCGATGCACGGTCGTGGCACCGGGCATGGTGGACACGCCCTTCTTCAGCGAAGCCAAGCCCGACAAGCTGAAGCCGGAGGACGTGGCCGCGGCTGTCATGCACGCGCTGGACGCACCGGCGCGGGCGGCTGTTCAGGAGGTTTTCCTGATGCCCACGGGCTAGGATCAGCGGGTGCCATCGTCAGATGCCGTTGCGCAGGAAGTTTTCCTGCTCGCAGGCGAAGACGGCAGACCCGACCGACATACGCGCGCCGGGTTTGAAGCCGGACAGGAACGTGAAAACAGAGCGGTCAGAAACCTCACTGCGGTCGAGAAGCTTGAAAACAGCGGAGCGCCGATTGGGGTTTGTCTTGCTCGTCCCGACAGCGCGTTCAACGACAAGATAGTCGTTGGCCGCCGCACCGCGCATGCGCGCCACATCCCCTGCGGCGCAAAAAAGCGCCTCGCGGGACCATCCGGCCTTGGTAAACACCTCAAACTGGGTCTCGCGGAACTCCACCCGCAAGCCGTTTTGCGCAAGCCGCGCATCGGCGAAAGCAGATGTTGCGAGGGCTGAGATCAGGAGGGCAGCGGACAAAAGACGCATGGGGAAGGTCCTTCTAAGGGGTGTCTCTAATCCTAGCGACGGGGGCGCAGACAGCAAATCACATAAATGAAAAGGGCGGGTCTTCGCCCGCCCTTTGATCGTCTTGCCCCGGCCCTACTGGTCGAGGAAGCTGCGCAGCTTGCGCGACCGGCTTGGGTGTTTCAATTTGCGCAGCGCTTTCGCCTCGATCTGGCGGATACGTTCGCGGGTCACGCTGAACTGTTGGCCCACTTCTTCGAGCGTGTGGTCGGTATTCATCCCGATGCCGAACCGCATCCGCAAGACACGTTCTTCACGCGGGGTGAGCGACGAAAGTACGCGCGTGGTCGTTTCCTTGAGGTTTTCCTGAATAGCTGAATCAAGTGGCAAAACAGCGTTCTTGTCTTCGATGAAATCGCCAAGCTGGCTGTCTTCCTCATCCCCGATGGGCGTTTCCAAAGAGATCGGCTCCTTGGCGATTTTCATCACCTTGCGGACCTTCTCAAGCGGCATCTGCAGCTTTTCGGCCAGCTCTTCCGGCGTCGGCTCGCGACCGATTTCGTGGAGCATCTGGCGACCGGTGCGGACCAGCTTGTTGATCGTTTCGATCATGTGGACCGGAATACGGATCGTGCGAGCCTGATCGGCAATCGAGCGGGTGATCGCCTGACGGATCCACCACGTCGCATAGGTCGAGAATTTGTAGCCGCGGCGATATTCAAACTTATCCACCGCCTTCATCAGGCCGATATTGCCTTCCTGAATAAGATCAAGGAATTGCAGACCACGGTTGGTGTATTTCTTGGCGATGGAAATCACGAGGCGGAGGTTCGCTTCGACCATTTCCTTTTTCGCCTGACGGGCCTCTTTTTCACCCTTCTGAACCTGCTGCACGATGCGGCGGAATTCCGAAATATCGAGACCGACATATTGGCCAACCTGCGCCATGTCCGCGCGCAGGTCTTCGACCTTGCCGGTGGAGCGTTCAATCAGGGCCTGCCAGCCGCGACCGGGCTTTTCGGCCATGCGGTCAAGCCATGTCGGGTCCAGCTCATAGCCGCGATAGGCGTCGATGAACTCGCGGCGGTTGATGCGGGCCTGATCGGCCAGCTTCACCATCGCAGAATCGATGGACATGATGCGGCGGTTGATGCCGTAAAGCTGGTCGATCAGCGCTTCGATCCGGTTGTTGTGCAGGTGAAGCTCGTTCACCAGTTCGACAATCTCGGAGCGCAGTTTCTGATAGGTCTTCTCCTGCTTGTCCGAGAAAGAGCTGTCTTCATTCAGGGTTGCCGAAATCCGGCTGTCCTGCATTTCCGACAGTTTGGTGTAGTCCCGCGCGATCAGTTCCAGCGTTTCCAGAACGCGGGGCTTGAGGGCCGCTTCCATCGCCGCAAGCGACAGGTTGGCCTGATCGTCGTCGTCATCATCGTCATCGCTGGCAATCGGATTGCCATCCGCATCCAGCTCTTGGGTTTCTTCTTTCTTCTCTTCGCCACCGGCGACGGGGGCGACGACAGGCGTGTCCGCCTCTTCCTCGCCCATCTGGTTGCCGAAGGTTGTCTCAAGGTCGATCACATCGCGCAGCAGAATGTCTTCGTTGAGAAGTTCGTCGCGCCAGATCGTGATGGCCTGAAAGGTCAGCGGGCTTTCGCAGAGCCCGAGGATCATGGTGTTGCGACCAGCCTCGATCCGCTTGGCAATCGCGATCTCGCCCTCGCGCGACAGCAGCTCGACCGAGCCCATCTCGCGCAGATACATCCGCACAGGGTCGTCCGTGCGATCCAGCTTCTCGGTTTCCTGCGCGGCGACAGCCACATCGCGGGACGAGTTCGTCTCGACCACGGCGGTGGACTTTGTCTCCTCCTCCTCGGCCTCTTCATCCTCGATGATGTTGATGCCCATCTCGGAGAGCATCGACATCACATCCTCGATCTGCTCGGAGCTCACCTGATCGGGCGGCAGAACAGTATTAAGCTGATCGTAAGTGATGTATCCCTTCTCACGCGCTTCGCCGATCATCTTTTTGACAGCGGCTTGCGACATGTCGAGCATCGGCTCGTTTTCGGAATCGTCTTGCTTGCGGTCGTCGTTATCTTTGGGGGCCATTAAGGTCTCCTGATCCGGCGCGGTCTCTCGGGACGCATTGATTCGCTTGATTCGCTCGCTCTGACGAATCATGTGGTAATTTGAGTGATTCGGCCACCCGTCTACCCCGATTTCCTTGCGGCTTCCTTAGTAAAATTGCATTTCAGCACATGTCACTCGCTGTCTTTATCGCCCTTGAAGCCGATTTGAGACAGCAAAGCGTCAAACGCGCTGCGTTCATCCTTGTCCATCTTGGCCCCATTCGGGGCCGTCTCGTATTCCGTGCTGTCATCACCCTTGATGCGACCGGCAGAATTGACGGCCTCGGCGGCCTGGCTCAAACGCCATGTCACGCCTTCATCAGCCACACCTGACAGGTCTTCCATCGCCTCGGAAATCTCCCGTGCGGCACCTCGTTTTGCATCCAATCTGGCCAAAGCCTCTGCCACGCACAGGGTGGCAATGTCGATGTCTCCGGGCGCGCGCACCGGGGGCGCTATGGCGACGTGGGGCTGGCTGAGCAGCTTTTCAAGGGCCGACGTTCCCAGTTCCTGTTCTATCGCGGATAAATCCGCGTCATGGCTCAATATGGCGCCCCGGATCGCCGCATGATCGGGTGTGAGGCAATCCAGATCGGCCAATTGATCTTCGAACTCCGGCAGGATGGAGGGGTTCTTGAGAAGCGTGGCGAGGATCACAGCTTCGGCCAGATGATCCTCAATCGCGCCATCGGACGCGGCCAGAATTGACGCCTTTGTGCCAGGCATCGCCGTTTGGGGCGGCTGCCATTTGCCTTTGCCGCCACCATAGCTGCGCGGCTGGGACGCGCGTTTGGGATTGAACAGCTCCCAGCGCAAGCGCTTGATCTCGTCACCGTAATGCTGGCGGATCGAGGGGTCTTTGATCGTCTTGATCTGTCCGCGCAAGGTCTTGTCGAGGGCGGCTTTCCGCTCCGGGCTGTCGAAAATCTTTCCTTCCGTCTCGCGCTGCCAGAGCAGGTGCACCATCGGGATCGCGTTATCCAGCAATGTCTGCATGGCCCCTGCCCCTTGGGCGCGTATCAGATCGTCAGGGTCTTGACCTTCGGGCATAATCGCAAAGCGCAGACTTTGGCCGGCCTCTAACAAGGGCAGAGCCAGATCAATGACCCGCATCGCGGCGCGCAGACCCGCCTTGTCGCCATCCAGCGCGATGATCGGTTCGGGCGCGATGCGCCACAGCATTTGCAACTGGTTCTCGGTCACCGCCGTGCCGAGGGGGGCCACGGTCGCGCCGAAGCCTGCCTCTGACAGTGCGATCACATCCATATAGCCTTCGGCGACGATCAGCGGCGCACCTTTACCTGCGGCCTCTCGCGCAGGCCCGTGGTTATAGAGGCTGCGGCCTTTGTCAAAAAGCTCCGTCTCGGGCGAGTTCAGATACTTGGCCCGCGCATTCGGGTCCATCGCGCGACCGCCCAGCGCGATACAGCGCCCCCGCGCATCGCGGATCGGGAACAGAATGCGACCGCGGAACCGGTCATAGGGCGCGCCACCATCATCGGGTCGCGCGCACAGACCCGCATCGACGATCAGGTCAGCGCTGACACCCTTACCCGTCAGATACTGGAAAATCCCCTGCCGCGCATCGGGCGCATAGCCCATGTCGAACCGCGCCTGAGCGTCCTCAGACAGCCCGCGCCCCTCCAGATAGTCCCGCGCAGCCGCCGCCCCGGCTGTCTTGAGTTGCAACCGGTAATATTGCACCGCCTGCTCCATCACCTTGGCCAGTTCGGTGCGCTTGTCGGCCTTTTCCTGTGCCTTGGGATCGCGCGCGGGCATGGTCATTCCGGCCTCAGAGGCAAGCAGTTCCACCGCCTCCATAAAGCCCATATTCTCGGTCTCGCGGACGAAAGAAATCGCATCCCCTTTGGCGTGACAGCCAAAGCAGTAATAGAATCCCTTGCGGTCATCGACGTGGAAACTGGCGGATTTTTCCTGATGGAACGGGCATGGCGCCCACATATCGCCCTTGCCCTGATTGGATTTTCGTTGATCCCACATGACCTTACGGCCCACGACCTGGCTCAGCGAGGTGCGGGTGCGCAATTCATCAAGAAAACCGGGTGGCAGGCTCATTCCGAGAATATCGCGCCCGCCCCCGGCAGAGTCGAGGGCCGCTGGCTTCTTTTGTCCTTAAATACCTAAAACGCCGCACTCAGCCGCGCGCAGCCAGGCCTGTCATGGCGCGCTCCAGATCATGCACAAGCGTTTTGGCCATGGACCGCATCGCCATGATCTCGAACCGGTCGTTGCCGGTACGGATGAGCACCACAGAGACATGCTGCACCAACGTGCGCGCGCTGTGGCCGCGCTTCATCGCGCGGGTGTCAACAGGCGTGACACGGGCGAGGACATCGGCGACCCCGGTTCCGGCAATCTCCACATGGGTCCAGGCGTCGGACTGATCGGTGAGCGCGGCACCTTTGACATCGGGGATCACGCCCAGCATCAGCGCCTGCCCGCGGCCCGACCAGATCAGCCGGGCTGTGTTTTTCGAGGTCGTGCGGTTCGGTGCCGGAAACGCGGTGCCATGGTTGGCTTTCAATGCGTCGGAGACGGATTTCTCCTGCCCTGTGAACGGGCTGACGGAGGTGATCGGGCCCGTCGCGACCTCGCTCAGCGTGACCGTTCCGATGGTGATCGGCAGCAGCCCGTGACAGGGGGTTTTGGCGATAAGGTTAACCACGCACGCGCCCTCCTTCGGGATCAAAGACGACCGGATCGGTGACCTCACACATCGTTTCAATCCCTCGCAGGTGATCGACCATACGCACCGTTTCCCCGTGCCGGGCGCGACCGTTTTTCAGAAAGGCGAGGCCCAGATAACTGCCCATCGTAGGCGAGAACCCGACAGAGGTCGTGTAGCCTTGGGAGTTCACGCGGATGGCGTCTGCCTCCGCCTCAAAAAGATGCGCGCCAGCGGTCAACTGCTTGATATTGCCGACAGGTTTGAGGCCCACCAGCTGTTCGCGATCCTCGCCGACCAGCCCTGGACGGGCAGCCATGGTTTTGCCGATGCAGTCTTTCTTGGCCGAAATCATCCGCTCCATCCCGATATCAAACGCTGTGACGCGCCCGTGGATTTCAGCATGGGTGATAAAGCCCTTCTCGATCCGCAGCACGTTCAGCGCTTCCATCCCGTAGGCCCCGCCGCCCAGCGCCTCGGCCTGGGCCACAAGCAGCCGGAACAGGCTGTCGCCATAGCGCGCGGGCACTGCGACCTCGTAGGCATGCTCGCCAGAGAAGGAGATGCGGAAGAGCCGTCCCTTCACGCCCGCAACCGTGGCTGCCCCGCAGGCCATGAAGGGCCAGGCCTCATCGGTGATCTTTTCCTCGATCAGAGCGTTCAGAAGATCGCGAGATTTGGGTCCGGCCACGGCGAATTGCGCCCATTGCTCGGTCACCGAGATGAAGCTGACGTCTAACTCGGGCCGCAGCGCTTGATGCACCCATTCGAGATGCCGCATGACCTGCCCCGCGGCGGCTGTAGTCGTGGTCATCACGTAATGGTTTTCGCCCAGACGCGCGGTGGTGCCGTCGTCCATGACGTGTCCGTCCTCGCGCAGCATCAGGCCGTAGCGCGTGCGCCCGACTTTGAGCGTGGAGAACATGTTGGTGTAGACGAAATCGAGGAATGCCCCCGCATCCGGCCCTTGGATATCGATTTTACCGAGGGTCGAGACATCGCAAATCCCGACATGTTCACGGACCATTTTGACCTCGCGGTCGCAGGATTGCCGCCACGTCGTCTCCCCCTGCGCGGGGAAGTAGCTGGGGCGATACCACAGCCCCGCCTCGATCATCGGCGCGCCGCGCGCGGTGCTGGCGGCGTGCGAGGTCGTAAACCGCTGCGGCGCGAACCCGTCGCCCTGCGCGTCTTGCCCCATCGCGGCGATAGAAACGGGGGAGTAAGGCGGGCGGAAGGTCGTCGTGCCGGTTTCGGGAATGCCGCGCCCGGTGACATCGGCCAGCAGCGCCAGCGCGTTCACATTCGAGTTCTTGCCCTGATCGGTGGCCATCCCTTGCGTGGTGTAGCGCTTCATATGCTCGACGGAACGGAAGTTTTCTTTCGCCGCGAGCTTGATGTCTTTCGTGGTCACATCGTTCTGAAAATCGAGCCAGGCGCGACCCTTGCCTTCCACATACCACAGCGGCGCGATGCTATACGCGCCATCCTCGGCTTTGGGTGCTTTGATGGTTTTTGCTTTGAGGCCCAGCGCTTGCAAGGCGATCTTCGCGCTTTCAATGCCAGAGGTCAGGCAGGCGGCGGTCGACATATGGCCCGCAGCGGCACCCGCGGGCGTCAGGCCGGGAACCGCGCCCTCTGACGGCACAAAGCTAAGGATCGAAGGCTCCCAAACAGGCCGCCCGTTCATATGACATGTCAGATGGACCGACGGGTTCCACCCGCCCGACATCGCCAGACAATCGGTTCGGATCGTGCGCTGGCCGCCCGCGTGGCGCACGGTGATCTCGTTCAGGCCAAGGCGGCCTTCGGTGCCGATCACCTGCCCGCCCGTGTAGATCGGGAAATCGCCGTCGATCTGCGCATCCCCGCGACTGTCGATGACGCCTGCAATACTCACACCCGCCGCCGCGAGGTCATGGGCCGTGCGATGGGCGTCGTCATTATTCCCGAAGACCGTCACGGATTTGCCGGGGGCCACGCCATAGCGGTTCAGGTAGGTCCGCACAGCGCCCGCTGTCATGATGCCGGGGCGATCGTTGTTCGGAAATGCAATGGGGCGTTCAAGGGCGCCGGCGCACAGGATCGCCTGCTTCGCCGCAATCCGCCAGAAACACTCGAGCGGGAGCGCGGCGCGGCGCGGCTGGTGATGACTGACCTTCTCCAACGCGCCATAGGTGCCTTGATCGTAAGCGCCGGTGATCGTGGTGCGGGGCATCAGGCGAACATTGTCCATCTCGCCGAGCTTTTGCAGTGTCGCGGCGGCCCAACCGGCCCCTGCCTGCCCGTCCACCTCGTGCGTTTCCGCATTGAGACGGCCGCCCATACGGCTGTCTTCATCGGCAAGGATCACGTCCGCGCCCGCCTCTGCCGCCGTCAACGCGGCCATCAGACCCGACGGACCGGAACCGATGACAAGCACATCGCAAAACGCAAAGGCGCGTTCATAGCGATCCGGGTTGTGCGCACCCGACAGCGCCCCAAGACCAGCGGCGCGACGAATGATCGGCTCGTAGAGCTTTTCCCAGAACGCTTTGGGCCACATGAAGGTTTTGTAGTAAAAACCGGCACTCAGGAACGGCGACAGCAGATCGTTAACGCTCAGCGCATCGCGTTCCAGTGAAGGCCACGCGTTTTGCGGATGCGCCTCAAGCCCGTCGTAAATCTCTTGCACCGTGGCGCGCATATTCGGCTCTTGCCCCGCCCCGGAACCGATGGTGACAAGCGCATTGGGCTCTTCCGATCCGGCGGTCAGGATGCCGCGCGGGCGGTGGTATTTGAACGAGCGCGCCACGAGGCGGACGTCATTGGCTAAAAGCGCCGAGGCGAGCGTGTCGCCTTCGAACCCATCATAGCTTTTGCCGCCGAAGCTGAACTTTACGACCTTCTCGCGGTTCGCAAGGCCTTTGCCATCGACCCTCATTTCGCCACCAGTTCGGTCTGAATCACCTCGTGGGTGACCGTGTTGCGCGTGACCTTCAGCCACGATCCGCAGCCCGCTTCATGAAACCACAGATCCTGCGTTTCACCAGCCGCGTTATCGCGCAGATGCAGATAGGCATCCCACGCCTCGGCCCCCGCATCGGGCGCAGGGCGCTCCAGCATCACGGCTTCGCCTTGGTAGTAAAACTCGCGGCGGTCACGGTCGCCACAGAGCGGGCATGTCAGTCTCATGTCATGCTCCCTTAATGCAGGTTGTGCTGGCTGCCGGTGCCTTCTTCATCCATCAGACCGGCTCCTGAGCGGAAGCGGTCGAGGCGAAACTTGGCGGCAGGTTCATGATGTTGATCGGTCGCGATCAGATGCGCGAAGGAATAGCCGGAGCCGGGAACAGCCTTGAAGCCGCCATAGCACCAGCCGCAATCAATATAGAGGCCTTGCGTATCGGTCTTGTCGATGATCGGCGAGCCATCGGGGGTCATGTCCATGATGCCGCCCCACGAGCGCAACACCCGCGCCTTACCGATCATCGGCATGAGGGTCATCGCGGCCTCCATCACATGCTCTTTCATCGGCAAGTTGCCGCGCGACGCGTAAGAGCTGTAGAAATCCAGATCGCCGCCAAAGACCAGCCCGCCCTTGTCGGATTGACTAATATAGAAGTGCCCCATGCCAAAGCTGACCACATGGTCGATACAGGGTTTGAGCCCCTCGGTGACAAAGGCCTGCAAGACATGGCTCTCAATCGGCAACCGCATGCCCGCCATCGCAGCCACTTGCCCAGAGCGTCCCGCCACGACAATGGCCACCTTCTTGGCCCGGATCGCGCCGCGCGACGTCTGCACCCCGCGCACCTTGCCGTTCTCGATATCAATGCCGGTGACTTCACAATTCTGGATCAGATCGACGCCGCGCTGATCGGCACCGCGCGCATAGCCCCAGGCCACGGCGTCATGACGCGCTGAGCCGCCACGCGGGTGCAGCAAGCCTCCGTAGATCGGAAAACGGACATTGTCGAAATCGAGATACGGCAAATACTCCCGCACCCCATCACGGTCCAGGAGCACCGCATCATCGCCCTGATTGATCATCGCGTTGCCACGCCGCGCGAACGCATCGCGCTGACCGTCGGAATGGAACAGGTTGATCAACCCGCGCTGGGAGTGCATCGCGTTGTAATTCAGGTCCTGCTCCATCCCTTCCCACAGCTTCAGGGAGTGGGAATAGAACTCTGAATTGCCCGGCAGGAAATAGTTCGCGCGCACAATCGTCGTGTTGCGGCCCACATTGCCGCCCCCCAGATAGCCCTTCTCCAGCACGGCGATGTTTTTCAGCCCGTGGTTCTTGGCCAGATAATACGCTGTCGACAGCCCATGCCCGCCCCCGCCGATAATCACGATGTCATATTCTGCTTTCGGCTCCGGGTTGCGCCAGACGGGCTTCCAGCCGCGATTGCCGAACAGACCCTCTTTTAAGACTTGAAGCGCATTGTAGCGCATGATGTCGTTCCCTGACTGTGGCTGAGCTCACTCAAGCAACATCAACGATCCGCTGCAAGTCCGCAGGCCGCTTTTCGACACGGGGATGTCCCGGAACGACCCTTGTCATTCGCTTTTTCCAAATATCCCAGGGGGGTCTGGGGGGATGAAATCCCCCCAGCGGGGCGACGCGGGCAAAGCCCGCGGCGCAATACCTGATGCAGCGCGCACCCGGCCCTAGATGCCCTTCGCGCGGTAGCTTTGCGCCACCTTGTCGATCGACACCAGATAAGCCGCCGTGCGCAGATCGGTCACATCCTCGCGGCTGTGCCACACGTCGCGCATGGACTGATAGGCAATGCGCATCGTGTCATCGAGACCCGAGCGAACCAGTTCCAACTCATCCGCACCTTTGAGGTATTTCGATTTGAAATCCGGCGTCATCGACCAGGCGTCGCCGAGATGATCCGACAGGCGCTCCAGCTCGTCGACCACCAACTGATGGCGCGCCTCTTCCTGGCGGCGTTGCATCCGGCCAAAGCGGATATGGCTGAGGTTTTTGACCCATTCAAAGTAAGACACGGTCACACCGCCCGCGTTGGCATACATATCCGGGATGATCACACAGCCCTTCTCGCGCAGGATCTGGTCGGCCCCGGCGGTCACGGGGCCATTGGCGGCCTCGATGATCAGCGGCGCCTTGATCCGGGCAGCGTTGGCGAGGTTGATCACCCCTTCAAGTGCTGCAGGGATCAGGATATCGCAGTCATGCTCCAGCACGCTGGCGCCATCGGGAACAAAGGTGCCAAACGGGCTGCCTTCAACACCGCCATGGCCCGCGATCCAGTCGCGCAAACCATCCACGTCGATGCCGGCCTCGTTCACGATGGCCCCATCGCGTTCGATCACGCCCACGATTTTGGAGCCGTCTTCCTCTGACAGGAACTTCGCCGCGTGATATCCCACATTGCCCAAGCCCTGCACGACGATCTTTTTGCCATCGAGCTTGCCAGTCATGCCGGCCATCTCCATATCGCGCGTGTCGCGGAAGAACTCCCGCAGGGCATATTGCACACCACGGCCCGTCGCCTCGACCCGGCCATGGATGCCGCCTGCGTTCAGGGGTTTGCCGGTCACGCAGGCGCGGCCATTGATATCGGTCGTGTTCATGCGGTTATACTGATCGGCAATCCAGGCCATCTCCCGCTCGCCGGTGCCCATATCGGGGGCAGGCACGTTTTGCGAGGGATGGATCAGGTCGCGCTTGGCCAATTCATAGGCAAACCGGCGGGTTATCAGCTCCAGCTCATGTTCCTCATAGTCCCGCGGATCGATGCAGAGCCCGCCTTTGGAGCCACCAAATGGCGCCTCCACCAGCGCACATTTATAGGTCATCAGCGCGGCGAGCGCTTCGACCTCGTCCTGATTGACCGATGGCGCATAGCGAATGCCGCCCTTGACCGGTTCCATATGCTCCGAATGCACCGAGCGGTAGCCCGTGAGCGTCACGATCTGCCCGCGCAAACGCACGCCGAAGCGCACCGTGTAGGTGGCGTTGCAAACACGGATCTTCTCTTCAAGTCCGGGAGGCAGATCCATCAACGCAACCGCGCGGTTGAACATCAGATCGACCGATTGGCGAAAGCTCGGCTCGTTGAAGGGTTTGTTCTGGTTCATCTTGGGGGGCCTCCCTTGGTATCCTCGACGCGCGACTCAGACGGCACGTCGCGCTTGAGCCTAAGCGCGAAACGATCACAAATTCATTAACCAAAGTCGCGGCAGCGCAGCATCGCTCAATCGCGTCAGACGCGCGAATCGAACCGGTCTACATCTGACGCAGCAATTGTTGCAGCATCGTGCACAGTTAACGTTTCGGTAACGGTTTACTGCTCAAGACGACGTAAAACGGGCCTATTTCGAGCTGTTTTTGCCTTATTCACGCCCTTTTTTCCAAGCAAACAGATCGCTGAGAATCTCCCATTTGGGGAGACGTGCGCCTTGTGCGCTAGGAAAGGGAACAACATGCGGTTTGGACAGAAACGTCTGGAACAACCGGGGGCACTGGACACAACATTCTTCGCGCGATTTGCGCGCGAGGAAGACGGCAGTCTGACAATTTTCAGCCTGTTCTTGATGCTGGCGATGCTGCTCACGACGGGCCTTGCGGTCGATGTGATGCGCTACGAGACCCAGGACACGCTGCTGCGGAACACCGCAGACAGTGCCGTTCTGGCCTGTGCGGACATGCAGCAAGAACAAGATCCCAAATCTGTCGTCCTCGACTTTTTTGAAGCGCGTGGGCTGTCACATGTCATCAAGGCAGACGGCATCAAAGTTCAAGAAGGTTTGAACTTCCGCCGATGTGACGTTGAAGTCGCCGCCAACATGCAGACCATGTTCATTGATGCCGATATCTTCGTCAACGATGGCTATGAAGGTGTCAAACATCTGTCGAGCGACAAGACCTCCGCAGCCGAAGAGCGCATCACGGATATCGAAATCTCGCTGGTGCTGGACGTGTCCGGTTCGATGGGCGGCTCAAAAATTCGCGACCTGCATGATGCGGGCAAAAAATTCGTTGATGATGTGATCCGGGAAGAGTTTCAGGGCGTGTCCGGAACGACGTCGATTTCGGTGATCCCCTATAACGGCAAGGTCAATGCCGGGAAGGAATTGGCGGACGCGTTCGGCGTGGCAGCGCAGTATAGCAATGGCACCAGCGCCTCTCATTGTGTGCGCTTCAAGCCGCAGCACTTCCAGTACACGCATTTTCCGACCGGGACCGTTCGTCGTATCGCCCACTACGATGCGGACACGAACTACTACAATAATCAGAATGACAATGAAGACCGTATCCTGCGGCCGCATTGCCAGACCGACCCCAACGACCGCAACAAGATCATGGTCCACGAAATCGACCCCGAAAAGCTGAAGACGAAGATCGGCAGGCTGACCACCGGCGGGTGGACCGCAACGGATGTCGGCGCGAAGTGGGGCACTATTCTGCTGGATCCGACCTCAAGCGACAACATCTCCGGATTGGTGGACGAGTCCATCAATACCCGCCCCGAAGAGTTTCTTGATCCGGAAACGATGAAAGTTCTCGTCATCATGACAGATGGCGACAACACCCGCCAGTATGACCTGAAAGATGAGTTCAAGACGGGCATGTCCCATGTCTATTACTCGGAAAACAAGGACCGCTATATCGTCAATCTCGATTGGCGCAGCTCGGGCGAGAAACAATGGTATCTGCCCCACAACGATAAAGAGCGGTGGAACGTGCCGAACAACATGTCGGATATCGTTCAACTGTCCTGGCCGGACCTGATGCAGCGCTACAATCTCGAATACATCTCGGAGTATTTCTACGACAACTATAATACCTGGGAGAACAAGACGCGCTGGGCCGAAGACGAGTTTACGAACGATACGTCTGGCGCAGGCAACGCGTTGGCTGACTCCAACCTGTTGGCCGTGTGCGAAAAGGCACGAGAGAAGCAGATCCTGATCTACACGATTGCCTTCTCTGCCCCGAACCACGCGCAAAACATCCTGACGCAATGTGCAGGAGCAAGCGGGAATGCGTTGATCGTTGGGTCTAACAACCTCGACAACGCATTTGAAACAATCGCAAGCAAGATCAACCACTTGAAGCTCATCCAGTAATGCGTTTCTTCCGCGAAATCACACGCCGCATCAAGCGGTTCCATCAGGACGAAAAGGGCAACGCGACCGTCGAGTTCGCGCTGCTCTTCCCCCTCTACATGTGGGTGTTCATTTCGTCCGTAGAATCCGGGCTGCTGATGACGCGCAACGCAATGCTGGAGCGCGGTGTCGATCTGGTGCGTCGTGAAATTCGCCTGAATGCAGCCTGGCAACCCACCGAGGCGCAACTCAAGCGCGAGATTTGCAATGTCGGTGGAATGTTCAGCAATTGCGAGGAAAACCTGCGGATCGAAATGACCCGCATCAACCCGCAAAATCCGATCTATCCGGCCCCGACGGCACCTTGTGTTGATCGCGGTGATCCCGGCAACAGCAAGTCGGCAATCTCGTCAAACATCCAGAACGAACTGATGCTGCTTCGGGTGTGTGCGCTCGTGGATCCGATTATTCCGAACTATCGGTTCTCGCGGTTCTTCCATCAGCAGACAGAAGAGAGTCAAACCCGTTTGTCGATGATGGGACTGGGATCAATGGTGCCACTTCAAAACGGTGGTGGCGTCGCGATTGTTGTTTCAACGATGTATGTCGTGGAGCCTCTATGATGCTGAAAGCTCTGCGACTTCGTGTTTTGGATTTCGGGTCGGACAGTTCCGGCAGTATGTCTGTTGAAACGGTCTTGATCTTTCCGCTTCTGCTCTGGTTCTACTTGAGCACATTCACGTTTTTTGATGCCTACCGCACGCAAGGCACAAATATTAAAGCGACCTACACGATCGCGGACTCAATCTCGCGCGAACAAGATGGTGTTAACGCCAGATATCTGACCACATCCTATGAACTGCTGCAGTTCTTGAATAATACGTCGCATAACGCGCGGCTGCGCGTGACGGTGTTCAGCCGTGACCCCGACAACAATAACGACTTCCTTCTGGACTGGTCCTGTATTCGCGGCAATGGCGGGACCAACTTCAAAAAGCATACGGCATCCAGCCTGAACGCGATGCGCTCGCAAATCCCGAACTCGCCGAGCCCGGATCAGTTGATCATGGTCGAGACTTTTGTGGACTATGCACCGCCCTTTTCAGCGCGCTTGTTCGACGACGAAGTCCCACCCGATGGCATGATAAACCAAGGGAACCCCGACGGGATCATGATTGGCCTGTCGCCCACCACATTCAGCCATCGCGAGATTTTGAGCCCTCGCTCGGAAGCCCTTGTCATGCCGCTCATGCCGAACTCAAACGCATGCACCTAGCGGTCCGGCTCTGACATCTGCTCACGCTCCGCAAGGATCGCGCTGATGATCTCGGACATGAACTTGGCTTGAGAGGCGGCGGTGGCTCCGCCGACGCCGATGCGGCGTCCGAACCGCCAATACATACCCGGAGACCAGACACGCGCACCCTTGTCCTTTGTGCGCAGCAGGAACCCGTTGGACGGTTTGAATGCGAAGACACCGCGATCAACAGCCTCGACCTGGTCCATGGTCACGATAATCTCACCGCCGCGGATGCGCAGGGCGTCCCGCGTCAGTTCAAGCGCCTGTTCGGTGGCCTGCCACAGGCGGCGCGCCTCAACCAGCGCCAGCGCGCCGATGATCATCAGGAACGCCTGATAGAGAAAGCCCGCCTGCACAGTGTTGAAGCTGAGCACGATCAACAGCATGCCCAACATTGACAGCACACCCACGGCAAACCAGCGGCGGGGGGTCGAGGCCTCCAGCGTGGCGAGGATTTCGGGGTCTGACATGGATGCGGCTCCGGCATTTGGACTGCCGCCTCATACTGCGTTGCGCGGGGCTTGGCGAGACCTGTTCGTTCGTGCACAGGCCTCCTGCCCTGCCAAACCTTTCGCGCAATTGTGCAAGAGTGCCGCGCCCCTTATCTGATGTGCTGAAAGGAGAACCATCATGTCTCTCAGACCTACTTTGGAAACGCGTCAAGCTATTCCGACCATGGAAGGCGCTGGCGTCAAACTGCACCGGGCCTTCGGCTTCAATGATCCCAGTGAGTTGGACCCGTTCCTGTTATTCGATGATTTCCGCAATGAGCGTCCTCAGGATTTCGAGGCCGGTTTCCCGTGGCATCCCCATCGCGGGATCGAAACGATCACCTATGTGCTCAACGGCACGGTGGATCATGGCGATAGCCTAGGTAATGAAGGCACGCTGGGGGCGGGCGATGTGCAATGGATGACGGCTGGTTCCGGCATTCTGCATCAGGAGATGCCGCACGGAAATGCACAAGGCCAGATGCACGGCTTTCAGCTTTGGGCCAACCTGCCATCATCGCTGAAGATGACCGCGCCGCGCTATCAGGATGTGGAAGGCAAGGATATTCCGGAGGTGATCGACGATGATGGCACCCGCGTGAAGGTGATTGTCGGTGATTTCTGGGGCAAGTCTGGCCCAGTGGACGGCATCGCGGCCGACCCGCAATATCTGGACATCTTCGTGCCGGCGGGCGTGAAGAAGACCTTCAAGGTCGACACCTATCGCCGGGCCTTTGCCTATGTCTTTGAAGGGGCCGGGGCCTTTGCGGATGCGTCGGATCCGCAAGGCGTCTTGCTTGAGAAAGAGGTTGCGGGCCAGGAAGTAAATATCCGCGATCTGTCGGGCAACCGGACGCTCATTCGCTTTGGCACGGGCGAGGAAGTCACCGTGCAAGCGGGCGAAGAAGGGGTGCGGTTCCTGCTGATCTCAGGCGCGCCCATTCAGGAGCCTGTCGCGTGGCACGGCCCCATTGTGATGAACACCCAAGAAGAGTTGCAAAGCGCCATGCGCGAGCTGCGCAACGGGACATTCATCAAGCCTGCACACTAAGACAATTGGCAGCGCCCCTTGGTGGGCGCTGCAGCCTCCGGCGGGGATATTTTTGCAAAGATGAAACCTGCGGATCAGGCCGCGACAGCGCGGCGCACGAGGGTCCAGTAGAGATCGGCCAGATCGGTTTTGCTGAGCGCCCCATCCTCGCGATACCATGTATTCACGCCCGTCAGCATGGCGATCACCGCAAAGGTGGTCACGCGCGGCTCATCCAGTGCGAACTGACCCGCCGATTGGCCGTCTTTCAGGATCGCATCCAGATGGCTTTCATAGCGGCTGCGGAGCGCCTCAATGGCGGTGAAATTTTCAGGCGAGAGGTTGCGCAGCTCCATATAGGAGATGAAGACCTGATCGGGGCGTTCGATATGATAGGCGATGTGGAATCGGCAGAACGCTTCCAGCCGGGTTATCGGATCGCCCGTGCCGGGAAGCTGGGCCAGCGCCTCCAGAAGATGCTCCATATGGGTGCGCAGCAAATCGAAAAGCAGCGTCTGCTTGTCGTTGGTGTAGTTATAAAGCGCGCCCGCCTGCACGCCCACTTCGGCCGCGATCTGGCGCATGGAGACGGCGGCAAACCCGTGCTGCGCGATCAGGCGCAGGGCGGCGGCCTGCACGCGCGGGCCAGTGATTTCCGAATGAGAGCCCGTTTTGCGCGCCATGCCATTTGATAACTGAACAGATGTTCACTGCAAAGCCCTGCTTTGCAAGCCGCGCGCGGGGGGTTAGAGTGCGCCCATGATACTACGTGTGATCCCCTTTGCGGCCTTGTTGCTGCTGGCTGGCTGTGGCGACTTTCCCAAGCTGGAAACGCCTGCCCCTGACGACACAGCCCAGCAGGGCTTTTTGCAACTGGCACCGATTGATCGCCTGACTGCGCGCGGGGACATCCTGACCGTGTCCGAGGACACCACCCTGACCCTGCAGGAGCGGGTTCAAGCGTTGAAAGATCGCGCCGAGGCGCTGCGCAGCCCGGTGCTGAGCGATGCGGACAGGGACCGGCTGGACGAAGATCTGTTTGAAGGTCTGCCGCAAGACGGCTAACGGCGGTTGCCGTGTGCGCGTCAAGCATGTAGATGCGCTGCAACGCGACGATAAGGCTAAGGGGCGCAGCGCATGACATCTCCTTTACGTTTGGGCATTGCCGGTTTGGGCACGGTTGGCGCCGGGGTCGTCAAGATCATCCGCGCAGAGGCTGAATTGCTGGCTGCGCGTGCTGGACGTCCTGTCACGATCTCCGCCGTTTCCGCCCGTTCGCGCGACAAGGATCGCGGCGTGCCTTTGAAGGGTTACGCTTGGGAAGATGATCCTGTGGCGCTGGCAAAGCGCGACGATGTGGATGTTTTCGTTGAACTTATGGGCGGCTCTGATGGGCCAGCCAAGGCCGCGACCGAGGCCGCTTTGGCCGCGGGCAAAGATGTGGTCACCGCCAACAAGGCCATGCTTGCCTTGCACGGACAGGCACTGGCCGAACAGGCCGAGGATGCGGGGCGCGTAATCCGCTTTGAAGCCGCCGTGGCGGGCGGCATCCCGGTGGTGAAATCACTGACCGAAGGGCTGGCAGGCAACAACATGACCCGCGTCATGGGCGTGATGAACGGCACCTGCAACTACATCCTGACGCGGATGGAAAGCGCGGGCTTGCCCTATGCCGAAGTGTTCGAGGAAGCCAACAAGCTGGGCTATCTGGAGGCTGATCCCACCTTGGATGTGGGCGGGATTGATGCGGGCCACAAGCTGGCCCTGTTGGCCTCCATCGCGTTTGGCACGAAGGTCGATTTCGGCGCGATGCAGTTGGAGGGGATCGAGCGGATCTCCATCGACGATATCACGCGGGCTGCCGACATGGGATACAAGGTCAAGTTGCTCGGCGTGGCCCAAATGACCGGCCGCGGGCTGGAGCAGCGCATGTCGCCCTGCCTGGTGCCTGCCACCTCCCCGCTGGGTCAGTTGGAGAACGCAACGAACATGGTCGTGCTGGAAGGCGATCAGGTTGGCCAGATCGTCCTGCGGGGTGCCGGTGCAGGCGAAGGCCCGACGGCCAGTGCCGTGATGTCAGACGTCATGGACATCGCGCGCGGGATCCGGGTCAGCACCTTTGGCCGCCCTGCCGCGACGCTGACGCAGGCCACCGCCGCCAATGAGCTGCAACCCGCCGCCTATTACCTGCGCATGGATCTGCAGGACAAACCCGGCGCGCTTGCCAAGATCGCGACGCTGCTGGGCGAACACGGCATTTCGATTGACCGGATGCGCCAGTATAACCACGAGATGTCGACCGCGCCGGTGCTGATCGTGACCCACAAGACGACGAAAGATGCTCTGGACGCGGCCCTTGACGGGTTCGGAGCAACTGGTGTCGTTGCCACGCCCCCCGTTGCCATTCGCATCGAAGAGGTCTGACCCCTTCGCATCCCGCGCGCGCCGGTCTATGAAGGCGTGCCAGTTCAAACGACCACAGGATACTTTCCATGACTGCCACACCCGATTTCAACGACCGCATGCTCTCTCTGGGTCTCGCACGGGTGTCGGAGGCAGCCGCCCTCGCCTCGGCCAAACTGATCGGCCGCGGGGATGAGAAAGCCGCCGATCAGGCCGCCGTGGACGCCATGCGCACGCAGCTTAATATGCTCGATATCAACGGCGTCGTGGTGATCGGGGAAGGCGAACGGGACGAGGCGCCGATGCTTTATATCGGTGAAGAAGTCGGCAGCGGCAAAGGCCCCGGCGTGGACATTGCGCTCGACCCGCTGGAAGGCACGACGCTGACCGCGAAGGACATGCCCAACGCGCTGGCGGTGATCGCGATGGGGCCGCGCGGCTCCATGCTGCATGCGCCGGATGTGTATATGGAGAAACTGGCGATTGGGCCGGGTTACGCGCCCGACACCGTCACGCTGGACATGTCCCCGTCCGAGCGTGTGGCGGCCCTGGCCAAGGCGCGCAACTGCAAGTTGGACGATATCACCGTCTGCGTGTTGGAGCGGCCCCGGCATCAAGAGATGATCGCTGAAATCCGCTCCACCGGCGCGGCGATCCGCCTGATCACCGATGGTGATGTTGCCGGTGTGATGCACTGCGCAGAGGCCGATGTGACCGGCATCGACATGTATATGGGCGAAGGCGGCGCGCCCGAAGGCGTGCTGGCGGCAGCTGCGTTGAAATGTATGGGCGGGCAGATTTATGGTCGGCTGCTGTTCCGCAACGACGACGAGCGTGGACGCGCTTCGAAAGCGGGCATTACTGAGTTGGACCGCGTCTATACGCGTGATGAGCTGGTGACCGATGACGTGATCTTCGCCGCGACGGGCGTTACGGACGGCTCGCTGGTCTCCGGGATCAAGCGCGAGGTCGGCTATCTGACGGCTGAGACAATCCTGATGCGGTCAAAGACAGGGTCGGTCCGGCGGATGATCTACCGCAATCCGACAGAGTAACCCTATGACATCAAGCGCTTTTCTGGGCGTCGAGGCATCGCTGACAGGCCGCCGCTGGGTCGGGCTGGACCCGACCGCCGACCGTCTGGCCGAAGCGATGATGCAGGCGACAGGGCTGCCGCGCGCGCTGTGCAATGTGCTGGTGCGGCGCGGAGTTGCGGCGGAGGATGCCGCCGGGTTTCTGGAACCTCAGTTGCGGGATCTGCTACCCGACCCGCGATCCCTCCGGGATATGGAGAAGGCGGCGGCGCGGTTTTTGCAGGCGGTTCAAAGCGGCCAAAAGATCGCGGTTTTTGCGGATTATGACGTCGATGGTGGATCGTCAGCGGCGTTGCTGATTTGCTGGTTGCGCGCGCTGGGGCGCGAGGCGACGCTGTATGTGCCCGACCGGATCGACGAAGGCTACGGGCCCAATGATGCCGCCATGGCGGAGCTTGCCGCGACCCATGATCTGATCGTCTGCGTCGATTGCGGAACGCTGTCGCATGGACCGATTGCGGCGGCTGAGGGCGCAGATGTGGTCGTGCTGGACCACCATTTGGGCGGAGAAACCCTGCCCCCCGCGCTGGCTGTGGTGAACCCAAACCGGCAGGACGAAAGCGGTGATCTGGCCCATCTCTGTGCGGCGGGCGTCGTCTTTCTGATGCTGGTGGAAGCGAACCGCCAAATGCGCGAGAGCGGCGCGCAAACCCCTGATTTAATGGCGCTTCTTGATCTGGTCGCGCTTGCGACAGTGGCGGATGTCGCGCCCCTGATTGGCGTGAACCGCGCGTTGGTGCGTCAGGGGCTCAAGGTCATGACCCGCCGCCAGCGTCCCGGTCTGGTGGCTTTGGGCGATGTCGCGCGGATGGACTCCGCGCCGAACTCTTACCATCTGGGATTCATGCTGGGACCGCGCGTCAACGCAGGCGGGCGGATCGGCAAAGCCGATCTGGGCGCGCGGCTTTTGGCAACGGCGGACCCCCATGAGGCCGTCGCGATGGCAGAACGGTTGGACGTCTTGAACTCCGAACGTCGCGAGATCGAGAACGCTGTGCGCGCCGCAGCGATGGAACAGGCCGAGGCGCGCGGGCTGGATGCGCCGCTGGTCTGGGCGGCTGCAGATGGCTGGCATCCTGGCGTCGTGGGAATCGTTGCCTCGCGCCTGAAAGAGGCCACCAACCGCCCCGCGATTGTGATCGGGTTCGACGGTGACGCGGGTAAAGGCTCGGGCCGCTCGATCAGCGGGGTCGATCTGGGCGCAAGCATCCAGCGGCTTGCCGAAGAAGGGCTGTTGGAGAAAGGCGGCGGACATAAGATGGCCGCCGGTCTGTCTTTGAACCGCGCGCAGTTGGAGCCTGCCATGGCGCGATTGTCAGAACTGCTGGCCAAGCAAGGCGCGGGCGAAGCAGGGCCAAAGGACTTGCGGCTGGACGGTATGCTCATGCCCGGCGGCGCGGGCATCGACCTTGTGGAACAGTTTGAAAAGGCTGGACCTTTCGGTGCGGGCGCCCCTGCCCCGCGCTTTGCCTTTGCCGATGTTCAGGTGCTTTTCACCAAGCCCGTGGGCGAAAGCCACCTCAAGCTGAGCTTTGGCGACGGGCTGGGTGCCAAGCTGGACGCCATCGCTTTCGGGGCGTTTGATACCCCCCTTGGACCCACACTTTCGAGCCTCGACAAAGGCGCACGCGTGCATCTTGCGGGACGGCTTGAAATCAACACATGGGGCGGGCGGCAATCGGTGCAACTGCGTCTGGAAGACGCCGCACTGGCCCATCCATAATTCGTCATGTTTGGTGCAAAAACCCTCTTGCCACCGCCCGGCACTTTGCCTAGATAACGGCGCACTGAGAGTGGCCCGTTCGTCTATCGGTTAGGACGCCAGGTTTTCAACCTGGAAAGAGGGGTTCGATTCCCCTACGGGCTGCCATTTCTCCTTACAGCGGTGCATCGCCAAGCGATTTCAGGATCGGGCAGTCCGGTCTGTCATCCCCTGCGCAGGCTTTGACGAGGCTGGACAGCGTATCGCGCATCTCTTCCAGATCAGCGATCTTGGCCTCGATCTCGGTCAGATGGTCGCGCGCGAGCCTGCGCACATCGGCACTGGCGCGGTCCTGATCCTCCCAAAGAGCCAGCAATGTGCGGCAATTCTCGATGGTGAACCCCAGCGCGCGGGCCCGGCTGAGAAAAGCCAGCTTGTGCATATCGCTATCGCGAAACGCGCGGTAGCCATTGGTGTCGCGCGGCGGGGCGACGAGGCCGATCTCTTCATAATAACGGATGGTTTTCGGCGGGATGCCCGCCCGTTTGGCCACTTCGGAGATGTTCATGCGGGGGCCTCTTGGAACATGGAGCTGTCGGGGGTTTTTGCCGGGCCCGGGGCCGCCACAAAGCGCAAGCGTAGCGCGTTTCCAAGCACGAAAAGGCTCGACAAGGTCATGGCACCGGCCGCAAGCATCGGCGACAGCAGCACACCCATGGCCGGGTAAAGAAGGCCCGCTGCGACAGGGATCAGCAGGATGTTGTAGCCAAACGCCCACACAAGGTTCTGACGAATATTGGCAAGCGTTTTGCGGCTGATCTGCACGGCGTTCACGACCCCGTCCAATGCGCCGGACATCAGCACCACATCGGCCGCTTCAATCGCAACATCGGTGCCGGTGCCGATTGCAATGCCAATATCAGCCGTCGCAAGAGCTGGCGCATCATTGATACCGTCGCCCACGAAGGCCACCGAACCATCAACCTGCAAGTCTTTGAGCGCATGCGCTTTTTGATCGGGAAGAACCTCTGCGATAACGGTTTCGATGCCCAGATCACTTGCAATCGCCTCTGCCGCAGAGCGCGCGTCGCCGGTGATCATTGCGATGCGCAGCCCGCCCGCTTTCAAGGCCGCGATCGCCTCTCGCGCGCCGCTTTTCACGGGATCAGAGACAGTCAGCCCCGCTGCGAATTGGCCGTCAATTGCGACGAAGATGGGCGTCTTGCCGGACGCGATTTTGACATCTGGCGGAATTTCGACGCCGTCCCGCGCCATCAGACGCGCCGCTCCGATCAGGATGGCGCGCCCGTCGATGCGCGCTTGCAGGCCATAGCCCGGCACGGCCTGAACCTCGTCGACGGCGCGCAGGGCTATGCCCAAGGTTTCGGCATGTGCAAGAATGGCGCGTGCGATCGGGTGCTCTGAATGCGCCTCTGCCCCAGCGACCCATGCGAGGATCGTAGCCTCGTCAAAGTCGGGCGCGATGTGAAGATCGGTCAGGACGGGACGCCCTTCGGTCAATGTCCCGGTCTTGTCGAAGGCGATCGTGCGCACCGATTGCATGCTTTGCAGCGCGTCCCCCTGGCGGAACAGCACACCAAGTTCGGCGGCACGCCCGGTGCCAACCATGATCGAAGTGGGCGTGGCCAGCCCCATCGCGCAGGGGCAGGCGATGATCAGGACCGAAACGCCCGCCACCAATGCAAAGCCAAGCGCCGGGTCAGGGCCAAAGGCGAGCCATGCAAGGATCGTCAGCGCGGACACGGCCATGACCGCGGGCACGAACCACAAGGTGACGCGGTTTACCAGGTCCTGTATCGGCAACCGCGCGGCTTGGGCCTGCGTCACCATGCGGATGATCTGGGCCAGCACAGTCGCCTCGCCCACCGCCGTGGCGCGAATGTCCAGCGCGCCGGTGCCGTTGACCGTGCCGCCCGTGACCGCGTCGCCCGGATGTTTCGCCACAGCCAAGGGCTCCCCAGTGATCATCGCCTCGTTGACATAGCTTTCGCCGGAGGTGACCAGCGCATCTGTCGGGATTGTCTCGCCAGGGCGGACGCGCAGCATATCCCCGGCGCGCAGGTCTGCGACGGGGCGTTCTTCCAGGGTATCCCCGTCGATCACCAAGGCCATCTTAGGCCGTAAATTCAGAAGTTTGCGGATTGCAGCGCCCGTGCGCCTTTTTGCGCGGGCCTCCAGAGTGCGGCCCAGCAAGATGAGGGTAACGATCACCGCGGCGGCCTCGAAATAGACGGCCCGCGCCCCGGGCGGCAGAAGCGACGGCGCGAACAGGGCCACCGTCGAAAAACCCCAGGCGGCGGAGGTGCCCAGCGCCACGAGCGCATTCATATCCGGGGCGCGGCGCAGTAAGGCCGGTACGCCGAGGCGGAAGAAACGCGCACCGGGCCAAAAAAGCACAAGGCTGGTGAGCGCAAACTGGATTATCCAGCTGGTCTGAAGGCCGATGGTGGACATCACCCAATGGTGGAAGGCAGGGATCAGATGGCCGCCCATCTCGAGGACGAAAACCGGGAGCGTCAGCAGGGCTGCGATCAGCGTCATGCGGCGCAATTCGGTGCTGTCATGGACGGGAGTGGCGGGCTGCTCCGCCGTTTCGATATCCGCCGGGTAGCCTGCTTGCGCAAGCGCCTCGGCCAGGTCGCGGGATGTAGGCGCATCCGCCAGCGTCGTCGCGGTTGCAGTTTTGGTGGCCAAGTTGGATTGTGCCGAAAGGACACCCGGAACCGCGTTCAATGCCGCCTCGATACGGGCGGAACAGGCCCCGCAGTTCATTCCAGAGATCGTGAAGTTGTGGGTGTCCTGGCGGGCTGGTGTGCCCGACGCCTCAAGGGCCGCGAGGATCTCCGGCACGGCGGAATGAGCATCGTCAAAGAGGACATGTGCCATACCCGCTGCCAGATTAACCTTGGCACTTTGGACGCGGTCGAGCTTCTGCAAGGCGGCCTCCGCGCGGGCAGCGCAAGCGCCGCAATGCAGCCCGTCAAGGGGGAAGGTCAGGGTCTGGGTTGCCATGTGTCGGTTCTTTCAAAAGATACCAACACTATAGGGATTCCAGTAACTGGAAGGTCAAGCGCCCTGCCCTGCGCACCTCGTCGCAGGGTCAGGCCGTTTTGCGGGTCTCGTCTTTTGTATCGCGCAGCATGGGCGCGTAAAAAGTGTGGCAGGCACGCCCGGCGCGTTTGGAGGCGTAAAGCGCAACATCGGCGTCATCCATGAGAATCGCCGCCTCCGGATCGTCATAGTCGATGCTGATCGTGGTGCCTGCGCTGGCAGAAATGCGGCAGTCCTTCCCATCGAAGGGAATGGGTTTTTCAAGAGCGGCAATCAGGTTTTGTGCCAGATTTTCAATGCGTGTCCGATCTGTCAGACCTTGCAGGAGCAGGACAAATTCGTCGCCGCCCACACGCGCAATCGTGTCTCCAGCGCGGGTCGCGTCGATCAGCGCCCGTGCGACGATCTGCAATACATGATCCCCTGCCGCATGACCCATCGTGTCATTGACCGCCTTGAAGTAGTCCAGATCGAGATGCATCAGGGCAAACGGCGTCCGGTAATCCAAAACCCGGTCCAGCACATGGTCCATCGCACGGCGGTTCTTCAAGCCGGTGAGCGTGTCGGTAAAAGCCTGTTCTTCAGCGGCGATCTTGGCCCCTTGCAGGCGCAGGTTCAGATCGCGTGATTCCTCCATCACCGCCGATTTGGCCTCGACCAGATACAGCATCTCGACCGTCAGATCGGTGGGCGCAAAGTCGGCATTGGTCAGCCCGTAGCGACCGACCGCATCGATTACGGAGATCCCGAATGACAGGTTCACGATCACGCCCTGATCGGCGGGTTGGGATACCAGAACCCCTTTGAAACTGGTCTGATCGCCATTGCGAAACTGCAGATGGAGCGGTCGCCCAGCCAGACTGAGCAGGCCTTTCATCGACGGATCGCAGCGGGGGCGACGAATGTCGAACACCTCAAGAAAGCGCATGCCCACCAGACCATCGGGCAACAGCTTGCGCAATGTCGGACCGGCGTGGCTGATATGCCCGGTCGGTCCGACCAGCACATGCATTGGCATCATCGTATCGAGAAATCTGTCAAGGTCGTCGAGGTCCTTCATGGCGCACCTGCCGGGGCGGTCACGAGCTCGAAACTGCGGCCCTTTGCAAAAGCCTCCTCCACCACGTCGATCAAGAGGCTTTCAACGCCTGCGCGCGTGCTTTGATACTCCAGCAAGACCAGCGCACCGTAGTCATCCGCCATCGCCCGTAGAACGCCCATCAGCACTTGGCCAAAGCCAGACACGGAGCCGTGGCATTCCAGCGAAAACCGCGATGGTGTGTGATCGCGCAAGACAAGGCGGGGCAGCCCCAAATCGGGGACCGCCAGACGCGCCCGGTCAGGCAGATCATCCAGCGAATGGATGAAATCAATGAAATCCGCCCCGCTGAAACGCAGAAGGCGGCGCACGGCACCCTGGGTCGGATGCGAGACTAGATAAGTCCCCAGATCCTCAAGCAGTTCATTGCCCGGCTTGCCCAGAAGGCCCACAGCCGCGTCCATCACCGCGTCCGTCAGGGCATCGTCATAATGCAACATCGCCTCGAACGCCGTGAAACCCAGATCGGCGCGGCGGGTGATATCCTCCCACGCGGCGGTGCCATAGGTATCAAGAACGAAGCACTGGATCGCCCTGTTCACCAAACCATGCATAATGTCACTCCTTACCGCGCCGATCCTGCGCAGAGGAGTGTTAAGAAACGCTCAATATCTCTAATTGAACGGATTAAAAGTCATGTCGCCGACGCGCAGGGCGTTGATATCGGAGGGCGTCACTGCAAACCCTTGCTCGAGGATTTGCGCAATCAGCGCGTCCCCCGTGATGTCGATGCGGGTCTGCTGACGCAGAAGCAGGCCGCCCTCTGACAGCCAGTAAACAAGGGGCCGGCTTGTCTGCGTATTGAGAAGCAGAGCATATTCAGGACCCGCCTGAGCGGTCAGGAAATCGGCCTCAATCAGAACACAAGGCTGGGGGGCCTCATCGTCTGCTTCCAGACAAAAGCGTCGGATTTCATCGAATTGCCAGAGGCTCAGCTGGGTCAGCGCCTCTTCGGGCAACTCAGCGCTCTCCGGTCGCAGGATCAGGCGCTCGCCCAAAAGGGCGATGCTGGCCGCGCGGCGGGCCTGTTCGGGCGCGCCGGTATTGTCCAGATCGGCCGCCGCGAGGGCTGTCTGCACAAGCGGGTCATCGCTGTCTGACAGGGCCGCAAAGGCCGCCGCGCCAGCTTTACCCCAGTCGTCGCGCATTTGCCGGAAAGGCAACGCGTCCGCGGTGATCGCGCCCCGCTCGAACCGGGCCAGTTGCGAGTTTACCGACAGCTTTTGCGGATGAATAAGCGGCGTCATGCAGAGCGCCAGCGACGCCATCACAACCAGCGCCAGCCAGACATTGGCCCGGCGGATGCGGGCCATCCAGTCGGGTCCGCGCAAAATGGAGATGGCATAGGTGATCCCGTACGCCAGTGTCACCGCCGCAATGAAGAATGCCGCAAAGCGCGGCGGGGTCCAGCCATAGTCCAGCACCCGCAGCAGCACCGCATACACGGCCAACCCGGTCAGAAGGACCAGCAACCCGCAGGAGATGCGCGTGGCCGTTTGCATGATCGGCCCGGCAATGGCGTCTTCGTCATCCCGCTCGACCGCGACGGAAATGAGCGAGATCAGCCCGATGGCCGTGGCCATCATGACTAGCGCAGGCGACAGCGTCTCAAAAAGGTTCGACAGCCCGCGGAAGGGCAGCGCCAGCAGGAAAATTGTCACGATGACAGCCAGCGGGATCAGCAGCAGGCGCAACAGGCTGAGCACCAGATAGGGCGAGATGTAATCGGACAGCTCAAAGATGACGGCAAGCCCAAGGCCAAGGACCAGCCCGGTGAAGACGAACGCAAAGACCTCTTCGTCAATCAGATCTTCGATGATCGTGATGCCGACCAGATCAAGCAGAACGCCGGACAGGGCCAGCATCGCCCAGCAGAGCCCGGCGAAAATCCACGCGGCGGTGAAATGGACGACGAGCCGCCAAGATGTATCAAAAAGGGCCGTATAGTCCTGCCAGCGCCCGTCGCGCAGGGCACAGATCACGAAGGGCAGCGACAGTGAGATCAATAGCAGCGTCGCAATGATCAAATGCCCGCTGTCGAGCGTCGCCTCCAACGTGGCAAAGCGTAGGCTGGCAAGGGCGACAAGAGCGGCCACCGGCACGCTGACCAGAAGGCCGGCTGTCACCGCTTTGCGGACGACCAACGGCCCCATCGCCGTCATCGCGCTGAGGAAGAAGCTGACGGTCAGCGCCCAAAGCCCCAGAACCACCGGGTGCGCCAGATCAAGATCGCGCAACGGGTCGCTGAGCGCCCAAAGCGTCAGCCCGCCCAAGCCTCCCAATCCGGCAAGGGTGCTGCGGAACACGGGTTTGGACGGCGCGGACATGGGGGCCTCATGGGACTAGCTGCTCTTGGCGATCAACGTAACCTCGCGCGTTTGACGATGCCAGAGCCAAGGCGATTTGGCCGCAGCGGGTCTGGATCAGGTTGGCAGCGCGGTGGTGTCCTTGATATCGTCCATCACGAAACTGGCCGAGATTTCCGCGACAGGCACGCGCTGGATCAGGCGCTGATAGAAGCGGTCATAGTCTTTGACGCTGGCCACGCGAACACGCAGCACATAATCCAGATCGCCGCTCATACGGTGCGCGCCGATGATCTCGGGCAGGGCTTTGACGGCAGCCTCAAACCTTTCCAGCCAGTCGGGTTCATGAGAGGCCGTGCGGATCATCACGAAGACCGACAGGCCAAGGCCCAGCGCGTCCGGGTCGACCAAAGCCACACGGGCTTTGAGGATGCCCGCCTCCTCCATCTGTTTGACGCGGCGCCAGCAGGCATTGCGCGACAGATGCACCAGTTCGGACAGTGCGTCCATGCTGATCGTGGCATCCCGTTGCAGGACAGCCAGGATACGGCGGTCTGTTTCGTCGAGGGTTTGGCTCATGTTTGGGATGGTATCCCGTCTTTACCGAATTTTCCAGCATCAATGGGATAAAACCTCGCCTTCCCCATGCCAAATTGCATTGAAACAGACAAAAGGAGAGAGCCCATGTCCGCATCCCAAACAAACCCGGCCCGTACGGGGTTCTTCGCGTCTTTCAAAGCCCATCCCGCCAGCGTGGGGGAAAGCTATCTCGGCCATATGCTGTTCGCATCCCGCTTTGCAGCCCGTCTGTTTGCAATCGCCATCGCCGCCCTGATCCACGCGATTGTGCCTGCGTGGTTCGAGACAACCGCGAGCGATCAGATCAAGGCGATGGCTGCCGAGATGGCGGCACGGAAAGCGGGCTAGACCAGCGCCTCGATTGACAATATGTGATTAAACTATTATTCTAGAATTATAGATTAATAGGGAACCGCGCCATGCTGTCGATTGAAGAAGCCTGTCAGGGATTTGCCGCCGTCGGTTCAGAGCCGCGCATGGGCGTGCTGTTGGCATTGGTTCAAGCGGGCCATAAGGGCCTGCTCTTCCGCGATGTGGCTGAGCGGACGGGCCTGCCCGGCTCCACCCTCTCGCATCACCTGCGCTTTTTGGCTGCGGCCGAGCTGATCACCCAGGAGCGGCGAGGGCGCGAGACGATCAACCGCCCGAATTTCGAGCGGTTGGAGCATCTGTCCTCGTTCATTCTGGCCACCTGCTGTGCAGCGGTTCCGGATGCTGAGCTGTTGAACAAGGTTCAAGCCAATGACTGAGCTTCTGGCCCGCCTCAACACATCCCTCACCCCGCGCCTGACCACGGTCTGGGCTGTCTTGGCGGCGTTATGTCTGCTTCTGGCGGTCCTCGCGCCCGATCAACTCCCCGTCTCACTATGGTTCACCGCAGAGGCGGTGTGGTCCACCCTGCCCTTCATCCTCTTCGCTGTCGCCCTCATAGCAGGGCTGGAGGCGACCGGCGCAGCCTCGGTCCTCTCCAAAGCCTTCGAGGGGCGCGAGGTTCGGATGATCTTTCTGGCCGCCCTGTTCGGCGGGTTGGCCCCGTTTTGCTCCTGCGAGGTGATCCCGTTCATCGCAGCCTTGCTGGCGGTCGGCACGCCGCTTTCGGCGGTGATGGCGTTCTGGCTGGCCTCCCCGCTGATCGACCCGCCGAGCCTTGTCATCACCGCAGGGGCCATCGGCTGGCATTTTGCTATCGCCAAGGCCGTGGCGGCGGTTGGCATCGGCTTGCTGGGCGGGATTGTCACAAAATGGATCGTGTCCACCGGTGCGCTGTCCGATCCCCTGCGCGCCCGCAAAGGGTGCAGCGCCTGCGGCAGTGACCCTTTCGCAGGCCGCCCCGTCTGGCGCTTCTGGGGCGATGCCGAGCGGGTGGAGCGGTTCAAGACCGCAGGTCTGCACAACCTCGTTTTCCTGCTTAAATGGCTGACGTTGGCCTACTTCCTGGAAAGCCTGCTGATCGCCTATATCCCGGCGGAAACCATCGCGGGCATTGTCGGCGGCGACGGGCTTGGGCCGATCATCTTGGCCGCTTTGGTGGGCGCACCCGCCTATCTCAACGGCTACGCCGCGCCACCTCTTGTGGCTGGCCTGATGGAGCAAGGCATGACCGCGGGGGCCGCGATGTCGTTCATGGTCGCCGGTGCCGTCAGTTCGATCCCCGCGATGACAGCGGTTTTCGCCTTGGTCCGACGCGAGGTCTTCGCGCTTTACGTAGCCCTCGGCTTCACCGGCGCGGTGGTGAGCGGTGTGCTTTACAGTCTAACGTGACTGCGGTCAGAAATCCGTCGGCGCGCCGCCTTCGGCTTTACGTTTCTCAACGAACTCAGCCAGCTCTTGCCGGATCGCGATGTCCATCGGAGGCGCTTCAAACTCGGCGAGGATCTGTTTGAAGAGCTTATGCGCGCGCTCGGCGGTCCAGACGCCACCCGCCAGCTCCCAGCCTTCATAGTTGCGCCAGTCCGACAGGAACGGCTGGTAGAAGGCAGTCTCGTAGCGGTCCTGCGTATGCTGAATGCCGAAGAAATGGCCGTCATTGCCCACATCCGCAATGGCATCAACGGCGATCTCGTCCGGCCCCGTGTCACAGATTACCGGCTCCATATAGCGCTGGATATGCTGGATCACTTCACAATCCATGATGAACTTTTCAGGGCTGGCGATAAGCCCCCCCTCCAGCCAACCGGCAGCGTGATAAACTACGTTGGTGCCCGACTGCACGGAGGCCCAAAGGGAGTTTGACGTCTCCCACATCGCTTGGCCATCCGGGACATTCGCGGCGCAGACGCCCGACGAGCGCATGGGCAACCCGTAAAACCGCGCCATCTGCCCGGTCATCTGGGTCGAGCGCATATATTCAGGCGTGCCAAACGCAGGCGCACCGGATTTCATGTCGACATTGGAGGTGAATGTGCCGATCACGCAGGGGCAACCGGGCTGCACATATTGGAAGAGCGCAATGGCCGACAGCGCCTCCGCCAAAGACTGGGCCACAGCACCCGCCATCGTGACAGGAGCCATCGCACCGGCCAGCGTGAAGGGCGTCACGACGACTGCCTGCCCGCGCCGGATGAGCCGCAAACAGCCGTCGATCATCGGGATGTCGTGCTTGAGCGGCGACGTCGAATTGATGTTGGTATACATCTTCGGCGAGGCGTCGAATTCCTCATGGGTCCAGCCGCCCGAGATGCGGATCATCTCCATCACATCCTCGACCCGTTCAGCGCCCAACGAATAAGCATGAGCGACCTTGTCGCAGAGCGTCAGCTTGTCATAGAGCACGTCCAGATGCCGGACGGATGCGTGGATATCCACAGGCTCCACCGGGTAGCCGCCCGCGAAATGGATACAGTTGAAATACTGGGTCAACTTGAGCAAGTTTGCGCATTGCTGGCGGCTGCCGGACACTTTGGTGCCGATCTCAAGATCCATGTAGTTGGGCGGCGATGACACGTTCCCGAAAAGGATATGCTTGCCACCGATGGGCAAGGCGCGGTCAGGATTGCGGGGGGTAATCGTGAACTCGGACGGCGCCTTGGCGATCATCTCCATCACCCAGTGGCGGTCCATCTTGACGTTGGTGCCGTCGATCTTGCAACCCGCCTCGCGCAGGATTTCCAACCCTTCGAGGTTCAGAAATTCGATCCCGATTTCCTCAAGAATGCGCATCGCCCCGTTGTGGATCGCCTCCACACCTTCCGGCCCCAGAGGCTCTGTCGGCGCATCGGTGTTGAGCGGAATACGCCAGGGCATCTGGCTGATCGCAGCGCCACCGGCGCGGGCGGCATGGCCTTTGCGCCCACCAGAGCGGCGACGACGAGGGGCAGCATCTTCCATAAGGGGTCTCCAAGATCAGCTTTGATCCATGGAACCACCCAAGGCAGAGGGAGGGTTTTAGAAAACCGACATATTCTGTCGCTTTTACAATGCGACTGCGATGCGACGCCTATTGTGCGGCGGTGCTGACCTGTTCGAGATCGTTCAGCCATGCGGGCAATGCGCCGATATCGGGTAAGACGACATCGGCGAGCGGCGCCAGTTCGTCTTCCGTGGCCAACCCGGTCAGAACACCGACGGCACACATGCCTGCCGCGCGCGCTGCGATCAGATCATGGCGGCTGTCGCCCACCATCACCACCTGATCGGGGCGCAGGTCCAGCCGGTCGCAAAAGCCAAGAAGCGGGCCGGGCGCGGGCTTGGCCCCGTAGCCGCTGTCAAAGCCCACGACGTAGTCCAGCAAATCGCAAATCCCCGCACTTTTAAGATGCGCGCGGGCCGGGGCTTCGGCGTCATTGGTCACGCAGCCCAGCTTGATGCCCTTGCTGCGCAGCCGTCCCAGAAGCGGCAGGAGGGGTGCGGCTTCGGTTGTCGGCGCAACGGCAGAGGTGCGATTGATATGGGTGATCAGCGCCGACGGAGTCGTGCCCGGCAGATGCGGCAGCAGCCGTTCAGCGATCTCGCCAGGGGTGCCCGCAACCGCCGGAGAGTCCGGCAAAAAGCGTTTCTGGCCCGGATCGTACTCGATCGCGTTGGACAGCAGCTGCATGCGAAGCATGTCGCCGCCCGACAGCTTCATCAAGAAACCATAGGCCCAGTCGCCCCACGTGCCGTGGAAATCAAATAAGGTGCCATCCTTGTCAAACAGCACACCGGAAAAGTGCATGATGCGATCCTCCCTCGCCCGCCTAAGATGGCGGCTGACGTGAGGTTATGCAATAGTCTGCAACAAAGTTGCGACAGTCCGGCGATGCTTGGCCGAATATCGAAGCGCCCGTGCCGCATTTTCAGGCAAATTGGTTAACAGCTTGGCCGCGCAAGGCGCGAAGCGCGCTCAGGTCCAGTGGACCTGTGCGCCTCCGGGCAAGGCCTGACGGGCCATGTGAGGGGTCGTGTAGTCGAGCCCGGCCCCATCACAAAACCGCATGACCCAGGCATCATCCATCATCAGGAAATCCAACACCGAAATCAGGAACTCCGGGTCACCGGCGCGGGTCCGCATATCCTCGGCGCTGGCTCCAGTGGCCCCCAGAAAGACGTCCCGCAGATCATCCTCCCCGATCAGAAAGGCGAGCGCTTGCAGCGCGATGGTCTCGGCGGATTCTTGCTTCATGACGCGCAGAGTTAATAGATCGAGAACCTTTTATTAACCCTTTTTCGCGCAAGCTGTGCGAACCACCATGAAAAAGGCTCACCAATGCCGGGACGCGTCCTGATTATAGATCCGATCGCCACCAACCGCATCTTGCTGAAAGTGCGGCTTGCGGCGTCGAACTACCGTGTGCTGCAAGCCAGCGCGCTGTCGGAAGGCGTGTCGCTGGCAGGCTCTGCGATGCCCGATCTGATCGTGATCGACCATAACCTGATTGCCGCCGATGTGACCGCCCTGGGGGACCTGACGGACGCGCATCCCTGCCCGATTGTTGTGCTGACCCCGCCCGAAGGGCTGGTCGCGCGCGCGCAGATGTTGGCGGCAGGCGCTGCGGATTGCCTGCAAAAGCCGATCAATGACGCGCTGCTGCTGGCCCGCCTGCGCAGCCTCATGCGATTTGAGACGACGCGCCGCGAAACCGGTCTGCGCGACGACACCAGCCGTGCGCTGGGGCTGGCCGAAGACGGTGTGGGCTTTGCCCCGCAAAGCCATGTCTCGGTGGTCACCGCCACCCCCGCCCAAAGCCAGAACTGGGCCCGTCAGCTGCGCCGTGAGACCAGCGCGCAGGTCAGTGCGCACAGCCTTGATGATGTGCTGGACTTCGGTGAGGGCGACGCGGTGCCGGACCTGTTCTTGCTGGCCCTCTCGGATGACGAGGAGCCTTTGAACCTGCAGGCCATCACCGAACTGCGGTCACGCGCCGCGACCCGAAGTGCGGCCATCATCGCGGTGACACCCCAAGATGCCCCTGTCACGGCGGCCATGGCCCTTGATCTGGGGGCCGATGATGTCACCAGCTGTCCCTTTGACGCGGCAGAGGTTGGTTTGCGCATTACCACGCAGTTGCGCCACAAACACCGTGCGGATCATTTGCGCGCCACGGTGCAGCATGGCCTGCAGGCCGCTGTCACCGACCCGCTGACCGGCCTGTCCAACCGCCGATACGCGCTGGCCCACCTCAAACAGATCGCGGAACGCGCCGCGGCAGAAGGCGCGCCCTACGCGGTGATGATCCTGGATATCGACCGCTTCAAACTGGTCAATGACAGCTACGGCCACGCGGCAGGCGACCGCGTCTTGCGCGCCCTTTCAAGCTGTCTCAGCGACAATCTGCGCTCTGTTGATATGGTCGCGCGACTGGGGGGTGAGGAATTCGTCATCGCCCTGCCCGACACCGGAGAGGCCGAGGCCCGGATCGTGGCCGAACGGCTCCGCCAACTGGTCTGCGACATGCCTGTGGTGATCGACGCCAAGACCACGCTTCGGGTTAGCGTCAGCATCGGGCTGACCATCGCCCTTCCCGAGGCGACAGACTGCACCGACCCAACCGATCTTCTGGAGCAAGCCGATACCGCCCTTTACGGGGCCAAGGACAATGGCCGTAATCAGGTCATCATGAGCCCGAACGCCGCCTAGGGCCGCTTGCCGGGGCCGCGTTGCAAGACCTCTTCCAGACGATCCGCAAAGGCTGCGCGATCTGCGGCACTCATCTGGGCAATATGCTCCAGAAGGGCCGCCTTGCCAGCAGACTGGCGCGCCTGCGCCAAGGCGCCTTGCGCCTCAAAAACGCGCGTCATCTCGGCCACGTCCAATGGCTCTGCGCGCAAAACACTCAGAAATGTCTGGAAGTTCTCGCGCGCGGCTGCCCGGTTGGGCCGTCCAGTATCGTCACGGATCGCGCGGCGCAGGGCCCGGCGATCTTCGCGATCAAGCGCGGATGTATAAGGGCCAAAGCTGACATCGCTCATGCGCGGGCCACCCTTTTTCCCGCTGGATACAGCGCCCACAACGGCCCCCACGATCAGCAGGTTGAGCGCCAGTGACAGGACCAGCGCCACGCGCATCCAACCCGGTGATCTGCGTTTTTGTGTCTCATCCGACATGGATTACCCCTCTTCCAGCAGGGCATCGAAGCCCGGCAGATATTCGACCGTTTGCACCCCGATCAGCGTCTCGACCATCTCTGGTGGGCTGATCCCGATCCAGACGCCCGCCATTGTGGCCGTGACCAGGCCCGCCATTGCAGGCCAACCGCCCAGACCCTGCAGTACATCGCGCAACAGGGTGCGACGTGGCGCAGGTCGGACCGTTGCGGCCAAAGCCGCATCCGCATCCGCGAGGATACGGACCTGCAAATCCCCCGAAGGCTGCGGAGCCTTCGCGCGCGCGGCCTCAAAAAACCCCTCTAGCGGATCGTTTTGGTCAGTCGTCATATCCCAACTCCTCGCGCTTGGGTGATAAAGCCAGCCCCAACGCTCGTTTGCCACGGGCGGTCAGGCTTTCGACCGCCTCGGTGCTGATTTCCATGATCTGCGCAATTTCGGGGTTCGCCAAGCCCTCGATATGGCGCAGAATAACGGCCTCGCGCTGCCGATCGGGCAACTGGTTCAAGGCCATTTGCAACGCCGCCGCGCGGTCCTGCGCGATCAGGCTTGCCTCGACCGAGGGCGCGCCATCCTCCGGCTCGGCGATCTGATCCAGCCCAACCCCCCGCGCCTTGCGCAACCGGTCGGTGCACAGGTTGCGCACGACGCGGTAGAGCCATGTGGCCGGCTCTGCCTCACCTTGCCGCCACTCGGGGGCGATTTTCCAAAGCCGCAGCATCGCCTCCTGGGTGACATCTTCGGCCTCGGCCAGATCGCCCAGCATGCGCGCCGCGAACCCCAACGCGCGCGGGCTGAGCCGCTGGGTCAGCACCACGGCCGCCAGCCGGTCGCCATTGGCAAACCGGACCAACAGTCCGGTATCACTGACCTCTGACATCGCATCGAGCGGCATATCCATGGCTCACGCTTAGAGCGAAACGGGCAGCAGGTCACCCCGCTGCCCGACCGCGTTTCAGCCATCGTTCTGGTTGCGGCGCTTTTCAAACTGCGCACGGCGCTTGTCCTTGGCCGCGTCAAATTCGGCTTGGGTGACAGACCCGTCGCCATCGGCGTCCATGCGCCCAAAGCCACCGCCGCCACGGCGCTTGCTGCGCATCTCGGCCAGCTCTTCGGCACTCAGCTCGCCGTCACCATTGGCATCGACCCGCTCGATCATCCGGGCCGCACGGTTGGCCTTGCGCTGCTCAGCCGCCGCGGTCAGCTCATCGGCATTCAGGCTGCCATTGCCATCGCTGTCGATGGCGGCAAAGCGCGCCGCGCGATGCGCCTCGATCTCGGCCTCGGTCAGAGCGCCGTCGCCATTGGCGTCCAGCTCCTCAAAGCTGGCCCCGCGCGGGCCGGAGACGCCTTCAGCATAGGCCATCGGAGCCGCGGCAAGCGTCGCCCCTAGAACAATTGCGCCTGTCAAAACGGTCAGTTTCAAAGTCTCGGACATGTGGTGTTTTCCTTCTTTCTGCGCGTCACACACAGCACCGTGCTGCCCGTGATCTGAGCGTTAAACGCGGCCCCTGCCGGTTTCCGTCGCACAATGATGACAAAATCTGCGGCATGCAGACGCAAGGGCACTTTGGCTGATGGGAAAGTGCCGCGAAAAAGCGCAATGTTAGCGCCAAAGGAAACCCTATGGCTCTCGCTCAACAAACTTCATCTGACCGCCCCGTGCGCCCCGCCTTGATGCGCGGCTGGCGGCGCAAATGCCCGTGCTGTGGCACCGGGCCGATGATGGGCGGCTATCTAAAAGTGCGCGACCACTGCACCGTATGTGGCGAAGAACTGTCCCACCACCGCGCCGATGATGGCCCGGCCTATCTGACGATTCTGATTGTCGGGCATATCATGGCCCCGCTCATGCATATCGCGTTTGTGCGCTACCGGCCTGATCCATTGCTGATGGCCACAGCCTTTACCATTGGCTGCGTGGCCCTCTCGCTTTACCTTCTGCCACGACTCAAAGGGGTGGTTGTGTCGTTGCAATGGGCCAAGCGCATGCACGGTTTCGGGACCGCCCCCACCTGACAGGGGCCTGATGGACAAAACCGCACTCCGAGACGCCGCGACCGTGATCGTGCTGCGCGATGCCGCCACGCGCCCCGCGGTGCTGATGGGTCAGCGCGGCGCGACAGCCGCGTTTATGCCGAACAAGTTCGTCTTTCCCGGCGGCGCTGTGGATGCAGGCGACGGGGATATCCCCTTCGCGGCGTCACTGAACCCGGTCTGTGCAGGGCGGTTGCTGGATCAAAGCACCACCGCGCCCACCGCCCTTGCCGGTGCCGCCATTCGCGAGTTGTGGGAGGAGACCGGTCTGATCCTTGGAAGCCCCGGCGACTGGCCGGATGCACCGCCGGACTGGCAGAGCTTCGCCGCCCAAGGCATGCGCCCCGATGCCAACGCACTGAAATTTGTCTTCCGCGCGATCACACCGCCGGGCCGCCCGCGTCGCTTCGATGCGCGGTTCTTTCTGGCCGATGCCGCCGCGTTGCAGGGCGACCCGGACGATTTCACCCATGCCTGTGACGAGTTGAGCCATCTGCAATGGGTGCCTCTGGACCGCGTCCGCAGCTTCGATCTGCCCTTTATCACAGAGGTCGTTCTGGCCGAGGTCGAAGGGCTTTTACCCGCGCTAGAGGCCCCTGCCTCCGTCCCGTTCTTCAAAAATGATGATGAGGAAAGCCTGTTCCTGCGCCTCAAAGCGACAGGATCAGCACCAGGATAGAGAGCACGATCAGGCAAACGCCCAACACCTCGCGCTTGTCGGTCTTCTCCCCGAAGAAGAACTGCGAGGCGAGGAAGGCAAAGACCAACTCCACCTGCCCCAGTGCTTTCACATAAGCCGCGTTTTGCAACGTGAAGGCCGTGAACCAGCCCAATGAGCCGATCATTGAGGTCAGCCCGACCCAGCGCGACACGCGCCAGCTTTTCAGCACCAACAGGATTTGCCCGCGCTCGCGCAGGGCCAGCCACGCGCTGAGCAAGATGGTCTGGGTGACGGTGACCAAGGCCAACGTCATCATCGCGGCAAGGAACGGGTCGGGTTGCTCCAGCGACAACGACGCGCCGCGGTATCCGATGGACGACATGCCGAAAAGCAGCCCCGACAGCAGCCCCAACCCTGCGGCGCGGTTCCAGATCCGGTCGCGCCAGCGGCCTTCGGCTTTGGGCGGATCGGAGAGGACCAATACGCCCGCCAGCCCAATGAAAATCGCGACCAGCGCCAGCGGGTGCAGCCCTTCGCCCAGCAGAACAAAGCCGATGATTGCGGTCTGGATGACTTCGGTTTTCTTGAACGTGATCCCGATGGCGAAGTTGCGGTGCTGAAAGATCGACACGACGCACATGGTCGCGATGATCTGGCTGACAGCTCCGGCCAGTGCGAAGGCCCAAAAGCGCGGGGAGGTTTCGGGCAGCGCTTGCTCGGTCAGGCTTGCGTAGGACCAGACCAACACAGCGGCCAGCGGGAAGGAATAGAGAAACCGCGACAGGGTCGCCCCGCCCGAACTGAGCGAGGTGTCCTTGAGGTGCTTTTGCAGCATGAAGCGCAGGTTTTGCGCGAACGCCGCCAGCAAGGTGATCGGGATCCATAAGGCCATGGCAGCGCTATCTGCCGCGACGCCCTGTCATGCAAGGATTATCTGCGCCAGAGCGGATGGGCGACCGGGTCTTTCGCGCGCCAGAAATAGCGGCGGAAGACCTCGCCGTAAGAGGTATAGCGGTAGCCGTCATTGCGCTGCAGATAGCGATCCGGGTTGCCGAAATAGACACCCGGCAGGCGATACCACGGCAGGCGCGGGTGCATGTGATGCACCACGTGCAAGTTGTTGTTCAGAAATAGAAACGCCAGCGGGCCACGATCTTCGATGATCACCGTGCGGCCACGGGCGCGCTCATGGGCCTGATGCTCCAAGAAAGTGCGGATTTTAAGGATCGACAGGCTCAGATAGGCGGCGACCAGATAAGCCCAAAGCGGCATCTGCGCCATCCAGACCCAAGCGAGCACCAGCGCAATCGACGGCAGATGCCACAGCCAGCCCCGCAAAACCGCGCGGTCACCGCTCCGCGCGGCCTTCCAATCGGCGCGCATGAAGGCGATCTGCGCAATGATCGGTCCGATCACCAACCGCCCCAGAAGCGTGTTGTTGAACCGAAGGATCGCGCGGGTTGCCGGGGCCAGTTGATCCCAATCGGCGGCGTCCAGATAGTTGCTTTCCGGATCGTCATAGGGGTCAGTCAGCAAGCTGTCGGTGTGATGCGCCAGATGCGTTTCGCGAAAGCGATGATAGGGGATCGCAAGGCAAAGCGTGGGAAAGACCAGCGCTTCGTTCAGCAGGCGATTGTCGAACGGATGGCCGTGGATCACCTCATGCTGGAGCGAGCAAAAGAGCGCGATGCACAGCGCCGTGGCGACAATGGCCAGCGGCAGGGAGAGCGCCGCCAGCCATGTCGTCGCGACCGCCCAGACCGCAAGACAGCCCAGGATCAGCCCAAGGGTCGGCCACTCAATGCGTGGCATGGCGGCCCCAACCGATATGCGCCCAGACCCGTTCGTAGAGGATATACATCGTCAGACCGAGGATCGCGTTGATAACGGCCATGCTGCCGCCAACGCCCCAGGACCCCGTCAGCAAAAAGCCGACAAGCGCCATGACAGCAAGGCCGATCAGGTTCCAAAGCACCGCTTTGACGATGGTGCGCGTGCGGGTCTCGCTGGAAGAGGAAGGTCTGTTTGACATGGCTACAGGATTAGGCTGCTTTTCGCCGTTACAGAACTCTGTAATTAGTTAGCATAATCTGCAAATGGTGATATTATTCACCAATGATAGAGAAAACCGACAAGAGAGATCGCGCCAAGCTGTTCCGCGATCGCCTGTTGCAGGCCATGGCCGACGCGCGGGAAACCCAATCCGGACTGGCGCGGCGCATCGGGGTCGACCGCTCCACCATTTCGCAGGTGCTCAGCGGTGGCGGTGCGCGCCTGCCCAATGCACAGGTGGTCGCGGAATGTGCGGCGGCGTTAGGCGTGTCCTCAGACTGGCTTTTGGGCCTCTCGGAACGCCCCGAAAGTGCCGCCGATATCCTCGCCACGGCAGTCGAGATCACCGCCGCGCCCCGCGCCCTTGTCGATCAGCAGATCTTCGATTGGCATATCGAAGCCGCGGGCTACAAAATCCGCCACGTCCCCGCTGGCCTGCCCGACATGATGAAAACCCGCGAGGTTTTGCAGTGGGAATATGAGCCGTCGCTGGGCAAGACGACCGATCAGGCCATCGGCGCCTCCGAGGACCGTTTGCAATTAATGGAGGAAGCACGATCCGATTTCGAGATCGCCTTGCCCAGCCACGATCTGCATGCCTTCGCCCATGCGGAGGGGTACTACGCTGGTCTGCCCGCCCATCATAGGCGCGCCCAGCTGGACCGTATGATCGCCCTGCATGAAGAGCTGTACCCCTCGCTCCGTCTATCGCTGTTCGATGCGCGCAGGCTTTATTCCGCGCCGATCACGGTCTTCGGCCCCATGCTGGCGGTGATCTATCTGGGCCAGAACTATCTGGCCTTCCGCGATACCGAACGGGTGCAGGCCTTCACCCGGCATTTCGACGGGCTGGTGCGCGAAGCGGATGTGACAGAGCGGGACCTGCCCGCCCACCTTCACGCCCTCAAAGCGGCCATATGAACGGGATGAGGAAGCTCGCCAGCAGGCCAATGGTCAGGTTCAGCGGGATGCCCACGCGCAGGAAATCGGTGAATTTATAGCCGCCGGGGCCATAAACCAGCATGTTGGTCTGATAGCCGATGGGCGTGGCGAAACTGGCGGATGCCGCGACCATGACTGCGACAACCAGCGGGCGCGGGTCGATGCCAAGGGCTGTTGCCAAGCCGATGGCGATGGGTGTGACGACCACGGCGACAGCGTTGTTCGACACAAGTTCGGTCAGCACCGAGGTCAGCAGATAAATCGCCCAGACCAGAAGGAAGGGTGGCAGGTTGCCCAGCGCGGGCGCGATGGCCTCGACGATCAGCGACACCGCACCGGAGGCTTGCAGCGCCTGCCCGATGGCCAGCATCGCGAAGATCAGCGCCAACAGGCGGCCATCGACAAAGCCGAACGCCTCATCCGCGTCGATGCAGCGGGTCAGGAAAATGACGGCGACGGCAAGGATGGATAACATCAGGATGGGGGCCACGCCCAGCGCGGCCAGCGTCACGATCCCCAACAAGGCGATGATTGCAATCGGCGCATGGCTCCGCCGAAACCCACGGGCAGACGGCTGACTGACATCGACCAAATCCATCTCTGAGGCGAGGCGCTGGATATCCTCCGGCGCGCCTTCCAATAGCAGCGTGTCGCCCACGCGCACGATCAGATCATCGAGTTGTCGGCCGATATTCTGACTGCGCCGATGCACCGCCAGCGGATAGACACCAAAGCGCCTGCGCAGGCGCAACGCGCCGAGCGACCGGCCCACCATCTTGCAGCCCGGCGTAATCAGCACTTCCACGGTCGAAGTCTCCACCGCGGAGACCTGATCCACACGCTTGAGCGATTTGTTACGCTGCAAGCTCAACAGTTCGGTCATCTGGGTGCGCAAAACCACACGGTCGCCCACTTGCAGTTCCACGCCTTTCAAATTGCGCCGCAGCGACAAATCCCCTCGGATCACGTCGATCAGCCGGACGCCATCGCGTTTGAACAGTTGCACGCCCGTGACTTCGCGGCCAATCAGGTTGGATTCCGGCGGGATCACGGCCTCCGTAAAGAACTTCATCCGGGATTTGTCGCTGAGCAGGTTCGCCATACTGTCGCGGTCCGGCAGCAGGCGTGGCGCGATGAAGCGCAGATAGATCATGCCCCATGCGACCAAAGCCAGCCCCAGCGGCGTGACCTCGAAGATGGTGAACGCCTCCAGCCCTTCGGCCCGCGCGACACCGTCCACCAGCAGGTTCGTGGACGTTCCGATCAGCGTTAACGTGCCCCCAAGGATCGCCGCATAGCTTAGCGGGATCAACAGCTTGGAGACCGACAGCCCCATCGTTCGCCCCAATTGCGTGAAGACAGGGATCATCACGACGACCACCGGCGTGTTCGACACGATGGCCGAGGACAGGACCACAAACGCCATCATCAAGACGATGGCCAGCGTCGGGTTGGTCTTGGCCTGCCGATCTGCGACCGACGTAAACGCCTCCAACGCGCCGGTGCGCACCAGCGCGCCCATTACGATGAACATCGCGGCTATGGTCCAGGGCGCAGGGTTCGACAGCACGCTCAGCGCCTTGTCATAGGGCAGCACCCCCATCACCAGCATCAAGGCGACACCGCCAATGGCCACGACCTCCGTCGGGTAGGTTTCGCGCAAAAACAGGATGAACATCACCACGACGACGCCCAATGTGGCGACGGCGCCTCCGGTCGATCCTAGGGCAAAAAGTTCGGTCACGTTGGGGATAACCCTTTTAACTCAGGCGGTATCTTCGCCTGTCGCGCCCGGCGGCACAAGCGCCACCTTGGGGCGCGGCTGCACCAGAAAAAGCCCCACAAACATGATCGCCATCGCCGCCCAGACCGGGCCGGCATAGGCTTCCCCCAAGAGCAGCATCGCCCAGATCACGCCAAAGCCGGTGACCAGATAGCTGATCTGCACCGCAAAGACCGGGCCTGCGCGGCCCACGAGCCAGACATAGACGGTGTAAACCGTGGCGTGGATCAGCGCCGAGAGCGTGATCGCAAGGTCGGGCAAGCCATAAGGGGGCAGCGGGGAAATCCATTGCCCCGTGCCGATTGCGACCGGCAGCATCAGAACCGTGCCGACGACCGAGGCCCCGTAAAGCACTTGCACCGGGTCCAGCCCGTGCGTGCCCCATTTGGCGACCACGTTGCCTTCCACAGCGTAGAACATCGGCGCAATCAGCGCGACGGGGATCCGATAAAGCATCCCCGGCTCAGGCAGGCTCGCATCCGGCGCGACCAGGAGGATCACCCCAAGCAAGCCGCAGGCCAACCCGGCAAAGCGCAGCGCGCTGAACCGGTCGAGGCCCAGCGCCAAGGCAACCGGAAAGGCCAGCATCGGGACAAGCGACAGCAGGATCGACACGATACCCGACGGCAAATGCGTGATCGCCTGATAGCTGGCCGAATTGGGCAGCACCGTCCCGATCAGCGCGATCATCAGATAAAAGGCGAGGTGTTTCGCGCTGAAAGGCAACCCTTTGCCGCGCGCCGTATTGAGCGCCCCAAGGGCCACCGCCCCGATGGCCAGCTGCCAAAAGACCAGACCGAAATGCTTGTAGCCTTCACTGACGGCAATCTTCGCCAAAGGCTGGGTCACGCCCCATCCTGAACCTGCAATTACAAGGACCGCGATGAGGCCCGCGCGCCCTGAGTTGGGCGAACTCATGGAAGGCTTTCGGCCAGACGACCGCCGACACGTATTGCCTTGCAATTCAAGGCTTTACCCGTCTTATCGTCGGTTTCGACATAGAGCCCGGACAGCGTGGCTTCCTCAGCCGCAGGTGTAAACCGCCCCTTGCTCATACCCGTAATAAATCGGCGCAACGGCTCTTCCTTGTCCATCCCGATAACAGAATTGTAGTCACCACACATGCCCGCATCGGTCTGATAGGCGGTGCCTTTCGGCAGCACCATCGCATCACCGGTCGGCACATGGGTGTGCGTGCCAACAATGACCGTCGCGCGGCCATCGCAATAATGCCCCATCGCCATTTTTTCAGAGGTCGCCTCGCAATGCACATCAATTAGGCTGGCCTGCGCCATGCCCCCCAGCGGATGGGTCTTCAGCACCGTCTCAACGGCCGAGAACGGATCATCGAAGGGGCGCTTCATAAAGACCTGCCCCAACACTTGGGCGACCAAAACCTTGCGCCCGCCGCGCGCGTCATACAATCGCGCACCCTTGCCTGGTGCGGCTTTCGAAAAATTCAGAGGCCGCACGATGCGGGGTTCCTGATCGATGAAAGACAGCATCTCGCGCTGATCAAAGGCATGATCGCCGAGGGTCACACAATCGGCACCTGCGTCGAGCAGTGCTTTGGCATGAGCAGGCGACAGGCCCGCGCCATTGGTCGCGTTTTCGCCATTGACCACGACGAAATCGAGGCCGAGGGCCTCGCGCAGCCCGGCCAGACGCTCGGTCACCGCGGCGCGCCCGGCGCGGCCCATGACATCACCTAGAAAGAGAAGTTTCATAAAGATGATGGGTAGGGTGCAGAGCCTGCAAGGGCAAGGGCAGACAAACGCCCCTGCCTGCTTTGCCTAAAACTTCCGCGTCAGACCGAAGGTGATCTGGTTCAGGCGGGTGTCCACATTCTCTTTAGAGCCATTGAAGCGATAATCGCGCCCGTCCCAGCCATAGGTGACCACCTCACCACGGGTGGACCACTGATCCGAGATCGCCAATTCGACCCCGACGCCCAAAGCGCCCGAGACGTTGATATCGGTGTCATCATTGTCGTCGGGCTTGGCCCCCGCCTCGGTGATGCCCAGCCCCGCGAGGCCATAAAAGAAGCTATTGCCAAGCATGACGCCGCCCCGCAGCCGCGGGCTCAGCAACCAGCCCGCTTTGGCCTTGCTGGTGCCAAGGTCGGCATCGGTCTTCTCACTGTCCACGCCAAGCCCGGTAAACATCACCTCCGGCCCCCAGACAAAGCCACTATCATGAACAAATAGGTAGCCCCCATAGACGCCCAGCGCAGCGGAATCGTCGTCATGTTCATGGACGTCATTGCTGCCCACATCGGTCTGAAAGTCATTGAAGACGAGGGAAAGGCCACCATAAAAGCCCTCCATCGCGTCTTGCGCCCTTGCCTGATGCGACAGGATCGTCCCGGCGCCAATGGCCGCAGCCAGAAAGAGTTCTCGAAATCGCATAATATCCCTCATATACTGATCGCAAAACATGCTGAAATACGTGTTGTAGTTTGTTGAATTATTGTTTTACGATAATTTTTGCAAGCAATTATTATATCTGGAGTCGAGTCATGTCGAACACCCTGCCCAATCCGATCCATCGCACGGCCTCCTGGGGCATCTGGGTCAGCACCGGCGCATTGTGCCTGGCGGCCTTCTTTTTGGGCTTTTACCTGTGGTGGGCCGTGACGGGCCGCACAGATTTCCGCGCCGAGCTGCTGAGCCAGCTCGACATATCCCATCCGGTTGAGGCCTATAGCGGCTGGCAGTTCGCAATCGGCACAATCCTGTGGATGATCGTCGACATGATGGGCGTCTGGATGCTGTGGAAAATCCGCAGGCTCTTCATCGCGATCCGCCATGGCGGGATGTTTTCCCCCGACACTGCCCAGCTTTTGCGCAGCATCGGCTGGATCGTCTTTGCGTTGGGTCCGTTGAGCATCTTCAGCCTCGCCATCGCCAGCACCGTGATGAACTTCTTTCTTGTGCAGACAGGGTTCAGCATCAGCATCGCGATCGAAGACACGGATGTCTACGCGATGGTCATCGGCCTTGTCATCGTTGCCTTGGGTCACATCATGCTTGAAGCCACGCGCCTAAACGATGAAAACAGAGCATTCGTCTAAGGGGTCGGGGAAAGGCACGTAAGATGCCGATTGTGGTTACATTGGATGTCATGCTGGCGCGCCGCAAAATGCGCTCCAAACAGCTGGCGGAACTGGTCGGGATCACCGAACAGAATGTGTCCTTGCTGAAATCCGGCAAGGTCAAAGGCGTTCGCTTTGAAACGTTAGAGAAGATTTGCGACGCGCTTGATTGCCAGCCTGCCGACATCCTGCACTATGAGCCGGACGACTAGCCTTCACACTGGCGCAGATATCCGGACCGCAGCAAAATCATCAGGCGTCCCGCGTCAACGGGGCGTCACCTCGATTACATTTGCTTCTGTGATGATCATGTCCAACGGCTGATCGGTCGGCTCCAAAGGCAGGTCATCTGCCTCCTGGGCTGCAAACGCGAACCCGACCGCCAGCACGGAGCCGCGCGCGCGCAGGCCCTCCAACGTGCGGTCATAAAACCCGCCGCCATAGCCCAGACGACCCCCGTGCCTGTCAAAAGCGACCAATGGCACGATGACGATTTGGGGGACCATCAACCGCTCGACCGCGGGCACCATGGCCTTGAACGGGCCTTCGACCAATGCCCCATCGGGCTCCCACTGGCTGAACACTAAAGGCTGCCCCTTGCCGCGAATGACCGGAACACCCACGGGACCGTAAGCGGCGGCTTCGGCCATGGCGGGCAGTGGGTTGATCTCGGAATTGATCGGCATGAAGCCCGATACCGGCACCCCGCGATGGCCTGCCAGAAACTCTGACAGAACCCCGGCTTGTGTGGGATTTGCCGCCTCAAACGCGGCCTTGCGACGGGCGAAAGCCGCCTTGCGCGCAGCAGATTTAACGTCGTCCAAGCTCACAGAAGCACAATCGCCGCGAGGCCTAAAAAGGCAAAGAAACCAACGACATCCGTGACAGTCGTCACAAACGCGCCCGAGGCGAGCGCCGGGTCAATCCCCAGCTTTTCAAGCACCACCGGGATCACGGTGCCCGCAAGGCCCGCGACAACCAGATTGACGATCATGGCAACAGCGATGACGCCGCCCAACACAGGCGAGCCGAACCAGATCACACCCACGATCCCCATGACGACCGCGAAGATCGCACCGTTCACAAGCCCCACCAGAACCTCGCGGCGGATCACCCGCCAGACGTTCGATCCGGTCAGGTCTTTCGTCGCAATCGCACGCACCGCAACGGTCAGCGATTGCGTGCCTGCATTGCCGCCCATGGAGGCCACGATGGGCATCAGCACGGCCAGCGCCACGAACTGCGCAATAATGTCTTCGAATTGCGCAATCACCAAAGAGGCGAGGATCGCTGTCACCAGATTGACCGCGAGCCACGGGAAACGGCGTTTGGTCGTGTTGATCACCTTGTCGCTCAACGATCCCTCGCCCACACCGGCCAGACGCAGAATGTCTTCTTCATGCTCTTCGTCCAGCACGACCATGGCGTCGTCGATGGTGATGACACCCACCAGCCGCCCATCTTCATCGGCCACCGGGGCCGAAATCAGGTGATACTGGTTGAACGCGTAGGCGACCTCTTCTTCTGGCTGGGTCGCGGGAATAATACGGAAACTGTCTTCGGTGATATCGGTCAGCTTCACCGCACGCGGCGCGCCCAGCAGCTTGCCCAGCGTCACATAGCCCACGGGCTTCATGCGCGGATCAATCAGGATGACGTGGTAAAACTGCTCAGGCAGATCATCTTCGGCGCGCAGGAAATCAATCGTCTGGCCCACATTCCAATGGGCCGGCGCGCGCACGACCTCGCGCTGCATCAAGCGCCCGGCGGATTCCTCTGGATAGGCCAGCGCCTGCTCGACCGCGACGCGGTCCGCATCGCCCAGCGCCTCCAGCACAGCCTCCTGCTGCGCGCCGTCCAGGTCCTCGACCAGATCGACCACATCGTCGGATTCCAGATCACGCACCGCCTCGGCCAGTTCGGCGGGTTGCAGCGTGTCGATGATCTCGTCGCGCAGCGCGTCGTCCAGTTCGGACAGCACTTCCCCGTCCAGACCGGTCTGCCACAGAGCCAGCAGATCGCGGCGTTCGGCCGGGCTGATCTGTTCCAGGAGGTCGGCAATGTCGGCGGGGTGGAGCGGCTCCAGCAGCGTCTCCAGCGAGGCCGCGTCCTGCGTCGTCGTCGCCTCCAGAATGGCGCCAACCTGGCCCGCGTCCAGCGCGTAGCTCTTGTCTTGCTCTGCCTGTGCCTGCTCGCTCACACCGCACCCCCTTGGCTTGTCGCTTGCATACCATGTTCAGGCGACGCGAACAGCGGCAAAACGCGTGTCACGCGCTCGAATTTGGCAAGCGCACAACGTGCAGAATGCCGCCTGCCAAGCCTACATTAGAAACGAGGCATAACACTTTGAAATTCAACAGGTCGCGGCAAGAACCAGAACCCAGTAAGGCCCCGCGCGTCCAAGCCCGTAATCGCGGGCGTCCTTCAGGAGCATATTCCGCCGATGCCCGTCGGAGGCCTGCCACCCCTGAAACACCGTGCGCTGGTCGGGGTAGCCATTGCCGATATTCTCGGCCCCGAAACACGCCTTGTAACCGCCGCGCTGCAACCGTTGGCGCAAGGTGCTACCGTCGCTGCCTTCATGGGCAAAGAAGCCATTGGTCGCCATGTCCTGTGCGTGGGCCTGCGCGATCGTGGCCAAGCGAGTATTGGCGCGCACCGGCTCCAATCCGTTCTGCGCCCGGAAGAGCCCGAACATCCCGTCAAACTCACCTGATGCGGCTGGTGCAGGCGCAGAGACCGGCGTGGTCTCTACCGTGTTTTCCGGCATACAAGACATCAAAAAGAAGATGGATATCAAAAGGATAAGACGCATTCTTAAACCATTTCCGCCAGCCCGCGCGCCAGCCTGTTCTGTGTTTCGATCATCAAGGGCAGGTCCTGTGTTGCCAGCTGCCCCTCAGCCACAATCCGGCGCCCCTCGACATAGAGATCGCGCACCCGCGTGGGACCGGCTAGCAGCAAAGCCGCCGGGTCCCAGCTGCCCGCGCTTTCAATGCCCGAGACATCCCAGATCCCGATATCAGCGCGCTTGCCAACAGCGATCTGACCGCAATCAGGGCGGCCCAAAACCTCGGCCCCACCGCGCGTCGCGATCTCCAACGCCTCACGCGCGCTCATCGCATCGGCCCCGTTGGCAACCCGCTGTAGCAGCATGGCCTGACGCGCCTCGACCACCAGATTGCCCGCGTCATTGCTGGCTGATCCATCGACACCAAGCCCCACAGGCACGCCCGCATCGCGCATCGCCCGCACCGGCGCGATACCAGAGCCGAGCCTGCAGTTGGAGCACGGACAATGGGCAACGCCCGTTCGTGTTTTTGAAAAAATATCAATATCTTGCACGTCGAGCTTCACGCAATGGGCATGCCAGACATCTGCACCGGTCCACCCCAGATCCTCGGCATATTGCCCCGGACGACAGCCGAACTGCGCTTCCGAATAGGCGATATCCTCGTCGCTTTCCGCCAGATGCGTGTGCATCATCACGCCCTTGTCGCGGGCCAGAATCGCCGCATCCCGCATCAGCTCGCGACTGACCGAAAAGGGCGAACATGGGGCGACGCCGACCCGGCACATCGACCCTTCACCGGCATCATGAAACCCGTCAATCACGCGGATCATGTCGTCCAGAATGTCGGCCTCTGCCTCGACCAGCGCATCGGGCGGCAAGCCGCCTGCGCTTTCGCCAATGCTCATCGCGCCGCGCGTGGGCTGGAAGCGGATACCGATCGACTGCGCCGCCTCGATCGTGTCCTCCAGCCGGGACCCATTGGGATAAAGATACAAGTGATCCGAGCTGAGCGTGCAACCCGACAGCGCCAGCTCTGCCAGCCCCACCTGCGCCGAGATGCGCATATGATCTGGCGTGAAGCGCCCCCAGATCGGGTAGAGCGTTTGAAGCCAGCCAAAAAGCAGCGCGTCCTGCCCACCCGGCACCGCGCGGGTGAGCGTCTGATAGAGGTGGTGATGGGTGTTTACGAGCCCCGGCGTCACGACGCAGCCCGTGGCGCTTAACGTCTCTCCGGCGGACCGCAGCCCGGTCCCGATCTCGGCGATCACACCGTCGCGGATGCGGATATCGACACCGGACAATTCGCGCCGCGTATCGTCCATGCTCAGTAGCGTGGCCGCGTTGCGGATCACCGTCTCAGTCATCGGCATAAGGGGCCAGAAGGGCCAGCGCCTGAGCGTGTAGCGCAGCAGAGCTGGCCGCAATCACCTGCCCGCCATCTTGCGCGGGCTGCCCGCGCCAGTCGGTCACGATGCCACCGGCGGCCTGAACCACGGCCATCGGCGCTTGAATATCATAGGCTTGCAGCCCGGCCTCGACCACCAGATCAATCTGGCCCTGCGCGAGCAATGCGTAGGCATAGCAATCCATGCCGTAGCGCACCAGTTGCACCCGGTCGCGCACCGCCTCGAAGCCCGCGCGATCGGCCTCCGTACCCACTTCGGGAAATGTTGTGAAGAGCGTGGCGGTCTCAAGCCCCTGCCCGTCGCACACCTGCAACGCATGGCCCCCTTGCGGCCCAGTCATCTGCGCCACGCCAAAGCCGCCTTCAAACCGCTCACCAATATAAGGCTGATCGACGATCCCGTAGATCGGGCCATCCTCATCCGAAAGCGCGATCAACACGCCCCATGTCGGCGTGCCGCTGATAAAGCCGCGCGTGCCGTCAATCGGATCGAGCACCCAGGTCAGCCCGGACGTGCCAGCAACATCGTCAAACTCTTCGCCCAGAATCCCGTCTTGCGGGCGCTCCCGCGCCAAAATCGCGCGCATCGCCTGCTCGGAGCCGCGATCAGCGGCTGTCACGGGATCAAATCCGGCCGCATCCTTGTTGTCGGCCCTCAACCTCAGCTTGCGAAAATATGGAAGCGTTGCAGCCCGCGCGGCATCGGCCAAGGCGTGGGCTGTCTGGCGCAGCTGCGCCTGCTCATCTGTGCTGAGAGTTGTCATGGTCGCCTGCACTCCACCTGCCATGGCGGTAGCGCGGGCGAGCCGTTGGCGTCAAGCCACGTCTGACAGAACGCGGGCCAGATCGAACAGGCGACGACGCTGGTTCTCGGGGATGGCGTAGTAAGAGCGCACAAGCTCCATCGCTTCCTTGTCGGCCAGAATGTCGTTCGGTCGACCCGCAGCGACCGCACCCACATCGTGGCCTTCAAGCCCTTCAAAGAAAAAGCTGACCGGCACATCCATCGCATCGGCAATATCCCACAGGCGGGACGCGCTGACACGGTTCATGCCGGTTTCATATTTCTGTATCTGCTGAAACTTGATCCCCACTTTCTCGGCCAGTTGTTGCTGGGTCATACCGACCAGCCAACGACGATGGCGGACACGCTTACCTACATGCACATCGACGGGGTGTTTCATTGTTCAGCTCCTAATTTTTCCCAACACAGGCGCTCGGTTTCTTTGAGTTATCTGAGCGCCCGCATTTGGTTTACGCGGGCAAACCTTTCGCTATCTAGGGAGAATTTGGTTTATGATTTCCCAATTTGGGTGAGAGCCGCGAACAAACTAACTTTAAGACAGGTCCGTCGCCTCAACCCTTGCGTGTGATTTGCAAAATGCAACGATCTGCGCGGAGTTTACCTAACGTAAGGTTAACGTAAACTTCCCCTAGGCGCCTCAGAACACTGGTTTCGACAGAATCGCCGCGTTACACATCGCCCAAAGACGCGCTGCAACAGGGGACCGGCCAGATGAAAGCCTTTCACATCACCCATAAAGGGGCCGCCCCCGCTTTGATCAACCTGCCGCAGCCCAAACCTGCACCGGGTCAGCTGCGCGTGCAGATCGCGGCCTGTGGCCTGAATTTTGCCGATCTTCTGATGATCAAGGGCCAGTATCAGGACACGCCCGAACCGCCTTTCACCCTTGGGATGGAGGTCGCAGGCACCGTCGACGCTGTCGGCGCCGGTGTCACCGATTGGCATATTGGCGACCGCGTGGTGGTATTCGGCGGTCAGGGTGGGTTGGCCGAATATGCCTGCTATGACGCGGATCGCTGCTTGGCGCTGCCCCAGACGATGGATTTCGCCACCGCCGCCGGGTTTCAGATCGCCTATGGCACCAGCCATCTGGCGCTGACCCACAGCGCGCGGCTGCGTGCAGGCGAGACGCTTTTGGTCTTGGGGGCCGCAGGCGGCGTCGGCCTCACTGCAGTTGAGATCGGCAAAGCGATGGGGGCCAAGGTCATCGCCGTTGCCCGCGGTGCCGACAAGCTGGAAGCCGCCCGCGCCGCCGGGGCAGACCATCTGTTTGACAGCGACACCGTCGATCTGCGCGCCGAGGTCAAAGCACTTGGCGGGGCGGATGTCGTCTATGATCCGGTGGGCGGCGATCTTTTCACGCAAGCGCTGCGCAGCACCAATCGCGGTGCGCGCGTTCTCGTGATCGGTTTTGCCAGTGGAGATATCCCGCCGATCCCGGCCAATATCCTTCTGGTCAAGAACATCTCGGTCATCGGGTTCTATTGGGGCGGCTATCTAAGCCTTGATCCGCAGGCACTGATCGGCTCAATGCAGGAACTGATGCGCTGGCATGGCGAGGGCAAGCTCGCCCCGCATATCAGCCACACCCTGCCGTTGGAGCAAGCCGCAGAGGCGCTGGAGTTGCTGCGGACCCGCAAGTCAACCGGCAAGGTCGTCGTGACGATCTGAGGCAGCGCGCCAAAGCTCACCCCAAGCACCGGGCCGGCACCGCCGGCCATCGCCCGACCTCCCGCTGGAGGGTGACGGCCTCAGCGCATAAATCAACCCGCCCTAAAACGTCTTCCAAGCCTGCTCGATCAGCCCGGTCAGCTCCGTAATCACCTCCGATTTATCCGGATTGCGCGCATACATATTGACCTTCGTCGTGCGCAGTTCCGGCAAGGCCCCCCCATGGGCAATCCGCTCTGCATAATCGGGCTCGCTGCCCTCGATCATCACATGCACCGCCAGATCCGCGCTGACCGAGGCATCAATCGTGCGCGAGCTGTTGGATTCCACGCCCATCTCCCACGGGATCCCCGCTGCATCAAGCGCCTCAATCGCGCCCTTGCGGAAAATGCAGTTCTTCTCGAAGGCCAAACGCAAGGGCCGCTGCCGCCAGGCCTGCCCGCCGGGCGCGCCCAGCCAGATCAGGGGCTTTTCGCACAGGATTTTGCCGCCGGGATCGCAATGATCCTCGGTCGTGAGGATCACATCCACCTCACCGCGATCAAACTGGCCTTTCAGCGCGCGCGTGAAGGATGACAGCAACTGCACGCGAATGCGCGGATACATTTCATGCAGCCGCCGCAACACCTGCGGGATCGCGGGATAGACAATGTCATGGGGCACGCCCAGCGTGATCTCCCCTTCGAACTCCTGCGCGGTCAGGCGGCTCAGCGCTTCATCATTCAGCGACAGCATCTTGCGGGCATAGCCCAGCAACTGCTCCCCTGATGCCGTCAGGTTCACCGTGCGGTGCGCGCGCTCAAAGAGGCTCAGATCCAACGCCTCTTCCAGCCGCTTGAGCTGCATCGACACCGCCGATTGCGTCAGGTTCAGAAGACCTGCCGCGCGGGTCACCCCGCCTGCATCGGCCACGGCCACGAAAGACCGCAGGGCCGTCATATCCATATTTCGCGCCATATCACATTCCTTGATACATCAATTCATAAACATTCGTTTTTCATATGAACCACATTGCCCCATATAGATCAACAAGATTGATACACACCCGATAATACATCACGCATACCGAAAGGACGTAACATGACGACGCACACGATGCACCGCACCGCCTTAACCCGTTCCACAAGCCTGCTGGACCGGCTCTCCAACGCCTACGGGCTTTACCGCCAGCGTCGCCAGTTGGCCGATCTGGACGCACATCTGCGTGCTGATCTGGGCCTGACAGAGGCCGATATCCTGCGCGAGGCAAATCGCTCGGTCTGGGATGTGCCCCAGGGCTGGCGCGCCTAAAGCGTTTCGACTTTAATGTGCGCCATCACATCAAGCCGAAGCGCATGCCACGCTCAAGGGATGCGCGCGTTTCGAGACAAACTGTGTCTCAGATTTGTCTCGAAACGTTTTAAGCCGAAAAACAAACTGTTTTAGTCATAAATCCAAGCTGAAACGCTTGAAATGGCAGGCGTCTCTGCCAATATCTGACCCAAGACCGTTGCAGGCACCCGTCTGCGACGCAAACAGGGACCAAAACTGGAGACGTCACACATGGCACAATATGAGACGGTCCGGAGCACGGCAGGCGTCCGTACAGCCGAGATCGACGAGGGCCTTAAAGCCCATATGAATAAAGTCTACGGCACGATGTCCGTCGGCATGCTGATTACAGCTTTGGCCGCCTGGGCTATTGCTGGCCTCGCAACGACCACTGATCCGGCGCAGGCCGCGGTGCAGATGCAGAACGGCACGTTGCTGACCGGCTTGGGCGCGGCGCTCTATACCTCGCCCCTGCGCTGGGTAATCATGTTTGCACCGCTGCTGATGATCTTCGGCTTCGGCGCCGTGATGACACGCGCCTCGGCCGCGGCGACGCAGCTGTTCTTCTTCCTGTTCGCCACGCTGATCGGCGTGTCGCTCAGCTCGATCTTCATTGTCTTCACGTCCTTCTCGATCGTGCAGACCTTCCTCGTGACCGCGATTGCCTTCGCGGGTCTCAGCCTCTGGGGTTACACCACGAAGAAAGACATTTCGGGCTGGGGATCGTTCCTGATCATGGGTGTGATCGGCCTGCTGGTTGCGATGGTGATCAACATCTTCCTGCAATCGCCTGCAATGATGTTTGCCATCTCCGGCATCGGTGTGCTGATCTTTGCTGCGCTGACCGCTTACGACACGCAGAACATCAAGAACCAGTATCTGGCACATGCCCATATGGGCGATGCCGAGTGGCTTGAGAAATCCGCCATCCACGGCGCGCTCAACCTCTATCTGGACTTCCTGAACATGTTCCAGTTCCTGCTGATGTTCATGGGCCAGCAAGAATAGCGGACGCCGCATCGAGATAAGAAAAGGGCCGGTCACAGCGACCGGCCCTTTTTTCTTGGAGCGATGCGAAACGCCCTATTCCGGCCAAAGCACCGTGTCCGGGTGAAACTGCGACCAGGCAAACCAGAACGCCTGATGGCTGCCCAGATCGGCCCCGTCTGCATCCACGGCACGGATGCCACCTGCATCCAGCTGCAACCGCACATTCTCAACGCTGATCGACGCGCCCCGCTGAAGCGCCACCATCGCAGCACTACGCTGGAACGCCACCGGCCTGCCAGAGGCAGTCACAACCCCGATCACATCCTCATGCACTGGCAAGCGCGGGTCCACATCCCCCACTGGGAAGATCGGCCCACCGGCATCGCGCCCATTGCGGAAATCGAAATCCCGACCCAAGGCCAAAGCCTCTGCCAAAACGGTCGTTTCAGGATGCGCCTCTTTCCACGCGCCCCATTCAGACGTCACGACGCTGGCCTGCTCCAGTTGCAGCCCCTTCTCCGCCAACGGCCCCGTCACAGCCTTACCCAGAAAAGTATCAAACACCGAATACGTGTTCACGTCATACATCACCTTGTTGGACCGGATCAGCAGCCCCGAGGTGCGCAGCACCGGACGCTCCACCCCTCCGGGCATCTCATCGGTAAAATAAGCCTGCGCCGCGCCGCAAAGCGTGCAATAAGGAATACCCAGATCGCGCCCGCCCAGCGTGTCATTGACCATCTCGCGCACTTCCATGATCTGGCGCGGATAGGCGCGGGCCTCGCCATTGATCTCTATCCCGAAGATGATGTCATCATCTTCCAGCCACGTGGCCTCTGCCGCAGATGTCACCTCCGGATTATCCGCTGCAGGGATGCAATTGCACCGCTCATCCGTGGTGTCATAGGCGCGGTCATCAATCAGCACCCCACCCCAGGAGACCATCCGCCAGTCGATATCGCCTTCGACAAAGATGCGCTCCCAACCGGGAACGAGATTGGTAAAGATCGCGCGCTTGGCCTCCAGATAATCGGGTGGCGCGGGGATATCCCAGGCGATCAGATGATCGGTCACGACACCCCACGCATTGCGCGGGGCGATCTCTTTGCCCAACAACTCTGACGCCGCCTCTGCCAGTGCTCCCGTTAACTCCGGCCCGTTGGAGAACCGCAGCAGGTCGCTGACAATCCACGCAAGGCGCGGATCGCCCGAGGCCGCCACCTCCGCCAAAGCCGTGCGCTGATCGCGCCCCCAGGTCGATTGGCTGACACTGTCGATAAAGGCCATCTTGACCGCTGTCTGCAGGCTGGGCGCCAGCGGCCCGGACGGGACCACAGGCGGCGCGCCAAACTCGGCAATCACATAGTCCGGCACGGGCGCGCGCTCTTGTGCCCAAAGCGCCCCGGCACTGAAGACCGATAAAGCTGCCGCAATGGCAATGGGCGAGGCAAATGTCCTGAAGCCGGGTCTCATGGGTCTGTCCTTCATCCGCGATTACTCGCGAACAGCCTCACCACAAAGCCGCCCGTCGACCCAATCACGTCTCATCAGGCTTGCGTGAACGCCCCTTCTTTTGTCTCAAAATACCTTGGGAGCGCGAGGGCAGCGCCCTCGCATCGGGCGATTTGCGCGCAAGCGCAAAGCGCAATCCCTCACTCAGAGCGTCCGTTCCATGCGCACCGCCGGAAACACGACGCCGGTGTCAAGCGTGACCTCCATCGGCCCCTGTTCCTCAAAGCCCACGGCTTTGTAAAACGGCACCGCGGTGCGCGTCGCCCAACATTCCAGCTCAACGATACCACTGGCCCGCGCGACGGCAAAGCTGTGCTGCATCAACGCCCGCCCGATCCCCTGCCGCAAAGCCAGCGGATCGGTCACCACATGCCGGATATCGCCACGCTCCTTGCGCGCGTTGCGGGTCCAGCCGCCGGCGCCCAGAAGCTGCCCGTTATCGCCTTCCGCCACGTAATACGTCCCGCACGCCATCAGCGACGGGCGCGCCTTGATCATGCCCGGCAAGGCCAGCACCAAAGTCGACGGCGCGTAATCCGCCCTGAGCAACTTGGGGTAGCTGCGGCCCAGCAACCGATCCACGGCGCCCAGATCCTCAGGGGTCGCGGGGCGAATACGAAAGCCCGCGCGGGTCTCATCTTGGCGCATAACGCTCCTCCTGAAACGAAAAAGGCCACGCGATTGCGTGGCCCTTCAACACTTGTCTGATCAAAGATGGCTTACTTGATCTTGCCTTCTTTGTATTCGACATGCTTGCGAACCACAGGATCATATTTCCGTACCACCATCTTTTCAGTCATGGTGCGTGCGTTTTTCTTCGTCACGTAGAAATGGCCCGTGCCCGCGGTCGAGTTCAGACGGATCTTGATCGTGGTTGGCTTCGCCATGGGTCGTGTCTCCTGATCGCGAGAGCACACCCCTCGCGGATAAACCTTGAAGCCCGCCTTTTAAGGATCGCCCGCCCCCTGTCAACCGGATTCGCGGTGACAAAGCGCCAGCTGCGGAAAATATGCACGGACGACCTATAAGCCGGATTCTGTTCCGGGCGTTGCCGCCCTTCGATGACCATTCCTCTAAACGCACAGTTACCTGCGCGCCTCTAGCTGCCAACCCGGACCTCTGGGCTGAAACGTCCCTGCCGCATGCGGCGCGAGGTCCCTATTCGGCGTTGCTCCCGGTGGGGCTTGCCATGCCGGTCCGGTTGCCCGTCCCGCGGTGGTCTCTTACTCCACCGTTTCACCCTTACCCTGACATGCAGGGCGGTCTGTTCTCTGTGGCGCTTTCCGTCAGGTTGCCCTGCCCGGGCGTTACCCGGCACCGTTGTTCCAAGGAGTCCGGACTTTCCTCGACGCGTAAACGCCGCGGCCATCCAGCCATCCGTGCGAGGACTGCCCTAAAGGCCTGCAAGCTGCGCGTCAATCGCCAGCGCCCGCGCGCAATCGGTGCCGTTCAGCGGGCCAACCGCCCCCTGATTGTGCCGCAGCCGAAACGCCACGAGGCGTATCTCAGGATCGCATGATGGATATCCGATGCGATCCAATGCTGCTGCGAAAGCCTCCGCGTCAACCGGATCACCCACCGCAGCGCTGCCCAGTGCAAAACCGCCGCGCACCAGACGCGCCCAGTCAAACCGTCTCCCCGGATCGCATTTGCGCCCCGGCGCCATGTCCGAATGGCCAATCACACGTGCCGCCGGAATATCCCAACGCGCCATGATGCCCGGCATCAGATCCTCCAGCGCATCCATCAGCGGTGCGGAGAACGGCGAGAACCCGTCATTGTCCAACTCGATCCCGATCGAGCGCGAATTCACATCCGTAATCTCGCCCCATTGCCCGGCTCCGGCATGCCACGCGCGCATCTCCTCATCGACCAGTTGGGTTACCACCCCGTCCCGTCCAATGAGATAATGCGCCGACACCTCATGGGCCGGATCACAGAGCCGCGCGCACGCCGCCTCGGCCGAGGCCATAGCCGTGTAATGCAGCACGACCATATCCGGGCGCGCATCCTCGCGGCGCGCTCCGAAATTGGGGGAGGGTCGCTGGATCAGTTGTTGATCGCCCGGCGGAACGGGGCCGGGTCCCAGCCACAGGCAAAGCCGTCCCCATCGGGATCAAGCGCCAGACGGTCCCGGTTCGGACCGCCCAGACGCAGGAACTCTTCCTGCGCGGCATCATCACTTTCAAAGCCTGCGCAATTGCGGCGGTTCTTGTTGGCCAGATTGAAGCCCACCCGACGCACGATCTGTTGGCCTTTCGCATGGCGGGTGGACAGCGCATATTCGATGATATTCGGTCCGCTGCCAGCCCGTTCCGGCACAGCCGTCGGCGCGATCACCTGATATTGCGCCGCCTGACGCGCGCGGCGTTCGGCATCCGATTCAATAGTCTGGCGGGCCGACACAGCCTCGAAATCCTGCTCGTCCGAAATGCCGGGATTGTTCACAATCGTCGGTGCCGGGTTGGACGGGCTGGCCTGCACCGGCTCTGAGCTTGAATTGCTCAGCGCAGCGCGCGCACCCGCCGCGATCTGGGCGGCATCGTCCGTTTGCACCGGGGTCGACCCGGCGCGCGGCACAGTGACCGGACGGGTTGCAAGCGCTTGCTGGACAGGCGTTGGCGTGGCCGTCGTGACCGGGGCCGTCGGGGTCGCTTGCGCACCGGCCGGATCAAGCGTTTGAGCCGTTACAGGGGCTGCCGCGGGCAAGCTGCTGCCTTGCAAGGCACGGTCCCGTTCAAGCTGACGCTGCTGATACTCCGAATAGCTGCCAAAGCCGACACCCGCCCCGCGATCAGGGTTGCTGTCCGGCACGGCTGGCGCACAGGCCACAAGCCCGCCCACTGCCAAAAGCGCAATAAATCCACGCATAATCTGTCTCTGCCTCATTCTTTTGAGGCGCAGATTACCACCATTTTTCGGGTTTTGCTACAAAACCTGCCGCGCGCTCAAGGGTGTGGGCAAATTGCAGCAACTCACCTTCCTCGAACGGTTTGCCGATCAGCTGTAGCCCCAGCGGCAGCCCTTGTTTATCAAGCCCCGCGGGCACCGAGATACCTGGCAGCCCGGCAAGGTTCACCGTCACCGTGAAGACGTCATTAAGATACATCTGCACCGGATCGGCGTCTTTCATCTCACCCAAAGCAAAGGCCGCAGACGGCGTCGCAGGCGTCAGGATCGCGTCCACGCCTTGGGCGAACACATCCTCGAAATCCTTCTTGATGAGCGTCCGCACCTTGCGCGCGCGGTTATAGTATGCGTCGTAAAAGCCCGCCGACAGCACATAGGTCCCGATCATAATCCGGCGCTGCACTTCGGGGCCAAACCCTTCGGCGCGGGTCTTTTCATACATCTCGGTAATGCCATCGCCCTGGCTCAGCTTGGCCCGGTGCCCATAGCGCACCCCGTCATACCGCGCGAGGTTCGAGGACGCCTCCGCCGGTGCAATCACGTAATAGGCAGGCAGCGCATATTTCGTATGCGGCAGGGAGATATCAACGACCTTCGCGCCGGCATCTTTCAGCATTTCGGTCCCTTGGGACCAAAGCGCCTCAATCTCGTCCGGCATCCCGTCCATGCGGTATTCTTTGGGAATCCCGATGGTCTTGCCCTTGATGTCACCCTCCAAGGCGGCCTCGAAATTCGGCACAGCCATATCGACCGACGTGCTGTCTTTCGGGTCGTGGCTACACATCGCTTCCAGCATGATCGCCGCATCGCGCACGGTCTTGGTCATCGGCCCCGCCTGATCCAGCGAAGAGGCAAACGCCACAATCCCCCAGCGCGAACAGCGCCCGTAGGTGGGTTTAATCCCGACAATCCCCGTAAACGCCGCAGGCTGACGGATCGACCCGCCCGTATCGGTACCGGTTGCTGCCAGACAGAGATCCGCCGCAACAGCTGACGCCGACCCACCGGATGACCCACCGGGCGTCAGGTTCCGGTCATCGACCTTCCACGGGTTGACCACATCGCCATAAACCGAGGTCTCATTGGAGGAGCCCATCGCAAATTCATCCATGTTGAGCTTGCCCAACATGACCGCCCCAGCATCGCGCAGGTTCTGGCTGACGGTGCTTTCATATTCGGGCTTGAACCCTTTAAGGATCGCCGACGCCGCCTGCGACGCCACACCCTTGGTGCAGAACAAGTCCTTGATGCCAATCGGCAAACCACACATCGACGGCGCATCGCCCTCGGCCAGTCGAGCATCCGCCGCCTTGGCTTGCTCAAGCGCCAGATCGGGCGTGTCATGCACAAACGCATTCAGCGCCTTGGCCCTATCCACAGCGCTCAGACAGGCCTCCGTCAGCTCGACCGAGGTGATCTCTTTGTCGCGCAGATTGTCGCGCGCGTCAGCCAGCGTGAGTTTGTTCAGATCAGACATTATTCCACCACCTTCGGCACCGCGAAAAAGCCCTCGCGCGCATCAGGCGCATTCGACAGAACCTTCTCCTGCTGATCGCCATCCGTCACCACATCCTCGCGCCGCTTCAGACGCTGCGGCGTGACCGAGGTCATCGGCTCCACGCCGTCCACATCCACTTCCTCAAGCTGCTCAATGAACCCAAGGATCGCGTTGAACTCTTCGGCCAAGCTGGGAAGCGCGTCGTCTTCCACTTTGATCCGGGCCAGTTTCGCCACTTTGGCAGCGGTGGTGATGTCGATGGACATTGGGGCTTTCCCTCGTAAGAACGAGAGGCGGTTTAGCGCGCCTCTTGAGCGATGCCAAGCACGTGTCTGCGGTAAACCTCGATCATCCAGGCCAGCATGATCCCGTTCAGAATATGCCACATGAAATGCGTGCCCATCGGGAAGCCGTCACAAAGAGGCAAGTCAACGGTGCGGAAGGTCAGCGAGACGACCAATATCGTGGCCCCGATCGCCAAGCCTTTCGCCGTGTCTGGTGCGCGCGCTCGCAGCCAGAGCGCATAGAAATAGATCAGCAACGGGACCGGCGCATAGCCTGCCGACGATCCCAGCCCCGGGATCAGCGAGAACGCCGGCACCATCATCCCCGCATAGGGGAAAAACAACGCAACCCCGCCCAAGGCGCCCCACAGGCCAAGGCCGAGAAACGCCCGATTGGCCACATAGATATAGAGCAGAATGTAAAGCAAGATCGGAACAAAATCCGCCGTCGCGGCCCAGGATGTCGCGTAGGTATGGAACAGAAACGACCCCACCCCGATGGCAAAAAGAACCACACACAGCGCCCGCGCCAGTGGCAAACCCGCGCTGCGCCGCCACATGACTAAAGCCGCCAGAATGAAGGCGATATTCGTCACCGCATTGATCGGCTCGGCCCAGAACGACGCATCCATCCGCTCGCAATAGGCGTCAATCTGCTCGGTCCAGTTCATGGTTTGGCTTTCCCCGCTTTGCCGTTACCCTTCCAGATAAGAGACCCCAGCCCGGAGACCAACCCCATGAAAATCATCCCCCTCGGCCATGCCAGCCTGCGCATCGAAATCAAAGACCAGATCCTGCTGATCGACCCGTGGCTGGAAGGTAACCCCGCCTTCCCCGATGACCGCCGCGCCGAGGCGATTGCAGGCACCACTTCCATTTTCCTGACCCACGGCCATTTCGACCACGCTGCCGAGATTGAGGCCATCGCCAAAGACACGGGCGCACATATCTACGCGATTGTGGAGCTCGCCAGCTGGCTCAGCGAAAGCATCGGCGTCGAAGCGACAGGCTTCAACAAGGGCGGGACCATCACACTGGGCGAGGTAAAGGTCACCATGGTCAACGCGACCCATTCCAGCTCCCTGCCGCTGACCGACAAGCTGGTCTATGCAGGCTCCGAGGCGGGTTACATGGTGTCGGGCGAGGGCCACACGATCTACATCTCCGGCGATACGGATGTGATGGCCGACATGCAGGTTTTCAACGCGCTCCACGCCCCCGATATCGGGATCCTTTGCGCAGGCGGGCATTTCACCATGGACATGCACCGCGCCGCTTTTGCCGCGCGCACCTTCTTCAACTTCAAAACGGTAATCCCCTATCACTACAAGTCCTTCCCGCTGCTCGAACAATCCGCCGAAGAGATGATAAAGCACTTGCCCGACGTTCAGGTCATTGAGCCCGAACCGATGGTCGCAATTGAGATGTGAGGATGCCTTCGGCGAGGATATTTAAGCCAAAGCGAAGCCGACAATTTGACTAAAATATCGGCTTCTTTTGTGACCAAATACTCTCGCCGAAGGCTCAAGCGGCTCTAGCCGCGCAGATCGCTGAAGAAGGTTTTCAACAAGCGTTCCGCCTCTTCTGCCGCGATGCCGTCATAGACCTCCGGCGCGTGATGGCATTGCGCATGGCTGAACACCCGCGCGCCGTGGGCGACACCGCCCGACTTCGGATCGCTTGTGCCGTAGTAGAGCCGTCCGATCCGCGCGAAGGAAATGGTGGCAGCACACATCGGACACGGCTCGAGCGTGACGTAGAGGTCATGCCCCGGCAGCCGGTCCGACCCAGCCGCCGCACAAGCGGCACGGATGGCCAGCACTTCGGCATGGGCGGTCGGGTCGCTGAGCTCCCGCGTTCGGTTGCCCGCTTGGGCCACGACCGCACCATCCGGGCCCACCACCACAGCGCCCACGGGAACCTCCCCCCGTGCCGCCGCCGCGTGCGCCTCGTCCAGCGCGATGTTCATGTGGCTCTTGAACTCCATGCCCCGTCCCTGCCCCAGCCCGCGCGCTCTGGCAAGCCCGCAGAAAACCCGCTAAGGCCTGCGGCATGAGCACTGAGACCCCAAAAGGTGATCGTATCGCCAAAGTCCTCGCACGCGCAGGCGTTGCCTCGCGCCGGGAAGCCGAGCGCATGATCGAAGCAGGCCGCGTCACCGTTGACGGCAAGCCGATCACCAGCCCCGCCCTAAACGTCACCGAAAAGGCGGTCATCACGGTGGACGGCAAACCGATTGCCGAGGCTGAACCCGCGCGGCTTTGGCTCTATCACAAGCCCACAGGCCTCGTGACGACAGCGCGCGATGAAAAGGGCCGGGAGACGGTGTTCGATGCGCTCCCAGAGGATATGCCGCGCGTGATGAGTGTCGGGCGGCTCGACATCAACTCCGAAGGGCTTCTGCTCCTCACCAATGATGGCGGCCTCAAACGCACGTTGGAACTGCCCTCAACCGGATGGCTCAGAAAGTACCGCGTGCGTGTAAACGGCCGCCCCGATGACGCCACGCTTGAGCCGCTGAGCAAAGGCATCACCATCGACGGTGAAAAATTCCAGGGCATGCAAGTGACCCTCGACCGCCAGCAAGGCGCCAACGCCTGGCTCACCATCGGCCTGCGCGAGGGCAAGAACCGCGAGATCCGCCGCGCGATGGAGGTTGTCGGCCTGCCCGTCAACCGCCTCTTGCGCATCAGCTACGGCCCATTCCGCTTGGGTGATCTGAAAGCGGGAGCGGTCGAAGAGGTCAAAGCCCGCGTCCTTGCCGACCAGATGGGCTGGAACGACAAGCCCAAGCCGCAGCGCAAGCGCAAACCGCAACGCCGACGGAACGATCCGCGCTAAAATTCCCCCTTCTGGTATTCTTCCAAGCGCTTACATATAGTTTTGATGTTCGTGGGTTAGTGGGGCCGAGGGGGCCGTCATGTCAGCAACCGGATTGCAAAAATTGGCCTTTGGCCTGCTCTTGGCGTTGATCGTCTATGTCTCCGTTGGCGGAGGGCTCTAGGCATGGCGCAACGCTTTGGCGGCAAGTATAGCCCCGACGCGCCCGACACCCCGTCGGAGTTCCGCGGCAAGACCCGCACCCGCGTCGGTGGGCGGGCGAACCTGCTGTTCTTCGTCCCGCTTCCGCTGGCCGTGCGCGCCTTTACCGGGGACGCCAGCCAACTTGCCCTGAACCTGATTGCGTTCGGCACGTTGCTTCTGGCTGCTTGGTTGACCCGCGAAGGCTTGAAAGCCGAAGAAGCCTATAACGCCCGCAAAGTCGCCAAACGCCCCTCATTTCCAAGGAAAATGGCCGCCTCCCTGCTGACTGGTGCGGCCCTTTTCGTGGCTGGGTTCGCCTCCAGCGGCGTTGGCCTCGCCCCGATTGTTTTCGCCGTCGCAGGCACGCTCCTGCATGGGTTCGCCTTCGGTCTCGACCCGCTACAAGACAAAGGGGTTGAAGGTATCGACGCCTACCAACAATCCCGTGTCGCCCGCGCCGTGGACGAGGCCGAAGAGCACCTCAAAGCCATGAAAGACGCGATCCTGCGCGCGCAGGACCGTCAGATGGAATCCCGCGTCGACCGCTTCGCCAACACCGTTCGCGATCTGGCCCGCACGGTCGAGGAAGACCCCCGCGATCTGGCCGCCGCGCGGAAATATCTGGGCGTCTACCTGCTGGGCGCGCGCGACGCGACCGCCAAGTTCGCCGACATCTATGCGCGTACCCGCGACGCGCAGGCCAGAGCCGATTACGAGGCCCTGCTCACCGATCTTGAGCAGAACTTCGCCGCCCGAAACAAGACCATGTTGCTGGCCGACCGCAGCGATCTGGACATTGAAATCGACGTCCTTCGCGAGCGCCTTGCCCGCGAAGGTGTCAGAACAGAGTAACCAGGGAGCCCCAAAATGGATGAAAATGTGCGCAAAGAGGCCGAGAAAACCCTCGCTGCCGTGGAAGAGCTGAACGCGGTCGTCTTGCCCGAACCGACACCGGCCAACGAGATCGTGCCGATGGAGAAGGCCAACAAGACCCAGACCGCCGCCATCAAGAAGCGCATGGACGAGATCGACATGGAAAACACCCAGTCGATCATCTCTTTCGGCTCCGCCGCGCAAGCCGAATTGCAGCAGATCAGCCAATCCATGCTGTCGGACGTGCGCAACAAGGATGTCGGCCCCGCTGGTGACAGCCTGCGCAACATCGTCACCACGATCCGCGGCTTTTCGATCTCAGAACTCGACGTGCGCCGCGAACGCAGCTGGTGGGAAAAACTGCTGGGCCGCGCCGCGCCCATGGCGAAATTTGTCGCCAAGTTCGAGGATGTGCAGGACCAGATCGACCGGATCACGGACAATTTGCTCAAGCATGAACATACGCTTCTCAAGGACATCAAATCCCTGGATGTGCTCTATGAAAAGACGCTGACCTTCTACGATGAACTGGCGCTTTACATCGCGGCAGGCGAAGAGAAAATCAAAGAGCTGGATGCAACCGCGATCCCAAACAAGGAACGCGAGGTTGAGGCTGCATCCGAAGAAAATCAGGTCATGAAAGCGCAGGAACTGCGCGACCTGCGCGCCGCCCGCGATGATCTGGAACGCCGGGTGCATGACCTGAAACTGACCCGTCAGGTGACGATGCAGTCGCTCCCCTCAATCCGTCTGGTTCAGGAAAACGACAAGTCGCTGGTGACCAAGATCAACTCGACGCTTGTCAACACCGTGCCCCTCTGGGAAACCCAGCTGGCACAGGCCGTCACGATCCAGCGTTCCCGCGAAGCCGCAGAGGCCGTGCGCGGCGCCAACGATCTGACCAACGAGCTTCTGACCGCCAACGCAAAGAACCTGCGCGAGGCAAACAAGGTCGTCCGCGAAGAAATGGAGCGCGGCGTCTTCGATATCGAAGCCGTCAAGACCGCGAATGCCGAACTGGTCGCCACGATCGAGGAATCGCTCCAGATCGCCGATGAAGGCAAAGCCAAGCGCGCCGCCGCCGAAGTCGAATTGCAAAAGATGGAGACAGAGCTGCGCGACACCCTCGCCGCCGCCAAATCTCGCAAGACCGGCACCGGCGACACCATCGGAACGGCGGCTGGCTAACGTATGAGATCGGCACTCAAATGGCTTGCAGGGACGGCAGCGCTGATCGCGCTTGTCGCCTGCGAGCCTGTGCCACCCTCTCCGAAACCACAAGTCCGCCCTCCGGGGCTCGCCGCCCCCGCACCCAAACCTGCGCCTGAACGCTCGGCCGAGAGCCTTGAGCTGGAGCGCTACTACGCACGCGTCGAAAACGACCTTCTGGTCCAGGGCCTTCTGCGTCAGGATGGCGGCGGGGCCGACACACCCTTCAACAAACGCCAACTGGTCGAAAACTTCACCCGCATCGCGATGTTCAACGAATATACCGAACGCGCCAATGCGCTGACCCGGGTGGAAAGCGCCTCTGTCCTGCGGCGCTGGGACAAGCCGATTGTGCTTTCTGTCGAATTCGGCGCCTCTGTCCCGCAAGCCAAACAGCAGGCCGACCGGGCCGAGATTGCCCGCTTCACCCAGCGCCTCTCGCGTCTGACAGATGTCCCCATCCGGCTCGCCAAACGCGGTGCGAACTTCCACGTCCTGATCCTGCATGAGGACGAACGCCGCGCTTACGGCCCCCGTCTTCAGCAACTCGCCCCCGGCATCACCGCCTCCGCCCTCGACCGGATCGTGAACCTGCCCCGCTCCACCTTCTGCGTGGCCCTGAGCCAATCTGAGGGCGCGGGCAATGCCAGCTACGACCGCGCCATCGCAGTCATCCGGGCCGAGCATCCCGACATCCTGCGCACCGCCTGCCTGCACGAGGAAATCGCTCAGGCCCTTGGTCTGGCCAATGACAGCGCCGCCGCCCGCCCGTCGATCTTCAACGACGACGAAGAGTTTGGCCGCCTCACGACCCATGACGAATTGCTGCTGCAGATCCTCTATGATCCGCGCATGAAAACCGGGATGCGCATCCAGCAAGCGCGCCCCACAGCCGAAGTCATCGCCGCCGAACTGCTCGGCGGCCCCGCATAATCAAGGAGACCATTCATGGGCATTTTCGATTTCCTCAGCGGCGAGTTCATCGACGTCATTCACTGGACCGATGACAGCCGCGACACGATGGTCTGGCGGTTCGAGCGGGAAGGCCACGAAATCAAATACGGTGCCAAGCTGACCGTGCGCGAAGGACAGGCGGCGGTCTTTGTCCATGAAGGCCAACTGGCAGATGTCTTCACCCCCGGTCTTTATATGCTTGAGACCAACAACATGCCGATCCTGACCACGCTGAACCACTGGGATCACGGCTTCCGCAGCCCCTTCAAATCCGAGATTTACTACGTCAACACGACGCGCTTCAACGATCTGAAATGGGGCACCAAGAACCCGATCATGTGCCGGGACCCTGAGTTCGGCCCCGTCCGCCTGCGGGCCTTCGGCACCTATTCCGTGCGCGTCACCGATCCCGCGAAATTCCTTGTCGAAATCGTCGGCACCGACGGCGAATTCACGATGGACGAGATCAGCTACCAGATCCGCAACATCATCGTTCAGGCTTTCTCACGCCTTATCGCAGGCTCCGGCATCCCCGTGCTCGACATGGCGGCCAACACGGGCGAGCTGGGCAAAGCCCTGGCCGAGAAGATCTCAGAACAGATTGCCGCCTACGGCCTCTCGCTGCCTGAGCTTTACATCGAAAACATCTCGCTGCCCGCTTCCGTCGAAGCCGCCCTCGACAAACGCACCTCTGCTGGCATCGCCGGAGACCTCGGCCGTTTCACCCAATATTCCGCGGCTGAGGCCATGACCGAAGCCGCCAAGAACCCCAGTGGCGGAGGCGGCATGGGTGCCGGGCTTGGCATGGGAATGGGCATGGCCATGGCCACCCAGATGCAGCCGCAAATGGCGCCCCCCCCGCCGCCGGTCGAGCATGTCTGGCACATCGCCGAGAACGGCCAGACCAAAGGCCCGTTCTCCAAGGCGCGCATGGGGCAGATGGCGCAAGACGGCACGCTCACTCGCGACAGCTATGTCTGGACCGCCGGTCAGGACGGCTGGAAAACCGCCGACGAAGTCGCTGAACTCGCACAGCTCTTCACGATCCTGCCGCCACCGCCTCCGGGCGCGTAGGGCTTTCATTCTGGTCCAAATATCCTCGCCGAAGGCATCTGATGGAACTTGTCCCGCAACCCGTTCAGGATCACCGCTTTCCCTGCGACCAATGCGGGGCCGACTTCCGCTTTGCCGCCGGGGAAAACGCCCTGATCTGCGATCATTGCGGCAACACCCAGCAGATCGTGGAGCCCTCCGGCACAACCGCCATCAAGGAACTTGATTTCCGCACCGCGCTTGAAGCCCGACTCCCCGAAGCCGAAATCGAAGAAACCCGCGTCCTCACCTGCTCCAATTGCGGTGCGCAGACGGAGTTTGACGCGGACACCCACGCCAAGGAATGCCCCTTCTGCGCCACGCCCGTCGTGACCGATACAGGCACGCACCGCCATATCAAACCCAAGGCCGTGCTGCCCTTTCAACTGGATGAACGCGCCGCGAAAGGAGCAATGAATGACTGGCTCGGCAGCCTCTGGTTTGCCCCGAACGGTCTCAAAGACTACGCCCGCAAGGGCCGCAAAATGCAGGGCATTTATGTCCCTTACTGGACCTATGACGCGCAAACCGCCACGCGCTATTCCGGCCAGCGCGGCGATGATTACTACGTCACCCGCAAGGTGAGGATCGACGGTGAGATGCGCACGCGGCAAGAGCGCCGCACGCGCTGGTCCGCCGCTTCGGGCCGCGTCTCGCGCTTCTTTGACGATGTGCTGATCCTCGCCTCCAAGTCCCTGCCCAAACGCTTCACCGATGCGCTGCAGCCGTGGGATCTGAGCTATCTGGAACCCTACCTTCCCGAGTTCCTCGCCGGCTTCCGCGCCGAAGGCTACACGGTCGAGCTCAAAGACGGCTATACCGAGGCGCGCCAGCAGATGGACCGCGTGATCGAACGCGACGTGCGCTTTGATATCGGCGGCGACCGCCAGCGCATCCACAGCCTCGACACGCGTGTGTCAGACGTCACCTTCAAGCATATCCTGCTGCCGGTGTGGCTTGCCGCTTACAAATACCGCGGTGAAACCTACCGCTTCGTGGTCAACGGCCAAACCGGCCGCGTGCAGGGCGAACGCCCCTACTCCGCCTGGAAAATCTCCTTCGCTGTGATCCTCGGCGCCATCGTCGCCGGAGCCATCGGCTACGCCATCGCCATCAACCAATAGCGCACCACAAGCCGGGCCGCGCCCGACCCTGGGTGGGCGCTTGGACCGCTCGTTCTTAGGTGAACCCGCACAGCACGCAGACCCAAAGATCGGTGCTTGTCATCAACCATGCGCCCTCCCGGGGGGAGGGTCGGGCGCGGCCCGGCGTGCCGCCGGGCATACCCGTTCAAGGCGTCGCTCTAAGGCTCCCGAAACGCCTCACGCGACTTATAGAGCGGCTTCATCAGATACTGCAAAAACGTCTTCTGCCCCGTGTGCAACTCCACCGTCGCCTGCATACCGGGCCGCAAATCCAACCCCTTTTGCCGATCCGACAACGCCGTCTTATCAATCTTCAATGTCACCTTGTAATGCGCATTTTCTTCGACCTGCCGCTCGTCCTTGAACGTATCGGCCGAGATAACCTCAACCCGCGCCTGCAACGTGCCGTAAATCGTGTAATCATACGCCGACAGCTTCACCGACGCCGCCTGCCCCGGCTGAATATTCGCAATATCCTTCGGCAAAACCCGCGCCTCCAGATACAGTTCATCGTCGAGCGGTGTAATCTGAGCAATCTCTTCACCGGGCTTCACAACCCCACCAATCGTGGTCACTGACAGATTGTTCACCACGCCGCGCATCGGCGCTTCCAGCACCGTCCGGTTCAACTGATCCTGAGACGCTTTCAACGCCGCCCGCAACGACCCCAGTTCCTTCAACGTGTCCGAATACTCCTGAGCGCGCTCCAGCTCCGTCTGCGTGACGATCTCGTTATACTTGATCTCCGCATCGCCATGGGCCTTGCGCGCCCGCGTGACTTCGATCAGGGCGACGACCTTGCGCTCCAGCATATTCTCCATCAGCGCGCGTTCTTTCGCGGCCTGATCCAGCACCTTCTGCGCGCCGCGCTTACGGCTCTCAAAATCCGACTGACGTGCTGTCAGCAAGGCCGCTTCGGATCGCACCATCTCCGGGTTGCGCTCAAACATACTGCGCGTCACCTGAAAGCTGGATTTGCCCGCCATCTCGGCCTCAAGCCGCATCCGGCGGATCTCTAGCGCGTCAATCTGATCGCCAATATCCTCGACCGAGCTTTGAAATTGCGTGCCGTAAAGCCGCGCCAAGACATCGCCCTGCTCAACGATATCGCCCTCGCGCACCAGCAATTCCGCAAGAATACCGCCCTCAAGGTTCTGAATAATCTGCGGGCGGGAGGAGCTGATGATCTCCCCATCCGCGCGCACGATCTCATCCACCCAGGCAAACGCCGCCCAGAGGATGAACACCAGCAAAGCCGCCGCAGACATCCAGATTGTCAGGCTCGGCCCGCGCATCTCGCGGGTGATATGCGCGTCCAGCGTCGCCATCAGACCGCTTCCCCCTTGCGCAAATGCGCCATGACCTGCTCGCGCGGGCCGTCAATCGCGAGACGCCCATTCTGCATGATCAGCGTGCGTTCGGTCAGCGCCAGGATTGGCACGCGGTGCGTCGCGATAATCACCGTGCGGCCTTGTAGCCATGTCTCCAACCGGCTCACCAAAGTTGCCTCTAGCGTCTGATCCAGTGCCGCCGTCGGTTCATCGAGCAAGCAAATGCGCGGGTCCTGCAACCACAGCCGCGCCCAGCCCAAGGACTGCCGCTGCCCAACAGACAGGCCCGCACCGCCGTCGCGAATATCCAGATCGAGGCCTTTGTGATGCCCGCGCACAAACGGCCCAAGCCCCGCAAAATCGAGCGCTGCGAACAGCCGGTCATCATCGCGCTCCAACTGCGTCAGGTTAAGATTGTCGCGCAAAGTGCCCGCAAACAAACGCACTTCTTGCCCCAGGTATCCGATATTGCGTCGCAAATCGCGCGGATCAATCTGCGCCAGATCAACGCCGTCCACCAGCACATGGCCCGAGGATGGCACCGTCAGCCCGGTCAGCAATTTCAGCAGAGAGGTCTTCCCCGACCCGTTCGCGCCCAGCACAGCCACCCGCTGCCCCGGCTTGATCGCAACGCCCGGAATATCCAGCGTCAGAGGGCCGTCCTCTTCATAGCGAAAAGACACGCCACGCAGCTCAAATGCACCTTCCAGCGTCTCGCGGCGCAAATGCGTGCGGTCCTCTGCATAATCCTGCGGGGCCTCTGCAATCGCGTCCAGCGCTGTCAGCGCCGTTTTCACATTACTCCACCGCGCCATGGTGCCCGCCAGTTGCGTGAGCGGTGCGAGCGTGCGCGAGCACAAAATGCCCACGGCGATGATCGAGCCAACCGTGAACTCACCTGCAAACACCAGAAACGTGCCCGCAATAACCGCGCCAATATAGGTCGCCTGCTGCACCCCTTGGCTCCAGAACGTCAGAGCCGAGGCCAGCTTGCGCTGCTCAGAGGTTTTCAGCGCTGTCAGCGTGGTCAGCTCCGCCCATGTCCGCGCGATCTTTTCATCCGCGCGCTGAGTCTTCACTGTTTCAAAGTCATAGATCGTCTCATGCAGCAGGCGGCTCGATTTGATCGACGCGCCTTGGGTTTCTTCGGTCAGCGCCAGCATCTTCCTTTGCAGGAAAAATCCCGGCAAAATCATGAGGATACCGCCGATAACCAGCACCCAAACCACGTTGCCCGCGATCGAGCTGACCAGTAGCAGGAACAGAAAGATGAACGGCACATCGGCCAGCGTTCCGATGGTCGACGCGGTGAAAAACTCCCGCACCGAGCCAAATTCCCGCATCGCCGAAAACGTCTCCGACGGGCTGGAGTGCGCAGCCGTCGGTGCGCGTCCCAGCAAGCGTTGTATCAGCCGTGTTTGGACCGACAATTCAATCGACCGACCCGCCCCATCCATCAGCCGCGCCCGCGCGATCTTGATGAGCGTTTCAAACGAAATCGCCAGAACCGCGCCAAAGGCCAGCACCCAAAGCGTGGCCGTGGATTGGTGCGGGATCACCCGGTCATAGACCTGCAAGGAGAACAGCGCGACGGCGACCGCCAGCATATTCGCTGTGAACGAGCCCACCATAATCTCGGCGATATGGCGACGGTGGGCGGCAAACTCCGACCAGAACCAATGGGCTTTCCCTTTGATCTGGCTGTGTTTTTCCGTCAGCTGCGCAACAGAAACCTCCGCGCGCAGCACCAACCCTGCGTAATGCGGCACAAATTCCGTCAGCGGGACCTCGGCCCGATTATCGGACCGGGTGGCGTCATAAATCGTCAGCGCATCGCCTGTTTGACCCAGCACCAGAACCAGTGATCCATGCTGCATCTGGACCATCGCAGGCCACAGATCTGGCCCTATTCGTGGCTCTTGCACCGCGCGCGCCGAAATCCCCTGCTGCCCAAGCGCATCCGCCAAAGCACCAAGCGAAACCTTAGCACCGCGCTGCACCTGATCGGGGTTTTGCGCGGCCAGAGCCTCGATCAGATCGACGGCCAAAACCTCGCGGCCCAGAACGCCTGCATAGACAACAGCCAGATCCGCGCGACGCTTTGCGCTTTCGCTGATATCGCGCGCCACCGCCTGCGCGGGCTCGTGCATCAGCGCTGCTTTCGCATCCGACAACCGCTCCAAAAGCGCGGCCCCGGCAGCACGCGCGCCGGGGAACGGGATCATCTTGCCGTGCGGTGCGTCGGTCATACGTCATCCCCATCGGCCAGAACGCCGCGATCGCGGGCGATCTCCAACTTCACGCGGGCGATGTCATAAGGCAGGCTCGCCTGATCCTGCTCCAGTCGCATCATCGCTTCGTAGGTGTTTACCACATCCATGATCGTACGCTGCCCGGCCTGGAACTGCTCTTGAAAGAGCTGGAAATTGGCCCGCGCAGGCGCTGTCAGGCCCGCCGCATCGGATTGCTGTCGCTCAAGGGAGGCCAGTTGCGCCTCAAACCGGCGCAATTGCCGGTTGGAATCTTCTTCGGCCTGGCTCACCTCTCGCTGGGCTGCTTCGCGCTTGGCTTCGAGCGCTTTCAGGTTCGCGCCCATGCCGATGTTCAGCAGCCCGTCATTGGCCGCCGTTAACTCCCCACTCGTGCCGCTATCATCGACTGTCGCACGCGCGGTCAGACCGGGCAAAATGCCTGCGCGGTCGATCTTTGCCTGCGCCACCTCGCGGTCCGCCTCGGCTTGCGCTTTGACCACCGCCAAAGGCTGTTCGCCGCGCGGAATGCTGAGCGAGGTCACACCGTCCACCCCTTGCACATCCCGCGCGCTCATGGCGTTCAGTTCGGCCAAAGCCGTGACCTGGCGCTCGCGCTCGTTCTTGATCTCGGCGTCCAGTTCCGCCAGCTTTTGCTGCATCACACGCAGGTCCGACAGGTCCGAAACACCCCCTTCGACACGCTGGAGCACGATGTCTTCAAACCGCAGCAATTGGGCCTGACGGCGCACCATCACCTGCTCGCGCGCTCGCGCCGTCTGCGCATCAAGATAAAGCGACAAGGCACTGAAAACGCGCGCGTTTGTGTCAATCGATAGATCGGCTGCCGCGACCTCAACGTCGTGTGCCGCGAACTCCCGCTCAGCTTTCTTGCGACCGTGATCAAACAGCACTTGCTCCAGCAAAAGCTGCGTGACCACATCCCCCAGAGAGGTCAGCGAAATCGACGGCCCAATGCTTGGCAACCAGTTCTTGCTCGCCGCCCGCGCGCGCAACCGCGCGCTGCGCAACTCGGCCTCCGCTGCGCGGGAATTAGCGGCCAGAACCGCATCCGAAATCCGCGCATAGGAGCTTCCCGCAGGCAAGATCGACCGGCGCGCTTGCAAGGTCAGGATCGTCTCGGATTGCGCTTCTTCAGCGCTCATGGCAGCGTCATCCGGGGCGGTCAGGTTCTTGACCGCGGCCATCGGCTTCGCCGCCATCCGCGACACCGTTTCACCGGCCCCCGCTAACCCTGTTTCCCCCATACATCCCGCAACCGAGAGGGCCAAAACCATCGCGACCCCGCCCCGCAAAACTGCGCGCGGAGTCCGTGTGTGGACTGTCTTCTTGAGGGTCATACTCGTACCGCCTAGCCTCAATATATCACGGCTTATGCTGCCGCTTTGCCCCTGCGATTTTTCGCTTATGGGGATGTCTTGAGGTCAGTTATGCCCGGTTTTGCTTCAAATCTCTAGCGTTTTTTTGACGGCAAGACGCAAAATAGAGTGGGATTCCCTACGATTAGGCGGCGATGCTTATCCGTTCTGGCCAAAGGCAAAGCCGGTGATCAACTGCTTGAGGCCCAAAGCCGCCCCTGCAAAGATCGCCAGAAAGGTCAACGGCGCGCCCAAAGATAGCACCGAAAACCCGGTGATGCCCTGCCCGACCGAACAGCCTCCGGCGATGACCGCACCACTGCCCATAATCGCAGCGCCGATGATCTGGCGGCGCAATTCGCGCGGGTCCTCGCAGGCCTCCCAGCGGAAATGCCCTTTGATCAGAGATCCCATAAACGCGCCAATCCAGACCCCCGCGACCGAGCCGACGCCAAAGGACAAAGCCGAGCCCGACGCGGTCATGGCAAACAGGATCGTCTCCCCCACGGGGGCGGCAAAACTGTGCGAGACGACCGGGATGCCATTGAACCCTTGGGTCGCGACCCACGATGTTCCAGCCCAGCCCAAGACAACCGCAAGCCCGACCACGACGCCCCAAGCGATGCTCGCTTTGGCGGCGCGAAACGCGCGGCTGACCAGCGCGGCTCCCAGAATGCCGACGCCCAGCGCCATGCCCACAAGGGCCGCGCCCAGCCCCAACAGATCGCCCAGCGCAAAAGCATAGCCGCGCGGCGCGCTGATCACGGGCGGGAAGGCCCAGATGCGCAGATGGGCCAGCGGGCCAGACAAGGTGACATAGGCCGCGATGCCCATCACCACGACGATCACGAAAGACCGCAGATCACCGCCGCCCAATCGCGCCAAAGCGCCGTAGCCGCAGTTGCCGCACAACGCCATGCCATAGCCAAACATCAGCCCGCCGATCACAGCCCCGATCAAGGGCGGCGCGGCCGTCAGCTGAAAGATCGCCGCGACCGGCACCAGCCCAAGCGCCATCAGAAGATGTACGCCGATCATCGCGACGCCGATGGCGACAAGCCACATCCGCAGCCGGATATCGGAGCCTCCGTAAAGAAAATCCTCAATCGAGCCTAGCGTGCAAAATCGCCCCAGCCGCGCGGCGAGGCCCAGCATGATACCGCCAGCAAGGCCGATCAGGGCCACCCAAAGCGGTTCCGAAAAAAGATCAATCATGCGCCCGTCCTCCACTCCGGTCGCGTGTCAGGGATCAGGGGCAGTCTTTGCAGAACAGGTCGTAGACCACCTCAAGCACCTGACGGGGGCGGTCATCCGCCAGCGAATAGTAAATCGTCTTACCATCGCGCCGGGGTGTCACCAACCCCTCCAGACGCAATCGCGACAGCTGTTGCGACACGGCGGCTTGACGTGCGCTCAGCAACTCCTCCAACTCGGTGACCGACTTTTCCCCGCTGACCAGATGGCACAGGATCATCAACCGGCCTTCATGGCTGATCGCTTTGAGGAAATTGGCCGCGTTCTGCGCGCTTTGCGCCATGCGGTCCATTTCTTCCTTGGGAAGCGTCTCGTCAAATACAGGCAGGCCCATGGCGCAGTTCCTTAAAATGCGATCTCGTCTTCGATGGCGGCGATGCCGGCCTCGGCGCAGTCGTCGTCCAGATCCGGCCCCGGCGCGCCAGAGACCCCGATGGCCCCAAGGATAGTCCCATCACCTTCAATCAGCAAACCGCCCCCCAGAGGCAGGGCCTTGTCGAGAAAGCGGATGCCGTAAGGGGCCTTTTCAGGCTGGGTTTCCTCGGCCAGTGCCGTGGTCGAGGTGCGAAAGCTCACCGCCGTCCACGCCTTACGCTCGGCCGTTTCATAGACATGTAGACCGGCGAACCGGTCTCGCACAAAAACCTGCGGGATGCCGAAACGATCCACGATCGAGACGCCGACCTGATAGCCTTCGCCCCTGCAGAACTCCATCGCGGCGACCGCGGCGCGTATCGCGACTTCGGGTTTCATCACCTTGAATTCGACAAACGCACTGTCGTCTTGGGCCAACGCCGGAGAGGCGGCCAGCAAGGCGGCCAAAATCAGCTTTTTCATCCTTGGGGAGCCTCCTCGGTATTTTCGTCAATCATGCGGGTCAGCAGCCCCCAGAAGAAATCCTCTCCCGGGTAGCCTTCGATACGCGCGAGTTCGACCCCGTCGCGCACAAGCAAAAATGTCGGCGTGTAGATCACGCGAGACGTCGTCTCCAGCCCGTCCAAGGGCAATGTGCGGATCATCACGCGCTCCAACGGGGCCGCCTGACCCTCGGCGGTTTTGGGGTATTCCGGGGCAACCTCGGCGTCCCATTTCGCGCACCAATGGCAGCCGACCTGTTCGACCATGACCAGTTTAAATGGCTCTGCAAAAGTGGGCGACACCAAAGCAGCCAGCGCAAACACACATGAAATCAAGAATTTACGTGCCATTTGACGCGCCGCCTTTATACAACTTAATTTGAATATATGAATTGAACGGGGGGCAGCGCAAGAAAATGATGGATATCTCCGCTGCCGGTGCCCTGATCGCAGGGCTGCTGTCGTTCCTGTCGCCCTGCATCCTGCCGATCGTGCCGTTCTACCTGTCTTATCTGGCTGGTGTCGGCATGAACCAGATCAGCGCGGACGCCCCGATCACGGGCGCTGTGAAGCGTCGAGCCGTGATCTCATCGCTCTTTTTCGCCGCCGGAGTGATCGCGATTTTCGTCGCCATGGGGGCCACGGCAAACGCCGTCGGCCAACTGGTTCGCGACTGGTTTCATATCCTGCGCTGGATTGCGGCGGCAATCATCATCGCCATGGGGCTGCACTTTTTGGGCGCGTTAAAAATAGGCCTTCTCTACCGTCAGTTCCGGGCCGACGCGGGAGACACGAAAAATGCCTCATATTTAGGCGCTTTCGTGATCGGCCTCGCCTTCGCCTTTGGCTGGACCCCCTGCGTCGGTCCGGTGCTTGCCGCGATCCTGTTTACGGCAGCCGGGGCCGACACCGCCGCCACGGGCGCCTGGCTCCTCTTCGTCTATGGCGTCGGCATGACCGCGCCATTTGTGCTGGCCGCAATGTTCGTCGGCCCTTTCATGCGCTTCATGGCGCGTTTCCGTCGCTACCTTGGCGTGATGGAAAAGATCATGGGCGTCTTGCTGATCATTTTCGGGATCATGATCGGCACCGAAACCATCAACCGCGTCGCCTTCTGGATGCTGGAGACCTTTCCGGTCTTCGGCGCCGTCGGCTAACAAATTGGGAGGACCACCATGAAACTGCTCACCACCCTTGCCACCCTGATTGCCCTCGCCCTGCCCGCCACGGCAGCGGAGCTTGGCGACGACGGCCTGCACAAAACCGCCTGGATGCGCGACACGTTCAAAGACCTGCGCGAAGACCTGGCGGATGCCAATGCCGAAGGAAAGCGCCTTGCGCTGATCTTCGAGCAGCGCGGCTGCATCTACTGCACCAAGATGCACAACGAGGTGTTCCCGAAAGAAGAGCTGGCCTCCTACATCACCGATAATTTCTTCGTGGTGCAGCTCAACCTGCATGGCGACATTGAAGTGACCGATTTCGATGGAGAGACGCTGTCTGAGAAGAACATGGCCCGCAAATGGGGGATGCTCTTCACGCCAACGATTCTCTTCATGCCGGAAGAGGTGCCTGAGGATGCGACCGCTCAATCGGCCTCGGTCGCGATGATGCCGGGCGCGTTCGGCGTCGGCACCACGCTCGATATGTTCACGTGGGTAAACGAGAAGCGCTACGATCTTGATAACGGGGAAGATTTCCAGCGTTACCACGCCCGCCGCATTCAGGAACGCAACAACGGCTCCTTTGACTAAATCGCGACGCAACCGCGCACTTATTCAAGGAAGCGAATATTATTGTTGATCGCTCACAAAATCGTGCGCTACGGTATACAAAGCTAAGAGGGCTCAGACCCTGCAGCCACATGGGAGGAAATATGCGGCTTACAACAACAACGCTCGCCGCCGTCGTTTTGGTCGCGGGAGCGGCCCTGGCCAACCCGGTCAAACCAACCGACGTGCAATATGATGAATATGGTGCCATCCCGGCGTCCCTGACAGGGGCGGCTGGAGACGCTGAAAATGGTCGCAACGTGATGATTACCCGGTCCAAGGGCAATTGCGTTGCATGCCACGCGGTCTCGGCACTGGCAGATGTGCCGTTCCACGGTGAGGTCGGCCCCACGCTGGATGGGGCTGGTGATCGCTGGACCGAAGCCGATCTGCGCGGCCTCGTCGCCAACGCCAAGATGACCTTTGAAGGCACGATCATGCCCGCCTTCTACAAGGGCTCCGGCTATATCCGTCCCGGTGACGGCTATACCGGCAAAGCGGCAGAGGGGGAGCTTCCCCCGATCCTGACCGCGCAAGAAGTTGAAGACGTTGTCGCCTATCTGATGACGCTCAAGGAAGAATAGATCACACCGATCAAGAGGAGATCAAAATGACGCTCTCAAGACGCGATACCCTGGCCCTGGGCCTTGGCGCCGCTGCGTTCCTGACCTTGCCGAAAGCGGCCTTTGCTGCCGGTGATGCCACCGCAGCGATTGCCGAGTTCACCGGCGGGGCCGAAGCAGGCTCCGGTGACATCACGCTCACCGCGCCGGAAATTGCCGAGAACGGCAATACCGTTCCGATCGAGGTGAACGCGCCCGGTGCCGTTGCCATCGCGGTTTATGCCGCTGGCAACCCCACCCCGGCTGTCGCTACGTTCAAGTTCGGCAAGCTGGCAGGCTCCCACGCCGCCTCCACCCGCATTCGTCTGGCAGGCACGCAAGACGTGATCGCCGTGGCGCAATTGGCCGACGGCAGCTTCATTCAGGCCTCGCAAGAGGTGAAAGTCACAATCGGCGGCTGCGGCGGCTAAAAGCGAAAGAAGGAGACCAGAACAATGGCATCCGGTGTTAAACCTCGCGTGAAAGTCCCCAAAACGGCCTCTGCCGGTGAGACGATCACGATCAAGACCCTCATCAGCCACAAGATGGAAAGCGGCCAGCGCAAAGACGGCGACGGCAACCCCATCCCGCGCTCGATCATCAACCGCTTCACCTGTGACTTTAACGGTGAAAACGTGATCGACGTGGTGCTTGAGCCCGCAATCTCGACCAACCCGTTCTTCGAGTTTGAAGCGGTTGTGCCCGAGACCGGTGAGTTCAAGTTCACTTGGTATGATGATGATGGCTCTGTCTACGAAGAGGCAAAGTCGGTGGAAGTCAGCTAAAGCTGGCACCACCAAGGGAGGAGAAAAAATGACAATAAAAACAGCCACACGCGCCACGACCGCCTTTGCCCTGGCAACCGGTCTGGCGTTTGCAGCCACCGCCGACGAAGCCGCCGATCTGGTGGTCAATGGCGAGATCGAAATGGTCACCCGCACGGCCGCGCCAGAGCATACCGAAAACCTGGACGAGATTATCTCGGGCTGGGTGTTCCGCTCGGACGAGACGCAGACGTTGCAGATGGATGATTTCGACAATCCCGGCATGATCTTCGTGGATCAAGGGATGGACCAGTGGAACGAAGTTGCAGGCACGGCAGGCAATTCCTGCGCCACCTGCCACGAGGATGTCGAAGAGAGCATGGCCGGTGTCCGTGCGGTCTACCCCAAGTGGAACGAAGAGGCTGGTGAGGTCCGCACCCTTGCGATGCAGATCAACGATTGCCGCGAGAACCAAATGGGGGCCGAGAAATACGGCTACACCTCCGGCCAGATGGCCAATATGGAGGCGCTGATTTCCGTGCAGTCCCGTGGTCTTCCGGTGAATGTCGCCATTGACGGCCCCGTTCAGGCCACATGGGAAGCGGGCAAGGAACTCTACTACACCCGCACCGGTCAGTTGGAACTCAGCTGCGCCAATTGCCATGAAGACAACTACGGCAACATGATCCGCGCAGACCACCTGTCTCAGGGTCAGATCAACGGCTTCCCGGTCTACCGTCTGAAAAACGCCAAGCTGAACACGGCCCATGCGCGTTTCAAAGGCTGCGTGCGCGATACCCGCGCCGAGACCTACAAGCCCGGCTCTGCCGAGTTTGTGGCCCTTGAGCTTTATGTCGCCTCCCGTGGCAACGGCCTGTCGGTCGAAGCCCCGTCGGTGCGAAACTAAACACATCTGAGCCCGCGCAAGGTCCTCTTTGCGCGGGTTTTCTTTACGCTGAAATATTCACGAACGCGCATATAAGGCGCAGCAAGGAACGACACGATGATCTCACGGCGCGATTTCATGCAGGTGGCCATGGCAAGCTCGGCCATTGTGGGCCTGTCTGGCTTTGGCAACTGGTCCCGTCTGGCCGCGCAACAGGCGCTGACCCAGGACCAGCTTCTTGAGTTTGACACCTCCGGCAACGTGACGCTGATCCACATCACCGACATTCACGCGCAGTTGAAACCCGTCTGGTTCCGCGAGCCTGAGATCAACCTGGGCGTCGGCATTGCCGAAGGCCAGCCGCCGCATCTGACGGGGCAGGATTTCCTCAAGCGCTACAATATCGAAACCGGCTCCCCCGCCGATTACGCGCTGACCTATAACGACTTCACCGCGCTGGCCCAGACCTATGGCCGTGTCGGTGGCATGGACCGCATCGCCACGGTCGTCAAAGCGATCCGCGCCGACCGCCCTGATGCGTTGCTGCTGGATGGCGGCGACACATGGCAGGGCAGCTACACCGCGCTGAAAACCAACGGTCAGGACATGGTCAACGCCATGAATGCGCTGGGGGTCGACGCCATGACCAGCCACTGGGAGTTTACCCTCGGCATCGACCGCGTCACCGAGATCGTTGAAAACGAACTGAATTTCCCCTTCCTTGGGGCCAACATCTTCGACACCGAATGGGACGAACGCGCCTATGAGCCGTTCAAGATGTTCGAGCGCGGCGGCGTGCAGATCGCCGTGATCGGGCAAGCCTTCCCCTACATGCCCATCGCCAATCCCGGCTGGATGTTCCCCGGTCTTTCGTTTGGGGTCCGTCAGGACAACATGGCCGAGGTCGTGCAGGAAGCCCGCGATGCAGGCGCTGAACTGGTCGTCTTGCTCAGCCACAATGGCTTTGACGTGGACCGCAAGCTGGCCATGGATGTGGACGGGATCGACATCATCCTGACAGGCCACACCCACGACGCCCTGCCCGAGCCTTTGCAGGTAAACAACACGTTCCTCATTGCCTCGGGCAGCCACGGCAAGTTCGTCTCCCGTCTGGATCTCGATGTCCGCGATGGCGAACTCAAAGGCATCAATCACAAGCTGATCCCGATCTTCTCGGACGTGATCGCCCCCGATCCCGAAATGACCGCTCTCGTGAACGCCGAACGCGCACCCCATGAGGCCGAGCTGACCGAGGTGATCGGCAAGACCGAAAGCCTGCTCTACCGCCGCGGCAACTTCAACGGCACGTGGGACGACCTGATCTGCAACGCCCTCATCGAAGAGCGCGAGGCCGATATCGCGCTCTCCCCCGGCTTCCGCTGGGGCGCGTCTGTGCTGCCCGGCCAAGACATCACCCGCGAGGATATCTTCAACGCGACCGCGATGAGCTATCCCAACGCCTACCGCAGCGAAATGACCGGCGAATTCCTCCATGTCATCCTCGAAGACGTGGCCGACAACCTCTTCAATCCCGACCCTTACTACCAGCAGGGCGGCGATATGGTGCGGGTTGGCGGCATGGGCTACCGCATTGATATCTCAAAGAAACAAGGGGAGCGGATCACCGATATGACCCTCCTCAAGACGGGCGAAAAGATCGACCCGGCCAAGACCTATGTCGTCTCCGGCTGGGCGTCCGTGAACGAGGGCACCGAAGGCCCGCCCATCTGGGATGTCGTCGAATCCCACATCCGCAAACAAGACACGATCAACATTGACCCGAACCAGTCAGTCAAAGTTGTCGGCACCTAACCCCCGGAGGACCCCTCATGAGCGATCCGACACAAACCTCCCGCCGCGCGTTCCTGCGCGGTAGCGCCGCCGCCCTCGCTGGCGGGGCCGCAACGGCTGCAAGCGCAGGCACCCCTGACCCGCTGATCACCGAGGTACAAAGCTGGGCCTCCGGCCTTGGCGAAGGCGTGGACGAAACGCCTTACGGCCTGCCCATCGAGTTTGAAAGCGATGTGGTGCGCCGCAATGTGCCGTGGCTGACCGCCGACCCAATCTCTTCGATCAACTTCACGCCGATCCACGCGCTGGACGGCACGATCACGCCCCAAGGCTGCGCGTTTGAGCGCCACCATTCCGGCGCGATTGAGCTGCGCAAGGAAGACTACCGGCTGATGATCAACGGTCTGGTCGACCGCCCGCTGGTCTTCACCTATGCCGATCTCGAACGCTTCCCGCGCGAAAACCACGTCTATTTCTGTGAATGCGCAGCGAACACCGGCATGGAATGGGCGGGCGCACAGCTCAACGGCGTGCAGTTCACCCACGGTATGATCCACAACATGGAATATTCCGGCGTCTCCCTGCGCACTCTGCTCGAAGAAGCAGGCATGGACGCGGCAGGCGATCTGGCCGACAAATGGGTCTATGTCGAAGGGGCCGATGCCTCCTCCAACGGCCGCTCCATCCCGATGGAAAAGGCGCTGGACGATGTTCTGGTCGCCTTCAAAGCCAACGGCGAGGCGCTGCGCAAGGAACACGGCTATCCGGTCCGCCTTGTCGTTCCCGGTTGGGAAGGCAACATGTGGGTCAAGTGGCTGCGCCGGATCGAGGTCATGGATGGCCCCGTGGAAAGCCGCGAAGAGACGTCGAAATACACCGACGTTCTGGCTGATGGCACCGCGCGCAAATGGACCTGGGTGATGGACGCGAAATCCGTCATCACATCGCCCAGCCCGCAAGCCCCCATCAAGCACGGCCCCGGCCCGCTGGTCATCACAGGTCTGGCCTGGTCCGGCCATGGCAAGATCACCCGCGTCGATATCTCCAAAGACGGCGGCATCACCTGGGAAACCGCCCGCCTTGGCAAGGCCGAGGAAGACAGCAAAGCCCTCACCCGCTTCTATCTGGACACCGAATGGAACGGCGAGGACTGGCTTCTGCAAGCCCGCGCGATGGACGAGACCGGCTATATCCAGCCCACCAAAGATCAGCTGCGCGAAGTGCGTGGCGAGAACTCGATCTATCACAACAACTGCATCCAGACATGGCACATCACACCCGAAGGGGAGGCTGAAAATGTCGAAGTTTCTTAAAGCAACCGTCGCCGCTTGTGTTCTGGCGACCCCGGTTTTCGCAGAAGGCTACGGTCTGGGCCGCGAAGCGCTGCCCGAAGAAATTCAGGCCTGGGACGTTGATATCCGCCCCGGTGGCGCGGGCCTGCCCGAAGGCTCCGGCGATGTCTGGACCGGCGAGGAAGTATTCGCAGACTACTGCGCGGTCTGCCATGGCGACTTTGCCGAAGGTGTTGATAACTGGCCCGTTCTGGCCGGGGGTTTTGACACGCTGGCCGACAAGGATCCGGTAAAAACCGTGGGCTCCTACTGGCCGCATTTGTCGACCGTCTGGGACTATATCAACCGCTCCATGCCGTTCGGTGGCGCGCAGACACTCACCCCGGATGAGGTCTACGCCATCACCGCCTACATCCTTTATTCCAACGACAAGGTGGATGATGATTTCGTGCTCAGCCACGAGAATTTCGCCGAGTTCGAGATGTATAACGAGGGCGGCTTCATTGTGGATGACCGCGCCGAGACGGAATACACGATCTGGTCTGGTGAGCCCTGCATGGAGAACTGCAAGGACAGTGTTGAGATCACGATGCGCGCCTCTGTCGTGGATGTGACGCCCAAAGAGACCGCGGAAGAAGAAGCCGCAGCGAAGGTCGAAGAGACGACGCAAGTCGCCGCTGTGGCGGAGGAAGCGCCCGCCGAGGAGGCCCCTGTGGTCGCTGCTCTTGATCCCGAACTGGTCGCGGCAGGCGAAAAGGCGTTCAAGAAATGCTCTGCCTGCCATCAGGTCGGCGCTGACGCCAAGAACCGCACCGGCCCTGCGCTGAACGGGATCATGGGCGCGGCAGCTGGTCAGGCCGAAGGCTTTAAATACTCCAAAGCGCTGCAAGCCATGGCCGATGACGGTCTGGTCTGGGACGAAGCCAACATGGCCGCTTTCCTCACCAAGCCGCGCGACTTTATGAAAGGCACCAAGATGTCCTTTGCAGGCTTCCGCAAGGAAAGCGATCTGGAGGCCGTGATCGAATATCTGAAAAGCCACGCGGAGTAGCAATGCGCAACGCGACCCGATCCTCCCTCGCACTGGCCGTGATCTTCGCGGCCAGTGCCCTTTGCGCAGACGAGATCGGTGACGTGGAAAACGGAGCCGATCTTTTTGGCTATTGCTCAGGCTGTCACGAGGTCGGCGCGGATGCCGAAAACGGGATCGGGCCGCATCTGAACGGTATCTTCGGACGCGCAGCTGGCAGCATCGACGGCTATTTCTACTCCGACGGGCTGAACCGGATGGGGGCTGACGGTCTGATCTGGGATCTGACAACCCTGGACGCCTATATCGAAAACCCCCGCGCCCTCGTCTCCGGCACACGGATGAGCTTTGACGGCTGGGAGGATGCGCAGGAACGCGCGGATGTGCTGGCCTATCTGCGCGCCTATTCCGACAATCCCGCCAACATCCCCGAGGCAGAGCCAACCGCCCGCCCCTCCGAAGTAGAGCTGCCGCCCGAAGTGCTCGCCATTCAGGGCGATGTGGCCTACGGCGAATACCTCGCCAGTGACTGCAAGACCTGCCATCAGCAGGACGGCTCAGACGAAGGCATCCCCTCGATCACCCGGTGGCCCGTGGACGATTTTGTTGTAGCCATGCACGCTTACAAGCGTAAACTCAGGCCACACCCTGTGATGCAGATGCAGGCCGGACGCCTGTCCGACGAAGAGATCGCGGCGCTGGCCGCCTATTTCAAAGACCTCGATTAACGAGGCTTTATTTTCAATGGGAGGACTTGAAATGACTTTCAACAGACGGACCTTTATCGGGACCGCCGCAGTGGGCACGGCGGCTTTATCCGCCCCACTTTTGGCGACAGCCCAAGGCAAACCGCGCGTCGTCGTCGTGGGCGGCGGGGCCGGTGGTGCCACAGCCGCGCGCTACATCGCGAAAGACAGCGAAGGCGCGATTGACGTCACGCTGATCGAACCCAGCCGCGCCTATTACACCTGCTTCTTCTCGAACCTTTATATCGGTGGCTTCCAAGAGATGGACGATCTGGGCCACGGCTATGGCACGCTGGCCGCTGATTACGGCATCAATGTCGTGCATGACTGGGCCACGGGCGTGGACCGGGATGCGAAAACCGTGGCGCTCGCCGGTGGCGGCTCGGTGCCTTATGACAGGCTGATCCTGTCACCGGGCATCGACTTCATCGACGGCTCTGTCGCGGGCTGGGACCAGTCGGCGCAAGGCGTCATGCCCCATGCCTATAAGGGCGGCACGCAAGCCGAGCTCCTCAAAGCGCAGATCATGGCGATGCCCGAAGGCGGCACATTTGCAATGGTCGCCCCGCCCAACCCTTACCGCTGCCCACCGGGACCCTATGAACGGATTTCGATGGTTGCGCATCTGCTGAAAGAGGTGAACCCCACCGCCAAGATCATCGTCGCGGACCCCAAGGAAAAGTTCTCGAAAATGGCACTGTTCCAGGAAGGCTGGAACGATCACTACGCGGGCATGATCGACTGGATTGGCCCGGATTTCGGCGGCGCGGATGTCGAAGTGCGCCCCGGCACGATGGAAGTTGTGATCGACGGGGAGGCCACCAAGGTGGACGCCGCCAACGTGATCCCCGCAATGAAAGCGGGCTTGATCGTCGAACGCGCGGGCCTCACCGAAGGCAACTGGGCGCCTGTCGTGCCGGCCACGATGCAAAGCCGCATGGATGAGAACATCCACATCCTTGGCGATGCGTCCAGCCAGGGCGACATGCCGAAATCGGGCTACTCGGCCAACTCGCAGGCCAAGGTTGCGGCCATGGCCGTGCGCGGTGCGCTGACGGATGCCCGTGTCTTCCCGGCGAAGTTCTCCAACACCTGCTGGTCGCTGATCGACACCAATGACGGTGTCAAAGTCGGCGCGACCTATGAGGCCACCGAGGAAAAAATCGCCAAAGTCGACGGCTTCATCTCGGAGACCGGCGAAAGCGACGAGCTGCGCAAAGCCACCTATGAGGAAAGCCTCGGCTGGTATGCGGGCATCACGTCGGACATGTTTGGCTAAAGGCTAAAAGCAAAAGGCGGGGCGCGATGCGAACGCGCGCCCCGTCGCTAGATCACGGACAGGCACGCACATTCCGCCAGATGGTTCACCCGCTGCGTTGTGCTGCCTTGCAACAGAGACCCCACAGAGCCAAGCCCCCGCCGCCCGGTCACGATCAGATCGGCCCCGGTCTCTTTCGCGGTGGCGATGATATGATCGCCTGGATCGCCCATCTCCATATGGGTTTCGGTCACGCTTTGCCCCATCTCCTTTGCGATTGCCCGCGCGCCGTCGAATATCTTCTCTGCCGCCTCCTTGACCTCATCGGGCGATGGCATGGTCGTGGCCATGTGATACCCCGCCACGGCCCCCATCGCGAAGGCAACGGTGTGCGGCTGGGGCGTGTGCACCAGATGCAGTTCCGAGCTGTATTTGCCCGCCAGATCACACGCCAACCGCAAGGCGCGCTCTGACTGTTCCGACCCATCCAGCCCGATGACTATCTTTCCAAACATCGTCTCTCCTCCCTCATGTGAAATGTGGCACCTAAGGTAGCGCCAAAGCCCGCGCGGCGACTTGACCTGCGTCAAGGTCCCATCCGCCCGCAACCGCCAAGGTGCAACTCAGGAGGATGACCCATGAAAAACTATCTCGCCGCCGCCTTTTGCCTGGCCGCCGCCCCCGCCCTTGCCGATGGCCTGACGACCTACCCGTTCGAGGGCAGTTTCGAGGACGCCACCTTCGCCGTGGAAAGCGCCATCGTGGGGCAAGGTCTGGTGATTGACTACGTCTCCCATACCGGAGACATGCTGAACCGAACCGGCGCAGATGTGGGCAGCGATGTGCAGCTTTTCACTGCGGCAGACATCTTCCTGTTCTGCTCAGCAACACTGTCGCGCAAAGTGATGGAGGCCGACCCCGCCAATATCGCTCATTGTCCTTACGGGATCTTTGTCACCGATAAGGACGGCGCGGTTGAGATCGGCTATCGCCACTATCCCGACGGCCCGATGCAAGAGGTCCAAGCGCTGCTCGATACCATTGTTCAAGAGGCCATCGAGTAGCCGCCCCGCCCAAAAGTTTTCACAAAACTTTTGCCCAGACTTTTCTCAAAAGTCTGCCCGCGCCTACTCGAACTCCATCTGCTCATAGACCCGACCGGCGTTCTTTGTGGCCAGTTCTTCAAACGTGTCGAGATGGGTGTAAGGAGTCTGATCGACGTAATAGGCGTCTTCCAACCCGCCGCCTGCCTCAAGATGCGCTCCAACCTTCTCGCGCAGATAGACAAGGTAATCCTTCGTATAGCGGCGCACCTGATCCATGTTGGTCGGGTGCCCATGTCCGGGTATCACATAGGTGGCCCCCAGCGGCTCAAACGCGCTGTCCCATGTGTCAATCCAATCGGCGGTATAGGTATGCTCAAAGATGGGCAGCATTCGTTCGTGAAACGCCACATCGCCTGCGATCACCATGCTTTGGCGGGGCAACCAGACGACGATATCCCCCGGCGAATGGGCCGGCCCAAGATAGCGCGCTTCGATGACGAAATCGCCCAGCTCGACCGTGTAGACATCCTCGAACGTCTCGGTCGGCCCCTGCAGGTCGGTCCCTTCGGCCTTGTCGCGATTATAGCGCTTCATGTTCTCAAGGATCTGCGGTCCGTATTCAGCAAACTCCGTCGCCGCGTCCACATGGGCGACAATCGGCACGCCTTGCTCGGCCCAGTAGTTGTTGCCCAGCATGGCATGGCCCTGCCCGTTCTCGTTGATGACAAGCACCACGTGCTGATCGGTGATCACCTTGATCTCGTCATGCAGGGCCTGCGCCAGCCCGTAAGCCGCGCTGCCATTGACGACGACGACACCCTCGCCCGTGACAATGAAGGACAGATTGTTGTTATGGCCCGAGTTTTCATAGGTCGGCGGGGCCGTGGCCCCGATGGCCGAGAATACATGCGGGATGACTTCCACAGGCTTCTGATAGAGCAAAGAGCCGGGATATTGATCCGCGATATCCTCGCTTGCAAAGCCCGTCGCCCCAACCCAGCAAAGCGCAATAGCGCCTAGAAAACTACGCATCTTTCTCTCCCATTCAATTTCTTGAATAAGATGCGAATTGCGGGATCAAGTCAATGAAAAGGCTTACTCGGCAGGCACTGCAACGCCGCCCCGCGCACCGGTCAGCAAGCGGTCGGTCAGCAAGGCACCGACTATCACGAAGATCAGCACCAGCGTGGCCGCAAAGCTCAGCGTTGCCGTGCCAGACAGGCCCGCGCCCACGGTGCAGCCGCCCGCCAGAACGCCGCCAAAGCCCATCAGCGAGGCACCCAGCAGATAGCGCCCGGTCTGGCGCGGGGTCTCAAAGCCCTGCCACGCAAACTCCCGCGCGATCAATGCCGCGATAAGGCTGCCGCCGACCACACCCCCCGTCAGACCGACGCCGAAGCCTGCCGGAATGGCGCTGCTTGCGATGGTCCAGAACAGCGTATCGGCCCAAGGCAGCGTGAAAGACAGCGATTGCATCGCGATCGGGTCGAAATCATCAAAAAGCACGTAGCCCGTGCCAACCCAGCCTGCCGGGATGAGCAGGCCAATCGCACCGCCCAAAGCCAGCTGCTGCCAGCCCGCGCCAGAGCGTACAGCGACCACCAAGGCGACAATCGCCAGAACAGCCGTCCAAAGCGCGACACCGCCCGGAAGCCCTGCGAAAGACGTGATTCCAAGGTCCACCGTCAGCGATCCAACGCCGGTGCGCACAGGCGCCAGGACGCCTTTCAGCGTCGCATGGGCAATCAACGCAAAGGCCGCAATCACGATTAGCGAACGGGTGTTGCCCGTGCCCAAAAGCACTGTCTGGCGCGAGATGCAGCCCCGCGTCAGCACCATGCCCGCGCCAAAGACCAGCCCGCCCAGCGCGATAGAGGCCAAAGGCAGCGCATCAGCCATAAACCGATGATCCGCAAAGGAAATCAGCCCGGCAGCCACAGCCGCCTGGGTTCCCAAAAGAGCTGTCGCAAGCGCCATGATCCATGTACCAAAGGCCTGACGGCGATCCGAGCTTTCCGATACAAGACCGCGCCGGATACAAAAGCGCGAGCGTTGTCCAAGCACGCCAAACAGCAGTCCCAACACCGCGCCCAACAGGATCGAGGCGGTCAGCGGGGTCATGTCTCCAAGGTTGAGATCGGCAAACATCAGATGTCTCCTAAACGGGCAACAGGGTCGCCTTTCACCACATCTTTCTATGGGGTGCAAACGAGCGAAACAGAACATCGTTCCGCCAAATCGACCCCTAGGAAGACAGCGTTCTACACCTTCTGCACCGCAGAAAACCGGACCTGTCCCGCGTCCGTACCGCCAACCAAACGGTCCTTTTTTGCACCTTCCCTTGCCAGCGCCCCTGTGATCAGGTCAGCCCATCACAGGAAAGGCACGCCTATGTCCCCTCTCGCTGGTCTCAAAGTCATCGAAATTGCCCGTATTCTGGCCGGTCCCTGGGCGGGTCAGGCACTGGCTGATCTGGGGGCCGAGGTCCTCAAGATCGAAGCCCCCGCCGGAGACGATACCCGCCGCTGGGGTCCTCCTTTCATCGAGCGCGATGGCGATAAAAGTGCGGCTTATTTCTACGCCTGTAACCGCGGCAAGACCTCCCTTGTCATCGACTTTTCGACCACGGAAGGCCAGGCCCAGTTGCGCGATCTCGTCGAAGATGCCGATATTCTGATCGAGAATTTCAAAGTCGGCGGCCTTGCCAAATATGGCCTCGATTATGCCTCGCTCAGCGCCCTGAATCCGCGCCTGATCTACTGCTCGATCACCGGGTTCGGTCAGGACGGCCCCTATGCCGACCGCGCGGGCTATGACTTCATGATCCAAGGCCTTTCCGGCCTGATGTCGATCACCGGGGAGCCCGATCAACAGCCCCAGAAGGTTGGCGTCGCCGTCACCGATATTGTCACGGGGCTTTACGCCACGACCGGCATTCTCGCCGCTCTCGAGCAACGCCACCGGACCGGCAAGGGTCAGCATATCGACATGGCGCTGATGGATTGCGCGACAGCCCTGCTCGCCAATCAGGCGATGAATTATCTGGCGACAGGGGCGGCTCCGGCACGCAAAGGCAACGCGCACCCCAACATCGCGCCCTATCAGGTCTTGCCGACCGCCGACGGTCATATCATCGCTGCCGTGGGCAATGATGGGCAATTTCAGCGCTTTTGCGCACTGCTGGGACGCTCGGAGCTGGCCGAGGATGCGCGGTTTCTCAGCAATCAGTTGCGCGTGGAGAACCGCGATGCCCTGACCGAGGCGCTTGAAGCGGAGACCCGCAAATGGCCAGCGGCCAAACTTCTGGCGGCATGCGACGCCGCCACAGTCCCCGCCGGTCCAATCAATGACATTGCGCAGGTGTTTCACGATCCGCAGGTGCAGCATCGCGGCCTGAAGATCTCTCCAGACGGCGTCCCAGGTGTGCGCGGCCCGTGGCAGTTCTCCGACGCTGAACTGACCCTGACGCGCGCTGCCCCTGTCTTGCCAGTTGAGTATTTGGACACAAAAGAAGACTAGGGCTTCACCCCGCCTCAACCCGGCCTAAATGGTGGCACAGGGTAAAAAGGGCGCGAAAAGCCGTGTTACAGGTCGAAAATCTAACCAAAACTTATCCGTCCGAGGACGCTGTGCAGACCGTTTTGCGCGACGTGTCCCTGTCACTTGAGGCGGGTAAGAGCCTTGCGCTGACTGGTGAAAGTGGGTCGGGCAAGAGCACCTTGTTAACCTTAGTGGCCGGTCTGGACGCGCCCGATAGCGGGGCCATCCGGTTTCAAAACCACGATCTGACGCAGATGGATGATGCCGCCCGCGCCGATCTGCGTCGGGGTGAGATTGGGGTAATCTTCCAGCAATTCAACCTGATCCCCTCTCTGGACGTCGCCGCTAATATCGCTTTTCACGCCCGTCTGGCAGGACGCGCTGATGGTGAGTGGTGCTCGGAATTGGCGCACCATCTGGGACTTGCCGATCATCTGACGCGCTACCCAGAACAGCTGTCCGGCGGTCAGCAACAGCGCGTCGCCATTGCGCGGACCCTGGCGGCACGCCCGAAACTGGTGCTGGCGGATGAGCCCACCGGTAACCTTGATGAAGACAGCTCTGACACCGTCCTTGATCTGCTGATGAGCGGGGTTCGTGACACGGGTGCTGCGCTGCTGATGGTCACCCATTCCCTGCGCCAGGCCAAAAAACTCGATCGCCGCCTGCATCTGTCTCACGGTCAGGTCAGCCCATGAAGCGCGCTGCGTTCAGCGCCCTGATCTCGCATTGGCGCAAACATCCGATCCAACTGGTCAGCCTTTTGCTCGGCCTTGCGCTTGCCACCGCGCTCTGGTCCGGCGTGCAAGCGATCAATGCAGAGGCGCGCGCAAGCTATGACCGCGCGGCAGGCATCCTTGGCCAGGACGAGCTCCAACGGCTGGAGCCGCGCACGGGAACGATTCCGCTGGCCGACTACATCGCGATCCGGCGCGCGGGCTGGCTGGTTTCCCCCGTTATGGACGGCTTCATTAACCTTAACGGCAGCCGCGTGCGCCTGATCGGAATTGACCCGCTGACGACGCCGCCCCAAAGCGCGCCCGTTGATCTGTCGGGCGATGGTGACCTGCAAAGTTTCGTGCGCAATGGCCTGTTTTTTGCTCATCCCGATACCGCCGCGCAAATCCCCTCAACGCTGCCCCCCGTGCGCACCACCGAGACGTTGACCCCCGGCATTATCATCGCCGATCTCAGCACCGCCGCCGATTTGCTGCAGACCGACAGCTTCGCGCGGTTGATCCTCGCGCCCGAGCAACCGATCAACCTGCCACCTCTCTCGGATGTGGCCCCCGATCTGCTGCTCGTCGCGCCGGAAGAGGGCAATGACATCGCCCGGCTCACCGACAGCTTCCACCTGAATCTGACCGCTTTTGGCCTGCTGTCTTTCGGCGTTGGCCTCTTCATCGTCCATGCCGCCATCGGCCTCGCGTTCGAGCAACGCCGCCCCCTGTTTCGCACGTTACGCGCCCTGGGCTTGCGCAAATCGACACTGCTCGGGCTTCTGGCAACCGAGCTTTTCGCCCTCGCCCTGATCGCAGGCACGTTGGGTGTGGCGCTTGGCTATTTGGTCGCCGCAGCGCTGCTGCCGGATGTCGCCGCGACCCTGCGCGGCCTCTACGGCGCCCAGGTCTCTGGCGCGCTGACGCTCAACCCCGCGTGGTGGCTGTCTGGCCTCGCCATCGCCCTTCTGGGCACAGCAGTCGCGGGCGCGCAAAGCCTGTGGCGGACAGCGCATCTGCCGATCCTTGCGCCTGCGCAACCCCGCGCATGGGCCATCGCATCACTCAAGTCGCTCAAGCGCCAAGCCCTTGGCGGGGCTGGTTTAATCGCCCTCGCCACCCTCCTCGCAATCTACGGCTCTGGCCTCACGACCGGCTTTATCCTCCTCGGTTGCCTGCTGGTCGGGGCCGCCCTCACGCTCCCGCTTTTCCTCCATTTCGCTCTCAATCTCGCCTCCAAATTCAGCCGCACAGCCCTCTCCGACTGGACCCTCGCGGACACCCGTCAACAGGTCCCCGGGCTGTCACTCGCCCTTATGGCGCTTCTGCTGGCGATGGCCGCAAATATCGGCGTCGGCACGATGGTCAGCTCCTTTCGCGTGACCTTCACCGGCTGGCTCGACCAGCGACTAGCCGCGCAACTCTATGTCACAGCGCGCGACGAAACCGAGGCCGCGGACCTGGCAAACCTGTTGGACGGTCAGGTCGATGCAATCCTGCCAATCCGCTATATCGAGGCATCAATCGAAAGCGCGCCCGGCCAGATTTACGGCATCATCGACGACGTCACATACCGCGAAAACTGGCCCCTTATTGCCGCCGATCCCGACGTCTGGGACCTGCTTGCTGCAGGCGAAGGCGCGCTCATCAACGAGCAACTCAGCCTGCGGGAAAACCTCGCCCCCGGCGATCCCGTCACCCTCGGACGCGCAGAATTTACCGTGCTTGGTGTCTATTCCGACTACGGAAATCCGCGCGGCGAGGCGATCCTGTCCCTCGCCCAACTTCGCGCTCAAGGCGCGCCTGTCCAAGGTCTCAACTTCGCCCTTCGCCTTCCTGAAGCCCGCGTCAACGAGGTCACAGATCTGCTTACAAGCGCTGGCCTGCCCGCCCGAAATATCCGCGATCAAGCCGCCATCAAAGCCTTCTCCCTTGATGTGTTCGAGCGGACATTCACGGTCACAGGCGCCCTGAATGCGTTAACACTTGGCGTCGCGGCTCTTGCCCTTTTGACCAGCCTGTTAACCTTATCGACCATGCGCCTGCCCCAGCTTGCCCCTGTCTGGGCGATGGGCTTGACCCGCGCCAAACTCGCCCGTCTCGAGCTGCTCCGTGCTGTTATCCTCGCGGCGCTCACCGCCCTGATCGCGCTCCCAGTGGGCCTCGCGCTCGCATGGGTCTTGCTGGCTATCGTCAATGTCGAGGCCTTCGGCTGGCGCCTCCCGATGACGCTTTTCCCCCGCGACTGGATCGGCCTCTTTATCGCCGCCCTTATCGCCGCGGCCCTCTCTGCCGCATGGCCAGCCCGACGTCTGGCGACCCGCCCCGCCGCTGATCTCATCAAGGTGTTCGCCCATGAGCGTTAGAGCCCTCGCATTTCTCTTTTGGCTCTGGGCGACCGCGCTTTTCGCTCAGGGTTTCGCGGGCCTCGGCACAGATGCTGAAGGCTTTGCGATCCCACAACGGGGTACCGAATTAACCTTCCCTAACGACCACGGCGCCCATCCCGACTACCGCATCGAATGGTGGTATCTGACGGCTGTTCTCGAAGGGGAAGACGGCCGCGACTACGGCGTGCAATGGACCCTTTTCCGCTCAGCCCTTGCGCCCGAATCCAGCGCGGGCTGGGACACGTCCCAGCTTTGGATGGGCCACGCGGGCATCACCACGCCCGACCGGCATTTCGTCGCCGAACGCCTCGCACGCGGCAGCATCGGCCAGGCCGGTGTCGTCGCAGACCCGTTCGAGGCCTGGATCGACGACTGGTCCATGACCAGTACCGCCGCCACTGACGACCAACTCGATGCGTTAACCATAACCGCCCGCGGGATGGAGGCCGCCTATACCCTCGACCTGACCGCCACTGGCCCCCTCGTCTTTCAGGGCGACCGCGGCTATTCAGTCAAATCCGCGTCCGGGCAAGCCAGCTACTACTACTCGCAACCCTTCTATGAGGTGTCAGGCGAGCTGACCCTCCCGGATGGCCCGGTCCCCGTCACCGGCAAGGCATGGCTCGACCGTGAATGGTCCTCCCAACCCTTGGCCGCGGATCAAACCGGCTGGGACTGGTTCTCGCTCCATTTCAACGATGGGGCAAAACTCATGGGCTTCGGCTTGCGCGGTGCGACGGGGGTGTTCACATCCGCCACCTACATTGACGCAGACGGTACCCCCACGCCTTACGGCGACGGCGCATTAACCTTAACACCGTTAACCTTAACGGCGGTTGCCGGCCGCCAGGTCCCCACGGAATGGCGGGTCGAACTCCCCGCGCGCGGCATTGATATCACGACACAGCCGACCAATCCGCAAAGCTGGATGGACACGCTTTTTCCCTATTGGGAGGGCCCGCTGCGCTTTACTGGCTCGCACGCTGGCGTCGGCTATCTGGAGATGACCGGCTATGAATGACCCGTTCCACAGGCTGGACAGCACGCTCGCCCAGGTCTGGCAACGCCTCGCCCGCGGCACCAAAGACCGACGCGCGGCAACCCGCAATCCAACCCTCGCCACCGTCGGAGATACCGGCCCCGAAGCCCGCACCGTTGTCCTGCGCGCTGTCGATCCGGAGGCAAAGACCCTCGAAATTCACACCGATCGCCGCTCCGCCAAGATCGGCGAATTAACCAAGAACCCCAACGCACTGCTCCATATCTGGGATGCAAAGTCCAAGCTGCAGATCCGCCTGCGCTGCAGGGCGAACCTCTCTCACGCGGAAGAAACAAAATGGGTGCAAATCCCCAAGGATGCACAGCGCGTCTACGGTGGCACGCCCGCCCCCGGTCACGAAATCGCGCAACCTGAGGACCACATCTCCAAACCAAGCCAAGAAGATTTCACGGTCATCACCCTCCACGTGATTGAGATCGAAACGCTCCATCTTGGACCTGAATTGCATCGCCGCGCGCGCTTCGCCACCCCCGATTGGAACGGGCAGTGGATTGCCCCCTAAACCCTTTCAATCAGGTCGAAATATCCATTTCACCTTTACCAAAGACTCATCCCAACTTTGCCTTCAGTGCTGCCAAATCCACCTTGCTGCCATGGCGTGCATCCATTGGAATGGCGTCGACAAGCCGAATGTCCAAGCCCTCCGGAACGGGCCAATCCCCTTGCCTATCGGCCTCAACCGCCAATACCGGTATACCCGAAATCTCCACCAAAGCCGCGCGGCGCACCCCATCCCAAAGTCGCGCCGCAACTTCGATCTGGAACGGGTAAAGCCAACCGTCCCGCCATGTCACCCGAGCGGAATGACGCCCCAGCAACCATAACCGTCCGGCGGCATCCAAGCGCCCTGCATCGCCCGTGCGGTGCCAAATCCGACCGCCGTCCTTAACCTTGTTGGCCGCATCATCCGCAGGGTTCAGATACCCCTCGTTCACATGCGCCCCAGCAACCCAAACCTCATCATCCTGCAGCCGCAAATCAACCACTGAGACAGGAGCGCCCACCAGCAAGCCATCCCCCGCAGCCATCGCAGCCCAGTCCGCCTGTGAAATCTCATTCGCCGCGATCTCTGCGATGGGTTCTGCCTCGGTAGACCCATAAACCGCAGTGACGCGACATTGTGTTGCGAGTTTCCGCATCACATCCGGAAAGACCGGCCCGCCTCCTGTGAACACGTCCGTGACCCCATCAGGCACGCCAACCGCGACCAGTCGCTCGCACAGCGCGGGCGGCAATAACAGACGCGTCGCCCCGGAAAGGTTAACCCAGTTAACCAAATCCGCGCCTGTCACGTCCTCTTGCCGCGACAATTTCCAGTTCGGCAGGATCGAACACCGTCCAGCGACCAATCCCACCAGCACGAAGACAGGAAAGGCCACCAGATCACGCCCATCGGCGGTCTCCAACACCGGGGCCACCGCGGCCCGCTGTGCCATCAAAAATCCATGGCTGCGGACGATAGATTTCGGCGCGCCGGTCGAGCCCGACGTGAACGACATCAACGCGGGATCGTCTGCACCCAGCGCAACGGAGTCAGGGACGCCTGAACGGCCGGATCGCACCCCCCTCGCCCGCCAAAGCTCTGGCAATAAGTGTAAAAAACGGTAAGCCCCCGTCGCGACCAACAGCTTTGGCCGGGCCACGTGCACGGCATGGCGCAAGCCTTTCAATCCCAGAGCAGGCTCTGGAAAGACCGCTACCGCGCCGACCATCCACAGGCCCGCGAGGGCTGCGTAGAGATCGGCACCAACCGGCATTGCAATCAACGCGCGGTCTCCTTTTTGCACACCGCGCCGCTGCAAATCCGCTGCAAACCTCTCCGCCCGCGCCAAGAGGCCTGCAAAGGACACGACCCGCCCGTCGCCTTCGATCAGCGCCGGCTCATCCCTGCGCACCGCCACCGCGTCCCGAAAGGCGTTAACCAAATCAGCCAAGGCGTCGCCCCATCAGGCCGTAGCGCCGGATCACGCCCGCGCCTTCCTGCCGCGACCGCGTCGCCGACAGGTTGTCTTCATGGATAAGCGCATGAATTGCATGGGAAAACCCAAGGCGATGGGCCGTCGCGTGAAACTGCTGGGCCAACATTCCGCCCGCCCCTTTCTGCAGGCTGGCGTAGGTTTTCAAGATCACCGACGATGGCGTCCGCCCCTCCGCATAATTCGGCAGGCCAAACAAAAACCCCGCCAACTCGTTCTGTGCGCCGCGTGCAAAAAGGATCAAGTCCGGCACAAGCATCGGCACATAAGGCAAATACATCGCCAGAAAATCGGCTTCAGAGATTGGCTTATAGAGCACATTTCCCGCAAACGCCTTGAGGGACAGCGCATGCACATCCCGAAAAAACCCTTCCGGATCAGTGCCATCCCAGGTCTCGACGCTCAAGGCGTCCGTCGGCTCTGGCATATCATGCGCTTGGCTTTCAATCGCAACGCGAGCGGAAAAGTATCGCTCAATTACCTCGAAGCCACCCGCCTCGAACGCCGCGAAGTCGTGGGGTTTCGACTGCGGCTCCATCAAGAACGGAGCCGATCCGTCGCTTTCCAAAACCAAACGATAGGCGTGCCAAGTGGAGCCATCCATCGGCCCGATGATGCTTTGAAAGCCTTCCGATTTTAACCTGTCGCAAGCGGAAAGCAGCATATCGGCACCCGCCGCGACGTCCGCGCATTTGAACTTTCCCAACGCAGCGGTGCGCCCACTCCAAACCGGCGCATCCCGGTAAATCGTTAAAGATGTCTTACCGGATGTTAACGTTTCTTCCGTCATCCGCCCCCTCCGAATTGAACCCCATACGCCCCCAGCGGAACGGCCAGCGCCAATAGCGCAAGTTTCAGCACCCGAAGCCGGGCAAACAGCGTCGGACGAAGCGCGGATATGGCCACCATGATCGCGACAGAAACGGCGCTGAGCGGAACCAGAAATGCTCCGACAGCCTCGCCGCTCAAAGGCACAAAGACCGCGCAGAAACCGACCAGGAAAACACCAGCGACAGCCCCCCAAAGAGGTGTTCCCAAAGCGACCAACGCCGCTGCCAACCCCGCGCAGGTCATCGCGTAAAAGCCCAATGCATTCGGACCCATTGCAAAGCCCAAAGCCAACCATCCAAAGCTGATCAAAGCCAATCCGGCGACCACATCCAGCTCTGGAAACGGATCCTCGCTGGGCGCGATCCGCCGGATCATCAAATGCGCCGCGAGGACACAAGCGGGCAGCACCGCGTTGCTCCATTCGGTGACCGACAGGATCAGGAAAAACGCCACCAGATAGACCCGCGTGACATGCTTTGAGACCCCAAGTGCGCCTGAAATCAACGGCACCATCGCGAGCGCCGCAAGGTAGACAAGTGCCAAAGCGAGTAGGGTTTCAACAGGGCTGTCACGATGCACCGCCAAGATAATCAACAAACCTAACGGCAGGAAAAGATTATCAAATCCGCGCCAACTATCCGCTTCAAACTGAGTGCCGAACACTGCGACCAACAGCGCCAAAAGAAGCGTCTCGGGCCCTGTTTGCGCTTGCGTCAGGATCAAAACACTCATCGCAATGACAAGCGTCACGAGAAAGAAGATAGCGCTTCCCTCGAAGGACTTTCGTCCATCTTCAACGGCATAAAAGCGTTTTCCATAGGTCGATCCGGCAAGCGCTGCCGCAGCGTCAGACAGCGCCAGCACGGCCAACGGCAAGCTGTAAAGCAGCATATCCCGCTCTGACAAAAGCAGGACCGCGCCGATGGCGACGGCCAGCAGGTAGTCTCCGTAGCTGTTGCGCTCTACGCCGTGCAGTGTTCCGCCCAGCCCCCCTTTGGCAAAGCGCAATCCGGTCATCACGATCAGCGCCAACCCAAGGAGCAAATAGATCGGCCAATCCTCGGCAAAAAGCCAGGGAAGCACGAGCGCGTAGAGCCCCGTTCCGATATGCACCAACTTGCGTTGAAGCTCGGCCGACCAGCCTTGCCTTTGCGCTACGACCCTGACCGCAGCGATCAATCCTATCAGGATGCCGACCGAGGCCAGAGCAAGTCCGATTTGCAGCCCCAAACTCACCCCAAGACCTCTTCAATGACGAAGTCCGAGTAGAAGAATGCCTTGTCCTGCGCCTTCAATTCGTTTTCAAGAGATGAAAGCGTTTTAACCTTGTTTGAGAGCGTTTCCGGCACCCGCCGCGGAGCCATCATGTTCCAATAGACGAGCCGCGCCCCGGGGTTGGACGCCTTCAAGAGGCTCTCATACACCTGCGATGCAATTTCGGGGGACATGTATTCAAAGATGTCTGACAGATTATAGCCATCCGCCTTTTCGCCGCTTTCGACAAACGCCTCCAACGCGCCCAAACGGATATCGAGCCTGTCCAGCCGATCCTGGATCGTCTGGTAGTGTTCTTCACGCCAAGGCATGGGCAGCGCATCGCTGTGCCCCCCCTTCAAAATCCAATGTAGGTAAGGGTTATCCACAGGGTCCAAATCAATCGCTGCATGGCGGATACGGCGCGCCACATGGTCCGAAACGGAGCCGTCCACATGGTCGAAAAACGCTTTGTCGCGGCCCATCCGACCCATCATGAAGCGCGAGAAAAAGAGCTTCAAAAGCGTGTTCCAACGCCATGTCTCAAAACGGTTTTCGAGGAAATCCTGACGCGCCTCCTTCGGCTTCGAGACAAATATCTCATCTACCGTTGTGCGATTATGGGCCAGCGGCAGCACCACCTGACGAAACAGCCTGAAATACCGCTCGAACTTGCCGACACCACCCGCCCCATAGGCTTGCACATCCGCAACTTTATCGGCCCAAAACGCCTGCGTTTCGACATCGAGCGGGACAAGGGCCCGATCCAAAAGGGCCGCTCGATTTTTGGCTGGCCGCGCCCCCATCAGCGCCAGAAATTCATTATGATGGAGCGTCTGAAGCGCGCCGATCCGCAGCTTGAGACAGGCGATTTGCGCCGGCGACAGGTCCAGCACGACGACCTTGGCAGGGTCCAGCGTCAGCAGGCTTAGTGCATTGTCGCCAGCAGAGCAGATGGACACCAAAGTGCCCCCTGCAACGTCGCCCATCGCCTTGGTTAGCACGTCCGCATCCTCCCATAGCTGGGCGTAGCGGATGATGTCGAACTGAGCGCGTTTGGCGATGTCGGCTTGACTCATTTCAGCTTCCTCACGGTGCCGGTTTCTCCATTCACTTCAATGGCTTCGCCGGAAGTTACCCACTTCGTCGCCCCTTTCAAGCCTACGACGCAGGGGATGCCCAATTCGCGCGCGACAATGGCTGAATGCGACAGCAGCGAGCCGCGTTCGACGACAATGGCGGAGGCGTTGGAGAAGACCGCAATCCAACCCGGATCGGTGTTGCGCGCGACCAGGATTTCGCCCGGCGTCAAGCTTTCCGTGCGCGGATCAAGGATCACACGGGCCTTCGCCGTGACCACGCCCGCCGAACAGCCGGTGGCGTGTTGCAGATCGCCCGTTGGCGGGGGCGGCGCGGCGGTGGCGACGGGCGCGGTGATTGCGGCCCCGCGGATCATTAGGCGTTCCTCTGGATCAGGGCGGCTGGCGGAGGAGACCTCTTCGGCTTTTCGCAGCGAAACCAAGGCGCTGAGGTCTTGTGGTAACCCTGATCCTTCAATGGCCCCCAGCACCTCATCGACGGTCAAAAAGAAGACGTCGCGGGGATCGCTTAGCTTGCCTAACGCGGTTAACTCGCGGCCCATCGCAAGGAAAATCCGGCGAGCATGACCGAAGATGCGCGTCCGCTCAAAGCGCAGGTTTTCACGGTCGCGGACGCGAGCTTTGGCCCAGTTGGTGACCGCTTTGGCGACGGTGCGTTTGACGGGGTTTGAGATCAGCGCGGACCAGTCGGGATCGGCATGCTCGTGAGCCGCGACAGGGCGCGCCGCTTGAGCGCTGATGGCGGCGTAAAGCTGGGCGGGGTCGTCGGACAGGGGGATCGACTCCAGTTTAAGTTCCTGCGTGCAGCGATCGCCGAACTTGGCGAGGTAACTGTCGATCTCCGCGGAGATTTCCGGGTGCTGTTTCGCTGCGCATTCCGCGTCGGTTTCGCCTTTGGCTGCGACCATCGCGCCGATTTTGGCGATGCGTTGAGCGGGCTCGGCGGAGACGATGTCCCCCTGCCCGATCATGACGTCGTTATGGAAGCTCAAACCCTTCGGACCAGCCCATTTCTCAAGCAGATTGCGCGACAGACCGAAGCCGATCATGCAGAGGAAATCATTGACCAGAGGGGCGTCCCATTGGTCGAGCAATTCGCTTTCAATCGCGCGGTATTCGGACGCGAGCTCGGTGAGGTTTGCTGTCTTGTGCGCGTCGCCTCGGGAGAGCGCCGTGTTGAGGCGTGCGTAGAAACGCGCGCGGGTGTGTGGGAGGCGAAGGGCTTGCCAGATCAGGCCGCCTCCGACGCGGGCGACCCGTCCGTAATCGCGCCATTTGGCCCAGCCTTCTAAGTCGGGGGGCGCGATGGCGTTGGTGAGTTCCTCTGGCAGAGGTTCATCGACGCCCATCATGGTTTCCATGAAGGCGCGGTTCAGGGTGAACCCGGGCAGCAAAGCAAGGGCGCGATACCAGTTGCCGAGGTTGTAATAAACGCGGCCATCAAGGCGGGCGAGCATGTTGTCGAAGACGGCGGCGTTGGTGGCGATTTGCGTCTCGGACACGCCCAATAGACGGACGAAAGCGCGGTAGACGCGGGCGTAGACGTAAGTTGCAAAACTGTAAGTCAGGGGGCTGACAAGGCCGGGATAGCTTTCGACGATGTTGGAATTGTCGAGGATGACGAGGTTGGTGTCAGGATGTGCGGGGGCCTTGAGATCAGTGGTGATCGGGCGGGACTGCAGCATATGGAGCGTGCCGTCGGCGATGGCCCATTCGATGTCTTGGGGCGCACCGAAAGCGGCCTCTGCCTGGCGCGCGAGAGCGGCGATTTCGTGCGCTTGTTCGATGGTTAACACCTCTGGCGTTTCGGGTGCGGTGAGAGGTGTGGCGGCAGCGTCGAGAAGCCAGTCTTCGCCGTCTTCTTCGCCACTCACCAGCGCCTCGCCCAGCCCTTTGATGGCCGAGATCACGACATGATCGCGCAGGCCGGTGACAGGGTCGGCGGAGAAGGCGACGCCTGCAGCCTCGGCGGGGATCATTTGCTGGATGACGATGGCAGGCGGCTCTGCCACGTCGCCGGTTTTGAGGTCGCGGTAGGTGGTCACAGTCGCAGCGAAACCGGAGGACCAGACTTGGGCGGCGGCGTCCAGAAGGCCGGATTTGGGGACGTTCAGGACGGTGTCGAACTGGCCTGCATGGGAGTGTTCGGCCCCGTCCTCGGCGCGGGCGGAGGAGCGAACGGCGTAGGGGCCAGGGCCGAGGGCCGTGGCGGCTTTTGTGAGCGCGGTTTTCAGGCCGCGTTTTGGGGTCGGATTAGCGGGGTCGCCGGAGAAGGCTGAGGCCTCTAGCACGCAGAAGGATGGGACGTGGAAGCCAGCTTTGGTGAGCGCTGCGAGGGAGGCGCCTTTGCCGCCTGCGGTGGCGGGATCGGTGGCTTGGACGGCGGTCAGGATCATGTCAGTACCAGTGGAAGAAAGCCTGCGGCGCCGTAGCAGATCAGTACCCAGAGGCCCGCCATCGTGTCGGCCCGTTTCTCGGCTTTGACGGTGGGGCGTTTCGCGTACGAAACCGCCGTGTAAAGCGTGATCGCGGCGGCGGCTCCCCCGATGAAGGCCATGGGGAGGAGCAGGCCCAGCGCGTAGCCGACACCGAGAAGGAGGGCGTAGGCGATGAGGATGAAGCTTGCCCAGACGGTTGCGGCGCGTTTGGGGCCCCAGAGTTTGGAGTAGGTTTCGACCCCTTCCCGCTCGCTTTCCGGCGCCCAAAGTTTGCGGCCGAGTTCGAGGACAACTCCGTTGACGAAAGAGAGGGCGAGGAAGAGCCAGAGGGCGGTCGCGGGGCCGCCGCCGGGGCGCCATTCGATGCCGGTGAGCAACAGGTCGATGAGCGGCATGATCGCCATGTGGCTGAGCAGGTAGAGGACGGGGCGCGCTTTGAGCCATTCAGGGACGCCGAACTCGAAGGTCATCGCGGCGAGCCAGGCCCATGTGAGCAGGAGCAAGGTCAGGACGTTTGCGGGGAGTGCGATGAGCGCAGCGATGGGGATCGTGGCGAGGCCGCATAAAACGATGGTTCGCAGCGAAACCAAACCGCGCGGGATCGGGCGTTCGGGGCGGTACTTGTCGTCGTCTTCGGCGTCTTTGACCTCATCCGCGACGCGCATTTGGAAGAAAAGGATCAGAGCTAAGGCGAAGCCTGTCAGGTAGGCTGTGGGGCCGGGCAGATCGCGGCCTGCGAGGAAGGCGGAGACGTTGATCGAGGCGGCGGAAAAGACCGTGAGCAAAGGCACGGTTTTGGCAAGCGGGAAACGCTCGGACTGGTAGATCCAGAGTGTTTTTGCGAGGCTCATCGTTGGCGGGCCAAGCTGTCATGCGCGCGGGTGAAATGGCCCGCGGCCATGGCGGCGACGATGGAGATTTCTCCGCACAGGCAGAGGGCAGCTGTGACCTCGGCAAGGGCGGCACCATGGCCTGCGCCTTTCAGGCCGAGGATGTTGAGGCCTGCGGTTTGGGACGGGAGCGACGTGCCGCCGCCGACGGAGCCAACAAGGATATTGGGCATGGTGACGGAGCAGAAAAGGCCGCCGTCGCGCCGCTCCATCCGGGTGAAGCCGACGGCCGATTCAGCGACGCAAGCGGCGTCTTGGCCGGTGGCGATGTAGAAGGCGGCGAGGCCGTTGGCATAGTGGGCTTGGGCGCCGAGTTGGCCCGACAGAAGCGCACCGAGATTGGCGACGCGGGCGTAGTCCAGCATTTCGTCCGTGGTGGTGTGGAGCGCCTTTTCGATCAGCGCGTCAGGCAGCGTGACGGCGGCGGAAACCTTGCGCCCCCGCCCCGTGATCGTGCCGAGGGAGGAGGCTTTCTTGTCGCCGGAGAAGTTGCCTTCGACGTACCAGCGCTTGATGGGGACGGGGCAGTGTTCGGCGATGGTCTCACACAGCGCGTTGGTGGCGATTGTGACCATGTTTTGCCCTGCGGCGTCGCCGGTGGTGTAGCGGCAGAGCAGGAAGGCGACGTTGTTGTCGATGACCGGCTCAAGCGAGGTGAGCTTGCCGTGGTTTGTCGTGGCCTCAGCCGCTTGTTTCAGCAGGTCGGTGTTGGCGACGACCCAGTCGATGAACATGCCCGCTTCCAGCAGGGTGTCGAAGGTGAATGCGGGGGTGCGTAGGACGCCTTCGTAAAGGACGGCGGTGGAGATGCCGCCTGCTTTGGTCGCCACGTAAGCGCCGCGGGCGTAGGAGGCGACGAGGGCGGCTTCGGACGTGGCCATGGGGATGTGGTAATCGCCGTCGGCATAAAGCCCGTTGATGCGCAGGGGGCCTGCGATGCCGACGGGGATTTTGACGGTGCCGATCATGTTTTCGATGTTCGCGGAATAGGCGTTCGCATGCGAAACCGTCTCTGCATCAGCAATGGCGGCTTTGTCGGCCTCGGACGCGGGACCGTCCATCAGGCGGGACCAATAGCGGTTGATTGAGGTTTCAGACGCGGAGCGGACGGGGCGCAGCGTCGTGAAATCGTCGTCCTTGGGCAGCATGCGCGTCTCGCTCCCCTGTTCGAAAAACCGCGCGCGGACGCGTTTCAGCATCTCGGTAACGTGAAACGGAACGACCATACTTGTTACCCCTGCCCCTTTGATTAACGCCGATCTTATACAGCTTTCACGGGAATGGGACCGGGAAAATTGCCCGTTAAGGACCCCTTTTCCAGCTTGGGTTTCGCATGCGAAACGCGGGGCGGGATCGGCTTGAAATGCTTGGAGAATTTCGCCTTCACGTCGATATTATGTTATGTTTCGAGCGTGCGGTCCGTTAAGAAATAGGCTTGTTTTCAGGATGTTGGGTGGCGCCCGGGTGTGTTTGGCTCTAGGGTCCGCGCGAACTGACAGACGGGGGATTTACCATGAGCAGCAAACGGATCGTGCTTTCCAGCGACCACGCGGCGATTGAGCTGCGGCAGGCGATTGCGGCGCATATCGCAAAGCGCGGGTTTGACGTGAACGATATCGGACCGGTGAGCCCTGAGAGCACGCATTATCCCAAGCATGGCGAAGCCGCAGCGCGGCTTGTGGCAGCGGGCGAGGCTGATCTGGGGATCTTGGTTTGCGGAACCGGTCAGGGGATCATGATGGCGGCGAATAAGGTGAAGGGTATTCGGTGCGGGGTGTGTGCGGACACGTTCTCGGCAAAGATGATACGGGCGCATAATGATGCGAATATGCTGGCTTTGGGCGCGCGGGTGCTGGGCGAAGGGCTGGCACTGGAGATCGTGGATGCGTTTTTGGGGGCGGAGTTTGAAGGAGGACGGCATGGGGTCCGGGTGGATATGATTAAGGAGATGGAGGGGTAGGTTCTTCTGAGGAAGAGCCGTTCGGCAGGACGAACAGATCAGGTTTTGCGATGTCCGCATTCTGCGTTTAGACGGCTTGGGCAATCTAGGCTACTGTCCGTCAAACAATGCAAGCAGAGGCCGAATGATCTGGCTAGAAGGACTGGTCTATCTTGCTATCACACTTGGCTTCCCGCCGGCAATTTTGGTATCGTTCGCGAAGATAGGTTGAGACTGTAAATGAAGTAAGCGAACTGTATTGCAGTCTGTCTCAAGAATATAACAAATTTCTTAGGATGGTCATAGACAACGCTGACCTTCTGCTCATGGCCAATCACAGTTGCCCAAGCCAATGTCTCAAGAGCCATACGAGCATATTAAAACCATATACAGAATGCTTCTTTCGTTGTTTGAGAAAGCTTTTACTATTTTGCACTCAGACGACATGGATCCGGAAGCATAACGACGTTGGTCATCTTGGGAAGATGACGTCATCGAATGTTGCCAACGAGATCACTTTCGACAGCCTTTGCCGAAATTAGTTGATAACAAAGATCCCTGGTGTCGCGCGGACATACTGCGACTCGGTCAGGAAGGTACAAACGGGACAATGACTTGAAGAGCGTCCATCCCTATGGCGCTCCCGTTAAGAGTCATAAAGACTTGTTCACACGGATATCCGCCGTTCGCTGCATTGCGGAAGTTCTGTAGGTTTGGGCTTACTCTGCTGAAAAAATCTCTTATTTTGGCGCTTCAGTTCAAGCTCTCGCGTTGACTTCTTTTGGATGTGGAAGTCCTGATCGCCCTTCATCCTATTACGGGGACCATGGGCTTTAACTTGGCCAGTTTCCGAAGGTTCTGGGCAATGGCTGCGAGGGTAAATCCGTCTTGAACGCCGCATCGGCCGCGCAATCGGAGCCAACCCAAGCCGAGAATGCCTTTGAGGTGGGCAAGGAGCAGATCAGTCTTTTTGAGCCGCTTCTGGGCCGTTGGTTTCCTCGATGCGGTGCGCGAGTGTCATCTCGAATACATGGCGCAGCAGATCGCTTTCCCGGAACCGACCATGACGGTTCTGGGAAAAGGTCGAGTGATCCGGGATGCGATCCGTCAAGCGGACGTTCGCCTCAAACACTTTCAGTGTGAGGTTTCTTCCGACGACGTCTATTTTCTCGCAGGCAGGACGCGACCCGAACAACTTCCAAACCCAATCCTATAGCCGTCGCCGTTTGCGGCACCTCTGAGCGTCAGAGTATCACCGTCTTCGATGAAGCTACGCGATGTTCCGTCCGAAAGCTCAAACGGCTCCTTTCCACCCCAGCTCAGCTCAAGCAATGAACCTCGGTTATCTTTTTGAGGGCCAGAAATTGTGCCCGAGCCGATCAGATCACCCACCCGCATTGGGCATCCCGAGGTCGTGTGATGGGCCAGTTGTTGCGGCGCGGAGTAGTACATTTCGGTGTAATTGGTTCTTGCGATAATGCTCTCTTCGCCGCGGTCCGGCGTCAGACCAACCTCCAGCTCAATATCATAAAGCATCGGGCCAGGTTCCTGCAGGTAGGGCAGGAGCGGCTTTTCACGTTCCGTTGTCGATGTTCGGAATGGCTCCAGTGCTGCAGCGGTCACGATCCATGGGCTGATTGTCGTCGCGGTAGCTTTGGCTTGAAACGGCCCAAGCGGTTGATACTCCCATGCCTGAATATCGCGCGCGGACCAATCGTTGAGCAGGACGTATCCAAAGATATTCGCGAACGCGTCCATGACAGTTATCGGCCCGTTTGACGGCTGACCGACGATGGCCCCCATCTCCAGTTCGATGTCGAAGCGCGCGGAAGGTGCAAAGCGTGGCACGTCGTCGTTGGGACTCTTGAGCTGACCATGCGGTCGGACGATATCTGTGCCCGACACCACCACCGACGAAGCGCGGCCATTATAGCCGATCGGGATATGGAGCCAGTTCGGCGGCAGGGCATTCTCGGCACCCCGAAACATGGTGCCCACATTGGTGGCATGATGCTTGCCTGCGTAGAAATCGGTGAATTCCGCAACAACGAATGGCATGTGCAGCTGTGCATCTGCCATTGCAACCAAATGCGGCTCCAGCGCGGATTGTTGGGATGATCCTTCTTCCAACAGCTTGGTCAAGTCGCGACGCAACCTCGCCCATGCGTCCTGCCCAAGGGCCATGAAGGCGTTCCAGCTTGCTGTTTGCAAGGTTCCTTCGAAGGACAAGACGCCAGCGTTTTCCAGTGCGGCGACGTCGAGGATCATTTTACCAATGGCGACACCACACCGCGGCGCAGCATCACCTACGGAAAACACGCCATATGGCAGGTTGTTCAACGGGAATTGGGTGTGGTCGGAATTGGCACTGGTCACCCAGCTGATCATCAAATCACTCATGTGAACTCCTTAGGTTGCATCTGGCTGATTGTCGGGCTGGGCCGCCGCACAGGTGGGAAGCGCAAGGCAGCGTGTTTCAATGTCTGTGAGACGCTTGAGGGAGGAAAGATCGGCGCCCCAGCGATGGGCATTATAGAGCTGCGGGATAAGACAGATATCCGCAAGGGATGGTGCGTCTCCAAAACTGTAGTCAGTGTCTGCGGGCAACAGCGCTTGGTAGGCGGTCAAGCCACGCTGCATCCAATCGTTCATCCACGTGACGGCCTCATCCTGGGTATGACCCATCTCTTTGATCGCGGTGACGACCTTGAGGTTGTTCACGGGATGGATGTCGCACGCAATGATGTTCGCAGCGGCGCGGACCCTCGCGGCATCCAAAGGGGGCTGCGGGAGCAATGGGCATGTAGGATACACCGCGTCGAGATACTCAAGGATCGCCATCGATTGGGTCACTACGGCGCCGTCTTCGAGGACAAGGCTGGGTACGCCCCCGATCGGATTCACTTCTAGGTAATCGCTTCGGCGATGATCCCCAGCTATCAAATCCACAGGGATCGTTTCATAGGACAGACCCTTGAGGTTCAGCGCAATCCGGACGCGGTATGATGTGGTGGAGCGCCAGTAGCTATAGAGCTTCATTTGCGTCCCGGTTTCCCATCGAAGTGTTTTTCCAGGTCGGACCAGCAGTCGATATAATTGTCCTGGATTGGGGCCTCGTTTGCTGCGAATGGCGTCAGGTGCTGCGGGAACCGTGTCTCGAACATGAACGACATTGTGTTGTCGAGTTTTTCGGCCTTCAGATCGGCATTGGATGCGCCTTCAAATGCATCACGATCCGGCCCATGGGGCAGCATCATGTTGTGCAGACTGATGCCGCCTGGAACGAACCCTTCAGGCTTGGCGTCATAGATGCCATAGATGTTGCCCATCAACTCGGACATGATGTTCTTGTGATACCAAGGCGGACGGAATGTATCTTCTGCCACCATCCAGCGTTCGCGGAACAACACAAAGTCGATATTCGCGGTGCCAGGGCTGCCGGATGGCGCCGTGAGAACGGTAAAGATCGAAGGATCAGGATGGTCAAACAGAACAGATCCCACAGGGCAATACGTGCGCAGGTCATATTTGTAGGGCGTGTAATTGCCGTGCCATGCGACGACGTCGAGAGGGCTTTGGTCAATCTTGGTGACATGGAACTGACCACACCATTTGATCGTGATGGTTGAGGGCACTTCGCGATCTTCAAACGCGGCGACCGGTGCTTTGAAATCCCGTGGATTGGCCAAACAGTTGGCCCCAATCGGACCGCGCCCCGGCAATTCAAATTTCTCGCCGTAGTTCTCGCAAACGAATCCGCGCGCAGGGCCGTCAAGAAGGTCCACACGGTAGACAAGACCACGCGGGATTATCGCGATTTCTTTTGGCTCAAGGTCGATGATGCCAAGTTCTGTATAGAACCGGATGCGCCCTTGCTGGGGCACAACCAACAGCTCACTGTCGGCTGAAAAGAAGTAGTCATCAACCATGCTTTCCGTGACCAGATAAACATGGGTCGCCATGCCAACCTGCGTGTTCACATCGCCTGCCGTAGTCATCGTGCGCATGCCAGTGACCCAAGTGAGACCTTCATCTGGGACATCAATGGGGTTCCAGCGATATTGTCCAAGGCTGGTCACATCCGGGTCCACGAGGGGCGCGCTTTTCCAGTAGGGCATATCGATTTTAGTATAGCGGGTGGAATGTTTGACAGATGGGCGAATGCGATAGCACCACGTCCGCTCTGGCGGGTGCTTTGTGAAGGCCGTGCCGGACAGCTGCTCAGCATAGAGGCCATATTCGCATTTCTGCGGGCTGTTCATGCCTTGGGGCAAGGCACCCGCTAAGGCTTCGGTCTCGTGATCGTTGCCAAATCCGGGCATAAAGCCCGGTGTCGTGCCATTTGTGGCCATTTGTTGGGTCATTGGGCGATTGGACTTGGGTGTCATCTCAGGCCTCCGGTGGGCATCAAGCGCGATAGGCGGGCAGCGGCGCGCGGTCTTGCAACTCGATCATCCGGCGCAGCATCGTTTCCGTTAAAGTCGCTCTGATCTGGGCAGAGCTTGGATCATCAAACAGGTTCTCCACTTCGGCGGGGTCCGCGTGGAGGTCGTAGAGTTCCCCCCAATTTTCACCCTGCCTGAGAGACATGCGGTATTGATCAGTTACCACCGTCCGCACCCGTTGGGGTTTGTCAAAGCCGGTCATCAGGCGTTGGCTGTCTTCCTCAACAATGACCGCTTCGGCGGGATCAGACGCAAAAAGGTCGCGCCCTTGCAGCCCATTGAACGGCTGGATCCCTGCCCGCGCCAGGATCGTGGCTGAGATGTCGATGGAGGAGGCCAAGTCATCGACAGCCACCCCGTCAGTTGGATGTGTCGGATCATGCCAAATGAATGGCACCCGAATAACGCCTTGATAATGGAGCAGCAGTTTGAGCATGAGGCCATGGTCGCCCATGTAGTCGCCGTGATCCGTGGTGAAGATGACGACTGTATTGTCGGCCAGCCCCGTATCTTCCAATTGCTGCAGGACCCGTCCGATCGCATCGTCGATCATCGTGATCATGCCATATGTCAGAGCAATGATCGCGCGGGCTTCGTCTTCCGTCACGGCGAAGGGGCTTTGATTGTCCCGGGGGTCAGTGCCTTTTTCCATCGCGTCCTGCATGGCTTTGATCGGTGGCAGGTTCCCTTTCCCGAAGGATTCCGGCAACGCGATATCAAGTGGGTCATACATGTCCCAGTATTTGCCGGGTGGCGTAAACGGATGGTGCGGGTCCGGGAAGGAAATCTGCAGAAAAAACGGGGCATCATCTTGTGCCCGCTCACCGATCCAGTCGGCAGACCGGTCAGCGATCCAGCTTGTGGAGTAAAGTTCTTCCGGAACGGCAGTCCGCCACGCTTGCGGGGCCTTGACACGGTTATCAGGAAGCGCGTTTTCCGGGCCAACGAGGCTATCGAAATCCGCATGTTGTTCGCGCGCCCATAAGAGGTAATCGCCAGAGGCCTTGTCGGCATGATCTGCCACGATTTCGACGTGCTGGAAGCCGTAAAAGTCGCCCTGCAACCGGTCAGCCAGTGGCCTGTCCCAGCGCGTGATGTCCTCAAGATCATAGTCTGGCGTGTGGCGGTTGTTCTTATAAGCGTCGCGCAAGTGCGCCGATGGGGCGCGCAACCCGTCTTTCTCTTCAAATTTGTTGGTCGCTGGCAGCCCCGTAAAGCTTTGCAGATGTGACTTGCCGATCAGGCCCGTGGTGTAACCGGCATCGCGCAGCAGTTCGACAAATGTCGTGTGGTCCTTCGATAGCGGTATCCAGTTGTGCCGCGCACCATGCACCGAACACATGCGACCCGTCATGATGGACGCTCGGTTGGGCATGCAAATAGGGTTCGCGACGTAAAACCTGTTCCAACGGGTGCCTTCTGCCGCGATCCCGTCGATATTGGGCGTTTTGACAACGCCATTGCCATAGCATCCCAGATGATCGGCGCGATGTTGGTCGGTGACGATGAAAAGAAAGTTCGGGCGCTTGGTCATGATGACGCCTCTGGTGTGGGGTGGTTGGAGCGGCTTGCACGCAGATCATATACAATCAGCATGATCCCGATGGCTATTGCAGGCAGATGGATGGTTGGGCTGACGGCCAGACAGGTGAAGGCGATCCCGAACCGCAACACGATTTCCGGGACAGTCAGTTTGCGGCGATCAAATCCGGATAACGCAGAGGAGAACAGCCAAATGCAAAAACATGTCCGCGCAACGATCCAGAGGAAGGGCAAGAGGCTGAACTCTTCGATAATGAGGATTGTTGGGTAGAACGCAAAGATGAACGGAATGATGAATTTCGCCATGCCGAGACGGAACGACATAAAGGCCGTGATCAAGGGATTTGCGCCCGCAATCGGCGCCGCTGCATAGGCCGCGATGGCCACCGGCGGCGTCAGGGAGGAGGCAACCCCGTAGTAGAAGACGAACATATGCGCCGTCAGCATTGATATACCAAGTGCCTGAATGGCAGGCCCCATGACCAGAATGATGATCAGATAAGCGGGTAGTGTCGGCATCCCCATTCCAAGGATCAGCGCACCACACATCGCCACCAGCAACGCTGAAAACAGGCTCTCTCCCCGAATTTCGGCGATGACATTCGCCAGCTTCAGCCCAAGACCGGTTGAGTCCAATGACCCAACCAGAATGCCAATTGCAGCAATAGCGATCAGCAGCGTTGCCCCCGACTGCGCGCCCTTGAGGAACGAGCGCCAGACCCGCATCGGGTCACGACGCACTTCGGGGTTAATTGCGGAAAGCACCACCAAGACCACAACCGCATAGAAACCAGCTGCAGACGTAGAAAGCCCCATCATCAGCGATCCAATAACAACGGCAATCGGCCCGACAAAAAGCACCGCGTTGATCATGTCAACTCGCGTGATTTTGTCGTCCACGGTCATTTCCTGCACTTCGATGCCCTGACGGCGTGCTTCAACGGTCACGGCAAAAAACAAGCTGAAGTAGTAGAAAAGCGCCGGGAAAAGGGCGGCGATGATAATGCTGAGATACCCAACTCCCGTCAGGTCGGCCATGACGAGAGCTGCCGCACCCATGATCGGCGGCATGATCTGCCCACCTGAAGACGCTGTCGCCTCAATGCCCGCCGCGAAGGTCGGAGAGAAACCGCGTTTCTTGATCATGGGAATTGTGAAGGTGCCGGTACCCACGATATTGGCCACGGTGGACCCCGACATCGTGCCGAACATGGACGAGGCGAGGATGGCCGCATGAGCAGGCCCGCCACGGGTGCGCCGGGTTGCAAGGAACGCAAATTTCAGAAGCGTGTCGCCGGCACCCGTTCCTTCCAGCAAGACACCGAAAATGATGAAAATGAAGACGGTACTCAGGACGATATTTGTGATCGAGCCAAAGACACCTTTGTTGGTGTTATACCAAAGGGCCGTTGCAACCTCTTTCAGGGTAAATCCGGAGTGTGACAGCAGCCCTGGCAGGTCTTGCCCATACAGAAGGTAAAGCACCCCAAAGGCACCGACCCCGAACAAGCCCCAGCCCCACAAGCGTCGGCACAATTCCAGGAACACAACCAATCCTGCGATAGCAGGCCAAGCGTCACGTGTGGTCACGTCATAAAGCGATGTCTCCATCTGGGATTGAACCGAATAGAACGACCAGATCGCCCAAAGCCCCGCAACAAGTAGCAGCGTGTCGAGAGCCACATGATATGGCGTGACTGGCCTGTCTGTCGCCAGCCATCTTTTTCGAGAGGCCGCGATCCCGACAAACAAAGCGAGTGCAAAACCCAAGGCCCGGTGCATTTTGGGATCAATGAGATCGATGCCCGAACTGTAAAGCGCGATGAGGCCAAGAACGAGGCATGCCGCGCTCGATAGCCATGCAAATACGCGGGTCAAATTCTTTGTAGGATGTGCTGCATCAGTCATAGTTTCAGGCTTTCCACTCAGGGTGCGTTGCGCAGGCGCGAACGCCTGGCGCAGTCTTGCCTTGCAGCGCGTCGGGAATGTCAAAGCCTGCTTCTTCATAGTACCGGATGGCACCGGGGTGCAGCGGAACGTTTACCGATGTGAACGCCGTTTCCGGTGTAACGGCTTGCAGGAAAAACGCCGTCGAATGGACGTCGTCCAGATTTTCCCAAAAGGCTTTCGTTGCTGCGTAAACAACGTCGTCTGAGACGCCGGCATGGGTGCCAATGAACTGGGTAAAGCTAAGTGCCGTGATCGTCCCTTCGGTTTGCTGACCCTGATAAACGTCACCCTCGAACTGGATCATGCCACGGCCGGGACGGCCAAACAGGGCTTGCATTTCTTCACTGCCCAAAACCTCTTCAGGGATGGACAGAACACGAAATTCACCAGACAGACCGAACCTTTCGATATTGGCTGACCCAATCTCGGCAAGGCGGACCATCATGTCGATCTTTCCATCAGAGAGGGCGGCATAGCCTTCACCCCAACTCAGGCGAACGGCCTCATAATCCTCACCTGCTTCCAGACCGGTGATGATGCGAATAATCGCCTCTGACGTGGCAGATGCGGACCCTGCAGGTGGCCCGGTGAAGACCGATTTACCTTTGATGTCGTCCCAGCTCGTGATGCTGGAACCATCGAGCGTGACCGGATGTTATGCGCCTGCTTCAAACCCGAGGATCGACCGAATGTTGCCAGCAACCTCGGTCGCGTCCTCGACGCTTTCATACATGCGTTGGCCGTTTGCCATCAAACCGACAAGCGACGGGACAGACGAGAAAAACTCGATCTCTCCACGTGCACCGCTCAGCATGGAACGCGTCAGCGTCTGACCTGCATTGACTTGAATTTCGACGTCAGCGGTTCTCGCCTGGTTGGCAAAGGTGACGAACATCGTGTGAACTGGATCACCAACACCAGCTATCTCCCCTTTGAAAATCTCAGCTGAGCCAACCGCTGGTAAGAGCGCAACGGCAGACGCAATCGCAGCAGCAGCTGCGAGTTTTGTGAAGCTAAACATAGAATCCTCCCTAGATCTGATTGCAGGCTAGCAACACAATTGCATTTCATATAATCAAAGATTTAATCTATTACATAAGCATATGATATGAAACTTGATCCCAAACATCTGGCACAGCTTTCCGTCATTGTGGAATCGGGGGCATTCCAAAGTGCGGCGGATCGGCTGGGACTGACGCAACCAGCGCTCAGTCGAAACATGAAAACACTCGAAAATCGGTTAGGCAGCGCACTCTTTATCCGCGACGGGCGCAGGTCGGTGCCCAATGCGCTTGCGCAAAGACTTGCACGCAACGGTCAGGCCATTCGTCAGGCCGAAGAACAGGCGAGTATACTTGCCGACCAATCAGCTCAAGGTGCTGTCGGTGAACTCCGGATCGGCGCGACACCGATTGTCGCTGGCCGGTTTTTGAGCAGCGCAATTGCACGCTTCATCCGGGAGAACCCAAATTGCGTCGTCGAGTTGCGCACTGGATTGGTCTATGAGCTTCAGGCGATGCTCGAAAGGCGTCAGGTCGACGTTGTTCTTGGGCCGCAAAGCCTGGCCGAACAATCGGCAAGTTTGGATTTCATGCCAATCATTGAAGATCGTATCGGCATTTTATGTCGAGCCAATCACCGGCTCACTTTGCTTGATCATGTCACGGGATCGGATCTCGAAGCTCAGGTCTGGCTCGCCCATTCAAGGGGAAGTCTGCTGCGTCAACAGACCGAAGCCGCGATGCAGGCATCCGGTGTGACGTCGATGCATATTGTCTGCGAAACGGATTCGATCCGGTCGGTGCTGGAAATCGTGGCCGATACAGATTTAATTACGACGATGCCGGTCGCCACCACGACGCCCTACTTAGAAGAAGGATTGGTCTTCCTTGATTTCGACCACCCACAGTTTCATCGACCGCTGGGGTCGATCACCAGAAAGGGGACGTCCCCTAATCCGATCGAAGACAAGTTCATGTCGACACTGTTTTGATCACGAGCGGCGACTGGAAGAAAGCCGGCAGACAGTCCGACCTCAGCCTAAGTCATCTAAATGGGGCCCGGTTTTGTGGGCTTGAAACTGCGCGATTGCGATCTGTTGAAGATGAATTCGTCGACGCAATGGCGTCCGGGCAGATCAAAAAACGAGCATCGGTCCTGCAAAGCAAAGCGCAGAACCCCGGGGCGCACGTTTCACAGCGCGGCCCATATGGGCCTGTCGTCAATACTTGGCATGCTACTGGACGATAACTCAAATGCGCGGTCAATCTGTGAGATCAGAGCCACAATGGAGCCACTTTCGATCGCAAATTTCTTGAGCGACCGGACTTGTTCCTGAAGCGGTGGGTTGCTTCGCTTTTGATCCAAAAGTTGCAGGTAATCGACAACAACAACCGCACGATCCGTCGCATTTCCAAGGCGTTCAATGATGTGAGCCGCGCAGATGTCGTCCGAGGTATCAACAACGATTGGACCGTCGTAGTCCTTCGGATCAAAACCAAGTCTTTCAAACCGATCCCAAACCTCTGTCTCATTGTAATCCAATGAGAAAATATACCCTGTGCCGTTGTTTTTCGCTGACAATACGGCCAACTCCAACCCAAGAAGGGTTTTGCCCTGGCCTGGGCGCGCACCGATGAGCACTGTGTCACCTGGATCGAGCCGGCGCATGATCTCCTTGGCTGGTGTCGCCTTGAAGCAGCGGGACGCCAAGTGGCTCCAATCGCTGAAACCCTCTTTGGTCGCAATCTGGTTGAGTGCCTCGTGAAGCCTGATGCCTTTGTCGCGTGCCAGCAATTTTGCGTGACGCTTAAGTGTGTAGACTGGCGATGATAGTCTCATCCTGAACCTCCTTCCGAGCGGTCTCCGCAATCCCTCCTTATGCGCGTGCTCGAACAGGTTGGGCTCGAAATGGTATCGCTCCGCATGTCAAATGCTGCCCCAATGGAGGGGGGAGGCCCGAGCAAGGCCATGATCAGAAGTTACTGCGATCCTTTGGAATACTCAATCGAGTTTCGGTCATTCGCTACAGGCTGAGGAATGCTTAGGACGGGCTCGCATCCGTCCCTCGCTGCAATCACTTAAAACCTGGACTCAAACCGGAGGCGCCGGGTATCTGCGACCCGTCCTACGGAGCGGCTCGGATTGGCACTGGGGCCCGGATCGGGGTTAATGCGAGTGACCGCCTGTCGGGTTCATCCCCTCGATATCGCCATGGATGGCAAACTGATCCAGCCCGGCCTCTTGCGCCTCAATCATACGGAAGCTCTCTTTGACGCCGGACTCGGTGAGTTCACGAGCGACGGTCAGAAGCGTATTGGGGTCCTGGTCCTCGCAGAGCTCCATCATATGGGCGATTTCCTCGCGGGCGGCGGGCATGGCGGCGTCGACGGAGGGGGCGCCATACATGGCGACGAAGTGATCGGCGAGCGCGGCGGTGAGGATTTCGACCTCGTTTTCCTCGACCACGGTCACGGCGACGAAGGTGACGCGACCGAAGGTTTCGACCCCTAGCCAGCCGTTTGAAAACGCTTGGCGGGCCTTGCCGGTCAGGTCGGCCTCGGACCAGTTGGAGAACTCGAACCCGCCGGAAATGCACCATTCGCCGGTGCGGGCGGGGTTGTGAAAGACGCGTTGGTCGCTTTCATCGAAGTGGATCGCGCGGGCGAGTTTCATCTCGGTCTTGGTCTCAAACTTCATGGCTCAGGCGTCCTTCAACCGGGTTGAGAGGGGGATCAGATCGGTGGTGTCGCCGTGGCGCAGCAGCATCCCGAAGCGTTCATCGACACCAAGGAAGGTGCCTTTTTTACCATCCATTTCAATATCTTCCCCGATATTGCGCGCAAGGCCGCGCCATTCGTCATGCAGCGGTTGCACGCCGTCCTCGGTCCAGCGGTTGATCCAGACAAGGGTGTGGCGCGACCAGCTTTCCAGAAGGCGGACGGGCTCAACCTCAACACAGCCTTCGTCAAACAGGGACGTGCGGTCGGGGGTGAGGCCGGGGTTGTCATCCTCGGGCGTCAGCGGGATTTCAAGGCCGACGACGAGCCATTCGGGATCCTCACGCGGGTCGGTGGTGTTGGCGGCGGCCTGCATGTGACCGCAGAATGCGCCATTCACCGTGATGCCCCCCGCCCAGTCCAGATGCACGGCAACTTCGGGAGGGGCCAGCGCGCCGAGGGCGTTCTGATAGCCGACACCGCAGAGCGGCAGCATTGCCATCGCCTCTTCCAGCGGAACTTCGGGGGCGAAAACGATGGCGGCGCGCAGGTGGCTGTCGGTGATCTTGTAGAAGATCAGGCCTGCGTCACAGCCAAGCGCGGCTTGCGCGCAGGCCTTGGTGAACGGGTCAAGCGCACCATCGACACGCTCGCCTTTCAAGAGGGGGGGAAAGGTCGGTTCGGTCATGCGTTCCCGTCAGCGATCAGCTGCCTAGCCACGGTGCGGAAGGCCTGAGCCTGCGCACTTTGCGGCTTGGAGACGACGATGGGCGCGCCGCCATCGGCGGCCATGCGGATGTCGAGGTGGAGCGGGATTTCAGCGAGCAGCGGCGCGCCGATTTTTTCGGCCTCCGCCTTCACGCCGCCATGGCCGAAAACGTGTTCCTCATGCCCGCAGCTTGAGCAGATATGGGTGCTCATGTTTTCGATCATCCCAAGGATCGGGACATGCAATTGGTTAAACATATCAATGCCTTTGCGGGCGTCGATCAAGGCCACGTCTTGCGGGGTGGAGACGATGACGGCCCCGGTCACTTCGGACTTTTGCGCAAGGGTCATCTGCACGTCGCCCGTGCCGGGGGGCAGGTCGACGAGCAGCACATCGAGGGCACCCCATTGCACCTGCGTGAGCATCTGTTGGAGCGCACCCATCAGCATCGGGCCACGCCAGACAACGGCCTGATCCTCGTTCTGCATGAGGCCGAGGGACATCATGGTGACGCCGTGGTTGCGCATGGGCAGAATCGTCTTGCCATCGGGGCTGGCAGGACGGCCCGAAACACCGAGCATGCGCGGCTGGGACGGTCCGTATACATCGGCGTCGAGCAGGCCGACGCGGCGGCCTTCGGCGGCAAGCGCGCAGGCGAGGTTCGCGGACACCGTGGATTTTCCTACCCCGCCCTTGCCGGAGGCAATGGCGACGATGCGGTCGATGCCGGGGATCTTCTGGGGGCCTTTGGGTTCGGCCTTGCGACCCGGTTTGAGATCTGGCGGCGCGGCGGGTTTGGAATGCGCGGTCATCACGACGGAGACACTGTCTACGCCGTCGAGCGCCTTGAGTTTATCCTCGGCTTCCTTCTGGACGGGCGTCAGCAGCTCGGCCTTGGCGGGGTCAATCTCCATCACGAAGCGGACGGTGCCGCCTTCCACGTTCAGCGCGCGGACAAGGCCAGCGGCGACCATGTCGTCTCCGCTGATCGGGTCGGTGATGGTCTTGAGCGTCTCAAGGACGGCGTCGCGGGTGGCAGTCGTGTCGTTTGGCACGTTATTCGGCCCCTTTGATCGTCCCGGTGACGGTGTGTTCAACATCCAACCCGTCGATGGTCAGCACGACCTTGGCCTCAAACGTCTTGCCCGCGGTGCCATCGGTGCTGCGCATGCCTTCCTCGATAGCCTGTTGCGAGGTCACGCCGACCTGCTTGAGGAACTTGCGCATCGACATGTTGAAATCTTCGTCCATTTTTCTTTCCCCTTGTTTTTGTTGACCGGATCGCGGCCTGACCCCTACCCTAGCGCTTGGGAGCCATAAGGACAGGAACCGCCATGCAACGGACCTGCGTTTTGATTTTGAGCGTGTTGGCAGGCCCTGTGATGGCCGACGACAAGCAATTCACCCTGGATGTGGACCCCGCTTTGGTCGAGGCCGGATTGATCCAGCATCTGCTGCCGCGCTTTTCGCTGAAAACGGGCATTCAGGTTAATATCGCAGAGGGAAACGCCGATCTGGTGCTGGGTGACGGCGGCGCGCCCGCGGTGGCGCGGGGCGACAGTGTTTGGGGCCTGTCGGAGGCCAGCGACCCGGATGCGGTGCGGTTTTCCGACTGGCTTTTGTCTGATGTGGGCGTGCGCACGCTGGAGAGTTTCGGGAACGGCTTTGGTCCCGCCGAAGTTTCGGTGGCCGCGCGCGAAGAAGTTGCGATCACCGGTGATCTCGTCGCCGGGGAAAAGGCCGCTCTGCTGCATTGCGGGCGCTGTCATGTGGTCAATGAGAGCAACCGGATGAACGCGATCGGCTCGACCCCGTCTTTCGGAATGATGCGCAATTTCAGCGACTGGGACGTGCGGTTCGCGACCTTCTGGGAGCTGAAACCCCATGGTGCGTTCACCCAGATCGAAGGCGTCACGGACCCGTTCGACCCTCAGCGCCCCTCGCCCATTGCGCCGGTCGTAATGACCGCCGATGAGGTCAGCGCGATTGTGGCCTATGTGGCCAGCATCACACCTGCGGATTTGGGCGCGCCGATCCAATCTCAGTGATCCTTGCGTTTGACGTAGTAGTCATCAGTGGTGCGCGGCTTGGGCCGTTCACCTCCGGCGAAGGGATTGTTTTCGCTGTGATATTGCGCTTGCACCCGGCAGTTGTCACACATCTGGATCATGCGCGCGGCGTCGCTTGAAGCGAACATGGAATGCTTGCCCGCAAGCTTTTCGGTGATCTTGTCGATGGTGGATTTCACGCCGAAAAGCGCACCGCATTCGATGCAGGCGGCAGGCTCCTCTTCATGCAGCGTGGACTGGCTGAGGGCCGCGTCCGAGAGGTCGAAGCGGGCCTCGTAGGTGATGGCGTCTTCGGGGCAGACATTGGCGCAGAGGCCACATTGCAGGCAGGCGTCTTCCTGAAAGCGCAGCTCGGGTTTGTCGGGGTTATCCGCCAAGGCTCCAGAGGGACAAAGAGAGACGCAGGACAGGCAGAGCGTGCAGGCGTCTGTGTCCACCAGAACCGCGCCGTAGGGGGCGGTGTCGGGCAGCGGGATCGGCTGGTCGGCGTCGGGGCGCAAAGCCTTGGCGGCGGTGCGCGCAACCTGACGGCGGGTGCCCATGGGCAGGATCGGCTCGGCCAGAGGGGCCTCCGCCTCGCCCAGCGCCTCCCAAAGCGCTTCGGGGTCGGTGATGTCGATCAGGCGGGCGTTATCCTTGCCAGTGATTGCCCGCGTTAAGGTTAATTCACGATCCAGCGCGTCGCGCTCGGTCGTGGGGGCCAGCAGGACCTGAACGTCTGCAAAACCGACGGCGAGGGCGGCGAGCATTTCGGAGTGGCCGAAGCCCGCGATCGTGTCGAGCGACATGGGGATGACGTTGGCGGGGAGGCCCTTGGCGTAGCGGGCCGAAAGCTGGATCAGTTCCGCGCCGAACTTGGCGTCATGGACAAGCAAGCGGGGGTTTTGACCGCCCGCTTGAACGTAAGCGGAGGCGAGCGTTTCCATGCGGCGGAAAGTGAAGTTCGTCGGCGGGTCCTCATACGTGATAGCACCGGACGGGCAGAGCGCGGAACACGCGCCACATCCTGCGCAGACCATCGGGTCGATGGCGACATGGTCCCCGGCGGACGTGATGGCACCCGTGGGGCAGATGTCGAGGCAATTGGTGCAGGCGGTTTGACCCGCGCGGGAATGGGCGCAGAGCGATGCTTCGAGCCGGACGTAAAGCGGCTTTTCGAACGTGCCGATGAGCTGAGATGCGGCGAGGAGTGCCCCTTGCACGGCTTCCGGACGTCCGGGGTCGGCGCGCAGATAGCCTTCGCGTTTTTCGGGGGCCGGGAACAGCGCCGTATCGCCGGTCAGATCAAGGATAATGTCGCATTGGGAGGCGGCCCGATCGCGGGGGTCGGTCCAGGTCAGCTCGCGACCACCGGGGTTGAGCATTTGCAGCGCGTCGATGGTCAGGTTGAAGCCGCCAAACGCGCCAGAGGCGCGGCGGATGCGGCCTTTGATCGGATCAAAGCGGCGATCAAGGGGCGGCTCTGCATCGGTGTCGGTCAGCAACACCGTGACGGACAGCGCGTCGGCTAGTTTCGCAGCAGCCGGCAGTGCCACGTCGGACTGCCCCACGATCAGGCACATCCCTTCGGAGGCGACATCGACCGCTGGTGTAACCGGAGCCTCCATCGTGGCTTCGGCGATCAGCGCGGCCATTTTCGGGGTCTTGGACGCGGTGTCGGCAGACCATCCGGCACGGTCGCGCAGGTCGACAAAGGCGGGTGTTTCGATCTCAAGATCGGCGGCGAGTTCCTCGAAGGTGGTGCGCTCTTGCTGGCAGGCGATCAGCGCGTCGCCCGCCTCAATCGCCGCACTCGCGGCCTCGATCTGGGTGGTGCAGAGCCCGGTATGAACACGAGAACAGGACAGACCCGTGGCGGCCTCCAACGCGTCTTTATCGAGCGACTGACTTCCCAGACAATCGCATAAAATCAAATGCTTGGGCATGACGCCCCCTATTGGCTACGGCTCCGCATTGATGCGGTATTTCGTTTGGCTTGACACAAGAGGTAGGTCCGATCCCGCCAGACCACAAGGCGAAAGGCGATTGCTGCGACGCAGCAGATATGGTGCAGGCGCAGCATTATATCTGACTGATTCTATGGGTTTTTCTGATGCCTGCGGCAGGCGGTCGCAATCCAGCCTCCAGAGCGGTCCAAAACCGCGACAAAACCGCCGTTGTGCGCCGTAGTATACCTGCAAGCCTTGGCACATGACCCGCTGTTTGTAACAAATGTGATCAGCCAGCCGGACTAGCCGCCGCGCTCGCCAATTGGGAGGAGAGCTTGGGAACGCTCGCCGAAAAAGTCGTCACGATGCCGCTTGGGATCGTTATCCGCAAAAGCCCCGGGGTGACCCGCTGGGCTGCGTGGTCGTGGAAGGCGGTTGCGGTGTTGCCGGGGGCCGGGCCTGCGGAATGGGCCGAGCTGCGGCGTGAGGGCGACGTTGTCGAATATCATGCCGCCACCTGCCCCCTTGAGCTGCATCATACCCAGACCGAAGCCTATCTGACCGGCCTCGCCGATGGCGTCCCTGCGATTTACGTGGTGATGCGCGACGAGGGGGATGGGCTGGAGGCGCTGCTGGTGACGGCCTCGCCTTATGAGGCGCAGGATTATCAGGACAGCGGCGAGGAACTGGTCGAGAAGGTTCCGATGCCCGCCGGGCTCGTGGCGTGGATCCGAGATTTCTGCAACGCGCATCACGAAGAGGAAGAGTTCGTGAAGCGGAGGCGCGACAAGAAGCGGATTGATCTGGCCGAAGATGGCAAGGGCGATGCGCGTATCCGTCAGGTGGCGGATGTCTATCGCTCGCCTGCCAGCCGTCGGGAGCAGATGCATTGACCCGCGAGCGTAATTTCTGGTCCGCCCGCCGTCAGTCGGTGCAAGCTGAGGCGGAGGCCGAAGAGGCCGCGAAGGTTGCCGCCGTGGAGGCCGAGGAAGCCCGCGCGCTGGACGAGAAGTCAGATGACGAGATTTTGGCGGAGCTGGACTTGCCCGCCCCCGAGAGCCTTGAGCCCGGTTCCGATTTCAGCGCCTTCATGGCCAAGGCCGTGCCGGACCGTATCCGGCGGCGGGCGCTGCGGGTGCTATGGCGCTCGAACCCGGTGTTGGCCAATGTGGATATGCTGGTCGATTACGGCGAGGATTTCACCGATGGCGCGAAGGTCATCGAGAATATGCAGACCGCCTATCAGGTCGGCAAAGGCATGATGAAGCATGTCGAGGAAATGGCGCGGCAAGCGGCCGAGAAAGAGGCCGAGGCTGCGCGCGAAGAAGATGAGATTGACGTAACGCCTGAGCAGGCACCCGATGTGGAGATCGCGGTAATGGCTGAGGCGGATGCGGAGACGGACGATGTCGATCCTGCTCCGGCGTATGAGTTTGAAGAAACAGACGAGGATGCGACCCCTGCCCCGGCCAAGCGCCGGATGCGGTTCGCGTTTGACGAAAGCTAAGCCAGCACCCGTGCAAGCGGGATGGAAGGGACCATGACGAACGCTATGGCAGAGACCAAGATCGCCGAAGAAGACCAGCTGCGCGCTGATCTTTATGATTTTCTGGCCGCCTTGCTGGCACGCCCTGCGGATGAGGATTTGTTGAAGCAATGCGCAGCCTTGTCAGGCGATGACAGTGATCTGGGTCAGGCGATTGGTGCGTTGAGCCGTGTGGCCCGTGCAGTCAAACCGCGCGCGGTCGAGAGCGAGTTCAATGCGCTCTTCATCGGGTTGGGGCGCGGGGAATTGCTGCCCTATGCCAGTTTCTACCTCACCGGCTTCCTGAACGAGAAGCCTTTGGCGACCCTGCGCAACGATATGTCAGCCCAGCGGATCACGCGGGCGGACAACGTCTATGAGCCTGAGGACAACATCGCCTCTCTGATGGAGATGATGGCCGGGCTGATCACGGGGCGCTTTGGCGAGCCGGCCAGCCTTGAGGCGCAAAAGACGTTCTTTAACAAGCATATCGGCCCTTGGGCCGGGCATTTCTATTCGGATTTGGAAGGCGCGAAGAACTCGGTTCTCTACGCGGCTGTCGGCGCTGTCGGCAAGTCGTTCATGGAGATCGAGCGCGAGGCTTTTCGGATGATCGCGGAGTGATCCGCTTCAACGGGTCGGGCAACCGACCTTAACTTAAACGGGAGGAGACATCCCATGAGCAAGAAGACTGACGATGGCGCAAGCCGCCGCGACTTCCTGAAGCTCGCAGGCACCGCAGCCCCTGCGGTTGCTATTGTGGCCGCCACTAGTGCCACGCAAGCCGAAGCAAGTCAGCCTGATCTGTCGAGCGACAAGATTCAGGACACTGCCCATACGCGGGCCTATCTCGACAGCGCCCGCTTCTAGGACGCCGTTACAAGACCCCGGCGACTGGTTGCGTGACGCCCGACTGTCGGAAATGGAAACCCCGCGAGCTTGCCAGTTGCGAGCCAGCAAGGGAGAATTGAAATGCTTAGGAAAAAGACCAACGGGGTTGCGCGACGCTCCCAGCGGACAAGTATCCTGTCACAAGCCGCTGAGAAATCAGTGGACCGCCGCACTTTCCTGCGCGGATCGGGTCTGGCCATTGGTGGCCTTGCCGCGATCAGCGCAACGGGCGGCACGGTGACACAAGCCTCGGCAGCGGGTGCTGTCAACGGGGCGGTGGATTTGGTGAAATCAGTATGCACACACTGCTCGGTCGGTTGTACGGTCGTGGCAGAAGTGTCCAACGGTGTCTGGACAGGGCAAGAGCCCGGCTGGGACAGCCCCTTCAACCTTGGTGCGCATTGCGCCAAAGGGGCCTCGGTCCGCGAGCACGCCCATGGCGAGCGCCGTCTGAAATACCCGATGAAGAAAGAGGGCGGTGAGTGGAAGCGCATCTCGTGGGAGCAGGCCATTGATGAGGTCGGCGACCAGATGATGCAGATCCGCGAAGAAAGCGGCCCTGACAGTGTCTATTGGCTGGGATCGGCCAAGCACAATAACGAGCAGGCGTATCTGTTCCGCAAGTTTGCTGCCTATTGGGGCACGAACAACGTGGATCACCAGGCACGTATCTGCCACTCCACCACGGTTGCGGGTGTTGCGAACACATGGGGCTACGGCGCCATGACCAACAGCTACAACGATATCCATAACTCCAAGGCGATTTTCATCATCGGCGGCAACCCGGCTGAGGCACACCCTGTCTCGCTGCTGCACCTGCTGAAGGCGAAAGAGCAGAACAACGCTCCCGTCATCGTGTGCGACCCGCGCTTTACGCGCACAGCCGCCCATGCGGACGAGTATGTGCGTCTGCGTCCGGGGTCTGACGTCGCTCTGGTCTGGGGTATCCTTTGGCATCTCTTCGACAATGGCTGGGAAGACAAAGAGTTCATCCGCACCCGTGTCTGGGGCATGGACCAGATTAAGGAAGAGGTCGCCAAGTGGACGCCCGAAGAAGTTGAGCGCGTCACGGATGTGCCCGGCTCGCAGCTCAAGCGCGTGGCCCGGACACTGGCCAACAACCGCCCCGGCACCGTGATCTGGTGCATGGGTGGCACGCAGCACACCACGGGCAACAACAACACCCGTGCCTACTGCATCCTGCAGCTGGCCCTTGGCAACATGGGAACCGAAGGCGGCGGCACCAACATCTTCCGCGGCCACGACAACGTGCAAGGCGCCACGGACCTTGGCGTCCTGTCCCACACCCTGCCCGGCTATTACGGTCTGGCTGCCGGGTCATGGGCCCACTGGGCGCGTGTCTGGAACGAGGATCTGGATTGGCTGAAAGGTCAGTTCGAGACCGTGAAGGGTGCCGATGGCAAGGACAAGAACCTGATGAACCTGACGGGCATTCCTGTGTCGCGTTGGATCGACGGTATTCTTGAAGATGCCGACAACATGGATCAGCCCAACAATGTGCGGGCCATGGTTCTGTGGGGTCACGCTCCTAATTCGCAAACGCGGATGAAAGAGATGAAGACCGCGATGGAAAAGCTGGACATGCTGGTCGTGATCGACCCGTTCCCGACCGTGTCGGCTGTCCTGCATGACCGCACGGATGGTGTCTATCTGCTGCCCGCAGCGACACAGTTCGAGACGCGCGGCTCTGTCACCGCGTCGAACCGGTCGATCCAGTGGCGCGACAAGATCATGGACCCGCTCTTTGAGTCCAAGCCCGATCACGTCATCATCGCCAAGCTGGCCAACAAGTTCGGTTTTGCCGATCGTCTGTTCCGCAATATCGAAATGGAAGACGACGAGACGCCCAACATCGAAAGTGTCACGCGTGAGTTCAACGCGGGCATGTGGACGGTGGGCTACACCGGCCAATCGCCAGAGCGGATCAAGCTGCACATGGCCAACCAGCACACGTTCGACAGAACCACGCTGCAAGCCATCGGTGGCCCTGCTGACGGGGATTATTACGGGATGCCATGGCCTTGCTGGGGCACGCCTGAGATGAACCACCCGGGCACGCCGAACCTCTATGATATGTCGAAGCCCGTGTCCGAGGGGGGTCTCACCTTCCGTGCGCGCTTCGGTGTTGAGCGAGACGGTGACAACCTTCTGGCCGAAGGGGTCTACAGCAAAGGATCGGACATTCAGGACGGTTATCCTGAGTTCACCTATCAGATGCTGAAGGATCTGGGCTGGCACACCGAACTGACCGATCAGGAAAAGGCCGCCATCGCGCGCGCTGCGGGGATTCCCGAATTCCAGAAAGGTCAGGACGAAGTTGGCGAGGCGGGCATGTCGCCCTTCCCGTCCGACTACGACGACAAGGTGGCCAAGGTGAACTGGAAGACCGACCTGTCAGGCGGTATCCAGCGGGTTGCTATTGCGCATGAATGTGCGCCGTTCGGCAACGCCAAGGCCCGCGCGGTTGTGTGGACCTTCCCCGATCCGGTGCCTGTGCACCGCGAGCCTCTGTATTCGAACCGCCGCGATCTGGTGGCAGACTATCCGACCTATGAGGACCGGAAATTCTACCGTCTGCCGACCATGTACGCGTCGATCCAGAAGAACGACTTCTCCAAGGACTATCCCATGGTCCTGACGTCCGGTCGTCTGGTCGAATATGAAGGTGGTGGGGATGAAACCCGGTCCAACCCGTGGCTCGCTGAGCTTCAGCAGGACATGTTCGTCGAGATCAACCCGCGTGACGCCAACAATCTTGGTGTGCGGGACGGTGCGCAGGTCTGGGTGGAAGGCCCCGAAGGCGGCAAGGTCAAAGTGATGGCCATGGTCACCGAACGGGTGGGCGCAGGTGTTGCGTTCATGCCCTTCCACTTTGGCGGCCACTTTGAAGGTGTCGACCAGCGGGATAAATACCCCGACGGTGCAGACCCCTATGTGTTGGGTGAGAGCACGAACACCGCTCAGACCTATGGCTACGACTCAGTGACCCAGATGCAAGAGACGAAAGCCACTCTCTGCAAAATCTGGTCAGCATAAGGAGACCTGAAACATGGCAAGAGCTAAGTTTCTCTGCGACGCCGAACGCTGCATTGAGTGTAATGCCTGCGTGACGGCCTGTAAGAACGAGCACGAGGTGCCCTGGGGCATCAATCGTCGCCGTGTCGTGACCATCAATGATGGCTCGCCCGGCGAACGCTCGATCTCGGTGGCGTGTATGCACTGCTCAGATGCGCCCTGCATGGCCGTCTGCCCGGTGGATTGCTTCTACCAGAACGAAGAAGGCGTGGTTCTGCACAGCAAAGACCTGTGCATCGGCTGCGGCTACTGCTTCTACGCGTGCCCCTTCGGTGCGCCGCAGTACCCGCAGGCTGGCAACTTCGGTTCCCGCGGCAAGATGGACAAGTGCACCTTCTGCGCCGGTGGCCCCGAGGAGAACCACTCGGAAGCTGAATTCAGCAAATACGGTCGCAACCGTATCGCTGAAGGCAAGCTGCCGCTGTGTGCCGAGATGTGCTCCACCAAGGCGCTGCTGGCGGGTGACGGGGACGTTGTCTCTGGCATCTACCGCGAGCGCGTTGTCGCCCGTGGCTTCGGCTCCGGCGCATGGGGCTGGGGCACAGCCTACGACCAGAAAGACGGCTAACGTCTTCTGACATAACAAGAAACGAGGGGCGGCCTATGATGGGCCGCCCTTCCGACCTTCCCCCAACAGGATCAGGTGACCCACATGCTTCGCAATTTTATCGCCCTACTGCTGACGATAACTCTTGCTTCTGCCGCGTTCGCTCAGGATGCCGCAACCCCGACCGATGATACACGCGCGGCCACTGGCGGCGCCCCGACCCTCGCCGATATCATGGCCCGCCAGAATGGTGAGCGCGTTCCAAACGCGACCCGTGAGTTGCTGACCGGTGACCCGCTGAGCGCGGCCAATGTAGCCAACCAGCTGGGCACGCTGGGCGGTGCCTCAGATAGCGAGGTTTACCGTGCGCTGCGTTTTGGCACAGCGGATGTCACCGTCTCCACCCAGCAACCCGCTGCGGGCGTCCTGATCCAGGATCGCGGCATGGCGTGGTTGCAGTTCCGTGAAGGCCCCCTGCTGACATGGGGCGGCTACGGCATGCTGGGGATGCTTGGCCTGCTGGTGCTGTTCTATCTGATCCGCGGTCGCATCCGCATTGACGGCGAAAAGACCGGCAACAAGATCCTGCGCTTCACCAATATCGAGCGGTTTGGGCATTGGTTGTTCGCAGGCTCTTTCATCCTGTTGGGCATCACCGGCCTGATTTCGCTTTTCGGGCGCGTCGCCTTGATCCCGCTCTTCGGCAAGGAAAACTTTGCCTGGCTCGCCATGGTCAGCAAATGGGTGCACAACAACGTCGCGTGGGCGTTCATGCTGGGACTTATCATGATTATCGTGATGTGGCTGGCCCATAACATCCCCAACCGGCACGATCTGAAATGGCTGGCTGTCGGCGGAGGTCTGTTCTCAAAGGACGTCCATCCGCCCGCACGCAAGTTCAACGCCGGGCAAAAGATGATCTTCTGGTCCTGTGTGATCCTCGGCGTGTCGATCTCGGCGTCGGGTCTATCGCTCTTGTTCCCGTTCGAGTTGCCGATGTTCGCCAAGACCTTCGCGATCATGAACGATACCGGCATCCCGGCCCTGCTGGGCCTTGGCACCCTGCCGGAGGTGATGGCGCCCCATGAGGAAATGCAGTTTGCGCAAGCCTGGCACGCCATTGTGGCCTTCGTCTTCATGATCATCATCATCGCCCATATCTATCTGGGCTCGGTGGGCATGGAAGGCGCCTATGATGCCATGGGCACCGGCGAGGTCGAAGAGCAATGGGCGCGCGAGCACCATGGCCTTTGGGTTCAGGAGATGGAGGAGAAGGAACGCGCCTCCTCCGGTGCGGCCACACCCGCAGAGTAATGCGTCTTCTGGCACTGGCTCTTGCCTGTCTGCCATCTTTCGGGATGGCGGACGGGTTCTTTACCCTCAAGGGCCATGGCGGCCCGGTCATGGGGGTCGCGGTCTCGCCCACGGGGCAGATCGCAACGGCGAGTTTCGACAATTCCGTGGGGCTTTGGACAGGTGCCACCCCCCAATGGCTGGACGGCCATGAGGCGGCGGTCAACACGGTGCGTTTTGTGGATGACGCGCGGTTGGTCTCTGGCGGGGACGATTTCCGCGTCTTGCTTTGGGAAAACGCCACACCCCGCGAGCTGGGCGCGCATCAGGGCAAGGTCGTTGCGTTGGATGTGTCGGGCGATCTTGTGGCGTCGGCCAGTTGGGATGGCACGATCGGGCTGTGGTCGCTTGACGGCCAAGCCCCCGTTTTTCTTGAAGGCCATGACGCAGGCGTCAACGACATCGCTTTCAGCGCCGATGGCAGCCTGCTGTATTCCGCCTCTGTCGACGGCACATTGCGGGTCTGGGACGTGGCAAGCGGAGAGGTCGAACGCCTGATCCTGCACCATGGGTTTGGTATCAACCAGTTGGTTTTGAACGAGGCTGCCGGTTGGCTGGCCTATGGGGCTGTCGATGGCGTCACGCGCGTGGTCGATCTTGCCACCGACACACAAATCGCGGATTTTACGCTGGATCGCCGTCCTGTGCTGGCCATCGCGTCCAACCCCGACATGACCCGCCTTGCCGTCGGCGACGGCGAAGGCTTCATCATGGTGATCGACGCCGAGCGCTGGCGCATCGCCCGCGACTACCGCGCGACCGCGCGCGGCCCGGTCTGGGCGCTGGCCTTCGCACCAGACGGGGCGAATATCCACGCAGGCGGGCTGGATGACGCAATGTATAGCTGGCCGCTAGAGACGCTGACCGAACATGGCCAGATGACCACGGCTGCGCGGGACTTCCTCAAAGACCCCGACGAGATGAGCAATGGTGAGCGCCAGTTCGCCCGCAAATGCTCCATCTGTCATACGCTGACGCCGGGCAGTGCGCGGCGCGCGGGGCCGACGCTCTACAAGGTTTTTGGACGGCCTGCCGGAACGGTCACGGATTACAGCTACTCGGACACGCTGACCGGATCAGACATCGTCTGGGACGAGGACAGCATCAACGCCCTTTTCGATCTGGGCCCCGATCACTATATACCGGGCAGCAAGATGCCCATGCAGCGCATCACCGCTGAACAGGATCGTAAAGACCTGATAACATATCTCCGCGGAGCCACCGCGGGTGGGGAGGACCGACCATGAAAACCATGTTGCTTGCCTTTGTCGCGATGGGTGTGATTTCCGCCGGTGCGTATTTTGTGCTGGGCGAGTTGGGCTTCACCGCCGAGCAGGCCAACACGACGCCGACCAGCGGAAATGTCCGGCTCGACTGAGCCGGACGCCTTGGGGCGCTGCCCCGAACCCCGGGATACTTAAGCCAAAGTGAAGGGCGCGGGTGATCTAAATCGCCATCTGTGCCTTGCCGAGCTCTGTCAGATCCTCAAGCGTGGCGCGGCCTTTGAAATCTACCTCGTAATCCTCTGCCGCGAAGTCGGGCGCCGAGCGGCCTTCGAGGAACTTGGCCGCCTGTTTGCGGGCATAGGCCTCGTTCTTGGGGCATTTGGGGGACGCACCGATATAGATCACATTGGCGTAGTCGGTGCCGTTATGTTCATTGGCAACCGCGTGGATCACGTCCGGGTGCCACCAGACCGTGTCGCCCGCATGCACCGTGGGGATGCTGACAAGGCCTTGCAAAATGTCGCTGTGCCACTGTTTGGTCGCGCCCAAAGCGCGACCGGGTTTGGCACCGCAAAGGTCGTCGTCTGCCACGTCGTCCTGAAGCGCGCGGAGAAGGAAATAAGCGACGGAATTGGCTATGGGCAGCAGGGACAGCGTGCCATCTTCCGGGCCCTGGCTCGTCAGTCCAGTCCAGCCTTGGAAGGTGCGGAACATCGAGCAGACGGCGGGGGATTGAAACTCCCGCGTTTGAGTGCGGAAGGTGGCATTCCATGGGTCATAATCGCGCCAGCGGCCCTCAAAGATCGGTGCGTAGATCTTCTGATAGGCCGGATCGACCCAGCGCTCGTAGCTGCCGGAATCCATATGAGGCGACAGGCCCAGCGTTTTGTCCCCCGGCTGGCGGCGGCGGGTGCGGTCGGCATAGGCGTAGTCGTGGTCGGGGTCGAACTCATCACCCATCGGGCCGCTCACATCATAGAGCCGGTTGAGGAAGCGCTTGGTGATGGCCATGCTTTCGGCCTGACGCGCCTCCACCTGCGGCTTGGACCAGTAGAGGCCGTAGATTTGAGGAGCGCCGTCCTTCAGGTCAGCGAAATAGGTGTCCATCCCGGCCTTTTCTTTTGCGCGGGTCAGGTAGTCGTTCTCTTCGATGTATTCACCAATCTGACGGTTCCAAGCTTCCGCCTGCGCGCGGGGAAAGACACCGCGCACGATGGCGCAGCCGCGGTGTTTAAGCGCCGTGATCTGGTCTTCGCTGACCGCGCCGCTTTCGATATCCGCATACTGGATTTCAGGGATCACGCTGTCGCCCCTGTCCTGGGTCTCGCGAATGATCTCAACCTCTTTGGCCATCGCCTCGGAGACGTCCTCGAACGCGGCTTTGACGTCAGTGAGCCCCCGCAGATGCGCTTTGGTCGCGCGAATGTAATCCTTGAGTTCTTTGTCCATGGTCAGTCCTCCCGTGGACCACATTGGAAAGCGTTGCGTTTGGCGTCAAGTGCGCGATGATACCGCTAACGAAATGAGCGAGGGAGGATGCGTCATGGCTGTCAAGGCAGGGATCGTTGGGTATGGATTGGCGGGCCGTGTGTTTCATGCGCCGCTGTTGCCGGCGGCGGGGATTGTGTTGCACGGGGTGGCGTCTTCCAAGCCGGAGGCGGTGAAGGCGGATCATCCGGAGGCGGTGGTTTATGGCACCCCGGAGGAGATGTTTGCGGACGCGGCGATTGATCTGGTGATCCTCGCCTCACCCACGCCGACGCATACGCCGCTGGCGATCAAGGCGTTAGAGGCCGGAAAGCATGTGATCGTGGACAAGCCCTTTGCGGCGACTGTGGCCGATGCGGATGCGATGATTGAAGCGGCTGAAAAGGCTGGGAAAATCCTAACCTGCTTTCAGAACCGGCGCTGGGATGGGGACTTCTTGACGCTGCGCAAATTGATGGATGAGGGCGCGTTGGGAGAGGTGCACTCGTTTCAGTCGCATTTCGAGTTCTTCAAGGGCGAGACCTCGGATCGCTGGCAGGAGAAGGCGGCGCCGGGGGTGGGCGTGCAGTTTGATCTGGGGGCGCATCAGGTGGATCAGGCGCTGGTGCTTTTCGGGCGTCCGGCCTGGGTCCAGGGCGAGGCAATTATCCAACGGAAACAAGGGGAAGTGGCGGATCGGTTTGCGTTGACGATGGGGTATGAGGGGGGGCTGAGGGTGCAGATTTATTGCAGCTATGTGAGCCCGGATTTCCGCACGAAATACGTCGTTCAAGGGGATCAGGGGGCGTATCGCAAGTACCACATGGACATTCAGGAGCCGCAACTGCGCGAGGGGATGACACCGCTGGATGCAGGTTTTGGGGTGGAGCCGAAAGAGCGGTTCGGGACGTTAACCCGCGTCAAGAATGCTAAGGTTATCAATGAGGTATACCCTACGGAGCCGGGGACGCAGCATGAGATTTATGTGCAGCTGCGCAAGGCGATTGAGGACGGAGGGGCGCCGCCCGTGCTGCCGTCCGAGGCCCGTATGACGATTGAAGTGATTGAGGCGGGGGTGCGGTCCGGGGAGATTGGGGAGCGGGTGGTTTTGTAGGTTTTTGGGGCCGGACAGAGCGTATGGTTTTGGTATGGCTCGTGTATGGCTGGCATACGTAAACAGTCACATGAGTAGTTACCACTCTTGCTTCATGTAGCTAAAACAATGTCTTAAATTGACAATCGAGGCCGGCAGCAGGAAAACATCAGCGAGTGGAAGATCTGATAAGTCATGTTGAATCGAAACCTTCTCGGATGTCCAAGCGATGGTGCTCAAGGATGCGTGTTTCGCTATACATTCGTCTATTATCGGAATTGAATTCAGACTTCATGTCACATTCCATTCCAAACAAATCAACAATCGTAAACGCTACCGGTATATAATCGCGCAGTTCACGACCTCTGTGATCCAATCTTCCATTCGCACCGCAGTCAACGACCTCAAATCCAACAACTAAGTGGTGCGCATCCATCGTCACTTTAGGGTCTTCTGCCGGGGACATGTAGAACGAACGCTGTGTGGTTAAGATGTTTTCAGCAGCGTGCGTTTTAACTTCCAGATAAAGAGCAATATCCTTCGTCTCGACTAAGACATCAGGATAACCTGTGGACTTCCCCTTACCAAGCCTTGTCTTGGGAGGCTGCGCCTTTAGTCCAGCATCGTTCAACGCCCTAACAACAAAGGGTTCAATATCATTTCCAACCTCGTTAGGACGTGGCCTCTCAATTGGCTTCGCTTGCACGGCCTTGGCAGCATTTTGCATCGAAACTGAAATAGTCTCCAAGAGCGCCATATTAGCATGATCTGTCTTATCAAACTCGAGAACCGAGACATCACACAGCGCCTTTACTACAACTTCGAAAGGGATTTTCTTGAAAGGCTTGATGAACTGCGCGAGCGCATCTTCGAGTATTTTTTCACGATCAGTAGTCATAAGTCTCTTTGAAAAATCACAATCCTGTTGCTGTTTGTTCCACTCTTGTTATTGCCGACACCCCAACAATTTGAAGTCTTTGTAAATTCTTGCTGATTGATCATAACGCCAAGTGGCTGAAGCGGTAAGTCGGACGCTGCCGAAATGACACTTTCTTCAAGGCGTATACTAGCACTCCGAACTTCACCAACCTCAAAAGCAATATGACCGCCTAGTTTTGTAATGCGGCTCAACTCACGAAGCGTTTTCTTCACGAAGGCTTCCCAGTCCTCTATTTTGCGATGATGAGCAATGTTCACCGTCTTGGGATCGATTCCGAGGAACCAGCACCGCAACCAGTTATCCGTCTCGTAGTTTACAATATCGAGGAAAGGCGGAGATGTTACGGTCAACGCCACTTCTCGGTCGCCGATTTCAGGTGTCTGACTGGATTGCTTGGTCAGGAAGCGACTTAGGCTTGCAAAGGCTTTTCCATGTGAAAGGAGGCTCTTTGACTTCTTTTCAATGATTTCGCTTACATTGCGCTCGGGTGGCGTCTGCTGTCGCTTTTCATTGATACGTCTTTGTCGTTGAGCGGAAACGGCCTGATTAGGAGGGAGCGTATATACTGAAAAGAACCCAGAAGAGTGACCGGTCAACCGATTTATCGCGACCATACGTATCCAGGCGTCACACTTGTCGAAGACGCCTTCTTGTTGTCGTTTCTCCAACCATGACTTCAAGCCTTCAATCGAAGCTAGCGTTTTGGGATGATAGAAAACTAGAAGCTCTTCGTTCTCAAAAGAAGAAAACGTGTCCCACGGGATTTCGCGAAGCCGCTTACGAACCTCTTCAAGTGAAGGGGCGTCAATCCGTGGCTCAATCAGAGCACGGCTTAGAGGATTGGTGTCGTTTCCGAAGGGAATTCGTCCCATCAGTGCCGCTTCAAGAGGAGTTGTTCCACGCCCCATGAAAGGATCATAGACCACATCACCTTCTTTCGTCAGACGATCTATGAAAAAGCGTGGTAACTGCGGCTTAAAACAGGCCCGATAGCTTACCTCGTGAAGCCTATGGGCTTGTCTCTGGCCAGAAGTCCAGAATTCGTTAATGAAAAAAGGGATGTTGTTTTGAGATTCGACAATTGTATTTGCACCAAATTCGTCAAAATCTCGGAGCATATCCACTATATTTTTGGGTGAGGCTCTCTCAAACAGGGACAGTTGCAGGTTCATCAAACACTGCTCCACGAAAAGTCAAATACGAGCAAACGAGGCATTCTTACGTAAGTATAGTTTTGAAGGGCGTCGAGCAATCAAATAGAGGGAATGTAGTAAACGAAGAGTTTATCTACCCCAACCACCCCTCATAATCCGACACCAGCAAATGCGCCGGAGCCTCGTCCTCCTCGACCGTTGCAAACCGCCCGATATCCATCTCAAAAATATTATCCGTCTTGTCGTCGTTCACCGTTGAGACCTCGGCAATCAATACATCTGCGCCCTCGCCCCAGAAGGCGTGCCAGATGCCGGGCATGAGGGTGACGCTTTCTCCGGGGTCGAGTTTGAGGAGGCCTCCGGCCTGGACGGTGCGAAGCTCTCCGTCGACGGGCACCGTCACATCCGCCTCGCGGTCGATGGACCCGTCGGCGGTGGGGGCGAAGAGCTCCATCACGAGTTTGCCACCACCGCGGTTGATGATGTCCTCGGCCTTGATGTTGTGGCGGTGCATGGGGGAGAGCTGGTCGCGGCGTGAGATCATGATCTTTTCGGCGTAGAGCATACCTCGGTCTTGGCCGAGATCGTTCAGGTCTCCGTTGCGGGTGGTGAAGAGGAAGAGGCCCATCTCATCGAAGCGTTCCTGCCCGTAATCGGTGATGTCCCAGCCCATGCCGCGCGCCTTGATGAGGCCCGCGCCGCGCTGCGCCATTTCTTCGGGGGACCAGTAAGCGAAGGGGGGCATAACGTATCCGTGGGAGCGAATGAAGGCGTCGCCTTCGCGGAGGATTTCGTTGATGCGCGAGCGTTTCATCGGATGCGGGCGGTGGTTTCGGGATCAAAGAAAACGGCTTTGGTCATGTTGAAGGCCAGCGGGGTGGTTTGGCCTGCGTGGATGTCGGCGTCGGCGCGCAGGCGGGCGATGGCCTCAACCCCGCCAAGGCGGGTGACGGCGAAGGTGTCGGAGCCTGCGGGTTCGACGACCTCGATCAGGCAGTCCTGCTGGACGATATCGGAGCCGGTGCGGTCGGCGCCTTCGGGGTCGGTCAGGGCCTCGGGGCGGATGCCGAACATGACCTTGCCGCCCATGTGGTCGCGCAGGCCGGGGGTGTTGGCGGGCAGCGTGATGTCACCGGCCCCTGCCCCGTCGCCTGCGATATGGATCGCGGGTTTGCCGTTTTCCTCGCGCACGGTCGCTTCGATCAGGTTCATGGAGGGGGATCCCATGAAATCAGCTACGAACATGTTTTCGGGGTCGTTATAGACCTGCGCAGGCGTGCCGAATTGCTGCAGGTAGCCGTCTTTGAGGACGGCGATCTTGGTGGCGAGCGTCAGGGCTTCGATCTGGTCGTGGGTGACGTAGACGATGGTGGTGCCCATGCGCTGATGCAGGCGCTTGATCTCGGTGCGCATGTCGACGCGGAGCTTGGCGTCGAGGTTGGAGAGCGGTTCATCGAAGAGGAAGACCTGCGGGTCGCGGACAAGGGCGCGGCCCATGGCGACGCGCTGGCGCTGGCCGCCGGAAAGCTGGCTTGGCTTGCGGTGGAGCAGTTCGCCGATTTGCAGCATGTCGGCGACCTTTTGGATACCGGCCTCGCGTTCAGGTTTGGGGATGCCGCGGATCTCCATCCCGAAAGAGATGTTCTGGGCGACGGTCATGTTCGGGTAGAGCGCGTAGCTTTGGAAGACCATGGCGATGTCGCGTTTTGACGGGTGCAGGCCGGAGACGGATTTGGGGCCGATCTTGATGTCACCGGAGGTGATGTCTTCGAGCCCCGCGATGGTGTTGAGCAGGGTGGACTTGCCGCAACCGGAGGGGCCGACGAGGACAAGGAACCCGCCATCGTCGATCTCGATGTCGATACCTTTGAGCACCTTGGTCGCGCCGTAGGATTTGTGCAGATTTTCGATGGTGAGCGAGGCCATGATTTATCCTTTGACGGCACCGGCCATGAGGCCGCGCACGAAGTAGCGCCCGGAGACGATGTAGACGATGAGGGTGGGCAGCGCGGCGAGGATCGCGCCTGCGAAATGGACGTTGTATTCCTTGACGCCGGTGGAGCTGCTGACAAGGTTGTTCAGCGCGACAGTCATGGGGACAGAGTCGAAGTCCGAGAAGGACGCACCGAAGAGGAAATCGTTCCAGACATTGGTGAACTGCCAGATGATGGTGACAACGGCGATGGGGGCGGAACTGGGCAACAGGATGCGCCAGAAAATCTGGAAGAACCCGGCGCCGTCGATCTGGGCTGCGCGGACGAGTTCGGTCGGGAACGCGGCATAATAGTTTCGGAAGAAAAGCGTTGTGAAACCGATGCCGTAGACAAGGTGGACGAGGACGAGGCCAGATATGGTGCCGGAAACGCCAAGGAAGCCCAGCACGCGGGCCATGGGGATCAGGACAATCTGGAACGGGATGAAGCAGGACAGCAAGAGCAGGCCAAACACGATGCCGTGGCCGCGGAACTGCCATTTGGTGAGGACGTAGCCGTTGAGCGCGCCAAGGATGGTGGAGAGCAGAACGGCGGGGACGACCATGAGGATCGAATTGATGAAATAGGGGCGCAGGCCCGACGGCTCGACCCCGATCTGGGCGTAGGACCACGCAGCGCGCCACGGCTCCAGCGTCCAGACTTTTGGGAATTCCATCATGTTGCCGGAGCGGATTTCTTCGAGCGGTTTGACGGAATTGACGATCATCACGTAGAGGGGCAGCAGATAGTAGATCACGAAGAGGATCAGCACCACGTAGATGATCGCGCGGGTGATGACGGAGCCTTTGACGGCGTTGTCTTGGCTGGGGGCGCTCATTTCTGCTCCCCGCTTTTTAGCTCGGAATAGAGATAGGGGACGATGATCGAGAAGATCATAATCAGCATGATGATCGCCGAGGACGCGCCGATGCCCATCTGGTTGCGCGTGAACGTGTAGGAATACATGAAGGTCGCGGGCAGTTCGGTGGCGCGGCCCGGCCCGCCGCCCGTGAGCGCAATGACGAGGTCATAGGCTTTGATGGCAAGGTGGGCGAGCACGACGAAGGCGGACAGAAAGACGGGGCGCATCATCGGGATGATGATCTTGCGGTAGATGCGGAAACCCGAGGCACCGTCGATCTGGGCGGCTTTGATGATCTCGTTATCCACACCGCGCAGGCCCGCAAGGAACATCGCCATCACGAAGCCTGAGCTTTGCCAGACGGCGGCAAGGACAACAGTGTAGATCGCGAAATCGCGGTCCTTGATCCAGTTGAATTCGAAGTTCTCCCAGCCCCATTGCTGCATGACGTTTTCCAGCCCGATCCCGGGGTCAAGGAACCACTTCCACGCGGTGCCGGTGACGATGAAGCTAAGCGCCATGGGGTAAAGATAAATCGGGCGGATCAGCCCTTCGGCGCGGATTTTCTGATCGAGCAGGATGGCAAGCAGAAGGCCGAGGAGCGATGAAATCAGGATGTAGAGGATGCCGAAGATGGCGAGGTTCGTAAGCGCGGTATTCCAGTGGCGCAGGGCGAACAGTTTTTGGTAGTTCTCAAGCCCGACAAAGCCGTAGGAGGGCAGCATCCGGCTGTCGGTCATCGACAGGAAGCCGGTGTAAAGGATGAACCCGTAGACAAAGAGCAGCACCAGCAAGAAGCTTGGGGCAAGCACCAGTCGCGGCACCCATTCCTGGAGGCGGTCTTTCATTGGGGGCGTCCTTTGGGGGGTTGGGCGGCGGATTGAGGCCCGCCGCCCTAAAGCGATTACATCGCAGCTTCGACAGCGTTCACCAGTTCTTGGGCTGCTTCTTCGGCTTCAAACTCACCGTTGAAGTGGGCTGTGACGACGTCATAGACGGCGTTTTTCACAGCGGCCGGGGCGGCGTGACCATGCGCCATGGAGCCAAAGAGGCCGCCATTGGAGCCAGCTTCAGCGAGGTCTGCCATGCCCTTCTTGCCGCAATAGCCGAAGTCATCGTTGGGCACGTCGGTGCGCGCAGGCACGGAGCCTTTGACCACGTTGAACGCGGACTGGAAGCCCGGATCCATCACGGAGGCCGCCATGGCCATTTGGGCGTCAGCGCCTTCTTCAATGTCAAACATCACGAACTGGTCAGAGTTGAACGTGACCGACCCTTGCGTGCCGGGGAAGCGGATGCACACGAAATCTTCTTCGGCGGTCAGACCGGCTTTCAGGAATTCACCTTTCGCCCAGTCGCCCATCATCTGCATGCCGGCTTCGCCGTTGATGACCATGGCCGAGGCGAGGTTCCAGTCGCGGCCCGAGAAGTTATCATCGACCATCGAGCGCAGAGTGGCCATGCGGTTGAAAACCTCAACCATCATGTCGCCGCCCAGCGCATCGGGGTCCAGATCAATCATGGACGCCTTGTAAAAGTCATTGCCCATCGACAGGACCACGGCGTCAAAGAGCGTGGCGTCCTGCCAAGCCTGACCACCATGGGCGAGCGGTGTGATCCCGTTGGCCTTCATCGCCTCCATCAGAGCGACCATTTCTTCCCAGGTCTCCGGCGCTTTGCCGCCAGCGGCGTCCAGAGCAGCCTTGTTGATCCAGACCCAGTTGGTCGAGTGGACATTCACAGGAGCAGCGATCCAGTTGCCGTCATGCTTGGAGAATTCCTGCAACGCGGCAGGCACCACGTCGTCCCAGCCTTCCTTGGCGGCGACGTCATTCAGGTTGCCCAAAACGCCTTCGTTCGCCCAGTCCTTGATGTCAAAGCCCAGCATCTGAACGGCGGTCGGTGCGTTGCCAGCGGTGACGCGGGCGCGCAGGGCGGTCATGGCGGCTTCACCACCGCCACCTGCGACGGGCATGTCCTGCCAGCCGACGCCTTTGGTGCCCAGGTCTTCTTTGAGAACGTTGAGGGCGGCAGCTTCGCCGCCCGATGTCCACCAGTGCAGCACCTCCACGTCGGATGCGGTTGCGGTGGTGGCGGCTGCGGCCATGATGGCGGCAGACACGGTGAGTTTAAGTCCGCGTACGGATTTCATTTGGTAGTCCTCCCATTGGTGCCAATTTTGACTTGGCTGGCGTTGTTATCGCTAACGGTATTTGACGAGTCAACGGATTTGCTCCGTTGGCTGATTGCCATTCTCTCGGCGCGCTGCCTTATTGGTCAACAGAAATTATCAGGGCAGGCAGACAATGACTGATGACATGCAGACCACGCATGATGCCGAAGACGACGCGCGCAACGCTAATCTGAAATACTGGCTGAACGGCAAGATCGTTGGGCGCGACGACGCAGTTGTGTCGATCTATGACAGCGGCTTCATGCTGGGTGACGGCATGTGGGAAGGCATGCGCCTTTACGATGGGGTCTGGGCGTTTTTTGAAGACCATATGGACCGGCTGTTTGACAGTTGTAAGGCGGTGTCGCTGGAGATCGGGATGACCTGCGCGCAGGTGCATGATGCGCTGATGGCCCTGGCGGAGGCGAACGGGATGCAGACGGATGTGCATTGCCGCCTGATGGTGACGCGCGGGGTGAAGGTGAAGCCGTTTCAGCATCCATCCTTGTCACGATCCGGGCCGACAGTGGCGATCATTATGGAGCACTCAAAGCCTGCCGAGCGGGTGCAGGAACGGGGCATCCGGCTGGCGACAGTGCCTCAGGTGCGCGGACTGCCGATGGCGCAGGACGCCAAGTACAATTCGCACTCCAAGTTGAACTGCGTGATCGCGTGTTTGCAAGCGGAACAGGCGGGCGCGGATGAGGGGTTGATGCTGGACCCGCATGGGTTCGTGAATACGACCAACGCGTGCAACTTCTTCATTGTGAAGAAGGGGGAGGTTTGGACCTCCACCGGGGATTACTGCATGAACGGGGTGACGCGGCAGAAGGTAATTGATCTGTGCCGCGCGGAGGGCATTCCGGTGTTCGAGCGGAACTATTCGTTGTTTGATGCCTACGCCGCCGATGAGGCCTTTCTGACCGGCACCTTCGGCGCGCAGACGCCTGTGGCAGAGATTGATGGCAAGCCGATTGGGGATAGGGGCGCGGGGCCAGTCACGCGGCGGATCAGGGCTTTGTATAAGGAGCTGATCGCAACGCATGTGGTCGAGGTGCACGCAACGTGACCCCGCTCCGGGCCTGACCCTGGGTCCTGCGCGGTAGCTCGGACGTCCCGGGTCACGTAAGGGACGGGAGACGCGACTGAACGAAACAGTTTACATTTGTCCAAGCCTCTCTAACTTTATCATTAGCCAGGGAGGGTGCCATGAAGCTGACAGTCAACGGAACCGAGCATGAGGTCGATGTCGAAGAGGACATGCCACTGCTCTGGGTGCTGCGCGATGAATTGGGCATCACCGGGCCGAAATACGGCTGCGGGATCGCGCAATGCGGAGCCTGCACGGTGCATCTGGACGGGGTTGCCGCGAAATCCTGTCAGGTCTGGGCGGTCGATGCGGAAGGTGTCGAAGTCACCACGATAGAAGGGCTTGGCACGCCAGATGCGCTCCACGCGGTGCAGGCGGCCTGGGTCGAGCATCAGGTGGCACAATGCGGCTACTGCCAGTCGGGGCAGATCATGCTGGCAGCGTCTTTGCTAGCCGACACACCGTCCCCTTCGGATGCGGAAATCGACGATGCGATGTCGGCCAATCTCTGCCGCTGCGGCACCTACCCCCGCATCCGCGCGGCGGTGAAAACAGCCGCCGCCAAGTTGCAGGAGGCGTGAGTATGGGACGTTTAAGAACGATTGCGCGGCGGACCTTCCTGATCGGCTCGGCAGCGGTGATCGGGGGTGTTGCGTTCGGCGTTTACTCCTACCGCAAGCCAGCCGCGAACCCGTTGGAAGACGGGCTGGCGCAGGGTGCGGCGGCGCTCACGCCCTACGTCAAAATTGACGCAGACGGGATCACGCTGATCACGCCGCGCGCCGATGTCGGGCAAGGCGCTTACATGGTGCAGGCCGCGCTGATCGCGGAAGAACTGGACGTGCGGCTGGACCAGATCACGGCCGATCCGGGCGTGCCATCGGCGGCCTATTACAACGGCACCGTGGCAGCGGAAGGGTTCCCCTTGGCAGCCACTGATGACCGGCTGATCGCGCGCACCGGTCGCGGGGCGGCGGATGTGGCGGGCAAATTGCTGGGGCTGCAACTGACCGGTGGCTCCTCGACTGTGCCGGATGCGTTCGAGAAATTGCGCGTGGCAGGCGCTGTAGCGCGGGCGACGTTGTTAAAAGCGGCGAGCGAGGAAACGGGCGTCCCGGTGGAGCAGTTGAGCACCAGGGACGGCGTCGTCGTGCTGCCCGATGAAAGCACGCTGGCTTATACGGCCTTGGCCGCACGCGCTGCTGGGATCGCGCCGGTGCAAGAGGTTGCGCTGAAGGACCCCTCGGATTGGCGCTATATCGGCAAAGAGATGCAGCGGATTGATATCGTTGCGAAATCCACCGGCACGCAGGAATATGGCATTGATCTGAAGATGGACGGGATGGTCCATGCGACGGTGAAATGTAACCCTCGGATGGGCGGTGAGATGATCTCGTTTGACGCCACCGAGGCGGAGGCGATGCGCGGTGTGAAGCGCGTTGTGCCGATCACTGGCGGTGTCGGTGTTCTGGCAGACAACACGTGGCGCGCCTTTCAGGCCGCAGACGCGGTGACCTTTGAATGGGGAGAGGCCCCCTACCCGGCCACCACCGACGCGATGTGGGAGGAGGTCGGAGCGAGTTTTTCGGCAGAGCGGCAGGACAGCCGGTTCAAGGATGACGGCGACGTCGACGCGATGGAGATCGCGTTGGCCGCCGAATATCGCATCCCGCATCTGGCCCATGCCCCGCTGGAGCCGATGACGGCGACGGTACTGGTGGATGGCGGGCGGTTGGATATCTGGACCGGCACGCAAATCCCACGCTTCATGCAGGTCAATGCGGCGAAGCTGGCGGGACTGGATGCCGCTCAGGTGTATGTGCATGTGCTGGTCTCAGGCGGAAGTTTCGGGCGACGGTTGGAGGATGATTATGTCCTACAGGCGGTCGAGCTGGCGATGGCGGAGCCGGGCGTGCCGATCAAGCTGACATGGTCGCGCGAGGAGGACATGACGCATGACTTCCCGCGGCCCTTGCAGATGGCGCGCGCCCGTGGCGCGGTCTCGGACGGTCAGGTGACCGGGTTCGATCTGGGGATTGCGGCCCCGTCGGTGGCGGCCTCTCAACTGGGGCGGCTTGGTCAACCGGCGATGGGGCCGGATGTGGCGATTGTGGCCGGTGCTTGGGACCAGCCCTACAATATCCCGAACTACCGGGTGACAGGCTACCGGGTACCGCCGTTGGTGCCGGTCAGCTCCTGGCGGTCGGTGGGCGCGTCGGGCAACGGGTTTCTGCATGAAGGGTTTCTGGACGAGTTGATCCATGCCGCCGGGGCCGACCCGCTGAAAGAACGCCTGCGGCTGTGCTGGCACGAACCGTCGCGGCGCGTTCTGGAAGCCGTGGGCGAGATGTCAAACTGGGGTGAGGCCTTGCCTGAGGGCAGAGGGCGCGGTGTGGCGTTTACCTTGTCATTCGGCGTGCCGACGGCAGAGGTCGTTGAGGTCACGGCGACAGATCGGGGTATCCGGTTGGACAAGGTTTACGTCGCCTGCGAAGTGGGCCGCGTGATTGACCCGGTGAATTTCGACAATCAGGTGAAAGGCGGTGTGATCTGGGGTCTGGGCCATGCGATGATGTCGGAACTGACCTATTCAGACGGCATGGTTGAGCAAACCAATTATGACGGCTACCCAGGGCTGCGGATTTATCAGACACCTCAGATTGAAGTGCGCGCGCTGGAGACAGATGCGCTGCGCGGAATCGGAGAACCCAGCGTGCCGCCTGCCGCCCCTGCCCTTGCCAACGCGATTTTCGCAGCAACGGGGCAGCGGATCAGAGAGTTGCCGCTGAACAAATCCGTGGATTTTGTCTAGGGCGCGGCAGTGGCTATGATCCAGTCAGTGATGCGGTCGAGCGCACCGTTGGCAAAGGCGTAGCGGCCTTCGAGCGTGAAGCGCGCTTCGGCATGCCAAGGCCACTCGGAAGTCAGCTGGTAGTTATAGGGACCTGACTTCAAAAGGCCGTGGGTCGCGTTGGGAAGGACCTCTACCTGCGTGGCGGGGTGCGGGGTTTGCATCGTGGCGCGGTAGGTTGCGGCGTCGGTCTGGGCGTCCACATTCAGGTCATTGGCCCCCCAGAGGGCAAGCAGGGGGACCGAGAGCGTTGCCAGATCAGGGCGCGCGTCGGCATCGCGGTTGCGTTGGATAAAGGCCCAGCGATCCTCGGTCAGATTGGTAGCAGGATCGTAGAGTGCGTCAGGGCCGAAGGTGGCGTCGTTTTCCGCGGCGAGGCGCGCGAGGGTTTGGGTGATCTCGGCAGCCGGGCGGCCCTCACGGGCAAGCCTTGTGCGCGTGTAATAGGCACCCTGATCGCGCCAGGAGATGGCGGGGCCGATCAGAACGAGGAAAGCGGCCTCCGGCGCATCAAGGCCGGGCAGAACCCAGCCAGCCTGGGAAAAGCCCAGCGCTCCGACGGGCGCGTCGGCGCGGGTCGTGAGGGCGGTCATGGCCGCGCGCGCCTCGGCCTGTCGGTCCTGCATGGACTGGTCCAGCCAGTTGCCGGTCGAGCCGCCGACCCCCGGTTTGTCCCAAGCAGCCACCGCAATGCCAGCATCAAGCAGTGCATTGATAAAGGGCGCGTAACCGCCAGCGGAGCTGCGGTCTTGCGCGCCATCGCCATGGACCAGAATGACAGCCGCCTGGGTCGGGGTATCAGGCCGCCAAAGGGTTCCGGCAAGCCGGGTATCGCCCGCTGTGAAGGTGAAAGGCTCTTGCTGACGCGCAGCGAGGTCATGATCGGCCAAGCGTATCAGCAGCGCAATGGCGAGCAGGATAACACTCACGGCCAAGAGCGTGAGCGGTCTGCGCCAGTTTCGTCTCATGGGGAAGCCTTACGGTTGCGCCTGTCCTGCCCGGTATATGGGCAAAAGGCACAGCGAGGGGAAGGTGGACGCGCATGAAATGACGCCCAGAACGCCAAACCGGAGGGATGGGTGCGGGACCGGCTTCGGCCGGCATGTGGCATCCAAACGCAAGAAGTTCTCCCGTTAAAGGCGCATCGGGCCGGTCAGAACGGGGCTTTTTCGTTCCAAACCGCGCTTTTGTCTGCAAGGTTAACGCCTGATTAACCGTTCTGACGGAAGGGTTAACAAGGGAAGGCAGAGGTTCACGCAGATCATGCAGACGATCTATCCGGTTTTATTATGTGGCGGCTCTGGCACACGGCTGTGGCCGTTGTCGCGCAAGAGCTACCCCAAGCAATTCGTGCGGCTTGTGGGCGACGAGAGCCTGTTCATGGCCTCGGCGCGCCGCTTTTCCGGGCGATCCGAGGGGCTGCATTTTGCAAAGCCGACGGTGCTGACACACTCCGATTTCCGCTTCATCGTCACCGAGCAATTGGCTGAGGCGGGCATTGACCCCGGTGCGATCCTGATCGAGCCAGAGGGCAAGAACACAGCCCCCGCGATCCTGGCAGCGGCGTTGCATCTGGCCGAGAAAGACCCCTCGGCGGTGATGCTTGTGGCCCCGTCGGATCATGTGGTGCCGGACACCGCGGCGTTTCATGCGGCGGTGGCCAAGGGCATGGTGGCCGTGGGCGACGGCGCTTTGGTTACCTTTGGGATAACGCCAGAGCATCCCGAGACGGCCTATGGCTATCTAGAGTTGGCGGAGGCCTGTAACGGGTCTGGCGACGCGATGCCGTTGAGCCGCTTTGTCGAGAAACCGGATGCGACCGCCGCAGCGGCGATGTTGGCCGAGGGGCGCTATCTTTGGAATGCCGGGATTTTCCTCTGCGCCGTTGATGACATCATCGCGGCATTCATGGCGCATGCGCCGGATCTGGTGGCGCCAGTCAAGGCAGCGGTGGCGCAGGCGGAGGTGGATCTGGGTTTTCTGCGCTTGGCCCCCACAGCTTGGGCAGGCCTGCGCGATGTGTCGGTGGATTATGCCGTAATGGAAAAGGCGGATCGTTTGGCGGTCGTGCCGTTTGATGCGCATTGGTCCGATCTGGGCGGCTGGGATGCGGTCTGGCGTGAAACCGGCGGGGGAGTTGTGACATCTGGTCCGGCGGAGGCGATTGACTGCGCAGAGACGCTTTTGCGCGCCGAAGCAGAGGGGCAGGAAGTTATCGGCATCGGGTTGGAGAACATCATGGTCGTGGCGATGCCCGACGCGGTTCTGGTGGCCGACATGCGCCGTGCGCAGGACGTCAAACGCGCGGTTGAGGTGCTGAAGGCCAAGGGGGCTGCTCAGGCGGAACAGGCGGCCAAGAATCACAGGCCCTGGGGCTGGTTCGAGTGCCTTGTCGCAGGCCCGCGCTTTCAGGTGAAGCGGATTTCCGTGCATCCGGGGGCCGCGCTGAGTTTGCAAAGCCATGTGCACCGCTCCGAGCATTGGATTGTGGTTGAGGGAACCGCGAAGGTCACAGTGGGCGACAAGGTGAAGCTGATTACGGAAAACGAGTCCGTCTACATTCCTGTCGGCGCCAAGCACCGTTTGGAGAACCCCGGCAAGGTGCCGATGGTGCTGATCGAAGTGCAGACGGGGGCTTATGTGGGCGAGGATGATATCGTTCGCTATGAGGACAATTATGCGCGGGGATGACCTGTCGCTGCCGCCTGTTTCGGCGCGGGCGGCGATTGTGCATGACTGGTTGCCCTTGGTCGGTGGGGCCGAGCGCGTGCTGGCCGATATGGTGCGGGTCTGTCCGAACTCGGAGATATTCACGACGTTTGATTTTCTGAGCGACGCAGAGAGGGCCGAGGTTTCCTTGGGCGTTCCGATCCATGCAAGCGCGTTGAACCGCTTGCCAATGGTCGAGAAATTTTACCGTAATTTGCTAATGTCCTGCACCCGCGCGGTGGAGGCGTTCGACGTAACCGGGCATGACGTGGTGCTGTCGTCTTCAGCCGCCTTTGCGAAAGGGGTGATTACCTCGCCCGAGCAGGTTCATATTGGATATGTGCACTCCCCTGCTCGCTATGCTTGGGATCTCAGCCATGCCTATATCGGCGCGATGGGCGGTTTCGCCGCCCCTTTGAAGCGCGCGATTGCGCGGCGGATGATGCACCGGTTTCGGATGTGGGACGCGCGGACAGCGGCGGGGGTGGATACGTTTGTGGCCAACTCGGCGTTTATCGCGAAGCGGATCAAGAAGGTGTATCGGCGCGAGGCGGTGGTGATCCATCCGCCTGTCGATACGACCTCGTTTACCATGGGCGGCGCGCGGGAGGATGTGTATGTGACGGCCTCGCGGATGGTGCCCTATAAGAACATCCCGATGATTGTCGCGGCTTTTGCAGAGCGTCCGCATTTGAAGCTGCGGGTGCTGGGCGACGGGCCGGATATGGCAGAGGTGCGCCGGTTGGCGGTGCCGAATGTCGAGATTTGCGGCTATGTGGATACGGACCGGATGCGGGCCGAGATGCGGCGCGCGAAGGCTTTTGTCTTTGCCGCGAAAGAGGATTTTGGGATCGTTCCGGTGGAGGCACAGGCCTGCGGGACGCCGGTGATTTGTCTGGATGCAGGCGGCACGGCGGAGACGGTGCGGCCCTTGGGCGAGACGGCTCCGACAGGGGTTTGGTTTTCGGAACAGACGCGGGAGGCGTTGCTGGGCGCTGTCGATACGTTCGAAGCAGAAGGCGATACGATCCGCGCAGAGGATTGTCGGGCGAATGCGCTGCGGTTCAGTGCAGAGCGGTTTCGCGAGGAGTTGCGCGGGCTGATTTACGAGGTGGCGGGCGTTTAGGCGCCGACCACTTCGACCGTTTTGCGCGACAAGGCTTTCACCGTTGGAAGATGCAAATCAATGCGGTCGGCCAAAGTCTCGCGCGCGTCGAGATGTTTGGCCGCGGCTTCGGCGAAGGCTGTGGCTTCGAGCAGGTCGGCGGGGGTGAAGGCGAGCTCTGGCAGAGAGAAGAGGCCCAGCAGGCCGCGCACCTTGCCTTGATAGTCGAGGATCATGGCGGGGGTGCCAGCGCCCAGCGACGCGATGCCCAGATGCATCCGGCCGGTGATCGCAAGATCAGCGAGATGGCAGAGGCGCTTGATATCGGTGGGGCGCACAGTTTCGGGGACGAAATGATGCGGGATATCCTCGGGTAGATGGGCGGCGATCTGGGTCATGAACTCAGCATCGGAATGGGCGGGGCGGTTGTCATGGGTCAGCAACAGGATCGCCGCACGGGTCTTGCGCGACAGGGCGGCCATGGCGGCGGCGTAGGCGCGCGCAGCGGTGGCGAGGTCGATATCGGGACGCTCGGCGATCAAGCTCAGCGGATTGGCGTTGAGGATGACGACACGGCGACCCTGCTCTGTCCAGTCGGCCATCAGGCGCTCGGCCCGTTGCGCCGCGGAGATGTCGCAATGCGCGGGGAGCGGGAGCAGGAAGGCGATGTCGGCGCCGCTTTCGACAGGTTTACCAATGATTTTTGCGACGCGGGCGGCGGAGAGAGGCTCACGGCAGAAGATGTTGAAATCACGACCATGTTTGGCAAGCCACGTGACGATGCGCGGGTTCGCAGCCTCGGCAAAGCTGAAACCGGTGATGTGGGCGCGCACACCGAGGCGGTGGGCCATGTGGGCGAGATACAGGCGGCGGAAGCTGCGGGATTCGGAGTAGCGGCCATCGAGGATATCAGCACCAAGGACAACAAAATCGGTGCACGTGCCGAAGAGTTGGCCGAGGGCGCGGCAGGCTTTGGGGGACGGGACGCGGGCGAAGTAACCCTTGAGGCAAAGGTGTTCAGTTTGCAGATAGGCGTAGCTGTCGGCGTCGCCGGGTTCGTGGCTGATGAGCGTGATGCGGGCGTCCGGATGGGTGCTGCGCAGACCTTGGACGGCGGCGTGCGTCATCGCGGCATCGCCGACGCTGCCCGCGCCGGACGTGATGAGCACGGCGATGTGGGTCGCGCGGCGTTTTTGCGCTTTTGCGCCATGGGCGAAGGTGAGCGGCGCAATGGTGCGGAGCAGCGCGTCGGACGCGCGCCAAGCGTGGGGTTTCAGGACGGCTTTGAGGCGGGTCATGTCGGGTCCTTTCTGAGGAGCGCGAGGATGGAAGGGTCGATGCCGATGCGACGGCGTGTAGCGGCGATGCCGAGGACGCTCAGGGTTGCGAGTGCTGCGATGTTGGCACTGGCGCAGCCCATGGCTCCGAATTTCGGGATGAGGATCAGGTCGAGGATGAGGTTCACGCTGAGGGCGATCCAGAGGATGCGGGCGGCGGTTTTCTCGGCGTCGCAAAGGGTGAGCAGCATCGTGCAGGGACCTGCGAGGAGCGTTAGACCGACGGCGATGAGGTAGAGGCGCAGGACGGGGGCGGCGGCGGTGAACTCGGGGCCGAAAAGCGCGAGGAGCTGGGGAGCGAGGAGCCATAGCGCGGCAAAGAGTGGCAGGCCGGAGGCGGTGAAGATCAGCGTCAGGCTGCGGGTCTGGGCGATCAGTGCAGCGCGGTTTTGCTGGCCGTAGGCGGCGGCGAGTTTGGGTTTGAAATGCAATACCGCGACCATGCGCAGAAGGCCCAACATCTCGGCCACGCGGGCGGAGACTCGGACGAGCGCGGTGTCGGTGGGGTCTGACAGAAGGCCGGTGAGCAGGACGTCGATATGCTGGCTGGCGAGGAAGCCGAAAGTCACAAGCGCAAGGGCGCGACCTGTGGCCAGAGGGGCGAGGTCAGTTGTTTGCAGCGTTTGCGGCAGCGTTTGGCGGATGGTGCCAGCGGCGAGGATCAGAGCGGCGACGACGCTGGAAAGAGCGGCGGTGGTGTATAGGACACCGGCTGCGCGCAGGTCGGCACTGGCGGGGGTGATCAGAAGAATGGCGGCTCCGACGGTGATCGCAACGGGGAAGACGATCTGGCTGGCGAGCATGGAGCGTAGAACGGCCCCTGCCCCAAGCACCCAGTTTTCCAGGAACTTGCGGGCGAGCAGAAGCGGCAGGCTCACGGCGATGGCGAGGAACGCAGGGTTGCCGGATTGCGCGGTGAGGCAGAGGGCGGCGAGGGTCACGACGGTGGCAAGTGGGATCACGGCGCGGGCGGCTTGACCGAGGGTGTTTTGCCAGAGGGGTGAGCGGGGCGCGTGGGCGGGACCGATGCGGGCGAGATCGCGCATGATGACTTGGTCCATGCCGAGCGACAGCGCGAGGGTGAGGAGCGCTCCGACAGAGATGGCGAGAGAGAGGGTGCCGTAAATCTCGGCCCCGAAGACGCGGGTCAGTGCGAGGGTTTGGATGAAGGTAAGACCAATGGCGCAGAGACGGACGGCAAGAGTGGCTGAGAGGCCCGCGATCAGGGGGCTGCGGAGGAGCTGCGTCGTCATGCGCGCGCCCTCCATGTCATGGCAGCGTAGGCGAGAAACGCAGTCGCGAATTGGGGCGCGACACCGTTGAGCGCACCGCGCAGGATGATGGTGATGAAGCCCATCGTGATGGAATAGAGCACAAGGTGGTGCAGGGTCTGACGAGCCTGGGCGTTGGCCTCAATCCGGGCGGTCATCGCACCAAGGGCGAGGAAGGTGAGCAGGACGCCGGGGAGGCCAAACGCCAGAAGCGCCTCGGCGGGCAGTGGGCTGGAGACGTTGGTGTAGGGGTAGCCGAGGGTGGCGGAGATCAGCTCTCCACTATCGGTAGGCTTGGCGGGCCAGAGGGCGCGCGGGACGAAGAACAAAATGACGCCTGCGTAGTTCGCGCCCCAGCGGATGGGGGCACTTTCGAGATAGACCAGCGTGTCGGCGATCTGTTTGAAGCCGTCGAAATCGACGCGCAGAAGGTAGAGCGTGGGGTCGGTCTGGGCCATGATTTGCGCCATTTCGAGGACGCCCCGATCCGCATGGCCCAGCATTTTAACGGCCGGGAAAAGCAGGAACAGGAGCGGTGGCGCTGTGAGGGCGAGGACCAGCTTGAGGCGAGGGGAAAACAGGTTGAGGCGGATGGAGAGGAGAGCGATTGCGCAGCCGAACAGGGCGAAGCGAGGCAGCGCAGGCGGGTAGTTGAAGCTGAGACAGGTGGCCGCCGCAAGAAGCGTGAGCGCGAGGGTCGGGCCTTGGGTCGGGCGCGGTTGGGCGAGCAGATAGAGGCACAGGACAAAGGTCAGAAGGCTGAGCGCGCGACCGATATAGATGAGCTGCGAGGTCAGGCCGTTGGTCGCCCCGTCCAGAAAGCCGCTGCGGAGCACGAAGAGGTTGCCGGGGCCGATCAGCGCAGCGATGGCGAGACTGATAAGGGTCAGCGTGAACGCCCAGCGGTGCAGCGATTTGTCGGGGAGTTGCGGCGCTTTGCGTGGCTCTGTCGGGCGCGCGGAGAGGCGGGCGACGGTATAGCAAAGCAGCGCTGTGGCGATCAGCACATAGGTGTGGTTGAGCGTCTGCGCGCTATAGCTGCCGCCCCACGGAAAGGTCTGATGCGCAATTTGCAGCCGTGCGGGGATGGCGAGAAAGAACAGAAAGAAGAAGGCGATCAGGAAGTCGATGCCCCCTGCCCGGCGGTCGAGGATTGTCGCGCACCAAAGCGCAGCGGTGGCTGTCAGGAAAAGGAGCGCTGTCGTGGCGATCGGGGCGTTCTGCACACCGCAGAGGATGGTCAGGACGAGGCCAAGTATGCCGGTGAGACGGCTGAGATGAAGCGCCAGATCAGCCATGGGCAAGGCCTTGGATCAGGGCGTCCCACCGCGCGGTGATCCGGGGCATAGCGAAGGGCGCGGCTTTGGGGGCCTGCGCCGCGCGGAAGCTGTGCAGGCTGGTCGGGTTTTGAATGAATTCCAACAGCATGGCGGCGACGCGGGGTTGATCGTGCTCGGCCACAAGGCCAGGGGCGTCTTGGAGGATGGCGCGCGGGCCGATGTGATCGCTAGCAATGACGCCGCAACCAGTGGCAAGCGCCTCGGCGATGACGAGGCCAAAGAGCTCTTGCCAGGTTGAGGTGCGTTGGGAGAGCGACAGCAGAATGTCGTGGGACGCCATCTCGGACGCAAGGGTCGCACGGCCGTGGATGGCGCCGAGATAGCGGATGTGAGGCGGAAGGCTGTCTTGCAAAGGACCGCGCCCAATAACGGTCAGGGTGGCGCTGTGTTCAGGTAGGGTTTTCAGCAAGGCGAGCGCTTGGGGCAGGCCTTTCTTGGCCGATAGCTCACCCACGAATAGAAGGCGCAAGGGGCCTGGCCTGCGCTGGGGTTCTTGAGCGAAGAAGTGATGCGGGACCGCGTGGGGGATCACGTCTGCAGGTGTCTGCATCTGGTTTTGCAGCGCGTCTGCGACGCTTCCCAGAACGGCGACGGAAGTCACGTTGGGATGTGCAAGGAAGCCCTGCCATTGGTGGCGGAGCGCGCGGCGCAAGAGCGGCGGCTGGCGCGGCGTTTGGTCGATCCGCCAATCGGGCCACGAAGTGTGGTAAATCACGCGATTACGCCGTGCGAGGCCGCGATACCAGAGCAAACGGGCGTCCCAGGGGGCGAAGCCAAGGACAATGATTTCGCCAAAGATACGGTGTTGAGAGAGGCGAAAACGCGTGTCGTCCAAGGCGTTGCGGGTGCGCTCGGCAATGGGGGCGCGGTCGCACAGTCCCGCTCGGAGCCATTCTTTGCAGACGCTCGTGCGGTGCGCGCCCGTGAGTCGGATACGGCCCTGATCGTGCAGCGCGTAGAGGGCCGGGAAATACTTTTGTGGATTGGTTTCGTGCAGGATGCGCACCCGTGGCGGCGCGCTCATTTTTGACAGACCTCTTGCAAGAAAGCCGCCGTCTGCGCGCCGATCGCAGGCCATGAGAACGCCGTCAGGTCCGGCAGGCTCTGCGGCGTTTTTTCGAGTGCGGTTTGCAGGTCCTTTGCGGTGAGTTGCCCTTGAAAGAGGTGGACCCAATCGGGGCCGACTTGCGCGCGGAGCTCTCGGAATGGCGGCAGGTCCGGCACAAGAACGAGGCGACGACAGGACAGGGCATAAAGCGCGGAGCCGGAGTTCTGTACGGCTGTAAAGGGCAGCACAACAAGGCGCGCTGCGTGGACGCGGGCGGCCAATTCGGCGTCAGAGAGGAACCGGTCTTCGCGCGTGACGCTGTCTTTCAGAGCGTCCGGGAGGGCGTTCAGCGCTTGGGGCACGTCCGGGTCGGGCTGGCGCGCGCTGGTCGCGCCGACGATGCGGAGGTGCAGATCGGGGCGGCTGAGAGCGGCGAAGGCGCGGATCAGGTCGCCCACGCGTTTGTAGGGCGAGACACCTCCGAAAAAGAGAAGCTCCTCCCGGTTGGAGGATGCGCTTTGGGCTGCTGGCACAGGATAAAAGCCGTGGGGTGTGATGGCGTTAGGCACCGTTGCAAGGACGGGAAAACGCGCCTCGGCCTGCGCGCGCGAGGCGGCCGTCAGATAGAGCACGCCGGACAGCGTTGTGACGAACCACGGCCAAAAGACCGCGTCCAAAAGGCGCGCGTGGCGTTGGGTCGGGCGTTGCAGATTATGGGCCGTCCAGACCCATGGGACACCGCGCAACGCGCACCAGATGGCGAGTGCACGCAGGGCGATGAGCTTGGCAAGAGCGACGGGAAGCGTGGCATTTGCCACAAAGGCGTCGGGCCAGTGCAGGTGCAAGACTGTACCGCGCGGGGCGGTGAGGAGCGCGGGAAACGTGCATTCGATGACGGTGAGCCCTTGGGCTTCGACGGCCTCGTAAAGCAACTCCTGGTAGGGGTTGGCAGCGCGTGTCTTGAACGCGGGCCAGCCGATGACAAGGGGGGCGGTTTGGGTCACGATTGCTCCAATATCCGGAGCAGCGCATGGGCTTGCGCGCGCCATGTAAAGCGGGCGGCATGGGCGCGGCCCTTGACCGATTGCCGCATCCAAAGGGACGGATCCGTGAGGAGCCTTGAGGCATCAGCGGCGAGCCCCGCGTGATCGTCCGGGGCGCGGTAAAGGGCAGCGTCGCCGCACCGCTCGCGCAGGCTCGGGATATCCGCGCAGAGGACCGGGCAGCCGTTTTGCATGGCCTCGATCGGAGGAAGTGGCGAGGCCTCGTAATAGGAGGGAAAAAGCAGGAACCGCGCGGCCTGATAGGCGGCGTTGATGCGGGCAGGGTCGTTGATCTGGCCCAGGAACGTGAGGCGCGGAGCGACATCATCCGGTACGGTGAGATCAAGCGATTGAAGGCTGGCGGTAGTGCCTCCGATAATCTGAAAGCGCGCTTGAGGGTGGGCGCGCAGAAGGCGCGTGGCCACCTGGATGACCCCCTGGGAGTTCTTGCGTTTGGAGAGCGAGCCGACATAAAGGCCGAGCGGCGCGCGCGGTATTTCAGGCGTACTTGATGGCGCTATTTCGAGCGCGCCGCCATTCTGTATCGCGTGGAAACTCCGGTGGGTCGCGGTCTTGGGATAGGCGCGCTGAATCGCAGTTTTCTCCGCCTTGGAAACGGTGATCAGATGGGTGCTGTGCTGCAAGGCGACGGGGATGACGGTGTTGTAAAACGCGCGGAATTTCCAATCGTAAGCCTTTGGAAAGTATCGGTAAGATAGATCATGGACCATCACGAGCGTCGGGTGTTTGCCGCGCTTTAATCGGGCAACTGGCGCGGTATTGCCGAGGCAGAGCAGCGTGTCGCCACCCGTGACAAAGGGCAGTTCGATCTGCTCCCACGCATGGCCTATCAGGACGCCGGCACGTTCGATCTTGATGGCTCTGAGCGCGGGCGGGTCGATGAGGGTTGCGCGGGCCGGCACAACCAGGCGCGGCGTGGGCAACGCGCCATCGGCCGCGAAAGCGTCAAGCTCGGACAGGAGCGCGCGGGCGACCCTTTGAACACCCGTGACCGGTTGCGTCAGGAAACGACCGTTCAGGACCAGCGGCGGGACGAGCCAACGGGTTGGCGTGGCGCTTCGAAACGCGCTTTTATTGACCAGTTCGACCAAAGATCACCCCCGCGGTCAGAAAGATCAGACGGCAGTCGGACAGAAGGCTCAGGCCGCTATGGTAGGCCTCGTCAAAATGCACCCGGTCGGCAAAAGAGGTACGCCCCCGCCCGTAGATCTGCCACAGGCCGGTGATGCCGGGACGCAGCGCAAAATAGGCTCGGCCCCCGGCGGCACGATAAAGCCGCGCCTGATCGGCCATGAAGGGACGCGGCCCGACAAGGCTCATCTCGCCGCGCAGCACGTTGAAGGCCTGGGGCAGCTCATCAAGGCTGGTGGCCCGCAGGAAGCGGCCCAGCGACGTGATGCGCGGATCGTGACGGAGTTTCTGGTCGCGCGCCCATTCGCGGGCGAGGTCAGGATTCTGCGCGCAGAGAGTGGTTAATGCCACATCGGCATCAACGACCATCGTGCGCAATTTCCAGAACTTGAAAGGCGCGCCGTCGCGACCGATGCGGGGCTGGCTGTAGAAGCCGGGGCCGCCATCAAGGCGCACGAGGAGCCACAGGAACACAGTTAACGGAAGAAGCACAGGCAGGATCATGAGAACAAGGGCAATATCGAATATGCGTTTGAGACCCGCTTGATAGAGGCTGGGCGCGCGGGCCGGTGTGTCTGGGTGCAGAGCATCGAAATGCAGGTCATGGGCCAGGTCTTTCATCATGTTCCCCTCAGGCTGGCGGCAGTGTTGCGGACTGGCAGGTCCGGCGTGATCCTTAAAAAGCTGTTAAAATGATTTGTAAGAAGCGGGTGCTTAACAAAGGCTTAATCAACGTCCGATTGTGCCTTGGGACGTTCGGGAAGTGCCTGTAGGCCTCTAGGATTTTAATAAATTACAGTGCTTTAGGCGACATCCCAGGAAAGGGATTGTTAGCACTTCAGCGCTCAGGGTGGCTTTGATGTGGGGGCACCGACACGCGCTTGAGGGTGAGCGCGAGACCGTGAGTGGTGGGTATATGAAGAGTTTATGCAGGGCGTTTGGCGAGGTCGCGCGTCGTGGGGTTTGGTTGTGCTGCGCCGTTGCGCTTTGGGCCGGGATCAGCGGACTTTGGATCGGGTTTGCGCAGGCGCAAGACGCGGTGCCGATTGCGCTGACAGTGCCGGGTCACCAAAGCGGCGCTCCGCTGATCATTCGCAATGATCGAGGAGGCCCGGTCGGCATGCGTGCGCGCGAGATCAGCGCGCTGCAGCAATCAAATCGACATGTTGAGCTGCGCGGGCGCGTTTGCCTGTCGTCTTGCACGATGTATCTGGCGCTGGATCGCGTTTGCGTAAGTGCCGCGACAACCTTTGGCTTTCACGGGCCCAGCTACTATGGACGCCCACTTTCCTCCCGGGATTTTGAGCATTGGTCACAGGTCATCGCGTCCCATTACCCCGCGCGATTGAAGCGCTGGTATCTGGAGACAGGGCGGCATCGAAACAGCGGATATTACCGGATCAAAGGGCGCAAACTCATCGAGATGGGTGTGGCGCCCTGCCACTGACGCGGGGCGCGATACCGCTAGTTTGGGACCGTGCTGGTGGTGGAGGTCGTCGTGTTGCCGCCTTCCCCGCCACCTGCTGCTGCGGCCGCAAGACCTGCAACGGCAGCAAGGCCGCCCAGGGCAGGCGCAATCAGCGGCACGAAGTTCGTGGCTTCCTGCGCGGGTGGCAGGTTGAGACACTCGGAGTTTCCGCCATTCACCGGGTCAGTGCAATCGGGCGTCGCTGTTTGCGCCAGCACGTTGGTTGCGACCATCATCAAACCGATCACAGCAGGCATTAAGGGGCGCATCGGGAAGCTCCATATCAGACTGTTTGGGTATCAGTAAGACACCTAGCTTAACACTTTCTTAACCCGCAATGGCGTTATTGGTTAACGAAATTAACGACCTCATGTGGAGCCTGAAAGGGCTTTCCCCGACAAGGCTTTCGACGTGCAACATCAACGCCTGACGCTTTCGATGTCAGATCCCCGGCCCGCCCATGCGGCCACCCAGCCCGAGCGTCGCGCGCCGCGCGACCCTTGGGCCTTTGACGCGGTCGTCGCGGTGTTGTGGCGCGGAAAGCTGTGGCTTCTGGCCTGCGCCCTGGCCGCCGCAACGTTGGGACTGGCCTATGCTACATGGGGCGCGACACCGCTTTACACGGCCACATCGGTGGTCATGCTGGAGACCCGCGAAGAGCAGATCGTCGATCTGGATAGCGTGATCGGTGGGCTGTCGGGGGATGCCAGCGCGGTGAATTCCGAGGTCGAAGTCCTGCGCTCGCGGGGATTGATGGGCAAGGTTGTGGATGACCTCAACCTCACACAAGACGCTGATTTCAATTCTATTTTACGCCCACCATCGCGGATCGCGCAGATCAAAGCGCTGATCCGGGGGGCGGAGCCGGTGGCAATGACCCAGACGCAAATCCGCGACAGCGCGATTAACCGCTTGTTGACGATGACGGACATTCGCGCCGTGCCAAACTCGCTGGTTTTTCGCATTCGGGTGACCAGCCCTGCCCCCGCAAAAGCCGCACGGATTGCAGACACGATTGCTGCTCTTTACGTGCGCAACCAGCTGGATGTGAAGTTTGATGCAACCGAACAAGCGACCGCTTGGCTGACCACGCGAGTGACGGATCTGCAAAGCGAATTGGAAGCGGCGGAGGCGCGGGTCACGGCGTTCAACGCGGGCACGGCGTTGATCTCGATCGAAGCATTGGGCGCGTTGGAGCGGCAGTTGAAGGACTTGCGGGAGCGCAGTGCTGCGCTGGCCGCAGGGGCAGAGACCGCGCGCGGGGCGCAGCAATTGGCGGTTCTGGCGCAATCGCAAGCGGCATTGGAGGCGCAGATCGCCGGGCAGAACGCGGACCTGATCGCATTACAGCAATTGACGCGGGAGGCGGAGGCCACGCGACTGCTTTATGAGCATTTTCTGACGCGATTGAAAGAAACCTCGGCCCAGCAGGGCATCCATCAGGCGGACAGTCGGATCCTCTCGCAGGCCGTCGTGCCCACTGCGCCGAGCAGCCCGGACAGGAAACTGATCGTTCTGATGAGCCTTATGGCCGGTCTTGTTCTGGGCAGCGGCGTTCTGATGGCGCGGGAGATGTTGGACACGAGCTTTCGCAGTGCGCAAGGGTTGGAAGACGCGACGGGCTTACGGGTTCTGGGGCAAGTGCCTTTGTTCCCGGTAAAGGGTCGCCGCGCGATGGTGTCTTACCTGGCGGAAAAGCCAGCCTCTGCGGCGGCCGAAGCGATCCGCAACTTGCGCACATCGGTGCTGCTGGCCAATGCGGATACGCCACCACAGGTGATCCTGTCGACCTCGTCCCTGCCCGGTGAAGGCAAAACGACCAACGCTCTGGCTTTAGCACAAAACCTTGTGGGCATGGGCAAATCGGTTGTTCTGGTGGAAGGCGACATTCGTCGTGCGCGGCTGGGCCCGCATCTGGGATTGCCACAATCGGACGGGCTGGGACAGGTCCTGTCTGGCGATGTCGCGTTAGAGGATGCGCTACAAAGCGTGCCGCATCTGGGGCTGCATGTGCTGAGCGGGATGCAGGCCGGGACCAACGCGGCGGATGTGTTCGCCTCGCCCGCGTTTCACGACGTGATCCACGCGCTGCGTCGCCGCTTTGACGTGATCCTGATCGACAGCCCGCCCGTGCTGGTCGTCCCGGATGCGCGCATCCTTGCGCAGGCCGCGGACACGGTGCTGTTCACGGTGCGCTGGAACCATACGACACGTGCGCAACTGGACGAAGCGATGCGGCTTTTTGAGACTGCGGGGCAGCGTGTGTCAGGTCTTATCCTGAGCCAGATCGACCCCAAGGGCCTGCGCCGGTATGGCTATGGCGGGCAGTATGGAGCGGATGTACCGGGCGGAGCGCCCTACTACCTGAACTAGTTCGCGGCCGCTCCGACGCCTGAGGAAATCAGCGACGGCGTGATTTGGGTGACCACGCGGCTCCACCTTGTGACGGGCTGTTCGGCGACGAAAATCACATCGTTGGGGCGCAGCTCAAACCGTGTAGCGAGCAGCAGGTTCGCAGCATTGCGCGCATCCAGATGCCATGCGGTGACAGAGGCGAATTCGCGCGAGTTCTGGGACCCGCGCAGCACGTAAATCTCGCGCACATTGCCAGTGGTCGTCGGTACGCCCCCCGCGCCGTCATAAAGCGCGTCGGCGAGGCTGGCGCGCTGCTCGAAGGGGAGCGTGAAGCGGGACTGCTGGCCGACCTCGCCGGTGAGGTAGACATAGTCGCGTTTGACGCCGCCGAGATCGAGGCGGGTCTGAAAGTTGCTGCGGGCTTCTTGCAGAGACGCGCGGCGCAAGGACACCTCGGTTGCGAGCGCATTCAGTGCTGTGACGCGGGCGTTCTGGCGGAATTCGGCGAGGCGGATTTGTTCCTCGAAGTAGGCAGAAGCGCGCTCCAGCTCGAACTCGGTATCGACAAAGACGCTGTCGCCATCAACGAGTTGGATGCGCTGCAGGCCGCTTTCGGCATAAAGACGGCTGAGCGGGATCTGGTAGAGCGTGCCGTCGCGGTAGATGCGGACGGAGGCGAAGTCGAGGTCATCGGCGGTGACACCCCCGGCTTGGGCGAGCGCCTGATCCAGAAAAAGCGGCGTCAGGCGGATGGGGGCCACGGTCGGGCGGGCGACGGCCCCGCCGATGGAGACCTTGCGGGCGTTGAACTCGGCAATCTCAAGGCTGAAAGTGGGGTCAATCTGGCTTTCCACGAGCCGATCAAAGAGCAGCGCTTCGGCATCCTCAAGCGTTTGGCCGCCGATTTCAACGCGGCCCACATCGGGGATCGCAATGGCCCCGTCATCCTGAACCGTGTAGCCTTGGCGACGGTTTTGCGCAGCGAGAAGGCCGGTGAGTTCTTCAACCGTGCCGCCAGTTTGCGGCGTGGCAAGCAGGACGACATCGCCGACGCCAATGCGGTAAGGGCCGGGATTGACGGGGGGCGGCACGCGGGTTTCCAGCGCTTGGGGACGCGTTTCCGGTGCAGAGGCAGGGAGCGGCGTGGCCCCTGCCCCGCGCAGGCCGGGACTGCCTGCGGTCTGGCTGAAAATCGCAGGCAGGGTTTGTGGCGTGTAGCTGGCGCGATTGGCCAGCATCACGCTTTCAGCGGTGACCGGAACGACACGCACTTTGGAGGCGTCAGAACTGCCCGCGATAACGGCGGGACTTTGGTAAGCGACCCCGCACGCGGCGAGCGTGGCGGACAAAAGAAAAGCAGAGATGAGGCGCAAAGAGGCGTCCTTTTTGGATGTCTTGTGGTTCAACTTATACGGTCCTTTACGGCCTGTCACTTTCGCAAAACACTTCTTCAATTCGGGATCTGTCGGATCGCGAGGGGGCCTGTGAACGCCCCGGCCCATTGGCGCGATTGCAGCAGGCTGCCACCCGGCGCGATCCAGTAGAGATTGGTGAAACTCTCGGTCAGGCTGGCGCAATCTTCGGCCATCAATCGCGCGGGTTCAGGGCCGCGCCCGACGTCGATCTGGCGCGGACCACGGCGGGTGATCTCGCAGACATAGACACGGGTGATGGCCTGATCTTCGCCGTTGAGGAAGGTATGAAACCGCTCGGCGGTGCCGGGCTGGTTTGCGCGCAGGCGCTTGGCCGATTGGGTCGTGTCGGAGGCCAGCATATCCGCGCCCAGACCTCTTGTGGCTTGCAGCAGGCCGTCGCGGGTGGTGACGCTGACACTATCGACGCTTTGCCAAGTGGTGCTCCCCTCGCGGGTCGTGCGGGCGACAAAGGGCGCGAGCGCGTCCTCCCGGGTCTCGACAGAGATGAGCAGCGCAGGCGCGCCGGCTTGCAAGGCGGCTTGCACCGCAGGGTCCGGCGGAGCGGCGTCGCAGGCGGCAAGCGCAAGGATCAGAGCCAAGCGTTTCATCGCCAAAACCGCCCCCAACGGTCGCGCAATTCGGGGTCATGATAACCGCGCGTCATCTCGTAGAGGCGATTGCGCACGTTCAGCCGCGCGCCGCCATCGCGGGTCACGGGGCGGATTGTCGTGGAATAGCCGCCCCGTGCGCTGTCACCGGAGAGCCAATCCACGGGGACCGTGATGCGGATGCCCTTGTCGAAGGAGCCTTCGCCGAAATCGTCGAACGAGACATCAGTGAGCGTGAAAAACGCACCGACGCGGAAGCCGTTGTCAAACTCGCGATCCAGCCCGAAGGTGGCACCGTAATCGCCGGCAAGGTAGCGGCCCGCGTCGAGTTGGCCGAGATAGCCACCCCCGAAATCATAATAGATGGAGGCGTGGCCGGTGGTGACCTCGTAGTCCTGAAAGCCGAAGCCCAGATCGAAATCGCGTTGCTTGGTATGGTTGATCTCAAGCCCTAATGCGAGAGGGCCGAGGACGGGTTTCCAGAGCAGTTCGGCAGAGACACCACCGTGCATCCGCTCCAGATAGCCCGCGGTGATGCGGCCATAAAGGTCGGGACCGGGGCGGAAGAAATGCTCTGCCGTGAGATAGGCCAATTTAAGCGTGCTTTCGGTGTCATAAAGGACCGCATCGGAGCGGACGCGCGGCAGGACCGAGTTTGAAGGCCGCGTGGATTGGTCGAGATTGCCCAGAAGCGGTTGGCGCAGCGCACCGGAAAAGACGAGGTCCGCACGGGGGGCGAAGGTGGCGGCAAGCTGTGCGCCAAAGTCGGCGCGCACCGGGTTGTCGGGGTCAAAAAGTGCCGGCGCAAGATAGGGGGTCAGACCGTAGCTGAAGCGCGGGTATTGGCCGGGATCGGGCGCGATCCGAACGCCTGCCGCGTCCTCGATATCCGCGCGGACATAGCTCTGCCATGTGCCGTCAAGCGCGGTTTCCAGCTCTTCCAGATCGGAGCGGCGGAAAGTGACTTGAGAGGTCGGCACACCGTTGACGACCGGGACAAGGATCAGCGTTTCGACCTCTGGCGGCAGCGTGTTGGCCAGCACACGTGCAGTGCGACCCAGCGCTTGAGGCGTGGCAGCGTAGCGAGTATTAACAATGCGGGCCGTGGCGGTTTCACCTGATATATCAAGAGCTTCCAGCGTGATCCCCTGCGTCTCAAGCTGGCTGCGTGTGGAGGTCGCACTGGGCAGGTTCCAACTGGTCGCCGCGATTTGACCGCGCGGCTGAATCGGCGGTGGGGCCGCATCAAGCCCGCCCGGCGCAGGCGGATTGGCGGGGTTGATCGAGTAGCTCAGAACCGCACCAATCTCGCTCCCATAGAGGCTGTAGAGCCCCAGCCCCACCCCATTGTCGAACCGGTAATCGAGGCCAAAGTTGAACGGGCTTTCACGGTCAAACCCGACGCGGTCCACCTCCAGATCATAGGCGTCCGAGCTATATTCGACGGTCAGGCGCAGGCGATCCGACGCCTGATAGCTGAACCCTGCAAAGAGCGCTGCATCCCCGCGAAAGAACTGGTCGGTTTCGACACGGCCTACCTCGGTGATATCCTCGGGCGGATCGGGGCGGTCGTTAAAGCCCAACGGGTTGCTGAAACCGTTGAAGGAGCCAAGCCGCCCCCAGCCAATACCAGACGTCACCGTCAGGCGCGGCGTCAGCGTTTTGGTGGCCACCACATATTCCGAGGCCAGCAGCCCGGTGCCGCCAAAGTCCCGCAGACCCACGGCGACAGCCGGAAAGCGGAGCGTTTCTTCCGAAAGCAGCACATGCAGATCGAAACTGCGGTCAAAGCGGTCCTCGGAATCGTCGAAATCCTCGATAATCGAATAGCGAAACGTGCCTGTCACCCGCGGTGTGATCTGGAAGCTGAGCGCGGTGCGCGAGGTCGCGCCGAACCGCGTGGTGGAGAGCGACAATTGCCCGTCCGGCAGCGCCTGCGCGCTTGGCATCTCGATCAGACCGGGCGTGCCATAAAACGACAGCGCCGCCCCCTCGGCCCAGGCCTGCCCCGCGATCAGGTTGAGCGCGATCAGACCGCCGCAACGGGCTTTTGTTATGAGCTTTGTCGTCAAATTGTCCGCTTTCGGGTCCCCGCGCACAAGCTGGCGTATTCTCGTCGCGCTGACAATCCAAAGTTGAAATTTGCACCCACGCAACACCGCACGGTGCGCTTATGAGGCATCAATCATTGCGATCTAGAACCGGTTCTCACTGAAAATCCGACCCCCCGAGGAGAGTTCGATGACAAATCCCTTTGCAAACCGTGCCATGCATCTCAGCGGCCCCGCCCGCGATCTGGAGCCGGTGGTTCCCGATGATGTGACCCCGCTAACGGATGTGGCCGTTGCCCTTTACATCGAGACCGGCGGCACCCTGTCGATCGTCACCGAAAAAGGCACGCAGCGCAGTGTCGCGGTCGCTGATTTCTCGATCCTGCCCGTGGGTGTGAGCCAAGTGCGCGCCAGCGGCACCACCGCAAGCGGCATCCACGCGTTTCTGGTGTCCTGATGCTGGGATTTGGTCTGAACATGACCGCGCTGGCAGGGCGGCGACGCGGCGCAGGCTCTGGCGCGATTGTGCTGGATTTTACAACCGGAGCGCTGCCCACCGGTGTCAGCCTGACACGCGCCAGCGCCGCCACGGTTGTCACAGCGACGGGCCAGCGGGTCAGCGTGCCTGCCAATGCGCCCCGTTTTGATCATGATCCTATGACCGGCACGCCATTGGGTCTGTTGCTGGAGGCAGGTGTGACGAACTTCGTGACCTCGGCCGATTTTCGCACTCATCAGAAGGGCAATAACACGACCGTGCAGGCGATGCCTGCGGTGACCGGTCCGGATGGTCAGACCGGCTCGGTCTACCGGATGAGCCATGCAGCACAGGGCAGCACCTATCTTAAGCTCGGCCAATTTTCGGGCACCGATGCCAAGGCGATCAGCCTGTGGGTCAAGGCGATGGGCGCGAATGCTGATTTTCAACTCTACGCCGATGGCAGCGCCGGGATCAGCCCGGTTTTCACAGCAACGGATGTCTGGACCCGCGTCTCCCATAGCGCGGCACGTGCGGGGCAATGGGGGCTGAACAACGGGCCGGATACCTATGGCACCGACATCCTGATTGCCCTGCCTCAGATCGAGTTCGGTCTGACCCCGTCAAGCTACATCCCCACAAGCAGCGGCGGCGTGGCCCGCGCGCCGGATATTGCGCGGCTAGATGGGATCAATGGGCTTTTCGATGTGACATTGCGTTATGGGAGCGGTGTGCAAGAGACGCGGGTTGCGCAAACCATCAGCGATGGCTGGTGGCCCACGCTCAGCGCGGTGCATCTGGCGCAGATCACATTGCGACCAGCTGTGTGAAGTTGCTAGCCCAGCTCGTCGCCGTTGAAACCTTGGGGAAAGAGCTGGGCTACGCCGAACCACAAACCTTTTCACCCGACAGGTCTTTTGAGACTACGCTGCCGTTTTGCGACAGCATCTTGCACTTTTCAGCGACCTGCACCGCGATGCAAAAGTCTCTCAAATGCTTCTTTCGAATTGCTTTAAGTGGTGCCCGGGGGCGGAATCGAACCACCGACACGAGGATTTTCAATCCACTGCTCTACCCCTGAGCTACCCAGGCACCGGGGAAGGTTCTCACCTTCGGGTTTGGGCGTTTTAGGGCAGGTGCTGGGGGGTGTCCAGTGGGAAATCGCAGCAATTTCAGTGTGGGCGTTTGGGGGCGCTTTCCACCTCGCGGGCGGCCTCTTCGAGGTCTTCGGGGTCCTCTGACGGGATCGCGTAGCTGCCTGACAACCACTTGGCCAGGTCCAGATCTGCACAGCGTTTTGAGCAGAAGGGACGATACTTGGGATCGGTCTTTTTTTCGCAGATCGGACAGCTCATCTCAGAACCTCGCGGAGCGGCACGCGTTCGCGTTTGCGTTGTAGTTCAAAATGGCCCAGCGGGGTCCAGCCGACAAGGGTGGTATCGACCGGGTCGGCTTTGAATGCAGAGCGCAAGGCAACCTCGAACGGTTTGCGGTCGCGCTTGATCATGGGGGCAAGGTCTATCGTGATCTGACCGCCCAAGCCCCGCAGGCGCAATTGCGTGGGCAGCGCTTTGGCCGCGGCGATGTTGGCCTTGAGGCCAGCGGACGGAGAGGTGTCGCCGCCGGTGTTTACATCCACAGCAACCAGCGCGCGCGTCGGCTCAACAAACATGGTAAACCCTGCAGGAAGGCCCACATGGGGCTTTGAGAGCGTGTCAATTTGATCCAGCACTCCGTGATCCTCAAAGCAACCCGCATCGGTTTCCACCCGCGCAGGCGCGGTCCATTCGCGCCACGCGATCAGGTGCGGGCCATCGCCTGCATGGATCAGCGCGGGTTTTCCATCTGCCTGAGACACCACGTCTTCGGCCAACGCGCGCATGGCCTCGATATCCTCGGCAATGGCATCCGCATCGGCCTGGGCCGCAGAGGAGCGCACGATCAATCCAAAGCCGCCAGCGCCCATCACTTCGTGGGCGGTGAGCAACAGCGCATCCCGGATGTCCTCATCGCGGACCGCACGGCTGATATTGATGCCGGGGGCATCTGGTGTGACGATGGCGTAGCGGCTTTTGAAGAGCAACTTGGGTGTGACAGGCGTGGCCTTGCCCGCCTCTGCATGGCCGGTGACCTGCACCAGCAACCGATCTCCCGGAGCTGCCCCTTTGACCCCGCGCAAGAACCCTTTGTGACCATCGCCGAGCGAGACGATCACCCCGCCCTGCCCTTTCATCTGCCGCCCCACCTCGGCGCGGTAGATGGAGCCGGGGATCGGGCCGGAGGCTTGCGCGACAATCAGATCGTCGAGCTGGCCATCGACCATCAACGCGGCAGCTTCGCGGCCTTCGATATGATCCAAAGCGATCAAGCGGCCTTTCATGAGCGCTCTCCGTAGACCGGGTAGCCCGCAGCGGCCAGAAGTTGCGCGGTTTCCGCCACGGGCAGGCCCATGATGGCGCTATAAGAGCCTGATATCCATGGAATAAATGCACCCGCAGGGCCTTGGATGGCGTAGCCGCCGGCCTTGCCCTGCCAGTCATTGCTTTGCAGATAGCTGTTCAGCTCAACATCACTTAGCCGCTTCATCTTGACGGCAGAGACCACATCCCGCTCCCACAGCTGATCGCCTAATTTTACGGCAATTGCGGTGATGACCCGGTGACGGCGACCGCCGAGACTGCTTAAAAATTGTGCAGCTTCGCCAATATCGCGTGGCTTGCCCAGAATGCGGCGGCCCAACGCAACGGTGGTATCTGCGCAGAGAACGACCTCATCGGCGGCAGCCTCAACAGCTTGCGCTTTCTCGCGGGCCATCCGCGCGCAGTAGGGGCGCGGCAGTTCGGCCTTCAAGGGGTCTTCGTTGATATCGGGCGCGCGCACGGCGTCAGGCACCAGCCCGAGCTGCGCCAGCAATTCCAACCGGCGCGGGCTGCCTGAGCCTAAAACCAGCTTCACGGTTTACTTGAAACGATAGTTGATCCGACCCTTGGACAGATCGTAGGGGGTCATCTCGACCTGCACTTTGTCGCCTGCCAGAACGCGGATGCGGTTCTTGCGCATCTTGCCTGCCGTGTGCGCGATGATCGTATGGCCGTTCTCCAGCTCGACCAGGAATGTCGCGTTCGGCAGGAGTTCCTTAACGACACCGGGAAATTCGAGCAGTTCTTCCTTGGCCATGGTCTCTCCATTATGACAACAGCCCCGACCGGGGCCAACGCCGCACTAAATGCGGTGGGTGGCTTGGTTTTTCAAGGGAAATCGTGAGATTACGCCGCTGCAACCGCACTATTCGGCAGTCGGAGCGCCCCATTTCTCTAGAATGTGCCCCTTGATCTGGTCGCGCGCCTGCCGATACGCGTCCAATTTGGCTTCGCGGGTCTCGCCAAGCCCGGTCGGGTCAAGGATCGGCCAATATTGCACATCCAGATGGTAGATCCGGGTCAGCTCCAATGCGCGGCGCTGGCTGGCGGGGGAAAGTGCGACGATCAGATCGAAAGAGGACAGGTCATCGCCCCATTCCTCCATCTCGTCAAAGGACCGCGTGCGGTGGCGCGACAGTTCGATCCCCAACTCGTCGCAGACCGCGACGGAAAAGCCGTCAATCTCCATCTCGCCGCGCACGCCTGCCGATTGCACATAGGTCGTGTGGCCGTAGAATTTCTTCATCATGCCCTCGGCCATGGGCGAGCGCACGGCGTTGTGGTCGCAACAAAACAGCACCGATTGGGGGAGGCTGTCAGACAAGTCGCTCAGGCTCCGAAATGCAGCACACAAATCAGGGTAAAGAGGCGACGAGCCGTGTCGATATCGACGTCCGCCTTGCCCTCCAGCCGCTCTTGCAGCACCCGCGCGCCTTCGTTGTGGATGCCGCGGCGGGCCATATCAATGGTCTCGATCTGACTGGGCGGCATCGTCTTGACCGCCTCGAAATAGCTTTCGCAGATCGCGAAATAGTCCTTCACCACCTGCCGGAACGGCCCAAGGGACAAGTGAAATTCTGCCGCCTTTTCATGACCTTCGGTGGTCACATCAAAGACCAGCCGCTTTTCGCGGATGGACAGGCCGACATGATAGGGGCCATCGGGCATCGCGCGGCCTTCGCGGTCGGGCAGCTTGAAAGAGTTATCCTCCAACAGGTCAAACATCGCCACTTTACGCTCTTGCTCGATCTCGGGCGTGGGGGCGGGCAGATTGCCGTCATCCAGTTCGATATGGGCGATACGGGGCATGGCGTTAACTTTCGTTCAGACGATCAAGGCGGGCGCGCACGGAAAGCCCGTGCGCCTGAAGGCTTTCGGAGGATGCCAGACGTTCGGCAGCAGGACCAATGGCGCGCAGGGACGCAGGAGTCATTTTTGCCAGCGTTGTCCGCTTCATGAAATCAAGCACCGACAGCCCGCTGGAGAACCGCGCCGAGCGGGCGGTGGGCAGCACATGGTTGGGGCCGCCGATATAGTCGCCAATGGCTTCGGGCGTCCACGCGCCAAGGAAGATGGCCCCTGCATGGGTGATCTTTGCGCTGAGTGCATCGGGGTCTTCGACGCACAGCTCCAGATGCTCTGGCGCGATGCGGTCTGACAAGGCGGCGGCCTCGTCCAGATCGCGCACTACGATCACCGCGCCGTAATCGCGCCAGCTTGGGCCTGCGATGGCGCGCCGTTCGAGGGTTTCGAGCTGCGCTTCGACCGAGGCGGCGACAGCCTGCCCAAACGCAGCATCATCGGTGATCAGCAGCGATTGCGCGCTTTCGTCATGTTCGGCCTGGCTAAGCAGATCAGTGGCGATCCAATCCGGGTCATTGTGCTTGTCGGCAATGACCAAAATTTCGGACGGGCCAGCGATCATGTCGATCCCGACCTTGCCAAACACCCGGCGCTTGGCAGCGGCCACAAAAGCATTACCCGGCCCGGTGATCTTGTCGACGGGCGCAATCGTTTTCGTGCCATGGGCCAGCGCGGCCACGGCTTGCGCGCCGCCGATGCGGTAAATCTCGTCCACGCCCGCGATACGTGCGGCCATCAGCACCAGCGGGTTCACCACGCCGTCCGGCGTTGGCACGCAAATCGCAAGGCGGCTCACCCCGGCCACTTTCGCCGGGATCGCGTTCATCAGGACCGATGAGGGATAGCTTGCCAACCCGCCCGGCACATAGAGACCTGCAGCAGTAACCGGCGTCCAGCGCCAACCCAAAGTCGCGCCGGTGTCATCGACCCAGCTTTCATCGCTGGGCTTCTGGCGTGCGTGATAGGCACGGATACGCTCCGCCGCCAATTCCAGCGCGGCGCGATCCTGCGCATCAACGCGGGCGCATTCGGCTTCGATTTCTTCAGCGGTAAAGCGCAGTTCCGGCGCGGTGATCTCAAGCCGGTCAAACCGCGCGGTCAGCTCCAAAACGGCCGCATCACCCCGCGCCCGGACATCCGCGATGATGGCCGCAACGGTGTCGTCCACATCGGGGCTGTCTTCGCGCTTGGCGGTCAGCAGCGCCGCAAAGGCGGTCTCGAAATCGGCGTCCGAGCTGTTGAGGAATACGGGCATTTCGCCTCCGGTCAGTCTGTCAGGTCAGTCAAGCGTCGGGATGGCCCGGTGCCTGCTTTGAAGGCGCCACATAAGGCCGTGTGACATCTTTCAAGATCACGTTGAGGCTTTCGACCTCCAGCGCGATGGCCCCGTCGCCCGCAAGGGTCAGTTCCAAGCGTCCGGTGCCGTCCTCGCTCGGCGTGAAAGTCAGTGCGAGGACCGATAGGATCGTGTCAGCATCGCCCTTGGTCACGCCCTGGCTTTGCACGCGCACGACATCCTCGACTAGCAAAACCGCCTGAACGCGCTCAAAGTCGCGGCCCCGGCGTTCGGCTTGCGGCACGTCTTCCCACCGAAAGCGGTTGAGCAAGATGGCAAAACGGCGCTCAGAAGCACGCCACTGGATTTCGGACGCCGGAAACACCGCGTCCTGCACCAGCGAGGACACGACCTGCAAATCATCCGCATCCACCACCATCAGGCGCAGCGGGCGCTCGCCGCCTTCTTCAAATGTTGCGTCTTGGGTCATTGTCCCTTGATCCGTTCGATCTTGGCCCCGCAGGCCCCCAGCTTTTCCTCGACCCGTTCATAGCCGCGATCCAGATGGTAAACGCGGTTCACGACCGTCTCCCCTTCGGCAGCCAACCCCGCAAGGATCAGCGAGACGGAGGCGCGCAGGTCCGTCGCCATCACCGGCGCGCCTTTCAGTCGGTCCACACCCGTCACGGTCGCGGTGCCGCCTTGCACGTCGATCTGCGCGCCCATGCGGATCAGTTCGGGGGCGTGCATGAAGCGGTTCTCGAAGATCTTTTCCTCCAGCACACTGGTGCCATCGGCGGTGCAGAGCAGCGCCATCATCTGCGCTTGCAGATCAGTCGGAAAGCCTGGAAACGGCTCTGTCGTGACGTCCACGGCCCGCACGCGCCCGTTCTTTTGCGCAACTTTCAGGCCTTTGGCGGTTTCCTCCACCGAAATTCCCGCCGCGTCCAGCTTTTCGCAAAACGCGCCGAGCAAGTCGATCTTGCCGCCCAGACAGGTGACCTCTCCACCACAAATGGCCGGGGTCAGCATATAGGTGCCAAGTTCGATCCGGTCTGTGACGACCGGATGCGTGGCACCATGGAGACGGTCTACACCTTGGATCGTGATCTCCGAAGTCCCTTCGCCTTCGATCTGCGCACCCATCTTGCGCAGGCATTCCGCCAGATCGACTATCTCCGGCTCGCGCGCGGCGTTTTTTAGAACCGTGGTTCCTTTGGCCAAGGTGGCAGCCATCAGCGCATTCTCGGTCGCGCCCACGGTGACGAACGGGAACTCAACCACGCCGCCTTTCAACCCGCCAGGCGCCTTGGCGTGAACATATCCGTCCTTCAGCTCAAGCTCTGCCCCCATCGCTTCCAGCGCCTTGAGGTGCAAATCCACGGGCCGCGCGCCAATCGCGCAGCCCCCGGGCAGCGACACAACCGCATGCCCGTCCCGCGCCAGCATCGGCCCCAGCACAAGGATTGAGGCGCGCATCTTGCGCACGATGTCATAATCGGCCGTGTGATTGTCGATATTATGCGAGGACATCGCCAGAACCTGACCGTCCTGCATCGAGGTCACCTCCGCCCCCAGAGACTGCAACAAAGCCGTCATTGTCTTGATGTCAGACAGCCGTGGCGCATTGGTCAGCGTCAACGGCTCTTCGCTGAGAAGCGTGGCCGGCATCAGGGTCAGACAGGCGTTCTTGGCCCCCGCGATGGGGATATCCCCGTTCAGCGGGCCGTTCCCCGTCACCACAATCGAATCCATCTAGCTGCCCTTTTCGCCTGTCTCGTCTTTGTCCGATGCCGCTCTGGCCCGCGCCTGCGCCTTGCGCCGCCCCATATTCGCCTTGAGCGCCGCTTTGAGCCTGTCTTCGCGGGTTTCAGCGGGTTTCTTGGCTGTCGACTTGTCGGATTTCCGGTCCATGGAAGGTCTTTATCGCAAGGCTCAATCGGGGTCCAGATTGCGCTTGCACCAATTGCACGAAGGCGCTAATCAGCCGCCCACGGCGCTGTGGTAGCTCAGTGGTAGAGCACACCCTTGGTAAGGGTGAGGTCGAGAGTTCAATCCTCTCTCACAGCACCATCCCCCCTCGTCCGGCCAAAAAGTTTTCTGAAAACTTTTTCCAAGACTTTTCTGAAAAGTCTTCACGCCTCTGGCTCAAGCCATCCTTGATAATGCACGATCAGCGCGCCGGTCACCGGGGCCTCAATACGCACATCGAAGACGAACCGCCTGTCCCGCTCGGTTTCAAGCGCGATCGAGCGTGGCAGAAACGCCGCCGGAAGCGGCAGCCAGCCGATCCGCGCGCCCGTGACCGGGAAGTGCAGTGCATCTTTGCGGATGAAAAGACCGATGCGAAAGGTAATCCAGCCGAAGCGCTCGGTCATCTGGCCGTCCTTGATACGCAGGGTAGAGCGGAACGCGGCACCATCGAAGACACGCTCCCATTCTTCGGTCTCGCCGACCCGGCGCATGGTGACTTGGACGGGTGCGTTCTCGTTGGCGGTCGGAAACCGGAAAAGCCGTGCGATCAGCCGCGCCGTCAGCCGCGGCCCGCGCGTGATCCGGGCATAGCCGCGATAGCGGTGCGTGTCGCGCAGATCATGTGCTGCGCGGACCGACGCGGGCAGCGTGACATAGGACGCACCCAAGACCTGCGCAAAAAGCGGCGTCATGCGACCAGCCGCGCGCGCAGGCTTTCGCTGGGCAGATCGCACATCCGTTTGCGACCAAAGAGCCGGTAGCGATTGCGCGCGATCCAGCCGTAGAGCCCAGCGCGCAAGGGCTTTGGCAACACCCCCAGAAGGCGTAGCCCATGGCCTATCCCGCCGGTGCGCCGTCCAACGCAGATCATTGCATCAAAGCCCTCATGGGCCACGCCATCCTCGATGAAGAGCCAGCTGTCCGGTGCGGTCGCCCGCAGCCCGTAATGCTCCAGCAAGGCGCGACCCAGCGCGGTCTCTATCGTCGCGATCCGAATTTCCTTGGCCCGGTCCAGACGGTCGATGATCCGCGCGCCGAAGGCACAAAGCGCGCATTCCCCGTCCATCACGGCCAGCGGAACGCGCCAGTCAAAACCCGGCACGGAGGGGTCATCCAGAAACGAATAGGGCTTTCTCATATGCTGTCACTTAGGGCGTGACAGCCCCGACGACCATTGCAAAATCCTGCGGCTAAGCAGCCCAGTCCCAAGGCCGGGTGAAGCTGCCCAGCGCTTCGCTCAAGGCGGCATCATCCACCTCGCCTGTCTTCTCCAGATAGGCCACCAGCCCGCGCTTCTTGTCCTCGACCACATGAGCGACGCGGGCATTCAGGCCGGCCTCGGCCAGTGCGGCATCGTAAATGCGTGTGATTGCGCGCTTGCGCAGATCAGGCTTGAAGACCTTGCCAACAGCCGTCTTCGGCAATTCATCCAGAACCTCGATATGGCGGGGCAAGGCGGCGCGTTCATGGATATGGTCTTCCGCATAGGCCTTCAACTCGGCGGGCGTGACCGAAGCCCCGGCCACCAACTCGACATAAGCGCAGGGGATTTCACCGGCATAGGCATCGGGCTGTCCGATCGCGCCGACCATGGCCACGGCCTCATGCCCGGCCAGCGCTTCCTCGATCTCGGCAGGGTCGATATTGTGACCGCCGCGAATAATCAGGTCCTTCGCGCGACCTGTGATGAAGATATAGCCATCGGCATCGATGCGCCCCAGATCGCCGGTGCGCAGGAAGACGCCTTTGTGAAAGAGGTCCTTGTTCTTGGCCTCTTCCGTGTAGGTCGAGCCCTCGTAGACCCCCGGATTGTCGATGCAAATCTCGCCGATTTCATCAACGGCGCATTCGACCGGACCCTCTGGCGTATCGTTGAGGATCTTGACCGTGGTATGGGGGAAGGCAAAGCCGACAGAGCCGATTTTCTTGTCGCCTGAGGGCGGGTTGCACGACACCAGACAAGTCGCCTCGGTCAGACCGTAGCCTTCGACAACGCTGACACCTGTGGCCTCCTCAAAGCGTCGGAAGAGCTCAAGCGGCAGGGGGGCCGAGCCTGAAAACGCCGTCTTCAGACTGTCGACATTGGCATCAACCGGGCGCTGCATCAGCGCGGCCATGGCGGTCGGCACCGTGATCATGAACGTCACTTGCCAACGCTCGATCAGCTTCCAGAAATTGTCGAAAACGCCATCGCCGCGATAGCCCGCAGGCGTCGGGAAGACGACATGACCGCCAGAGGCGATCATGCTCATCAGGATCGGATGGCAGGCAAACACATGAAAAAGCGGCAACGGGCACAGCACCACGTCCTTCTCGGTAAAAAGCAGCCGGTGCCCGATCCAGCCGTTATAGATCATGCCGGAATACTTGTGCTGCGCGACCTTTGGCATCCCCGTTGTGCCGCCCGTATGGAAATAGGCCGCGACGCGGTCGCCTGCGCTATCAGCAAAATCGAGCGTCTTGCTTTGCCGATCTACCGCTTTGGTGAAATCATGCACGCGCGCCTTGTGGGTCACAGGGTTCTTGGGCCGAATGAGCGGGACGATGAAGCGCTTCAACCCCGTCAGATAGCGCAGCAGATCGACCTCGATCACATGCTCGACATTCGGGGCCAGCGCCACGGCCTTGGCGGCTTTCTGCGCCACATCGGTCTTCGGAAAGGCTTTCAGAGTGACCAGCACCTTCGCTTTGGTCTCGCGCAGGATCGAGCCGATCTGCTCGGCCTCCAGCAGCGGGTTGATCGGGTTAACGATCCCCGCAATCATGCCGCCGATCAGCGTACAGGCGGTCTCATTCGTATTGGGGAGCAGATAAGCGACGGTGTCGCCCTCGCCCACGCCCAGGCTGCGAAAGAGGTTTGCGCATTGCATTGAGCGGGCGTGAAACTCGGCCCATGTGAGGGTCTCGGCAGGGTCCGTGGCCCCCGACATCAATTGAAAGGTGATTGCCGGACGCGCCCCATGGGCGTCCTTGGTTGCCGTCATGAACTGATACATCGTGGCAGGCACATCGCGTGCGTCCCACGGCATTTCCGCCTCGATCGCGTTCAGGTCCTCGCGCGATGTGAACATGACATTTCTCCTCCCTAGCGCTCTTTTCGAGCTTCGTTAAGAAGAAGGTGCCGATTGAAACCTGCGCGCGCAACCCGTGACGCTGCGAAAAAGGGTGAAACCTGCTTTCGGTATTTGAGGACAAAAGAAGCTCCGCCATCACGCGAGACCCCGTTAAGGTTAACGCGCGCGCTTGCTTCTTTTGTGTTCAAATACTCACGTTGAAACGGTCCGCAAGGCGGCCCACGCCCTATTCAGCGGCCAGACCTTCGGTAAACTGCAACCGGGCCAGACGCGCGTAGAGCCCGCCTTGTGCGACCAGTTCGTCATGGGTGCCCGTGGCCACGATCCGCCCCTGATCGAAGACGATGATCCTGTCTGCTGTCTTCACCGTCGCCAATCGGTGGGCCACGACCAGTGTCGTGCGGTCTTGCGACAAGCGCTCCACGGCCGCTTGCACCGCGGCTTCGCTTTCGGCGTCCAGCGCACTTGTCGCCTCGTCCAGAAGCAGCACGGGCGCATCGCGCAGGATCGCGCGTGCAATGGCAATGCGTTGTTTTTGGCCACCGGACAGCATCACCCCGCGCTCGCCGACAAACGTGTCATACCCATCGGGCAGCGCGGTCAGGAAGTCATGGGCGGCAGCGGCCTTGGCGGCTTCTTCAACTTCGGCGTCGGTGGCGTCCGGACGGCCAAAGCGGATATTGGCGCGGGCGGTGTCACCAAAGATGATCGGTTCTTGCGGGACCAGCGCGATGGAACGGCGGAACTCGGTTCGGGCAAGGTCTTTCAGATCAAGCCCGCCCATGGTGATGGTGCCTGATTGCGGATCGAAGAAGCGCAGCAGCAATTGCGTGACCGTCGATTTACCCGCGCCAGAAGGACCAACCAACGCAACAGTTTCACCCGCCGCGACGGTGAAGGAGACTGCATCAAGGGCGGCTTGCTCGGGACGCGCAGGATAGCTAAACGTCACGTCGTCAAAGACAATCTCGGTCGCGGCTTCGCGCGGCAGCGTTTTGGGGGTTGCGGGGTCTTGCACAGAATCCACGGCGCCCAGCAGCTCCATCAGCCGTTCGGTTGCCCCTGCGGCGCGCTGAAGTTCGGACCACAGCTCAGACAGGGCGGCGGTCGAGCTGGCAACGATGCCCGCATAGATCAGGAACTGCACCAACTCGCCCGCGGTCGTCACACCGCCACGCACGTCGCGCGCGCCGATCCAGAGCACGCCCAGAATGCCGGAAAACACCACGAAGATGATGATCATCGTGATCAAAGCACGCACCGAGATGCGCTTTTTGGCCGAAATGTAGCTGTCTTCTGTGATCTGCGCGAACTGCGCGCGGCTGGAGCTCTCATGGGTGAAGGCCTGCACTGTCTGCACCGCCTGCAACGCCTCGGACGCATTCGCTGACGAATTGGCGACCAGATCCTGGTTTTCGCGACTGAGGGCGCGCAGACGGCGGCCCAGAAACAGGATCGGCAGGATGATGACCGGCACGATCAACAAGACCAGCCCGGTCAGCTTGGCGGAGGTCCATAGCATCAAGGCCAGACCGCCAAAGAACAAAAGGATATTGCGCAGGAACCATGAGACGGAGGACGACACGACCGTCAGGATCAGCGTCGTGTCAGTGGTGATCCGCGAAAGAACCTCGCCCGTCATCAGCTTCTCGTAATAGGCCGGGCTCATCGCGATCATCCGATCAAAAACCGCTTTGCGGATGTCGGCGACGACACGCTCGCCCAGCCGGGTGACGATGTAATAGCGCAGGCCCGTGCCCAGCGCGAAAATCGCGGCAATGCCGATCGCCCCCAGAAAATACGTATCAAGGATTTCAACGTCGCCTGCGCCGAACCCGTCCACCACGCGGCGCGCGGCAAGCGGCAGGACCAGTGACACGCCTGCCGTCAACAGCAGCGCCAGAACCGCGAGGATCAGATACCGCCGATAGGGTGCAAAAAACGGCAGAAGATTTTTGAGAACACCGACTTTCTTTGAACTTGCACGCTCTTCATTGTCGGTCTTTGGTTGTTTCGCCACGGATCATCTCTGTTTCGTTGGTCCGCCGAAAATGTCGGCTTTCGCGGTCGGGGGTCAAGGGACGCACTGACGCGGTCTGCTTATTGGAGCGGGTAGCGGGAATCGAACCCGCACCTTAAGCTTGGAAGGCTCTTATGATACCATTTCACCATACCCGCTCGTCAGATCAGCGAGGTATGACATCACCTTCGGGGCGTCAAGACGCCCTGCCCTGCAACCGTCCATAATTCTGCCGTTTTGTTTTGGTTTTCGTTGCCTCGTGACGTGTTCGCACGTAAGTTCGCGACAAAGATGTCACGCCAAGATGACGGGCAGGGAATGAGCATTAATTTTAAAAAGACGCCCGCGGCGTTCTTTTTCGCGCCGGGCATAGACCCCGGTTTTCACGTCGAAAAAACGCCTGATTGGATGTGGCGCGAAATGCCGAAGGGTAATATCGCAGGCTACCCGCTCAGCGCGTATGAGCATCTCAACGAGATGATCTCGACCCATATTCGCAACCATGACCGGCTGCGCAAGTTTCGCGCGCCTGTGGCGTTCAACACGGTGCCGATCGTCGCAGATGACGTGCGGTTCTCGCATTCCTTCACCGCGATCAGCGGCAAGTGGCTGCTGAATGGCGCATCCGGCACGCGGTTGCGCAATCGCTATGTCTGGAAGCACAAGGACACCAATCCGCAGGTCGATGACGATGTGATCGCACATCTCAAGGCGCTGCATGAGGACGACCGCATGCAGGCCGCGCTGCCGGTGTTCGAAGGCGACACGCGCGATCTGGATTTCGCCATTGATTGCCGCAACACGTTCAACTTCTACCATTTCCTGACCGAGACCCTGTGCCAGCTCTGCCTGCTGGATGATCTTGATTTCAAGGGTGATATCCTGATCCATTCGCCCAGCCAAGGCGTGCGCGGCTTTATCGAGGACTGGGTCGAGGCGCTCTTTCCCGAATATGATGGCCGGGTGAAGTTCCGCCGCAGCCCCAAGCGCTACAAGCGTGTTCTGAGCGCGTTCAACATGCGGCACTTCTATCATCAGACCTCCGAGCAGATGATGCCCTCGCTGGACGCGCTGGCCCCGCGAGGTTGGGTCTGGCGCAGGCGGGACGCGGATCGTAACAGCCAGGCGTTGCTGGCGATGAACTCCTATGACGTGATGCTGACCCGGCTACGCGCACGCGCTTTGGACAAGATCAAGGACATGGAGACGGACCATCTGCCCAAGCGGTTCTGGGTCGCGCGGGCCGCCACGGGCAACCGCAACCGCGAGATGCGCAACGAAGACAAACTGATCGAAGCCCTGCGCCCGCACGGCTTTCAGGTCATCTATTTCGAGCATCTCAAACCGCTGGAGCAAGTGGCCATCATGGCCAATGCCGAGGTGATGATGTCCTATCACGGGGCGGGCTTTGCCAATATGCTGTTCGCCAGCCCGCAGACCCACTGTATCGAGGTCGGCAACCTGCAATCGGCGCTGCACCGCTGGGGCGATTTCATGCCCCACGCGCTGGTCTCCGGCTGCGCCTATCGCAACTTTTTCGCCGATTTCAACACCGACACGCCCGATGTCGTGCCCAGCATTCTGACCGAAGGTCTGGTGCCTGTCGCCCTGTCGCTGGACGGCGTGATGCGCATGGCGCGCTATGTGGAGTTGCTGACCGCAAATGTCGCTTTGCCGATGTCAGATGCGGAGCTTATGACAACCACAAAAATGCTCTGTGATCTCAAGGAGTGGCGCGCGTTGCGGGTGTTGCTTGAACCCAATCAGCACCGCTTCGCGCTCGACCCCGATATCTGGGCGGCCTGGGCGTCCTGCTGCGAGGATATCGAGGACTATGAGGGCGTCTTTGATGCCCTGTCCGAGGTCTTCGCTCGCGCGCCCCAGCGTTTTTGGGTTCTGGAGCGCCTGATCTGGCTCACCAAGCGCCTTGAGCGGGTCGATCTGGCCCCGAGCCTGATGGCCCAGCATGCGGCGCTATTTCCCGATCGCCACGACGCGTTCCGCGCCAAAGTGAGGTGGTATCAGGACGCCAAAAGCGCCTGAGTTGGGCTAGCCCTGCGCCTTGATCGACCGCAGGAAAAGCCCGATCCCGCCGACCAGCAGCACGAGGATCACGATCAGGTCAAACGCGCTGATCCGGGCAAATTGCAGCGTGATGTTCGAGATCACGCCGAAAATCATCGCCAGCAACGCGCCCCCTGCCAGCAACCAGCCCAGCCAGTTGCGCGCATTGTAAAAGATCATGCCGATGCCGAACATGAAGGGGATCAACACCATCCCCGTGGTCACTCCGATCCCCCCGACCGAGAACGCGACCATCCCGAAGCCGAAGACCGGCTGCACCACGATATTCTCCAGCAGCAGATAGCCGCCGCCGATCATCATTGCCACGGCGATCAGAAACTGCCCCGTGCCGCCTTGCGTTCCGCCTGCACCCATTGCTTTCGCCTCCTGCATTCGCCCGGCTTCGCACCGGGTCTGCCTATAACTGGCCCGTTACAGCGGTTCGATCAAGTCCGCGCCAAGAGCACGGTTGGAATTGACCGCCGGACCGACCCTATGAAAGGCGAACCGGTCTTCTGGCGCGGCGGTCATCAGGCGCGCCGCCCCTTTTCCCTGCTCGCCCAGCCAGAGCGCCCATTGATCCGGGCTGAGCGTGACGGGCATGCGGTGATGGATCGCTGACATCGCCTGATTGGCTGCTGTGGTGACAATCGCGCAGGTGACGTGGCGCGCACCGTCGCGTTCCCAGACCTGCCAGACGCCTGCGAAGGTCAGCGGCCCATCTGTCGGCGCGATATACCAGGGCAGGCGATTGCCGTCTGCATCCTTGGTCCATTCATAAAACCCCGTCGCCGGGATCAGACAGCGCCGCGCGCGGCAGGCCTCTCGAAACGCGGGCTTTTCCGCAATCGTTTCGGCCCGCGCGTTGATCAGCAGCGGGCCATCGCTGGGCGTTTTGTACCAGCTGGGTAGGAACCCCCAGCGCATCGACACCAGCTTGCGCCCCGCCACGACCACCGCCAGCTGGTCGGTCGGACAAACGTTGAAATCCGGCACCTCCGGCATGTCATTTGCCGGACCTGCGTCAAACATCTGAGCGAGCTCATCGGTCGGTTTCGTGGTGACAAATCTTCCGCACATGCCCCTTCTATATCCAGCCGCGCCATGCGGCGAAACCTTGACCTCGCGCGCGCGCCAAGGCATCCCCACCCTATGCTGATTTACAAGATTTTCCGTGCCGACGAATGGGCAGCGCTTGAGGCCACCGGCACCACGACCGGAGCGCCGATTGATGTGGCCGATGGCTACATCCATTTCTCAACCGCCGAACAGGCGCGCGAGACCGCCGCCAAGCATTTCACAGGCGAAAGTGATCTGGTGCTGGCCGCGCTTGAGGCCAACCTGCTGGAGCCGCTGAAGTGGGAGGCCTCACGCGGTGGTGCCCTCTTCCCGCATCTCTACCGGGAACTGACGACGGCGGATATCCTCTGGACGGCGCCCCTGCCGCTTGAGGGCGGCGCCCATGTCTTCCCCGATCTGATCCCATGAGCCTGATCGAACAAATCGGCCTGCGCGCCCTGCGCCGCATGGACCCAGAAGCCGCCCATGGCATGGCACTGAAAGCGCTCAATGCCGGGCTTGGCCCGAAGGCGGGCCCGGTGACCAGCCCGCGTTTGCGCACGAGTTTGGCCGGTCTCGACCTGCCCAACCCCGTCGGCCTTGCCGCCGGCTTCGACAAAAACGCGGAAGCGCTTGGACCGCTCGCGCGGGCAGGCTTTGGCTTTCTGGAAGTCGGCGCCGCGACCCCGCGCCCGCAACCGGGCAACCCCAAACCGCGTCTCTTTCGCCTGACCGAGGATCGCGCCGCGATCAACCGCTTCGGCTTTAACAATGACGGGATGGAGGCGATCTGCGCGCGCCTCGTAGCTGGCCCCAAAAACGCCGTGATCGGCCTCAATCTGGGGGCCAACAAGGACAGCGCCGACCGGGCTGCAGATTTTGCACAAGTGCTGGCCCATTGTGCACGCCATGTCGCTTTTGCGACCGTCAATGTCTCCTCGCCCAACACCGAAAAGCTGCGCGATCTGCAGGGCAAAGCCGCCCTTGCCGCACTACTGAAAGGCGTCATGGACGCGCGTGGTGCCACGCCCTGCCCGGTCTTTCTGAAAATCGCCCCTGATCTAAGCGACACCGAACTGACCGAGATTGCCGAGGTGGCGACTGAGGCGAAGATCGACGCGATCATTGCGACGAACACGACGCTCGCGCGCGACGATCTGCGCAGCCCCCATCGCGATGAAAAAGGCGGCCTCTCCGGCGCGCCGCTTTTTGAGAAATCGACCCGCGTGCTGGCCCGTCTGGCCACGCTGACCGACCTGCCCTTGATCGGCGTGGGCGGGATCGCCTCCGCCGAAGACGCCTATACCAAGATCAAGGCCGGCGCGTCGGCGGCGCAGCTTTATACCGCCATGGTCTATCACGGCATCAGCCTTGCAGGCGACATCGCGCGGGGCCTCGACACGCTGCTCGCGCGCGACGGGTTTGCCACTGTCGCCGAGGCTGTCGGCACCGAAAAGGAGCGTTGGACATGATCACGATCTGGCACAATCCGCGCTGCTCGAAATCGCGCCAGGCACTGGCCTTGCTCGAAGAGCGCGGCGAAGAGGTCACCGTGCGCAAATACCTGGACGATGCGCCCTCACTGACCGAGCTGACCCTGACCCGCGACACGCTGGGGCGGCGCGCCATCGAGATGATGCGCACCGGCGAGAAGCTGTTCAAAGAACTTGAGATCAGCGAGACCGCCCCGGACGACGCGCTGCTGGGCATGATGGCCGCGCATCCCATCCTGATCGAGCGCCCGATCGTCTTTGCAAAGGACCAGGCCGTGATCGCCAGACCGCCCGAACGGGTGTTTGACATCCTCTGACAGGCGCCTCCGGCGGGGATATTTTGAAAAAGCGAATGGCAATGGGTCATGACGCGAAAAGCAATGCGGCTTCGGGTCTTGGCGTCCTAAGGCAAAGGGGAAAGCGCGCGTAAAGGTTAACGGGCGGCGGGTGTTCCCTTCACCTTTGCGGCAAATACTTATGGTGATACCGCAAGACCCAGCGCACCCGTTAAGTCTTTGTTTACAAAGTGTTCCCCGCGGGGAACGTCACGCAGCGGCCCGTTCCAAGGCGGGATAGCGAACGCCAAGCGTGACCCCGCGCGCCACAAAGCTGATCAGCAGCGCCGCCCAGAGCCCGTGATTGCCGAAGGCCGGGACGAGTGTCAGCAAGGCCACAAGATAGACGATGGCAGACAGGATCATCATGTTGCGCATATCACCCGTGCGCGTTGCCCCGATGAAAATGCCATCCAGCATCCAGGCCGCAACCCCGAGAAAGGGCGCGAGCACCATGTAGATCAGATATACCCTTGCCGCCTCGCGCACCTCCGGTGCGGTGGTCATGATGTCGATCACGGTCCCGCCAAAGACTGCAAAGCTCAGCCCCAGCACGCCGCAGACGATCAACCCCCACGCAGAGCTGAGAAGTGATGCGCGCCGGACCCGCGCAGGCGCTTTGGCCCCCATCGCAGAGCCCACCAGAGCCTCCGCCGCGAAGGCAAAACCATCCATCGCATACGCGGTAATGTAGAGGAACTGCAGCAAGATCTGATTGGCGGCAAGGTCCACATTGCCGAAGTCAGACCCCATGAACAGGAACGACACGAAGATCGCCTGCAACAGGACAGAGCGGATCAGAATGTCGCTGTTGACCTTCGCCATGCGGATCAGCCGCAGCCGATCAAAGACGTTTTGCGCCGCCCGCCACGCCGTTCCGGCAAACGCATCGCGACAGAGCCAGAGGCCAAGGGCCAGCGCGCTCCATTCCGCGATGAAGGTGGCCAGCGCCACCCCTTCGACACCCCAGCCAAGTCCGAGGACAAACCAGATGCTGAGCAAGATATTCAACCCGTTCATCCAGAGCTGAAGGATCAACACCGCGCCTGTGCGTTCCTGCGCGATCAGCCAGCCAGTGATCCCGTAAAGCGCAATCGCAGCGGGGGCCGAGAAGACGCGGATCTGCATATAGTCGCGCGCCAGTGCCTCGACCTCGGGCGTGGCAGGCGAAAGGGCGAAGGCACCTGCGAAGATCAGCGTTTGAAAGGCGATCAGCACCGTTCCCGCAGAAAATGCGATGAGAAGCGCCCGCGACAGCAACGCTGCGACCTCGTCGTCATCCTCCGCCCCACGGGCCTGGGCTGTCAGACCCGCAGTACCCATCCGCAGGAAGCCGAAAATCCAGTAAATCCCAGTCATGATGATCGCGCCGATGCCAACGGCGCCGATGGGAACCGGATCACCAAGCTGGCCCACGACGCCGGTGTCGACAGCGCCAAGGATCGGCACCGTGGCGTTCGACAGGACAATGGGCAGGGCGATCTTGAGAACCCGGCGGTGGGTCAGCGGCCCCGCAACCTGAGCCGTCATTGCGCCCCGGTCGGTTGCGTCGGCATCAGAAAGTGGCACGTCGCCTGTGCGAAAAGCCTGTCGCGATTGTCCTGCCAGGCCTCCACCTGGACCGAAGCATAGCGCCGTCCCGAGCGGGTGACCTTCGCGCGCGCATAGGCATCGCGCGGCAGACCAGAGCGCAGATAGTCTACCGTGAAGTCGATGGTCTTGGGCAGGCGCGGTAGATCGCCCGCCACAAGGGTTTCGACGTCGATGGCACCGCTTTCGATATCGCTCCACAGCATGGCCCAGCTGATTTCGATCATCGCGGTGACTTCCAGAAAGGCCGCCGTTGCCCCCCCATGCAGCGCGGGCAGCAGCGGGTTGCCGATCAGCTTTTCATCAAAGGTCATCGTGGCTGTCAGTTCGTCGCCCCGGCGCTGCACACCGATGCCCATGAACTGGATATAGGGCACCCCACCGACCAACGCAGCGAGCGCTGCATCGCGCCGTTGCTTGACGATCTGGACGGGCTCGGGCTTGCGGCGGCTCATTTGGCCCGCTCCACCGTGAAGGCACCGGAGGCCGTCGCAACGGGCTTGTCCGCGTCATCGTCATAAGCCGTGGCCCGCACGAAAGCGACAGATCGGGTGATGTGATAGCATTCCGCCCGCGCCCGGATCGACTGACCGGGGGTCGCGCCGCGCATATAGTCGATGCGCAAGTCAATCGTCGCCGTCCCCGCGGGGGCATCCGGGTGGCTCATGACGGCAGCCCCGCCGCAAGTGTCCATCAGCGCCGAGACCGCGCCGCCATGAATGACGCCGGTCTGCGGGTCGCCCACCAGCGCCGGGTTATAGGCCATGAGAATCTCGGCCATCCCATCGCCGATTTCTGTCAGGACCATGCCCAATGCTTTGGAGTGTGGAATCGCCTCGATGAACTGTCGGGCGATGGTGGCTTTGTCGACCATGGGGAGTGCCTTGTCTTTCGCTGATAGCATCTTTGCCCTGCGCTGCGCCCGGCACAAGCGCAAACTGGAACCTTCGGACGCCGTAAGACTTGTGCCTCAGAGCGCAGCAAAGTAGCCTTAGATCAAGGAGGAGCGACATGTCAGACACCCGCATTTCATTCAAAGAGATGTGCGCGAAGTTCGACGTGACGCCACGGACGCTGCGCTATTACGAGTATATCGAGCTGTTGCAGCCCGAACGCGAAGGCCGCTCGCGGTTTTACGGCCCGCGCGAATGTGCGCGCATGACACTGATCCTGCGCGGCCGCCGCTTTGGCTTCTCGCTGGAGGATATCCGGCAATGGCTGTTGATCTATGAACATGAAGGCACCGAAGCGCAAATGCGCGCCTGGATTGAGTTGGCGGACGGGCAACTGGCCGAGCTTGCCGACCAGCGCAAACAGCTCGACGAGACGATCGCCGAGCTGGAACGGCTCCGCGACGGGGTGAAAACAGAGCTGCAATAAGTCAGTCCGACGGGTGCAAACGGGCGCTCTTTTCCCTGTTTTTGATGAGTCCGCCATCGTCTAAACATCCGTTTGCATCAATTCAAAGCGCTTTGAGCACCTCATTTTATTGCGCCTGACCCTAGGGAAACGCACCTAACCTTTCGTCAACCTAAAAGTGACGCGGCGTTACAGTTACGTCAACGTCAACTAAACTTGTAAGTTCAGTTTGAAATGCAGACATCCGGCTCAACTTATGCAGCCACCGGAGTGTTGAGATGACCGACGATATCATGACGATCCGTCAAATGTGTGACGCCTATAACGTCACGCCCCGCACGTTGCGGTTCTACGAGGCGAAGGAACTTCTGTTCCCGATCCGCGAAGGCCAGAAACGTCTGTTCACCCGCCGCGACCGCGCGCGGCTCAAGCTGATCCTGCGCGGCAAGCGCTTTGGGTTCAGCCTCGAAGAGATCCGGCAGCTGCTGGATCTGTATGACCGCGGGGATCAGCAGCTTACGCAGCTGACACAAACCTATGACATCGCCCGTCAGCGTCTGGCTGATATGGAAAGCCAACGTGCCGAGCTCGACGAAGCCATCGACGATCTGAAGGAACAACTGAGCTGGGGGGCCGAGATGATCGCGCAACTTCAGCGCAAAGTCGCAAGTTAAGACAGGTCTTAAAAGGGAGTAAGACATGCCGCATTACACCGCCCCCACCAAAGATATGCAGTATCTTCTGCACGACGTTCTGAAAATCTCGGAGGCCGATATTCCGGGCTATGACGAGCTTGAGCCGGATTTCACCAGTGCCGTTCTGGAAGAGGCCGGCAAGCTGTCGGTGGAGGTTCTGGCCCCGCTGAACACCGTGGGCGACGAGCAAGGCTGCACGCTGGAAAACGGTGTGGTGCGCACGCCCGAAGGCTTCAAGGATGCCTACGACCAGATGCGCGCGGGCGGCTGGATGGGGCTGGATGCGGACCCCGACTATGGCGGCCAGGGCATGCCCTATCTGCTGCATTCCGCTGTCGGCGAGATGTTCGTGTCCTCGAACATGGCATTCAACATGTATCAGGGCCTGACCCATGGTGCCTATGCCGCGATCCACGCCCATGGCTCGGATCAGCAGAAAGCGACCTATCTGCCGAAGATGGTCGAAGGATCATGGTCCGGCACCATGAACCTGACCGAGCCGCAATGCGGCACCGATCTCGGTCTGATCCGCACGAAGGCGGAGCTGCAGGACGACGGCACCTACAAGATTTCGGGCCAGAAGATCTGGATTTCGGCGGGCGAGCATGACCTGACCGACAACATCATTCACCTTGTTCTAGCGAAAATCCCCGGTGGGCCTGAGGGCGTGAAGGGCATTTCCCTCTTCATCGTGCCGAAGTTCCTGGTGAACGAGGACGGATCGCTGGGCGAGCGGAACTCGCTCTCCTGTGGTGGTCTGGAAAAGAAGATGGGCATCCACGGCAACGCCACTTGCGTGATGAACTATGACGGCGCGACCGGCTATTTGATCGGCGAAATGCACAAGGGTATGCGCGCGATGTTCACCATGATGAACGAAGCGCGTCTGGGCGTGGGCCTGCAGGGCTATGCGCAAGGCGTGGTCGCGTATCAGAACGCTTTGGCCTTTGCGCAGGACCGTCTGCAGGGCCGCGCGGTGACGGGGACCGAGGCAGAGGACAAGCCCGCCGACCCGATCATTGTGCACCCTGATGTGCGCCGGAACCTCCTGCATCAAAAAAGTTTCATCGAAGGCGCCCGCGCATTCACCTTCTGGGGCGCGTCGCTCATCGACCGGGCGCATCGCAACGGCGACAAGGAAGCCGATGATCTGATCTCGCTCATGACGCCAGTTCTGAAGGGCTTCCTGACCGACAAAGGCTTCGAGACGACCGTTCTGGCCCAGCAGACCCTTGGCGGGTCTGGCTTCACGCAGGAATGGGGTCTGGAGCAATTCGTCCGCGATGCGCGCATCACGATGATCTATGAAGGCACCAACGGCATCCAGTCGCTGGATCTGGTGGGCCGCAAACTGGGCCTGAATGGCGGCAAGACCGTGATGGGGTTCTTTGAGATGATCAAAGGCTACATCAAGGAGAACAGCGGCCATGAGGCGCTGAATGCCGAGTTCCTGGAGCCGCTCAAGAAAGCCTCCAAAGACCTGCAGCAGGCGGCGATGTATTTCATGCAGAACGGCATGAAGAACCCCAATAATGCGCTGTCGGGGTCCTACGATTTCATGCACCTGATGGGGCATGTTTGCGTGGGCTACATGTGGGCGCAGATGGCAAAGGCGTCCTATGACGCGCTGGAAAACGGCACGTCGGACGAAGAGTTCCACCAGACGAAACTGGCCACCGGGCGCTATTACATGGCGCGCCAATTGCCTGCCACGTCAATGCATCTGGCGCGGATCGAATCCGGGGCAGATACGGTCATGGAACTGGAGGCCGCGAACTTCTAAGTTGCTGGGGAGCATCTCGAAAGGACCCGTCTCATGCCAAAACGCCTCCGCCTGACCCGCCGCTTTCCTGTCGCCATGACAGAGGACGGCTACCGCAGGCTCAAGAGGTTCGCGCGTGAGGCGGGTCTGGACGAAGGCGAAGCGCTGTCGTTTCTCTTCGAGAATTTCGACAGCATTCTGGATGAAGACACGTTTGGCCACCGGCTTCGGATTTTCAATTCGGAACTGGAGGCGCGGAAGAAATGAGGACAGGAGCCTCCGGCGGGAGTTTTTTGGCCAAGATGAAGAAGGTGGCGTCCACCCCGGTCCGCCTCACCGTCTGGCTAACGGACTTATCGGACCGGGGCTTCACCTTGGACGCCGGGTCGGTCTCCACCTACCGGCGCAAAGCAACACTGGCACGTTAACCTTAACGGCGCCTTACCAGGAGAGAGGGTTACCCCTTCATCTTGGCAGAAAAACTCAAAAGTCCTGACCGTAATGTCAGGCGCATGGCTCGACGGGAGGCGAGGCATCTGATGCTAAAACTCTACTGCTTCGGTGAAAGCGGCAATTCTTACAAGGCGGCTTTGACGCTGGAGTTGTCAGGGCTTGATTGGGAACCGGTCTTTGTGGATTTCTTCAAAGGCGAAGCGAGGACGGACCCGTTTCGTGCGATCAATCCGATGGGTGAGGTGCCGGTGCTAGTCGACATGGATCACGACTACACACTGACCCAATCGGGGGCCATTCAGGACTATGTCGTGCATCTGTCGGGCAAGTTGACGGGGGCCACGCCGGAGGAACGGCGCGAGGTGTTGCGCTGGGTTTTGTGGGACAATCACAAGCTCAGCTCTCAGGCCGGGATGCTGCGGTTCCTGATGAATTTCTTGCCCGAGGAAAAGCGCCCGGCAGAAGTGATCGCTTTCACGAAGGGCCGTCTGAAAGCCGCATACACGGTTCTGAACGCTCATCTTGAGGGGCGCGACTGGATTGTGGGCGATGCGCTCACCACCGCCGATATCTCGTGCTGTGGATATCTGTTCTACCCCGAACCTTTCGGGTTCGACCGGGCCGACTGGCCCCAAATTGACGCCTGGCTGACCCGGATCGAGGGCACGCAAGGCTGGAAACACCCCTATGATCTGATGCCCCGCTCTGCTGCGGATAGCCAATAAACGAAAGGCAAAACCATGACCGAAGCCTATATCTATGACGCTGTGCGCACGCCGCGCGGCAAAGGCCGCAAGGACGGCAGCCTGCATGAGGTAACGAGCGCGCGGCTGTCTGCCCGAGTACTCAATGCTGTGAAAGACCGCAACAATCTGGAGGGTCACGCCGTCGAGGACGTGATCTGGGGCAACGTCACGCAAGTGGGTGAGCAAGGCGGCTGTCTGGCGCGCACGGCCGTGCTGGCGTCCGATCTGGATCAGTCGATCCCCGGCCTGGCCATTAACCGCTTTTGTGCCTCGGGCATGGAGGCCGTGAACCTTGCCGCGAACCAAGTCAAAGGTGGCGCGGGCGAGGCTTATATCGCCGGTGGCGTCGAGATGATGGGCCGTGTCGCGATGGGCAGCGACGGGGCTGCGATTGCCGTTGATCCGTCTATTGCGATGGACACCTACTTCGTGCCGCAGGGCATCTCGGCGGATATCATCGCGACGGAATATGGCTTTAGCCGCGATGAGGCGGACGCATTGGCCGTTGAATCGCAGAACCGCGCCAAAGCGGCGTGGGATGACAACCGCTTTGCCAAGTCGATCATCACCGTACGTGACCAGAACGGCCTCGCGATCCTCGATCATGATGAATACATGCGCCCCGGCACCGATATGCAGAGCCTTGGCGCGCTGAAGGCCTCCTTCAAGGATATGGGCGAGGTTATGCCCGGCTTCGATAAGGTCGCGCTGATGAAGTACCCGCATCTGGAGCGGATCAATCATATCCACCATGCGGGCAACTCATCCGGCATCGTCGATGGCGCGGCAGGCGTTCTGATCGGCTCCAAGGAATTTGGCGAGAAGTTTGACCTGACCCCGCGCGCGCGTATTCGCGCGACCGCCAAGATCGGCACCGATCCCACGATTATGCTGACCGGGCCTGTCCCCGTGACCCACAAGATCCTTACGGATCATGGCATGGCGATCAGCGATATTGATCTCTTTGAGGTCAACGAGGCGTTTGCCTCCGTGGTGCTGCGCTTCATGCAGGCGTTCGATGTGGACAGCGACAAGGTCAACGTCAATGGCGGCTCCATCGCGATGGGTCACCCGCTGGGTGCCACGGGCGCGATCATCATCGGGACGCTGCTGGACGAGATGGAGCGGTCCGACAAGGAGGTCGGTCTTGCCACGCTTTGCATCGCATCCGGCATGGGTGCAGCCACCATCATCGAGCGCGTATGAGCGCGACAGGAGATAAGCAAATGACTGATTTCACGATGGAAAAAGGCGCAGATGGCGTCGCGGTGATCACTTGGGACGTGCAGAGCAAGTCCATGAACGTGATGAACCAGCAGGGGTTTGAAGACCTCGATGCCCATGTCCAGGATGCTTTGGCCGATGAGGCTGTCAAAGGCATCGTCATCACCTCGGCCAAGGACAGCTTTGCCGGTGGAATGGACCTGAACATCATCGCTAAGATGAAGGAAAGTGCCGGGGATGACCCGGCCAAGGGTCTCTTTGAGGGCGTGATGGAGATGCACGGCGTGCTGCGTCGGATCGAGCGCGCAGGCATGGATCCGAAGACCAACAAGGGCGGCAAACCAATCGCCGCTGCTCTGCCCGGCACGGCGTTGGGCATCGGTCTTGAGATCCCGCTGGCCTGTCACCGCATTTTTGCGGCGGATAACCCGAAGGCGAAGATCGGTCTGCCGGAGATCATGGTCGGCATCTTCCCCGGCGCTGGCGGCACGATGCGGCTGTCGCGCAAGCTGGGTGCGATGCAGGCGTCTCCGCTCTTGCTGGAGGGCAAGCTGAACGATCCCAAGAAGGCCAAGATGGCCGGGGTTGTGGATGAGGTCGTGCCGGCTGATGAGCTTCTGGACCGCGCGAAAGAGTGGGTCTTGAACGCAGGCGACGCGGATATCGTGAAGCCGTGGGATGCAAAGGGCTACAAGATGCCCGGTGGTGCGCCTTATCACCCGGCGGGGTTCATGACCTTCGTAGGGGCCTCGGCCATGGTAAACGGCAAGACGATGGGCGTTTATCCCGCTGCCAAAGCCTTGTTGAGCGCAGTGTATGAAGGCGCTTTGGTGCCGTTTGATACCGCGCTGAAGATCGAGGCGCGGTGGTTCACGAATGTGCTGATGAACCCGTCATCCTCGGCGATGATCCGGTCGCTCTTTATCAACAAAGAGGCGCTTGAGAAGGGCGCGAACCGTCCCGCTGTCGACGACCAGAAGGTCAAACAGGTCGGCATCATCGGCGCGGGCATGATGGGCGCGGGCATCGCGCTGGTCTCGGCTCTGGCAGGGATCAAGGTTGTGCTGATCGACAGCACGCAGGAGGCCGCCGACAAAGGCAAAGCCTATACCGAGGCGCATCTGGACAAAGGCATCGCCCGCAAAAAGGTCACCGAAGAGAAGAAAGAAGCCGTGCTGGGCCTGATCAACGCAACTACAGATTATGACGCGCTGAAAGGCTGCGACCTGATCGTGGAGGCCGTGTTCGAGGATATGGGCGTGAAGGCCGAGGTAACCAAGAAGGTCGAGGCTGTCGTGGGCGAAGATTGCATCTTTGCCACCAACACATCCACCCTGCCGATCAGCGAGTTGGCGAAAGCCAGCGCGCGGCCAGAGCAGTTCATCGGCATCCACTTCTTCAGCCCCGTCGACAAGATGTTGCTGGTGGAGATCATTAAGGGTCAGAAGACCGAGGACCGCGCGGTGGCCAAAGCGCTCGATTTCGTGCGCCAGATCCGCAAGACGCCGATTGTGGTCAATGACGCGCGGTTCTTCTACGCGAACCGCTGCATCATCCCTTACATCAACGAGGGCATTCGCATGGTGAAGGAAGGCGTGGAACCTGCCTTGATCGAGAATGCGGCCAAGCTGGTCGGTATGCCTTTGGGTCCGCTGCAATTGGTGGACGAGACCTCGGTCGATCTGGGGGTGAAGATCGCGAAAGCCACGCGGGCCGCGATGGGCGATGCCTATCCCGACGGCGAGGTCGACGAGGTTCTGTTCTGGATGGCCGATGAAGGCCGTCTGGGGCGCAAGGCGAATGCGGGCTTTTACAGCTATGACGAGAAGGGCAAGCGCGGCTTGTTGTGGGAGGGTCTGGAGGCCAAGTATCCCGTGGCAGACGAACAGCCCTCGTTGGTCGAGGTGCAGCACCGTCTTCTCTTTGCGCAAGTGCTGGAAGGCGTGCGTGCGCTGGAGGACGGCGTGCTGGAAGACATCCGCGAAGGCGATGTGGGCGCGATCCTGGGTTGGGGCTTTGCGCCTTGGTCGGGCGGGCCGTTCAGCTGGCTGGATATCATCGGGACGCCTTATGCCGCCGAGCGATGTGATCAGTTGACGGAGGCCTATGGCGACCGGTTTAAAACACCTGATCTGCTGCGCGAGATGGCAGCCAAAGGCCAAAGTTTCTACGGACGGTTTGGCAAAAAAGCACAAGCGGCCTAAAGAGAAGGGGCGGTCCACTGGGGCCGCCCTTTTTGCTTTGAGAGGCAGCCATGCGCATCGCGATTTTTGGAAATGCGGGCAGCGGGAAATCCACGCTGTCGCGGAAACTGGCCGCTCAGTTTGATTTACCTCTGGTGGAGGTGGATCAGCTGCTGTGGCGGCCTGGATGGCAGATGGTGCCGGAGGCCGAATATGAGGTCGCCCACGCCGCCGCGATGGCTGAAGAGGCATGGGTGATGGACGGGATGGGCTACAGCGCCAGTCTGAACGCGCGCATGAAACGCGCGACCCATGTGATCCTGTGCGATTTCCCGATTTGGCAGAATTACTGGCTGCTGGCGGAGCGCCAATCGACCATGGCCCAAGGGAATTTCGACGGTGCACCGGCGGGCGTGGCGGAACGCCCCGATACGCGCGTCCTTTTTGAGTTCACATGGCGTATCCACGAGAAATTGATGCCAATGGTCCGCGCGCAGGTGGCCGAACTGGGACCGCAGACGCGCGTCAGCGTGATCCCCGATTTCGACGCGCTGACGCAATTCGAGTTAAGTGTCTAACGCGCAGCGGCGTCAGTGGTGCTCTGTGTGGCACATCTCGGCGATTGAGGTTTCGCCCAGTCTTTTGACCAGGTTCTCCTCGATCTCTTCAAGCACGCCCGTGACACGTTTCTGCAAGGCATGCTCCACCGAGCAGCTGGGCGTCTCGTCCATGTCCGTCGTGGCGACCAAGCGTTCATCAAGGGCAAGATAGACATCGGCCAAGCTAATATCCTGTGGGTCGCGGGCCAGACGCCAGCCTCCGGCATGGCCCTTCTCCGAGACCAGAAGACCTGCCTCGCGCAGGCGTCCCAGCACCCGTCGCACGACCACCGGATTAGTGCCTGCATGCGCGGCGATATCGGCGGAGGTCCGCATGCGGCCGGGGTCTCCGGCCATGTGGCTGAGGGTGTGCAGGGCAAGAGACAGGCGACTGTTGCGCTTCATGACCGATTTTCCTCCTGACAGACATCATCTGTAACTTTTGTAGTTGCATTGGTCTAGTAACCCATTAGGTTACGTGACTGACATCAACCCAATGGAGTTTCCTATGGCAGATACGCGTCTTCCCGTCACCGTGCTTTCCGGCTTTCTGGGCGCTGGTAAAACCACGCTTCTGAACCGTGTTTTGAACAATCGCGAAGGGCGCCGCGTGGCGGTGATCGTCAATGACATGTCCGAGGTGAATATCGACGCCGATCTGGTGCGCGCGGACACCGAACTCAGCCGCACTGACGAGACGCTGGTCGAGATGTCGAACGGCTGCATTTGCTGCACCTTGCGCGACGACCTTCTGGAGGAGGTGCGCCGTCTGGCGGCGGAAGGCCGATTTGATTATCTGCTGATCGAATCCACCGGGATTTCCGAACCCCTGCCCGTCGCCGCCACCTTCGATTTCCGCGATGAGGATGGCGAGAGCCTGTCAGACGTGGCGCGGCTGGACACGATGGTCACCGTTGTCGATGCGGCCAACCTGCTGAATGATTTTGCCTCCCATGATTTCCTGAGCGACCGCGGGGAAACGTTGGGCGAGGAGGACGACCGCACGCTGGTGCATCTGCTGACCGACCAGATCGAGTTTGCCGATGTGGTGATCCTAAATAAGGTCGATGATGCTGGCGCGCAAAAGGTCGATGCAGCCCGCAAGATCATCCGCAGCCTGAACGCGGATGCCGAGATCATCGAGACCAACCACTCCTCCGTCGCGGCTGAAAAGATCCTCGACACGGGCCTCTTCGACTTTGAACAGGCCCATGAACACCCGATGTGGGCGAAAGAGCTTTACGGCTTTGCCGACCATGTGCCGGAGACCGAGGAATACGGCGTCGCCTCTTTTGTCTATCGCGCGCGGCTGCCCTTTGTTCCAGAGCGCGTTCTGAAGGTGCTCAACGGGGACCTGCCGGGTGTGATCCGCGCCAAAGGGCATTTCTGGATCTCCACACGCCCCGATTGGGTGGCGGAGTTCTCGCTGGCTGGATCGCTCTCCAGCATCAAGCCTCTGGGCACTTGGTGGGCCTCGGTCCCCGAAGACCGGCGCCCCACCCATAAAAGCGCGCGCGCCTATATGCAGGCCCATTGGCAGGAGCCCTGGGGGGACCGCCGCCAAGAGATTGTCTTTATCGGTGCGGGCATCGACTGGCCCGCGCTAAAGGCGCGGCTGGATTCCTGCCTTGTACCTGCGGTTGCAGCGACGGGTCCGGACAGCTTGCCGGTCTACCCCGACCCCTTCCCGATCTGGAAACGCTCGGAAGCGGCGGCATGAACGTCGTCCCTCAGATCACGGACCGTGACGCCGCAGGGATTGATATCGCACGCAACACGGCTGATTTGAGCCGTTTTCTGGAGCCGAAATGCCCCGCAACACTCTGGCATCGGGAAACGCCGCCAGAGTGTCAGCGCTGGCTGGACGCTCTTGATCCCGACCTCCTGCCTCGTGGCCGGGTTATTCTGCCGCCACACGCTGTCGCAGACGCGGTTCACCAGCTTTGCGATATGTCTGGGTTGCCCGATGGCGCGGAGCGGGATTGGCTCCAGGGCGATATTACGTCGCTGACCGAGACATTCTCGGGTCTGCTGTCGGCGCGGTTTTTGAGGATGCGGCTGGGTATCGTGACGACCAATGCCTGCCGCAAGTTCCATATCGACGCTATTACCGCGCGGCTGGTGTGCACCTATCGCGGCACCGGTACGCAATACGGGTTTGCCGCCAAGGATACGGACCCACAGGATATCTTCACCGTGCCGACCGGTGCGCCTGTCCTCTTGCGCGGGACACTGTGGCCAGCGATCCCGCCCGCTGGGCTTTTGCATCGGTCCCCACCCATTGAAGGCACGGGAGAGGCCCGTCTTGTTCTCGTGCTGGACCCGGTCTTCGACCCAGACGACGAGATGTAATCAACCGTCCTGTCCGGCAGACATCCGGGCAGGACCGTTCAGGCGACGGCCACTTCCAGCAGTGCTTCATCGACCTCTGCGGGGTAAACCGGCTGGTCATCCAGCACCATCATCTCGACCAGTTCGCGGGCTGTGCCGATCGGCAAAGCGACGTAATCCTGCGCCACCGTGTCGGCCAGATCGCCGACCAGGCAAGTGGATTTGGGCTGGTAGAACAACGCGCCGATATTGGCGAAGACGACCTCGTCCCGGCGGAAATGCAGGGTGACGACCTCGATCATCTCGGTGGGCATCTGGCGGGTGATGCCGCGAAAGCCGACCAGAGCCTCCGCAGGCAGCATGGCAAACGGATCGCCCAGAAAATCCTCGGCGGCATCGCTTTCGACCAGCACATGCTGTTCGGGCAGCAGATGGGTTTCCTGCAGATTGCCCAGCGCGCCAGCGGGGACATGCAGGGGCCACAGATGCTCGGGGCAGTCGGTGACCGCGTTCCAGACAACCTCGCGGCGGACCTCGATGACCGTTTGCAGACCGTGATCGAAGGTCAGCACTTCGTCGCCCTCGGCAATCGCCTCGACCGGGCGCCAGCCCATCCGGGTCGCAACGCGCGTGCCCCAGACCAGCCCCGAAGCGACACCAGGCAAGCCGTCCCACGCGCCAGTGGTTTCGATTGTCTGTCTGGCCCCACCAAAGACCCCTTTACGCAATCCAAACATGTCACATCCCCTTTTGATCCAACGTCCAACACGGCAGCACGGAACGTCATTTGCAGCACCTCTAAGGAGCAGTGATTCCCAAGTCGGAGATTGGCCAAAAAAGCGACAAGATCAGGGCAATGGTTCCAATTTCAGACAAATTTAATTCACATTTGCTGAATTGATCCTGATCGCGCAACAATGGGCTGACTTTTAGACAGGTGTCAGAGCGGATTTAGACCGCGTAGCCGAATCGCGCGAAGTCTTCTGCGCAAAGCTCTGCCACGAGGGCACGCTGCGCATCGGTATAGTGCGCAGGCTCGTCTGTGGGGCTGACATTGATATGCGGCAGCGCGAGCGCGAAGCCCAGATGCGCCTCAAGCGGGGCCAGATCGGTGTCCAGATGTTCAAGCCGGATATAGGCCGCACAAGTGTCACGCCCGGTGGCGTCGATCATGTAGCTGGAGGCCGGGTTCTCGCGCAGGGTGGCTTGGGTGTGCGGGTCCGTTAGGAAATCGCCAAAGCAGGAGGCCTTTGCGAGGGTCACGGCGGGGTGTGCAAAGCTCTGCTCCCGCAGCCAGTGGTAATAGCTCAGCACGCGGTCATAAGGATTGCGCACCAGCGTGAAGCAGAAAGAGGCGTCGATCTGCGCCTGATCGACCAAACCATAGATATCGCGGATTCGCGAATGCTTCCACAGACGCCCTGAGGCGGGGATGTCCTTGACCTTGTGGCGGCGCTTGCGGGCTTTGGGCGTGTCGCCCAGCATGATGTCGTCTTTCATCGCGCGCTCCTCCAGCGCCAGCGCCATGGAGGTGCCGCCGGTTTTGGGGATATGGATGAAGATATAGCGCCTGCCCTGCGAGATGATCATGGGCTCAAGCTACCGCGCGGCGCGTGCGGATCGCAATCAGCGATCCTGCGGTGATGACGAGGGCGACACCGAAAAACCCAAGCGGGTTGAGAAGCTGGCCAAAGAAAAGCCAGGCAAAGAAGGACGCGAACAGGATAATCGCGTATTCCAGCACCGCGATGGTTGAGGTTTCCCCCAACTGGTAGGCTTTGATGATCAGGCCCACACCGATGACAGAGCCTACAGCCTGCACCACCACAAGGCCCCAGATCAGCGGTGACATCGCAACCCAGCCGCGGATCAGAAACCCGTCCGGGCCGTCAGGCACCGTTTGCGGAAAGACGGTGAGGATGCCCAGCCCGATCACGCCCCAAAGGCCGAGGATGGCCATGAAGCCTGCCAACAGGCAGAGCGTGGTTTCCTCCAGACACCAGCGGCGGGTGGCGAGTGCGCCAAGCGCGTAAAGCAGCCCGGCCGCGACAGGCATGACCGTGACCAGTGACAGGTTGGCCGGGTCGGGTTGCAGCACGAGCAGCGTGCCGGTGAACCCAAGTGCCACGGCACCGATCCGCAAGGGGCCGATGGGTTGGCCCAGCGCCAAGGCCGACACAACCAGCACCCAGATGGGCGAGGTGAAGAGCCCCGCCAGCGATTGCGCGATGGGCAGAAAGGCGAGCGATCCGAAGTAAAGCAGCATCGAGGTGGCCACCAGTGCGCTGCGTATCACGACGGTGCCAAGGCGCTTGGGCCGCAGGCTGCCAAAGCCCAGCGCAGACAGCGCCGCGATCAGCGTCAGCGCCATCACGGAGCGGACGGCGTGCATCTGCCACAGGCCAATCTCGGCACTGATGCGGAAGACAAAATTGTCGATACAACCCAGCATCGCCATCGCCCCAAGGATGCACCAAGCGGCCTTGAGCGGTTGAGTGGGAGCATCCTGCGTCATCGCGCCACAGATTGCGCTTTCCAAGCGCGTTGGCAAGCGGCATAATTGTCCGACATTTGATGTGTTGGGGAGGACATCGCGATGGGATGGCTGGCTGACGAAAGCGGTTTGGACAAGAATGCGGCCAATTACGTGCCGCTGACACCGCTGTCACATTTGCAACGCGCGGCGCAGGTTTTTCCGGACCGTGAAGCCGTTGTCTATGGCGATCACCGCAAGACCTACCGCGAATATCATGCGCGGGTGTCGCAGCTGGCCTCGGCGCTTGTGAAAATCGGGATCAAGCCGGGCGACGTAGTTGCCACGCTTCTGCCCAATGTCCCGGCGCAGGCAGAGGCGCATTTCGGCGTACCGGCCTGCGGCGCGGTGCTGAACACGATCAATATCCGGCTTGAGGCGGACACCATCGCCTATATTTTCGATCACGCCGAAGCCAAGGCGGTTCTGGTCGATAGCCAGTTCCTGCCCATCGCAATGGACGCCATCGGGCTGATGGAAGGTCCCGTCCCGCAGATCATCGAAGTCCCCGATGATGCCGCAGGCGTGCATGATATGGGCGAGCAGATCGACTATGAGGATTTTCTGCTCACCGGCGATCCCGATTTCCCGTGGATCATGCCGGAAGACGAATGGGAGAGCCTTGCGGTCAACTATACCTCCGGCACCACCGGGCGGCCCAAGGGCGTCGTCTATCACCACCGGGGTGCCTATCTGATGACGATGGGCACGGTGGTCAGCTGGCAGATGCAGCTCTACCCGCGTTATCTGACGATTGTGCCACTCTTTCATTGCAACGGCTGGAACCACACCTGGATGATGCCAATGCTGGGCGGCACGATTGTCTGCTGCCGCGATATCTCGGCCACGGCGATCTATGACGCGTTGGCCGATGAAGGCGTCACCCACTTCGGCGGCGCGCCAATCGTGCTGAACATGATCGTCAACGCAAAGGAGGACGAGCGCCGCGCTTTCGATCAGCCCGTGCAGGTCTTCACCGCAGGCGCGCCGCCCGCCGCCGCCACATTGGCCGCGATTGAAAAACTGGGCTTTAACGTCATGCAGGTCTATGGGCTGACCGAGACCTATGGCCATGTCACTGAATGCTTATGGAATGGCGAAGCGTGGAACGATCTACCCCAATCCGAACAGGCCGCGATCAAGGCGCGTCAGGGCGTGGCCTTCCCGATGATGGAGCATCTGGGCGTCGTGGACGAGAACAACCAGCAAATCGCGATGGACGGCACCACCCAGGGGGAGATTGTGCTACGCGGCAACTCGGTAATGAAGGGCTATCTGAAGAACGAGAAGGCCACGCGGGAGAGCTTTGCGGGGGGGCATTTCCATTCCGGCGACATCGCAGTGCAGCATCCCGATGGCCATGTGCAGATCGCGGACCGCGCCAAGGATATCATCATCTCGGGCGGCGAAAACATCAGCTCGGTTGAGGTGGAAGGCGCGCTGATGCACCACCCGGCAATCCTTCTGGCGGCCGTCGTGGCCAAGCCCGATGACAAATGGGGCGAGGTGCCCTGCGCCTTTGTCGAGTTGAAAGACGGGGCCACAGCCGATGAGGCAGAGATCATCGCCTTCTCGCGCGAGCGTCTGGCGGGGTTCAAAACGCCCAAACGGGTGATCTTTCAGGAGCTGCCCAAGACCTCTACCGGGAAAATCCAGAAGTTCGAGCTGCGCACGGTGGCCAAATCGCTTTGACTTGGCGTTGTGAGCGGACCTCCGCTGGTCTAGACTGCCCGCAATTATAAAAGCGGTAGAGCAGCCAAACCCGTGACAGCTCTGAATAAATACGACCGGCTTGAAAGCCCCGGCTTGTGGCGTGCGGCAGCGGATGCGCAGCGCCAGGATGTCGTGCTGTCGTTTGGCAACGCAACGCTTGTGGTGTCCGACAAGGCAGGGCGCGCGCTGACCCACTGGTCGCTGCCCGCGATTGAGCGGGTCAATCCGGGCGAGCGCCCTGCCCTTTTTGCCCCCGATGCGGAGCAAAGCGAAACACTTGAAGTTGCCGACGACACGATGATCGACGCGCTGGAGACCGTGCGCAAAACGATCCAGAAGCGGCAACCGCAACCGGGGCGTCTGCGGCTGGCGATCTTTGGCGGCAGTATCGCCCTTATTGGGTGGCTGGGCCTCTTTTGGCTCCCCGGCGCGTTGGTGACCCATGCCAGCACTGTGGTGCCAGAGGTCAAGCGCGATCAGATCGGGCGCGATCTGACCCGGCACCTCACGCGGATCACCGGGCGCGCCTGTTCGACCGCTTTGGGCGACCGCGCTCTGCGCCGCATTGCCGTCCGACTCGGCCTGCCCGGAGACTTACGCGTCGTCCGTGCTGCACTGCCTGACACAATCGGTCTTCCCGGAGGCGACATTCTGATCAACGCCCGCGTGGTCGAGGATCACGAAGACCCGGACGTTCTGGCAGGCTACCTGTTGGCCGAACAGGCCCGCACCACGGCAGAGCCTGCCTTGGAACAGATGCTGAGCTATGCCGGGCCACTGACCAGTTTCCGGCTCCTGACCCAGGGCGAGGTGCCTAACGCGACCCTTGCAAGCTATGCCGAACATCTACTAGCTGCCCCTGCCCCGCTGCCGGATAGCAGCGCTTTGCTGACAAGGTTTGAGGCGGCAGGCCTCCGCTCCACCAGCTTTGCCTATGCGGTCGATCCGTCCGGTGAAACCACCCTTGATCTGATTGAAGCCGATCCGTTCCCGGCGGGCTCCGAGAAGATATCGCTGAGCGATCAGGATTGGGTCAGCCTGCAAGGGATTTGCGGCGAATAGCGCCCCACCGAAATGAAAAGGGGCGCGATGCCCCTTCGCATCCCGCCCCTTCTTTTTCGCCTTTTTCTGACCCGCTTACTTGCGCAGGAATGCATCCCTGAACCCGGCCTGACGAGCCCGGTTCAGCCCTGCATTGAGCTGCGATTGCGTGCCGAAAGGCCCTGCCAATACGATTGTGTAAGTCTTACCACCTTTGGAATATTTGCTCAGACGCACCGGCAGGCCAGAGGCCTGCAAGCGCCGCGCGGTATTCGTCGCGTTCTGGGCCACACCAAACGTGCCGACCTGCACGAAACGGTGGCTGGCTGCGCGCGCCTGCTGGCGCGGTGCCGGGGCGTTCATGGCCGACAGGCGCTCTTGACGCACAACGCGGGTCTGTTTCTTGGGGGCCTTGATCCGCTTGGTCGGCGCAGCCTGCCGCGTGACATATGTCACAGGGGGTTCGGCTTGCGGACCGCAGCGCACAGCCCCCTTCTTGCCCGAATTGATGTAACGGCTCGACAGCGCGGACGCGCCTTGGCAGCCAGAGGTGCTGCGCACGCGGGTTTTCCCCTCGCGGGGCAGCGTGTCGGTCCAGACGCGCGCCATCTGCGCGTCGCCTTGGGCCGTGCGTGGGCCCCGGTTGGGGTTCAGACGATCATCCTCCCAAACGCGGCGATAGCCGGGGGGCGGAGTGATGACCTCGCGGCGCGCCGGAGCGGTCGCGACGACACGCTGGCCGCCAGACCCGCGCAGGAGGGTGACCGGGGCTTCGGCTTGCGGGCCGCAGCGCACGGCGGCTTTGCCGCCCGAGTTGATGTAGCGGCTGGATAGCGCGGACGCACCTTGGCAGGCGGCTTGACGGCGCGCGGTCTGCGGCGCGGGTGCGACCCGGCGGACAGGTGCAGGGGCTGCAGCAACTGGACGGCGCACGACGACCCGTGGCTGTGCGGCGGGCGCGCGTACGACGGCGCGCGGTGCTTGCTGCGTCCGCACGACCGGCTGCGGCGTGGTGCGCACGGATGCGACGGTATCGATAGGGCGTCCCGGCTGGCGCTGGAAAATGCGCGGCGCGGCAGGACGGCGAGGAGCAGCCTGCGCGGGTGTGCGCGGCACGATGATCTCGGGTGCTGCGGGTTCCGCAACCGGGGCCTCTGCCACCCGCGCGCGGTTGGCCAGCGACGGCTGCATGCCACAGATTTGCTGACGGTTGCGCGATACGCGCGGCACCCAGGTGGTGTTGCCGCTGATGCCGGCGCGCACATAGACGCAGCCGCGGCTATCGACATATTGCTTGGCAGTGTAGGATGCAGGCGGAAACTCCGCCGGGATATCGCCCTGGGCCGCAGCACCGCTTGCTGCCAGCCCCAAGATCAAAGCCAAAACCGAACCTGCCTGTCGAAAACGCATATGTGCCCCCACAAAATGTTGTGGAACAATGCGTCAAAAACCCTATCGAGTAAAGAAACAATCCGCCCGATTTGGCTTATTTAGTTCCAAACATGCGGTCACCCGCATCTCCTAGTCCAGGGACAATATATCCATGCTCATTCAGCTTCTCATCCACAGATGCTGTGATGATGGGAACATCCGGATGCGCCTCTTGCATGCGCGCAATGCCTTCGGGGGCGGCCAGAAGACACAGGAAACGGATGTTTGTGGCGCCCGCCTCTTTCAGCAGATCAACCGCCGCCGCGGAGGAATTTCCGGTCGCCAGCATCGGGTCCACAGCGATCACCAAACGCTCTTCCAGCGCGTCGGGCAATTTGCAGTAATACTGCACCGGCTGCAGCGTTTCCTCGTCCCGGTAAAGCCCGACAAAGCCCACGCGCGCCGAGGGGATCAGATCCAGCACACCGTCCAGCAAACCGTTGCCCGCGCGCAGGATCGACACAAGGGCCAGCTTTTTGCCATCCAGTTGCGGGGCCTGCATCGGCCCCATCGGGGTCTCGGTCGGAACCTTCACAAGCGGCAGATCGCGCGTGACCTCATAGGCCAACAAATGGCTGATCTCGCGCAGCAAGGTGCGAAATTGGCCGGTGGAGGTCTCGACCCGCCGCATCAGGGTCAGCTTGTGCTGCACCAAGGGGTGATCGACGATGGTTACGAAATCGCTCATGCGGTCTCCAATCTGGTTAACAGGGTAGTGCGGGTTTCGGCGTCGCAAAAGGCGGCCTCCGCAGATGTTCTTGCGATCTGGGCGAAGACTTCGTCATCCCAGCCGAACGTGTCGGCAAGGCGATCATACTCTGCCCGCATGCTCGTGTGAAAGAACGGCGGATCATCGGTGGACACGGTGACTTTCACACCCGCGGCCCGCAGCTTTTCGATCGGGTGATCGGCCCAGCTTTTGGCGACCCCAAGTGCGACGTTGGAGCCGGGACACACCTCCAGAACGACCCCCGCCTCTGCCAGCTCATCGACCAAACCAGGGTCCCGGATCGCATGCACACCGTGGCCGATCCGTTCGACCCGCAAGTCACGCCATGCGTCGCGGACAGAAGCCGCCCCGCCCCATTCGCCTGCATGGGCGGTCAGGCGCAATCCGGCCTCGCGCGCCATGTCGAAACTATAGACAAAATCGCGGGGCTTGCCGGTCATCTCGTCACCGGCAATGCCATAACCGACAATCCAGTCGCCAGCGGTCTCAGCGGCACAAAGCGCTGTTTCCTTTGCCTTTTCCGGGCCGAAATGCCGAATGCAGGTCACGATCCCACGCAGAATAATGCCGTCTTGCGCCTCAGCCTTGTCTGCGGCCTCTTGCATCGCGTGGAGATATTCGCGCCATGCCCCCACATCGCGCCCACCGCAGAAATCAGGCGACAGGAACGTCTCGGCATAGATCACGTCATTCGCCGCGCATTGCTCCAGCACAGCCGTTGTCAGCCGTGCGTAATCCTCTGGCGAGGTGAGCACACTTGTCGCCGCTTCATAGACCCGCAGGAAGTCGTTGAAATCGCTATAGCTGTAGTTGCCAGCCTCATCGAAAATCCCGTCGAGATTTGTCGACTTTTCCTGCGCCAGACCACGAATGAAGGCAGGCGGCGCGGCGCCTTCGAGATGCAGGTGAAGTTCAATCTTGGGCAGATGTGCGGTCATAGAAAACTCCGTCCCGGGCCTTGGGACGGGACACCCAAATGTGCTGCGATCGAGGCTGCGACATCGGCAAAGCCGACCTGACCGATTTGGTTAAAACCAACGCCTGTTCCGACAACCGGCACCCGCTCGCGCGTGTGATCCGTGCCGCGCCATGTGGGGTCATTGCCATGATCGGCGGTGAAAATCATCAGATCACCGGCGCGCAGCCCCTCCATCACGCGGGGCAGTTGCGCATCAAACCATTCCAGTGCGCGCGCATAACCCGCCACGTCCCGGCGGTGGCCGTAAAGGCTGTCGAATTCGACAAAATTGGCAAAGACAAAGGTGCCGTCAGGGGCGGTCTGAACCGCCTCCACCAGATGCTCCATCAGCGCGGCATCATCGCCCTTCACAACCGAGTCGATGCCTTGCATGGAGAAGATATCTCCAATCTTGCCAATGGCTTGCACAGTTCCACCGGCCCCTTGTACCCAATCGCAGAGCGATGGCGAGGGCAGCGGAATCGCGAAATCCTTGCGGTTGGTGGTGCGCGTAAATCCCGTTTCAGGCGAACCGATGAAGGGCCGTGCGATCACGCGGCCCACTTTCATGGCGTGCAGCATCGGCGTCAGATCTCGGCAAAGCTGATAAAGACGCTCAAGCCCGAACGCCTCCTCATGGGCGGCGATCTGAAACACGCTGTCCGCAGAGGTATAGCAAATCGGCCACCCGGTTTGCAGGTGGCGTGCCCCTTCTTCCTCGATAATCGCGGTGCCGGGGGCGTGGCAATTGCCCAACAGGCCGCCGGTACCTGCGGCAAGGCATACTTGGGTCACAACCGGTTCTGGGAAAGACGGGTCGGTGTCGGGGAAATAGTGCCAATCCCATGGCACCGGAACGCCTGCAAGTTCCCAATGGCCGGACGGGGTGTCTTTGCCTTTCGAGATCTCGGTGGCAGCCCCCCAAAGTCCAGTGGGCGTGGCCGTCAAGCCCGGCGTCTCAGCACCAGAGGCCAACCGGATCGCCGCTCCTAAACCAAGCGCATCCAGATGAGGTAGATGAAGCGGTCCGCGGCGCCCCTCGTCCGCTCGACCCGACGCACAGGCCTGCGCGATATGGGCCAGCGTGTTGGAGCCTTCATCGCCAAAATCGGCGGCGTCCGGCGCGCCACCGCAACCGACAGAATCCATCACGATCAGAAAGGCGCGCGCCATCAGGTCACCATCCGGTAGACCGTGGGCGGCACGTCGGGCGCTGCGTCGCTGACGGTGACGGCGCTGCGGATCGCCTGCGCGGCGCGGTCGGCGGACGCCTGATCACGGGCGTGGATCAACGCAACGGGCACGGCATCGTCCACGAAATCGCCCAACTCGCACAGCTCTGACAGGCCCACGGCGGGGTCGATCCGATCGCCTACAGAAAAGCGCCCTCCGCCCAATTGCACCACAACGCGGCCCAGCAACTCACCATCCAGCGCGGTCACGTGACCGGCGTCACGGGCGTGCACCTCTTGCACTATTGGGGCTGCGGGCAGGCGATCATGCCAGCGATCCACAAAATCATGGGGCCCGCCCATCGCTGCAACCATCGCCTGAAACCGCTCGGCGGCAGAGCCATCATGCAGGCTGTCGGCGATCTGCACGGCCCCATCCTCGGCGGTGTCGGCAAGCCCGGCCATGGCCAACAATTCGCCACCCAAGGTCGCGGCAAGGTCGGGCAGATCAGGGTTCACCTCATCGCCGGTCAGCGCCTGCATGACTTCCATTACTTCCAGCGCATTGCCCAAGGATTTCGCCAACGGCTGGTTCATATCGGTGATAAAAGCGCGGGTCGGACAGCCCGCGCCATTGGCCGTCTCGACCAGCATTTCAGCCAGATCGGAAGCCGCGCCCATGGATTTCATGAACGCGCCAGAGCCGAGTTTGACGTCTAGCACCAACCCATCAAGGCCCGCGGCCAGCTTTTTCGACAGGATCGAGGCGGTGATCAGTTCGGGACTGTTCACGGTCGCGGTCATGTCGCGGATCGCATAGAGGCGCTTGTCGGCGGGCGCGATATCGGCAGTGGCGCTGACGATGGCGCAGCCCACCTGCCCCACGACGCGTCGAAACTGATCCTGAGGAATTTCGGTTTTCAAACCCGGTATCGCTTCGATCTTATCCAGTGTGCCACCCGTATGTCCCAGACCCCGACCCGAGATCATCGGAACATAGGCGCCGCAGGCGGCCAAAGCTGGGGCGAGCAGCAGCGACACGCAATCGCCCACACCACCAGTGGAATGTTTGTCCAGCACCGGCCCGTCCAATTGCCAGTGCATCACCTGCCCGCTGTCGCGCATGGATGTGGTCAGCGCGATCCGCTCGCTCTCGGACAGACCGCCCATGCAGACCGCCATGGCAAAGGCGGCCGCCTGGGCGTCGCTGACACTGCCATCCGCCAGCCCCCCGCAAAAGAGGGCGATGTCAGCCGCTGGCACGGACTGTCCTTCACGGACCAACCTGATGACACTGCGGGGATCCATGGCGCTAGCCCATATGCCCCGCGCCGAACGCGCCGGGGAGCAGATCAGCAATGCGCACCGTCTCGGACGCGCCGCCCGTTGTGGCCATCGTAACAGAGACATCAGCAGCCCCGAACTCGGCCAGTTTCTGGCGGCACCCGCCGCAGGGGGGCACGGGGGTCGGGCTGTCGGCGATCACGGCGACCTCGGTGATGGTCGTATCCCCTGCCGCAATCATGGCGGCAATCGCCCCCGCCTCGGCGCAAGTCCCTTCGGGATAAGCGACGTTCTCCACATTACATCCCGCATAAATAGCGCCCGAACTGGCGCGGATCGCCGCCCCGACCTTGAAGTTGGAGTAGGGCGCGTAGGCGTTTTTACGCACGGCTTTGGCGGCATCAAGAAGTGTCATGGGCATCCTGTTATCTTTGCCCGACTTTGGGGGGTGCGTCGCTGGGTTGCAAGCCTTGAGGCCGCCCAATGCACTTGCGACGATTTGTGTCCCTGCACAGCAAAATTGGCACTTTCACTTAGGTCGGAAAAATAGTTTAACGCTAAACTATATCTGGGAGGAGGACCTGAGATGACGGATTCGGCCAAGGACAGCTTTCGACAAGCGGCCCTCGACTACCATGAATTTCCCAAGCCGGGGAAACTTGAGATCCGCGCCACAAAGCCTTTGGCGAATGGCCGCGATCTGGCGCGCGCCTATTCCCCCGGCGTCGCGGAGGCCTGTCTGGAGATCAAGGCCGACCCCTCTACCGCATCGAAATACACTGCGCGCGGCAATCAGGTGGCGGTCGTCACCAACGGCACCGCGGTGCTGGGTCTGGGCAATATCGGGGCCCTGGCGTCCAAGCCGGTGATGGAAGGTAAAGCGGTTCTGTTCAAGAAATTCGCCAATATCGACTGTTTTGACATCGAGGTGAACGAGGCCGACCCTGAGCGGTTGGCCGAGATCGTCTGCGCGCTGGAACCCAGTTTCGGCGCGATCAATCTGGAAGACATCAAAGCGCCCGACTGCTTCATCGTCGAAAAGATTTGCCGCGAGCGGATGAACATCCCCGTTTTCCACGACGACCAGCACGGCACCGCGATTGTGGTGGGAGCTGCGGCGACGAACGCGCTGCGGATCGCAGGCAAGAAGTTTGAAGACATCAAGATCGTCTCCACGGGCGGGGGGGCCGCAGGGATTGCCTGCCTGAACATGTTGCTGAAGTTGGGCGTGAAGCGTGAGAATGTATGGCTCTGCGATATTGACGGGCTGGTTTACCACGGTCGCACAAGCGAAATGACGCCACAAAAGGCCGAGTTTGCGCAAGGCGACAGCGCGGCCAAGCTGAGCGATGTCATCGACGGCGCAGACCTGTTTTTGGGGCTCTCCGGCCCCAATGTGCTCAAACCCGAGATGGTCGCGAAAATGGCCAAACGCCCGATCATTTTTGCGCTGGCCAACCCCAACCCCGAGATCACGCCCGATGAGGCGCGCAAGGCGGCTCCGGATGCGATCATCGCGACAGGGCGCAGCGATTTTCCCAATCAGGTCAATAACGTGCTGTGTTTCCCGTTCATCTTCCGCGGCGCGCTGGATGTGGGCGCGACCGAGATCAACGACGCCATGCAACTGGCCTGTATCGACGGTATCGCAGAGCTGGCCCGCGCCACGACAAGCGCCGAAGCCGCCGCGGCCTATAAGGGCGAAGAGCTGACATTCGGTGCCGACTACCTGATCCCGAAGCCGTTTGACCCGCGCCTTATGGGCGTTGTCGCGACGGCTGTTGCGAAGGCTGCAGGCGAAAGCGGCGTGGCCGCGCGTCCAGTCGAGGATTTGACAGCCTACAAGGCCGCGCTGGATGGCTCGGTCTTCAAATCGGCACTGCTGATGCGCCCGATTTTCCAGGCCGCCCGCACGGCCAAGCGCAAGATCGTTTTTGCGGAGGGCGAAGATGAACGGGTGCTGCGTGCCTCTCAGGCAATCCTTGAAGAAACAACCGATCTGCCGATCCTCATCGGGCGCCCCGACGTGATCGAGGCGCGCTGCGAGAAGCTGGGACTCTCGATCCATGTGGGGGATGATTTCGAGGTGGTGAACCCCGAAAATGACCCACGTTACCGACAATATTGGGAGACCTATCACAATCTGATGGCCCGCAAGGGCGGCACGCCCGATCTGGCCCGCGCGATCATGCGCACCAACACGACCGCGATTGGCGCGGTCATGGTGCATCAGGGCGATGCCGACAGCCTGATCTGCGGCACGTTCGGGCAGTTCCTGTGGCATCTGAACTATATCCAGCAGGTTCTGGGCACGACGGAGTTGCAGCCCCATGGTGCGCTGAGCCTTATGATCCTCGAAGACGGTCCGTTGTTTATCGCCGACACCCATGTGCATCCCGAACCCACGCCTGCACAAATTGCGCAAGCCGTGATCGGGGCCGCGCGCCATGTGCGCCGCTTCGGGTTGGAGCCGAACATCGCGCTGTGTTCGCATTCGCAATTCGGCAATCTGGATTGCGACACCGGCTACCGGATGCGCGAGGCGCTGGCAATCCTCGACAGTGAGCCGCGCGACTTCACCTATGAGGGCGAGATGCACACCGATTCCGCGCTCGATCCGGAATTGCGGTCGCGCATTCTGCCTTGCTCGCGCATGGAAGGGGCTGCAAACGTGCTGATTTTCGCCAATGCGGACGCGGCCTCGGCGGTGCGCAACATCCTGAAAATGCGCGCGGGCGGGCTTGAGGTTGGCCCGATCCTGATGGGCATGGGCAACCGCGCCCATATCGTGACACCGTCGATCACGGCGCGCGGCCTGTTGAACATGACAGCGCTGGCTGGCACGCCGGTCGCGCATTACGGGTGAGTCGTCGGAAAATCTGCAAAACTTTGCAAACTCTGGATGACTATTCAGAAAACGCCAATAAAACGGCGGGTTTGCAAAACTTTGCATAGCGCAAGTGCGAAAAACTGCAAATTTTCCGCGCCAATCGGTCGCTGCTAACGGTAACTCTCTTGCCCGGACGTCACCCACCCTCCTAAATGCGCGCCAAGTTGGAGGAGACAACATCATGACCTACGCCGCCGTTTACCAGAGCTGGAAAGACGATCCCGAAGCCTTCTGGATGCAGGCCGCAGAGGCCATTGACTGGACCGAAAAGCCCTCCAAGGCGCTCTTTGACGACAACGCGCCGCTTTACGAATGGTATGTGGACGGCAAGGTGAATACCTGCTGGAACGCCGTAGACCGTCATGTGGAGGCCGGGCGCGGAGATCAGACGGCCATCATCTATGACAGCCCGATCACCCATACCAAGCACGAGATCACTTATTCAGAACTGCAAACCCGCGTCGCCTCGCTGGCCGGGGCGCTGCGTGCCAAGGGTGTCGAAAAGGGCGACCGCGTTCTGATTTACATGCCGATGGTGCCGGAAGCGTTGGAGGCGATGCTGGCCTGTGCGCGTATCGGTGCGGTGCATTCGGTCGTCTTTGGGGGCTTTGCCGCGAACGAATTGGCCGTGCGGATCGACGATGCGCAACCCAAATGCATCATCGCCGCGTCCTGCGGTCTGGAGCCGGGTCGCGTCGTGCATTACAAACCCTTGCTGGACGGCGCGATTGAGCAATCGGACCATGAGGTCGATTTCTGCGTGATTTTTCAGCGGGAACAAGAGGTCGCGCATCTTGAGGATGGGCGCGATGTCGATTGGCACGGCTTCCAGTATGGTGTGGAGCCTGCCGATTGTGTGCCGGTTGAAGGCAACCACCCGGCCTATATCCTCTACACCTCCGGCACCACGGGCGCGCCGAAAGGCGTGGTGCGTCCCACGGCAGGCCATCTGGTGGCGCTGAACTGGACGATGAAGAACATCTATAATGTCGATCCCGGAGAGGTCTTCTGGGCCGCGTCCGATGTGGGTTGGGTCGTTGGGCACTCCTATATCTGTTATGCGCCGCTGATCACCGGCAACACCACGATCGTCTTTGAGGGCAAACCCGTCGGCACGCCGGATGCGGGCACCTTCTGGCGCGTGATCTCTGAGCATAAGGTGAAGTCGTTCTTCACAGCACCCACCGCCTTCCGCGCGGTCAAGCGCGAGGACCCGAAAGGGGAGTTCGTCAAGAAATACGATCTGTCTTGTCTGGAGCAGGTCTATCTGGCCGGTGAACGCGCCGACCCTGACACTATCGAATGGGCTCAGGACCAGTTGGGCGTGCCGGTGATCGATCACTGGTGGCAGACCGAGACGGGCTATGCCATCGCGGCCAATCCGCTGGGGATCGAGAAATTGCCGATCAAGCTGGGCTCCCCCGCGGTGCCGATGCCAGGCTTTGACGTGCAGATCCTGGACGAGGCGGGCCACCCGGTGGGACCAAACGAGCTGGGCGCGATTGCGATCAAGCTGCCCCTGCCCCCCGGCACGCTGCCGACACTTTGGAATGCCGAAGATCGCTTCAAGAAAAGCTACCTGCAGCAATTACCCGGCTATTACGAGACCGGCGATGCGGGCATGATCGACGAGGACGGCTATCTTTACATCATGGCGCGGACCGATGACGTGATCAACGTCGCGGGCCACCGCCTGTCGACCGGCGCGATGGAGGAGGTGCTGGCCGCCCACCCGGATGTCGCTGAGTGTGCCGTCATAGGCGTCACGGATCAGTTGAAGGGCCAGCTTCCGATGGGGTTCTTGTGCCTCAACAGCGGAGCCGACAGACCTCATGCCGATGTGGTGGCAGAGGTCGTCAAAATGGTGCGCAGCAAGATCGGACCGGTCGCCGCCTTCAAGCTGGCTTGCGTTGTGGACCGGCTGCCCAAGACGCGGTCTGGCAAGATCCTGCGCGGCACGATGGTAAAAATTGCGGATAATGAAGACTTCAAAATGCCTGCAACCATTGATGATCCTGCAATTCTTGACGAGATCCGCACCGCGCTGGAGGCGATGGGCTACGCCAGGTAAGGCGCGCGGCGCAGGGTGACTTTTAGACAGGTTGGCGGGGCTGCACCTCTTGGGGTATCACGAAAGAGTTCAACCCATACGTGTGGGTCTGAAGCAGATAACCCGAGGTCACAATGCACCAGACGACTGGACCCAAAAGCACCGCCGCCCCTTTAAGCACAGGGGTCTCTGACACATCTCAATCACTTGTCAGTGGTCTTGCCTCGAATTTCGGGTTCCCTCTGGAGGCTGCGTTTGCGCAATTGGAAGGCTATGCGCGGCATCTGGTCAGTCAGACCGAAGATCCCCATTGCAAGATGCAACTGGAACGTGTTCGCACTGCGGCACTTGATCTCGCCGCCGCGATCACGAGCGAGATGCTGAACACGCAAAGCCCCGCCAAAGCCACTGGCGGCGTGCGACGCACCAGCCAGCCTGCGCTGATTGATCTGGCGCAGCTGGACACGCTTTTGGCCATGGCGGGCCCGACCCATCGCGACCGTCTACTGAGTCAGTTGGCGGTTGATCTGAGCACCGCGCGCGAGAGCATGCAGCCCGGCAGCGTCGAGATCGACAAGCGTGCCGCCGCCTGCACCGCCATGTCGGTCGCCGAGGCGATTGGCGCACAGCGTGCGGCCCGCCTGTCTCAGGATTTGCTGGACGGTGTCGATCAGAATGACACGCGCAAATGCGGCATCGTGGCCGAGATGCTCAGCGCTGATCTGGCCGAACTGATCGAATTGCTGTCCGATCTGTCTCCGGCGGCGAATACGCGTCCGGCGGAATGACGACACCGATTCTCCTGATCGAAGGCACAGCCAGCCTTCGGATGATCTATCGCTCGATCCTGGAACGGGCGGGCAACACGGTGCGCTGCGCGACGACCCTGGCCGAGGGGCTATCATCATATCATGCGGCCCCGCCCTGCGTCGTTATTCTGGACGGGCTGCTTGAAGGGGCCGAACATGAAGCGGTGCTGCGCCATTTGCAGTCGGGCCATCCCGGCACGAAAGTGCTGATGACCCTGCCGCAGACCTTGCTGCGCCACCGGCCTGACCGTGTGGGTCAAGGGATTTTCGATATTCTGGTCAAACCCTTCAATGACATTCGACTGCTTGCAGCCGTCGCCGATGCCCGCACCGAGATTTTGCGCGCGCGGCTTGCCAAAAGCAGCGCAAGCAGCCACCGGCTGCCGCTCTCGCTGATCGGCAGCAGCCCGGCAATCACCAAGCTGCGCGAGCGGCTGGACGCGTTTGCGCAATCGACCGCACCGGTCATGATCACAGGTGCCGAAGGCACGGGCAAATCCGATTGTGCGCGGCATCTCCATGCCCAACGCAGCGCCGGGGTGCCGGGTGCGCTCCATGACGTGGTGTGCCGCACGGCGACGCCGGAAAGCCTGTCGACGCTTCTGGCGCAGATCAACGCCGAAGAGTCCTTGCTGCTGCATGAGGTGGACCGCCTGCCCGCCAAGACCGCACAGTTTTTTCTGGAACGGATCAAGACAGGTCCCCTGCCGGTCCGCGCCATCATCTCAACCATCGAAGGGTCGGTCCTGGACGCGTTGGAGCGTGCTGCCTACTCGACCGATTTGATCCACAGGCTGAATGCGCTACCGCTGAACCTGCCGACGCTGGCGCAGCGGCAGAGCGATCTGTGTCAGATCGCAGACGCCGCCTTGCCTGAGCTCTGCGCGGTAGAAAATCGCGGGCCGATGAGCCTCACGCCAGAGGCCGCGACCGAGCTGTTGCGGCACAACTGGCCCGGCAATATCCCTGAGCTTATCAATATGTTACGCCAGATCGTTGTTTTGCAATCCGGCCAGCAGATCAGCGCAGAGATGATCCGCGATCTACGCGAGACGACGCAGCCAGCATCTGAGGCCGAAGCGCCGGTTTTGATGGGGCAGACACTGGCCGATATCGAACGCACGGTGATTGAACAGACGATCCGGCAATATGACGGCTCTGTTCCGAAAGCGGCGAAATCGCTGGGGGTGTCGCCATCAACACTCTATCGCAAGCGCGAGACCTGGGATGTGGGTGCCTAGGGCGGCGTCCGAAAAATCTGCGACGAAGTTTTTGGGGATGTCGCTTTAGACGAACTGTTCCTGAATAAGCCGCTCTTCCAGCCCGTGACCGGGATCAAACAGGATGCGGTGCGCGATTTGCGGCTCGCTTCTGATCTCAACAGACAGCACGTTTTTCACCGCGCGGCTGTCAGCCTCGGCCATCACAGGGCGTTTCTTGGGCTGGATCACGTCGAACCGCACATGGGCGGTCTTCGGCAAGAGCGCGCCCCGCCAACGCCGCGGCCGGAACGCCGACATTGCCGTCAGCGCAAGCACATCCGCGCCTATGGGCAGGATCGGCCCGTGGGCGGAGTAGTTATACGCGGTGGAGCCTGCAGGCGTGCTGACCAGCGCACCGTCGCACACCAGCTCGTCCATCCGCACTTGCCCGTCCACCGAAATCCGCAACTTCGCCGCTTGCGGGCCTGCGCGCAGAAGGGAAACCTCGTTGATCGCTAGACCGTCATGGACCGTGCCATCCGCGGTGACCGCTTTCATGGCCAGCGGGTTGATGACCTCTTCCTCGGCTGCAGAGATGCGCTCCAGCAAAGCACCCTCCCCGTATTCGTTCATCAGGAAGCCAACGGTGCCGCAATTCATGCCATAGACCGGCACATCCAGCGCCTGCGTGCCGTGGAGTGTTTGCAACATGAACCCGTCGCCCCCAAGGGCCACAATCACATCGGCCTTGTCGGCGGGCGTGTCGCCATATCGCTCCGTCAGCGCCTTTTGTGCCGCCACGGCAATTTTCGCTTCGCTCGCATGAAACGCGATCTTGGGCGGGTGCGGAGTGCTGGGCATGGGGCGAAGCCTTTGATGTCTTTGTGAAACATCACCCGCCTGCCCCGGAAACACAAGTCGCGTATCGGCACCTTTGGGTCGCCTGCAGCGCGCATTAAACCCAGAAAGAGGGTTTTTTGCCGTTAGGGAATGCGATAAACGCGCCACAAAGACTGATGACTGCCCTTTTTGCTCAGGAGCACGCCTTATGAACGCCCCACATCGTGACGACGGATTTTTCACCGAAACGCTGGCCACCCGCGACCCCGCCTTGCACAAGGCGATGCAGCAGGAACTGGGTCGTCAGCGCGACGAGATCGAGTTGATTGCGTCTGAAAACATCGTCTCGGCTGCCGTGATGGAAGCCCAGGGCGGTGTGATGACCAACAAATACGCCGAAGGCTATCCGGGCCGTCGCTATTATGGTGGCTGCCAATATGTGGACGTCGCCGAAGAACTGGCGATTGACCGCGCTAAGCAGCTGTTCAACTGTGGGTTCGCGAATGTGCAGCCGAACTCCGGGTCGCAAGCCAATCAGGGTGTCTTTCAGGCGCTGTTGCAGCCGGGCGATACGATCCTCGGCATGAGCCTTGATGCCGGTGGTCACCTGACCCATGGCGCAAAGCCCAACCAGTCGGGCAAGTGGTTCAACGCGGTGCAATACGGCGTGCGTGAAGACACGCTGGACATTGATTACGACCAGCTGGCCGCCTTGGCCGCCGAGCACAAACCCCAGATGATTATCGCCGGCGGCTCTGCCATTCCGCGCCAGATCGACTTTGCGAAGTTCCGCGAAGTGGCCGACAGCGTGGGCGCCTATCTGCTGGTGGATATGGCGCATTTTGCGGGCCTAGTTGCCACGGGTCTTTACCCGTCGCCCTTCCCCCATGCCCATGCGGCCACGACAACAACCCACAAGACCCTGCGCGGCCCCCGCGGCGGCATGATCCTGACCGATGACGAGGCGCTGGCCAAGAAGTTCAACTCTGCCATTTTCCCCGGCATTCAGGGCGGCCCTCTGATGCATGTCATCGCTGGTAAAGCTGTGGCCTTTGGCGAGGCTCTGCGCCCCGAGTTCAAAAGCTATCAGGAGCAGGTCATCAAGAACGCCCAAGCGATGGGCGATGCGCTGATGTCCGGTGGTCTGAACCTTGTCACCGGCGGCACCGACACGCATGTTCTGCTGGTCGATCTGCGCCCGAAAGGCGTGAAAGGCAACGCGACCGAGAAAGCTCTGGGCCGTGCGCATATCACCTGCAACAAGAACGGCATCCCGTTTGATACCGAAAAGCCGATGATCACGAGCGGCATCCGCCTCGGCTCCCCCGCGGGCACAACGCGCGGCTTTGGCGAACCTGAGTTTCGCCAGATCGGTGAGTTGATCGTCGAAGTGGTCGACGGCCTGGCGGCGAATGGCGAAGACGGCAACAGCGCGGTGGAAGAGGCCGTGAAGGCGAAGGTTGCCACGCTTTGCGGTGCGTTCCCGATCTATCCGAACCTCTAAGTTCTTGTGAAATAATTGAAAACGGCCTGCCTTGCGCGGGTCGTTTTGCGTTTGGGGCCTCTAGATCAGCCCGCGCCAGCGCAAAACGACAAGCGACAGGGCGAACAGCACGATCAGTCCGAAGGCCAGTGGCCCAAGGATGCTGAGGATCCCGTCAATCACCCGGTCCCTTGGGTTGATCTCTTCGACAAAGCGCTTCAGGTCACGATGCCCGGCCTCGATCCGGGCCGTGTCGATCTGCTTGGCGAGCTTGGGCGTCAGCTCCATATGCTGGGCCAGCGCGATATATTCGCCCTCGACCCGCAACCGGCGCGGCACCCGGCGCCCGGCCTTGCGCAACGCATGATGCAGATCGCGCGCACGAAAGCGCAGCCGCTCTTGCAGCAGCGCGCTTAGCTCATCCGCTTTGGCCCCGACATCCCCCATGGCGCGACCCTAGCGTGGCTTGCCCGCCGTCGCAATGATCGCTAAAGCGCGGATATGTTGAGCCAAATTTTCCATGATGGTCCGGACGGGACCCCACTTCTGATTGCTCACGGGCTTTACGGTTCTGCGCGCAACTGGGGCGTGATCGTCAAACGGCTGTCGGATCGCGGGCGGGTGATTGCCGTGGATATGCGCAACCACGGGGCCAGCGATTGGCACGCCAGTCATAGCTACGCGGATATGGCCAGTGATCTGGCGGAAACCCTTGAAAGTATTGGCGAACCTGCTGACGTGCTCGGCCATTCTATGGGCGGCAAGGCGGCGATGGTGCTGGCGCTGATGCGCCCCGATCTGGTGCGCAAACTGGTCGTCGCGGATATCGCACCGGTGGCCTATACGCATACGCAACAGGGGATGATCGACGCCATGCGCGCGGTCGATCTGAACTGGGTCGAAAAGCGCTCTGACGCCGACATGGAATTGGCAAAAACCGTGGAAGATCAAGGGGTTCGCGCATTCCTGCTACAATCGCTGGATGTCGCGCAAAAACGCTGGCGGCTGAACCTCGATGTGCTCTCCTCCGAGATGGATAAAATCATTGGATTTCCGCAGCTTACGGGAGCGTTTGACGGCCCGGCGCTGTTTCTGTCGGGGGCCGCGTCAGACTACGTCCAGCCAGCCCACCGCGAGGTCATCAAACCGCTCTTTCCCGCCGCCAAATTCGCGAAGATCCCCGGCGCGGGGCATTGGCTCCACGCGGAAAACCCGCGCGCGTTCGAGGCGGCGGTTCGGGCGTTTCTGGATTACGTGTAAAGCTGCTTGGCCAACAGGTAGGCCGCTGGAATTGCGAGGATAAATCCAACGCCCGCCGCGGCCAAAATCGGGACGAGCGTGCCATGGCCCGATACCAACGCAATCACTACGCCAACCCCTGCAAAGGTCGGTGCGGCCATGGTGTAAAGGGTGAGGGCGAGACGGATCATGTGGGCCTCCATTAGCTGATCTGCGCGCATGATAGGATTTTGAGGCGCTCTGTCTTTGATGCAGGACAAGCTGTGCAGATCGCGTACATTTTTCGTACAGATCGCGTATAGACATCGTGCAGACAGTTTCGGGGAGGAAACGGATGAGCTGGTCAATCCATCATGTGAACCTGGAGGCGCGCGACGTGCGCAAGACCGCCGGCTTTTACGCCACAATGCTGGGGATGGAGGAGCACGCCTGGGCCTTCCCCGCCTCCCGCGGGTATCTGCCGGGCGATCCGGACAAGCTGGCGCTGTTTGGCGATAGGCGCGACAGCCATTCGGGGCTGCACCTGATCGCCCCGGATGCGGAGTTCGCCGCGAAGAACGACCTGACCCATAACCCGTCGGTCGGCGGGCATGTGGCGTTCGAGGTAGACGATCTGGAAGCGGTGATCGCGCGGTTGCGGACGGCGGGCATCCGCTATTCCCTGACGGGCGAGTTCGCCATTCCGGGGATGCGGCACCTCTATGTGGAGGACCCGGACGGCAACCTGATCGAAGTGAACGAAAGGTTAAAGCGATGATCCGGCATATCGTGCTGTGCAAAGTGTCGGCAGAGGCCGACCCGGCGGAGGTCGCGGCGGTTTGGGAGGGCTTGGCGGCGCTTGTGGGCGTGGTGCCCGGGCTGCTGGGCAGCCATTTCGGCGCCGATGTCAGCCCCGAGGGGATCGCGCGCGGCTATACCCACGGGTTCACGATGGATTTCGAGGATATGGCTGCGCTGGAGGGCTATCTGGTGCACCCGGCGCATGTGAAGGCGGGGGCACGGTTGGTTAGCGTTTGTGAGGGGGGTGTTGAAGGGGTTTGCGTGGTGGATTTGTGACGAGTTGAGAATTATATTTTGCCAAAGCTGTAGGGGTATTAAATGACAAAAAATGTTCTGGTCGACGTTGGCAAGTTGTCAAAACCGGCAGAAATCTTGGTAAATAGGACCTGCGATGCAATTGGTGCAGCGGTTAAGCCTTGGCAAATAAAACGCATAGCTCAAGCAAATGCAGATGCATCATTAATTGAGACTGAGGCAGACATAAAGAAATCACGAATGCTTGCTCAGGCAGGAGTCGAAAGTTCAGAGATAGCTCAACGTGCAGTTTCTAGGCTTGTTCAGGAAGAGATTCAGAAACAGGAAAATATCGAGCGGGTCCTTTCACTTGCGATCGATAAGCTAAGCGCCAGCGCAAACCCCTCCCAGATTCCAGACGATTTCCTGACGGATTTATTTGATAGATGTCGCAAAACCTCGAACGCCGATATGCAAAAAATGTGGGCAGACATCCTTGCCCAAGAAGCAAACAGGCCAGGCACTATTTCTCAAGCGACACTGTCAATTGTTGAACGCTTTAGTCGCCGGGATGCCGAAAATTTCACAAAGCTATGTAGCGCCAATTTCCATATAAATGGTCCAAGTAGAAACTGCTGTAACCATGCTACGAAAGACCTCATTGGGTTGAACTATGAAGACTATATGGAACTCGAGGCTCTAGGTGTGATCCGATATGACGGCTTCGGACGTTTCGTGATTACCTCAGAGGCGGACGATAACCAAGAAAGTGTTCATCATTTCTCTATCTCAGGAAAAGAAGGAGATGCCCTTGTAACGACAGAAAAATCCAAGAAGATAAATTTGAGCGTTGGTCATGTTATGCTAACCCGAGCGGGTATGGAATTGGCTTTTGTCGCAGAAGCACCAGCACGACCGGACATCTTTCAGGCTTTTATCACGTCTTTGATCCAGCCCAATTATTGGGTTCAGCAAATGTTGACATCAAAGTTTGTAGTCCACCAAGTCGCTGCCAAAAGCGCCGAAAAAGAGGACCAATAATCCAAACAGTCACTTTACTGCCCCCTAGAACCCTCTCTTGCTGGGCAGCAAGTAGTGGCCGTAAACTCGTCGCCATATCATCGCACATAATATCGATACCACATCACACGTGTAATTGCACAAGTGTCTGTCGCCTGGCCACCTTTTCGATGCACAAAGCATCAATAACCGCGAAGTCCCGCACAACTCATTGGTGTGGGCACGCATTTCGCTGCGCGAATTGCTTCCGCCCACCGTCGCGAAAAGGACCTTGTCCATTTTCGCGCTAACCCACTCGCTCTTAAGATGGATTAAGAATCCATCTTAAGGGCGCTAATAAACGCCTCCTGAGGGATATCCACCTTCCCGAACTGGCGCATCTTCTTCTTACCGGCTTTCTGCTTCTCCAGCAGTTTCTTCTTACGGCTCGCGTCTCCGCCGTAGCATTTGGCGGTCACGTCTTTGCGCAGGGCGGCGAGGGTTTCGCGGGCGATGACCCTCCCTCCAATCGCGGCCTGGATCGGGATTTTGAACATGTGGCGGGGGATCAGGTCTTTGAGCTTTTCGCACATCGCCCGCCCGCGCATCTCGGCCCGGTCGCGGTGGACCATGGTGGAGAGCGCGTCGACCGGTTCCTCGTTCACCAGCACCTGCATTTTCACCAAGAAGTCCTGCCGGTAGCCGATCATCTGGTAATCGAAACTGGCGTAACCTTTCGTTACGGATTTCAGCCTATCGTAGAAATCGAACACCACCTCGTTGAGCGGCAAGTCATAGACGACCATCGCGCGGCTGCCTGCGTAGGTGAGGTCTTGCTGGATGCCGCGGCGGTCCTGGCAGAGCTTGAGCACATCGCCCAGATAGTCATCAGGCACAAGGATCGTGGCCTTGATGCGCGGCTCTTCGATGCGGTCGACAAGGGACAGGTCGGGCATGTCGGCGGGGTTGTGCAGCTCGATCATCTCGCCGTCGCGCAGATAGACGTGGTAGATCACCGACGGCGCAGTTGTGATGAGTTCGATGTCATACTCGCGCTCGATCCGGTCGCGGATCACTTCGAGGTGCAGCAGGCCAAGGAAGCCGCAACGGAAGCCGAAGCCAAGGGCGGCGGAGGTTTCCATTTCGAAGGAGAACGAGGCGTCGTTCAGGGCGAGTTTCTCGATGGCGTCGCGGAGGTCTTCGAATTCCGCGTTGTCCACGGGGAAGAGGCCGCAGAAGACGACCGGCTGGCTGGGCTTGAAGCCTGGTAACGCGTCGGTCGTGCCTTGTTTCTCATGGGTGATCGTGTCGCCCACGCGGGTGTCGCGAACCTGTTTGATGGACGCGGTCAGAAAGCCGATTTCGCCGGGGCCGAGGGCATCGATCACCTCCATCTCGGGGCGGAAGACGCCGATGCGGTCGACATGGTGGACCGAGCTGTTGGACAGCATCTTGATCTTGTCGCCCTTCCTGAGGTGCCCGTCGATTATGCGGACCAGAACGATCACGCCGAGATAGGCGTCGTACCAGCTGTCGACCAGCATCGCCTTGAGCGGCGCGTCGGGGTCGCCTTGGGGGCTGGGCAGTTTCTGGACGATAGCCTCCAGCGTCTCGTGGATACCGACGCCCGTTTTGGCCGAGACCTGAATGGCGTCGGTCGCGTCGATGCCGATGACGTCTTCGATCTGTTCGGCCACGCGGTCGCAATCGGACGCGGGCAGGTCGATCTTGTTCAGGACGGGGACGATTTCGTGATCTGCATCAATGGCTTGGTAGACATTGGCGAGCGTCTGCGCCTCGACCCCTTGGGTGCTGTCGACGACCAGAAGGGAGCCTTCGACGGCGCGCATGGAGCGGCTAACCTCATAGGCGAAATCGACGTGGCCGGGGGTGTCGATCAGGTTCAGGACATAGTCCTGCCCGTCATCGGCGGTGTAGTCGATCCGGACGGTGTTGGCCTTGATGGTGATCCCGCGCTCGCGTTCGATATCCATCGCGTCGAGAAGCTGTTCCTTCATATCGCGATCCTGCACGGTGCCCGTCTCTTGAATGAGGCGGTCCGCGAGGGTGGATTTGCCGTGGTCGATATGCGCCACGATGGAAAAATTCCGGATTTTTGCGAGATCGGTCATGGGAGTGGATATGCGGCGGAAATGGGGGTTGGTCAATGGGGGATAGGGGTTACCGAAGACCCTCCCTGATCCAGGACTCTCGTTCCTCATTCGCCTTATCCCATTCCTCTCGTATCTGATCGAATGAATTACTCGGCGCAAAAGGTTCGCTCCAGTTCTCGAAGACATCGAACTGAGGGTAAGGCACGGCACCAATGTTGGAGGACCCGATGAGAAGTGACAACTCGTTGGCAACAATCAGTATTGCTTTGTGACAGGCCCAGATACTTTCAAGCGTCGGTGCGTCAATCGACTGAGTGCCCCGACTGACTGGATCAGCAGCGTGAAGAAGAAGCTTGTTAGCAAACGTGTTTAGTTTGCTGAAGGGCGCAACACAAAGTTTATTCTCAAGTTCAAAGATGTAGTCTTTTGATACCAAGTCATCCCTACTGCGTTGATCTTCATTTGTATTCGCAAACTTATCAAATGCTCTCTGGTTGATGTCTGGGATCAACGGAGCCTCCGGCCCCGACGTTGGAAGATACACAAAACTTACACCGTGTGAGCGCTTTTCTAGATCAAATGGGATTGGTGGAGCTTCAAAACGCAATCCGTCGTAGCAAACAAAGTGTTCTCGCGTGAGGAAATCACGGTTGTTCTTTATGTCATTAAGCAACCTCCTGAGAGAGATCACTTGCCGTTTGGGCTGTCTATTCTCCGGCTCAATCAACCGTCGGATCATTGTGAGCTGTTCCAATACAAAGCCCCGATCCAGAGAACTGGCGAGAACACCATTGAGCGTCGAGAAAGCGGACCCATTTTCTGAGGCGTATTTGCGCGACAGGTTGAATAGACGAAACGCAGCGTCGCTCCAAAGCATCTGCGTTATCTGTTTGCTGATCGCGTGTTCACTGTCATTCTCAAGCCAATCCAGCCACTCATCGCGTTTCTTGCGAAATTGCTTCAAGCATTCTTTGCAACGCACATCGCATTGATCGAGATCGTATTCGTATGAGGACATGTCTTATCCAATCACTTCTGTACGTTTTGTTTTCAGCTTGAAGTCAACGAAACACAATCTCGTTTGGTTCTATTTGCGCGCCCGCCCCTTGGGGGCGGTTCGGGCGCTGGCTTTGGCTTCGCCAAAGCCATTTGAGTGAGTGATTGCGCACCTTCCCTTCCCCCCACCTCTCCCCTACCATCCCCTCATGTCCACCACCCCGCACCTCAAGGACCTGATCGTCTGCCCGAACTGCGACGCGATCTATCACGTTGCAGAGCCGAACTTCGGCGAGCGGGCGGTGTGTCAGCGGTGCCATACGGTTTTGATTGCACCCCGCAAACGCGCGGGCGCGCAGATCATTTGCGTGGCGCTCGCCGTCTTCATTCTGGTGCTGGCGGCCGCGGTGACTCCGTTTTTGTCGATTGAAGCGGGCGGGGCGCGGAACTCGGTCTCAGTACTGGATGCGGCGCTGATTTTCAGTGGGGGGCCGTTGATCCTCGTCTCGTTGGGGACGGTGGCGATGATCCTGTTCATTCCGCTTTTGCGTGTCATGCTGGTGATTTATGTATTGCTTCCCGTGGTCGCAGACCGCCCACCCGCCAAGAACGCGGCGTGGGCATTCAGCCTGTCAGAGGCGCTGCGCCCGTGGTCCATGGCGGAGATTTTTGCCATCGGATGTGCGGTTGCCCTCATCAAGGTTGCGGATCTGGCGCAGATTGCGTTTGGGCCCGCGTTCTGGATGTTTTGCATCCTCACGGTTCTGGTCGTCGTTCAAGACAGTTTTCTTTGCAGGTGGTCGGTTTGGAAATCGCTCGAAACGACAAAATAGTCACCGCCCGCGAGATCGGTGTTGTGGGCTGTCAGCGTTGCACGAAAGTGTGGCCACTGGGCACGAAACGCTGCACACGCTGCGGGGCGCAGATCGTCTCGCGGGATCACAAGGCGTTGCAGCGGGTCTGGGCGTGGTGGATTGTGGGATTGATCTGCTATATCCCGGCCAATCTTTATCCGATGCTGCAGACACGCACGCTGGTATCGGTGCAGCAGGATACGATTATTGGCGGGGTCATCACGCTGATAAATCACGGATCCTTCGGAATTGCGTTGGTGATCTTTCTCGCATCGGTCATGATCCCGGTGGGCAAGTTTCTGGCCATTGCTTTTCTGGCGCTGGCCGCGCAGAGAGGCACAACGAGCCCCTCAAAGCAACGCATGGGGCTTTATGAGATTGTGGAGTATATCGGGCGGTGGTCGATGATTGATGTGTTTGTGGTGGCGATCCTGTCATCCTTGGTTCAGCTGAACGCGCTGGCGGCGGTGAACCCCGGCCCGGCGGCGCTGTTCTTTGGGCTGTCGGTCATCTTCACGATGCTATCGGCGCAAAGCTTTGATGCGCGCCTGATCTGGGATGCGGAACGGTCATGAGCGAGACGCCCCCTTCGGTGCCGATAGAGCCTGCGCGGCGCTCGTGGGTGGAGCGGGTGTCGGTCGTGTGGGTCGTGCCGATCATTGCGCTGCTGATCGCGTTGGGCGTGGCCTATAGCAGCTATGCGGATCGCGGGCCCCTGATCGAGATCACGTTCGAGACGGCGGCGGGGGTAAAGGCAAGCCAGACCGAACTGCATTACCGCGACGTGGTCGTCGGATTGGTAGAAGAGGTTCGCTTTACGGAGGATCTGAGCGCGGTGATCGCCGCAGTCCGCGTCGACAAGGATGTGGCCCCATTCATCGACAGTTCCGCCCGGTTTTGGGTCGTGCGGCCAGAGGTGACGACGCAAGGGGTCAGCGGGCTCGATACGGTGCTCAATGGCGTCTACATCGAAGGCTCGTGGGATACCGTTGCCGATGAAGAACGGCGCAGCTTTGTGGGCTTGCCCGATCCGCCGCTGATCCGGCCCGGTCGGCCGGGGCTGGAACTGGGTCTGCGCGCTGTGGGCGACACGGTGCTGAACGGCGACACGCCGATCTTTTTTCGCGGGGTTGAAGTCGGGCGCATGGGCACCGCACGGATTTCGCGCGATGGCGGCTTCACCATTGCCGAGGCGATTATTTATGAGCCTTATGATCGGCTGATCTCGGACGCCACGCGGTTCTGGGACAGTTCGGGGTTCACCTTCTCGATCGGGCCGCAGGGGGCCGAGCTGGATTTTACGTCCATTGCCTCGCTCGTCGGCGGGGGCGTGACGTTTGATACGTTCATCTCGGGCGGCGCGCCTGCACAGGATGGCGATGTGTTCGACGTCTTTGCGGAACAGACGACAGCGCGCGCCAGCGTCTTCAATGCGTCCGACGTAGAGCCATTGAACCTGAACGTGATCTTTGAGGAGAACGTCGCCGGGCTGGCCGTGGGCGCGCCGGTAGAGTTGAACGGTCTGCGCATTGGTGAGGTCAGCAACGTGAACGGTCTGGTCGACCGCGCACGCTTTGGCGATGCACGGGTGCGGCTGATCGTGACGCTGTCGATCCAGCCTGCGCGGCTTGGGCTGCAGGGGGAAGCGACGGCGCAAAACGCGCTCGACTTTCTGACGACACGGGTGGTGAACGGGCTGCGCGCGCGACTGGCCTCGGCGGGGCTGCTGACGGGCGGGTTGAAGATCGAGTTTGTGATGGAGGAGGACGCCGAGCTTGCGCTGCTGGACCGCTCTGCCTCCCCCTTCCCGGTCATGCCGGTGACCGACAGCGAAATCAGCGATGTGACCGTCAGCGCCGAAGGTGCGCTGGAGCGGATCAGCGCCTTGCCGGTGGAGGATTTGCTGAACTCGGCGATTGATTTCCTGAACGCAGGCACCGCGTTGGTGGCCGATCAGGCATTGCAGGACACGCCGGAAGAAATTCAAGCGTTGATTGGTGATATGCGCGGGCTGGTAGGCTCGGACGCGGCGCAGAATGTGCCAGTGCTGCTGGAAGCGGCGCTGCAACGGATCGAAGCGGTCGGACGCCAGCTTGAAGAGGACCGCGCAGTGGCCCGCCTTCTGGCGGCTGTGGACGCGGCGACGGAGGCCGCAAGCGGCGTGCCGGACTTGGTGGCAGAGCTGAACGCGGTGGCCAGCACCGCGGCTGATCTGCCGTTGGAAACGCTCATCACCGAATTGACCGATCTCGTGGACGCCGCCGAGGACGTGATCGACACCGAAGACGCCCGCGCTCTGCCCGGCGATCTGTCGGCTGCTCTGGCGGAACTGCAGGCCACATTGACCGAACTGCGCGAAGGCGGCGCAGTGGCCAATGTGAACGCCGCCATGTCGTCGGCCCGGCAAGCCGCCGATCAGGTGGCGCTGTCGGCGCAAGACCTGCCGCGCTTGTTGGAGCGGATGAATACCGTGCTGTCGCAAGCCAGCTCGACCCTGCAAAGCTATGATGAAAGCTCGCAGTTGAACCGCTCTGCGCGCGAGGCGTTGCGTGATCTGAGCAAGGCGGCAGATGCGGTTTCAAGCCTTGCCCGCGCGATTGAGCGTAACCCAAATTCCCTTCTACTAGGACGATAAAACATGCTGCGGTTTTTACCCCTTTTCCTGATCCTCGCGGCCTGTTCGGGCACGGCTTTGCGTTACCCGGTGCCAGTGCCTGAGATCACTGAGACGGTGTCGATCCGCTTTGGCACAGTCGAAGTGCGCGATGTGTCCCTACCCAGCTATGCGGCAGCCGAAGAGATCCAGATCCAGCGGGCAGACGGGGCCTTGGTCAGCTCTGCCGATGTGCTCTGGGCAGACGCGCCGGAGCGGGAAGTGTCACTGGCTTTGAGTCGGAACCTGGCCGCGTTGACGAACGCGCGTGTGGCCAATGAGCCTTGGCCGTTCGACGGCTTTCCCGATGCGCGCGTGGAAGTGCGGATCGAGGATATGCTGGCGATTGAAAGCGGTGCGTTTCGCCTGACTGGGCAGTATTTCGTGGCGCCCAGCAGCGGGCGCGGGGACCGGTCGGATTACTTTCAGATCGTGATCCCTTACGATCCCGAAGGTGGGATTGCCGCGATTGGTGCGGCACGAGCGGCCGCGCTTTTGCAACTGTCCAAGACGATTGCGCGGGACGGGTTGCGCTAGCTCAAATCGCTTTCTGGTTCACCCGTTTGGACAGCTCTGCCGCACTTTCCTTACGCTCGCTATAGCGGTCGATCAGAACGTCGTTGCGATCGCGGGTGAGCAGGGTGAATTTCACAAGCTCCTCCATCACATCAACCATGCGGTCATAGAAGGGCGACGGCTTCATGCGCCCGTCTTCAAACTCCAGAAACGCCTTGGGGACAGAGCTTTGATTTGGGATCGTCAGCATCCGCATCCAGCGGCCCAGAATGCGCAACTGGTTGACGGTGTTGAAGCTCTGCGAGCCGCCACAGACCTGCATCAGCGCCAACGTCTTGCCTTGGGTTGGACGCATACCGCCCAGGGACAGCGGGATCCAGTCGATCTGGGTCTTCATGATCCCCGTCATGGCCCCGTGACGTTCGGGCGAGGACCAGACCATCCCTTCGGACCATGTTGCCAGGTCGCGCAGCTCTGCCACTTTGGGGTGATCGACCTCTGCATCGTCGGGCAGCGGCAAGCCAGACGGGTTGAACATCTTTGTTTCCGCCCCGAGGCGTTGCAACACACGGGCCGCCTCTTCTGCCATCAGACGGCTGTAAGAGGTGGCCCGCAAGGAGCCATAGAGCAACAGAATGTGGGGCGCATGGGTGTCCCGCGCGGGGCGCAACAACGCGTCATGGTCGATGGGCGCGAAATGCGCTTCGGACAGCTGGGGCGTGTCGGTCATTGGGCGTCTTTCGTGTCGCGCAAGAGCCATGTCAGAACGATCACGGCTAGGATCGAACCGACGATCTGAGCAAGGATGAAGGCCGGAACATCCATCATCCGGATGCCCGCGAACGTGTCGGAAAACCCGCGCGCGATGGCAACCGCCGGGTTGGCGAAAGAGGTGGACGCGGTGAACCAATAGGCGGCGGTGATATAGAGGCCGACCAGCCACGGCACCGCATCGCCGCGAAAGCGGATGCCGGCCAGGATCGTGCCGACCAAACCAAAGGTCGCGACAATCTCGGCGATCCACTGGCCGGTGCCACTGCGCACAGTCGTGGACATCTGAAAAATCGTCAAATCGAACATCGCGTGGGCCACAAGGCTGCCGACGATGCCGCCTGCGATTTGGGCGATCACGTAAGGCACAAGCTCGGCGATAGGCATCGTCTTGTTGATGACAAAGGCGAGCGAGACCGCAGGGTTGAAATGCGCGCCGGAAATAGGGCCAAGGATCGTGATCAGCACCACAAGAATCGCGCCCGTGGGCAGCGTGTTGCCCAGCAGGGCAAGCGCCACATCTTCGGTTAACGCATCGGCCATAATACCAGAGCCGACGACGGTACCGACAAGGAAGGCGGTGCCCAGAAATTCAGCCGTCAAGCGGCGCGAAAGCGTAAAGGTCATTCAGCAGGCCAGTTCATCCAAAATGGGTTTGCACATGGCAGGATTGCCGCCGCAGCAATCCTCCATCAGGAAGGCGAGCAGACCGCGCATCCCGTCGAGATCGACGTGATAGCGGATCGTGCGCCCTTCGCGGCGATTGCGGATCAGACCAGCCTGCACGAGCACTGTCAGATTTGCAGACATCGTGTTCTGACGCACGTCCAAACGCTCGCTGATCTCGCCTGCGCGCAGACCGTCCTCCCCAGCTTTGACGAGCAAGCGGAAGACGTCGAGACGTGTGGGTTGGCTGAGGGCTGCGAAGGCAGCGACGGCTTTCATTTCATCCATATATCAGGAAATATGGAAATGATTGAGGCCCGTCAAGCGCGAAAATCGAGATCAGTAATCCCGCTCGAAAAAGATGCCGAGGGAGGTGTTGCTGTCTGCCTCGACCGAGCCTTTGGCGGTAATATTCGGCGTCAGATCAATATTGAGCGAGACCGCAGCACCGCCCGTGCCGCCCACAGTAACATCGGTATAAACGTTATCCGACAGATACTTACCAGCGCGCACCGCGGCGTTGCCTTCGTCATCCGTGGTCACGTCGAGGTCATCAAGATCAAAAGACTGGCGCAGGTTCGAGATGATCCCGGCCCCGCCATTGCCCGCCAGCGTGGCGACAGCATTGGCCAATTGCAGCGCCTGAAACGCCGAGAGTTGCGAGGCGTCACGACCAAAGAAAACCTGCGCGAGCACCTCGTCCTGGGGGGCGTCGGGCGTGGCTTCAAAGCGCACGGTCGGCTCGGCAGCGGGACCATCGAGGATGACACTTGCCGTGCCGGTGGGCGTCTCGGTTATCGCGACAAACCGCAGGAACGGTTCAAACCGACCCTGCAACTGGATCGCGCCCTCATCCAACTCGAAGCGTTTGGAAAGCACATCAAGCCGACCCCGGATCAACTCAAACCGACCGGTGGAGATGATGTCGGCGCTGGTGCCGGTCAGGCGCAACGCGCCGCCAAGCTCTGCGTCCAGACCCCGGCCTCGCACGAAGATACGGGCCGGCGCGCGGACCTGAATATCAAGCGGAAAGGCAGGGCCGCCCGTTGCCTCGCCCGTGTCTTCGGGCAGCAAACCGGCGCGATCAAGGGTGCGCATCACCGGGCGCGGCGCGCCCTGATGGGTGATCTCGGGCAAAGCGCCAAAGGTCGAAATGCCGGACGCGGGCACTTGCACAATCGTCTCGCCCACGTCGATCTGACCGGCAATGCGCGCGCCGCCACGCAGTGGGCCGTTGATGCTGAGCGCACCATTTAACGTCGTGTCGTAAAGCGTCGGATCGACAACTTTCATATCGTCGAGCGCGATGCTCAGGTCAGCCGGGGACGCGCCGGACAGGGTGATCGGCCCAGTGACACGCACATTGCCGCCCTCAAGCACATCAGCAGCAACCTGCAGATTTGCAGCCCCACCACTAAGCCCGATCTGCGCGTCGATATCGCCAAATCCGATGCCCAAGGCAGGTGCGACGAAGCGGGCGTTGGACGTGGTGATTGTGCCGGAGACAGCATTCAGCGCAGGCGCGCCGTTCACCGCCAGATCAAACTGCGCCGTGCCTTGAAGGTTATTGGGGCGCAGCGCGGGATTGGCCAGCCCAAGCGGCGCTGTCCCGTTGACCGACAGGTTCAGCGTACCGCTGGGCGCAACGGTCCCTGCAATGGTGGAGCTGGTGCCGGACGGGCCATCAAGCGCCGTATCAATCGCCCAGAGATCGCCTTGCTGGCGGGCGGTGCCATCGATGCGAAGCGGGCCGGGCAACTCAGCCACGAGGGGCGAAAAATCGGGGATACGGGCGGTGTAGCGCAGGTCGATCCCCACGTCAGACGCTGTGCCGCCCACGGTTGCGGTGGTGTTGTAAGGGCCGGTGCCTTGAGTCTCGAACGTCCAGCGGCCCTCGGCTTGGCGGGCGGTGCCTGTGACCGTGACGGGGCCGTTGATCCCGGGTGCCAGCAGGTTTGCATTGGCCAGCCGCGTGTCGAACTGAACCTGCGCGGTCTCTGTCGCCAGCGTGGCCGAGGCGGTTGCCCCAAGCTGCGGATTTTTAATTTGCAGACGGCTGACCTCCAGCCCCGCCTCGTCGCGTTTGGCTGCGACATCAAGCTGGGTCGTGCCACGCAGAAGGGTGTCGGCCTGGGCAATGCCGACGCGCAGATCGCGCCCCTGTCCGGTCAGTGTCACATCAAAAAACCCACCCAACGCAGCGCTGCCTTGGGCGGTGACCGCGGCTGATCCGTTGAGCGGCTGGCCAACAAGGGGCGCGAAGGCGCTGAGATCCTGCGCGGTAATGTCAGCATCAAACGTGGTCTCAAATCCGCTGGAGAGCGCGTCTATCGCCGCCTCCCCGTTGAGCGCCCAAGTGGCCCCTTGCAGGGCGAGGTTAGAGAGCTCAAGCGGGCGACCTTCGAGATACCGCAGATCAACCGTGCCGGTGACATCGCGCCCCACGGCACTGGCCAAATCGGGATCGGAAAGGTCGATGTCATTGGCAGAAAGTCGAAGCATCGCAAGCACTTGACCGATCGCGTTCAGATCACCCTGTAGCGTGCCGCGCGCGCCAAGGCTGACCGTCTCGACCCGCACATCCGCGCGATTGAGCGCGCGCAGCTGAATGCCACCCTGAAAGGCGTCGCCCTGTGCTGCATCAAAGCGCAGGCGCAGATTTGCGCCGTCGACCCGTGTCTCTTCGCCAGAGATCGGTAGCAGCACCGGGGTGCCGTTCTGGTTGGCGATTTCGCCATCAAGCACCAGCAGGGTGGGCCAGGCATCTGCGTTGAGCGCAGCTTGGCCTTGCAAGCTCAGCGCGCGGGTCCGCAACGACAGATCATCAAGGGCAAGTGCCCCGTCTGGGGCGCGTTCACCGCGCACGACAAGTCGGATATCCGGTCCGAAAAAGTCGCGATATTGCGGCAGGAAAAGGGCTGTCACATCGCCGTTCAGCGCAGCATCAAATCCCAGCGGCGCGGGTTGGCCTTCGACCTCGGGCGTACCGTCCACAAGGGTCAGTGTGCCGCTCAGCCGGTCGGCGCCATCCGTGGCCAGACCGATATCGGCGGTGAAATCCGACGAAGTGCCGTCGCCCACGATGCGCAGATCGAGGCTGGGCGTGTCGGGCAACCCCATCAGACGGGCCGCGATCCCGTCAGCCCCTTCGCTGAGCAGCAGATCAATCTTGAGCGCCCGGTCCCCTGCGGTAAAAGCGGCATCCAGCGTCAGTTCACCTGTTTTATCGTCAATGCGCGCAGCGTTGAGTTGCGCTGACCCAGATCCCTCCGCCAGTTGCGCCGCCCCTTCGACGGAAAGCGTCGCGGCCTCCCCCAGGATCGGCGCGCCGAGGGAGACCTCGGCAATGTCCAGCGCGCCGATGCGGATGGAGACCGGCAAGTCGGGCAGCGCAAATGGGGTGGCTTCCGGGTCGGGTAGGTCTGTCTCAGGAGGCAGCGGCGCGCGGGGCAGATCAATGCGGGCCGCTGAAAGTTCGTTCACTTCGACACGCCCGCGCAGCAAGGCGCTGCGGTTCCAGTCGATGACCACGTCGGTGAGCGTCAGCCACACACCCTCGCGATCCGAAATCGTGATCCGTGCGATGGAGGCAGCGCTGCTGAACGCCCCCTCAAAACCTTCGATCCGCACGTCGCGCCCTTCGCCGCCCAGAGCGTTCTCCAACAGGCCAGCAAGGTAGCCGCGATCCTCGGCCTCGTCTTGAGCAAGGGCCGCGAAGGGAAGCATCAGGCAGAAAAGAAAAACAACGAACCGCATCAAAACGCCTGCCCAATTCCGATATAGATTTCAAAGCCTTCGTTATCATCCGGGCCACTGACCGGCACTGCCAGATCAAGCCGGATCGGCCCAATGCCGGTGTCGTATCGCACGCCTGCGCCAGCCCCTGCATGCCATTCACCCGAGGTGCCATCGGGGAATTCTTCGGCCCCGATATAGCCCATGTCATAGAAACCGACGACCGAAAGGTTGTCACCGGTTTTCACGCGCAACTCTGTGGACAGCCCAAGGAACGACCGGCCCCCGATGGTCACGTCATCCTCCAGATCGACACCGAGCGACTGATATTCATGCCCACGCACAGTGCCGCCCCCGCCCGAGAAGAACAGAAAATCCGCAGGCGCTTCTTCGATATCCGGCCCGGTGACCGAACCAAGCTGGCCACGCACCGCAAAGGTCACGCGTTCCTCGGCGCCAAAGCTGCGATAGGTGCGCAAATCAAGCGCCGTGCGCAGGCCGCTTTCGGTGCCCGACAGGCCCACGAAAGGGGTCAGGGCCAGCTGGCCATAGAACCCGGCGGTGGCGTTGAGACGGTCGTTGCGCTCATCAAATGTGCCGATCGCGGGGAAGGTCAGGATCGTGTAATCCCGCTCACCCAGATCGTCTTCAATTTCGGCGGCTTGGTAGCCGATCCCAACGCTGAATTCACGCGATTCCCCGGCGAAATACGTGGCCCCCCCTTCCAGCGTAAAGCGGCGCGAAAAGAGGTTGGGATCGTCGATCTGCTGAAGACGCACGAGGCCGTAGGCTTCGAGGTCAGGCAGGTAGGTCGCCGGACGCGAGAGCCGCGCGGATAGAGTATAGTCGGGGTTTTCATCGCCCGATCCGATGCCGCCGATTTCGGCCTCCGCCAGAAAGCGCTCGGCCCCGCCGAAGAAATTACGGTGCAGCCACGCGGCCGACACGCCAAGCCCGTCCAGCGACGAGATTTCGGCGCCAAAGCTCAGCCGGCGCGGCGGCTGATCGGTGATCTGCGCTTCGATATCAAGGGTGCCATCGGGATTGGCGGTCTCGGCCTCGCTCAGGGCCGCGACGCGGAATGTGCCGGTGCGGCGCAAGCGCATCTGAGATTTGGCGACTGCATCAGGATCGAAGATATCGCCCGTTGGCAGGCCTGCAATCTCGCGAATCCGGTCTGGGCGGACGGCACTTTCAGAGGCGATATCCAATCGTCCGAAACGCAAACGCGGGCCGGGATCCAGACGCACATCTACGTCCAGCGCACGGTCCGGATGGCGTGCGGTGATCTGTTGTTGGTCAACAGCAGCCTTGGCGTGACCGATCTGGCGCCATCCGTCAATCGCAGCCGCGACGCCATCTTGCAAGGCGATGACCGAGGCGGTCTGACCAGAGGCAAAGCTCTCGGGGAGTTCGGTGCGACGGGCCAAAGGCGCGATGCGGGTCTGACCCAGGACAAAAACCGGCCCCGGCGTCACCGTGATCACGGCACGGTCGATCCGTGCGGGTGCGGCAATCGGCGGGATGCTCGCAGCTTCGCGCCCATCCAGTGAGATTGTGATCGCAGGGCCAAACCGGCCTGCCTCGTAAAGAACCCCGACGAGCCGCGCATAATCGGCCTGCGCATTGGCCAACACTTCAATGGGCGCAGCAGGTCCTTCGTCCTGCGCGGTCTGCACCAGCAGGGAGGCATTGCGCAGCTTTTCGGTCAGGTCCTCATCGACGCCGGGCGCGCGAAGATCAACGTCCAGCGCGGCGGCAGCGCTGGCCAGCGCAGATGCAACGACCAATTGCACAAGGCAAATACGGAATAACAAAAGAGAGGTCCCCAGAAATCTCAGCAGCATATATGCGGCATCTTAGTCGATGGTTTCGGCAATGTATCGGCTCATTTCCGGCTTTCCACGGGGGCCGGCACAAACCGGCCCGTCACTCTCTAATGCGCGAGCCGGCGAAAGGATCCAAACGAAATTTGAAAAGGTGTCATCATAGCGTCATCGGGACGTCATCAAGTCTCTGCACGACGGCTCGCAGACGAACCTGGAGGATGTCTGATGACGACTTTGAAAACCCTGTTTTTTGCTGGTGCATGTGTGATGGGCGGCGCGGTCGCGATGGCCGATGTGATCGAGATGGGCCCCCGCCCTTACTACCTGATTGACCGTATGGAAGCCAGTCCACTGAAGGACAAGCTGATGTCCTGCATGGGACAGGATGTTGTGCGCACCGATTTCTCCATCGGGCATCGCGGCGCGCCGATGCAGTTTCCCGAGCATACCGTGGAAAGCAATGTGGCCGCAGCCCGGATGGGCGCGGGCATTCTGGAATGCGACGTGACCTTTACCAAGGACAAGGAACTGGTCTGCCGCCACGCGCAGAACGATCTGCATACGACGACGAACATTCTGGCCTCGCCCTTGGCCAATACCTGCGTGACGCCTTTCGCGCCTGCCTCTGGTGACACGGATGCGGTCGCCGAGTGTCGCACGTCCGAGGTCACGCTGGCCGAATACCGGACGCTGAACGGCAAGATGGATGCCGCCAATTCCAAAGGCACGACGGTTGAGGAGTATATGGACGGCACCGCAGGCTGGCGCACGGATCTGTATTCAGCCGAAAAAGGCACATTGATGACCCATGCGGAGTCGATTGAGCTTTTCAAATCGCTTGGTGCCAAATTCACGCCTGAGCTGAAGACGCCTTCCGTGGAGATGCCGTTTGATGGGTTTTCCCAGAAGGATTATGCGCAAAAGCTGATTGATGAATACAAGGCCGCGGGCATCCCGGCGTCGGATGTCTGGGCGCAGTCCTTCAATCTGGATGATGTGCTCTATTGGATCGAGAACGAGCCTGAGTTCGGCGCGCAGGCCGTCTATCTGGTGGATCACTACAATGAAGAGGCTTTCGACCCACAAGACCCCGCCAGCTGGCCGCGCCCCTTGGCGGAGTATGCCGAGCTGGGTGTGAACTTCATCGCGCCGCCCACTTGGATCCTTGTGGCGGTCGACAATGGCGAGATCGTGCCGTCTGAATGGGCCAAGCAGGCCAAGGCGGCAGGGCTGAACATCATCACCTGGACGATCGAACGCTCTGGTCCGCTGACCACGGGTGGCGGCTGGTATTACCAGACAATCGAAGAGGTCACGAACAGCGACGGCGTCATGTATGAGCTGATCGACGTTCTGGCCCAAGACGTGGGCGTCGCAGGTATTTTCAGCGATTGGCCCGCCACTGTCAGCTATTACGCAAGCTGCATGGGTCTGGACTGAGCCGCCGAGTGGTCTAAGTAGCGGAAGCTACTGCGCCAGAATGTCGCAAAAAAGGACACCCGAGCGGGAACCAAACCCTCGCTCGGGACTTGCTCTTTTGCACCGACAGGTTTCGGGCGCTGCTTGTATGAAGGACCACACCCATGAAAGCACTTCTTTTTGGATCAATCGGGACATTGATCGAAACCTCCGAGCTTCAACGCCACGCATTCAACATGGCTTTCGCAGCCCACGGCTTGGAGTGGCATTGGGACCGCGACGCCTACCGCGAGATGCTCAAAGACGCCGGTGGCGCGGACCGGGTGATGAATTACGGCCAGGAACGGGGCGAGCAGGTCGATGCCGGGCGAATCCATCAGACAAAGTCGCGCCTTTTTCAAACCGCATTGATCAATGGTCGCCTGCCTTTGCGGCCCGGAGTGCCAGAGGCGCTTCGCTATGCACGGGAAAACGGCGTCATGCTGGGCTTTATCACCACGACGTCACGCGCCAATGTCGATGCCGTGCTCGAAGCGGCAGCCAGTTCCGGCGTTGTCGAGATATTCGACCGGATCATGAGCCGGGCCGATGTCTCGGCGCCGAAGCCAGACCCGGAATGCTACACCCAAGTGATGGCTGAGCTGGGCCTGCCCGCCAATGAAATTGCTGTCATCGAAGATAACGCCGATGGCGTGGCCGCTGCTGTTGCGGCTGGTTTGCGGCCCATCGCGTTCATGGGCGAGAACACGCGCGATCATGCGGTGCCCGATGCCTTTAGCGTGCAGACAGACCGACTTGACCTGTCGGTTCTGGAGACTGCAGAGGTTGCCGCCTGAGTAGGGCGGCATTTCAAAGCCAGCGCTGATCTACGGAATTGAAACGGCCTCGCATTTAAGGCATAATCTTGCTCAGAAGTGATTTTGGGCAAGACACCGGATCAATCTGGGCGGCCCCTTTGATCGAGGCAGAAACATGAAATATCTGACTATTCTTACGGTGCTTGTCGCGCTCTCCACCCCCGTATTTGCTAGTTTTGCCGAGGCAGGGCCGATCACGCGGGCCTGTCTGCAATCGGACCGCAAAGCGGCCTCGCGCAGCTTGTGCAATTGCATCCAAAAAGCCGCGAACACGCATTTGTCGCGCGGAGATCAGCGCCTTGCAGCGAGCTTCTTCAAGGACCCTCACAAGGCACAGGAAATCCGCCAGTCGGATCGCCGCAGCCATGAGGTTTTTTGGAAGAAATACCGCGCTTTCGGCTCGACGGCAGAGACTTACTGCCGCCGCAGCTGATCCTTGAGCCCTTCGGCACACCGCTCAATCAAATCCAGAGCACCTTCAAAATCGCGCGTGTAATACGGGTCGGGGACGTAGGTCTCCGGCCCGTTCGCGTAGTCGGTAAAGACCTGAACCGGCGTGGTGTTATCTGCGGGGCGGAGCGCTTCGATATTGGCTATATTCTCGGCATCCATACCGATAATCAGATCGAAATCGTGGAAATCCTGCTCTGAAAACGCCCGCGCGCGCAGGTCTGACAGATCGACCCCGCGCCGGATCGCAGCCTTTTGCATCGGCCCGTAGGGTGGATCACCCACATGCCAGCCCGATGTGCCCGCGCTGTCTGTCGCAACCTCGGGGATCAGTATGCGCACCACGCCTTCTGCGGCGGGTGAGCGGCAGATATTGCCAAGGCAGACAAAGAGGATACGCTGGGTCATGCAGGCAATATCCGCGAAAGGGCAGCCATGAACAAGATCGTGATTCTCACCGGAGCAGGCATTTCCGCCGAAAGCGGGTTGGGCACCTTTCGCGATGAAAACGGGCTCTGGGCACAGCACCGGATCGAGGATGTGGCGACGCCTGAGGGCTTTGAAGCCAACCCCAAGCTGGTGCATGATTTCTACAACATGCGCCGCGCCGAAAGCGAGAAGGCCGCGCCCAATGCCGCGCATACGGCCTTGGCAGAGCTGCAGAAATCCTTTGAGGGCGAGGTGATCCTGGTCACGCAGAATGTCGACGATCTGCATGAACGCGGCGGGGCCGAGACGCTCCATATGCACGGGTCTTTGGCTGGATCGCTCTGTGCGGCGTGCGGGCATCGCTGGCCCTCGCCGCTGGAAACGCAGCCCAATGACCCCTGCCCCAATTGCGCGCGTCCCGCCACGCGCCCTGATATCGTCTGGTTCGGGGAGATGCCCTATCAGATGGACGAGATTTACGCCCATCTGAGCGAGTGTGACCTCTTCGCAGCCATAGGCACCAGCGGGGAGGTCTACCCGGCGGCAGGCTTCGTGCAGCACGCCAATGCCAGCGGGGCGGACACGATCGAGTTGAACCTCGCGCCCTCTTCAACCGTGTCGCATTTCGCCCAGACGCGCTTTGGCCCTGCGACACAAACCGTGCCGGCCTGGGTCAAGGAACTGACCGGGCCATAAGCGAAGGCCGGCCCCTGAAAGGCCCGGCCCGCGTTCGCATGAGTGGCGGGGTTTAGCCCGCTTGAAGGAGAAGGCTCTTAGTGGTCGTGGCTGCCGTGGCTGTGATCGCCATGCCCCCCATGGGCGCCGTCTTCCGGCTGGCGCTCGAGATCGACGGGGATCTGCACCTGAACATCGCCTGCCTTCTCGAAGGTCAGCGTGACGTCGATCATCTCGCCTTGCTCGAACGGCGCGTTGAGTCCCATGAACATCACATGCTTGCCACCGCGCTTGAGCAGGGTCGTCTCGCCCGCCGCGATCTCGAAGCCTTCCTCGACCTCGACCATCCGCATGACGCCGTTTGCGTCCTCAAGATGGGTGTGTAACTCAACCCGCTGAGCGACGTCAGAAGATGCCGACACAAGGCGGTCATCCTCATCGGAATGGTTGGTGATTCCCATGAAAGCCGCGCCGGATTTGGCCATCGACGTGGCCGAGCGAGCATAGGGGTCATCGACCATGATCTTGGCCATGTCGGCTGTGGCGGGCAGGGCGAACGCAGTTGCGGCAACAGCCGCCAGCAGAGTGGTTTTCAAAGACATATCCGTCTCCTTGGTTTGAAATTTCAAAGTGTTAGGGAAATTTCAGCCCAAGGGCGGACCGCGCGCCTGTGCGATACGGGCCTGCGTCAGTCGGGCCAATATGTCTGCGGCTTCAAAGCGGACCGGCTTTGCCGGGGCAACGCGCGCGGCCACGGGCGCATGCCCAGCGACAGCGGCCAACAAGGTCATCGCGCAGTCCGGGCAGTAATGCGGCGCGCCGACCGGGTCGCCGTCTTCATCGAAATGGACAACCACCGGACCGGAGCCTGTGCACAGCACCATCTGACCTGTCGCGTCGGGTGCGGCGCGCGCCACGGCCAAGCTGGCCGAGGTCAGCACCATCAGGGCGACCAGAAGCGGGGTCATGAGGCGGGTCAGCGTCGTCATACTGCGATACCTATGCCCGCGCGCCAGGCAATCCAAGCGCCAAAACGACACGGGCTCCGCCTGTAAAGACGGAGCCCGAAAATCTTGCAAAAAAGATCGAAAAGATCAGATGGCGGTTTCGCCAGCCGCTTTCGCTTTCGCGATGTCTTTCTTGATTTTCAGCGCGTTTGCCGACAGCTCGTCATCCTTGGCTTTCGCCATGAAGCCGTCCAGGCCACCGCGGTGATCTACCGTCCGCAGGGCTGCTGCCGAGATGCGCAGCTTGAAGCCACGGCCCAGAATTTCGGACTGGAGCGTGGTGTCGTTCAGGTTGGGCAGGAACCGGCGACGGGTACGGTTCTTGGCGTGGCTGACATTGTTGCCAGTCATCGGGCCTTTTCCGGTCAGTTCACAACGGCGCGACATAGCACTTCCTCGATCTTTTTGGGCCTCTCGGATACCCCTTGCATCCGCGGCGCTCTCAAACAAAATGAGCCCTGCGTTGGCAAGGCCCCGAATTCAGTCCGGCTGACCTAAAACCATTTCCAGCGCCCGTCAAGCGATTCATCCCCGGATTTTACCGGATTTGTGCGTGTATGTCCTACGCGTGCGGGGCCTGACCGGACTTCTCCGACCTTTTGATATCAGCCACTAGCAAAAACCCGTTTGGTCCAGTCAGAGGTTCAGCTTGCTCAGAATATCGCGCGCGGCGGTGCCGACGGTGACGTGCCCTGCGGCGACCTTGTCGCGCAGATCGGCCATGCGGCCAGCCAACTCTGCATTCTCGGTCAGTTGTGCAAGCAACCCGTTGCGCACCGCTTCCTCGAACCAGTACACCGCCTGACCTGCACGCGCGGCGTCCCAATGACCCGTTTCGCGACGCCAATCGGCCAAAGCCTGCATTTCCGTCCAAACCGTCGCAAGGCCATCCTCGTGCAGGGCCGAAACCATCATCGCCTTGGGAAAATCCTGCGGATCCTGTGGGCGTTTGCGCAGCAACCGCAGCGCGCCGGTATAGTCAGCGCAGGTGCGGGTGGCAGCGGGTTTGAGATCGCCATCAGCCTTGTTGATCAGGATCAGATCGGCCATCTCCATGATGCCGCGTTTTACGCCTTGCAACTCATCCCCGCCCGCCGGGGCCAGAAGCAGAACGAACAGGTCCGACATCTGCGCGACAACGGTCTCCGATTGGCCAACGCCGACGGTTTCGATCAGAACCACGTCAAACCCGGCGGCTTCGCACAGGCTGACCGCTTCGCGAGTGCGGCGCGCCACGCCGCCCAGATGGGTCTGGCTGGGGGAGGGTCGGATGAAGGCGTTGGGGTCGCGCGAGAGACGCTCCATCCGCGTTTTGTCGCCCAGGATCGAGCCGCCGGAACGGGCCGAGCTTGGATCGACCGCCAGCACGGCGACGCGCAGCCCTTGCGCGGTCAACATCATGCCGAAGGCTTCGATGAAGGTGGATTTGCCAACGCCGGGTGTGCCGGATAAGCCAATCCGCAGCGCTTGACGCCCCGCTTTCGAGACCTCTGCCACCAGCGCGTCAGCCTCCGCACGATGATCCGCGCGCCCGCTTTCGATCAGCGTAATCGCGCGGGCCAGAGCACGGCGGTCGGCGGCGATCACGCCTTCGGCAAGGGTCTTGGTTTCCATGGGGGTTTTCTGCACCGCGTCGCGCGCGCCGTCCAGCGCTTTGCGAAAAAAGCCGTGGTTTGGCGGTGGGTTTGCGCGCATAACCAGCGCCATGACCGCGCTGCCCATCGACGACGCCCTGCCCGATCTGATCGCTGCCTTGGAGCGGTCGCGTTCTGCGGTTCTGCAAGCGCCTCCGGGCGCTGGTAAAACGACCCGTGTCCCGCTGGCCTTACTGGAGGCTGGGCTATGTCAGGGTCGTATTCTGATGCTGGAGCCCCGGAGATTGGCTGCGCGGGCTGCCGCGGAGCGCATGGCGCAGACGCTAGGCGAGCGCGTCGGGGAAACCGTGGGGTATCGGATGCGCGGCGAGGCTAAGGTCTCGAAAACCACGCGGATTGAGGTGGTGACCGAGGGCATCCTGACGCGCATGATCCAGAGCGATCCTGCGCTGAAAGGCGTCGGTGCGGTGATCTTTGACGAGTTTCACGAGCGGTCGTTGAACGCGGATTTAGGGCTCGCCCTGGTCTGGGAAGTGCGCGGGGTTTTGCGAGAGGACTTGGTCGTGTTGATCATGTCGGCCACGCTGGATGCCGAACCGGTCGCAGCCATGATGGGCGCGCCGATTGTGACCTCAGAAGGGCGCAGCTTTCCAGTTGAGACGCGCTGGCTAGAGCGGCCCGTGGGCCAGGCGGTGCGGTATGAGGCAGCCGTCGCCGGGTTGATTGAACAGGCGGTGGCCGAAACCGAAGGCGGGATCCTGGTGTTCCTCCCCGGTGAGGGCGAGATCCGACGGGTCGAAGCGGCGTTGAAGCTGCCCGACTGCGATGTGCGGCCCTTGTTTGGGGCGATGGACTTCAAAGCCCAATGCGCGTCCATTGGGCCCTCGGAGCGCCGCAAGATCGTGCTCGCCACGTCGATTGCTGAGACGTCTTTGACGATCCCTGACATCCGCGTGGTGGTGGATGGGGGCCGCGCGCGGCGAGCGCGGTTTGATCCGAACTCGGGCATGTCGCGGCTGGTCACGGAACGGGTGACAAAGGCCGAAGCGGTGCAACGCGCAGGCCGCGCGGGGCGTGTTGCGGAAGGGGTCTGCTACAAGCTCTGGACCAAGGGGGAGGACGGCGGATTGCTGGCCTTTCCCCCAGCCGAGATCGAGGCGGCGGACCTGACGGGGCTGGTCTTGGAACTGGCGCTTTGGGGCGCGGCCCCCGGTGATCTGGCGTTTCTGACCGCCCCGCCCGCGCGGGCCTTTGAAGAGGCACAGGACCTGCTGCGGATGCTGGGCGCGCTGGATGAGGCAAACCGGATCACCGATCATGGGCGCGCGTTGGCAGCCCTGCCGCTGCACCCGCGCTTGGGCCATATGCTGACCGTGGCGGGCAAGGATGCGGCTGTTTTGGCGGCCTTGTTGGCGGAGCGTGATCCGCTGAAATCTCGGTCCTCGGACCTGATGGCGCGGGTGAAGGCGGTGGCCTCCCCGCCCGCAGACGCCAATCGCGGCGTGATTGAGCGCGTGTGTGCAGAGGCGAAGCGGCTGGCGCGCACGGCCCCGGACAGCGCGGGGTTGGACGTGGCCGAGATGGCGGCGCTGGCTTACCCGGATCGCATTGGACTAAGGCGCAAGGGCGAGGCGCCGCGCTATTTGCTGTCAGGCGGGAAAGGCGCGTTTTTCGACGATGCCGATCCGCTGGCCGGGCAACGGCTGATCGTGGCGACCGATCTGGACGGCGACGCGCGGGAGGCACGGATCCGGCAAGCGGTCGCGATTTCCGAAAGCGTCGTGCGGGGGCTCTTTGGCGCGCAGATTGAGGTCGAGGAACTGTGCCATTGGTCCAAACGGGAGCGTCGGGTGGTGGCCCGCGTTCAGGAAAAACTGGGGGCCATCGCGCTGAGCGATCAGCTTTGGAAAGACGCGCCAGACGACGATATCGCGCGCGCAATGCTGGACGGGGTCCGCGATCTGGGCCTGGTCTGGTCCGAGGCGGCGCGACGGTTTCAGGCGCGGGTCGCTTTGTTGGACGATCTGCCGGACTTGTCAGAACCCGCCTTGATGGCGGCGCTGGAGGACTGGCTGCTGCCGCATCTGGCGGGCGTCAAGACAGAGGCGCAGTGGCGGAGCTTCGACATCCTACCTGCGCTGCGAGCCATGTTGGATTGGGCGCAAACGCAACGGCTCGATCAGGCGGCTCCGGCGGCGTTTGAGACGCCGCTGGGACGTAAAGTGCCGATTGATTATAGCGGCGCGGCCCCGGAAATCGCGCTGCGTCTACAAGAGATGTTTGGCGTGACCGCGCACCCAATAGTCGGGCGGCAGCCGCTGCGGGTGACGCTTTTGTCGCCAGCGGGGCGACCCTTACAGACGACGATGGATATCCCGGGTTTTTGGGCCTCAAGCTACGCCGATGTGCGCAAGGATATGCGCGGGCGCTATCCGAAACACCCGTGGCCAGAGGACCCGACGCGGGCCGATCCGACGCTTCGGGCGAAGCGCCGGAAATAGCCTAAACGCCCAGGCACCAGCGCATGACGGCCTTTTGCGCATGCAGACGGTTCTCGGCCTCGTCGAAGATCACCGAATTAGGGCCGTCCATCACGGCGCTGGTGGCTTCTTCTTCGCGGTGCGCAGGCAGGCAGTGCATGAAAAGTGCGTCAGGCTTGGCGTGAGACATCAGCTCTTCATTGACCTGATAAGGGCGCAGCATGTTGTGGCGGCGCTCTTTCGCGGATTGCGCGTCATGCATCGACACCCATGTGTCCGCCACGACCAGATCGGCACCCTCGACCGCTTTGAACGGGTCGCGTTCGATGATGATCTTGGATCCTTTCGCGCGCGCCTCATTCATGAAGACCTCTTCGGGATCAAGCTGCGCGGGGCCGGTGAAGGTCAGATCAAAGCCGAACTGACCAGCGGCGTGCAGGAAGCTGGCGCAAACATTGTTGCCGTCGCCCGTCCAGACGACCTTCTTGCCCTTAATCGGGCCACGATGTTCCTCAAATGTGAGGATATCGGCCATGATCTGGCAGGGATGGGTGCGGTCGGTCAGACCGTTGATCACCGGCACAGAGGCGTATTCGGCAAGCTCTAGCAGCACGGCCTCGTCAAAGGTGCGGATCATGATGAGATCGACATAGCGTGACAGAACACGGGCCGTATCGGCGATCGTTTCCCCATGGCCCAGCTGCATGTCGGAGCCAGACAGCACCATGGTCTGCCCGCCCATCTGGCGCACGCCCACGTCGAAGGACACGCGGGTGCGGGTCGAGGGTTTCTCGAAGATGAGCGCGACCATGTGGCCCGCGAGCGGTTGTTCGTCATCGAGCGCGCCTTTGGGACGGCCCTGACGGGCGGTCTTCATTGCGCCTGCGTGATCGATCATGCGCCTCAGATCGGCTGGGTCGGTTTTGTGGATATCAAGGAAATGGGTCATGTTTAGCATCGCTTTGAAGGGCGAAGGCCGGGGGCGCTGCCCCCGGACCCCCGGAATATTTTCGCAAAGGTGAAACTCAGGCGGCTTTTTGGGAGAGAGAGGTTGCGGCTTTGTCGAGGCGGGTTGTAGCCTGTGCAATCTCGTCATCGGTGATGGTCAGCGCAGGCAGCAGACGGACAACATTGTCGGCAGCGGGCACGGTCAGAAGACCTTCGGCATAGCCTGCTTGCACGATGTCGATATTGGTTGCCTTGCATTTCAGCCCAAGCATGAGGCCATGGCCACGCACGCTGTCGAACACATCCGGATGCGCGGCGATAAGGCCTTCCAGCTTTTGGCGCAGCAACCCTGCCTTGCGGTTCACGTCATCGAGGAATGCGGGATCGTTGACGATTTTCAGGACCGCATTGCCTACAGCACATCCCAGCGGGTTGCCGCCATAGGTGGAGCCATGGGTGCCCGCGGTCATGCCACTTGCGGCGTCTTCGGTGGCCAGCACCGCGCCCAAGGGGAAACCGCCGCCGATGCCTTTGGCGACCATCATGATGTCGGGCGTGATCCCGGCCCATTCATGGGCAAAGAGCTTGCCTGTCCGGCCCACGCCGCATTGCACCTCGTCAAAGATCAAAAGCGTGCCGGTCTCGTCACAAAGATCGCGCAGGCCTTTGAGGCATTGATCCGGGACCGGGCGGATGCCGCCTTCGCCCTGGATCGGCTCGATCAGGACGGCGGCGGTCTGATCGGTGATTGCGGCGCGCACAGCGTCATGATCGCCGAAGGCAAGATGGGTGAAACCGGGCAGAAGCGAGCCAAAGCCATTGGTCATCTTCTCGGAGCCAGCCGCTGCAATCCCCGCCGAAGACCGCCCATGGAAGGAGCCTTCAAAGGTCACGATCTCGGTACGCGCGGGCTGGCCTTTGTCATGCCAGTATTTGCGGGCCATCTTGACGGCCAACTCGCAGCCTTCCGTGCCGGAATTGGTGAAGAACACTGTGTCGGCAAAGCTGCTGTCTACCAGCTTGTCCGCCAGCTCCTGCTGCTGCGGGATCTGGTAGAGGTTGGAGACGTGCCAAAGCTGGCTGGCTTGCGTGTTGATCGCCTCGACCAGCGCGGGATGGGCATGGCCCAGCGCGTTCACCGCGATCCCAGCACCCAGATCCAGAAAACGTCGGCCATCCGCCTCGATCAGCCAGGAGCCTTCGCCTTTGACGAAAGACAAGGGCGCGCGGTTATAGGTCGGCAGAACGGACGGGATCATCTGAGAAATCCTTATCATAGGAAGGCCTGTTGGTGCCGTAGGGGCAAGGCCAAGTCAACGATTTTTGGGAGATGCGCAGGTGCGCGATGAGCAAACGAAAGACGAGCGACGGGTTAGCGTCGGCGTCGGGTCACGATATGTGTGCGATTGATCATGAGGGCGTCATAACGGGCGATGCAGGCATTTGCCAAGCGTTTATTTGAGGCGTATGCGCCAGTCATGGAGCACGCCATCCCCCAGAATCGTCCCCTGGCCATCGCGCTGATGCTTTTGGCGGCAGTGTTCATTGCGGCCACAACGCTGATTGCGAAGATGCTGGGCGGGGATCAGTTCGGCGCGCCGTTGCACCCGCTTCAGATCACCCATGGGCGGTTCATCTTCGCGCTTTTGGCCCTGTCATCGGCCGCACTGGTGTTGCGCCCGCGCTTTGGCCGCATTCATTGGCGGCTGCATCTGGCTAGGACCACTTGCGGTGCGGGCGGCGTGACGCTGATGTTTGCGTCCGTGGCCTTCATTCCGCTTGCGGCGGCAACCGCGATCAGCTTTCTCAACCCGGTCTTCGCGATGATCTTTGCGATCTTTCTGCTGGGCGAGAAAGTGGGCCGCGTGCGCTGGTCGGCCGCGGCGATTGCCTTCACCGGCATGCTGTTGCTGCTGCGCCCCCTGCCCGGCGACTTTGAACCAGCGGCCTTGCTGGCGCTGGCGGCTGCAATCATCCTTGGGTTAGAGGTCATCTTCATCAAGCGGCTCAGCGGACTGGAAAGCCCGTTCCAGATCCTGCTGGTGAACAATTGCATCGGCGTTGTGATCTCCACCCTCGTTGTGCTGGCGGTCTGGCAATCACCCACGGCCGCGCAATGGGGATTGCTGGCGGCCCTTGGCACAATGATGGCTGGCGCACAGACCTGTTTCGTGAACGCAATGAAACGGGCGGAGGCGAGTTTCATCGTGCCGTTCAGCTATGCCACGCTGGTGGTCGCTGGCCTTTACGATTTCGCATTTTTCCGGGTGATGCCGGACGCGGTTGCATTGGTTGGCATGGCCACGATCCTGTGCGGTGCAGGCCTGCTGGCTTGGCGCGAGGCGCGGCTGAAAGAGGCCTAGCTTTTGATCCGGTAGCCGGATTTGAACCAGCGCCAGCAGATCGCAAGCACAAAGACCATCGTCGCCAGACAGATCACCAGCCCAAGGCGCGGATCACTGTCTGACACGCCCAGCACCCCGTAGCGCGCCCCGTCGATCATGTAGAACATCGGGTTCCAGTGAATGAGCCGGGCCAGAACGGGCGGGATCGTCTCAAGCGAGTAGAACGTGCCCGACAGGAACGCGAGCGGTGTGATGATGAAATTGGTGATCGCAGCCATCTGGTCGAACTTCTGCGCAAAGACAGCGGCGATGATCCCGAGACCGGCCATAACAGCAGACCCGACAATCGCGAACACCAACAACCAGAGCGGATGCGCAACCGAAATGCCCAGAAAAAGCATCATCCCAAGCACGATGGACACCGCCACGAAGAGACCCCGCGCGATCCCGCCGGTGACATAGCCCATCACCAGTTCCAGCGGCGACAGCGGAGGCATCAGCGTATCGACGATATTGCCCTGCACCTTGGCGCTCACGATTGAGCTTGAGGTGTTGGCAAAGGCATTCTGAATGACGGTCATCATCAAAAGACCGGGTGCCACGAAGGTGACAAAGGGCACGCCCATCACGTCACCGCGCTGGGGACCAACGGCAAGCGCGAAGATCAGCAGGAAAAGACCGGCGGTGACCAAGGGCGCGGCCAGGGTCTGCGCCCAGACATTCAGAAAGCGCCGGATCTCGCGCTCGGCCAGGGTTTTCGTACCAAGCCAGTTCCAGCGACCGAACCGTCGTGTTCCCATTTCGAGTTTCTGAGACATTGCACCCCCTCGCCTCACGCCCCGCGCTTGTAACCGATGCACGCAGTGGCTAAAATAGAGGACGAGAGATTTTTCCAAGGCGGCCCTACGCAAAACGAAGGGCCGCTTTTCTGATGAAGGAATTCGGATGTCCTGGACTGACGAGCGCGTAGAAGTTCTGAAAAAGATGTGGGGCGAGGGCCAGTCGGCCAGCCAGATCGCCAAGGAATTGGGGGGTGTGACCCGCAACGCCGTGATCGGCAAAGTGCACCGTTTGGGACTGTCGAACCGGGCAGGCGGCGGTGGCTCCAAGCCCGCGGCCAAGGAAAAGGCCGCGCAGAAACCCAAGGCCGCGGCGGCTCCGAAACCCGCGCCGAAGCCCGATCTGAAAACCGAACCCGCGATTGAGCAGAAATCGGCGATCCCGGCACGCAAGCAGATCATTCCGGCCGGTCAGCCCCTGCCCCCGCAGCCCTCGGCCAATGAGATCAGCCCCGAGGCGCTGGCCAAGGTCAACGAGGTCGAGAAGAAAGCCAAGAAGCTGTCGCTAATGGAACTGACGGAGCGGACCTGCAAATGGCCCGTGGGCGACCCTGCGACCGAAGATTTCTGGTTTTGCGGTCTGCCCGTGAAAGCCGGCAAGCCTTATTGCGAGGCGCATGTGGGCGTGGCGTTCCAGCCCATGTCCTCGCGCCGCGACCGTCGCCGTTAAGCAGGTAAAAGTTTTCCGCCGCTCAGAACGAGACGCCGTAATAGGTGCAAAAGCCGTCATCCACCATATGCTCTGACAGCGTCTTGGGGTCTGTGCCGCGCTGGCATTGGGCTAACGTGCGCCCATACCTGTCTGGTCCAAGATCGGTGCATCTCACCATCTGGCGCGCCACCAGATCGCGCATCGCGTCCTTGGCTTGCATGCCGCTCTCCGTGCCCAACTCCGCACAATCCAGCGCCGCCAGACGGATCACGACAACACCGATTTCAATCGTGTCGCCATCCCTGACATGGGTCACCTGGCCTTCGATAATAGAGATGTCTTGCTCCGGCGCGCCCAGCGTCAACACCGCCCAGACGATGGCCAAGGCAACAAAGCTGAGCCCAAGGGCCGTGACCTGGTCCAGTCGCCGGGACCTAGCCCCGCGCCACAACCTGCGCTGCAATCTGCTTGAGCAACGGCTCTGCCTGCTTGCGCGGCATGCCAGAGGTCAGTGCCGGATGATAGAGCATCTGCAGCAGACGCTCATCATGCCGGGTCAGCAGGCCAAATTCCTGATCGTCGTTGAAGATCGACGGGCGCGCGTAATTGCAATCATTGGGCAGACCCATGCCTTGGGCCAGTTCCTCTTGAATACAGGCGGTGCGCATCATGTCGGGATGCTCGGCGCGCACGATCGCGACGACCGACTGATAGCCGTTCTTGCGATCCGGGAAGGGCGAGGCAATGACCATGCAGAAATGATTGGGCTTCATCCGCTCGACCGCGCGGATCGAGCTGCTTCCCAGGTTCGGCACCATCTTGCGCAGCGTGGTGGCCAGCGATTTCCGCTCGGCGTCATTCACCACGAGAACATGAAAATTCGAGCCTTTGTTTGTCTGCGTAACCGGGTGGCCGGTGATGCGGGACAGCTTATTCATATAGGCCCCGATGGCGCGGGCATCCTTCAGACGCTGCTCAGGCGGCACTGACGCGCCGAAAACGACGTTCATACGGACCGGGACTTCCCAGCGCATGACCGGTTTGCGGCTGCCAGAGCCGGACGCGCCCAGGGACGCGCCATATTCAGAGCGCAAGGCGATCTCGGCGAAGTCACGCGCCAGACGGTGCGGCGTGGACGGCGCGCTTTGCAGCGAACGATCCTGCCGCAACAGACCTGCGTTTATTAGGCTTTCCTGCACGCGGGTGTAGTATTGGCCCAGCGACATGCCTTTCTCCATCCGGAACATCATCCGACTGGAATCGGCCAAAGACGGCGCAGCCGTTACGGCGACAAGAGACGTGATCACAGACGCGATGCAGAAGCGTTTGCGCAACGAAGCGGTCAATTTTGGCACTACAGATTCCCCAAATTGCAGCAGACACAGGCGCCACGATAACGAGGGCTTCGTTCAATTTGCAAATAAAACGTCATGTCACTTAGTTACCGCCCAGCAGGTTGCGCAGGGCATTGCCCGCCTCTTCTTCCAGCTTTTTGCGCAAGGCATCCTCGACGCTGTCGCCCTCTTGCGTCGTCACGCCAAGCGCTTTTTCAGCCTCGCGGCGCAGCTGCTCTTGCGCCCGTTCGCGCGCCTTCTCGGCCTCCGCGCGGGCGCGTTCTTCCAGCTTGGCTTTCTCTGCCTCAAGCTGTTCTTCCAGCTTCTTTTTTTCCGCCTCAAGGTTCAGGTCAAGAGCGGCCCCCATATCCGGCAAAAACTGCGGAGACGACCACGGCCCCTTGATCCGAAACGGGATCGCAAGGCCCTGATCATCACGGGCCTGCAGCGCAATCGGCGTCACCAGGTAGTCGATCTCCTGCTGGCCCAGATCAACTTTGCCCTCGCCGCGCGTCTCCACATTGGGCAAGGTCATCACAAGATCGTTATTGCGTAAAACACCGCCATTTATCGTGTAGCTGGCCCGGAAATCATCAAAGACCGTGGTGCCCGGCCCCGTCGCGCCCGAACGGATCAGCTTATCCAGATCAATTCCACTGATCTGCCCCCCCGCCATCGAGACAGAGCCATCCCCCGACAGGCTTTTCATGATCGCATCCACCGATTGGCCAACGCCCAGAAACCTAAGCTGCATATTCGCAAGCCCCGACATCCGGTCCAGATCGGCCATATCCGTCAGCAGGGATTTCACCTGAACGCCCGTCGCCCTCAGATCGCCGCCTACGGACAGACCATTGCGATTATTAGCGACAAACTGGCCAGTAATATTGCCGTCATAGCCACGCAATTCGTCAAAACGCACCACCGCGCGGGAGCGGTCATTGGTGACATTCAGACGTGTGCTGCCAAACTTCAACGTCCCCAGATCAAGGCTACGCGCCGTCAGTCCGATAGAGCCGTTGAACGCGCTCAGCCCACTGGCATCAATACGCTCTGTCGACCAGCCGGACCCTCCGCCGCTGCTGCCGCCTTCGGTCAGAAACGCCAGATCAAGATCGCCCGCCGCGAAGTTCGCCGTGATCTGCGGCGTCGCGGCCAGCACCACATCGGCAGAGCCATCCAGCCGCGTGCCATCAGCCACGATCACGCCTTCGCGCAGGCTAACCCGGTCCCCACTGAAACTGACCAGCCCGTCAATATTCAGGGCGCGCCCAAAGCCCTCCGGCACGTCCACGCTGCTGATGCCAAGGGCCGCCAGAAACCGCGCCGTATCGCTGAGATCCGCGTCCAGGCGCCCGGCGAACTCCGGCGTCGTGCCGACCGCCCCATTGAATGCGACGGCTCCACCCGGCGCGCCGATCTGCGCCGTGACGGGCGTCGTTTGGCCAGCAATTACAGCTGCCACATCCGCGATTTCCGCATCTACGGTGATGCGGCTGCCGTAAGGCTGCGCGCCCAGATCAAGCGTCACCGGCCCATTCGCCACAGGCCATTCCAACGCCAGATCAAAGTCGTCAAATCGCGTGTCCGACCCTGCCTGCGCATCAATGAAGCGGAACGCGCCATTCGTGACCTCCGCGCGGTCCAGCGTCAGGGTCGGCAACGCACCCGAGCTTTCGCCTGTGCTGTCTCCAAAGGTCCAGTTGTTGCGTCCATCTGCGGCCACTTCCAGCAACACTTGCGGGGACACCGCGCGCAATGTTCGAATTTTTATATCGCGATTCCAAAGAGCTGCGGCATCGACGCCGATCTCAAGGCTGTCGGCCCGCAGCATTGGCCCGTTGGTGGACCACTCCGCATTCCCGATCTCCACCGCGCCGGTGGTCACACCCAGCGTCGGCCAGAATGTGGCGCTCACATCGCCCGTAATCTGCACATCCCGCCCGGTATATTGCGTGATCTGATCCGCCGCGATCCTGGCGATCCGCTCGGACGGCAGCATCAGGATCGACACCACAGCCACAATGGCCACAACCATAACAAACCCGATCAGCCGGACAATCCAACGCATATGCTCATCCTCTTTTGTTCGAGGGTATCACAGCGCCGGTCCCACACAAGCGGCCCTTACGGGGAGTTTTAGCGGAGACGGAACCGTTGGCGGAGGCCAAGGCCAAGGAAGAAGAGCAGAATGAAGGAGAGCGCGGTCTGGAGGCCGGAGGCGATGATGAGGTTGCTCAATTCACCCAAGGCCGCGCCGCAATCGCGATAATAGGTGCGGATGAAGCTGGAGCCGAAAAACGGCAAGGTGTTCGCGGTGGACAAACCCAGTGCGGAAGGGCACGCGTCCGGCAGCCCATCGCGGAAGTAGTGCCAAAACGCCGCGATCAGCAGGGTCATCGCGATTAACGGACGTCCGACCGAATATCCATAATCCGAGATCAGCCCGAAGGCGCGGTAAAGCAGCCGCCCGAACCACGGCCCTTAGCGCCCGGCATAGTGCATCTCGCGCCGGAAGAAGAAGTGCTCATCGTCGGGCAGGCCCTGTTTGGCAACAGCATGGCGGATGGCGGCATAGCTGTCGCGCGCATCTTTCGCGGGTTGGTCGGAAAAAGGCGTCCAGAATTGCGGCTGATGCGGCGGACCTGAACGGATGACAGGCCAGAACGGGCCATCCTTGTCCTCTTCCTCGGCCGTAAATGTCGTCTTGTCATGCAGCACCGCGCCTTCGAAATCCGGCGTATGGGTGGCGAAGCGGGCCGCGCGGAAGGACGTGGGTTTTGCGAACTGGCAATCGCGAAAAACGGGCGGGCATGTCTTGGTGCCCGTTGACAGGCCGAAGTTCGTTTCAACGAAGTAGCAAAACCCCTCGAAACTCGCGGAGGAGAAGACAGCGGCGGCTTGGAAGGTCGCGGAGCGGAAGACAGCGGCGGCTTGGAAGGTCGCGCAGGACAAGACAGCGGCGGCTTGGAAGATTGCGGAGGAGAAGAAAGCGGCGGCGGTGAAGCTCGCGGAGTAGAAGGAAACGAGCGATGCAAAAACAGTCTTTTTCAATACGACTGTATTGGAAAAGGCTGTTTGTGTCAGGTCAACCACATCTTTCGCCTCAGGTAGTCCGGGATAAATGCCTTCGGCATTTTTGCTTTCCCAAGCCTCTTTATGGCGGCGCTTGATCTCATCCTGCAAATCGCGCCATGCGCTGAGTTCAGCGACATCAATTCCAGAGGATTCTGCGCAATGCTTCTTCTGTTTATCGCTTAGCGCCTGCCCGGCCCACGCATTCCACGCCCGCCGATTCTTCTCGTGAAGCTCCCAATCAATCTCCTCACCCTCCTGCTCCCCATAAAGCGTCATCAGCACGTACCAGGGGTTCTCGTTCGCGGGTTTCAAATCGCTCATTGCTCAATCACTTTTCAAGTCAACCCGTCACAACCCTACTGTGCGCCGCACCGCACTCAACCCCCTACCCATCCCGCGCAAGCCCCGCTATATGCCCCGCATGACCCAAAACCCGCCTGATCTTCGCCCCGACCTTGCCCGCGCGCGTATCACTGAGACGCAGCGCGAAGGGCAGCCGACCATCGGGATGGTCTCGCTGGGCTGCCCCAAGGCGTTGGTGGATAGTGAGCGTATCCTGACGCGGCTGCGGGCGGAGGGGTATGGGATCTCTCCGGATTACTCCGGTGCCGATGCAGTGATCGTGAACACCTGCGGGTTTCTGGATTCCGCCAAGGCCGAAAGCCTTGAGGCCATCGGTGAGGCGCTGAACGAGAACGGTCGGGTGATCGTGACGGGCTGTCTGGGGGCGGAGCCGGAGTATATCGAAGGACATCACCCTTCGGTTCTGGCTGTCACCGGACCCCATCAATATGAGCAGGTGCTCGACGCAGTGCATGAGGCCGTGCCGCCCAGCCCCGATCCGTTCATTGATCTGCTGCCAGCCAGCGGCGTGTCCCTGACCCCGCGCCATTACAGCTACCTGAAGATTTCCGAGGGCTGTAACCACAAATGCAAGTTCTGCATCATCCCCGATATGCGTGGCAAGCTGGCCTCTCGCCCAGCCAACGCGGTGCTTCGGGAGGCCGAAAAGCTGGTGGAGGCTGGCGTCAAAGAGCTGCTGGTGATCAGCCAAGACACCTCGGCCTATGGGCTCGACCGGAAATATGACGAGACGAAGTGGAAAGACGGCACCGCGCGGGCGCATATCACCGATCTGGCACGCGATCTGGGCAGCTTAGGCGCGTGGGTGCGGCTGCATTACGTTTACCCCTACCCCCATGTGCGCGACCTGATCCCGCTGATGGCGGATGGCTTGGTGCTGCCCTATCTGGACATCCCGTTCCAGCACGCGCACCCGGACGTGCTGCGCCGGATGGCGCGACCTGCGGCGGGGGCGAAGACGCTCGATGAAATCGCGGCATGGCGCGCCATCTGCCCTGAGATTACCCTGCGCTCGACCTTTATCGTCGGCTACCCCGGCGAGACGGAGGCGGAATTTCAGACATTGCTGGATTGGCTGGACGAGGCGCAGTTGGATCGCGTGGGCTGCTTTCAATACGAAAACGTCGATGGCGCGCGCTCGAATGCGCTGCCGGATCACGTCGCCCCTGAGCTCAAGCAGGAGCGGTGGGAGCGGTTCATGGAGAAATCCCAGGCGATTTCGGAGGAAAAGCTGGCCGCGAAGGTCGGCACGCGACAGGAGGTTATCGTCGATCTGATCGAAGAAGACGCCGCGACGTGCCGGACAAAGGCAGACGCGCCGGAGATCGACGGAAATCTCTTTATCGACGAGGGGTTCGAGGCACTCTCCCCCGGCGATATCGTCACCGTCGAGGTCGACGAGGCCAGCGAATATGATCTTTGGGGAAAGCTGGTCTAGCGCTTATTCCCCAATCGCGATGCCTTCACGTCGCGGGTCCGCGCCGCCTTCCAGACCCTCCGCGCCAATCGCGATCACGTGCAGGCCAGAGGTCAAAGCCCGCGCATTTACCTCATAGCCCAGCTCGGCAAGGGGCTCAGCCAGAGCCATCGCCGAGGTGCCTTCTTCCACGTCATAGGTCCCGAAACGGTTCACAAGATGCGGCATCGACACCGCCGCCTGCACATCCAACCCCCAGTCCAGATGCGCGATGATCGTCTTGGCGACATAGCCGATGATCCGGCTGCCACCGGGCGAGCCAACAACCATCACCGGCGCGCCATCGCGCATCACAATCGTGGGCGACATGGACGAGCGCGGGCGCTTGCCTGGCTCGACCCGGTTTGCAATCGGCACGCCATCGGTATGTGTGCGGAAGGAGAAATCGGTCAGTTCGTTATTCAATAAGAACCCACCGGGCGCCATCAAGCGCGAGCCGAAGCCGTTTTCAATAGTCGTCGTCATCGACAGCGCATTGCCCTGCGCGTCCACGATGGAGATATGGCTGGTGGAGGGCAGTTCCAGCGAGATGTCATCGGCAAAGAGAAGCGCATGGTCAAAAGCCGGGGAGCCTGCGCTGACCTCCGGCAAAGCATCATCGCCGCCCAGAAGCGCGCCGCGGTTGGCAAGGTAGTCCGGGTCCACCAAGCCTTCGGTGGGCATCGGGACAAAGTCGCTATCGGCCATATAGCGGCCCCGATCTGCAAAGGCCAAACGCGAAGCATCGCCGATCAAACGCCAGCTTTCGGGGTTCTCTGCCCCAAGCTCTGCCAGATCATAGCCCTCCAGCATCCCAAGGATTTGACCCACCGTCAGCGCCCCCGATGAGGGCGGGCCCATCCCGCACACGTCATGGGCGCGGTAGGTGACGCAGACGGGCGCACGTTCCTTGACGACGTAAGTACTAAGATCGTTCAGCGCCAGAACGCCCGGATTGCCTTCGGCATTTTGGACGGTCTCGACAATGCCTTCCGCGATCGCGCCTTCATAGAAAACGCCCGCGCCATTGGCCGCCAGCGCGCGCAAGGTTTCGGCATAGGCTGCGTTGACCAAGGTCGCGCCTTCGGAAATGGGCGCGCCTTCGGGCAAGAGATATGCAGCTGTTGCGGGGAAACGGCCCAACCGCTCCGCATCGCGGGCCACCAGCCCGGCCAAGCGCGGTGAAACGGCGAAACCGTCCGAGGCCAGGGCAATGGCTTCGTCAAAAAGACCTGCCCATTCAGATGTGCCCCAGCGCTCGTGGGCCGCTTCCATCAAGGCCGGTGTGCCGGGGGTGCCAACCGACAAGCCGCCGACGACGGCATCGAAAAACTTCAACGGCTCGCCATTACCGTCTTGAAACAGCGTCGGCGTGGCGGCCAGAGGTGCCGTTTCACGTCCATCGAGCGTGGTGAGTTCGCCGGTTTCGGCGTCATACCAGACCAGGAACGCGCCACCCCCAAGGCCGGAGCTTTGCGGCTCCACCAGACCAAGCACGGCCTGCACCGCAACCATCGCATCCGCGGCGGACCCGCCTTCACGCAAGACCCGCGCGCCCGCTTGCACGGCCAGCGGATTGGCTGCAGCAACCATCCAGTTTTCGGATGTGACAGGCGCGCCCGCCGCTTTCGCTTCCAGAGCTGTGGCGGCTTCCGGGGCGACCGCATCCGCGGCCTCCTGGGCCACGAGCGGGAGCGCCAATGCGACGCTGAACGAGGTGATCAGGGAAAAGCGGAGCATGGCGGCAATCCTTCCAATGGCAGCAGCGTGATACCAGAAGGATAGGCCGATCCGCGCTCAGAGCGAAAGCACCATCAGCGACGCTCCGCGCAGAAGGCTTTTATCTAAAAGCCTTGGACAGAAAATTATCCAATTTTCTGAGGCGCTTACCGCAGCGTCTTGAACAGATCGCTGTTGCGGCAATAGCTTGGTGTTTGCTCTGCCCCCTCTGGGTGGGCCTCAAGCCAGTGATTGCAGTCGCCCGCGCCTGTGCAGCCTGTGCAGCGCAGGACCGCCTCGGAAATCTCGTCGAAGGGCAGATCGCCCCGCAGCGCTTTTTCTTCCAGATCAAGGCCAAGTGTCGTGGCCATGCGGTCCATCAGATCCGCGTGTCGTTTCAAAGTAGACGTTTGCATAACAGGTCCCAATCTCGCTTTTCTCCACGAGGAAGGTCTCATGGGCCGGGCGAACCGCCCTTGATCCACGTCAAAGTTCCGCCAGATAGGCCCGAACGGCGTCCTGCACATGCCGAAACCGGTCGCCGCCCAGCTTCGTGCCACCATACCAGCGGGTCACGACGATGATGTGGTTTTCCAGGCCCGCGCGTTCGAGCATGCGCAGGATTACCATTCCGGCCCCTGCCTCCCCATCATCGGCCTTGAGCGGGGCATCCGGCAGGAGGGCCGCCCATGTATTATGGGTGGCTTTGGCGTATTTCTTCTTGCGTTTCAATTGCTTGAGGAAGGCATCCACCTCAGCCCGGCTGCGCACCGTCCCACCCGACACCGCGTATTTCGATCCGCGATCGGTGATGATGCCTTCAAGCTGTCGCAAGATCGTAGAGGAGAACAAGCCACATCACACCGACCGCAATAGCGCTGATCGCAACAGCCGCGCTTGCCATGTCCTTGGCTTGTTTGGCCAACGGATGGGTTTCCTTAGATGTGTAATCCACGGCCCGTTCAATCGCGGAGTTGAGCATTTCAACCGCCAGAACCATCACGCCGCCACCCAGAATCAGCGCGCGTTCCGCAGGCTCCAGCGGCAACCACAGGGCCAACGCACCCGAGATCAGGTTCGCGACAATCCATTGCCGCAGGGACGGCTCGTGCTGCCAGGCATGCACCCAGCCTTCCCATGACCAGACACAGCGGTTGCGAAACCGGGTCCATTGCTCTTGCAGCATGATATGCGTTGCCTTCGACTGTCTGAGCCGCAAACTAGGGCAAAGACGCCGTCAAAGACCAGATTTTTCGTGCTGGATCAGGCCGCAAGCCCCTCAAATGTTGTGCGGTTCAAGCAAAACTCAGGCACGCTTTCCAGCCGTCCGGTGCAGCCCCCCAGCATGGCACCGCATGTCTCCGCATGGGCGCATTCGCGACATCGGTTGATCAGCCCGCTATAGTCCGAGCGCGTGATCTTCGCCTCATAGAGCGCTGCATTCAGATCTACGCCCGTCGCCTTGGCCATCCCGAGTGTCAGCCAGAAATGCGTGCGGGGGTTACCGAGGGGGGTCATCTTCAATCTCCGATCATAGGCATGCAAAACACGCCGCGCAGTCTGATCCGAAACGGTTGCCATTGCATTGACGTCGATCAAATCACCGCGCTCTTGACATGGACCCCACTTCCAAGCACATGATTCCACATAACAAAAAAAGACCCATAGGCGGTTTCAAAGTGCAGGTATTTATCGACACCCATGCCGGGTGGTTCCACAATGCGGGGCTGATCGGCGTTGCGATCTATGTGACGCTCTATTTCGCGCTGACCTTCGAGATGATCTCGTCCAAGGCGTTTTCCTATTACGCGCTGAATTTTCTGGCCGCAGCGATGGTGCTGCTGGGCCTGTTGGTCGCGTTCAATCTCGCGTCAGCCCTGATCCAAATTTTCTGGGTCGTGATTTCAACAGGCGGCATGATCGTGCGGCTGCGCGAGCGCACGCCTCAGAACGCATCCCACCGCTGATTACTTCAACGTTGCCGCAACCCGGCGGACCGTTTTGATACGGTCAGCATTGGGCGGATGCGTGCCCAGAAAGCGGTTGCCCGGATCAGGGATGCGGTTGAAGAACTCCGCCCCGCGCACAGGATCATACCCTGCCTTGTGCGCGATCACGGTGCCCAGCGCATCCGCTTCAAGCTCGAACTCCTTGGAATAGCTGCGCGCGCCCACGGTCGCCCCAAGACGGGTGGCACTTTCCACAGCTTGAGAGCCACCACCGGTGATCTGTGCAAGGCTGCCGAACACCAGCGCACCGGCCGTGGCGTTCTGGCGCTGACGGCCCAGATGTTCGGCAATGTGATGCGCGGCTTCATGGCCCAGCACAAAGGCCAGCTCGTCAGTGTTGCGGGCATCCGCGATAAGCGCGACGGTCATGGCAAGAATGGGTCGCCCGGTGTTGTCGACCGTCTGATAAGCGTTGGGCGGCTGATTGGGGCGGTCATCCACCACGATCTTGAAATCGCAATCCTGTTGCGGGGTGCGTGCGCGACATTCGCGTTCGGCCACGGGCTCGACCCGCTGCACGACAGTTCTGAAGTTACGCGCCATGCGCCGCGCATCCGCTTGGGTGATCTGTTGCGGGGCGGTGCGCTCTTGCGGTGCCTCCTGCTGCGGCGCGGGTTTCGAGGACGGCGCGGTTTGCGTCGTCGTCACCGTGCAGGCGGAGATCAACAGAGGAAACAGAAAAAGGGCAGCAAGGCGCATGGGCGGCACTCCGGGTTATCTGTCCCTTAAACTAGCAAAATACGTGAAACGTTCCAGAGCGATCACGCAGCTGTGGGATTGGCCTGCACCTGTTGCGCCCTATCTCTCCCGCCATGGCGGATACAGAAGTGCTTTATAACGGCGAGTGCCCGATCTGTTCGCGCGAGATCGACAGCTACGCGCGCTATGCGAAAGGCGAGGCTTTGGCTTTGCGGTTCGAAGCGCTGCAAGACAGCGATCTGACGCGCTGGGGTGTGACGCCCGAAGACGCGGCGAGGCGGCTGCATGTGCTCAAAGACGGCGTTGTCTATGATGGACTGGAGGCGTTCCAGGTCCTCTGGGCCGACATGCCCCGCTTTGCCTGGCTCGCCCGGCTGACACGCCGCCCTCTGGTGCGTCCGCTGGCCCGGCGGCTTTATGATTACGTGCTGGCCCCGCTGCTTTACGCGATGCACCGCAGACGCCAAGCGCGCAGCTAGGGCTTGCATGGTCCGCGCACATCGCCCAACCTGCGGACATGTTTTCCATTGAGCATGATTTCGACGCGACCGTTGTCACCCTCGTTGACGAGGGGACCGGGCCGCTGCAAGAGGATGTGTCCGTACAAGCCTTCGAGGACGTGATCCGGGTCGAACAATACGACCCGCGCACCGACAAAGTGTCGGTCATCACCCTGTCGCTGGCCCAGGCCCGCGATCTGGCCGCGGCCCTTGACCTGCCGGAGGGCGTCTACAGTTTGCGCAAGGCGTGACCCGCCGCAGCAGGGATTTCACGTCGGGAGGAGCCGTTTCCGTGAGCACCGAAGACCCACCCTTCACCCTTGGCATCGAAGAGGAATACCTCGTCGTCGATGCGACCACGCTCGATCTGGTCGAAGCCCCGACCGAGGTGATGGATGCCTGCATGGCAGAACTGGGCGATCAGGTCAGCCCTGAATTTCTGAAATGCCAGATCGAGGTCGGCACCGGTGTCTGCGCCACCATCGACGATGCGCGTGCTGATCTGGCCCATTTGCGCCGCACGATCAAAAACTGTTGTGCGGCCCATGGGCTGGCCCCGATTGCCGCCGCCACGCATCCCTTTGCCAATTGGCAGGATCAGGACCACACCGACAAGGAACGCTATCGCGACCTGGAAAAAGACCTCGCAGGTGTCGCGCGCCGAATGCTGATCTGCGGCATGCATGTGCATGTGGGCATCGACGATCCCGACCTGCGGATCGACCTGCTGAACCAGTTTTCCTATTTCCTGCCACATCTTCTGGCGCTCTCCACGTCCTCCCCCTTCTGGGAAGGGCGCGAGACGGGGCTGCATTCCTACCGTCTGACTGTCTTCGACAACCTGCCCCGCACCGGCCTGCCACCACAGTTTTCCAGCTTTTCGGAGTATGAGCGCTCCATCCAGACGATCATCAAGGCCGGGATCGTTGAAGACGCCACCAAAATCTGGTGGGACCTGCGGCCCTCGGCGCGGTTTCCGACGCTGGAGTCGCGCATCTGCGATGTCTCGCCCACGATTGACGAGACGATCACGATTGCCGCCCTCACCCAAAGCCTGATGCGGATGCTTTACGTGCTGCGCCGCGAGAACAAGCGCTGGCGTCAGTATGACCGTTTTCTGGTCGAGGAAAATCGCTGGCGCGCGCAGCGCTATGGCCTGACAGAAGGGCTGATCGACTTTGGCGCAGGGGCGGTGGTGCCCTGCGCGCAACTGATTGATGAGCTCGTAGAACTGGTCACCCCCCACGCAGCAGCCTTAGGTTGCCTGACTGCAGTCCAGCATGCGCCCGCCATTCTGAAACGCGGCACCAGTGCGCAGCGCCAGATGGCGACCTATCATGGTGCGCGTGACGCTGGCGCGTCGGATGATGAGGCGTTGAAAGCGGTGGTGCAATCCTTGGTGGATGAGTTCAGCGACGGGCTCTAAGGCGCACCGCAAAATCCCGCGCTTGCTTTGTCGGACGGCCCGTCCGATAGAGCGCTATGTTCAAAAGCCGGGCCATCACTTTCGTTCTAATCACCCTGATGATCGACGCCATTGGAATCGGCATCGTGTTCCCGATCATGCCCGACCTGATGGACCGTGTCGGCGCAGGCGATACCGGACAAGGCGCGTTCTGGGGCGGGCTGTTGATGGCCGCCTATGCCGGGGCGCTGTTTCTGTGCGGCCCCATCGTGGGCAGCATCTCGGATGCGTTCGGACGGCGGCCGATCCTGATCGCAGCACTTGTCATGCTGGCGGTGGACTATGTGATCATGGCTTTGGCCGACACGTTCTGGCTGCTGCTTCTGGGCCGGACATTGGCCGGTCTAGCCGGGGCGACCTACATCACGGCCACCGCCTATATCGCGGATATCTCCACCCCGCAGGAAAAGGCGGCAAACTTTGGCCTGATCGGGGCGGCCTTCGGGATCGGCTTCGTCCTTGGCCCGGCCATCGGCGGGATCGCGGCCGAAATCAGCCTCTCTGCACCTTTCTGGATCGCAGCGGGCCTGTCAGCCGCCAACGCCATTTTCGGCATCTTCGTGCTGCCTGAGAGCCTGCCGCCCGAGAAGCGACGTCCCTTCGGCAAGCGCGACCTAAATCCGTTCAAATCCATTTTTGATGCGTTCCGCATGCAAGGCCTTGCGGTGCCCCTTCTGTGCATCTTCATTTTCGAGTTCGCCAATATGGTCTACCCGACACTATGGGCGTTCTGGACGCGCGAGGTCTTTGATTGGCCAACGCTTTATATCGGGCTGTCGCTTGCGGCCTACGGGGTCCTGCTGGCGCTGGTCCAGGCGGGGCTGATGCCAGTCCTCATCAGATGGATCGGAGATTTCCGCACCCTGATGCTGGGAATGGCCGCCGCATTGATCGGCATGATCGGGTTCGGCTTTACCGGAACAGTTGTCGCGCTGGTGATCTTCCTGGTGCTGGCCGCCTTGTCTGATCTCGTGCCGGCCTTGTTGACAGCCATGACTTCAAATCAAGTCGCAGACGACCGGCAAGGGATCGTGCAGGGGGTGATTGCATCCCTGTCCTCGGTGGCTGCGGTCCTGTCGCCCCTTTTCATGACGATGCTCTTTCAGGCCTCCGTCGATGAGGAGGGGATCTATCTGCCCGGCGCCCCGTTTCTTTTCTCGGCGCTTCTGGTGGGGATCATGTTGCCACTGGTCTTTCGCCTGCGTGGGCATGCCTCCAGCTAAGTTCCATCACGCGCCTCTACACATGAAAAAGGCGCCCCGAAGGACGCCTTCCACCCGACATCTGAGGCCGGTTATTTCTTTTTGGCTTCCAGCGCCTCAATCCGCGCCATCAGCGATGCGTTCTCTTCGCGCGCCTTCTGCGCCATCGCGCGCACGGCATCAAACTCTTCGCGGGTGACGAAATCGCGATCTGCCAGCCAGCGGTCCACCAGCGATTTCATCGCCGTTTCCGCCTCGTCCTTTGCACCCTGCGCCACGCCCATCGCATTGGTCATCAGCTGCGAGATATCATCCATGATTTTGTTGCGGGTCTGCATGTCAGCACCTTTGTTCCAAGTTGTGATCTATATGGGCCTCTCGGACGCCATTCTCAAGGTTGACTTCGCCGCAGGGGGCTGAACACATCGCGCCCATGTTGGCAGCGATCCCTTTCCCGAACCTGAGCCCTGAGGTTTTCTCGATCTCCATCGGAGGGTTTGAACTGGCTCTGCGCTGGTATGCGTTGGCCTATATCGTCGGCATCCTGATCGGGTGGCGCATCGTGATCCACGCCTGCGCGCGCCCCGCGATCTGGGGGCGCGAGGCACCGCTCATGACCCGCGAACAGATCGACGATCTGCTGACTTGGGTGATCTTGGGCGTGATTATCGGCGGCCGCCTTGGCTTTGTGCTGTTCTATCAGCCCGGATATTACCTGCAAAACCCGCTTGAGATTCCGATGATCTGGCAAGGCGGAATGGCGTTCCATGGCGGCTTTCTGGGCGTCGTCGCGGTCATTATGTGGTTTTGCTGGAAGCACAAAATCCCGCTGTGGAACCTTGCAGACGCGCTGGCCATCGCCACGCCACCTGCGATTTTCCTGGGCCGGATCGCTAATTTCATCAATGCCGAGCTTTGGGGCCGCCCCACCGACCTGCCATGGGGCGTCATCTTCCCCGGCGCGGCCGCGCAGGATTGCCCTGACGTCGTCGGGCTCTGCGCCCGCCACCCGTCGCAGCTATACGAGGCGCTGCTGGAAGGCGCGCTTTTGGGCGCGGTCCTGCTTTACCTCGCATATCGCCGCGGAGCCCTTCAAAGGCCCGCTTTTCTGACCGGGCTTTTCTTTGCAGGCTATGGTGCTGCCCGCTTTTTCGTGGAGCTTTTCCGACAGGCAGATGCGCAATACATCACCATGGCAAATCCCTTCGGATACGTCGTACGTCTGGGTGAGTTTGGCCTGTCGATGGGTCAGCTTCTGTCGATCCCGATGATTGCCGTCGGCATCGTTCTGATGCTCTGGACGCGGCGCCGCAAGGCAGGCCCATGACGGCTTTGAAGGCCGAACTGATCGCCCAGATCCGCGCCAATGGCCCCATGAGCCTCGCGGAGTATATGACGACCTGCTTGCTGCACCCGACTCACGGCTATTACACCACGGGGCAAGCCTTTGGCGCAGAAGGTGACTTCATCACCGCGCCTGAAATCTCTCAGATGTTCGGTGAGCTTGTGGGCCTCGCCCTCGCGCAGACTTGGCTCGATCAGGGCGCACCTGACCGCTTTACGCTGGCCGAGCTTGGCCCCGGTCGCGGCACGTTGATGGCCGATGCCTGGCGCGCCACCAAGTCTGTGCTAGGGTTTCATGAGGCGGCTGATATCGTGCTGCTGGAGGCCTCCCCTAGCCTACGAGACCAGCAGACGACCGCGATTCCCCAAGCCCGCCATATCGAGACGATCAGCGATCTGCCCGACCAGCCACTCTACCTCATCGCAAACGAGTTCTTCGACGCCCTGCCCATTCGCCAATTCCAACGCGACGGCGCAGGGTGGCGCGAAAAGCGCGTCGGCCTGCAGGACGATGCCTTGGCCTTTGGCCTCACCGACCGCATCCCGCAAGAGGCGCTCACATACCGACTTGAGGACACGCGCGATGGCGATCTGGTCGAGATTTGCCCTGCTGCCACGCCGATCATGGCCGAAATCGGGACCCGCATCGCGACCCATGGCGGTGCGGCCCTGATCATCGACTATGGCGACTGGCGTTCGCTGGGCGACACGCTGCAGGCACTGACCGATCACGCCCCCACCGATCCGCTGGCCAACCCCGGGCAAGCCGACCTCACTGCCCATGTGGATTTCGAAGCGCTGGCGCAAGCCGCCCCCTGCGCCCACACGCGCCTCACCCCGCAAGGCGTCTGGCTGGAACGGCTGGGCATCACGCCCCGCGCCCAAGCGCTTGCGCGAAATCTGAGCGGGGCTGCGCTGGACAGCCACATCGCCGCACATCGCCGCTTGACCCACCCGTCAGAAATGGGAACCTTGTTCAAAGTGCTGGGGCTGTATCCCACCGGGCAGCCACCACCCGCCGGACTGGAACCATGACGCTCGAAATTCTGACATCTGACAGCCTTGGTGACGTGACCCACGGGTTTTTCACCCGCAAGGGTGGCGCATCGTCGGGGGTCTTTGCCGGGCTGAATTGCGGCTATGGCTCGTCTGACCAGCATGACATCGTCAAGATCAACCGCACGCGTGTGGCGCAAGCCATGGAGGTCGCCCCCGATCAGCTGGTGTCGGTCTATCAGGTGCATTCGCCGGACGTTGTCGCCGTGCAAGGCCCGATCAACGGGCAAACGCCGCCCGCGGACGCGATGGTCACGAAAACGCCGGGTGTCGCGTTGGGCATTCTGACGGCTGATTGCCAGCCGGTGCTGTTTGCGGACCATAAGGCAGGTGTGATCGGCGCAGCCCATGCGGGCTGGAAAGGTGCGCTGGACGGCGTGTTGGAGGCCACGGTCGCCGCCATGGAAGCCGAAGGCGCCATCCGGTCCGACATCACCGCGGTGATCGGCCCCTCGATCAGTCAACGCGCCTATGAGGTTGGTCCCGATTTCTTCGAGATGTTTCTGGACCACGACCCGGACTACGCACGCTTTTTTGCGGGCGGCAAGGACGACCGGATGCAGTTCGATCTGCCCGCCTTCGGGCTGCACCGTCTGCGCGAAGCGGGCGTCGGCACGGCGGAATGGACGCGCCATTGCACCTATTCAGATCCCAAGCGATTCTTTTCGTACCGCCGCAGCACACACGCCAAGGAAGCGGATTACGGGCGGCTTATTTCGACGATCCGGCTGTAGCGGGTCTGAATAAGGCAGCAGTAGGGCGTCCGCAGCAGCACAGATCGCCGCGCAAGCGCACGAACCCCTTGTTTTCAGCGCCCCCATTGTTTCGCCGTTCGCCACAATGCACCGCAAAATTATCTAAAGTTTTTCTCTTTTCGCCAAAACCTCGCCCGATTGGCCCGTCATACCTGTCTCAACAGAGCGATTAACCAAGCCGCAACCTTGAGACGCTAGGACCGTGGCAGACCGGAAAGGCATCAGACGATGAAGACGAAAAAGACGTGGATCACGAAAACGATTCAGGACGCGGCCAAGGTGACAACCAAGATGCCGTGGGAACGCGGCACAACGCGCGCCGCTTTCATCGCCAAGCGCAAGGTGCCCCAAACCGCAAAACGCGTCACCGCCTAGGGCAGAGGTTTCCCAACGGCGTGGCACCTCCCTGCACGCCGCTCATCTTGCCGCCAATCCCAACCGGGATGGCGGCTTTTTTCTTTTTGAGATGGCTTAACGCCCGCCCGCCACATCAAGCAGAGCGCCCGTGCAGTAAGATGCCTCGTCACTGCACAGCCACACGATCGCTTCCGCGACCTCCTCTGCAGATCCAGGGCGCTGCATCGGCACGTTATGTCCCAGCCGTTGCGCGCGATCAGGCTGGCCGCCACTTGCGTGAATCTCTGTCTCGATCAGGCCGGGACGCACGGCGTTGACCCGAATGCTCTGCCCTGCCAATTCCTTCGACAGACCCAGCGTCAACGTGTCGATGGCCCCTTTGCTGGCCGCGTAATCCACATACTCGAACGGAGAACCCAACCGCGCCGCTGCCGAGGACACGAATACGATCGCGCCACCGTCTGCCGCATCCGGCAAGCGCCGCGCAGCCTCGCGCGCGAACAAAACTGCCCCCAGAATATTGGTGTCAAACATGCGCTCCAGCCGCTCTACGGACATGTCGGCCAATGGCAAAGCAGGCCCGACGATCCCCGCATTGACCACAACCGCGTCAAGCCTGCCGAACGCATCATAGGCGGCATCGAACGTCCGCAACACATCCGCCTCAAGTGCGGCATCCCCTTGAATCGCCAAAGTCTTTCCGCCCAAAGCCTCGACCTCGCCCACGGTCTGCCGCGCCGCCTCTGCGTCCGCGCGATAGGTAAACGCAACATCCCAGCCTTTCCGAGAGGCCAAAACCGCCGTCGCGCGGCCAATCCCGCGCGAGCCGCCACTGATGAGGATCGTCTTACTCATGAAACCCCGCCTTTGCCCTAGCTCTCCGGCGGGGCCATGTCTTGCGGCAACCCGTCCGAGATGTCGTAATAGTCGCCCTTGTCGGCCACGAAGATATGCTTGGCCAGCCGCGTGCCCGTTGGCCCATCAAACGCGCCCAGCGAGACCGCGATCCAATCCAGATGCGGCGGATCAAAGAACAGCGACGACCCGCAGATCCGGCAAAAGCCGCGCCGCACTTTCGGTGAACTGTCATACCATGTCAGATGCTCCGCGCCGTCAATCGTCACCCGGTCGCGCGGCAGATCGACGGAGGCCTCGAAATGGCCGGTATGCTTGCGGCAGATCGTGCAGTGACAGGCCACCGCCTCGGGCAGATCGCCTGCGACACGCACCTGCACTGCACCGCATAAACACGAGGCATTATGCTCCGCCATCATTCCCTCCTGACCTGCGCCGAACGATTCGAGACGTTTTGTCCTGAATATGGCTAAAATTGTGGCAGGTCCGTCTGCGAAACGGAAACAAAAAGGCCCTGCAGATTCGGATTGGTTCTGCAAACCCCTGCAAGACAAAGAAAATTTTGACATTAAGGCAGGAATGCGACCAATTGAGGTCAAGCAACGGATGTTCGCTGTTGTCGGTGGGGCCGACGGCGTGAAACCCATAAGGGAAAACGCATGAACCGCCCCTCCTCTGTCGCCGCTGGCCTCGCGGTGACACCCTCCTCCACCTTGACCCAAGCCGGGGTTGCAGGTGGATATGTTCGACCAGACGGTTCATCTCAGCGCAGCCGGCCTCTGCTGCGCAAATACGAGATGACCGCACTGGACGCCTCAGGTTCCCTTGTTGATATGGGTCGTCTGGCCCCCGCAACGCTGCCCTTTGAGGACAGCTTTGCCGCCATTGCCCGCGGCGCATTACTGGCGACGCCAGAGGGTCCGAGGGCCATCGAAGACATCCTGCCCGGTGACGTGATCCTAACCTCGAAAGTCGGTCCACAAACCGTGCAATGGGTGGGGGCTATGACGTTGCGCCCTTCCGCATTGGACGGCGCTGCGGCCCAGCGCCCGCTCACCCGGATCGCTGCAGATAGCCTTGGGCTAAACCGCCCGATGCCCGATCTGGTGCTTGGGCCTGCTGCACGTCTGCTCCACCAGATGCCTGCGTTTCGCAGTATGTATGGCACGCCCGCCTGCCTGACCCCGGCGGCGGGCCTTGTAGACGGCGACGCCATCGTTGAAATCAGACCCGTCAGCCCGGTGAAACTGTTTCAGGTTCTGGTCCCGATCCACGACACGATGCTCGTCAACGGGGTCGAGGTCGAAACCCACCACCCCGGTCTACAAATCAAAAGCCAGCTTAGCCGCGATATGCTGTCGCTTTACCTGTCGATGTATCCGGGCATGCGCAGTCTTGAGGATTTCGGCCCGATGGCCCATCCGCGCCTGTCCGAGGATGATCTGGCCAGTGTCAGCGCCGCCTAAAGCCGGTAACCGCCCGACACGGTGATTACCTCTCCGGTGACAAAGCGCGCGGCATCGCTGGTCAGAAAACGCACGACCGGCGCGATGTCTTCCGCCGTGCCGAGCCGCCCCAGCGCCGTCATGCCCACGAAAGCCTCGATCAGATCATCGGGCCGTTCCTTATCCGCCACTTCGAAGGCCCCCGGCGCGACCGCATTCACACGAATGCCTTGCGGGCCAAGCTCTTTTGCCATCGCCTTTGTCCAAAGGTTCAGCGCCGCCTTGCTGGCCCCGTAGATCGACGCGCCAGCCGGTGGCAGTATCGCGTTGACGGAGGAGATATTCACAACCGACGCCCCTTCCGCCAAGTGCGGCAACGCTGCCGCCAGCAGATCACCCGGTGCCAGCAAATTCACATCCAGAATCGTCCGCTGCGCAGGGCCGTCAAAGACGTCCTTGGGGCTCATCTCGACGAGGCCTGCATTGTTCACGATCACATCCAGCCGCCCGAAGCGCTCAATCACCTGCGCAACCACATCGGCGCAACAGCCCGGTTCGGTGAGATCGCCTTGGATCGCAAGAACGCCCTCAGGCAGGTCCTGCGGCGCAGAGCTGTTCCACACCAAAGCCACGTTGTGATCGGTCACAAAATCCTGCACCAACGCCTGGCCAAGCCCGCGTGCGCCACCAGTGATCAGAACTGTCCGAGCCATCCGTCCTCTCCGTCAGGGGTTTCCCCCTACCATCCGGGATTACGCAGAGCGGCTCAACCGTTCTTCCATCACTTCAAACGGCACGCCCGGCTCGTCTTTCGCCCCGCGAATGACCAGCGAGGTTTTCACGCTGGCCACATTCGGCGCGGTCAGCAGATCAGATGTCAGGAAGGTCTGGAACGTGCTCAGGTCGGGCGCCACGCATTTGAGGATGAAATCCACCTCGCCATTGAGCATATGGCACTCGCGCACCAGCGGCCAGTTGCGGCAGCGGTCTTCAAAAGCGCTGAGATCGCTTTCGGCCTGACTTTGCAGTCCGACCATGGCGAAAACCTGCACCTCGAATCCCAGTTCCCGCGGATCGACTTCCGCGTGATAGCCGCGGATAAAGCCCGCCTCTTCCAATGTGCGCACCCGGCGCAGGCAGGGCGGTGCAGAAATGCCCACACGCTTGGCCAATTCGACATTGGTCATGCGCCCGTCTGCTTGCAGCTCCGCCAGAATCTGGCGGTCGATCGGGTCTAGTTTTGATCCGGCCATAGTTCCCTCGTATTCCCACTGAACCTTACCGAGAAGGTCAGACCTGCGCAACAATCTTTCAAGACCGCGCAAGATAATTATTCTATTATTTTCGCGAATGCCCGATATGCAAGCAGCGGGATGCCCTCTTTCAACAGCTTGCCCGAGGGTCTATATCCGTCTGGCAACGAGATTCCAGAGGGCTGCACTATGGGCGATACACGGCATGTCAAAGTTCTGATCATCGGCTCCGGCCCGGCAGGCTACACGGCCGCCGTCTATGCCAGCCGCGCGATGCTGAACCCGGTGCTTATTCAGGGTATTCAGCCCGGTGGGCAGCTGACCATCACCACAGACGTCGAAAACTGGCCCGGTGACGCGTCAGTTATGGGCCCTGATCTGATGGTCCGCATGGAGAATCACGCCCGCGAAATGGGGACAGAGATTATCAGCGATCACATCAATTCGGTCGATCTGAGCGTGCGCCCCTTCGTGGCAGTCGCTGATAGCGGCAAAACCTACACTGCCGATGCGATGATTCTTGCCACCGGCGCGCAGGCCAAATGGTTGGGCCTCCCTTCAGAAGAGAAGTTCAAGGGCTTCGGCGTCAGCGCCTGTGCGACCTGTGACGGCTTCTTCTATCGCGGGGCCGAAGTCGTTGTGATCGGCGGCGGCAACACGGCTGTCGAAGAGGCGCTGTTTCTGACAAACTTCGCGTCCAAGGTCACGCTGGTGCACCGCCGCGACAGCCTGCGGGCGGAGAAAATTCTGATCGACCGCCTGATGAAAAACCCCAAGATCGAAGTGATCTGGGATCACACGGTCGACGAGGTCACCGGCACCGAAGCCCCCCTGGGCGTCGAAGCCGTGCGCCTTAAGCATGTCAAAACCGGCGAGATCACAGAAGTGCCGTGCAAAGGCTTTTTCGTTGCCATCGGTCATGCGCCTGCGTCTGAACTGGTGAAAGATCAGCTTGAGACGCATATGGGCGGCTATGTTGTGACCAAGGCCGACAGCACCGCCACCTCGATCCCCGGCGTTTTTGCCGCAGGCGACCTGACCGACCATGAATATCGTCAGGCTGTGACCAGCGCCGGCATGGGATGTATGGCCGCCCTTGAGGCAGAGCGTTACATCGCCGAGCTTGAGGCTGAAGCCCCCCAGCAAGCCGCAGAATAGCCGATCACGCGCGAACACCACTGCGTGATATCGCGGGTCTGTGAATTGTCACAGGACATAGCGCTGTGCCTGAGTGGCCGAACCGGAAATTGGTCCGGCTACTAAAGGGACAGTCCTATGAAAACACTGCTGAAAACCACCGCTCTGCTCGCTCTTGTCGGCGGCCTCGCTGCCTGTGAGACCCATTCGGGCATGGATAAAGACGCCTCCATGATGAAGGACGATGCCATGATGAAGGAAGACAAGATGATGAAAGAGGGCGAGATGATGAAAGACGACGCCATGATGAAAGAAGATGCGATGATGAAGAAAGGCTAATTTGTCTGCCATATCGCGAATTCGCAGAACGCCGCTCCTTCGGGGCGGCGTTTTTGCGTCATTTGAGCCTCTTTTTCCTCAGAATTTGCGCCGTCCGCTAGACTTTCGCCATAATCAGGGTCTAGGACCGCGCGCGAGGCGGGGCCAATCCCCGCGCGCAGTGCATGTATTATAGAAGAGCTTTTGCCATGATGGTGCCCAACCTGACCCCGATCCCCGAGCTGTATGTCTCTTACGAGAGCGCCCAGAAAATGAAGGTGGAGGCTGCCGATCTGGTCAGCTGGGACCTGACCCCGCGCCAGATTTGCGATCTGGAACTGCTGATGAATGGCGGCTTCAACCCGCTCAAAGGGTTTCTGGGGGAAGACGATTACAACAGCGTGGTCGACAATATGCGGCTAGCCGACGGGACGCTCTGGCCGATGCCCATCACGCTGGATGTCTCCGAGGAGTTTGCTGCCTCGCTGGAAGACGGTCAGGACATCGCCTTGCGCGATCAGGAAGGTGTGATCCTTGCGACAATGACGATCACCGACAATTGGGTGCCCAACAAATCGCACGAGGCTGAAAAGGTCTTCGGTGCCGATGACAGCGCCCATCCGGCGGTCAACTACCTGCACAACACCGCAGGCAAGGTCTATCTGGGCGGCCCGATCACCGGCATCCAGCAGCCCGTGCATTACGATTTCCGCGCTCGCCGCGACACGCCCAACGAGTTGCGCGCCTATTTCCGCAAGCTCGGCTGGCGCCGCGTCGTCGCCTTCCAGACCCGCAACCCGCTCCACCGCGCGCATCAGGAACTCACCTTCCGCGCCGCCAAGGAGGCGCAAGCCAACCTGCTGATCCACCCCGTTGTCGGCATGACGAAGCCGGGCGATATCGACCATTTCACCCGCGTGCGCTGCTATGAGGCGGTGCTGGATCAGTATCCGCAAGCCACGACCTCGATGAGCCTGCTGAACCTCGCCATGCGCATGGCCGGCCCGCGCGAAGCCGTCTGGCACGGCCTGATCCGCAAGAACCACGGCTGCACCCATTTCATCGTGGGCCGCGATCACGCAGGCCCCGGCAAAAACTCCGCTGGCGAAGATTTCTACGGCCCCTATGACGCACAGGACCTCTTCAAAGAACATCAAGAGGAAATGGGCATCGAAATGGTCGACTTTAAGCACATGGTTTATGTGCAGGACCGTGCCCAATATGAGCCCGCCGACGAGATCGAAGAGGGCGTGACCGTCCTCAACATCTCCGGCACCGAGCTGCGCCGCCGTCTGTCTGAAGGGCTGGAAATCCCCGAGTGGTTCTCCTTCCCCGCCGTGGTCTCCGAGCTGCGCAAAACGCGCCCGCCGCGTGCCCAGCAAGGCTTCACAGTGTTCTTCACGGGCTTTTCCGGCTCCGGCAAATCGACCATCGCCAACGCGCTGATGGTCAAGCTGATGGAGATGGGCGGCCGCCCTGTCACGTTGCTTGATGGTGATATCGTGCGCAAGAATCTCAGCTCCGAGCTTGGCTTCAGCAAGGAACACCGCGACCTGAACATTCGCCGCATCGGCTATGTCGCCTCAGAAATCACGAAAAACGGTGGCATCGCCATCTGCGCGCCTATCGCGCCCTATGCCACGACCCGCCGAGCTGTCCGCGAAGACATTGAGCAGTTTGGCGCCTTCATCGAAGTGCACGTCGCAACCTCAATCGAGGAATGCGAACGCCGCGACCGCAAAGGCCTTTATAAGCTGGCGCGGGAAGGTAAGATCAAGGAATTCACCGGCATTTCCGACCCCTATGACGTGCCGGAAAACCCCGAACTCAGCGTGGAAACAGAGAATGTCGATGTGGACAATTGCGCCCATCAGGTCCTGCTGAAACTCGAACAGATGGGTCTTGTGGCAGGCTGAAGGATTGCCTTTGGCGAGGATATTTAGACCAAAGTGAAAGCGGCGCGGACAATTTAAATCAAATCGTCCGCGCCGCTTTCGCTCTTTTTAAATATCCAAATCCTACCTGTGCTTAATGCACTGTCACCGGAACCAAATCGTTCTGGCGAGCCAAGCTAAACGCCAGCTCACGCCCCGCGACCAGGGCTAACTGCTCACCATCATCCTTGTGAACAGCATAGAGCTGAGCTTCGTCATCCACCTGCTCCTGCACATCATCGGGCAGATCCTCAAGTGCGACGGCTTTGACATAGACGATATTCGTCTCGCCTTTGGGGAATTCATATTTGCTGTTCATGGCTCTTACCCCTTTTTGATCTTGATCTGATGGACAACGCTTTCCGGCACGGATCGGTTCAGATCCACATGCAAAAGCCCGTTTTCCATACTCGCCTCGGCGATCTCAACGCCTTCGGCAAGGACAAAGGCACGCTGGAATTGACGCGCCGCGATACCGCGATGCAGGAAGACGCGGCCCTGGGTGTCATCGCTTTGCCGTCCCCGGACAACCAGTTGACGGTCCTCCAGCGTGATCGACAAGTCGCTTTCCGCAAAACCGGCAACAGCCAGCGTGATGCGAAACGACGTCTCGGATGTCTGTTCAATATTGTAGGGCGGGTAGCCGTCATTGCCAGATTTGGCGGTGCGTTCCACCAGCCGTTCCAGCTCATCGAACCCCAAAAGGAAGGGGTGCGTGCTTAGAGTCAGTTTTGTCATCAACACGTCCTATTCGGTAGCGACAGTGTGGGCGTGGCCCCTTTTTGGCGACCAACATCAGAAATATGGGCGCGAGCGCAGCAATCTGCAAGCCCAAGACCTTTGCGAAATGCCTCAAATCCCTTATGTTAGGGCTTCTTTCATATGATGGACCGCCATGAACGCCTCGCCCGAGATGCAGCCCGAAGATGTGAAGCGCGTAAAACTTGAGGTTTTGCGCCGGGAACATCGTGATCTGGATGACGCGATTCACGCACTTCAGGAAAAAGGCACAGCCGACATGCTGACCCTCAAGCGGCTGAAAAAGCAAAAACTGTCACTCAAGGATCGCATCGCGATGATTGAAGACCAGTTGACGCCGGATATCATTGCCTAAATCCTGCCGGGCGGCTAAACGGTGCGCTCATTTCGAAGGACCTTTGTCATGGCAGACATCACCGTTGGCATCATCATGGGCAGCCAGTCTGATTGGCCGACGATGAAGGCCGCCGCCGAGATTCTGGATGAGCTGGGCGTCGCTTACGAGACCAAGATCGTCTCTGCCCATCGCACTCCGGACCGGCTTTGGAGCTATGGCAAAACCGCGGCTGAGCGTGGTCTGAAAGTGATCATCGCTGGCGCAGGCGGCGCGGCGCATCTGCCCGGCATGATGGCCTCGAAAACACGAGTGCCCGTTGTCGGCGTACCAGTGCAGACCAAGGCGCTGTCCGGCGTCGACAGCCTCTATTCCATCGTTCAGATGCCCAAAGGCTTTCCAGTGGCCACGATGGCCATTGGCGCGGCTGGCGCTGCGAATGCGGGGCTAATGGCGGCCGGTATCCTCGCTACTTCTGACCCCGAGCTTGCCCAGCGCCTTGATGCGTGGCGTGAAGCGCTGTCCGCGTCCATCCCCGATGAGCCAAGCGATGACTAGCCTGCCTCTTGGCGCCACAATCGGCATTCTGGGCGGCGGCCAACTGGGCCGGATGCTCTCGGTCGCAGCCGCCCGTCTTGGTTACAAGACTCACATCTTTGAGCCTGGAGTCGCACCCGCAGCGGACGTGGCCTATACGGTCACGACCGCCTCTTATGAGGACACCGCCGCGCTGGCCACCTTTGGCAACGTTGTCGATGTCATCACCTATGAGTTTGAAAATATTCCCACATCCGCGCTCGATACTCTGGAAGCTCTTGCGCCGATCCATCCCAACCGCCGCGCGCTGGCCACCTCGCAAGACCGGCTGACCGAGAAGGACTTTCTCACCGGGCTAGGCCTCAAAACGGCCCCCTATGCCAATGTCGAAAGCGCCGCTGATCTGGACGCCGCCATCGCGCAGCTTGGCACGCCCTCGATCCTCAAGACCCGCCGGTTTGGCTATGACGGCAAGGGCCAGTTGCGTCTGAAAGACGGCGACACTGGCGCGGCTTATGCCCAAATGAACGACGCCCCTTGCGTGCTGGAGGGCTTCATCGACTTCTCACACGAGGTCTCTGTCATCGCGGCGCGCAATGCCGATGGTCAGGTGTCCTGCTTCGATCCTGGCGAGAATGTCCATAAAGACGGCATCCTGCGCACCACAACTGTGCCCGCACGGCTCAGCGCGGCGCAACGCACCGATGCGGTGCTGATGGCAGCGCAGGTCCTGAACGCCCTCGACTATGTGGGCGTCATGGGGCTGGAGCTCTTCGTCACCCCCCAAGGGCTGATCGTGAACGAGATCGCTCCGCGCGTGCACAACTCCGGCCACTGGACGCAAAACGGCTGCGTCATCGACCAGTTCGAGCAGCATATCCGCGCCATCACAGGCCTGCCTTTGGGCGACGGGCAGCGCTACGCGGATGTCGTGATGGAGAACCTGATCGGCGAGGATATGGACCGCTTGCACGACCTGCTGAGTGCCGGAAACGCCGCCCTGCACCTTTACGGCAAGGCCGAAACCAAACGTGGCCGCAAGATGGGCCATGTGAACAGGATCAGCTAAGCGCAGCTATTCGCGGGGAGGGTCTTGCGGCACGTCAAAGACCTTCTGAAAACTCTCCACAAGCGTCATGTCGTGATCAAACGCGCCGCGCTCAAGGAACGTCTTGGTCTGCGCAATCACCATCGGGTTGTTCATCAGAAACGTGTGCGTGACCGGCAGCACGATATGGTCGTCCATCCCCTCGACACGGGTGGAGTTGACCGACACTTTGCCATCATCTGGCCCGTCGATCATCGCGGAGTAGACCGGGTTCAAAGAGACATCGCCCGCGATCACACCCAGCTCATAACGCGCGCGGCCCAACTGGTTCGGCACGCTGTCATCGCCCGTGCCGAGCGCAAGCCCCGCAGGCCCGTTGAGCCATTCAAAAGCGGGGATATCGGCAAATTCATCAACCAGTTCCGATCCTTGATTGGGCGGCGCCAGCATCACGACGCGGCCCATATTCTCAGGCTGATTGTCCCGCAGCCAATAGCGCACAAGAATGCCGCCCATCGAATGGGTCACGAAATGCACCTCGTCTTCGCCGCATTGCGCGACCGCGCGGGGCAAGGTTTCCATCGTCAGGGTCTCAATCGGTTTCTGGGTCGATGGGTAATCCGGCACCACCGTTTGGTAGCCCGCCTCACGCAGGGCGTTGTCCATGATGATGAACGACGTGTCGGATCGGGCCAGCCCGTGCAGCAGCACAACGCATTCCGCGAAAGCGGGGAGCGGCATGAGGGCAATAAGGGCAGCGGCGATCCATTTCATATTTCATAAATAAGGGCATCCGGGCCCCTCGCAAAGCCCTGAGCCCTTGTCCGACCTTACGTCGCAGGTCACAGTGGCGCGATGATGCGCCTGAAATCCCCCCGAATTGCCGCCCGTGGCATTGTTATGCACGACAATCGTCTCCTTTTGGTAAATGCCTATCCGGATGGTCAAAGTGATCTGTGGTGCGCCCCCGGAGGCGGGCAGGAACCTGGCACGTCTCTGCCCGAAACCGTCGCGCGGGAAATTCACGAGGAAACCGGGCTGCAGGTCAGTGTCGGTGCGATGTGTCTGGTGAACGAGTTTCACGACCCTGCAAACGGCTTTCATCAGGTGGAGGTGTTCTTTCACTGCACGGTCAACGATCCGGAGTTCGATCCGAGTTGGCGCGATCCAGAAGACATCGTGACCGAACGCGGCTGGTTCACGCAGGACGATCTTGAGACGATCCGCTTCAAACCCGACCGTCTGTTTGATTTGGCGTTCACCAATTTCGCCCCGCAATACGACCCACTGGAAGAGATCGTGCGCTAGCCAAAAATGCCCGCACCGGACGCGCTCCGGGGCCATTTACCGCGAGGCCCCGGGTCAGGCCCGGGACGCGAGCAAATGTTTGACCTGCCCCGCCCCTTCGGCCACGGTCGCCCCAACATTACACGGAGCCCATCATGACCACAGGTTTCTACTGGAGCGAGCGTTGCTTCTGGCACGCGGGCGGCAATTATGCCTTCACCTTGCCCATCGGTGGCCATGTCCAGCCTTTGGCTGCGGGCGCGCTGCCCGAAAATCCAGAAACCAAGCGCCGTCTCAAGAACCTTCTGGACGTGACAGGCCTGATCCACGACCTCAGCGTCCACAGCGCCCCGGAAGCGCCTACCGAAGACCTGCTCCGCGTGCACCCGCAAAGCTATCTCACTGAATTCAAAGCAATGTCTGACTCGGACGGTGGCGAGCTCGGCCAGCGCACCCCCTTCGCCCAGGGCGGTTATGAGCTGGCCGCGCAATCCGCAGGCCTTGCCGTCTCGGCCTTGGAAAGCGTGCTGAACGGCACGCACAAAAACGCCTATGCCCTCTCGCGCCCGCCCGGCCATCACTGCCGTCCCGACTTCCCGATGGGTTTTTGTTTGATGGCCAATCTCGCCATCGCGATTGAAGCGGCCAAAGCCACCCGTCCCGACCTGAAAGTGGCCGTCCTCGATTGGGACGTGCATCATGGCAATGGCACCGAAGAGATCTTCTATGACCGCGCCGACATCCTGACGATCTCGATCCATCAGGATCGCAATTACCCCATTGAAACCGGCGGTTTTGCAGACCGAGGCGCGGGAAAAGGCGCAGGTGCCAACCTCAACATCCCGCTGCCCCCCGGCGCGGGTCATGTGGCCTATCTCGACACGATGGAGCGTCTCGCCCTGCCCGCCATCCGCGCCCATGCGCCTGACATCATCGTCATCGCCTGCGGCTTTGATGCCGCCCCCGTGGACCCGCTGGGCCGCATGATGGCCACGGTCGAAACATTCCGCGCCATGACCTGCCAAGTCATGAGCTTGGCCGATGACATTTGCGAAGGCCGTCTGATGATGGCCCATGAGGGTGGCTATTCCGAGGTATATGTCCCGTTTTGTGGCCATGCCGTGCTGCACGAAATGTCCGGCAGTGCCATCGACGCGCCAGACCCATGGGGCGACGCCTACATGCAGCGGCAGCCGGATGAAGCGTTCAACCGCTTCGTCGCAGATCAAGTGACTGCTATGAAAGACGCGCTCTAACGCAGGGTGAAATCACCGAAAACAGGGTAGTGATCTGTCGGCCATTCACCGTCAAAGCGCTGTCGCAACACCACCGGGTCGCCCGCAAGCGTAATGCCATCCGTGTGCCCCAGATGATCAATCGCCCCAAAGAGGTTCAGCCCGCGGTTGAAATGATAGGTCGCGCCGCGCACCGGCGCAAAGCGCACGCCCGTCTCTTCGATCGACCCATGGGTGGCAGAGCCGCGCAGAGCATTCAGGTCACCGACCACAAATACCTCCTCCCCGCTCTCGATCCACGGGGCGATCCGGTCGCGCACGAGGGCCGCCGAAAGCTGCCGATTGGACCGGCTGCGATACTCGAAATGCACGTTCACAATACGAAAACGCTCGCCCGTCTGCCGGTCCTGAAAGCGCGCCCAGGTCGCAAAGGCGGGCCAGGAGCCATTGAATGTCCGCGAATAGATCACATCCGGCGTCTCAGAGAAGAAGAACCAGCCCTGATCCTCGACCATCAGACGCTCTGCGCGATAGAGGATCGGCTGCGTAATCGGAAACGCAGCCGGATTCCCGACCGCCGCCGGGGCGTAGCCCGGATTTTGCGCCAGCAGATAATCTAATGTCAGGTTCTGCGTCGCCATCGAGCCTCCTCCGAAGCTCTCGGCTTCCTGCAAGGCCAGCACATCGGCCCCCACCACCTTCACCGCCGAATCCATCGGCCCCTTGCGTCGCTCCCAATCAGCGACAGACCACGCGCCCTCTGCCCGCGCCAGCACGATGTAATGCACGTTCAGCGTTGCAACCCGAAGCGCGTCACGGGGCTTGTCCGGCACCGATCCGCGTCCCGAAAAACTCAGATGTGCCGCGCAGGCGAACAGCGGCACGATCAGCGCGATCAGCAACAGGCCACGGAAAAGACGTTTCATAAGACCACCCTAGGCCACGCCTGCCCCTTGCGAAACCTGTTCAGGCCGCATTTATGTGAACAGACCCTTGCAGCCTCCCGCCACATGCCCAAATGTAAATCACCATAACATAAGGCGAGACCGATGCCCGACCGCAACCATGATGCTCTTGAGTTCCTGAAATCCCGACGCTCGCGTCCGGGCAAGACGCTGACGTCCCCAGTGCCGTCCCGCGCCGAACTGGAAGAGTTGCTGACGATTGCCGCCCGCACCCCCGATCACGGCAAGCTGGAGCCGTGGCGCTTCATCGTGCTGGAACGTGCAGCCCTTGAGCGCGTCGCCGCGCTGATCCCACCTCTGGGCGCAAAGCATGGCATCCCGGAGGACAAGATCTCAGGCAATCTGCTGCATTACGGATCAAGCCATCTGGCGGTGGCCGTGATCTCTTCGCCCAAAATCTCCGACAAGATCCCCGAGATCGAACAGGTCTATTCGGCAGGCGCGGTCTGCCTTGCCCTGCTCAACGCGGCCCTCGCCGCCGGATGGGGCGCGAACTGGTTGTCGGGCTGGTCCTCGCACTATCCCGAATTTGGCCGTGATGCCTTCAACCTCACCCCATCCGAGAAGATCGCAGGCATCATCCATATCGGCACCGCGCCGCATACGCCGCCGGACCGTCCGCGCCCTGATCTCAACCAAATCACCGAATGGATGTCCGAGTAATGTCCCCGATCCTCAAAGCCCTCGGCCAATTGGGCGACCCCCGCTTCCGCAACGTCCTGCTCAAGGGCATCGGCCTCGCAATCCTGACGCTTTTCGCGATCTCCGCCGTATTCCTGTGGGTCGTGGGCTGGATCGTGCCTGACAGCTTTACCTTGCCCTGGATCGGCACGATCACATGGATCGACAATGTGCTGAGCTGGACGGCTGTTCCAGTCGTCATCCTGATGTCGGCCTTCCTGATGGTGCCGGTCGCCTCGGCCATGACGGGTATTTTTCTCGATGACGTGGCGCAAGCGGTCGAGGACACGCATTACCCTGCCCTCGGCCCCGCCCGCAAAACGCCCATCGGCGAGATCATCTCTGACACGCTGCGCTTTCTTGGTGTGATCGTAGGGGCCAACCTGATTGCGCTGCTGTTTTATCTCTTCCTGACGCCTTTCGCGCCGCTCATCTTCTGGAGCCTCAACGGCTTCCTACTGGGCCGGGAGTATTTCCAGATGGTCGCCATCCGCCGCCTGCCCCGCGCCGAAGCGGACCGGATGCGCAAATCCAACGGCGGCATCATCTGGCTGACAGGGGCGCTCATGGCGATCCCGCTGTCGATCCCGATTGTGAACCTGCTGATCCCGGTGCTAGGCGCTGCGGCGTTTACTCACCTGTTCCACTCACTTCCGGCGTCGACATCCGCTGGAACCAGTCGAGATCGCGCACTGTAATCACGCCCGACAGGATCGTGCCTGCGATCACCAGCCACAGCGGAAACGCGATCATCGTGGTCACTTTGACCCGCTTGCCAAGCTGCGCATCCGCAGGCGCGCCCGCATGGGTGCCCGGCACGATCTCACCGACATCGCCTTGGGTTTTCAGCCGCAAGGGCAGGACGATGAACAGAACCATGAACCAGATCACGGCGAAGAGGACGATGGCAGATGTGATCGACATATTGGCCCCTTTCGGGCGGAGTGACGAAGCGCCGGAGCCTCCGGCGGGGATATTTTTGAAAAAGCGAAAGCGGCGTTCCGCCCTACACTTGTTCTAGCTCGACAAGGCAGCCGTTAAAGTCCTTGGGATGCAGAAAGAGCACCGGTTTGCCATGGGCGCCGATCTTGGGCTCTCCACTGCCCAGCACCCGTGCGCCGTCAGCTTTCAGCTTGTCACGCGCGACTAGGATATCATCAACCTCGTAACAGATGTGATGAATACCGCCTGCGGGGTTCTTTTCGAGATACCCGGCGATGGGGCTGTTGTCGCCAAGCGGATAGAGCAACTCGATCTTGGTGTTGGGCAGCTCGATAAAGATCACCGTAACCCCGTGATCCGGCTCGTCCTGCGGCGCGCCGACATTGGCGCCAAGCGTATTGCGATACTGGTTGGCTGCGGCCTCCAGATCGGGGACGGCGATGGCGACGTGGTTGAGGCGACCAATCATGGCAAGGCTCCTTATAGCGTTGGTTGGCGCAGGTTATGGGGTGCTGTTTGACCGGGTGCAAGGGGACGCGGTGCCGCTGTTAACGCCCTGTTAGGCATAACCGCGTTTAGTGGAGCCGACTCAGCCCATAGGAGGACCTGATGGACGACATCGACAGCTTCGTGCTTTCCCGCCCCCCCACTGCCGCGCGGCCCCTTTTGGGCCTGACCGTTCTTGTCGTGGAAGACAGCCGTTTTGCCTGCGAGGCGATGCGCCTTTTGTGCCTGCGCTCCGGTGCGCGCATCCGGCGCGCGGATTGCCTGCGGTCCGCCCGGCGGCATTTGCAGGTCTACCGGCCCAGCGTCGTTATCATTGATCTGGGGCTCCCCGACGGCTCTGGTGCCGATCTGATTGACGAGCTGACCCATGCCACACCGCGCGTCGATGTGGTGCTGGGCACCAGCGGCGATGACGGGGCCGAGGCCCGCGCGATGACTGCCGGGGCCGATGGCTTCATGCCCAAACCGATCGCCAGCCTGGCCAATTTTCAGGAAACGATTCTCAGCTTTCTCCCGGCAGAGCGTCGCCCGGTCGGCCCGCGCATCCTGTCGGATGAGCGCGTGACCCCTGATCCGATTTCATATCGCGATGACATGGCCCATGTGGCCGATCTGCTCTCGGCCGATCTGGACCCCGGTATGGCCGACTATATCGGGCAGTTTGTGGCCGGTGTTGCGTCAAGCGCCGGGGACGGGGCGTTGAAAGAAGCCGCCGACCGCCTGATCGCGAAACGCGCCTTGGGTCAATCGGTGGGCGCGAATATGGCCGAGCTTGGCGGGCTGGTGCAGGACCGCATGCTGAGCGAGGAAATCGTCTAAAGGGCTGCAAGGGCCTGCCGCTGCTGGCCGGACGCGTCGAAATTCTCGGGCGCAAGCCAACGCAGGAAGGCCGCACGCCGCGCGGGCCACTCGCTGTCGATGACAGAATACCAGGCCGTGTCGCGATTGCGTCCCTTGACGACAGTCGCCTGCCGGAACACGCCCTCAAACGTGAACCCGAACCGGAGCGCCGCCCGGCGCGACGGCGCATTCAGCGCATCGCATTTCCACTCGAACCGTCGGTAGCCTGCGTCAAACGCCCAATCCATCATCAGGAACATGGCTTCTGTCGCGGCCCGTGTGCGTTGCAAGGCAGGCCCAAGCGCCACATAACCCAGCTCGATCGCGCCGGCCTGGGGCAGGATCGTGTAATAGGAGAAGAACCCCTGTGGCTCCGACGCCCCCTCAGGGGTGATCGCATAAAAGACATGCTTGGCAGGGTCCGCCGTCATCTCTTCCAGATGCGCAACGAGGCCGCTTTCTTCGGTAAAAGGCGGCATTGGAAGGTAGGTCCAGACGTCCTCTACTTGGCCCAAGGCGCGAAACAGCGCAGGGCCATGGCGCGCGGGATCCAATTGCTCAAGCCGCACATAGCGCCCTTGGATTTGCGCCGGACCCGGCAAGGCGGGCGGGCGCCAATCAGGTAAGATCGCCCCAACGGGCCTGCTGTCAATCGCATTGTTCATAGGGCGATCCCTGCACGGCCTCGCCGCCGCTGTCCAGCCCAGCAGCGCCCCGCGCGCACCCTGAAACGGTCTTTGAATAGCGCCGCATTTTCCGCAAATCTGCCTCAATTGAGCGCCAGATTGCCCTCAAGACCGCACCGGCAGAAGCCCGTTCGGAACGATTTGAGGAGAGACAGTATGGAACGCCTTTTGAAAAAGTTCGCGTCCGATGATGCCGGAAACGCCAGCGTGGACTGGATGGTGCTCACCGCAGGGCTTGTGTTTTTGGGTGTGGCCGTTGCGATCAGCATCGGGACCAGCACCGGTGAAGTCGCCTCAAGCACGACCGACAATATCGACGCGATTGATCCCACCGAACTGATCAAAGAGATCACATCCTAAGCGCTACAGGATGACGCCCGGGTTCGCTTCCAGATCGAGCCCCGGGAAGATCGCAGTCTCGATCCGGCTGGCCTGCAGCCCGAAAAGACCACGCATCACCCAACCCGCATAGGCGCGCACGTCGCGGGTCGGCATCAGATCGCGCCCTTCGTAGAGCGCGCTGTCGCTCAGGCCGGGCCACGCCCCGTAGACTTTCCCGCCGCGAACAGCCCCACCGGCCATAATCATCGCACCCGCCGTGCCGTGATCGGTGCCTTTGCTGCCATTCTCTCGCGCGGTGCGACCAAATTCGGTCATGGCCAGAACCGCCGTTTTGCCCCAAATCTCAGCGCCCAGATCCTCGCGCAGGATACTGATCGTGTCGGCAAGCCCGCCCAGACGGCGCTGCATTGCACTGGCCTGCCGCGCATGGGTGTCCCAGCCATTGACCGAAAACGCGGCGATGCGTGTATCCTCGCGCAACCGCTCTGCTGCAAACTCGGCCATGCGTGCGGCCGGATTGCCCCGCGCGGCGGGGGCCATCCCCTCCATCATCGACGGCTCTACCGGCTCCATCTCAGGTGCGTCGCGCAAGCTCTGCGTGATCGAGATTGCCTCAAGCGCTGCATCGCGGAACAGCGGATCGTCATGGTAGACAACCTCCAGCAAGCGCTGCGCCTGCGGCGACAGCTTCAAGCGCGCATCGGGCGACCAGCGCGACACATCTTGCCCACCCCGCAAGATCGTCAGGTCATCGACCCCGATGGCATAAGCCGTCTTCAATTGAACCCCCGGCATATCCTGCAAAAACCGGTTCAACCAGCCGGTCGTCCGCGCGGCGCGAGGCACATCCATGCCTGTGCCCGCCTCCAACAAGTCCTGCCCGTCAAAATGGCTACGCGCATCGCGGTATGGTGTGCTGACCGCATGGGCAAACGCCAACTCGTCCGCGTCCCACAGCGGTTTGAGCGCGGAAAACCCCGGATGCAGCGCATAAAACCCGTCCAGATCAAGCGCCCCATGCTCCGGGCCGGTCATCAAGGTCCGGCGCAAGCCCGCAAGGTTCGGGTCGCCGTAAGGCTGCACCGCATCCAGCCCGTCCATCGCCCCGCGCAGCAAGATCACCACAAGCCGCGTGTCCCATGGCGCAGAGGCCAGTGTGACCGGTGTCACTAACGGGCTGGCTGCCAGCGAACACCCCAGAACTCCGTTTAAAAACAAACGCCTGTCCATCATGCCCTCACCGCCTCTGAAACGCGGAAGATGCAAGGACCAGCCCCACCCCTTCGCGTCTGTTTTCCGCATTGAACGCGGCAAAGCGCACCGGCTCCGGAGGCGCGGGTCCCAGCGCAACCTCGACGAACTCCCGCGGATCGGGCAATTCATCCAGCAACCTGTGCGGCGCGTCCATCGCCCATTGGATGCGCCCAGCTATGCCCTGCGGCGTGATCCAGGCCGCATCCTCTTCGGCCCAACCATCCGGGCCAACCGGGCGCTGATAGGTCTGCCCCATCAGCCGCGTCGGCACGATCAACCCGCGCCTGATATCGCGCCGCGAGCGCGCCATAACTTGCCGGGGCGTCACACCCAGCGCCTTGATCCCCGAAATCACATATTCAAACGGCCATTTCACATTGCCGACCGGGTCCCAGGCGCCCGGATGCTCCAACATCGCTGCATAAAGCGCGGTCAAATCGCCGTCCGAGGCGCGATAGCGGGCCGCCATATGGGTGACCAACCCCGCATCGGGCGTGTCCGAGATGAAATGCACCGCCATTTTACGCGCCAGATGCCGCGCCGTGTCGGGATGTCGCGCGAGGTCTTCAACGACAGCGAAAACATCCTCCAGGCCCCGTGCATCCCCGCCGTAAACCTTGCCCAGCACCTGTTTTTCACCGGGCTCCGCACGACCGTCATGCCATTGAAACGCCCCGCGTTGCACCGAAAGCCCTGCCAGCAGGCGGGCCAGTTCGACCACGTCTTTTTGCGTATAGGCCGCCCCTGCGCCCAGCGTGTGCAGCTCGATCAGCTCGCGGGCGTAATTCTCGTTCAGCCCCATGCCGCGGCGCTTGGCGAACCGGCTGTTTGGCCCGGCAGAGCGGTCCTGATCCAGCGAGCGCAGCATCAAAGGCTGTACCACGACAGCCCGCAGCATATCGGCAAATCGCGCGGTGATATGGGGCCGGATCGCTTCGTTTGAGAACGCACTGACCGCCGCGCCCGCGATGCCCCCAACGGTGCGCACGGTGAAATGGTCGGCCCAGAACCATTCCAGCCGGTCCCGAAACCCGATCGGAGCGCCCACCGCGCGCGCCACCCGCGCTTTAACAGAGGTGCTATGCAACGCATTTGCGGCGTCTCTTTGGGCTTTTGTTGCCGCGTCGAGGCGTGCGATCTCTGCTGCGTCTTCGGTCCCACGCTTGGCCTGCCGCAGCTCTCGCAGCTGCGCTTCGATATCCAGATACTCGGTATAGCGCGGCATCTCGAACTGCGCGCCCAGCCTGTCGGCACCGTCCAGATCTGCCAAAAGCGCGGCCCAGTCGCGGGGCACGTCCATATAGGCGGCCAGTCCGGTCCCGAAGCGCCGGACCGCCAGATATGGATCGAATGCCGCCATCAGCGCCCTCGCGAAGTTGCCCCAGAAACATAAGAAAAGGGCGGGAAATGTCACCCCCGCCCTTTTGAGATTAACTGTTTTCAGCGCCGCTTAGCTGTCAGGCTCGATCACCCGCAGCGACAACTCGCGCAACTGCTCATTTGTCGGCTCATTGGGGGCGTTCATCATCAGATCTTCCGCCCGCTGGTTCATCGGGAAGAGGATCACTTCGCGGATATTGGCCTCATCGGCCAGCAGCATCACAATGCGGTCGATCCCCGCCGCACAGCCCCCATGGGGCGGCGCGCCGTATTGGAACGCGTTCACCATGCCGCCGAAGCGCTTGCGGACCTCCGCCTCGTCATAGCCTGCAATCTCAAAGGCTTTGAACATGATTTCAGGTCTGTGGTTCCGGATCGCGCCAGAGACCAGCTCGTAGCCATTGCACGCCAGATCATACTGATAGCCCAGCACTTTCAGCGGATCGCCTTGCAGCGCCTCCATCCCGCCTTGGGGCATGGAGAACGGGTTATGCTCAAAATCAATGCGTCCTGTCTCGTCGTCTTTCTCATAAATCGGGAAATCGACGATCCACGCGAAAGCGAACCGATCCTGCTCGGTAAGACTAAGTTCATTGCCGATCTCAACGCGCGCCTTTCCGGCGACCGTCTCAAAGGCCGACGGCTTGCCGCCGAGGAAGAACGCCGCATCGCCGACGCCAAGACCAAGCTGCTTGCGGATCGCCTCAGTTCGCTCCGGGCCGATGTTTTTCGCGAGCGGTCCAGCTGCCTCAAACCCATCCGGATTATCGACATGCCACTGCATCCTGCGTTCATGGACCCTCTGGAACTTAGCCATTTCCATGGGCGTGCCCTCTTCTTCTTCGAAGACTTCATAGCCCAACTCATCAATGCGAGGACCGCCTCGCCAGAAGATATAGCCCATCCCGGGCAGCCCTTCCTTCTGCGCAAACGCGTTCATCCGGTCGCAGAACTTGCGGCTGCCCCCGCCGGGGGCCGGAATGGCCCGAATTTCGGTCCCCTCCTGCTCCAAGAGCTTCGCAAAAATCGCAAAGCCAGAGCCTGCGAAGTGCTCGGACACGACCTGCATCTTGATCGGGTTGCGCAGATCAGGCTTGTCTGTGCCATACCAAAGGGCGGCATCGCGGTAGCTGATCTGCGGCCACTCCTGCGGTGCATCGACCTTCTTGCCGCCGCCAAACTCCTCAAACACGCCCGCCAGCACGGGCGAGACTGTGTCGAACACGTCCTGCTGGGTGACAAACGACATCTCCATATCGAGCTGATAGAAATCCGTAGGCGAGCGATCCGCCCGCGGGTCCTCATCCCGAAAGCACGGCGCGATCTGGAAATACTTGTCGAAGCCCGACACCATCAGCAGCTGCTTGAATTGCTGCGGCGCTTGCGGAAGCGCGTAAAACTTGCCCGGATGCAAACGCGACGGCACCAGAAAATCACGCGCCCCTTCAGGTGAGGACGCCGTGATGATCGGCGTCTGATACTCGCGGAAATTCAGGTCCCACATCCGCTTGCGAATCGAGGCGACAACATCCGACCGCATCGTCATATTGCGCTGCAGCTTCTCGCGACGCAGGTCCAGATAGCGATAACGCAGCCGCGTTTCCTCAGGGTATTCCTGATCGCCAAAGACCATGAGCGGCAGCTCTTCAGCCGCCCCCAGCACTTCCATATCGCGGATAAACACCTCGATTTCGCCGGTGGGGATTTTGTCATTCACGAGGCTCTCGTCGCGCGCCTTCACGGTGCCGTCGATGCGGATACACCACTCGCTGCGCACCTTTTCGATCTCGGCAAAAACCGGGCTGTCGGGGTCCGCCAGCACCTGCGTCATGCCGAAATGGTCCCGCAGGTCGATAAACAAAAGCCCGCCATGGTCGCGCACCCGGTGCACCCAGCCCGACAGGCGCACTTCGTCGCCGACGTTGGATTTGTTCAGATCGGCGCAAGTATGGCTGCGATAGGCGTGCATAGCGGTCCCTTTGGGCATCAAAATCGGTTTCAGCCGATACACCCGCCCGCGCGCGGGAAGTCAAGCCACGCGCTGGTCTTTATCGCCAAAAGTCAAAGGGCATCAGATCGGCTGGCGGTGCGCCAACTCGAACCGGCACGCGTCAGCCCCTTGGGCCATGCACTGCGTTTCCCGGCAGATCATATGAGGGTGGACAAGCACCTGATAAAGCCGCTCGAAAACGGCCGCATGCCAATGGCAAAGCGGCGTGTCAGAATGCTCCCCGGCGACAATCGGATTTTCTGCCAGTTCAAAGTGATACGGCGTGATGACCCGGAACGTGCCTGAGCCCGCGAAAGTCCACGCATTTTTGGCAATCGCGCGGGCCAGCAGCGGTGCCGAGGCCCGCCACGGCAAGCCTTTCAGCACGGTCTGCGCAAATTTCGGAATGCGGTTTGCGAGGATGTAATCCGCCGTCCGCTTGCCGGCTTCCCATGCCAAAGCCGCCGCCAGATCCGGCACTTGCGCGCGCAACGCCTGATGCACCCGCGCCGCGGGCGCTTCGGAGATCATGTGATCCCCCGAAGGCAGATCAAAAACGCCTGCCGCCGCGAAAATCTGATCGCGCAGCTCACGCCCGCCTGCCAATTCGATGACCGGCACCAGCTGCAGAATAGCGTTCGGGCCAATCAGCCCGATCCCTCCCGCACGCTGTGCCGTCTCGGCCATGTCAGACGTCCTCCATCTGCTCCGTGCCCCCACCGCAGGCTTTGATTTCAGCGCCGTTGGGCATCTTGAAAGCCGCGTTCCGCTCAATCGCGCGTTCTTTGCCCTGCTTGCGGATCGCCTCCCGCCGCTCCGCCGCACGGCGCGCCTTGTCGGCAGAGGCGTCCCAATCGTCCATCTGCGCCTCGGCAATCGTGCGCGTCTCGTCAAAGTGGAAATCCACCTTGTCTTTCGATTGCGGCCCCCAATAGCCCGCCTTGCCCAGATCGTAGAAGGTCCGTGCGAAGCCCGCTTTGGCAAAAGCCTTCAGGCAGCCTAAAAGATAGCGCCGCCTGAAGCCGGTCCCCCTCCACGGATAGTGAAAAAGCGCCTTTTTCATGTAAAAGCGCCGGTAATTATTCATCACGCCGTCCAGCAATTCGCCCCGCTCCATCTCTTTGGGCTTCATGATTGGTGTGACGAAATTGTATTTGGAGAAATCAAACACCTCGACCTTGTCGCTCAACTCCTGAAACAGCGGCGTGAACGGCCAGGGCGTATACATCGCCCAGTTGGCCAGATCGGGCTGCCAGTCCCACGCCATCTCGTAAGTCTCGTTCAGGGTCTCGGGCGTCTCGTTATCCAGTCCCACGATGAACTGCGCTTCGACTAGAATATCGGCCTCGCGCAAGAGGCGAATGGCCTCCTTGTTCTCTTCAACCTTGGTTTCCTTGTTGAACTGATCCAGCTTCATCTGAGCCGCGGCCTCGGTTCCAAGGCTCACATGCACCAGCCCCGCCTTGCGATAAAACTTCAGCAGATCGCGGTCGCGGTAGATATCCGTTACCCGCGTGTTGATGCCCCATTTCACCTTGTCGGGAAGCCCGCGCGCGATCAGCTCTTCACAGAACTGAACGAATTTCTTCTTGTTGATCGTCGGCTCTTCATCCGCGAGAATAAAGAAGCCAACGCCCTCTTCATTCACCAGCTTCTCGATCTCATCCACGACCTTCACAGGGTTGCGTACCCGGTAATCGCGCCAGAACTTCCACTGCGAGCAGAACGAACAGGTAAACGGACAGCCCCGCGCCATGTTCGGGATCGCGACCTTCGTATTGAGCGGGATGTAGATGTACTTGTCCCACTCCAGAATGGACCAATCCGGGTTGATCGAATCCAGATCCTTCACGGTGGAGGCCGCCTGCGTCGCCACGATCTCGTCGCCGTCACGAAACGCCAGGCCTTTGATCTTATGGCGGTCCGCGGGCCAACGCCCGTCCTCGATGGCCAGCATCAGCTCGGTGACGATCTCCTCACCTTCACCGCGCACGATCACATCGACCCAAGGCGCTTCGGACAGCACCTGCTTATACATGAATGTCGGATGCACCCCGCCCATCACGCGCACCGCATCCGGCACCCGCTCTTGCGCGATCTCCAGAATCCTCTCCGCCTTGTAGATCGACGGCGTGATCGCAGTGACCCCCACGACGTCCGGCGCGGCCTCGGCGATCATGTCCGAGAGGTCCTCATCCGAGATATCATTCGTCATCGCATCAATGAACTGAATGTCGTCAAAGCCCGCGTCTCGCAAAGACCCCGACAGATACGCGACCCAGGCAGGCGGCCAGCTTCCCGCAATCTCCGCCCCGCCAGAGCGATAGTTCGGATGAACGAATAGAATACGCATAGATCGACTCCCTGCAGCCTTTTGCAGAAGACTGACATAAGGCGTGTCAATTTAAGTTGACACAGATCAAGTCTTGAAATTTAGACAGTCGCGGCCTTCAGATCGGACGCCGCGGCCCCGGTCGCCCCGTCCCGTCGCCGCAGCAGCCCCCAGACCAGACCCACCACAATCATGGACGCATACCCGTCGATAGCATAGTGATAGCCCGTATAAACCGACAGCAGCTGGATCAGCGCAAGAAAGACGATGCCGACCGGCGCAAGCCAACGCGACCGTTCCCAAAGATAGAGCGCGATCACTGTCGAGACAGAGACATGCACGCTTGGGAAGGCTGAAATGCCCGACCCCACCGCCTGCCCATGCTCTGCATAAACGCGCCACAGCCATTCCTGAATCTGTGCAATCAGATGGCCGTCCAAGGCGCCCGCAGCCATCGCGGCCTCAAGCGCCGCAAAACGGTCACCGCCATAGATGCGATCATAATAAACGGGTCCGACAGAGCTTCCCATCAGCGCCAGCACATTGCCGCACACCACCCACGCAATCACGTAGAGCAGCACAAACCGCTGCACCCGCGCCGCATCGCGATCCACCGCAGCGATCAGCACCGCAAAGCAGATCGCCGGGACCCACCACACGCCCATGTAAAGGTCCAGAATACGGCCATAAGGGATCACATCGCTCCACCCGTAGACCCAGACCCACGGGTCAACACCGCCATGCAGGACGCGGTCCATCTCTGCAAAGATCGGATCGGCATAGAACGGCACCAGATAGGGGATTGTCGTTTTCACAAGCCCGAAGCCCATGTGAAAGAAGAGCGTCCCGGCGAAAGCAAAGCCGATAGCAACTCCTGTGTCCTTGAACGCCGTTTTGCGCACAAAATACATCACCGTCAGGCTCAACAGCGCCACACAGACCGTCGCCAGAACAAGACGGGGGGCGACGTTCACGGTCGACAACCAAGCGCCCATCACAAGCGTCACCAGATCGTCTCGCACGACCGCTACAAGGCCAATCGCGGCGATGAAATAGACCAGACTGATCCGAAAGAAGAGCGCCATAGACACCGTCCCACCACATGCGCGCACACCGCGCTTTGGCATCGCATACACCTCAAATCGGGCAATTCTTTGCACCCAAGACGGCATTTACGCGCCCGCACGCTGGCGAACCCGCGCGAAACCCCTTGCACCGCCGCCGCGCGTGCCTATAACCCACGACAATTTGCGAGCGCCCACGGGTGCGCGGGACAATTTTCGAGCGCGCGGCTGCCACTGCGCGGAGAACTCTGGGGGCCACCATGCCAAAACGCACCGACATCAATTCCATCATGATTATCGGAGCCGGCCCCATTGTGATCGGCCAGGCCTGCGAGTTCGACTATTCCGGTGCGCAAGCCTGCAAGGCCCTGCGCGAAGAAGGCTACCGCGTCATCCTCGTCAACTCGAACCCCGCCACGATCATGACCGATCCGGGGCTGGCCGACGCCACTTACATTGAACCGATCACCCCCGAAATCGTCGCCAAAATCATCGAGAAAGAGCGCCCTGATGCACTGCTCCCCACGATGGGCGGTCAGACCGGTCTGAACACCTCGCTCGCGCTTGAGGAAATGGGCGTGCTCGACAAGTTCGGCGTCGAGATGATCGGCGCCAAGCGCGACGCGATTGAGATGGCAGAAGACCGCAAGCTCTTCCGCGAAGCGATGGACCGCCTTGGTCTGGAAAACCCCCGTGCCACCATCGCCAACACGATGGACGAATGCATGGCCGCGCTCGAAGACATCGGCCTGCCGGCCATCATTCGCCCCGCCTTCACCCTTGGCGGCACCGGCGGCGGCGTCGCCTATAACCGCGATGAATACGAGCATTTCTGCAAGACCGGCCTCGACGCCTCCCCCGTCAACCAGATCCTGATCGACGAAAGCCTGCTGGGCTGGAAAGAGTTCGAGATGGAGGTCGTCCGCGACCGCGCCGACAACGCCATCATCGTCTGCGCCATCGAAAACGTCGACCCGATGGGCGTGCATACCGGCGACAGCATCACAGTCGCCCCCGCGCTGACGCTGACCGACAAGGAATACCAGATCATGCGCAACGGCTCGATCGCCGTCCTGCGCGAGATCGGTGTCGAAACGGGCGGCTCCAACGTCCAATGGGCGATCAATCCCGCCGATGGGCGCATGGTCGTGATCGAGATGAACCCACGTGTGTCGCGCTCCTCCGCGCTCGCCTCCAAAGCCACCGGCTTCCCCATCGCCAAAATCGCCGCGAAGCTCGCCGTGGGCTATACATTGGACGAGCTCGACAACGACATCACCGGCGTCACCCCCGCCTCCTTCGAGCCGACCATTGACTATGTCGTCACCAAAATCCCGCGCTTCGCGTTCGAGAAATTCCCCGGCTCCGAGCCTTACCTGACCACCGCCATGAAATCCGTGGGCGAGGCCATGTCCATCGGCCGCACCATCCACGAGAGCCTGCAAAAAGCCCTCGCCTCCATGGAAACCGACCTGACGGGCTTCGATGAAATCGCCATCGATGGCGCGCCCGAAAAATCCGCCGTCATCAAGGCAATCAGCCAGCAGACCCCCGACCGTCTGCGCACCATCGCCCAGGCCATGCGCGAAGGCCTGACCGATGACGAAATCCATGGCGTCACCATGTTCGACCCGTGGTTCCTTGCCCGCATTCGCGAGATCATCGAGACTGAGGCCGCGATCCGCAAAAACGGCCTGCCCACCAATGCCGACGACCTGCGCGCGCTCAAAATGATGGGCTTCACTGACGCCCGCCTTGCAATCCTCACGGGCCGCGACGAAGACAACGTGCGCCGCGCGCGCATTAACCTCGGCGTCACCGCCGTCTTCAAACGCATCGACACCTGCGCCGCCGAGTTCGAGGCCCAGACCCCCTACATGTATTCCACCTATGAGAGCCCCGTGATGGGCGACGTGGAATGTGAAGCCCGTCCCTCTGACCGCAAAAAAGTTGTCATCCTCGGCGGCGGTCCCAACCGCATCGGCCAGGGGATCGAGTTTGATTACTGCTGCTGTCACGCCTGTTACGCGCTGACCGACGCAGGCTACGAGACGATCATGGTCAACTGCAACCCCGAGACCGTCTCGACCGATTACGACACCTCCGACCGGCTCTATTTCGAGCCGCTCACCTTCGAACACGTCATGGAAATCCTGCGGGTCGAGCAGGAAAACGGCACGCTCCACGGCGTCATCGTCCAGTTCGGCGGCCAGACCCCCCTGAAGCTCGCCAACGCGCTTGAAGCCGAAGGCATCCCGATCCTCGGCACCACGCCCGACGCAATTGATCTGGCCGAAGATCGTGAGCGTTTCCAAGCGCTTGTCGAACGCCTCGACCTCAAACAACCGAAAAACGGCATCGCAAGCTCCGGCATGGAAGCCATGAAGATCGCAGGCCAGGTCGGCTACCCACTGGTGATCCGCCCCTCGTACGTCCTAGGTGGCCGCGCCATGGAAATCGTCCGCGACGATGCCCAGCTGGAGCGCTATATCAACGAAGCCGTCGTCGTTTCCGGCGACAGCCCCGTCCTGCTCGACAGCTACCTTTCCGGCGCGGTCGAAATCGACGTGGACGCGATCAGCGACGGCACCCAGGTCCATGTCGCGGGCATCATGCAGCATATCGAAGAAGCGGGCGTCCACTCCGGTGACAGCGCCTGTTCCCTGCCGCCCTACTCCCTGCCCGCCAACATCATCACCGAGCTGCGCCGCCAGACCGAAGCGCTCGCCCTCGCCCTCAATGTTGTCGGCCTGATGAACGTCCAATACGCCGTCAAAGATGGTGAAATCTTCTTAATTGAGGTTAACCCCCGCGCCTCGCGTACAGTGCCTTTCGTGGCCAAGGCCGTGAACAGCCCCATCGCCACCATCGCCGCCCGCGTTATGGCTGGTGAGCCGCTCAGCAACTTCGACCTCGTCGATCCCGAAATTGACACATACGCGGTCAAAGAAGCCGTCCTCCCCTTCGCCCGCTTCCCCGGCGTTGACACGATCCTCGGCCCCGAAATGCGCTCCACCGGCGAAGTCATGGGCTCAGACGCCAATTTCCACCGCGCTTTCCTGAAGGCCCAGATGGGTGCTGGCACTGACCTGCCCCAGAACGGCGAAGGCAAGGTGTTCCTGTCGATCCGGGACGACGACAAGACCCCCGACATGCTGGAAGCCGCCCGCACTGTCGCGGCCCTCGGCCACGCGTTGATCGCCACCTCCGGCACCGCGAAATGGCTGTCAGATCAAGGGCTCGAAGTCGAAGTGGTCAAGAAGGTCTACGAGGGCAAACCCAACGTGGTTGACCAGCTGAAAGACGGCAAGATCAGCCTTGTGATGAACACCACCGAGGGCGCCATGGCCATCGCCGACAGCCGCGACATCCGCAACGTCGCCCTGATGGACAAGATCCCCTACTTCACTACGGCAGCGGCCAGCCACGCCGCAGCGTTAGCGATGAAAGCGCGGGTTGAGGGCGAGGTTGGCGTTGTGGCGTTGCAAGAAGGCTAGACGCCGCGTCCCGCTTGACCTTTGACGCCTCATACTGTCCTGTCTTGCAACCGTATGCGAGGGGGTCCGATGCTTCAGCCAGCCATCACCGGAAGCGGCGTTTTCACGCCCGAACAGGTCATTACAAACGACGAGCTTGTTGTCGCGTTTAACGCCTATGTTGATCGGTACAACGCTGAAAATGCGGATGAAATCGCGTCTGGCAAGATCGAGGCCAAGGCCCATTCCTCCTCGAATTTCATCACGTCCGCGTCGGGTATCGAGCAGCGCCATGTGATCGACAAGGATGGCATCCTCGACCCGAAAACGATGCACCCACTCTTTGCGCCGCGCGCCGACGATGCGCCGTCGCTCATGGCTGAAATGGGCGTCAAAGCCTGCCAGCAAGCGCTTGATATGGCAGGCAAAACCGCCTCTGATGTTGATACTGTTCTCTGCGCGGCCTCCAATCACGAACGCGCCTACCCTGCCATTGCCATCGAAATCCAGGAACTCCTTGGAATTCAAGGGTTTGGCTTTGATATGAACGTCGCCTGTTCCTCGGCGACCTTCGGCATTCAGGCCGCCGCCGACATGATCAAATCCGGCAGCATTAACAGCGCGTTGGTCGTCAATCCCGAGATTTGTTCGGCGCATCTGGAATGGCGCGACCGGGACTGTCACTTCATCTTCGGCGACGTGGCAACGGCCGTCCTGCTTGAACGGGCCGATCAGGCCGCGGGCCCGTATTTTGCCGTTAAATCAACCCGTTGCGCCACCGCGTTCTCCAACAATATCCGCAACAATAACGGCTTCCTGCGCCGCTCTCACGAGCAGATGGAGGACCGCCGTGACATGCAGTTCATGCAGAACGGGCGCAAGGTCTTCAAAGAAGTGCTGCCCATGGTCAGCCGCCATATCGCCGATCACATGGCAGATGAGGACGTTCAAGCCACTGATCTGAAACGGCTTTGGCTGCATCAGGCCAATAAGACGATGAACGACTTCATCGGCAAAAAGGTCCTCGGCCGCACACCGGAACCGCACGAGCAGCCCAATATCCTGCAGGATTACGCCAACACGTCCTCTGCGGGCTCAATCATCGCTTTTGCCAAATATTCCAAAGACATGAAGGACGGCGATACCGGCCTAATCTGCTCGTTCGGGGCAGGCTATTCCGTCGGATCGGTGATTTTGCAGAAGGTCGGCTAGGGAATTGTTAAAGATCGGCTGCTAGACCACCCTAGCCCGTCTCTTCTTCGAGGTGGAGTTTCATTTCAAGCAGGACATGCTGCAAGGCAGAGGTTTCGCGCAACAGTCGTTTGGCTTCATTCACCGTGATCACACCGTCCTCGATGGATTGGTTATACTCCGCCATCAACATCGCAAACCGCTGCGACAAGGCCACCACGTCAGAGTTGACGCCACCCCCGTCAGAGTTCTTACGATCCTGGTCATAGCTCAGCGTGATCCCTTTGAGATCGGCAAGTGCGCTGGTGACATGGGGAAACCGGGCCGCTTCTTCCAACGCCGCGACCGCGTCGATAGGCATGAACCGGTCGGCATGCTCAGGGTTGTCTGAATAATACCGCCCCAGCGTCGCCTTGGACTTGCCCGTCAGCGTGCAAGCCGGCTCGATACCGACATCTTTAACCAAAGCCTCAGTGTGCTTTTTCAGATAATTACCAATACCCATCCCAGTTCCTGAATACCCTTTCGTCATGGGGAAACTCTCGCTGCCTTTCCCATTAATGGGTTGGCAAGGGTTTGTCATTTATAAAGCGTCCCGAACAGGGGCGATTACCAGTTCCGATGTCCCCAGCATCGGCTTGGTTTGGGTCCACCGCGCCTAGGACGTGGGATCCAGGGACCGGTGTAAGCCGGAACAGCGGTGGGCTCCTCTTGTTTGATGGTGCAGCCGGATCAATTCCCAGTGGGCGAACGCCCTTTGATCCAGCGTCTTACAATGTCAGAGGAGCCCACCGCCTAACCCCGCTTGCAGCGCTTCGGACGCTTGGCTAATCAAGGTTATGGCCAAGCTGTACTTCAACTATTCCACGATGAATGCGGGCAAATCGACTGTTCTGCTCCAAGCCTCCCACAACTACATCGAACGCGGGATGCAGACATATCTGTTGACCGCGCAGTTCGACAATCGGGCCGGTGATGGCCGGATCGCCTCGCGCATCGGAATCGGCGTCGCAGCAGATACGTTCGGCGTGGATGATGACCTATTTTTGAAGATAAATCAAAGGCTTGCCGATGGGCCTTGTGCCTGTGTCTTCATCGACGAATCCCAGTTTCTCAGCGCGGATCAGGTCTGGCAACTGGCGCGCGCGGTCGATGATCTGAACGTGCCTGTGATGTGTTATGGTCTGCGCGTCGATTTTCAGGGCAAGCTCTTTCCGGGCTCGGCGGCCCTTCTGGCGCTGGCCGATGAGATGCGCGAAGTGCGCACGATTTGCCACTGCGGCAAGAAGGCGACGATGGTCGTCCGGCAGGACGATCAGGGGCGCGTCTTGACCGACGGTGCCCAGGTGCAGATCGGTGGAAATGAGCGCTATGTCAGCCTGTGCCGACGCCATTGGCGCGCGGCTGTGGGCGATTGCTAGACGGCATTTGGCAAGGGTTTGCCCGCGAAATGCGCGCGGATATTCTCGACCGCCATGAGCCCCATTGCCTCGCGCACTTCTAAAGCTGCGGTGCCCAGATGCGGCAATAAGACCGTGTTTTCCAAGGCTTTCAGCGCATCCGGCACGTCCGGTTCGTTCTCATAAACGTCCAGACCCGCCCCCGCGATGACGCCGGTTTGAAGCGACGCGATCAGCGCCGCCTCGTCCACGACATCGCCCCGCGCGATGTTGACCAGAAACGCCGTTGGCTTCATCGCGGATAAAGCCCCGCTGTCGATAAGATGACGCGTTTCGGCACCGCCCGGAACGGCCACAACCACGACATCCGAGGCCTCCATCACGGCGCGCAAATCTGCAAGCTGTGTGGCATGATCGCCCACATCTTTGGGTGAGCGATTAAAGAAAACAACTTTCATATCAAAGCCGTAATGGCAGCGCTTCGCAATTGCCTGCCCGATCCGGCCCATACCGACGATGCCCACGGTCTTGCCCGTCAGGTGCAGGCCCAGCATCTGCGTCGGGTGCCAACCCTCCCACTTCCCGGCGCGCACCATCCGTTCGCCTTCACTGGCGCGGCGGGTCACCATCAGCATCAGCGTCATGGCAATATCGGCAGTCGCATCGGTGACAGCACCAGGCGTGTTCGTCACAGCCACCCCCGCCGCGCGGGCGGCGTCCGCGTCGATATGGTTATACCCCACGCCGAAATTGGCGAGCAGCTTGCAGCGCGGCTCCGGCACCAAGTCGAACGCGGCAGCCGAGAACGCATCGCCCAAAGTGGGCAGCACGGCATCGTAGTTCTGCAAGGCGTTCGTCACCTCATCAGGCGAGAGCGGCAAGGTATCATCACGCACTGTCACCTCCATGCTTTCGCGTGCGGCTTCCAAGACGGCATCTGGCAGTTTCCGTGTGATCAGAACGCGGTTCATCAATACATCCTTCCGCCCAGGGGCACGTCTTTATCAGGCGTTAGCAAGACCACCTCGCCATCAGCATCAGGCACGCCCAACACAAGGATTTCGCTCATGAATTTGCCGATTTGGCGGGCCGGGAAATTCACAACCGCAAGCACGCGTTTGCCCGGCAACTCTTCCGGCGTATAATGCACCGTGATCTGAGCAGAGCTTTTCTTCTCCCCAAGCTCCGGCCCCATATCGACCCAGAGCTTGATCGCCGGTTTGCGCGCTTCCGGATAGGGTTCTGCGCGGGTGATCTGACCGACGCGGATATCGACCTTCACGAAGTCTTCAAAGCTGATCTCAGCCATTGGACAACTCCTTGGAGCGTTGCGTGGCCGCCGCGACGGCCTCTTCCAGCAAACGTGGGAAGCCATTGATTTCGCTCATCAAAACCTCCAACGCCGCTTGTGTCGTGCCGTTCGGGCTGGTGACATTGACGCGCAACTGCGCGGGATCTTCGGCGGCGGTCTCAGCCAAAGCCCCCGCGCCCGCCACCGTAGCTTTCGCAAGGGTCATGGCCAGTTCCGGGGCCAAACCTTGGGCTTCCCCGGCCTTGGCAAGCGTTTCAATCAGGTGAAACACATAGGCCGGGCCAGAGCCGGACACCCCGGTCACCGCATCCATCTGCGCCTCGCTTTCCAGTCGGACGGTTTGTCCGACAGCTTGCAGTAATTCGTCCGCCAGCGCCAATTGCGCGTCGCTGACATGGGCGTTGCCGATCAGCGCAGTGATGCCCTTGCCCACCGCTGCGGGGGTGTTTGGCATCGCGCGCACGATGGGGGTTTGCGCCCCCAAAACGTCTTCAAAACGCGCAATTGTCGTGCCTGCGGCGACCGACACGAACAACGTTGCGCCATTACCAAGCGCCTGGATCGAGGGGAGTGCATCGCCCATCATCTGCGGCTTCACCGCGACCAGCACGATCGCCGGGTCTGGGGGTAAATCTTCATTGATATGGACACCTTGCGCCTGCACCCAATCAGAGGGCTGCGGGTCCACGACCCAAACCGATGCAGGCGGCAGACCGCCTTTCAGCCAGCCCTCCAACATGGCCGAGCCCATCTTTCCGCAGCCCAGAAGCACCAGCCCCCGTGCGGCCAAATCGTCAAGTGTCATGGATGGCTCCCCCTTCGCGAAACGCACCAATGCGCCCCATCAATCGCTTGAAAGGGACGCACTGGCGTCGGGAGGAAACTTAGGCCCGTCCGTAAGCCTCGGCAATGGCAACCTGCAAGGCCTGCTCAGGCGTTTGGTCGGCCCAGCTGACCAGCTGGAAGGCCGGGTAGAACCGCTCTGCCGACAGGACGGCGGCGTTGATCAGCGTGTCAATCTGCTCAGCTGATGCATCCTGACCACCGGCCAGAACAAGGCCGTAGCGATAGACCATCAGCTTTTGCTCGTTCCAGTAGGTGAAGGCGCCAGCCCAGCACATGTCGTTGGTTTTGTTGAGGATTTCATACAGCTGAGGCAGCTTGTCCTCGGGCGGCTCCATCTCAAACGTGCAGATCAGGCGCAACGTTTCGTCGTAGCCGGACCAGGCCAGCGTGATCGAATAGGTGCGCCACTGGCCCTCGACGGCCATGGCGATCTGATCGTCGGCCACGCGGTCGAAATCCCACTCGTGGTGTTCTGCGATATGCTCGACGATGTCGATGGGGTGAAGGTCTTCTGTTTCCAGATACTGCTCGGTCAATGCCATGGCGCGCCTCGCTTTTTGCTTTAGCTGCTGGGCCTGGCAGCGGCCCAACAGCTTGGTGCCTGCTCTATGGAAGGGTGCTTTGCCTGCCTTCCATACCAAATATCGTGGGCGCAAAGAGGGGGACCTGTAAAGCTATATTTTGGTGACAGCCGCAATAAGTTGTGGATGAAACTGGGGATGACGCAAGATTGGGCGCTGCGCTACCGCCGGACGAGAGACAGTCCGATGCCGCCCAATACCAGAGCTGTGGCGATCGCAAATCGCAGGGTGAGCTCTTCTGATAGGAAGATAATCCCGCCCGAAAGTGCGATGATCGGGACGGTTAATTGAGACAAGGCTGCGGTTGTGGCTTCGATACGCGGCAACACCAGATACCACAGCGCATAGCCAAGGCCCGAGGTCAGCGCGCCTGCAATGATAGCCAGTATCGTGCCGGGCCAGTTCACCGTGTCCTGCAGCACCAGCGCAATCAGCACCACGGGCGGTGTGGCGTATAGAAAGTTCATCGCGGTGTCTTGCAACGGGTCTGACGCCCCGCGCCCCACCAGTGAATAAAGCCCCCAGCCCAGCGCGCCCAATGTCATCAAGGCGACACCCGACAGCGCGGGGGCCGAGGCCCCGCTAGGCCACATCAAATAGACCAATCCTGCGAAGGCGATCACTGCTCCGGCCCAGCGCTGGGGCGAAATTTGCTCGCGCGCGATCAGGGCGCCTGCAAACATGGTGACCTGCACGCCCCCGAAAAGGATCAACGCACCGGCGCCTGCATCCAACGTCACATAGGCGAAGGAAAACCCGATCACATAGATCAAAAGGCTCGCAGCGCCTGCCGGTCGCAAGGACCAGTTGGCCGGTCTTGAGCGCATGAGGACGAGTGCGGCCAAAGCGACCGCGCCCGACAACATACGGATTGCTGCGAAACTGGCCGGTCCCATACCTGCATCGACCAAGGCCAGACGATTCAGGACCGAGTTGGACGCAAAGGCGATCATCACCAGACAGACGAGAAGGAACAGGCGCATAACGTGCGCTTATCGTCTTGGTTCACCTTTGTCCAAATATCCTCGCCGAAGGCATGTCGAGACGGTTTCAAAAAGCGAAGGGGCCGCAGTGAATGCGGCCCCTTCTCGATTCAAAGCGACTTTCCCTTTCGGTGTTTGCCTGTGGCAAAAACCTATCGGGCGACGTCGATCCTGACGGATCGACTTGCTTACATCATGCCGCCCATGCCGCCCATGTCGGGCATACCGCCACCAGCAGGCGCGCCTTCTTTGGCGGGCTTGTCGGCCACCATGGCTTCGGTGGTGATCAGCAGACCCGCGATGGAGGCTGCATCCTCAAGCGCCGTGCGCACAACCTTTGCGGGGTCGATGACGCCAAACTTGAACATGTCGCCATATTCTTCGGTCTGTGCGTTGAAGCCGAAGGTCAGGTCGTCGCTCTCGCGGATTTTGCCCGCAACAACGGCACCGTCGACACCAGCGTTCTCAGCGATCTGACGCAGCGGCGCTTCCAGCGCGCGGCGCACGATGGCAATACCAGCTTCCTGATCGGAGTTGTCAGCGGTCAGGCCTTCCAGCGCTTTGCCGCCCTGAACCAGAGCAACACCACCACCGACGACAACGCCTTCCTGCACAGCAGCGCGGGTCGCGTTCAGTGCATCGTCAACGCGGTCTTTACGCTCTTTGACTTCCACTTCGGTCATGCCGCCGACACGGATCACAGCAACACCGCCAGCCAGCTTGGCCACACGCTCTTGCAGCTTCTCGCGGTCGTAGTCCGAGGTGGTTTCCTCGATCTGCTGACGGATCTGGCCGACGCGGGCTTCGATCTCGGCCTTCTCACCAGAGCCGTCCACGATTGTGGTTTCGTCCTTGGTGATGGAGACCTTCTTGGCGTTGCCCAGCATGTCCATCGTAACGGACTCAAGCTTCATGCCCAGATCTTCCGAGATGACCTGACCGCCGGTCAGGATCGCGATGTCCTGCAGCATAGCCTTGCGGCGATCGCCGAAGCCCGGTGCTTTGACAGCTGCGATTTTCAGACCGCCGCGCAGTTTGTTGACGACGAGCGTGGCCAGAGCCTCCCCTTCGACGTCTTCTGCAATGATCAGAAGCGGCTTTTGCGACTGGATCACGGACTCCAGAAGCGGAACCATCGGCTGGAGCGAGGAGAGCTTCTTCTCGTGCAGCAGGATCATGCAGTCTTCCAGATCTGCGATCATCTTGTCGGGGTTCGTCACGAAGTAAGGCGACAGGTAACCACGGTCGAACTGCATGCCTTCGACAACGTCGGTCTCGGTCTCAAGGCCTTTGTTCTCTTCGACGGTGATGACACCCTCGTTGCCGACCTTCTGCATCGCGTCCGCGATCTGACGGCCGATTTCAACTTCGCCATTGGCCGAGATCGTGCCGACCTGTGCCACTTCGTCAGAGTCTTTGACTTCGCGGGCAGCACCTTTGATCGCCTCGACCACTTTGGTCGTTGCCAGGTCGATACCGCGCTTGAGGTCCATCGGGTTCATGCCAGCGGCAACCGATTTCATGCCTTCTTTAACGATCGACTGCGCCAGAACCGTCGCAGTTGTCGTGCCGTCACCGGCCTCGTCATTGGTGCGGCTGGCCACTTCTTTGACCATCTGCGCGCCCATGTTTTCGAACTTGTCCTCAAGCTCGATCTCTTTGGCGACAGATACACCGTCTTTTGTGATGCGCGGGGCACCGAAGGATTTGTCGAGAACCACGTTGCGGCCTTTCGGGCCCAGCGTGACTTTGACAGCGTCAGCCAGAATGTTGACGCCTTTGAGCATCTTATTGCGGGCGTCCGTGTCGAATTTGACGTCTTTAGCAGCCATGTTTAGCGCTCCTGAATGTCAGATTGTTTCATTTGAAAAGGGCGAGATCAGGCGATGATGCCCAGAATGTCGCTTTCCTTCATCATCAACAGCTCTTCGCCGTCGACCGTGACTTCGGTGCCGGACCACTTGCCAAACAGGATCTTGTCACCCTCTTTGACAGCCATCTCGATCAGTTCGCCGCTGTCCTTGCGGGCGCCTTCGCCACATGCAATCACTTCGCCCTCGGCGGGCTTTTCTTTTGCACTTTCGGGGATGATAAGTCCGCCAGCAGTCTTTTCGTCGCTTTCCGTGCGGCGTACCAGCACGCGGTCATGAAGCGGTTTCAATGCCATCTTTGCAGCTCCTTGGCTCAAAGTTTCTCCCAATGTTAGCACTCAGCTCCTCCGAGTGATAACGCAGCGGAGATAAGCAAGCTGGCTTTGCCTGTCAACCGATCTGATCGGGAAAATACGATCCATTTTGCGAAGGGCCGTTGCGCAGCGGGACCGGCCTTCGTAGCGTTGACGTCTGAGAGAAGGGATGACCCATGCGATACGTTCTGATGCTGTGCTTTCTGATCAGCCTTGCAACACCGGCCTTTGCCCGTTGCGAAGGCGCCTTCACGCCAGACAGCCTGCCTGCCGCGCAACAGGCCGAGCTTGAGGCCATTATCGCCCAGACGCCTTATCCCCAAGGTCTACTGTGGCGCGCCGAAAGGGGCGACACTGTCCTACATCTGGTGGGCACGATGCACATCTACGACCCGCGCCTTGATCCCATCCTTGCCCGCATCCAGCCGTTGATCCCCGCCGCCGACCTGATCCTGCTGGAAACCACCAAAGCCGCCGAGGCGCAGTTGCAAGCCGAGATGGCCAGCCGCCCGGAGTTGCTCTTCATCACAGACGGCCCCACCCTGCCCGATCTGCTGCCAGAGCCCGTCTGGCAGACACTCGCCGACCAAGCCCGCGCGCGCCAGATCCCCGCCTTTATGGCCGCCAAGTTCCAGCCCTGGTATCTGTCGCTGATGCTTGCTGTGCCGCCTTGTGCGATGGAGGCGATGGTCAGCGGGCAACGCGGCCTTGATCACATGATTATGGATCAGGCCGAGATCGCCGACGTCCCGACGCAGGCGCTTGAGCCCTACGACACGCTCTTCACGCTTTTCGGCGGTGAACCGATAGACGAACAGATCGAGATGCTGCAAGCCACCATCGCGATGAACCGCGACGCCGATGCGCTTTTCGCAACCCTGCTTGAGACCTATTTCGCCGAGGAGCACGTGAAAGCCTGGCACATCTCCCGGCTCGCCGCCTATGACATGCCCGGCGTCTCGCGCACGGAAATCGACGCGATGTTCACCGAGATGGAAGAGGTGCTGCTGATCCGCCGCAATCGCAATTGGATGCCCGTCATCGCAGAGGCCACGCGCCAGCATGACACGCTGATTGTTGCTATGGGCGCGGCTCATCTGGGCGGCACGGACGGCGTGCTGAACCTGCTTGCACAAGAGGGCTACACGCTCACGCAATTGCCCCTCTGACCTTTCGCTTTTCTCAAATATCCCCGCCGGAGGCCTCCTGCGGCACGCAAGGTCGCACCCCCCGTGACAAGCAAAGCGCACCCGTTTAAACCACGCGCGAAATCTCCGCTATTTGCAGGACCCTGACATGAGCACACTCATCTTCGGCCACAAAGCCCCCGATACCGACAGCACCGGATCGCCCCTGATCTGGGCGTGGTATCTCAACCACATCAAGGATCAGCACGCCGAGCCGGTCTTGCTGGGCGAGCCCAACACCGAAGCCGCCTTCATGCTGGAGCGCTGGAACCTGCCCAAGCCACGCATTATCGACGATGTGGAAGACGACCAAGCCGCGATCATCGTGGATACTAACAACCCGGCTGAGCTGCCCGCCAACATCAACAATGCCGACGTTCAGGCGATCATCGACCACCACAAGCTGGTCGGCGGTCTGGAAACCAAAGGCCCGATCGACATCACCATCCGCCCTGTCGCCTGCACCGCCACCATCATGTATGAGCTGGTTGGTAAAGACGTGGCCCAGATGCCCAACGAGATCAAAGGCGCGATGCTGTCCTGCATCCTGTCCGACACCCTCGCCTTCCGCTCCCCCACCACAACCCAAGCGGATGAGGCGCTGGCATGGGGTCTGGCCAAGGACCTGGACCTTGACCCGCATGAATACGCAGACGAGCTGTTTGCCGCGAAATCCGACGTCTCCGCCTTCTCGGACGCGGAACTACTGCGGATGGATAGCAAGGAATACGCGGTTGAGGGCACGAAATTCCGTGTCTCTGTGTTGGAAACCACGAAGCCTGCGATCATTCTGGACCGCAAAGCCTCGCTCATGGAGACGATGACCACGGTCGCCTCGGAAGATGGTGTCGATCAGGTGCTGCTTTTCGTCGTGGATATCCTGAACGAGGAAGCGACGATGCTGGTGCCCAACGACCTGACCAAGACCGTCGCCGAAAAATCCTTCGACGCGTCGGTCTCTGGCGACACTGTGGTGCTGCCCGGTGTGATGTCCCGCAAGAAGCAGATTATCCCGAACCTCAAACTCTGAGGGCCAAATCAATGGAAAGAATAAAGGGCGTCCCGAAGGGGCGCTCTTTTCATTTGGATCAAAGCCGCGCATGAAGCGTTAAGCTCGAAATATGAGGCCCCTATGACCCAGATCATCCAATCCCTGTCTGACATTTCCACCCGTTACGACGCGCTGTTCGTCGATCTGTGGGGGTGTGTGCATGACGGGCTCAAGCCCTTCCCCTCCGCGGTCAAAGCCCTGCAAGACTACCGCGCGCAAGGCGGCACGGTTGTGCTGGTAACCAACTCGCCCCGTCCGCGCCTCGCCGTGGAAGCCCAGTTAGGTGAGATCGGCGTGGCCCGCGATGCGTGGGACGTGATTGCAACCTCTGGCGACAGCGCGCGGGCGGCGATGTTTCGCGGTGTCGTGGGGCAAAAGGTCTACGTCTTGGGCGAAGAGCATGACGCGCCCTTCTTTGAGGAAATCTCGGTCGTGGAGGACCCCACCGAGATCACGAAGGTGCCATTGAAAGAAGCCGAAGGCATTGTCTGCCTTGGCCCCGAAGATCCATATGCCGACCCCGACATAAACCGGCCCGACTTCCTTTATGCTAAGCAAAAGGGCCTCAAGCTGCTCTGCGCCAACCCGGATATCGTCGTGGATCGCGGTGACAAACGGGAATGGTGCGCAGGCGCGCTGGCAAAGCTCTATACCGAGATGGGGGGCGAAAGCCTCTATTTCGGCAAACCCCACCCGCCAATCTATGATCTGGCGCGTCGCCGCCTTTCCGCCCTTGACGCGGACGTGGCCGACAGCAGCATTCTGGCCATCGGAGATGGCATTCTGACCGACATCAAAGGGGCCATGGGCGAGGATATTGATTCTTTGTTCATCTCAGGCGGGCTGGCCGCCGCCGAGACCAAAACGTCGCACGATCCGGACCCGGATGCGCTAAACGCTTATCTTGAAAAGGAAATGTCCAGCCCGACTTATACAATAGGTCACCTTCGCTGACCCTCTATTTGCTTGCTTTTCTGCGATTGCAAAGTAATTAAGTTACCAAATCTTAGTTGCTTTGGTATATATGTTACCAAGTCATTCGCAGGAGAGACCCATGTTGGACAACCAACCGCGCGGCACAATTTGCATCGAAGACCTTGAGATCGGTATGACCCGCTATCTCCAGAAAGAGGTAACAGATCGCGATATCGAACTGTTTGCCGAAGTCTCTACCGATCGCAATCCGGTACATCTGGATGACGCCTACGCGATGGACACAATCTTTGAAGGGCGCATCGCCCACGGGATGCTGACCGCCGGTCTGATCTCTGCCGTCATCGGTGAACAGCTGCCCGGCCACGGCACCGTATATCTTGGCCAATCGCTGAAATTCATGGCCCCTGTGCGCCCCGGTGACATGGTCTATGCCGAGGTCAAAGTGATCGACATCGACCACTCCCGCCGCCGCGTCCGGCTAGAGACCCATTGCGCCGTCGGCGACACGGTCGTGCTGAAAGGCGAAGCCACGGTTCTGGCCCCCTCTCGCAAGTTCGACTGAGCGCTTGCACCCCGCGGTTGGCAACGCTAACCCAACTTCATGCGGATCATCCGGGACATCCAGTTCGTAGACCCCCAGGATCGCGGCGCCAGCGCCGCGATTGGCAATTTTGACGGCGTCCACCTGGGCCATCAAGCTGTCATCGACATCGCCCGCAAGGCTGGACAAGACATCAACGCCCCGCTCGGCGTAATGACCTTTGAGCCCCATCCACGCGAGTTTTTTGCCAAGGATGCCCCGCCTTTCCGGCTGATGAATGCAGAAGCCAAAGCGAACCGTCTGGAGAAACTGGGCGTCGAACGGCTTTACGAGATCAGCTTTAACGCGCGTCTTTCCAGCCTGACCGCCCGCGAGTTTGCCCAAGATATCATCGCGGATGCGCTGGGTTTGAAACACATCGTGGTAGGGCGCGATTTTTGCTTTGGCAAAGGCCGGGCCGGCACCTCCGATATGCTCGAAACCTTCGGCGCCGAGATGGGCTTTGGCGTCACGATTGCCGATCTGGTTCAAGGCGATCACGGTCATATCTCGTCCACGAATATCCGCGATGCGCTGTCCGATGGACGAACCGGTGATGCCGCCAAAATGCTGGGCCACTACCACCGTATTGAGGGCGAAGTGATCCGCGGCGATCAGCGCGGTCGGCATTTGGGCTACCCCACGGCGAACATGTCGATCACGGGGCTGCACCCGCCCAAATTCGGCGTCTACGCCGTGCGTGTCGATGTTCTCAGCGGCCCGCATCAGGGCAGCTATATCGGTGCCAGCTCTATCGGCGTGCGGCCCATGTTTGGCGAGAACGTGCCAAATTGCGAGACGTTTCTCTTTGATTTCAAAGGGGACCTCTATGGGGCGCATCTGTCGGTCGCCCTGGTCGACTTCCTGCGCCCTGAGATGAAATTCGACGGGGTGGATGCGTTGGTGGCGCAGATGGGGGCCGATTGCGACCGCGCCCGAACGCTCCTTGAATGAGCTTCAAAGACCCGATCCAGCGCGACGGCCTGCGCGCGCGTTTTTGGGAACGCGTTCCGCTGAAGAACCTGACGTCTAAGGAATGGGAAGCCCTCTGCGATGGCTGTGGCAAGTGCTGTCTGAACAAGCTGGAAGACGAGGACACCCAGGAAGTCGCCCTGACCCGTGTCGCTTGCCGCCTGCTGGACGATCAGACCTGCCGCTGCGCGCAATATGACATCCGTCTGCAATTCGTGCCCGAATGTGTGCAGCTGTCGCCCAAGACCCTGCCCGATATCGCCTATTGGATGCCTGAGACCTGCGCCTACCGGCTGCTGCATGAAGGCAAGGCGCTTTATGACTGGCACCCGCTGATTTCAGGCAATCCGCAAAGCGTGCATGACGCGGGCGTCTCGGTTCAAGGGTGGACCGTGCCGGAGTTTGAGGTGCCGGAGGAGGAGTGGGAAGACCATATCATCGACGAGCCGAAGGGCTGAGGTCGCGCCGCCTTCGGCGAGGATAGTTGGAAAAAGCGAAACGGACCGGTTGCGCCTATGCCCGCGCGGTGTTTTGCGCGCGAAAGTGGTTGATATGCTCTGCAAAAACGGCGGGGTGGGTCAGCGGCCCCATATGGCCAGCACCTGCGATGACGCGCTGCGTTGCGTTTGGCAAACGGTTTGCAAGGCGCGCATTGATGGCGGCTGTGACGGGATGGGACTGGTCGCCACGCAGCAAAAGTACCGGAATATCAAGGGTCTCAAGGCGACCGGGGGCAAGTTGAGCCGCGTTGTCGTCATTGATCGCAGGCGCGCCTGCAGGGATCAGATGGATGCGGTCGGTAAGGGCGCGGCGCTGATTGGCAGGCAGGCTGTCCCATGGCGCGCCCGTGCCCCAGATATCCGTAAAAAGCCGGGCGGCTTCAGGGCGATCCCCCACTGTAACCGCGGTGACAAACGGGGCAAAGGCCGCTTCATAGGCGGCGTGCTCGGGCGTGCCATGTGCGGCGGCAAAAAAGACCGGTTCGATCAGGACAAGCGACCGCACCTGAGCCAGGTGCTCCAACGCGAGGCGGAGCGCGACAGTGGCCCCGAAGGAATGCCCGATGACATGCAGTGGGGCCGCGCAAAAGCTGTGCGCGATCTGCATGGTTTGGCTCTGATAGTCGGTTACGCCGTCCCAGTCCGCGCTGCGACCATGGCCAGGCATGTCAAAGGCGAGCGCGTTCAGGCGGGCCCTGGCCGCAAGGGGCGCCCATGCGCCCTGATGCGCAAGAGAACAGTGGATGAGCAGGGTGTCATGGCCGTCCTCGCCGTAGCGCGCCCAATTGACCGATACCCCCGCCCGAAGATCGCGGGGCACCCCTAGAGCGTGCCGCCCAGATAGGCGTCCAGATCCTCGATCCGATCCTGTCCCCAGAAGCGCTGATCGGTATCAGTGATGTAGAACGGCGCGCCGAACGCGCCCGCGGCGACGGCATCCTCAAGGTTGCGGCCATAAATCTCGGCCCCTTGCAGCAGGCCACTATCCGCCAGCGAAGGATCAAAGCCTGCCGCACTCAGGCAGTCCTTGATGACATCATCCTGCGCGATATCCTTTTCGCCTGCCCAACAGGCCGAAGTCAGACCATGCACCAGCGTGCCCAGATCACCCCCGCCCGCCTCTTGCGCGGCAATGATGGCATAGGCAGAGGGCGCCATGTTCGTCGGCCAATGCGCCGGTTTGATATTCAGCGGAAGCCCCGTCTTTTTCGACTGGCGCGCCATTTCCTGAAGCCGCCATTCCTGACGGTTCGGGTGGCGATCCTTCGGTGGTGTCCCGCCCGTGCGCCCGAACAGTTGCATGATGTCCAGCGGTTTGTAGGTGATCGTCGCGCCATGCTTGGCCGCGACCTCCTCCAACCTTGTGCCAGCGAGGTAGGTATAGGGCGAAATTGTTGCGAAATAGTAGTCGATATGGGCCATTTGTGCCTCCCGCGCATGGCAAATCTTTGCGGCAGCCTAGACCCATGGTAGGGGGTGTCAACGTCACGATTCTGTCACAGACCGAAAGCCCCGGGGGACCCTTCCATATGCCTAGTATCGTTGAGCCGAAACTGATTTCCGGCAACGCAAACCGTCCCTTGTCACAGGCTGTCGCCCGCCGGATGTCGATGCATCGCGGGGTGAATGTGGAACTGGTGGATGCACGGGTTGAGCGGTTTAACGATCAAGAGATCTTTGTAGAAGTATTCGAGAATGTGCGCGGCGAGGATATGTTCATTATCCAGCCCACCTCGAACCCGGCCAACGATAACCTGATGGAATTGCTGATCATGTCGGATGCGCTCAAACGCTCGTCCGCCGCGCGCATCACGGCTGTGATCCCCTATTTCGGCTATGCCCGTCAGGATCGCCGCACCAAGGCCCGCACGCCGATTTCAGCCAAGCTGGTGGCGAATATGATCGTTGAGGCCGGGATCGAGCGCGTTCTAACGATGGATCTGCATGCCGCGCAAATTCAGGGCTTTTTCGATATCCCGGTCGATAACCTCTATGCCGCGCCGATCTTTGCGCTGGATATCAAATCGACCTTCGGATCGATGGACGATGTGATGGTGATCTCGCCGGATGTGGGCGGCGTGGCCCGTGCCCGCGAGTTGGCGCAGCGCATCGGCGCGCCGCTTGCCATCGTGGATAAACGCCGCGAAAAAGCGGGCGAAGTGGCCGAGATGACGGTGATCGGCGATGTGACCGGTAAGCGCTGCATCATCGTGGACGACATGTGCGACACAGCCGGCACGCTTTGCAAAGCAGCCGAGGTGCTGATGGGGGCCGGTGCCACCGAAGTGCACAGCTACATCACCCATGGCGTCATGTCCGGCCCGGCGGTCGAGCGCGTCAGCAAATCGGTGATGAAATCGCTTGTGATCACAGACTCAATCCAGCCGACAGAAGCGGTCAAGAGCTGCAAGAACATCCGCATCGTGCCGACAGCCCCGATGTTTGCACAGGCTATCCTGAACATCTGGAACGGCACCAGCGTGTCGTCGCTTTTTGAGACGAACACGCTTGGGCCGATCTACGAGGGCCTTTACCAAGGTTAATCGTTATCGGTCAGACCCGCGCCCGCGCCCTTTTCGCGCGAAGCCGCTGTCGCAGGCACATAGGTGCGGGCGGCGAAGGTTTGAAGCTGGTCCCAAAGGCCATCATCCACCATCTTGCGACGCGGGATCGGTTTGGCAATTTGCGCGGGCGCGCCTGCCGTCACCTGCCCGCCCTTGAGGATCACGACCCGCTGCGCGCACCACCCAGCTGAGGCGACAAGCGCGCGGGCCGCGCGACTGTCGGCAATCTCTGATTGGCCTTCGCAGAGCGCTTTATCAATGGCCTCAATCACCGCTGTGACGTGACCGCTTTCCATTTCGCGAAGAAGCTGGGCCAGCGTCTCGTTCAGCTCGTCTGAGGCGAGGATAAAGGGCGCGGCGGAGGCGATGTCTTCGGCAACACCCAAGGGCAACCCAAGGCCGCGGCCTGCTTTAAGAAGGCTCGCCTGAAGCTCGGCCACGGACGGGATCATGCGGGCAGGCTCGCGAGCCACCAATCGTCGGGGGCGCCCAACTCATCGGCAAGGGGGGCACCTTGGACCAACGCAATTCGGGTCCAAAGCGTTGATTTCGGGTCGAATTTCGCCGCCCCGAAAAAGGCAAGTTTGCAGCGCAGCATGTCGATTGGGTGGGTCATCTCTGAAATCAGGTTCTCGCGAATCTCGGCGTAAGGATGCGCCGCAAGCGTCTGGACGCGTCGCACGGCACAGCGGTGTTCAGGATGCGCGCGCAGGAAATCACCTACAGTGCCGCGCGCCGTTTCAAGATCGCGCGCCATGGCCTGCACCTGACGGGCAATGTCCAGCGGGCTTTCCAGATGGGCGCCGTCTTCGCTGTGGCGCGCGCCCAGACGCGGCTCCAGCTTCTCTTCGGAAACATACCAGAACTGGGCGGTCTCGGACGGCGTGCTGAAGTCATAGGCCAGCATCCACGCCCCCTCCGCCTCAAGCAGCGCGCGCAGGTCAGAGGCAGACATGAGCGGATCAAGCTGCGTGCCAAAGGGGTCGGTCATACACTCGGTCAGACCGTCGATCAGATCGCCAAAAGGCTCAAGCACCATCGCGACAAGAAGCTCTTGTGTGTCGATTGAGAGCGCCTCTGACCAGCGGATCAACGCGTCGATCGGGCGCCGCGAGGTTAACAGCTCCGGCGTCATATGACCGGCAACCGTTAACCACTCGCTGCGCGTCACATCAATCCGCGCCTGATGCTCCGGGTCCGGCACCTGCCATTCGGCCAGATGGGACGCGACCCGTTCCAGCAGCCCGTAAAGCGCCATGATCTGAGCCTCGTCCAATGCCTCAACCGCACGCACGCGGGCCAGCGCGGTTTCGCGCACCAGCATCCAGTTGTTCAGCAAGACCGGGTGGCTGACCAGAAATGGAGCCATGCCAAGCCCTGTCGCATTGCCGATCCCAAGATGACGCTTGAGGTCGCGATCCATCGCAGCCCCACCCACATGTTCGGCCAGATCATGGGTAAAGCCACGGATCAGCCAGACGGTCAGCATTTCGGCCATGAACGGGCCGGAGAGACCCGGACGATCCTCGATCACCGCGCGGTCCGCGATGCCGAACTTGCCATTGCCGTAAACGGCCGTCGTGCGCATCAGATAGCCGATTTTGCGGATCATATCCGGGTCGGGCTGATGCCCGCCGCGCAGCCGTTCGACCACATGGTTAAAAAGCCGCACAGATTTATTGGCGCGGCTCAGCACCAGATCACGTTCGGTAAAGCGCCCGGCCTCTTGCAAGGGCGCATTGGCAACGATGCGGGCGATCTCGCCCGCGTCAGGCACGCCGTCGTAAAGTACATAGGCGGTGTCCCACGCCTCCGCGATGACCCGGTCAGAGCGTTGATCAGCAGGCAGATCGGTGGATACCGCAACCAGCGAATAGACATGCCCGCCCAGCGGGATCGAGTAGACGGCATGGCCAAACCCGTCCGGCGATATCTCCCAAACCGGCCGCGTCACGTGCGCCCCTTCCGCCCCCAGACGCCGCAGGAGCGTGCGCAGAAAGGACAGCCGCGTCGGGAAGCTCGCCCCCATCCGCGCCAAGCGCATCACCTGCGCAGGCGGGCGCAGATCAAGCTGGGGGATATCGGGCAGGTCTCTCATGCGGGGCCGAAACTTTCCTCATAGAAGTGAAGCCAGTTGCCTCCCATGATACCGTCTGCCTCCGGCTCTGAGAAGCCTGCGCGCAACAGCCCCTCTCGGATATTGCCGAAATCGCGATTGTCGTTGAACCAGTCGGGCATCGGCGGGAACCCGGCATTATCGGCAGAGCCCTCGCCATAGTCGATCTCTTTGCTCCACCGCCCGACGCGCATCCATTCGACAACGCTGTCGGGCTGGTCCTGACACAGGTCCGTTCCGATCCCCAGATGTTCAGTGCCGTAGCGCGAGGCCGCCTCTGCGATCATGGCGCAAAAGTCGTCCAACGTGCAGTCGCCGCCGCCTCTCAGATGGTGCGGATAGACCGAAAACCCCAGCATTCCGCCGCGGCCCGTCAACGCCCGCAACACCTCATCAGATTTATTGCGCCTTGCTGCGTGCCACCACGCCGGATTGGCATGGGTGATTGCGATGGGGCGGCTGGAGTGCTCAATCGCCTCAAGGGTCGAGCGATCCGCCGTATGGCTCATATCCACAACAAGGCCCACGCGGTTCATCTCCGCCACGGCTTGCTTGCCGAACCGTGTCAGCCCGGTGTCTTCATCCTCATAACAGCCCGTCGCCAGCAGCGATTGGTTGTTATAGGTCAGCTGCATGAAGCGTATGCCCAGTTGGTGGCAAATCTCGATCAGCCCGATATCGTCTTCAATCGGGCTTGGGTTCTGAAATCCGAAAAAGATCGCCGTGCGACCCGTCTTCTGTGCCAAGCGCACATCCGTAGCACCCGTGCCTTTGAAAATGAGTTCTGGAAAGCGTTCAAACCAGCGGTTCCACGCCTCCAGCTGCAGCACCATCTCGCGGAAACTTTCATGATAGGCGATGGTCACATGGACCGCGTCCACACCGCCCATCCGCATCTGACGAAAGATCGTCTCGGACCAGTTGGTATATTGCAGATTGTCGATCAGGGGTGCGCGCATGGCGCGATACTGGCCGCAGGCAGCGCTCAATTCCAGCCCAAAACCGACGCCTGCCCCCGGGTTTCTGACACGCGGTCCTTTGCCGAGCCAAAGCGGAGTTTTGGCAAGCCCTGGCCCAAAGATCGAAATTTTTCCCGTCGTCATGGAACTGTCGCGGAATTTTGGTCTTTTACCCCTATGAAAGACCGTTTCGATCCCCTTATTGCGGACCGCGCGCCGTGGCTATTTGCGCATAAGCTCCACGCCCGCATGGCCCGCGAGGCTTTGACGGGGCTGCTAAGCTACGGTCGGACCCTCGATCTCGCCGCGCAGTTTGAGCATCAGACAACGCCGCGCATCATGGGGGACATGGGGCGCCAACTGGCCCAAGATGTCGAGGTTTCAGGCCTTGAAAACATCCCCCGCCACGGGCCTGCGTTAATTGTCGCCAACCACCCGACAGGCATCGCGGACGGGATTATCCTGCACCACCTAATCGCCCGCATCCGGCCCGATCTCTTTTTCTACGCCAATGGCGATATCCTGAAAGTGCTGCCGCAGATGGACGATATGATCGTCCCAGTGGAATGGAAGCCCGAGCGGCGGTCGCTGAAAAAGACCCGGATGACGATGTCACTGACCCGCACCGCGATTGAAGACGGGCGGCTGGGCGTGATCTTCCCCTCGGGCCGACTGGCCAAACGGCGCGGCCTGAAACTGCATGAGCGCCCTTGGATGCCCTCGGCTGCGATGATCGCGCGCAAGTTTGAGCTGCCGGTCATCCCGATCAACATCCGGGCGCGTAATTCGGTGCTGTTTTATCTCTTTGATCTGCTGCACCCCACCTTGCGCGATATCACCTTGTTTCATGAGACCCTCAACAAGGACCGTCAGCCCTTCCGCCTGACCGTCGGAGAGCCGATCTCTGGTGCCGGCCTGCCCACCCAATCCGAGGAAGGCATCGAAATCCTGCGCCGTGCGACGTTGGCTTTGGGGGGCGCGCATGCGCCTGCCGTGTCGCTGGTAGACAGCAGCCGCAAGCCTGCCTGGGTCTAGAGCCACCCCTTTTTACTGGAAAATCCTCGACCGCCGCGCTAGGCCATCGCGCAAGCGTCCCCTTAGCTCAGCTGGATAGAGCAGCCGACTTCTAATCGGCAGGTCGAGGGTTCGAATCCTTCAGGGGACGCCAACGTCAATTCGCAAAGCGAAATGACCGCCCCGCAAAGCGTTCAGAATGAACGCAGAAAGGGACGTCTAACCACCAGTGTTAATGCGTCCAAGTCCCACGGCGGTTTGTCGCGAAATTATCGCCATACCCGCCGGGCCGGATATTGGCCTTTCGCTTCTTGGGCTCTTGCACAATCGCTTCAACATCATGCTCTTTGGCGTAATCCAGCGCGGCCTCCTTGCTGTCGAACCGCAGCCGCACTTGCGACTGCATATCGTCAGACGAGGTCCAGCCCATCAACGGATCAACCTCCCGCTTGGAGGCCGGGGCAAATTCCAGAACCCAGTGATGGGTTTTGGCCGTGCCGGACGACATGGCGGTCTTCGCAGGTTGGTAAATGCGTGCGCGCATAGCAGGCTTCCTTTGCGGTTGACCTTGATAAACCACAGGCGACGCCGCTCTCGCAAGGGGACAAAAGGGGCTGTTTTCCAGGAAAGGTGCAAGAAGATTGGCTGCCGACCAGTCCACGAGGGAGCGAGGGGTGGGTGGGTGTGTGTCCCGGTCGGCAACCAATTCTGCTGCTTGCCCTTATTTTGTAACAATTCCAGCTTTTTCTTGGCAATGAAAAAACAAGCCCGCCGAGTCCACCCTGACAAGTTGACAGGTCGTATTTTTACCAAGCTATTGATTAAATTTACTTATTCAAAGCAATTGACACAGTGCGACAAATAGGTGGCAGCAAACACACGCCATCGGCTCAACATGTCTTGAAGTAGAACAAAAACAGATCAAATTAGGGGCATCAGCAAAGGAATCAACATGAGCACCCCTGTTCTGCAAAACCCCGCCCCCGATGTGCGCGACCGGCCGAAACTGGAAGGCGGCATCGCGTTTCGGATGCAGACCGAGTTCAGCGCAGCGGGCGACCAGCCCACCGCAATCGCCGAGTTGACAGAAGGCGTGAACGCAGGGGAACGCGATCAGGTTCTGCTGGGCGCGACCGGCACCGGCAAGACCTTCACAATGGCCAAAGTGATCGAGGAAACCCAGCGCCCTGCGATCATTCTGGCGCCGAACAAGACGCTCGCGGCCCAGCTTTATGGCGAGTTCAAGGGCTTCTTTCCCGACAACGCGGTCGAGTATTTCGTGAGCTACTACGACTATTACCAGCCCGAAGCCTATGTCGCCCGCTCGGACACCTATATCGAGAAAGAAAGCCAGATCAACGAGCAGATCGACCGGATGCGCCACTCGGCCACGCGCGCGCTGCTGGAACGGGACGATGTGATCATTGTGGCCTCCGTGTCGTGCATCTACGGTATTGGCTCTGTCGAAACATACGGCGCGATGACCCAGGATTTGGCCGCTGGCAAGATGTATGACCAGCGCCAGATCATGGCCGATCTGATTGCCCAGCAATATCGCCGCAACGATCAGGCGTTTCAGCGCGGCTCCTTCCGGGTGCGCGGCGACAGTCTTGAGATTTGGCCCGCCCACCTTGATGACCGCGCGTGGAAGCTGTCATTCTTCGGCGAGGAACTGGAAGGGATCACCGAGTTTGACCCGCTGACAGGTCAGAAAACCGACACGTTCGACAAGATCCGCATCTACGCCAACAGCCACTATGTGACGCCCAAGCCGACGATGCAGCAGGCCGTCGTAAACATCAAGAAAGAGCTGAAAATCCGGCTGGATCAGTTGGTGAACGAAGGCAAGCTACTGGAAGCCCAGCGCCTTGAGCAGCGCACGAATTTCGACATCGAGATGCTGGAGGCCACCGGCGTCTGCAACGGGATCGAGAACTATTCGCGCTATCTGACGGGCCGCGCCCCGGGCGAACCGCCCCCCACCCTGTTCGAGTTCATCCCCGATCATGCCATTGTTTTCGCAGACGAATCCCATGTCTCCGTCCCGCAGATCGGAGGCATGTATAAGGGCGACTATCGGCGCAAATTCACGCTGGCCGAACACGGTTTCCGCCTGCCCTCCTGCATGGACAACCGCCCCCTGAAGTTCGAGGAATGGGACGCCATGCGCCCGCAATCGGTCTTCGTCTCCGCCACCCCCGCCGCGTGGGAGATCGAGCAATCCGGCGGTGTCTTTGTTGAACAGGTCATCCGCCCCACGGGCCTTCTGGACCCGGAGGTCGAGATCAGGCCGGTCGAGACACAAGTCGATGATTTGCTGGATGAAATCCGCAAAGTGACAGCCGATGGGTATCGCACCCTGGTCACGACGCTGACCAAGCGGATGGCCGAAGACCTGACCGAATACATGCATGAACAGGGCATCAAGGTCCGCTACATGCACTCCGATATCGACACGATCGAGCGGATCGAGATTCTGCGCGACCTGCGTCTTGGGGCGTTCGACGTTCTGATCGGCATTAACCTTCTACGCGAGGGGTTGGACATCCCCGAATGTGGTCTGGTCGCCATTCTGGACGCCGACAAGGAAGGCTTCCTGCGCTCGGAAACCTCGCTTGTCCAGACCATCGGACGCGCCGCCCGGAACGCTGAAGGCCGGGTCATTATGTATGCCGACAAGATCACCGGCAGCATGGAGCGCGCGCTGAACGAGACCAACCGCCGCCGCGCCAAACAGATCGCCTATAACGAAGAGCACGGGATCACGCCGGAGACCGTCAAGAAAAACGTCGAGGACGTGTTGGCGGGCCTCTACAAGGGCGATGTCGATATGAACCGCGTGACCGCCAAGGTCGACAAGCCGATGGCCGGCGGCAATCTGCAAGCCCATCTGGACGGGCTCCGTGATCAGATGCGCAAGGCCGCTGAAAACCTCGAATTCGAGGAAGCCGCGCGCCTGCGCGACGAGGTCAAGCGCTTGGAAACAGTCGATTTGACCATCTCGGATGATCCGATGGCCCGCCAATATGCGGTTGAGAAGGCGGTGGATGACGCCCAGAAAGCCGCCGGTCGCTCAACCGCAGGGCGTCCGGGTCAGCGCGGAGGCGTGAAACGGCGCAAGAAGCGGGGCGGTTAGGCGCCCCGCCCGTTTAGTCTTAGAAGTCGAAGATTTCGCCCAAAAGAGATCCCGGTCCCTTTTTCTTCTTGCGATACTTGCGGTCATCGTCGTGATATCGCCGGTCGCCGCCGCGGTAATCGTCGTCATAGCTTTGACGACCGGCAGGCGGCGGTGGCGGTGTCGGCGCGGCAGAGCGTTCAATGATCTTGTCCAGTTCACCCCGATCAAGCCAGACCCCACGGCATTGCGGGCAATAGTCGATCTCGACCCCGCTGCGATCCGTCATCACCAGTTGCGTTCCGTCAATCGGACACTGCATGCGTGCGCTCCTTTGAATTGTTACCCTTTGGATATGGAGAGTGTTCGCTGCAAAACAAGCGAACGGCGCAGAAAGCCGCCACGTCTCCAAACTGTTGCCGCAATTGCAAAGCAACCTGTGGGTGAAATTAAGATGTTTGGGGAATGGAATGCGGATCAGGCTCTTATTGGCGGATATCTTCGCGATTTTGGTGGGTCTATTCGGCTTTGCCGCAACCTACGGGCTGATGGCGCTCGACTGTTCCTGCGGTGCGATGAACTACATCGGTGCGATGATCCTCTTTGTTCCCGCAACAGTGTTCCTGTTGCCATCAGCGCATGAAACCGTCTTGCGGTGGTCCTTCTCATGGCTAACGCGTATACCCTTCTTCTTGGTTGCTGCGGCTTGGAGCTTCCTGTCTGCGGGCATCCTTTATGTATTGAGAGATGTGCCTATTCCCTTCCCTGAATGGAGTTTTCTATCACGTAATGCGTTCGAGATATGGCTGGTGATGATGCTGCTGTTGATCTTCAACCATCTGCTTCCCGGCGCATCATATGATCTGCTGCGCGAGAAAAAGGCAGAGACCAGAAACGATCCCCATGAATACCGAGCGACGTCTATTCCGACAACGACCTCTTCGACCGAGCATCAGCCGTCATCGAATGAGGTGACGGTTCCTGAGAAACGTCGTTTCGCACCGAATAGAAAGGTGCTGCCATACATATTTATGATGTTCGTGCCGTTGGCGCTGTTCTTTATCGGCCAATTCTATGTGCCCGCAGTTCCGTCAGTTGCGTATGCAGAGCTCTACGGAGCAAATGGTGTCTATGCGTTTGTAGCAGGCCTGGTGCTTTCCCTGTGTGTTTTGATTGAAATCCGCGTTTTTGATTCGTCAGGCCAACCCACAAAACTTCCGACCAGCTGGTATCTGACGCGATCACCGCTTACACTTTTGGGCGGATTGCTCTTCTGGTTTGCAAGCTTCTCGGCAGTTCCAGTCGCGGCCAATTTGGTTTTAAGCGGTGTCAAATCCGAGGCGAGCTACACCATCAAGGACATCAGCTACGACAATCAGTGCACCTATCAGGCAGAGGTTGATATTGCAGGCGTGACATCCTTTCGGGACAGCTATGTATTCTGCCTCAAGGACGAGGCGCTGGCCAAGCGGCTGTCTGACGGCGATCAGATCAGGATCACCGGCAAACGCACATGGTTCGGCCAGTCCATCGAGAGCATTCAGCGCCTCTCTGATTAACGGATCACATGCACCGCGCATTGCGCGTGACGCACAACGCGTGCCGCCGTCGATCCCAGAAAGTAATCCTGCAGCCCCGGACGGTGCGATGCGATCACGATGCAATCTGCGTGTTTCTTTTCGGCCTGCTCCAGAATTGTGCGCCCCGAATGCCCAGTCACGACAAGCACCTGAACGTCATCAGCGCGGTCGACCGCGTCCTTGAGGCTCTCCTCGATATCCAGATGCGCCTGCGCAATCTGGGTTTCCGTCAGATATTCTGTCGCATATTTCGGCAAGGCCTCGACCACATGCATTGCAGTAATCGTGCCGCCCTCGGCGCGGATGGCGCGGGCGATCTCCAATGCCTGACCGGTGTCACGGTCATGATCGAAAGCAATCGGTACGATAATGTTGGAATATAGCATGGACGTCTGTCTCCCTTCGTCACTTGAGACCTTGGTGCCATGCCAGATTGCGCACCGCTTTGATTTAAATCAGCGTCCAAACCGTTAAGCATTCTTAACCGCCCGTTTACCATTTTCAGCAACATCATGGCGCATGCGCCTGGCGATGATCCTTATGCTGCTTTTGTGGCCATCCCTCAGCGTCGCGGGTGCATGGCCGCGCGAAAAGGGGGGCGTGTTCCTGTCCTTCTCGACGACAACGCGCCCTAGCGCGCAGACACATGCCACCCAGATCGACGAACTCGCCCATAGCGCCGAAAACAGCCTCTATGCGGAATACGGGCTCACCCCTCGCATCACCCTCGGCTTTGATGGCATGATGACGGACAGCACCTCCTATGGGCAGGCGCTGATCTTTGCCCGCGTTGCCTTGGGCGATCAGGCCGCCCGAAACCGCTACGCTGCGAGCTTTGGCGTCGGGCAGTTTATCGACACCGTCATCGACACGGATCATCTGGAGGCCGAGCATACGACGCTCACCCGCCTCGGATTGCATTACGGACGCGGTCTGGCGCGCGGCTGGATCGGGGCGGACGCCTACGCAACACAAAAATCAGACGGAACAAGCCTCAAGCTGGACGCCACATGGGGGCTCAAACCGTGGGACCGCTGGATGTTCATTGCGCAAGTTCAGGCGGGGCAACCGGCCGAAGGCGACAGCTACGCAAACTTTGCCCCCAGCGTCGTTTGGAAGATGACGGATCGCGTCAGCCTCGAAGTAGGGCTGGTCCAGCCCTTGCAAGGGGAGGGTGAACCGGCCTTGAAACTGGGCAGCTGGACCGAGTTCTGATTGCGCCACCCCTTGCATCCAGGCGCGCCACGACTAGCCTTTGGAAAACCCCAAGGAGCGCCCATGCCCGAGATCAACCCGATCCGTGAGACAACTGACGAGGCCCGCACACTGGCCCGCGGCCTCATAAGTGCCGCCCGGTTCGGCGCGATTGGCGTGATCGACCCCGACGCCGCGATGCCCATGGTCAGCCGCATCGCCGTGGGTCAGGCCCCCGATGGCACGCCGCTGACCTTGATCAGCGATCTGTCGTCCCATACCAAGGCTTTGAAAAACGACCCACGCTGTTCCTTGCTGGTGGGCGAGCCAGAAGATAGGGGCGACCCCCTTACCCATCCGCGCCTCACACTGCAATGCAAGGCGCGCTTCATCGCCCATAGCGATCCCACCTATAAGGAAATGCGCGGCCATTATCTGACCACGCATCCCAAGGCGAAACTCTATATTGATTTCGCGGACTTCTCTTTTGCCCTTTTCGACGTGCAGGACGCTCATCTGAATGGCGGCTTTGGCAAAGCCTTTCGCCTCACCCCCGCTGATTTAGGCTAGACCGGCGTGTCACAGCGCACCGTGACATGCACCTCACCGCGGCACGCGTTTTGCCAGGTGAGCTTGATCTGATCCTTATTCACACCCTGCTGCAAACGCGCATTCGGGAAGGACCATTCCGTCCCACTTGCGCCCGTTTCGATCGCACCATCGGGGACAACACCCTGAATGCTCTTCACCCGCCCGCCAAAGGGCAGATAGGGTGCGCAATCAATCACCCACACAGACGCATCTGATCCCTCGCCATGGCGGATTGTGACCGGGTTATAGGCGGCCTCTGTGACACCGTTGAATGTGTTGCCCGAGAACGTGATGTTGCGAAAACGGTTCTTGTTGAGATCTGCGAAAGTGGTGTCCACCCCGTCGACACGCTGCACGCTGCCGCCGACCGAGCCGAACGTATTGCCGGTCACGCTGAAGCCATGAATGAAATGACCTGACCCATAAGGCTTGATCACCAGCCACCGGAACCAATTTGCCGTGTTGCTGGCAAGGAAGATGTTGCCCGTAATGGTCAGCGCACTGAAGCCAAAACCGCTGGTGTAGTCGGGCGATGCGTCGTGCTCATTCGTCCACTCGATAAAACAATTGTCCACGTAATTGCCGATGATCGTCGTGCGCGCATGCGGCTTGGTCAACACGATACCGGCCCTGCGAATACCATCGCTCGACGTGCCGCCCTGAAAGAAGTGATTGCCGGAAATCATATGGTTAAAACCGTTCATCACGGCGAAATGGCCAAACAGAACGATCCGGTTGTTGCGCAGCTTGTTGTCATTGGAGTTGGAGTTCAGCGCGACCGTCGTGCGGTCCTCCACCAGCGATCCCTGCTCATTCGACAGAAACTGGCAGTTGTCGATCAGCATGCCCTGATCGCCGCCACCGGTCGAGGTGATCCCGCGATCCTTCGGACGGTTGATCGTGCACTCGTTCAACCGAAAGATAGAGCCTTCGCGCGGCAGCATGATCGCAGAGCAGCGCCCGCTGCATTGAAACTCGACACTCTCGAAACCGAAGCGGCTGAGCGCTGAGAAACCACTCATATCGAAGAGATATTTGAACCGGCTGAACGTATAGGTCTGCACGCCTTCCGCATCATAAAGCGGGTTCGATAGCGTGATCGTCTGCGCGCCCACATCCACCGCACGCACATAAATCTCACGTCCCACGCCTGTGCCTTCCACCAGCGCCCCTTGGGGGATATTGGCGACATTGGTCACATTGGTCAGTCGGGTCGGATTGCTGGCCGAATAACTGGCCTGCGACGTCACAACTTCCGTGTCCCAGGCCGTCGTGTCGCTCGCCTCCAACTGGCCATTCCGAACATCGCGCCGGATATTATAGCTGGTCTTGTTGTCGACGACATCCTGCAGATCGATGGGCCCATCCACAGCAATCCGACGGCCGTTCAGATCAAAGCTCTCGTGACCAGCCGAGTTCAGCAGCGCCTGCAACCCCTTCTTGAAACCCAGAAGGTCATCGCCAAACGCATCGCCATACGTGGCCAGATCGAAATCCTGACGCAGCTGGAACCGGATTTCCTTTGGCATCGTCACCGTGCCTTCAAACTTGATCTGGCTCTCAATCGTGACGTGATTGCCAATGTAGTAGACGCCCGCGGGCACCAGAACGCGCCGCCCGTTGGAGGCCGCATCCGCCGCCTCAAAGGCCGCGCTGTCATCGGTGGTGCCGTCCCCTTTCGCGCCGTAATCGCGCACATCGACCACGTCGATCATGTCGCGCAGAAATGCGCCGGTGATATCTTCGATCTCGATATCATCAACGCGCACAATGCCGCCATTCGGGCCGGTCAGATCAATCCCGAAATGACCGTAAATCGGCGCTGTACCCCAGATCAGATCAACCCCGTTGCGATCGCCCGTGCCGACGATGGCCGAAATCTCATAGACCTCTCCGTAATCGGTCATGGTCGTGCTGGCCGCGGCTTCGGGCACGCCCGTGACATGCCCGCCACCCGCAGCACCGGCCCACCCGGCAATGCGCACCGATGGAAGACTACCGCTGATACATTTGACCCGCGCCGTGACGCGCAAATAGCATCCGGGCAGGATCGGCGTCTCGCCCATATAGCGGATCTTCGTCACGGTAGTGGTTTTTTGAAGCTCAAGACAGCCGCTGAAGTCCTGATCGGCTGGCACAAACGCCGCGTTGACAGCACTCGCATAGGTGTTGGAGCCCGGCGTGCCATCCTGGCTCGACCAGACATCCAGACCGTTTTCAAATGCAGGCGGTGTGAGTACCAGCCCATCGGTAATCGCTTTGTTCATGAAGACCCCTTTCACCGCATCCGGTGGTTGCTCGACCCCGCGCATCCAAGCGATCCGCAGTCGGGCAAAAGGGGTATCAAGGGAAGGTTAAGCGGCTCTCACACCACCGTGCGGTCAGGCCCCAAGATCAGGTTGAGGCAGCAGTTGCACACCGTTGATCTGCCAATCTCCGTTCACTTGGATCATCTGGTATTCCAGCATATGCAACGCGCCGCCTTGATCGCGGATCATCACTTTCTGAAAGAGCCGCCCGCCCTTTTCAGCAAGCTCCAGATACCTTACGTCATCAGGTCGCCAGACCATCGGATACCCGCGCTGAACCATCACCCCGAAATTCTCAGGGGTGCCGAACATGCCTTGGATCATCGGACTGGCATATGAGAAGGCAGTGTTGAAATCATCCGCGCGAAACGCATCAATCTGGTCTTGGATCGTGCCTTGGATCGCGGGTTCACGGGCGTCTTGCGCATGCCCCCATCCGGCCAATCCAAAGGCGAAAATTGCAGAAAAAAGAAGTCGGTGCATGGCCGTCTCTCCCAATGGCTATGGGAGAGACGGTAGGCGGCGCTGGCCTTAGGTCAACTCGCCCGCCAGACCCTTTTCGATCAGCGCGACGGTCTCATTGATCCCGTAAAGCGCGATGAAGCCGCCAAAACGCGGCCCCTGGGATGCGCCCAAAAGCACTTCGTAAAGTGCCTTGAACCAATCCCGCAGCGGGTCAAACCGCTCGCGACCACACGCAAAAACAAGGCCTTGCAGCGCTTCGGCATCTACCGGACCGTCCCAGTCCCTCAAGCCTTGTGCCAACTCTTCCAATGCCTCGCGCTCCATGTCAGTCGGCGCACGGTAGGTCTTCTCGGGCTTCACAAAATCATTGTAATAGCGCACGGCAAATCCAGCCGCCGCATCCAGATCAGGATGCGTCTCGGCACTCGCCTCTGGTGCATAGCGCTGAATGAAGCCCCAAAGCTGCTCCTTCTCTTCCGCTCCGGCGACCGACGCAAGGTTCAACAACATCGAAAACGGCACGACCATGTTAGAGGCCGGCACAGTATGCCCATGGATATGAAACACCGGATTGCCAAGCTGTTGTTTCAACTCCTGATCCGGATACCCACGCAATTGCTGATGATACTCATCCACCGCCTTCGGGATCACATCAAAGTAAAGCCGCTTGGCCGATTTCGGCTTCTGATACATGAAATACTGCAAGCTCTCGGGTGCTGCATAGGTCAGCCATTCCTCCATCGACAGGCCATTGCCCTTCGACTTGGAGATTTTCTGCCCCTGCTCGTCATTGAACAGCTCATATGACAGGCTTTCCGGCGCAGGCTTGCCCAGCGCGCGGCAAATCTTGCTCGACTGGGTAACGCTATCGATCAGGTCCTTACCCGACATCTCGTAATCCACACCCAGCGCGGCCCAGCGCATCGCCCAATCGGGCTTCCACTGCATCTTCACATTGCCACCCGTCACTGGGATCTCGACACGCTCCCCATCGGCTTCCTCGTAAACAATCGTGCCCTTGGCAACATTGCGCTCCAGCGTTGGAACCTGCAGCACATGCCCCGTCTTCGGACTGATCGGCAGGAAGCACGAATAGGTCGCACGCCGCTCCTCACCCAGGGTCGGCAACATGATTTCCTGAATTTTATCAAAACGCTCCAGCGCAACCAGCAACATCTCGTCAAACCGACCAGAGGTGTAATACTCGGTCGAGGAGGCGAACTCATATTCAAACCCGTAGCTGTCCAGAAACTCGTTCAGCCGGGCGTTATTGTGCTGTGCAAACCCCTCATAAAGCCCAAAAGGATCGCGCACTTTGGTCAACGGCAGGTGAAGGTCTTCCTTCAGCTCTTCCTGCATCGGCACGTTGCTGGGCACCTTGCGGAACCCATCCATGTCATCGGAAAAACAGATCAGCTTGGTCGGGATGTCCGACAGAATCTCAAAGGCGCGCCGCACCATCGTCGTGCGGGCAACCTCCCCAAAGGTCCCGATATGGGGCAGGCCAGACGGCCCATAGCCTGTCTGGAACAAAACATAGCCCTTCTCGGGGTCCTTTTTGGCATAGCGTTTGAGAACCCGGCGCGCCTCTTCAAAGGGCCACGCCTTTGATTGCATTGCTTCTTCGCGCAAATTCGACATCTCGGATCACTTTCGCTGACATGCGGCGCCTACCGCCGTTTCTCGGCACTCTCCCTATTGCTGGCCTGCGCAGAGGTCAATAAACTCCGATCAACCGCAACAGGAGTCCACCTTGCCCGATCTTCCGCATCTCTTGACCGCCCAAGATAGCCTTGCCGCGCTCATGATCGCTATCTCGGCCTCTGACGAGAATATCCGCACCTCTGAGCTTGTGAAAATTACAAACTCTATCAACAACTTGCCGGTTTTTGCAGGTTATGACGCCGACCGGCTCCAGAACATCGGCCAGACCGTTTTTGACCTGTTCGAGCAGGAAGACGGCCTCGATGCGCTCTTTGGTCTGATCCGCGATGTCCTGCCCCCCCATCTGAATGAGACCGCATACGCACTGGCCTGCGACGTGGCCGCCGCCGACGGCAAACTGGCCGAAACAGAACTCCGTCTGCTCGAAGAAATCCGTTATGAGCTGAGCATCGACCGTCTGCACGCCGCTGCAATCGAACGCGGCTCGCGCGCGCGCCACATGACGCTCTAAGCCCCGTAAAGCTGGCCCCAGCGCCGCAGCAACCGTTGCTGCAACCGTTTCGCGCGCCCGTTATAGGTGCGCGCCCCACGCGGCCTGTCGCCGTTCGCATTTGCCGTCTTCTTGCGCAACGGAACGTCCGCACAGAAAATCGCAAAAGCCAGGTCCGTCCCATCGGGCGCGCGCTGATACCCGGCCAAAGAGGACACGAAGTTCAGGGTCCCCGTTTTGGCACGCACCTTATTCGGATCGCCTTTGATCACCTGATACTCCGCATCGCGCATCGGGATGTCTTTCAACAGACCCGCCAGCCGCCCTTGCGGTCCCAGCGCGACCAGCGTCTTGACCATATCGCCTGCCGTGATGCGCGACGCGTCCCCCAGCCCGGAATGATCGACCAGTTCGGGGCGCACGCCAAACCGTGCCCGCGCCCATCGGTTCATCTCAGACGCCGACGCGCGCAGGCCAGACACCTGGCCTTTGCGTTTCATCGTCGCCATCATCCCCACGACCTCGGCGGTGATATTGGTCGAGTATTTCAGCATATCGCGCACAAGGATGCGCAAAGGCGGGCTTTCGCGTTGCACCAGAACCGTACCAGATGGCTTGCGCGTGCCCGCCTGAGCGGCGGGCAAAACGATCCCATGGCTCCGCGCAAGCGTGCGAAACACATCGCCGATATAAAGCTCTGGCTTGCGCACCGGCAGCCAGCGTGCGCCACCGTTGCCCAGCGCCCGGCTCGCCACACGCCAGCGATCCACCTGCCCGCCATCACGATAGTCAAAGACCGGGGTCGAGCGATCTGCAATGCTGATCTGCGCCATGGCCACCTGCGGCTGATACCGCTTCGCGCGCGCGTCCATTGTCAGGTTCCAGGCCCCACCGGCGCGCTTCCACTGAAAATGCACCCGGTTGAAGTTCAACACCGCGCCGCTGATTGTCGGGTTATAGCCAAAATGGTCCTGTTGGGATTTGTCGATCTTGTCGACCCGCGGCAGCGCCCCGCCATAAACCAGAAACTTGCCGCGCACCTCGCGGATGCCACGCGCTTTTAGTTGCGCGGCCATGTCACCCAGATGATCTGTGTTCAAAACAGGGTCCCCGCCAGCGGCAAAGATCAAATCTCCATTTAAAATTCCGCCCGAAACAGACCCGCGCGCGAAAATACGCGTCTTGAACGTGTATTCCGATCCCAGCGTCTCCAGCGCATACGCGCCCGTCATCGCCTTGGCGACACTCGCGGGCGGCAAACTGGCCGACGCGCCCACACTCTCCAGAACCAACCCGGTCTTTGCGTCTGCCACGACAAAGCCCACCGCACCGGATAGACCCGCCTCTGCCAGAATGCGTTCGGTGCTTTTGGGTCTGCGAACAACCGGAGCCCCTCCGCGCGGGCTCGGCCTGTCAGAGCGCGCAGGCGCACCTGCAAAGGCGGGTGCTGCCACACCCGACAGCAAAGCGGCGACAAATCCGCGACGATCAAAACGCATCCCCATAGCTTCAGTTAAGCGCAGCACCGCGCGACGCTCAACCGCCCATTTGCGCTTTAACCGCGCAAATCCGCGTGATAGCGCCGCATTCATGTGGAAGCCCGTTGCCCTGATGTTTGTCGCCATGTCGTTCATCCCGATGGGGGACACGGCGGGCAAGCTGCTGGTTGCCCAAAACAGTGTCGCCCCGATCTATGTCGCGTGGACCCGGTTTGTCGTGGGTGCCCTGCTCGTGCTGCCCTTCATCCCCGCGGGCACCTGGCCGCTTTTGAAAGACTGGCGCGTCTGGTTCCGTGCACTTTTGCTGACAGGCGGAATCACCTCGATCCTGACCGCCCTGCAAACCGACCCCATTGCAAACGTTTTTGGCGCTTTCTTCATCGGCCCGATCCTCAGCTTCTTCCTCTCAAGCTGGCTCTTGCGCGAACCCATCACGCGGACACAAACATTGCTGCTGTTTCTCGGCTTTGCAGGTGTGCTGCTGGTCGTCAAACCCGGCTTTGGCATGACCAACGGCCTCGCCTTCGCGGTCCTCGCCGGATGCTTTTACGGCGCGTTTCTCACCGCCTCCAAATGGCTCGCTCAAACTGCACGCCCACGATCCCTGCTCTTCACACAGCTTGCCATCAGCGCGGTGGTCACATTGCCTTTCGGCCTGCAAGCGCTCCCCCCGATCTCAGCTGAAATCGCAGCGCTGACCTTTGCCTCCGGCCTCTTCTCGATGCTCGGCAACCTGCTGCTGATCGTTGCCTACCGCATGGCCCCCAGCACCAAGCTGGCCCCGTTCGTCTACTTTCAGCTGATCGCCGCCACATCGCTGGGCTGGCTGGTCTTCCAGGACCTGCCCGACACGCTGACTTTCATGGGTCTGACCTTGTTGATCGGGTCCGGCTTTGCCTCCCTGATCCGCAAAAGGACCTATCCCCAGTTCCCCTGAGCTCGGATCGCGGTAGACGACAAATCCACCATCGGCACGTTGATAAAGCACCATGCGGGGGCCTCCGCATTGGCCAGCAACTGCGAGGCCCGCCCCGACAATCGCGCGCCCTCAAACACCTGCGCGGCTTTCGAGGTGCGCGCCACAAGCCGGTCTCCGGGTCGCGCCAGGACGCCGACCGGCACCGTCCGCATAATCCAGCGCCACTGCTGCCAGCGATGAAACTGCGCCAGATTATCGGCCCCCATCAGCCAGACAAACCGCACACCGGGATAGGCCATCCGCAACGCGACAATCGTCTCTGCCGTATACCGCGTCCCGGCACGCGCTTCGACATCCGTGATGCGGACGCGCGGATGATCCATCACCTGACGACAGGCCGCCAGACGGTCCCCTAAAGGCGCAGGTCCATGCGATTTCAAGGGGTTGCCCGGTGAGACCAGCCACCATACCTGATCCAGCCCAAAGCGCCGTAAAGCCTGCCGCGTGATATTCACATGGCCCGCATGGGGCGGATCGAACGATCCTCCCAATAGCCCAACCGTCTGCCCGGACCGCACACTCGGCAAGCCTTCGCGCATCGCGTCTTTCCTTTCGCGCAACATCCTGCCGGTGGCCCGATGGATGCTCTCTTTGCCGCTGGGCAAGCTGAAAGCCGCCGCCTAGCGTAGCCTCATGGTTTGGACGGTCCACTACCTGAACGCAAGAGCCGCGCTGGACCCTGTCCTGCCGCAGATCAATCGCACCCTCATCGTCACCGAAGAGCGTCTTGCCGCCGTTGTCCCTCTGCCGCGCCTTGATGTCGTGATCCAATCGACCCCCGGACACAGCATTCCGCAACTGGGCCATGTCGGCCATTCCCCGCGCCCCGGCGTTATCATGCTCAGCTTTGATCCCAACAACGCCCAGATGCAGCGCCATCTGGATGCCCCACTTGCCCGCACTATCGCCCACGAGGTGCACCACGCCCTGCGCTGGGACGCCGCCGGTTACGGACGCACGCTCGGCGAAGCGTTGGTGAGCGAAGGCCTCGCCGGTCAATTCGTCCGCGAGGTCTACGGCACCGGCCCCGAACCTTGGGAAGCCGCCATCGACGACGCATTGCTCCCCACCCTCGCAGGGGCCGCCCTGCGCGAATGGGCTGATCCCGAATATAACCATGCCCGCTGGTTCTTCGGATCCGGTCACCTCCCCAAATGGGCCGGCTATTCGCTGGGCTACGCGATGGTCCATCTCTGGCTCACCGGCACCCAAGGCACCCGTGCCTCGACCGCAGCGGACACCCCTGCAGATGCGTTCCTGCCCGCCGTCACAGCGCTGGCCCGCGAAGAGCAAATGATGCGCCCGGTCTTCCGCCGCCGCTCCACCTGATTGCCCTTACCCAAACGCCCCGCTATCTAAGGCCCGACAGCGACACGCGAGCGGAGTATTTCCCATGGCAGCCTACCAATATGTCTACCACATGGACGGCGTCTCAAAGACCTATCCCGGTGGTAAAAAATGCTTTGAAAACATCCGTCTGAGTTTTCTGCCCGGCGTGAAAATCGGCGTCGTCGGCGTCAACGGTGCCGGTAAATCGACGTTGCTGCGGATCATGGCTGGCATCGACAAGGATTTCTCTGGGGAGGCCTGGGCAGCCGAGGGCGCCAAGGTCGGCTATCTCCCGCAAGAGCCGGAACTCGACGCCAGCCTCGACGTACGCGGCAACGTCATGCTCGGCGTTAAGGCCAAGAAAGACATCCTTGATCGCTACAACGAACTGGCGATGAACTACTCCGACGAGACCGCCGAAGAGATGGCCAAGCTACAAGACGAGATCGACGCTCAGAACCTCTGGGACCTCGATGCCCAAATCGACGTCTCGATGGAAGCGCTCCGCTGCCCGCCCGATGATGCCGACGTCACCACGCTGTCGGGCGGTGAGAAACGCCGCGTCGCGCTCTGCAAACTGCTGCTCGAACAGCCCGAAATGCTGCTTCTGGACGAACCGACCAACCACCTCGATGCCGAGACCATCGCATGGCTTCAGCAGCATCTGATTGATTACAAAGGCACAATCCTGATCGTCACCCACGACCGGTATTTCCTCGATGACATCACCGGCTGGATCCTCGAACTCGATCGCGGCTCCGGTGTGCCTTGGGAAGGCAACTATTCGTCCTGGCTCGAACAGAAAGCCAAGCGCCTCGAACAAGAAGCCCGCGAGGACAAATCCAAGCAGAAAACGCTCGAACGCGAGCTCGAATGGATGCGCCAATCCCCCAAGGCCCGCCAAGCCAAATCCAAGGCCCGCATCAACGCCTATAATGATCTGGCCAACCAGTCCGAGCGTGAAAAACTCGGCCGCGCTCAGATCATCATCCCCAACGGCCCCCGCCTTGGCGGCAAGGTGATCGAGGTGAACGGCCTCAAGAAAGCCATGGGTGACAAGCTGCTCGTCGAAGACCTCACCTTCGCTCTCCCCCCCGGCGGTATCGTCGGCGTGATCGGCCCGAACGGTGCGGGTAAGACCACCCTCTTCCGCATGATGACCGGGCAAGAGCAACCCGATGACGGCACGTTGGAATATGGCGACACGGTCCAGCTTTCCTATGTCGATCAGACCCGCGACGCGCTGCCCGAAGACAAAACCGTGTGGGAGGTGATCTCCGACGGCAATGACATCATCCAGCTGGGCGACGCCGAAATGAACTCCCGCGCCTACTGCTCGGCCTTCAACTTCAAAGGCGGCGATCAGCAGAAAAAGGTCGGCTTGCTCTCGGGTGGCGAACGCAACCGCGTCCACATGGCCAAACTCCTCCGCTCGGGTGGTAACGTGCTGCTGCTCGACGAACCGACCAACGACCTCGACGTCGAAACCCTCCGCGCCCTAGAAGACGCGCTGGTCGACTTCGCCGGCTGCGCCGTCGTCATCTCCCACGACCGTTTCTTCCTCGACCGCATCTGCACGCATATCCTTGCCTTTGAAGGCGAGGCCCATGTCGAATGGTTCGAAGGTAACTTCGAGGATTACGAGGAAGACAAGAAGCGTCGTTTGGGAGCCGATGCGCTGGAGCCCAAGCGGATCAAACACAAGAAGTTCGTGCGATAGGACAATTAAAACTTGGACGAGTACTTTGTTTACATTGATGAAGCGGGAGATGAAGGCTTTGGAAAGTTGGCGTCTACAAACAAAGGTGGCCAATCTAATTGGCTTCTTTTGGGAGGTATCGTCGTATCACGAGAGAATGATTGTCACCTGCCGCAATGGCGTGACGAAATCATGGACGCATTCCCCTTCAAAAGAAGGCGCGACCTACACTTCAACAAACTAAGGCATGAGCAAAGGGTCGCGGCTTGCCGAATGCTATCCACCAAACGTTTTGGCGCTTGTGTCGTTGGTTCAGACAAAACCACAATTCCAGAATTGAGACCCGATCTTTTGAAGATCTATAAATCCAAGGGTCATCTATACAACTATCTCGTGCGTTACCTGCTGGAGCGTTTGACATCGGCATGTGTCGACAAAAGCAACGGACGAAATTGTAGAATTACCGTCACCTTCTCGAAGCGCGGAGGAACAGACTATGAGGTTATGCGCGACTACTTATTCCTTATGAGAGACGGAAAAGAAGTCATTCGCCCGGTCAGATCAATAGATTGGACCGCCCTACACCCAGAAGACGTCAAGGTTGAAGACCATAGTAATCGCGCCGGTCTCCAGCTTGCTGATGTAGTCACGAGCGCAACATATGCCGCCCTCGAAGAAAATATGTATGGAGACAATGAAACAAGATATGCATCATTGCTTCGATCAAGATATATCCGGACCAAGGATAAAAGGCTGCGCAATTGCGGTCTTACAATTGTGCCAAGTACTTCTTTTTCAAAGCCTAACGTAAGGCACCTACTCGAAATTCTCGAATAAAAAGTGCGGGCCCCTGGCTCCTGTGTCACGCCGCAAAGGACGCTGCCGCCGTATGGCAACTCGGAGTTAGCCCAGCGCATGCCCGCTTGTGAGATATAACCTGTGGTTATACTTTTACAACTGTGCAAATTGCAGCAGACTGCCTGTATCAAGCGTACGCAAGAGATGTGAAAGATCGAAACTAAGCCTGCCTTTCATATTTATTTCACTTGCTTTATCGCCCCTCACCCCCCATTTGGGGGATGCGACCGTTACCGCTATTCGACCACCTGCTCCTACCCGGCCCAGTCAGTTGAAACGCATGACCAAGCCGACCTGCCACATCCTGTGGGCAGTTAATTGAAGGAGACAGACGGATGGCCAATGGCACCGTTAAATGGTTCAACACCACAAAAGGCTACGGCTTTATTGCCCCCGATGATGGCGGCAAAGACGTTTTTGTTCACATTTCCGCTGTTGAGCGCGCTGGTCTGACCGGCCTTGCCGACAACCAGAAAGTGACGTTCGACGTCGAAGAAGGCCGCAATGGCCGCGAAGCTGCTGCGAACCTCGCACTGGCCTAAAGCATTCCGGGCGGTTCCACATCGGGGCCGCCCAACTCCTTGATCCTGCTTAGTTAATGAGCGGATCAACCAAGGCCTGCACTTCAGGCCCCACAGCTTCCACAATCTTCGCTACACCGTCTGCATTCGGATGAATGCCGTCCGGCTGCATGTATTGCACCAGATCAGCGGGATCATCGCTGTCGCCCATAAGGCCTGCAAAGAAGCTCTCAAGATGCCGCGCCCCGAACTCTTCGGCCAGCTCCGGATACATCGCATCAAAGGCTTGCTTATACTCCGGCCCGTAGTTCCCCGGCGCTTCCATTCCGATCAGCAGAACCGGCACCTCGCGGGCCTGAGCCACCTCTAAGATACTGCGCAAATTCGCGCGACTGACCGCAGGATCAAGCCCGCGCAGCACGTCATTTCCACCCAAAGCCACGATCAAAGCGCCGATATCCGGCGTCAACGTCCACTCAATGCGCGATAATCCGCCTTGTGTCGTATCCCCCGACACGCCCGCATTCACGACCGTCGCAGCGACATCATTCTCGTCAAGCCAAGTTTGCAACTGAGGCACAAAGCCATCCTGCTCCATCAGCCCATACCCTTGGGTCAGACTGTCGCCCAAAGCCGCGATCCGCAGCGGGTCAGCCACGGCCATACTTGCAAAAACCATGAAAAACAGCGCGATCAGGTTGCGCGCCCAAGCCTGCGCCCCATATCCCAAAGCAACCAACATCAGCAGGCGTCCTTTCATGTCCGAACCCGTCCTTTCCCTTAAAGATGCGCGCTTGTCGCTGGATGGCAATGCCGGGCGGGTCGATATCCTTCACGGAATCACGCTCGACGTTCACAAAGGTGAGACGCTGGGCCTCGTTGGCCCCTCCGGCTCCGGCAAGTCGTCGCTCTTGATGCTGATGGGCGGGTTGGAGACGGCGACAGGCGGCAGCGTTCTGGCGCTTGGACGCGACCTCACCCGGATGAATGAGGACGCTCTGGCACGTTTTCGGCGCGACCATATGGGCGTGGTGTTCCAGTCGTTCCACCTGATCCCCACAATGACAGCGCTCGAAAATGTTGCTGTCCCGCTTGAGCTTGCAGGCCACGCGGATGCGTTTGACCGAGCCGAGGATGAGTTGAACGCAGTGGGTCTGTCGCACCGGGTCGACCATTATCCAACCCAAATGTCGGGTGGCGAGCAACAGCGCGTGGCACTCGCGCGCGCCTCTGCGCCACGCCCGGATATCCTTCTGGCCGATGAACCGACCGGCAATCTGGATGGCCCGAACGGCGCCGCAATCATCGACATGCTTTTTGGCTTGCGCGACCGGCATGGCGCGACACTTGTCCTGGTCACCCACGCCCCCGAGCTGGCGGCCCGCTGTGATCGCACGGTGCACCTGCGCGATGGTCGGGTAGACGAAGCGCTCGCACAGGATGCTGCCGAATGAGCCTTGCGATTGCCGCCCGCTTCGCCCGTCGCGAGCTGCGCGGCGGCTTGCGGGGCTTTCGCATCTTTCTCGCCTGCCTAGCCCTTGGCGTGGCCGCGATTGCCGCCGTCGGGTCTGTTCGCACGTCGATCCAAGCCGGGCTTGAGCGCGAGGGTGCCGCTCTTTTGGGTGGCGACGCCGAGTTGGAGTTCACCTACCGCTTCGCAACTGACGAAGAACGCGCGTGGATGAACCGCCAGGCCGATGCGGTCTCGGAAGTCACTGATTTCCGATCCATGGCCGTTGTCGACAGACCCACCGGAGCCGAACGCGGCCTGACCCAGATCAAATCCGTTGATACGGCCTACCCTCTGGTCGGAGAGGTCGTGCTTGATCCGCCAATCTCCCTGCCCGACGCTCTGGCTGGCACGGAAACTCTGCCCGGCGCGGTGATGGAACGGGTGCTCAAAGACCGTCTTGGGTTGGAAGTCGGGGATACGTTCCGCCTCGGCACGCAAGATTTCATCCTGTCAGCCACACTCGTCACCGAGCCCGACAGCGCCGCAGGCGGCTTTGCCCTTGGCCCCCGCACCATCGTCCGCACCGAGGACCTTGCGGAGTCAAGCCTGCTCGGCGCAGGCACACTTTTCTCGACGAAGTACCGGCTTGATCTACCGGACGCCGCCCCGCTGGAAGCGCTCGAAGATGAGGCCGAAGACCTTTTCGAGGCCAGCGGATTGCGCTGGACCGACGCCCGAAACGGCGCGCCGGGCGTGCAGCAATTTGTCGACCGGCTTGGTGCATTTCTGGTGCTGGTGGGTCTCTCTGGCCTTGCCGTCGGCGGCGTCGGCGTCTCTGCGGCCGTGCGCGCATACCTGTCAGGCAAAACCGGCGTGATCGCGACGCTGAAAACCCTTGGCGCAGACCGTCGCACGATCTTTCAGACCTATTTCCTGCAGATCGGCGCTCTTACGATCCTTGGCATCCTCATGGGCCTCGCCTTGGGGGCGGGCCTCCCCCTGCTCCTCTCCCCGATCATCGAGGCGCGTCTGCCCATCCCCGCCGTCTTCGCGATCTACCCTGCCCCCCTTCTGGAGGCCGCGATCTACGGCGCCCTTGCGGCCCTCATCTTCACGCTCTGGCCTCTTGCCCGCACCGATGACATCCGCGCTGCGACCCTCTTCCGAGATGCCTTGGGCAGCGGAAGGCTGCTGCCTGCATGGCCTTACCTGATTGCAATCTCCGCACTGCTCGCCGCGCTGATCTGGATCGCCATCTGGTTCTCTGACGCCATGACCCTGACGCTCGCGACCGCTGGTGGCATCGTCGGCGTCCTTATGGTCCTGACCCTCGCCGCGATGGGCATCCGCTCACTTGCCCGCCGCGCCACCAAGCTGAGGTCAACCCGCGGACGCACCGCGCTGCGCCTTGCGCTCGGCTCTATCGGCGGCCCGCGCGAGGAAGCCACATCCGTCGTGCTATCCCTTGGCCTTGGCCTGTCGGTCCTCGCCGCTGTCGGCCAGATCGACGGCAACCTGCGCAATGCCATCGCCGGAGACCTGCCGGAGGTCGCCCCCAGCTACTTCTTCGTCGACATCCAAAACGACCAACTGCCGGAATTTCGCGCGCGCCTTGACGCCAACGACGCCGTGAGCCGCGTCGACAGTGCGCCAATGTTGCGCGGCATCATCACCCGCATAAATGATCGCCCGGCCCGCGATGTCGCTGGCGGGCATTGGGTTTTGGATGGCGACAGGGGCGTGACCTACACCGACGCGCAGCCTGAGAATACAACGCTCACCGCAGGCGAATGGTGGCCGGAGAACTACACCGGCCCACCCCTCATCAGCTTCGCCGCCGAGGAAGCCGAGGAAATGGGCCTCGCCCTTGGCGACACGATGACCGTCAACATTCTTGGCCGCGACATCACAGGCACGATTGCCTCTTTCCGAGAGGTCGATTTCTCCACCGCCGGGATAGGTTTCATCCTATCGATGAACCCAGGCGCATTGGCTGGCGCGCCCCATACCCATATCGCCACCGTCTACGCTGATGAGGACGCCGAAGCAGGCATCCTCCGGGAACTCGCCAATCTCTTTCCCAACATCACCGCCGTGCGTGTACGCGATGCCATCGACCGCGTCTCTGACGTGCTGGCGGGACTGGCCGCCGCCACATCTTATGGGGCCTCTGCGACCTTGCTCACCGGATTTTTGGTCCTGATCGGAGCCGCAGCCGCCGGAGAACGCGCCCGCACTTATGAAGCCGCCGTCCTCAAGACCATCGGCGCATCCCGTGGGCGTATCCTGTCCAGCTTTGCCCTGCGCGCGGCCCTGTTGGGTGCAGGCGCAGGCCTTGTCGCCATTGCCGCCGGGATCACCGCAGGCTGGGCCGTCACCACCTTCGTGATGGAGACGTCTTTCTCCGTAATCTGGCCGAATGCACTGGTCATCGTGATCGGCGGTGTATTAGCGACACTCTTCGCCGGTCTGGCCTTCGCCTTGCGACCGCTCGCGGCACGCCCTGCTCAAGTCCTGCGCGCCCGAGAATGATCCACCATCCGCATTTCTTCGGCTACGGATCGTTAGTGAATACTGCCACGCACAGCTATCCCAGCGTTCAGGAAGCCCGTTTGCAAGGCTGGCGGCGCGTGTGGCGGCATACAACGCACCGCACCGCCGCGTTCCTCACAGTGCGCCCCGACCCCGCCACCACGCTTGATGGCCTCATCGCAGCCGTCCCCGATGCCAATTGGCAGGCCCTTGACGCACGTGAATACGCATATCACCGTCACAATGTGACGCCCTTGGTCACCGCCTCCGATATGCCAAGCGAAACTGCTGTCTACGCGATCCCCGATGACGCCCATATCGCGCCCTCAGTCGACCATCCGATCCTGCTCAGCTATCTGGATGTGGTGGTGCAAGGCTATCTGCACAGGTTCGGTGAACAAGGCGTCGCGCAGTTCTTCGCAACCACCGATGGGTGGGGCGCCCCGATCCTCAACGACCGCGCAGCACCCCGCTATCCCCGCGCACAAACGCTCACGAAAAACGAAACAGCGCTGGTCGATCACTTCATCGCCGCAAGTTCAAAAGGCTAAGCAGCCGGGCCTGGCGGTCAAACGGATCACGATCCGCCGCATCCTGCCCCTCGCGAATGACCTTGCGCGCCAGAAGGAACGCAACCGTGCCGAAGACAACGCCGCCCAGCGCCTGTCCGATCAAAACCCCCGGCGCGCCAAAGGCCCAGGCGCATAGAGCCACAAGCGGCATTGTGCCAAGCGTATGCCGACCCCAATTCACCCAGGTGGAATAGAACGGACGACCCAGATTGTTGAAGGCCGCATTCGCGACAAACAACACCCCGTTGAAGAAGAACAAAAGCGCAAGCGGGCCACAGAAAAGATAGACCAGCTCCTGCGTGATACCTTCCGCATCGAAAAGCGCCACAATCGGCCCACGCAATCCGAAAAGCGCCAGTGCGATGCCCACGACAACCAGTGCCGTAAAGGCAATCCCCGCAAGAAACGCCCCCTCGACGCGGGCGTTGTCCTTGGCTCCGAAATTCTGCCCGATGATCGGACCAATCGCCCCCGACAGCGCGAAAATCACCGCGAATGAGACAGGCGTCAGCCGTCCGACAATCGCCATGCCCGCCACCGCTGCCTCACCATATTCCGCCATCGCGCGGGTGACATAGGCCTGCCCGACCGGCGTGGCCAGTTGCGTCAGGATGGCAGGGAACGCGATGGTCAATGTCGGCGGCAGATCCTCCACCAGACACGCGAATGTCGGCAGCTTCAGCCCTCCGTAATACTTGATGATCGGCAGCAGCGCGGTCGCCGCGATCGCAACCCGCGCGCAGACCGAGGCCAGCGCCGCACCCGTGAGTTCCAGATCGAACCCAAAGATTAAAATCGGATCGAGGATCGCGTTGACCACGCCCGCATAGATCGTCGCCATCATTGCGCGTTTTGCATCCCCATGCGCGCGCAGGATCGCCCCGCCCATCATCCCGATCATCAGCAAAGGCAAGGACGGCACGATGATCTGCAAGTAATGCACCGTCAGATCAAGCGTATTGCCCGTCGCCCCCAAAAGTTCCGCAAAGAACCGCAGGTTCAGCCACACAAGCGCTGCAAACGGGGCCGAGAAGACAACGCCATAGATCAGCGAAGTTGATGTGCGACGCGCGGCCAGACCCTCATCGCCCTCGCCCAAAGCACGCGCCACCAAGGCTCCCGCTGCGATTGCCAGACCGATGCTGAACGAGGTTGTGAAAAACAGGATTGCACCGGCATAACCGACCGCGGCGGCAAGCTCTGCCTTGCCCAGCATCGAGATGAAGACCATGTCGATAAAGTCGACCAGAAAGACCGCCATCAGGCCGACCGAGGCCGTCAGCGACATTACCGATACATGCTTAAAAAGGTTCCCCGTCAGAAATTTTGCCGGGGCCTGCGCCATGGGCTCAGCCTTTCGCCCGCACGCGCTGCAGCAGCGGCATGACAGAGGCCATATCCGGCCCGTTGCGCCGCCCGGTCACCGCCAGCCGCAGCGGCATGAACAGACCCTTACCCTTGCGCCCTGTCGCCTCTTTGACGGCGGCGGTCCATTCGCTCCACGTGTTATCTGTATAGGGCCCGTCAGGCAGCAGGGTCATGGCTTCGGCCACAAACGCCTCGTCGCCCTCTTCGATCAACGGCTCTGCGCCATCGCGGAACAGCGTCCACCACTCAGCCAGATCGGCGCGGGTGGCGATGTTGTCTTTTGCCACCGCCCAGAATTGCGCGGCCATATCATCTGGCACACCAAGTGCTGCAATGTCTGACGCGACGGCCTCAACCGGCAATGTCTGCAGATGATGCGCTGTCAGCGGGAAAAGGTCGTTCTCATCAAACTTGGTCGGGGCCGAGCCGAAACGACTGATGTCAAACCCCTCGACCAACTCATCCATGGAGCCACGCAGTTCGACCGGATCGCTCGACCCCAGCCGCGCCATCAGCGACAGCAGTGCCATCGGCTCCACCCCGCGCGCGCGCAGATCACGCAACGACAGGGTGCCAAGGCGCTTTGACAGCGCCTCGCCCTGCGGCCCTGTCAAAAGCGAATGATGGGCAAACTCCGGCACCGTGCCGCCAATCGCCTCGATCATCTGAATTTGCGTCGCTGTATTGGTCACATGGTCCGACCCGCGCACCACATGGGTCACGCCCATGTCCGTGTCGTCCACAATCGACGCCAGCGTATAAAGCACTTGTCCATCACCGCGGATCAACACCGGATCACTGACACTGGCCGCATCAATCGAGATGTCGCCAAGGATGCCATCCGTCCAGGCAATTCGCTCATGATCCAGCTTGTAACGCCAGACCCCACTACCGCGCTCCGCGCACAAAGCGTCCTTTTCCGCGTCCGACAACGCCAAGGCTGCACGGTCGTAAACGGGCGGCTTGCCCATATTCAGCTGTTTTTTGCGCTTGAGATCCAGCTCCGTCGGCGTCTCAAAGGCCTCATAGAACTTGCCCATCTCGCGCAGCTTGTCCGCCGTTTCAGCGTAACGGTCCAAACGCTCCGACTGCCGTTCAATCCGGTCCCAGGTCAGGCCAAGCCATTCAAGATCTTCCTTGATCGCGTCGACATATTCTTCCTTCGAGCGTTCCGGGTCCGTATCGTCGATCCGCAAGATGAATTTGCCGCCTGCCTTGCGCGCGATCAGATAGTTGAACAGCGCCGTGCGCAGGTTGCCGATATGGATATAGCCGGTGGGCGATGGGGCGAAACGGGTGACGGTCATGCAAGCTCTCCTGTTGGCCCGTGGCTTCCCACAGCAGGGGCCTTTTGTCTAGCGCTGTGCACGGGTCACATCTGCGTCAATCGCTGGGTTTTCACAGCAAGCGCTCTACTTTTTACTGTGAGGAAATGAGGGAGAGACCAGATGTCATTCACACGCCGCCAAGCCTTGACCGCCGCCGCTGCTTTACCCGCCGCCACCTTGGCCCCAACCCTGCTGCGCGCTGATGGGCACAGTCCCGCCATGACGCTGGCGCACACGTTCAATCTGGGTGAGTTCAAAGTCATCACACTTCTGGACGGCTCCCGCGCTGCGGAAAAACCGCAAGAAACCTTCGGCATGAATGTCACTGCCGAGGAATTTCAGTCCGTCTCCGAGGCGAACTTCATCCCCTCCGACATGGGTCAGTTCTTCTTTACGCCGACACTGGTCGATACCGGGTCGGAGCGTATTCTTTTTGACACCGGCCTCGGTCAGGGCGGTCTGCAAAAAGCGCTGGAACAGGCGGGTTATGCCCCCGCTGATATCTCCATCGTCGTGATCACGCATATGCACCCAGATCACATCGGCGGCTTGATGAGCGATGGCGCTGCCACTTTCCCAAACGCCCGCTACATCACTGGTAGCGCCGAGTACAACTTCTGGTCCGCGATGGAGGCCGGCAACCGCGTCGGCGACATGGTCTCCGCCAACGTGACACCACTGACCGAGCAGATGACCTTCCTCGAGGATGGCGGCAGTGTTGCCTCCGGCATCACAGCAATGGCGGCCTTTGGCCATACCCCTGGCCACATGGGCTACATGCTGGAGAGCGGCGGCCGTCAATTGTTCCTGATGGCAGATATGGCGAACCACTACGTTTGGTCGCTGGCCTACCCCGATTGGGAAGTGCGGTTCGACATGGACAAAGAAGCCGCGGCCGCCACACGCCGCCGCGTTTTGGGCATGCTGGCCGCCGACAAAGTCGCCACCATTGGCTATCACATGCCGTTCCCAGCGGCTGGCTTTGTCGACACCCGTGAAGACGGGTTCCGCTATGTGCCGGTGAGCTATCAATTCATGAGCTGATGGCGCCGCGGCTTTGCCGCGTCGCTCCGCGGGGGCTCTGCCCCCGCACCCCCGGGATATTTCAAAAAAGCGAAGTTTAAGACGGATCGCGCCAGCGGTTCACAATCGGGTAGCGCCGGTCGAGCCAGAACGCCCGATGCGACAAGCGCGCGCCGGGGGCCGACTGAAAGCGCTTATATTCCGAGATATAGATGAGGTGCTCGATTTTCTTGACCGTCTCACGATCATAACCCGCCGCGACGCAATCCGCCACAGAACGCTCCTCATCAACCAGCATTTCAAGGATGCCATCAAGCACCTCGTAAGGCGGCAAGCTGTCCTCGTCTTTTTGATCCGGGCGCAACTCTGCCGAAGGGGGTTTGTCGATGACCCGCGGTGGGATCACTTCCCCTTCAGGTGCCAGCATCCACTCCCGGTGATTGGCATTGCGCCAGCGACATATCTCGAAAACCCGCGTCTTATAAAGGTCCTTGATGGGGTTATAGCCGCCCGACATATCCCCATAGATCGTGGCATAGCCCACAGCGACCTCTGACTTGTTGCCCGTCGTCAAAAGCATCTCGCCGAACTTGTTAGACAGCGCCATCAGCAACAAGCCCCGCAAGCGCGATTGGATGTTTTCCTCTGCAATATCCGGCTCGGTTCCTGCGAAGAACGGGGCCAGAGCCTCTGTCACCGCCGCACGCGGGCTGGAAATCGGCAGCGTGTCCAATTGCGTCCCCAGCGCCTTCGCGACTTCTGCGGCATCCTCCAGCGAGCTTTCGGACGTATACTCCGACGGCAGCATCACGCAGCGCACATTCTCTGGACCCAGCGCATCCGCGGCAATCGTCGCTACAATTGCGCTGTCTATGCCACCGGAAAGCCCCAGCAAAACCTTCTTAAACCCCGTTTTGCGCATATAGTCACGCAAGGTCTCGACCATGACGCGGTAATCCTGCTCGTAGAAGTCGGGATGCGGCGCGAAGGGTTGTGGCACTGCACGCCAACCAGCCTCCGTTTCTTCAAAATCAACCTGCACCACGGCCTCGTCGAAAACCGGCAACTGAACAGCCATTTCCCCGCCGGGGTTCAGCACGAAAGACCCACCGTCGAACATCTGGTCGTCCTGACCGCCGACCATATTCAGATAAACCAGCGGCAGACCCGTCTCGATCACACGGGCGATCATCATGTTCAGCCGCGTTTCATATTTGTTGCGGTAATAGGGCGAGCCATTGGGCACGGCGAGCAGTTGCGCCCCGCTTTCCGCCATCACCTCGCTGACATCTTCGTGCCAGGCATCTTCACAAATGGGGGAGCCGATCCGCATGGGGCCGACGACATAAGGCCCAGAGATATCGCCGGGTTCATACAGGCGCACTTCGTCGAAGACAGTCTCATTCGGCAGCTCGTGCTTGCACACGACAGCTTTGCGCGCGCCACCTTCGTAAACGTAATAGGCGTTGTGCAGCGACACCCCTTCAATAAACGGCCCACCAATCGCTAAGGCGGGGCCATCGGCGCATTCCGCGCCCAAAGCATCCAGATGCGCCATCGCATCAAGCGTGAAGGCAGGCTTCATAATCAGGTCCTGCACCTGATACCCGGTGATGAACATCTCCGGCAGCATCACCATATCGGCGCCCGCGGCTTTGCCGTCTTCCCACGCAGCTTTGGCCTTCGCGGCATTGCCCGCCAGATCCCCCACGGTCGGGTTCAATTGGGCCAGCGTCATGCGGAATTTCGCGCTCATCAGGGTCGTCCTTCGTCTGTCCCCTCGCGACTTAGCAGATTGCCGCCCAAGGGGAAGGCCCTGCGTCGGAATAGGCCACCTGGCTCAGGAAACCCGTTGCGGGCAGCGGGGGGCTCAATTACCCTCAGCGCCAAGGACTTTTCAAGGATCGACCCCATGCGCCGCACCGCAATAGCCACTCTCGCCAGCCTTGCCTTTGCCTTGCCTGTTGCCGCGCAGCAGGTGGAGACAAAGCAATACGAGGATGGCGGCGTCTATGTCGGCACCTTCAAGAACGGCAAGCAAGACGGTCAGGGCAGCTACACTTTGCCAAATGGATATGTCTACGAAGGCGAATGGGTCGACGGAGAGATTAAAGGCCAAGGGCAGGCCAACTACCCCAATGGCGCGATCTATGTTGGGAGTTTTGCGCGCGGTAAACCCGAAGGCTTCGGCACGATCACCTATGTCGATGGCTCCACCTATGAAGGCGAATGGGTCGATGGGGAACGCACGGGCACAGGGGTCGCCACCTATGCCAACGAGATGCGCTATGAGGGCAGCTTTCGCAATGCGCTTCACCACGGCATCGGCACGCTGTCCGGCCCCAATGGCTATGTCTACAAGGGCAATTGGGTGAATGGGGTCAAGGAAGGCCAAGGCACGATCACCTATCCCGATGGCGCGCGCTACGATGGGATGATGGCTGCCGGACAACGCTCTGGCACCGGCACGCTCATCATGCCGGACGGGCTGCGCTATGAGGGCACGTGGAAGGCTGGTCAAATCGACGGCACGGGCGTCCTGACCCAAGCCAATGGCGACGTCTATGAGGGCGAATTCAAAGCGGGCAAGCGCGAGGGCCAAGGCAAAGTGACCTACGCCAATGGCGACGTCTATGAAGGTGCGTTCCTGAACGATCAGCGCCATGGCCAAGGCAGCTTCACCGGCGCGGATGGCTATCTGTATCTGGGCGGCTGGCAGAACGGCATGATCCACGGCACCGGAGAGGTCACCTACCCCGATGGCTCCGTCTATACCGGCCAGTTCGTTGAGGATCTGGCCGAGGGCCAAGGCAAAATCGTCTATCCTGATGGCAACACCTATGAGGGAACATGGGTCGCCGGTGTCATCGAAGGCCAGGGCATCGCGACCTATACCAATGGGCTGACCTATGAGGGTGGCTTCAAGAACGCCAAGAACCACGGCCAAGGAACGATGCGCTATCCCGACGGCTATATCTACGAAGGCAATTGGGTGGACGGCAAACGTCAAGGCGCAGGCAAGGCGACTTATGCGGACGGCTCTGTCTACGAGGGGAATTTCGAGGACGGACAACGCCACGGAACCGGCAAGATCACCATGGCCAACGGCTTTGTCTACGAGGGCGAATGGCTCCAGGGTGAGATCAGCGGAAGCGGTGTCGCCACCTATGCCAGTGGCGATGTCTATGAGGGCATGTTCGTGCAAGGCAAGCGCCAAGGCACCGGGATCATGCGGTATGCCAGCGGCGAGGAGCGCTCTGGCGAATGGGAAAACGGCGCGCTGACCTCCAGCAACTGAGACCGCTTTACCATTCCCTCGATCCCCGGCACAGTCGATGTGACCACAGGGGAGGGAGGGCCTATGAGCCGCATCTGGTTTGACACCGATAAAATCTGCATTGGCGGCGCATGGCGTGCAGCGAACAGCGCGGACCTCTTACCCGCCAACGACCCCTCAACCGGCGAGACGTTTGACCAAATCGCCCGCGGCACTGCCCCTGATATCGACGCCGCCGTCTCCTCGGCCCGTGCTGCGTTAGAAAGCGATTGGGGTCGCATGACGGCCACTCAGCGGGGTCGCATCCTGTCAAAGATCGGCCAGCTCGTGCTGCAACGCGCCGACGATCTGGCGTGGATGGAAGCGCGCGATGTCGGCAAACCCCTCACCCAGGCCCGCAACGACGTCATCGCGCTGGCGCGTTATATGGAGTTCTACGGCGGCGCAGCAGACAAGCTCCACGGTACCACGATCCCCTATCTGGACGGCTACACCGTCTACACCTTACGCGAACCCCACGGCGTGACGGGCCATATCGTGCCGTGGAACTACCCGATGCAGATCATCGGTCGCTCTGTCGGAGCGGCATTGGCCATGGGCAATGCCTGTGTTCTGAAGCCAGCGGAAGAGGCCAGCCTGACCGCGCTCGCCTTCACCCATCTCGCCTATGACGCTGGCCTTCCCGAAGGCGCGTTGAGCACGGTTCCGGGGCTGGGCGGTGAAGCCGGTGCCGCACTCTCTGGCCATTCTGGCATCGACCATGTCTCCTTCACAGGATCCGTCCCAGTGGGTGCGCTCGTCCAGCAGGCCGCAGGCCAGAACGTCGTCCCGGTCACGCTGGAACTGGGCGGCAAATCCCCGCAGCTTGTCTTTGAAGATGCCGATCTGGACGCCGCGACACCGTTCCTCGTCAACGCCGCGATCCAGAATGCGGGCCAGACCTGCTCTGCCTCGTCGCGCATCCTCGTGCACCGCTCCAAACTGGACGAAGTCACGACCCGAATGGCCGAGCGCTACAAAGCTCTCCAAGTCGGCCCCGCACTAGATGACCTGCAAGTCGGCCCGCTCGTCTCGGCCCGCCAAAAGGATATCGTCAGCGGTTTTCTGGACAAAGGCAGAGACCTTGAGACAGCCGCCCAAGGCCAGGTCATCGCGGACGCACCCAGCGGCGGTAGCTACGTCGCGCCAACGCTTTTCACCAATGTTGCGCCCGACCACACGCTCGCCAAGGATGAGGTTTTCGGCCCCGTCCAAGTCATCATCCCCTTTGATGACGATGCCGAAGCCGTCGCGATTGCCAACGGCACCGATTACGGCCTTGTCGCCAGCCTCTGGACCAGCGATGGCGCGCGCCAGATGCGGCTGGCCAAGCAGATCAAGGCCGGGCAGGTTTTTATCAACAATTACGGTGCAGGTGGCGGAGTGGAACTGCCCTTTGGCGGTGTCGGCAAATCAGGCCATGGCCGCGAAAAAGGGTTCGACGCGCTCTACGGCTTCTCGCAGCTCAAAACCATTGCCGCCCATCACGGATAGGAGAACGCCATGAGATTGCAGGGGAAAACAGCGATTGTCACCGGCGCGGCATCTGGGTTCGGCGCAGGCATCGCACGCAAGTTCGCAGCCGAAGGCGCACGCGTCATCGTGGCCGACCTCAACATGGACGCCGCGCGGGACATTGCCGAGAAGACAGGCGGTATCGCTTGCCATGTCGACGTGGCCGATGATGCCTCGGTCGAGGCGATGTCCCAAACAACGCTCGATCAGCTTGGCCATATCGACATTCTGGTCAACAACGCGGGCATCACACACCTGCCCGGTCCGCTTGAAGACATCACGGTCGAGGATTTCGACCGTGTGCTGGCCGTAAACGCCAAGTCGGTCTTTCTGACCGCCCGCCATATCGTCCCGCTGATGAAGGCGCGCAAAAGCGGCGCGATCCTGAATGTGGCCTCGACGGCGGGTGTCTCTCCGCGCGCGCATCTCAACTGGTATAACGCCTCCAAGGGCTGGATGATCACCGCCACGAAAACCATGGCGATTGAGCTTGCGCCCTCAGGCATCCGCGTGAACGCGCTGAACCCTGTCGCTGGCGACACACCACTGCTGAAGTCCTTCTTGGGAGACGACACACCCGAACGCCGTGCGCAGTTCCTCTCGACAATCCCCATCGGGCGCTTTTCCACGCCCGAGGATATGGGCAACGCCGCCGCCTTCCTCTGCTCGGACGAGGCCAGCATGATCACCGGCGTGGCGATGGAAGTCGATGGCGGACGCTGTATCTAGGCCGCTTTAAACGACCTCTTTGCCCAGCTTTTCCAAGAACGCATCCGCTTCTTTCAGCACCGTCTCGCGTCGCTCTTCATCCATGCGGTCGAAGACACGATACATCTGCGCCATGCGTGGGTTGTTCTCAAAACGATCCCGATGCCGGATCAGGAAATGCCAATAGAGCAGGTTGAACGGGCACGCGCCGTCGCCGGTTTTCTTGCTGACGCTATAGTCGCACGATTTACAATAATCCGACATCTTGTTGATGTAGCTGCCGCTGGAGACATAGGGCTTTGAAGCGATGATCCCACCATCGGCAAACTGGCTCATACCGACAACATTCGGCGCCTCCACCCATTCATAGGCATCCGCATAAACCGCCAGATACCACTCATGCACCTCATGCGGATTTACCCCTGCCAGCAACGCGAAGTTCCCCGTTACCATCAGCCGCTGAATGTGATGGGCGTATGCGTCCTCCCTCGTCTGAGCCACCGCCCTCGAGATGCAATTCATCTTCGTCTCGGCGCCCCAGTAGAAATCCGGCAAGCCACGCTGATGGTTCAACCCGTTGCGGCGCGGATAGTCAGGGCCTTCGAGAAAATAGATGCCCCGCACATATTCCCGCCAGCCGATGATTTGGCGGATGAACCCCTCCACCGCGTTGATGGGGGCCGCGCCATCGTCATAGGCTTTGGCCGCCGCCTGACAAACCTCAAGCGGGCTGAGCAAGCCTGCATTCATGTAGAACGACACAAGCCCGTGATATAGGAAGCGATTGTCGTTCAGCATCGCGTCCTGAAAATCGCCGAACTTCGGCAACCCGTATTCGATGAAATGCGTGAGCTGCTCCAGCGCCTGCGCGCGATCCGTGGCAAACCAAAACGGTCGTAAGTCGCCAAAGGAATTGTCTAACCGCGCCTCGATCAGATCGAGCACATCCTCGACAATCTCATCCGGCTCAAACCGCAAAGGCCCCTCAAACGTGACCTCATCGGGTGCAGGCTTACGGTTGTCGTGATCGAAATTCCACTTCTCCCCAACGGGCTTGTCGCCTTCCATCAGCAACCCGGTCTTGCGCCGCATGTCGCGGTAAAAATACTCCATCCGCAGCGCCTTGCGGCCCTCGGCCCAGTCCTCGAACTCCTTATGAGAGGCAATGAACAGATCGTTTTGGAACTGGTGCACCGGGATCGGCAAATCTTCCAGATGCGAGATCAGCCGCCATTCTCCCGGCTCCGTCGCGATCACCTCATCCGCGCCATGCTCCTCCGCCCGGCGCAGCAACTCCCCGCCAATCGACCCGCTATTCGCCTCATCATCCAGCTTCGTATAGGCGACCGTCCAGCCATCCTTTTCCAACGCATTTGCAAACTTCCGCATCGCCGCAAAAATGAACGCGATCTTCTTGGGATGGTGCTGCACGTAGCTGGCCTCATCCGAGACCTCGGCCATAACGACCACATCATTGGCCTTGTCGCCTTCCCTCAAAGACGCGATATCCGTTGAAAGCTGGTCCCCCAGCACAAGAAGCAGTTTGCTCACCAAGGCACCTCTTTACCCGCCCAATCAAAGAACCCACCGCTCTGATCCACACTCAACCCGTCGATCACACTCAAAAGGTTCGCTGCCGCCTCCTGCGGAGGCACAGTGCTGTGTCGCCCGGCGTATTTCTCGGTAAACTTCGTGGCCACCGTGCCGGGGTGCAAAGACACGACAATTACCTCTTTGTGCGAACGTCCGACTTCAATCGCCATCGAATGAACAATCTGGTTCACCGCAGCTTTGGCCGTCCGGTAGGAATACCACCCGCCCAGCCCGTTATCGCCAATCGACCCGACCCGCGCCGACAGCACCGCGACCACCGCACGCCCCTCGCGTGGCAGCAACCGCAACGCGTGCTTCAAGACCATCGCGGGGCCAATCGTGTTCAGCTTGAACTGCGCCAGCAACGCCTCCGGCTCCAGCGTTTTGATCGTCTTTTCCGGCTCATGCCCGTCGATCTCCAACGCACCCGTGGCCACGAAGATCAGATCGAACGTCCCTTGCAACCCGCCCATGGCTGCCGCGACCGACACCTCAGACGTCACGTCCAGCCCGTCACCCGACCGCGACAACCCAACAACAGTCACGCCCCGCGCCTCCAACGCCGCCTTCACAGCACTGCCGATGCCGCCGCTGTCTCCGATGATCAATGCCCGTTCCATGGCGATGTCACATAAGAGGCCACCCTGTCCCGTCAAATCGACAAAGCACTTTTCATTCACCAAAGCTGCGGTATAACAGAGCGCATGATGACCAATGGCCATATCCAATTCGCAAGCAGCCTTTCGCTGCGGGCTGGCCTATTGGGTCTCCTTAGCCGCCTCTGAGCGTGCCTTTTGGCGCGACCGCTCAGGGGGGATTTCGCGCCAAACGCTAAGGAAACAAAACTCAAGAGACATGATATGACCGATACATCTAAACAAGATCGCGTGCTGATCTTCGACACGACCCTGCGCGACGGCGAACAAAGTCCAGGCGCCACAATGAGCCATGCTGAGAAGCTGGAGATCGCCTCCCTGCTCGACGAAATGGGCGTCGACATCATCGAGGCAGGCTTCCCGATTGCATCCGACGGGGATTTCGCCGCCGTCAAAGAGATCGCCGAACGCTCTGTCAATTCCGTGATCTGCGGCCTCGCCCGCGCCAATTTCAAGGATATCGACCGCTGCTGGGAGGCCGTCAAACACGCCGCAAAGCCGCGCATCCATACGTTTATCGGCACCTCGCCGCTGCACCGCGATATCACGGCGCTGGATCAAGATCAGATGGCCGAGCGGATCCACGACACCGTCACCCACGCCCGTAACCTCTGCGACAATATCCAATGGTCGCCGATGGACGCGACCCGGACAGAGACTGACTACCTCTACCGCGTCGTCGAAATCGCAATCAAAGCCGGGGCGACCACAATCAACATCCCCGACACTGTCGGCTACACGGCCCCACGCGAAAGCGCGCAGATCATTGAGGATCTGATCGCGAACGTGCCCGGCGCGGATGAGATCACCTTTGCCACCCACTGCCACAACGATCTGGGGATGGCGACCGCCAACGCGCTGGCCGCAGTCGATGCAGGCGCGCGCCAAATTGAGTGCACAATCAACGGTTTGGGCGAACGGGCGGGCAACACCGCCCTCGAAGAGGTCGTGATGGCTCTGCGCGTGCGCAACGACATCATGCCGTTCCAGACCGGCATTGATACGACGAAAATCATGAACCTGTCGCGCCGCGTCGCGACCGTTTCGGGCTTTCCCGTGCAGTTTAACAAGGCCATCGTCGGCAAGAACGCATTTCTGCATGAAAGCGGCATCCATCAGGACGGCGTGCTGAAAAACGCCGAAACCTTCGAGATCATGAAGCCCGCCGATATCGGCCTCAACGACACCAATCTCGTGATGGGCAAGCACTCGGGCCGCGCCGCGTTGCGCTCCAAGCTGAAGGATCTGGGGTTCGAGCTTGCCGACAATCAGTTGAATGATGTGTTTGTGCGATTCAAGGAACTCGCCGACCGCAAGAAGGAAATCTACGACGACGATCTGGTCGCGCTCATGTCCGATGCGCGGCCCGAAGACGAGCGCCTGACGATCAAGTTCCTGCGCGTCATTTGCGGCACCGAAGCCCCGCAATCGGCCGATCTGACGATGATTATCGACGGTGCCCAGCACCAGATCACCGCCGAAGGCGACGGCCCCGTAGATGCCACTTTCAACGCTGTCAAAGCGCTCTTTCCGCATGAGGCACGGCTGCAGCTCTACCAGGTGCATGCCGTGACCGAAGGCACCGACGCGCAAGCCACCGTCAGCGTGCGGATGGAGGAAAACGGCATCATCGTCACCGGTCAATCCGCCGATACCGACACCGTCGTTGCCTCCGCCAAAGCCTATGTCAGCGCGCTCAACCGTCTCTTGATGCGCCGCGAGCAGGCCGGTCCGGGCGGTGACAAACGCGTTGTGACCTACAAAGACGTGTCCTGAACCCGACACCAGCGGCAAAAACGCGCTGATATGGCCGGAACAGGCCCTTTCGCAGCGCAGCATTGCTCCGTATAAGCACCCATGGCCCGCGGCTGACAGAGTCGCGGGCCTTTGAGATATTGGGGTAAGGGACCGCGAAGATGTTTGGTTTAGGGGGCTTGTTTTCGTCAGATATGGCGATCGACCTTGGGACAGCGAACACGCTTGTCTATGTCAAAGGCAAGGGCGTGATCCTGTCGGAACCGTCCGTGGTTGCTTATCAGGTGAAAGACGGCAAGAAGACCGCTTTGGCCTTTGGCGAAGACGCAAAACTGATGCTCGGCCGCACCCCCGGCTCGATCGAAGCGATCCGCCCGATGCGGGACGGCGTGATTGCCGATTTCGACGTCGCCGAAGAGATGATCAAGCACTTCATCCGCAAGGTGCACCGCCGCACAACATTGTCGAAGCCAAAGATCATCGTCTGTGTGCCCCACGGCGCGACTCCTGTTGAAAAACGCGCGATCCGTCAATCGGTCCTTTCAGCCGGTGCGCGCCGCGCGGGGCTCATCGCTGAACCCATCGCAGCAGCCATCGGGGCTGGCATGCCCATCACCGACCCGACCGGCAACATGGTCGTCGACATCGGTGGTGGTACGACAGAAGTCGCCGTCCTGTCGCTCGCCGACATCGTCTACGCCCGCTCAGTGCGCGTGGGTGGTGACCGCATGGACGAAGCGATCATCAGCTATCTGCGCCGCCAGCATAACCTGCTGATCGGCGAAACCACTGCAGAACGCATCAAGACCACCATCGGCACGGCCCGCATGCCCGACGATGGCCGCGGTGCGGCCCTGCAAATTCGGGGCCGTGACCTGCTGAACGGTGTTCCTAAGGAAACCGAGATCAACCAAGCGCAAGTCGCCGAAGCGCTCGCCGAACCGGTCCAGCAAATCTGCGAGGCGGTCATGACCGCTCTGGAAGCGACCCCACCCGATCTGGCCGCCGATATCGTTGACCGGGGCGTTATGCTCACGGGCGGCGGCGCACTGTTGGGCGAGCTTGATCTGGCTCTGCGCGAACAGACAGGATTGGCCATCTCCGTGGCTGACGAAAGTTTGAATTGTGTGGCGCTGGGAACAGGTCGCGCGCTTGAGTATGAACACAAGCTCAAGCATGTGATAGACTACGACACGTAAAGCATTTTTGACCCGCAAAGGGGCGACCCTTGGCACGAGACACGTCCAAACGCGATGACTATGTGCGCCCGATCCGCCGTTTGCTGATCGGGTTGCTTGTCATTGTGCTTTTCGGCGTTTTCCTGCTTTGGCGTATCGACAGCCCCCGCGTCGAGCGGCTGCGCGCGAACCTCGTTGACCAGATCGTTCCGAATTTTGAATGGGCGATGGCACCGGTCACAGCCACGGCCAATATCGTTGCCGATTTCCGATCCTATCGGAAGATCTACGAGCAAAACCAGGAACTTCGCCGAGAGCTACGCCAGATGCAGGCCTGGAAGGAAGCCGCCCTTCAGCTGGAACAAAAGAACGCGAAACTGCTCGATCTGAACAAGGTCCGCCTTGATCCGAAACTGACCTTCGTTACTGGCGTCGTTCTGGCCGACAGCGGGTCTCCCTTCCGCCAGTCCGTCCTGCTCAACATCGGCGCACGCGACGGCATTCAGGACGGCTGGGCCACAACCGACGGCCTTGGCCTTGTCGGGCGGATTTCCGGCGTCGGCGACCGCACCGCCCGCGTGATCCTGCTGACTGACAGCAATTCGCGCCTTCCGGTTACCATCCAACCCTCCGGCCAACGCGCCATCCTTGCGGGTGACAACTCTCCTGCCCCGCCCGTTGAGTTTCTCGAAGACCCTGACCTCGTGCGGCCAGGTGACCGTGTCGTCTCCTCCGGTGATGGCGGCGTCTTTCCCGCAGGCTTGCTGATCGGGCAAGTGGCCCAAGGCCCCGACCGCCGCCTGCGCGTGCGCTTGTCTGCCGATTACGAACGGCTTGAGTTCCTGCGCGTTCTGCGCTCCCGATCCATTGAAGTCATCGACGAGCCTGGCCACCTGATCGGCCCGCTCCCCGCACGCCCCACAGCAGAGGTTGCCCCGACCCAAGAGGCCACCGATGGCTGAGCAAACCGCAAACCGTCCCTTCGCCTTCTGGGCGCTCTATGCTGGCCTCGGCGTGTTGGTGATCTTCCTCCAACTCCTCCCGCTGGAGACCGAACCCCGCCGCTGGGCCGCGCCGGATTACATGATGTGCCTCGCCTACGCTTGGGTGTTGCGTCGCCCCGACGCCGTGCCACCTCTGCTGGTCGCCGCAGTGATCCTGCTGGCCGATTTCCTGCTCCAACGCCCCCCCGGACTTTGGGCGGCGTGCGTTATCATCGGCCTTGAGGTGCTCCGTAGCCGGGCGATTTTCATGCGCGGCGGCACGTTCCTGCTGGAATGGTTCACCGTGATCGTCGTCACAGGCCTTGTGGTCATCGCCCACCGCCTGATCCTGATGCTCTTTCTGGTGGAACCTGCGCCACTGGCACTAGACGCAAGCCTGTTCCTGTCCACCGCATTCGCCTATCCTGTGATGGTTGCGGCCTCGCATTTCCTGTTCGGAGTGCGCAAGGCCGCCCCCGGCGAATACGACCCTGTCGAGGCCCGATAGATGCGCAAGTCACAACGCGAAATTCAGGAAAGCAGCCGCAAGCTGAGCCGCCGCGCGTTGGTTCTGGGCGGGTTGCAGCTTGTTTTTGTGGCCGGGCTCGGCCTGCGCATGCGGCACCTGCAGATCGAGAAATCCGATCAGTTCCGCCTGCTGGCCGAGGAAAACCGCATCAACCTGCGTCTGATCCCCCCAGCGCGGGGCCTGATCTTTGACCGCAACGGCATTGTCATTGCCGACAATGAACAGAATTACCGGATCGTCATGGTGCGCGAGGATGCGGGTGACGTGGATGAGACGCTTGCGCGCTTGTCCGCCATCGTGCCGCTTGACCCCGAAGATATTGACCGCGCCCGCAAGGAACTCAAACGCCGCAGCCCCTTTGTGCCCGTCACCGTCGCCGAACGCGTTGCGTGGGAGGATATCGCCAAGGTCGCCGTCAACGCCCCGGCCCTGCCCGGCATCAGTGGCGAGGTGGGCCTGTCCCGCGTTTACCCGATGCAACAGGACTACGCGCATATTCTGGGCTATGTCGGCCCGGTCAGCGATTTCGACCTGAGCCGGATCGACGATCAGGACCCGCTTTTGCAGATCCCCCGCTTCCAGATCGGCAAGACGGGGGTCGAAGTGAAACACGAACGTGACCTGCGCGGCAAGGCAGGTAACCGCCAGATCGAGGTAAATGCCCTAGGCCGTGTGATCCGCGAATTGGACCGCACCGAAGGCGTGCCCGGCGATGATCTACAGCTGACCGTAGACACGGACCTGCAGAACTATGTGCAGGCGCGGCTGGAAGGCGAAGCGGCCTCTGCCGTCGTGATGGATACGCAGACCGGCGATCTGCTGGCCATCGGCTCGGCCCCCAGCTTTGATCCGAACCTTTTCGTGCGCGGCATCTCCAGCAACGCGTATAACGCCCTGCGTGATAACAAATACAGGCCGTTCCGGTCCAAGGCCGTGCAGGACATCTACCCGCCCGGCTCCACCTTCAAGATGATCACCGCGCTCGCGGCTTTGGAGGCCGGTGTCATCGGCGTCGATGAAACCGTTTACTGCCCCGGCCATACCACCGTGTCGGGCTTGCGCTTTCACTGCTGGAAGCGCGCTGGTCACGGCAACATGAACCTGCATGACAGCCTCGTGCAAAGCTGTGACGTCTATTACTACGACATCGCTCAGCGTGTCGGCATTGACAAGATCAGCGAGATGGCCAAGCGCTTCGGCATCGGCGTCGATCACAACCTGCCCATGTCCGCCGTCGCCCAGGGCCTTGCGCCTACCAAGGAATGGAAACGCACCGTGCGCGATGCCGACTGGCGGATCGGTGACACGGTCAACGCCTCGATCGGGCAGGGCTATGTTCTGTCCTCACCGCTCCAATTGGCCGTGATGAGCGCGCGCCTCGCTTCGGGCCGCGCAATTAGCCCGCGCTTGATCAAATCGGTGAACGGTGTCGACGAACCGATCCGCGACGACGGGGAGTTGGGGATCAATGCCAACCTGGTCAAGCGGGTGCAGGACGCGATGTTCGCTGTCTCCAACCATCGGCGCGGCACGGGCTACCGCTCTCGCATCATCGAGGACACGATGCGCATGGCGGGCAAAACCGGCACGTCACAGGTCCGCCGCATCACCGCCGAAGAACGCCGCCGTGGCGTCACCCGCAACGAAGACCTACCGTGGGAGCGGCGCGATCACGCGCTTTGGGTGAATTATGCGCCGTTCGACAGTCCGCGTATCGCGGTCGCGGTCGTGGTCGAGCATGGCGGCGGTGGTTCCAAAGCAGCCGCCCCCATCGGACGCGACATCACCTTGCGCGCGCTTTACGGCAAGGTTCCCCCGCTGGAGGCCTACCCGACCGCGGCCCGCGGCCAGGTTGAAGAAATGCACGAGAACATGAACCTGCGCGAGCGCGACACCAGTGGCGGGACGGGCAGCGACCGCGCATGAGCTATCTTGAGTATAATCTGAAGACGGTCCCCAGCGGTCCGACGAAAATCTTCTACATCAACTGGGCGCTCTTGCTGCTGATCTCGGCCGTTGCCGGCGTCGGCGTGCTGATGCTTTATTCGGTCGCGGGTGGTTCGTTCAGCCCTTGGGCCGGCCAGCAGATGGAGCGGTTTGCAATGGGCGTCGTGCTGATGTTCGTCGTCGCCATGATCCCCATCTGGTTCTGGCGCAACATCGCTGCTGTCGCCTTCGGCTTCTCATTTATCCTGTTGTTATATGTCGAGTTTTTCGGCTCCGTCGGGATGGGCGCACAACGCTGGATCGACCTCGGCTTCATGCGGCTGCAACCGTCTGAGCTGACCAAGATCACCCTCGTGATGCTGCTGGCGGCCTATTATGACTGGCTGCCGCAAGACAAGGTCTCGCGCCCGCTTTGGGTGCTGATCCCGCTTGTGTTAATCCTCGCGCCGGTCTTTCTGGTGCTGACCCAACCCGATCTCGGCACCTCCATCCTGTTGACCGCTGGCGGCGGCATCATGATGTTTCTGGCCGGTGTCCATTGGCTTTACTTCGCGGTGGTGATCCTGATGGGCGTGGCGTTAATATATGCCGTCCTGGCCAGTCGCGGCACCGACTGGCAGCTTCTTAACGATTACCAATATCGTCGGATCGACACATTCATCGACCCGGCAACCGATCCGCTGGGAGCGGGCTATCACATCACCCAATCCAAGATCGCCCTTGGCTCGGGCGGCTGGACCGGGCGCGGCTTCATGCAAGGCACGCAATCGCGGCTGAACTTTCTGCCGGAAAAGCATACCGACTTTATCTTCACCACATTGGCCGAAGAGTTCGGCTTCGTCGGCGCGTTCTCCCTTTTGGTGCTGTACGCGCTGATCATCCTCTTCTGCGTGATCTCGGCAATGCGTATGAAAGACCGCTTCTCGTCGCTTCTGACCCTTGGGATCGCCGCGACCTTCTTTTTGTTTTTCGCCGTCAACATGTCGATGGTTATGGGCATGGCGCCGGTTGTCGGCGTCCCATTGCCGCTGGTCAGCTATGGCGGATCGGCGATGCTGGTGCTTATGGCTGCGTTCGGCCTTGTCCAAAGCGCCCATGTCCACAGAGCACGCTAGACAATGACCAACGTCCTTTTTGCAGCGCTCGATACGCGCTGGGACCAGTATGAAATCCCCTTGAAGACTGCCTTTGCAGAGGCTGGCCTGAACGTCGATCTGCGTCGCGACTTCGCACCAGATGAGGTCGACTATATCGTCTATGCCCCCAACAGCGATTTACAGGATTTCACGCCTTACACACGCTGCAAAGCTGTGCTCAACCTCTGGGCCGGGGTCGAGGGGATCACAGGCAACGAGACCCTCACCCAACCGCTAGCCCGCATGGTCGATGAAGGTCTGACCGACGGGATGATCGAATGGGTCACCGGCCATGTCCTGCGCCATCATCTGGGCATGGACGCGCATATTCACGGGCTGAATGGCAACTGGCGCAATGTCGCCCCGCCTCTGGCCTGCGACCGCCGCGTGACGATCCTTGGCCTCGGCGCTCTGGGTGCCGCCTGCGCCCAGATGCTGGCGCAGCTCAAGTTCAACGTCACCGGGTGGAGCCGCCGCCCCAAGCAGATCGAGCACATCACCTGCCTCTCAGGCTCGGATGGACTGAGCGAAGCGCTCAGCACCGCAGAGATCCTCGTCCTGCTTCTCCCGCTGACCCCTCAGACCGAGAATATGCTGAATACCCAGACACTCGCCACCTTGCCGCAGGGGGCCGTGATCCTGAACCCCGGCCGTGGTGGCCTGATCGACGATGAAGCGCTACTCGATGCGCTGAATAGCGGCCAGATCGGCCACGCCACACTGGATGTCTTCCGGGTCGAACCCTTGCCCAAAGATCATCCCTACTGGTCCCACCCCAACGTGACCGTCACCCCCCATATCGCGTCAGAGACACGCGCCGCCTCCGCCTCTCGCGTGATCGCCGAGAACATAAGGCGCGGCGAGAACGGAGAGCCGTTCCTGCACCTCGTGGATCGCAGCGCCGGTTACTAACGCAGGATCGGCGGCGCATCCGGGTCGCTGCCTGGAGCCGCCCGCTCAGCCGGTTCTTCGGGTTGCGGCAGATCGAACCGCAAGCCAACCCGCGCCAATCGCGCGGCCATCGGATCGCTCGCCTTGAAAAACGCCACATCCAGTGCGCCTGCCTCGATGCCACTGAAAGTCAGCGCCTCGCTCACCGCTTTGGCTAGCGCGTCCTCCGCTCCCGGAGCCGCGCCGATAAACGCCAGCATATGAGACGTCACGCCGCCCTCGTAAGTGACCCCCACCAGATAGGCCATCGGAGCCAAGCCGACCGCTGTGGCCAGCTTGGTATCCAGCGCTGTGATCAGCGTATCCGGCAACCCGGCAGGCGGTGTCACCTCAACCGGGCGCGCCTCCACCTCATCGGGTGTATGCGCCAAGGTTTCTGCCAACCAGGCCACAGCCTCGGCGGGCAAAAGCGTCGCCGACGGCGCGACATCCAGATTGATCCCCAAACCCACGCCTTGCCCGGCCAGCATCTGCGCAATCACCCGCCCCGAAAGTGCGGCATAAGGCACGATCCGCCCCGCGAAAGACGACAAGCGGTCCTCCCGATCAAAGACCAGCACATATTGTGCCTCCCCCAGATCGAAGACCTCCGGGCTCAGCTGATCCCCTTCCGCTTCGCTTTGCAGAAGCAGAAACAACTCGCTATCGGCGACACGCTCAAAAAACGCCAGACGCTTGGCGTCGCTGTCCTCCATCTGCGCATGGGCGCGGTCCAGCGCGGTCTCAGTCATCCATCACCTCTTTGACGCGGGCCTGCAAAGCCGGAACGGTCTCCGCCTCGAACCACGGGTTTTTCTTTAGCCATGCCGTATTGCGCCAGGACGGATGCGGCAAGCAAAAGACGTCTGGGGAAAGATCGCGCCACGCGGCAACGCGGGCTGTCACGCTCATGCGCCCGCCCAGATGCCATTGCTGGGCATAGCCGCCAATCAGCACGGTCAGACGAATATCCGTAAGCCCGTCCAGAATACCTGCCCGCCATGTCTCGGCGCAGACCTTGGGCGGCGGCAGATCCGATCCTTTCGCATCATAGCCCGGAAAGCAAAACGCCATCGGCACAATCGCCACCCGGCTGCGGTCATAGAACGCCTCGTCGTCCAGCCCCAGCCACCGACGCAGCCGGACGCCGGATTGATCCCAGAACGGCGTATTGGCTTCATGCACCCGCAAGCCTGGGGCCTGACTGGCAATCAGCAAACGCGCACCAGGCTGAAACCAGACCACCGGGTTGGGCCGATGCTGCGTCTGAGTCGCCGCAAACCGCTCTGTGCAAATCGTGCAATTGCGCAGCTCTTCCATCAGCGCTTTCATGCCAACTGCCTCATAGCACTTGAAAAATTGCGGTATAACATAGCTTGCCCGACGCCACGGCTTCGCCCAGTATGATCCCCACAAGACCGGGAGAACGGCATGTATCGCGTCTGGAATTTCGTACTCAACTACTCGATCCTGCTGATCTTGGGCGCTGTGATCGCGCTGGTCTGGGCCAATCTGGATATGGAGGGGTATCACCACTTCGCCGAAACCCCGCTTTGGTTCAATGATATTATTGGTGCCAAATATGACCACTGGTTTCATGCCTATGGTCACGGCGCCGATAAATATGACCCAGGCGGGGCCGAGCGGGTTTTGAGCCTGCATTATCTGGTCAATGACCTTCTGATGGCCTTCTTTTTTGCCATCGCCGCCAAAGAGGTCTGGGAGGCGATCATCCTCAAAAACGGCGCTCTGCGTGGCAAGAAAGCCGCCACGCCGCTTTTCGCCACCGCAGGCGGTATGATCGGCCCTATCGCGATCTATCTGGGCCTCGCATTCTTTCTGGGAAGCGACATCTACGACGCTGTCGCGCGCGGCTGGGCGATCCCGACGGCCACCGATATCGCTTTCAGCTATCTGGTCGGGCGCATCGTCTTTGGCGCAGGCCATCCCGCGGTGCGGTTCCTGCTGTTGCTGGCCATCGCCGATGATGCCGCGGGCCTCATCATCCTTGCGATCTTCTATCCCGAGGGCGATCTGGCCCCGGTCTGGCTGCTTCTCTCGGTCTTCTCTGCGGTGGGGGTTTTCGTGCTGTTCAACTGGCTGCCGCGCCGGATGGACCGCGGCAACCAGGTCCGCCCCAACTCCACCTGGGTGCGCAACAAACTGTCGTTTTGGCCTTACCTTTTTGCGGGCGCGCTCAGCTGGTATGGCTTTCAAGAAAGCGGGCTGCACCCGGCTTTGGGTCTGCTGCCCATCGTGCCGACCCTGCCCCACGCAGATCGCGCCTTCGGCATCTTCGCGGAGGCCGAGCAATACCTGACCGACCTGCTCAACCACAGCGAACATCTGCTTAAACGCCCGGTTGAGGTCATCCTGTTCTTCTTTGGCCTGATGAATGCGGGCGTCGCCTTCTCGTCAATCAGTGAACCCACATGGCTAGTGCTGGCAGGTCTGCTGATCGGCAAGCCGCTGGGCGTCTTGGCCATGGGCTATCTGGCGGCATATCCGCTGAAACTCGGTCTGCCTGTCGGAATGAAATCCTCGGACCTGTTCGTGATCGGCTGCGTCGCAGCCATTGGTTTCACCGTTTCGCTGTTCATCGCATCGGTCGCGTTCCCGGTCGGTGCCGTGCAGGATGCCGCGAAAATGGGCGCGCTGCTGTCGTTCTTCGCTGCGATCATGGCGATCGTTGCGGGCAAAGTCTTGAAGGTCGAAAAACAAGAGCTTTAGTAAAATGCGAGGCATATGCGCCCCTTGTCTCTTTCACAGTTGCCCTAATGGGCCGCTATCCGACATAATATAGCCAGAAAGACTGTATAAACCGGTCGAAACGAAACAATCCGTTAAGGATGGACGGCCATCGAGGCAGTGCCGGAGTGCGAGTGAATGCTCGAGTTTGAAAATGTCAGCAAGTCCTTCTGGACGGGCAAACAGCGCAAGGTGATCCTTGAACGCGCGTCTTTCCGTGTGGAATTGGGCAATTCGCTGGGCATTCTGGCCCCCAACGGCACCGGGAAGACCACGCTGGTAAATATGATGGCCGGGCTGGAGAAGCCGGATGAGGGCGAAATTCGCCGCGAATGCCGCGTTTCTTTCCCGCTTGGCTTTATGGGTGGCGTTGTGGGTCGCCAATCGGCGATGGAAAATTCGCGCTATATCGCAAGGCTTTACGGGCTCGACCCGGATTACGTCGAAGCGTTTTGCCGCTGGCTCTGCGGGATCGAAGAGTATTTCGATATGCCCGTCGGCACCTACAGCCAGGGCATGCGCGCCCGGTTCACGTTCTCGCTGTTGCTGGCGCTTGATTTCGACATCTACCTGATCGACGAAGGCATGCCCGGCACCACTGACGTAGAATTTAATCGCAAAGCCGGGGCGATCCTAAAAGAACGGTTGCGCACAACGACGGTGATTATCGTGTCGCACCAACCCGCCACGCTTGAGAAATTCGCCCGCTCTGCCGCGGTTCTGCGCGACGGGCGGCTACATATGTTTGACACCTTGGAAGAAGCGAAACTGCTCTATGACTATGAAACCCAAGGCTAAAAAGTTCCGCATACGGCGCACCGGCGCGCTTGGTTCTGCCGCAAGGGCCGAAGAGCCGATGCAGGATCCGGTCGAGGCGCCCAGTGCGGCGGCACCCGTGCCGCCCGCCACTCCACGCGCGGTTGAAGAGGCCCCTCAGACACCCCCAGCGACGCCGCCCCAGGGCGAAGTTGCAAGCCCCGGTGACGTCAGCTCACAGGCCGATATCGAGGCGGTGCGCCGCGAAGGTCTAACCGGCCGCCAACTGCGCATGGCGCGTCGGGTCGCCCAGAAACACGGGCTGGCCCCGACCTCGGACTTTGACGCCGTGCGGCTGCTGCGCGCCAACGGGATCGACCCGTTCCAGCGATCCAGCATGTTGCAGCTTGTCGTCCCGAATGACGGCGATGGCGGCGCAGGCGAGCCGCCCGTGCAATTGCCCCAAACCGTGCCATCTGGCAACAATACCCTGCCGTCGACCGACCTACTGGACGGAGCAAATGAGCGCGCCAGCGAGATCGTGAAAATTCAGCGCGATATTGCCAAGCGCCGCCGCCGCAAGATCGTTCTGCTGATTTCAAGGCTCAGCTTTTTCATCTTCCTGCCGACGATCATGGCCGCCTATTACTTCTATATCATCGCGACCCCGATGTATGCGACCAACTCCGAGTTCATCATCCAGCAGGCCGAAAGCGCCAGCGCAGGCTCGCTGGGCAGCATGTTTGGCAGCTCGCAACTGGCCACCGTGCAGGACAGTATCGCCGTGCAGGGCTATCTGACGTCGCGCGAGGCGATGCAGCGGCTGGACGAAGACCTTGGTTTCAAGGCCCATTTTGCCCGCGACGAAATTGACGCGATCCAGCGGCTGGCCCCGGATGCGACAGATGAACAGGCCTATAAACTGTTCAAACGGAACGTGAAAATCGGCTACGACCCCACCGAAGGCATCGTCAAGATGGAGGTGATCGCCGCCGATCCGCAAACCTCCGAGCAATGGGCGCGCACGCTGATTTCCTACGCCGAAGAGCGGGTCGACAGCATCACTCAACGGGTGCGCGAAGACCAGATGAAAGGCGCGCGAGAGAGCTTTGAGGAAGCCCTTGCCGAGCGCGATGCCGCCCTCGACCGGCTTGTCGATATTCAGCGCAGCATCGAAACCATCGACCCGCTGTCCGAGGTCGCCACGATCAACGGCCAGATCGGTCAGCGCCAGACCGAGTTGCAGGAAAAAGAACTGCAATTGCAGGCTTTGCTGGATAACGCGCAGCCCAATGCGGCCCGCGTTGAAGGCGTGCGCGCCGATATCCGCCGCCTTGAGGCGCTGATTGCGAGCTTGCGCGAACGCCTGACGGTCGCCAGCACCGATGGCGTTTCTTTGGCCACCAAGAACGCTGAACTCCGCCGGGCTGAGATTGACCTGCAGACCCGCGATGGGCTGCTGCAGGGCGCGCTCCAACAGATGGAAACCGCCCGGATCGAGGCGAACCGCCAGGTGCGTTACCTTTCGCTCGGTGTCACGCCCACCGCCCCCGACGAGGCCGGATATCCGCGCAAGTTTGAGAATACCGTGCTGGCCTTCATCATTCTTGCGGGCATCTATCTGATGATCTCGCTCACCGCCTCCATCCTTCGCGAACAGGTCACGTCCTAAATGAAAACCGTTGAAATCCGGGACCTGCACGTCAGCAATGACGCCCACCTGACCGTGATCGCAGGCCCTTGCCAGCTGGAAGGCGTGGATCACGCCCAGATGATCGCAGGCACTATGAAAGAGGCCTGCGCAAAGCACGGCGCGCAGTTCATCTTCAAAGGCTCGTTCGACAAGGCCAATCGCACCTCGCTTTCGGGCAAGCGTGGTCTTGGCATCGACGAAGGGCTGGCCGTGATGCAGGCCGTTGGCGCGGCGCTTGAGGTGCCGACGCTGACCGATATCCACAGCCCCGATCAATGCGCCCCGGTGGCCGAGGTCTGCGATGTACTGCAAATCCCCGCCTTTCTGTGTCGCCAGACAGACCTTCTGCTGGCCGCCGCCGAAACAGGCGCCGCCATCAACGTCAAGAAGGGTCAGTTTCTGGCCCCCTGGGACATGGACAATGTCGTCGCCAAGCTCGCCTCCACCGGCAATGAACGCCTTTTGCTGACCGAACGTGGCACCTCATTTGGCTACAACGCGCTGGTCGCAGATATGCGCGCCCTGCCCCGGATGATGCAAACCGGCTATCCGGTCGTGATGGATGCCACCCATTCGGTGCAGCAACCCGGCGGGCAAGGCGGCTCGACCGGGGGGCAGCGTGAATTTGCACCCGTGATGGCGCGCAGCGCCGTTGCCTTGGGCATTGGGGCGGTGTTCATCGAAACCCACGAAGCGCCCGATTCCGCGCCATCTGATGGTCCCAACATGATCCCGTTACATCAGATGGACAGTTTGATTGAAACTCTGATGGCATTCGATACGCTGGCCAAACAGACCCCCATTCGCCTTTAACGAAAGACATATCTCCCGTGACCAAACCTGCGACGACCGTCACCCCGAACACCTGGGCCTTCCTGCGCGATGCGATGATTACGCCCACGGGCTTTCGCGAATATGACGCCCGCTGGAGATACCCGGAAGAGATCAATCTGGCAGGCATCACCGCCTTGGGTCTTGGCCTTGGCACGCAGATGCACAAGCGCGGCATCAAGCCGGAAATCGCGGTGGGCAATGACTATCGCGACTATTCCCTATCGATCAAAAACGCACTGATGCTGGGTCTGATGCAGGCGGGGATCGCCGTCAAGGATATCGGCCCCGCGCTGTCCCCCATGGCTTACTTTGCGCAGTTCCATCTGGACCTGCCCGCCGTCGCCATGGTCACGGCCAGCCACAATCCAAACGGTTGGACTGGCGTGAAGATGGGCTTTGACCGGCCCCTCACCCATGGCCCTGACGAGATGGGCGAACTGCGTGATATCGTGTTGAATGGCGAAGGCGCCGCGCGTGACGGTGGTTCCTACGAGTTTATCGACGGCGTGCGCGAGGCCTATCTGGATGACCTCGTGGGTGATTTCAAAATGACCCGCAAGCTCAAGGTCGTCTGTGCGACCGGCAACGGCACCGCCTCGGCCTTCGCACCAGATGTCTTTGAACGTCTGGGCGTCGAAATCGTGCCATCCCATAACAAGCTCGATTACACCTTCCCCAACTATAACCCGAACCCCGAAGCGCTGGAAATGCTCCATGACATGTCCGACAGCGTCAAAGCCTCCGGTGCCGATTTCGCGCTTGGGTTTGATGGCGATGGTGACCGCTGCGGCGTGGTCGATGACGAAGGGGAAGAGATTTTTGCAGATAAGGTCGGCGTCATCATGGCTCGCGACCTGGCCAAGATTTACCCCGGCTCCACCTTTGTGGCCGATGTGAAATCCACCGGCCTTTTCGCCTCCGACCCGGAACTGCAAAAGCACGGCGTCAAAGCCGATTACTGGAAGACCGGCCATTCCCATATGAAGCGCCGCGTGCGCGAAATCGGCGCGCTCGCAGGGTTCGAGAAATCGGGTCACTACTTCCTCGCCGAGCCGATTGGGCGCGGCTACGATTGCGGAATGCGCGTCGCTGTCGAGATTTGCAAACTGATGGACCGCAACCCGGACATGTCCATGTCCGATCTGCGCAAGGCACTGCCGCAGACCTTTGCGACGCCCACCATGTCGCCCTACTGTGCCGACACCGAGAAATACGACGTGTTGGAACGACTGGTCGCCAAACTCGTCGCCAAACATGACGCGGGCGAAACAATCGCAGACCGCAAGATCGCTCAGGTCGTCACCGTCAACGGCGCCCGCGTGATCCTTCAGAACGGCGCTTGGGGCCTTGTGCGCGCCTCCTCCAACACGCCCAATCTGGTCGTGGTTTGCGAAAGCCCCGAAAGCGATGCGGAAATGCGGGCCATTTTTGCTGATATCGACGCGGTCATTCGCACAGAACCCTCCGTCGGCGACTACGACCAGACGATCTAGCGTTTACACCGACGCCGCAGAACTTATGCTGATCGCAAATTGATGCGGAAGATTTGATGCGCCTGATTTTGACCCTCGCCCTGTGCCTGTTCCTGCCGCTGTCAGCCTTGGCGCAAGACACGACCGAGCAGCCCACCGGCACCATCACGGTCGAGGATAGCGCCAGCCAAGACGCTGCAATCGCGACCCGCATTCGCGGCATATTGGGGGAGCTGGAAGGCTTTGAAGACGTCACCGTCTCTGTCTCGAACGGGATCGTGACCTTGCGCGGCACGACACTGGATGCGGTAACTGCAAACCGTTTGAACGACCTGGCGGGCCGGGTCGAAGGCGTCGTTGCCATCGAAAACGAGGTGGTCGAGACAACAGATGTCGTTGAACGCCTGAACCCGGCGGTCGCGCGGTTTCAGTCACGCATTAGCCAATTGATTGCCTTTATTCCGCTGGCCCTTGTCGCCCTTCTGGCGTTTCTGGTTGTCGTCGTTGCGGGCATCCTGATCGCCCGAATGCGCCAGCCTTGGGATAGGCTCGCCCCGAACAAGTTCATCGCCAATATCTACCGCCAGTTGGTCCGATTGGCCTTTATGATCGGCGGCCTCGTGGTCGCGCTCGATATCCTCAACGCCACCGCGTTGCTGTCCACGATCCTTGGCGCTGCGGGCATCGTCGGCCTCGCCATCGGTTTTGCGGTGCGCGACACGGTCGAGAACTTCATCGCCTCGATCATGCTCTCGATACGGCAACCCTTCCGGCCCAATGACACGGTGGAGATCGAAGGCGATATCGGCAAGGTCATCCGCCTGACCAGCCGCGCCACGATCCTGCTCAGCTTTGATGGCAACCACATCCACATTCCCAATGCGACCGTCTTCAAAAGCCGGATCGTCAACTACACCCGCAACGACGAACGCCGCTTCCTGTTCGATCTGGGCATCGCGCCGGACGCGGATCTGGCAAAGGCGCGCGACATCGCGCAGACCACCATCGAAGCGCTGCCTTTCGTTCTGGCCGAACCCGCGCCGAATTGCTGGCTTGAAGGGATCGGCGACAGCACCATCACCCTGCGCGTCACCGGCTGGATCGCCCAGCATGACACCAGCCTTGTGGCCGCACGCGGCGAAGCCATGCGCATGGTGATGGCCGCGCTGACCACCGAAGAGATCGAAATGCCCGAGCCGACATACCGCCTGATCACCGATCTGGATGGCATGCCCAGCGGCAAGAAAACGACCCCGAAATCCCCTGCTCCGCCCATCGTTGTCGAACCGACCGAGGTCAGCGCCACTGCGGATAAGGAACTGTCCAGGATCATTGATGACGAACGGAAGGCACAGTCCGAGAGCGACCTGCTGGACCGCAACGCCGAGCGCGAGTAGGCCGGTCTGCACTTTTTGCGAAAACGCACTTGATTACCCCCCGCAGCCTGCGTATTTAGCCGCCTACGTTGGGGTGTAGCCAAGCGGTAAGGCATCGGTTTTTGGTACCGTGTATCGTAGGTTCGAATCCTACCACCCCAGCCACTTTCTTCCCGATGAACCAGTTTAAAAAGCGCCCGCCAAGTGCTTGACACTGCCTTGCGCACTTCCCATCGTGAGGCGTCACAATTTCGCCAACGCGCAAAATTGTTAAATGGGAGGACATTATGACAAAACTTAAACTCGGCCGTCGCGCCGTGATGGCAGCCGCCGTTGCCATGCTTGGCTTCACAGCCCCTGCGCATGCAGATGGCCACCAAGTCGTTGACAGCATCCACTTCCTGATCCCCGGCGGTGCCGGTGGTGGCTGGGACGGCACAGCCCGCGGCACGGGCGAAGCGCTCACCGAAGCCGGTCTGGTCGGCACGGCATCCTACGAAAACATGTCGGGCGGCGGCGGCGGTAAAGCCATTGGCTACCTGATCGAGAACGCCGAAAGCAACCACGGCACGCTGATGGTCAACTCGACCCCCATCGTGATCCGCTCGCTCACCGGCGTGTTCCCGCAGAGCTTCCGTGACCTCACCCTGATCGCAGGCACCATCGGCGACTATGCGGCCATCGTTGTGGGCAAGGACAGCCCCGTAAACTCGATGGAAGACCTGATCGCGGCCTATGACGCTGACCCCGATGCGACAGCCATCGGCGGTGGCTCGGTCCCTGGCGGCATGGACCACCTCGTGGCGGCCATGGTCATGGAAGCGGCCGGCAAGGACGCGTTGGGTGTGAAATACATCCCCTATGACGCAGGCGGCAAGGCGATGGCAGCGCTTCTGTCCGGCGAAATCGCAGCGCTCTCCACTGGTCTGTCCGAAGCGGTTGATCTGGCCAATGCGGGCGAAGTGAAGATCATCGGCATCACCTCGGACGAACGCGTTGAGGCGGCAGGCGACGCCATGACGATGACCGAGCAGGGCATCGACATGACCTTCGTCAACTGGCGCGGTTTCTTCGGTGCGCCCGGTCTGCCGGAAGAGCAGGTCACGGCGTATCAGGACGCCCTGATGAAGATGTATGACACGCCCGAATGGGAAGAAGTCCGCGCGCGCAACGGTTGGGTGAACATCCACAACAGCGGTGACGATTTCCGGGCCTTCCTTGAGGACCAGGAAAAGGTCATCGGCGATCTGATGAAGAAGCTCGGCTTCCTCTAAAACGGTGTTGAGCGGGGCGCGGCCAAGGCTGCGCCCCGCGTCTTTCATTTCTCACTTTACACCGGAGGGCATCATGGCGCTGGATCGCTGGATCGCACTTGTCTTGCTCGGCATCTGCCTGATTTACGGCTACACTGCGTGGTTCACGATGGATGACGCCCTGGCCCCCTTCATGCGGCGCAATCCGATCTGGCCGTCAACTTTCCCAAAGGTTCTTTCGGTCCTCGCAATCATCGCATCGCTCGTCATTCTGCTCGGCATCGAGAAGGGCGAGCAAAAGATCGGCGACATCGATTACCGCCGCCTTGGAGACTACAAAATCGGTCAGGCACTGATGCTTTTGGGCCTCATGGTGGCCTATGCGCTGTTGCTGCGCCCCGCTGGGTTTCTGTTTTCGACCGTTGGCTTTCTCGTCGGCGGCTCCTTCATTCTCGGAGAGCGCCGCTGGATCATGATGTTTCTCGTCTCGGGCCTCGCCACGGGCATCGTTTGGTATCTGGTGCAAGTCGTTCTCGGCATCTTCCTGCGCCCGCTCCCCGGCTTTTTGGTAGGAGGCTGATATGCTAGAAGGACTTCTGATTGGCCTTCAAACGGCTCTGTCGCTGCAAAACCTGCTCATGGTCATCGGCGGCTGTCTGATCGGCACGTTTATCGGCATGCTTCCGGGTCTCGGCCCCATGTCGATCATCGCGATCATGATCCCCGTTGCCATCTCGATGGGCGATCCCTCCGCCGCGCTGATCCTGCTCGCTGGTGTCTACTATGGCGCCATCTTCGGCGGCTCGACCTCGTCAATCCTGCTCAATGCACCCGGTGTGGCGGGCACCGTCGCCTCCAGTTTCGACGGCTACCCGATGGCGCGACAAGGCAAAGCGGGCAAAGCCCTCACCATCGCCGCCATCGCCAGCTTCGCGGGCGGCACGATCGGTGCGCTGCTGCTGATGGTCTTCGCGCCCGCTCTGTCCTCAGTCGCGCTCCTGTTCCACTCCGCCGAGTATTTCGCGCTCATGGTTGTCGGCCTTTCGGCCATTGCCGCCTTCGCAGGCACGGGACAAGTCGCCAAAGCGATGCTGATGACCCTGCTTGGTCTGATCATGGCCACCGTCGGCGAAGGTGCCTTGTTCAACCAGCCACGCTTCACGATGGGCTTGATGGACCTGCAATCCGGCTTCGGCTTCATCACGCTCGCCATGGCCATGTTTGCCTTGCCCGAAGCCTTGTTCTTGGTGCTCAAACCCAAAGATGCAGGCTCCGCCGATGGCGAAATCAAAGACCTGCGCATTTCCCGGGCCGAGGCGAAATCCATCGCGCCGGTCATTGGCCGACAATCGATCCAAGGCTTCTTCATCGGCGTCCTGCCCGGCGCAGGCGCGACCATCGCCTCCTTCCTCGGCTACGCGGTCGAGCGCAATATCGCCCCGAAGAAAGAGCAGGAAGAGTTCGGCAAAGGCTCCATCAAGGGCCTTGCTGCCCCGGAAACCGCCAACAACGCAGCCTGCACCGGCTCGTTCGTGCCGCTGCTGACGCTGGGTATCCCCGGCTCCGGCACCACGGCCATCCTGCTGGGCGCACTTATCGCGCTCAACGTGACCCCCGGCCCGCGCCTGATGCTGGACGAGCCACAGGTCTTCTGGGCCGTCATCATGTCGATGTTCATCGGCAATCTGGTCCTGCTGGTCCTGAACCTGCCCCTGATCCCCTACATCGCCAAGGTTCTTTCGGTCCAACGCAACTATCTAATCCCGTTCATTTTGTTCTTCACCCTGATGGGGGCCTATATCGGTCAGAACAACGCGACCGAGCTTCTTTTGCTCGTCGGCTTCGGTATCTTTGCAACGATCCTGCGTTTCGCGGACTACCCCCTCGCGCCGCTCCTGATCGGCTTCATTCTGGGCGGCATGCTGGAGGATAACTTCTCCCGCTCGATGCAGCTCTATGACGGTGTGTCCTTCATCTGGGAACGCCCGATGACCCTCGGACTGCTGGTGATCGCAGTGATTTTGGTGATCCTGCCCAGCTACCGCGCCCGCCGCGCCAAGCTGCGCGCGCAGGGCGTCGCAGACGGCGATTGAGCGTCAGGCGGTTTCGACGATCCTGAGCGGTTGTCGAACCGGCTGCGCGGCTGATTTCGGCAGGCGCAAGAAGATCATCGCGGAGTTGCGGATCTCGTTTTGCTGCAACGTCTCGGCCAGTTGATGCGGGGCGCAGCGCAGCACCTTTTGATTGGCGCGCTGTGCATCGGCAACGATCTCGACCTCGACCAACGCGCCGTAGGCTGACCGCTGCAGGCTCTGCGCGATCATCGGCGCAGCCGAGACCGCCATGTAAAGTGCAATACACGCACCCGGCTTCAACCGCTCCAACCAGTCGGGCGCGCAAGGACCGACATCCAGATGGCCTGTCGTCAGGATCAACTGATCAATCTCGCCGCGCTCGGTCAGCATCTGACCAGAGGCCGCCGCTGCCCCGCTTGCCGCAGTCACTCCCGGCACGATCTCAACCGGAATCCCCGCCGCGTTCAACGCGTCCAATTCCTCGGCCCCGCGCGCAAAAATCCCCGGATCGCCACATTTTAGGCGCACCACGCGCTGGCCCTGCTGCGCTGCGGCCACCAGCATGTCCGTGATCTTGGATTGTGGCCAGCCATGGCAACCGGGCTTTTTGCCAACGTAGACCCGCTCCGCATCGCGGCGGGCCAGCTCAAGAATTTCGGGATCAACCAGACGGTCGTAGAAAATCACATCCGCTTCCTGCAAACGCTGAACACCGCGCAGCGTGATCAGGTCCTTCGCACCCGGTCCAGCCCCGACAAGAGCAACGCTGCCGTCTTTGTCTTCGCGAAAATCGCCGGTCTGGATCGCATCCTTGATCGCCCGCGCCGCCTCCCGTTCCGCCCCCCGCGCAAACGCCTTGCGCGGCATATCATTGAAGACCCAGCGCCACAAATCCCGCCGGTCGCGTGGCGCAAGCCGGGCCATCGCCGCCCCGCGCAAACGGCCCGCCAAAGCCGCCAATTCCCCCAAACGTGGCTCCAACGCTTGCTCCATCTGGGTCTTGATCTGCCGCGCCAAAACAGGCGCCGTGCCTTCCGTACCAATCGCGATGACGACCGGGTCGCGATCCACAATAGAGGGCGTCAGCGCATCGCAAAGATCAGGCTGATCCACGACATTCACGGTTGCGCCGCCTTTCTTGGCCAACGCGTGCATCGCCGCATCCGCTCCCGGGCACCCGCTGGCAACAAAGCACAGCGCGGTATCGGCAAAATGCGCGGGCGTCGCGCGGTCGGTGACATGGACAACCCGTCCTGCGTCAGCGAGGGCTTGCAGCTCTTCCTCCAGCTCTTGCGCCAGGATTTCAATCCGCGCTTCGGTTTTCAGCATCAGCCGCGTCTTCTGCGCTGCCTGCTCACCGCCACCCGCGATCACAACGCGGCGGCCATTCATCTGCAAAAACATCGGAAACGTCTTCATGCGATTTTCCTTTCAGGAGCGTGGCGGGACTGCCAGAGCCGTTTGGCCAGACGGTCAGCGGACGCGATGCTCGGCGCAGCATCCAGCGTCCAAAGCGCAACACCGGCCGTGCCAATCACAGTCGCTTCGGCAAATTCATCGGGCACATCGCCGGACCAAAGCCCCTCCAGATCAACGGCGTGATCCGGCTCATGCAACCGGCGCGTCTCGTCAATCAGAGCCGCAGCATGCTCTTCGATATGCGCCCCATCCCGCAGTCCGAAGACAGCAATATCTTTCGCAGGATTGCGCTCAAACTCGCCGCCACCGCCTTTGATGACGCTCAACCGGGGCTGGCCCAGCGCCTCTGCCGCGCGGGCTTGCAAGCCGCGATAAGACGGGTGGAACACCCCTTGCACAGTGGCGCGTGCCGCTGCCGGGTTCCACATCCGTAGAACCGTGTTGATGCACGATCTCAGCCCGAATGTGTCACGCAGATCAAGCAGGCTTTGCGCGACCGGGCTCAGCACATCAAGCGGGTGATAGCTGAGCGTCTCGCTCAAGATCCCGGTCTGACGCAAGGCGGCGCGCAGGTCATGGCGCGACCGATTGGACCCGTGCAGCATCACCCGATACCCCGCTTGGCTGACCAGCTTCGCCGCCAGCAAAAACAGAGGCGCACCGCGCGTTCGGCCAGCCGAGTAGCAAGGCCAGTCCAGATCAACGTCGGGCAAATCATTGCAGACAAAGGCGCGCAACGCCGCCGTGAACCCGGCGATCTCGGCATCGGTTTCGCCGCGCAAGCGCAACACCATCAACAACGCGCCAATCGCCTCTGGCGCGGCCTGACCCGACAGGATCAGTGTCATCGCCTCGGTCGCCTCCTTTTGCGTCAGCGACCGTGCGCGCCCTTTGCCTTGGGCAACGATCCGTATGAACGGAGCCATGCTCATTCGGCGGCCATCGGCAGGTCAGTTGTGCTCAGCAACGCCGCCAATTCAGGCTTGCAGGCGCCGCAATTTGTCCCCGCGCAGGTCTTTGCCCCGATCGCCTCGACGCTGCCAGCACCCTCGCGGATCGCGGATCGGATCGTGTTGATCCCGACCGACATGCACGCACAAACCGTCACACCGGGATCGGGCTGATCCACGCTGGCCCGCCCGGACAAGGCCTGCAACGCGCTCACCTCTGTCCCGATCAACGACACCGCATGACTGCGGGACAAGGCAACGGGGCGCGTGCTGCTGAAAACGAGCGCCTGAAGCACACCATCCCGAATGATCGCGATACGTGTCTGCCCGCTGAGCTGATCCTCCATCACCGCGATGTCACCGGCCTGCCCGGTCAGCGCACGCGCGAATTCGGACCAGTCATCAGGCGCGGTCATCCCGGCCAGTTCAGCCTGCCAACCGGTCTGTATGCGCGCCACGGCGGCATAATCCTGCGACGGGGACATCTCGGCGGTGGAGGCCGCAAAGACATACCACGCCGCCTCAAAGCGTTGCGCGGACACGACGCCCCCCTTTAGCGCAGGCTGGCCAGAAACCGGATCCACAACCGGCGGCGTCACCGCATTCACGGCCGAGGATGCACTGCGCTGACGCGTCCAGTGCATCGGCGCGAAAAGCTGACCTTTCGCTGTCGCGTCCGTGATCAGCGCCCGCAGAACCGCCTGACCGTAGCCGTTCTTGATCTGCACCAGATCGCCTTCGGCAACATCCAGTTCCGCCGCATCACCGGGGTGGATTTGCACATAAGGCTCGGCCAGATGCGCGCCGAGTTGAGGCGCTTTGCCTGTGCGTGTCATCGTATGCCACTGATCCCGGTTACGCCCCGTATTTAGCTTGAAGCCCGTGTTCACCGTCAGCGCAGGCGGCGTGATCGGCAGCATGCGCGCCTTGCCATCGGGGTGGTAAAACCCGCCTTCTGCGAAGAAACGGCGATCATTGGCGGGCCATTGGGTGGGCAGCAAATCGGCATAATCGGCATCCACAAAGATGCTCAGATCAAGATCCTTATCGAACCCTCGCGTTGCGGCCCCAAGGCGCACATATTCCGCGAAGACATCCGCAGGACCGTCATAGTCAAAGGCCGCGCCCCAGCCCATACAGGCGGCGACATCCGCGATGGTCCGCCAGTCGGGGCGCGCTTCCCCGGGGGCGGGCAAAAACGCGCGCTGGCGCGAGATGCGGCGCTCCGAGTTGGTCACGGTGCCGTCTTTCTCGCCCCATGCGGTGGCGGGCAGCAGCACGTCTGCCAGATAGCCCGTATCCGTGCGCGCCATCACGTCCGACACGACGACGAACGGCACGTTCTGGATCGCTTCCGAGACGCCGTCCGCATCGGGCATGGACACAGCCGGGTTTGTCGACATCACCCACAACGCCTTGATCTGGCCGTCGGCGCAGGCCTGAAACAGATCAACCGCTTTCAACCCGGGGCGCGCCGCAATCGTTGGGCTGCCCCAAAAATCCTGCACCGCCGCGCGATGCTCCGGGTTCTCAATATCCAAATGGTTGGCCAGCATATTGGCCAAACCGCCCACCTCGCGCCCACCCATTGCATTGGGTTGCCCAGTCAGCGAGAACGGCCCGCATCCGGGCGTTCCAATCCGGCCCGTCGCCAGATGGCAATTCAGGATCGCGTTGACCTTATCGGTGCCGCAAGCCGATTGGTTCACGCCTTGCGAGTAAAGCGTGACCACTTTCGGTGTCTCGGCCCAAAGCCGGTAAAACTCTTGAATATCAGCCGCATCCGCCCCGCTTTCCAGCGGATCAGAACTGCGCGCGGCCTCCAAAGCGGCCTCAAACCCGTTCACATGCTGCGCAATGTAAGCGGCATCGATACGATCCGTCTCGGCCAGATGCGTCAGCAACCCATTGAACAGGGCCGCATCTCCATCAGGCGTGATCCGCAGATGCAAATCCGCCAGATCGCAAGTCGCCGTGCGCCGCGGATCGACATTCACAACGCGCATCTCAGGGCGCTTGGCCTTGGCCTCTGCCACCCGCTTATGCAGCACAGGATGACACCACGCAAGGTTTGAGCCGACCAGCACGATCAGGTCAGCCTCTTCCAGATCAGCGTAAACACCCGGCACCGTATCCGTCCCAAACGCCCGCTTATGCCCCGCCACAGAGGAGGCCATGCAAAGCCGCGAATTGGTGTCGATATTGGCGGACCCGATAAAACCCTTCATCAGTTTGTTGGCGAGGTAGTAATCCTCGGTCAGGATCTGGCCCGAGACATAAAACGCAACGCTATCAGGCCCATGGTCGCGGATTGCGGCGCTGAATGTATCAGCGGTCAGCCGCAACGCCTCATCCCAGCTTGCCGTCGCACCATTGATCTGAGGCGCCAACAGCCGCCCTTCCAGATCAATCGTCTGACCCAACGCCGCCCCTTTCGAGCAGAGACGCCCAAAATTCGCAGGATGTTCAGGATCACCTTTAATGGTGCCGTCAGCACCCGCCAAAACCCCGCAGCCCACGCCGCAATAGGGGCATGTGGTGCGGGTCAGGCTCATGCGACGGCCCGCGCGCGCAGAAAGGTTGCGTCGAGCAAGATGCGCCCACCTTCGACCCGTGCCGGATAGGTCGCGACCTGCCCTTCATCCTCGCCCTGCACAAGGCCCGTCTCAAGCGAGATCACCCAGTTATGCAGCGGGCAGGTCACCGACGCGCCATGGACGATGCCCTCCGCCAGCGGCCCCTGCTTATGCGGACAGGCATTATCAAGCGCGAAGACCTCGTCTGCACCCGTGCGGAAGATCGCGACGCAACCCTCGCGTGTCTTGACTACGCGTGCGCCCCGCTTTGGCACATCGTTCAGGTCGGCAATATCGATCCAGTCGGTCATTCTGCAGCCTCCAGCATAAGATTGGCGAGGGGCTGGTAACTGTCCGCCTTTTCAGAGACATGCTCGGCCCAGGGGTCCTTGCGATAGATGGATTGCGAGAGCTCGAACCGCTTGATCAGGGCCGCGCGCTCGTCCAGATCATCGACAACGCGCTCTTTCACCCAATTCAGCCCAACCTTCGCGATGAACTTATAAGGCCGATCCAGATACTTGGCGTTCTCCCGATAGAGCTGGACAAATGCGACCGTCAGATCAATCGCTTCCTGCTCGGTCGGGGCTTTGGCAAGCGCTTCGGTCTCTTTGAGGTCCATACCGGCGGCACCGCCGACGCTGACCTCGTAACCACTGTCCACGCAGATCACGCCAACATCCTTGCAGGTCGCCTCCGCACAATTACGCGGGCAGCCCGAGACGGCGAGCTTGACCTTATGGGGCGTCCAGGACCCCCACAAAGCCTTCTCCAGCTTGATCCCCAAACCGGTGCTATCTTGCGTGCCAAAGCGGCAATGATCGGTGCCGACGCAGGTTTTCACCGTGCGCAGACCCTTGGAATAGGCGTGGCCCGACACCATCCCCGCCGCATTCAGATCGGCCCAGATCGCAGGCAAATCCTCGCCCTTCACGCCCAGAAGGTCGATCCGCTGGCCACCAGTCACTTTCACCGTCGGCACATTGTATTTATCCGCCGCATCGGCAATCGCGCGCAGTTCCTTGGCGTTGGTGATCCCGCCCCACATCCGCGGCACAACGCTGAATGTGCCGTCTTTCTGGATGTTTGCGTGCTTGCGCTCGTTAATGAACCGGCTTTGCGGGTCGTCCTGATACTCCAGCGGCCAATCGGCCAGCAGATAGAAGTTCAAAGCCGGACGGCAGACGTGACACCCACAGGAGGTTTTCCACCCGCATTCCTGCATGACTGCCGCCATGGAAGTCAGCTTTTGCGATTTGATCATCCGGCGCACGTCTTCATGAGTCATCTCGGTGCACCCGCAAACCGATTGCGCTGCGGGGATGACAAAGTCATCGCCCAGCGTGACCGCCAGAACCTGCTCAACAAGACCGGTGCAGGTCCCGCACGAGGCCGACGCTTTGGTCGTCGCCTTGATGGCGCCTAGATCCGTCGAACCCGCCGCGATCGCATCTTCGATCTGGCCTTTGGAAATGCCGTTACAGCCACAGATTTCCGCATCACGCGGTAAGGCTGCAACGGCTGAGAGAGGGTCCGCAGTGTCGCCCCCCTGATAGGCCGGTCCAAAGATAAGCGTATCGCGCATCTCGGCGATGTCGGTCTTGTCCTTGATCAGACCGTAGAACCAATTGCTGTCAGCCGTGTCGCCATACATGACAGCGCCCACCAGCGCATTGTCCTCGACCACAAGGCGGCGGTAAACGCCGCGCGCCGGATCACGGAACACGATGTCCTCACGCCCCTCGCCATCCGAGAAATCGCCCGCGCTAAACAAATCGCAGCCCGTGACCTTCAACTTGGTCGACAGCTCTTTCTGAACAAAAGCCGCCTCCTCTCCAAGGAGGGTCTGGGCTGCGACCTTGGCCTGATCGTAAAGCGGTGCGACCAGCCCAAAAATAGCACCTTGGTGTTCCACGCATTCGCCGACGGCCAGCACATCCGCGTCCGAGGTGATCATCTGATCATCCACATGGATGCCTTTGCCGACGGCCAGTCCAGCCTCCTGCGCCAAAGCGACATTCGGGCGGATGCCCACGGCCATCACCAGCAGATCGCAGGGCAACTCCGTACCATCATCCAGCAACAACGCGCGAACCTTGCCATTCTCGCCAAGGATCTCTTTCGAGTTGGCCGAGCATTTCACCGTAATGCCCTTGTCAATCAGCGCCTTGCGCAACAGATACCCGGCAGCCTCGTCCAGCTGCCGCTCCATCAGGTGGCCCATGATATGCACGACCGTCACATCGACGCCCCGCGCAGCCATACCTGCGGCTGCCTCAAGGCCCAGCAGACCGCCACCAATGACGACGACCTTGTTGTCAGGCCCCATAGCCATCATCTGCTCGGTGTCTTCCAGATCACGGTAGGCGATCACGCCCTCCAGATCATGGCCCGGCAGCGGGATCATGAACGGATTGGAGCCGGTCCCGAACATCAGCTTGTCGTAAGCCAACACGTCGCCATTCGCCGCCGTCACCGTTTTGGCCGCACGGTCGATCTTCGCCACGCGCTCGCCAAAGCGACAGGTCACGCCATGCTCGGCATACCAGGCATCATCATGGGTGACGATTTCCTCATATGTCTTGTCCCCGGCCAAGACCGGCGACAGCATGATGCGATTGTAGTTTCCGCGCGGCTCTGCGTTGAAAAGCGTGATGTTGTAGGCGTCGGGGGCCGTCTCGACGAGGTGCTCAATCGCGCGCCCCGTCGCCATACCAGCCCCGATGATGATGAGGTTCTGCGTCATCGCTTTCACTCCGCTGCGACCGCTTCAGGAGCGGGCGTTGGCTTGGGTTTGGGCTTGGCGCCGTGCTCATATTCCTCAAGGAAATCAAGCACGTCCTGACGATAGTTATAATAATCAGGATGCTCCAAAAGTGCTTTGCGCGTGCGTGGGCGCGGCAGATCAACATCGACGATCTTGCCAATCGTCGCCTGCGGACCGTTGGTCATCATAACCACCCGATCCGCCAGCAGGATCGCCTCATCCACGTCATGGGTGACACAGATCGCAGTCACCTTGGTGCGCGACCACACCTCCATCAAAACTTCCTGAAGTTCCCAGCGCGTCAGACTGTCGAGCATCCCGAACGGCTCATCCAACAGCAGCAGTTTGGGCGAGAGCGCAAAGGCTCGCGCGATCCCCACGCGCTGCTTCATGCCGTTCGACAAAGACGCGGCTTGCTTGTCCATGCTGTCGGCCAGACCGACGCGTTCTAGGTAGTATTCCACCACGTCCTGACGCTCGGCCATGCTTGCCTTGGGATAGACCCGATCCACCCCGATCGAGACATTCTCTTTCGCCGTCAGCCAAGGGAAGAGGTTCGGCGACTGGAACACAACGGCCCGCTCAGGGTCCGCACCTTCCACATGGCGCCCGTCCAATTTGATCGCCCCTTTGGAGATACCATTCAGGCCCGCCGCCATCGTCAGCACGGTCGACTTACCGCAGCCCGAATGGCCAATCAGGCTGATGAACTCGCCCTTGTTGATCTTCAGATCGAAGTCTTCCACGACCGTCAGAGGGCCTTTCGGCGTCGGATACACCTTGTGAAGCTGCGAAAAGTCGAGGAAACGATCTTCGATCATACCTTCTTGGGCTTTGGCCACAGCCGCAGGCACCCCATGGATCGGCGTCACATTCGGCAGCAGGCGGGAGCCTTCGACCTTCGCCGCAACACCCACATCCATCAGGTATTTCGTGACCTGCGCACGTAACGCCTTGAACGTCTCGTCATGGTTCATCGCACCCCGATCACGGGGACGCGGGATCGTCACCTTGACCGGATCAGCCAGCGTGCCATCCGGGTTCAGCGGGATGATGCGGTCTGCCAGCAGAATGGCTTCATCCACGTCATTGGTGATCAGAATGCAGGTCTTCTTGTCCTGCTCCCAAATCTCCAAAATCTCATCCGCCAGATTGGCCCGCGTCAGTGCATCCAGCGCCGACAAAGGCTCGTCCAGCAACAGCATCTCGGGGTTCATCGCCAGCGCACGCGCCACAGCAACCCGTTGACGCATCCCGCCCGACAGTTCCGCCGGACGGCGGGCGACCGCGTGGCTCAACCCGACCATACCGACATAGTGGTCGATTTTGGCCTGACGCTCTGCCTTGGACAGCTTCGGGAACACGGCATCAACGGCCAGCCCGATATTGCCGCCCACCGTTAGCCACGGCATCAGCGAATAGCTTTGAAAGACCAGCCCCCGCTCCGGCCCCGGCCCAGTGATGGGCGCGCCTTTGAACTTAACCTCACCGCTATCAGGCAATTCCAGCCCAGCGATCAGGTTCATCAGGGTGGATTTCCCGGTGCCGGAAAATCCGAGGATGGCAACAAACTCGCCTTCTTCAATCTCAAGGTTGATCCTCTTGAGCACTTCGGCGCGAGCAGTGCCTTCACCAAAGCCCTTGTTGACGTCTGTAAAGCTCAGAATGCTCATGTCGCTCACCGGTTCGCCGAGAAGGTGAACATCGACTGCAGCGCATACATTACGCGGTCCAGCATGAAGCCGATGATACCGATGGTGAAAACAGCGACCATGATCTTGGCCAGCGACTGGCTCGATCCGTTCTGGAACTCATCCCAAACAAACTTGCCCAGTCCTGGGTTCTGGGCCAGCATTTCAGCGGCGATCAGAACCATCCAGCCAACGCCGAGGCTCAGGCGCAGACCAGTGAAGATCAGCGGCAAAGCCGAGGGCAGGACCAGCTTGGTGATCTTGGAATAGGTGCTCATTTTCAACACTTTGGAGACGCTCACCAGATCCTTGTCGATGGACGACACGCCCAGCGCGGTGTTGATGAGCGTGGGCCACAGCGAACACAACGTCACCGTGATGGCCGAGATCAGGAAGGATTTCGAGAACCAGCCATCATTCGTGACATACAGCGCCGAGACGACCATGGTCACGATGGGCAACCAGGCCAGCGGGCTGACCGGTTTGAAGATTTGGATCAGCGGGTTGATCGCGGCATTCGCAGTCACGGAAAGGCCTGCCATGATCCCTAGCGGGATCGCGATGGCCGAAGCGATCAGGAACCCGAAAAACACCGTTTTGATCGAAGTCCAGATTTGATCGTAGTAAGTGGGTTTGCCGGTATAAACGCGTTCCTTGACACGGTCCGACTGACCGTCTGCAACCAGCTTCGCGTTGCGCTCGTCCTGACGAACATAGAACGCGGCTTCTTTTTCTTTCTCGCGAACCGCATCGGCGTGCAGGTTCCCCACCTGCTCCCAGACCTCTGCGGGGCCAGGGACGGCACCAAGCGATGTTTGAACGCGCGGCGCGAGGGACTCCCACGCCATCAGGAAAATCAAAATGGCCAGAACAGGAACACCCAACAGACGCCAGATCTCGCTCATCTGAGCGCGCGGGTTATCCCCGGCAGCGGCCTTCAAAACGGGTGTCATCCAGGACAGCCCCAGAACCTGAAACCAGCCATCGGCCTTGTTGATCAGGGTAAATCTGCGGGCTTTGCGGGCTTCTCGGTCGAGGGTATCGGGATCAATCGCAGTCATCTGCTTGGTCCTTGTTTTGCTGGCATATGGGGGAAGAGCGGGCGCCGTGGCAGCGCCCGCTCAGATCAGGCTGGCTTAGCCTTGGATTTCGCTTCCAACGATGATCTGCTCGCCTTTCAGGCCGATCGGCAGGCTGTCGAGATATGCGTTGGGCGTGCGGCCGTCATAGGCGATCCCGTCGATGATATCCTCGGCTGGGGTCGGTGCTTTGAAGCCGTCGCTCTCCCAGGGGAAGTCGGCCTCGTTGGCCATACCATCGTCGACAAGCATCCGTGCAGCCTGCAGATAAAGGTCGGGGCGATAGACTTCCTTGGCCGTGTCGATGAACCACTCGTCAGACTTCGGCTCCGGGATCTGACCCCAGCGGCGCATCTGCGTCAGATACCAGATCGCATCCGAGTAGAAGGGATAGGTCGCGTTGTAGCGGAAGAACACGTTGAAGTCCGGGATTTCGCGCTTGTCGCCCTTCTCGAACTCGAACGTGCCAGTCATCGAGTTGGCGATCACCTCGGCATCCGCACCCACATATTCCGAACGTGCAAGGATCTCGACCGCTTCCTCGCGGTTGGCGTTGTCATTCTCGTCCAGCCAGATCGCAGCGCGGATCAGCGCCTTGGTCAGAGCGATTGTGGTGTTGGGGTTCTCTTCGGCAAACTCAGCCGTGATCCCGAACACTTTCTCAGGGTTGTTCTTCCAGATCTGGTAATCCGTGATGACCGGAACACCGATGCCTTTGAACACAGCCTGCTGGTTCCAGGGCTCACCCACGCAGTAGCCAAAGATCGTGCCGGCTTCCATCGTGGCAGGCATCTGCGGCGGCGGCGTCACGGACAGAAGCACATCCGCACCGATCTGACCGGAGATATCCTCAGGCGAGTAATACCCCGGCTCAAGACCACCAGCCGCCAGCCAGTAGCGCAGCTCGTAATTGTGGGTGGAGACCGGGAAAACCATCCCCATGTTGAAGGGAATGCCTTGGTCCTGATAGCTCTCGACAACCGGCTTCATCGCGCTTGCGCTGATCGGGTGCTGCGGGCGGCCATCGTCCATCATCGGCACGTTAGGCTTCATCTGCTCCCAGATCTCGTTGGAGACCGTGATGCCGTTGCCGTTCAAATCCATCGAGAAGGGCGTGATGATATGCGCCTGCGTGCCATAACCAATCGTGGCAGCCAGCGGCTGACCTGCCAGCATATGCGCGCCGTCCAGTTGGCCATCGATCACACCGTCCAGAAGCACTTTCCAGTTGGCTTGCGCCTCCAGCGTAACGAAGAGGCCTTCGTCTTCGAAATAGCCGTTCTCATAGGCGACAGCCAAAGGCGCCATATCGGTCAGCTTGATAAAGCCAAAGGTCAGCTCGTCTTTTTCAAGATCAAGCATCTCAGCCATGGCCGTGGTGGCCAAAAGCCCGGCTGTGATCGTGCAAGTGAGGAAAGTTTTCATCGCAGAAGTCCTTTTTGTCTGCTCCGAACCAAGGTCCGGAAAACGAAAAAGCCGCTTGTAGGCTGCGCGGAGGGAGGCTCCGTGCGACATACAAGCGGCTTTGCTTTTGAGAGTGGGGATGCCGCCATTGGCATCCGAAAACTTGGGGGGCTTCTGTGCCCGTGTCCTCAATATTCAGATCAGCCGGTCTGCACTCAACATTTTTTCGATCAGGCGCGCCAGAAACATGCTGCGACGCAGCAAATGCACATTTTTTAATCAGGTTTTCGGGGTGAAATCGAAGGTTCTGCCGTCAAAAAAGGCATCCGGCCCCAGAATCATATGCCCACGGGTCGACGCGACAGCCGTCGCGTGACGCATAGATCCTTCCACTTTTTCCGACGCGCCGGGCAGATCAGCCCCGGTTGGACCCAGCACATCGCGGTAGATATCAGCGCGGAAACATTGCTTGGCCCGCGCGATTCCCTCGGCCCCTGCGCCCAGGCGCGCAGCAATCCATGCCGCCTGACTGCGCCAGGGAAAATGCGCGGCATGCTTGTGGAACAGCAAAAACTGCTCGACCGACACGGGCGACGCGCCCTGCACCGGGGTCAGCGCACCCGAAATGGCCGGGTCAATCAGCTCAGGCGCGATGTTGAGATGTTCACTGCGGGCCAGTATCTCGACCGCCAAAGGCTTGTTGCGCGCCGCATCCAGCCAGCGCATCGCCTGATAGAGCGCACGGATCAAGCGACGAGCGTCATCGCTCCGCGTTTCGACCCAGTCGTGCCGGGCCGCCAACACCTTCTCAGGCGCAAATCCCCAGACGGCCGTGCCAGGCAACACCAGTTCAGCCGCACCACGCGCGACAGCCGCACTGCCCCACGGCTCCCCAACCCAGAACGCATCTATATGGCCGTCAGCCACCGCATCGGCCATGCGCGGTGGCGGGATCGTCACGATCTCGATCTCAAGACCGTCCAGATCGCCCTGTCCTTGCAGCCAGTATTCCAGCAAGAGCCGGTGCATCGAATAGTGAAACGGCACGCCAATGCGCAGTCGCGTGGTGCCCAACCCTGCAATGTTTTGCAGCATGTCCCCGACTTCGCCGAATGCAGGGCCAACAGACGCTGCGCGCAGCCCATCTGCCAGTTGGGTCGAAATTCCAAAGACAGTGCCATTGACCGACAGCACCATAAGCGCGTCGATCTCTCCGGGCAGTCCACCATAGCCCAGCGACATCGCAATGGGCATTGGCGAGAGCATATGCGCCACGTCCAGATGACCCAGCGCCAGCATATCGCGGGTCGCCGACCAGGAGGGCTGCGCCACAAGGTTCAAGCTCAGGCCTTCTTCCGCGGCGAAGCCCAGTTCCTTGGCCACGATCAACGGTGCGCAGTCCACCAGGGGGACATAACCGCAGTTCAACACTGTCTGGGTCATGCCAACAGATCCGCCGCTGTCACGAGGGCCTGCGCCACATCAATAACCTTGCGCCCCTGATCCATCGCGGTCTTGCGCAGCAATTGATAGGCCTCGTCCTCAGACACCCCGCGCTGGCGCATCAGGATACCCTTGGCGCGGTCCAGCGTCTTGCGATCCTCAAGCGCCCGTTTGGCGGCATCCAGTTCGGACTGCATCTGGCGCAGCAACTGAAACCGGGCGATCGCCGTTTCCAGCACCGATTTGATGCGGTTCATTTGGAGACCGTCGACTACATAGGCACTCACCCCAGCCGCCAGTGCGGCCTGGGTCAAGTCATCGTCCGTTTTGTCCACAAACATCGCCACGGCGCGGGATTTGCTGTCAGAGGCAAGGCTTAAATGCTCCAGCATGTCCCGATCCGGATTGGCGACATCAATCAAGACGATATCGGGCTCTCGCGCTTTGATTTCGCGTTCCAGACCAGCGGTTTGCGCGAGGGCATGGACGTCTGACCAGCCTGCCTCCATCAGCGCGTCGATAATGTCGCGCGCCTTCTGCGGGTCGGCCTCGACAACAAGAATGGAAAGATCACGGCTCATGCGCTGCACGTATCGCGCAGGCTGCACTGGGTCAGGCGCTTTGCCTCATTTTATACCTGCGACAGACATGCGTTGCGGTCAAATAAGGCGCTTTTGCCATCCATTGCCCGGTTTTTAGGCACGAAAATGACGACGCGCCCAGTCACGACGTAAGATCACACTACGCGATTGCTCAAATTCTGGTTTAAGCTGGCCGGACTGGAAAAACGCGAGGGCTCATGCCGGACACAGACGTCATCATCATCGGAGCAGGCTTGGCAGGGCTGGTCGCCGCTGCCGAACTGGCAGATCGCGGCAAGTCCGTCATCATCGTGGATCAGGAACCGGACCACACGCTAGGCGGTCAGGCCTTCTGGTCGCTGGGCGGGCTGATGATGGTAGACACACCCGAACAGCGCCGCATGGGGATCCGCGACAGCCATGATCTTGCCTTGTCGGACTGGATGGGAACCGCCCGCTTTGACCGGACCGAAGACCACTGGCCCCGCAAATGGGCCGAGGCCTATGTCGATTTCGCCGCCGGAGAAATGCGCCCTTGGCTGCATGCTCAGGGGATGCGCTGGTTTCCCGTTGTCGGCTGGGCAGAACGGGGCGGCTCTTTCGGCGATGGGCACGGCAATTCCGTGCCGCGGTTTCACCTGACCTGGGGCGTCGGCCCCGGCACAGTCGCACCTTTCGAAGCCCGCGTGCACGCCCATGTCGAAGGTGGGCGCATCCAGCTGAAATTCCGCCATCAATGCGCGCATATCTTGACCGAGAATGGCGCAGCCTGCGGCATCAGCGGCCATATCCTTGCCCATGATCCCGGCCAGCGCGGCGAAGCGACGAACCGTGACATCACAGCCGATTTCGAACTGCGCGCGCCCAGCATCGTCGTCGCCTCTGGCGGCATTGGCGGAAATTTCGATCTGGTCCGCAAGGCGTGGCCGCAAGATCGGCTTGGCCCTCCGCCCAAGCGCTTGATCTCTGGAGTCCCTGCCCATGTGGATGGCAAAATGCTGGCCATCACCGAAGCAGCCGGTGGCACCATCATCAATGGCGACCGGATGTGGCATTACACCGAAGGCGTGCAGAATTGGGACCCGATCTGGCCTGCCCATGGCATTCGTATCCTGCCCGGCCCTTCGTCGATTTGGTTTGACGCAACCGGCAATCGGCTACAACCACCTGCCTTGCCGGGGTTCGACACGCTTGGCACGCTCAAGGCGATCCTTGATACGGGCTATGAGTATTCGTGGTTCATTACCACGCAGAAAATCCTCAAGAAGGAATTTGCACTGTCAGGGTCCGAACAGAACCCCGACTTCGCGGACAAGGATTGGAAAGCAGTCCTTAAGCAGCGCATTCTCAACAAAGCCGCAACACCGCCGGTCGAGGCGTTCAAGGAGCATGGGGCCGATTTCGTTGTCGCGAAAACCCTACCCGAGCTGATCGACGGCATGAACGCGTTAGAAAACAACTCTTTGCTGGAGCATGACAAAATCCGCGCACAGATTGAAGCGCGTGATTTGCAGATCAACAACGCGTTCTCAAAGGACGCTCAAGTCATGGCGATCCACGCCGCGCGTCATCACAGGGGCGACCGCATTCTACGCACCGCCAAACCGCATAAGATCCTCGACCCGGCAAACGGTCCGCTGATCGGCGTGCGTCTGAACATCCTGACGCGCAAAAGCCTGGGCGGGCTGCAAACCGACCTTAACGGCCAACTGATTGACGCCAATGGCGACCGCATCCCCGGCCTTTTCGCAGTGGGCGAAGTCGCAGGCTTCGGCGGCGGCGGCTATCATGGCTACAGCGCCTTGGAAGGCACGTTTCTGGGCGGTTGCATCTTTTCTGGCCGAAATGTCGGGCGCGCGGACACGATTGCCTAAGAAATAACGCGCAAGCAGAGTCGACATCCGCTTAGTCTTTAGGCAACGATAGCCTATCTGCTTAATCAGGTGGCAGAACGCTTGATCCGAAAGAACAAGAGCGTGCCGCCTGCCCCCGGCTCTCCCCTTTCTTTAGCGGACGAGTCAGGTTGCGTTTGCTTTGTCTGCAAGGGAGCGACTTTTGATGACACTACACAAATCCATTCTGGCCATGGCCGCGACGCTGGTCGCCGCACCCGCCATCGCCCAAACCGAAATGCCCTTCGCGCTGGATTGGAAGTTCGAGGGGCCTTCGGCGCCTTACTTCCATGCGCTGGATGCCGGGTATTTCGAAGCCGAAGGGCTGACCGTGACCATCGCCGAAGGCTCCGGCTCGCTGGACGCGATCCCGAAAGTGGCCACCGGCGCATTCCCGGTGGGCTTTGCCGATATCAACTCGCTGATGCGCTTTCTGGATCAGAACCCGGACGCGCCCGTCACTGCCGTCATGATGGTCTATGACAAGCCCCCCTTCTCGGTCGTGGGCCGCAAGTCACTGGGCGTTGAAGCGCCTGCCGATCTGGAAGGCAAAGTGCTGGGCGCGCCACCCCCCGATGGAGCCTGGGCGCAGTTCCCGATCTTTGCCGCTGAAACTGGCATCGACAGCGATGCCATCACGGTCGAGCCGGTTGGCTTCCCGACCCGTGAGCCGATGTTGGCTGAAGGCAATGTGGCCGCGATCACGGGCTTTTCGTTCTCCTCCACGCTGAACCTCAAGCGCCTTGGCGTGCCGGAAGAGGACATCTCTGTGCTCTTGATGGCCGATTACGGCGTCGACCTTTATGGCAACGCGATTATTGTGAACACTGAGTTTGCGGCTGAAAACAGCGAGGCTGTCACAGGCTTCCTGCGCGCTGTGGCCAAAGGCTGGACAGACGCGATCGCCTCGCCCGAGACCGCGATCGAAGCTCTGATGGAGCGTAACCCGGCAGCCGATGCCGCCCTTGAAACAGAGCGGCTTTTGCTGGCGGTCAACGACAACGTCCTGACCGATTACGTCAAGGAAAACGGCATGGGCGGCATTGATGAAGCCCGCTTTGCCAACGCGCTGGAACAGACCAAATCGGTCTATGAGTTCCAGACAGCCCCCGACGCTGCCGTGTTCTTCACAGGGCAGTATCTCCCCGATGATGGCAGCTTGATGTTGCAATAAAAGACCTGACCGGGCGCGAATCATGCGCCCGGTTACCAAAGGGGTGGGGACATGGAAAATCTGATTGATATCAAAGGCGTGACCCATGCCTACAAGACCGATAGCGGCCCGCTGCCGGTTCTGGACGGTCTGGATGTGGCCGTTCCCGAAGGCACATTCGCCGCTGTTGTCGGCCCCTCGGGCTGCGGGAAATCCACCCTCACCCGCCTTGTGGCCGGCCTTTTGAAACCCGATGAGGGTGAGGTCTGGCTCCACGGCGAACGCGTCAAGGGCCCGCGCAAAACAGTGGGCATGGCCTTTCAGAACCCCGTCCTTCTGGAATGGCGCACGATCCTGCAGAACGTGATCCTGCCGCTGGAAATCGTGGCCCCATCGATGTCTCAGAAAGACCGCGAGGCACGGGCACATGAACTGTTGGATATGGTTGGCCTGACGGGCTTTGACGACAAGCGCCCCTCGGAGTTGTCGGGCGGGATGCGCCAGCGCGCCTCGCTCTGCCGGTCCATCGTGCACAAGCCCGAAGTCCTGATCATGGACGAGCCGTTCGGCGCGCTGGATGCCTTCACCCGCGAAGATTTATGGCAAACCATGCGCGATCTGCGCGCCGCCGAACCCTTTACCTGCGTTCTAATCACCCATGATCTGCGGGAAAGCGTGTTTCTGGGCGATCAGGTCATCGTGCTGTCAGGCCGCCCCGCGCGCACGCAATACGTGATGCCGATTGAGCTGCCTAAAGATCGGACGCTGGATATTCTTTACACGCCGGAAGTCGCAGACATGCTGCATGTGCTGCGCGACCAGATCAAGATCGCCCAAGGGCGCGAGCCGGAGGTCTACTGATGCTGCGTCAAATCGGGATCCCCGTAGCCTCGGTCCTCGTCTTTCTTGGCCTGTGGGAGCTGCTGGTTTGGGTCAATGGCTGGCCCAACTTCAAGATGGCGTCGCCCTCGGACCTGCCCCCCGCCTATATCCGCTATTGGGAGCTGTTCCTTGTGATGGGCTGGCAAACCCTTTGGCGCACCGTTGCGGGGCTGGCCCTTGCGGTTCTGGTCGGCACGGCCATCGGCATGATCATCGGATTTTCCCGGATCGCGCGGGACGCGCTTTATCCGCTTCTGGTGGGTTTCAACGCGATCCCCAAAGCGACGCTGGTGCCGGTCATCTCGCTGATTTTCATCGGCCAGCACGACTTTAACACCGTGCTCATGGCCTTCATGATCTCGTTCTTTCCCATCGCAGTGTCCGTGGGCATCGGCCTGTCCACGCTGGAACCTGAATACCGCGATATTCTGCGATCTCTCGGCGCGTCCCGTTTCACGATTTTCCGCAAGATCGCGCTGCCCAAGACCCTGCCGGAGTTCTTCGGGGCGCTCAAAGTCTCGGTGACTCTCGCCTTTATCGGCACCAATCTGGTGGAGATCGTCAGCCCCCATGGGCGCGGGCTGGGCGCGCTTTTCAAGTCGGGTGAAACCAACGGGGACTACCCTTTGATGTTCGCCGTGCTCATCGCGCTCGCGTTTCTGGGCATCGTACTCTACTACGCCGTCGTCTATCTGGAGAAGATCTTCGCAGGCTGGGCGGAGCGCCCTCAAGGCTAAGCAGAACGTCTGTTTTGGCTGTATTTATCGGACGTTACGTCAACTAAGCGAACACAACCCAGACGGGTTTGCCTGAAAACACCCCCAGACCATCGGTTGCGCGCCGTGCCAATTTTGTCACGATCCGTCAGAGTGCGCTGATTCCCAAGGGTTTTTCCCCCTATCCCGACCGATTCGTTTTCTGTATACGAAAAAATACAGCAAAAGCGTGGCCGCGAAGAGCCGCGTAAGAGGCGGAGTAGAAAATTATGAGTGCGATTGAATTCGTCGTTCGCGATTCTGCGGGCAATCTTCGGCGCGGGGTTCTGGCCGAAACCGAAACTTCCACAGTCATTCCGATGGGCACCGGCGAAGATGTTTCGCTGAACCTGCGGCTGTTTCAGGTCACCAATTACCAGCGCGAAGGCGACAATCTGGTCATCACGACCATGGATGGGCGCACGATCACGCTTGAGAATTACTTTTACGGCGGCCAGATGGACTCCAACGATCTTTATCTCAGCGCCGACGGCCTGCTGACCCCGGTCGAGCTGCAGCAGTTTGGCGATACGATCGAGCCCGTTTACCAGACGGCGGAACTCTTCGGGAAATGGAGCCCGAACGACGCGCTCTTCTACACCGACGGGACAGAGCTGGACGCAGTGGTTGTCGCCGACGAAATGGTCGATGACGGTGTTGAATCCACCATGTTGGCCACAGGCCTTCTCGGCGGCCTTGGCGCTGCCGGTGGTGCCGCAGGTGTTGGCGGCGCGGCCCTTGCAGGCACCGCGGCTGTCGCAGCCCTAGGGGGCGGTGGCGACGATGATGATGACGATGATGACAACCCAGGCGACGATCCCGATGGCCCCGGCGGGCCCGGCCCCAATGGCGGCCCCGGCCCGGACACCACGCCTCCTGCGCTGAGCGTCGATGAAGGCGTTGTCGGCAGCAATGACGTGTTCAACCGGGTTGATCATGCCGATGGCGTTGAGCTTTCGGGGCAAGGCGAGCCCGGATCGACCGTGGTTGTCGAGACCGAAGGCTATAACGGGCAGACTGTATCTCAGACGACGACTGTTGATGCCAATGGCGACTGGGACGTTGTTTTCCCCGCCTCTGACATTCGCACGGGCGAGTATTTCAACGATGTGACCATCACCGCCACGGATGCGGCTGGCAACACGGCCACCGTGACCGATCAGATTCAGATCGACACTGAAACCGCAGTCAATATCACGATGGTGGATGGCAGCGCGGCCGGTTCCGGCAATGTGGTCAATGGTGCAAGTCATGCAGATGGCATCACACTTTCCGGCACGGGCGACGCAAACGGAACCGTAACGCTTACTGTGCAAGGCGTTCCGCCGGTTGATGTGCCCATTGATGCCAATGGCAACTGGAGCCACACATTCACCACTACCGAATTGCCGGGCGGCGAATATACCCGCGATGTGACAGTGGATATCACCGATCCCTACGGGAATACCTCGTCCAACACCGGCCAGATCGTGGTCGACACGATCACCAATGTCTCGATGGTGCCGGGTGCGACGCTTGAAGGCACGACCATCAACGAGGCAGAGCGGGACTCGGGCGGCGTCACTGTCACCGGCTCCACCCAGCCCAACAACCAGGTTGCTGTGACGCTGACCGACAATAACGGCCAGCAGTTCACCCGCAATGTGCAGGCGGATAATGCGGGCAACTGGTCGGCAACCTTTGCAGCCAACGAGATCGCGGATGGCGAATATGACGCCGATATCTCGGTTATCTCGACGGATGCGGCGGGCAACTCCGCCACGACGTCGCAGACTCTGCGGATCGACACCGAAGTGGATGTGGACGTGAACACCGCCACGCTGGAAGGCAACGGTATCGTCAACTTCACCGAGGCCGCCGACGGCATCACCCTGACCGGCACCGCTGATCCGAACGCCGAAGTGCGCGTGAATTTCAACGGGATCGTCAAGACGGTGAATGCCGACCAGTTCGGCAACTGGTCCGCCGATTACCGTGCGAACGAGATCCCTTCGGGCGAGCGCAACGTGCCCGTATCGGTCTCCAGCACCGATCCGGCGGGCAACATCGCGACCGACAGCGGCACCGTTCAGATAGACACGATCGTGCGCAATCTGGGCATGAACAATGCCACGGGCGACAACGTCCTGAATGCGGCTGAAGTCTCCAACGGCTTCACGCTCACCGGCACGACAGAGCCCGGCGCGCAATGGGTTGAGGTCACGTTCGGGGCTATGGCGCCGCAAATGGCGCAGGTCGATGGGAACGGCAACTGGTCGCTCGATTTCAACAACGGCATTGGCAACACCGCCGATGGCAATGTGAATGTCACCGTGCGCACGATGGATGCCAACGACAATATCGACAGCGTGACTGAGGTTATGACCCTCGACACCACCGTGCCCGGCGCGCCGGAGATTATCTTCAGGATGCAAGGCCAGGACGACACGTTCGGTCTAGGGCTGACGACTGAGGATGGCGTGGAAAGCATCAGCTCGATCACCAATGCAGGCACCGTCACCGATCTGGGCGTGACCAGCACCACCGGCAATGGTGGTGGGTCCGAGAACTTTACGTTCAACAACCCGGTTCCCGACGGCACGCATCTGATCGTGCAAGCCGAGGACGCCGCAGGCAACGAAGCCTCAACCCTGATCATTCAGGAAGACGGCTCGACAAACTCCTTCAGCCTGAGCAACTCCGGCCTTGACGGCTTCGACATCGCCGCGATTGATCTGAGCTTTGCCGAGAACGGCAATCTGACGATCACCGAGGCGGACCTGCTGTCGCTGTCGCAATCCACAAACACGCTGATTGTGCATGGAGACGCAGCCGATGCGAACGGCAACCCGGCTGACGCAATCACGATTGACGCCAGCAGCGTTCAGAACACGGGCCAGACGGAAACTGTGGGCGGCAAAGCCTACGAGGTCTATTCGGTCGGTGCCGAAGGCACATTGCTTGTTGATCCGGATATCGACGTCAACACGATCTAAGCCCGTTACAGGAATACAGAAAAGGCCGCGCTTGATTTGCGCGGCCTTTTTTTGTTCAGCCGACCCCTGCGAGTAAGTCCGCATTGCCGCCAGCCGCTGTGATGTCCACGCAGACATGACGCTCTTTCAGCAGCCAACGCTCGAAATCGGCCGTTTGCAGGAACAACACCAGCGGCCCGTCTTTTGCCGCCAAGGCCTGACGATAGGCTTCTGGATCAGTCCCCGAATAAACCAGCGCTTCGATCTTAAGCGAGGCGGCTTCCTCCGCGGAGCACTGTGCGGCGACGGCGGCACAGCCCAGCGCTTGGGCGGCGGTTGCGTGGGCCTCTGCCAGCCCACCGATGCACAGGATGCGCCCACGAGGCAGCGTGCTCCACCAGTTCGCCTCTCCGGTCGGGCCGGGCAGGTTACGTGTCTCAAGCGCCGTGCGGCGAGTGGCTTGACTTGCGAACGCCTCCGCAATCTGCGCGGAGGTCAAGTCTGGCCCCTGCCCCTCTGCCACCATCACCTCATGCTTTGTAAAGCGATGCAGATAGCGTGGACCGCCAGCCTTTGGCCCGGTGCCGCTTAACCCTTCCCCACCAAAGGGTTGCGAGCCGACGACAGCGCCGATCTGGTTGCGGTTCACATAGATATTGCCCGCCTCAACTGCCGCGACGACATCCGCCACGCGGTCATCAATCCGGCAGTGCATGCCGAAGGTCAGCCCGTAGCCGGTGGCGTTCACATCGGTCACCACCTGCATCAGATCACCTGCCTTGAAGGTCGCGACATGAAGGACGGGGCCGAAGATTTCCTCGGCCAAGTCCGCGATACCAGCGACTTTCAGAACTGTTGGCGCCACAAACGTGCCCTGCGACGGGGCTGCAATCTGCTTGAGCACCTCGCCCTTCGCAATATGCGCGTCGATCTTTGCCTTGGCAGCCGCGTCAATCACCGGGCCAACATCCGTCGCAAAGTCCGCTGGATCACCCACGACCAACGCATCCATTGCGCCATAGAGCATCGTCAAGAAGCCCTCTGCAATATCCTCTTGTAAGTAAAGCACGCGCAATGCGCTGCAGCGCTGCCCGGCGGACTGGAACGCGGATGCGATGATGTCGCCCACCGCCTGTTCCGGCAGTGCGGTGCTGTCCACAATCATCGCGTTCAACCCGCCGGTTTCAGCGATCAAAGGCGCATGGGGGGCCAGATGAGCCGCCATGTTCCGGTTGATCCGCTGTGCAGTCGCGGTCGAGCCTGTGAAACAGACGCCCCCTACCTTGGGATGCGATGTCAGCACACCACCAACCTCCGCCCCGGTGCCGGGTAGCAGGATCAGAACGTCCTCTGGCACGCCCGCGTCATGCAGCAGCCCGACCGCAAACTCCGCAATCAAAGGCGTGCTTTCGGCTGGTTTCGCCAAGACGCCATTGCCCACCGACAAGGCGGCAACGATCTGGCCGGTGAAGATCGCGAGCGGGAAATTCCACGGCGAGATACAGGTGAAAATACCAACCGGGGCAGCCTCAAGCTGCTCGGCCTCGGCTGCGTAATAGCGCAGGAAGTCAACGGCTTCGCGCAGCTCACCGATGCAATCGTTCAGCGTTTTGCCTGCCTCTCGGGTCAGTCGCGCAAAAATCTCGTGGGCATTGGCCTCATACAAATCAGCCGCTTTGCGCAGCACCTCTGCTCGTGTCTGCGCCGGAGTGTCAGACCAATCGCGCAGAGTTTCGCACGCCTCGCGCGCCTCAGCTTCTGAGGCAAACCGCGTCTGCCCCACGACCGCTCCCGTCGCCGGGTTTGTGACGGGCATATCGCCCGCCCCCCAAGGGCCAGGATGGTCCGCGATCCCCGTTTGCAAATCAGTGATCGTCTGCGGGTCCTCCACATCCCACCCGGTAGAGTTCTTCCGCGCGCCAAAAAGCGCGTCCGGCTGGCGCACTTTCGGATGCGCGATCTTCGGATGCGCGTCTTCAAGCGCGCGAAACGGGTCTGCGGCAACCTCGCTGGCAGGCACGTCCTCATCGACGATCTGGTTCACGAAAGAACTGTTCGCCCCGTTCTCCAGCAGCCTGCGCACCAGATAGGCCAGAAGGTCCTTATGCGCGCCGACGGGAGCGTAAATCCGGCAGCGCGTGCCATGCTGTTTCAACACGGTTTCATGCAAAGCCTCCCCCATCCCATGCAGGCGCTGAAACTCGTAAAGGCTTGAATCAGAGGCCATTTCCAGAATGGCAGCGACCGTATGCGCATTATGGGTGGCGAATTGCGGATAGATGCGATCCGTCATGCCAAGCAACTTTTTTGCACAGCAGATATAGCTGACATCGGTGGCCGCTTTGCGGGTGAAGACCGGGAAACCGGGATGGCCCTCGACCTGTGCATGCTTGATCTCGGTGTCCCAATAGGCCCCCTTCACAAGCCGCACCATGATCTTGCGATCCAGCCGCGTGGCGAGCGCATGCAGCCAGTCCAGCACATGGCTCGCGCGCCGTCCGTAGGCTTGCACGACGACGCCGAACCCGTCCCAGCTCTTGAGCGTCGGCTCAGACAAAAGCGCCTCGATCAGGTCGAGCGAGAGGTCCAGCCGCCCGGCTTCCTCGGCATCTATGTTCAGCCCGATCCCTGCGGATTTCGCCAGAACACAAAGCGCGCGGGCGCGGGGCAACAGCTCCTCCATGACACGCTCTTTCTGGAGCGTTTCATAGCGCGGGTGCAGGGCCGACAGCTTGATCGAGATGCCAGGATTGGCGCGGATATCATCCGAAGGCGCGTGCTTGGCAAGATGCCCAATCGCATCGGAATAGGCCAGATGATAGCGCCGCGCATCAGCGTCCGTTCGCGCCGCTTCCCCCAGCATATCGTAGGAATAGGTGAAGCCTTCCGCTTCCAAATCCTGCGCGCGTTTCACAGCCTTTTCAATGGTTTCACCCAGAACGAACTGACGTCCCAGCTCTTTCATCACGCGCGTGACGGCTTGCCGGATCACCGGCTCCCCAAGCCGCTTCACGACCCCATGAAGGACCCGGACGATGTCGCTTTCATGGTCGTCATCCAGCACCTTGCGCGTCATGAAGAGCGCCCAAGTCGAGGCGTTGACGAGACTACTATGAGACTTGCCCAGATGCGCATCCCAATGGCTGGGCGCAATCTTGTCCTCGATCAGCGCGTCCATGGTGTCACCATCGGGCACGCGCAATAGCGCCTCGGCCAGACACATCAGCGCGACGCCTTCCTCGGTGGAGAGGCCGTATTCGCCGAGGAAAAGCTCCATCATAGAGGGGGTGCTGCCAGTGCGGATCGCACGCACCAGATCGACCGCGCGGGCGTGGATTGCGTCATGCACATCAGTTGGAATTGCGGCTTCCGCGATGAGATGGGTTAGCACCTCGGCCTCGGGGCGGTAATGGGCCGCACGGATCGCCGCGCGCGCATCGACTGTGGATAGATCGAACATCGTAGACTCCCTCATGGCACCCCTTTCTATCGCTGATTTGCGCTTCCAATGTGTCCTTGGTATCGTTGTAGGGTAGGCATTCCGTCTTATTTCGTCTCGATAGGCAAACCAAAATGATCTCTCAACGCGCGCAAGATGGAACACTTGATAGCTTTGATCGCAAGATCATCGACGCGGTCTCGCAAGATGGGCGCATCACGATGACCGAACTTGCGACCCGCGTCGGCCTGTCGAAAACCCCCTGCCATGCGCGGCTTAAACGGCTCGAGGCGGAAGGCTATATCCTAGGCTACCGCGCGCTGCTGGATCCGATCAAGCTGGGGTTGGAGCACGTTGCCTTTGTCGAGGTCAAACTCTCCGATACCCGTGCCGCGGCTTTGGCGGCCTTCAATGCCGCCGTTCAGGCCCTGCCCGAGATTGAGGAATGCCACATGATCGCGGGCAATTTCGACTACCTGCTCAAGGTCCGCACGACAGGTATCACCGACTACCGTGCCTTTCTTGGCGAAGAGTTGAGCGCGCTGCCCCATGTCGCCCAAACCTCCACCTATGTGGCGATGGAGGCCGTGAAGGGCAACGCGGTCCTCGACTAGCCCGCGCGCTGCACCATTCCGAAGAGATCACGCGTATCGTCGGGGTCGGCGAGCATATCCAGCTCGACAAAATGCCCCGTCCGATCAAGCTGATCGCGAATGTAGCGCAGGGCGCTGAAGTCTTCCGTCGCGAACCCGACCGAGTCGAAAAGCGTGATCTGACGTGCGTCGCGGCGACCTTCGGTCTTTCCCGCAATTACTTGCCACAGCTCTGTAACCGGATGATCCTCTTCCAGCTGCTGGATCTCGCCTTCGATGCGGGTCTGAGGCGGGTACTCGACGAAAATATCGCTGCGCAGCAGAATATCGCGGTGCAACTCCGTCTTACCCGGACAATCGCCGCCGATGGCGTTCAGATGTACACCTGCGCCAACCATATTGTCGGTCAGGATCGTTGCGTATTGCTTGTCTGCGGTGCAGGTCGTGATGATCTGCGCGCCAGTGACAGCGTCTTGCGCAGTCGTGCAAGGGATCACCGTCAGCCCATGCCCTTCGAGGTTTTTGGCCGCCTTCGCGGTGGCAGCAGGGTCAATATCAAAGAGCCGAACCGTCTCGATCCCCAGAACTTCGCGGAAGCCCAGCGCTTGGAACTCGCATTGGGCGCCGTTGCCGATCATGGCCATGGTGCGCGCGCCTTTCGGAGCGAGGTATTTGGCAGCCACCACGGACGTCGCCGCCGTCCGCAGCGCGGTCAGGATCGTCATCTCGGACAGCAAAACCGGATAGCCATTGGCGACATTGGCCAGTACGCCAAACGCCGTCACCGTCTGGAAGCCGCGCGCCATGTTGGCAGGGTGGCCGTTGACGTATTTGAAGCCATAGGTTTCGCCATCGCTGGTCGGCATCAACTCAATCACGCCTTCACGGGAATGCGAGGCGACGCGCGGGGTCTTGTCGAACTGCTCCCACCGCAGGAAATCAGCCTCGATATAGGCGGCGATTTCGGCGATCATCTTGGCGGGGCCGATGGTGTTCACGATCTTCATCATGTCATCGACGCTGACAAACGGCACCAAAGCGAGCGTGGAAGGTGTTGGTTTCATATCAAAAACTCCGTGTTGGGCGATCGAGGACCTTGCGCCCCAGAAGGGAGGCCGTCAGATCGACCATCAATTGCGCGGTGCGCCCGCGTTCATCGAGAAAGGGGTTCAGCTCGACCAGATCGAGGGAAGTGACGAGGCCACTGTCGCAGAGCATCTCCATCACCAGATGCGCCTCGCGAAAGGTGGCACCGCCGGGGACGGTTGTGCCGACGGCGGGGGCAATTGCGGGTTCCAGAAAGTCGACATCAAGGCTGACATGCAGCGCGCCTTTGGCGGCACTTACACGCTCCAGAAAGGCGCGGAGAGGCCCCGCGATGCCATGCTCGTCAATCGCGCGCATGTCATGGACCGTGACATCATGGGCAGCGAGGGCTGCGTTTTCTGCCGGGTCCACTGACCGAATGCCCATCATGCAGATATTGGGCGCAGGAACAGGCGTTTTGAGCGGCGGATAGAGCCCCTCGAAACCCTCAAGCCCCATGAAATAGGCCACCGGCGTGCCGTGCAGATTGCCGCTGCTGGTGCTGTGCACAGTGTGAATATCCGGGTGCGCGTCGAGCCAGAGGACGAATTGCGGGCGGCCCAGATCGGCGGAATGGCGGGCGATGCCCGGCACGGTGCCGATGGAGAGCGAATGATCGCCCCCCAGAAAAATTGGTAAATCAGCCTGCCGAGCCGCGTCATAGGCGGCTGCTTCAAGGGCGCGGGACCAACCGACCGTTTCGCCCAGATCATGGGCGGCACTGCCAGCGGGTGGAGAGATATTGTCCACTGTGGCGGCGACATTGCCCAGATCGGTCACGTCATGGCCCAGACAGCGCAACGTCTTGGCCAGACCGGCGGTGCGGTAAGCGTCCGGCCCCATCAGGCATCCGGGCTGGCTGGCCCCGCTTTGGACAGGAGCACCTACGAGGGCGCAGTGTAAAGGTTGCATGAAAAACCCTCTGGCGTTGCGTTACCCTCAATATCGGCATACCAGAGAAGACAATTTAGCGTAAGAACTGCGCAGTTTATTGCTTATATAAAGCATTTTGATTAGCCTTACCGTCAATATGCAAAACCTCGACCAAACCGACCGCCACCTGATTGCCGCTCTGAAACAAGACGGGCGCGCGTCGATCACGACCTTGGCGCATATGCTTGGCATGTCCCGCAGCACTGTGCAAACGCGGCTGGATCGCCTGATCGCCACCGGCACCATCCAGCGCTTCACGGTTGAGTTGGATGCGATGGGCAGCGATGACCGGGTCCATGCGGTCATGATGATCGCGGTGGAAGGGCCGCGCGCGCGCAGCGTCACCCGCGCCCTTCAGCGCCTGCCCGAGATCACGGCGCTGCACACGACGAACGGCAAATGGGACCTGATCGGCTGGATCGAGACCGGAACACTGGCCGAGTTTGACCGCGTGTTGCGCGAGGTGCGCGAGGTGCCGGGGGTGCTGAACTCCGAGACATGCCTGCTGCTGGATGCGGCGAAAGCCTAGCTGTCTTCGGGCACTTTCTCGATCAGTTTGGAGTTGCGCAGCGTGGCCGATGGATAATCCGGATCGCGCAGCAAGGACGGTTTGAAATCCGGCTCGACCTGCATCAGCACCTTCAACCGCTCCAATGCTGATTCTGGAACGCCTTGCGACTCGTAAAGCGCATAAAGATAGCGCAACGCGGGGCGATAAGTTGGCAAATAGGCGCGCGCGGCCTCGCCGAAACGGATCGCATCGTCGATCCGATCCAGCGAAATGGCGGTCAGGCAGCACAGCATATCCCACCAGAAAACAAAGGGCGTCGCGCGCGCCAGATAGCGCGCACGGATGGCGGAGGTATGCGCATCCTCCATCTGCCCGCTGCGCACCTGACAGATCGCAACAAACGCCCACGCGTAGGGATTGGCGCGGTTCAGATCAATCGCGCGGCGCGCAAGCGACAGCGCACCGCCTGCATCACGCTCGGCGGCGAGGCGAGCTTGGGCGGCCATCGCGAGGACCATGGAATTGGCCCCATCCATCACCAAGGATGTCGCGACGAAATCATTGATTTCCTGAAAGGTTTTATCCTTGTCGCAAGAGCGATGCTCCAGCAGCAGGCTGACGCGCAGGAAAGACCGCCAGCTGAGATAAACCGCGCGCGGCTCCAACTCGAACGCGCGTTGCAGCAGATCATCGGCCTGCTCCATCGCGTTCTTGTCGAGCGAGAAAATCAGCGACTGCGCCCGAAAGAAAAGCCCCGCCGCACTGTCCCCATGGCGCTGCATGACCTCATTCATCACGCGCGTCGCGGTCTTGCCAATCAGCACCTGCATTTCCAGATCTTCGATGGGCGGCGCGCCGTGCACTTCGATCTTGCGGGTGTCGGACCACAGATACTGGTGGTCCGAGGCGAGCTCCATATGGACATGGGCGTGCCAGAAACGGCCATTGCGATAGTGATCAGATTTCACGCGCAACAGCTCTGCCCCGACCGGGACCTGCCCTTCGGGCACCACGGAAATCGCCCCGTATTCCTTGAGGTCGCGCGCCAGATGATCGTTGAAAATCTGGATAAAAAACTTTTCTTCCGCGCCTTCCGGGTCGTGCTGGGCCAGCGCGACCACAGGCGTTTTGGGAGGCCCGTGCTGGATGGATTGCGCCCGCATCGCTTCACGGGCGCGGTCGGCCCCCTGCATCAGCTTGGCGCGCTGATCGTCGAGCCATTCGCGGAACTTGCCGTCCTTTACGTCAAGGTCTTCGCACAGCTCTTGGCCAGCCTCGAAACGTGGGTCCTGTTGCAGCACCGGATCCACCCGGATGACCGATTGATCAAGGGCGACAACGCCGCCTTCGGTGATCAAGCCTGTCTTATGCGGGCCAAGATGGCGGCGCAGCTCGGTCAGGCATTGGCGCATGCTCTGCTTGCCTTGATCAGGGGAGCGGTCGCTCCACAACCGTTCTTGTAGCCAACCGCGCGGGCGACGGTGATCCGGGGCCAGCGCCAAAAGCACCAGCATCCCGCGCGCCTTCATGCTTTTGGGGCCATAACTGACGCCATTTGCGTCCTCCAGACGCATGGGACCTACCAATGTCAATTCCAGCGCCACGGACCACTCCTCACCCAGCGTCAATTTACGATAGCAAACTTGCCCGATTTGACCAAATCCCGCCGAGTAGCGTGAAAAAAGCGTCAACGAAAGCAATGAACAGAGTATGACGCCCCGCCATTATGCATCTTTAACAAAATTTTAACGGGAGATTATGACATGCCATTCGCAAGCCTCGAGAATTGGGAAAACTGGGAAAATTGGGAGAACTGGGAGAATTGGGAGAACTGGGAAAACTGGGAAAATTGGGAAGGCGGCGGACGTAAGGGCGGCGGAGGGCTCCTGAGTGCGGCTTTGGCCGCAGCGGGTGAAGGCATCACCGGCCCGTTCAACCCTGCGCTTGTCCGGGACGTCGCCCTTGGCACCCACACACCAACCGATCTTTTCACAGCCGCCCCCGGCGCGCATCTGTCGCTGATGCTGACCCGCGCCTTGGGCGGTCCGATTGCAACGGCCCATGATAACGGCGCGGCTGTGGTGTCTTCGGATGGTGAGATTATCGCGAGCATCGTGGCCCCCAACGATATTGAGCCTTTCAAGGCGCAATTGAACCGTGTGCATCAGGATGGCGATCTCCGCCGCGATCGGAACGCCGAAATCCTTATTCAGATCAACGATTTGATGTCATTTTATTCGGCATCTGTGCGCCTTGATCCGCGCCGCCGGGCCTGGACGATCAAGCTGATGCTAACCGCGCTAGAAGCTGCAACGCCCACCATTGTTCAGGTCAAAGCGATCTGCGCCGTGCCACGCCCGAATGATCTGTCGCCCCAGATCAACCCGGTCATCAAGACACCCGGCCACAGTGCCTATCCCAGCGGTCATGCGACACAGGCCTTCCTGCTGGCCGAGATTCTGTCGGCGCTGGACCCCTCCGCCGCGCCGATCTACCGGCGTCAGGCCGCCCGCATCGCGCAGAACCGCACGGTTGCCGGGGTGCATTACCCCGTCGACAGCCGCGTGGGCGCGCTGCTGGGCTCTGCGCTGGCGCATCAGTTCATGGGGCGGCTTGATCCAACGCGCATTGAGAGCGGCAAAAGCTGGACTGCTGTCAGCGTGCCAGCCCCCGATACCTCGGATGCCAATTACGACTTCAACCTGCTGACACTGGACGGGCAGCATGGCAACACTCTGGCCGCACTGCGCAACGCGGACCCCGCAGGACCGAAAGCCAATGACTATGACCGTGCGCTGCTCGACGAGCTATGGAGCCGCGTGAAAGCCGAGTGGCCGGGGCTGAGCGCATGACCCTGAAATGGCAACGGGGCGTTCCGGTTGACGGCTCGGTCTACAACGCGGCCTATGTCGATTTCGACTGGACCGCGGGGCTGCGCCGACGCGGCATTGACGCCACCAATAATCCGATCCGCATCTCGTTGCGCGACACGGCCAGTTATTCCGAGGCCAACCACCCGGAAACAACCGCGCCGCAGAATGCGTCGTCGCGTATTGACGGGCTGAAAGGCACCGCCCCGCTAGTGACCGACATGTATGCCGAAGCCCCCATCGGGGCCGCAGGCGACGGGGCCGAGAGGCGGCCCCTGATCGAGCGGGAAAGCGGCGCGGACACGCCACAAAGCTATCCAGAGGGCAGCGTTGTGATGGCGGTCATCGACAGTGGCATCGCCTTTGCGAATGGGCGGTTCTGCACACCACCGGAAGGCGACACGGTCGTGCCGGTGTCACGGTTCTCGCATCTGATGCTGCCCACAGGCACGGGTGCGTTCAGCGTGCTGGGACGCTCGGACATTGCCGAGCTGATGCAGGCGGGCCTGAACCCGGCCACGGGCCAGTTCCACGAGATCAACGTCTATACCAAGACAGCCCGGCGACAATCGGACGGGCGTCGCAATGTGCGCCCGCTCAGCCTGCCGGCACCGCACGGCACACAGGTTGCTGATCTGCTGGCGGGGGCGGATATGGCCGATGGTGTCACGACCCGCCCCATGATCGGCGTCGATCTGCCGTCCTCGGCAATCATCGACACATCCGGCTCCATCGCGGCGGCCTATATCCCGGCTTTGCTGGATGAAATCCTAGCCTTATCCGCCACGATGACCGGCCCGGACGGCAAACCCCTGCCGCTGATCATCAATATCAGCCTCGGCTTCACCGCCGGCCCCTGTGACGGCACGCATCCGGTGGAACGCGCGATGTTTGATGCGGTGCAAAGCGCGCTGGCGGCGGGGCGCGAGGTGCATATGACCTTGCCTGCGGGCAATCATGCGCAATCGCGGCTCCATGCGGAACTGGACGCCGATGATTGGGACAAGGACGGTCTTGCCAGCCTGACCTTGCGCGTGCCAAGCGACGATGCAACCCCCAACTTTACCGAAATCTGGTTGCCTGAACGTCCTTTGCAGGACTTTTTCGAGGATCCTCGCGAGACATCCCTTGCGCTGACCCTGCGCCTGCCTGATGGGCGCATTGCCGCGCTGGACGAGGTTCCGCGGTTTGAAGAAACCTGGGAGCTTTGGGACGGCTCAAGCCACATCGCCAGCGCCTATTACCTGCTGCATGTCTATGGCGCCGGGCGGGTCAGGCCCCGCCTTATCCTCGCGCTGCGGCCCACGACGGCCTTCAGCACAACCACCTACCGCACGCAGCCTGGCGATTACGCGATCCTGATGGAGGACATGCCAGGCGCCAAACCTCAGATCAGCGTCCGGGTGCAGCGCGACGACAACATCGTCGGATATCGGCCCCGCGGTCGGCAGGCCCGTCTGTTTGAACCCGGCTATATCGAGCGGGATCCGACCGGGCGGCCCTTGCGCTACGATGTGGGTGACAGTCGCATTACGCGCGCGGGCACCTTGTCTGCCATGGCGACGCTGGACCCTGACAAGCCGTTTGGCGGCGGGCGCTATGTGCGCGACCATATCCATGTGGTGGCCGCTGACGCCTTGGGTCCAAAGGGGCGCGCGCGCGCGATCTACAGCGGGCAGCGGTCACAGGACAATCCGGTCAAGAAAAGCGCTCTTGTCGGCGAAGGTCTGGCCCATGCGGGGGTTCTGGCCAGCGGTTTCACCAGCACAAGTGTTTTTGCGATGACAGGCACGAGTGCCGCAGCCCCGCTGTATGGGCGGATGCTGGCAGAGACTTTGGGTCTGCCGACCGACGCGCACACCCGGCCTCAGCGGCGGTCTGATCCGGCCGAGGAGGTCGTAGGCACCGTCTAACTCAGGTATAGGACGCGCGGATCGCGCGGATATTTTCGCCGTATGGGGCGGGATCGGTCACGGACCCGCCCTTGAACACCGCAGAGCCTGCGACCAGCACATCCGCGCCTGCCTCGACCACCAGCGGCGCCGTTTGCGGCGTCACCCCGCCATCAATCTCAATATGGATCGGACGATCTCCGATCATCTCGCGCAAGCGACGCACTTTGGCTGTCATGTCGATGAATTTCTGCCCGCCAAAGCCAGGGTTGACCGTCATGACGCAAACCAGATCGACCATATCCAACAACTCAACCACAGCGTCCGCTGGCGTGCCGGGGTTCAGCGCGACACCTGCTTTCGCACCAGCGCCCCGGATCGCTTGGAGCGTGCGGTGGATATGCGGCCCAGCCTCCACATGCGCGGTGATGAAATCCGCACCCGCCTCGGCAAAGCCTTCGATATAGGGATCAACGGGCGCGATCATCAAATGCACGTCCATGATCGTCTTGATATGGGGCCGGATCGCGGCGCAGGTGCTGGCACCAAAAGTGATGTTCGGCACGAAATGCCCGTCCATCACGTCTACGTGGATCCAATCGGCGCCCTGGCCCTCAACAGCCTCAATCTCAGCCCCGAAATTGGCGAAATCTGCGGACAGAATGGACGGTGCGATCTTGACGGAACGATCAAAGCTCATGGCAGGCCCCCTTTTGGCATATGTGCGGCTTAACGCCCGAATCGTTCCTTGTCACCCACCTTCGCTACCGCAGCATTTCAAAACATGCTAATTTGATGCGACTCTGCTGCTGCCAAGGTGCCCGACGCTGTTATGAAACTCTCCCATAAAGACATCTTGCCCGATGATGACGTTTTTCTTGTAACCCGTGCCATGCCATCCGGGAAGCGACAGAAAACAGCGCATACACATGATTTTTATGAACTTTTCTGGATTGTCAACGGGCGCGTTCGGCACCGGATCAACGATCATATCGAGGATCTGGAGGAAGGCGATATGGTCTTTATCCGCCCCTCCGACACCCATTCCGTGCAAGGAAAAGGGGCCGAGCCACACCTTATCAATATCGCGCTGCATCCCAAGCTGATTGCTGCACTTGCAAAACGCGCGCCCCAATTGAAAGGCCAGTTCTTCTGGTCAGACGCCGCGCAGCCGACCGTCGTGCACCGCGACATGAGCCAACTTTCCGAGCTTTCCCAGGCCCTGCGCGCCCTCGATCCGGCCCCGCGTGACGCCTTGAGTGCAGAAGCGCTGTTGCTGCCCCTTTTGGTCCAATTGAGCGCGCAACGCACCACGGTCGACATGCCCGATTGGCTTGCGAGCGCTTGTCAGGCGGCTCATGCGCCTGCGGTTTTTCAGGACGGCGCGGCAGGCTTTGTGCGCGCAGCAGGCCGCACCCATGCCCATGTCAGCCGCGAGACACGCAAACATCTAGGTGTGTCGCCTTCCGAGTTGATCAACGATATCCGCATGGACTACGCAGCGCGACAATTGTCGGCCTCGACCGATAGCCTCGCTGAAATCGCCGCCGATTGCGGTATTCCCAATCTCAGCCACTTCCACAGGCTTTTCCGAGACGCCTTCAAACTGACCCCTAACGCCTATCGCAAGCGCCATCAACGCGACGTTATCCAGCCCGCCTGACTTGCCAATCCGGGCCTGATCTGAGACCGTTTGCCGGACCGGAGGCCCCATGACCACAGCAACCCAAACCCATCTTCCGCAAACCACGGAGCCCCGCAATGACGGGATGGAGTTGGACATGGACTGGGTGATGTCCGTGCAAGCCAACACCTCGGCCATCGAACGCCGCGCGGCCACATTGCCTGGGCGCCGGTCTGTTAAGAAAGACCATCAGGCGGCTTGGCTGGCCCGCGCGATCACATGTATCGACCTCACGACGCTGTCGGGCGACGACACGCCCGGACGCGTCCGCCGCCTCTGCGCGAAGGCGCGCCAACCGGTGCGCTCCGATATCCTCGAACAGCTTGGCCTGCCGCACATCCAAACCGGGGCCGTTTGTGTTTACCATGATATGATCGCCACTGCCGTCGATGCGTTGGAAGGCTCTGGCATCCCTGTTGCGGCTGTTTCCACTGGCTTTCCCGCGGGACTGTCCCCCTTTCATCTGCGCGTCGCCGAGATCGAGGAAAGCGTCAAAGCGGGTGCTGCCGAGATCGACATCGTCATCTCCCGCCGTCTTGTTCTGACCGGCAACTGGCAGGCGCTTTATGATGAAATGCGCACGTTCCGGGCCGCGTGCGGGGATGCGCATGTCAAGGCGATACTCGCGACGGGCGAGCTTGGCACACTGCGCAACGTCGCCCGCGCTTCGCTGATCTGCATGATGGCGGGGGCTGATTTCATCAAGACCTCCACCGGCAAGGAAAGCGTAAATGCGACGCTGCCCGTCTCGCTCACCATGATCCGTGCGATCCGCGCGTATCACCAGCGCACCGGGCTGCGTGTAGGCTACAAACCCGCAGGCGGCATCTCGAAGGCGAAAGACGCAATCACCTATCTGGCGCTGATGAAAGACGAGCTTGGCAATCGCTGGCTGGAGCCGGACCTGTTCCGCTTCGGGGCGTCCTCCCTTCTGGGCGATATCGAGCGCCAGTTGGAACATCACCTGACCGGCGCATACTCTGCTGCGCACCGCCACCCGATTGGATAAGCCATGACAGTCAAAGAGATTTTCGAGAGCATGGATTATGGTCCCGCCCCGGAGGATGCCTCAGACGCGCTGGCATGGCTCGTCGATCAAGGCGACCGCTTCGGGCATTTCATCAACGGCAGCTTCACGACGCCCGGCGATGGGTTCGACGCAAAGAACCCCGCCACGGGCAACGTGCTGGCGACACTGACCCAGGCGACCGATGCAGACGTGGACGATGCCGTCAAAGCGGCCCGCGCCGCCCAGCCGAAATGGGCCAAGCTCGGCGGTCATGCGCGTGCGAAATTCCTCTACGCGCTGGCCCGCCTTCTGCAAAAGCACGCCCGCCTCTTCGCGGTGCTGGAGACACTCGACAACGGCAAACCGATCCGCGAAGCGCGCGACATCGACGTGCCTTTGGCGATCCGCCATTTCTACTATCACGCCGGCATGGCGCAGCTGATGGAGGCCGAACTGCCCGACCGCGCACCCCTTGGTGTGTGCGGCCAGATCATTCCGTGGAACTTCCCGCTTCTGATGCTGGCGTGGAAAGTCGCGCCTGCGCTTGCGATGGGCAACACGGTGGTTCTGAAACCCGCCGAATACACATCGCTGACGGCCCTGCTTTTTGCCGATATCTGCCAGCAAGCGGGCCTGCCCAAAGGTGTGCTGAACATCGTCACCGGCGATGGCGCGGTGGGCGAGATATTAACCAAGTCAGACGTCGACAAGATTGCTTTTACCGGCTCGACAGAGGTGGGTCGCCGCATCCGGGAGGCCACCGCAGGCTCTGGCAAGGCCCTGACGCTGGAGCTCGGCGGCAAGTCCCCCTACATCATCTTCGACGACGCCGATATCGACAGCGCCATCGAGGGTCTGGTCGATGCGATCTGGTTCAACCAGGGCCAGGTCTGCTGCGCCGGATCGCGCCTTCTGGTCGCTGAATCCATCGCGGAGGATGTCTATGCCCGCCTGAAAACCCGGATGTCAGGCCTGCGGATCGGCAACCCGCTGGACAAATGTATCGACGTAGGCGCCATCGTGGACCCCATTCAACTGGCGTCGATCAAGGCGAAGGTTGACGCCAACACCGAAGGCGAAACCTTCCAGACCACAGCGCCCCAGGGCTGCTATTACCCGCCCACGCTGATCACGGGTCTGCACGCCGCATCCGAGCTGATGCAGGACGAAATCTTCGGCCCCGTGCTTGTGTCAACGACCTTCCGCACCCCATCGGAGGCGGTCGAAATTGCCAACAACACGCGTTATGGCCTTGCCGCGACCGTCTGGACCGAAAACGTGAACCTGGCGCTCGATATAGCGCCGAAACTTGCGGCTGGCATCGTTTGGGTGAATGCCACAAACCTGATGGACGCCGCTGCGGGCTTCGGCGGCGTGCGCGAAAGCGGCTTCGGGCGCGAGGGCGGTTGGGAAGGCCTGCGTGCCTATACCAAACCCGCCAAAGCGGTCAAACCCGCCGCGCCGGTGAGCGCTTTTACCGGCGACAAAGCACCCTCCGATCCCATTGACCGCACGGCGAAGCTCTATATCGGCGGCAAGCAGGCGCGCCCCGATGGCGGCTATTCAAAGCCCGTCTGGGGCAAGAATGGCGCGCTTCTTGGCCATGTGTCCCTCGCAAACCGCAAAGATGTGCGCAACGCGATTGAGACGAGTGCCAATGCCGCCAGCTGGTCCAAAACCACCGGCCACCTGCGCGCGCAAACCCTCTATTACATCGCGGAAAACCTCGCCGCCCGGGGGGATGAGTTCGCCAAGCGCCTGAACGCGATGCAAGGCGGCACCAAGGGCCAGGCGGAGGTCGAGGCCGCCATCGACACGCTCTTCACCTATGCCGCCTGGGCCGACAAATACGACGGCGCGGCCAAGGGAGTTCCGATCCGGGGCATTGCTCTGGCGATGAACGAACCCGTGGGCACCATCGCAGCGCTCTGCCCCGATACCGACCCGCTTTTGGGGCTCGTTGGCCTCTTGGCCCCCGCCATCGCCATGGGCAACCGGATCACTGCTGTGGCGAGCATGCCTTTCCCACTCGCCGCCACCGACTTCATCCAGATCCTTGAAACCTCCGACGTGCCAGCCGGCGTGGTCAACATCCTGACCGGAGACCCCGCAGACCTCGCCCCCCACCTTGCCAGCCACATGAATGTGGACGCGGTCTGGAGCCTGAACGGCCATGCCGCCGAGATCGAGGCGGCCTCCATCAGCAACCTCAAACGCACCTGGATCACCGACGCGCCTGTCGCACAAATCAAACCGCAAGACATGCTCGCCCACGCCACCGAGGTCAAAACGATCTGGGTGCCCTACGGCGAATAGGCTTCGCTTTTTTCAAATATCCCGGGGTCTGGGGCGGAGCCCCAGCGTAGCGACGCGCGCCGAAGGCGTGCGGCGCAACCCCTCTACCGGGACCGGAAACTGTCTAGCCAACGGCGGAATTTGCCGCGTGACTCGTCGACCCGCGCATCTGCACGATCCCAGGCCTCTTCGGCATCCTCAAGAACGGGGTCAATCCGCGCCTTCCGGAACCGCCGCCACCGAACCCAGATCGCCCAGAAAAACGCCGCAAGAATGGTCAGGAAAATAATGTTGAACCAAGGGATCAACCGCACGTCCGGCCCCTCAACAGGCTTCAGCGAAATCCCGTTGGGATAGATCGTCAGAAACTCGCTGCGCCATCCGTAATGGGTCAGCGCATACCATTCCGGCGCTTGACGGGTTGATTGGGCATCCTGTGCCTGGGCCTGCAGGTTCGCACTGTCGAGCTTGAAGTAAGGCGGCCAGCCAAAGCCGGTATCTTCATTGCGGTAGACCATCTCGCGCCCGCCAGAGCGCACGGTGTTGATCAGGCGCAGATCCCGGTTCACGACCGTGGCGTCATTGCCGTGATCGCCTTGGGCATAGAAAATCCGGTTCGCGCCTGAGAAATCGGCGCGAATAATCTCTGTCCCGGTAATGCGAACGATGTCCTTTTGCGGCAACGTATAATGCAAAAAGCCCAGCAAAACCGTCCAGAAGGTCAGCCAAAATCCATATTTGATAAAGCGCATTCCGGCTCCTTTACATCCAATTTTGAACGTAGATAATGATCGCAATCAGCGAAAACGGGATCACATAGACCCCCAAAAGCAGCTTCTTGCGAAGCGAATTGTTATATTCGGTCAGTCCCTCTTTGATAAACGCGTCCTTCTCACCGGGCTGTCCTTCCTGGAACCACTCTTCCTCCAGCTTGTCCTTGCGCACCGCGCGCGAGTAAAGCGACAGGCAGATATACACCACCGTCAGGAACAGGAATAACATGCCAAACAGGCGGATTATAACCATCTAACCCCTCCTCACCGCGCCCCAAGGGCCGACCAGATCAATAATGTCTTCTTTCGTCATCTGCGGCTCTTCCATCGGCGCATCATGACCGAACAGAGCATGGCGCGCCGCATCCTTGTCTGCCAGATATTCGCGCGCAAGGAAGTCTGCAACGTATTCCTTTTTTGCATCCGTCCAACCGCGATACGTCTCGTAGAACAGTTCCTTGTGGCAGATAAAAAGCTGCCGGACATCAAGCGGGGCCAGTTGGGCCAAAAGCCGGTTCACCAGATCCGCATCATGATGCGGCTTGGCCCGCAGCGTGTAGAAATACGCCGGGTGCTCAGCGGTGATCTTGGGCCAGGGCCCGCCACTTTCCGCCCAACGGGCAAGGGCGGCCAACCCTTCAAATGCTTCCGGCAACTCACCCGCATGCGCCCGCGCCAAGGCCCGCAAATCGCGCCGGGATGCCCCTTTCAGGTCTTCGCCCATCTTTGCGGCATGGGCCACGACAATGAAGTCCATCTTCTGTTTCAGCACTGCCGCAGCATCAATCCCGCGGGCTTGTGCAATCGGCTCGACCAACTCGTTGAGTTGCAGAAAATAAGCGATCTTGTTGCGCTGCTCGAAGGTGAAGGTGAACTCCATCGGCAGGTCCACGCCGCTTGGCACAATCGCGGCAGGATGATCCAGATCCTGGAACACATAGCAGCCGCCAAAATGCGCCGTCCAAAAGTTGCTTTGCGTGAATTTCGTGACCTTGAGCTTGACCGGGTTGCGGATCACGTCGCCAGTTTTCTTCGCCAAATCAATCATTTCCGCAATTAGGACATCGTCGAACCACGCATCCGGTTCCTGCTTGAACTGGTTGATCTTTCGGCCCAGCGCGCCTGCATTTGCGACCGTGCCGTCGGTTGTGTCGGCCTCGACCGTGATCTGACGAATATCCAGCAAGCGCTTCGGCTCGGACACATCATAGACGGAATTCACAAGCTCTCCGGCGACCGCATCGCGCGCGGTCAAGGCAAACAATTGCGCCTCATTCGCCTCAATCCAGTCGCGGAAGATACTGCGCGAGGTGGAGAACATCGCGTTGAGCAACGGCGCCGTCTTCTGCTCGGTCGTGAGCAGGATAAACTGCCGGTTCACACCCGCATGGTTGAGGTAATACTCGTCGCCCAACTCTGCGCCGATCTCAGGCGAATAGCCTGACAGATCGACGTGGAAATCCTCAAGCGCCGTCGTCTTGCCGGTCAGGTGCTGCAAGGCACGGCGATACCGCTCCACCAGCGCGGGGCTTTCGATGTGGATCAGATTGCCAAACATCAGCCCTTTGGAAATGAGCCGCCTCACCACGTGTTCTCCTTCCAGTGCCGATGCAGACCCGCGATCCGCAGCACGATGATCGGGGCCCAAACAACCGATGACATCACACCAAGGCGCGCGAAATGCACCACAGATTGCGCAGGCTCCAGCCCCAGCAATTCCGCGACGCGGGTGTCCTGTTGCGTATAGCTCCAGAAGAAATAGAGCGCCGCCACCGCCAGAATAAGAATATAGACGATCAGGCCGTTCAGGACCAAACCGCCCGGCGTTTCCGGCATCACAGGCAAAACGAGACGCGGCAGCACCACGGCCAGGACCGAGAACACGATCAGGGGAAGCGCGACGCTTGTGATCAAGATTTGCTCTCCAGATAACGTCGTTTCGCTTCTTCCATCCGGCCCATTTCGCGGACCGCGTTCTCAATGGCGACCTCATCGGATTTATCCGCGTAGCGGAATTCACTATCCGCGTAGCGATTGATTTCCTGAATGACCATTTCGATGGTGATCGGCTGGCGCAGCTCTTCGATCATCGCTTTCTTGGTGTCGTAATCCTTGAAAAGGAACAGATCGGGCTGCTCCATCCATTCATCGGGCAACTCAAAATCCATCGCACGGACCTTCACCGCGTCGGTGATGTTCTTGATCGCACGGCCTGTGAACCGCTCATCGGCCTCCTGAATGCCCTTCAGATAGGTGCCGAGCTTGGCAATCGTGTCGAGGCTGCCGATTTCTTTCTCGACCCGCTCGAAGACCCGCACCAGCCCCTCCTCATGGGGCTTTGAATGGCTTTCAAAACTGGCCGCAACGGCCTTCTTAATTTCTTGCGCGGCGTAGACCTCATGGTCGCCCAGAGGGATGTCGTGGTTCTTGCCCATAAGCAGATACAGGATGTCGATATAGTCGTCCCGCGTCTGCGGTCCGTCGACCAGGAAACGTGCGCCTGCCCGTTGGCGCAGCGCATCATCCACATTCTCCGGGTAGTTCGAGAACATCCCGAACGTGCAGTTCCCGCGCACGACCGTATTGGCCCCGGCAAAGCTCTCCATCAGCACGGCGGTGATCTCCAACTGGCCTGCGCTGGATTGCCGGTCCCCGCGTTTGCCGGCCAATTGATCAATGTCGTCAATCGTGCCGAAGCCGATGACATTCGGGTCCAACACAGTGTTGATAAATGCTTTTGCGTTTTGACCTGATTTGCCCTGATAGCTGTCGATATTATCGGTGCTCAGGTTCTGATAGCGGAACGCATAGCCCGCGTTCTGGCAATAGTCGTTGATCAGCCCCGCCATCATCTGGATCAGCGTCGTCTTCCCGGTGCCCGGTTTGCCATCGCCCATAAAGGTGAATATGAAGCCGCCAAGCTCGGCAAAAGGGTTCAGCTTGCGCTCGAAATCGTAAGCCATGAGCATCTTCGACAACTTCATCGCCTGGTATTTCGCGATGTGGTTGCCGACAACTTCGTTCGGCTTCTTGAAGGTCATCGTCAGCGTGCTGGATTTCGCCCGATGCGCAGGCGTGAACCCGTCGATCACCAGCCCGTCCGCCTCGACCTTCCAGGTCGTCGCCTCGAACGGAGCCAAGCGCCCGTGATTGCCCGCGCGCAGGGCCACTTTCTCCATCAGCGCTTCGCAGAACGCCAGAACCGTCGCGACCAGATGCGCATCGTCCGACGCCAGGCGCGCCATGTCCTGATCCAGTTCCCAAAGTAGCCCATGCAACGCCAATTGCGCGTTGTCGGTCAGAACCTCATCGACCTCGCCAACCTCAACGGTGACCTCAGATGCCTGAGACGCCAGCAAATACGCCGCCGCATTTCCGAACACATAAGACACCGCCAACGCCTCCGCGCTCAGCAATTCGGAAAACTCGGTCTTCTTGGATGCCGCCAAAGCGCCTTCCAGATTAGCGCGTTTCAGGTCGGCCAGCCCGGTCGCTTCTGCAAACTGATCGCCCACCGCCAAGGCAATCGCAATCGCGCGGCGCAGCGCGTTCATCACCGAGGCCTGCACCGGTGTGACCAGCGCGCCGTCGCCGACAGCCTCGATCCGATCAATGATCTGAATGCCTTCTTTTGCCGCCGTTCGCTTTGTCACCAGCCCCGGCGTTGTCGTGCGGAACCGCCGCCTTGTGCCGACACCCGAAGACCGCTCAGGCGCGGCCTCAACAGCTGCCTCGCCAATGCGCGGCGCGTGGTCGAACCCATCCAGCATGCCCAACGCGGCCGCGTAGTGGCTGACAATATCGCTCTCGCGCAGTTCCATCTGATCGGAGGTTTTGCTCATCTATCTCACCTGTAACTCAACACGCGGCCTTGTTTGCTGACCACGAATTTGCGCACGCCGCGAAAGCCCGGCGGCTGCATTTCTTCCAATGCCTGATAAGGCCGCTGCGGCAGAATGAGCGCGCGTTCGGTGCGCGTCGCCCCGGTCTCCGCGCCCTGCCCGGCCATGGGATCCAGCGCGAATATCTCGCGTTGCACCGATCCGAACCAGCCTTTCTTCTCACGCTCCACCCGTTCGCTTTCCAGCTCTTCCAGCGTCCAGACCAGTGCCCAATCCTCGCCCTCAGGTGCACGCGCGGTCTCCAGCACCTCGCGCAGCGGCCCTGATTGGCGCGTGAACGCGTGGCTATACATCGGCCCCAGATGGAGCCTGCGCAGCCGCTTGGGGTGCAGATCGTCGAAATCCTCGTCAAAGCCGCGTGCAATCGTCAGCAGCTTCAACCCGCCCAACGCCTGCGCCATCAGATGCGCCTGCGCCTCGGGCCAGCGGCGCTGATCCTTGGGGAGCGCGACTTTGCCGGTATCCTCAACCTCCATCAGGTAGACGGTCGGCAGGTTGATCTGGCTGTCATACACGGCCCAGTGGATCAGGAACTTGCGATGCCCGTCCGCGATATTGCCTTGCCAAAGCGCCTCCGGGTCGTTGCGCCCCCAAAAGAGCTTTCCGCGCGCTAACTCCTCGTAGTAAAGCCGTTGGCTGAGCGCGTATTGCAGCTTTGTCGGGATCTCCAGATCGCTGACGATCTTGCGGATCATGTCGTCTTTCATCGCCTCGACCGAGGGCATGTTGCGCAGATGCCGGTCGGCCTGCTGCGCGTCGTTGGCCATCTCCATCAGTTCCGAGAATACGGGAAACCCGCTCTCCTCGCGGTCAAAGGCCAGTTGCCCCGCCCGGGGCATCCGTCCGGAAAACAGATACTTGTGGCTGAGCGCGCGAAAAGTGAAGGTCAGCCCGGCCAGATAGCGGCCCAGCACCTGGACATCGGTCTTCGAGAACTGCCCTTCGACCTGCAACGACGCCGCCACCCGGCCCAGATGCCCGGTGATCTTGTCGAATTTGTCGAAATAGCGCCGCGCCACCCGCGTGTCATAGAGCTTGGAATGGTCTTGAGCAGGGTCCATCACGCCCGGTTAGGCCCCATACGCGTTCTTGTCGTGTTTCTCGACGATCTTCTCGAACCGCCGCATGAATCGCTCATCGGCCTTGGCTTTCTGCTCAAGCACTTCGCGGGCAAAGACCATGTGATCCTCGTGCTTTTCCATCATCTCCGCCATGCGCGCATTCGTGGCCGACCCGATGGCTGCCATCGCGGATTGCGCTTCTTGATCGGTTTGCACGCCGATCTCGTTGATCTGGTGCGCCACGTCCTGCTGCTGTGCGGTTTTCAACGATTTGGACAAAGCGTCATAAAGAACAACACGTTGCTTGGTATCTGTCTGCAGCTTGTTGATCAAAACCATCTGCGTCGCCGCCTGATTTTGCAGCGAATCGACCCAGGTTTTACCCTTCTCGATATACCGCTCAAGCGTTTGAGAGCGGGCAATCAAGACCTGTTCCTGCTGGACCATCTCGTTATATTTGGTGTTCAGCTCAGCCAGTTCCGTTTCCAGCTTGGTGCGCGCTGCTGCGTCCTGCTCAACACTGATCTTGTTTTCCAGCTCGATGATTTTCGGGTCCATCCCCTGAATATCGGCTTTCAGCTTTTCCAGCTCACCGACGGTCACCTCACGCTCGTCCAGCGTGACAACAAGGTTATCGTTCACTTTTTCCTTCTGCTCGTTCAGCAGATGCAATTGACCGTCCAGCAAGGCGACAATCGTGTCGGATTTGGAAATCAGGTCCTGCAATTTGTCATCAATCGAGGCGGTCCGCATCCGTTCCTGACGCAGCGACTCTGATTTGCCCTTGGAGAACACACCGACGAAGCTTTCCCAGCCCGTCTTGTTGCGCATCTCGTCAAAATCCTTCGAGAACGCAGCGGTGACATCATCAAGCCCCATAATAAGCTCGGCGATGTTGGCGTTCATCAACTCGGTATGGGCGTGGACATCCTCAAGCGAGGCATTTTCGATATCCACCGCGATATCTTCCCCGGTTTTCAATTTCGTCCGCGCAGTCTCAATGCGGCTTGTGAGTTCTGAAATCTTGCCTTGCGCCTCCGCCACCTGTGCCTGAGACTCTTTAATCTGCGCGTCAAAATCGGACATTTCTTCTCCTGATCCGGGGGTTATCCCAATACATATGGGCAATGTTAAGCATCATTACATCACGCCAGCGTGATATTTTTGCGAAACCATCGCCATTTTCTGAACTTTAACGGGAAAAATGTGGTCAGACTAGGTTCGCAATAAGGGATCGCAATGCCGCGATGCCATCGCCCTTTTCCGAACTTGTCAGCACGATCTCCGGGAAGGCCGCCGGATGCTTGGACAGCGCAGCGCGCACCTGTTCCAGAACCTTCTCGCGGTCCTTTTCCTTCACCTTGTCGACCTTCGTCAGCACGCATTGAAAGGTCACCGCAGCACTGTCGAGCAAGGATAGAATTTCCTCATCCACCTTTTTGATACCGTGACGGGCATCAATCAAAACAAACGCGCGCCGCAGGCTTTGCCGTCCGGACAGGTACTTCTTGAGCAGGCGTTGCCATTTCTCGACCACAGGAAGCGGGGCATTGGCGAAGCCATAGCCCGGCAGATCAACCAGATAATGGCTGTCCCCCACAGTGAAGTAGTTGATCTCTTGCGTGCGGCCCGGCGTGTTGGAGGCCCGCGCCAGGCCCTTGCGCCCGGTTAACGCATTGATCAACGTGGATTTCCCGACATTCGAGCGTCCGGCAAAGCACACCTCCATCCGGTCGTCCGGCGGCAGGCCGTCCATCGCGACGACGCCTTTCAGGAACTCCGTCTCCCCCGCAAACATCTTGCGGCCCTTCTCGCGGGAGAGATCATCGGGGTCTTCGACAATGGGAAAGGGCAGCTGCATCACAGCACCTCAACCGTGTCGTTGAGACGTATCTCACCCGATGTGACCACCTCTGCGTAGATGCCAAAATCCGTATGATCCCATCCGTCTTTCAGCGCGCCCAACATATCCACGTCGCGCCGGCCGGTTTCGGGGTTCGCAGTCGTTGCAAGGCAGCGCCCGATCCGTTCGACCACGCGCAATTCAGCTGTGCCAATCCGAAGCGTCTTGCCAATCCACTCAAATTCTTCCCACGGGCCAAGGCCATCAAGCCACAGGTTACCCCGGAACCGCCTTGGGTCCAGTTCCGCGCCGGCCTTTTGGCCAAGGGCGCGCAGCGAACTGGTCGAATTGATGCTGATCGAGGGAAAGTCCGTGTCCGTCATCCCGCGATCCGGCACGCGTATGACACGCGCGGATTGGGCGCGATCTTGTGGGATCAGAGGCCCTGCCCATGCGATCAGAGCGTCCGCTTCGGCCTCTGGATCAACCGTCAATGAGCCAAGGTCAGGATGGGTGAGTGTGACCTGCCCAGTCGCCTCATCCGTCTTGGCCGAGATCGCCATCAAAGCCGGTGCCTTTGCCCCGCGCGAGAAATTCGCACAAGGCGACCAAGCGGTCGCATCTGCCTTCGCGGCCTCATGCGCTACCGCCCAGCGCCGGTCCCATGGCATGGTCTTGCCTGCCGTCAGCTGCACCGATTGAAGCGCCTCTGACCCATGCGACTTGATCGGATGCCGCCAGATCTGGGCCAGCACCGCCATCAGTCAGCGTTGTCTTTCGGGGTCTTCTTGAACCCCGATTTGATGTTGCCAAAGACGTCCGGCTTATACCCTTGCGACCGCATGATCGCGTATTGCTGGCCGAATGTGATCAGGTTGTTGGCAATCCAGTAGACGACCAGGCCGCTGGCAAAGCTGCCCAGCATGAACATGAACACCCAAGGTAGCCACGCAAAGATCATGGCCTGTGTCGGGTCGGTGGGTGCCGGGTTCAGCTTTTGCTGAAGCCACATCGAAATACCGAGAATGATCGGCAAGACCCCCAGCGAAAAGATGAAGAAGATCGACCCGGGGTCCGGTGTGTCCCATGGGAGAAGGCCGAAGAGATTCAGGATCGATGACGGATCGGGGGCCGAAAGGTCTTGAATCCAGCCGATCCAAGGGGCGTGGCGCAGCTCGATCGTGACGAAAATCACCTTGTAGAGCGAGAAGAAGATCGGGATCTGAAGCAGGATCGGCAGACAACCCGAGGCCGGGTTCACCTTGTTGTCCTTGTAGAGCTTCATCATCTCCATCTGCATTTTCTGACGGTCGTCGCCTGCGCGCTCTTTGAGCTTTTCCATCTCCGGCTGAAGTTCTTTCATCTTCGCCATGGAGACGTAGGACTTGTAGGCCAGCGGCAGCAGGATCGCCTTGATGATCAGCGTCAGGCCAATGATCGCCCAGCCCATATTGCCAATCAGCGCATTCAGCCAGTGCAGCACCGCAAAGATCGGCTTAGTGAGGAAGAAGAACCACCCCCAGTCGATGCTATCCAGGAAGCGCTCGATCCCGCCTTCGTTCTGATACGCGCGGATGGTCTCCCATTCCTTGGCGCCCGCGAAAAGCTGAGTCGTTGCCGTGATCGTCGCGCCGGGGGCAACCGTTTGCGTGGCAAGCACAGCGTCGGTCTGGTAGATATCCCGCCGCGCGTCATACTTCGCAATCGACCGGAACGGCGTGCCGGGGGCCGGGATCAGCGTGGTCATCCAGTAGTGATCGGTAAACCCGACCCAGCCGCTTTCTGTCACATCCTGAACTTCGGCGCGCGCGCCAAGGCGTTCCGAATATTCCAGATCGGGCATGTCGTTATAGTCGATCTCCTGCAGCTCACCGTCAGATTTGCGCACCACGCCTTCATGGATGATGAAGAAACCCGAAAGGTCCTGCGGTTCGCCATGCCGCGCGATAATGCCGTAAGGGGCCATCGTGGCGGAGGCATCGCTCGTGTTGGTCACACTCTGCGTGACCGTGAACATATAGTCGCTATCCACCGCAATTTCGCGACGGAAGGTCAGACCAGCACCATTCTCCCAAACCAGAACGACCGGGCTGTCAGGACCAAGCGTTTCACCACTCTCAATCGCCCAAAGCGTGTTCGGCCCTGGGACATTGTCCGGGCTGACACCCGCCCCTGCGGCCCAGCCATATAGGGCATAGTAAGCACTGTCAGACCCAACGGGGGACAGCAAAGTGACCAGATCGCTTTCGGGCTCAAGCGTCTCGCGATAGTCGATCAGGTCAAGCGTATCGATCCGCCCTCCCAGCAGCGACAGCGAGCCATTGTAGCGCGGCGTTTGGATCGCGATGCGCGGGGCATCTTCCTGCGCGGGGGTCGCATCGGTTTGCGCGGCCGTTCCGGCAGGTGCGGGGGCTTGGGTGGGCGTCGAAGCGACGCCAGTCGCCGGGGCTGCAGGCGCAACTTCTGTGGTTGGCGCGGCTTCGGACGGGGCGGGTGGCTCGGGGGGTGGAAAGAAATACATCCACACCAGCAGAACGATCAGGCTCAACGCCGTCGCAAGAATGAGGTTCTTGTTGTTTTCGTCCATGAAAGAAGGCCTACCCATCGGCTTTTGAGATTGGGCAGGTTCAACAGAACACGCGCTGAAAGGTCAAGCGGTTTCGGGCGATGTGCGGGCGAAAGGCGCAGGCGATCGCGCAAGCAGGCCTTACCCGCGCCGCAGTCCGATCTGCACCTGAGGGCCGATCTTTTCGAGATGGCTATCCATCCACGGCCCTGTCTTTTCAAACGGCATCGGGCGCGCAAGACCGAAACCCTGAATGTGATCACAGCCCAGCTGTGCCAGCATGGCATGCTCTCCGACGGTCTCGACACCTTCGGCAAGGGTCTGAAGACCAAGGCGGTCAGCCATCGAAAGGATCGCGGCAACCATCTTTTGTTGCGCCTCGTCGCGATCCACCTGCATCACGAAAGAGCGGTCAATCTTGATCCGGCTGACATCAAACCGCCGGATGCTGGAGATGGAGGCATGACCCGTGCCAAAATCATCCAGATCAATCCCACATCCCAACTGGGCCAAAGCCGCGATATTGCGGGTGACGACATCATCGTCGGATTGCGTCACAACCGTTTCAAGGATCTCGATGCTCAGCCGGGCGGGATCAAGTTCAAACCTGTCCAGCTCCCACTTGATCTTGTCGAGCAATTTGGGATTGCCCAACTCGTCTTGCGAGAAGTTGACCCCGATCGCAGGCACGGCATATCCGGCCGTATCCCAGTTTTGCAGGGCGGTGAACGCTTGAAACAGCATCACTTCGCCCAACCGTTCCAGCAGACCCACTTGCGCAATCGCAGGCAAGAACAGGCCCGGCGCGATCACGCCGCGTTCGGGATGGTGCCAGCGCGCCAGGACCTCAAAACCGGAGACCTGCCCGGTGCTGGTGTTGATCTGAGGCTGAAACCAGGCCGTGATTTGCCCATTTTCAAGTGCCGCACCCACCTCATCGGCAAGCTCGTGACGGTCCCGCAGAACCGCCTGCATGTCGCTGGAAAAGGCCCGGATGGCAGAGGGCCCATGCAACGCCGCATCAGCCCCCGCGCGTTCGGCGGCATCCAGAAAAACCTCTGCATCGCGACGCGGCATGCGCGCTTGCGTGCAAAACCCAATGGAGGCGCTGACATAAAGGTGGCTGGCATCGACCGAAAACGGCTCTTCCAGAGCCGCCTGCAGGCGGCCCGCAAACTGGATCGCAAGTTCAAGATCAAAGAGCCGCACCGGGCTCAGCGCGATCGCGCAACGTGTCTCATCAAGCGGAACGATCATATCGTCAGCGCGCAGCGTCGCCGCCAAGCGATCTATGACCCGGCGCAGCAGATCCGCCTGCCGGTCAGCGCCCAACCTTTCTGACATGGCGCGAAAATCGTCAAAACACACCACAAACACAGCGGTCTGCTTGTTGCTGTCATCCGACAGGGATTTGCGCAGCATTTGCAGAAGGCCCGCGCGCGACGGCGCCTTATGTGGAATATCCGCAGACGCCGACGCGTCCTCGGACACCTGGCCGCGCAGGATTGCAAGAACCAATGGATACAGCAAAGCGGCGGCCACAAGGGCCGTCTCGCCTCCCAACCAGAAAGCTGCGAGCGTGAAGGCAGGCACGAAAGCCAGCATGTGAACCCCTGAAAGGGCGCGTTTCAGCCGCAGCGCTGTGCCGCGCCCTGCACCATAACCATCCGACATCGTCATCCTTTCCGCACCCATAAGCGCCTGTTGCACACACGCTAGGAAAGGATCATCAGGGACCGGTTAACGCAGCTTGGGAATATCTCTCAAATTCTCTTCAATTGCCGCGCTATCCCGCGAAAGCCCTGCAAAATCAAAGAGTTTCGGATCCAGCAAATGGGAAGGCCGTGCGTTCATCAACGCCCGGAACATGACCTGACGGCGTCCGGGGCTGTTGGCTTCCCACCCATCGAGAATCGCTTTGACCTGCTGGCGTTGCAGCCCATCCTGCGATCCACACAAGTCGCACGGGATGATCGGATAGCCCATCGCGGTCGCGAATTTCTCGCAATCAGCCTCGGCCACATGGGCCAGCGGGCGGTAGACGAACAAATCGCCCTCCTCGTTCAGCAATTTGGGCGGCATGGTTGCAAGACGCCCGCCGTGAAAAAGGTTCATAAAGAAAGTCTCAAGAATATCGTCACGGTGATGGCCCAGCACCACGGCCGAGCAGCCTTCCTCGCGCGCGATCCGATACAGATTGCCCCGCCGTAGCCGCGAACACAGCGCGCAATAGGTCCGTCCGGCAGGCACTTTGTCCACCACAATCGAATAGGTGTCCTGATACTCGATCCGGTGCGGCACACCCATCTTTTCCAGAAAGGCTGGCAGCACCGTCGCCGGAAAACCCGGCTGCCCCTGATCCAGATTGCACGCCAGCAGGTCAACGGGCAGCAGGCCCCGCCATTTCAGCTCGTAAAGCACCGCCAGCAGTGTGTAGCTGTCCTTGCCCCCCGACAGGCACACCAGCCAGCGGGCGTCACGCTCGATCATGCCGTATTGTTCGATGGCTTCGCGGGCATAGCGCACAATCCGCTTGCGCAGCTTCTTGAACTCGGTGGTCCGGGGGGCGCCTGCGAACAGCGGGTGGATATCGTCAGCATCATCTAACATGGGCAGCGATATGCCAGAGCGCGCAGGTTTGGCCAAGAGGCATCCGACCAGAGCCCATGCGTGAACCCTGACGTCAGGCGCGCAGCTTCAAGCCGCCACCAGCAACCCGGACGGATCGGCGGCCTCAAGATAGTCGATCAGCAAAGCCACCTCATAGGCCTTGAGAACCGGGCGCGCTGTGTGAGTGTGGTGCATCCGCTCAAGCGCGATCGTCTCATCCATGCGCCACCCCGAGGTCGCTTGGATCGCGGCATGCGCCGTGTCGCCCAGAAACAGGCTTTCCGTCCAACTGCCATCCGATTGAATAATCTCATGGGTGTCGAACAGAAGATGAAAATAGGTCAGCGGAGCGTTCGACATATCAACGAAGATCCCGTGGTGACCGACAAGCTGTCGTGCCGACACAAAAACCTCTGAGCTGGCAAACAGCATCTCGCATGAGGGGCTATCAATCAGAACCCGATGCGCGGGCGACAGGCGCAAGGGCTTGCAATTGCCCAAGACACCCGTTGGAACCACCACCGCACGGACATGTGGGTTCCAACCCAGAACGACCCGACCGATGTGTGATTTCCTGATGGCGCGCAATGTGGACAGCCCATGATCCTTGCTGCGAACCAGATCACCGGGTTTCAGATCGTCGACAACCACGTCGCCACGGTCGGTTGCGATCAGTGTGCCGGATGCAAAGCAGACCGGCCCGGACGTATCCGGGGTCGGCGTGCCTTCGACCAGATTGCCATCTGCGTCCCGCAGGATCGACGTGCCATTGGGTGCACCGGTATTGAGCGCCTCTCCCGCCCCTTGCAGGCTGCCGCCGGGTGGAAAGCCAGGGGGCAGCACTGCGGGCGGGCTTGGCGGGCTGCCGTAGGACAGCTGGATATAGTTGCCATCCGGCGCGACAAGATAGATCGTGTCGTCTTTATTGCCTTCACCGTCTTCCAGAAAACCACCGTTGCCGCTTGCGGAATTGTTGTTTCCATTGGCACCGTAAAAGCCACTGTTTGAAGGCGGGTTGGTATAGGTCCCGACCACAGTCGCCGTCTCACCGGGCGCGATCTGGTCGTTTGCACCAAAGCTGTGCAGCAAGCCGTTTTTGTTCGACCAGATTTGATAGCCGCTCAGATTGATCGCGCTTCCGGAGTTATTCTGTATTTCGACAAACTCGTCCTGCTTGTTTGCCCCGCCCTGCCCGTTGACATTGACAGCGCCACCGCCTGCGTTGTCCGCGAGGATTTCACTAAAGAACAGTCCGTTAAGAAAATCAGGTATACCAGCCACCGCCACAGAATCATTTCACGCGTCTGATCTAGCTAAGGAAAGTGGCTCAACTTTGGCAATCACAGGCGCAAGTCGTGCCGCATGGCAGGCAATTCCATGCTGAAACAAGCGAACAAGTCATGACATGACACGCATCGAATATTAAAAAATAGGCGGTGAGCGTATGCGAGAGGCCCATCGACGCGGGTCAAACGCGATCACGCTCAGCGTTTTTTGGTCTTCTCCGGCACAGGATCGTACCCCATGCCGCCCCAGGGATGGCAGCGCCCGATCCGGCGCAACGTCAGCCATCCGCCTTTGAGCCCGCCATGCGTCTTGAGCGCTTCAAGCGCGTAGGCGCTGCAGGTCGGCTGATAGCGGCAATTATGCCCAACGATGGGCGAGAAGATCGCGCGATAGGCGCGGATCGGCAATGAGAAGACCCAAGCCAGAGGGGTCATGCCCCCTCTCCATGGATTTTGCGCAACGCGTAGATCAGGTCTTTCTGCAGATCACTAAAGTCTCGCATGGCTGTCGCTTCAAACCGCCCGATCAGCACGTAATCCCATCCAGAGCGCCCATGTTCAGGCAAAACCAGCCGGGCCACTTCACGCAGCCGTCGCTTGGCCCGGTTGCGCGCAACGGCGTTGCCGACCTTCTTGGAGCAGGTGAACCCGACGCGGATCCCTTCACCCTCCCGCTTGCGGCCTTGCACCATCATCCCCTTGGTGCCCTGACGCCGCGCTTTCGCGGCCAGCAGAAAGTCCGCCCGTTTGCGCAAGACCTCCAGACAAACGGAAACCGCCGCGGGCGTTTCCACCCCGGCGGTGTCAGTCTTAACAGTCTCAGGCGGTGACATCACCGACCCGAACCCTTATGCGCTCAGCGACTTCCGGCCTTTGGCGCGGCGGGCGTTGAGGATCTTGCGGCCAGCTTTGGTCGCCATGCGCGCACGGAAGCCGTGACGGCGCTTGCGGACCAGATTGGACGGTTGAAAAGTGCGTTTCATCGCTCTTTCTCCAGTTAAAGAGGCGCCCCTGCGGTCAGGATTCGGCCACCCCGTGAATTCGAAGCCCTGCGTATAGAAGGGGTCTATAGATATGTCAAAGGGGCCAAGGGCGGTTTTTGCAACAAACCTGCGGCTGATTTGACCCCAAATGTTTCAGTTTGTGATCGAATGAGGCTGAAACCTGTAACAACTCCCCGAAAACATCAAGGCGGCGTGAGGGCGGTGGCGCAAAACCCGCGCCGAGCGCATGTTCTCTCCAACGCACAAACCCCGGATTTCCTCATGCCCCCCAAGGACCAAGACCCCATGACCGACCAAACCTCCAGCCCGCCCGCAAAAGGCGGTATCGCCTCCAAGCTACCGCTGATCATCATCGGGATCGTCGCCGTGCTCGGCGCGTATTTTCTCCGTGATTACCTGACCTTCGAGACATTGCGCGAAAATCGCGAGGCGCTGATTGCCTTCCGTGACAACAACTATCTTGTCACCGTTCTGGCCTTCATCGCGGCCTATATCGTGATCGTCGCCTTCTCCCTGCCCGGTGCCACAATCGCCACTTTGACCGGTGGCTTTCTGTTCGCCACCTTCCCCGGCGCGCTTTTCAACGTGACCGGCGCCACCATCGGCGCCATCGCCATCTTCCTCGCCGCCCGCTGGGGTCTGGGCGAAAAACTGGCCGCCAAAATGGAAAGCTCCGAAGGGGCTGTGAAGAAGATCAAGGACGGGATCGACGAGAACCAATGGTCGATGCTTTTCCTCATTCGTCTTGTCCCCGCGGTGCCCTTCTTCGTGGCCAACCTCGTGCCTGCGCTGGTGGGTGTGCCGCTCAGCCGCTTTGCCATCTCCACTTTCCTCGGCATCATCCCCGGTGCGGTGGTCTATACCTCTGTCGGCGCGGGCCTTGGTGAAGTGTTCGAGCGTGGCGAGACCCCGAACCTCGGCATCATCTTCGAGCCGCATATCCTCTTCCCGATCATTGGCCTCTGCGTCCTCGCAGCCCTGCCCATCGCGATCAAAGCCATCCGCGGCAAGAAAGGCCTTTAATCATGACCCGTATCAAAACCGATATCTGCATCCTCGGCGCAGGTTCCGGCGGATTGTCCGTCGCAGCCGGGGCCAGCCAGATGGGCGCCGACGTTGTCCTGCTGGAAGGTCACAAGATGGGCGGCGACTGCCTGAATTACGGCTGTGTCCCCTCCAAGGCCCTGATCGCAGCTGGCAAGCAGGCCCACGCCATGCGCCACCAGACCCCCTTCGGCGTCACCCCTGTCGACCCCGATGTAAACTACGCCGGGGCCAAGGACCACGTTCACAAAGTGATCGAGACAATTGCGCCTGTGGACAGCCAGGAACGCTTCGAGGGTTTCGGCGTCAATGTCATCCGCGAGTTTGGGGAGTTCATCTCGCCCACCGAGGTCAAAGCTGGCGATACCATCATCCAGGCGCGCCGCTTTATCATCGCCACCGGCTCCGGCCCCTTCGTGCCGCCCATCCCGGGCATCGACAAGACGACCCACTACACCAACGAAAACATCTTCGATCTGCGCGAACGCCCCGATCATCTGATCGTCATCGGCGGTGGCCCCATCGGCATGGAAATGGCCCAAGCGCACCGTCGACTGGGCTCCAAAGTGACCGTGATCGAAGGCGCGAAAGCCATGGGTAAGGACGACCCTGAAATGGCCGCTGTCGTGCTGGAACGCCTCCGCGAAGAAGGCATCGAGATTATCGAAGGCGAACAGGCCAGCGAGGTTTCGGAAAAGGACGGCCAGATCACCGTCACCACCTCGGGTGGCACTTACACGGGCTCGCACCTGCTGATGGCCGTGGGCCGCAAGGTGAATATCGACAAGTTGAACCTTGAAGCCGCGGGCGTCGAATATGACCGTTCCGGCGTGAAAGTTGGCGCTGACCTCAAGTCCTCTAACAAGAAAATCTACGCCATCGGCGATGCCGCAGGTGGTCTGCAATTCACCCATGTCGCGGGCTACCACGCGAGCATCGTCATCCGCTCGGCCCTGTTCGGTCTGCCTGCCAAAGCCAAGACCAGCCATATTCCGTGGGCCACCTATACCGACCCCGAACTCGCGCAAGTCGGCCTGACCGAGGCGCAAGCCAAGAAAGAGCACGGCATCAACCTCGAAGTCGTCCGCTTCCCCTATCACGAGAACGACCGCGCGATTGCCGAAGGCAAAACCACCGGCCTGATAAAGGTCATGGTCGTCAAAGGCAAACCCGTCGGCGCCTCCATCGCGGGGGCCTTGGCAGGCGAGCTGATCGGCATGTGGGCCATGGCCATCGCCAACGGCCTCAAGATGTCGGCCATCGCCAACACCGTTCTGCCCTATCCGACCATCGCAGAGATTAACAAACGCGCTGCAGGTGCCTATTTTAGCCCAAGGCTCTTTGAGAGTGATAAGGTAAAGAAAATCGTCGGGTTCGTGCAGCGGTTCCTGCCCTGACCCAGTCATAGGACGGCACGTATGCTCAACTCTCTTTCAGGTCGCTTCCTGATCCTCACAGTGGTCTTTGTGATGCTGGCCGAGGTGTTGATCTTCGTGCCGTCCATCGCACGCTTTCGCGAGGATTACCTGCTCGACCGGCTGGAACGCGCGCAGATCGCCTCATTGGCCCTGCTGGCAGAAGATATGATCTCCGACGATCTGGAATACGAGCTGCTGAAGAACGCCGAGGTCTTCAACGTCGTGCTGCGCCGCGACGAAAGCCGCCAGTTGGTGCTCTCCTCGCCGATCCCTTCCCCTGTCGCGATGTCGGTCGATCTGCGCGATCCGATGGCCACGCGGCTCATCGCCGACGCCATGCGCAGGCTGGTGACCCCTGAAAACGAAGTGATCCGCGTGATCGGAGAGCCGGTACGCGAAGCAGGCCTTCTGATCGAAGTCACGATGGAGACGCAGCCCCTTCGTATGGCGCTCATCGACTACGGCATCCGCATTCTGATCCTGTCCGCCGTCATCTCCATCTTCACAGCCCTTCTGCTCTTCCTCACCGTGCGCCGCTTCCTTGTGAAACCCATCCGCGGCGTCGTGGGTCACATGCAGAACTACGCCTCCGCCCCCGAAGACGCCCGCCGCATCATCACGCCCAGCGCGGGCGTGACCGAGTTGCGCGAAGCCGAAGAAGCGCTGCAAAAGATGCAGACCCAGCTGACCAGCGCCCTCAAACAGAAAGAGCGTCTGGCCCAGCTGGGTGAAGCCGTCGCCAAGGTCTCCCACGATCTGCGCAACATCCTGACCAGCGCCCAACTCTTCACCGATCGGATCGAGACGTCCGAGGACCCGACCGTGAAACGCCTCGCGCCCAAGCTCGTGAACTCCATCACCCGCGCCGTCACGCTTTGCGAAAGTACCCTCGCCTTCGGCCGCGCCGAAGAACCCGCCCCTGCTCTCACCCGCATCCCGCTGTCGCCCATCGTGGAAGACGTGATCGAATCCGAACGTCTCGCCTCCGGCGATTATGACCTCTCCTTCGCCGAGGATGTGCCCCTTGGCCTGACCCTGCGCGCCGATCCCGAACAGCTCTACCGCGTTCTGGCAAATCTGGTGCGCAACGCCCGCCAGGCGATCATCGCGACCGGCAAACCCGGAGAGATCGCAATCTCCGCCCATGAGGACGACACGGATTGGTGGATCACCGTCTCCGACACCGGGCCCGGCCTGCCGCCCAAGGCCAAAGAACACCTCTTTACGCCGTTCCAAGGCGGCGCCCGCAAAGGCGGCTCCGGCCTCGGCCTTGCCATCGCCGCCGAGCTGATCAAAGGCCATGGCGGCTCTGTCACACTGGATCGTACGGACGAGACAGGCACCTGTTTCGCGATCCGCCTGCCCAAATCCGAAATTGCGCTGGATGCCGCCGCCGAATAGCCGATTTCTTGCTTGCATCAATGCGCGAGCCTATCTAAAGACCACCCTCACGCGCTGGTAGCTCAGTTGGATAGAGTACTTGACTACGAATCAAGGGGTCGGGGGTTCGAATCCTCCCCAGCGCGCCACTTCCCTCTTTGTTAGGCGACACGAAGCCTTTCCACTCCTTCGGCCTGTAACTGTCTCGTGCGGTTCCAAAGTTATGTTTGTTCCCGGTTCCCAAACGGAAAACCGGTGGCAAACGCGGAGGGGTGAGACAGGGTAAATCGACAAGTGTGATGCGGCCCGCAGGCGTATGCTCTTGAAAACTCAATAATCTCGCTTCGCCGGACAGACCGGGCCAAAAGCATATCTATCACATCCGTCTTTCATGAAGGCGGTAACCGAAGCTTCAGATACGGACAGACCGTCGGTTCAATCCGCATGTTGAGATCAAACCTCACAAGGCCCTTGTCCTACCCCGGGTGAAGCGCTTGCACAGCCTTCTGAACGGCAGCTTTCGTCTGCTCAAGGTCGGCCTCTGTGATGGCCAGGGACGGATAGAGCTTTCCCGGTGACTTGAAGACACCATGATCGCGCAGCGTCGCATTATAGGTCGCATTGCGCGCCGGATCGTCGTGCTGCGCACTGCGGTAGTCGCGGCAGGCCGCATCGGTAAAGAAGATGTCGAACAGGGTTTCGTCCCCGCAGATCTGGTGGGGAATATCAGCCGCGGTCAGCGCAGCACTTTGCATGTCCTGCAATTGGCGCCCGATATCGCGCAGGCGGTCGTAGCTGCCTTCGCGCTGCAGAACCTCCATCGTTTTCAGGCCAGCCGCCGCCGCAACGGGATTGCCGGACAAAGTGCCAAGCTGCATCAGCCACTTGTCACCTCCGACGATGGATTTATCAAAATGTTGCATGATCTCGGCGCTGGCCCCAAGGGCGGCAAGGGGAAAACCGCCGCCGATGATCTTGCCCAAGGTGCAAATGTCAGGCGTCACGCCATAGCGTTCCTGCGCGCCCCCATAGGCCAGACGAAACCCGGTCACGATCTCATCGAAGATCAACAGCACGCCATGCCGGTCGCAGAGGTCCCGCAGGCCTTGCAGATAGCCCGGCTCGGCGGGAATAATCCGCTGCAAGGGTTCCGCGATGATCGCCGCGATATCCTTGTGTTCGCTCAGAAGCGCCTCGACCGCCGCCAGATCATTGAACGGCGCGATGACCATCTGGTCGGCCACACCCTGCGGAATGCCTGCGCTGTCCGGCACGGCTTGGGGGAAATTGACACGGGCGGCGGGGGCGAGGCTCATCTGCGCCTCTGCACTCATCCCGTGATACCCGCCCTCAAACTTGAGGATTTTATCGCGCCCGGTATAGGCGCGCGCCAAACGAATGGCATACATGTCCGCTTCGCCACCTGAGGCCACAAAACGCACCTGTTCGCAGCATGGCACCGCTTCGACAATCGCCTCGGCCAGTTCGATCCCTTTGGCGTTATTTGCAAAAAACGTCATGCCCTTGGGCAGCTGCTCCAGCACCGCCTCCATCACCTCCGGGTGACCATGGCCCAGCAGCATCGGTCCGGAGCCGATCAGGTAGTCGATATATTCCGCTCCGTCTTCGTCCCAGACACGGCTCCCCTCCCCGCGCGCGATGACGATGTCGGGGTCGAAATTGCCAAAACCGCCCGCAGGCAGGACGGCGTGGGCGCGAGCGATCCAATCAGCTTGGGAGGTCAGTTTCTGCATCGGTTAATCCAGTTCGAGAATGGGTGCGCCCAGCACGTCAAGATCGGGGGTGACACCAAGGCCCGCCCCCTCAGGTGGCGCGATACGTCCATCCTTGCGGATCGGGCAGTCGGGCGCAATGCGGGGCGCGACATAAGATGAGAGGTCACAGGTGTTCAGCAAGGCGCCTTGCGGGGTCGAGGCGGCAAAGTGCAGTGACGCAGCGGTCACAATGTCGGAGCCCCAGGTGCATTCAGCGCAAATCTCTGCCCCCAGATGCACTGTTACATCCCGTGCACGGCGCATCGCGGAGAGCCCCCCGAACTTCGACAGTTTCAGGGCAACTGCGTCGAGCACGCCTAGTTCGGCGGCCCGCATCAAGGACGCCAGATCAAAAGCGCCCTCGTCGATTTTCATCGGCAGGCCCGTTGCGTTTCGCACGGCGGCACAATCTTCCAGCGTTTGGCACGGCTGCTCGAGCATGACGTCCAGATCAGCCACAGCGCGGCCCGTCCGCGTGGCTTGCAACTTGGTCGCGCCTGCATTCCAGTCGCCATAGACCAAGGGGCCGAACCCGACCGCCTCGCGCACTTTGATCAGGCGTTCTGCATCGGCTGCCCAATCCGCATCGGCCCCGAGCTTGACCTGAAACTGGCGGATACCCGTGGCGTAGGCCTCTCTTGCGATCCGCGCCATCTCGTCAGGCGCGATGCAGGTGATCGAATGATAAAGCGGCATATCGGGCCGGGTGCGCCCACCAAGCAGGGCGTATAACGGAAGACCGGTCGCCTTCCCGAACAAGTCCCACAGGGCCATGTCGACGATGGATTTCGCATGCAAATGGCCCAGCAGAAACCCGTCGAGCTTGCGCATCGGCGCGTCGATCCCGATCGGTGTCACCCCAAGAATTTCCGGGGCCAGTTCGGTGACAGCACTTGGCACACCGTCGGCGAAGGCGGGCAGATAATGCGGGATCGGGCAGACCTCCCCCCAGCCTTTGAGGCCTGTGTCCGTCTCCAGACAGAGGATATGGGATTTGACCGTGGCGCAGGTTTTGCCAGCGGCCATGTAGTAGGTCTCATGACTGGTCAGATCGACCGACCAAAGAGTGATGCGTGTGACTTTCATCGATACACCGCCACAGGATCACCAAGCGCGTCCTCGTCCGGATGAACACCAAGGCCGGGCTCTTCGGGTAGGTGCAAATGCCCGTCAATATTGCGCGGACCGCGCCCACCGGCGATTTCAGCGGTGATCATGTCCTGACAGGCCCAGACCGCATGGCAATTGGCATCGGGGATGGTCGCAGCCAGATGCAGCGCCTCAGTATCGGCCAACACGGACCCGCCTGTGGCCATCACGAACATGTCGATCCCATGCGCCAGCGCCACATCCCGCATGCGGGCCGCTTTCGTCAGCCCGCCAACGCGGTTCAGTTTGATGCCAAAGATTTCGGCAATGCCATCGCGGGCGATGCGGGTGGCGTCCTGCAAGGTCACCAGCGTCTCGTCCACCGAGACCGGCGCGGCGTGTTTGCCTGCAATGGCGGCGATATCGTCGAGGGTCTCGCAGGGCTGCTCAAACATGACCTGCAAGTCCTGGGTCGCTGACATCACCTGCAGCGCTTGGGCGCGGGTCCAGCCGCGATTGACGTCATAAAGCACGATCTCGCCGTCACGGCGGAGGCTTTCGACATCGCGGATACGAGCAATATCACGGGCCACATCTCCGCCGATCTTGACCGAGTGGGCGATATAGCCGCGCGCGCGGTAGCGTTCGATCATGTCGCGCGTTTCCTCGACACTTTTGGCTCCGACAGACGACGCGATCGGGCGCGGCGTGCGCGACCCACCACCCATCAGATCGGCAATCGGCAATCCCGCGGCCTGCCCCGCGATATCCCAGCACGCCATATCAATCGGGCTTTTGGCATAAAGATGTCCGGGCAACGCCCGATCCATCGCCCGCTCCACGTCCAGCACGCAGCGCGGATCAAGACCCATCACGAAAGGGGCCATGGTCTGAATACCTGCGCGGATGCCGGGACCATGAGCGGGCACATAGGTGTGGCCCCAGGGCGTGCCTTCGCCCCATCCGACAAGGCCCTCATCGGTGTCGATGCGCACGAAAGTGGCATCCAACACCTCGAACTTGAGCCGCCCACCAGAGAGCCAGTAAGGATGCTCAAGCGGCAGGTCGACCTGATAGACAGTGATACAGGTGATTCTCATGCCGCATACTCCGCGACCGGTGCGCCGGGGCTGTCGAAATCTGGTGTGACCCCAAGCCCAGGCGTGTCTGGCGCATAGAGCTTACCGCCCTCGGACCATGCGCCACCGATCCCGGTTGATCGGGTGTTATACTTCATCAGATCGGTGGTGTTTTGCAGATATTCCGGCGGCGTCGAGGCCGCGAAATGGGCCACGACGGTACTGGTAATCTCGCCACCCCAGGTGTCTTCGCTGACCACGGGGATGCGATTGTCGATCAGAAAGTCGCGCACCCGCCGCGCCTTGGAAAGCCCGCCTAGATTGGAGAGCTTCAGGCAGCAAATCTCGGCCCCGCGGTCAGCCACGATCTGCTGCGCGGCGGCCATGCCGGTGACGCACTCATCAAGTTTCAAAGGCTGCTGGGCCACGCAGCGCACCTGCTGGCACTCGGCATAGGTCCGGCAGGGCTGTTCGAGGATGTAATCCAGATCAGCCGTGGCGCGGGCCACGCGGATCGCGTTGTCGACGCGCCAGCCCTGATTGGCATCCGCCATGGCCTTTTCGCCGGGCTCCAGAAGGGCGACACCCGCACTGATGCGGTCAATGTCACTGGCCCAGTCGCCGCCCACTTTGATCTGGAACTGGCGGTATCCGTCGGCGCGATAGCGCTGCATCTCGGCCAGGGTTTCATCGGTCGCTTTCTGCGGGGCGACCCGGTACATGGGCGCGCCATCGGTGAGCTTGCCGCCCAGAAGCATCCAGACCGGCTGATCGCAGGCCTGACCCAGAATGTCCCAACAGGCCGCGTCAAAGGGCGCTTTGGCATAGCCATGCCCCTGGACAAGATGGTCGAGCATCTGTTCGATCCGGGCGACTTGGCGCGGGTCTTCGCCCAGCAGATGCGGGGCGACGAGGCGGGCCAGCGCTTCGACCCCTTCGGAATGGGCAATCATGTAGTTTTCGCCGCAAGGTGTGAACTCCCCGCAGCCTTGCAGCCCCGCATCGGTGTCGATCACGACAACGCTGGCGCGCGCAACCTTGATGGCGTTGCCAGCCCCCCAGACGTAAGAGCCGCCCACGTAAGGCAGGTCGGTCTTGAAGACCCGGATGCGGGTGATCTTCATGGGATCACAACGATATTGCCGGTATGCGCCTTGGCGATGAAGGCGGCTTGCGCCTCGCGCAGATCGGCCAGTGGATAGGTTGCTGCCAAAGCTGGTTTGATCTCGCCGTTTTCGATGTAGCGGACCAGGTTCGGCATGACCTCGTGCGGGATCACAGTGGAGCCCGTAAAGGTCAGATCACGCAGGTAAAACGTGCGCAGATCAAGCGCGACCATGGGGCCGGCAATGGCCCCGGAACAGGTATAGCGCCCGCCCCGTTTCAAGACGTCGATGAGGTTTGCCCAATATGGTCCACCAACCACATCCGCCACGACAGAAACGCGTTCATCGCCAAGGGCTGCGCGCAAATCGTGCGGAGCGCGGGGCAGGATCATGTCGGGCCCAAGCGCCGCGACATCGCCATGTTTTGCTTCGGACGCCATGGCGATGACCCGTGCGCCGCACCGTTTGGCCAGTTGGACCAACGCCCCACCCACGCCGCCAGATGCGCCGGGCACAAGCACCGTGTCCGCTGCGGTCACGTTCGCCCGAACCAGCATGCCCTCGGCCGTGGAATAGGAGCAGGAAAAGGTCGCCAGTTCTGCATCGCTCAGGTCCGACTGGATCGCTAGGGCGTTGCGGGCAGGCGTCGCGGTGTATTCGGCAAAGCCGCCATCTCGCTCTGACCCGAAATAGCCCGTCTTGTCGAGGTCATCCAAAGCGTCCGGGTCGCGCAGCCAGCCATCTGTGATGACACGCTCGCCAATGCGGGTGGGATCGACGCTGTCACCAACCGCGACGATCTCGCCGCAGACATCCGCCCCTTGAATACGGGGAAAGGTGATCGGCGCGCCGCCCCATGTCGGATCGTCTTCGCCAACCTCCTCGAACGCGCCGCCCGTTGTCGCGTCCGTCACGGTCTTCGAGTACCAGCCCGAACGTGTGTTCACATCCGTATTGTTGAGCCCGCAAGCGCCGACGCGGATCAACACCTCGTCCGGGCCGGGCTGCGGCGTGGGCCAGTCCTCATGAAAGTCCATTTGATCAAGATCGCCATGGCCCATGGTGACCATCGCCTTCATGGTGGCGGGAACGCTCATGTCACATCCTGTCGTGGCTTGAGACTTTGCGGATCATAGGCGGGTGCATCCAAGACTTTTGCTGCGCGAGGGACGCCGTGGATGAGAACCTCCAACGCGGCTCCCGGCGTCGCGGCATCCGGTTTGATATAGGCAAAGGCAAGGATCTTTCCGACGGTCGGGCCATAGGCGACGGACGCGGTGGAGCCGACAACGACGCCATCGCGCATCACCGCCTCTCCGCCATGGCCATCCGCCACGCCGTCTGGTTCGATTTCCAGATAGGCGCAAATCCATGGCAGGTCTGTGTTCAGCGTCTTGTCACGTCCGAGGTATTCCTTATCGGTGCGGGCAAACCGCAGCACATCAGCCTCGGCCAAGGTGACCTCGTTGGTCAACTCGCCCGCCCCTTTGAAGCCCTTCTCCATCCGCATGACATTCATTGCGAACGACCCGTAATCGGCGATGCCATGCGACTCTCCCGCTGCCGAAAGCGCAGTGTAAACATCAAGGCACGCGGCGAAGGGCATATGAAACTCCCAACCCAACTCCCCCGCATAGGACATCCGAAACGCCCAGATATCGTGACCTGCCACAGTGATCTGTTGCGCCGAGAGCCAACGAAAGGCCGCGTTGCTAAGGTCAGCATCCGTGCAGGCATTTAGCACATCGCGCGCCTTTGGACCGTTCAGGCTGAGCGCCGCCCAATCGGAAGACAGCGCGGTGATGGTGACATCTTCCTCGGCGCGGTGAGCGTCGAGGTGATCCAGCAGGCGTTGCTCAAAGAAGGCCGCGCAGACGAGGTAGAACTGATCATCCGCCATCCGCACGATGGTCGTTTCCAGCTCGATGCGCCCTGTGCGGTTCAGCATATGGGTCAGCGTGATGAAGCCCACCTTTTGCGGCATGCGGTTCGCGGTCAGCCGATCCAGCAAGGCGTAGGCGTCGGGACCTTCGACCATGACCTTGGTAAAGGCTGTCACATCCATAATGCCGACGCCCTCACGCACAGCCTTCACTTCGACCGCGATCATCTCGTCAACGGGGCTGCGGTTGAACGAGTAATGATCCTCCTGCGCGATGCCCTTCGCAAAGAAGCGCGGGCGTTCAAAGCCGTAGACCTCTTCATGCACCGCCCCTTTCGCCTTGAGCACCTCATGCAGCGGCGAGGGCTTGATCGGACGCCCCGCCAGCCGGTTGAAATGGGGAAACGGGATTTCATGGCGCAGGCAGTAGTCTTCTTCGGCCTTCACCACCTGCCAGTCCTTTGTGGCATAGCTGCCAAAGCGGCGGGGGTCATATTCGCGCATGGATATATCGGCAGCGCCATGCACCATCCAGCGGGCCAGTTCCCGCGTCAGGCCCGGGCCCCAACCGATGCCAATCTGCGTACCACAGCAGCACCAGTAATTGCGCGCGCCGGGCGCCGGACCAATCAGCGGGTTTCCATCCGGCGGATGGCTGATCGCGCCATGGACCTCTCGCTGAATGCCCAGATCCGCAAAGATCGGCATGCGGTTCAGGCTTTCTTCCAGATACGGCATGACCCGATCGTAATCGGCGTCAAAAAGCCAGTTCTCATATTCCCACGGGCAATGATCGTGCCAGACGGAGTTGGGGTTCTCTTTCTCGTAAATCCCGATCAAGCCGCGTTTCTGCTCCATCCGGATATAGCCCGAGACCTTCTTGTCATCGCGGATCACCGGCAGTTCCTGATCGAGCGCCTCGAACTCCGGAACAGGCTCCGTGACAAAGTAATGATGCGTCATCGAGGTCATGGGCAGTTGCAGGCCGGACCACTCGCCCATCTGGCGTGCATAAGTGCCGCCCGCATTGACGACATGCTCGCAAATGATCGTGCCCTTATCCGTCTCGACCTGCCATTCGCCCGAAGGCAGCTGCGTGATATTTGTGGCGCGGCATTGGCGGATGATCTTCACGCCCTTTTGGCGCGCACCCGCCGCCATTGCCATGGTCACATTGGTCGGGTCGACATGGCCATCATCGGGCGTGTGCAAAGCGCCCAAAACACCGTCGAGGTTATAGAAGGGATGCAGGTCGGCCACTTTCTCGGGTCCGACCAGTTCGATGTTGAACCCCAGCGACCGCCCCACTGAAAGCGTGTGGCGCAGCCAGTCCATCTCATCCTCGGTATAAGCAAGCCGGAACGATCCGCAGCCGTGCCACGTCACGGGTTGGCCGGTTTCGGCCTCAAGGCCACCGGAATAAAGCCCGATATTGTAATCCACGCATTTGCCAAGGCCAAAGCTGGAGGTCGAATGGGTGATCTGTCCCGCCGCATGCCAGGTGCTGCCCGATGTCAGCTCGGCTTTTTCCAGCAGCACCGTGTCGCTGCCCCACCCTTCATGGCTCAGGTGATAGGCAAGGCCCACGCCCATCACGCCGCCTCCCACAATGACAACGCGCGCGTGGGTTGGGAAATCTGCGGCCACAAGAACCATCCTTTTCGAGTCGATTTTCTCTCGACACGCTAAGCGAACAAAAATACCATCGTCAATCATGAATGGGACAAATGTATCAAATACGATTCTTGAGCGGCTCGCCGGAGAGCTGGAGGCGCTGACCCCGGAAGCCCGCAAGGCCGCGACCTATGTGCTGGAGAATCCCCGCGATGTGGGGGTCTCGACCGTGCGCGAAATTGCGCAGGCCGCCAATGTCAAACCCAATACCGTTGTCCGCATGGCACGGCAGGTGGGGTTTCAGGGCTATGACGACTTTCGTGAACCGTTCCGTGACGCGATCCGGCGCGGGGCGGCGGATTTCCCGGACCGGGCGCGTTGGTTGCAGAACATCTCCAAATCCGGCGATCTGGGCGAGCTTTATGCAGACATGGTTCGGGACGTGATCTCAAACGTAGAAGAAACCTTCGCAGAGATTTCGACAGACGATCTGAAATCCGCAGCACAGGCGATCTGGAACGCCCGCAACGTCTTTACCCTGGGCGTCGGTGTAAACAACTCCGTCGCGCGCAACTTCACCTATCTTGCCTCAACAGGCATGACCGAATTTCACGCGATCCCGCGGCCTGGGTCCACACCAGTGGATGATCTGGCCTGGGCCGATGGCCGCGACCTTCTGATCGCGATCACCTGCAAGCCCTACCGCTCTGAGGTGGTCGAGGCCGTGCGCATCGCCCATGAACAAGGGATGACCATCGTTGCCCTGTCGGACAGCCGCGCCAGCCCGATCATCTGTCTGGCTGATCATGGCTTCGTGGTCTCGGTGGATACCCCGCAATTCTTCCCCTCATCCGTCAGCATCATCGCCCTGCTGGAAACGTTGCTGTCCTTCGTGATTGCCGTCGCCAGCGATGAAATTCCAGAACGTGTGGCGACATTCCATGCCCGCCGTCACGAACTGGGCCTCTATCATACGGAGGGCAAATGACAGGCCCGATCCGATCATTGGCCGCGCGCTATTACACCGACCCGCACGTCTTTCAGGTCGAAAACCGGGGCCTGCTGGCCAGCACCTGGCAATTCGGCTGCCATGCGTCTGATCTGGCCAAGACCGGCGACTACACCACCTTTGAGATCGCTGGCGAGAGCCTCTTTGCCATCCGGGGGCGCGACGGGAAAATCCGTGTGTTCTACAATGTCTGCCAGCACCGCGCGCACCAGTTGGTCAACGGGAGCGGCACGACCCGCGTCGTCGTATGTCCGTATCACGCGTGGACCTACGAGCTGACCGGAGAACTGCGCGCAGGGCCGAACATCAAAGCGGTCGAGGGGTTTGAGAAATCCGACATCTGCCTCACCGAAGTCCGCGCTGAGGAGTTTATCGGCTTCGTTTTCGTGAACCTCGACCCGGATGCCGCGCCAATGGACGATTGGTTTCCCAACGCCCGCACCGAGCTTAGCGAATGGCTGCCCAATTGGGCTGACCTCAAACCGCTGGAATGGGTCGAAATCCCCGAAAACTGCAATTGGAAAGTCTCGGTCGAGAACTACTCCGAATGCTATCATTGCGCGCTCAACCATCCGACCTTTGCCAATGGAGTGGTGAAGCCCGAGACTTATGACATCCAGCCGCAGGGCAAATGCCTGCGCCACACAACGGAATGCCAAAGCCTTGAGGACATGACCTATGATGTTCATTCCGGCTTTGCCCACCAGTATGAATATTCCAGTTGGTTCCTTTGGCCGATGTTCTCCTTTCAGGTCTATCCGGGCAATGTGCTCAACACCTATCACTGGCGCGCCGTTGATGCGGGCCGCGTGGTGGTCTGGCGCGGCTGGTATTCGCTGGACGGCGTGGACGATCCGAAAATACGCCAATTGGCCGTGCAGGACCGTGAAACCACGGTAGAGGAAGACATCCATCTGGTTGAAAGCGTCCAACGCGGTCTTGGCTCGCGCGGATACCGACCCGGTCCATTGGTGGTGGACCCGAAAGGCGGCGTAAACTCGGAACATCCTGTCATGCATCTGCAACGCTGGATGCGCGAGGCGATAGATGGCTGATCTGGCGATGCCTTCTGAATGGACGGCCGACCAAAAGCTGTTTCCCCATCAAGTGGGTTTTACCTGCCCGCCATTTGATTTTGACGCGGCCCCGTCGGATTTCCTGCGCATGTGCCCCGACAATGTGGGCGTGCATGGCTGGATGCTACATGTGCCCGACTATGTCCACGGTCTGGAGCAGCGCAAACAGAACTTCGGGATGCTCGAAGACTTCGTGCAGTGCATGGCGCGCAACGGCGTGGATGTCTGCGGGCAGGTTGGCTCAAACTGGGTGCATGCCAGCGGGTTGGGCGTCGACGGCATTCGCCAGCATTGTGCGGACCTGTCCGACAGATATGAAACGCAGTTTCACATGGCTGGCTACGCCATGGTCGAGGCTTTGCGAGCCATGAATGTTGAAAAAGTCGCACTGAACGCGGCCTATCATTGGCCCGCTTGGTGGCAAGGCACGGCGGGCTTTCTGCGTGAGGCCGGGTTTGACGTCCTCTGGGCGGGCAACTTCGTCGATCAGGGATGGTTCCCCGACCAGGAAAGCGTGAACGCGAAACGCTGGATTTTCGACGGTGACCTCTTTTACAAAAGTTTTGCCTATGTCGCGGAACAGGCGCCAGATGCAGATGCCTATCTGATCAACGGCATGTGCAATTTTCGCAGCGGACCAGATGGTTTGCCGCAACGCCCCCTCCATCTGGCGCGCGCGCTGGAAGCACAGTTGGGCAAGCCGGTCATCGGCCATGACACGGCACTATACTGGCGGATCATGAAGGACCTCGAAATCGCCCCGACCACACCGCAAAGCAGCTTACTGGAAAGCCTTCATGCATAAGATCATCGCGCTCTGGGCCGTCCCCCGCTCCACCTCGACCGCTTTCGAGTGGATGATGCGCCAACGGGGCGATCTGGAGTGCCTGCACGAACCTTTCGGAGAAGCCTGGTATCAAGGCGAAGACCCGCTCTGGCCGCGGTTCACGGCAGGCGACAAGACGACCAAGGGCCTGACGCTCGACAGCGTCTGGGAGGATATTCAGGCCCGCGCCCAGAAGGGTCCGGTCTTTCTCAAGGACTTTCCCCATTACATCAACCACATGTGGACGCCGGAATTTCTGTCCCATTTCACCCATGCTTTCCTCATCCGCGACCCGGCCAAAACGATCTCGTCGATCTACAACAAATGGCCCCATTTCGATGAGCTTGAAGTGGGGTTTCCCGAACAGCGGGCCTTGTTCGATCTTTTGAGCGCCCTGAACGGAGCGCCCCCGCCCGTGATCGACAGCGATGATCTGCTGGAAAACCCCGATGCTATGGTCAGCGCCTTTTGTGAGGCTGTTGGCATTCCCTTCTTGTCCGAGGCTATGCAGTGGGAGCCGGGCGGCGATCCCTCTGCCCATAGTTGGTGGGATGGGGGATCATTCCACGCCAATCTTGCGCAATCAACGGGGCTCAAACCGCAAGCCCGCCGCTATATTGAGGTCGCTGACGCACCTGAACGCGTTCGGCGCGTGCATCGCCGGATGAAACCCCATTATGATCACCTCTATCAGCATCGGATCATGCCTTCATGAAGACCTATTGGCAGAACTACATTGAAGGAGCCTGGGTCGACGGCGGTGCGGGCCGGATCGACATCGCGAACCCCGGCACGGGCGAAAAGCTGGCCGAACAGGCGCTGGCGGATGTCGCCGATGTGGACCGCGCCGTCATGGCCGCACAGCGCGTGCATCAGTCCGGCGCGCTCGCCGATCTGCGCCCGGTCGAACGCGGACGGATGGTGCAGGCCATGGGGCGCTATCTGTTGGAGAATAAAGATGAGATCGCGCGGGTTTTGACCATGGAGCAGGGTAAACCGCTCTGGGAAGCCGTGATCGAGATTGAAGGTGCTGCGCGCTACTTTGAATACTACGGCAATCAGGCCGAAACGGTCGAAGGCCGCTCAATCCCGCTTGGGAAAGGCTATTTCGACTTCACCACATACGAGCCCTTTGGCGTCTCTGCCCAGATTATTCCATGGAACTACCCCGTCGAAATGACGGCCCGGTCCTTGTCGGCAGCCCTAGCGACGGGCAATGCCTGCGTGATCAAGACGCCGGAACTGACCCCGCTCAGCAACGCGTGGTTCGCCCATGCTGCCGAGGCTGTGGGCCTGCCCAAAGGGGCCGTCAACATCCTGTGCGGTCTGGGGCGTGACGCGGGTGCAGCCCTCGCAGCCCACCCTCAAGTGAACCAGATCGTCTTTACCGGCTCTGTCCCGACGGGCATCGCCATCGCCACTGCTGCTGCGCAAAACGTCGTGCCCTGCGTGTTGGAACTGGGCGGAAAATCCGCCGCCATTGTCCATGATGATGCCGATCTCGCGGCGTTTGAAAACGACATCCGTTGGGGCATCTATTTCAACGCGGGGCAAGTCTGCTCGGCCATGAGCCGTGTGATCGTCCATGACAGTGTTCATGATGAACTGGTCGAACGGATGGTCGGCGTCGCCCAATCGCTCAGCGTAAAGCCCGGGATCGAGCAGCCCCAATTCGGCGCAACCATGGGCGCGATGGTGTCGGAGGCGCAACGGGACCGTGCGGCAGATATGATATCGGCGGCGCAAGCGCAGGGCGCTCAGGTCGCCACGGGGGGCCGCAAGATGAACATCCCCGGTGCCTTTCTGGAACCAACGATCCTGACAGATGTCACCCCTGACATGACGATTGCCAATGAAGAGGTTTTCGGCCCGGTTCTGTCGGTGCTTAAGTTCTCAAATGATGCGGAAGCCCTCAAGATCGCCAACGGAACGCCCTACGGTTTGGTCGGCGGCGTCTTCACCCGCGACCTTGACCGCGCAACGACAGCCGCCCGTCAGCTGCGCGCCGGACAGGTCTTCGTGAACGAATGGTATGCAGGCGGGGTCGAAACGCCTTTCGGCGGGTATGGTAAATCCGGCTATGGGCGCGAAAAGGGCCGCGAAGCCCTTTGGAACTACGTTCAGACCAAGAATGTCGCGATCAAATTGAAAGGCTGACAAATGACTGCATTTGACGAAGATCTGTTTCTGAAAGGGTTAGAGCAGCGCAAGGCCACACTGGGCGAGGCCTACGTTGAAAAGAACCTTGCCGCCGCCGATGAGTTCACGCGTCCCTTTCAAGAGGCGATGACAGCGTGGTGCTGGGGATTTGGCTGGGGCGACGACGTCATTGATCCCAAGACGCGCTCCATGATGAACCTGTCCATGATCGGCGCTTTGGGGAAGATGCACGAATGGGAAATCCACTGTCGCGGCGCGATCAACAACGGTGTCACCCCGGACGAGATCCGCGCCATCATCCATGTGGTTGGCATCTATTGCGGTGTGCCGCAGGCCTTGGAGTGCTTCCGCGTTGCCAGAAAAGTCCTTGAAGACAGCTGAAGAGGCCCACGCATCCAGAAGCGACACTCCCGAACTCGCGAAACCGTTACCTAACCACGTAAACCGAACACTCCGAATGGCGCACCACGCGGGACGCGTTGGGGCCTAGCAAGTAGTCCTTGAGGTCCGGACGATGCGCGCCGAGTACGATCAGGTCGGCCCCTGACAGGGCGGCTGTCTTGAGGACCTCCTCATAGACACTGCCCACCGCAACGATGTGGCGCGCCTTCTCATCGGCCTCTGCACCCAACGTGTCGGCCACGAATTTGCTCAGCAACTCGACCGCACTGTCCTTGGCGGTCTTGACGTGATGCTCCTCGAAATAGGCGCCCACAAGGCTGGCCCCGAAATCAGGCACAACGGTGATCACATCTAACTGTGCGCCATCCAGATCCGCCAACTGCTTGGCGCGTTTGAGGACATGAGCCTCCTCATCGGGGCGATTGATGTCAACAGCGCATAGAACCGTCTTGGTCATGCCAGTTCTCCTTCACGAACAGGGGTCGCGCGGCGCGATTGCATCAGCGCGATAAGGCCAAGCAGCAGCAGCGCCGGGATGAAGATCAGTTCCTTGGGCATCTGATCTGCGGTGGCTTGGACACTGGCGATTTGCACCGGGTCATCCCCGTAGAAATCGAACGAGGACAGCGCGTCGCCCAGGTCCGAGCCGAAGCCCGGCTCATCCAGCCGCTGCGCATCGCCTTCCGGCACGATGATGAAGCCCAGCGCATCCAGCCGCGCTTGCGCATCCGCACCTTCCGGCACGGTCAGCGGCACCGTGACCTCTTTGACCTCCAGCGTGTCGAAGTCAGGCCCTGAGATAATCACCCGCAACTCGTCACCCGGCTCCGCAGCACCCAGCGCCTCCGAGAACGCCGCAGGCGCGATCTGTTCGAACGGCGGCTGGATCTGGTTCATGAAGACCCCCGGACGGAACAGCGCGAAAGCGACAAGCAGCAGGAGCACCGTCTCATAGATGCGGTTGCGGGTCAGGAACCAGCCCATGGTTGCGGCGGTAAACACAAGAATACCAATGGTCGAGACAATGAAGACGATAATGCCTTGGGTCAGCGTCACATCGATCAGCAGCAGGTCCGTGTTGAAGATGAACACGAAGGGCAGCGCCACCGTCCGCAAGCTGTAGAAGAACGCCGTGAAACCTGTGCGGATCGCATCGCCGCCTGAGACGGCAGCGGCGGCGAAACTCGCCAGACCCACAGGGGGCGTCACATCGGCCATGATGCCGAAATAGAAGACGAACAGGTGAACTGCGATCAGCGGCACGATCAGGCCCGACTGCGCGCCCAGTTCGACTACCACGGCCACCATCAGGGAGGACACAACGATGTAGTTGGCTGTGGTCGGCAAGCCCATCCCAAGGATCAGCGATAGGATCGCCACGAAGATCAGCATCAGGATCAGGTTCCCGCCTGACAGGAATTCAACGAAATCCGCCATCACCTGACCGATCCCGGTCAACGACACAGTGCCAACGATGATGCCCGCCGTCGCAGTCGCCAGACCGATCCCGATCATGTTACGCGCGCCGTCGATCATACCGTCGATCAGGTCGATCACACCGTCCTTGAGACGGCTGATCGCGTTATCTTCACCGCGGAAGAACGCCTTCAGCATCTTCTGGGTCAGCAGGATGCCGAACAGCAGGAAGGTCGCCCAGAAGGCCGAGAGGCCGGGCGACTTGCGCTCGATCATCAGGAAGTAGACCAGCACGATGATCGGTAGCAGGAAGTAGAGACCGGATTTGTAAATCTTTGCCAGATCGGGAAGCTCCACGACCTCTGCATTGGGGTCATCGGCCTCAAGATCAGGCGTTTGCGAGGCCAGATAGATCAGCGCCACATAGATCGCGCTCAGCAGCACCGCTAGGATCAAACCCGAGCCTTCCGGGAACAGCCCGGTGATGAAGCGCACCGGGAACTGCGTGATGTAGCAAAGTGCGGCAAAGCCTGCGAAAAACGCGAACATCCCGCCAATGGTGCGGCCCATGCTAACGACCTTGTTGCCAATGGTCGGCATGTTGTTTTTCACCGCTTCAAGGTGAACGATGTAGACCAGCGCGATGTAGGAAATCACCGCAGGCAGGAAAGCGTGGGTGATGACCTCGACGTAAGAGATGCCCACATACTCAACCATCAGGAAGGCAGCCGCGCCCATCACAGGCGGCATGATCTGACCGTTGACGGATGACGCCACCTCGACCGAGCCGGCCTTTTCAGCGCTGAACCCCACACGCTTCATCAGCGGAATGGTGAACGTGCCGGTAGTGACGACGTTCGCGATAGACGAGCCCGAGATCAGGCCGGTGGCAGCCGATCCCACAACCGCGGCTTTCGCAGGCCCACCGCGCAGGTGGCCCAACGCGCCAAACGCCATCTTGATGAAGTAATTGCCCGCCCCTGCCTTATCCAAAAGCGCGCCGAACAGAACGAACAGGAACACGAACTTGGTCGAAACGCCCAAAGCGATCCCGAAGACCCCCTCGGACGTGATCCACATATGGCTCATCGCCTTGCGCAAGGATGCACCCGCCCAGCGGATCTGGTCGGGCACGGCCTCGGACGAGCCAAAGAACACGTAAAACAGGAAGATCAGCGCGAGGATCACCATCACGGGACCCAGAACGCGGTAGGACGCGATGAAAAGCAGGATCAGACCGGCCAAGGCGAAATAGGCGTCGGTTGCATCTGCCAAACCGCCATTGCCCACGATCTTGTCATAGAAGAAATACCCGTAAAGCGCGAGGAACGCGCCTGCGATCCCCAGCGCCCAATCATACCACGGGATGTAATCGCGCGGGCTCGACTTGAAGAGCGGATAGGCCATGGCGGACAGGAACACCGCAAACGCCAAGTGAATCTGACGCGAGTTGTTGATCAGATCGCCTGGCAGCACCCAAGGGGCGACGGGTGAGGCTAAAAGGACCTGAAAGATCGACCATGTCAGCGCGACAAGTGCGATGAACAGACCAACGGAGCCGGTGGGACTGCGCGCGCCACTGTCACTGGCGGCAACAAGCTCTTGGAGTTCTTCTTCACTCAGAGCGCGTTTTTCTGTTTTCGACATCATGTCCCCCTGCTGCCTTTTCGGCGTGCTTATTCTGGAAGCCCGGCCAAGTTGAGCCGGTGCAGACCGGGGGCAGCGCACCGCCCCCAGCTGTTTTCAACGGGTCGAGATTACTCGATCCAGCCTTGCTCTTTGTAATACTTCTCCGCACCGGGGTGCAGCGGGGCAGACAAACCAGCCGTCGCCATTTCCTCGGGCTTGAGGTTGGCAAACGCAGGGTGCAGACCGGTGAAGTCCTCGAAATTCTCGAAGACCGCGCTGACGAGCGTGTAGACAACCTCTTCAGAGACATCCGCCGAGGTCACGAAGGTCGCGCCCACACCGAAGGTCATCGTGTCGTTGTCATTGCCGCGATACATGCCGCCGGGGATGGTGGCGGTGCGGTAGAACGAGTTGTTCTCGACCAGACCCATGACAGCGTCACCGGACACTTCAACCAGCACGGAATCACATGCGGTCGTCGCTTCCTGAATGGAGCCAGAGGGGTGACCCACGGTGTAGACCATCGCGTCGATCTGGTTGTCGCAGAGCGCTGCCGACTGCTCAGCCGCTTTCAGCTCGGTTGCGAGGGCGAAATCGTCCATCGTCCAGCCTTTGGCTTCCATCAGCACTTCCATCGTGCCGCGCTGACCGGAGCCGGGATTGCCGATATTGACGCGCTTGCCAGCCAGATCATCAACCGTTGTGATGCCGGCGTCAGCACGGGCCACAACCGTAAAGGGCTCCGGGTGAACCGAGAACACGGCGCGCAGGCCTTCAAAGGGACCCGCTTCTTCAAAGCGCGACGAGCCGTTGAACGCGTGATACTGCCAGTCAGACTGGGCCACGCCGAACTCAAGCTCACCCTCGCGGATGGTGTTGATGTTGTAGACAGACCCACCCGTGGATTCGACCGAGCAGCGCACGCCATGATCGCGGCGACCTTTGTTCACCAGACGGCAGATCGCGCCGCCAGTGGGGTAGTAAACGCCTGTGACGCCACCGGTGCCGATGGTGATGAACTCTTCTGCGTAGGCGGCAGGTGCCATCATCGCAGCAGACACCACACCCACGGCTGTCAGTTTCAGTTTGTTAAACATCATTTACTCCCTTTGTTGATGTCATGTCGTGAGGTTTGGGGGGCTCAACCCAAGGTCGGGGTGAGCATCAGACAGGCTGCCACCAATCAGATAGGTCTGGCAAATTTTGACCCAGCGGCGGCAACTTCCAATCCTCCCAAACCGGACCCGTTGAGTGTCAACGCAGTTTCATTTGTTGTCAATCACTGGCACGTCTGGTTGAAATTGACTCACCCTGAACGCGCGATGCGGAGGCAGCGCATGTCACATGTTTTCCCACGCCACACCAAAGCCCATATGCCTGTCGCGGTGCGCGGCGAGGGCATTTACATCCACGACTCCGACGGCAAATCCTATCTTGATGGCTCCGGCGGCGCGGCTGTCTCTTGCCTCGGCCATAGCGATCCCGACGTGATCGCCGCGATCAAATGGCAGATCGATTCTCTGGATTTCGCGCATACCGGCTTTCTGACGTCCGAGCCCGCCGAGGCGCTGGCGACCCGCCTGATCACCCATGCGCCCGAAGGGATCGACCGGGTCTATCTGGTCTCCGGCGGGTCCGAGGCGGTTGAGGCCGCGATGAAGCTCGCCCGACAATACATGATCGAGATCGGCCAACCGGATCGCACCCGCTTCATCTCGCGCCGTCAAAGCTATCACGGCAACACGCTGGGCGCGCTTGGCACGGGCGGCAACATGTGGCGGCGCGAGCCGTTCGATCCGGTGATGGTCTCCGCCAGTCACATCGCCCCCTGCTACGAATACCGCGACCGCGCGGAGGGCGAGAGCGCCGAAGACTACGGCCAGCGCGTCGCCAATGAGCTTGAGGCGGAATTGCAGCGCGTCGGCCCCGAGACCGTAATCGGCTTTCTCGCGGAACCTGTTGTCGGGGCCACAGCGGGTGCTGTCCCTGCCGTCCCGGGCTATTTCACCCGCATCCGCGAGATTTGCGACCGCTACGGCATCCTCTTGATCCTTGATGAGGTCATGTGCGGCATGGGCCGCACCGGCACGCTGTTCGCCTGCACCCAGGACAACGTGCGCCCCGACATCCTCACCATCGCGAAGGGTCTTGGTGCAGGCTACCAGCCGATTGGTGCGATGCTCTGCTCCGCCGATATCTACAGCGCCATCGAAAACGGCAGCGGCTTTTTTCAGCACGGGCACACATATCTGGGCCACCCGGTCGCCTGCGCCGCCGCCAATGCGGTCGTCACAAAGCTGACCGACGGCGGCATGGCCGACCGCGCCGCAAAAATGGGTGACTATTTCGAGGCCGCCCTGCGCACCGAATTCGGCCAGCACCCCCATGTCGGTGATATCCGTGGGCGGGGCATGTTCCGCGGGCTCGAATTTGTCGCCGACCGCGAGACGACAAGCCCTTTCGATCCCGCCAAGAAACTCGCCGCCCGCCTCAAAGCCAAAGCGATGGAGAACGGCCTGATCTGCTACCCGATGAACGGCACAATCGACGGCAAGCATGGCGATCACGTCCTGCTCGCCCCGCCCTTCATCGCGACCGTTGCGCAGCTTGACGAGCTTGTCGGCAAACTCTCCAAAAGTCTGGACGCCGTTCTGTGACGCCCCTACCCCGGATCATGGTCGCCCCCAACGGCGCGCGGCTGCAAAAGGCCGATCACCCCGCGATCCCGCTCTCCGACGATGAACTTATCACCTGCGCTAGGGCCTGCTTTGACGCAGGGGCCGGTGCGATCCACGCCCATATCCGCGATGCCGACGGCCAGCACCTGCTGGATGCCGCGCGCTACCGCGCCCTGGTCGCCGCGCTAAATAAGGCCGTCCCCGACATGGCTGTCCAGATCACGACCGAGGCCATTGGCCGCTACGCCCCCGACCACCAGATGCAAATCGCGCTGCATTCAGGGGCCGACATGGTCTCCGTCTCCATCCGCGAGCTGTGCCGCGCGGACGAGGGCGACGTGCAGACGTTTCTCGCCGATTGCGCCAGTCGCAAGATTACCCTGCAATTCATCCTATATGACACCGATGATTGCGCCTTGCTCGCCCGCACACTTCCCGCAGAAACGCTGACCGACCCCGCACTTCAGCTTCTCTTCGTGCTGGGCCGCTACAGCGAAACGCCTGCAAAACCAGAAGACCTGACCCCATTTCTCGACTGGCTGTCCAATACCGCGCTGACCCCCGATTGGGCCGTCTGCGCCTTTGGGCCAGACGAGGCCAAGTGCCTGCAACACGCTGCCAGACAGGGGGGCAAATGCCGCACCGGGTTTGAAAACTCTCTGCATCTCAGCACTGGCCGCATCGCACCCGACAACGCCGCCAAGGTCGCGGACCTCAAAGCGTTGATCGGCTAGCGACGCTCACGCCTAGGGCACATCCGCCCGCAATTGCTCGATCATGAAGTCGATGAAAAGCCGCACCTTGGAATCCTGCAACCGTCGATGCGGGTAAAGACACCCGAAGGTCGACGGCAAAGGCGGCGTGTCCGGCAAAATCTCGACCAACGCGCCTGAGGCCAGATGCGCGGCCACTTCAAAGCGTGGCTTGTTGATGATCCCGCGCCCGCTCAGCGCCCAGTCCGTCAGCACATCCCCGTCATCGGAATCGTAGCTACCCGCCACATCCAGCCGCTGCGGCCCTTCAGGTGTCTCCAACCGCCAGTAATATTCTGGCGAGCGTGGATAACGCAGCAGCAAACACGCGTGAGACATCAGATCATCCGGCTTTTTCGGCGTACCATAACACTGCAAATAAAACGGTGCCGCACACAGAACGCGCGGGCATTCCATCACTTTGCGCAGCTTGAGATTGGAATCCGGCGGCCGCCCCACGACAAAAGCAACGTCCACACCATCAGTCACCGGATCAAGCCGCCGGTCCGACAAATGCAAGCGGATCGACACTTTCGGATAGGCGTCCACAAATCGCGGAATAAGCGGCGCGATGAAGCGTTTGCCCACCCCCAGCGGCGCAGTCACATGGATCACGCCTTTGGGCTGGTTCGAAAAACCCGAGATCGCAGCTTCCGCTTCCTCCAGCGTTTCCAACACCTTGCGGGCATGGGCGTAGAACTCTCGCCCCACCGCTGTGGGGGATAACTTGCGCGTGGTGCGATTGAACAAGCGCACGTCCAGTCGCTGCTCCAGCTCTTTGATCCGGTTGCTGGCCACCGCTGGCGTCAGCCGCAAATCGCGCCCTCCTGCGGTGATGCTGCCCCGCTCCACCACGCGGACAAAAACCCGAAGACTTTCCACATAGGGCATGGCGCGCCTTTCCCATTATCAATGAATCGTTGAAATAGATTATAACTATCCTCTCTATTTTTATATAGTCGAACGCTGCACACTACAGACACGGTCCCACGTCCACCCAACGCCACAACGTCAGGAAAGCCCATGACCACTCGATCCAACATCCAGTTTCTACTGAACGGAGACCCCGTCACCCTCGACGCTATCGGCGCGGGCGACACGCTGTTGGATTACCTGCGCCTGCAAAAGCGGCTGACCGGCACCAAGGAAGGCTGCGCCGAGGGCGATTGCGGGGCCTGCACCGTGCTGGTGGGGCGTCTAGACAGTGGCCAACTGCACTATGAGGCCGTCAACGCCTGCATCCGCTTCATGGCCTCACTGGACGGATGCCACATCGTGACCGTGGAATATCTCAGCGGACCCGAAGGGCGCATGCACCCGGTCCAACAGGCGATGGTCGACTTTCACGGCAGCCAATGCGGCTTTTGCACACCGGGCTTCGTGATGTCGCTCTACGCCCTCTGGATGGAGACGCCAGAGCCGACCGAGACCCAGATTGAAACCGCGCTGCAAGGCAATCTTTGCCGCTGCACAGGCTATGAGCCGATCATCCGCGCTGCCCAGTCGATCAACACCTACGGAAGCCCCGCACAAGACGCGCTGAACACCGAACGCGCCGCCGTGACGGCTCAGCTTGAGAAGATGGTGGACGGCCAGCGTGTCGAACTGCGCACCGACGACAGCTTTGCGATCCTGCCCGCAGATGTGGACGACCTCGCCGCAGCCCTGTTGGAGCACCCCGATGCCACAATGGTCGCCGGGGCCACCGATGTGGGCCTTTGGGTGACGAAGTTCCTCAAGACGATCTCTCCGGCGATCTTCCTCAGCCACCTCAATGAATTGCGCGACATCGAACAGTCAGACGGCATGATCCGCATGGGCGCCGGCGTCAGCTATTCCGGCAGCGCCGACACGCTTTGCACCGCCTTCCCGCATCTGCGCGACTACTGGGACCGCATCGCGGGCTGGCAGATTCGCAATATGGGCACGGTTGGTGGCAACGTCGCAAACGGCTCCCCCATCGGGGACACGCCCCCCATTCTGATCGCGCTCGGCGCACAGGTCATCCTGCGCAAGGGCGACGCCCGCCGCACCCTTCCGGTGGAGGCGTTCTTTATCGACTACGGCAAGCAAGACCTCGCGCCCGGCGAGTTTGTCGAGCGGATCGACATCCCCCTTGCGCAGCCGGGCAGCCTTCATGCCGCCTACAAAATCTCCAAGCGCCGCGACGAAGATATCAGCTCTGTCGCCGTGGGTCTGAATGTGACTGTGCAGGACGGTCAGATCACCGACGCACGCATCGCGTTCGGCGGCATGGCCGCCACGCCGAAACGCGCCGCAACCGTCGAAGCCGCCCTGATCGGTCAGGACTGGAGCGAAGCCACCATCCGCGCCGCCGCCGCCGAACTGCCCAAAGACTTTCAACCGCTCACCGATTGGCGCGCCTCATCTGATTATCGGATGCGGTCCGCGCAAAACCTGCTGCGCCGTTTCTGGCTTGAGAACGCAGCCACCGACACCCCCGTGCGCCTGATGCGCGCATAACGGAGGAGACCAAGATGCACGACGATACCCGCCCCAACGCCGACCTCACCCCACCCGCCCAGCGCACCCTGTCCGGCGGTGTGCATGTGGACCGCCAACACGACTCTGCCGTCAAACATGTGACGGGCCGTGCCGAATATGCCGACGATATCGCAGAACCTATCGGCACCTTGCACGCCTATCTGGGCCTGTCCGAACGCGCCCATGCCAAGCTGCGCAGCATTGATCTGGAGGCGGTGCGCAATGCGCCCGGCGTGATCGACGTGCTGACCGCAGACGACATTCCCGGCGTCAACGACGTCAGCCCGACGGGCCGCGATGACGAGCCTGTTTTGGCCACCGACACCGTCCAGTTCTGGGGCCAGCCCATCTTTGCCGTCATCGCAGAAACCCGCGATCTGGCCCGCCGCGCGGCCCATCTGGCGCAGATCGACTACCAAGACCTGCCCCATGTGCTGGAAGCCGACGCCGCGCGGGAAGCCGACATGCCCTACGTGACCCCGCCCCTCACGCTTCAGCGCGGCGATGCGTCAGACGCAATGAAAACAGCGCCTCACCGCATCAAAGGTCAGATGCGCGTAGGCGGTCAGGATCACATGTATCTCGAAGGCCATATCGCCTTCGCCATCCCGGGCGAGGATGAAGACGTCATCCTGCACTCCTCTACCCAGCACCCGACCGAGGCCCAGCATATGGTGGCCCATGTCCTTGGCATCGCCTCCAACGCGGTGACGGTGAATGTGCGCCGCATGGGCGGCGGGTTCGGCGGCAAGGAAACGCAGATGAATCTCTTCTGCGCGGTGGCTGCTGTGGCGGCCAAGCGCCTGAACCGCCCCGTCAAAATCCGCCCCGACCGCGATGATGACATGTCGGCCACCGGCAAGCGCCACGATTTCGTCGTCGACTACGAGGTCGGCTTTGATAATGAGGGCAAAATCCTTGCCGTCACCGGCGATTTCGCCGCCCGCTGCGGGTTTTCGTCGGACCTCTCCGGTCCCGTCACCGACCGCGCGCTCTTTCACGCAGACAACGCCTATTTCTATCCGAATGTGCTGCTGAACTCGCACCCGATGAAGACTAACACCGTCTCCAACACTGCCTTTCGCGGCTTTGGCGGACCCCAGGGCGTTATCATCGCCGAGCGCATTATCGAAGAGATCGCCTACCACCGGGGCCGCGACAGCCTCGATATCCGCAAGCTGAATTTCTACAGCGAGGGCCGCGATATTACGCCCTACCACCAGACGGTTGAGGACAACATCACCGCAGAAATCGTTGCTGACCTGGAGGCACGCTCCGACTATGCAAAGCGCCGTCAGGCCGTGCTCGACTGGAACGCCAAAGGCGGCGTGATCCGCAAAGGCATCGCGTTGACGCCAGTGAAATTCGGCATCTCTTTCACCGCGACGTGGTACAATCAGGCAGGCGCGCTGGTGCATGTCTATTCCGATGGCTCTATCCATCTGAACCACGGCGGCACCGAGATGGGGCAAGGCCTCAACACCAAGGTCGCCCAAGTCGTCGCTGACGCGTTCCAAGCCGATTTCGAGACGATCAAGATCACCAAGACCACGACCGAGAAAGTGCCAAACACCTCGGCCACCGCCGCCTCCTCCGGCACCGATCTGAACGGCATGGCCGCTCTTGATGCGTGCGAGCAGATCAAGGCCCGGCTTGTGACCTTCGCCGCCGAAAAGTGGTCGGTCGCCCCCGATGCCGTCCAGTTCATCCCCGGTGCCGTGCAAATCGGCGACGACATCATCCCGTTCCGCGACTTCATCAAAGCCGCCTACATGGCGCGCATCCACCTGTCGGCCGCAGGCTTCTATAAGACCCCGAAAATCCACTGGGACCGCGACAAAGGCACAGGCCGCCCGTTCTACTACTACGCCTACGGCGCTGCGGTGTCGGAGGTCTCCATCGACACGCTGACCGGCGAATACATCGTCGACCGTGCCGATATCCTGCATGATGTGGGCCGCTCCCTGAACCCGGTGATCGACCGTGGCCAAGTCGAAGGCGCCTTCATCCAAGGCATGGGCTGGCTGACCACCGAAGAGCTGTGGTGGGACGACAAAGGCCAGCTGCGCACCCACGCGCCCTCGACCTACAAAATCCCCCTCGCTTCGGATCGCCCGCGCATCTTCAACGTCGAACTGGCCGACTGGTCAGAGAACCGCGAGAACACGATCAAGCGCTCCAAAGCCGTGGGGGAGCCGCCCTTCATGCTCGGCATCTCCGTCCTAGAGGCGCTCTCCATGGCCGTCGCCAGTGTCGATGACTACCGCACCTGCCCCCGTCTGGACGCCCCCGCCACGCCCGAGCGCGTGCTGATGGCCGTCGAACGCCTGCAAGGCGAGGGCTAAGCCATGACGCTCGCCGATTTCCTGTCGCAAAACGCAGCCATCATCGCCGTCACCCTGACTCGCGTGCGTGGCTCGTCCCCGCGCGAAGCGGGGGCCACGATGTATGTCTCGGACGATGCGATGCACGGCACAATCGGCGGCGGTCAGCTGGAATATATGGCCATCGACAAGGCCCGCGCGCTGCTCCGCAAGGGCGTCACGCAAGCCCAGATGGACGTCCCCCTCGGCCCCGAAATCGGCCAATGCTGCGGTGGCCGGGTAGAGCTGAGCCTGACCCTGATGGACGCCACTGCCCGGACTAAAGCACTTCAAGCTGACGCCACCACTCAAGCCGCCCGCCCGGTTGTTCAAATCCACGGCGCAGGCCATATCGGGCGCGCCTTGGCGCAGTTCTTCGCCTATCTTCCGGTCCGAACGCTCCTGATCGACAGCCGCGCGGACGAGCTGTCCATGGCAACCAACCAGGTCGAACACCGCCTCTCCCCCCTGCCCGAAGCGGACCTCCGCCAGGCCCCCGCAGGCAGCGCCTTTATCGTGCTGACCCATGACCACGCGCTCGATTTCCTTCTGGCATCCGAGGCACTAGCGCGCGGTGACGCCGCCTATGTCGGCATGATCGGATCAGCCACAAAACGCGCGCGCTTCGACCAGTTCTGTCGTGACACCACCCCTGACATCTCACCTGCCGGGTTGACCTGCCCCATGGGCGCTCAAGGCAGCGCGGACAAACGCCCCGAGATCATCGCCGCCTTCATCACCGCCGAGGTGATGGCCGCCCTGACATCCAACGAAAATACCCAAAGAGGCTCCGCACAAAGCACTCAAGAGCCCGCATCATCCGACAGTGAGGACCATAACAAATGACGACCCAACCCTATAGCTACCGATTATTCAGTCGCAGCGATTACAGCGCCTTCTGGGCCCTTTTCACCGACAACCTCGTGAACCTGATGGTGCTGTCCGCCATCTGTCAGTTCGTCTTCCAGATGCCCGCCGAGATCGTCTATGGACGCATCGTGCCCGGCGCTGCCATCGCCATTCTGGCCGGTGTCGCGGTCTATACGCTGATGGCCAAACGCGTGGCCGAACGGACCGGCAAAGACGTCACCGCCCTGCCCTACGGCATCTCGACCCCGGTGATGTTTGTCTATCTGTTCGGTGTGATCGGCCCGATCTACTGGTCCACCCAAGACGCGGTTCTTGCGTGGCAAGTGGGTATCGGCGCAGGCTTCATGGGCGGGATCGTGGCCGCCTGCGGTGCTATCGTCGGCCCCTTCCTCAAGCGCGTAACCCCGCGTGCGGGTATGCTGGGCACGCTCTGCGGCATCGCGCTGGTTTTTATCGGCTCCGTCCCGCTCAGCCAGATTTTCGAGAACCCGATCATCGGCTTTGCGTCCCTCGTGATCATCCTCTGGGGCCTCATCGGTCGCTTCCGTCTGCCCTTCAACATCCCCGCCGGTCTGTTGGCCATCGGGATCGGCACGATCTGCGCGATCCTCCTAGGCCAATCCTCGTTTGAGCTGGACGGCATCGGCTTCTACCCACCGCTGCCCTATATCGGCGACGTCATTGCGGGCGTGCAGTATCTCTTCGCCAACCCTGAGCTTTTCCTCGTGCTGGTCCCGGTGCAAATCTACAATTTCATCGAAACGATGAATAACGTGGAAAGCGCCGAGGCTGCAGGCGACAGTTACCCAGTGGCGGCCTGTCAGGTCACCGACGGGGCTGGCACGATGATCGGTGCGATCTTCGGCTCCCCCTTCCCGACGACGGTCTATATCGGCCACCCGGCCTACAAGCGCCTTGAGGCGCATGCGGGCTATATCATCGGCGTGGCGGGCGTAATCGCCTTTTCGGCCTTCTTCGGGTTCCTGGCCTTTATCAACGGGCTGATCCCCGTGGCCGCCGCCGCACCGGTGCTGGTCTTCGTGTCGGTCAGCCTGATCACGAACACCGCCTTCAGCGTCAAACCGGAACACATGGCCGCCGTGGCGATTGCGATCCTGCCGCATATCTCCAGCTTCCTGATCACCAAATGGGGCTCGCTTGTGAATGCGCTGCGCAACACCGGTGTCGAAGGGCTGCCCTCTTTGGGCGACGCAGACCTCACCGCCGCCCTGCTGATGGAGGGTGCGCATTACGACGGCCACCTTGCCCTTGCCCAAGGGGCGATCATCACCGGTCTCGTCTGGGGCGCGATTGCCGCCAGTGTGATCGACGCGCGCTTCAACAATGGCGCAGGGTTTGCCTTCGCCGCCGCTGCGATGTCCTCTGTCGGGATCATCCACGGTCCCAGCCTGCAAATGCCGCAATTCGACGGCATCACCATCGGCTATCTGATCATGGGTGCGTTCCTGTTCTTCTACCCCAAGGTCGCTCCGAAAGAGGACCTTGAGAACAGGATCATCGTCCCCGATGAACCGGACCTGATGCCCGAAAGGTAAGTGGCCATTGTGCCATGAAGCGGGCGCATCCCTTGCGCCCGCTTTTTTTGACAAACGGATAGACCCATGACCCAGACCCTTCTGCGCGGCCGCGTTTTGACCTTTCACCACCGCCCGCGCGATGCCAGTGATACCGACGCCTACACCTATCTCGAAGACGGCGCCTTGCTGCTGCAGGAAGGTCAGATCGTGGCGTCCGGCCCCTACGCCGAGATTCGCAAGACGACCTCCGAGGCCGCCGAGGTTGACCACCGCCCCCACCTGCTGATGGCCGGTTTCATCGACATGCATATCCACTTCCCGCAAACGCAGGTGGTCGCCAGTTGGGGCGCGCAATTGCTCGATTGGCTCAACAATTACACCTTCCCCGCCGAGGCTGACTACGTCGACGCCCAGCACAGCCGCGCCATGGCAAGCCGGTTCTGCGATCTGCTGACGGATCACGGAACGACCACCGCCGTGGCCTTCTGTTCGGTCCACAAAGCCTCCGCCGAGGCACTGTTTTCCGAAAGCGCATCGCGCAACATGCGGATGATCGCGGGCAAAACGATGATGGATCGCAACGCGGCCCCTGCCGTCCACGACACCCCGCAATCCAGCTATGACGACAGCAAGGCGCTGATCGCCGAATGGCACGACACCAAGCGGCTCAGCTATGCGATCACACCGCGCTTTGCGATCACCTCAAGCCTCGAACAGCTTGAGATGGCCCGCGCGCTGGTGCAGGATCATCCCGATTGTTTCGTGCAGACCCACCTGTCCGAAAACCACGCCGAGATCGCGGAGACCAAACGCCTCTACCCCCAAGCGCGCGATTATCTCGATATCTACGAAAGCTACGGTCTTCTGGGTCCCCGCACGATGCTGGGTCACGCGATCCACCTCGAAGATCGCGAGATCGAAGCACTGGCGGCAACCGGATCGCATCCGGTCTTCTGCCCGACCTCGAACCTCTTTCTGGGCAGCGGCCTTTTCGATGACGGCGGCCTGCGCGCCCGCGGCATCGACAGCGGCATCGCCACGGATATCGGTGGCGGCACCAGCTATTCGATGCTGCAGACCCTCAACGAGGGCTACAAGATCTTGCAATTGCAAGACCAGACCCTGCACGCCCTGCAGGCCTTTGACTGGATCACCCGCGCCAATGCCTCTGTTCTGGGCATGGACGACCGGATCGGCACCCTTGAGGCCGGAACCGAAGCCGACATCGTGGTGCTGGACGCGCATGCCACCCCTGCCATGGCCTTACGGATGGAACGGGCCGAGACCCTCGCCGAAGAGCTGTTCGTTCTGCAGATGATGGGCGATGACCGCGCCGTGGTTCAGACCTATGTCGCGGGGGCACCGCAAAAGCCCTGAGCCGTGATGAGCCGGCCCATCACACCGCGTCAGATGGAACCGATATGTCATTTGACGCGTTCCTTGACGGTGAAGCACGGTCCGTATCATTCGATAGGCCCCGCTGTTTCTGTGATTCAAGGAGGTTTCTCATGAACCGCATCATCTATCTTGTCGGCCTTGTCGTGGTCGTTCTTCTGATCCTGTCCTTCCTCGGCCTGCGCTAACGCCACCCGCGCGCGCAAAGGGGACAACATGATACGACGGACCAGCCTGCCAGAGGATATCCGCGCCCTGCGCCGCGGTGTTGCTGTGCTGATTACGATCCTGCTTTTGGCCACGGCCTATCTGGCAAAAGATCTGGTCCTGCCCATCATCCTGGGCTTTCTGATCGCCCTGACATTGAGCCCGATCAATCGCAGCCTACAAAGACTGGGCTTGCCAGCCTCGGTTGGCGCTGTCCTTCTGATCACAGTCACAGCAGGGGCCGTCGCTGCGGTGATTTTCTTCGCCGGCGGAACCGCGCGGGCTTGGTCGCAGGACATCCCCGGCATCCTGCAAGAACTGCGCTACAAACTGACCAATGTCTCCGACGCCATCGAGTCCGTCAAAGACGCATCCAAACAGGTCGAGGAAATGGCCGCAGCGGCCGACGAAGGCTCCGAAGCCGTTGTCGTTCAGCAGGCTCCCCTTTTGAACTCGGTCCTGACGGTTGCAGCAAGCACCATTACATCCATTGGTGTGGCGATGATCCTTGCGCTTTTCCTGCTGTCCTCGGGGGATCTTTTCTACACCAAACTGGTGCAGACCTTTCAAAAGATGAGTGAGAAGAAACGCGCGCTCAGCACCGTCTATGATATCGAGCGGCGGGTTTCTCGCTACCTGCTGACGATCACGCTGATCAATGCGGGTCTAGGCGTTGTCGTGGCCTGCGTGCTTTATCTGATTGGCCTCGAATACGCTTACATCTGGGGTATTGCGGCGTTCTTGCTGAATTACGTGCCGATCCTTGGCGGCATCGTCGGCACGATCCTGGTCGGCGTTCATGCGGTCGTCTATTTTGACACGCTGTCCTACGCGCTGCTGGCCCCGCTCCTCTACCAGATCCTGACCTCGACCGAGGCGCAATTCGTGACGCCCTACCTCGTCGGAAAACGGATGGAGCTCAACATCGTTGCCGTGTTCCTGACCATCGTTCTATGGGCCTGGATCTGGGGCATCGCAGGCGCGCTGGTCGCCGTGCCGGTTTTGCTGGTCTTCAAAGTCGTATGCGAGAATTTCCCGTCCCTTTATGCGATCGGAAACTTTCTTGGAGTGGCCGAAGACGGGCGCAAAGCGGCTTGAGACCTGCGGTCGCTCAGGTGACCCGGCTCGTCGTCTTGAACTGGTCCTGATCCCAAAGCCGGTTGCTCAGCACATCCTCCAGAATGTCGACCGCGGCCAGCACATCGGCCTCGTCAATATAAAGCGGCGTGAACCCGAAACGCATGATGTCAGGCGCACGGAAATCCCCGATCACCCCTTTGGAGATCAGCGCCTGCATCGCTGCATACCCATGCTCGAAATGAAACGACACCTGACTGCCGCGCAATGCGGCCTCTCGCGGGCTGGCCAGCACCAGCTCAGGACAGCGCGCCTCAACGGCGGCGATAAACGTCTCACAAAGCGCCACGCTCGCTGCACGCACATCGGCCATATCGAGGCCGTCCCACAGGCGCAGCGCCTCCTCCAGCGCGGTCATCTGCACCACAGGCGGCGTGCCCACACGCATCCGCTCGACGTCTTTGGCGGGGCGATATTCCTGTTCGAAAGCGAAAGGTGCGGCATGGCCCAGCCATCCCGACAACGCCGGTGTGATCTTTTCAACCAGATCGGGGCGCACATAGATGAACGCCGGCGCACCCGGACCGCCATTGAGGTATTTATACGTGCAGCCCACTGCAAACTCGCACCCGCTCGCCGCCAGATCGACCGGCACCGCGCCCGCGCTATGCGCCAGATCCCACAGCATCACAGCGCCCGCGTCCTGCGCTTTCGCCGTCATGGCGGCCATGTCATGCATCCGCCCCGTGCGGTAATCAACCTGCGTGATCATCGCGACGGCAACCTCGTCGGTCAGCGCATCCATGACTTCTTCCGGTGCCACGATCCGCAACTCAAGCCCTTGATCCAGCTGCGCAATCAGCCCTTGCGCCATATACAGATCAGACGGAAAATTCCCGCTATCCGACAAGATCACGTTGCGATCCGGGCGCATTTGCACCGCCGCCGAAAGCGCCTGATAGACTTTCAGGGACAGCGTATCGCCCATCACGACCGACCCTTCGGGCGCACCGATCAGACGGGCGACCTGATTGCCCACCCGCATCGGCTGGCCCATCCAGTCATCGACATTCCAACCCCGGATCAGATGCTGCCCCCACTCCCCCGTCATCATCTCGGCCACACGCGGTGCGACCGATTTTGGCAACGGCCCAAGGGAGTTGCCATCTAAATAGATCACCCCTTCCAGCAACACGAACTGCTCTTTCATCGGCAATGACGTCATCGCATCTTTCATAGCTGTCCTCGCATGTTCCAAAGTTCCGGGAAAAGCTCCACTTCCAGCATCTTGCGCAAGTATTTGACGCCCGATGTGCCACCCGTGCCGCGCTTGAACCCGATAATCCGCTCGACGGTTGTAACGTGGTTAAAGCGCCACCGGCGGAAGTAATCCTCAAGATCGACCAGCTTTTCGGCCAACTCGTAAAGCGCCCAATGCGCGCCCGGATCGCGGTAGATCACGGTCCAGGCGTCCATCACTTCAGCACTCGCCTTATGCGGCTGATCCAGACGGTAGATGTGCGGCGCAAACGTCACGTCCAGCTCTACCGCCAACGTGTCCATTGCCACGTGATAAAGCGACTTGGTCTCCAGTTCTTGTCCTAGCATATGATGCAGTTCAGGCCGATGTTCATGCACTTTCATCATCGCCCGGTTGCGGTTGCCCAACACGAACTCGATCAACCGATACTGATGCGACTGAAACCCAGAAGACGCCCCCAGATCATCACGAAACTGCGTGTATTCACTGGGCGTCATCGTTCGTAAAACATCCCATGCGCTGTTCAGCTGCTCGAAAATCCGCGCAACGCGCGCAAGCATCTTGAACGTCGTGGGAAACGCGCCCTGCGCTAGTGCCTCCCTCGCCGTTGTCAGTTCATGCAGCGCAAGGCGCATCCACAGTTCAGAAGTCTGGTGCTGAATGATGAACAGCATTTCGTCATGGGCGTCCGATTGCAGGTTCTGCGCCCCAAGGATCGGATCAAGCGACAGGTAATCGCCATAGGACATGTCCTTGGCGAAAGACATCTTCGCGCCGTCATCGGCTGGATCATACCCGCTCATAAAGCACCTCTTGTTGCGTTGAGATCGTGGTTCCAAGCATCAAATTGGCTCCTATCATTTCCGATCCGCGACATCCCGTTCTACGCGAGGATCGCCTGCGTCAGCGCCCCTTGCGCCTCGCGCAGCCCATCCAGAACCGAGAAATGATCGTGATCCCCGTCGACGACACAGTCGACCGTCACGGCCAGACCCTCCCACATCATCGCTAAAAGCCGCGCCTGTCGGATGAACTCCGGTCGCTCCCCGCCACCGACCCAGGCGGTGATGTCCGCGTCGGGATGAGGGCGTTGCAAGGCCGCGCTTTCGGCCACCGCTTCGGTCTCATCAAGACGCAATTCCTTGTTCATCTCGGTCCACATCAAGGGCCGCAGGTCATGCAAGCCGCTGATCGACACCGTGCGCACCACGCGCGCCATTACCATCTCTGGCAAGGGGCTATCCGCACACACCATCCGCGACACCAGATGCCCACCCGCTGAATGCCCTGCCAACCGGATAGGCCCCTCAACCAGCTCCGCGGCTTTGGCAATCGCCGCGCCAACCTGCTGCGTGATCTGCCCGATCCGCGCTTCTGGAGCCAACGTATATTGCACCATCGCAACGGCCCAACCGGACGCCCGCAGCCCTTCTGCGAAATGCGTCCAATAGGACTTGTCGAGCCGCACCCAATAGCCCCCATGAACAAACACTATCAAACCTTTGGCGTCCCCATCCGGATGCACCAGATCCAACCGCTCCCGCGCGTGATCGCCGTAAGCAATATCCTCGTCGATCTGCACGCCGCTTGCCCGATAGGCTGCAGCATCCGCAGCCCACTGCGCCGGAAGCGCCTCCGATCCCAGAATATGCGCCATGTTCGCATACGCATCGTCCCAGTCGCGCTTGGGTTTCCCGGTCATATCTCTGCTCCCTCCGAGGCCATGAACATCGGCCCACCCCGCCAGCGCGGAAAGCCGTAGCCATTGACCATCACCACGTCGATATCCTCCGCCCGCGCGGCGATCCCTTCGGCCAAAATCGCCCGCCCTTCGGCCTGCATCACGTCCAGAATACGCCCCATGATCGCGTCCCCGCTCATTGAGACCCGCGTGATCCCCTTGCGCGCCGAGGTCGCCTCGATCAGCGCGGTCACCTCCGGGTCCACCTGTGCGGTTTTACCATCATACAGATACCAGCCCCGCCCGGTCTTGCGCCCAAAGCGCCCTTGCTCACAAAGCTGATCGGCAATGTCGACATAGCGCTGCGCGGGATCGCGGGTCGCGGCCTGCCGCTTGCGCATCGCCCAGGAGATGTCGAGCCCCGCAAGGTCCTGCATCTCGAAAATACCCATCGGAAAGCCAAAGCCGCGCATGGCTTGGTCGACCTCGGCGGGCAGCGCCCCGTCCTCGATCATGTATTCACAGGCCCGCCGATAGGCCGACATGATCCGATTACCTATAAACCCATCGCACACGCCGGACGGCACCGTGACCTTGCCCAGCCGCTTGCCCAAAGCCGCCCCTGTCGCCACCGCGTCTGGGTCGGCACCGGGCGGGATCACAAGCTCCAGCAGCTTCATGATATGCGCAGGCGAGAAGAAGTGCAGACCGATGACGCGCGAGGGCTTGCGCACCGCTTTCGCAATCATACCGACATCCAGATAGGACGTGTTCGTTGCTAGGACGGCCTCCGGTTTGACCACCGCGTCCAGCGCTTTGAAGACCGCATGCTTCACGTCCATGTACTCAAACACCGCTTCAATCACCAGATCGGCACTTGCCAAAGCGCCATACTCATCGCTGCCCGAAAACGCCTCCAGACAACGCGCGTGTGCGTCCTCCGTCAGAACCCCGCGCTTCAGGCCGCCGCCCAGAACCTCGACCACCCGCGCGTGGCCCGCAGCAACCGCTTCGGCGTTGCGCTCGATCATCGTCACACAAAATCCGGCCAAAAGCGCTGCCGCCGCGATCCCTGCCCCCATGGTGCCGCCGCCGACGACGCCGATATGCTCGGAAGGCAGAGCCTCACCTGCGGCTAAAGACTTCCCGACACTCCGTTCCGCAAAAAAGATATGCCGCAAAGCACGCGACTGCGGGTCGTCCTTCAGCCGCAAAAAGAGTGCGCGCTCCGCCGCCAGCGCTTCCTCCGCGCCCATCCGTGTTGCGTTCACAACCGCTTCGCACACCGCCTCAGGGCTATTTTGCCCTCGCGCCTTCGCCCGTATCGCCGCAATCCGCTGATGCAGCACCTCCGCATCAAACGCCGGCACATCCCGCGCATTCAATAGCACCGGCTTGTCCGCTTCCGCAATGTCCAAGGCAAACGCCCGCGCCGCCGCGCGCAAGTCGCCCTCCAGCACCGCGTCGATCAGCCCAAGCTCTAACGCCCGCGCCGCGCCCACCGGTTTCCCGCTCGCCATGATGTTGAGCGCTGCCACCGGCCCGACCAAACGCGGCAAGCGAACCGTGCCGCCCGCTCCCGGCAAAAGCCCCAGCGTGACCTCTGGCAATCCCATCTTGGCCTCCGGCACTGCGACACGGTAAGCGCAGCCCAACGCGATCTCCAATCCGCCGCCCAGCGCGGTGCCATGCAAAGCCGCGATCCACGGCTTGCGCGCGCCTTCAAGGGCCAGCACCACATCAGGCAAAAGCGGCGCGGCAGGCGGTTTGCCAAACTCGCGCACATCCGCACCCGCCACAAAGGTCCGCCCCGCGCAAAGCAGAACAACGGCCCGCACGGCGGCATCCGCTTCGGTCTGGGCCAAAGCCTCCATCAAGCCCGCGCGCACGGCAAAGCTCGCCGCGTTTACCGGCGGGTTGTCAATTTCGACAAAAGCAACCGGTCCGTCCGTGTGAACCGAGACCGTCACTTATTGAAACGCCTGCATCCCTGTGATCCCGCGCCCCAGGATAAGCGCGTGCACGTCGTGGGTGCCCTCATAGGTGTTGACCGCTTCAAGGTTCATCACATGGCGGATTACGCCATATTCGTCCGAGACCCCGTTGCCACCATGCATGTCGCGCGCCTCGCGGGCGATGGCCAACGCCTTGCCGCAATTGTTGCGCTTCATCAGGCTGATCAATTCCGCGGGCGCGGTATGTGCATCAAACATCCGGCCTAGCTGTAACGCGCCCTGAAGGCCCAAGCCGATCTCTGTCTGCATATCGGCCAGCTTCTTTTGAATAAGCTGCGTCGCCGCCAAAGGCTTGCCAAACTGCTTGCGATCCATCGTGTAGCTGCGCGCGGCGTGAAAACACGCCTCCGCAGCCCCCATTGCGCCCCATGAGATGCCATAGCGCGCCCTGTTCAGGCACCCGAAAGGCCCCGCAAGCCCGCTCACATGGGGCAGCAGGTTTTCCTCAGGCACGAACACCTCATCCATCTGGATCATGCCGGTGATCGACGCTCGCAGGCTGAACTTGCCTTCGATCTTGGGCGCGTTCAGACCCTTCATCCCCTTCTCCAGGATGAATCCTTTGATCTTGCCGTCATGCGCATCGGATTTCGCCCAGACGATGAATACATCCGCGATGGGGGAGTTGGTGATCCAGTTCTTCGCCCCCGACAGCGAATAGCCGCTATCGACCTGCTTGGCGCGGGTCAGCATCGACGCGGGGTCCGATCCGGCATCCGGTTCGGTCAGACCAAAGCAACCGACCATTTCGCCGGTGGCCAGCTTCGGTAGATACTTTTCGCGCTGCGCATCGGTCCCGTAGGCGTAAATCGGGTGCATCACCAAGGACGACTGCACCGACATGGCCGAGCGATACCCGCTGTCGATCCGCTCAACCTCGCGCGCGACCAGGCCGTAGGAGACATAATTCGCGCCCACGCCGCCATATTCTTCGGGGATCGTTGCACCCAGCAGACCCAGTTCCCCCATCTCCGACATGATCTCGCGGTCAAATGTCTCCGTCCGGTTGGCCATCATCACGCGCGCGCCTAGCTTGTCCTGACAATAGGCGTGGGCGGCATCGCGGATCATCCGCTCTTCTTCGGTCAGCTGTTGCTCCAGCAGGAACGGATCGTCCCAGACCAGATCAGCAGGTTTTGCGCGGGCCTGCTCCGGACCAGACAAAGACGGGATTTTCGCGGGGGCGTTCATAAGGCGGACTCCTGACAGCGGTATACTTACATATTTCTAGCGTGAGGTCGCATTTCCTTCAAGTTCAAAATATTTATACTTGAAGTTTATCGGCAACCTTCCTAGCCTGACCTCATCGTTTCATCAATTATAGGACGAATCCATGCGTATTGCATGCCTTGGCGGCGGTCCTGCGGGACTTTATTTCGGCATCTCGATGAAACTGCGCGACCCGGAGGCCGAGGTTGTCGTCATCGAACGCAACAAACCCGATGATACATTCGGCTGGGGCGTCGTTCTGTCGGATGAAACGCTCGACAATCTGCACGCTAATGACCCTGTCAGCGCCGCACAGATTCGCGCCAACTTCGCTTACTGGGACGACATCGCCCTGCACTATAAGGGCGAGCGTCTCGTCTCTGGAGGCCATGGCTTTTGCGGCATCGGGCGCAAGAAACTACTGCTGCTGCTTCACGCACGCGCTCAAGAACTCGGCGTCGATCTGCGTTTCGAGACCGAAGTCGGCGCCGCCTCCGACTATATGGACGACTACGATCTGGTCGTCGCCTGCGACGGTCTGAACTCCAAGACCCGCACCGAATTCGCAGACGCGTTCGAGCCTGATATCGACCTGCGCAAATGCCCCTTTGTCTGGCTCGGCACACACCAGAAATTCGACGACGCCTTCACCTTCATCTTTGAGGAAACCGACAAGGGCTGGCTTTGGGTGCATGCCTATCAATTCGACGATGACACCGCGACCTTCATCGTGGAATGCAGCCAAGACACGTTCGACGCCTACGGCTTTGGTGACATGACCCAGCAGGAAACCATCGCCATCTGCGAGGAGGTTTTCAAAGACCATCTTGGCGGTCACAAGCTGATGACCAATGCCAACCACATCCGCGGCTCTGCCTGGATCCGCTTCCCTCGCGTGCTCTGCAATAAGTGGAGCCACAAGAACGTCGTCCTGCTGGGCGACGCCTCCGCCACCGCACATTTCTCTATCGGCTCCGGCACGAAACTGGCCCTCGAAAGCGCCATCGCCTTGGCGGACGAGATTACGACCGAACCCGATCTAGAGACCGCCTTCGCCAACTATGAGGCCAAGCGCCGTCTTGAGGTGCTGCGCCTGCAATCGGCTGCCCGCAACTCTGTCGAGTGGTTCGAAGACGTCGAACGCTACCTCGATCTCGACCCGGTTCAGCTGAACTACTCGATGCTCACGCGCTCCCAGCGGATCAGCCACGAGAACCTGCGCGAACGCGATGCCGACTGGCTCAAATCGGCAGAGGCATGGTTCATGGCGCAATCGGGTGCCGACACCAACAGCCCCGTCCGTCCCCCGATGTTTGCCCCTTTCAAACTGCGCGACATGCACCTGAAAAACCGCATCGTCGTGTCGCCCATGGCGCAATATAAGGCCGTCGATGGCTGCCCCACCGATTGGCATCTCATCCATTACGGCGAGCGGGCCAAGGGCGGCGCAGGCCTCGTTTACACCGAAATGACCTGCGTCTCGGCAGAGGGGCGCATCACCCCCGGCTGTCCCGGCCTCTACACGGCCGAGCATGAAGCCGCATGGTCCCGCCTGAACACCTTCATCCACACCGAGACCGAGGCAAAGACCTGCTGCCAGATCGGCCATGCGGGCCGCAAAGGCTCCACCCGTTTGGGCTGGGACGGCATGGACCGCCCGCTAAATGACAGCAACTGGCCCCTGCTCTCCGCCTCCGCGATCCCATGGGCCGACGAGAACGCGACACCCAAAGCCATGGACCGCGCCGATATGGAGGCCGTCACCCAGCAATTCGTACAAGCCGCCCAAATGGCCGACCGCGCCGGCTTCGACATGATCGAACTGCACGCTGCCCACGGCTATCTGATCTCGTCCTTCATCTCGCCGCTCTCAAATACGCGCGACGACGCCTATGGCGGCAGCTTGGAAAACCGGATGCGCTACCCGCTAGAGGTCTTCACCGCCATGCGCGCCGCATGGCCAGCGGACAAGCCGATGTCCGTGCGCATCTCCGCCACTGATTGGACGGGCGAGGACGGCATCACCCCCGAAGACGCCGTGCAAATCGCTAAGATGTTCGAAGCCGAAGGCGCGGACATCATCGACGTCTCTGCCGGGCAAACCTCGACCGACGCAAAGCCCGTCTACGGACGCATGTTCCAGACCCCCTTCTCCGACCGCATCCGCAACGAGGCCGGGATCAAAACCATGGCCGTCGGCAATATCTATGAGGCCGATCACGTCAATTCGATCCTGATGGCGGGCCGCGCCGATCTGGTCTGCCTCGCCCGCCCGCATCTCAACGATCCGTATTGGACACTGCATGCGGCCACCGCCCTTGGCGACCGGTTCGAAACATGGCCCCGCCCCTATGAGGCAGGCCGCGATCAGGCTTGGCGTCTGGCCGACAGCGAGGCCGAGGCCGCCCGCGTATGAGCGTCACCGGCACCCATATCGTCGTGACCGGGGGCGGCTCTGGCGTGGGCGCGGACATCGCCCGGCATTTCGCCCAAGCAGGCGGAACCGTGACGATCATGGGCCGCCGCGAGGCCCCGCTTGCCGCACAAAACCTGCCCTACCAGATCTGCGATGTGACCAACGCCGATGCCGTCCAAAGCGCCTTTGCCGCGGCTCGCAGCGCCCATGGCCCCATCACCGCCGTGATCGCCAATGCGGGCGCAGCCGAGGCCAAGCCATTTGCTAAAATGACAGCCGCCGACCTGACCGCGATGACCGATGTGAACCTCACCGGCGTCTTCAACGTCTGGCAAGCCGCCCTGACTGATATGCAGGCCGCAGGCACGGGACGCCTCATCGCCATCGCCTCCACCGCGGGGCTGAAAGGCTATCCGTATGTGGCGGGCTACTGCGCTGCCAAACACGCTGTGATCGGCCTGACCCGCGCGCTTTCGCTTGAGCTTGCACAAACCGGGATCACCGTGAACGCGATCTGTCCAGGCTTTGTCGAAACCCCGATGCTTGACCGCTCCATCGAAAATATCGTCGCGAAAACCGGCATGACGGCCGACGCCGCTGCCGCCTCTCTGCGCGTAAACAACCCGCAAGATCGCTTTATCCAAACCGATGAAATCGCGGCCACCGCCCTCTGGCTCTGCTCAGACGCCGCGCGCGGTGTGAACGGCCACGCCCTCAGCCTCTCTGGAGGAGAGATATGACACAGACCGATCCCAAACCCACCCTCGGCCCCGCCTCCAAAGAGCGTTTGCGCCTCTGGCTGCGCCTGCTCAAGGCCAGCCGCACGGTCGAAGCACAGCTGCGCGAAAATCTGCGGACAGAGTTCGACACGACCCTCCCCCGCTTTGACGTGATGGCCGCCCTGTCGCGCTACGACTCCGGCCTCAAGATGAGCCAACTCTCCGGCGTGTTGCGCGTCTCCAACGGCAATGTCACCGGCATCGTGGATCGCCTGACCGAGGATGGTTTCATCATGCGCGTCGCTGTCCCCGGCGACCGCCGCGCGTCCCTCGTGCGCCTCACCAAACGAGGTCGCGAAGAATTTGACCGCCAAGCCGAAGCCCATGAAAACTGGATCGCAGACATGCTGGGCGACTTCACCGCCGAAGAAGCCGCAGACCTGGCCGAACGCTTCGACCGCATGGAGGGCGAGACCCCGGAATGAGCACGCGCACCGACGTCACCCATTTCAACTGCACGCTCGCGAACCGCATCGCGACGGTCAGCCTCAATCGGCCCGACCGCAAGAACCCGCTGACCTTCGACAGCTACGCCGAGCTGCGCGACTGGTTCCGCGATCTGGTCTATGCCGACGATGTCGACGCGGTGATCTTTGCCTCCAACGGCGGCAATTTCAGCTCAGGCGGCGACGTCCATGACATCATCGGCCCGCTCACCAAGATGAACATGAAAGAGCTGCTGAATTTCACCCGCATGACCGGCGATCTGGTCAAAGCCATGGTCAATTGCGGCAAGCCCATCATCGCCGCCATCGACGGCATTTGCGTTGGCGCCGGTGCCATCATCGCCATGGCCTCTGACCTGCGCATCGCCACGCCCGAAGCGAAATGCGCCTTCCTCTTCACCCGCGTCGGCCTCGCAGGCTGCGACATGGGCGCCTGCGCGATCCTGCCCCGTATCATCGGCCAAGGCCGCGCGGCAGAGCTGCTCTATACCGGCCGCTCCATGAGCGCCGACGAAGGTGCGGCGTGGGGCTTTTACAACCAGATCGTGCCAGCAGACAAGCTCGACGAGACCGCGCAAAACATCGCCTTCCGCATCGCCGCAGGCCCCAATTTCGCGCATATGATGACCAAGACGATGCTCGCGCAGGAATGGTCCATGTCCATTGAACAAGCCATTGAGGCCGAGGCCCAGGCCCAAGCCATCTGCATGCAAACCGGCGATTTCGAACGCGCCTACCGCGCCTTCGTCGCCAAGAAAAAACCTGAGTTCACAGGCGACTGATGCCCGATCGCAGCTTCCTCTCCTGGCCGTTTTTCGATGCCACGCACACCGCTCTCGCCGACCGGCTGGAGGCCTTTGCAAGCGGGCTGCAGATCGACCACACGGACACTGATCAGGCCTGCCGCGATCTGGTCGCGACCCTGGGCGCAGAAGGCTGGCTGAACCACGCCACTGTCACGCCCGGCTCCAACACGCCGCTCGATGTGCGCACCCTTTGCCTGATCCGCGAGACGCTGGCCCGCCATGACGGCCTCGCCGATTTTGCCTTCGCCATGCAAGGCCTCGGCACCGGCGCAATCTCGCTTTTCGGCACCCAAGCCCAGCAACAGGACTGGCTGCCTAAAGTGCGCAGCGGCAAAGCAATCGCCGCCTTCGCGCTGACCGAACCCGCCTCCGGCTCTGACGTCGCCAACTCCACCATGACCGCAACCGAAGACGGCGATCATTACATCCTGAACGGACAAAAAACCTGGATCTCCAATGGCGGCATCGCCGACCTTTACACCGTCTTCGCCCGCACCGGCGACGCGCCCGGTGCTAAGGGCCTTTCCGCCTTCATCGTCCCCGCCGATACGGCCGGCCTGACGGTCACCGAGCGGCTCGACACAATCGCCCCGCACCCGCTCGCCACGCTTGATTTCGCCGATGTCCGCATCCCCGCCCATGCCCGCCTTGGCGCCTCTGGCGACGGCTTCAAGATCGCCATGTCGGTGCTCGATGTCTTCCGCTCCACCGTCGCCGCTGCCGCCCTCGGCTTTGCCCGCCGCGCGCTGGACGAAGCCCTCACCCGCGTCACCACCCGCCACGTCCAAGGCGCACCGCTCTTCGATCTGCAAATGGTCCAAGGCCACATCGCCGACATGGCGGTCGAGATCGACGCAAGCGCTCTGCTCGTCTACCGCGCCGCATGGGCAAAAGACAAAGGCGCGCCTCGCGTCACCCGCGAAGCCGCCATGGCCAAGCTCTTTTCCACCGATCAGGCTCAAAAGGTCATCGACCGCGCGGTGCAACTGCATGGCGGCGACGGCGTGCGCAGCGGCGAGACCGTCGAAAGCCTCTACCGCGAGATCCGCGCCCTGCGCATCTATGAAGGGGCCTCCGACGTGCAACGCGTCATCATTGCGCGTCAAACGCTGGCCCAAGCCAAACCCGGAGGACAGACATGACCCCCGATGCCCATCCCATGCTGCGCCCCTCTGCACATACCGACAGTTTCACGCGGGACAACCTCCCACCGGCAGAGCTTTGGCCCGACCTGCCCCAAGACGGCTTCCCCTACCCCGACCACCTCAACGCGGCTGTGGAACTGACCGACGCCATGGTCGCCAAAGGCTTTGGCGATCACACCGCACTCATCGGCAATGGCCGTCGCCGCACCTACAAGGAACTGTCGGACTGGACCAACCGCCTCGCCCATGCGCTGGTCGATGATCTGGGCGTGAAACCCGGCAACCGCGTGCTGATCCGTGCCGCCAACAACCCTGCGCTCGTTGCCTGCTGGCTGGCCGCGACCAAGGTCGGCGCGGTCGTGGTCAACACCATGCCGATGTTGCGCGCCAAAGAGCTTGGCGCAATCGTCGATAAGGCCCAGATCACCCACGCCCTTTGCGACACCCGCCTGATGGAGGAAATGACCGCCTGCGCCAAAGACAGCCGCTACCTCAAGACGGTCACAGGCTTTGACGGCACCTCCAACCACGCCGCCGAGCTTGACCGCCTCGCCCTCGAAAAACCTGTGCAGTTTGAAGCCGTGCAAACCAGCCAGGACGACGTGGCCTTGCTGGGCTTCACCTCCGGCACCACGGGTACGCCCAAAGCCACGATGCACTTTCACCGTGACCTGCTGGCCATCGCCGACGGCTACGCGCGCGAAGTGCTCCAAGTGACCCCCGACGATGTCTTCGTCGGCTCCCCGCCGCTGGCCTTCACCTTCGGCCTCGGCGGTCTCGCGATCTTCCCCCTGCGTTTCGGGGCCACCGCGACCCTGCTGGAGACCGCCTCACCCCCCAACATGATCGACATCATCGAAACCTACAAAGCGACCGTCTGCTTCACTGCGCCCACCGCCTACCGCGCGATGCTCGCCGCGATGGAGGACGGCGCTGACCTGTCCTCCCTGCGCGCCGCCGTCTCTGCGGGCGAGACGCTCCCCGCGCCCGTCTATGAAGACTGGCAAAAGCAAACCGGCAAACCCATGCTCGACGGGATCGGCGCAACCGAGATGTTGCATATCTTCATCTCGAACCGGTTTGACGATCACAAACCCGCCTGCACCGGACGCCCCGTGACAGGCTACAGCGCCAAGATCATCGACGCCGACGGCAAGGAAGTCCCGCGCGGCGAAGTGGGCCGCCTTGCCGTGCGCGGCCCCACCGGCTGCCGTTATCTGGACGACGCCGACCGTCAGGCAGCCTACGTGCTGGACGGCTGGAACATCACCGGCGATGCCTTCTGGATGGACGAAGACGGCTACCTGCATTTCGCGGCTCGCAACGACGATATGATCGTCAGCTCCGGCTACAACATCGCCGGACCCGAGGTGGAGGCCGCCCTGCTGTCCCACGCAGACGTGGCCGATTGTGCGGTCATCGGCGCGCCCGACACAAAGCGCGGCATGATCGTCGAGGCCCATGTGGTGCTCGCCTCAGGCACACCCGACCCGGACACCGCCAAGACCTTGCAAGATCACGTCAAAGCGACCATTGCTCCTTATAAATACCCGCGCCGGATCGTTTTTACCGACAGCCTGCCCAAGACGCAGACCGGCAAGATCCAGCGCTTCCTGCTCAAAAGCTGAAAGGCCACGCCCATGAAATGTGTCTTCGTTCAAATCCGCTGCAAGCCCGGCACGACCTACACCGTCGCCGACGAAATCATGAAGCGCGAGATCCATTCAGAGCTGCATTCCGTCAGTGGCGAGTTCGACCTGCTGCTCAAGCTCTACATCCCGGAAGACGAGGATATCGGCCTCTTCATCAACAACAACGTCGCCAATATCGCCAATATCGAACGCACGCTGACAACGCTGACGTTCAAGGCGTTCTGAACGGCCATGACTGCCAAGACAATTCAGCCCGACGGATGGGCGCCCGCCAAAGGCTATGCCAATGGCATGCTGGCCGCAGATGGCACGCTCTATATCGGCGGTCAGATCGGCTGGACCGCCGATCAGGTCTTTGAAAGCCATGATTTCATCGGCCAGATGGAACAGGCGCTCCGCAATATTGTCGCCGTGCTTGAGGCCGCCGGGGGCCGCGTCGAAGATCTCACCCGGCTGACATGGTTCGTCACGGACAAGCGTGAATACCTCGCCCGGCAACGCGAAGTGGGCGAGGTTTACCGCCGCGTCTTGGGCCGTCATTTCCCCGCCATGTCGATGCTGATCGTCGCTGGTCTGGTCGAGGACGAGGCGCTGCTCGAAATCGAAGCCACCGCGCATATCGCGCCGCACGACTGATGGCCCGCGCGTTCATCTGCGACTATATCCGCACGCCCATCGGGCGCTATGGCGGCGCGCTCTCTTCGGTGCGCCCGGATGATATGGCCGCCCATGTGATCCGCGCGCTCACCGCCCGCCATGACCTTGATTGGGCCATGACCGACGAGGTGATTTTCGGCTGCGCCAACCAATCCGGCGAAGACAGTCGCAACGTCGCCCGCATGGCCACGCTGCTCTCCGATTTGCCCGACACGGTACCCGCGCTTACGCTCAATCGTCTGTGCGGCTCCGGCATGGACGCCGTCACCGCCGCCGCCCGCGCGATCCGCAGTGACGAGGCCGATCTAGTAATCGCTGGCGGCGTCGAAAGCATGTCACGCGCGCCGTTTGTCATGCCCAAAGCTCAGACGCCCTTCGCCCGCGACGCCCAAATCTACGACACCACCATCGGCTGGCGGTTTGTCAACGCCGCGATCGAAGCGCAATACGGCATCGAGTCCATGCCTGAGACCGCTGAGAACGTCGCCAGCGAGCGTGCCGTCTCCCGCGCCGATCAAGACGCTTTCGCGCTCTCCAGCCAGAAAAAAGCCCGCGCCGCGCAAAGCGCTGGCAGGCTCGCGCGCGAGATCACCCCGGTCCCCATCCCCCAGCGGAAAGGCCCACCGCTTGAGGTCTCCTCAGACGAACACCCCCGCGACACCACGCTCGAAAAGCTCGCCGCCCTGCCCGCGCCCTTCCGCGACGCAGGCACCGTCACGGCGGGCAACGCCGCCGGTATCAATGACGGCGCCGCCGCCCTCCTCATCGCGTCCGAGGACGCGATGCGCCGCCACAACCTGACCCCGCTGGCTGAGATTATCGGCAGCGCCAGCGCAGGCCTCGCCCCGTGCATCATGGGGCTGGGGCCGGTGCCCGCCGTGCAAAAGCTTTGCACCCGCCTCGTCCTGACGCCCAAAGACTTCGACGTAATCGAGTTGAACGAGGCCTTCGCCGCCCAATGCCTCCCCGTGCTCCACGACCTCGGCATTGATCCTTCAGACGCACGCGTAAATCCCAATGGCGGCGGCATCGCGCTGGGGCATCCCCTCGGCATGACCGGCGCGCGCATCGCAGGCACCGCCGCGCTCGAACTGAGCCTCACCGGCGGCACCCACGCCCTTGCCACGATGTGCGTCGGTGTCGGTCAAGGCGTCGCCCTCGCCCTGCGCGCGCCTTAGCCCTGATCGCCCGCCATACGCGCCCGCACATCCTCGGGCCAGGGGATCGGGCGACCGCTGTCCAGATCGACATAGACCAGCACCGACCGCACTTGCATCCGCACCTCGCCACCTGCCTTCGCCGTGATCGCCAGCCCGACGCTCGTGCGCCCCAGCTTGGTCACCGTCAGCTCGGCCTGCAACAGATCGCCCAACCGGCTGGGCGCCGGAAAATCCGCCTCAATCGTCGCCGTCGGCACCCCGCGCCGCGCGCCGTGCATTTCGGCAAATGACAGGTCCAACCGCTGCGCGAACCATTCCTCAACGATCAGGTTAATCATCTCGAAATAGCGCGGATAGAAAACGATCCCCGCCGGGTCGCAATGCTGAAACACGATCTTGATCGGTAAGGTAAAACTCATCGCGACGGGGTCCGTTCTGCAAAAGAAGAGGCGCTCAGATGCCCAGATACTTGTCCTTCAGCTCCGGCGTCAAATCGTCAATCGAGCCGTGCCACACGGACGTGCCCCGCTCCAGTATAGTCGCGTGATCAGCAATCTGGCGCAGCTCGCTCAACGTCTTGTCCACCACTAGGATCGACAGACCGCTCGACTGTTTCAGCGTGCCAATCGCGTCCCAGATTTCTTGCCTTACGACCGGGGCCAACCCTTCGGTCGCCTCGTCAAGGATCAACAAACGCGGGTTCGTCATCAGCGCACGGCCAATCGCCAGCATCTGCTGCTCGCCCCCCGACAACGATCCCGCCGACTGATCCGCGCGCTCTCCCAACCGCGGGAAAAGCCCGTAAACCCGGTCTTTCGTCCACTCCCCGGGCCGCGCCGAAGCATAGAGGTTCTCCCACACCGACAGGTTCGAAAAACACCGCCGCCCTTCGGGCACCAGCCCCAAACCCAGCCGCGCGGCACGATGCGCCGGCAGCCGCGTCAGGTCCTGCCCCGCGAACAAAACCGACCCCTCCTGATTGGCCAGCAACCGACAAATCACCTTGATCGTCGTCGATTTGCCCATCCCGTTGCGCCCCATCAGCGCCACCAACTCGCCCTCACCAATCGTCAGATCAACACCAAACAGCGCCTGCGACGCCCCATAGGTCGCGGTGATCCCGCGCAGCTCCAAAAGCGCGCTCATGCCTCGACCTCCTCGTGGCCCAGATAGGCCGCGCGCACCTCCGGGTTGGCGCGGATCTCGGCCACCGATCCGGTCGCGATGATCTTGCCGTAAACCAGGACGCTGATCCGGTCGGCCAAGGCGAAAACCGCATCCATGTCATGCTCCACCAACAGGATCGGCGCCTCCGCTTTCAGCTCGCGCAAGAAGCCCGTCAGCGCCTTCGATCCTTCCGCGCCCAAGCCCGCCATCGGCTCGTCCATTAGGAACGCTTTCGGCTCCAGCGTCAGCGCCACCGCGACCTCCAACTGACGTCGCTGGCCGTGGCTCAGCTCGGCCGTCTTGGTCTGCGCATGATCCTGCAATCCAACGCGTTTCAACGCGTGATGCGCGCGCTCCAGATAGGCGGGGTTCTTCATCACGGGCCGGAAAAACCGAAAGACGCTCCCGCTTTCGCCGACCAGCCCCAGCACGACATTCTCCAGCACAGTGAACTGCATCGCCAGCGCCGAGATCTGGAACGTCCGCCCCAAGCCCAGCCGCGCGCGCTCATAAACCGTATCACCACTGATCTCGCGCCCTTCAAAATGCACGGTCCCACGATCGGGCGTCAGACCGCCCGCTATCTGCTTGATCAGCGTCGACTTGCCCGCCCCGTTCGGCCCGATCAGCGCATGGATCTCACCCGGTTTCAGGTCCAGCGAAATCCCGTCGCTTGCCTTCAGCGCGCCAAACGCTTTATGCACGTCGCGCACTGTCAGGATCGGCTCAGTCATGGGCCGCCTCCCGCTTGCTCAAACCGCCGATCAAACCGCCTTGGGCAAAAAGCACGACAAAGAGCAGGATCAGTCCCAGATAAATCTGCCAATAGTCTGAAAACGCGCCCAAATAATGCTCTAAGATGATGTAGACCGCGGCCCCTGCAATAGGCCCGTAAAGCCGCGCGACACCGCCTAGAATGATGAAGATCATGATCTGGCCGCTGGTGTGCCAGCTGAACATCGTGGGGCTGACAAAGCGGTTAAGGTCCGCAAAAAGCGCGCCCGCCAGCCCGGTGATCCCGGCAGAGATCACAAAAGCCACAAGGCGCACCCGCGTGATATCGATGCCCACCGTCTCTGCCCGTTCGGCGTTGAAATGCGCACCCGACAGCGCCAGCCCGAACGCCGATTTGTTCAGCTTTGAGACGAAGAACAGAACCGCGCACAGCACCGCGAAACATAAGCCAAAGAACTGGATCGGCACCAGCGTGTTAAGCCCCGGAAACTCGTTGCGCACAAAGATCACCAAGCCGTCCTCGCCCCCGTAAGCGGGCCAGGAAATCGCGAAATAGTAAAACATCTGCCCAAAGGCGAGCGTCACCATGATGAAGTAAACGCCCGAGGTGCGCAGGCTCAAAAGCCCCACCAACAGCGCCGCAAGACAGCTCACAGCAATCGCCACGATCCAGATCACCGGCATCAGCTTGGTGCCTTCGATCAGAAACGGCACCTCCATCAGCGGGGTAAAGCTTTGCGCATGGCTGGCGAGGATCCCCATCGAATAGCCCCCCAGCCCAAAGAAGATCGCGTGTCCGAAGCTGATCAATCCGCCTTGCCCCAGCGCAAGGTTCAAGCCCACGCCTGCCAGCGCCAGAATGGTGACTTTGGTCGCCAATGTGATGATGAACGGCTCGTTCAAGGCCAAAGCGGCCAGTGGCACGATCAGCAAAGCCAGCATGAGCAACCCGTTCAGATGTGTCTCGCGCAGCATCTCAGGCCTCTCCGAAAAGGCCGGTGGGTTTGAAGACCAGCACCCCTGCCATCAGAATATAGATCAACATCGACGCCAGCGCCGACCCGACTGAAGTCGCCGCCGACGGGTCCATGAAACTGCCGAAAATCACCGGCAGCAGCGTGCGCCCCATCGTGTCCGTCACACCGACCAGAATGGCCCCCGCCAAAGCTCCTTTGATCGACCCGATGCCGCCGATCACGATCACCACGAAGGCGAGGATCAGCACCGGCTCGCCCATGCCGACCTCGACCGACTGGATCGCGCCGACCAAAGCGCCCGACAGGCCCGCCAGCGCTGCGCCCAGCGCAAAGACCAGCGTGTAAAGCACCGAGATATCGACGCCCAAAGCACTGATCATCTCCCGGTCATTCTCGCCCGCCCGGATGCGCATGCCCACGCGGGTTTTCGAGATCAAAAGGAACAGCCCCGCCGCGACCAGCAGCCCGATCCCAATGATCGTCAGCCGGTAAAGCGAATACTCGATCCCGCCGGGCAACATCACCGTGCCGGACAGCATATCGGGAATGTTCAGAAACAGCGGGAACGACCCAAACGCCCAGCGCGTGCCTTCCGAGAAGACGAGGATCAGCGCGAATGTGGCCAGAACCTGATCCAGATGGTCGCGCTTATAGAGCCGCCGGATCACTGTCAGCTCAATCAACGCGCCAAACATCGCGGCGGCTGCGAGGCTCGCAATCAGCGCCAAGGCAAAGGATCCCGTCAGCCCCGCAACGCCTGCCGCCGCAAAGGCACCCACCATGTAAAGCGAGCCATGGGCCAGATTGATCAGCCCCATCACGCCGAAAATCAGCGTCAGACCGGCCGCCATCAAAAACAGCATCACCCCGAACTGAAGCCCGTTCAGAAGCTGCTCGATAAGAAGGATCGTTGACATCTTAGGCCCTTTGACAAGATGCGGGCGGCAGCCTCACAACCACCGCCCGCAAGGAACACCCAAAGGTTACAGCGCGCACTCGGCGGCGTAGATATCCTGATGGTCGCTCAGACCGGTGCTGACGATCTTGTTGGTAAAGATGTCGCCCTCCTGAATGACTTCGCGCACATAGATGTCCTGAATCGGGTGCTGGTTGTTGCCGAACTCAAAATCACCCCGAACGGAGTCGAAATCAGCCTCCAGCAGCGCTGCACGGAACGCATCCTGATCAGAGATGTCGGCCTTGCCCATCGCGCTGATGATCAGGTTCGCCGCATCAAAGCCTTGCGAGGCGTAAAGCGACGGCAAACGACCATACTTGGCCTCAAACGTCTCGACAAAAGCCGCGTTCGCCGCGTTGTCGATATCCTTGGACCATTGCGAGGTGTTCTTCACACCCAAAGCCGCTTCGCCCACAGCTTGCAGGATACCCTGATCAAAGCTGAACGCAGGACCAACGACCGGCAAGTCGATGCCGCTATCGGCATATTGCTTGAGGAACGAAATCCCCATGCCACCAGGCAGGAAGAAGAACACACTATCCGCGCCCGACGCCCGGATCTGCGCGATCTCGGCGGCGTAATCGGTCTGGCCCAGCTTGGTGTAAATCTCACCGGCCAACTCGCCTTCATACATCCGCTTGAAACCGGTCAGCGCGTCCTGCCCCGCCGGGTAGTTCGGCGCCAGAATGAACGTATTGCTCAGCCCGGCGCTGTTCGTATACGCACCCGCAGCCTCATGCAGATTGTCGTTCTGCCAAGCGACGTTGAAGTAATTGGCGTGACACCCTTTGCCCGCCAATTGCGTCGGCCCCGCATTGGGCGAGATATAGATTTTACCCTGTGCGGTTGCAGACGGGATCACCGCCAATGCGAGGTTCGACCAGACGATCCCCGTCATGATATCCACCTGCTCGGACTGGATCAGCTTGTCGGCAAGCTGCACCGCAATCTCCGGCTTGCGCTGGTCGTCTTCCACGAAAACCTCGATATTGTCCTTGCCCGATTGCTCCACCGCCAGCATGAAGCCGTCGCGAATGTCGATGCCCAGACCCGCGCCACCACCGGTCAGCGTGGTGATCATGCCGATCTTCACATCGCCGCCATGGCCCTCTGAAATCGCAGCCGTTGCAAGCGCCATCACGGCCGCCGCAGTGCCCAGCGCACCACAGCCCAGTTTTACGATACCTTTGAATGTCATTCCTAGTCTCCCGGTCGGTCTGTTGTGATCTGTGCCGGAGCCGGGTCTTTGCGACCTCTGCGAACCGGACAGGTTTTGCAAGTCCCAGCTTTCCTTACGACGCCACCGCATACAAGAGGCGTTTGCACTGCCGCAGCCCATCAGACACGCCTGACCCTGACGGGATCGACTCAACGGTAGTCCACGGTAAATTTTATTTCAATCTTAAATATTTTGAGTTTCAATTATTTCGAAAGACTGCCTCAAAACACAGCATTACTTAGGCAAATCGCCCGTTGCAACGGCGCTCACCTGTTCCAGAAACCGCCTTACAAGCTGTAGCTTCGAGCAATCCGCCCTCGTCAGAATCCCCAAAACGCGCGACGGCGCATCCGGGCCAAGCGTCAGTTTGCGCAACCCCGCAAAGCTCGCATCGGGCACACACATATTGGGCACGACGGACACACCCAGATCATGCGCGACCATGCTGACGACATTCTCCAAAGACCCCATCTCCATCGCGTCCTGCACCGTAATGCCTTGCGCAAAAAGCCACGCGTCAGCCAGCTCACCCACCGCCGCCTTGCGCGTGTGCCGAATATAGGGCTGCGTCGCCAGAATACGGCGCGGGTCCGTCTCGGTCACAGAAGGGGCGGTCAGCAACACCAGCTCTTCCTCAAAGAACGGCATCCAGTTCAACCGCTCCGTCACCCGCGCAGGCGCGCTTAGAACGGCGGCGTCCAGCACGCCTTGCTCCACCTGCTCCAACAGATCGGGCGACAAGCCCGGCACCACGCGGATATGCAGGTCCGGATAAAGCCCGACCAATCGCTTGGCCGTCTGCGGGATCAACCCTCGAATGGTCGACGGAACCGCCCCCAGGGTCAGCTCCCCAATCATGCGCGGATCACCGGTCAGATCATCAAGGATCGTGTCATACGCAGCGACAACCGCCTGCGCCTTTGGCACCAGCGCTTTGCCCAACTGGTTCAACCGTGGCGTCTTCTCGGACCGATCAAACAGGGCAACACCCAACTGATCCTCCAACCGCCTCATTTGCTGGCCCACAGCCGCATCGGTGACACTCACTGCGGCGGCAGCGCCCCGAAAGCTCCCCGTCCGGGCAACCGCAACCAGCGTTCTGAACAGCGTGATCGACATCAGACCTCCTCCAACCTCACTAAAGCAATGCTTTAGCAAAAGCCAAAAATTTATGACTGGCACAAATTTCCGTTTAGGGCGAAACCAACCCCAAACAACCCCGGAGCCGCCATGTCCATCAGTTCCAAACTCGTCGATGACTTCATCGCCAATGACGTGTCCTTCATCACCACCGTGCCCTGCAAGCAGCTGGCCGGCGTGATCGACGAAGTCGAAGCCCGCCCCGAAATCCACCACGTCCCAGCCAACAAGGAAGACGAAGGGATGGGCCTGTGTGCAGGCGCGTTCATGGGCGGCAAACGCCCCGCGATCATCATGCAGAACACCGCGATTGGCGTAACGATCAACACGCTTGTGACGCTGACCCAGTTTTACCGCATGCCGTTGCCCATGCTCATCAGCTACCGGGGCGAGCTGCGCGAACCCGTCTCCTGCCAAGTCGAAATGGCCGTGCACACCAAGGCGCTTTTGAACCAGCTGCACATCCCGACCTATCACTTTCACCGCGAAAGTGACGCCGACGAATTCGACACGATCCTGAAATACACCTTCATGTGCAACAAACCCGTCGCGATCCTGACCGACGCGTCCTTCTGGGGAGGCTATGGCGACCAATGATCCGCTCTGACGTTCTGCGCGATATCGCGCCCATCATCCGCGACCACCTCGTGATCTGTAACATCGGTCTGCCCAGCCAAGAGCTGCACATGATCGACGACCAGCCAACCAACTTCTACATGCTCGGCACCATGGGGCTCGCCTCCTCCATCGGACTTGGGCTGGCCATGGCGCAAGATAAGCCCGTCATCTCCATCGACGGCGACGGCTCTGTGCTGACCAATTTCGGCACCTTGCCGACCATCGCCAACAACGTGGCCGACAACTTCATCCTGCTCATCGTCGACAACGGCTCTTACGGCTCAACCGGCGATCAGCCGACCTATGCGGGCAAGAAAACCTCGCTCGCCGCCGTCGCCTCCGCTTGCGGCTGCGAAAACGTGGTCGAATGCGCCGCCGAGGATACGGGCAAAACCCTGCAAGCCGCCCTCGACAGCGGCAAGATGACGATCATCGTCTGCAAATGCGAAAGCGGCAACATCAAGCTGCCGGTTATCACCAAAGACCCCGTCGTGATCCGCGACCGCTTCATGACCGCCGTCAAGGCCTAGGCCAGCAGCACATGCTGCGGGACCGCTCCATCCACTGCTATGACGACGCGCGCCGCATCGCCAAGCGTCGCCTGCCGTGGATGGTCTTCGACTATATCGACGGGGCCGCTGGCTCCGGTCACGGCGAAGCCGCAGGCCGCGCCGCCCTGCGCGCCACGCCACTGCAACCGCGCATCCTGAACGGGGTCGAACACCGCTCGCTCACCACGACGCTCTTCGGTAAAGAAACAGGCCTTCCCTTCGGCATCGCCCCCATGGGCATGTGCAATCTCACCTCGCCCCATGCCGACCGCTGGCTCGCCAAACTCGCCGCGAAAAACCGCATCCCCGTCGGCGTCTCCACCGTCGCCTCCACCTCGCTGGAACAAATGATCGACTGGTCCGACGGCCACGCATGGTTCCAACTCTACGTCAGCTCCAGCACCGACGGCCCTGGCCCCCTCGTCACCCGCGCGCAGGCCGCTGGCTTTGAGACCCTCGTCCTCACCGTCGATGTCCCCGAGGTCGGACGCCGCCCCCGCGAGCTGCGCCGCGGCTTCAAAATGCCCTTCCGCATGGGGCCGCGTCAGGTCTTCGATTTCGCCTGCCATCCCGGCTGGTCAATCCCGCAACTGATCCACGGCAAGCCCGAGATGGGCAATTTCGGCGGCAAGAACGGCGCCTTCGATCGCACCAGCAGCCGCGCCGGAGCGAACTGGGACATGCTCGCCAAAATGCGCGACGACTGGTCCGGCAATCTGGTCGTGAAAGGCGTACTCAGCGCCGATGACGCGCTCAAACTGCAATCCCTCGGCGTCGATGCCATTCAGGTGTCCAGCCATGGCGGTCGCCAGTTCGACGGGGCCATAGCCCCGGCCCATGCGCTCCCCGCCATCCGCAAAGCCGTCGGCCCCGACATGCCGCTTTTCTTCGACAGCGGCCTGCGCTCTGGCGAGGATATCGTCAAAGCCTACGCCCTCGGCGCCAACTTCGCCTTCCTCGGCCGCCCCTTCTCCTACGCCATCGCCGCCGACGGCGCGCGCGGCCTCGATGCCCTGACAGAAGTCCTCCGGGACGAGACCAGCATCACCCTCGCCCAGCTTGGCCTGCGCGACATCAACGACGTCACCGAAACCGCGCTGGCACCCCCCTAACCGCGCCGTTTCGGCACCGAATTACCACCCTTCGCCGCAGCCCGCGCCCGGTTCTTCTTACTGCTCGGCTTGCCCTTCGGCGGCGGAGGCCCCTTCTTCCCAGGCCGCTCAAACCGCTTGCTCGTATCCGCCGCATCCGACCGCCGCTTCGGCTTGCCGCCCCCCTCAAACGCGCGCTTGGGCGTGCCATCACCCTCCGTACGCCGCTTCGGCTTGTCGTCAAAACTCCGCCGCTTCGGCCCATCGCCATCCGACCGCCGCTTAGGCGCGACCGCCCCATCATACTCCCGCCGCTCTTTCGACCGCTGCTTCGGAGCGCCCCCTTTCGGAGCCCCCTTCGGCTTCTTCACCCGAGGTGTCGGCGCATCATTCCAATCCACCGGAGTCGTCGTCCCCTCCGAAGCCTTCTCCGCCCTAGGCTTGCGCGGTTTGTCCTCATACTCCCGCTTGGGCTTGCGCGGCTTATCCTCACCGTCCCACTCCCGCTTGGGCTTGCGTGGCCCCTCCGCAAAGTCCCGCTTCGGCCCGCGTGGCTTATCCCCATACTCTCGCTTCGGCCCGCGCGGCTTGCCTTTGAACCCACCGGGCTTCCCACCGCCGGGCCCCAAATCCGGCGCCTTGTCCAGACGCACAACCTGCGCGCCATCCTCAACAGTCATCGCCTCACCCAGCTCTGATAGGAACCCGTCCACAGCCCCTTCGCGCAGCTCGACATAAGACACGTCCTGCTGCACCCGAATGGCCCCGATATCATCCTTCGTCAGCCCGCCGGCCTTGCACAGCATCGGCAACAACCGCCGCGGCTCCGCGTCTGCGGCACGCCCACCGGCGACAGAAAACCAGACCGACGGCCCAAACGCCTTGCGCGGCGCAGGTTTCGCATCCACCGCCGACAGCTCTTCGGGCGGCGTGTGATGCGCATGATAAAGCCGCAAATACGCCGCCGCGATCTGCTCGGGCGCAAACCGCCCCACCAGCATATTCACCGCCCCGATATCTGACCCGGGGATCTCTTCCAGCCATGCCGGATCCTCAACCATCCGCGCTTCATCCGCCGCAGTCACCTCCTCGGCCGAGGGCGCCTCCCCCCACTCCGCCTTCAGCTTGGCAAAGTGCAAAATCCGCTCCGCCTTCTTGCGCGCGGCAGGCGGAACAATCAGCGCAGACACGCCCTTGCGCCCCGCGCGCCCGGTGCGACCCGACCGGTGCAAAAGCGTCTCATGGCTCGACGGCAATTCCGCATGCACGACCAAGTCCAGGTTCGGCAAATCAATCCCCCGCGCCGCCACATCCGTCGCCACACACACCCGCGCACGCCCGTCGCGCATCGCCTGCAACGCATGGGTCCGCTCGCTCTGTGTCAACTCCCCCGACAGCGCCACAACCGGGAACCCCCGGTTCGACAGCCGCGTCGTCAGCCGGTTGACCATCGCCCGCGTATTGCAAAAGACAATCGCATTGGGCGCCTCAAAGAAGCGCAACACGTTGATGATCGCGTTCTCGCCATCCCGCGCCGAAACAGCCATCGCGCGATACTCGATATCCGCATGCTGCGACGCGCCCGACACCGTCTCCACCCGCACCGCATCGCGCTGATAGCTCTCCGCCAGCTTGGCAATCGCCCGCGGCACCGTGGCCGAGAACAAGAGCGTCTGACGCTCCTCAGGCGCCTCGCCCAGAATGAACTCAAGATCTTCCCGGAACCCCAGATCAAGCATCTCGTCCGCTTCATCAAGAACCACCGCGCGCACGCCGCTCAGATCAATCGACCCGCGCATGATGTGGTCGCGCAACCGCCCCGGCGTCGCCACCACCATATGCGCCCCGCGCTCCAGCGCGCGCCGCTCGTCGCGCATGTCCATGCCGCCCACGCAAGACGCCATGACCACACCCGCTTGCGCATAAAGCCAAGCCAGCTCCCGCTTGACCTGCATCGCCAACTCGCGCGTCGGCGCGACGATCAACGCCAACGGCGCGCCCGCGGCCTCAAACCGTTCTCCCTCCAACACGGTCGGCGCAATCGCTAGACCAAAGCCCACCGTCTTGCCCGATCCCGTCTGGGCCGAGACAAGCATATCCGCGCCTTCCAGTTCAGGCTTGGTCACAGCCTCCTGAACCGGGGTCAAAGAAGTATAATCACGCGCCGCCAGCGCATCAGAGAGAGCTTTTTTCAAAAGGGAGGTCACTTTTCGTCAGATCAAGGCCCCGCCTCTAAAGACAAGCGCCCCCCTTGTATAGGGGCCTCTTGCCGCGCCCCCACCCTTCACTCTGGAAAAAATATCCGCGCCGCAGGCCGGCCTATTCTTCGCCCGGCAGCGTCAGCCCCGCATGGCGCGCATAGACCTTGGCCACCGCCGCGTCATCCTCCAGCCCATGCCCCATGCCGGACGCCGCCACGTATTGCTGCAACGCCGCCGCCGTGATCGGCACGCCAAATTTCGAATTCTTCGCGATATCCAGGACGATGCCCAAATCCTTCAGCCAGATATCCACCGTCGAATGAGGCGTGTAATCCCCCTCAACAATATGCGGCCCCCGGTTCTCCAGCATCCACGAGGTGCCGCCGCAATTGGGCACGATCTCCATGAATTTCTCTGGCGAGATCCCTTGGCTCATCCCAAAGGTCATCGCCTCCGCCATGGTGACGATATTCACGCCCGCCAGCACCTGATGCACGGCCTTCATGGCAGACCCGGCCCCGATCTCGGACCCCATGTTATAGACGTTTGACGCTGTCGCCTCCAAAGCAGGCCCCGCCGCCGCAAACGCCTCATCTGATCCGGACGCCATGATCGTCAAATCGCCATCCGCCGCCCGCAACGACCCGCCCGAGATTGGCGCATCCAGATAAAGCACCCCATGCTCTGCGCAGCGCGCCGCCATCTCGCGGGCAAATTCCGGCGGCACCGTCGCGCAGGCGATCACAATAGCACCTTTGGCCATCTTCGGCACCAGCGCATCATCCCCGAACAAAACGCTTTCGGTCTGTGCCGCGTTCAGCACCACGACCATCACCGCGCCAATCGTCGGTGCCACCTCTGCCAGCGCACCGGGCTGACCGCCCGCCTCTTGAAACCGCGCCACCGCGTCGGCGTTCACGTCAAATCCATGCACAACCAACCCGGCCTTCAACGCCGAGGCCGCCATGCCATATCCCATTGATCCCAAACCGATTGCCGCAATGCGCATGCGTCTCTCCTCCCAAAGATATCCCGCGAACCCTAGGCGCTCCACGCGCCCCTGTCCAACCCGCATCGGCACATTCTGTCGCATCCCATCGCGGCGCTGGCCTTCCTACCTTTAGCCCATGAAACACCTCATCCTCGCCGCCCTTCTCGCCCCCGCCACTGCGCTCGCCCACGGCTTTAGCGCCGACAAGCTCATCATCGCGCATCCCATGGCGTTCGAGACGACACCGACCGCGCAAACCGCTGGCGGCTATATGGTGATAATGAACAACGGCGAGACCGCAGATCGCTTGCTTGCCGTCCAAGCGGATTTCCCAAAGGTCACGCTCCACAGCACGGTTGAGCAGGACGGCATCGCCCGCATGCGCGAACTCGACGCCATCGACATCCCGCCCATGGCCCAAACGCCCCTGCAACCGGGTGGCCTGCACATCATGTTCATGGGGCTGAACGGTGATCCGTTCGAGGTCGGCGAGGAAATCCCCGCAACGCTGGTCTTCGAACAGGCAGGCGAGGTGCCCGTGACCTTCCACGTCGAGCCGCGCGGCGCAGAAGCGGTCGATCATTCCAACCATTGGGTCACAAATTGATCGACCGTCTCGATCACCTCGTCCTGACCGTCGCCTCAATCGACGCCACCTGCGCGTTTTACGAATCCATCCTCGGCATGCAGACCGTCACCTTCGGCGAGGGCCGCAAAGCGCTCACCTTCGGATCCCAGAAGATCAACCTGCACCAAGCAGGTCGAGAGTTCGAACCCAAAGCCCACGCCCCCACCAAAGGCAGCGCCGATCTGTGCTTTCTGCTCTCTGGCAGCCTCGAACAGATGGAAGCCCACCTCACCGCGCACAACATCCCCATAGAAGACGGCCCGGTCCCCCGCACAGGCGCCACCGGCCCGATCACATCCCTCTACATCCGCGACCCCGACGCCAACCTCATCGAACTCTCAACCCCGCCCCGGACTTGATCCGGGGCCTCGAAGCCCCAAAGCACCCCCCTAAAACAACATACAATCCGCCCCCGGCGGCAGCGGCTCCGCACCCTCCGGCAAGGTCGGCGTATACTCAAACGTGACAATCTGCGCCCCGCCATCAAAGGCCACGAACAACTGGTTCGACCCCGGCCTAATCGCAATCCCCTCCGGATCGGTGCCATATTCCAGCAGGCTCGCCTGCGCCAATAACTCCCCCTCCGCCGTAAATTCATAGAGGCTGTTGGAGCCTTCCCAATCATCCACGATCAGCAAATGTCCCGTGCGCGGATCAATCGCGATGCCCTGCGCTTCGGTCAAAGGCGGATCAAGATCCATCGTATCGATCCGCTGGGTCATCGCACCGCTGCGATCAAACCAAGTCAGCCGCTCGGGATCATCCTCCACCGTCAGGATCTGCCCCTCGGCATTCACCGCAACCCCTTCCGTATCCGCAGCGCCCCCTTCCAACTGAAACGGCTCCGCCAGCGGCTCTCCATCCTTGCTCAACCGCTGCAGCTTGCCAAAGCCATCACCCACCAGCAGGTGATCGTCCTCAATCGTGATCGCCTTGATCCGAAACAGATCGCTCGTGATCCGGCGCAGCTCATCGCCTTCCAGCGTGACCAGAACTGCCTCCGGCCCCTCATTGGCAATCCAAAGCCCGCAAAATGTCGGATCATATTCGAGGCTCGCAGGCCGGTTCAGCTCATACCGCCCGGTCTCGATCAGCCCCAAAGCAGCCGCCGAAAGCGGCGTCAGAACGCATGTCAGAAAAGCAGCCCTATCAAACATCATCGCCCCCGCGCTCAGCCGTTGCCACAAGACTGCACCCCTCAGACCACAGGTCAATGAAAACCGGCTTGCGCTCCACTCAATTTGTAATGTTATAACATTGCAGATTCATCATAGGACGCGCCGAAATTGCCCCGAAATCGCGGAACCACCAGCCTGAAATGCAAACGCCGCGCGGCCAACCCGATGCGCGAGTATGACCACCTGCCCGCCGAACTGCGCATTTGGCTCTCTCAGGCCGTGCTGCCGTGGCGGGCCGGGTCCGTTCAACGCGCGTTTGACAAGGCGGTTGCGCGCACGGGCGATCCTGAGCTTGCCTTGAAAGAACTCAACGACATTCAAGCACGGCTCGTCGCCAAAGATGCTCCGAAAGTCTGGGGCGGCGCCTATCCCGCGCGATTGTCGAGCTAGGCGCCCCCATCACGCCCGCAGCCTCACACCCTCCGGATCGAACGGAGGCTCCGCCAGCACCACACCGCGATGCGGGCGGCCTAAAATCATCACATCGACATCCGCGCCCGCCTCCACACCTTTCAGAAAGCCCAGCGCCAGCGATTTGCCCACCGAATACCCATAAGCCCCGCTGCTGACCCGCCCCACGGGCGTGCCATCGGGCAGGAAAATCGGCTCCCCGCCAGACGCATCTGCATCCTCGACATCCAGCACTTCGATGATCGACAAATGCTCCCGCGGCGTGTTCTCTGCCAGCGCCTCGTAGGCCCCCTTGTTCAGGAACTCCTTGCCCATCTTGATCAGCGGAGCCAGCCCGACTTCCTGCGGCCAATATTCCGGCGAATACTCGCGGCTCCACGACCCATAGCCTTTCTCGATCCGCAGGCTCATCAGCGCACGGCTGCCAACTGGCCCCGCGCCCAACTCGCGCCCCGCCTCCAGCAGCGCCTCATAGAGCCGCGCCTGATCCTCGGTCTTGCAATGCAATTCCCAGCCCAGATCACCGGTGAACGACACCCTGAGAGCCACCAGATCAACGCCTGCCAGCGTGATCTTCTGCGACCGCATGAACGGGAAATCTTCTGTCGCCAGCGAGGCATTCGTCAGCCGCTGCAACATCGCGCGGCTTTCCGGCCCCGCCACGTTGAAGCCGCACATGTCTTCGGTTTTGCTCTCAAAAACAACGCCTTCAGGGCGCGGCACATCGTTGAAGAACCGCAGGTGATACCGCTCCGCCATGCCGGAGCCGATAATCAAGAAGTCCTCCTCATCAAGCTTGGTCACGGTGAAATCCCCCGCAATCCCCCCCCGTTTCCCGATCAAGGGCGTCAGGCAGGACCGCCCCACCGCCTTCGGCATGTTGTTGGCAAAAAGGCTGTTCAGCCAGTCGCTCGCCCCCGCACCCTTCACCGAATATTTCGCGAAGTTGGAGATATCGATGATCCCCGCTTTCTCCCGCAGCATCCGGCATTCCGCCCCCACAGGCTCCCACCAGTTCTGCCGTGTGAACCCGTTGGTATCAGCCACCCCCGGCTGGTCCGCAAACCACAGCGGATGTTCCCACCCGTAGTTCAACCCGAAGACCGCACCCATATCCTTTTGCATCTCATAGACGGGTCGCACCCGCGCCGGACGCCCGGCAGAGCGCTCCTCATTCGGGAAATGGATCGAGAATCGATTGGCGTACTGATCGCCCACCTTCGCCTTGGTAAACTTCCGATCCGCCCAAGCCCCGAACCGTGCCATATCCCACGGGAACATATCCAGATGAGGCTCGCCCGTGACGATCCATTCCGCCGTCAAAGACCCCAGCCCCCCGGACTGCGAAAACCCCGGAATGATTCCGTTACAACAGAAATAGCCCTTCAATTCCGGCACCGGCCCAAACAGGGCATTGCTATCGGGCGACCAGATCATCGGCCCGTTGATCACCCGTTTGATCCCCGCCTCGCCCACGGCAGGCACCCGGTCAATCGCGCGCATCATATTGTCCTCGATCCGCTCCAGATCATCGGCAAACAGCTCATGCCCAAAGCCCTGCGGCGTGCCATCTTCGGCCCAGAACCGCACGTCCTTTTCATAGGCGCCAACCAGCAGGCCCTTGCCTTCTTGGCGCAGGTAATACTCCCCATCCCGATCCGCGACCGAGGGCAAACGGCGATCCAGCGCCGCAATCTCTGCAATCGTCTCAGTCACAAAATACTGATGCTCCGTCGGCAAAAGCGGCAGCTCAATGCCAGCCATCGCCGCCACCTCACGGCCCCAAAGGCCAGCGGCATTCACCACAACTTCAGTCCGAACGTCCCCCTTTGGCGTGCGCACAATCCACGTGCCATCTGCCTGCTGCTCCGTCCCCGTCACAGGCGTGAACCGGTGAATCTCAGCCCCGTTCTGCCGCGCGCCCGAGGCATAGGCATTCGTCACCCCCGACGGGTCCACATTCCCGCCCGAGGGCTCATACATGATGCAGCGGATGCCATCATAATTAACCAGCGGATGCAGCCTTTCGGCCTCATCGCGGTCTACCTCATAGAAGTTCAGCCCGTAATACTTGGCCTTCGCCGCCTGCAAGCGCAGCTGATGTTCCCGCGCTTCGGTCTGCGCCAGATAAAGCGATCCTGGCTGGAACACACCACAGCTTTGCCCCGTCTCGGCCTCCAGCGCATTATACAAATCCATCGTATAATTCTGGATGCGCGTGATGTTGTTGTTGTCATGCAGCCCGTGGATGTTCGCCGCCGCGTGCCAAGTGGAGCCCGACGTCAACTCATCCCGCTCCAGCAGCACAACATCCGTCCATCCCAGTTTCGTCAGATGATAGAGGATCGAGCATCCGATCACCCCGCCGCCAATCACCACCGCCTGTGCGTGGGTCTTCATCGCTCAAACTCCATTGCTGCGCGGTCCCAACTTACGCCGCCCTCACCAGCAAAATTGCCCATTCGCGCCAAATCAAGCCCCGCTCAGTCGCAAACGGCATCCCGCACCTCGCGCCCGTGATCCGCCAGCCGCGCATTCAACGCAGCCGCTTCCGGCGCGCCGCTTTCCAAAGCGAAAACATACGCATGAGTGAGATAGAAACACGCCGCATCCACATCGCCCGCCTGATCCGCCGCTTGCGTATAAAGCCGGATCAACGCCGCGTTGTCCGCGTCCGCATGCGCGCGCAGCAACGCGTCATCCAGCGCACTCACCGCCGCGCCGCATCCACAGCCGAGGCGACCCAATGATGGAAATTATGAGTCGGCCCGTCCATCTCAGGCGAGAATTTTCCGCCATCGAACAAAGCGCCCTTCCGGCCCTTCTGCATGCCCTCCACAACGAACACATCCTCGACGAAAACGCCCTTCCACTGCGCGGCATTCGCGTCGCGCAACTCCGCCAGATCGGGGTCGCGCGCGCCGGCGTCAGAGTAGTAAATCTCGATATGCTCAACCGTCTGGTCCAGCGCTTTCGGCTCCAGAATGATCGCAAAGTAATGGTCACGGTGAATGCCCAGCAGCACATTTGGATAGACCGCCACATATTCCGCGCCTTCGTCCCACTGGCTGGAATGTGCGCCAAAATCGGGGAACGTCTCACCGCGCGCGCCCTTTAGCTGGCGATAGACCAACGTGCCTTGCCCCGAATACGCGCCGGGCACTTCGATATTATAGTGATCCTCCAGCCGCGAATAACTGTTCAGCCCCGGATGCACCCACGGCAGATGATAGCTCTCGCAATAATTCTCGACCGCGAGCTTCCAGTTCGTCGCCACCTCCAGCTTGAACGAAGAGCTTTCGCCGCCATGCACCATTGGCGTCTGGAACTCCGACCAGCGCGCCATCAAGTCGGCATTCACCTCCTCGAATGGCGCCGCATTGCCGTTCACATTCACATAAATCACGTCATGCCAGACATAGGACGGCACGCGGATCAGCCCCAGTTCATCGCGCTTGATGTCCGGATGCGTATTGCGCCCCGGTCCGCCCACATGGGGCGTCGATTTCAACGCCCCTTTCAAGCTGTAGCACCACGAATGATAGGGGCAGCGGATCGCCCCTTCGATCTTCTTCGGTGCATCCACCAAAATCATCCCGCGATGGCGGCAGGTGTTCTGAAACACACCTACCTCGCCATCCCGATCCCGCACGATCAGCAGCGGCATGCCCAAAAAATTCACCGGCATCGCGTCGCCCTTTTCGGGCACATCCTTGCCAAAGCCAACGCCCGCCCAGTGATCGAACAACACCGCCTGCTTTTCTTCTTCGAACACTTCGGGCGACACGTAATGCGCATTGGGCAAGCCCTTGGCCTGCGCCACCGATGTCATCACCGCACCCAGATCTGTCTGAATATTCATCGCGCGCCCTCCTAATGGATCGCGCAAGACTGCGCCCGTCAGCGCGCCCGTTCAATCGCGGAAATTTTCGGCGTCAGATGAGCTCAATTCATCCCAAGAGCCATCGCTCCAGTAAATCCACGCTCTCGCGCGCATCCGTTTTCGGCCCGCGCGTGATGTAGAAACTGCTGGGCGCGGGCAATTCATACCCGCCAAATGACACCAGTGACCCGTTCTCCAGAAACGGAGCGACCAACCGCTTCCACCCCAGCACCACGCCCACCCCGTCCTGTGCAGCCTGCAACGCGATCATGTAATTGTTCACGCGGGTGCCGCGCGCCAATGGCCCGTCATAGCCCAGCGCGGCAAACCAGTGTTTCCACGTCGTCCAGTTGGTGTTCGGCGCGGTCATATGGATCAGCGGCATCGCCGCCAACGCCGCCAGTTCCGGCACAGGTCGGCTGGCCACAAATTCGGGCGAGGCCACCGGCACAAGCACATCGGTAAATAACTCACAGCTTTCCCCCGCGCGCCCCTTGGCCAAGCCATACTCGATAATCAGGTCAGGCCCGCTGCCCTCGACCCGCGCATCCGACACCACCTGATTAACCCTGATATCCGGCCTCTCGCGCCAGAATGCCGTGATCCGCGGCGTCAGCCACAGCGCCGAAACAGCCGTCGTCGCCGCCACCGTAATCGCCCGTTCGGTATCCGCCCGTTTGATCTGCGCAAGGCTTCGCGACATCCCCGAAAACGCGCTCTGCACGCTGGTAAACAGATCCTGCCCGTCCTCGGTCAGCATCACGCCGCGATGCACCCGCTCGAACAAGGCCACGCCCAACTCGCCCTCCAGCGCCTTGATCTGATGGCTCACCGCCCCCGGCGTGACATTCAACTCCGCCGCCGCGGTCTTGAAACTCCCATGGCGTGCCGCCGCTTCAAACGCGACCAGCGTCGTCATCGGGGGAAGATCGTAAAACGCCCGCGCCATCACCGCCTCGCATGAACTCAGTTCATATGACTATGTGCGATTTTCGCCGGATTTTCCAATGATTTAACGGTCGATCTCCGCCAGGACAACCGCATAGTCCTCCACCGCCGCCGCACCCTTGGGCGACAGCGCATAGACCCCGCGCTCCACCCGCTCGAACCAGCCGTAGTGATTGTCCGCCATCACCCGCCGCGCGACCTCCACACCCGACGCCGCCGCCACAGCGCTGGCCTTCAACGGCCCGCCCCGCAGCGCACAAACACAGCGCAGCGCATCATGCCGGTAGGCCGTGACAATCCCCACACGCACCTGCCCCCCGGTATTCGGATCGCCGACAAGCCGCGAAAACTCCCGCAAAAGCCGTCCTTTGCGCTTCCTGCTTTGCCGCGGCACGTAAGGAGATGGGTCCAGATGCACCTCCGTATAGCCATCCTTCAACCGCACCGTAATCAGCCCCAGCCCCAACCGCCGACACAACAGTTTGTTGTTCTTCAAAGACGCCTTGAACTGCCGCCCCTTGCCCCGTGGCACCGCCAGATACACGTCATCCGACAGCTTCTGCCGCGCGATCCCCTGATGATAAAGCGCCAGCGAAAACCCTGTTTTCAGCTCGACAATCACGGGATCATCGCCGTCCCGCAATGCCACGATATCCGCCGCCCCGACCTCGCCCTTCACCTCGTAACCCTGCCCTTCCAGCAGCGCTTTCACAGGTTCATAAAGCTCGGTTTCACGGATCGCAGTCTTGGCCATACCCAGACTCTAGCGCAGGAAAACACCTTAAAATACCCTTAAATAACAGAGCGTTCCTGCATTAACCCTTATTATGTTAACTCTCGGAAAATAAAACATAATGATATCAACAAAGGCGTCTCGCAAACCCGGTTTCGCATGCGAAACGCCTCTGCTTCTTTTGTGCCCAAATACTCAGACCACGTTGAAGTCAGGCCCATACGGATAGCCCGTGATATTCTCGTTCCCGTCCTCGGTGATCACCAGAATATCATGCTCACGGTATCCGCCAGCCCCCGGCTCCCCGTCCGCGATCGTCAGCATCGGCTCCATCGAGATTACCATCCCCGGCTCCAGCACCGTGTCGATATCCTCGCGCAGCTCCAACCCCGCCTCGCGGCCATAGTAATGGGACAGAACCCCAAAGGAGTGCCCGTAGCCAAAGGTCCGGTATTGCAATAGGTCCCGCTCTTCAAAAAACGCGTTCACGCCTGCGGTTACCTCGGCACAGGATGCACCCGGTTTCAGCAACGACATCCCCAATTCATGCGCGCCCACATTCGCCTCCCAGATCGCGCGGGAAGCCTCATCGACCTCGCCCACAAACAGCGTCCGTTCCAACGCCGTATAATAGCCCGAGATCATGGGAAACGTGTTCAGGCTCAGGATATCGCCGCGTTCCAGCTTGCGACCCGTCACAGGATTATGCGCCCCGTCCGTGTTGATCCCCGACTGAAACCAGACCCACGTGTCGCGATACTCCGCGTCGGGAAACCGCTTGGCGATCTCCACCTCCATCGCGTCCCGCCCGGCCATCGCCACATCAATCTCGCGCACGCCTTCCTTGATCGCATCCCGGATCGCATAGCCACCCACATCCGCCACCGCCGCGCCCGCGCGGATCAGATCAATCTCGGCCGGCGATTTATGCATCCGCTGCCGCATCGTCGCGGGCGCCAGATCCGTCACCTCAGACGGCTCCAGCATCGCGCAAAAAAGGTCGCGCTGCGAAACCGTCATGTGATCGCCTTCATAGCCGCAATGCACCCCCGTTCCCGTCACAGACCGCACCGCGCGCCAGTAATTGTTTCGCTGCCAGTCCGTATAGGTGATGTTGTCGCGATAGCTCCGCCGCCACGGCTGCCCCGCATCAATCCCCGCCGAAATCGTTACACATTCCGTGTCGGTCACGACCAACCCGTAAGGCCGCCCAAACGCGCAATAGAGGAACCCAGAATAATAGGCGATATTGTGCATTGAGGTGAACACGGCCGCCTGCACCCCCGCCTCCGCCATGATGGCGCGCAACCCCTTCAAGCGCGCCTCGTATTCGGCGTCTTCAAACGGCAAAACGGCCTTCTGGCCATTGTGATAACGATAGAATTCAGGACGGTTCATAGCGACCTCCGATCAAAGAGATCCCGGCGTTCAGGACTGAAAGAAAAGCAGCAACCGGGCGACGCCATCGCCCCTGCAAAACTACGCTGACCCAATGCACCAAATAAGTAAAGTCTTGCGCCGCAGGCGCGCATTTGAATAGCTGATCCCATGCAGCCCGGCGCTCAAAATCTCATCACTGACGTCCCCGGCCTGCTGGTCGGCAATGCTCATGATGCGGCGATCAAAACGGGCACCACGGTCCTGACTGCAGACCAACCCTTCACCGCGGGCGTGCATATCATGGGCGGCGCGCCCGGCACGCGGGAGACCGATCTGCTGGCGCCCGACCGGCTGGTCCAAAAGGTCGACGCGCTGGTCCTATCCGGAGGGTCCGCCCTCGGTCTCGATGCAGCCTCTGGCGTCGCAAATGCGTTTCGCGCGCGAAACCGGGGGTTTGAGGTTGGGGGTCAGCGGGTGCCGATTGTGCCAGCGGCGATCCTCTTTGATCTACTAAATGGGGGCGACAAAGGGTGGGACCAGAACCCCTATGCAGCGCTTGGGGAAGAGGCGCTCGACAATGCCTCTGACCACTTCGAGATTGGCACCCAAGGCGCAGGCTTCGGGGCAACGACCGCCACGACGATGGGCGGTCTCGGATCGGCCTCTGCCGTCATCAACGGCCATACGGTCGGGGCGCTTGTCGCCGTCAATGCCCTTGGCTCCGCCACCATCGGGAAGACGAAATCCTTCTGGGCGACCCCCTTTGAGCTAGGCGCGGAATTCGGCGGTCTGCCCCCGGCGCAGGCCTTCCCAAAGACCATGCCCGACACCAAGCTCAGCCAGCACAACACCACCATCGCCATCGTCGCCACGGACGCACCTCTGACCCAAGCCCAATGCACCCGATTGGCCACAGCGGCCCATGACGGCATGGCGCGGGCCTTGGTGCCGTCGCATACGCCTTTCGACGGGGACCTCGTGTTCGCCGCATCCACCACGGACGGGCAGACCGACGACGCGACCCTGCTGAGCCTCTGCCACACCGCGGCTACAACCCTCGCACGGGCCATCGCACGCGGGGTTTTCGCGGCGGAACCGCAACCAAATAGCCCCCTGCCGTGTTGGTCCCAGTTGCCGGAGTGAGTTGCCAATCCCGCGCGACATGCCATTTATGACCCAATGATTAAGGGAGAGACCGATGCTGGACCAAACCACCGATCTGCGCGCGATGCTGAACGATCCGGAGCTTTTGCAGAGCAAAGCCTATGTCGGAGGCGACTGGATTTCTGCCGATAGCGGAGAGACTTTCGATGTGGTGAACCCTGCGCGCGGAGATACCATCGCGCAGGTCGCCGATCTTGGTCGGACAGAGGTTGCCCGTGCCATCGAAGCCGCGCGGATCGCGCAAAAAGACTGGGCAGCGCGGACGGCCAAGGATCGCGCCAATATCTTGCGCACATGGTTCAACCTGATGATGGAGCATCAGGATGATCTGGCCATGATCCTGACAGCCGAAATGGGCAAACCGCTGGCCGAAGCCAAGGGTGAGATAGGCTATGGCGCCTCTTTCGTCGAATTCTTCGCCGAGCAGGCCAAGCGCGTTTACGGCGAGACGATCCCCGGTCATCAGCCCGACAAGCGCATCACCGTGATCAAGCAACCCATCGGGGTTGTCGGCTCTATCACGCCGTGGAATTTCCCCAATGCGATGATCACCCGCAAAGCCGCCCCTGCGCTCGCGGCAGGCTGTGGGTTCGTGGCGCGTCCGGCAGAGCTGACCCCACTTTCGGCGCTGGCTTTGGGCGTTCTGGCCGAACGCGCCGGGCTGCCCAAAGGTATCTTCTCGGTCGTGACAGGCAGCGACAGCTCTGCCATGGGCAAGGAGTTCTGCGAAAACGAAACCGTGCGCAAACTGACCTTTACCGGCTCGACCGCTGTGGGGCGCATTCTGCTGAAACAGGCCTCCGATCAGGTCATGAAATGCTCGATGGAGCTGGGCGGCAACGCGCCGTTTATTGTCTTCGATGATGCCGATCTGGACGCTGCCGTTGAGGGCGCCATCGCCTGCAAGTTCCGCAACAATGGCCAGACCTGTGTCTGTGCCAATCGCATCTATGTGCAAGCTGGGGTATATGATGATTTCGCGAAAAAATTCGCGGAAGCCGTCGGCAAGATGAGCGTCGGGGACGGCTTTAACGGGGCCGATCTTGGGCCACTGATTTCAGAGCCTGCGGTTAAGAAGGTGAAGGATCACATCGCGGATGCGACCAAGAAAGGGGCGAAAGTCCTTCTGGGCGGTGAGCCCCACGAATTGGGCGGCAAGTTCTTCGAGCCAACCATCCTGACCGGCGTCACGCAAGATATGAAGGTCAGCCATGAAGAGACTTTTGGCCCGATGGCACCGCTTTTTAAGTTCGAGACCGAAGACGACGTGATTGAAATGGCCAATGACACGATCTTTGGTCTGGCTGCGTATTTTTATGCCAACGACCTGAGCCGCGTATACAAAGTGGCCGAGGCGCTGGAATATGGCATCGTCGGGATCAATACCGGCATCATCTCGACCGAGGCGGCCCCCTTTGGCGGGGTCAAGCAATCGGGGCTTGGCCGCGAGGGGAGCCATCATGGGATCGAAGAATTCCTTGAGATGAAATACATGTGCATGTCTGTCTGATCTGGTCTTAAACCAACCCTTCATCTGGTCCTAACGCTAGGTGAAGGGCTTGCTTATTTACTCTCTCGACGCGAGGATGAGGACCTCGTTCTGCCATGGGAGAGTTCTGCAATGAAAATGACGACCGAAGAGGCCTTTGTTAAAAGCCTGCAACTGCACGGAATCCAACACGCTTTCGGGATTATCGGCTCGGCGATGATGCCGATTTCGGATCTGTTCCCCACGGCTGGCATCCAGTTCTGGGATTGCGCGCATGAAGGCTCTGCCGGGTTCATGTCTGATGGATACACCCGTGCGACTGGCAAAATGTCGATGATGATCGCGCAGAACGGCCCCGGCATTACGAACTTCGTCACCGCCGTCAAAACCGCTTACTGGAACCATACGCCGCTGCTGCTGGTCACGCCGCAGGCGGCCAACAAGACCATCGGTCAGGGTGGTTTCCAGGAAGTCGAGCAGATGAAACTGTTCGAGGACATGGTTGCCTATCAGGAAGAGGTCCGCGACCCGTCGCGCATCTGCGAAGTGCTGACCCGCGTGATCGCCAAGGCGCATCGTCTGTCCGGCCCCGCGCAGATCAACATCCCGCGCGATTTCTGGACCCAAGTGATTGATATCGAGATCCCTGAGGCGATTGAGTTTGAGGTTTCGCCCGGCGGTGAGAACTCGGTCACCAAGGCAGCGGAACTGATCTCGAACGCGAAAAACCCGGTGATCCTGAACGGCGCAGGTGTTGTTCTGTCGGAAGGCGGGATCGAGGCGTCGATGAAGCTGGCCGAGCGTTTGGATGCGCCCGTCTGTGTGGGCTACCAGCACAATGACGCGTTCCCCGGCTCGCACCCGCTGTTTGCGGGGCCCTTGGGCTACAATGGCTCGAAAGCCGGGATGCAGTTGATCTCCGAAGCGGATGTGGTGCTGTGCCTTGGCACGCGGCTGAACCCGTTCTCCACCCTGCCGGGCTATGGCATTGATTACTGGCCAAGCGACGCGAAGATCATTCAGGTCGACATCAACCCGGATCGGATCGGCCTGACCAAGAAGGTCAGCGTTGGGATCGTCGGCGATGCCGCAAAAGTGGCCAACGGCATTCTGGAGAAGCTGGCCGATGATGCGGGTGATGCAGGGCGTCGAGAGCGTAAGGACAAGATTGCGCAGACGAAATCGGCCTGGAAGCAGGAGCTGTCCTCGCTCGATCACGAGCAGGATGATCCCGGCACCACATGGAACGAACGTGCGCGGGAAGCGCGTCCCGATTGGATGAGCCCCCGTCAGGCGTGGCGCGCTATTCAAGCCGCGTTGCCGCGGGAGGCGATTATCTCGTCCGACATCGGCAATAACTGTGCGATCGGCAATGCCTATCCGGATTTCGACGAGGGTCGGAAGTATCTGGCGCCGGGTCTCTTTGGCCCTTGTGGATATGGTCTGCCCTCCATCGTGGGTGCGAAGATCGGCAAGCCGGACGTGCCGGTTGTCGGTTTTGCGGGCGACGGTGCGTTCGGTATCGCGGTGAACGAGCTGACCGCGATTGGTCGCCCTGAGTGGCCTGCTGTGACGCAGATCGTTTTCCGCAACTACCAGTGGGGGGCTGAGAAGCGGAACTCCACGCTGTGGTTTGACGACAACTTCGTCGGCACCGAGCTGGACATGCAGGTCAACTACGCCAAGATCGCTGAGGCCTGTGGCCTGATCGGTGTGCAGGCCAAGACCATGGACGAGCTGACGGCGATGCTGAACCAGGCGATCAAGGATCAGATGGAGAACAACAAGACCACGCTGATCGAAGTGATCCTGAACCAAGAGCTGGGCGAGCCGTTCCGTCGCGATGCGATGAAGAAGCCGGTCAAGGTGGCTGGTGTCTCCAAAGACGACATGAACGTCGCGGCTGAGTGATCTTGGCTGGGACGACGATACGGGAAGCGGCGGCATGAGTTCGCCGCTTCTTGCGTTACGGGAGCGCGCCAAGGCGGCGCGTCACCATATTGTGCTGTCCGAAGGCGTGGATGCGCGGGTGATCGAGGCGGCGGGGCGCGCGGTGGCGGACGGTCTGGCGCAGGTCACGGTGCTGGCCCCGGAGGGCACGGATGTGCCCGCGGGCGTGCAGTTGGAGGATCCGGCGACAAGCGCGCATCGCGACGCGATGATCGCGGGGTTCCTTGAGGTGCGGGCCAAGAAGAACCCGACTGAGGCGCAGGCGGCAGAGGCGGTCAGCGATCCGCTGGTCTGGGCTGCGCTGATGGTGCGGCTGGGACGCGCGGACGGGACCATTGGCGGGGCGATCAACACGACCTCCGCCACGGTGCGCGCGGCGTTGCAGATGATCGGCACGGCTGAGGACGCGCCTTTGGTGTCGAGCTTTTTCCTGATGATCCTGCCGGACAGCCACCCGACGCATCCCGGTGCACCGCTGGTCTATTCCGATTGCGGCCTGGTGATTGAGCCATCGGCAGCGGAGCTGGCGGCGATTGCGATCCAGTCGGCCAACTCCGCCCGCGCGCTGCTGGGGTTTGACCCGAAGGTTGCGATGCTGAGCTTCTCCAGCAAGGGGTCGGCGCGGCATCCGCGCGTGGACAAAGTGGCGGAGGCCACCGAGATCGCGAAGAAAACCGCGGATTTCGAGATTGATGGCGAGTTTCAATTCGACACGGCCTTTGATGCCGGCGTGGGGCAGCGCAAGGCGCCCGGAAGCCCGGTGGCGGGGCACGCGAATGTCTTTGTCTTCCCCAACCTTGAGGCGGGCAATATCGGTTACAAGATCACGCAGCGCATTGGCGGGGCGACAGCGATTGGCCCTGTGCTCCAAGGCTTAGCGATGCCGGCCAATGACTTGAGCCGCGGATGCTCGGCTGACGATATTCTGGATATGATCGCGGTGACCTCTGCCCAGATCGACGCGCGGCGGGCATGAGCGCGCTGCTGGATCTCAACGGAATTGAGATCGCAGCACTTGTTTTGATCACCTTTACAGCGGGGCTCGTGCGCGGCTTTTCAGGCTTCGCGCTGTCGGCGATGGTCATGGCCTCTGCCGTCTTGATCCTGCCGCCGGTGGAGCTGATCCCAATCTGCTGGTTTCTGGAGATGTCGGCCTCGGTGCTGATGGCGCGCGGCGGGTGGCGCGATGCAGATCGCGGCGTGGTCAAAGGGTTAGTGATCGGATCGGCTTTGGGCTTGCCCTTGGGGTTGGCTCTGACCCAAGCGGTCTCGGTTGAGATATCGGCGCTGTTGGCACTGAGCCTGTTGATTGTGCTGGCCGCCTCTCAACTTGCGAAGCTGCGCTTGCCCTTCTTGGCGACCACACCGGGTCTTTACGGGTCGGGCGTTCTTGCAGGTGTTGCGACAGGGATTGCATCTATCGGCGGTATGGTCGTCGCGCTTTACGTGCTGGCCCGCGACGCACCCGCAAGGCAGATGCGCGGATCGCTGGTGTTGTTTCTGTTCGTTTCGTCCCTGATCAGCCTGTTCACGCTGCTGATCTTTGGGGTGATGGACCGCCAAGCGGCGCTGCGCGGGATGGCGTTTATCCTGCCGACAATGGCGGGCGTGCTAATGGGGCAGCGGCTTTTCACGCCGAAATACGAGCCCTACTACAAACCGTTTTGCCTGTCTTTGCTGATTGGGCTTGCAGCGCTCGCGCTGATCCGCACTTTGCTTGCATGAACGATAAAACCCCTTTCATGCCCGGTTTTGACACGCGCTGGGATGGCGTCGAGGATTACATCCTCGGCATCACCGAAGACATCTGGGAGAAGCGCGGGATCGACACGCTTTACCGCTATTACGGCGACGATCTGATCGTGCGATCGCCTGCGTCAGTGGTGCAAGGAAACGACGGGATCATCGCGGCGACCATGGCCACGCTGGCGGAGTTTCCCGACCGGGAACTGCCGGGAGAAGACGTGATCTGGTGCGCGACGAGGGCGGATAGTTTCCTGTCGTCGCACCGGCTTTATTGCTGGGCGACCCATACCGGACCGGGCGTCTACGGCGCGCCGACGGGAAAGCGGTTGGAATACCGGATACTTGCGGATTGCTGGTGTCAGGACAACGCGGTGAAAGATGAATGGCTGGTGCGCGATCAAGGGGCGATTGTGCAGCAGATGGGCGGCGATCTGGTGGGCTGGACGCGCGATCTGATCGCGCGCGAAGGCGGGCCAGAGGCGTGCGTGAAACCGATGACCCCCGCGACGGATATTGCGGGGCCTTACACCGGGCGCGGGAATGACGACCCGTGGGGGGCCAAGCTGGCAAGCTTGCTGGAGCGGATCATGGAAGGCGAGTTATCGGTGATCCCGGCGGAATGGGACCGGGCCTGCGATCTTGCCTATCCTGGGCATGTCACGGCGCATGGGCCTGCGGCGGCGGACCGCTTCTGGCTGGGGCTGCGGTCGGCGTTTCCATCGGCTGAATTTCGGATTGAACACCAGATTGGGCGCGAAGACCCGATGATGCCTCCGCGCGCAGCGGTGCGCTGGTCCTTGCACGGCACACATGATGGCTGGGGGCGCTTTGGCTCGCCGACCGGGGCGCAGGTCTACGTGATGGGGATCACCCATGCCGAGTTCGGGCCATGGGGCCTGCGGCGGGAGTTCACGCTGATTGATGACACCGCGATCTGGAAACAGATTTTGCTGGCAACAGGCGATGTCTAGGCGCTGGAGCGCCGGACCAACTCGACCGGGATCAAGGATGCGCGCGGGCGCGCGCCGTCCATACTGCTGAGCAGACCCTCCACCGTGGCGCGCACCATGGCGGTGCTGTCCTGGCGAATGGTCGTCAGATCATAGCTGGGCCAACTGGCGACGGGGACATCATCAAAGCCGATGACAGCAACATCATCGGGGATGCGCAGACCCATTTCAAACCGGATCACGTCCATCGTGGGGAAGGCCATGTAATCATTGGCCACGAAGACTGCGTCGGGCCGGTCGGGGCCTGCGAACATGCGGCGGGCGGCGTCACGGGCGCGTTCGGGGTGAAAATCACCAACCTCGCGGGCGTGAAGCGTCAGGCCAGCGGCGTGCAGCTCGCTAAGGAACCCCGCCTCGCGGTCCGCCTGGGTGGAAGCCCCTTCCCACCCGGCGATATGGCCGATCTTGCGCGCACCACGGGCAATCAAGTGGCGGGCGGCCATGCGCCCTCCAGCTTCGTTGTCGGAGGTCACCGACAGCTCCCCATCGCTTTGATGGCGGTTGAAGAGCACCACGGGAACGCCGCGCGCGCGGCAGCGCTGCGCAAGGGGCGAGCTGAGCGCGACGGAGGCGAGGATCAGCCCGTCGATCTGGTAGTCAAGGATATCCTCGGCCACCTCTTCGATATTGTCGGCGGTCTGGGCGGCCATGAAGATCAGTACGTGATAGCCCTCCGCTTCGAGGGCTGAGGACAGCTTTTCCAGCGCGCCGGGATAGAACTGGTTGTCGAGATAGGCGACCACAAGGCCGATCATGCGCGAGCGCCCGGTGAGCAGCCCGCGCGCGAGGACATTGGGGCGATAGCCCAGTTCGGCGGCGACGCGGCGCACCTTTTCGGCGGTTTTCGGGGCGACGGAGGCCCCCGGCGTGAACACCCGGCTGACGGCAGAGCGGCTGACGCCGGCTTTCTCTGCCACGGCCTGCGACGTCACGCGATAGGGCATCAGCCTTTGACAGCGCCTGCGGTCAGGCCCGACACGATCTGGCGCTGGAAGAACATCACCATGATAAAGAGTGGCACGGTGGCCGAGACCACGGCGGCGACGGCGAACATCACGTTGCCTTCGGTCTGCGTGGTGCCGAGGAAGGCGGCCACGGCGGGGATCATGGTGCGGTTGCTTTCCGACAGCAGCATCGCGGTCACGGCGAAGTCGTTATAGGCCAGCAGGAAGCTGAAGAGGCCCGTGGTGATGACGCCCGGCCACATGACCGGGATAATCACATGGCGGAAGGCCTGAAACTGGGTGCAGCCATCGACCTTGGCGGATTCGTCCAGCTCCTTCGGGATTTTCTGGAAGAAGCTGTGCAGCATCCAAAGCGTGAAGGGTTGGTTGATGGCCACCAGCACGATGATCGCCGTGGGCAGGTAGCCCCAGATGTTCCACTCAAAGAACGGCGGCAGGTAGCCCGACACCAGCGTGATCGGCGGCAGGGCGCGGAACATCAGCGCGGCGATCAGCAGCCAGAAGACGTAGTTATGGCCTGAGCGCGACAGCGCGTAACCGCCCAGTGTTCCGAGGGTCAGCGAAATGCAGACCACGAAGAAACACACGATGAAGGTGTTGATGACGGAGCGCCAGAATTCTTCCTGAATCCATGCGCCTGCATAGCCTGCGCCGGTGAAGGGATGGCCATAGGTAAACTCGGTCCGGGGGCCGGTGAGCGCATCGCGCCAGTTGGCGATCGAGAAGAAATCAAGCTCGACCTTGAAGGAGCCCCAGAGCGTCCACATGAAGGGGAAGGCCGCTGCGATCAGCCAGATGACAAGGAAGACGGTCAGCAGGATGCGCAGGCTAAGCGGTTTTTCTTGAGCTTTGGACGCCATGGATCAGGCCTTTCCTTTGAAGTCGCGCCATGTGCGCACCAGCACAGGGGTCAGCAGGATCGCCACGCAAAGGACTGTCAGCACAGAGGTGGTCGCAGCAGCGGAGAGCTGGCGGGTTTCGCCGCCAAGGTCGTTGAAGATGATCCAACTGAGCGAGGTCGCATGGGCCTGAGCCGAGAAGCCGATGATCGGCTCAAAGACGCGGAAATTGTCCATGAGCTGGATCAGCGCCACGAAGGTGATGAGTGGCATCAGGTGCGGTACCAGCACGTAGCGGATTTGCTGCCAGCGGGTCGCGCCGTCGATCTGGGCAGACTCGAGGGTGTCTTGCGGCACCGTTTGCAGGCCTGCGTAGAAGACCACGAAGGCGAAGGGCGCCGAGGACCAGATGCCGTAGACGATAAGCGATATCCACATCAGGGGCGTTGATGCCTTGAGTGACAGGTCGGGATCGTTGGCGAGGTACTGGAGCAGGTTGCCCAGGATACCGCGTGCGTCGATCATCCAGAAAAGGATCAGCGAGCCAACAAGCGGCGTCACGATCATCGGCAGAAGCGAAAAGAAGATCAGGAAGCCGCGGATCTGGCGGGTGACGGAGTTCACACCGACCGCGATGAAGAAACCCAGCGCGATCAGCAGCGGGGTCACGGTGAAGGTGTAGGTCAGCGTGAAGGCCATGGCGCGGTAGAACGGCAGGTTGCCCAGCTCACCAAAGAAAGCGCCAAGGCTTTCGCGGGTCCGCCAGGCTTCTGCAACTTCAGCCGTGGCGAGATGGCCACGGTCGAAATACACCTCAAGCCCGGCAAAACGGCCCATCGGGGCGGCATCGCGCAAGGCTTGCGTGGCCTCTTGGTCGATGGAGGTTTGTTGCGTGCAACCGAAGGGGCCGCAGTTTTCGACCTGAATAAGCACGGCTTCATGGGGCAGAAACAGCGATTGCATGATGACCGACACAAGCGGCGCTGCGATGAAGATCAGCATCGCCATGGCGGTCGGAAGGAAGAACCAGAAGAAGGTCTTGTGTTTCATGGCCAGTGCCTGCCGCTGAGGGGGATGGGAGAGGGCGAGGTGTGAATGGCAACCCCGCCCTCAAAGGCGTCCTTACTGGAGGAAGCCGTTTTCTTTGGCGGCGGCTGTGTAGGCAGCCTCCACATCGGCGAGGGCCTGTTCGGCGCTCTCGTTGCCTTGCATGAAGTCGGTCAGCTCAGCGCCCAGCGCGGTGTGCATCAGACCCATATAGGGCAGCATCGGATAAGGTGCTGTGCCGGAATTGGCGGCCTCGAACACACCCACAGCCGCATCGGTCGGCTCATAGCCGTCGATGAGCCAGACAGCCTGCGTTGACACGCCGTCCTGGCTGAGGATCGTCGGATCAATGCCGTTCATCATGGCTTTGAACGTCGCTTCGGCATCCGCGTCCGAGATGTTCTTGGCCACAGTCCAGCCATCCCACCAGAGCGTGGAGGCCGGTGTGTCACCGCCACCCACAGTCATCGGGCCTGCGATGGCAAAGCCGTCGATCACTTCCTGCGGCACGCCTTCTGCATCGGTCAGCACCGCTGCGCGGGACCCCCACATATGCATCAGAGCCATGTTACCGGCGCGGAATTCAGCGCTGGTGCCATTGGAATCGTGGGTCAGGTAGTCGGGGTTCATGTATTCCGACAGCGCCTTCATCATCTCAAGCGCCTTGATACCCGCCTCGGAATTCACATTGGGCACGGCTGTGCCGGCCTCAAAATGCTGACCGCCATAGCCCAGGAACATGTTGTTGAATTCCTGCGCAAGGTTCCAACCGGCGGCATAGGGGCCACCGATCGGGTTCTCCATGATGCCGGCAGCACGGATGGCCTCTGCGGCGGCGAGCATTTCCTCGTAGGTGGTCGGCACTTCGACGCCGACCTCTTCGAGCACGTCAGAGCGATAGACGAGGTGCTGGGCGTTCGCCATGAAGGCAATCGCCATGGCCTGACCATTGATCGTCACGATCTGGTTCGGCTTGAGATCCTGACCATGCGCGGCAATCAGATCATCCAGCGGGCGGATCACGTCTTCATTCATCAACGCCACGATGGACGAGTTGGCCACAATGGCAGAAGTATACTCGGCCGGGTTGCCCTGCATGCCGGGCAGGTTGATTGTCTGGTGGTCCGCGGTCAGGTTCGTGCTGACCTCGACACTGTCGGTGGCGCAGGCCATCGCCCCGGCGCCCACGGTCTGGATCGCAGGGAATTCATTGCCCACGATGCTGACGCGACCTTCGGAAATGCCGCAATCGGCCATGGCGGTGCCAGCGGCAACCGTCAGCGCAATTGCTGCAACTGTGTTCTTCAGAAACATATGTCTCTCCCTGTTTCGTCTTAGGCCCCGGGGCCGTTTCAGGCTCCACGCGCGGAGCCGGTGCAGAGGTCTTAGCCTCCGATCCGTTCACCTGTTTCAGCGCTGAACAGGTGGCAGATATCAGCCGGGATCGAGAAATGGACGGTATCGCCAATCTCGCACCGGAATGTCTTGTCCGCTTTCACGCTCAACTGTTCGCCCGCGACGCGGATGGTGATCATGGTGCTGTCGCCCAGAAGCTCCATCGCATAGGCGGGGGCATGGGCCTGCCCGCCCGTTTCGGCAACGGTTGCGTCCTCGGCCCGGAAGCCGAGTGTCACCTTGCCATCGGGCGCCGTCAGGCCCAGCACTTCCATGCCTTCGGCGCGGAAGACGCCGCCTTTGATCTCACCGTCGATCAGGTTCATCGCCGGAGAGCCGATAAAGCTGGCCACAAACGTGTTGGCCGGGCGGTCATAAATATCGGTCGGCGTGCCAAGCTGCTGCACGACGCCCTTGTTCATGACGACAACGCGATCAGCCAGCGTCATAGCCTCGATCTGGTCATGGGTCACGTAGATCGTGGTGACTTTCAGCTCATGACTGAGGTTCTTGATCTGCGCGCGGGTCGAGACGCGCAGCTTCGCGTCGAGGTTCGACAGCGGCTCGTCCATCAGGAAGACCTTGGGCTTACGCACAATCGCACGGGCCAGGGCCACACGCTGGCGCTGACCGCCTGACAGCTCCGCCGGTTTGCGGTGCAGGAACGGCTCCAGCTCGACCATGCCCGCGGCGCGCATGACACGCTCGTCATGGGTGGCCGGATCGACCTTGCGGACTTTCAGCGGGAAGCGAATATTCTCGTAGACGTTCAGGTTCGGGTAAAGGCCGTAGGACTGGAACACCATCGAGATGTCGCGGTCTTTTGGTTCCTTGTCATTGACGCGGTCGCCGCCGATCAGGATGTCGCCTTCGGACGGGTCTTCAAGCCCCGCGATCATCCGCATCGTCGTGGTCTTGCCGCAGCCAGAGGGGCCAAGCAGCACCAGAAATTCCTGATCTCCGATCGTCAGATCGAAGTTGTTCACGCCGATGAAAGAGCCCCAGCGCTTTCCAACGTTGCGAAGCTGAATCTCAGCCATTCGCGTCTCCCTATTGTCGCGGTGCGATTTTTTGCACACGTTTGCAAAAAGGCTAGACTCCCACGTTCGCCTTTGCCAAGTCAAATCTGGCCATTGCGGAAAATAAATCACGAAAGGTAAGTTAAGTGACCGATTTCAGAGCAGAAATTCAAAACGCGCTGATCCATCTGTGGCAGGGTGACGCGCAATCCGAGGCTATCGTGGCGCAGGAATCACTTTGGGATCTGGCGTGGCCGGTCAACCGGCTTGCGGGTCGCGCGGCGATCCTTGAGGGCTACATCGCCCCGTTGCGCGCGGCCTTTGACGGGCTGCACCGCCGCGACGTTCTTTTCCTGGGTGGCGATAATATCCGCGCGCAGGGAGGTCGCTGGTGCGCCTGCGTCACGCACTATGTCGGCACATTCACCGCCCCGCTCTTCGGGCTGGCGCCGTCGGGTAAGATGGCGTGGCTGCGGGCCGCAGAGTTCTACCTTATCGAGGAGGGTCAGATCGTGGAGGCCAAGATCATCTTTGACCTGCCCGACCTGATGCGGCAGGCAGGGCGCATGCCCCTGCCCTCCCTTGGCACGGAAATCACCTTTCCGGCCCCTGCCACGCAAGACGGTTTGCTGCCTGTGGGTGGGGACAGCGCGGCCTCGATGGCGGTGGTTGAGTGGATGCTGGGCGATCTGCATGTCTATGATCCTGAGACGCTCTCCTCACCGGGGCAGACCGGCACAGACGGCTATTGGGCCGAGGACATGCTATGGTACGGGCCTGCGGGCATCGGGTCGAACTTTCAGTGGGCGGGCTTTGTGAAGGACCACCGGGAGGCGTTTCTGACCGCCTTTCCGGACCGCAAGGGCGGCAATCACTACTGCCGCTTTGGAGACGCGAATTACGCCGCAATTTCGGGCTGGCCGTCGATGACGATGACCCATCAAGGCGATTATCTGGGGGTCGCGGCGACCGGTAAGGCGCTGACGTTGCGGGTGATGGATTTCTACCGCATCGCAGGGGGCCAGATCGCTGAGAACTGGGTGACGCTGGATTATGGCGACCTGTTTCAGCAGATGGGAATTGATCTGATCGCGCGGTCGAATGGGATGAGTGAAGGCAGCGCGCCCCGGACGTGATCCGGGGCCTCTTTTTGCGGTGGGGCCCCGGATCACATTCGGGGCGGAGTCTCTCTCAGCGTGTTTTGCAGCATCTGCGCATGCGCAAAGAGCGCGCCATCCTGACCGGGCTTGCCAACAAGTTGCGCGCCCATGGGCAGGCCGTTTTCGTCAAAGCCGATTGGCACTGTCACCACGGGCCACCCCAGAACCGTCAGCGGAAGCGTAAACCGGGTCAGGGCGTCGAAATAGCCAAGCGTGCCCGCATTGGTTTCAAAAACGGCATCATAGGTGCGCACCCCGTTTTGATCGCGGACCGGGGCGATGTGCTTGAAGGCACAGATGCCTGAGACGGGCAGCAGCAAAGCCTCCTTGTCCGACCAAAGCTCAAGTGCTTCTGCACGCAGTTTTTCGAGCTTCTTCAGATTGTAGGCATGGCGCGTGCGGTCGCGTTTATAGCCCTCATGCACATGGGCCACGAACCCCGGCGAAGTTCCCCGCGCACGGCGGTCGCGGCGGGTCAGCCATAACAGGGGCCACGGCACGAGCGCGCCGGTCTCAAAGCCGATGATTTCTCCTGCGAGGCGGTAGACGTCACCCTCGAAAAGCGCGGTCATGGGGTCGGACGTGACATCGGGCCAGGTGCCGCGAAGGGTTTCGCTGAGCCTTCCCCACATTCCAAGGGTTGTTGGGTCGCAAGGCGCTTGGGCCGCCGGTGCCCAGAGCGCGAGGCGCGGAGGCGCCGTGGGCGCGATGGGCGTTTTGTCGGCGGATTGAAGCGTCTGCCAGATATAGGCCAGATCGCTTGCGGTCCGCGCGGTCAGGCCGATGCGGGCGAAATGATCCAGTTTCTGCGTGCCGCGCAGCATGCCATCATTGGGCCAGAACCCTTCACTTGGCGTGTAGGACGTCACCCCACACCACGCCGCAGGGATGCGCAGGGAGCCGCCGAGATCGGTCCCGACATCCAGAACGCTCATCCCACTGGCGATGGCAGCGGCCCCGCCCCCTGTGCTACCACCGGTGGTAAAGTCGGGATTGTGAGGATTGCGCGTGGGGCCACGGCGCGCGTTAGCGGTTTGAAAATCCATCGCATTGGGCGGCAGCGCTGTTTTGCCCGTGACGCAGGCGCCCAGCGTCCGCAGGTGCGTGATAAGTGAGGCGGAACGCGTGTCGGGCTTGCGAGAGACGCGTTCCAGGCCAAACCCCGTCGGCCACCCGGCAACCGCGATCTGATCCTTGACGGTGATGGGCAGCCCGTTCAGCGGCCCGGTGGCCTTGTCGGGACAGGCATCGCGCCGATGCTCAAAGGCGTTCACGGTCGGCTCGGCAAGGTTTCGGCGCGCCGTCATCTCGGCGTAAAGCGCCTTGCGATAGGCAGAGCTTTCGATGCGGTCTACGATATCGGCAAGGTCATCGGCGCGGTCATACAAAAGCCGATCTGCGTCTTGCAACGCGGTTTGAAAAGTCATGGAGGTCCCTCAAGTTTGGCTACTGATGCTGACTTAAGAAGGGCGCGTGGCCTGCGCTTTCCCGAACGTGCTTTTCTGAACCGGCAGATAAATCAGCGCCGAAAGCTCTGTGTCTGGCGCGTGGGCGCGAGGCGACAGGTAGGTTTCAAACATCCATGAGGTGCGAAACCCGACGCCAAGCTGATCAAAGCCCGCACGGACGCAACGATGCCACGTCAAATGCAATGTCACGAAGGGTCCGAAATGCGGGAAAACCGCGAAAAGCCCCCCCGGAAAGGCGCGCCAATTGGGCGACCAGTCCAGATCAAACCGATCCGGGACAAGTGCTCCGTAAAGCGCGGTGGCGTTGGGATCGTTGTAGCCCTTGGGGCCTTCGGGGAATGCAGTTGCAAGCTGGGCGTCGCGGCCTGCAAGTTCGGACCGAAGGGTTTGGAAATGAAGCCGGGTCGCCTCAAGATCGGGAAAGAAGCGACCGTCCTGAACGCCGCGTGTCTTGCGCCAGCACATCCATTGATCGGGCAGTTCAACCAGATCGCAATTTGCCATCAAGGTGCGCGACGAAAGAGGGCGCAGATAGGGGCGCGGCGGTAGGCCCTGACGGTCGGGAGGCAGCCCGGTTTCGCGAAAGGCGCGCGGGCTTTGCCCAAAATGCGCGGTGAAGGCGCGGGTCAACGCGGCATGGGTCTGAAAGCCGGTGGCCAAGGCGATGTCGATGATGCGGTCGGACGTGTCGCGCAGCGCAAGGGCCGCACGTTCAAGGCGACGGCTGCGGATATAGCCCGCCACCGTCTCGCCCGTCACATTTGCAAAGACGCGCTGAAAATGATGCTGCGCCATACCGGCCTGCTGGGCCAGCGTAGCGGTGCGCCACGGGCGACTGAGATCGGCCTCGATGGTCTTGCAGACCTCGGCGATCCTGACGGAAAGGGTTTCGGGCATCTTGATACGCCGGTTTGTGCGGCAAAGCGTGAACAGCTCTTTGCTAGAGCGTCAGAGGACCGAACGCAAAACTAATGTCAGATGCCGGTATTTTCGCCTACCTGATCCGCGCCTCGGTCTGAGCATCAAAGAGCATCGCGCGCTCCGGCTCGAAGCTGAGGCCGACGGTGTCACCGATGCGGGAGCGCTCATCGCCGCGTTCTTCGACGATCATCTTTTCCCCCGTGGGGGTCACGAGATAGGCGTAGGAAACGCCGCCCAGCGCTTCGGTCAGTTCAACCTTGTGGGTGTCGCCTTTGATCATCAGCAGGTGTTCGGGGCGCAGGCCGATTTGGACCTGCGTTCCGGCGGAGGGCATGGTGACGGGCAGTTTTACCGTCTCTTTCAAACCCGGTACTTCGACTCCGCCTGCTGTGATTTGACCGTCAAGGAAGTTCATGGCAGGCGAGCCGATGAAGCCTGCGACGAAGCGGTTGTCGGGGTTGCGGTAAAGGTCCATCGGGGCGCCGACCTGTTCGATGCGGCCTGCGCGGAGGACGACGATCTTGTCGGCGAGGGTCATGGCTTCGACCTGATCGTGGGTGACGTAGATCATCGTTGCGCCGATCTCTTGGTGCAATCGCGCGATCTCGACGCGCATTTCGACGCGCAGCTCGGCATCGAGGTTGGATAGGGGTTCGTCGAAAAGGAACACTTCGGGGCCGCGGACGATGGCGCGGCCAATGGCGACGCGCTGGCGTTGACCGCCAGACAGCGCTTTGGGTTTGCGCTTGAGGTAATCGTCGAGCTTGAGGACCTTGGAGGCGGCGGCAACCTTCTGGTCGATCTCGGCCTTGGGGTGGCCGTTCATCTTGAGGCCGAAGCCCATGTTTTCGGCGACGCTCATATGCGGGTAAAGCGCATAGGTCTGGAAGACCATGGCGACGCCGCGATCCGATGGATCAAGGCGGGTCACGTCGCGGCTGCCGATATTGATCTGGCCTTCGGTGGTTTCCTCAAGCCCCGCGACCATGCGCAACAACGTGGATTTGCCGCAGCCGGAGGGACCAACGAAGACGCAGAACTCACTGTCTTCGATCTGAAGATCAATGCCGTGGATCACCTGCGTTTCGCCATAGCGCTTGATGACATTGGAAAGAGTGACTCCGGTCATATCAGGATCCTGCAGTTGTGACTTGGGATGGGAAATGCCACGCGCCTGCTTCCTCGGCGATGGCGTGGGCGGCGGCGCGGATGTCTGGGACGAGCCGTTCGAGGGCCGCAACATTGGTGCGCTGGGTGGTCGACGTGACAGAGAGCGCGCCGAGGACACGGTTTGACGGTGTCAGAATGGGATGGGCGACGCAGATGATGCCGGGCTCGTGTTCTTCGCGGTCAAAGCCATAGCCGTTGGCGCGAATATCCGTCAGTTCCGAGCGCAGCGCGTCGGCGCTGGTCAGCGTATGCTCGGTAAAGCGGTGAAAGCTCTGCTGGGCGATGACGCGCTCTTGCTCGGACGCATCAAGGAAGGCGAGCATCGCTTTGCCGACGCCGGTGCAGTAGGCGGGGCCGACCTTGCCGGCTTGGGAATACATCTCGACCGGGTCTGTGGCGTTGCGTTTGTCGACATAAAGCACCTGCGCGTGATCAAGCTGGGCCAGATGCACGGTCTCGCCGACCTTGGCGCTGAGCGCATCCAGATGCGGCCGCGCAATGGGCGCGAGACTGGACTGGGTCCATGCGGCATGGGCAAGGCGCACAAGGCGCACGCCAAGGGCATAGACCTGACGGTCGGGGTCATAGGCCAGCATGCCTTGCGAGGTCAGCGTCTGCACAAACCGGTAGAGCGTCGCTTTGGGATAGGGCGAGGCCGCGAGCAACTCGCCAAAGCGCACGGGGCGGCCAAAGCCGGCCACCTGATCGAGCACGTCGAGAGCTTTGCCCACGGTGCCATCGCTGTTGGATGATGCTGTCATCCGTCTCCTCCCCGCTGGACCGGGATTCTGGTGATCCCGTGACCGGCGCTGTTGACAAGCATAGGCGAGTCGGCATTATGATTTCAATATACAAAACCAAGTTTCAAATAATGGAACTGAAATTACTGGAAGCACTAGGGAGGAAACCATGCATTCCATGCTCAAAGCGTCCATCGCGGCGCTTGCGACAACGGCTGTTCTGGCAGGCGGTGCGCTGGCCGATGGCCACGGCGAAAAGCTGTCCGGCGATCTGAAGATTTTCCTTGATACATCGAACCCCGCACCCCGCGCGACGATGGAGGACATGATCGCCCGCTTCGCAGAGATGCACCCCGATCTGAACATCGAAACCACGGTGATCGACCGCGAAGCCTACAAGACGCAAATCCGCAACTTTCTGACCGCAAATGCACCGGATGTGGCAACGTGGTATGCCGCGAACCGGATGACGCCATACGTCTCGGCCGGTCTGTTCGAGGACGTGTCGGACCTGTGGGCCGAAGAAGACATCGCGACCAATCTGGCCTCGACCAAGGGCGCGATGACGATTGATGATAAGCAGTGGGGCGTGCCCTATACCTACTATCAGTGGGGCATTTATTACCGCGAGGACATCTTCAACGAGCTGGGTCTGGAAGAGCCGACCACATGGGAGCAGGAGAAGGCCAACTGTCAGGTGATCCTGGATTCGGGCCGCAAATGCTACACCATTGGCTCGAAATTCCTGTGGACCGCCGGTGGCTGGTTTGACTACCTCAACATGCGCACCAACGGCTTTGATTTCCACATGGAGCTGGCCCGTGGTGAGGTTCCGTGGACCGATGACCGTGTGCGCGCAACTTTCGCCAACTGGCGTGAGCTGATCGACATGGGCGCGTTCATCGACAACCACCAGTCCTACAGCTGGCAGGAAGCCCTGCCCTTCATGGTGCGCGGCGAGGCGACGGCTTACCTGATGGGCAACTTCTCGGTCGCGCAGTTCCGCGAGGCGGGCCTGACCGAAGATCAACTGGATTTCTACCAGTTCCCTGCGATCACCGAAGGGCTTGAGCTGGCCGAGAATGCGCCCACAGATACGTTCCACATCCCGGCCAATGCCGAGAACAAGGACAACGCCCGCGCGTTCCTGCGTTTTGTGGTGTCTGCCGACAACCAGACGCTGATCAACAACGGCGAGAACCTGGGCCAGTTGCCCGTCAATGCGTCCTCTTCGGTGGATAATGACGAATTCCTGAACCAGGGCTTCGAGATGCTGTCATCGAACTCCCCCGGCGGTGTTGCGCAGTTCTTTGACCGCGACTTCCCGGCAGAAATGGCCGCCGAGGCCATGCAGGGTCTGCAGGAGTTCATGGTGTTCCCGGACAATCTGGATGACATCCTGAACCGCCTCGAAAGCGTGCGTCAGCGCGTCTATTAAAAGCCTTTCGGCAGGGCGTTCCTGTTCTGAGCGCCCTGCCCGCTTTGCCCTGACAAACCCGCATGCCATCGGGTTTTTCTGGTCAAAGACCGATCCGGAGAGCCGCTATGACCGTTGCCACTGTTCCAGATATGAACCCGCCGCGCCGCAAGTCGTTCTACAAGCGCAATGAGATCGCGCTGACGCCGTGGCTCTTTCTGACGCCGGGTATTCTGTTCTTTGCCGTCTACGTCATCATCCCGATTTTCCAGAGCTTTAACCTGTCGCTTTATGCGTGGGACGGGCTGGGCGAGGCGCGCTATGTGGGCATGGCGAACTATCAGGAACTCATGACGGACCGGGCGTTTGAGGTCTCGCTCTGGAACAACGTCAAATGGCTGGCCTTTTACCTGCTGGCGATCCCAGCAGGGCTGTTCATTGCGCTGTTTTTGAACCAGACGGTCGTGGGTATCCGGCTTTACAAGTCTCTGTTTTTCTTCCCCTTTGTGATCTCTCAGGTTGTCGTCGGCTTGGTTTTCGCATGGTTTTACAACCCGTCATTCGGGCTTTTGAATACGGCCTTGGGCTGGATAGGACTTGGGCCGATCAACGTGCTGGGCGACCCGACGATGGTGACCTATGGCATCATCGCCGCGGGGCTTTGGCCGCAGACAGCCTATTGCATGATCCTGTATCTCACAGGACTGAACGCGGTGGACCCTGAGCAGATCGAGGCCGGTCGTCTGGACGGCGCAAAAGGCTTTCGGATGCTCTGGCACATCATCCTGCCGCAGTTGAAACCAGCGACGTTCATTTGCTTTGTGGTGACAATTATCGGTGCGCTGCGGTCCTTCGATCTGATCTCGATCATGACGAACGGGGGACCCTTTGGATCAAGCCGGGTTCTGTCCTTCTACATGTTCGAGAAAGCGCTCTCGGAATACGGCTTCCGCATGGGATACGGCGCGGCCATCGCGGTGGTGCTGTTCTTGATCATGCTGGTTTTCATCGCCTACTTCCTGTGGTCGATGTTCCGCGAAGAGCGAGGGCATTGACGATGTTTCCGACCCCGATTGAGAAAACCTCCCGCAGCTGGCAGATCACGTATCAGAGCCTTCTGCCCCTCGCGCTGATCATGTGGCTGCTGCCGCTGATCGCGGTGGCGATCTTTTCGATCAAACCGGCGGCTGATTTCACGACCGGCAATTATTGGGGCGCGCCGACCTCGTTTGAGGGCATCACCAACTACATGGCCGTCTTCACGCAAAGCGACATGCCGCGCTATCTGATGAATTCCTTCCTGATCACGGTGCCGACCGTGCTGGGCTGCATCATCTTGTCGTCGATGACGGGCTTTGCGTTGGGCGTGTATAAATTCCGCTCCAACCTGTTGATTTTCTTCATGTTCGTTGCGGGCAACTTTGTGCCGTTCCAGATCCTGATGATCCCGGTGCGCGACCTGACGCTGCAGATGGGGCTCTACGACACCAAGATGGGGCTGGTGCTGTTTCACATCGCGTTTCAGACCGGGTTCTGCACGCTGTTCATGCGCAACTTCATCCGCGCCCTGCCCTTCGAGCTGATTGAGGCGGCGCGTGTCGAAGGCATCGCGGAATGGCGCATCTACTGGTTCGTCGTGCTGCCCCTGATGAAGCCCGCTTTGGCCGCAATGGCCGTGCTGGTCTTCACCTTCATCTGGAACGACTATTTCTGGGCAGTCGTATTGACCCAAGGGCCGGAGGCGCAGCCGGTGACGGCGGGCATCACATCCTTCAACGCGCAGTTCGGCGTGGCCTATCACATGCTGTCGGCAGGCAGCATCGTCGCCGCCCTGCCCCCGGTCGCGATGTTCTTTCTGATGCAGAAACACTTCATCGCCGGGCTGACATTGGGTGCCGTCAAATAATGCACACATTGCGGGTGGATACAGAGGCTCAGACAATCGCGCTGGCCTCGGACGGCGGTGTGCCCTGGGTGTCCTACTGGGGCGCGCCGCTGCCCAAGGGCGAGGATCTGGAGGCCTTGGCCCGGTCCGGTTTGCTCGACTACACCGGGGGAATGCTGGACGGGATCGCGCCACTGTCGCTGTGCCCCGAAGCGGCAACAGGCTTTGCCGGGCAACCCGGGCTGATGGCCTATCGCGACGGGGTGCTGTTGCAGTCACGGTTGCAATTCTTGTCGGCGGATCGGTTTTCCTCAGGCGAGGAGAACGACGACACGCTGCGCATCACGGTTGGCGACGACGACCTGACCGTCGTCTTCGTGTTCCACGCGCGCGGGCCGGTGATTGAAGCCTCCACCCAGTTAACCACGTCTGAACCGATCTTGCTGCACCGGCTTGCGGCACCGGTTTTACCTGTGCCAGAGGGCTGCACGGAGGTTTCGGATGTCGCGGGCAAATGGGTGGGCGAATGGCGTGTGCACCGGTCGGATATCCGCCACGGTATCCATATGCGGGAGGCGCGTCAGGGACGGTCGGGACATGACCACCCCCCTTTCGCGATCTTGCATGATCCCGCTGTCTCAAACTCCGATGGTGTTGCCTATTCAATGGCTTACGCTTGGTCGGGCGGGCACAGGATGATGATCGAGGCTCTGCCGGACGGCCGCCGTCAGATACAATGGGGGCATGCCGATGGCTCTGCGCGGATCGGAACAGAGTTCGCGACGGCGCGGTTGGTTCTGATCGCGGGAACAGCCGGGTATAACAGCGTGTCCGTGCCGATGCAGCGCCATGTCCGCGAGACGTTGGTGCCTTGGGTGAAGCGGGATCGACCGGTGCATTACAACTGCTGGGAAGCGGTCTATTTTAACCACGATTTCGACGTGCTGCGCGAGATCGCAGATCGCGCGGCAGCCCTTGGGGCGGAACGGTTCGTGCTGGATGACGGCTGGTTCGGCGTGCGTGATGACGATACCTCCGGTCTCGGCGATTGGCAGATCGACCCGCGTAAATGGCCGGCTGGATTAAAGCCCTTGATCGACCATGTGCGCAAACTCGACATGGGCTTTGGGCTTTGGTTTGAGCCTGAGATGATTAACCTTAACAGCGATCTTGCACGGGCAAGGCCCGACTGGATTTTGGGCGCGATGGATCAGCTTGAAGGGCGTCAGCAGCGGGTGCTGGATTTGTCACGCCTCGATGTTCGGGAATACATCGTTCATCAAATTTCCAAACTTCTGAGCGAAAATGATATCGAATACATCAAATGGGACCATAATCGTGTTCTGCCCGTCTCTGACGCCGCGCAGACTTATGGCATCTATGATGTGTTTGCCCGCTTGCGTGCGGCCCACCCAAAAGTGGAAATAGAGAACTGCTCCTCCGGCGGCGGGCGCATCGACCTTGGAATGATGGAGTTTACCCAACGCGTCTGGCTGTCCGACAGCAATGACGCGGTGGAGCGGGCGCGGATCCAGCATGATGCCGCGCTGTTCCTGCCAGGCGCGATCACGGGCAGCCATGTGGGTCCACGCACCTGTCACACATCCGGGCGCAAGTTGAACATTAAGCTGCGCGCCTGGACGGCGGCGCAGCGGCATATGGGGTTCGAGATGGACCCGCGCGAGTTGACCAATGACGAGGCGGAGGCGCTGACACTGATCACCGGTTGGTGGAAAGAGAACCGCAACTGGATGATGGGTGCGGACATTCTACGGCTTGATACCGAAGACGCCGCCGTTCTGGCCGAGCAGCAAATCAGCGCTGAGGGCGATCAATTTGTCGTCTTCCGCACTCAGATTTCCAACAGCACGCAGATCTCTCCCCGTTTACTAAGGTTAACTGGGTTGGAGCCTGAGGCTGTCTATGAGATCAGCCTGCTGAACAAGGCGGATGGCAGCCATCTGTCCCGCGGAGCGCTGGAGTTGAAAAACGGACCGGTAAGGTTAACCGGCCAATCGTTAATGGCGCGGGGCGTGGCACTGCCGTGGGCCTTTCCTGAGACAATCTGGGTCCTGGAGGGCCGCAAGATATGACCAAAGACCGCCGCAATCGCGCCTGGTATGGCAAGCTGGACAAGGATGGATTCATCCACCGCTCATGGATGAAAAACCAAGGCTTTCCGGACCATGCTTTCGATGGCCGCCCGGTGATTGGCATCTGCAATACGTGGTCGGAACTTACCCCGTGCAATAGTGGCCTGCGGACCTTGGCAGAGGGCGTGAAACGCGGCGTTTGGGAGGCCGGTGGCTTCCCGGTTGAGTTCCCCGTGATGAGCTTGGGCGAGACGCAGATGAAGCCGACGGCGATGTTGTTTCGCAACCTTCTGAGCATGGATGTTGAGGAGTCGATCCGCGCCTATGGTATTGATGGCGTTGTGCTTTTGGGCGGTTGTGACAAAACCACACCGGGTCAGCTGATGGGGGCGGCATCGGTCGATTTACCGTCGATCGTGGTCAGTTCCGGCCCGATGTTGAACGGAAAATTCAAAGGGCAGGATATCGGGTCGGGCACCGACGTCTGGAAATTCTCGGAAGCCGTGCGGGCGGGCGATATGACGTTGCAAGACTTCATGGCCGCAGAGTCCGGCATGTCGCGCAGCGCAGGTGTTTGCATGACGATGGGCACGGCCTCCACCATGGCGTCTTTGGTGGAGGCGATGGGGATGTCGCTGCCCACGAATGCAGCCCTTCCGGCGGTGGATGCGCGGCGGATGGCGCTGGCGCATTTGACGGGCAAACGGATCGTAGAAATGGTCGATGAGGATATCAAACCGTCGGACGTGTTAACCAAGGAGGCGTTTGAAAACGCAATCTTGGCGAACGCGGCGGTGGGGGGATCGACCAATGCGGTGGTGCACTTGTTGGCGCTTGCCGGACGGGTCGGCGTTAACCTCGACCTTAAGGATTTCGAGATCGGTGGGGAGATCCCGCTGCTGGTGAACTGCATGCCGTCGGGCAAATACCTGATGGAGGATTTTTGCTATGCGGGCGGAATGCCGGTGGTCCTGAGCGAGCTTCGAGATCATCTGAGGCCTGCGAAAACGGTGCTGGGCGGCGACATCAGCGCCTATGCCGAAGGGGCGGAATGCTACAATCGCGACGTCATTCACAGCTTTGACGCGCCCGTGAAACCGGCGGCTGGCTTGCGCGTTTTGCGGGGCAATCTGGCGCCGAATGGCGCCATCGTTAAACCCTCTGCCGCGACGGATGCGTTGTTGGAGCATGAAGGGGAGGCCTTTGTGTTCGAGACTATCGAAGACCTGAAAGCCAACATTGATCGAGACGATCTGCCGGTGACCCCGGAGACGATTTTGGTGCTCAAAGGCTGCGGGCCGAAAGGCTATCCGGGGATGCCTGAAGTGGGCAATATGCCGATCCCGAAAAAGCTGGTGCAACAGGGCGTGCGCGACATGATACGAGTGTCCGATGCGCGTATGTCGGGAACGGCCTATGGGACTGTGATCCTGCATGTGTCACCCGAAGCGCAAGCGGGCGGGACGTTGGCTTTGGTGAAAACCGGAGACCGGATCAAGGTGTCGGCGGCAGTGGGTGTGTTGGAGTTGCTTGTTGATGAGGGCGAACTCAAAAAACGCCGAAGCATGTGGAAATCGGATGATCCATATTATTTGAGAGGGTATGCGAAATTGTATATTGATCATGTCCTTCAGGCAGATCAGGGTGCAGACCTCGACTTTCTGGTCGGAAAAGACACCCGACCTGTGACACGGGAGAGCCATTGATGGCGGTCGTCTTTCCAGATCTGAAGGAGGCTTCCGTCTTTGTGACAGGCGGTGGGTCGGGCATTGGAGCGTCGATCACCGACGGTTTTTTGGCACAGGGCGCACGGGTCGCGTTCGTGCAACGGTCAGATGCGTCCGCTTTTTGCGATGAGATGGAAGGCAAGCATGGGGCGCGGCCCTTGTTCTTGCCCTGCGATATTACGGATGTGGCGGCGTTGAAGGGCGCGATTGACCACGCGGCGGAGGCGCATGGAGCGATCTCGGTTCTGGTTAACAACGCGGCGAACGACAAGCGACACGAGACGCTGACCGTGGACGAGGAGTTTTGGGATTGGTCGCAAGCCATTAATCTCAAAGCGTATTTCTTTGCATGTCAGGCGGTGCTGCCGGGTATGCAAGCCGCCAAGGGCGGCGCGATCATTAACTTTTCTTCGGTCAGCTACATGATGGGGAATAGCGGATATCCTTCTTACACGACCGCAAATGCGGGAATTACGGGGATGACGCGCAGCCTTGCGCGGGAGTTTGGGCCGGACGGAATCCGGGTGAATGCGCTGGCTCCGGGTTGGGTTTTGACACAGAAACAGTTGGATATGTGGGCCGATCCGGAAAGCTTGGCAGATCACTTGGAACGGCAATGTCTGAAAGAGCATCTGGCCCCCGAAGATGTGGTCGGAGGGGTGCTGTATCTGGCCTCGAATATCAGCCGGATGATGACGGGTCAGGTGATGGTGATTGATGGCGGCGTGGTGACAACGGGATGAGCAAGCCGGACTGGATCGCGGTTGATTGGGGCACCTCGCATTTGCGGGCCTATGCGATGTCGGGCGGGGCAGTTCTGGACGAGCGTGTGTCAGATGACGGTATGGGGTCGTTGGAACGTGACCAATTTGAAGATGCGCTTTTGAGGCTCGTTTCGGATTGGCTGGGGGACCGGACTCCGGTTCTGGCCTGTGGCATGGTCGGGGCGCGACAAGGCTGGGTCGAGGCGCCTTATGTGACGACGCCGGCGGCGGTGGATCAGATAAAGATGGTTAACGCACCGGCGGAGGACCTGCGGTTGGATGTTCGTCTTCTGCCCGGCGTCAAGCAGGTGGAACCGGCGGATGTGATGCGGGGGGAAGAGACGCAGATCGCGGGCTTCCTGGCGCTGAACAAGGGCTGGGACGGCGTCATTTGCCTGCCGGGAACCCACAGCAAATGGGCCTTGATCAGCGCCGATGAAATTGTTTCTTTTCAGACATTTATGACCGGCGAACTCTTTGGCCTTCTGTCGCAGCAATCGGTTTTGCGGCACACGGTGACGACAGATGGTTGGGATGAAAGCGCGTTTGCAGACGGGTTGTCGGATGCCATGTCACGGCCAGAAAAGCTGGCGGCGAAACTGTTTTCGATCCGGGCGAAAAATCTGGTGAACGGAACAGCGGCTGAGGTGGCGCGTGCGCGGCTTTCGGGCTTGCTGATTGGTGCAGAGCTGGCAGCGGCACGACCCTATTGGTTGGGGCAGCAAGTGGCTGTCGTAGGGGCGCCGGAGGTGGCGCGGCTTTATGTGACGGCCTTGGCAGAGCAAGGGGTTCCAGCGACCCATGTGCAGGGGGATCGGATGACGATTGCAGGATTGAATGCAGCGCGGCTGCGGGAAGGGATTTCGGCATGACACGCGCTTTGATTGCAATCCTGCGCGGGATCACCCCGGAGGACGCTCTGCCAGTTTGCGGGGCATTGATCGACGCAGGGATAGACTGGATCGAAGTGCCGATGAACTCCCCTAAGCCGATTGAAAGCATCGCACACATGGTAAACGCGTTTCCGGATGCGGTGATTGGCGCAGGCACCGTGTTAACCACATCTGAGGTTGATGCGGTCGCAGAGGTGGGCGGGCGATTAATCGTTTCGCCTAACTGCGATGCGGAGGTGATTGCACGGACAAAGGCGCGCAGGATGCAAAGCTGGCCGGGCGTTTTTACCCCGACCGAAGCGTTCGTGGCGTTGAAAGCAGGGGCGGATGGGTTGAAGCTGTTCCCGGGCGATATGGCCGGGATCGGGGCGCTGAAAGCAATGCGGGCGATCTTGCCGAAAGGCACGAAGGTTTACGCTGTGGGCGGCGCAGGGCCGGACAATTTCGCAGACTGGATCGCGGCGAGCGCTGACGGGTTCGGGCTGGGTTCGGCGATCTACAAACCCGGCATGAGCGTGGGCGATGTGGCTACGCGCGCAAAAGATATTGTGGCGGCCTATGACCGGGCAATCGGATGAGCCTCGTCTTTGACGATAGTGTTTCTACGCTTGGCGAGGGGCCGCTGTGGCACCCCGAGCGGCAGCAGCTCTTCTGGTTTGATATAGATGGCAAAAAGCTTAAATCGAAGACAAATAGCGCCCTTAATGTGTGGCAATTTGATGAAGCCGTTTCCGCCACTGGCTGGATAGATAGGGAACGGCTTTTGATGGCCTCGGAAACGGGGCTCTATATATTCACGATTGAGACCGGAACGTCGGAGCTGCTGGTGAAGCTGGAGGCGGAGACGAGGGCAACACGCTCGAACGATGGGCGCGCGGATCCTTGGGGCGGGTTCTGGATCGGCACGATGGGCAAGAACGCAGAACCCGGCTTGGGCGCGATTTACCGGTATTATCAGGGGGCTCTGACGAAGCTCTACGTGAATGTGACGATCCCCAACGCGATCTGTTTTTCGCCAGATCGGCGCTTTGCTTATTATACGGACACAGCCAGGAAACAGGTCATGCGGCAGGCGTTGCGACCCTCGGACGGGATGCCGGACGATTTTGCAGAACTGTGGTTGGACCTGCGTGACGAAGGGCTGAACCCCGATGGTGCGGTGGTTGATTCGGACGGGCGGATGTGGCTTGCCCAATGGGGTGCAGGACGCGTGGCCTGTTATGATGCGGACGCGCAGTTGATTGAAACAGTTGAGTTTCCTGCGCGTCACACCTCTTGTCCTGCGTTCGGCGGCCCCAATCTGCAGACGCTCTATTGCACGAGTGCGGCGATTGGGGTTTCCAAGGCGCAGCGGGAGGCCGAACCGACCAACGGGATGACCTTTGCCGTTAAGGTTAATGCGACAGGGCAAAAAGAGCATCAGGTGATCTTATGAAGCGCACATTGGGCGTTTGTTATTATCCGGAGCATTGGCCGGAAGCGGTCTGGGCCGAGGATGCAGCGCGCATGGTGGAGACGGGCATTTCCTGGGTCCGGATCGGGGAGTTTGCATGGTCTCGGTTCGAGCCATCTTTCGGGGATTTTCACTTTGACTGGCTGGATCGCGCGATTGAGGTTCTGGGTAACGCCGGTCTGAAAGTGATCCTTGGCACGCCCACGGCGACGCCGCCCCGCTGGATGCTAGACCGGCATCCCGACATGCTAGCCTGGGATGCGGTAGGGCGCGAACGAGGCTTCGGATCGCGCAGGCATTATGACTTCAGCCATGACGGCTACCGCGAGGAATGCGCGCGGATCGTGGATATTTTGGCGCGGCGCTACGGGGCGAACCCACATATCGCCGCGTGGCAGACGGATAACGAATATGATTGTCACGACACGGTGCTCTCTTACTCGCCTGCGGCGGAGCGGGCGTTTCAGAATTGGCTGGCCGAGACCTACGGCACCGTCGAGGCGTTGAATGAGGCGTGGGGCAATGTGTTCTGGTCAATGGAGTATGACCATTTCGAGCAGATCGCGCTGCCCAACCTGACAGTGACCGAGCCGAACCCGAGCCATGTTCTGGCGTTTCGGCGGTTCAGCTCGGACATGGTGGTGAAGTTCAACAAGGTGCAGGTGGGGCTGATCCGGACGCAGACGGAGGCGCCGATTATCCACAATTATATGGGGCGCGTGACGGCGTTCGATCACTACGACGTGGGCGCTGATCTGGATATCGCGTCCTGGGACAGTTACCCGATCGGGTTTTTGTCGGATCGGCTGGAGGCTTCGGCCGCGCATAAACAGCGCTATCTGCGGCAAGGCGATCCGGATTTTCAGGCGTTTCACCATGACTTGTATCGCGCTGTCGGCAAGGGGCGCTGGTGGGTGATGGAGCAGCAGCCCGGGCCTGTGAATTGGGCGCCTTATAACCCGGCCCCCCTGCCCGGCATGGCGCGGCTTTGGGCATGGGAAGCCTTTGCGCATGGGGCGGAAGTCGTGACCTATTTCCGCTGGCGGCAGGCGCCGGTTGCGCAAGAGCAGATGCATGCGGGGTTGCTGAGACCGGATTCCGAAGCCGCTCCGGGATTGGCGGAGGCGGCTGAGGTCGCCAAGGAATTGGCCAAGGCTCCGGAGGTGTCATCGGCGCAGGTTCCGGTGGCACTGGTTTTTGATTACGCGTCGCAATGGGCTTGGGAGGCGCAGCCCCAAGGCGCAGATTTCGACTATTTTCGCCTGTGTTTCGAGATGTATCGCGGGCTGCGCAAACTGGGGCTGTCGGTGGATATCCTGCCACCGGATTGCCGGAATTTGAGCGGCTACAAGGTGGTGCTGGCCCCCGGCCTGCTAGAGCTGTTCGCCGCTTTGAAAGACGCGTTGGCGCAGTTTGACGGGGAGGCCTTGCTGGGGCCGCGGACCAATACAAAGACACGAGAGCTGACGATCCCCTTACCGATGGGACCGAATATCGATGGGCTGGAGACAGTAATAGCCTTGACCGAAAGCGTGCCACCTTCGGAGGTGATGCCTTTGCTCAAGGGCGGGACCTTGGTGAAATGGTTTGAACATCTGGAAGGCGAGGCCGACGTCATAGAGACCTTAGCCGACGGACGCCCCGCCATGGTCCGCGCCGGGGGTCTTCGGTATCTGGCCGGCTGGCCGGATGAGGACGCGCTTGCCCGTATCCTGACGGACCTGTGTAAGGAGGCGGGCGTTGTGACGCTGACACCGCCGGAAGGCTTGCGGTTGCGGGACACCGGCCAGCATCGGTTCTACATCAATTACAACGCCCATGAGGTCGAGTTTGACGGTCTGCTCATCGGACCTGCGGATGTAAAATGGCGGGATCTCTAGAGACGTTTGGCACGACGAAGGCTGGCGAGGATGTCCACCGCGCAGTGCTGGACAACGGCACGCTGAGGGTGGCGTTTCTGAGCTATGGGGCGACGGTGCAGTCGGTTCTGTTCGACGGTCGCGAGATGACTATCGGCGGTGCAACGATGGCCGACTACGAAGGGCCTCGGCGCGTCTTTGGCGCGCTCGTGGGGCCAGTGGCAAACCGGATCGGTTATGGGCGGGGCGAAATCGACGTGGCTTTACATAATTTCGAGGTGAACCGCGCGCCGCATACCCTGCATGGGGCAAGTCCCGCGCTACATTTGCGGGTCTGGGATATGGCCCCGGAGGACGACGCGGTTGCCTTCCATATCACCTGCCCGGAGGGTGAAGCGGGATTTCCCGGCAATCGCGAGATCGTGGCGCGGTATCGGCTCGATGGCGCAGCGCTGGTGCTGGAGATCGAGGGGCGCACCGATCAGACGACGCTCATGAACATTGCCAATCATTCCTATTGGAACCTTGGCGGCGACTTTGACGATCATCATTTGCAAATTGACGCCGATCACTATCTGCCCACAGATGACACAAGCCTGCCAACCGGCGAAATCAGCGATGTGACCGGCACGCCCTACGATTTCCGCAAGGGGCGCAGGCTGACGGCGGGGATGCCGCCGCTGGACCATAATTTCTGCCTCAACACAGGTGGGCGCGCGGTTCTGAGCGGGCCCTTTGGGCGAATGACAGTTGAAACGGATGCTCCGGGTCTGCAGGTTTATGATGCCGCAACACAACGCCCGAATTACTGCGGAGTGGCGTTGGAACCGCAGCATTGGCCGGATGCCCCGAATAATGCTGAATTTCCCTCTATCACGCTGAGAGAAAAAGAAATTTATCGCCAGACCACACGCTGGATTTTTGCCCGGATTTCAACCGGGACAGGCTGACGCGCGGTGTGCGGTCGCACCCGGCTGAAAGACCAATCCAGCCGCCTATGTCCGACGTAACACTTAGTGAGAAAGCAAACAAAAAGGCCAGACAATGGACACTCTGCTGCTGTCACGTATTCAGTTTGGGGCGAACATCTCGTTCCATATCCTGTTCCCGACGATCACCATCGCACTCGGCTGGGTGCTGCTCTTCTTCAAGCTGCGCTTCAAAGCCACGGGCGATATGAAATGGATGGAAAGCTATCGCTTCTGGGTCAAGGTTTTCGCCTTGAGCTTCGCGATGGGCGTGGTCAGCGGCATCACGATGTCATTCCAGTTTGGCACAAACTGGCCGGGCTTCATGGAGACTGTGGGCAATATCGCGGGCCCGTTGCTGGCCTATGAGGTGATGACGGCCTTCTTCCTGGAAGCGGTGTTCCTTGGCATCATGCTCTTTGGATTTTCCCGCGTTCCCAGTTGGTTGCACACCACGGCAACGTTTCTTGTGGCATTTGGCACAACGATGTCGGCCTTCTGGATCCTTGTCCTGAACAGCTGGATGCACACTCCCGCAGGCTTCGAGATGCGCGACGGCGTGGCGTTTGCGACAGACTGGTGGGCGATCATCTTCAACCCGTCGATGCCCTATCGTCTGGTGCATATGCTGCTGGCATCCGGTCTGACCGTTGCCTTCCTTTTGGCGGGTATTTCGGCATTCCGCTACGTGATTGGCGACAAATGCGAGAGCGTGCGCGCCACGTTGCGGACCGGTATCGCGATCGGCGCGCTGCTGATCCCGATCCAGATTTTCGCGGGCGATATGCACGGTCTGAACACGCTTGAGCATCAGCCCGCGAAAGTGGCAGCGATGGAGGGCAACTGGGAAACCGGGCCGAATGTGCCGCTGCTCCTGTTCGCCGTCCCGGATCAGGAGAACCGGACAAATCACTTTGAGATCGGTATCCCCAATGGGGCTTCGCTGATCCTCAAGCACAAGGCCGAAGGTGTCGTGCCGGGTCTGAATGACTTCATCGAGGAAGACGGCACGATCATGCACCCGCGTGTCGCGCCGGTTTTCTACAGCTTCCGCGTGATGGTGGGGATCGGCATGCTGATGCTTGTCATGAGCTGGGCTGCTTTCTGGTATAGCCGCAAGAAGCGCGGTGGGGTCGACGGGCTGCCCAAGCCCCTGCTCTATGGCTTGGTCGCGATGTCCTTCTCGGGTTGGATCGCAACCCTTGCCGGGTGGTACACGACCGAAATCGGCCGTCAGCCGTGGTTGGTGACAGGCGTGATGGACACAGCCTCTGCCGTGGCGGATGTGCCTGCGCCGCTCGTTGCATCGACGCTGATCGCGTATCTTGTGATCTACGCAGCCCTGATGTTTGCGTATATCGGTGCGATTTTCTACATGGCGCGCAAAGCTGCGCGGGGCGAGTCGATCAAACCACGGGTTCCGTCTTCGGGCGGTGCCGCAGTCTCGATCCCGGCGGAGTAAGACAGGATGAATTTATTTGGCGATCCCGCCGTCTGGCTCCCTCTGGTCTTTGCAGGCCTGATGGGGTTGTCGATCCTGATCTACGTGGTTCTGGATGGCTTTGACCTTGGCGTGGGGGTGCTTTTCCCCTTCGCAGAAGATGATGAAAAAGACCGAATGATCGCGTCCATCGGGCCGTTCTGGGACGCGAACGAGACGTGGCTGGTGCTGGCCATTGGCCTGTTGCTGGTCGCGTTTCCATCCGCCCATGGGGCCATCCTGACGGCGCTTTACCTGCCTGTCGCGATCATGCTGATCGGCCTCATTCTGCGCGGTGTCGCATTTGAGTTTCGGGTGAAAGCGCCGATCAAGCACAAGGCGTCCTGGAACAACGCGTTTTTCATCGGGTCGATGATGACCTCGCTCAGCCAGGGTTTCATGCTGGGCATGTATATCATGGGTCTGGAATACACCTGGGCGACCTTTGCGTTCGCATGTGTCACGGCGGTGTTCCTGACAGTGGGATACAGCTTCATCGGCGCCTGCTGGTTGATCCTGAAAACCGAGAAACAGTTGCAGCTGAAATCCGTGAAATGGGCCAAGGGGGGCATCTGGGGCCTGGTCCTGGGCCTTGGAGCGATCTCTCTGGCGTCGCCATTGGTTAGCCCGCGGATTTTTGAGAAATGGTTCTCCTTCCCCGAAGCGATCCTGCTGGCGCCTTTGCCGATCATGTCGGCGCTGCTGGTCGGGCTCTTGTGGATCGCATTGCGCAAACTGCCGACGAAGGATGATAGCTGGGCGTGGTTTCCCTTCGTGTGCTCCATCGTGCTGTTCACACTCAGCTTCTTCGGGCTGGCCTACAGCTTCTACCCTTATGTAGTGCCGGAGCAGATCACGATTTACGAGGCCGCATCTGCCCCTGAGAGCCTGTTCATCATCCTCGTGGGAACAGTCTTCGTGCTGCCGACAATCATCGGCTATACCGTGCTCGCCTATACGGTGTTCCGCGGCAAGGCGACGGAACTGACCTACGATTAATCCCCGTTTATCGGGCGCAAAAAAGGGCGGGGGCTTCGCGGCCCCCGCCCTTTTCCTTTAGTCCGTGAGTGGACTTATTTCAGATCGAAGCGATCCAGTTCCATCACCTTGACCCATGCTTTGACGAACTGACCGGCGAAGCGGGCTTCTGCGTCATCCTGGGCAAAGACCTCGGAAATCGCGCGCAGTTGCGAGTTGGAACCGAAGACCAGATCACAGCGCGTTCCGGTCCAGACCAGATCGCCCGTCTTGCGCGAGCGGGCCTCGAAAACGGTCTCGTTATCGGTGACGGCTTTCCACTCCGTCTCCATCGAGATGAGGTTGCGGAAGAAGTCATTGCTGAGCGCGCCCTTGCGGTCGGTGAAGACCCCATGAGAGCTGTCGTTGTGGTTAGCACCCATCACGCGCAGACCACCCACAAGCACAGTCATTTCCGGCGCAGAGAGCGTCAGAAGCTGGGCGCGGTCGACGAGCAGTTCCTCGGCAGAGACGGAGAAGTCTTCGGCGAGGTAGTTGCGGAACCCGTCGGCTTTGGGCTCGAGCGGCTCGAAGCTTTCGGCATCGGTCTGCTCTTCGGATGCGTCCATACGGCCCGGTGTGAACGGCACGTCAACGTCGTGACCTGCCGCTTTCGCGGCCTGCTCGACACCGACGCCACCAGCCAGCACAATCAGGTCGGCGAGGGAGATTTTCTTGCCGCCAGACGCGCTGTCGTTGAACGCGGTTTGCACGCCTTCAAGGGTTTCCAGCACTTTAGCCAGCTTGGCAGGCTCGTTGACCTCCCAACCGTTCTGGGGGGCCAGACGGATACGCGCGCCATTGGCACCACCACGCTTGTCGGAGCCGCGGAAGGTCGAGGCGGAAGCCCAAGCGGTGGACACCAGTTCCGACACGGACAGGTCCGTTGCGGCAATGCCCGCCTTCAGCTTGGCGATGTCCGCCCCGTCCACCAACGGGTGATCGACAGCGGGGATCGGGTCTTGCCAGATCAGATCCTCGTCCGGCACGTCATTGCCGAGATAGTTGATCCGAGGGCCCATATCGCGGTGGGTCAACTTGAACCATGCGCGCGCATAGGCGTCTGCGAACTCGTCGGGATTAGCGTGGTAGTGACGCGAAATCCGCTCGTATTCCGGGTCCATGCGCAGGGCCATATCGGCGGTCGTCATCATCGGCTTATGGGTTTTGGCCGGATCATGGGCGTCCGGGACCAGCTTAGCGGATTCGGGGTCTTTCGGGTGCCACTGATGCGCTCCGGCGGGGCTTTTGCCCAGCTCCCATTCAAAGCCGAAGAGCGTGTCGAAGTAGCTCATGTCCCATGTGGTCGGCGTGGGCGTCCATGCGCCTTCGATGCCCGACGTGATCGTGTCGCCACCAGAGCCCACACCGTGGGTGCTGAGCCAGCCGAAACCCTGATCTTCAATCGCGCCGCCTTCCGGCTCAACGCCGACAAGGGCTGCATCGCCTGCGCCGTGGGCCTTACCGAAGGTATGACCTCCCGCGACCAGCGCGACGGTTTCTTCGTCGTTCATGGCCATACGGGCAAAGGTTTCGCGGATATCGCGGGCCGAGGCCACGGGATCGGGATTGCCGTTGGGACCTTCGGGGTTCACGTAGATCAGACCCATCTGGACAGCGGCAAGCGGGTTGGCAAGCTCGCGATCACCGGAGTAACGCTCATCGCCCAGCCACTCGGCCTCGGTGCCCCAATAGATGTCTTCTTCGGGCTCAAAGATGTCGGCACGACCACCGCCAAAGCCAAAGATTTTCAGACCCATGGATTCCTGCGCGACGTTGCCTGCGAGGATGAACAAATCCGCCCAAGACAGGCTGTTGCCGTATTTCTGCTTGATCGGCCAAAGGAGGCGGCGCGCCTTGTCGAGGTTGCCGTTATCGGGCCAGCTATTGAGCGGCGCAAAGCGCTGGTTGCCGGTGGAGGCGCCACCGCGACCGTCAGCGGTGCGGTAGGTGCCCGCGGCGTGCCACGCCATGCGAACCATGAACGGGCCGTAGTGACCGTAGTCAGCGGGCCACCATTCCTGGCTGTCGGTCATCAGCGCGGTGAGGTCGGCCTTCACCGCATCGAGGTCGAGCTCCTTGAAGGCTTTGGCGTAATCAAACGCCTCGCCCAGCGGGTCAGAGGCAGGCGCGTTCTGGTGCAGGATGCGCAGGTTCAACTGGTTGGGCCACCAGTCCTTGTTGCCGCGTCCTGCAAATGTTGTGTGCAAGGTCGTACCGTGCATGACGGGGCATTTGCCACCGGTTCCGACGTCGTTTCCGTCCATTTTTTGCTCCTCAAGTCGCTAGGTCTGTTTGGGTCAAGCAGCGCTGGGGAGGGTCTTTGTGCCGCCCGTTTCCGGTTCGACGAGACAGAATCCCCACAGCTCTTGCGATGCACGCTAGCAAGGATTTGGAATTATTATAAGTTGTGTTTTCTAATCTGATTGATAACTTCACGTTATGAAAAATATCACGCTGAAACAGCTTCGTTATTTTGAAGCTCTGGCCCGCCACAAGCATTTTGGACGGGCGGCGGATGCCAGCGCCATTTCGCAGCCTGCCCTGTCGATGCGGATCAAAGAGCTTGAAGCCTCGCTTGGGACGGCGCTGTTTGAGCGCGGGCCGAGGCAAGTGAGCCTGACCGCGTTTGGAGAAGATTTCGCCCCCCGTGCGCGCGATATTCTGCGCGCGGTGGATGAACTGGGAGAGATGGCGCGGGCGGCCACGACGGGGTTGTCGGGGCGCTTGCGGATTGGGGTGATCCCAACGATTGCGCCTTATCTGCTGCCTGCGCTGATTGGAGAGCTGACGCGGGCGCATCCGCAGGTCGATATGCAAATCCGCGAGACGGTGACGCCGCGCTTGCTGGAAGAGTTGCAAGACGGGTTGCTGGATACGGCGATCCTTGCCTTGCCGATTGAGGAACCGGCTTTGGTGGAAACGCCGCTTTTTGAGGAAGCGATGATGCTGGTGCGCCCGAAGGCCGATGCAGACGCGCCCGTGCCCGCCAAAGACAAGCTGCGCGAGATGCGTTTGTTGCTTTTGGAGGAAGGTCACTGCTTTCGCGATCAGGCCTTATCTTATTGCGATATGGCGGCGCAGCAACCGCGGACGGGGCTGGATGGAAGCTCTCTCTCGACGCTGGTGCAGATGGTCGGGGCGGGCATTGGTGTGACGCTCATCCCGGAAATGGCGGTGCAGGTGGAGACGCGGTCTGCGCCGGTTTGCGTAGGGCATTTTGCGGGTGTGCCGCCAAAGCGCACGGTCGGAATGGTCTGGCGCAAGACGCATCCACTGGCCACCCAACTAGAGGAGGTCGCTGCGATTGTGAAACGCGCGGCGGCAGGTCTGATCGGCGACGTGGCGGCGGGCTAGCCCGCGGCGCGAGCGTCCATCGCTGTGCCGTATTTGGGCAGGTCCGCAGCGGTTTTGCCATGGGCGGCCATCAGTGTGTCGCGGACATAGGCGATATGGGCGGTCTCTTCGATGATCTCGGCCAGGTATTGCGCGGCGGTCAGGGTTTTGCCAACGCCGATGGTGCCGTGATTGGCCAGAACGGCGGCACGGATTGAGGGGTCGCGAAAAACCGGGGTGATCTCGACCTCGGTCTGGGGGCCGCCGTTCGACGACAGCGGGATCAGCGGCATGCGCCCGATCTTTTCGATGGTCTGCACGGTGAGGCACGGGATCTCGATCCCGGCGCTGGCAAAGCCAGTGGCCCAGGGGCTGTGGCAATGCACGATAGCGTTGATGTCGGGGCGGATGCGGTAGAGATCGAGGTGGAAGTCCATGTCCTTGGAGGGCTTGAACTGCGTAGGCTCAATCGTGCCGTCCAGATGCACCACTTGCAGGTTGTCGCGGGTGCATTCAGCAAAGCCGACGCCGGAAGGCTTGATGACGATGGCATCACCGCTGGACAGGCGCACCGACAGGTTGCCGCCTGCGTTGGTTTGCAAGCCGCGCTCGAAACAGCGCTGCGCAGACCAGATCAGGGCATCTTTCTTGGCTTCGATATCGGAGGGGTCAAGCATCGGGGGCATCCTTTGTCATGTCTTGAAGTGCGGCAACGGCGGCTTGCGCCACAGCACTGTCGTTGATGTGGCCCGGCAAACGGGTCAGGGGCATGTGGGTTTCCAGCGTATCGGCAAAAGCGGCGCGCAAGGCGGGGCTTTCGATGGCACCGCCGGGGCGATCCTCAGACGAAAATCCGCCCATGGGGATCAGAACGCGCACAGGGGCTTCGGCTTTTGCCAGCGCACGGCCCAGAATCTCGGCGCAAGTCACGACCTCGTCTTCGGTGCATTGCACATGGGTGAACAGCGGCGAGTGGGAATAATGCGGGCGCGCGCGATAGATGTCGGGCATCAGCGCCGCCTCCCCCAGCCCGATGAAGTTGACGCCGCCGGGCAGCACCACGCGGGGCAGATGGCTCATGCCGATGAAGCGAGTGGGCATATCTGCATTGACGCCCGCGACGTATATGCGGGTCAGCTCATGCGGGGTGTAGTCGATCACCGCTTTGAACGCGCCATTTTGCGCCCAGCGCGTAAAGGCAGCCCCGCCGAATCCGTTGGCGTGAAAGACGGTGACCTCTTCCCCGGCAGCGCGGAGCAGATCGCACACCGTGTCGGTGCCCGCGCTGGTGACGCCCAGCGACGTGACACCAATCGACGGGTTCAGCGACGCGTCCCCGGTCGGCAGCGTGCTGTGATAAAGCCCGCCGGTGATGGCCGCCGCCTGGTCAAGAGCGGCGCGTGTGGTGGCGTTGAGACCGCAGAGATCGGCGATGGTTGGCACCAGCGTGATGGCGCTGTCGGCGATGATGTAGCGCGGATCGAACGGCAAGGTCGTGACCAGCACTTTGGGCATCGCAAGCGGCAGCGATTGCAGCACTTTGAGCGCGATCTGCCCGCCCGTGCCGCCACCGATGGCCACAACCATGCGCCGCCCGCCTCCGGTATGTTCCGAGATTTCTGCGATGGCGCGGTTGGTCGCGGCTTCCATACCCGCCAGCTTCGCTTCGGGCGACCATTGAACACCGCGCGCATGGAGCGAGATATCGCAGCGCTCTACCTCGACCCCGAGGGCCAGGAGGGCGGCAATCAGGTAGTCCGCTTCCTCCGCCTTGGTGTCGTAGGTGGCCAGCAGAAGGACGGACATCAGCCTTTCACGGCTCCTGCGGTCATGCCGGTGATGATCTGACGGCTGGCGACAAAGGTGAAGATAATCGGCGGGATCGCCAGAAGCATCCCCGTGGCCATGATCACACCCCAGTCGATGTCAAACTCGGTCAGGCTGTTGACGATGGTGACGGGCACAGTGCGACTGTTGCGATCAGAGAGCGCGTTGGCCAGCAGAAACTCGTTCCAGGCCACGCGGAAGGTGAAGATTGAGGCGGCCGCGATGCCCGGTTTGATCAGCGGCAGAACGACTAGAAAGAAAACCTGGAAGGGACCGGCGCCATCCATGCGCGCGGCCTCTTCCAGCTGGATCGGAACTTGGACGATGAAACTCTGTAAAATCCAGATCACAAAGGGCAGGTTCAGTGCCACATAAACAAGGATGATCCCGGCGCGGGTGCCGTCGATGCCGAATTGGAAGGTCCAGATGCCAAAGACCGGGACCAGCAGCACAGCGGGCGGCACCATGCGCATCATCAGCGTCCAGATGGAGACCACATCGCGCCCCATGAACCGGAAGCGCACCAGCGCGTAGGCGGCCATCGTGCCGATGATCAGCGTGATCGCGGTGGAGATCAGACCGATGATCAGTGAGTTGGTCAGCGCGCGCCCGAAGGTCGGGTCGCAGCGGCGCAGATGTTCAGGCTCGTACCAGAGGAAATCGCAGAGCGCGGTTTCGTAGTTGCGCAAGGTCGGCATGAAGAGCCAGCTGCTGTTTTCCGACATGATGTCGACATTCAGCTTCAGCGAGGTCGCAAGCATCAGGTAGATCGGCCCGATTGCCATCAACACCAGCGCTACAAGCAGCGCGTAGAAGGCGGGGTTCTGACGGTCGTAGGTTTTCTGGCTCATGCCTCTTCCTCCGCCGCGCGCATACGCTCGGCGCGTATCTCCTGGGCTTTGTTATAGATGAACATTGCGAAGGTGAGGATCAGCAAAACGATCAAGAGCAGGTTCGACATGGCCGCCGCTTCGCCCAGTTCGCGGAATTCGGAGGCCGTGCGGTTGATCCTGATGGAGAGGATTTCCGTCGAAAGGCCTGGCCCGCCATTGGTCATCACCAGGATCACTTCGAGCACCTTGAAGCTGTCGATCAGGCGCAAGAGCAGCGTCACGATCAGCACCGGCAGCATCAGCGGCAGCTTGATATAGATGATCTGCTGCCAGCCTGTGGCCCCGTCGATCTTGCTGGCCTCAATAGCCGAAGACGGCAGCGATTGCAGCGCGGCAAGCGACAGGATGAAGATGAACGGGGTCCATTGCCAGACATCGGCAATGATGACCGATGTGAACGCCCAGCCACCGTCGGAGAGCCACGGGATCGGCGCGAACCCCCAGCTTTCAAGCGTCTGGTTAAAAATGCCCACGGTGGGGTGATACATGTAGCGCCACATGAGACCCACAACGATGGGCGCGATCATCATCGGCAGGATGAAAAGCGTGCGCAGCAGTGACATGCCGCGAATGTTGCGATCCAGAAGCATCGCGAGGCCGACGCCGATCACCATTTCCAGCGTGACGACGATGGCGGCGAATTTCAGCGTGACCCACATGCTTTCGCGGAAGGCGTCATCGCTGAAGAGTTTGGTGTAATTGCGTATGCCCACGAAATCCGCTTCGCCGATGCGCTGGCTTGGGTTCCAGTCCAGAAAACTGGCGTAGATCATGTAGCAGATCGGGTAGAATAACGCGACCAGCAGCACGATCCCGGCGGGCGCCAGAAAGAGATAGGGGGTCAGCCGGTTCGCACGCGCAGTGGACATCAGATCAGAGCCTTAGAGACGGTTGAGTTGGGCCGGCGCATGGTGATGCGCCAGCCCGGGAGGAGAGCTTACTGCCAGGTGTAGTACCCGGCCTCTTCCATCACGGCGCGCGCGCGTTCGGCGACGCCATCAAGTGCTTCCTGCGGGTCCAGACCTTCGGTCAGAACCTGGCTCATGGTGGTGCCAATGTCAGCGTTGATCTTGCCCCATGTCGGGATGATCGGACGCCAGTCGGGATCGGCGTATTTCAGTGCTTCACCAAAGGTTGCCGAGTAGGGATATTTCTCGTTCAGCTCGGCGTTCTGATAGGTCGAGAAGCGCGATGGGTTACCACCAGCCATCGCGACGGCCAGATCGCCCTCTTTCGAGGTAAGCCACTGCATCAGAAGGAAGGCGGCTTCCTTGTTTTGTGCGTTGGACGGGATGCCAATGCCGAAACCACCGGTCTGGCTGCCGCGGCGCACACCTTCGGGGTGCAAGGCATACCCGACCTTACCCGCAACGGTGCTTTGAGACGGGTCTTCGAACCCGGCAGCGAACGCGATGGAGTCCATGAACATGGCCGAGGAGCCTTGCTTGAAGGACGCAGCGGCTTCTGCCGGACCAAAGGTTTGCGAACCTTCGGGGCCACAATCAACGATGGTTTTCAGCGCGTTGGCGGCGGCGACACCGGCCTCGTTGTTGATGATCGGGTTCCACTGCTCGTCAAAGACGCGCCCGCCCAGCGGGGCAAGGTGCAACAAAAACGCGTGGCTGGCCTGGTGGCCAGAGGCCGCGCGAGAGGCCATGCCGCCCATGCCGGGCTCCACTTTGGGGATCTGGCAGGCCACTTCGAGCAGTTGGTCATAGTTCTGCGGAACTTCGATGCCGTGCTTTTCAAAGATGTCCTTGCGATAGGCCAGCACCGAGGTCTCAGAGCCGAAAGGAATACCGAAAAGCGAGCCGGTCGGACCGGGCAGATAGCCCTTCTCACCACCAGCGACACCGATGTTCTGGACGTAGCCGTCGATCAGGTCATTCGCATCATAGTTCGGGTTCGCCAGTTTCGGGTTCATGAAATACTTGGCGAGGTTCTCTAGCTGATCGGCAAAGACGTAATCGGCTTTGGAGAACACCACGTAAGAGATGAGGTCGTAATCGCCCTCGTCCTTGGTCAGCTCCAGCGTCTGACGCTCGCGCATCTTGAGGTATTGCAGCTGATCCACCTCGACCTCGATGCCGGTCTCCTCGGTGAATTGCGGCAGCACTTCGAGGACTGCGTTGTAATGCGGGTGCGCGGGGAAGTTGACGACGAGCGTGGTGCCCGCGTAGGGCGCATAAACGTCGGCCGTGTGGCCTTCGGCCAGCGCGGCAGAAGCTGTGAATGTCATCGACACCGCGACTGCGGCGGACCAGACATTGCGTGTTAGTGATTTCATATCATCCTCCCAGATGGTTACGGGCCTGTGCGGCCCCTTTTTATAAACGGCTAGAGTGCCGCCTCTGACTGCGGGTCAAAGAGATGAACCTCATCGCCTTGCACCGTAAATTCGCGGCTTTCACCTGCGCGGATCGGGGCCACCGTGTTGACCTCAATCGCGACTTGCTGGCCGCCGAGTTCGGAAATCAGCACCGATTGCGCGCCGATATATTCCGACAGGATCACCGGCATGGAGATCCCGCCGCTGCCTTCCGCAAAGCTGGATGGGCGGATGCCCAGCGTGATCTTGCGGTCTTTGTGGGCCTGCAGCCGCGCTTTGCGATCCTCGGCCAGCGGGATCGCGAAACCTGCGCCACGAGCCTGAAGCACGCCGTTTTCCTCGGACAGTTCGGCGTCGAGAAAGTTCATCGTGGGCGAGCCGATGAAACCCGCGACGAATTTGTTTGCGGGGTTGCGGTAGAGCTCTTCCGGGGTGCCGGCCTGCATGATCTCGCCAAACTTCATCACGACGATCTTGTCGCCCAAGGTCATGGCCTCAACCTGATCGTGGGTCACGTAGATCATGTTTTTCTTGATGCGCTGGGACATCAGCGCCAGTTCGGCGCGCATCTGGCCGCGCAGCTTGGCGTCCAGATTGGAGAGCGGTTCGTCAAAAAGGAAAGTGCCCGCATCGCGGACAAGGGCGCGGCCCATGGCGACGCGCTGGCGCTGGCCGCCGGACAGCTCGGCCGGTTTGCGGTCGAGATAGGCGGTGAGGTCGAGCGTTTCAGCGACTTCCTTCACACGCTTTTCGATGTCGGACTTGTTCATACGCGCCAGACGCAAGGCAAAGGACATGTTCTTGGCGACGTTCATATGCGGGTACAAAGCGTAATCCTGAAAGACCATCGCCAGATCCCGCTCTTTCGGCTCAAGCTGAGAGACGTCGCGGTCACCGATCATGATCTGGCCGTCCGTGACGCTTTCCAGCCCGGCAATCATGCGCAGGGTCGTGGATTTACCGCAGCCTGATGGCCCCACTAGCACTGTGAACTCGCCATCGGCCATCTCAAGGTTCAAATCCTCAATGACGGTTAGCGCGCCGTAATCCTTACGCAGATGCTGTAGTCGTATCTCAGGCATGCAAGCGTCTCCCTCACTCAGCGCTGAAAAAATAATAGTTTGTATACAAAAGCAACCGTAAATATCCAAAACCGTCAGATTGGATGGTTTTTCGTTAAAGAGCATGCTAAAGGAGGGCAGCCGCAAGCCCGACAGGAGACAGCCATGGCGCAAAGCAGCCCCCTACCGCGCGAATCGACAGGTCAGAAAATTGAAGCCGCTTTGCTGGACGATATTTCGGGCGGTTTGCTGATGCCGGGCGAACGGCTGGACGAGACCAAACTGGCCGAACGCTTTGGCGTTTCACGCACCCCGGTGCGCGAGGCGTTGAGCCGCTTGACCGCGCAAGGCGTGTTGGTGGCAGGCGAAAAGCGCGGCGTGCGCGTGGCGCAATATACACGTGAGGAACTGGCGCAGATGTTCGAAGCGATGCAGGAAATAGAGAGCATTTGCGCACGTTTGGCTAATCAACGCCTGACGTTACTGGCCCGCGCAGAGATTGAGGCGGCACAGGCTGAATGCGTTGACGCCGCCGCGCAAAATGACCGACTGGCCTATATCAAGGCCAACGAAAAGCTGCATCTGGCGATCTACCGCGCGACGGATAATCCTTATATCTGCGACCTGGCCTCGGACTTTCGCCGCAAGACAGGCCCCTTCCGTGCCAAGAAGCTGGCCACGCAAGAGGATTTGCTGGCCTCGGTCGAGAACCACGTGGATTTGTTGAACAAGATCTTCTCGGAGGATTCACAAACGGCCGTGGACGGAATGCGCAAGCATATGACGGAGAGTTTCATGCGCGTGCTGGCTGCAAATTAAGAAACTGGCGGAAAGTTCCACCGCCTATGTAGACACTTCATTATTTTTGTATACAAAAGGTTCGACTCGTATCTGGAGGACCACAATGGGTGTCGCTGAAACCAAAATCTATCCGATCAATACCGGCTGGCTCGAAGCCGACCTGGGGACATACATCTTTTGGAAAGGTCCGGCGGGTCAGAAGATCTGGAACCCGTGCTATTGCTATTACGTCGACACCGGCGAGCATAAGATCCTGATCGACACTGGTCTTTGCGACGAAGAGCGGGCGACGAAATACCACCACAAATGCGACAAGCGCGGCAGCACCGAGGTGCATCTTCACCTCAAGGAAAAGCTGGGCGTTGACCCCTCTGAGATTGACGCCATCGTCTTCACGCACCTGCACTGGGATCACGTGCAGAATATGAAGGAATTCCCGAATGCGCGCTACATCGCCCCCGCGGCCGAGATCGAAATGGCCTACAATCCGCTGCCGCTTTACTATCGCACCTATGAATGCGGCATCCTTGGGATTGAGCCTGCTTATGCGGGATGCGTGTTTGAAGGCATCAAGGACGAGACTGAGGTTCTGCCGGGCATCACCATGTTCCACACGCCCGGACATTCGGTCGGGCATATGGCGGTGACCGTTGCGACGTCGGCAGGCGACATCGTGGTCTGCGGCGACGCGATCTTCCAGGCCCGCAACCTTGAGCCCAACCCGTCAGAGATGTGGCGCTATTGGGTGCCTGCGCGGTTCGTGAACTCGGTCGACGGATGGAAATCGGTGGAGGAGATCGACAAGCGCGCAGATTACATTCTGGCCTGTCACGACAAGGCCTGCGGCGATCACGAGGTTTACCCTTTCGAGGGCATGGAGCTTCGCAAGCGCCGTCAGTTCATCCCCGGCTATCCGTTCTACTTCGGGGATATGCCTCCGGGCACAGCCGAAAAATCGGCCCCTGCGATGAAGCCCCAAGAGGTGGACGCCTATATCGAAAGCCTCGTGCCGCCGACGCCGGATCCCAAGTAAATGAAAACGCTCGACAGCATCCTGACGGTCGCGGACCGCTATGATGCGATCGTGTTTGATCAATGGGGCGTGCTGCATAATGGCAGCGCGCCCTACCCTCATGCGGTGGCCGCGATTGAGGCGCTGGCCGGTGCAGGTGTCACGTTGGGGGTTCTGTCGAACTCCGGCAAATCGGCGGAGATCAACCGGGACCGGATCAGGGGAATGGGATTTCCTAAGTCCGCGTTCGGCCCTGTGATGACATCGGGCGAGGCGCTAAAAATCGACATGCGCGCAGGGCTTTTGGCGCAGGTCGAGGCGCTTTACGTGATTTCAGCGAAGCCGGAGGACGCGGTGCAGAGCGTCGCGGATATGGGCGTTGCGCAGGTCGAGGCTTTACAAGATGCGGATGCGGTTTTGCTGATGGGTCTGCCCGATGGCGGCGATCACGCGGCAGAGCGGGCCGTGCTGCGCGAGGCTTTGGCGCTTGGCAAACGCTTGATCTGCTCGAACCCGGATCGCCATTCGCCCCGTGCGGGTGGTGTGCTGGTCGAATCCCCCGGCGCGCTCGCGCATGAATATGCAGAGGCCGGGGGCGAGGTGCTGTTTTACGGCAAGCCCCATCGCCCGATCTTTGACGCGCTGGCCACGCAGTTGGGTGCGCGGCGCGTGTTGATGGTGGGCGACAGCCCTGAGCATGATATCGCCGGGGCGAAAGCTGCCGGATGGGACAGCCTGTTCATTAAGGGTGGTCTGCATGCGGATGAAGAACCGCGGACCGATCTTTTTGCCGAGATTGGCCTGCCCGACTATTTTCTTCCGACATTGAGGTGACCTGATGACCGACCTGCCCCAAGCTTTCCGCATGCTCGCTGCGCGTCTCGGTCAGGACCCTTTGCAAGTGCAGGGTCCCGGCGGAAACACCTCGATCAAGGAGGGGGGCGTTATGTGGATCAAAGCCTCTGGCACAGAGCTGGCCGACGCCGAAGAGAAGCCGATCTTTGTGGCGGTGGACCGGGACAAAGCGAAGGCGGAGGCCTTTGGCGCAGGGGACGGCACGTGCAAGGCGACCGTGATTGACCCGGCCAATACGCTGCGCCCGTCAATTGAGACGACGTTCCATGCGCTGCTGGATTGGGCCGTCGTTGCACACACCCATTCGGTGCCAACCCTGGTGCATGCGATTAGCCCTGAGGGGCGTGCTGTTGCGGCAGAAAAGCTGTCGGGGCTGCCAGTGATCTTTGTGCCGTACCACAAGCCCGGCGTTCCTTTGACAGGGGCTATTGCGGAACGTTTAAGCACTGAGACGCAGGTGATTATCTTAGAAAATCATGGACTTGTCTGTGCAGGAAACACCGTCGACAAGGTTGCCACCTTGATCAAAGAGGTCGAGGCGCGGCTGGAGATGCCGGTATTGGTGTCGGCGGGTGCAGCGCCCGAGCATGCGGCGCCAGAGGGCTATGACTGGATGGCTGACGCAACGGCTCTGGCAACAGATGCGCGGCTGCGCGCGCTGGCTTTGGCCGGGTCGTATTACCCCGATCATGTTGTTTTTCTGGGCGCCGCGTTGCCAACGACGCCTGATGCCCCCGCTTTTCTGACGGAGGACGGCGCGGCTTTGCGATCAGATGCGACGTCGTCTCAACGGGCGATGCTGCAATGCCTGATGGATGTGCTGTCGCGCGTGCCCGAGGACTGGACGCCGGAGGCCATTGGGATGGCTGCCGAGGCGGAATTGCTGAACTGGGATGCCGAGAAATACCGGCAAGCGCTGGCCGAGAAAACGGCCCCATGAGCCTTTCGCTAGGCATTGATCTTGGTACGTCGGGCATTCGCTGTTCGGTGATTGACGCGGATCATCAGGTGGTCGCGATGACGCGCGGCGCCTACCCCGATGACAGTGCGATGGGCTGGTGGCATGCAGTTGTCGAAGGGCTGGACGCGCTGAGCGCCGAGATTGGCGCGGAGGGTATGGATGCGATTGGGCAGGCGGCTATCGACGGCACCTCTGGCACGATGGTGCTGGTGGATGCCGATCTGGTCCCCGTGACAGACCCGCTGATGTATTTCTCCGGCGGCTTTAAGGCAGAGGCTGCCCAGATCGCGCGACATGCGCCAGAGGGCGATATCACGCGCGGGGCCTCGTCTGCTTTGGCGCGGTTGTTGCGCTTGCAAGGCTTGGACAGCGCCCAGCGCGCGACGCATATGTGCCATCAGGCGGATTTCATTTTCGCAAAGCTGACCGGCACAACGGGACTGTCAGACGAGAATAACTGCCTGAAGACGGGCTATGATGTGGCCGCGCGGCGCTGGCCGGACTGGATTGCCAAAACGCCGGTGAACACGGATTTGCTGCCGGAGGTTCATCCGGTTGGCACGCCTTTGGCACAGGCGGGCGCAGACGCTGTGGCGCAGTTCGGCTTTGCGCCATCGCTGACATTCTGTGCGGGCACGACCGACAGTATCGCAGCGTTTCTGGCGACGGGCGCCAGTGAAGTGGGCGATGTCGTTACATCGCTCGGGACGACACTGGCAATCAAGCTGCTGAGCGACATGCGCATTGATGATGCCGCCCATGGGATCTACAGCCACCGGCTGGGGGAGGCGTGGCTTGTAGGCGGGGCCTCGAATACCGGAGGCGGCGCGCTGTTGGCGCAGTTCGACCTTGAGGACTTGGTGCGTCTCAGCGCCCGGATTGACCCGACGCGATCGAGCGGGCTGGATTACTATCCCCTGCCCCGTGCTGGCGAGCGCTTCCCCGTGAATGATCCCGCGCTGGCGCCCCGATTAACTCCGCGCCCCGAAGATGACGTGCAATTTTTGCAAGGTTTATTGGAAGGCATCACCCGGATCGAAGCACAATGCTATGAGGCGCTGAAAGCGCGCGGCGCACCGGATATTAGGAGAGTGTATACAGCCGGCGGCGGCGTTCAGAACCCCGCATGGCTGGCGATTCGAGAGCGGATGATCGACGTTGCATTCCAGATTGCACCCCAGACCGAAGCGGCAATCGGGTCAGCCATCCTCGCGGCGCGTGATGGCAGGGGATAGGTTCTGTAACTATTCTGACGCGTAGAGCGCCAAAACGCAGACTCTGCGAGTTGTTGTTGTTTTCAGAATGGTGCCCCCACACGGACTCGAACCGCGGACCTACTGATTACAAATCAGTTGCTCTACCAGCTGAGCTATAGGGGCTCTGTTCAAAGCGAACCTGCGCGATATAGCAGCAGAGTTTCGCAAAGGGCAATGGGGTTTTGTGTGTCATGTGCCAAATTCCGGCACCGCGCATTTGCGTGTCTGTTACCTGCGTGGAATATGTCCTAGCTTGTGACCTATTCGCCGTAAACGACATCCCAACCCAGTGAGGCCCGTGATGAGAGAAGAGACTGGTGAGGCCATCCCTCATCACGCCCCCGCAAAGGCTGCTGGCCGTGGAATATTAACGCTGAACGCCGGGTCGTCTTCGCTGAAATTTGGCGTTTACCGCGATGCGGCAGAGCCGGATATGCTGGTGCATGGGCAAGTTGACGGGATCGGCACCAACGCCTTTCTGGAGGTGCAGACGGACGCAGGTAAAACAACCGCGCCTGTCCCGGCACTGAGCCACGCAGCGGCGCTTGATGCGGTGATGGCCGCGTTGGGGCCGCATATCACGGACCTCGCGATCACCGGTGTCGGGCATCGGATCGTTCACGGGGGGCCGGACCTCGTTGCACCGCAAATCTTGAGCGCAGACATTTTAGACAAGCTCGACGCGCTCTCGCCGCTGGCCCCCTTGCACCAACCCCCTAATCTCGCGGGCGTCGCGGCAGCTCAGTCGCGATTTCCCAACGCCATTCAGGTGGGATGCTTCGACACCGCTTTTCACCGCGATCACCCTTGGGTGAACGACACGTTCGCGTTGCCGCGGCAGTATTATGCCCAAGGCATCCGCCGCTATGGCTTCCATGGACTGAGTTATGATTATGTCACCGGCGTTGTGGCTCGCGACTATCCTGAGCTTCACGCAGGCAAGATCATCGTTGCGCATTTGGGAAATGGCGCCTCGATGTGCGCAATCCGGCAGGGGATGAGCGTCGGCTCCACCATGGGATTTTCCGCGCTGGACGGGCTGCCGATGGGGACCCGCTGCGGTCAGATTGACCCTGGCGTGATCCTCTATCTGATCGCGCAAAAGGGGATGGCACCGCAGCAGGTCCACGAGCTTCTGTATGAGCAAAGCGGACTGCTGGGATTGTCGAATATCTCCAGCGATATGCGCACGTTGCTGGCCGACAAAAGCCCGCAAGCCGCGGAGGCGATAGATTATTACGTTTTCCGCGCACGCCGTGAGATTGGCGCGTTGTCGGCTGTTCTCAGCGGCGTGGATGCGGTCATTTTCTGCGGCGGGATTGGCGAGAACGCAGCGCCAATCCGGCAGCGCATTTGTGACGGGTTGGAATATCTGGGCATCGCGGTGTCGCCGGAGGCCAATGATGCGAATGCGCGCGAGATCGGAACGGGCGCAACCCGCGTGATGATTATCCCTACCGACGAGGAACGGATTATCGCGAGGGCGGTTCGCCACGCGGTTGCGGCTTAGCGCAAAGCTTGCAGCATTGAAGGCGATGGAGTGCCGGTCACCGGCAGGCCACGGCTGGCCTGATAGGCCTCGATCGCGGCGGTCGTGTTGGCTCCGATCACGCCATCCGCCCCTTGGGTGTCGAAGCCTTTTGCGGTGAGGCGCCTTTGCAACAGGATGCGATCGTCTTTGGTCAAGCCATTGGCATCCGGCGGAAAACTGGCGCGCAGCGGGCCACCGCCTGAAATGCGATCCGCCAGATGGCCGACGCCAATCGCATAGGCGTCCGAGTTGTTGTAGCGCTTGATGACGCGGAAGTTGCGGGTCGTCTGGAAGCGCGGCCCACCAGCTTGCGGTTGCAGGACAGCGCCCGTGACAGAGCCAGTCACCTCGCGCCCCCAACGGACCCCGCGCACCCAACCGTTGCGCTGCAAATAGGCGGCGGTCGAAGCGAGCGCATCGCTTGGATCGTCGGACCAGATATCGCGACGACCGTCGCCGGTGAAATCGACCGCGAACTGCTGATACGAGGTTGGGATGAACTGCGTGTGGCCCATGGCCCCGGCCCAGCTTCCGGTCATACGGCTGGCCGGAGTATCGCCGTTCTGGATTATGCGCAAAGCGGCGATCAATTGACGCTCAAAAAACGCACCGCGCCGGCCGTCAAAGGCCAGTGTCGAGGTGGCTGAAATGACGGGCACATCGCCACGCCGTTCGCCGTAAAAGCTCTCCAACCCCCAGATCGCCGTGATGATATCCGCGTCGACCCCGTAGCGCGCCTCAAGCGCGTTGAGCGTGCTGCGGTGGCGCGAAAAGGCGGCGCGGCCCTTGGCAATCCGTTCATCGGATGCGGCAATCGACAGGTAGTCTTCAAGACTGCGGCTGAACTCGGTCTGGTTCCGGTCGCGGCGCACGACACCGGGCAGAAATCCGGTCCCCCGAAACGCTGCATTCAACGTCTGCTCTGTGATGCCTTGGCGCGCGGCGCGGCTGCGAAAGGCTGCGACCCAAGCGTCGTAACTGGCGTTCGGCACGGGGCGCAAATCAGCGGGCAGTCCGCTTTGCGCCCGCGTCGTTGGAGGCGGTGTCGCCCCACAAGCCGCGACGCCCAGCGCCAAAACGCCAAGCCCGAAAATCCGTCTGGTCAGCATTTGCCTGCCCTCTCGCTCTGCACCTCTGATCGCAGCCTAACGCATCATGCTGCAGGTGCAACGGGCCTTCGGTGGGGGTTATCACAAGCTCTTGATCTCGCGTCAGCCGGGCAGCCAGCGCTTGACCTTGGTCCGTTTTGTCGCAGGGTAGGAGGACCTGATATCACCGGGAGGGTGGACCCAATGAACTATTCCCTGAAATCTTCCGCGCTTGTGTGCATGACGGTCCTTCTGTCCAGCACCGCGCTCTCGGCCGAGACGTTTCGCTGGGCGTCCACGACCGACCCGCAAACGATGGACCCCCATGCCGTGAACTCGGCGCCGGTTTTGTCTTTTATGAACAATATCTACGAAGGGCTGGTGCGCCGCGGCAAGGATATGTCGATTGAGCCCTCGCTGGCCACCTCGTGGGAGCCGCTTGAGGGCGAAAACGGCTGGCGCTTTACCTTGCGCGAAGGGGTGACGTTTCAGGACGGATCGGCCTTCACATCAGAGGACGTGATGTTCAGCTACCAACGCGCCTCGAATGAGGCTGCAGACGTCCGGTCGTGGTTTGCGCCGGTCTCCGATGTGCGCGTTGTCGATGACTTCACGATTGATTTCGTGACCACCGCGCCGAACCCGCTTTTCCCCGACAGCATCGCCAACTTCATGATCCTCGAAAAGGACTGGGCCGAGGGCAATGACGCCGCACTGCCCGCCCGCGATGCCGAAAACTTTGCCACCATGAATGTCAACGGCACTGGCCCCTTCACGCTGGCCAGCCGCGATCCCGGCGTGCGCACCGTGCTGACGCCCCATGAGGGCTGGTGGGGCGAGGCCGAGCACAACGTGACAGAGGCCATCTTCACGCCCATCGGGAACTCCGCGACAGGTCTGGCCGCGCTGCTGTCAGGCGAGATCGACTTTATCCAGCCGATCCCTCTGCAAGACGTGGCACAGGTTGAAGAGCGCGATGGCTTCAAGGTGCTGGAGGGTGAGGAAACCCGCGTCATCATGTTCGGCTTTGGGCATGAGCATGAAACGCTGCTTTACTCGGACGACGTGACGGATTCGAACCCGTTCACCGACCCGCGTGTCCGTCTCGCCGCCGCTCATGCGCTGGATATCGACTCGATCAATCGTGTGCTGTTCCGTGGAAAAATCCAGCCCGCAAGCCAGTTGGTCCCCGCGGGCATCTCGGGCTACTCAGAAGCCAATAGCGACCGTCCCGAATACAACCCCGATCGCGCGCGCGAATTGCTGGCAGAGGCGGGCTACCCTGACGGATTCAGCTTTGGTCTGAAATGCACCAATGACCGCTACATCAATGACGAGGCGCTCTGCCGTGCTGCGGCGTCGATGTTTGCCGCCGTCGGTCTGAACGCGGAACTCAGCACGGGCCCGGTCCGCGATTACTGGCCCCAGCTGCGTGAAGATGACTTCGACATGTATCTGCTCGGCTGGTCCCCGGGCACCTTCGATATGGAGCACCCGATCCGCTTCCTGATGCACAGCCAGAACGACGAGAAGAAGCTGGGCTCGTGGAACTTCGGCAACTACTCGAACGCCCGCGTGGACGAGTTGCTGCCGATGATCCAGCAAGAGATCGACCCGGCAGCCCGGCAAGCGCTGATCGACGAAGTGGTGGCAATCACGCAGGAAGAGGTCGCCTATATCCCGCTCTACACCCAACCGCTCATCTGGGCCGCAAAGGACAATGTGGAGCTGACGCAGCGCGCCGATAACTTCTTCCTGCTACGCTGGGTGACGGTCAACTAAGCGGCCGATAAAGACCAAAAGGCGATGGCATATTTCATTCTCAAACGGCTGATCCAGTCGGTCTTTGTGATGCTCGCCGTCGCCTTTCTGGCGTTTTCCCTGTTCCGTTTCGTAGGTGATCCGATCACGCAAATGACGGGGGTCGAAACCTCGGTCGCGGATCAGGAACGGCTGCGGGAGGAATTGGGCCTCAACGATCCTTTCGTCACGCAATTCGTCCGCTTTACCGGCGACATGCTGCAAGGGGATTTCGGGTTCTCTTACCGCACAAGACAACCCGTCGCCGAGATGATTGCCGACCGCATTCCGGCTACGTTGGAGCTTGGGATCGTGGCGCTTTTGATCTCGCTGATCGTTGGCATTCCGGCGGGCGTTTATACCGCGCTGAGGCCGAGGGGGGTGGTCAGTCAGACGATCCTGATGACGACGCTGATCGGGGTATCTGTGCCGACTTTCGTCATCGGGATCATGCTGATTTTTCTCTTTGGTGTGCAGCTTGGCTGGCTGCCCACCTTCGGGCGTGGCGGGACTGTGCAGATCGGCGGCTGGGAAAGCTCGTTCTTCACAGTTGACGGCTGGCGCGCGCTGATCCTGCCCGCCATCACGCTGGGCGTTTACCAGCTGACGCTGACGATGCGCCTTGTGCGGGCCGAGATGATGGAGGTCATGCGCTCGGACTATATCCGCTTCGCCACCGCGCGCGGCGTTCCGATGCGCCGGCTCTACTTCAAGCACGCATTGGCCAACACAATGGTCCCCGTTATCACCATCATCGGTCTGCAATTTGGCGGCGTGATCGCGTTTTCCATCGTCACGGAAAGCGTCTTTCAATGGCCCGGCATGGGGCTGCTCTTTCTTGAGTCGATCCGTTTTGTCGACATCCCCGTGATGGGCGTCTACCTCGTCGTGATCGCGTTTTTCTTCGTTCTGGTGAACCTGATCGTCGATATGCTTTACGTCGCCATCGACCCGCGCTTGCGCGTGAAGGACGCGGCATGATCGCGCTTCTCAAACGCAACGAAGCGCTCTGGCTCTTCGTGCATTCGCCCGCCGCCATCATCGCGGCCGTGGTCGCCATCGCGATTATCCTTGGTGCCACTTTTGCCCCGTGGATCGCGCTGGTTGATCCCTATGATCTGAGCTCGTTCAGCCTGTTTGACGGCCTTCTGCCGCCCGCGTGGGAGGACGGGGCCAACCCGAAATATTTGCTCGGCACCGACGATCAGGGGCGCGATATGATTTCGTCGATCCTCTATGGCGCGCGGCTGTCACTGTTTATCGGACTGGCCGCAATGGCGATTGCAACGGTGCTCGGCGTGTCGCTGGGCCTCGCGGCAGGCTATTATGGTGGGCGGTTCGACGCCATCGTCATGCGGATTGCGGATGTGCAACTGGCCCTCCCCGCAATCCTCACAGCGCTGCTGATCGACGGCATCGCGCGGGGCCTTCTGCCCGCCGATATCCAGCAGGAGCTGCGGGTCTGGGTGCTGACCCTTGCCATCGCGCTCTCGCTTTGGGTGAACTTCGCGCGCACGGCGCGCGCGTCCACCCTTGTGCAGATGAACAAGGATTATGTGCAGGCGGCGATCATGATGGGCCAGCGACCGATCCGCATCATGTTTGTGCATATCTTTCCCAATATCCTTGGGCCTTTGCTGGTCATTATGACCGTCGATCTGGCCTCTGCGATCCTGTTGGAGGCGACGCTGTCGTTCCTTGGCATCGGTCTGCCAGCAGACAGCCCCTCGCTGGGCACGCTGATCCGCATCGGGATGCAATTCCTGCTATCTGGGGAATGGTGGATCCTGTGGATCCCAACGCTGTTTCTTGTGGCCCTTGTCGTCTCGATCAACGTGCTTGGAGATTTCCTGCGCGATGTCTTCAACCCGAGGCTCCGCTGATGCTGAGGGTCAAGGACCTTGCGGTGAAGTTCCCGTCGCGCTTTGGCGATGTGACGGCGATTGAAGACGTCGACATGACGATCAGGCCCGGCGAAATCCACGGGCTTGTGGGCGAAAGTGGGGCGGGGAAATCGACCGTGGGGGCGGCGGTTATCGGGCTGATCTCAACCCCCGGCTACATCGCGAACGGAGAGATCACGCTCGGCGATACGGACCTACGCGCACTGACGCCTGAACAGGCCCATGCCGTCCGGGGCGACCGCATTTCGATGATCTTCCAGGACCCGCAGACCAGCCTAAACCCGCTGATGACAGTTGAGGATCAGCTGATCGAGACGATCCAGACACATTCGGATGTCAGTTATGATGACGCCCATAAACGCGCCGTCGATCTGCTTGAGGAGATCGGGATCAAGAACGCGGCAGAGCGGATCAAGTCCTACCCGCACCAGTTTTCCGGCGGGATGCGGCAACGGGTCGTGATCGCTTTAGCGCTGTGCACCGATCCGGAGCTGATCATCGCGGATGAGCCCACAACCGCACTCGATGTCGCCGTTCAGCAGCAAGTCCTCGACCTGCTGCGCGAACTGGCCGACCGGCGCAACATCGCGTTCCTGCTGATCACCCACGACATTGGCGTCATCGCGCAGATCGCAGACCGCGTGACGGTGATGCGCAACGGTGAGGTGATGGAAAGCGGCGAGACGGCACAGGTTCTGGGCGCACCGACGCATCCCTACACGGTCGCGCTGATGGATGCGGTGCCGCCGCTGGATCGCAAGATCGCTCGGTTCCGCCTGCCCGTCGAGGCCGACATTGCCGCGCAGACCACCGCGCGAGGAGCCGATGCACAGAAGTGGCTGCTGGAGGGCGAGCAGACACCGCCCACCGGCCTCACCGTCGAGAACCTGACCATGCGCTTTCGCGGCACCCGCACGTCGCTGTGGCAAAAGCCCGAACATTTCACCGCCCTCGATGACGTCAGCTTCACCGTTCGCCCCGGCACCATTATGGGGCTGGTGGGGGAAAGCGGCTCTGGGAAATCGACGCTCGCCAAGGTGCTGACCGGGCTTTTGCACCCGTCTGAGGGCCGCATGACGCTGGGCGCGGCCCCCCTGCCCCCCGCCAGGCAGCGCAGCCGTCATCACCCCTCGCGCCGCTTGATGCAGATGGTCTTTCAGGACCCCTATTCCAGCCTCAACTCCCGCCACAGGATCGGCGCCATTTTATCCGAGCCGCTTTGGCTTTACGGGTTGGTGAACAATGCCGAGGACCGCCGCGCCTTGGCGATGTCCATGCTCGATCTGGTGGGACTGCCTGCGGACGCCATCGACAAATATCCGCACCAGTTCTCAGGCGGGCAGCGCCAACGCATTGCCGTCGCGCGCGCTATTCTCGCGCGGCCCAAATTCCTAATCTGTGATGAACCCACATCGGCGCTTGATGTTTCCATCCAGGCGCAAGTGTTGAACCTGCTCAAAGACCTGCAAAGCACGTTCGGCCTGACGATCCTCTTCATCACGCACAACATGTCCGTCGCACGGCAAATGGCCGATGACATGATCGTCCTGCGCAACGGCAGGATCGAGGAAACCGGCCCGTCCGAGACGCTGTTTACCGCGCCAAAAGCGCCCTACACCCAGACCTTGCTAGACCTGACGCCGAAAATGCCAAGCGAATGGCAATTGACAGGATCGTCATCCGCCTCATGACGGAACCGCGTGCATCAGCCAACCAGTGCGCGCAGGTGTTGTGGCGGGTGCGTCATCAAAATGGTAGGTGGCGGAGACGAAGGGATTCGAACCCTCGAGACGGTTTCCCGCCTACTCCCTTAGCAGGGGAGCGCCTTCGACCACTCGGCCACGTCTCCGCCGGTTGGTCTAAGGATCAAGATAGGGGAAAACAAGGGGTTTTTCGCAAGGCACCCTGGCAGGCCGCATGGCTCTGTCCTCTTGGAGGCGGTGCTGGTCAATTTGGCTAGCTCAGCACGCCACATTCACGCACCGGTCAGGGTCACTTCGTCAATGCGCTGGGTTCCGTCGACGGTATCGTCACACAGAAAACCAAACGCTTCCAGCGTGTCGCCTTGCAAATCGGATGGCAGAATCGCCCCAAGGGACAGGGCCGCGTCCGGCACAAGCGTCACAGCGCGCCAATGCGATGCGGTGCGTGTCAGCGGAAGGGCAAATGGCTCTGCATCAGACCAATCCTGCGCGCTATGCGCCCCAGAGCAATGGAATGTCGCGGCGCTGGCGACCCATTGCCCGCTGAGACTCAACAGCACCCGGACGCCGGACGTCGGTGTGGCGTTGTTCATAACCCATTCGATCGCACCGACATCCCGCCATGGCAGGGGGGCGCCCATGAAGCCGCCGTAAAAGCCCGCGCCGATCCCTGCCGCAGAGGCAGATCGCGCAAGATACCCCCCATGCCCTGCGCTGGACCCCGCGAAATTGTAAATCTCGGGCGCGCTGCTGCCGGGCGCCAGATCGGTCGTCTCGATGCAATCGCTGCCCTGAAAGCTGCGCCAGCCCAAATCCCGCGATGCCACCTTCAAATCCGTGCGGAACGCATCGCGGAACAGGGGCTGATCCGCCGGACGCTCTGCCAGATAAAGCGCCCGTATCTCGGCATGGGACAGGGCGCGGTTCCAGACCCGAAGGCCCGCGATCTCGCCATTCAGGAAATTGCCGTATCCACCGGTCAACCGCACGGCACCGACGGTGAATTCAGCAGGCACCGGGTTCAAGCCAAGGTCATAGGGCCGCGGGTTCGCCGGACCCGTCTGACCTTCGATATCGGTATATCTGGGAACCGCTTCAAAACCGCCATCCAGATAGGAGCGGATCTCGGACCCGTCATAGGTAAAGACCGCAAGGTGCCAGCCATCGCTGCCATCCGGTGCGATGCGGCGGGCGTTCCACGCATAATCGCGCATATAGGGATAGCCGGGCGTGATCTGCCCATCGCCGCTGACATGGCCGCAAACGCGGTCATCTCCGCCATAAAGGGCGAGGTTCACAAAAAGCGCGTATTGCCGTTGCGGGTTCTGCGAATCCTCAGGCCAAATTCCGGCAATTGCAGAATTCGTGTCACCGCGGCGCTTCACCCAGGCGGCAACGGAAACACCGGAAACAGTCCCGCCCATTTGAAGCGCGCCAACCGCGTTTGCAGGGATCACAAGGTGCTGATCGGTGCCATCGAAGGCAAGGCTTGCGACGCCGGGACGAAATCCATTTGGCTTGCGGACCGGTGCGGTGGCTCCGGCGGCAAGATGCAGAGCATGGCCATTTTGCGCATCAACATACGGGAGGGTGGGTTCCGCAAAGTCCCAAGCGGCGACAGGGCCATCCAAGGAGGACAAGACCGTCGGCGCGGCCAGAGACACGCCAACCGAAAGGCCTACCATAGACCGATAATTCCGGTCGCGGTTGTCCCCGTTGAAAAGACTTTGATCGCGCGGATCGGAAAGGCCGAGCCCGCCGCGATGTAAAGCGTAAGCATGTCCCCATCCACGGTCGTCACGGCCACATCGCCGGCGGTCGCGACATTCAAGGCGCGCGTCGCCATCGGCAGGTTTTGCCCATCATCCGGAGTGATCGGCGCGCCACCGGACGGTGGGGATTGCAGTGTATTTCCGAAATTCTTGAAACGATCACTCACGAGGCACCCCTTGCTCTGCGCGGGCAGAAGGGCCCGGTTACGTTAGGGCGAGAGTCTCCTGCAAGAATGCTGCGAGGGGGTTAAGCGACCGTGCAGACCGATTGAAAACGGTTAACAGACCAACAAAATGCGGACATCAAGTGTTAAACAGAAAGTGCAAAACGTCACCATCCTTGACGGTATAGCCTTTGCCTTCTGCACGCATTTTGCCCGCTTCCTTGGCCGGTTGTTCGCCTCCAAGCGAAACGAAATCCTCATAGGCAATGGTTTCGGCCCGGATAAAGCCCTTCTCGAAATCACCATGGATCACGCCTGCCGCCTGAGGCGCCATCGTGCCGGTTTTGATCGTCCAGGCTCGTGCCTCTTTCGGGCCAACGGTGAAATAGGTCTCCAGATGCAGCAACTCATAGCCAGCGCGGATCAGGCGATCCAAACCTGCCTCTGACAGCCCCATTTCCTCAAGGAACATCGCCGCTTCCTCGGCATCCAACTGACTGATCTCTTCCTCGATCTGGGCCGAGATCACCACATGTGCCGCCCCCTGCTCTGCCGCCATCTCTGCAACCTTGGCGGAATACGCATTGCCATCCGAGGCCGAACCTTCATCCACGTTGCACACATAAAGGATCGGTTTGGTGGTCAGCAGCTGAAGCATCTTCCACGCCTTCGCGTCCTCTGCATCCACCTCGACCACGCGGGCGGGCTTGCCCTCTTCCAGTACCGCGAGCGCCTCTTTCAGAAGTCGCTCCTGTTGCACCGCCTCCTTGTCGCCACCCCGCACCTTGCGCGTCAGCCCCTGCAAACGCCGCTCGATGCTTTCGATATCCGACAGCATAAGCTCTGTTTCAATCGTCTCGGCATCGGCAATCGGGTCCACGCGGCCTTCCACATGGGTCACGTCGCCATCCTCAAAGCAACGCAGCACATGGGCAATCGCGTCGACCTCACGGATATTGGCCAGAAACTGGTTGCCCAACCCTTCGCCTTTCGAGGCCCCCTTCACCAGCCCCGCGATATCCACAAAAGTCATCCGGGTCGGGATCACGGATTTGCTTTGCGCGATCTGAGCAAGCGTATCCAGCCGCGCATCCGGCACCGCGACCTCGCCCACATTCGGCTCAATGGTGCAGAACGGGAAATTCGCGGCCTGCGCGGCCGCCGTCTTGGTCAGCGCGTTGAACAGCGTCGACTTGCCCACATTCGGCAGTCCCACAATTCCCATCTTAAAGCCCATCGGAGCCTCCATATGCTTGGTTCCGCCCCCTTTAGAACGTCCCCCAAAAACACGCAACGAGGATTGAGTTCGCCGCCGATTTCCGGCAACAGGGCCAAAGCAGTTTTCAAGGACGCCACCATGACCCGTATCGACGCCAAATTCGCTGACCTTCAGGCCAAGGGCCGCAAGGCTTTCGTGGCCTATGTGATGGCAGGCGACCCGGATTACGAGACTTCGCTTGAACTGGTCAAAGGTCTGCCCAGCGCGGGTGTCGACATCATCGAACTGGGGCTGCCGTTTACCGATCCGATGGCCGATGGCTCGACCATTCAACTGGCAGGCCAGCGCGCGCTGGAGGGCGGTCAGACCCTCGACAAGACCCTGCAAATCGCGCGCGAGCTGCGCAAGGAAGATGATACGACCCCCATCGTGATGATGGGGTATTACAACCCGATCTATTCGCGCGGCGTGGACAAGTTCCTTGATCAGGCGAAAGAGGCCGGGATCGACGGGCTTATCATCGTGGACCTGCCCCCTGAAGAAGATGTCGAATTGTGCATCCCTGCCCAGAAGGCGGGTCTCAACTTCATCCGTCTCGCCACGCCCACGACCGATGACAAACGCTTGCCGACCGTGCTGCAAAACACGTCGGGCTTTGTCTACTACGTCTCGATCACCGGCATCACCGGCACGGCCGAAGCGCAAGCCACAGACGTCGCCCCCGAGGTGACCCGGATCAAATCGCAAACCGATCTACCCGTGATCGTTGGGTTCGGTATCAAGACGCCCGAAGCGGCGGAAAGCATCGCCGGCGTCGCGGACGGCGCGGTTGTCGGCTCCGCCATTGTCAGCGAGTTGGCCTCTGGCAAGCCTGTCTCCGAAGTGCTCGATTTCGTGAAATCGCTCGCGGATGGCGCGCACCGCGCCTAGTCCCGCATCCCGTCCAATTCTTCGCGCAATTCCTGCAAGCCCGGCAGTAACGCCTCGGCATGTTCGGGTGGCACCAGTTCCGAGATCCGCGCGACATCCGGTGCCAGAAGCCCAATCGCATCTTCCCGGAACGCGCGCCCCCGCTCGGTGATGAACACCAGCTTGCTCCGCTTGTCTTCCGGGTTCTGCTCCATCTGCACGAACCCATGCTTTTCCAGACCCGCCAGCGTATGCGTCATCGTTGTCTTGGGCTGCTGGAACGCGCGCGCCAGTTTCAGCGGTGTCGCGCCGTCCCCGACCCGGATCAAATGGTTCAGGACCGAAAAATGCGACACCATCAACCCCTTGGGCAGCCGCGCCTCAAACATGGTGCGGCTCAGCTGCTCAATGATCGCAATCTCATTGAACAGCTGAAAATAAAGGCCAAGGGTCTTGTCAGGCATTCTTCAGTTTCGCCTCCAAAGGCCAGCGCGGGGTCTGCGCCGTCTGCGGACCGTAGCCTAACCGGCCCAGCATTTGAACCGTTTGTCCCTCAGCAGCCATAAGGCTTTGCGCGCGCGCATAGACATCCGACATCTCAGGGAACTCCTGTAAGCACTGGCTGATCGGATGGAGCGCCAACCCAGACAGCGTTGTGGCAAGGTTCAGCCGCAGCCAACGCCGCCCCGCATCCAACTGATCGACCCGCGTGTTCCCACCTGACGAGATGACCGCGTAGGCGCGGGTCGCATGGAGCATCTCTTCATAGATTGCCACGCCCGTCTTGAACGATTGGCTCTCAGGGTTCATCTGCGCCTCGGGCGAGATTTGGCCAGCCAGCATCAGCGCCTCAAGAAACGGGCCACCCAGATCAATCCCATCTGGGTTTGCGTTGATCTCGGCCTTGCCAAAGCGCATCAGATCGACGCTTTCCTTCATGGTGCGTGGGGTCATGGCTTCAATCTGCCACGCCTCCCAGCTGAGCGCCTTGATCTGTGCGACCTTGGCCGGGTCAGTGACGATGTCTGCGTAAGGCATCAGCGCTTCAGCGACCTCGGCCTCCACGGGGCGATCCTCAAACGGTTCCTTGCAGGACCGCCGATCCATGATGCCATCTGCCAACGGGTCCGGCGCCGCACCTTCGCTGAAGACGATATCCGCAACAATCAGGTCGCCGCCTTCGGGGAAAGGCGTGATCGCCGCCGTATAGCCATCCTGCGCCGCAGCTATCCGCAACAATTCAAGAAAACACCCCATGCTGATGGTCAACTGACGGTCAAACGGGTCCGTTTCCGGCAGGTTCAATGCAGGGTCACGGTGCAAGCGGATACGGTCCACGCCAATCAACTCCGCAACCCACGGCTGACGATTATGGGCGTTGGGGGCCAGCAACGCGTAAGACAGCGCGCGCTGACGCGGATCGGAATAACCGCCCGCCAGACGCCAGGGCTCCAGCGCTTTTGTCGGCGTTCGGGTGGCAACAAACCCAGCGGCAGAGGCGCTGCCGGCCAAGACAGTTCCACCTCCGATCAGGGCGATGGCTTTGCGACGGGATAGGGTCATCGGGGTCTCTCCATTAGTTTATATAATTCGATATCGCACTATTATGATACGATATCGAACTATTTCAACCCCTAACCCTGCGCTTTTCTGTCTATTGCCCGAAACGCGTCAAATCGGTAAGCAGACCTAACCAATATTGCCCGTTAGGACAGCAAAATGCCCGTCATTACTGAAATCGAAGACCTCAAACGCATCTACAAGCGGCGCGTGCCAAAGATGTTTTACGATTATGCCGAGACGGGCAGCTGGACCGAGCAGACCTTCCGCGAAAACTCTTCCGACTTCGACCAGCTCCGCCTGCGCCAGCGGATTGCCGTCGATATGACGGGCCGCAGCACCGCGACCAAGATGGTCGGTCAGGACGTCGCCATGCCCGTTGCCCTTGCGCCGGTGGGCCTCACCGGAATGCAACACGCCGATGGCGAAATCCTTGCCGCGAAAGCAGCCGAGAAGTTCGGCGTGCCTTTCACGCTCTCCACAATGTCGATCTGTTCCATCGAAGACGTGGCCGAAAATACCGAAAAACCCTTCTGGTTTCAGGTCTACACTCTGAAAGACGATGATTTCATGCGCCGTCTGGTGGACCGCGCAAAGGCAGCAAACTGCGCAGCCCTCGTCATCACGGTCGATCTGCAGATCATGGGCCAGCGTCACAAAGACCTGAAAAACGGCCTCTCCGCCCCCCCCAAACTGACGCTCAAATCCATGGCCAACCTTGCCACAAAAGTGCCATGGGGCCTTGAGATGCTGCAAACCAAACGCCGCTTTTTCGGAAATATCGTGGGCCACGCCAAGGGCGTTTCCGACCCCGCGTCCCTGTCGTCATGGACTGCCGAAGCATTTGACCATTCGCTCGATTGGGAGCGGATCAAGTTCCTGCGTTCCCTTTGGGACGGCCCCGTGATCCTCAAGGGCATCCTTGATGTCGACGACGCCAAGATGGCTGCAAATGTGGGCGCGGACGCCATCGTCGTCTCAAACCACGGTGGCCGCCAGCTTGACGGTGCGCTCAGCTCAATCCGGATGCTGTCGTCGATTGTCGAGGCCGTTGGTGACAAGATCGAGGTGCATCTCGACAGCGGCATCCGCTCGGGTCAAGACGTGCTCAAAGCGATGGCGATGGGTGCCAAGGGCACCTATATCGGCCGCGCCTTCGTCTATGGTCTTGGCGCCATGGGCGAGAAAGGCGTTACCACAGCGCTTGAGACGATCCACAAGGAGCTCGACACCACGATGGCGCTTTGCGGTCGCCGCGACATCCGTGACCTGGATCGCAGCAACCTGCTGATCCCGAAAGGGTTTGAAGGCGACTGGGTCGACTAGAACCCCGCGCCACTATCGCGCCAGAACCACGTCGGCACGAATATCAAGAGCGTCTTCGACCGCGTCGATCAGATACACTGCAACATCCGCGCGCGAGATTAGACCGTTGCGCCATTCAGACGGATCGCGCAGCACTTTGAACTGACCCGTCCTCGCGTTATTGCGCAGGATCACGGGGCGCGTGATCGTCCAGTCGAGATCAGACTGCATCAGCAACTCTTCCTGACGGTCCTTGTCCTCATAAGGCTTGCCCAGAATAGCGCGATGCCCGGTGCGTTCTATGAAACTCATCGCAGACTTGCTGCGCCCGGCGCCAAAGCCCGTCACAACGATCAAGCGCCGCACGTCCGACGCCGCCATCTGCGCCAGCAAAACGCGCGTGCTGTCCGAGAAAAGCGTCACCTCTTTCCACAGCATCGACACGCTTTCCTCGATCCCTAGGCAATAGATAACAGCCTCCATGCCTTCGATGGCCCGCGCGACGTCATCGGACTCCAATGCGTCACCCGGACACAGCTCCAAACCATCCCGCGGCTCCATCTCACCAGCACTGCGGGCAAAGGCGCGCACGGAATGGCCACGCTCCAGCGCTTCATCAACGGCCAGCTTCCCGATCCCCGAGGTCGCGCCGAACACAACGATCCGTTTGCTCAATTCAACATGTCCTCAAAAAGAGAGTGGTATTTGCGGTGCTGAGAGCCATCGCGCTCAAGGTTCAAGGCGCCGCGCTGACGGTCGGTCTCCCATGGCGCGTCTTTGACGGTGTTGGCCACAACAGTCTCGCTCGGGCGGTCCAAACGTGACGCGAGCTTGGATACAGGTTTTGTCATGATCTCTCCTTGGTGACAGGGCGGGCAACGAGGCCCGCTCACGTGAAAGGTCTTGGGAAAACGATAAGATAGGGCGTTGGTTCCCTAGAACGACAACTGAACGCCAACAAAGCCCGAAGTGACGGTATCATCCTCAACAATCGGGCTATCTGTGACCCCGTCCGGCAGGAACTCTACCCTGACCGATCCGACCAGCTGCGCGGCCTCTGACAGCGCGAAACCGGAAGAGAGAGACAGATATGGCGTCACCGATCCATCCAGATCGTATTCCGGACGATCTGCCGTCGCCTCGCCATCCTCGACGCCGTAAAGATACGAGCCCAAACCTTGGCTCTTCCACGACATACCGCCCGTCACATTCAACGGAACAGCGCCCAGCGCCAATCCGGTCGAGACCGACAAATCGACCTCTTGCCCATCATGCTCGCCCGTCAGCTCTTGAAGCACAGTCGCCGAAAGAGACGTCCGCTCCCCCAGCGCGTAGGAAAAGCTCAATCCACCGTCCAGAGTGATTTCGCGATCAATGCCGTCCAGTTCATCGCTGCCGGGATCACTCAGCGCGGTGAAGCGCGGTAGCAAAATGGCCTCTGCCGTGACAGGCGCGCCCCGGTAAAGGTCGATCCCGGCCCCATCCGTGCCGACACGCCACCCATCGCCCTGATAGCGCAGGATCGGGACAGCACCGAAATTGGTCTCATCCTCACCGATATAGGGGTTAGATGAAGCCGATGCGCCCAGACCGAAGCTGAACCCCTCCTGCGCCCAAGCGCTGCTGGCCGCAAAAACGGTCAGCAGGCAGGCAAAAGGCGCGGCATAGCGCATGGGATCTCTCCAATCGGGTGTCGCAACCTACGATCACCAACACCTTTAAGATAGGATTCTTTCGTCTGCTGCCTAGGGTTGTCAGACCCGTGCGTTACGGCGCAACCCTTTGAGCAACGCAATCGGGATAAGCGAGACGATCAACAATCCGCCTACCACCATGAACGCGACCGACAGACCTGCAAATTCCGACAGCAGCCCCATCATCGGCGGGCCAAGGAAAAAGCCGGAAAAGCCAATGACCGCCGTGCGCGAAATGGCGTGGGTTCGCGGACCGGGACCCACGCTTTGCCCGACCATCGCCAGCGCGGTCGGCGCGATTACCGACACGCCAAGGCCAAGGATACCAAAGCCGATATAGGCCTGCACCGGGGTCGCAGCCGCCGCTGCCAGAAACGCACCGCAAGATGACAGGATCGCGGCAAGCCCGATCAGCACCGCATTGTCGATCCGCTCCGAGATCAACTGACCGGTCAGCCTCCCGATGCCCATTGTCAGCCCCAACATCGTCGGCCCCAGCGCCCCTTGCATCGCATTGCCCCCAAGCGAACGCTCCACATGCAGCGCCGACCAGCTTTCACTGGCCGCTTCCGTCATGAAGGCGATCATGACCACGATGCCGCCCAGCACGACCGCGCCAAGCGGGTAGCCCAGACCCTTGGGATTGTCCGCTTCTGCCGGCGCAACGGGCATCTGCATCCATCGCGTTGCAAGCACAATCAAAGCCAGAAGACCGGCGAACATGACAGTCGGCGGCCATTCGGCAGCCCGCACAAGCCCCGTGACAAAGGCCGACGCCGCATAGGCGAACGAGAACATCGCATGGTTGAGGTTCATCAAGGATCGACGCTCGGTCGCTTCCAGCTCGCTGACCCGCGCGTTCATCACGATGTCCAGCAGGCCCGAAGCAAAGGCGACCCATAGCATCGCCAGCGAGAAGGTCAGCGGCACGCCCGCGACCCCCGGAAAAAGAAACCCGATCCCCAGAAAGAGCGCACCGACCGGCATCGCGCGTGCGGCAAGGCGGCGATCGAACGCCGGGGCCACCAGCATCGCGCTCATCAACCCGATGGCCGAGACCGACAGGATCATGCCGAACAGCGCATCCGACGCGCCGATCCCGGCTTTCAGATCCGGGACGAAGGCCGCGAAAGACCCCCAAAGCACCCCCATAGAGGCAAACGCCAAAGCAGGCGCGCGGGACAAGGCAAGATCACGGCGTATCGACATGGAAAATCGTTGGCACGGGCAGTCCGCCGGGTCTAGGGAAATCCGCGCCAGGCTTACTTCGCCCCGGCGCCCAACCGCGCCACCTCTTTCAACCAGCCCTTGACTGCGCCGTCCTTGGGATGACTGGCGGGCGCGAAATTCGTCACCCGCGCAGGTTTCATCCCGACAAATTCGAGGATCTGCCCTTTGATCTGACGCATCAGCGCTTTGCGATAGAGCAGTCCAAAGTAAAGCGTCGGCGTGTCAGAGGTCACAAAGGCCCGCGCCGAACGCCCTGTCAGCAATGGCAAGGGCATGCCGATGGCCGTCCGTTTTCGCGTGTCAAAGGCCCATCCCGGCTGGAAGGTGCGATCGAAAAGTCCTTTCAGCTTAGCGGGCAATCCGCCCCACCACATCGGGGTGCAGAGCACAAAATGCTCGGCCCAGTCCACATCAGCCCGAAGCGCGATCAGGTCGGCCTCCAAGGGCTTTTGGTTCTCGTATCCCGCGATGCCGTTATCGGGATCAAATACCAGATCATTCAGATGGGTGATCCGCACCTCATGCCCCGCGGCCTGCGCCGCCTTGGCATAGGTTTCGGTAATGCTTCGGCTCAAAGACGTCTCGGCCGGATGGCCATTCAGAACAAAAATGCGTTTCGCGGGCATGGTGGGGGTCCTTTGGTAAGAATCAAAAACTGACCACGGTCATATTCTCTAAAATTGACCGCGGTCAACTAATTTCGTATGGACCGTGTATGTTAAAGCCAATCCAAGACCGAACGCGCGCAACACGCGCCAAGCTGATCGAAACTGCGCAAGGTATCATCGCTGCAAAAGGCTACGGCGCACTGCGCGTCGAAGAGGTCGTGCAAACCGCTGGCGTCGCGAAAGGCACGTTCTTTGCCCATTTCGCGGGTAAGGACGGTCTGATGGAGCTGGTGATCGCCGCCCGGCTCAACACGTTTCTCGATGAGGCTGAAAGATGGCCCGCCCCTCAGACCATTGACGATCTGATCGCCCATATCATGCCGCTGATCCAATTCATGACGACCGAGCGCTATGTCTTTGACGTGATCCTGCGCCATTCCGGGGCCGCCGCCCGGGAAGAGATCGGCCCAATCGCGCAAACCTTTACCCGTCAGGTCGATGTGGTCGCACGCTGGCTGGCCGACAGCCCCTTTCGCAAAGACATCTCAGGGCATCTTCTGGCTGAAGGGGTCCAGGCTTTCCTCGTGCAGGCAATGGCCTTGCATTTTTGCGCCGTCAGCAACAGCGAAACGATGGAAGACCGGCTCCTGACCTATCTCGACGCTTGGCTCAATCCGCGCGTTGCAAGCTAGCTGCTTAAGCTCTTCAGTTCTCAGCGATCGCTCTCAGGCCACAACCTGTTGATGGACTTCAATCACATTGCCTTCCGGGTCCATGAAAAAGACCTGATGCCATTCCTTCGCAAAGGCCGTTCCATAGTCCGAATAGGGAATACCGCGCGCGTCCAGCACGGCCAGAAACGCCTCCAGATCATCGGTGCGAAACGCGATATGACCCCGATCCACGGGGTTGATCACCTGCCCGTTTTTAAAGGCCACATCCAGCGCGCGCTCGGCCAGATGCATCTGCATACCGCCATCCGTGGCAAAGCGGATCTTGCCGCTATAACCTGCATCCTCGGTCTCTTTGGTGCGCGGGAATTGCGAGATCGGAATGTCATCAAGCCCCAGCACATCCGTGTAGAACGCGTGCATCCGGTCAACGTCTTCCGAGACGAAATTGATATGGTGAAACTCCAGTTTCATCGCGCGACCTTTCTTCTGGGCATCATGCGCTTACCCTAACCGTCCAAAGGCCTGCGCATCAAACAAGTCCGTCACGGTGACCTGCAAAGGGAACCAAATCGCCGGCGCAACCGTTTGTCAGCGTTACTCTACAAACGCACGACATCCTGTCGCTCAACTGAAAGACACCCCATGAGAAGCATCATCTACATCATCGGCCTGATCGTGGTCGTTCTGGCTATCCTGTCCTTTCTCGGCCTGCGATGACCCGCACTAACTTGGTAAACCAAAGCACAGCGCTTACCTTCGCGGCGATCCTGCTCCCCTCCGCTGCGGCGGCGGAAACCGTTGGCAATGTCGATGTGGACTGGCTCGGCAATGACATCGTGATCGAAGCATTCGCCGATCCGGAAGTCGATGGCGTCACCTGCCACGTTGCCTATTTTGAGCGTGGGCTTATTGATCGGCTGCAAAACGGCAATTGGTTCGAGGACCCCTCAAACTCGTCCATCGCGTGCCGTCAGACCGGCCCTATTTCCATCGGCGATATCAACCGCTCGGATGAAGGCGAAAGCGTCTTTTCCGAACGGCGCTCGATCATCTGGAAATCGCTTAATGTGAAGCGCATCTTCGATGAGGGCAATCAGACGCTCATCTACATCGCTCATGCGCGCGAAGTGCAAAATGGATCGGCAAAAATGTCGATCTCGACCGTGCCACTCTTCGATCAGTAAAGCCTTCTTTCAAACAGCCCACAAAGCCCTTCCCAAGCCGAAAAGACTCGTCTATACGCGCGGCTTCACGGGACATACACCCTTGGAGGATGTCCCATTAACCTGAAAGGAAATACCATGGCTGGTGAGATCCCTGATCTTCACGCCGAGGTACGGACGGGGACAGGCAAGGGGGCCGCTCGTCAAGCTCGCCGTGATGGCGACGTACCTGGCATTGTTTACGGTGGCGGCGTTGACCCGCTTCCCATCAATATCCCCTTCAACGTGCTTCTCAAGCGCCTCAAGGCAGGCCGCTTCCTGTCGACGCTCTTCAACATGAAAGTTGAAGGCCACGACGATGTGCGTGTGATCTGCCGCAACGTGCAGCGCGATGTTGTCAAAGACCTGCCCACGCATGTCGACTTCATGCGTCTGAACCGGAACACGAAGATTAACCTCTTCATCCCGGTTGAGTTCGAAAACGAAGAAGCAGCACCCGGCATCAAGATGGGCGGCGTTCTGACCATCGTCCGTCCCGAAGTCGAACTGGTCGTGACCGCCGGTGACATCCCCGAGAGCCTGACCGTTGACCTGACCGGTCTTGAGATCGGCGACACGGTGACCATCTCGAACATCACGCTGCCGTCGGGCGCCAAGCCCACGATCGACCGTGATTTCGTGATTGCCAATATTCAGGCCCCGTCGGGTCTGCGTGCGGCAGATGACGAAGACGAAGATGGCGACGAGAGCGCAGAAGTGCCGACCGTCGACGAAACGGAAAGCACCGAAGAGTAATCTTCGCGACTTTGCACAAGATCAAAACGGGGCCCGGGCGGCCCCGTTTTTCTTTAAGGTTCTAATCCATCAAGACGCTGCGAGCGCCTTCAGCGCTGCCATCGCATCCTCTTCGCGCCCCTCCGGCACAAAGAGATGATCGTGATAAAACCCCGAAACCGGGTTCACACCCATGCCCTCAGCCGCAAGTGCCGTTGTGATCCGCGCCAGGAAACCGACCGCGTCCAATGCGGAATGTATCTCCAGCGTGATCATCCGGCACGGAAACTCGTAGGTAAGCCCGTGCGTCTCGGCGTCGGCCCGCAACAGGATCAAGGTCAGCCCTTCGGCTTCCTCGAACGTCATACGTGGCACCACGTTTGGCGGCACTTGGCCTTTCGGAACCGTGGCAAACACATAAACCCCGTCCAACAAATCCGCTGACATGCCTTTCAAAAGAGCATTCAGGTTGGTTTCTCCGACCATGTCGTTAATCCTCATCTTCCAGTTCAAAGAGCTCATGCACGCTGACACCCAGTTCCTGAGCAAGCCGCAGCGCCAATACGGTCGAAGGCACAAACACCCGGTTCTCTACCGTGTTGATGGTCTTGCGCGATACCCCCACCGCTTCTGCCAATTGCGCTTGCGTCAGACCCGCCGCTTTGCGCCGCTCAGCCAGATGCGTGATCAGGCTCACATCCGACCCCGCAGATCAAACCAGACAAAAAGCAACAGGAACGTCGCACCTGTCAGCGTCCCCATCGCGGGAAAAACGACCGCAAGCTCGATCAAATCCAGCGCCAGCGGGACCGAGAACGCGGGATACATGAAGATCGCGACCCAGAATGCGATCTGCTGTGCCCGCGCACTATCGGCGTAATAGCCTTCATCCATCGCACGCTCGGTATTGGCATCCCCGGCCACCGCGCCGGTCGCCCACAGGACAACACCTGACATGATGCCCAAGCCCCCGGGGATCCATCCGGAAAACGGCTCTGGGTTGCTGGTGATCAACGCCATGATCGCGTAACTCAGGCAAGCAAGGCCCGTCACGGCAAACATAACGATACGGGTATTCGAAAAGGTTTCTGCGCTCAGCATGTCCATCTCCATGTAACTTTGAGGTTACATCTAGAAGGATCAATAAGTAACGTCAAGGTTACTTTTCAGACCATTCCTATCTTCACTGTAAAGCGCCAATTCGCCCTGCGACACCCCTGCGCAGAAAAGGGTCTTGCAATACCATACTGTTTTTGTCAGTTATTTGACGAGCAACCGAACTATCCGGCAGCAATCCCAGTTTCCCCCTTTCGGGGCGGCCTGTAAGCCCTGCGCAGCGACGTCTGTGCATCTTGCCGTCTCCCCGGAAACGAGCAGAGAGCGCCGCGATGATCCAGCTTCTTCTTCATCGACTTCAGATCAGACCGACGGCTCTCGGCCGGGGCGGTGTCTTGTGCGGCACTGGCAGCAGCAGAGGGCGTCTCTGATGGCACCGCATGAGAACCGTCCCACCCGTTGCTGCGGCGCGCGCAATGCGTATCCACGATTGGCGCGCGCAGACAGTCTGAACCCGTTTGAAGGCAAGATTCTCACCATCGCACGGTGTTTCTTTCAAACCTTTGCCTGCCCCGCCGGTCAGACCTGGATCGAGAGCTTCAGGATGGCCGACAAGCTTTTCGCGTCAGACTACGCCGCGCAATATGCTTTTGGAACGCTGAACATCGTGCAGACCATGCGCGTTGCGCGCAATTCGACATTCAAGTTCTCAAACCCGCTCTGCCCCGGCTGCGCCAGCTTGCTGACCCACAGCGAACGGCAACTGACCTCTGCCCTTGCCGCTGTGCGGACCGGACAGCGCAGCACCGCGCATATTCATGCGATGCTGCTGACCGAGGGCAACGACCCACAGCCCATGCTACGCGCCATGCACACGCTTTGCGACTTCGCCACGCAACGCCAGCAGATGAACAATCCCGTCGCATCCACCGGGGCGGTCTGACCTATTCGCAGGGCCTTTGGCGAAATGGCTCTGCGGCACGTGTGCATTCAGCGCGCATCCAACGCAAAGGCGTGTTGGAGAGTATCGGCTGAATGCCACACCCAAGCCTGAAGGAGACAGCATGCCTTTCACTCGACACCTGACCGCCGCAACACTTTGCGGGGCGCTCGCGTCTGCCGCCGCCGCCGATTACACGCTGGCTTTACAAGACACCGGGATGCGCTCGTATTACTGCACCATCATCGTCAGCCTGACGAATGACACAGATGCGCCGTTGACCGAAGTGAACGGGCATTTCTTTTCCTTTCTGGGGGACGAAAAGGTGGGGCGCAGCAAAGGGGCGTCTTTCCTGAACCTCGCACCCGGTGAAAGCGCCGAAGCCGTGTTCGAGACCCCGAACGCCCCCTGTGACGAGGTGACCTCCTACCGGTTCATCATCGGCGCTTGCAGGATCGACAGCAGCTTTATCGACAAGGCCGACTGCGCCGCTTTGATTGACCTGACTGACCCGATCTCCGGGGCCGAGGGCTTCTGAGCTACCCCGCCGACAGGTCCTTGCGCATCGTCAGCGATGTTGTGCGTGTGTAACCCGGATGCCGCGTCTCTCCGGTGACGACAAACCCCAGCTTCGCAAATGCCGCGTGGTTCTCGGTCAGCTCGATCCGCGATTGCAGCTCAAGTGCATCGCGCTGCAAGGCCAGCGCCCGCGTTTCCGCAAGATCAACCAGACGCCGTGCGAAGCCGGTGCCGCGATAGGCCGCTGCAACGGTTAGCTTGCTTAGGTAAAGACACCCCGGCTTCCGCGTCAGAAATACACAGGCAACAGGCTCGCGCCCGCAGACCCAAACCTCGCCCATGCGCGCCTGTTCGGCGATCTGATCAACCGTCAAGTCATGCATGGAGGACGGCGGGTCGATACGGCCCTCCATTCCGGCAAAGCTGATCCGGATCAGCGCCAGGATAGCTGGCAATCGCGGATCGTCGTCGCCACATTGCTCTGGAACCACGCCCATCATGGCATGAGGCTGGCAGGAAATTGCGCATTTCGCAACGTTGCGGGAGATATGCCCGGAATATGCCTGACAGGCGCACGTCCGTCCGGCGCGTTTTTCGCAATCTGAACATGAGCGTCTAGACAGAGCGGCCTTTTTCCCTAGCGTCACAGAATACGCTTTGGGAGGCCCACATGGATTCGCATTATCGCGTCGTCGTCATCGGAGGTGGGGTCGTTGGCACCTCGGTCCTCTACCACCTTGCAAAAATGGGCTGGAGCGATGTCTGCCTCATCGAACGCTCGGTCCTTACCGCAGGATCGTCCTGGCATGCTGCCGGAGGCATCCACGCGCTGAACGCGGATCCCAACATCGCGCAGCTTCAAGCCTATACCATTGATTTGCTGTCCGAAATCGAAGCAGAAAGCGGCCAGAATATCGGGCTGCACATGACCGGTGGCCTGACCATGGCCGGCACGCCCGAGCGTTGGGAATGGCTCCAATCGGCCTACCGCACGTTCCAGTCCATCGGCATCGAAGACTGTCGTCTGGTCGATGTGGAGGAGGCGGTCGCGCTGAACCCGATCATGTCTGGCGACGGCCTTCTGGGCGGCATGTGGGCCGACCGTGAGGGCTATATCGACACCACGGGCACCGTCCATGCCTATGCGGGTGCGGCGAAGAAACACGGGGCCACCGTGATCGAACACAACCGCGTTCTTGAATTGAATCAAACGCTTGAAGGTTGGGAGGTCGTTACCGAGAAGGGAACGATCAACTGCGAACATGTGGTCAACGCAGGCGGCCTCTGGGCCAAGCAACTGGGTCGCATGGCAGGTGTCGAATTGCCCGTCTCGCCTCTCAAGCACCACTACCTGATCTCAGACACGATCCCGGCGTTGGAGGAGCTCGATTTCGAGGTCCCGATGACTGTCGATCTCGAGGGCTTCACCTATCTGCGTCAGGACCAGAAAGGCGTTCTACTCGGCATCTACGAGATCGAGCATGAACACTGGGCGATGGACGGTGCGCCTTGGGATTACGGGATGGAGCTGTTCCAGGAACAAACCGACCGAATTGAAAACGAACTGATCCTCGGCTTTGAACGCTACCCAGCCCTACAGGATGTCGGCGTCAAAACATGGGTCAATGGGGCCTTCACCTTTTCCCCCGACGGCAATCCGCTGGTCGGCCCCGTCCCCGGCAAGCGCGGCTATTGGAGCGCCTGTGCGGTCATGGCCGGTTTCCTGCAAGGTGGCGGCGTCGGCAAATCCCTGGCCGAATGGATGATCCATGGCGAGCCCGAAGCGGATGTCTACGGTATGGACGTCGCCCGCTACGGCATATGGGCCGAAAACAAGCAATATATCAAGGAAACCACCGGCCAGTTCTACACCCGCCGTTTCGTGATGACCTACCCCAACGAACAGCTGCCCGCCGGGCGTCCGATCAAGACCGCACCTGCCCATTCCGACATGACCGCTGCAGGCGCGCTTTGGGGTCAGAGCTGGGATCTTGAGGTGCCACTTTATTTTGCCGAGCCGGGGTTCGAGGAAACACCGTCGCTGAAACGATCTAACGCTTTCGACATCGTGGCGAAGGAATGCAAAGCCGTGCGTGAAAAGGTAGGCCTCCTTGATATCACAGGCTTCTCCCGCTTCGAGGTCAGTGGAGACGGTGCCGAGGACTGGCTCAACACCATCTTCGCAACGCGCCTCCCAAAACCCGGTCGCGCCCGTTTGGCAGTCGCTCTGGGCCATGACGCCCGCCTCAAGGGCGACCTCACGCTTTTCAACTGGGGCAACGGCACGTGGTGGATCATGGGCAGCTACTACCTGCGCAGATGGCATATGCGCTGGTTTGACGATCATATGGGCGAGAACGTCCAGATCCGCGATTTGGGCGAGGAAATGGCGGGTTTCTCCCTCTCCGGCCCCAAATCTCGCGCCGTCATCGAAAAGCTGACCGATGGCCCAGTCGGCGATCTGCCCTTCATGGGATGCGGGGACTTTGACATTGGCAAGCTGCGCTGCAAGGTCGGGCGGCTGTCGGTAAGCGGTGAGCTTGGCTATGAAATCCACTGCCGCATGGGCGATCATGCGACGCTCCGCAAAACGCTGCTGGAAGCGGGCGCGGATGAGGGGCTGGTCGAATACGGCTTCAACGCGCTCTTGTCCCTCCGGCTGGAGAAAAGCTACGGCATTTGGTCTGCCGAATTCACCCAAGGCTACACCGCGCAACAAACCGGCATGGACCGGTGGATCGACTTCGATAAAGAGGGGTTCATCGGGCGCGATGCGGCATTGAGCGAACGGGACGGTGAAGGCCCCCAACAAGTGCAGGTTACCCTTGTAGTTGATGCACTGGACGCGGATGCCAGCGGTTATGAACCCATCTGGAAAGACGATGAAAAGGTCGGCTTCGTCACCTCCGGAGGCTACGGACACACCCTTGGCAAATCCCTCGCCATGGCGCTGGTGAACCGCGATTGTGCAGAGGAAGGCACGGCCCTCACGCTTCACATCGTCGGCGTCGAACGCCCCGCAACGGTCATTGCCCCCTCGCCCTACGACCCGGCCGGCAAAGCGATGCGGGCATGAGACGGAACCGGCGCAGCGCTAGCGACGGCCCGGCCCGCAAGCCCGACTACCGCCACCTGCGCAACCCCTTCCCGCCCATGCGCGCCTTCAGCGATGACCACATCGCCGCGATGCATGCCGCCGCGTTAAAAATCCTTCAGGAACAGGGTGTTAAAGTCCTACTGTCCGAAGCGCGCGACGCCTTCCGTAAGGCCGGAGCGCAAGTGGATGACAATACCGAAATCGTCCGCATCGGCGCTGAGATCATCGAAAGCGCCTTGGAAACTGCGCCCAAATCCATCCCCGTCGCGGGGGCCATACCTGCGCGCGACATCACGCTCGAACTGGGCAACCTTGTCTTTCAACCCGGTGCCGGTGCGCCCCACGCGACCGACCGCATCAAGGGGCGTCGCCCCGGCACGCTGAGCGACTATGACGACCTGACACGCCTCACCCAGCATTTCGACGTGCTGCACATGGTGCCTCCGCTGATCGAGCCGCAGGACGTGCCGACCCATCTGCGCCACTACGCGACGATGAAGTCGCAGCTCACCCTGTCGGATAAAGTGCCCTTCATCTTTTCGCGCGGGGCCCCACAGGTGGAACAATCCTTTGAAATTCTGCGCGATTTCCGGGGTCTGTCGGACGAAGCGTTCCACGCGCAGTCCCATTGCTACACGATCATCAACACCAATTCCCCCCGCACCATCGACATCCCGATGGCGCAGGGCCTGATCGACTTTGCCAAGGCCGGTCAGGTCTCCATCGTGACGCCATTTACCTTAATGGGCGCGATGGCCCCGATCACCGTGGCGGGGGCGATCACCCTGTCGCATACCGAGGCTCTGGCTGCCATCGCGTTGACCCAAATCACCCGCCCAGGCGCGCCGATCTGCTACGGCACTTTCACGTCAAACGTGGATATGAAGTCCGGCGCGCCTGTCTTCGGCACGCCTGAGCATTTCCGCGCTTCGCTGGCCGCCGGGCAGCTTGCCCGCCTGATCGGCCTGCCCTGGCGCAGCGCATCAGGCAGTGCCGCCAATGTCAGCGATGTGCAGGCTGCGAATGAAACCCAATTCGGCACATGGGGCTGCCTGATGGCCGGAGCGACGGTCGTGATCCACGCCGCCGGATGGCTCGAAGGGGGCCTGACGGTGTCCTACGAAAAGCTGATCACCGACATGGAAGTTCTGCAAATGGTGGCCGAGCTGTGCCTCGCCGGAGAGGACGCCGGCAGCGATCTTGGCCTCGACGCGATCCTTGATGTGCAGCCGGGCGGCCATTTCTTCGGCACGCCCCACACCATGGCCCGCTACCAGACCGAGTTCTACGCGCCGCTTGTGGCAGATTACGCAAATTACGGCACATGGGAGGAACGCGGCAGCAGCGATGCGACGGCCCGTGCAACGGGTCTGTGGCAGAGCATCCTTGCGGATCCCAGCCCGATCACCCCTGATCCGGACAAGATGGGCGCGCTGAACGACTATATCGGCAAAGCCACGGCAAAAGGTGGTGCAGCTCCGGTCAGTTAGACGATCATCCTGAGATTGCTTGCTCGTTGTCGCCCTAAACCGCGATCGACTGCACGGTCTCGAAAATCTCCAGCTTTGGCGCTTCGAGATAGAGGTCCGAATGCCCGCCTGCCCCTTTATGGGCTGCCCGGAATGCCTCGGACTTTGTCCAGGCGGTGAAATCCGCCTCGCTCTCCCATGCGGTGTGCGACGCATAAAGCGTATAGCCGTCCTCGGACGCGCCTTTCATCAGGTGGAACGCGATGAAGCCGCCGACTTTCGTCAGATGACTGTCGCGCGAGGCCCAGACCTTTTCAAAATCCGCCTCACGGCCTTTGGTAACCTTGAACCGGTTCATCGTCAGATACATCGCACGCTCTCCCTTTGGCCTCTGGTAAATTACCTAGGATGAAGGCATCACAGGAACAAGACGCAGAAACGGAGCGGCCCCATGAAACTCTTTGTCGGCCTCGGCAATCCCGGCGCGAAATACGCGCGCCACCGGCACAATATCGGGTTCATGGCGGTGGACGAGATCGCCTCTGATCACGGCTTTGCGCCATGGCGTGGCAAATTTCAGGGCGCGGTCAGCGAAGGCACCCTTGGGGGTGAGAAGGTCATTCTGCTGAAACCCGAGACCTTTATGAACAAGTCCGGCCAATCCGTGGGTGAGGCCATGCGGTTTTACAAACTGACGCCGTCCGACGTGACAGTGTTTCACGATGAACTGGACCTCGCCCCCGGCAAGGCGCGCGTCAAACAAGGCGGCGGGCATGCGGGTCATAACGGCCTGCGTTCACTGCACCAACACATCACCGATGCTTACCAGCGCGTCCGCCTTGGCATTGGCCATCCCGGCCATAAGGACGCTGTGCCGGGCTACGTCCTGCGCGATTTTCCGAAGGCTGATGAGGGATGGCTTGACGACCTGCTGCGCGGGATCAGCGACGGCGCGCCCGAACTGGCAAAAGGGGACACAGGCCGCTTCATGAACGCGGTTGCCTTGCGCGTCGCGCCGCCGCGCTCGTCCACGACAAAGCCTAAGAACGACACACCAAAAGCCACGCCAGAGCCGGAACCCGACACCCGTTCGGCCATGCAAAAGCTCATGGACAAGTTCCGCTAGGTTGTCATTGCCAGACCACCCCGCCTGAGCCACCTTGCGCGCAAGGGGAGGACGAAAATGCTGAAATGGATATTGCGGATCGCGCTCGCGCTGGTTCTTGCGGTGATCGCGGTCGGGGTCTGGAAACGCGATGACATTACCCGGCTCATGGCGGTTAACACGCTCTTTGATGAAGACCGGATCGTCCGCAATTTCTCGTCGATGGAGGCGCTCTTTTTCAACACACCCCTGCCACGCGGGGAAGGTCCCGTAACCGACCTTCCCGAAGCAGCATCAGCCACCCTGCCAAGATCGGTGGATCAATGGATCGCGGAGCGCACCGTGACCTCGCTGCTTGTTCTCAAGGACAATGCGGTGGTGCATGAAAGCTATCACCAAGGCACCATGGCCGATGATCTGCGCATCTCGTGGTCCGTCGCGAAGAGTTTCCTGTCGGCACTCATGGGGCAGGTCATCGCGGATGGCGATATTGCGTCGCTCGACGATCCGGTCACCCAATACGCGCCGATGCTGGCAGGGTCCGCCTATGATGGCGCTACGATCCGCGACGTTCTTCAGATGGAAAGCGGTGTGACGTTCGACGAAGATTACCTCGACCCTAAAAGCGATATCAACAAGATGGGCCGTATCCTTGCCCTTGGCGGCTCGATGGATGGCTTTGCCGCAGCGCTCAGTGACAGCTTCGCAGCCCCCGGTGAGGGCTGGAAATATGTCTCCATCGACACCCATGTTCTGGGCATGGTGATCCGCGGGGCCACGGGCCGCAGCATCCCCGATCTGATGACCGAGAAGCTGATCGAACCGCTGGGGCTGGAGGCTGACCCGGTCTACATCACCGATGGCAATGGCGTCGCTTTCGTTCTGGGCGGGCTCAACCTGACCACCCGCGACTACGCCCGATTTGCGCTGATGATCGCGCAGGGCGGTCAATGGAACGGCCAGCAGATCGTGCCGGCCGACTGGATCGCCGAGGCGACCCGGCCCAGCGCCAAGACCGCTCCGGGCAAGATCGGTTATGGATATCAATGGTGGATCCCCGTCGGGGCCACGACCGGCGAATTCATCGCACGAGGCATCTATGGCCAATACATCTATTTCGACCTCGCTCGCGACGTGGTCATCGTCACGACCGCAGCAGACCGCAAATTCCGCGAGCCAGGTGTCTCTGATCAGAACATTGCCACTTTCCGCGAGATCGCCGCGGCCCTTTAACAACCACCCAAGCGCCCTAGCTGACAGGTCAAAGGAGAACCCCAATGGAAAAAGATCCCTCGATCAATGTTCTTGGCACCGCGCTTGAGGCCTGCTCGACCGATCCGATGACCGGCTTTTTCCGCGACGGAGCGTGTGACACCTGCGCGGCGGACAATGGCTCTCACACGGTGTGCGCCGTGATGACGGCTGAGTTTTTGGCTTTCTCGAAATATGTCGGCAATGATTTGTCCACGCCGCGCCCTGAGTTCCGCTTTCCCGGTCTGAAACCCGGCGACCAGTGGTGCCTTTGCGCAGGGCGCTTCATGCAAGCCGCCGACGAAGGGGCCGCACCCAAAGTGCATCTTGAGGGAACCCATAAACGCGCGCTGGAGATCGTGCCGATGGATGTGCTGGAAGCCCACGCGATCGGGCGACATTAACCCGTCTCGACGGCCATCAGGTCTTCGATGAACAACGACAGGAGCTGCGGGCGCCCGGTGACGTCGGCCTTGCGGTAGATCGCATTGGTCTGCGCTTTCACGGTGCCTTCCGAGGTGTCGCGCAGGGCTGCGATTTCGGCGGTCGAAAGCCCTTTGATCAAAAATAGCGCCACATCGCGTTCCGCAGGTGTCAGCGCCCAGTCGGTGAAGCGCTCATCCAAGACGTCCATGAACGCGCCTGACGCCATGCGCAGACTGTCTTCGGCAGCTTTCTGACGGGTCAGGCTGCGGCGCAGCATACGGGCGGACAAAACGACCCCGGCCAGCAGAAAGCCTGCGGCCCCGATCTCGACCAACTCGTAGAGCTGCCAGTTCACGGGCGCAACGCGCAGCCCCAGCAGGTTCGCGCCGATGTCATATGTGAAGACAGTGACGCAGATCAGCTGCAACACCAAAAGCACCAGAAAGGTGAGTTGATCCTTCACGACGCGCTCCGATCCTCCGTTAGTTCAGATCAGTCATCATCATCATCGTCGTCGTCGTCATCATCATCATCGTCGTCATCATCATCCCGACCGCCACCACTAGAGCTGCCACCTCCGCCGGAGCCACCGGAAGAGCCGCCACCGCGATCCTCGTCGCGGTCACCCTCATCCCGCCTTGAGGGTTCAAAGACACGCGGCGCGCTGTCCTCGTCGCCCTCTACAACGATGTAGTCGCGCAAAATCGCCCCCGTAGCAGGGTTCAGAACGATCTCGCGCCTTTGCCCACCTCCCGTCGCCAGAATGCGCACCCGGCCCAGCAAGGTACGGTTGATGCGTATCCTGCGATAGCCCTGTTGCTGCAACTGCCGCACAATCTGGTCCTGCACGCCTTGCCCAAAGGCGGGCGTGACAGCGCCAAACACAGCGCTCAGACCAGAGAAGATGAAAAACCGTCGTTTCATTCTATCCGTCTCAATAAAAAAGCTGGCCCCCGCAGCATCACGGGGACCAGCGCGTTAGGCAAGAGCAAGACGCCGATCAATCATCGTCGTCGTCGTCGTCGTCGTCATCATCGTCATCATCATCGTCACTGTCATCATCATCGTCATCATCGTCATCATCGTCGCCATCCCAATCATCGCGGTCGTCATCATCATCACGGCCCCCGCGATCATCGTCCCGATCATCACGATCATCGTCATCGTCGTCATAGTCGCGCCCGTCCCGGTCCTCGTCGCGATCGTCATAACGGTCATCATAGTCATCGTCGTCATAATCATCGTCATCGTCGTCCCGCGACCGTGCGTCGGCACGGAACAGCTGACCCAGAGAAAAGCCCTGCGAGCGATTTCGAATTTCAAGCCCTTCCTCGATGTCGTCTGCATCGGCGCGCTCCCAGTCCTGGCTCAGGATGCGCCCGGTCGAGCGATCATACAGCACCTCGGTCTTGCGCGTGCCGCGGATCGCTTCGACCTTCACGCGGTTGGCCCCATTCTCGATCTCGATGCGATCAAAACCTTTTGATTGCAGGTCCCGCACGATGCTGTTCGTAAAGGCATCGGCATGGCTCATTGTGGCGGTGAGGGTCAAAGCGGCAACGGCGAGAGTAAAAGTCTTGGTCATTGGATCGTCCTTTCTGTTGGATATGCAAGAGCCTCACCTGGTGTGATGAGGTTGCGCCAAACGTGATGGACAAACCGACCCCGCGAAATTGACCCTGGGTTTAGGCGGCGGTTTCTAAACCGGGGACAGATGGCCATAAACTTCGGTTTACGGCCCCTTCAAATGCAAAACGCCCACCAAAAGGCGGGCGCTGCAATTGTTACTTCGGATGGATCAGGCGCCGGTGTTCATCTCGACATCAAGCGCCTTGGCGACCGTGAAGATATCCTTGTCGCCACGTCCACACATGTTCATGACCAGCAAGTGATCCGACGGAAGCGTTGGCGCGATCTTCATCACATGTGCCAACGCATGGGATGGCTCAAGCGCCGGGATGATCCCTTCCAGCTCACAGCATTTCTGGAAGGCCGCCAGCGCCTCTTTGTCGGTAATCGACACATATTGCGCGCGGCCAATCTCGTGCAGCCAGGCATGTTCCGGCCCGATACCGGGATAATCCAGACCCGCCGAAATGCTGAACCCCTCAAGGATCTGCCCATCATCGTCCTGCAGCAAATACGTCCGGTTGCCATGCAGCACACCCGGACGCCCGCCGGTCAAAGAAGCACAATGCTCCATCTTCTCGTTGACGCCTTTACCGCCAGCCTCGACCCCGATGATGTTGACACTTTTGTCGTCAAGGAACGGGAAAAAGAGGCCCATCGCGTTGGAGCCACCGCCGATGGCCGCGATGATCGTATCGGGCAAACGACCCTCGGCAGCCTGCATCTGCTCTTTGGTTTCCTTGCCGATGATCGCCTGAAAATCGCGGACCATCGCAGGATAAGGATGCGGCCCTGCGACCGTGCCGATGCAGTAAAACGTATCGCGCACATTGGTCACCCAGTCGCGCAGCGCATCATTCATCGCATCTTTTAACGTGCCACGACCAGAGGTCACCGGCACGACCTCGGCGCCCAACAGTTTCATACGGAAGACGTTGGGGGCCTGACGCTCCACATCATGGGCGCCCATATAGACGACGCATTTCAGACCGAACTTCGCGCAGACCGTCGCAGTCGCCACGCCGTGCTGACCCGCACCCGTCTCTGCGATGATCCGGGTCTTGCCCATGCGGCGCGCCAGAATGATCTGACCCAGCACATTGTTGATTTTGTGCGCGCCAGTGTGGTTCAGCTCGTCCCGTTTCAGGTAAATCTTCGCGCCGCCCAGATGCTCTGTCAGGCGTTCGGCGTAATACAAAGGCGATGGGCGGCCCACGTAGTGGGTCCACAGATCGTGCATCTCAGCCCAGAAACTGTCGTCGGTCTTGGCATGCTCATACTGAGCCTCAAGCTCAAGGATCAGCGGCATCAGCGTTTCCGACACGAACCGCCCGCCGAAATCGCCAAAGCGACCATTCTCGTCAGGGCCGTTCATGAAGCTGTTAAACAGATCGTCCATCGTCATCCTCCATGCGCGGCTTTTACAAACTCCGCGATCAGGGTTTCATCCTTTGCGCCGGGGCCGTTTTCTACGCCCGAGCTTACATCCACTTGCTCCGCACCCGTCAGGCGCACGGCCTCGGCCACATTGCCTGGCGTCAGCCCACCGGCCAGCATCCAAGGAACGGGCCAGTCGCGCCCTGCAATCAATCTCCAGTCAAACGCCAACCCGTTGCCACCCGGCAAGTCGGCCCCTTTCGGCGGCTTGGCATCGACCAATAGCTGATCTGCGACAGCGGCGTATCTGTCAAGCGCTGCAAGGTCGCTCGCCTCGCCAACGCCGACGGCTTTCATCACCGGCAAGCCATAGCGCGCCTTGATCTCCGTCACGCGTTCCGGCGTCTCCGCGCCGTGCAGCTGGAGCATATCCAGCTGAACCTGAGCGACCAATTCATCAAGAAACGCATCGTCAGCATTCACCACTAAAGCGACCTTGCGCACATCGTCCGGCACCATCGCAGCCAAGGCCTCGGCTTGCGCCACGCTCACGTTGCGAGGCGATTTTGCGAAGAACACAAAACCCACGTAGTCAGCCCCCGCCGCAACAGCAGCGCGCACGTGATCTGGCTCCGACAGCCCACAGATTTTGACCAAGATGTTTTCGCTCATCCGCTGCACTTAGCGCGCTGTGCCGCCATCCTCAAGCAAAGCGAGAACCTCGTCCTTGCCCTCATGCTTCTCGCCTTCCAGACGGCGCACCCGACGCTTCAGTTCGCGCGCTTCTTTCTCGGCGTTGGCCGCCGCGGCGCGATGCTTGTGCTCGCGCAGCCATTCCCAGACGAAACCCAGAAGAATGCCCACGACAATAAAACCCAAGATCACGATAAACAAAGGCAACGTGATCGAGAACGAATATCCCACAAGATCGGCAATCGGACCCGGCAGCAGGCTCAACGTGACCGCGCCACGGTTTGCCATAGAGACCACCACAAGGGCGACGGCAATCGCCCCGAGGATCAAATACCGAATATATCGCATGGATTACTTTCCGTTGAGCCGGTCGCGCAGCAGTTTGCCTGTCTTGAAGAATGGCACATGCTTTTCCTCGACCGCAACCGATTCCCCCGTGCGCGGATTGCGCCCGGTGCGCGCGTCGCGCTTCTTGACAGAGAACGCGCCAAACCCACGCAATTCGACCCGGTCGCCGCGAGACATTGCCTGAATGACCTCTTCAAAAATGGTGTTCACAATCTTCTCGACATCACGCTGATAAAGATGCGGATTTTCGTCGGCAATCTTCTGAATCAATTCAGACCGGATCATTCTCGTATCCCTCCCAGGCAGTCGAGCAGCTGTCTTCACTATACCCTTCTTGGCCAAAAACGGAACAGACCCATCACCTAAAAATCGTGGGAAAAGAGGAGCTTCAAAGGCTTTTAATATGACTTTTAGGCACGCAGTTGGTGGAACGGCGCTTTCTACAGCGCAAACGAAACGCAAATCGCACGGCGCGATTCGTGACGCCGCAGGGCTGATCAGCCATCCGCCCCTAAAGTGTATTTCTTGGAAACCGCCTCGGAGTTTGTCCGGTAATCGACAAAGCCCAGCTTGCTGTAGAAGGCCAGCCCGCCGGTGTTCTCCCGCCGGATCGTGGCGTCAATTGCGACCAGCTTTGCCGCCCGCGCGGCCTCTTTCGTCGCGTCGAAAAGCTGCGCGCCGACGCCTTTGCCATGCGCGTCCATCTTGACGAAGGTCGCGATCAGCCCCCACCCGTCGGGTAAAGGAAAGGTGGGTTTCTCCTGCTCCAGCGATTGAAAGCCAAGCACCTCCCCGGCCTCATCCGCCACAAAACAACTGACAGCAAAGGGTGAGGTTACATAATCAGCAATCATCCGGTCGGTATCATAGGGAACCCGGTGCGCAGTCGTGCCGCCCTTCTCGATGATCGCATTCAAAAGCGCGCACATTTGCGGCGCATCCTCGGCGGTGGCGGATCGGATCGTAAGGCTCATGCTCCTGTTGAAGCACCAAAAGCGACCCCTCGCAACGGCTTAGCGCAGCGCGCTCAGGATGCTCAACGGATTGGCGTAGTCGTCCGTCCAGAGCCGTCCGCCATCGCTGTCCAGCGCCCGCCAGATGCCGGCCTCCAAAAGGCTCTCAACCTGCGCGCCTTTGCGGGCCACCATCACGACCGAACTGGCCGAGGCCCCCTCAAGATACTGCGCTTTCGTCAGTGGTTCTTCGTGCAGCCAGATGTCCAGCCCAAGCTCTACAGCAGAGCGCGCCAAAGGCCGCTCGATATCATAAAACCGGTTCGACACATGATAGAGCACCACCCCATCCGGGGTTGTGCGGTCCAGATACAGCTGCATCGCCTCGGTCGTGGTCAGATGCACCGGCACCGCGTCCGAACTATAGGCGTCGATGACCACAACAGACATTTTCAGATCGGTCTGGCCTTCCAGAACCACGCGCGCATCGCCAAGATAAGTCGGCTGATCGCCTGCGCAGGCCTCCATATACGTGAACAAGGCAGGGTCGCGCGCGACCTGATCCACCATGCTGTCGATCTCGTAGTAATGATAGGTCTGGCCTGGCTGGCGGTAGCACGCCAACGACCCGATCCCCAAACCGATGATCCCGATATCAGAGGCCTCGCGTGCGAAATCGCTTTGCAGAACCTGCGCCATTGGCAAGTCGGGATGATAATAGGACAGCGGCACGGGCCGTTCGGCCTGCAAGTCTGCAAGGCGCTGAATCCCGTGCACGGTCGTGCCATTCATGTAAAACCGAAGACCCCTGTCGGCATCATCGCGCACCATATGCGCACCGAAAAAGCTGCGATCCACGAAATGCGCGTCGTCATATTGCAGCAAAGTCCCCGACAGCGTCGCCGCACTGATGGCGACTGCAAAGCTCACCAAGGGACGGGCGAAAAGCAATGCGAGTACCAGTGCCGCGCCTGCACCACCGATCAGATAGGCGGTGTTCGACGCCATCACCGCAAGCGTTGCGCAAGCGATGGCGACACCGCCCAAAGCCATGGCAACCGTCCGCGCCCGGCCCGCGCTCAACTGCGGGCGGTTCAAAAAGAGCGGAATAATCGCGGCCATCACAACCGTGACCGAGCCTTCGCGCATGCTGTCAAACACGACAGGCGCAATGATCGAGTTGAAAAGCCCACCCAAAGCACCGCCAACCGACATCACCAGATAGAAAACCGTGAGGTTTCCAGCATCCGGCCGCGCCAGATAGAGCTGCCGATGCGCATAAAGCGTCACTGCGAAAAAGGAGGCGATCAAACCCGCGACCATAAGCAATTGCCCATGGCTCAGCGCGCTGGTCGTGAACGTGTAGATCAGAAAAACCACACCCATCCCGCTCAGCGCTTTCAGCCAGTCATCCGGCAACACAGCCTTGCTGCGGAAGGTCAGCACGAAGGTCGCCAGAAACAGCGCCAAAGGCAGGACCCAAACCATCGGGATGGTGCCCATATCGGTCGAAATCTTTGAGGTCACCGCCAGCATCAGCGAGGACGGCACAAAGGCAAGGAGCAGCCAGACAGCGATCTGATCCGCATTGATCTGTGTCTTCGGCGTATCGCCCGATGCAGCCTCGACAGGTCTTGCGGGCCTGGCAAACAAGACCCACGCAATCGCCATCAGGCACATGCCAAACGCGATAAAGCCAGCCGCCCAGCCCTGCCCGATGGCGGTCGCACCAAAGATCGGCTCCGCCACCAGCGGGAACGCCAAAAGCGCCACCATCGAGCCGAGATTCGAGGCTCCATATAGGAAATACGGATCATCGCCCGACGGCGCGCCCGACATGCGATACCACGCCTGGATCAGCGGCGCGTTGGCCGATAGAACCGCGAAAGGCACGCCCACGCCCAACGCAAAAAGCCCCAGCGTTTGCAAGGTGATCGGCCCGCTGGGATCAAATGTCCAGCCTTCGGGAATGGCCAGCGGCAAGAACCACAAGCCCACCACCCAAAAGCCCAAATGCACGCCCAATTGCCAGCGCACCGGCACATGCCGCACCAACACATGCGCATAAAGATAGCCGCCGATCAGCACCGTCTGGAAAAACAGCATCGCCGTGGTCCACACCGCCGGCGCCCCTCCGATCACGGGGAGGACCAGCTTGGCGAACAAGGGCTGCACGAAGAAGAGCAAGGAGGCCGACAAAAAGATCGTGACCGTGAACAGAGCAATCAGCCCCCGCCCCTCACGCCGCGGCCTCGCGTTTTCGATCAAAGATGCATCAGACATGGGTCCCACCCTGCGAACAATCCGTTGATAATTTCGAAACAGAGTGCCGCCGGTTCTGGGCTGAATTAGGGCAACCGGGGGGCGATTTTGGTGCGTTGGCTTAGCAGGAACCGAGCCGCGCCACCGCATGGCCGGGGACAGGCGGCCCGACGATTGATCATAAGCGCTTTATGGCGACATCCAGATTTCCCGCCTGAGTTCTTCCCAAACCCCACGAAACCGCCTGTCCGTCAAACGGCCATGCGGTGACCTTTGGTCATGTTCGTAGACTTCTGTCGGATAGCTTAGCTTCAATTTTCGCGGGTAGATCGGTGAACCTTGCCACTAGTTTTCCTGCGAACGGTTCAAAGTCTTTATAAAGGTCAGCCATAGCTTTATCGCATCGGAAGAAGTCGCAGTCGGGTACATAACACATCTGCATGATATCCATGAAATCTGACCGTTTTAAATTGTAGTCTTTCCGCGATGCTTTCAGCATATAGTGTCCGATGTGCTCCACACGGCCTTCACCGATGAAGTCTTTCAAACGTTGCACTACGTCTGTCGGGTCCAAAGTGGGTCGTTTGGGCGGTGTAGTCAGCTCTCTAGCTCGGCGCTTGTCAAAGCCCGTTTCTATCAAGTTCTGACGGTGAGATTGGATTGTCTCGCGTAGATCATCCAAGCCGCGGCTTGCGTCCTGCATCTTTCTGAATGACTCCTCAATCTTGTTGAGGTTCGGGCCGAAAAACTCATCCAATAGGTTAGGCTTGTCTGCATAATCGTAAGCGATCCGACTAAACTCAGCAGGATCTGAAAACCAACGGTTTATTCGCTCTTCGAACTCGGCATCAGAACATCGCCCCTTCAAAAAGCGCGTCAAAACACCGCTTTCCATCAGCTCATCTGATATAGGGAACCCTTTGAAATCGTCCCGCTTGGAGCCCCAAGTGGAGGTGTTCTCGCGTAATAATTGGCGCATCGCTGATGGTGTTCTAAGCCGTCGGCGCTGCGCGCGGTTAAGCCCCTGTTGCTCTGCAAGTGCTTCAAGATATTGCCTCTCCATCTCACGGCGAAACCACTTGGCGGATACCAACTTGCCATTCCTGCCAGTGATCCAAAACCCATTGTTTGGAAACCGCTGACCACGCTTCAAATCCGAGCAGAAAGGGAACGCATTTTGTCCACAAATATCCTTTACCAACTGGCCTCGTCGGACACGTTCTTCGCGGTATTCGTCTGTTGGACGCGTGATGAACTCTAGCATGATGGCCCATGAATAACCGATCACGATGTCACCATTGTCCCGAAAGGCTAGGAGTCGATTGAGCACCTCATGGGCAGGTCCATGGCCGCGTTCGTTAAACACCCGGATATAGTCTTGGGTATCGAGATAAACTACCAATGCTGGGGACATCGCTATGCCTCAAACCACCTACCTGAAAGGCTAAACTGCTGGGGGCTTATACCTATCTTCATCCGATAAGGCAGTCAGTAATGAAACACGCATAAGCCTAGGTTTGTGCAACATCGACACAATCTCTGAAAGTAGCCATTCGACACATCGCAGAGAAATTGTAGGTCTGGACTCAACGAAACCACTTCTCCCCCCAACAAAAAAAGGCCCCGCCCGAAGGCGAGGCCCATCCATCCCAAAGGATACGCTTACTTGTCGTCGTCGCCCTTCAGCGCCGCGCCAAGGATGTCGCCCAGCGATGCACCGGAGTCCGAGGAGCCGAACTGTTCGACGGCCTCTTTCTCTTCGGCGATCTCGCGCGCCTTGATCGAGACACCCAGACGGCGGGTCTTGGCGTCCACGTTGGTGACGCGCACGTCGACCTTGTCGCCCACGCCGAAACGATCCGGGCGCTGCTCTGCACGGTCGCGCGACAGGTCCGAGCGGCGGATGAAGGACTTCATGCCCTCATACTCGACCTCGATGCCGCCATCCTCAATCGCGGTGACCGTGACCGTGATGATCGAGCCGCGCTTCACGCCGCCCACAGCCTCGGCGAACTGGTCATTGCCCAGCGCCTTGACCGACAGCGAAATACGCTCTTTCTCGGTGTCGACCTCGGTGACAACGGCCTTCACGACGTCGCCCTTGCGGTAGTCGCCGATCACGTCTTCGCCACGGCCTTCCCATGTCAGATCCGACAGGTGAACCATGCCGTCGATGTCGCCTTCCAGACCGATGAACAGACCAAACTCGGTGATGTTCTTGACCTCGCCCTCGACCTCGGTGCCGACAGCGAACTGCTCGGCAAAGACTTCCCAGGGGTTGCGCATCGTCTGCTTGAGACCAAGGGAAACGCGGCGCTTGGCACCGTCGATTTCCAGAACCATGACTTCCACTTCCTGCGAGGTGGAGACGATCTTGCCGGGGTGCACGTTCTTCTTCGTCCAGGACATTTCCGAGACGTGCACCAGACCTTCGACACCGGGCTCCAGCTCAACAAACGCACCGTAATCTGTGATGTTGGTGACGCGACCGGTATGCACGGATTCCAGCGGATATTTGGCCGCGACTAGATCCCACGGATCGTCCTGCAGCTGCTTCATACCGAGGCTGATGCGGTGGGTCTCTTTGTTAATCTTGATGACCTGAACCTTCACAGTCTCGCCAATCGCAAGGATCTCAGACGGGTGGTTCACACGGCGCCATGCCATGTCGGTCACGTGCAGCAGACCATCGACACCGCCGAGGTCCACAAACGCACCGTATTCGGTGATGTTCTTGACAACACCGTCCACAGCCTGGCCTTCGGTCAGGTTGCCGATAACTTCGGCGCGCTGCTCGGCACGGCTTTCTTCCAGAATAGCACGGCGCGAGACAACGATGTTGCCACGGCGGCGGTCCATTTTCAGAATCTGGAACGGCTGCTTCATACCCATCAGAGGGCCGGCGTCGCGCACCGGGCGCACATCCACCTGAGACCCGGGCAGGAACGCAACAGCGCCGCCCAGATCAACGGTGAAGCCGCCTTTGACCCGACCGAAGATCGCGCCTTCAACGCGGTTCTCGTCGGCATAGGCCTTCTCAAGACGATCCCAGGCTTCCTCACGGCGGGCCATCTCGCGGCTGATGACAGCCTCGCCACGCGCGTTCTCGACCTGACGGAGGAACACCTCCACCTCGTCGCCAACTTCAATCTCGGGCGCTTCGCCGGGATTTGCGAATTCTTTCAGCTCGACACGGCCTTCCATCTTGTAGCCGACGTCGATGATGGCTTGGCCCGCTTCGATCGCGATGACCTTGCCTTTGACAACAGAGCCCTCATCGGGCGTGTCAATCTCGAAGCTTTCGTTTAGGAGCGCTTCAAACTCCTCCATGGTTGCATTCGCCATAAGCGTTTGGTTTCCTTACACGTTTTGTTTTCTGGCCGCGCGGTTGGCTCCGCCGGTCTTGGGGTTTGGTCTTGGCGGTTTGCCCGCAGCACATCACCGAAAACAATGAGGGCCGGTGCAATACCGACCCTGCTCAAGGCTCATGTGCCACGACTGTTCCGCCGTTTGACAGCGGCTCTATAGTCGGGATTTGCCTTGGGATCAAGGGGGATGGGGTGGTGGCGAGGTTTTGTACGTGGGTCTTACCGAGGGAGGGTTTAGATCAGAGTTACCGATGCTGTAGTTTTGCCGATGCTGAGGTAAGCATGAACCTTAGCCCTTCGAAGGAAACGGGCATTGCAAAACCAATTCTTGAGGACAATCACCGCACTGGGAACGGCGCACTGGCGCGGATCGTTGTCAGCAATTCCATAGCCTCACCGGTTATCATGGCAGTTGAAGGGCTACCGGCAGCAGGCTTTCTAAAAAAAGAACAAGCCTAGAACGTGACACCTGTTGTTGTGGAATTGAAAAGGGGCTATACAAGCGGTTGAGCCGAGGTGCTCTAACACCCCGGCTCATGTTCCAACGCCGTCAGATGGCGCAGATTTGTGATATCACACGTGGGTTGTTCCACACAGATTCGACCAAGTCAAGTCGTCTGACGGCCCTTAAAGAAAGGGCCAAACATGGCTTTTGACATAACTTGGCGCGGTGCGAGCGGGCAATCGTACACCTTCGAGACCCATCCAGTAGGGACGCAATTCAACTCGATTTCAGGGGTCTACATCTTCTGTAGGCAAATCACCTCTGGGAGCTGGGAAGCTCTGTATGTTGGTGAAACCAAGTCCCTGAAACAGCGATTGAATACTGGTGTCGGCTCTCACGACGGCTACGCGCGAGCTTCTCGCTTGGGAATGACCCATATCGCTGCACTTGTCGTAGCTGGCGATACCGAGCGCTTGCGCATTGAAACTGATCTTCGTCATGGCTTGATTCCTTCTGCTAACGCCCAGAATGCACTGGGAGGGTTTCGTTAATGGCTCAGCTTCATGCAGCTCTTGTTCGGGAGCAGAACGTAACCTTTGCAGTTGCGCTGATGAAAGACCACGTTCTTAACAACCCATCTACTGCGGATCAGCAGATACAAGCCGTAGGTGCGGCCCTTGGTTGTTCTTTGGTTGTGTTGATGGGCGAGAGAAATCGTAAACTGCGAGGCAATCGGAAAGATGTCGTGGACTTTGTAGCTCGCGTTGATCCGTCACGGTTGCCGTGGCGAAAGTACACCGTTTGACGATGGTTTGATCCAATAAACTGAGCGCGTCCAACAGGGCTTGTCTGCATTGGGCGCGTTCATCTTCATCCATAGGAACTTGAACTATTTCACCCAGCCCGCTCCATAAAACCAAGCCTTCGGAATTTTCGATTTTCAATTCCATTTTCCTGCCTTTTTCTTCTAGTTTACAGCAAACGTGATCTATCCTTACGTCCGGTTAGAACACCGTTCGTTCACCGGGTCTTTTGCGCAACACCAGTTATCAGATGCAAAATTTCACACAAAAGCTCATCCGACCCAAAGTCCTTGATGTCGTATCGGTCTTCCCCCCACCCCCACCGAACGCCCCCTTCCCCCTTCATTAACCAACCCGCTCTAAAACCCTTCCCCGGATCCAGCAGTAGGAGGGCCACGGGTTGTCCGGCTGCAAAACAGGCTCACGTTTCCCTCAGACCGGGGGCACTTGATCTGACTTCAGACGGGGTAACTCCCCCGGTAGGGGCGGGGCGACCCGCTTATGTGAGACCGCTTGATGCGGCGCCGCATTCTATTTGGAAAGACCGCCACGCACCGCATCGATATGTGCAATCGCCGCGGCCACAGCCGTCTCGATATCCATCTCGGACGTGTCGATCACGACCGCGCCCTCTGCTGCCTTCAGCGGAGCCGTTGCGCGTTCGCTGTCGCGTGCATCGCGCGCCTTCACATCGGCCAGAACGACCTCATACTCCGTCTCGATCCCGCGCGCGGTCAATTCCTTGAACCGCCGCTCGGCCCGCACCGCTGCCGACGCGGTCACAAACAGCTTCGCCTCCGCCTCGGGGCAGATCACCGTCCCGATATCGCGCCCGTCCAGAACGGCCCCGCCTGCGCGGCGCGCGAAGGCGCGTTGAAAATCAACCAATGCCGCACGCACCTCTGGGATCACCGCCACTTTTGACGCCGCATCGGCCACTTCCGGCGTGCGCAAGGCCGGATCTTCCAAGTCTTCCGCCACCAGCGCTTCTGCCGCGTCAATCGCGGGGGTGCCGTTCAGGGTCAGCGCGCCGACAGCCCGGTAAAGCAGCCCGGTGTCCAGATGCGCAAAGCCGAAATGCGCGGCAACCGCCTTGGACACCGTGCCCTTGCCCGCCGCCGCAGGCCCGTCGATGGCAACCGTGAAACTCATGCCCGCTCCAGCTTGGCTCCAAGCGCGGCCATCAATGGCTCGAAAATCGGGAAGGATGTGGCAATCGGGCCGCCATCATCGACCCGGACAGGCGCTTGCGCGCCCATGCCCAGACACATGAAGGACATGGCGATCCGGTGATCGAGATGGCTCGCCGCCTCCCCTCCTCCCGGCACACTCTCCGGGCCAAGCCCGTGCACTGTCATGCTGTCCTCGGTCTCGTCCACAGTCACGCCATTGGCGCGCAGGCCCACAGCCATCGCATCAATCCGGTCGCTTTCCTTGACCCGCAATTCTTTGACGCCGTCCATAACGGTGTCGCCCGTCGCGAAAGCGGCCACAACCGACAGGATGGGGTATTCATCAATCATGGATGCGGCACGCTCCGGCGGCACGGCGATGCCTTTCATATCCGGAGAATAACGCGCGCGCAGGTCCGCCACAGGTTCGCCCCCCTCGACACGCTCGTTTTCATAGGTCAGGTCCGCGCCCATCTCGCGCAGCGTGGTGTAGAGCCCGGCCCGCGTCGGGTTCAGCCCGATCCCAGGCACCAGCACGTCCGAACCCTTTGTGATCAGAGCTGCGCAGACCGGAAAGGCGGCCGAGCTTGGATCGCGCGGCACGACAATCGTCTGGGCCTGCAATTCCGGCTGGCCAGTGAGCGTAATCACGCGCCCCTCATTAGTCTCCTCAACCGTAATCTCAGCGCCAAACCCCGCCAACATGCGCTCTGTATGATCGCGGGTCGCTTCCTTCTCAATCACCACGGTCTTTCCGGGGGCATTCAGACCTGCAAGCAACACTGCGGACTTCACCTGAGCCGAAGGCATCGGCACCGTGTAGCGCACGGGCACAGGCTCCGCTGCGCCAACGATGGTCATCGGCAAGCGCCCGCCCTCGCGCCCGTAGGACGCCGCGCCGAACTCCGAAATGGGGTCGGTGATCCGCCCCATGGGCCGACCGCGCAGGGACGCGTCGCCCGTAAATGTCACCGTAATCGGGGAGGTCGCCATCGCCCCCATGATCAGACGCACACCGGTGCCGGAATTGCCGCAATCAATGACGTGGTCCGGCTCGGCAAACCCGCCGACCCCGACACCGTGCACCGACCACGTGCCGCCGCCATGATCCGTCACTCCGGCCCCGAACGCGCGCATCGCCTTGGCGGTGTCCAGCACGTCTTCGCCTTCCAGCAACCCGCTGATCCTGGTCTCGCCAACGCTCAAAGCCCCAAGGATCAAGGACCGGTGCGAGATCGATTTGTCCCCCGGCACTTCGGCCACGCCGCTCAGCGGTCCGCAGGGATGCGAAATCATCGGGATCGGAGTGCCGTGGCTGGACATCAAAAGACCTTTCGTGACGTTCAGTGCCTCTTAGCGCGGCGGGCGACAGGGGAAAACCCTCAACCGTCGCGGCGGAAGGTCAGGTAATGCGGCACGCGATCCTCGCGCAACGCCTTTTGCTCGTAGCGCGTCGAGATCCAGTCGGCCCATGGGTCGCGCCAGTCGGCCGGTCTCTCTGCCGTCCAGGTGAACCCGGCCTTCGGCACCTGCTCCAGGGTCTGGCGCACGTAATCAGGAATATCCGTTGCAACGCGAAACTCGGCACCCGGCCTCAAGACATGCGCCAGGGGCTCAAGATGCTCGGGCGTCACAAAGCGCCGCCGGTGATGGCGCTTTTTCGGCCATGGATCAGGGTAGAGAAGGAACGCTTTCGACACAGAGGCTTTGGGCAACACGTCAAACAGGTGCCGCGCATCATTGGGATAGATGCGCAGGTTCTCGACGCCGGCTTGGCGCACCTTGCCAAGCAGCATCGCAACCCCGTTGATATAAGGCTCGGCCCCGATGATCCCGACATCCGGGTTCGCGGCGGCCTGATGCACCAAATGCTCCCCGCCGCCAAAGCCGATCTCAAGCCAGATCTCCTTGCCGCCGAACAGCGCGTCGATATCCAGGGGCGTGCGGTCTGGGTTTTCCTCCCAGCCAACAGGTCCCGGAGAGAGCTTTGCCAGATCCTCGTCCAGATAAGCCTGCTGGCTGTCGCGCAGGCCTTTGCCTTTAAACCGGCCATAAAAGTTGCGCCACGGTGCGCCCGAGGAATGTCGTTTGGGGTGCTTGTCAGTCATGCGCGGGGGTCTAGTGCGCCTTTACTGCAAGCGCAACGCTTCTGGAGATCAGGGTGTTTCAGGTATTTTTAGACAAAAGAAGACAAGAGGGCGCGCGTTAAGGATAACGCGCGCCCTCTTGTCTTCGCTTTTTTCAAATATCCAAGTCAGACCGCGCGGCGCAGAGCCTCGGCCAGATCGGTTTTTTCCCAGCTGAAGCCCCCATCGGCGGCGGGCTTGCGACCGAAATGGCCATAGGCCGCCGTGCGGGCATAGATCGGCCGGTTCATCTGAAGATGCTCGCGAATGCCGCGTGGCGTCAGGTCCATCGCCTGAGCCACGGCCTTTTCGATCTGTGCATCCGGCACTTCGCCTGTGCCGAATGTATCAGCATAGATCGAAAGCGGCTTGGCCACGCCAATCGCATAGCTCAGCTGGATCGTGCAGCGCTCGGCCATGCCGGAGGCCACGACATTCTTTGCCAGATAGCGCGCCGCATAGGCCGCAGAGCGGTCCACCTTGGTCGGGTCTTTGCCCGAGAACGCACCGCCGCCATGAGGGGCTGCGCCCCCATAGGTATCCACGATGATCTTGCGACCTGTCAGGCCTGCATCGCCGTCAGGGCCACCGATCACAAAGGTGCCTGTGGGGTTCACCCACCATTCGGTGTCTTCGGTCACCCAGCCGTCCGGAAGGACCTCAAGGATGTAGGGTTCGACAATCGCACGGATGTCATCGCTGGTCTGATCCTCGGATTCATGTTGTGTGGACAACACGATGGAGGACACGCCCACCGGTTTGCCATCCTCGTAAATTACCGAAAGCTGCGACTTGGCATCCGGGCGCAAGGTCGGCTCGGTGCCGTCTTTGCGGACCTCAGCGAGGCGACGCAGAATGGCATGGGAATATTGGATCGGCGCGGGCATCAGCGCATCGGTCTCTTTGGTGGCGTAGCCAAACATAATGCCTTGGTCGCCCGCCCCTTCATCCTTGTCCTCTCCGGCGTCGACCCCTTGGGCGATATGCGCCGATTGGGGGTGCAGCAGGTTTGTCACTTCGCACGTCGCGTGGTGAAACTCGTCCTGCTCATAGCCGATGTCCTTGATACACGCGCGGGCGATATCTTCGATCCGGCCGAGATAATCGTTGAGCTTCGATTTGTCGGACAGGCCAACCTCCCCACCGATCACAACGCGGTTCGTGGTGGCAAAGGTCTCAGCGGCGACACGGGCTTCGGGCTCTTCGGCCAGAAATGCGTCGAGAACGGCGTCGGAAATGCGGTCGCACACCTTGTCAGGGTGCCCCTCGGAGACGGATTCCGAGGTGAAGGTGTAATTCTTGCGGGACATGAAAGTGCTCCATTTGGGTTATCCCACCACGTCAGGAAGCCGTTGTGGCAGGTGTTTATATGGCTGCTCGCTTACGCCTGTGGCGCAGAGCCGTCAATCGAAGACCGTTTTCGCACCATAACCAATGTCAAAGCGACGAAAACGAGCAACAACAGCAACGGCCCGTCACCCGTTCTGGAGTAAAATGTGGGCGGAAGTGGGGCAGGTAATGGGATGTCACGATAACCCGCCTCGCCCAGCGGGATGCTTTCAAGGACACGCCCCTGCGCGTCGATCATTGCCGAGATACCGGTATTGGCAACGCGCACCATCGGCAGGCCCTGCTCGACCGCGCGCAGGCGGGCTTGGGCCAAATGCTGATAAGGGCCGGAAAACGTACCGAACCACGCGTCATTGGTGATCAGCAGCAGCCAGTCGGGCCGCTCGTCGAGACGCAGATTGCGCGGGAAAACGCCCTCGTAGCAAATCAGCGGAAGGGCCTTGCCGAGCGGACCGATATCCAGCACTTCCGGACCCGCGCCGCGCGTATAGCCGCCGGTGGCCTGCGCAGCCGCTCCAAGAAAGCCGATATTCGAGAAGAGATGCGCGAGCGGAATATATTCGCCAAACGGCACAAGATGGTGCTTGTCATAGACCGCGCTGACCGCCCCGGACGGGCCGATCACTGCCAACGAATTAAAGAAATCCGCATCTTCAGAGCGTTGCGCCCCCAAAATGACGCCTGCCCCGTTCGCGGCCTCGGAGATTTGTGCCATGAGGCCACCTGCGCGCTCCAACACGTAAGGGATCGCCGTCTCGGGCCAGATCACCAGATCGACGACAGGGGCGGCGCGGGTGAACTCCAACTGGCGATTGTAAAAGATCGGGATGAAATCCGGGTCCCATTTCTGGTGCTGCGGGGCGTTGGGCTGGATCAATCGAACGATGGGACGGTCCGGATCGACCGCAAGCGGCTCTGGTACGACAAGCAAGGGCAAGCCCAGCAACCCAACCGCCGGGATCAGCGCCCAGCGCTTCAACCACAGTGCTGTCAATAGGCAGGCCGCCGTAAGCAACAGCGCGAGTGTCAGGCCCAGCGCGCCGATATAAGCCGCCAGAGACATGTAGGGCGTGTCGATCAGCACATGCCCGATCAGTGCCCAGGGAAACCCGGTAAAGAGCACACCGCGCAAAGCCTCGGCCCCGGTCCAGACCACGCAGAGCAGCAAGAGCGCCTGCACCGGCCCTGCGCGAAACCTTGCGCCGAGCGCAAAGGCGGTCCCCCAGAGAAGCGCCAAACCACCAGCCAGAAGCACCAGCGCAAATGGGGCCATCCAGCCGTGGCGGGCGATGTCGACTAGAAACGGCTCGACGATCCAGTGCAGGCTGGTGGCGAACCAGCCAAAGCCCACGGCCCAGCCTATCAGAAAGCCGCGCCGCCAAGTGGTCGCTGACAGAAAAAGCGCCATCGCGACCATCAGGCCAAACAGGCTGAAGATCGGCAGATCGAAGGGTGCATTTCCAAGGGCCGCTATGAGCCCGGCCAGAAGCGCCATCGCAAGAACTCTGGCGCGGGTCTGCGATGCGATCCAGCTGCCCTGCGTGTCCATATTAGTCCAGGCGCACGCGGAGCCGTTTGATCCGGCGCGGATCGGCGTCGACCACCTCGAACTCGGCACCGGAGGGATGTGGCACCACTTCACCGCGCGCCGGGACGCGGCCCGTCAACACAAAGACCATGCCGCCCAACGTGTCGATTTCGTCGTCGTCCAGCTCATCTGTCAGGGATGCACCCACCGCCTCTTCAAAATCATCAAGCGGCGTCGTGGCAAGCGCGAGATAGGTGCCGGGTTTTTCTTCGACCCATTGCTGTTCGTCGTCGGTGTCGTGTTCGTCCTCGATCTCGCCGATGACCTGTTCGATCAGGTCCTCGATGGTCAGCAAACCGTCCACACCGCCATATTCGTCAATCACAAGCGCCATATGGGTGCGGTCGCTTTGCATCTTTTGCAGCAACACACCGATCGGCATGGAGGGCGGCACATACAGCACATCCCGCATCGCTTCGGTCAGCTTGAACCCCTCGTTCCCGTTGAACCCGAATTTCAACGCAAAATCCTTGAGGTGGACCATGCCCTTGGGGCTGTCCAGCGTGCCTTCATAGACCGGCAAACGGGTCAGACCGCTGTCACGGAAAACCTGCACCAGATCGGCTTTGGTGATGTCACTTGGAACGGCTGTGATCTCGACCTTGGGGATCATCACATCTTCGACCTGGAGCTTGCGAAGATTGCCCATCCCGTGACCGGTCGGGACATGACGCGCGGGGGCTTCGATGACAGGGGGCTCGTCTTCGCCGGGGCTGAGAGAGGAAATGATGCGCCCGAAGAAGCCGGGCGTTTTATCGGTATCGGGGTCTTGCGCGCTTTGCGCTGCGCTAGAGCTGCCCTCGGACGTGTCGGCCATTGTTCCTTTTCCAAAATGTGCGGGCCTTAAAGCCCAGCTTTTAACTATATGGGTCCGGTTGCCCCATGGACGCAAGGATTTCCACCTCCAGACCCTCCATAAGGGCCGCATCAGCGTCGGATATGTGATCGTAACCCAACAAATGCAACGTCGCATGCACGATCAGATGCGTCACATGCGCCGATACCTGCTTGGAGGCCGCTTCGGCCTCGGCAAGACAGGTGTCATAGGCAATCGCGATATCCCCCAGCTCTTCGGGGGGCATCGGGCCGATATGCGGCGGGTCGGGGCGGGTGCCGGGGGTTGCGGCGGCCCGTTCGTCGGAGGGCCAGCTGAGCACATTCGTAGGCGTCGGTTTCTCGCGGAAATCGTCGTTCAGCGCCATGATCCGCGCATCATCGCAACCCATCAGACTGATCGCAAAGTCCTCCGGGTCCAGCGACAGATGCACGAGCGTGTTGCGAGCTGCGACTTCGGCCAAGGTGGCCAGGCCGATATCCTTCCAGCGCGCATCCTCGATGAGTGTTTCAACCAGCCTGGGCACCGGTGCCTAGCCTTCGGCTTTCTCGTAAGCGTCGATAATCGCGGCGACCAGCGGGTGGCGCACGACATCCTTGGACGTGAAATAGTTGAACGAAATCTTGGGGATATGCTTGAGCAGGTTCTCGGCGTCTTTCAGACCCGACTGAACCCCGCGCGGCAAGTCAATCTGGGACCTGTCGCCGGTGATCACCATGCGAGAGCCTTCGCCCAGACGGGTCAGGAACATCTTCATCTGCATGGAGGTCGCATTCTGGGCCTCGTCCAGAACCACGAACGCATTGGACAGCGTCCGCCCACGCATAAACGCCAGCGGCGCGATCTCGATGCGCTTTTCCTCAATCAGCTTGGCGGTTTGCTTGCCCGGCAGAAAATCATTCAGCGCATCGTAAAGCGGCTGCATATAGGGATCGACCTTGTCCTTCATATCGCCGGGCAGAAAGCCCAGACGCTCCCCCGCTTCAACCGCGGGGCGCGACAGGATGATCCGGTCCACATGACCGCCGATGAACATCGACACGCCTACAGCGACGGCAAGATAGGTCTTGCCGGTGCCTGCGGGGCCAATCCCAAAAGCCAGCTCATTTTCGAAAAGCGCCTGCACATAGGCTTTTTGGGCGTCCGTGCGCGGCTCGACGGTTTTCTTGCGGGTCTTGATCTCGACCTTGCCGCCTTGGAACAGTTCCATCTGGTCGCCGCCGCGCGTGCCGGTCCCAGCCTCGGACCCGCTCATGCGGATGGCGGCATCAATATCGCCCGTCTCAAGCGTCTTGCCGGTCTCAAGCCGTTGATACATCTCTTGCAGTAACTGATGCGCTTTCAGACGGTCTCCGGTCTCACCGCCCATGACGACAAGCTGGTTGCCCCGGCGGATGATCTGAACAGACAGTGCATTTTCGATATGGGCGAGGTTCTTGTCATACTCCCCGCACAGATCAATCAGCAGCCTGTTATCGGGAAATTCCAGCAGCAGTTCCTGAACGTCTGCCTGGTCGGGCGGTGGGGTCAGCGCGCTAAGGGCCAATCATATCTCCGGTTTGAGTAGAGCCTGTGTCACGACCGTGCCAAGGGTCCGGGCCACACGCAAGGTCTGTCGGCCCATTGTCACGTAATTATAACGAAAAAGGCCGCAGGCGAGATGCCCACGGCCTTTCTTTTGATCTTTGAGGCGCACCTTAGATGGTGTCGGGGATGTTGGAGCCCGACTTGAACGGCCCCGTCGCCACGCCCGGAGGGGCTGCACCGGAGCAGACAGGCTTGCCATATTTGTCGAGGCGCGCTGACAGATAGCCTTCAACACCATCGTCGATGATCCAATGGTCACAGCCGTTGGGGTCGATCCAGACACCTGCCTTGAGCTGGCTCAGATCCTTGGTGTCGCGCCCCGCATCAACCGTCTTGTCAGTGGTGTTGCGCGGGCCTTCCATCAGGATCCGCTCGGAGCAGCCAGATACGCCGACGCCTAGAGCCAGGATCAGTGTTGCTTTGAGAAGTTTCATGTTCCTGATCCCCTAGCGAATGCAGATAATTTCGACGCGGCGGTTCTTGGCCATGCCGCCAGCAGATCTATTGGAGGCACGCGGCTGCCGCTCGCCATAGCCCCGCACATCCACGATGCGCGCACCGACGCTTTGACCGACGCGGGCCACGCTGTTGGCGCGGTTCAGCGACAAGCGCATGTTATAGGCATCCGACGCGCGGCTGTCGGTGTGACCCGAGATCACGAACGCGCTGGCCGAGGCCGACTGGAAAAACTCCCGCAGGCGCTGCTGGCCGTGCCGGGTGATCTTGTGGCTGTCCGTGGCAAAGAACTGGTCGGAATTCATCACGCCGCAGACATTGCCGCGACGACAGACCGGGATACCCTGACGGCTGACATGGGGCGTCATGTAGCCCTCGGCACCGTCATCCATCACCCAGTGTTCGCAGCCATCGGGATCAACCCAGATCGTCGGCACATAGCGCTCTCCGATCACGGTGCGGGTGCGTGTTCCGCCGGATGCATTGCCCGCGCGCGGCGTGTTGCTGACATAGCCGCCATAGCCATAGCCATGCCCATCGGCGGCGACCGGAGCGGGCGTTGCCACCAGCCCTACAATCGACAACGCGATTGCGCTGAGTGCCCCTGCTGCTGCTTTCGCGATTTGTTTTCTCACAGCCCTCATCCTCTGCTGTTGTCCCAACCGTGCGAGGATGTCTGCAATACCGCACACTCACACTATTTCGGTGACCCTAGCAAATTTAGCGTAATTGTGAAGATTTATTTACCAGATATTGTGTCCAAAATCGAAACAAAGCCGGGTTTGATCCCTCATTTTTCAACACGATCTTCCGCTAGGGCAAGAATTACCAGCCAGACAGGTCAGGAAAGCTGTCTTAATTCAAGTCAGTTTATTGAGGTAAGGACGGTAGAGAGGCCACGGCAAGACAGGTGGTTATCGTCGGGGCGCAACGTGAATGCGACCCGTCCCGGACCGTGAGTTATCGGATTACGGCCTCACGCGGATCACAGCCCAAAAGCGCTTTGGGTTGTCGTCAACCGCATCGGCCTACGCCTAGCGTGAAAGCTGGCAGGCAACCTCCCCCAGCGTCGCAATCCTGCCGCGTATCTGCTGTCCTACCTCAAAATAGGGCAGCCCCGACAGCGATCCGGTAATGACAATCTGGCCCGGCTGAAGCCCGCCGCAATGCGCACCGATGCGGTCCGCCAATTTGGCAAGCATGTTCAATGCAGACCCGCCGGGAACGCGGGCTTTGCCGTCCACCACCACCGTCTCACCGCAGGTCAGATAGGCGTCTACGTCGCTGAAATCGGAGCCGTCCCAATCGTCGGCGCGCGCACCGACAACCAGCGCCGAGTTTGCTTGCAGATCGGCCAGTTTGACGAACGGATCATCGGCAAGCGGCCCGTCGATACGAGTATCGACCACCTCGATCACGGGGCGCGGCCAGACATGGCGAGCTATCGTCGCAAGATCAGCACCGGGCGTCCATGACGACAGAACCTCGAACCCGACCTCCAATTCGATCCCGGCACTGTCAAGGATGGGAACATCAGCGCCCGTTTGCAGCACGCGATCTGCACAGATCGGGGCCATGACAAAGGGCGCGCCGGGCTTGTCGGCGACCTTGAAGGCACCCGCGGGGCCAAGCTCTGCCATCACAGCGGTTTGCGCGGCAAAGGCCTCCTCCGAGGTGGTCGGGACAGGCCCTTGCGGCGCAAACCTTGTGCGGGACCTGTGGGCGCCCAGAAGCGCGTGCGCAAACGCATCGGCAGACAGCTCTTTTTCCAGATGTGCAGCGTCGGTCATGACAACGCCTTCTTCAGGGCGGCGAGCTTGTTGTTCAGATGTGTCCTCAGCAAGGCGCTCAAAAGCGCGCCGTCACGCGCTTCGATTGCTTTGACAATCCCGCGATGCTCTTCGACCGCTTCGGCCCAGCGACTGTCCGACACATTGGCCAAAAGCCGCGCCCGTTCGACCCGTGAGGACAGCATTGCGTAATGTTGCGCCAGCACATCGTTGCGCGCGGCGGCCATCAAAGCGGCATGAATATCGTGATTGGCCTGAAAATAGGCAGGCCTGTCGCCTGCCTCATAGTGCCGGAACATGTCGTTGTGCCGGGCGACGATCTGCGCGATTTCCGTGTCGCTTGCCAGATCGCATGCCAGCTCTCCAGCAAGGCCTTCCAGCACAGCGATCACCGGGAAGGCATGCTCAAGCTCCTCCATCGTGACCTTGGAAATCCGCGCGCCGCGGTTCGATTGCAGAATAACGAGGCCCTCATTGGCAAGGACCTTGAGCGCCTCTCGCAAGGGGGTCCGCGACACACCAAGATTTTCGCAAAGCTCGCGTTCGGGCACTTTCGCGCCCGGCTCCAGCGAGCCTTCCACGATGGCCTGCCGCAAGCGGGTCACAAGTTCTTCGTGCAGCGACGGGCGGGTCAGCGGGGTCGACAGGTTCATTTTATTGGCCTCCCTTTGTCAGGGCCATTTCAAATACACGCGCCACATGGACCGCGCTGCGATCCGTGCCATCGGCAATCTGGTGACGGCAGGACGTTCCGTCAGCCACAATCAGCGTATCATGATCTGCAGTGCGGATCGCCGGCAGCAAATTGGCCTCGGCCATCTTGATCGACACATCTACCGTATCGCGGCCATAGCCGAAAGCCCCGGCCATGCCGCAGCAGCTTGTCTCGACCACGTCGATCTGCGCTTCCGGGATCAGCGCAAGGGCTGCCTGAACGTCCGGCATCACCTGATGCGCTTTCTGGTGGCAATGGCCGTGGAGTAGGATTTTCTGTCCAATCGGTTTCAAGGGCAGCTCGATCTGATGCCTGATCAGGAACTCCTCCAGAAGCATGGCGTTCTGCGCCAACGCATCCGCGCGGTCACCGGGCAACAAGACCGGGATCTCGTCGCGCATCGTCAGCAGGGAGGACGGCTCCAGCCCGACCACGGGAACGCCTGCATCCATATGAGGCTCCAACGATGCCACAAGGCGCTCCGCCTCGGCGCGCGCCTCGTCAATCAGGCCCACCGAGAGCAATGTGCGCCCGCAATCCAAGGGGCGCTTTCCATCGGCGGGGGTCGCGACCTGCACTTTGAGCCCGCCTGCACGCAGCACCCGTAACGCGGCGCGCAGATTTTCAGGCTCGAAGTAGCGATTGAACGCGTCGGCAAACAGGATCACGTCGGGATCGGGATCCGTGGCTTCGGCATCGCGGAACGGGTTGGCCGACCATTCCGGCAGATCGCGGGACGCCGCAAAGCCGGTCAGCCCCTCGGTCAGCTTGGCGACACCGGGGATCCGGTTGCGCAGGTTCATCAGCCAGGGGGCCTTCGCCGCAAGAGGCGCGTAGCGCGGCATGTACCCGACAAGGCGGTCATGCAGGCTCAGCCCGTGCTTAGCCAGACGCGCGGCCTGCACTTCGGTCTTCATTTTCGCCATATCGACACCGGTGGGGCATTCGCGCTTGCACGCCTTGCAGGAGACACACAGTTTCATCGTCTCGGCCATCGCATCCGAGGTCAGGGCGCCCGGGCCCAACTGCCCCGAAATCGCCAGACGCAGGCTGTTGGCCCGCCCACGCGTGACATCGCGTTCGTTGCGGGTCACCCGGTAGGACGGACACATCGCGCCGCCCTCCAGCTTACGGCAAGCCCCATTGTTGTTGCACATCTCGACCGCGCCCTGAAAACCGCCGCCTGCGCCGGGCCAGGCCGACCAGTCAAAGGCGGTCTTGAGCGGCGCGACTTTGTAATCGGCATCAAAGCGAAAGAGGCTACGGTCATCCATCTTCGGCGGATCAACGATCTTGCCGGGGTTCAGAAGGCCGTCGGGGTCGAACTGCTGCTTCACATCGCGGAAGAGATCAGTGATCTCGCTGCCATACATCCGTTCGTGAAATTCCGAGCGCACGATACCGTCGCCATGTTCGCCGGAATGCGAGCCTTTATACTCAGCGACCAGAGCAAAAGCCTCTTCGGCGATGGCGCGCATCTTCTTGACGTCGCCGTCCTGCTTGAGGTTCAGAACCGGGCGCACATGCAGGCACCCGACCGACGCATGGGCATACCACGTGCCTTGTGTGCCGTGTTTCTCGAACACCTCCGTCAGGCGGGCGGTGTAGTCGGCCAGATCGGGCAGCTCCACCGCGCAATCCTCGACGAAAGAGACAGGTTTGCCCTCTTGCTTCATCGACATCATGATGTTGAGCCCGGATTTGCGAACCTCTGCGATCTGTCCTTGCAGGCGTTGATCGGTGATCGGCTTGACCCCGCCCCAATTGCGGCCCTCGCCGGTCCACGAAAATCCCAGATCGCCCATCCGCTCGTCAATCTCGCGCAACTTGGCGGCATTGGCCGGGGCGGAACCTTCGTCAAACTCCACCAGCAACAGCGCGGCGGGGTCACCTTCGACAAACTCCTCGATGGTGCGGCGGAAGAGCGGGATCTGTCGCGAGAGACCGATCATTGTGTTGTCCACCAACTCGACCGAGAGCGGATCAAGCGCCACGAGATGCTGGGTCGCATCCATCGCCTGATAGAAGCTGGGGAAATGGCAGACCGCCAGAACACGCTCGCCGACCAACGGCCAGAGCTTCAGCTCAATCGCGGTGAAATAGGCCAGCGTCCCTTCGGAGCCGACCAGCAGATGCGACAGGTTCACCGCGTCGCCGTTGGGCACAAGCGCGTCGATATTATAGCCGCCGACCCGGCGATTGAGCTTGGGAAAGCGCGCGTCGATCAGATCGCCATGCGCCTCGCCCAGGCGCAGCATCTGCGTGGCGATCTCTTGCGCGGGATGATTGGCCAGCGCGCCCGCCTGCACTGGGCCAAAATGGGCCTCGGTGCCGTCGGCAAGGATCGCCTCGATGGACATCACATTCGAGCGCATGGTGCCGTAGCGCAAGGACCGCCCGCCGCAGGAGTTGTTCGCAGCCATCCCGCCAATGGTCGCGCGCGAGGCGGTCGAGACATCCACCGGATACCACAGCCCATGGGGTTTCAGTGCGCGGTTCAACTCGTCCAGCACGACACCGGGCTGCACAACGGCCCGGCGGTTTTCCACGTCGATTTCAAGAATGCCGTTGAAATGTTTCGAGTTGTCGAGGATTAGCCCCGAATTCACGGTCTGCCCACATTGCGACGTGCCACCACCGCGCCCGGTGACCGGTATACCGGCGGTGCGCGCGACATCCAACGCGGCAGAGATATCCTCTTTGGACCGGGGAATCGCCACGGCTGCAGGCATCATCTGATAGATAGACGCATCGGTGGCGTAGCGACCGCGCGAGAACGCGTCATCCAGAATTTCCCCTGAAAATCGGCCCTTTAACCCGTCCAATGGCATCAACTTCTCCTCCTGTTTCAGCGCGGCTTGACACAACGTCTTTTCAAATTGTATTCATAATTCAAAATTATGTATTAGGCAATATGATGCACCGAGACGGGTGCAAGTTCAATGTGGAGGAAACTAAATGACATCGAGACGTGCCGGTCGGCATTTTCTGCAAATTCCGGGGCCAAGCGCTGTTCCCGACCGTATTCTGCGGGCTATCAGCGGTCAGACCATTGACCATCGCGGCCCCGATTTCGCGGCTGTTGGTCAAACGGCACTGGATGGCATGAAGACGATCTTCAAAACCGAAGTGGGCCAGGTCATTATTTTCCCCGCATCCGGCACTGGCGCCTGGGAAGCCGCGTTGATCAATACCTTGTCGGAAGGCGACACGGTGTTGATGTATGAGACCGGCCATTTCTCGATGTTATGGATGAAAATGGCCAAGCGTCTGGGTCTGAATCCTGAGTTCATCGAAGGCGACTGGCGCGGCGGGGCTGACCCAGACGCCATCGCCAAGCGTCTGCGCGAAGACACGAACCACGAGATCAAAGCGGTCTGCGTCGTGCATAACGAGACCTCAACCGGATCTGTCTCTCCCATCGCCGATGTGCGCAGCGCCATCGACGCGACCGGGCATCCCGCACTTTTGATGGTCGATAGCATTTCGGGCTTGGCCTCCGTTGACTTCCGCTTCGATGAATGGGGCGTGGATGTCTGCGTTTCCGGCTCTCAAAAGGGTCTGATGCTGCCGCCCGGCATTTCGTTCAACTGTGTCAGCGCGCGCGCAATGGAGGTGTCGCGGACGGGCGGGATGCGTCGGTCCTATTGGGACTGGCAGGACATGACCGGCCCGAACGAGACCGGTTACTTCCCCTACACCCCGGCCACAAACATGCTTTATGGTCTGAACGAGGCCATCGCGATGCTGCATGAAGAGGGGCTGGACAATGTCTTTGCGCGCCATGCCCGCCACGGGGCCGCAACTCGTGCCGCCGTTCGCGCCTGGGGTCTTGAGGTGCTCTGCGCACAGCAGGGGCAGGAAAGCGGCGTGCTAACCGCAGTGCTGATGCCCGAAGGTCACAGCGCAGACGGGTTCCGCGCGACTGTACTGGAGAATTTCGATATCTCACTGGGCAACGGCTTGTCGAAAGTCGCCGACCGCGTCTTCCGCATCGGTCATCTGGGCGATTTCAACGACGCGATGCTGATGGGCACGTTGTCAGGGATTGAGATGGGTCTGTCCAAGGCCGGAGTGCCTCACGAGACGGGCGGCACTGCCGCCGCGATGGAGGTTCTCAAGGAGGGATATACGCACTCGCTTGCTGCCGAGTGACGCCTAAGGGCGCCCTGCAACGTGTGGCCAGGGGCGCTTCACACAAGAAAGCCGCACAACATCGACAGATTTCTTGGAGGAGAGAACATGTTGTCATTGAAAACAATCCCGACCGCGGCAGCCCTTGCGGCCGCCACCCTGCTATCCGCGCCCGCGGCCCTGGCCGAGGACTACCCCTCGCGCACGGTCGAGGTGATCCACGCCTACGGGCCCGGTGGCGGCACCGACCGGTTTGTGCGCGCCGTCGCACAGCCGTTCGAGGAGATCGCTGGCCAATCCATGGTCCCGATCTCTATTCAGGGCGGTGGCGGCATGCCGGCTTATGCCAATTTCCAGCAGCGCCGCAGCGACGGCTATACGATGAAAGCCATCAGCCCCGACCAGATCATCGCCCATGTGCTGGGCCGTCAGGATATGGCAACATTCCAGCCGCTTGCCCGCGTCCAGTATGACCAGGGCATGATCGTGGTCCCCGCCGACAGTCCGTTCCAGACCATTGAAGAGTTCATCGCTCATGCCCGTGAAAATCCGGGTGATCTGACCGTGGGCATCACCGGTGCTGCCGGCTTTGATGACACCGCGATGGGTCTTTGGAACATTGAAACCGGGGCCGAGGTCACAACCGTGCCGTTTGGTTCGTCCGAAATGGTGTCCAACACGCTTGGCGGCCAGGTCGACGCCATGCACGAGGAATTCGGCCCGGCCCGTGGCCTGATTGAATCCGGTGACATGCGCCCGCTGGTCGTCTTCTCGGACGAGCGCCTGCCGGTGCTGCCTGACGTGCCAACGGCGAAAGAGTTGGGCTATGACGTGACGCTGGGCCGCTGGCGTGCTTTCGCGATGCCCGCGGATGCCGATCCCGAGCATGTGGCAAAGATGTTCGATCTGGTCAGTCAGGCCGTTGCGTCTGACGCCTATCAGGAAGTTCAGGAACAGGCTGCCCTGCAGTTCCGTTCGGTGCTGCTTGGACCAGATGAATTCGCCGAGTTCATTGAGCAAGAGATCGCGACGTATACCGAAGTGCTGACAGCACTTGGTCTGACCGAGTAATCTAAGCTCAAACCGCCGCGCGCCTTTGGCCTGTCTCCCCAGGTCTGCGCGCGGCGACCCTATCTTTGATGACCTCTTTCTAGGATACCTGTCATGGCCCATCGCCTGCTTGATCTGGGGTTCGCCGCCCTCCTTTTCGGCGCGTCGATCTTTTTGTGGTTTGTCGCGGACGGCTTTCCTGAATCCCGCCGCTTCGCACAGGCCGATGCCGATTACTGGCCCAAGATCATCTTCGGTACGATGGCGTTGATCACCGGCACACTGGTCATCCGCTCGTTTCTCGAATTGCGCCGCAGCGGCGAGGCGATGCAGGGCGCTTTCGCGATGTCGGACGAGTTCCGCTACACCGCGTTGCGCATCGCGGCCATGGGTCTGCTGATCCTGGTCTATTTCTGGGCCTTCCAGACCGTTGGTTTCATTCTGGCCACCTTCGGGTTTCTGGTGCTGGCGAGCTTTGTCATCCCCTATCACAACATGGGCATGCGGTTTCTGTTCGCCGCCACGTTCACCATCGCACTGGTTTTGTTTTTCACGCGCGCGCTTGAGCTGCCGCTGCCCCGGGGCGTTGGCGTCTTTTACGACTTCAACATCCTGTTCTACTGACCCAAGGAAAGAGACCACATCATGTTGGAAGCCTATGGATCCGCGCTGGCCTATCTGTTCGGCAACCCGTCATCCTTCTTGTTGATCATCTTTTCGGTGATCTGGGGCATCGCCTTCGGCTCGGTCCCCGGTCTGACCGGGATCGTGGGCGTGGCCCTGCTGATCCCGTTCACCTTCGTCTTTGACCCCACAGCCGGTCTGTTGTTGCTGGCGGGGGTCTATGTAGGCTCGACCTTCGGGGGTTCCATCTCGGCCATCCTGTTCAACACACCCGGCAGTCCGGAAGCAGCCTGCACCGCACTTGATGGTTATCCAATGGCCAAGAAAGGCCAGGCGGGCAAAGCTCTGGGCATAGCCCTCGCCTCCTCGGCCATTGGCGGTATCTTCGGCACCATCGTGCTGATGCTGCTGGCCCCGCCGATGGCGCAATTTGCGCTTAATTTCGGCCCGCCGGAGTATTTTGCCCTCGCCGTTCTGGGGATCACCGCGATCTCCGCCATTGGCGGCGGATCGGTCCTCAAAGGCCTGGTCGCGGGCCTGCTGGGCCTTGGTATTGCCACGGTTGGCCTTGACCCGATCACCGGAACCGAACGGTTCACCTTCGGCAACCTGTCGCTGCTCACCGGGATCAGCTTCGTACCCGCCATCATCGGCACATTTGCCTTGGCCGAGGTGCTGCAGCGCGCAGGCGAACGGGTCTCGACCAAGGACGTCATCACCGATGTGTCGACCAAACTGCCCAGCCTGAAAGAGTTTATGGCGACCCGCATCACCCTTCTGCGCTCGTCCGTGATTGGCTCGTTCATCGGCGCATTGCCGGGTGTCGGTGCCACGACAGCGGCCTTTATCAGCTATTCTGAGGCCGTGCGCTGGTCGAAGCGCCCGGAGGATTTCGGCACCGGCGTTGCGGAAGGCATCGCAGCGCCTGAATCGGCCAATAACTCGGCCGTTGGCGGCTCGATGATCCCGCTTCTGGCACTGGGCATTCCCGGCTCTGCCACGACGGCTGTGATGCTTGGCGGTCTGACGATCCACGGCATCATTCCCGGCCCGCTCTTGATGGAGACGAATACCCAACTGGTCTACACCGTCTTCATCGGCATGTTCATCGCCAACATCCTGATGCTGATCTTCGGCATCCGCATGGCGCGCTACTTCGCGCTGGTGCTCAAAGCGCCCTATGCTCTGGTCGGTCCGGCCATCGTGGTGCTGTGCATGACGGGCGTTTATGCGCTGAACTCCAACATTGTTGATGTTGGCGTGATGCTGGCCATGGGCGCTTTCGGATTTCTGCTGCGCAAGCTGAAGTACCCCATCGCGTCCTTCGTGATCGGCCTTGTCCTTGGACCGATTGCCGAGCGCAGCCTGCGCCAAGGTCTGGTCATTGCGGATTATAACTACTGGGAGTTTGCGGCCCGTCCGATCACGGCCATCCTACTTGTGGGCAGTATCGCATCGCTGGTCTACGGGTTTTACGGGCAGTGGAAGCGCCACCGCGAGGTCACTCAGAAGACGGCAACGAGCAATGGCTGACATCTGCTCGTGCCAGGCCGCGCGGGTGCCTGTGCGCTATCCCGCGTGCCTGATGTAGCGTGCCAGCGCGGCCTCGGTGCCTTCGCGCCAGATCAAGGATAAAGCCGTGTCAAACGCACTGCAGAAGGGTTGGGACTGTGCCAGGTCACCGTAGAGCATTTCCTGCTCCAGCCACGCGCGCGGACGCTCCTTGGCGCTCAGAGCCGCCCCGTTAAGGCGGTTCCAGCTTGGATCGTTTGGTGCAATCACACCACCATTTTCGCGGGTTCCTGCGCACATCCGCGCCCACAGCGCTTCGACCAGCGCAAGCCCTTCGATCTGGCCGCCAGCTGCAAGCGCATCGCGCACGATCGGCAGGACAAATCCCGGATGTCGGGACGCCCCGTCAAACGCCACGCGCCGCGTCGTGTCGCGGATCGCAGGGTTGGCGAAGCGGGTTTCGATCAGGCGGGCATAGGCCGTTGGGGACATGTCAGGAACCGCGCTGACATAGGGGACGATCTCGTCCTGCTGCACCTTTCGGAAGAACGCCAGAAGGCCAGCGTGCGCCATGCAATCGGCAATTGTGCCCAGCGACAACAGCTCCCCTGCATTGGCCAACACCTGATGCCCTGCATTCAGGATCCGGATCTTCATCGCCTCATAATCATGAACCCGGTTGGTGAGGATCGCTCCGACCTTCTCCCATTCCGGGCGGCCTGCGCAGAATGCATCCTCGATCACCCATTGACGGTAGTTTTCATGGGTCACGGGGGCTGCGTCCTCGATGCCCAGCGCACGGGCTTTTGCGATTTCGGCAGGGCCTGTTGCGGGGACGATGCAGTCGACCATCGAGTTGGGAAAACTGCACTGCCCGTCGATCCAATCGGCCAGCGCGGGGTCCATCATCTGTGCAAGCGACACCACGGTGTCGCGGGTCACATTGCCGTTGCCTTGCAGGTTGTCACAACTCTGGACGGTGAATGGCCCAGCCCCCGCCGCACGACGACGCGCCAAAGCGGCGACAATTGCCCCGAACGCGGTCCGCGGGGCCTTGGGGTTGGCCACGTCATGGGCGATATCGGGATGGGTTGCCTCAAAACGCCCGGTGGCAGGATCGACGAAATAGCCCCCTTCGGTCACCGTCAAAGACACAATCCGGATCGCCGGGTCAGCCATTTGCGCAATCAGCGCGGCGTTGTCCGCCTGCACTGGCGTGAAATCAATCATCGGGCCGGTGACCTCGGCATCGCTGCCATCGGGACGCAGTTCGATCAGCGTATTCAAGTAGCCTTGCGCTTGAAGCCGGTCGCGCATCACCGCATCGTCAGGGCGAACACCGGCCCCGATGATCGCCCAGTCGCGCGCCTCACCGTGCTGCATCAGACGGTGCAGATACCAGGCCTGATGGGCGCGGTGAAAATTGCCGACACCGATATGGACGATCCCCGGCGTCAGGTCCTCCACCGCGTAGGTGGGACATTCGACGCCTCTTGGCAGATCGTCGAGCCGGTGGCGAAGCAGGGAGGCCAGTGTCTTGGTCATCAGCTCATCCATTGTCCGCCGTCGACATTGTAGGTTTGCGCGACGATGTAGTCGGCCTCGTCGCTGGCCAGAAAGATCGCCATTCCGGTCAGATCACTGGCTTTGCCCATGCGTCCGAACGGCACCCCGGCCCCCACCTCGGCCTTTTTCTGGCCGGGGGCTTTGCCTTCGTATTTCGCAAAAAGCGCATCAACCCCATCCCAATGCGCGCCATCCACAACACCGGGCGAGATGGCGCTCACGTTGATGCCATGGGCGATCAAATTCAGCCCTGCTGACTGGGTCAAGCTGATAACCGCGGCCTTCGAGGCGCAATAGACAGCCACCAGCGGCTCTCCACGCCGTCCGGCCTGACTGGCCATGTTGATGATCTTGCCGCGAATACCACGGTCGATCATGTGCCGCGCCACGGCCTGCAGCGTAAAAAGCGTGCCACCAAGATTGACGGCAATCACGCGGTCAAAATCCTTGCGGTCAATCTCGGTGATCGGGGCGGCGGAGAAAACGGCCGCGTTATTGATCAGAATGTCGATCTGCCCCAACGCATCCACGGCTTCGGCAACGCCTGCGTCGATGCTTGCCTGATCGGTGACATCCATGACAAGTCCGGTCGCCCCGATGTCCTGCGCGGTTTGCGCCACATCACTGTCCGGCAAATCAGCAATCGCCACGCGCACGCCTTCGCGCAGGTACGCCTCGGCAAAGGCGCGCCCGATCCCGCGTGCCGCGCCGGTGATCAGCGCGGTTTTGCCCGCCAGCCGTGTCATGGAAGACGGAGCCCGTCAGCGTCGAAGCGATGGATTTCAGTGGCACGCGGCGCAAGCTGGATCGGATCGCCATGCTTGAGGCTGACATCGCCGATGGCGCGGACGGTCAGCGTTTCGGCAAGACCCGTGCCATGCACATAAAAGAACGTGTCCGAGCCCAGATGTTCGGCCACACCCACAGTGCCCGTCCACGCCCCGCCGCTTTCAACCACGTCGATATGTTCGGGGCGCACGCCGATGGTGGTGGCGCCATGCTTTTGCGCTTGGGGCCCGTCGATCAGGTTCATCTTGGGCGAGCCGATAAATCCAGCCACGAAGAGGTTCTGCGGCGCGCGGTAGAGCTCCAGCGGTGAGCCGACCTGCTCGATCACACCGGCGCGCAGCACGACGATCTTGTTGGCCATGGTCATGGCTTCAACCTGATCGTGGGTCACGTAGATCATCGTGGTCTGCATACGCTCATGCATCTCGGTGATCTCAAGGCGCATGCCCACGCGCAAGGCGGCGTCGAGGTTGGAGAGCGGCTCGTCAAAGAGGAATGCCGAGGGATCACGCACAATGGCGCGGCCAATGGCGACGCGCTGGCGCTGACCGCCCGACAATTGCCCCGGTTTACGGTCAAGATAATCGACAAGGTTCAGCGATTCCGCCGCCGTCATGATGCGCTTTTCCTGCTCTTCCTCGCTGAGGCCAGCCATCCGCATCGGGAAAGCGATGTTCTTGCGCACTGTCATATGCGGGTAAAGCGCGTAGGTCTGGAAGACCATCGACAAGCCCCGCTTGGAGGGCGACACCTCGGTCACGTCGGCGTCGTCGATCAGGATGCGCCCGGAGGTCGTATCCTCCAGCCCCGCGATCAGACGCAGCAGCGTGGATTTTCCGCAGCCCGAGGGGCCAACGAAGACGGCAAACTCACCGTCATCAATCTCCAGGTTGAGAGGCGGGATGACCTGGGTTTCACCAAAGCTCTTGGTGACATTTTCAAGCACGATACGTCCCATGTTCTTATCCTTGTTTCGCAGGTCTTATTTCACGGCGCCAAAGGTCAGGCCCTGGACGAGTTGCTTCTGGCAGAACCAGCCCAGCACGACGATTGGCCCGACGGCAGCAGCCGAGACCGCAGAAAGACGCCCGAAGAACAGCCCCTCCGGCGCCCGGTTCCCTTCGATGAGTTTGGACAGGGTGGCGGCCTCAGTGGTGGTCAGGCGCACGGTCCAGTAGGCTTCGTTCCAGCAGAAGATGAAGCACAGTAGCGCCGTTGAGGCGATGCCGCCCCAGGCCAGCGGGATCAGGATTTCCCGGATCTCTCCCAGCGTGTTCACACCGTCCATCTGACCCGCTTCGATGATCTCTTTCGGGATCTCCTTGAAGTAGGTGAACAGCATCCAGACGACGATCGGCAGGTTGATCAGGCTCAGCACCATGATCACCAGAAAATGGGTGTCAAAGAGGCCCATGCTCTTGGTCAGAAAGGTCATCGGATAGAGCACAGCCGCAGCAGGCAGCATCTTTGTGGACAGCATCCACATCAGGATGTCCTTGGTGCCCCGGCTGGGGTTGAACGCCATGGCGTAGGCACACGGGATACCGACGGCCAGGGTAAAGAGCGTCGCGAAGACCGAGGTGATGACCGAGTTCGTAGCAAAGCGCCAGTAGTCGTAATTCTCGGTCATGTTGAGGTAGTTCTCCAATGTCGGTGTAAAGAAGAACAGGAACTCCGGTTTCACCGCATCGGCGTCGGTCTTGAAGCTGGTGAGGACCAGCCAGAAGATCGGGAAAAAGAACAGAAGTCCCACACCCCAGGCCAGAATGGTCCGGCCCGCTTTTCCGTATTTCGAGTTTTGTGCAACGATGGCCATGGGTCCGGTCCTTATTCCATCAGGGTCTTGCCGATCATACGCAGCAGGAAGATGGCAACGATATTGGCAAGGATCACAGCGAAGATGCCCGTGGCACTGGCAGCCCCGATGTTGTTGTTGGCGAACTCACCGATCAGGTAGGGCAGGTTCTTGTTGCCGTTGCCGCGGCTGACGATCTCGATCTCGGCGTAGAGCGACAGGTGAAAGATGGCCTGGATCATCACCACGATGGCAATCGGTCGACCCAGATGCGGCAATGTCAGGAAGCGAAACTGCGACCACGCACTTGCCCCGTCAAGGATTGCGGCCTCTTTCTGCTGCTGGTCCTCGGATTGCAGCGAGGTCATGAAAATCAGCACCGCGAATGGCGTCCACTGCCATGTCACCATGATTATGACTGCATAGGCCGAGGTCTGCGTGGCGCGGAATGAGATTGGCTCAAGCGCTGGCCAGAGCGAGAAGAAGGGCCCGATAATCGGCGCATTCTGCAAATCGGCGATGACCGCGTTGATGCCGCCAACGGCAAGCCCCTGGAGGCCAAGGACCGGGTCGAGGATCATGTTGATCCACAACACCGCATTGACCGCGGGCATCACGAAGAATGGCGAGATCAAAAGCACGCGCACCAGGCTGCGACCGGGGAACGCCTTGTTGATCAGAACCGCGATCAGCACGCCCAGGATCACGGTCAGGAACAGGATGCTGCAGACAATCAGCAGACTGTTCTGCACGGCGAGCCAGAAGTCCTGATTGTTCAGAACGAAGTTGTAGTTCCCGAAGCCGCGCCAGTTTTCGATAGAGGGTGTCGTCCATTCCGGGCGGCGCAGGTTGTTCAGCACGTAACGGATAAACGAGAAGTAGAGCGTCATGCTGAGGGGCACGAGCATCCAGATCAGAAGCAGGATGACGGCCGGTGTCTGCAGCAATCGTGGCAACGTTCTATTGGACATGTCCCTCTAGCCTCCTGGCGGAGATCATGCGCGGACTGCGCAGATCAGAACTTCAAGTGAAAGGGGGGATGACCGTCGAGGTCAATCCGGGAGGTGTCTCCGGGGAGGCAACATGCCCCCCCGGATGCAGGCTCTACCGATTAGTAGTAGCCCGCTTCCTGCATGATCGCATCCGCTGCAGACTGTGCTGCGGCCAGAGCGTCTTCAACCGATTTCGCACCGGACAAAGCGGCGGCCATTTCCTGACCGAACGCGGTGCCGATCTGCGGGAACTCCGGGATGGCAACGAACTGGACGCCGACATAGGGCTTCAGGTCAGTCGCTTCAGGAGCAGCTGAGTTGATCGCGGCCAGCTCGGCTTCGGCAAACTTAGCAACCGCCTGAAACTCGGGGATTTCATAGGTCGATGCGCGTTGGCCGGTCGGGACGGAATCCCAGCCGAAATCAGGGTGGTTGCCCACGGCCTCAACATAGGCTTTCGAGGTCGCCCATTCGATGAACGCCGTGGCTTCCGCGGTGGTGTCAGTGCCGGTCGGCACGGCCATCGCCCATGCCCACAGCCAATTCGCACCGACCGGGTTCCCGGCGTTGGGCGATTGGGCGTAAGCAACATTCGGGTTCTCAAGGAAGGATGCTGCAATCGTAGCGTCGATCCAGAGGCCGCACTTGTCTTCGTTGTAAAGTGCCAGGATCTCGTTGAAGGAATTACCCTCAGAGCCCGGAGGGCCGTAGGACTGCAGCAGATCCACATAGAATGTCACCGCTTCGTTCCACTCAGGGCTGTCAAGCTGCGGACGCATCTCTGCGTCGAACCAGGCCGCCCCAAAGGAGTTTGCAACCGTGGTGATGAACGCCCCATTGTCGCCCCAGCCCGGCTTACCGCGCAAACAGGCGCCATAAACGCCGTTCTCGGGATCGTGCATAGCAGCCGCAGCGGCCTTCACGTTTTCCCAGCTATCATTGTCGGCGATGGTGACACCGGCCGCGTCAGCCAGATCCTTGCGATACATGACCATCGAGGACTCGCCATAGAACGGAGCCGCATAAAGGGTCCCTTCATGGGACAGGCCCGCGCGCATGGCCGGCAGAATGTCGTCGACGTCGTAGTCGGCGCCAAATTCCAGCGGTTCGATCCAGCCCGCAGCCCCCCAGATCGGAGCTTCCTGCATGCCGATGTTGATGACGTCATACTGGCCGCCACCGGTCGCGGTGTCCGAGGTGACCTGCTCGCGCAGAACGCCTTCTTCCAGAGACACCCAGTTCAGCTGAACGCCGGTCTCTTCGGTATAGGCCTCAGCGACCTTCTGCATGTTGATCATGTGACCATTGTTCACGATGGCGATGGTCAGTTCTTTTGCATGGCCGTCTGCCAGTGCGCCGCTCGCCGTGACGAGAGTCAGCGCAGTCGCAGCACATAATGCGCGCTTCAAAGACATCCTTAGTCCTCCCTAATTGGATGTGATGCCTTCAACGCTAGTCGGAAGACTGCGCTTGCGTCAATAATTTCTTTTACGCGCGTAAAATATTCTGTTTTGTGATTAAGAACCAGCCTCTTACGCGGATTTCCGCATCACAAGACTACCCTCAAACAGCTTTTCCTCGTGAGAATCGGGGCGTGTGCCGGTCTCAACAATCCCAAGCAGGCATTCCAGGCTGGACCCCGCGATCGCTTCGTAATTCTGCGATACGGTCGTCAGAGAGGGACAGGTAAAGCGCGCATAGGGATGGTCATCATGGCCCGCAATCCGCAACGCATGCCCATCGTCAATTCCGACCCGCAGGCCGTTCTCATAGGCCGCCGCCAAGAACCCGATGGCCAGACGATCGTTGCTGCACAGAACCGTGTCCGTCGGCAACGCCCGCGCCTTGATTAGACGGCTGCCATGTTCATAGCCGGTTTGCTCGAACGCCCAGCCGTCCCCATCTGCCTGTAGAAACATCGGCTCCTGCCCCGCCGCCAGCATCGCGGCCTCATAGGCGGCATGGCGCTTGTTGGCATTCGGGTTCGGGGCATCCTTCATTTCAAAAAAGGCAGGTGGTTCACCGGTGCGGCACAGATATTCCACAATAACACCAATGCTTTGAAGGTTATTGGACCCGAAGAAAGCATCCCCGGTATCGCCAATGGCACAGTCAAACAGGACCGTCGGGATATCGTTGCAGAACCGTTCAAGCTCCGCCCGTCGGGACCGGCGCCCAAGCGGGGCCAGCAAGACACCGGCGGGCTTGATGGACCGTAAACTCTCCAGATTTTCGATCTCACGATCCGGGTCCCCGTTTGAACTGAGCAGGATCGGGTTGAACCCGGACTGCGCACAAAGCGGCTCAAGGTTGCGGGCGACTTCGGCAAAAAACGGGTCGGCCAGATACGGCACGATGATGCCAATATTCCGGGTGAGCCTCCGGTTCTGGTTCATCGCGTAGATATTCGGGGTGTAATCATACTGATCGAGCGCGGCCTCGATCTTGGCGCGGGTCGAGGCGCGCACCGACTGGGGGTCGTTAAAATACTTCGACAGCGTGGGGCGGGACAACCCGCTGAGACTGGCGAACTCTTCCATGTTTCTGACGCGCTGTTCACCCATGATCGTCTCCCGCTTCTGCGTGCAACATTTCAATTTCATTTACGCGTGTAAAGTTTTCTGTTTCGATATGCGGCAGATAGAGCGCTGGCAGGGCAGACCCGAGCCGCCTGCGCAAATGGGAAGGGCGGAATGTATCTGGGGATCGACATCGGCACATCTGCGGTCAAAGCCTGTGTTCTGGCCGAGGATGGGCGCGTTGTGGCGACCACGACAGCGCCCCTTCAGATCAGTCATCCATTCGAGGGCGCGTCTGAACAGGACCCAACCGACTGGTGGGCTGCGACATGCGGGGCGGTCGGCAAGATCGACGAAACAACGCGGATAGCGATCCGCGCGATCGGCCTGTCGGGCCAGATGCACGGCGCGGTGATGCTGGACGCAAACCGCGCGCCGTTGCGGCCAGCAATCCTGTGGAATGACACCCGCGCGACCGCTGAATGCGCCGTAATGCTGGCCGATATGCCCCAGATCGGCACGGTTTCAGGTGTGCTTCCCATGCCTGGCTTCACGGCACCGAAACTCCTTTGGATGGCTCGAAACACCCCTCGCGTTCACGCCCTCATTCGCCATGTGGTGCTGCCGAAAGACTATATCGGTCTGCGCCTGCACGGAAATCTGGTGACCGACCCGTCAGACGCGGCAGGCACCTCCTGGTTCGATCAGACAGAAGGCACCTGGTCAGACGCGCTTTGCGCGGCCAGCGCGACCGATCCGGACTGGCTCCCGATGGTGCACCCCGGCACGCATGTCGCGGGTCAGCTGCTTCCATCGGCGGCGGAAAACCTTGCCCTGCCGGTCGGGATCGCGGTGGTCACCGGAGCCGGAGACGCCGCCGCAGGCGCGGTAGGGATCGGGGCTGTCGCAGATGGCGATGGGTTCATCTCCCTTGGCACATCTGGGCAGCTTTTCGTGACGACGGCCGACTACCGTCCCAACCCTGAAAGCCGCATTCATGCCTATGCACACACCCTGCCCCGGACGTGGTTTCAGATGGCCGCCATGCTCAACGGCGCGCGCCCTATCGCTTGGCTCGCGACCCTCTTGGGACGGCCTATCGAGGAGTTGCTGAACGCGGCAAGCACCGCCAAGCCCGGCCCCATCTTCCTGCCCTACCTCACGGGCGAACGCACGCCCCATGGCGACAGTGACATCCGTGCCGGGTTTGCCATGCTTGGCGAAACGACGGATCACGGCAGCCTGATGCGCGCCGTGGTCGAAGCAGTCGCCTTTTCCTTTGCCGATGCCTTTGAGGGGCTCGGCAAGGCAGGCACCAAGCCACAGGCCGTCCTGTCGATTGGCGGCGGCACCCGTAGCGACTTCGTCATGCAGACCATCGCCAACGCGACGGGCTGTGTGCTGGGCCGCAGCACAAGCGCCGATATCGGGCCAGCGGTTGGGGCCGCCAGGCTTGCAGCAGCGGGGTATCTTGGTGCGAGTGTCGAAGACTGGGCGGTCAAGCCGCAAGTCGAGCGTTGGTTCGAGCCGAAGCCCGAAGACCAAGCCGCGCTTATGCCGCGCTTGGCAGGCTACCGCGCCTTCTATTCAGCCTTGAAGGAGGTTCAGGCGGCAACGAAGGCCTAGCGCCTTAGATCAGCACGCCACGCAGGGAATTGGTGCTGCTTTCCGTGATCCGCACCGCGCGCAAATCTCCGCGCGCAACAGGCGCATCATCCACATGCACCGCATGCAGATATTCAGATTTGCCGCCCATCTGGCCTTCCAGACGGCCCGGCTTTTCAAAAAGCACCGACACGTTGCGCCCGACCATGGCGTCTTGCAAACGACGCTGCTGAGTCCAGAGCAGTTCCTGCAGGCGGTGCAGGCGCTCTGTCGCCAATCCGTCATCAATCTGCGGTTTTTCCGCAGCAGGCGTGCCGGGACGGGTGGAGTATTTGAACGAATAGGCCTGCCCGTATTCCACGGCCTCGACCAGCGCCATCGTGTCCTCGAAATCCTGATCGGTCTCGCCCGGAAAACCGACGATGAAATCGCCTGACAAAAGGATGTCGGGCCGCGCGGCGCGGATGCGCTCGATCACACGCAAGTACTCCTCAGCGGTGTGTTTGCGGTTCATCGCCTTAAGGATGCGGTCCGAGCCGGATTGCACGGGCAAATGCAGATAGGGCATCAGCTTCGAGCAGCTGCCATGGGCCTCGATCAGCGCCTCATCCATGTCGTTGGGATGGCTGGTGGTGAAGCGGATACGCTTCAGCCCGTCGATCTTGTCCAGCGCCCAAATGAGCTGCGCGAGCGTCATGTCGCCATCCGGGCCCGCCCCGTGATAGGCATTCACGTTCTGGCCCAACAGGGTGATTTCGCGCACGCCGCGTTCGACCAGATCGCGGGCCTCGGTGAGAATACGGTCGACGGGGCGCGAGACCTCGGCCCCGCGCGTATAGGGAACCACGCAGAATGCACAGAACTTGTCGCAGCCTTCCTGCACGGTCAGGAACGCGGTTGGGCCACGCTTGGCTTTGGGGCGGGACTTGAGATGCTCGAACTTGTCTTCTTCGGGGAACTCCGTGTCGAGCGCCTTGCCGCCCTTCGCGACCGCCTCTTCCATGGCGGGCAGGCGGTGATAGCTTTGCGGACCAACAACAAGATCGACCATCGGCTGACGGCGCATGATCTCTTCGCCTTCGGCTTGAGCCACACAACCGGCAACGCCGATCTTCAAATCAGGCTTCTCGGCCTTCAGCCCCTTGTAGCGACCCAACTCGGAATAAATCTTCTCTGCCGCCTTCTCGCGAATATGGCAGGTGTTGAGCAGGATCATGTCTGCATCATCGGGCGTTTTCGTCTCGACATAGCCCTGCCCGCCCAGCGTTTCGGCCATGCGTTCGCTGTCATAGACGTTCATCTGACAGCCATAGGTCTTGATGTAGAGCTTCTTTGCGTCGGCCATGATCGCACCCTTTGTTTCGCGCCCGTGTCTATCTCAGGGCAGCGCCCACTTGCAATGCGATGCCGCATGGCCGATTTTGGGCAAAAGAAGGCAGGCTAAGTATGCGGTATCCCGATCTGAAATCCTTTCTGGCCGAGGCCAAGACCGTTCTGGCCAAGGGGCCGGTCGCGCTGATCCTGGCCGAGGATGCCGCAGAACTGGACAGCACGATCCGCCATCACGGGGATTGCGGCTTCAAACAGGTTTGCGTGTTTGCCCAGCCCGAACTGGACGTGCCGGATGGTCTGATCGAGAACCTGCATGTTATTCCCTACAATCACACGGTCGAGCGCTCGATGGAGGTGCTGCTCAATCAGGTGATCGCTGCGGCGGGGGATATCTGGCTTTATTACTGTTTCAACGCGGAATACCTGTTTCATCCGTTCAGCGAGAGCCGCACGGTTTCTGAGATGATCGCCTTTGTGACGGAGGAGCGGCGCGACACCGTGCTGACCTATGTGGTTGATCTTTATGCGGGCGATCTGGGGCAGCATCCCAATGCGGTCAGCATCGAGGACGCCCATATGGACCGGTCCGGCTATTACGCGCTGAACCGCAAGGACAAGTGGAACAACGACAAGGACCGTCAGATGGATTTCTTTGGCGGGCTGCGGTGGCGGTTCGAGGAACATATCCCGAGCCCGCGTCGCCGGATCGACCGGGTGTCGCTTTTCCGGGCCAAGCCGGGGCTAAAGATTAATGCCGATCACACGTTCAATGACGAGGAATACAACACCTATGCCTGCCCCTGGCATCACAGCCCCACTGCGGCTCTGGCGTCGTTTCGCACCGCCAAGGCGTTGAAGCTCAACCCCGGCAGCACGTTTGATATCGAGACATTCCGCTGGCACAACTCGACCCCGTTCGAGTGGCATTCACAACAACTTCTGGATCTGGGGCTGATGGAGCCCGGTCAGTGGTTCTAGGCGCTCTGGTACAAGCCATTTGCCAAAAGGACCGTCTGCGGCGGACATGATTTATCTGATTTTGTCTTTTCAGACAGAATCAGTTTTGCCTCCGGCGGGGATATTTTGAAAAAGCGAAAGCGGGTTGCGCGTTATTTGCGACGCAGGCGGATCACAACGTCGACTTTTGCAATCTCGGCACCTTCCGGGGCGTCAGGAAGTGACGCGATTTCCAACTCAGAGGCCGGCGCGTCGCTGAGCGTGTTGTCGTCTTCCCAGTAGAAATGCGGGTGGTCGGACATGTTGGTGTCAAAATAGCTTTTCGAGCCATCCACCGTTATTTCACGCATCAAACCAGCATCACAGAAGGTGCGCAACGTGTTATAGACCGTCGCCAACGAGACGCGTTCACCAACCGAGCTGCAGGCTTCATAGAGGCTTTCAGCCGTGACGTGGCGGTTCTTGCCATCGCCCACCAGAAGCGTCGCCAAAGAGACGCGCTGCCGCGTCGGGCGCACATTGGCTGTGGTCAGCCAGTCTGTTCCACGGGTTGTTGCGTCCTGGGTCATAACCTTGGTCCGTTGCCTCACGTATCTAATATAGGGGCGGAGGGGGCTGGATTTCAAATGATATTCAGTCGCATCTATACGTCCGCGTGCCATCGCACCGCCCTTGCCAGTGGTTCCTGCGCGATGTTAAGGGGCTGCGGAACGGGAAATGCGACAAAGGGGCGTGGCTAAATGGCCCAATATCCGACGAGTTTCGACAAGGACGATCTGCTAAAATGTGCGAGAGGCGAGTTGTTCGGCCCCGGAAACGCGCAACTGCCCGAACCGCCCATGCTGATGATGGACCGCATCACCGATGTGTCGGCGGATGGCGGCGAACACGGCAAAGGCCATATCGTGGCCGAGTTCGATATCCATCCCGATCTGTGGTTCTTTGCGTGCCATTTTCCCGGCAATCCGGTCATGCCCGGCTGTCTGGGTCTTGATGGGTTGTGGCAACTGACGGGCTTCAACCTTGGCTGGCGCGGCTGGCAGGGTCAGGGATTCGCACTGGGGGTTGGTGAAGTGAAGCTGACCGGCATGGTGAAACCTGACCGCAAGATGATTACCTACTACGTCGATTTCACCCGTGTCATCGACCGCCGCCTCAAGATGGGTGTTGCCGATGGCCGTGTGGAAGCCGATGGTGAGGTGATCTATGCTGTCAAAGATATGAAGGTCGGTCTCGCCACCGCCGAAAGCTGAGCCAGAGGGAGCCGCAGGATGCGTCGCGTCGTTATCACCGGAATGGGGATCATCTCGCCCATAGGAAACACTGTGGCCGAAGTGGAGGCATCACTCCGCGCAGGCAAGTCCGGCATTGCGGCAGAGCCGCATTACGCCGAGCACGGCTTTCGTAGCCAGATCGCAGGGATCCCTCAGATTGATCTGGCTGAGCATATCGACAAGCGCCAATTGCGCTTTCAGGGACCAACCGCGTCTTACGCCTATCTCGCGATGGAGCAGGCGGTGGCCGATAGCGGGCTTGAGCCTCATGAAGTGTCAAACGAGCGCACCGGGCTGATCGCGGGATCGGGCGGGCCATCCACGTCGAACCTCTTTGCGGCCCACAATATCGTGGTGGAAAAAGGCGCGCCGAAACGCATGGGACCGTTCATGGTGACGCGCGGTATGTCCTCGACCGTCAGCGCCTGCCTGGCCACACCATTCAAGATCAAGGGCATCAACTATTCGATCACCTCGGCCTGTTCGACATCCGCCCATTGCATCGGCAATGCGGTGGAGCAAATTCAGCTGGGCAAGCAAGACGTGGTCTTTGCCGGTGGCGGCGAGGAAGTCGACTGGACGCTAAGCTGCCTCTTCGACGCCATGGGCGCGATGAGCAGCAAATATAACGACACACCGGAGACCGCCTCGCGGCCCTTCGATGCGACACGTGATGGGTTCGTCATTGGCGGCGGCGGCGGCATGGTCGTGCTCGAAGAACTGGAGCACGCCAAGGCGCGTGGTGCCAAGATATACGCCGAAGTCACCGGCTATGGCGCGACCTCGGACGGGCATGATATGGTGGCACCCTCCGGCGAAGGCGGAGAGCGGTCGATGAAAGTCGCGATCTCGACCATCGGCGACCGAAAGGTGGACTATATCAACGCCCACGGCACCTCGACCCCCGCTGGCGATGTGACCGAAGTGGAAGCCGTGCGGCGTGTCTTTGGCGAAGGCAGCACGCCGCCCATCGCCTCGACCAAATCGCTGACGGGGCATTCTTTGGGCGCGACCGGCGTGCATGAGGCGATCTACTCGCTGATTATGATGGAAAACGATTTCATCGCCGCCTCCGCCAATATCACCGAGTTGGACCCTGCCTTGAACGAAGGCGAGATCGTGACCGAGCTGCGCGAAGGGGTCACCCTCGACACGGTGCTGTCCAACAGCTTCGGGTTCGGCGGCACCAATGCCACGCTCGTCATGAGCAAGTATCACGGGTAATGAGCATGTCTGATTTGATGAAGGGCAAGCGCGGCCTGATTATGGGCGTGGCCAATGAACGTTCCATCGCGTGGGGCATCGCAAAAGCCATGGCCGACGCGGGTGCGGAACTGGCTTTCACCTATCAGGGCGAGGCGTTTGGCAAGCGGGTCGAGCCGCTGGCGGCTTCGGTCGGATCGGATATCCTTGTGGATGTGGACGTGACCGATGATGCGTCGCTGGACATGGCTTTTGCAGCCTTGGCGGACAAATGGGGCAAGCTCGACTTCGTCGTCCACGCCGTGGCATTCTCAGACAAATCCGAATTGACGGGGCGGTTCCTCAACACCTCGCGCGAGAACTTCAAGACCTCGCTTGAGATCAGCTGTTACTCGCTGATCGAAGTCACCCGCCGCGCCCATCCGCTGATGACCGAGGGCGGCACGATCCTGACGCTGACCTATCAGGGCTCGAACCGGGTCACGCCGTTCTACAATGTGATGGGCGTCGCGAAAGCCGCACTCGAATCCACCGTGCGCTATCTGGCCAACGATCTGGGTCCTGACGGCATTCGCGTCAACGCCATCTCGCCCGGCCCGATGAAAACGCTGGCAGGCGCGGCCATCGGCGGCGCGCGCAAGACCTACCGCCAGACCGAGCAGAATGCACCGCTGCGCGCCAATGCCACGCTGGAGGCGGTCGGCGGCACCGCGCTTTATCTGGCGTCCGATCACGGCGCCTGCACCACCGGAGAGATCATCCGCGTCGACGGTGGCTACCACGTCTTGGGCATGCCACAGCCAGAGAACCTCTAGGCTTCTTTTGTCCTCAAATACCTGAAGTGCACCCTATTCCATGGGCTCATCGCTGGGTGTAATCAGACCGACCGCGGCCCCGGTGGGATCGGCCACAATCGCAAACCGTCCGACGCCCTGCACATCAAGGCAATCGCGGTAAATCTGGCCGCCCGCCGCACGGGTTTGCGCCACAGCCTTATCCACATCGTCCACCGCCAGATAGGTCAACCAATGGGGCGGCGTGCCTTCGGGCACAGCCTCCATCCCGACAATGCCGGCCATTGGTGTCTCTCCGAGCATACCGACGTGATAGTCGCCCTCTGGCATCGGCATCATGTCAAAGGTCCATCCGCAAACGTCGCCATAATAGGCCAAAGCCTTTGGCACATCGGGCGTGGTCAATTCGCTCCAATGCACAGTTCCATGGGTTTGTGACATCTGTTGGGTCCTCCGATCTTGCGTCAAGTGACCCCGGCTATAGCACAATTCGACGATTTGGCTTAGCTCAGCATGCGCGCGATCTCATCCTTGAGCCGCATCCGCTGCTTGCGCAGGTCTTCTTCGGCAAACTGATCCATCGGTTCGATATTCGTCTCGGCCCGGTGAATGGCGCGGTTCACCTCATGATATTCCTCCGCCAGCTTGGCAAAATGCGCGTCGCTTTCTTTCAGCCCTTGCATCGCTTCGATCTTGTCGGGGAATTCCTCGGCCAGTTCATGGGGTGTGTTGGACATTGACGCTCTCCCTTTTCCTCAAAGTCGGTCTCAGGCTAGGTGGCTGCCATGCAGCCGACCTTGATGTGCATCAACCAGGACCGCGCCTGAAGAGTTTTCAGCAAAACTCTTTTCAAAACGCGTCAAACGCGTTTTGTTCGCCCTCGACAAAGGACGCATCATGACCATCACAACCTGCATTTTTGACGCCTACGGCACATTGTTCGACGTCACCGCTGCGGCGCGCGAAGCGGCGGAGGAGCCGGGAAATGACGCGCTGCGCGCGTGCTGGCAGACGCTGGCCGCCCATTGGCGCGACAAGCAGTTGCAATACACATGGCTCCGCGCGGTGACCGGCGATCACACGGATTTCTGGCAGGTCACCCAGGATGGCCTCGATTGGGCGATGGAGACGACCGGACTGACCGATCCCGCACTGCGCGAACGGCTTTTGGCGCTCTATTGGGCGCTTTCGGCCTATGCCGAGGTCCCGGATATGCTGGCTGATCTGAAAGCGGCGGGCTTCGACACCGGCATCCTTTCCAACGGATCGCCCGACATGCTCAGCGGAGCTGTGGAAAGCGCCGGTCTCGAAGGTCTTCTGGACGCAGTTCTGAGCGTCGAGAGCGTAGGCGTCTTCAAACCCGACGCGCGGGTGTATGACATGGTCGAAGCCCGCTTTGCCTGCGCACGGAACGAGGTGCTTTTCGTGTCTTCGAACGGATGGGATGCGGCGGGGGCCGCGGCATACGGATTTCAGACGGTCTGGGTGAACCGGACTAGCCTGCCAATGGACCGTTTGCCCGGAACACCGGCGCAGGTTCTGTCGGACCTGAGCACAATCCCCGAACTCGCAAGGAGCCTCTAAATGCCGCATTTCACCACCTCAGACGGGTTGTCGCTGCATTACACGGATGAGGGAGCTGGCCTGCCCGTCATCTGTCTGGCCGGACTCACGCGCAACGGCTCGGACTTTGACTATGTCGCACCTCATCTGGGTGATGTGCGCCTGATCCGGCTCGATTATCGCGGGCGGGGGCAATCAGGCTGGGCCGATGATTATTTGACATACGCGATCCCGATTGAGTGTCGAGACTGTGTTGAATTGATGAATCACCTTGGATTGGAGCGCGCCGCCATCCTTGGAACGTCCCGCGGTGGGCTGATCGCGATGGGGCTGGCGGCAACTGTGAAAGACCGGCTGATCGGGGTCGCGTTGAACGATATCGGGCCGCATCTGGACCCTGCGGGACTGGAGGTCATCAAGAATTACATCGGGCGCAACCCGCCGCAGAAAACCTATGCGGAGGCCGCTGCGGTGCGAGAGACCATGCCGGTTTTTGCCAATGTCCCCGAAGGCCGCTGGCTTGAGGAAGTGCGCAAGCAATTTCGCGAAACCGAGGACGGCCTGGTTATTCGCTACGATCCAAAACTGCGCGACGCGGTGCTGGAAGCAGGCGCCCAACCTGCACCGGATTTATGGCCCTTTTTCGATGCGTTCGAGGGTCTGCCGCTTTGCGCGATCCGCGGTGCGAATTCGGACTTGCTCAGCGCCGAAACGCTGGCCGAGATGCAACAGCGCAGACCGGATATGATCACAGCCGTGGTTCCGGACCGGGCGCATATTCCGTTTCTCGATGAGCCCGAAGCGGTCGCGGCCCTGCACGCCTGGATCGAGGCAATGCGATGAATATCGAGATGATCCGCGCCGCGCAGACCCGGCTTGCGAGCCATGCGCGACGCACGCCCTTGCTCAGCTCTCCGTTTCTGGATGAGGTCGCCGGGCGGCAGGTGTTTCTGAAGGCCGAGAACCTGCAACACACCGGATCGTTCAAGTTTCGCGGTGGCTGGTCGGCTGTGTCCGCCCTGAATGCGGCCCAGCGCAAGGGAGGCGTGATCGCGTTTTCGTCCGGTAATCATGCGCAGGGCGTGGCCTTGGCTGCGCGCGCGCATGGGGTGGCTGCGGTCATCGTGATGCCAACGGACGCGCCGCAGACCAAGATCGACGCCACACGCGCTCTGGAGGCCGAGGTCGTGCTCTATGACCGCGCGACCGAGGATCGCAAAGCGATCGGACAGACCCTTGCCGAGGCGCGCGGACTGACATTGATCGAGCCTTTCGACAACGCAGAGGTGATTGCGGGGCAAGGCACGACAGGGCTGGAGATTGCAGAGCAAGCGCGCGAGGCCGGGGTCACCCGTGGCGATGTGCTGGTCTGCTGTGGCGGCGGCGGGTTTGCCTCTGGAATTGCACTGGCTTTGGAAGCGGAAGCCCCCGCGATGCGGGTCCGCCCGGTCGAACCTGAAGGGTTCGACGACGTGGCGCGGTCGCTGCGGTCGGGCAACAGAGAAGTGAACGCCGCGAAGAGCGGTTCGATCTGCGATGCGATCATCTCGCCCCAACCCGGAGAGATGACCTTTCCGATCCTGCACCGGCTTTGTGGGCCAGGAATCATCGTGACAGATGACGAATGCCTGAACGCGATGGCCTATGCGTTCGCCCATCTCAAACTGGTGTTGGAGCCGGGTGGCGCGTCTGCCTTGGCAGGAGCCTTGTTTCATGGCGGCGAGATTGAAGGCGAGGCCGTGATCTGCACCGCGTCGGGCGGCAATGTCGACACCCAGATGTTTCAACGCGCGCTGAGCGCGTATGGAGATAAGGTATGACCGAGTTCACGATTGCCAGTTTCAACGTCAAGAACCTGATCGGGGCGGGCAAGGAATACTACCGGTTCGAGGAATACACGCCGGAAGAATATGCGTGGAAAGAGGATTGGCTGGCTGATCAGCTTTTGACGCTGGATGCGGATATCGTCTGCTTTCAGGAGATATTCGAGCAAGCTGCATTGGAGGCCGTCATTGCCGAAGCTGACCTGCGCGGTGCGCAAGCCAACGAGGCCGTGATCCCCGACCGCACCAAGCGGTATCATCGCAAGGCGATTTTCCGAAAGCTCGCCTATCGGCCCTATACGGATGCCGCTTTAGCCTTCGCACCCAACGCGAATGATGGGGTGCCGGGACAGCGCAGGCCCGGTGTTGCCGTGCTGTCGCGCTTTGGCTTCGCAGGCACACCGGAGGTTATTCAAGAGCTGCCGGAGCCGCTGGATATCCCGTTCTCCGATCTGGATGGCTCGGATGGCGGATTTTACCAGATCAGCAAGTTGTCGCGCCCTGTCTTGAGGGTGCGGATCCCTGTGGGCGGGCGCGTGGTGACGGTGTTCAACTGTCATCTGAAGTCGAAACTTGGCGAGTATCCAAGGGTAAATGGCATCGCGCCAGAGGTCGATCTGGTAAACTACGATCCCGCCGGACGCGCGCTGGGGTCGCTGCGTGCAGCCTTGCGGCGGATGGCCGAGGCCTGGGTGTTGCGGCGGGCCATTCTGGACGAACTGGCCACGGGCGCGCCGGTCATGGTGCTGGGGGATTTCAACGATGGCGAGCATGCGGTAAGCTCAGAAATCATCAGCGGGGAGCGGCCCTTCAAGAATTATGCCTGGATGCGGCGGCATGATGCTGAAAGCCGGAATGACCGGTATTCGGACGAAGAGAATGTCGTGATCACAGAGGCGATTGAGGCTGTCCGGTTGCACTCAGCCGAGAAGCTGTTTGTCCGTAAGTCCTTGAGAGATATGGTCTATACGGCGGCGTTCGGGGGTGTGTTTGAGTCCATCGACCAGATTTTCCTGTCGCGGCATTTTCATCCCGATTTTGCGGGGCGGATCGGGGAAATGGCGTATTTCAGCTGCTTTAATGACCATCTAACCGATGGCTCCCATCCCGAGGCCCCCTATAACAAGCTGGCCTCGGATCACGGGCAGATCATGGCGCATATCCGGCTGATAGAGTGAGTCTGGCCCATGTCGGATTTGAGTATTTTTACACAAAAGAAGGGGAGCGGCGCGCCGGTCTTCTTCATCCATTGTCTGGGGCTGGATCATCAGGTTTGGGATGAGGTGTTTGACCGCCTGCCCGACGGCGTGAGTGCCGGTGTCATGGACCTGCGCGGCCATGGGGCAAGTGCAGTGCCGGACGGGCCTTACCGGATGGGCGCGTTGGTAGCCGATGCAGAGGCGGCGATGGCGCGGCTGGAAATGCGCGATGCGGTCGTCGTAGGGCTGTCTGTCGGGGGTATGATTGCCCAAGGTCTGGCGGTGAAGCGGCTCGATCTGGTGCGCGGGCTGGTTCTGGCGAACACGGCGGCAAAGTTTGGGCAGGCCGGTCCATGGGAGGACCGCGCAGAGGCGGTTCTGTCAGGGGGGATGGAGGCGGTGCGCGAGACGACATTGGAGCGATGGCAGTGCCGTGATGCGGGTGTCGGCGCATGGTTGGCGCGCTGTGATCCGGTCGGCTATGCCGGTGTGTGCCGCGCAATTGCCGGAACGGATTTCTACACCCCGACAAGCGGCCTGCGCCTTCCTGCGCTGGGGATTGCGGGAAGCCGGGACCGCTCCACCCCGCCGGATCTGGTGCGCGAGACCAGCGATCTGATACCGGGGTCAAAGTTTGCCTTGATGAAGACGGCAGGCCATGTGTCCCCCCTGGATGACCCAGAGCAGTTCACCGCACATCTTGTGACATTTTTGAAAGAGATCGGGCATATCTGAACCATGCGGTTTATTTGAGCTTTGCCCGGCGGCACACCGCTTTTAGGGTCGCGCAATGACGCAGAAGACCCCCTCAAATCGCATGCCCTTTGCATTTATCCTCATCACACTGGTGCTGGATGCGATGGGGATCGGACTGATCCTCCCGGTGATGCCGGATCTGATCCGCGACGTGAACGGCGGCGATCTGGGAGAGGCTGCGGTCTGGGGTGGCGTACTGGCAACGACATTCGCAGTGATGCAGTTTCTGTTCGGGCCAACGCTGGGGTCGCTGTCAGATCGGTATGGGCGCAGACCAATCCTTTTGATTTCACTGGCGGTGATGGCCATCGACTATCTGGTGATGGCCGTCGCGGGCACGATCTGGCTGCTCTTTCTGACCCGCGTTGTCGGTGGGATCACGGCGGCCACGCAATCGACGGCAGGAGCGTTCATTGCTGATATCTCTCCACCCGAAAAGAAAGCGCAAAATTTCGGTTTGATCGGCGCGGCCTTTGGGATGGGGTTTATCTTTGGCCCGATGATCGGCGGCTTGCTGGCCGAGTTCGGACATCGCGCACCGTTCTACGCTGCCGCCGTCTTGGCCACAGCAAACCTGATCTTCGGCTATTTCGTGATGCCGGAAACGGTCACGGACCGCATCCGTCGCCCCTTCGACTGGCGGCGCGCAAACCCGTTTGGCGCATTCCGCGCCTTGGGCCGGTTGCCGGGCGTGGCGCGGCTGTTGCTGCTGGTCTTCCTCTATGAGTTCGCCTTCATCGTCTATCCGGCGACATGGGCCTTCTTCACCCAAGAGCGCTTTGGCTGGTCGCCCGCGATGGTGGGCCTCTCGCTGGCCTCCTTCGGCGTGTCGATGGCAATTGTGCAAGGCGGGTTGATCCGATGGATCATCCCGACATTCGGGGAGCGAAACACAATCGTCTACGGCTTCCTGTTCAACTTCTGCGCCTTCACGGTGCTGATGCTTCTGACAAACGGTTGGGTGGCCTTGGCCTTTACGCCGATCACGGCGCTAGGTGCGGTCGTCACGCCGGCCGTGCAAGGCATGATGAGCCGCATCGCCAGCGACGATCAGCAAGGCGAATTGCAAGGCGTCATCGCGTCAAGCAAAGCGGTGGCGATGATCCTGTCACCGCTGGTGATGACGCAAGTCTTCTGGCTGTTTACCAGCGGTGACGGGCTATACCTGCCGGGCGCCCCATTCGGTGTCGCCGCCGGTTTGATGCTGGTCTGTTTTGCGGTCTTCGTGCTGCGCCCGCGCCGCAGCCTGGCCTGATCCGGTCGCGTTTCGACTTGCGCGACGATGTCGGCTCAGCGACGGTGACAGACGATTTGGGAGACATCCATGACGACAATCAAAGCCGCCGTGTGCCATGAGTTCGGTGCTCCGCTGACCATCGAAGATGTCGCCCTGCGCCCGCCTTCGGGGGGCGAGGTCGAGGTCACGTTGGAGGCTGTGGCGATCTGCCATTCGGATATCTCGTTTGCAGAAGGGGCGTGGGGCGGATCGCTGCCAGCGGTCTACGGGCACGAGGCCGCAGGCCTTGTCACCGCCGTCGGGGACGGAGCAAAGGTGCCCGTCGGCGCATCTGTAGTTGTGACCCTGATCCGCGCCTGTGGGAGCTGCCCGAACTGCGCGACCGGCAAACCGACGATTTGCGAAACGCCCTATGACGGCGACCAGGGGCCGTTGAAAACGGTGGACGGCGGCATGTTGCATCAGGCGATGGCCTGCGGGGCGTTTGCCGAAAAGGTGGTCGTGGACCAAAGCCAGGTGGTGGTTGTGCCGGACGCGTTGCCCAAAGATGCGGCGGCGTTGATCTCCTGCGGGGTTATCACCGGCGTCGGGGCTGTGGTGAACGCAGCAGGCCTGCGCGCAGGTCAGGACGTGGTTGTGATCGGCGCGGGCGGCGTGGGGCTGAACGCCATTCAAGGCGCGCGGATCGCAGGCGCACGCCGGATCGTGGCAGTGGACATGTCGGACGAGAAACTCGCCATGGCGCGGGAGTTCGGCGCAACGGATGGAGTCCTCGCGACGGACCCAAGGCCGTGGAGAGCCGCGATGCAAGCGATGGGACGCGGGGCGGATGCGGTGATTGTGACCGTGGGCGCGATCCCGGCCTATGACAGCGCGCCTCGCTATCTGGCAGCAGGCGGCAAGGTCGTGATGGTAGGCATGCCCCATAGCGGTCAGGCGTCCTCTTATGAGCCGGTGATCCTGGCTGCGACCGGGCAAGGCATGGTCGGTTCGAAAATGGGCGATGTGGTCATTCAGCGGGACATTCCGTGGATGGTCGATCTTTATCAGCAAGGTCGATTGAAACTGGACGAACTGATCTCGGGACGGTGGACCCTGGACCAGATCAACGAGGCGATTGCGGACACCAAAGGCGGCGCGGCCAAGCGCAACGTCATCGTGTTCTGATGCGGCTCCAAAACCTCCAGATCTTCACCATCGCGCCACCTGCCCCGGGTTGGGGCGGGCGCTATTGGATTTTCGTGAAGCTGACGACCGCCTGCGGGATCGAAGGGGTCGGCGAATGCTATGCCTCCTCCGTCGGACCCAAGGCGATGGAGGCGGTGATCGAGGACGTCTTTGCGCGCCATATGGAAGGCGAAACCCCGGAGAATATCGAGTTGATGTTCCGGCGCGCCTATTCAGCGGGCTTCACCCAGCGGCCTGATCTGACCGTGATGGGCGCGTTTTCGGGGCTTGAGATGGCCTGTTGGGATATCCTTGGCAAAGCGCGCGCGCGGCCCGTCTATGCGCTGCTAGGCGGTGCTGTAACGCCCCGCGTGCGCTGTTACACCTATCTCTATCCCCTGCCCCAGCACGATCCGGCGGCGTTCTGGACGTCGCCTGATATGGCAGCCGAGGCTGCTTTGGGCGCGGTGGATCGGGGCTATACGGCTGTGAAATTTGACCCGGCGGGGCCCTATACGATTTATGGCGGGCATCAACCTGCGATAAGCGATATCTCCCGCTCGGTCGCCTTCTGCAAAGCCATTCGCGAGGCCGTCGGGGACCGCGCAGATTTGCTGTTCGGCACCCATGGTCAATTCTCGACCGGCGGCGCGATCCGGCTGGCCAAGGCGTTGGAACCCTACGCGCCCCTTTGGTATGAAGAGCCGATCCCGCCCGACAATGTTGCGCAAATGGCGCGCGTGGCGGGCGCGACCTCGATTCCAATCGCAACCGGGGAGCGGCTGACCACAAAGGCGGAGTTTGCGCCCGTGTTGCGTCAAGGAGCGGCGACGATCCTGCAACCGGCGTTGGGCCGTGTCGGTGGCATATGGGAGGCCAAGAAGATCGCGGCGATGGCCGAAGTCTATAACGCACAAATGGCACCGCACCTCTATGCCGGGCCGGTCGAATGGGCGGCCAATCTGCATTTCGGCACGTCCATCCCGAACCTGCTGATGGCCGAGACAATCGAGACCGATTTCCATGACCGCCTGATCGGTGGAGCAATCCGGGTGGAAAACGGGTTTGTGGAGCTGTCGGAGGCACCCGGCCTCGGCATCACGCTGGATGAAAACCTGGCCCGCGCACATCCCTTCACGGGCGACCGGCTACATCTGGAGATGCAGGACGCACCGTGCGACTACCAGAACGGCAATGATTTCCAAGGCGGTTAACCCCGGCGCAACCAGCCACGCCGTTCCGCAATAACACCTACCGTGGCCAATAGGACAAGAGCGCAAAGTATGGCTTTTGTCAGGCTGCCCATCGTGCCCTCGATCAACACGGCGTGCAGGACGCTGCCAGTGACGATGACGGCGGCGAGGCTCGTATGCGCCGCGCGCCAGACATGAAACGGCAGGCGTTTGCGCCAGATAGCAAGGGCGCCGGCCGCGAAAATCGCCCACATTGCCAAGACCCCCCAGACGGCAAAAGGCGTTGGTGAGACAAAAAGAAGGGCGTCAATGACGTCAGGTGGGCTGGTAACCCAAAGCGCACCCACATGGGTCAACGTGGCGATCACAAGGGCGGCCCCCGTAAAGCGGTGAAGGACGCGGCTGCGCGCGGCGGGCAGGCCCGCAACGCGGCCCCCAGCAAGCAAAGGCTGGATCAACAGCAGCGCAAGGGCAATGACGCCTGACAGACCGCCGGTGATATAGACCGGGTCCCGCCATTGCAGCAACGGGCTTGTTGCGGCCACAAAGATGGCGGCCGCAATGGACAACAGCGCAATCCCAAGGATCACGCTGTTCTGACGGGCCTTTCTGCTGTGTCGAATTGGGGCGTTCAAACTGGCTCAAGCACAAAATCAACGGCAAGGCGGGTGTCACTGGCGCTGGGCATGATCGGGCGCAGGAACACCGTCTTGAACTCGGCATCATCGTCATAGGCCAGATGTCCATGGGGTTGCCCGAACGCAGGCACGATCTGCGGCATCTCAAGGCGGAACGCGCCGTTTGCATCCGTGAGAGTGGCCCCATGGCTGTGGGCATCCCGCTCATGGCCTTCGGTCGTGTGCGCCCAGATCTGAACGCGCCTGTTGGGCAAGGGCGCGCCGTCACCTGCGCGGCGCACAGTGCCGGTCATCCAGAACCCGCCGCCTCCGATCCGATCGACGATGGGCGCGCCCGGACGGTAATTGTTGGCCCCGCCGCGCATGGTCGGGGTTGGAGCCAAGCCTGCGGCGCGGGCGGGAAGGACAAGCCCGGAAGCGGCGGTCATCAGGGCCGCTCCGGTCGTGGCAAGGAGCGTTCGTCTTGTGGTTTCTATACGCGGCATGGCTGGCTCTCCCTGTGGGTGGATTGAGCGTAATATAGGGTAATGCCGCGCGAATCCGAAGACACGCGGCGGGATCCTGCCCTTGGAACACGGTCACAGCTGCGTGACATGCGCGAAAAAAGGCCAAAGAACCGAATATCGAGAAAGAGATGGTAGCGGAGGAGGGACTTGAACCCCCGACACGCGGATTATGATTCCGCTGCTCTAACCACCTGAGCTACTCCGCCACTGAGGCGCTGACCTAAAACCAGCGCGCGGCCCCGTCAAGGGTTGTTTCGCAGCTTTTGCAAACTTGGCTTTGGTGGCAAGGGGCGGGATGCCTCCGGCGGGAGTTTTTTCGCCAAGATGAAGGGGGCGCGTTAACCTTAATGCGAGGTTAATGGCTTCTTTTGTGTCTAAATACTCAATTCCTCACGCGACCCAGGAGAAGAAGTCCTGAGGGGCGCGCGACCGCAGGGTCTGGGCCAGCTCCGTGCCCAGCGCTGCACCATCTTCAATCGGAGCCTGCCCGTGATCCGCTATCACTTCAGACCCATCGGTGCGCAGGATCTCGCCGCGCAGTTTGAGCGTGCCGCCCTCCAACTCGGCCAGACCACCGATGGGCGTTTCGCAGGACCCGTCAAGGGCCGCCAGGAACGCCCGTTCTGCGACCAATCGCTGGCCTGTCTGCGTATCGTGGATCGCTTCAAGCATTTCAGCCACGCGGCTATCATCGACGCGACGCTCGATCCCGATGGCGCCTTGCGCAACGGCGGGCAGCATCTCTTCAGGTTCAATGGCTGTGCGCGGCACGTCTTTCATATCGAGCCGGTTCAGGCCCGCCATCGCAAGGAATGTTGCCTCGGCCACCTTGTTCTCTAGCTTCATCAATCGGGTCTGCACGTTCCCGCGAAATTCCACGATCTGCAGGTCCGGGCGATAGTTGAGCAGTTGCGCTTTGCGACGCAGGCTGGACGTGCCCACGACGGCGCCTTCGGCCAGATCGCCTAATTTACCACCACCAAGCGAGACAAACGCGTCGCGCACGTCTTCACGGGGCAGATATGTCTCCAGCACCAATCCGTCGGGCTGCGCGACGGGCATATCCTTCATCGAATGCACCGCAATGTCGATCTTACCCGACAGCATGTCGTCCTCGATCTCGCGGGTGAACAGACCCTTGCCGCCGATCTCTTTGAGCGGGCGATCCAGCACTTTATCGCCCGTGGTCTTGATAACCACGATTGTAAACGCCTCGAACGGCAGGTCGAACGCCTTGGCCAGACGTTCCCGCGTTTCATGGGCCTGCGCCAGCGCCAAAGGAGAACCGCGCGTGCCGATATTCAGGGGTGAAGCGGGGGACGGAAGTGTGATAGCCATGGGGTATTCCTAGTTGTGTCAACTTAACTTGACAACCTCGTTTGTCCGGTCAACATGACGGCAACAATTAGGTGACAGACATGACTTACGAAAGACCCGTTATGGCGCAAACAAAAAAGCTGCTCAGAACCCTGAATGGAGAGCGGCTTGATGTCCCACCCATCTGGATGATGCGGCAGGCGGGGCGGTATCTGCCCGAATACAAAGCGACGCGCGCACAGGCCGGGGATTTCCTGTCTTTGTGCTATAATCCTGATTTGGCAGCTGAAGTGACGCTCCAGCCGATCCGCCGCTACGGGTTTGATGCGGCGATTCTCTTTGCGGATATCCTGTTGGTGCCGCAAGCCCTGGGCGCAGACCTGTGGTTCGTCACCGGCGAGGGACCGCGCTTGTCGACGATCACAAGTGCGGATGATTTCGCGAAACTCAAACCCGCATCCGACATCCATGAGGTGCTGTCGCCGATCTACGAAACGGTGCGCATTTTGTCGCGGGAATTGCCGAAAGAGACGACGTTGATCGGCTTTGCAGGCGCGCCCTGGACTGTCGCGACCTATATGATCGCCGGGCGCGGGACGCCGGATCAATGGCCAGCGCATGCCCTGCGCGAAGAGGACAATGCGACCTTCGAGGCGTTGCTGGACCGGATCACCGAGGCGACGATTGATTATCTCTCGATGCAGATCGAGGCCGGGGCCGAGGTCGTGAAGATCTTTGACAGCTGGGCAGGCTCGCTCAAGGGCGATGCGTTCCGCAAATACGCGCTGGAGCCTGCGAAAAAGATCACCGCAGCGCTGAAAGCCAAACATCCCGGCATCCCTGTGATCGCCTTCCCGCGTGAGGCGGGCGACAATTACATCGGCTTTGCCAAAGAGGTCGGCGCGGATTGTCTGGCGCTGGACAATTCCGTTGATGCCGATTGGGCCGCCACGCACCTACAAGTCGATGGCTGCGTGCAGGGCAATCTTGCGCCCGGCCATATGGTCACCGGTGGCAAAGCGCTGATCGAGGAGACGCGGCGCATCGTCAAAGCCTTCTCGGGCGGGCCGCATATCTTCAACCTTGGTCACGGCATCACACCGGATGCCGACCCCGCGAATGTGCAATTGATGATCGACACCGTTCGGGAAAACGCGTCGTAATTTCCTAAAATTGCCCAGATTTGCACAAGGTTGCGGCGCGGTTTGGCCGTGATGGCGCAGTAGACAAACCTCCATAGGAGATTTGCGCAATGCGTTTGATGCTGTTCATGACTGTCTTTTCGATCGGGCTTTTTGGCGCGGTGATGCCCCTGTCGCAAGGCGACAAGGTGGAGGGTGTTCAGGTTGCGAGCCTCGATGCGCCGATGCCGCAAGTCGAGCGCAGCAAAAAGCGGATCGACACCCCTGAGATTGAGCCGGGCAGCTTTGAAGCGGCGCTTTTCAGTGCCGTGACCGGCTCCGGCCCGATCCTGGATCAGTCCGAAACTCGGCTGATGCACAACCCCAATTCCTGCGGTCTGGGCACCCATGGCGCGAAGGTGCGCGAAAGCCTTCTGGGCCGCAACACGCTGCACTCCGCCACAGGGGCAAAGCGTATGAAAGCGCCAAAACGCAAGGCCGTGATCGCGGCCCCCGACGCAGGTGCGCCGATCTGCGGCATCTTCTCGCGCGAGGCTGGCTGCACGCCGATTGTGACGGCCGCGCTTAACAAATGGGTGCTGTCGGGCAACACGCCCAGCCCCGCATTGGTCGATGAAAAGCCCCGATCAGATCGCGAGAAATCCGTCCGCTCATTGCTGTGTAAACACGGCTGAGGCGCAGCGCTTATCGGAATCTTTACGATATTGCCTTCAACTGAAGGCAATCGTGGAGATTGCTGCTATGAAATACGCTTCCCTGTTCGTCCTTGTCGGCCTTCTGTTAACCACCGCCCGCGTGGCAGAGGTGAACATGCCTGCGCCGACAACGGCTTTCGTTGCGCCGCCCAAGGTGCTGTCAGCCCAATTGACCGATGCAATCCTTGTGGGTGCGGCACTCCCTACGGATGTGCTGACTGAAATCAGTCTGCGGTTCTAGGGGTCAGACCCACTTGGCCAGCGGCGGCAGGCTCATGAGCACAGCGTTCGCGTCATGCCCTGTCTCAAGACCAAACTTCGTGCCGCGGTCATAGACAAGGTTGTATTCCGCATAGAGACCGCGATGAACCAGTTGGGTGTCCTTGTCGCCATCGGTCCAGTCGGTATCACGACGTTTGTCGACCAGCGGGACATAGGCCGGCAGGAAGGCACGGCCAATATCCTGAATGAAGGCGAAGTCGGCTTCCCAATCACCAGTGCAATAATCATCCACGAAAATGCCACCAACGCCACGGGCGCGGCCACGGTGCGGGACGTAGAAGTATTCGTCCGCCCAGGCTTTCAGGCGGGGATAGTGTTCGTCGCCATGCCGGTCGCAATGCTCTTTCTGAACCGCGTGGAATTGGGCGGTATCCTCGTCATACTCGATACAAGGGTTCAGGTCGGACCCACCGCCAAACCACCAAGCATGGGGTGTCCAGAACATGCGCGTGTTCATATGAACGGCAGGCGCATGGGGGTTCTGCATATGTGCCACGAGGGAGATGCCCGAAGCCCAGAAGCGCGGGTCATCCTTCATGCCGGGAATGCCCTTGCGCGCCGCCATCGCGGCCTGCGCGCGCTCTCCCAAAGTGCCGTGGACGGTTGAAACATTAACGCCAATCTTCTCGAAAACGCGCCCGCCGCGCATGACGCTCATCAGGCCACCGCCCGCGTCGGAGCCGTCGTCGGACGCGCGCTTGGTCTCCGTCACTTCAAACCGGCCCGCGGGAAGATGCGCCGTCGCGCCCTCGGTCTGGCGGTCTTCGAGGGCCTCAAAGGCGGTGACGATCTGATCGCGTAGCTCCCGGAACCATGCAGAGGCGCGGATTTTGCGATCGTCAAATTGTTCTGTCATGAACCTGTCTCCTGAACTTGACACATTCTATCACTTTCGCCGTTGATTGCACCAGAGTTTGCATCCACCTACACTGCGACCAATCCGCAGTATTCGAGGCCAATGATGCGTCTTTCCCCGGTTCTTTTGATCTGTGCCCTGGCCGCTTGCGCCAGCCCCTATGACCGCTGCGTGAGCGAAGCGACGCGCGACGCAAACACCCTCAGCGCCCTGATCGCAGAAACGGAAGCCAATATCGGGCGTGGCTTTGCCATCGACGAGCAGATCGAGCCCAGCATCAGCTATCAGTATTGCTTCAACCGGCGCGGCGTTTGGACCTTGTGCCGCGAGCGCACCATCCGCACCAAAGAGGTGCCTGTGGCAATTGATCTGGCGGCGGAGGAGCGCAAACTGGAAGGCATGCGCGAGAAGCTGGCACAGCTGAAAGCACAGGCGGGGCGCGATATCCGCACGTGCCGGGCGCAGTTTCCCGACAGTTAATGCGCCGCGTTGCCGACCGGATCAAGAAGGGTGCGCCCGCCATCTACCGTCATGATCTCGCCTGTCACGAAACCTGAACCATCCGAGCAGAGGAACTGCACCGCGTGCGCCACCTCACCGGGGCTGGCGATCCGGTCGAGCGGGGTGTGCGACATGATCTCTTCGCGCATCTCGCGATGCTCGCGCAACGTGTCCTTGAGCGAGGCCGACATGACGCTGCCAAAGGCCACCGCATTCACCCGGATGCGGTGCGGCGCCAGGGCCACCGCCAGCGACCGTGTCATCTGATCCATCGCGGCAGAGCTGATCGAATAGGCCAGCGTCTCAGAATGGGCACGGCGCGCGGCGATGGAGGACAAGTTCACAATGGCACCGGCCATGCCCTCTTCCTGATCCTCGGCCTGCTTGATCATGCGTTTCGCAATCATTTGCGACAACCGCAGGCTGGCTAGCATGTTCTGCTGAAGCAGCAACTCAACGCCGTCATCATCGGGGTTCAGCGGATCGGACTGCACGATCTGACGACTCGCGTTGATCAGGATATCCACCCGGTCAAACGCGTCAATCGTGGCCGAGAGTAGGTTTGCGATGGTCAGCTTTTCGCGCAGATCGCCCGCAAAAATCCGGGCCTGGGTCTCATCGCCGACGACATCGCCCAGCTCATGGCGCAGCGCTTTTTCATCCTTGTCAGCGAAGACGACATTCGCGCCGTTCTCCAGAAAGTGCCGCCCGATGGCAAGGCCGACCCCGTTGGCCGCCCCGGTGACAATCGCGGTTTTACCGGAAATGCTGAACGACATGAAAGATCTCCTGTGAGAGCAAAGCCTAGCGCCGATCAGCGCGCGATGCGAGAGCGCAGGGGCCGAGCCGACCGCAACAACTTGAAGCCGCGCGTGCCGCCGACCTCTTCGACCTGTTGGAACAGCGTGGCGAGATGCGCCTCATATGGCAAGTGGCGGTTTGCGACGGTCCAAAGCTCCCCCCTTGGGGTAAGCAGGGTGGCGGCCGCTTGCAGAAACGCCTTCCCGATTGCCGGGTCCGCAGCGCGTTCGGTGTGAAACGGCGGGTTGGTCAGCACGAAATCGACCGAGTCGGGCAGCGTGAACCGGGTCGCATCGGCCCAGTGAAACTGCGCGCGCGGATCGGTCACGTTGAGACGCGCGCAGTCCAGCGCAGCCGCCTCCGCCTCCACCAGATGCAGGGTTTCGATACTGTCCTGGGCCAGTGCTTGCGCACTCAGATAGCCCCAGCCTGCGCCCAGATCGACGCCGGTCCCCTTGAGCCTCGGCAGCGCATTGGCGAGCGCCTCGGACCCGGCATCGATCCCATCAGACGAGAAAACACCCGGCTGACGATGATACCCATCCGCACCCTTCCGGGGCGTTTTAGGGGCCGCCCAATCAGAAAACGCACCTGTTGCGGGGAAGGCAAATGCTTTGCCATGGGCCTTTGAAAACGCGGCCGTGACGTCGGCCTCTTTCCGGCAGGCCTTGTAAAGACTGTCGATCCCGTCGGTTTTCTGGCCATCCACCACGACCACACCGTCGGTCAACGCACAAGCCTGCGCGATCAGCGCGCGCGCTTCGGCCTTGGCGCGGGGAATGCAAACGATGCTGAGTGCAAAGCGGCCCTGCGGCGCGACATGCACGTCATATCCGGCCTGCGCAAAAGCGTCATGATCGGGTTTGAACCCCTGCACAATCCGAACGCGGTCTTTCGGCAGCGCGGACAGATCATCGCCCCAACGCGGTCGGAACACCGCAATCGTGCCTGCATCGGGCAGCGCAAAGGTGCCGCCATCTTGGGCAAGGCTCAGTCGTGTCGGGCGCATCGGGGAAAGTTATTCTTTTTCCATCGTGCATTGCAGCGGGTGTTGATGACGCTGGGCGAAATCCATCACTTGCGTCACCTTCGTCTCGGCCACCTCGAAGGAAAAGACACCCACAACGGCCAGGCCCTTCTTGTGAACGGTCAGCATCAGTTCGAACGCTTGCGCATGGGTCATGCCAAAGAACCGCTCCAGCACATGAACAACAAACTCCATCGGGGTGTAATCGTCGTTCAAGATCATCACCTTATACATCGGTGGCTTTTTCGTCTTCTGACGCGTTTCAAGAACGACGCCGACATCTCCGTCGTCGTCTTTCTTGTCTGCCATCATGATAGGCTGCATCGACATAAGGTCCGAATCCACTCGCTGGGTTTCGAGAGTATATAATCGGTGCGGATGATGTGAAAAGGGGCAAGCATGGCATTGCAGGGGGTGGAGCGTGGCAAAACTCAAGACAATTGGCTTTGATGCGGACGACACGCTTTGGCAGAACGAACAGTTCTTTCGCATCACGCAGGACCGGTTTGCCGATCTGCTGGCCGATTTCGCAGAGCCCGATCATCTGCACGCACATCTGCTGGAAGCGGAGCGGCGCAACCTCGGGCATTACGGGTTTGGTGTGAAAGGCTTCGTGCTGTCGATGATCGAGACCGCGATTGAGGTGACCGATGAACGTGTCCCAGCCAGCGTCATTGCCGAACTGATGGCCGCGGGGCGCGAGATGCTGCGCCATCCGATCCATTTGCTGCCCCATGCCGCTGAAGCCGTCGGGACGCTGGCCGAAGCGCATACCATTGTCTTGATTACCAAGGGCGATCTGCTGGATCAGGAGCGCAAGCTGGCGCAGTCCGGGTTGGGGGATCTTTTTGATCGGGTCGAGATTGTCAGCCACAAGACGCCTGAGATTTACGAGGGTATCTTTGCCGGTTTTGAAGGCGGTGCGGCGGCCGCAATGATGGTTGGAAACTCCCTGCGGTCCGACGTCATGCCCGCGCTGGAAAGCGGGGCCTGGGGCGTTTACGTCCCCCATGATCTGACGTGGATCGTCGAGCAGGCAGAGCCACCGAAAGAGGCACCGCGCTACCGCGAACTGCCCGATTTGGGAGCTTTGCTGAAGCTGGTCGAAACACTCCGCTAGCCCCGCCACATTCCTGCCACATTCACGATCTTGAGTCTGGTCTTCGCGCACCCGCTATATCTGGGGTGGCGCTTGTCTGCACATCGGCAAAGTTCTTGAAAATAAGGTATTTTCTGAAAATGGCGTCCATGTTACGTTATTCGCAGAAATGATCGCGCACAAAAAAACCGCGCGGCATGAGGCAGATCATAGGTGTTACACGTGGAAACGCAGCTGGGGCAGTGCGTCCGTCGACTATTCGTGACTGTATTTATTGTTTTGCTGATGGCTGTGCCACCGGCGATGGCAGCGCCTTATGCGGCGATGGTGATTGACGCACGCACGGGCGAGGTCTTGCATTCCCGCAACGCCGATACCCGACTGCATCCCGCCTCTTTGACCAAGATGATGACACTTTATGTGGCGTTCGAGGCGATTGAGCGCGGTGAGATTTCACTGGACACGCGCGTGCGCATCTCCAAGAAAGCCGCGGCTGAGGTTCCCTCCAAATTGGGCCTGAAAGCCGGGTCGCGCATTCAACTACGCTACCTGATCCGCGCCTCTGCGGTGAAATCAGCCAATGACGCGGCCACTGCAATTGGCGAAGCGATCTCCGGCTCCGAGGCGGCGTTTGCCCGTCGGATGAACCGCACCGCAAAAGCCATCGGCATGACCAAGACAACCTTCAAGAACGCCCATGGCCTGACCGAATCCGGCCATCTGTCGACCGCGCGGGACATGACCACGCTGGGACGGCGGCTGTTCTATGACTATCCGGAGTACTACAACCTCTTCTCACGCCGTTCGACCGATGCGGGGATCGCCAAGGTCAACAACACCAACCGGCGCCTGCTGAACGCCTATCGCGGCGCGGACGGGATCAAGACCGGCTACACGCGGGCTGCGGGCTTCAACCTTGTTGCCTCGGCAGAGCGCGGCAACGAGCGGATCATCGCGACAGTGTTCGGTGGCCGGTCCACCGCCACACGCAATGCCCGTGTGGCTGAGCTTTTGGACATGGGGTTTAACCGTGCGCCAAGCCGTGTGGCCGTACGCAAACCAGCGCCGCCGCGCTACGACAACCTGCCAGCCGAGGATACGCCCGCAGGCGCTGCGGGCAAAACGATCCGTCTTGTGACGGCTGTAAAACGCAGCGACCGGCCCAAAGCGCGCCCAGGTGCCGAGCCTGATCCGATGCTGCTGGCCATGAAGGAAGACATTCAGGATGCCGTCGCGGATGCGAATGCAGCGGCCTTGGCTGCGGCGACCCAGCAGGTGGAGGCGCAGCCGGTCGAGGTCACCAAGAACGCGACCGTCATCGCCCAGACACCCAAGCCCGTTGCACGCCCGACGCAAGTCGCTGTGGCCTCTATCCAGCCCGAAGTCGTGGCCGACCCGGTGGTCGAGATCGTCTCGCGGCTCTCCAGTTCAGGCGGGCGGCATTACGGAATCAATGTGGGGCGCTATGGCTCGCGTCACGCGGCGGAAAAGGTTCTTCTGAAAACCGCGCTGATGGAGATGGCGTCTCTGGACGGCTCAATCCGCAAGATCATTCAACGCTCCGGCGGGTTTGACGCGAATTTCATGGGGCTGACCGAAGAGACCGCCGATCTGGCCTGCCGCCGCCTTGCTGCGCGCGGGACGGAATGCCAAACGCTTGGGCCCTCATGATGCGGGCTTGAGCCATCGCAGACCCCATGCGAGGGTCTGCGCATGACCCATATCTTTGACATCCCGACCCCTTCTGTCGCCATCCAAGGCTCTGACGCGCGCTTCCCGGTGCGGCGCATCTTTTGCGTTGGTCGCAATTATGAAGACCACGCGAAAGAGTTCGGGAATAACCCGAAAGACCCACCCTTTTTCTTTACCAAACCTGCGGACGCAGTGGTGGAAAGCGGTGCGAGACTGCCCTTCCCCGTCGCAACCGACAACCTTCATTTTGAAGCCGAACTGGTGGTGGCTATTGGCACCGATGGGTCGGCCATCCCTCGTGATGCCACGCTGGATCATGTGTTCGGCTTTGCTGCGGGCAACGATCTGACGCGCCGCGATCTGCAAGCAAACGCGAAAGAAGCGCGCCGTCCGTGGGATATGGCCAAGGGGTTCGACAACTCGGCCATATTGGGGGCGATCACGCCGATCGCCGACTGGAACCGCGCGACGGCGCGCATCACCTGCACGCTGGAGGGCGAGGTCAAACAGGATGCCGATATTGCAGATATGATTTGGCCGGTGCCGGATATCATCGCCTATCTCAGCCGTCTGGTGCATCTGCGCGCGGGCGATCTGATCATGACGGGCACGCCTGCGGGCGTCGGGCAAATCCGGCCCGGTCAGGTCTGCACGGTGTCAATTGACGGGCTGGCCGAGGCGACGGTTACGCTGGGATAGCGTCCACCGCTTTCAGATCGAACGCGGCGGCCATGAGCGCCTTGGTATAGTCCGTCTCAGGATTGTCGAATATCTGGTCCCGGGTGCCAAATTCAACCACGTCGCCCTGCTTCATGACCATCACCTTATGGCTGAGCGCGCGCACCACTTTCAGGTCGTGGCTGATGAACAGATACGCCAGTTTGTATTTCTGCTGAAGGCTGCGCAGCAGTTCCACGATCTGCACCTGCACCGTCATATCGAGCGCACTTGTCGGCTCGTCCAGCACCACCAACCGGGGCCGCAGGATCATCGCGCGGGCAATGGCGATACGCTGGCGTTGACCTCCCGAAAACTCATGCGGGTAGCGGTGCATCGTGTTCGGGTCGAGGCCGACCTCGGCCATAATCTCGGCCACCATGTCATGGGCGTTCTGACCGGGTGGCGTGCCATGCACACCAAGCCCCTCGGCAATGATCTGTTCGACCGTCATACGCGGCGACAGCGAACCGTAAGGGTCCTGAAACACGATCTGCATGTCCTTGCGCAGGTCGCGCAGTTTGCGGCTGTTCCATTGGTCGATCCGCTGACCCATATAGCTGATCGGCCCTTCCGAGCGGATCAGGCGCATAATCGCCAGCGCTAGCGTCGTCTTGCCAGAGCCGGACTCCCCGACGATGCCCAACGTCTCCCCTGCCCTGACATCAATCGTTGCCGCGTTCACCGCTTTCACATGCCCGACAGTGCGTTTCAGCAAGCCCGCATGGATCGGGAACCAGATGCGCAGGGCGTCGGTGGTGACCATGGTTTCGGCGTCTTCTGGCACCTCAATTGGCACGCCCGTCGCCTCGGCGCTGAGCAGCATCTGCGTGTAGGGATGTTGCGGAGCGTCGAATATTTGCGCGGTAGAGCCGTGTTCGACAATCTTACCGTCTTTCATCACGCAGACCCGGTCGGCGATCTTGCGCACGATGCCGAGGTCGTGGGTGATGAACAGCATCGACATCTGTTCGGCCTCTTTGAGATCGGCAAGAAGATCGAGGATTTGGGCTTGAATGGTCACATCGAGCGCGGTCGTCGGCTCGTCCGCGATCAGCAATTCGGGACCGTTGGCGAGCGCCATGGCGATCATTACGCGCTGTCGCTGGCCGCCGGACAATTCATGTGGATAAGCGGTCAGCCGGCTTTCTGCATCGCGGATACCGACCTTGTTGAGCAGTTCGATAATCTTCGCGCGCACCGCATCCCCGCGCAGGCCCTGATGCAACTCGATGCTTTCGCGCAACTGCTTTTCCAAAGTGTGCAACGGGTTGAGGGACGTCATCGGCTCCTGAAAGATGAAGCTCACATCATTGCCGCGCACTTTTCGCAGCATGTTCTCATCGGCCCCAACCATCTGCTGACCATCATAAGTGATGGAGCCCTCGACAGTCGCGCTGTCGGCAAGAAGGTCCACAGTAGACAGCGCAGTCACAGACTTGCCAGAGCCAGATTCGCCGACCAGCGCAACCGTTTCACCCTTGTTCAATTGGAAAGAAACACCACGCACGGCGTGGCTCACTTCCCCGTCCTGAGAGAAACTGACCTTCAGGTCTTTGACATCCAGAAGCACGCTCATGTGAAGGTCTTTCGGGGATCGAACGCGTCGCGGACGCCTTCAAAGATGAAGACGAGCAGCGACAGCATGAGGGCGAAGGCCACGAAGGCCGTGAAGCCCAGCCACGGGGCTTGCAGGTTCTGTTTGGCTTGCAGGGTCAGCTCGCCCAGTGAGGGAGCAGAGGACGGCAGGCCGTAGCCAAGGAAGTCCAGTGCGGCGAGCCCGCCGATTGTGCCGGTGATGATGAAGGGCAACATGGTCAGCGTGGCAACCATGGCGTTCGGCAGCATGTGGCGGAACATAATCGTCCAGTTGGAAACACCCAACGCGCGGGCTGCGCGCACATACTCGAAGTTGCGCGCACGCAGAAATTCGGCGCGCACGACGCCCACCAATGCAGGCCAACCGAAGAGCACCATGAGGAACACAAGAAGCCAGAAACTTCGCCCCAAGACCGAGAACATGATGATGATGATATAGATCGACGGGGTCGAGCCCCAGATCTCCAAGATGCGCTGAAAGATCAGGTCAAGCCAGCCGCCAAAATACCCCTGCAACGCCCCTGCGATGATGCCGATGCTTGCGGCAAGGGCCGTCACCATCAGCGTGAACAGGATCGATAGGCGGAAGCCGTAGATCACACGCGCCAGCACGTCGCGAGACGTGTCATCAGTGCCCAGAAGATTCTCGGACGAAGGCGGCGCGGGCGCCACGCCGCCCCGGTCCACGATCGTCGTGTAATTGTACCGAATGGGCGGCCAGATCAGCCAGCCTTTGTCGATCTCCGCACCGGCAATATTGCCGTCTTGCGCGTCTTCGATCAGCTCTTCGGGGATGTCGTAGCAATCGACCATGCCGCCGGTGATGATCAGGCATTGCACATCTTCATAGCGATACTGCGCCTCGGTCCGCAGGTCGCCACCGAACTTGGTTTCCGGGTAGAAGTTGAAGATCGGCATATGCAACTCGCCCTGATAGCGGACAAGGATCGGTTTATCGTTCGCAATGAACTCGGCGAACAATGAGATACCGAACAGCACAATGAAGATGATGAGCGACCAGAAGGCGCGCCCGTTGCGGCGGAAATTGCGCCAGCGGCGCTGGTTGAGCGGGGACAGCACCATTTATCCACGCCTCTCGAAATCGATGCGTGGATCGACGAAGACATACATCAGGTCGGAAAGGATACCCACGACCAGACCGATCAGACCGAAGACGAAGAGCGTGCCGAACATGACAGGGTAATCGCGGGAGACGGCAGCCTCGAAGCCCAAGCGGCCAAGGCCGTCGAGGGAAAAGAGCGTCTCGATAATCAGAGAACCCCCGAAGAACACACCGATGAATACGGCCGGGAAACCCGCGATCACGATCAGCATCGCGTTGCGGAACACATGGCCATACATCACGCGCCGTTCGGTCAGGCCCTTGGCTTTCGCGGTCATCACATATTGCTTCTTTATCTCATCGAGAAAGCTGTTCTTGGTCAGCAAAGTCAGCGTCGCAAAGGCCGAGATGGTCGAGGCCAGAACGGGCAGCGTGATGTGCCAGAAATAGTCGCCGATCTTACCCAGCAGGCTCAGGTCTTCCCAATTGTCCGAGGTCAGACCCCGCAGCGGGAAAATCTGGAAATAGGACCCGCCCGCGAAGAGCACCAGCAGCAGAATCGCAAACAGAAAGCCGGGGATGGCGTAGCCGACGATAATCGCGCCAGACGTCCAGGTGTCAAACGGGGTGCCATCCTTGACCGCTTTGCGCACCCCCAGCGGGATCGAGATCAGATAGGCGATCAGCGTGGACCAGAGCCCCAGTGTGATCGAGACTGGCAACTTCTCGATCACCAGATCAATCACGGAGATTGAGCGGAAGTAGCTTTCCCCGAAATCGAGCCGAATGTAATTCCACATCATGTTGAGGAACCGCTCAAGCGGGGGTTTGTCGAAGCCGAACTCCGCCTCAAGCTCGGCGAGAAATTCAGGCGGAAGGCCGCGCGCGCCCAGATAGCGCTCGTCTCCGCCGCCTTGCTGGATGCCGGCGTCACCGCCCCCTGCAAAGCCCTCGAACACATCGCCTTCGCCTTCCAGCTGAGCAATGATCTGTTCGACAGGGCCGCCCGGCACGAACTGCACAAGCGCGAAATTGATGACCATGATCCCGAAGAGGGTCGGAATAATCAGCAACAATCGCCGGAGGATATAGGCGCCCATTTACCCTGCTCTGCCTTTATTATTGGAAGGCGCCTGCGGCCTTCAGAGCCTCGCCTTTTTCGGCGTTATACCACCAGAAGTCCAACTGGCCCAGCGCATATGGCGGCAAAGGGTCGGGATATTCATAGATATCGTAATAGGCGATGGTATGGGCATCCTTATACCATTGCGGGATCCAGAAACGCTCGGCGCGCAGGACGCGATCAAGGGCCGAGACCGCTGTCTCAAGCTCTTCCTGAGACGTGGCGGCGATCACATGGTCGATCAGCGCGTCAACAGCGGGGTTCTGGAGCCCCATCAGATTACGCGTCGAGACATCAACCGTTTCAGAGCCGAAGAACTGCTTCAGGCTCGCGCCAGGAATATAACCCATCGGGAACTGTGTGGTCACGATGTCGAAATCATAGGCGCGCTCGCGGTTCACCGCTTCGGCCTGATCGACCCGGTTGTGGATCGCATCCACACCCAGTTGCCGCAGGGAGTCCACGTAAGGGTTGATCACGCGATCAAAGGTCTGGCTGTCGTTCAGGAACTCGACACGCAGGGTCTGGCCATTCTTGCGGCGCAGACCGTCATCGCCAACCTCCCAACCCGCCTCGTCCAGAAGTGCCGAGGCGCGGCGCAGGTTACGACGATCGGTGGACGACCGAGCATTGGATTCAGGGGCGACAACCGGCTCGCTGTCCAGAACGCCAGCGGGCAGATGTTCGGCAAGCGGCTCCAGCAGGGCCAGTTCAGCCTCTGATGGCAGGCCTTCGGCGGCCAAATCCGAGTTTTCCCAGAACGAATTGATCCGGGCGTAAAGCCCGTAAAACAGCGTCTCATTCGACCACTCAAAATTGAACATCAAGCCAATGGCTTCGCGGACGCGAGGGTCCTGAAACCGCTCTTTGCGGGTGTTCAGAACGAAGGCCTGCCCGGTCGCGAGGGTGCCGTCCGGCACCGCCTCTTTCTTGATCCAGCCGCGTTCCGTCACGGCAGGAAAGTCATACCCCGTGCCCCAGCTTTTTGAGCTGGCCTCGTTGCGGAATGTATAAGCACCCCCTTTGAAGCCCTCGAAAGCGGCGTTGTAATCGCCAAAATACTCGACTGTGATTTCGTCGAAATTGCTGCGTCCGATCATCAGCGGATGATCCCAGCCCCAATAATCCGGGTTGCGCGTGTAGCTGATAGACTGGCCCACATCGACCTCGTCTAGAATATAGGGGCCTGAGCCCAGGAGCGGTTCAAGCGAGCTTTCCTCGAAGTCGCGGTCATTGGCCTCGTAGTGGGCTTTCGAGAAAATCGGCAGGCCACCCACGGTTTCGGGCAGATCGCGGGTCGGGAAGCCTTCCTTGAACGTGTATTTCACCCGGTAGGGGCCGAGCATTTCTGCCGTTTCAACCTGCTGAGACAGCACAGCGCGGAAGCTGGGCAGCCCTTTTTCAAGAAACAGCTCGTAAGAGAAGACAACGTCTTCGGCCGTCAGCGGGGAGCCATCGGAAAAGGTCACGTCTTCGCGCAGATTGAAGATTACGAAGGACCGGTCCTCAGGATACTCAAGGCTTTCGGCGATCAGCCCGTAGCTGCTGCCGATCTCGTCCGCGGTGCCAGTCAGAAGGCTTTCGTAGAAGATCGTCGAAAGCCGGGCTGCGCGGCCTTTGGGCGTGTAGGGGTTGAGACTGTCAAACCCGCCAAACCCCCAGATCGAGATTTCACCGCCCTTGGGGGCATCAGGGTTTACATAGTCGAGATGGGTCATATCGGCGGGGTATTTAAGTTCCCCGAAGGTCGAGATGCCGTGCGACTTGATAAGGGTCTCGTCCGAGCCATCGGTAGCTTTCGCTTGCAGCGCCGCAACGGCAATCAGGAGGCTGGTGAGCCCGGCAAACAAAAGGGTCTGTCGGACCCGTAGCAGAGGGGTCGCCAGACCGCGCGCACGAGATTTCTGCATCCAAACTCTCCTGTGTAACGACAATCGTTCTTTAAAAAGTAAGGTAATTCCTGATTTGTCGACTGTTCAAGGCGAGATTCCGTGACAACCGCGTGATCGGGCGCGTGATCGGGCGCGTGATCAAGGCCGCAATCACGCAGTTGATCAGCTCTATGATCCGTTCCATGCGCAGAAAGCGCACTCAAACGAAAAAGGCCGCCTCAACGGGCGGCCCTTGGCATGATTTGCAGCGATGCTTAACCGCCGATTGTCGCGAGATAGGCAATCAGGTTGGCGCGATCTTCCACTTTCGGAAGGCCTGCAAAACCCATCGACGTGCCGGGCGTGTAACCGCGCGGGTTTTCAAGGAAGGCGTTCAGATGCTCTGGCGTCCACGCATCCACAACCTCGGCCAGGGCACCGGAATACCCAAAACCCTCGGACGCAGCGACCGGACGACCGACAACGCCGTAGAGGTAAGGCCCTGTGCCATTCGCACCCTGCTCAAGTTTGTGACACGCGCGGCACTTGCCGAACACACGTTCGCCTTTGCCCGCATCAGCTGTCGCCAGAATAACCTCGAACGGCACTTCTTCTTCAACTTCAGCGACGTCATCCTCGCCGGTATCAATCACGTATGCCTGCTCGCTGTGCTTGCCGTGACCACCGGTGTGATACAGCTCTTCCGCTGCCCAAGCACCCAGAAGAAAAATCAAAAGAGAGCCGCACACCGCAGCGCCGGCTTTCGTTATCGTCATTGTGTCGAACATGTCGCATCCATTTGGCTTTTTGCTAGCCGCTATGTATGCGGTTCACGCGTGGGTGTGCAAGATGTAGAAGGCGCGACCAAACGCCCATTTTGGGGGATCGCGCGAGGGGGAACACAATGACCGATCGTATAGCCTTTCAAGGAGAACCGGGCGCCTATTCGCATCAGGCCTGCGTTGAGGCCCGCCCTGATCTGGAGCCCCTTCCCTGCGCTACATTTGAAGACGCGATCGAGGCCGTGCGCAAAGGCGACGCTGTGCAGGCGATGCTCCCGGTCGAGAACTCGACCTATGGGCGCGTTGCCGACATTCACCAGTTGCTGCCCGACAGTGGCCTCAAGATCATCGAGGAATGTTTCGTGCGCGTGCATATCAACCTGCTCGTGGTGCCCGGTGCGAAACTGAATGACGTCAAAATCGCGCAAAGCCACACGGTGCTGCTCGGCCAATGCCGCGATTTTCTACGCGACAATGGCATTGCCCCGCTGATCGGCGCGGATACGGCAGGCTCGGCGCAGCATATTGCGGAACTGGGCGATCCCAGCTGTGCGGCGCTGGCTTCGGAACTGGCGGGCGAAATTTATGGCCTCGACGTGCTGGCCCGCCATATCGAAGACCACGACAAAAACACCACGCGGTTTCTGATCATGTCCCGGCATATGGATATGAAGCGGCGCGGCAAGGCGGGGATGAAGACCACCTTCGTTTTCCGGGTCCGCAACATTCCGGCGGCACTTTACAAGGCGATGGGCGGCTTTGCGACCAACGGCATCAACATGACGAAGCTGGAAAGCTATATGGTCGGCGGCCATTTCACCGCGACTCAGTTTTACGCCGATATCGAAGGCCACCCGGACGACAAGAACGTGCAGCTGGCCTTTGAAGAGCTTGATTACTTCACCGACAAGCTGGAGCTTCTGGGCGTCTACCCCGCCGGTCAGATTCCGTCGGACAGCTGATTACGCGGTCTGCGCGTAGCGATCCTCGATCTCTTCGGCATAGTCAGCCAGACGCGTGTTCATGCGGCGGGTCATATTCGTCTTCACCAGTTTGATCGACTGATAAAGCAGCCGCGCCGGAATGTTGTGCGGCTTGAGGTTTGACACGACCATCAGCCGGGTCCGCGCCCGCGACAGCGCCACCAGCTCCACCGTCATCGCAACTTCAAGCCCACCGACCCGTGCGTCGAACTTCAAGCGATTGGGCGGGTCATACGCGCTGAGGGTGCCCTGCATTTCGCGGGCTTTGCCGCGAAAGACGAACTGCGCCTGCCAGCTCATCCCGACGCCCGGTTCTTTCAGCGCGTCTGTGCGGACCACATCCGCCCCGCGCCGCAGGGCTGTGCGCTCAAACCGTTCAAAGTCAGAGACTTGCCGGAAGACATAGTCGATCGGAACTTCAACGTCTTCGCTCGCCTTAAACTGCATCTGCCTGCCCCTCTTTTTCTTTTATGCCCGCATATTTCGCTTAATCGAGGCTGTCCGCAAGCCAGTTTGCCAGAAGAAAATGTGCAATTGCGCCCTTTCGAGCGGGCTTGATGGTCGGGTCATTGCCCGCAAAGACCTCCATCATACGCTCTCGGGTAACCCAGAACGCATCCTCGATTTCCACCGGGTCGATAGTCAGCTCGGTGCTGGTGGCGTGGCCATGGCAGCCGATCATCAACGACGCAGGAAAAGGCCAGGGTTGCGAGGCAAGATAGTCGACCTGCCCGACGGTGATCCCCGCCTCCTCAAAAACCTCCCGGCGCACGGCAGCCTCGACGGTTTCGCCCGGCTCGACAAAGCCCGCCAGCAGCGAATACATCCCCTCCGGCCAGAAATGCGACCGGCCGATCAACACGGAATTGCCGTGGGTTATCAGCATAATGACCACGGGGTCCGTGCGCGGGAAATGCTTGCCGTCACAAGACGGACAATTGCGCTGCCAGCCCGCCATCGCCATCACGCTTTCGTTTCCGCAACGCGCACAGAACCGGTGCGAGCGGTGCCAATCCAGCACGGCTTTGCCTGTCGCCGCGAGTTCCGCGTCACGCGGGGTGAGCCGGGTCATCGTGGCGCGCAATTCGGCAAAGCGCGCCGTGTCTGGCACGTCCATCGGGCGTTGCTCGCTCAGATCGACAAACGCGCCGATCTCGGCCCCGTCCAGATCATCGGGTTCCCAATGGGAGACATCGACGGCAAACCGCGGTTGCCCCTCATCCAGCCCCAGGAAAACGGTTTTTGCATGGTGATCCGCAACAAGCGGGTGCGTCGCGGGCACCCAGCCCAGCGCATCCCCATCCACAAGCGGCTTACCGCGCCAGATCATCAGAATTGGCGTCCCTTCGGTCAGGTAAGTCGTCAGCGTATCGGTCTTGTCGCGCAGTTGCGCGGCCCGGTCCAAGGCAGAGCCGCCAAACGTCACTGTTTCCGCCAATTTCATGATCCGCTCTCGGCCCCCGTTGTCCCGGCTGTTGTTTTGCAGACCCATCGCATGGTGGGCATTTTGACGCAATGGGCGGAAGCAGCACACGTAAGGGTTGTAATTTGCGAAAAGTCGCGCAGCTTGGGTCCTCAGGGAAGGTTCGGGGATGGTGATAACGGGGACATTGCGGATTTTGCAGACCAGTGACGTGCATATGCATGTCCTGCACTACGACTATTTCCGAAACATGCCCGACCCGATGCGCGGTCTGGTCCGCGCCGGATCAGTGATCGACGCGGCACGGCGCGAAGGCACGACCCTGCTTCTGGATACGGGCGACCTGCTGCAAGGCACCCCGATGGCGACGCTCTTTGCACAGAGCGCGCCAGCGACGCATCCCGCCTGCGAAGCGATCACAGCCTTGGGCTACGACGCGGTCACGCTGGGCAATCACGATTTCAATTTCGGACTGAAGGCTGCGGCACGCCTGTATCGCGGATTGCAGTGCCCAGTCGTTCAGTCAAATGTGCGCGACACCGATGGTGCCCCGCTTTTCGCGCCCACGGCGCTGTTGGAGCGGACGGTGGTCGACGCGAACGGCGCGGAACATCCGCTCAGGATCGGTGTCTTCGGCGTGCTACCGCCGCAAATTCTGGATTGGGACCGCGAAAAGCTGCACGGTCGTGTCACCGTGGAAGACATGGTGCAGGCCGCTGTGCGCGCGTCGGGCGATTTGCGTGCGCAAGGGGCGGACCTGATCATCGCCCTGGCGCATACCGCACCTGCGTCCGGTCCTCAGCCCACCGGAGCCGAGAACCGCGCCCACGAAATCGCCGCATTGCCGGATGTCGATATCATTCTGGCAGGCCACAGCCACAAGTCACTGCCATCCGAGGATTACGCGGGCATGCCCGGCGTCGATCCGGTTGCCGCCACGCTGGCAGGTACGCCTGCGATGATGCCCGGTGCCAATGCCAGCCACATCGCGCGGATGGACCTGGAATTGGAAAAGGATGGCCCGCGATGGCGGGTGGCGGCACACAAGGCGCGACTGATCGCGCTCGCAGATCATGCGCCCTGTCCGTCTCTGACTACGAAACTGACCCCTCAACATGCACGCACGCAACGGTTTGTCACACGAACGATCGCGACCACCGAGGCGCCTGTGTCCGGCACCGGGTTTGCCTTTGGCTTTGACACAGGTCAGGTCCTGATGGCCGAGGCCAAGCGGTGGCGCGTTGGCACGCAACTGGATGACGATACCCCCCTGATTGTCGCAACAGCCCCATACCGGATCGCGACTGCGCCCGAAGGGCTATGTCTGCCCCCTGGCCCGATCAGCCGCTGCGATCTTTTCACGCTCTATCCCTATCCCAACGCGATGTGCGTGCTGCGCGTAACTGGTGCGCTTTTGAAATCCTGGCTTGAGCACGCCGCGCATTTCTTTGCGGCGCAACATCATGATGTTGTCGGCCCCCTGATCGATGCCACGGTTCCAAGCTACAATTTCGACACGCTGCATGGGCTCAGCTACCGCATCGACCCCTTCGCTCCGACTGGTGATCGCATCCGCGATCTGCGCCACGACGGAAACCCGCTTTCGCCGCATACACCCTTTTTGTTGGCCACATCGACCTATCGCGCCCATGGCGGTGGAGGATTTCCACCGGCCGAGATGATCTGGTCCGACAGCATCCCGATCACCCTCATGATGGAGCAATATCTGGCCGCCCATGGCCGCGTGCGGCCCCAACATCAGCTGGGCTGGCAGCTAGCACCGCAAGACGGGCAATCGACCGTTGTCACGCTTGGCGATGCGCCGCGCGCGCAAGTGACAGGACTTGGCGCGGATATGTTGCAGATGCTTGCGCAGCGCTTCGGTGCACCTTATATGGAAAGTCGAGAGGTTGGCGCGGGCGAGCACCTCGCCAACCCGGTCAGGTCCGGAAGGAAGCAGCCGTAACGAGCCCCGCTTGGGTCGTTGTCCAGCCTCTCACCCTACTCCCCATGATGCGCCGACAGGATGCGGGTCGCGCGAACGCACCCCGCTTTCAGATTCAGTCCTTGTTGAAGATCAACCGCATTGTGACCGGGCTTACCCGCGTGATGCTGTCGAGGCCCGCAACCTCCTGCAACTGGTCAATACCGCCGTCGATCCCGATATCCTCGGTGCTGAGCATGATCATATCGTCGGTCGTCACCAGAACCTTGTCGTCACTCAACCGCATCACGAAGAAACTGGCATCCAGATCAAGCTCCTCTCCAAGCAGGGACAGGGTGCCTGTGGTCTCGGTCGTCGTGGCCTCTCCGACGCCAAGAGCATCCAGCGTGGATTTGTCGATCTCTGCGGTCACCATGGCAGACGGCGTGTTGTTGAACACCATCTCGCGCATCCGTTCGTTGCGAATGTCGATCTTGGTGGCCACCGACGCCAGCGCGATCTCCAGCGCAACCTCGCCGGTGTCATTTACGGTGCCGGTCACCTCGGGAAAGCCGTGGCTTTCGCCGGCATAATCATTCTTGATCGACCCGAAGGTGATCTTCGACAGATCGGTATCCAGCGTCCAGGTCTCCGCCGCGACGCTGGTCGCGGCCAGCAGGGCAAGTGCGGCCATAAAAGATAGTCTTTGCATTGATCATCCTCCCATTGGTGTTGAACGCCGGTTGCGGTGCAGTCTTTCGCAGGCAGAGGCCTGCTGCGCCCAAAAGCGCTGACATTCAGGAGATGCCATATGGCACGACCTGACCCGGATGCCGTGCGCCCCACTCCGTGAGGAACGCCGCGACATCGGCCCGACCGGCATGTGTCATTGCAGGCTGCGGCAAGGCCACGCCCTCCGTCAAGGCCAGCCGCAGACAGGCCAGATGATCTTGCCCCGGTCGATCCGGCGCATTTTCCGACCCATGGATGATCGTGCTGAGAAGCGTTCCGCCATAGCCGTTGATATGACCCAGATCCGGCTTCATTCTTAAAAAGAAAGCCATCAGCGCAGGCATTCCCTGCCATCCTGCCAGTTGCACGGGCGTCATATCGTAGGCGTCTGCGCCATCCCAGGGCCAGCCTGCCGCCACCAAACGTTCGACATCGCGTTCCGAGCCGGGCAGCATCACAAGATTGTGCAGAAGATCACCAATGGCTTCAGGCAGCTTGTCCGGGTCAATCGGCGCGTGCGGCGCGCCCTGCATCACGGCGATCACGTTTGCCAAAGCGGGGTCGGGCTGCGCCGATGTCCCGGCGTCTGCCAAGACCGCGGCCACGGGCGCATTGCCATAAAGCTGCGCCAGCGTGAGGGCGGACAGACCGTTCCAAAGCCGGTCCTTGTCCGCACCGGCCTCCAAAAGCTGCTGCGCCATCACCCCGTCACACATGCGCCGCGCGGCGTGGTGCAGCGCGGGAATGCGCTCCCCCACGAGCAACACGTTCGGATCGGATCCGGCCGAAAGCAGCATCTTCACCGCAGCGTGGTCATTGAAATCCATCGCGCGGAACAAAGCGTTGGTCCCCTCAGGCCGCGCCCCGTGCGACAGCAACAGCTTGAGGCCGTCGTGATGACCAAGCTCCGTCGAATGATAGAGCGATTCGCCATCGTTCGGGTCCGCACCATGCTCCAGAAGCCAGCGTGCCAATGGCATGTTGTTGCCATGCCCAAGGGCCCCATAGAGCGCCGACAGCATATCCTCGCCGCCCGGTTGGTAAGGGTAGGCGTCATTCACATCCGCGCCGTGCGCATGCAAAAGTGCCGCAATCGCCAGCATATCCGCGTCGCGCCCGGACACCATCTGGTGATAGCGCGAAAACGCCAGATGCAGGATCGGGCGACGCGGCCCGATTGCGCGCGTGGCCAAGGATGGATCGCTCCACAAGGTTTCTTGCACCGCCGTGCGGTCATAAAGCGCGATCTGCAGCCCGAAATGATCCGACGCAATGTCAGGCATCTCGGCCAAGAGACGCTCCACAATGGGTTTCTGACCCAGATAGAGAGCCTTCTTCAGACGCTCCTGCGCGTCGACGCGGGCCAATCCCCGCGCTTCGACCGCCACTTTCAGCTTAGGCCAGCTCTCAAAGCCCTTCTGGCGGGCGATCACATGTAGAAAATCAGCGCGTTTCAGCGGCCGAACTGCGCTCACATAGGCATGGACCTGCAATCGGGCAGACTCATCGCCTGAATCATAGGCCTTCTGCAAAGCCTTCGCGGACCGCTTAAGCGGCTTCAGGGGATCGGTCATCGGTGTCCTCCATCAAAGCCCAAGGTTCGCTGATCGGGCCAGAGACATACCGAAAGAAGGTGTCTTGTTCAGATAAGAGGGCGCATGCGCTTTCCGCGAACCGGGAGGCCGCCCTGTCGGCCTGGAAATATACTTAGCGGATCGCTGGACCTCTGCCAATGGCTCGCCTAGATTTGGCAGATCAACGATGCAAGGCGCGCTATGAGCGACACTCCCGACAGCGGTTACCAAGTTCTCGCCCGGAAATACCGGCCCGAGACCTTTGCCGATCTGGTGGGCCAGGACGCCATGGTCCGCACGCTGAAAAACGCGTTCGAGGCTGACCGGATTGCCCAGGCCTTCATCATGACGGGCATCCGCGGGACCGGCAAAACAACGACCGCGCGGATCATCGCCAAGGGGATGAATTGCATCGGGCCCGATGGCAACGGCGGCCCCACGACCGAGCCGTGCGGCGTGTGCGAGCATTGCACCGCGATTATGGAAGGCCGCCATGTCGACGTGATGGAGATGGACGCGGCCTCGCGCACTGGTGTGGGCGACATTCGCGAGATCATCGACAGCGTGAACTACCGCGCGGCCTCTGCCCGCTACAAAATCTACATCATCGACGAGGTTCACATGCTCTCGACCAGCGCCTTCAACGCGCTGCTCAAGACCCTCGAAGAACCCCCCGCACACGTCAAATTCATCTTCGCCACAACCGAGATTCGCAAAGTGCCGGTAACGGTGCTGTCGCGGTGTCAGCGGTTCGATTTGCGCCGCATTGAGCCAGAAGATCAGATCGGCCTGTTGCGCAAGATTGCGACAGCAGAGAATGCGGAAATCACCGACGACGCACTGGCGCTAATCACCCGCGCTGCCGAAGGCTCTGCCCGCGATGCGACCTCGCTTCTGGATCAAGCGATCAGCCACGGCGCGGGTGAGACGACCGCGGATCAGGTCCGAGCGATGCTGGGTCTGGCGGACCGGGGCCGCATCCTTGATCTGATCGACCTCATAATGAAAGGCGACGCGGCGGGCGCTCTGGCCGAACTTTCGGCGCAATATGCCGATGGGGCCGACCCGATGGCCGTGCTGCGCGATCTGGCGGAAGTCACCCATTGGGTCAGCGTCGTAAAGATCACGCCCGATGCCGCCGAAGACCCGACGATCAGCCCGGATGAACGCACGCGCGGCCAAGCCATGGCCGAGGCGCTTCCGATGCGGGTGCTGTCGCGCATGTGGCAAATGCTGCTCAAAGCGCTCGAAGAGGTCGCCGCCGCCCCCAACGCCATGATGGCCGCCGAAATGGCCGTGATCCGCCTGACCCATGTGGCCGACCTGCCGACGCCCGAGGAACTGGTGCGCAAGCTGGGCGACACGCCCCCCCCGCCGCCCGGTGGCGGTGGCGGCATGGCCCCACAAGCTGGTGGCACAACGGTTGCGCAAGCCGCGCCTGCGCCGACCCATAGCGCCCCGCGTGGCCCGGTCGCCTCTGCCGCGCCCGCCATCGCGGTGGACAGCGAGAACGCACTGGCCCGCTATGCCCGGTTCGACGACGTGGTCGAATTGATCCGCGCCCATCGCGACGTGAAACTGCTGGTGGAGGTCGAGACGACCCTGCGCCTTGTCAGCTACTCCCCCGGTCGGATCGAGATGGAACCGACCGAGGCCGCACCGCGCGATCTGGCCCAACGCCTCGGCGCGAAGCTGCAGGCCTGGACCGGCGCGCGCTGGGCCGTCTCCATTGCGTCTGGCGGCAGCAAGACCATCGCCGAGATCCGCGATGCCAAGAAACTGGCGCTTGAGGAAGAGGCCGCGCAGCACCCGCTGGTGCAGGCCGTCTTCACTGCCTTCCCCGGTGCGAAAATTACCGAAATCAGAACCCCGAAAGCCATTGAAGCGGATGCCGCACTCGACGCCCTCCCCGAGGTCGACGAGGAGTGGGACCCGTTCGAGGAAGACTAGGAGAGAGCAATGTTCAAGGGATTGGGCGCCATGGGTGACATGGCCAAAATGATGAAAGCCGCGCAGGAAATGCAAGGCAAGATGGCCGAGTTGCAGGACGAAATGCACAACATGATGGTCATTGGCGAAAGTGGCGCCGGGCTGGTCAAGGCAACTGCGTCTGCCAAGGGCGAGCTCAAAGCGCTCGACATCGACCCGTCGATCTTTTCCGGCGATGATAAGGAAGTGGTCGAGGACCTGATCCTCGCCGCAATCAAGGACGCCCAGCAGAAAGCCTCCGAGAAGGCGCAGGAAGAGATGGGCAAACTGACCGAGGGCATGGGATTGCCCGCCGATATGAAACTGCCTTTCTAAGGCATGGCCAACGCGCCCGGCGATATCGAAACGCTGATCGAGATGATGGCCAAGCTACCCGGGCTTGGCCCCCGGTCAGCCCGCCGCGCTGTGCTGCATATGATCAAGAAACGCGCGTTGTTGCTGACGCCTTTGGCCGATGTCATGCAGGCGGTTGCTGCGACTGCGCGCGAGTGCCTGAATTGCGGCAATGTCGGCACGCGCGATATCTGCGAGATTTGCGAAAGCGAGAAACGCGCGAACGGGGAGCTCTGTATCGTCGAAGACGTCGCCGATCTGTGGGCGATGGAACGCGCACAGGTCTTCAAGGGCCGCTACCATGTGCTGGGTGGCACGCTGTCCGCGCTCGACGCGATCGGGCCCGATGAGCTGCGCATCCCCAAGCTGATTGACCGCGTGACATCGGAAGGCATCACCGAGGTGATCCTTGCCCTGAACGCAACCATCGACGGCCAAACCACCGCCCATTACATCGCCGATCAAATGGAGCACCGGGTGACCGTCACGTCCCTCGCCCAAGGCGTGCCAATCGGCGGCGAGTTGGATTATCTTGATGACGGCACGATCACCGCAGCCCTCAAAGCGCGCAAAGGGTTTTGAGATCAGAATTTTGAGTATTTGGGCACAAAAGAAGCCAGCAATCCCCCGTTAAGGTTAACGCGCGGCACCCCCTTTCTTTTGTGCAAAAATACCTCCCGCCGGAGGCTCCGACAGCCGACCAAAGCCCCTAGACAACCAGAGAGGCAGCCAACGCCAGTTCCGGCGCAACTTTCCCCAGCACAGCCTCCCCACCCAGACGGCCCAGTTCATCACTGTTCTTAGCACCCTTGCCGTTACCTCCGACAGCGACGGCAACACGTTCTGACAACAGATCAATGATCGGTAAATCGGTCGGCGTATAGGTCGTGACGCAAGGCCTGATATGCGTGGAACGGATATCAAGCCCCAGCATCCGCGTGCGGATGTGATCTGTCAGCATCGCGCCAACCTCCACCGACCCGCCCGCGCGGAACCAGCTTTTGCGCGCCTCTTGCGTCGTCAGATCTGTGTCGACCACATCTCCGCCCAGCTTGAGATAGGTTTTGCCATCGGGATACCGGATCGGGGGCAGCAGATAGGGATCCTCGCCGTTGGGTCCCAGATAAATAAGTGACGGTTGCCCGGCGAGGCGCGCGGCCTCGGCTTCCTCGATCTCAAACAGAGCAACGGTGCGGGCATAGACCTTGAGGGGCAGCGCATCGCCCAGCAGCCCGTTGGTGAAGCCCCCTGCGGCAATTAGGATACGGTCAAATTTCAGCCAATCATCGCCCAGATGCACAACCACACCGTTGGCCGTCTCGTCAAAGCCGATTACCTCGGCCTCCACGATCTGCCCGCCCGCAGCCTTAACCGCGATGCCCTGCGCCCGCACCAGATTACGCGGGCTGATATAGCCTGCATTCCGCGCCTCGAAATACCCTATCGTGTCGGATGGAAAGTCGAAAAACCCAAAGCGCGCGGCAAGTGCCGAGTGATCGAGCCGCTCGCATGTGATCCCCGACTGCCGCGCCACCTCCCCAACATCCGACACGCCCGCCGTCCCTTCTGGACCGGCCATCAGGGTGCCAACTTCGGAATAGAACGGCACATTCGTCGCCCTTTCCAACGCCCGGTAGCGCGCGATGGAGGCGCGGCTGACCGCACTCCAGAACGGCATCCGGTCCAAGCCACGCGTGATGCGGCCTTCGTCATAATGACTGCCGAAGACCCCGGTATGGGCCGCGTAATCCGCAGGCTCCCCCGGGCCAATCAGAACCACATCGTGGCCTGCCTCAGCCAAATGGCGTGCAGCAGCCGACCCGATCAGACCGCGTCCGATAACGGCAATACGCATAGTCGCTCCAATGCAAAACGGGCGCGCCTTTCAGCACGCCCGTTCAGTTTTGTCGCAATGAGACCGACGATCAAGCCTTGTCGTCGTCTTCGTCTTTCTTGTCGTCCGGCAGATTGAAGAAGCTGTCCGCATCCGGCACGGCCTCTTCCTTTTCTTCCTCGACATCGGTGTTCAGCGTGAATGTCTCCAGCCCGGAAATCGCGGTCGGGATTTTCGGCTCGCTGTCCATGCCAAGTGATTGCTCGGTCGAGACGAGCTTGCGGCGCTCGTCGTCACTCATGACTTCACCATCACGGGCTTTCTTGGCCGCGGCTTTCTGAACGGCGGCATCCAGCTCGGACTGTTTGCACAGGCCCAACGCGACCGGGTCAATCGGTTGGATGTTCGAGATATTCCAATGGGTGCGCTCGCGGATCGCCTGAATGGTCGGCTTCGTGGTGCCCACCAGTTTGCTGATCTGACCATCGGTCAGCTCCGGGTGGAACTTCACCAGCCACAGGATCGAGGCCGGGCGGTCCTGACGTTTGGACAAAGGCGTATAGCGCGGCCCACGGCGTTTTTCCTCGCCCACAGCCGCCGCGTTGAACTTCAGCTCCAGCTTGACCAGCGGGTCTTTCTCAGCCGCGTCGATATTCTCTTGCGTGAGCTGATTGTTGGCAATGGGATCAAAGCCCTTCACGCCAGCAGCCACATCCCCATCAGCGATGCCCTGCACTTCCAGCTCGTGCAGACCACAAAAATCTGCGACCTGCTTGAAGGTCAGCGTCGTGTTGTCGACCAGCCAGACAGCGGTCGCTTTTGCCATAATCGGTTTGCCCATCAGGTCTCTCCTTAAGTCTTCGCGAACCACATCTTCCTTGGCGCCTGAATGGCGGTTTCGGAGGCCGAAACGGGTTCGCATTGTCGGGGAACTTGGACGCTATATAGTCAAGCCGATGCAAAGAGGAAAGAGCGAATGCGATTTGCGCTGATACTGGTCTTGCTGGCGGGCATGGCCCGCGCAGAGGGCGAGAAGGCAGGTGAGTTCGATTATTACGTCATGGCGCTCAGCTGGACGCCCACATGGTGCGCGCTGGATGGCGATGCGCGCGGCTCGGATCAATGCGATGCGCGCCATGACCATGGCTGGACGCTGCACGGCCTCTGGCCACAGTTTCATCGCGGCTGGCCCTCTTATTGCAGGACGGCAGAGCGCTCGCCTTCTCGCGGGCAAACAGGCGCGATGGCCGATATCATGGGCAGTGGTGGGCTGGCTTGGCATCAATGGAAAAAACACGGGGTCTGTTCGGGGCTGAGCGCCGAGGCCTATTACGACCTGTCGCGCGAAGCCTATGGCAATGTCACGCGCCCCCCGGTCTTCCGCAAATTGAAGGACGCGGTCAAATTGCCCGCCTCCGTGGTGGAAGACGCCTTCCTGAAAGCCAACCCTGCGTTGGAGCCGGACATGATCACGATCACCTGTCGCCAAGGCCGCATTCAGGAGGCGCGCATTTGCCTGTCCAAAGACCTCACACCGGTGCCTTGTGGTCAGGACGTGGTTCGCGATTGCCGAATGTCGGATGCGCTATTGGACCCGGTCCGTTAAACCTTCAGCACGATCTTCCCGATATGGGTCGAGCTTTCCATGTGCGCGTGGGCCTTCGCAGCGTCTTCTAACGCAAACTCACTATCCATGACAGGCGCGATGGCCCCGGAAGCGAGCAAAGGCCACACTTGCGCGTGCAGCTGATCTGCAATGCGCGCCTTGGCCAGATCGCTTTGCGGCCGCAGCGTTGCGCCGGTCACGGTCAAACGCCGCACCATCAGGTGCACGAAATTCATCTCAACCTTCGGACCTTGCAGAAACGCAATCTGCACCAAGCGACCATCATCAGCCAAGGCTTTGATATTGCGCGGAATATAAGACCCGCCGACCATGTCGAGGATCACATCGGCCCCGCCTTCGCTACGCAAAACCTCAACAAAATCCACATCGTGATAATTGATCGCCTGCTCGGCCCCAAGGGCCACACAAGCCGCACATTTCTCGTCCGACCCGGCCGTCGTGAACACCCGCGCGCCGAATGCGCGCGCCAGCTGAATAGCGGTCGTCCCGATCCCGCTGGAGCCACCATGAACCAGAAACCGCTCTCCCGCCTGCAGACCACCCCGCATGAAAACGGTCGACCAGACGGTGAAAAATGTCTCCGGCAGGCAAGCCGCCTGATCCATCGACAGACCCTCTGGCACGGGCAGACAATGGGCGGCAGGCGTCGCGACATATTCAGCATAGCCACCGCCGGGCAGCAACGCACAGACCGCGTCGCCGACCGACAGGTCGCTGACGCCAGCCCCCACCGCATGCACCACACCCGACGCTTCAAGCCCCGGCAAATCGCTGGCACCTTTGGGCGGATCGTAAAGCCCCGCACGTTGAAGTGCATCCGGGCGATTGACCCCGGCATAGGCGATCCTGATCACCACCTCGCCTGCACGCGGCTGAGGCACCGGGCGCTGTGTTATGGCCAACACCTCTGGCCCGCCGGGTTTCGTAATCTCAACAGCGCGCATCATTTTCAGGTCCCTGCCAGTTCCGTTTTACTTTGGCCTGAATATCCCGGAGTTTGAGGTAGCGCCTCAACAAAATATAAAAATGCGCCTCAGGCGCGCCTTAGGGTTGCGGATCGCTCCAGGTGCCGGGCACATCGGTGCGCGCCATCCGCCCCGGCGCTTTGATCTGCGACAGGGCCCAGTTCGGACCCGCCAACAGCTTGCTGAGCACCGGGTTCTCCTTCACCTGCGCTTTCACTTTCTCGATCTGCATGACATTGTCGATGCGCCGGTCCAGAAACTCCCATGTCGCCTGGTTCTCAAGACTGTCATCCCCCAGCCAGAACAACACCGTCGCGCCATAGACCCCCGCCAGAGTGCCGCGCTTTGTGTACCAGTTCACATCGTCCGAGCTGTCACCCAGCGTGTCCCAGATCAGATCGACCGTCCCCCAGACCAGCTTCGCCCCATCCCCAGCCAGATGCGGCAAGGCAAACAGCGTGGAGCCGCGGCGGACCGCCTCCTTATCGTCAATCGCTTCGATCCGGTGGCGCACAGCTGCCGCGATCTTGTCGCGAAACCGCATCTCGGACATGTCGGAGGCCCTGATCCGTGCGACCATCTCTGCGTCGCCCCGCTTGTGAAAGGCAATCGCCAGATCAACTGCGCCACGCGGGCAAACCGACCGGGCCAGCGCCGGGTCCACCTCGGCATCGGCAATGGCTGCGCGGAAGGTCGCATCGGACCAGCCGTCAAAGGCCACATGGGCCAGTGCCGCATCCAGAAGCTGGTCGGTTACGATTTCGTAGGGGGCTTTGGGCATGGGGTTCTCCTGTCGGCAGCCACCCTAGACAAGCTAGAGCCCCTTTGCTATACGGCCACTTCCTGCAATTCCTTGCAACTCAATCTAGAAAGGTGGTGAAAACCACATGCAGGTTAGTGTTCGCGACAACAATGTCGATCAGGCGCTCCGTGCCCTGAAGAAAAAGCTGCAGCGCGAAGGCGTTTTCCGCGAAATGAAGCTCAAGCAACATTTCGAGAAACCGTCCGAGAAAAAAGCGCGCGAGAAGGCCGAAGCGATTCGCCGTGCTCGCAAGTTGGCCCGTAAAAAGGCTCAGCGCGAAGGGATGCTCTAAGCACCTCGGCTTTGACAGACACGAATTGACGACCCCCGACACCGCTCGGGGGTTTGTCGTTTCTAGGGGACTAGACCGGCAAGGCCGTGGTCTTGAAGACCGTGCGCAGCGCAAAGTTCGACCGCATCTGCTGCACGCCGGGCAGGGTCGCCAAGGACCGGCGATGGATTGAGGCGAAATCCTCGGTATCGCGGGCCACAACTTTCAGCATGTAGTCCGCCGTCCCCGCCATCAGGTGGCATTCCAGCACATCCGGCACGCGGGCCACGGCTTTCTCGAACGCCTCCAGCACATCGTCAGTCTGACCGCTCAGCGTAATCTCCACGAAGACGGTGGTTTGCCGCCCGACCTTGCGCGGGTCCACCAAGGCCACGTAATCCCGTATATAGCCCGCGCTTTCCAACTGCTGGACCCGGCGATGACAGGCCGAGGCCGACAGATTGATCCGCTCTGCCAGATCGGCATTCGAGATACGACCTTGCTTTTGCAACACCCCCAGGATGCGCTGATCAATACTGTCGAGGGTCATATCGTCGAAGATCCTTCTGAGAAACGCACAGTTTACGCGAAAATCTACGTCGAAACTTTGCAAGACACCAGAAGATCGCGACGCATTTCTTGCTCAGGCGGATATGGTTTCCAATAAGGAGGACCCCACCCATGCATATCGGTTGCCCGAAAGAGATCAAACCACAGGAATTTCGCGTCGGTCTGACGCCCAACGCAGCGCGGGAAGCGGTGGCCCATGGCCATACGGTCTCCGTCGAGACGCAAGCCGGTGCCGGCGCAGGATTCCCCGATGAGGATTATATCGCCGCTGGTGCGCAGATCATCGCCACCGCCGCCGAAATCTTTGCAAGCGCCGATATGATTGTGAAGGTGAAAGAACCCCAAGCGGTGGAACGCAAGATGCTGCGCGAGGGGCAAATTCTGTTCACCTATCTGCATCTTGCTCCAGACCCGGAACAGACAAAGGACCTCATCGCGTCCGGCTGCACAGCCATCGCCTATGAAACGGTCACCGACGCGGCAGGCGGGTTACCCTTGCTGGCGCCGATGTCCGAAGTGGCGGGCAAACTGGCCCCTCAGGTCGGCGCGTGGACGCTGCAAAAAGCCAATGGCGGACGGGGCGTGCTGATGGGCGGTATCCCCGGTGTCGGCCCGGCGCGCGTCGCGGTGATTGGCGGCGGTGTTGTCGGCACCCATGCAGCGCGGGTCGCGGCAGGTATGGGCGCTGATGTGACCGTTCTGGACCGCTCGCTTCCTCGCATGCGCTATCTCGATGACGCGTTCGGCGGGCTCTTCAAGACCAGCTTTGCCAGCGCGGGCAATACCGCCGGACTGGTGGCCGAGGCCGATATGGTGATCGGTGCGGTTCTGATCCCCGGTGCTGCGGCCCCTAAGCTGGTCATCCGCGCACAGCTGTCGGATATGAAACCGGGTGCGGCCATTGTCGATGTGGCCATCGACCAGGGTGGGTGCTTTGAGACCTCCAGGGCAACCACACATCAGGACCCGATCTACGAGGTCGACGGGATCCTGCATTACTGCGTCGCCAACATGCCCGGCGCGGTTGCGCGCACGTCGACCATCGGGCTGGGCAATGCAACCATGCCTTTCATGCTGGCGCTGGCCGATAAAGGCTGGCGGCAGGCTTGTGAGGACGACGCACACCTGTTGAACGGGCTGAATGTCCATGCGGGCCACTTGACCTACTACGCGGTCGGCAAGGCGCTTGGGATTGACGTGATGTCGCCCGCGCTTGCGCTCAAGGCATGAAAAAGGCCCACCGGATCAGGGCGGGCCTTTCACGATCTGACGCGGCGCTTACTTTTTCAGAGCGTCGCGGATCTCCATCAGCAGTTCTTCCTGCGTCGGGCCTTTGGGCTCTTCGGGGGCGGGCTCTTCTTCCTTCTCAGCAGCCTCCTTGGCGCGGTTCACGGCTTTGACAAGCAGGAATACCACGAAGGCGATGATCAGGAAGTTGAGGATCGCCATCACGAAACGGCCCCATGCGAACACCGCAGCTCCGGCCTCTTCAGCCTCGGCCATCGACGCATATTCGCCCTCGCCCAGCAGCACATACTGACCGGCAAAGTCGATCCCGCCCATGAAGAGGCTGATGATCGGGTTGATCAGATCGCCCACAAGCGAGGACACAATCGCGGTAAAGGCCGCGCCGATGATAATACCAACGGCCATGTCCATGACATTGCCCTTGGCGATGAAGTCTTTGAATTCTTGTAACATTTTTGGCTATCTCCACTGTCTTACAAAGGGGCAGGTCTAGGCCTGCTCACCTGCGCACAGTCATAGCTGCATTTCTTAACGAAACCATTGGTTTTTTACGCACCAAAGCAGAGTATGAAGACTGGGACTATTCCAAAGGAGTTCCCATGTCCGATCTGTCCCAATTCGAGATCACCAAGCGCTGGCCCGCCAAGGACCCGTCCGTGATCCAGCTTTATTCCTTTCCGACGCCCAATGGCGTGAAAGTCTCCATAGCACTTGAAGAGATGGGGCTGGCCTATGAGGCCCACACCGTGACTCTGTCGGACGCGGATGTGAAAAGCCCGGAATTCCTGTCGCTGAACCCCAACAACAAGATCCCCGCAATCATTGACCCGAACGGCCCCGATGGCCCCTTGGGCCTGTTTGAAAGCGGCGCGATCCTGATCTATCTGGCCGAAAAATCCGGCCAGTTGATCGGTTCAACCCCTGCGCAAAAGGCCAAGACGATCCAATGGCTGATGTTCCAGATGGGCGGGCTTGGCCCGATGTTTGGTCAGCTTGGCTTCTTCACCAAATTCGCCGGGGCCGAGATCGAAGACCCCCGCCCGCGGGAGCGTTATATCAACGAGGCCAAGCGCCTGATGGCGGTGCTGGAGCAACAGCTGGAGGGGCGTGACTGGCTCACCGACGACTATTCCATCGCCGATATTGCGATCGCCCCATGGCTGCGGGCGTTGGATTTCTATGGTGCGAAAGAGACGCTAGGTTGGGACGATCACCCCAACCTCGTCGCCTATTTGGAGCGGTTCGTGGCTCGTCCCGCTGTCGCGAAAGGCCTGACTATTCCGCCGCGCGGATAGCCGCTTCGGGCAGCTTACCCGTCAGCACATAGTTGAGAATTTCAACGACCTGCCGCGGCTCTTCGCAGACAGCCAGAGCCGCGGCATCCACTTCTTTCAGCGGATGCTGATGCTCGGGCCCGTGCAGCACGATCAGGGATTTGCCCAAGGCCGCCGCGTAGCCGGCATCAAACGCCGCATTCCACTGCTTATACTTCTCGCCGAAACGCACGACGACGATATCCGCATCCTCGATCCCTTTGCGGGTGCGGATCGCGTTGATATTGGCGCCTTTGTTGTCATGCCAGAACTTGTTCGGTTCCGCGCCAAGGATCGCCACACCGCAATCATCAGACGCGTCATGATCGGTGACAGGGCTGTTGAACGCCACATCCAACCCTTTCGAGCCTTCGGTGATCTGCTCGCGCCAGTCAGTGTGAATTTCGCCGGACAGGTATACGTTGAGGGTCATGCATCGGGTCTCCTATTGCCTTGGGGCTCATATAGCGCGGATGAGCCCGATTTCGACCCTATCCGCGCAACGTCCCGCCCGTGGCCTTTGTCACTTTCTCAACGATCCTGGCGCTGACAGCCTCGATATCCGCGTCCTTGAGCGTCGCTTCCGTAGGCTGCAAGCGCACGGTGATGGCGAGGGATTTCTTACCCTCGCCCAGCGATCCACCGATGAATTCATCAAACACGCGGACCTCGTCGACCAGAGCTTTGTCAGCGCCTGCCGCGGCATTCACCAGCGTCAGCGCCTCGGTGTCTGCATCCACGACAAAGGCGAAGTCACGCTCCACCGCTTGCAGATCGGTCATCGCCAGCGCGCCGCGCGAGGTCGCGCGCTTCTTGGGCATCGGCACTTCGGCAGGCCAGATCGTGAAGGCCATCGCCGGGCCTTTGACGTCCATTTCCTGCAACACTTTCGGGTGCAATTCACCGAAGGTGCCCAGAACCTTCTTAGGCCCAAGGCAGATCATTCCGTGCCGCCCCGGATGCCACCATTCCCGCGCACCACGCAGGATTTGCACCTTGGCCGGCGCGCCGATCGCGGCCAGCACCGCCTCGGCATCGGCCTTCACGTCGAACACATCGACAGGGCGCTGCGACCCATGCACATCCTTGTGACCCGTCTGCCCCACAATCAGACCGCTGACCTGCAAGTGCTGCTCTCCGGGCTCGCCCCCGTGGAAAGCCGCACCCACTTCAAAGAGCGCCAGATTGCTGAACCCGCGCGCCTGATTGCGGGCAGCCGCCTGCAACAGACCGGGCAGCAGCGCGGGCCGCATATGGCTCATCTCGGACGAGATCGGGTTCTCCAGCATCGTCGCATCATCGCCACCGCCGAACAGGCTGGCCGAGGCCTTATCGATGAACGAATAGGTCACGCATTCATTATAGCCCAACGCCGCCGCCGTGCGCCGTGCTGCCTGCTCGCGCCGTTGCATCGGCGTCAGGATCGGCTTCGGCACACCGGGTTGGGTGCGCTTCAACGGCTTGCCTTCCAGCTTGGTGAGCGACGCGATCCGCGCGACCTCTTCGACCAGATCAGCCTCCCCCTGCACGTCAGGCCGCCAGGACGGCACCTGTGCCATGTCTCCATCCATCACGAAGCCCAAAGCCTCAAGCGAGGCGCGCTGTTCGTCCGCAGGCAGGCTCATGCCCACCAGGCTTTCGACGCGAGCCGTGTCCAGCTTGTAGGCGCGCGAATGATCGGGGATCTCGCCCGCGACAACGACCTCAGAGGCTTCCCCTCCGCACAGATCAAGGATCATCCGCGTCGCATGTTCGATGCCAACAGGTGTCCAGGCCGGATCAATCCCCCGCTCGAACCGATAGCGCGCATCCGAGTTGATCTTGAGCGCGCGCCCCGTATAGGCCGTGCGGATCGGATCGAAGAACGCGGCCTCAAGAAACACATTCGTGGTCTCGTCGGTGCAGCCCGTCTCCAGCCCGCCCATGATGCCTGCAAGGCTTTCGACGCCGTTCTCGTCCGAAATCGCCGTCATATCCGCCTCAAGCGTATAGTCCTTTTCATCGAGGCCCAGGAAGGTCTCCCCCCCTTTGGCGCGATGCACCCGCAGATCGCCCTGCACCTTGTCCGCATCAAACACATGTAAGGGGCGATTGCGGTCGTAGGTGAAGAAGTTGGTGATATCGACAAGGGTCGAAATCGGCCGCAACCCGATGGCTTTCAGCACATTCTGCAACCACGCTGGGCTTGGCCCGTTCTTGACGCCTTTGATCACGCGACCATAAAACACCGGCGCCTGATCCAGCGTATCGGCGTCAATCGTGACCTTGATCGGACAGGGGAAGCTGCCCGGCACAGGGTCCGTGTCCCGCGCCTTCATCGTGCCCAAGCCCCTTGCGGCCAGATCACGCGCAATCCCGCGCACACCCAACGCATCTGGGCGGTTCGGGGTGATCGCAATCTCGATCACCGGATCGACCTTGGCCGGATCGTTCTCGGCCAGCCAATCGACAAAGCGCTGGCCGACCTCGCCGGAGGGCAGCTCAATGATGCCATCATGCTCCTCCGACAGCTCCATCTCGCGCTCCGAGCACATCATCCCGTAGCTTTCGATGCCACGGATTTTGCCGACGCCGATGGTCGTGTCGATACCCGGCACATAGACACCCGGTTTTGCAATCACGACTGTGATGCCTTCGCGTGCATTCGGCGCACCGCAAATGATCTGGGTCTCGCCCGCGTCCGTGGCCACCTGACAGACCTTCAGCTTATCCGCATCGGGGTGCTTTTCGGCACGCACCACCTTGCCGATCGTAAAATCAGCCAGCCGGTCCAGCGGGTTTTCCACCCCTTCAACCTCAAGACCAAGATCGGTCAGCGCATAGAGGATATCGTCCAAAGACGCGTCGGTCTCCAGATGATCCTTGAGCCAGCTCAGCGTGAATTTCATAATCGTTTGCCTTACCCGAAAGTCGTGTTGGCGCAGGGGATACCCCAAAGCCATGGCCGTGGAAAGGCCGCGTCAGTCCTTGGTCTTATCCCGGTCCGGAAACCGGTGATCCAGCCATTTCCCGACCCCGTAAGCCGGGATCAAAACCGCCGCCCATCCCAGCGCATTGATCACAGTCAGCCGCCATTTCGTCTCAAACGGCATCCGGTCAGAGAGCCACAGGAAGATGTGGGCGATGACGACCACCGTGAGCAGAGCAATGACGGCGTGGCGGAGGCGCATTTAGCGCGACAACCCGCCCTGCAAACTCGGCTGATCCAGCGCGGGGAACCCGTAATGCCGCAGCCAGCGCAGGTCACTGTCAAAGAACGCGCGCAGATCGGGGATGCCGTATTTCAGCATCGCAATCCGGTCGATCCCCATGCCAAAGGCAAAACCCTGATATTTGGCCGGATCAATGCCACCGGCCTCCAGCACTTTGGGATGCACCATCCCGCTGCCTAGAATCTCCAGCCAGTCGTCCCCCTCGCCCAGCTTCAGCGTACCGCCTTCCCAGCTGCAGCGGATATCGACCTCGGCCGAGGGTTCCGTGAACGGGAAATGCGAGGCGCGGAAGCGCAACTCAACCCCGTCCACCTCAAAAAAGGCGCGGCAGAACTCCTCCAGCACCCATTTCAGGTTGGCCATGGAGATATCGGTATCAATCGCCAGCCCCTCGACCTGATGGAACATAGGCGTATGGGTCTGGTCGTAATCGGCGCGGTACACACGGCCCGGACAGATCACACGGATGGGCGCGCCCTGCGCCTCCATCGACCGGATCTGCACAGGAGACGTGTGTGTGCGCAACACATGCGGCGGGCGATTATCGCCGTCCTTGCGATGCGTATAGAACGTGTCCATCTCGGCCCGCGCGGGGTGATGGCCGGGAATATTCAACGCATCGAAATTGTACCAATCGCTTTCGATCTGCGGGCCCTCAGCCACGGCAAATCCCATATCCGCAAAAATCGCCGTCACTTCCTCAGAGACCTGAGACACCGGGTGTATCGTCCCCACCCGACGCTCGCGCGCAGGCAAGGAGACATCCAGCCATTCGGTCTTCAAACGCTCGTTCAACGCAGCATCCGCCAGCGCCACCTTCTTGGCGGCCAAAGCCGAATTGATCTCATCCTTCAGCGCATTCAGCGCCGGGCCCGCGACCTGTCGCTCCTCAGGCGTCATCTTGCCCAATTCGCGCATCTTCAGGCTGACCTCGCCTTTCTTGCCCACGGCCTGCACCCGCAAGTCCTCAAGGACGGCCTCGTCGGACGCCGAAGAAATCGCGGAAATATACTTGTCTCTGAGATCGTCCATCGGACCCTCCAATTCGTTGCAAACCTGCTACTAAGCACGCCCCCACAACGCAAGCCTAAGCCTCTGTCTTCTTTTGTGCATAAATACTCTTGGGGGTCCGGGGGCAAAGCCCCCGGCGTAGCGATTTGCCGAAGGCAAAGCGCAAAACCTGAAAACGAAAAACGCCGCCCCAATCAGGAGCGGCGCTTCAATCTCTCAGAACCGACCCAGAAGGATCAGGCAGCCAGCGCCGCCTGTGCTTTTTCAACAATCGCGCCGAACGCATCGGGCTCGTTCACGGCCAGATCGGCCAGAACCTTGCGGTCCACTTCGATCCCGGCCAGCGTCAGACCGTTGATGAAACGCGAATAGGTCAGCGCCTCGTCATGGCTGCGCACAGCCGCGTTGATCCGCTGGATCCACAAAGCGCGGAAGTTGCGCTTGCGGTTCTTGCGGTCACGGGTTGCGTATTGGTTTGCCTTGTCGACGGCCTGACGGGCCACCTTGAAGGTGTTCTTGCGACGGCCGTAATAGCCTTTCGCGGCATCCGTTACTTTCTTGTGACGGGCATGGGTTGTGGTGCCACCTTTAACGCGCATCTCAAATCTCCTTCGACTTAGCGGTCATAGGGCATGAAGCCCTTGACGATTTTGGCATCGGGAGCGGACAGCGTGGTCGTGCCACGGGCGTCGCGGATGAATTTGCGGGTGCGCTTGATCATGCCGTGGCGTTTGCCAGCCTGACCAGCCAGGACCTTACCGGTCGCCGTCACTTTGAAGCGCTTCTTGGCGCTCGACTTCGTCTTCATCTTGGGCATTTCCGTCTCCTACGTTCAGGTTCGCTACACGCGCGACTCGGCATGCCACTTGGGCCGGACGCACGAACTCAGGCGCGCCGTATACGAAGGGCGCGGGCCTATGGCAAGGGCTAAAAGCTAAAGAATATAGCGGGCAACGACGTCCACAAAGATCTGCGGGATGTCGTTGATCTCATACCCGCCCGGCTTGTTGGAGATCGCATAGACCACCATGATCCCCGACAGGACCACCACAATTGTCGCCACACGGGGCGCGCGTCCGTCTGACAGCGCCGAAACAATCGAAGGGATCGAAAATCCGCCCAGAACCAGACCGATTACCAAAAGAAGATCATTATCCATTTAAACCACATCACGCGGTGAAGAATGGCTCCATCATTCAGGATCAGTGCGGAAAATCAACCTTTCTTCACAGGGCGCAACCCTGAGGATATTGGTCGAACCGGTCACGTTGAACGGCACACCGGCGGTGACCACGATCTGATCGGTCTCTTCGGCCAGACCCATCATGCGAGCCGCGCGGGCCGCACCCACGACGGCCATCTTGAACCGCTCGACATCGCCGCCGGTCAGAAACACATTGGTCCCCCAGCTCAGACAGAGCCTGCGCGCCGTGCCCACCAGCGGCGTCAGAGCGATGATCGGAACGCGCGGCCGCTCGCGCGCAGTCAGCAGCGCCGTCGTGCCCGATTGCGTGAAACAGCAGATCGCTTTGACGTCCGTTGTCTCGGCAATTTCGCGGGCCGCGGCGACGATCCCGTCTGCAACCGTGGTGCGGTTTGCGGTGCGCGACGCCTCGATGATCTCCTGATAGGTTGGATCGTCCTCAACCTCGACGGCCACATTGTTCATCGTGGTCACGGCTTCAATCGGATAGCTGCCCGCCGCGGACTCCGCCGAGAGCATGATTGCATCGGTGCCTTCATAAATCGCCGTCGCCACGTCCGAGACCTCGGCCCGCGTCGGCATCGGGCTTTCGATCATGCTTTCCAGCATCTGCGTCGCGACAATCACCGGCTTGGCCGCAGCACGACATTTGCGGATCAGCTGTTTCTGGATCGGCGGCACGTTCTGCACGGGCAGCTCAACACCAAGATCACCGCGCGCGACCATGATCCCGTCAGAGACCTCAAGGATCTCGTTAAACGCTTTCACCGCGGCAGGCTTTTCGATCTTCGACAGGATCGCCGCGCGCCCCTGCGCCAGCTCACGCGCTTCATTCACATCCTCGGCCCGCTGCACGAAAGACAGCGCCAGCCAGTCAACGCCCAACTGGCAGACAAAATCCAGATCGGCGCGGTCCTTGTCCGACAGGGCCGCCAGCGGCAACACCACATCCGGCACATTCACGCCCTTCCGGTTCGAGATCGTGCCGCCCGCGATAACCACGCAATCGGCGAAATCATCGCCACAGGCGGTAACCTCCAGACGAATTTTACCGTCATTGACCAGCAGATGCGCACCCACCTCAAGGGCTGCGAAAATCTCGGGATGCGGCAGGCGCACACGGGTTGCGTCGCCTTCGGCTTCGTCTAGGTCCATCCGAAAAGCCGCGCCTTCAATCAGCTCTTCCTCGCCATTGGCAAAGGTGCCGACACGCAGCTTGGGGCCTTGCAGATCGGCCAGGATGGCAATCGGACTGCCCAGGTCTTTTTCGACCTTGCGGATGATCTCGTGACGGAGCTTGATCTCGGAATGATCGCCATGGCTCATATTCAGGCGAAACACATCGGCACCGGCCTCATGCAGCTTGCGGATCATTTCATAATCGTCGGAGGCCGGTCCCAGCGTGGCCACGATTTTCACATTTCTCAGTCGTCTCATTCTACATCCCGGATTGTTATCGCTAACGTCGGTTTAAGTGCTTATCGCGCAATTCCATTCCTTCCACAACTGACCTATCAAATGCGCGAACGGGATGACACGTGAATGACATATCAACCATTTGAGATCATAGGGGCCGAGCGGCCCGGCCGCTGGATTGTGACCTGCGACCACGCGGCAAATACGGTGCCGCCGGAACTGGGCGGCACGCTTGGTCTGCCGGATGCGGATATGGAGCGTCACATTGCCTATGACGTTGGCGCTGCTGGCGTCACGAAAGCGCTCGCCCAACATCTCGACAGCCCTGCGATCCTTTCGAACTTCTCGCGCCTCGTGATTGACCCCAATCGTGGCGAGGATGATCCGACGCTGCTGATGCGGCTCTATGACGGGACCATTATTCCCGCCAACCGCAATGTGATCCTCGCAGATATCGAGGCCCGGCTGAACGCTTATCACCGCCCCTACCACGCAGCCCTTGCAGGGCTGATGCAGCGACCAAAGCCAGTCATGCTGGCCGTGCACAGCTTCACGCCCCGCCTCAATGGCCGCTCCCCGCGCCCTTGGGAAGTGGGCGTGCTCTATGCCGATGATGCACGTCTGGCCCATCCGCTGATCGCCGCCTTGCGTGCCGAAGGCGATCTGACCGTGGGTGAGAACCAGCCCTATGCCGGCCATCTGCCCGGAGACGCGGTCGATCGCCATGCGCTGAGCGCGGGTCACCCCAATGTATTGATTGAACTGCGCAATGACCTCATATCTGATGCAAAGGGTCAGCAGCACTGGGCCGACCGCCTTGCCCCGCTACTGTCCCGCGTTTTGGCCGAAACCGGCCTGTAAGGGAGATTTCTGATGGACGACCAGACCAAGCTCGAACTCGAAGCCGCCGCTTTTCGGCGGTTGCAGGCCCATCTGGCCGAGCGCACCGATGTGCAGAATATCGACATGATGAACCTTGCGGGCTTCTGCCGGAACTGCCTGTCGCGCTGGTATCAGGAAGCCGCCAACGCGCGTGGGATCGAGATGAGCAAGGAAGAAGGTCGCGAGGCGTTTTACGGCATGCCCTATGCCGAATGGCGGGAAAAATACCAGACCGAGGCAAATGACGCGCAAAAGGCGGCATTTGTGGTCAGCCATAAAGAGCATGGCTAGCAGGTGACAGCGCCGCTCTAGTAAGGTGCGCGCGGCTTCTTGAAGATTTCCGACAGCAGACTTGGTTTGCGCTTGGTCTGAGGCCGCCTTGCGCGCCAATCCATGGCCTTGCGCCTTTGTGTGTCTCGAAAATCTTCCAGCAGATCAGCGCTCAAGACACACCAGCGTCTTGAAAAATGCACAATCTGCGCGACGCATAGAAAGACGAATGCGATTTCCAATGTCATGTCCCGTTCCTCCGAAAATCGTCAGAAACACTTGGGCAGCATATAAAATACACCCCACTGCCCATTGAACTGCAAACCAATCAGCAAAGGATTCGGGCAAAACTACGGCGGATTTAAGGCGCATCTAAGGCGCTTACTGCCTTGTGAGCGCCATAAAGTATGTTTTTCAAAATGGTTTGAGGCAAGCGCTGGAACCCGCCTGTCAGACAAAAAAGCCCGCGCTGTAAAGTCAGCGCGGGCTTTCAATTTGTCTGAATGAATGTCGCTCGATCAGCGGACCCGGCGCAGCCACTTCAAGCCACCGATGACAACCAGCGTCAGGACAGAGCCCACAACCGCCCCAAGCAGGTGATCCGCGCTAAGGGCGAAATGCAGAACGGTCTCAAGACCTGTGCCGTGATCGCCATGGGCAAGTGCCGGAGCGGCGGCAGTCATCAAGGCGATGGCGGTGAATGTGGTTTTGGTCATGGGGTCTCTCCTGAGGTTGACCGGACGCCCCGAGATGGGTCGCGCCGTTGAGTTCGACATCAGGTCATCACAGAGCGTCCGACCCCGCAAGGCCAGAACCGACATCTGCGCGGATCAGACCGCCTTCTTCTGGCTTTCATCCAGATAAATCTCACGCAGGCGCGTCGCGACAGGGCCAGGTATGCCCGCGCCGATGGCATCGCCGTCAAACTCGACGACCGGCATCACGAAAGTGGAGGCCGACGTAATAAACGCCTCGGCCGCGTTCTTTGCTTCCTCGACCGTGAAGGCACGCTCTTCGACCTTCATCTGCGCCTCACGCGCGAAACGCAGAACGGCGGCGCGGGTGATACCGTGCAGAATCTCGTTGCCCAGATGACGGGTCACCAACACGCCCTCCTTTGTCACGATATAGGCGTTGTTTGATGTGCCTTCGGTGACGAACCCATCCTCGACCATCCACGCGTCATCGGCACCGGCGGCCTTGGCCATCATCTTGCCCATGGACGGGTAAAGCAGCTGCACCGTTTTGATATCGCGGCGGCCCCAGCGCTGATCCTCGATGGAAATCACTTTCATCCCGGTCTTTGCCGCCGGGCTGTCGATCAGGTTCTTTTCCTGGGTGAACAGCACAATCGTCGGGGCCGCGTCCTTGGGATAGGCGAAATCGCGATCGGCAGCTCCGCGGGTGATCTGAAGGTAGACCATACCTTCTTCGACATTGTTGCGCTCGACCAGTTGGCGGTGGATTTCCAGCAACGCGTCCATCGTCACCGGAGAGGTCATCTCAAGCTCGGTCAGGGACCGCTCAAGCCGTTTGGCGTGACCTTCAAAGTCGATCAGCTTGCCGCCCAGAACGCTCGTGACCTCGTAAACTCCATCGGCGAAGAGGAACCCGCGATCAAAGACCGAGACCTTGGCGTCTTCTTCGGGAACGTAGTCTCCATTGACGTAAACGGTGCGGCTCATGTTCGTCTCCCTAGCCCCAGAGTGCCGCTTTGGGCGGGTGCACTCCAGCGTCATCAAATTGCAAAGCGTTGTCCCGGTCTTCGGCCAGAAGCAGCGGTCCGTCAAGGTCGGTGAATGCCACACCCTGCGCCAGAAGCGTGGCTGGCGCCATCGCAAGAGAGCTGCCCACCATGCAGCCGACCATCACGCCGTAGCCTTGGGCTAGCGCCTCTTTTTTTAGCAAAAGCGCTTCGGTCAGGCCGCCGGTCTTGTCGAGCTTGATGTTCACCAGATCATATTTGCCCTTCATGCCCAATAAAGACGCACGATCATGGCAGGACTCGTCTGCGCAAACGGGCAACGGCCGCGCGATCTCCGACAGCATGTCGTCGTCGCCAGCGGGCAGCGGTTGCTCGACCAGTTCCACCCCAAGGCGCACGAGATGCGGGGCGAGGTCGGAATAGACCTCTGCCGTCCAGCCTTCGTTGGCGTCCACGATGATGCGGGCATTGGGCGCGCCTGCACGGACGGCTTCAAGACGCGGCATGTCGTCGGGCGTACCAAGCTTGATCTTGAGCAGCGGGCGGTGGGCGTTCTGCGCGGCCTGCGCCTGCATCTTTTTGGGCGTGTCGAGCGAAAGTGTATAGGCGGTGATTTCCGGGCTAGGACGGGGTTGGCCGATCAAGTCCCAAACGCGCTTGCCAGCGGTTTTCGCTTCATGATCCCAAAGCGCGCAGTCAACGGCGTTGCGGGCGGCTCCTGCGGGCAGAAGCTCTTGCAAAGCGGCGCGGGTGACGTCTTCGGGCAGCGCCTCAATTTGCGCGGTCACACTCTCCAACGTCTCGTCATAGCGGGCATACGGCACACATTCGCCCCATCCGCGCCCGGCGCGGACGGTCAGAACCTGCGCCTCGGTCCGCGACCCGCGCGAGATGGTGAAAACCTGCGCGAGTGGGAAGACGTCTTTGGAAACCGATATCATGACCGCGACCCTACAGGGCCGCCAGCGCGTCCACCAGACGCCCCGGGCCTTGGCGGAACGGATCAACTGCGGGGAGGCCCATGCGATCCTCAACCTCGGCCAGATACGCGAGCGCATCTTCTTCAGACAGGTGCTGAGTGTTCACCGAGATACCGATGATTTGCACGTCCGGATTAGCAACCTGCGCGATCGGCAGAACCATATCGCGCAAGGCTTCCAGCGACGGTAGATCATAGGTTGGCAGGCCCCGCATGTGGCTGCGCGTCGGCTCGTGACTGAGCACCAGCGCGTCGGGTTGACCGCCATGGATCAGCGCCATGGTGACGCCGGAATAGGACACATGGAACAGGCTGCCTTGCCCTTCAATGTGATCCCAGTGATCGGTATCGTTGTCCGGCGTCAGATACTCGACGGCCCCGGCCATGAAATCCGCGACCACCGCGTCCAGTGGAACGCCGTCGCCGGTAATCAGAATGCCGGTTTGACCAGTGGGTCGGAAGGTGGATTTCAGCCCGCGCTTGCGCATCTCGGCATCCATGGCCAGGCCAGTATACATCTTGCCAACCGAGCAATCAGTACCAACCGCAAGGCAGCGCTTGCCCGTGCGTTTCACACCGTTGGCGATGGGATACATCACTTCCGGCACGCGCACGTCATGCAGCGCGCGGCCCAATTCGTCTGCCAAAGCCACCAGTTCAGGCTCGTGCTTGAGCAGGTTGTGTAAGCCGCTGGCCAGATCAAACCCCTGACGCAGCGCGTCCTTGAGCACCTCCATCCACGCTTTGGAGATCACGCCACCGCGGTTGGCCACACCAATCACCAGCGTGCGCGCACCAGCGGCATAAGCTTCTTCGAGCCCCATATCGGCGACTTTCATATCGGCACCGCAGCCCGGCAGTCGCAACTGACCGACCACATGGTCGGGGCGCCAATCCTTGATACCTTGCGCGACCTTCGCAGCCAAAGCATCAGGCGCATCGCCCAGAAAGAGCAGATAGGGTGTTTTCAGCATGGCAGGCTCCTCATGTCTTAGAGGGTTTCGCCGATCTAGGAGAGAAAGTGCTTCGGAAAATCGCTCGCTGGACATCCATATTAGAAGATTCTTCGACAAATTAAGGAAAAGTCAGGAAGATCAGCAAAGTGACGCTGCATTGCCGCATTTTACGCTGCACCTGCACGAATCCGGTTGCTTGCATTTGCGCAATATTCTAACCGTTGCGCCGACAAAATCGAAATTTCCTTACCAAGAGGCCGCTATGTCTTTCCGTCTCCAGCCGACCCCGCCTGCACGTCCGAACCGGTGCCAATTGTTCGGCCCAGGTTCACGACCTGCGATCTTTGAAAAGATGGCGGCCAGTGCGGCAGACGTCATCAACCTTGATCTGGAAGACAGTGTCGCCCCCTCGGACAAAGACAGCGCGCGGGCCAATGTGATCGAAGCGATTGAGGGTATTGATTGGGGCAAAAAGACCCTGTCGGTGCGGATCAACAGCCTTGATACGCCCTATTGGTATCGCGATGTCGTTGATCTTCTGGAAAAGGGCGGCGAACGTCTGGATCAGATCATGATCCCGAAAGTGGGCTGTGCCGAAGACCTTTATGCCGTAGACGCGCTGGTCACTGCTGTTGAGCTTGCAACGGGGCGCACGAAGCCGCTGGGCTTCGAGGTCATCATCGAAAGTGCGGCGGGTATTGCGCATGTTGAGGCGATTGCAGCGGCCTCGCCGCGTTTGACAGCGATGAGCCTGGGCGCTGCGGATTTCGCGGCCTCCATGGGGATGCAGACGACGGGCATCGGCGGCACGCAAGAAAACTATTACATTATCCACGAGGGCACCAAGCATTGGGGCGATCCGTGGCACTGGGCGCAGGCGGCGATTGTTGCGGCCTGCCGGACCCATGGCGTTCTGCCGGTTGATGGGCCTTACGGCGATTTCAGCGATGATGACGGGTTTGTGGCGCAGGCCAAACGTTCGGCCACGTTGGGCATGGTCGGCAAATGGGCGATCCACCCCAAGCAGGTGGCGCTGGCCAATGAGGTCTTCACCCCCTCTGAAGAAGCCGTGGCCGAGGCGCGCGAAATTCTGGAGGCGATGGAGACGGCCAAGGCCAATGGCGAAGGGGCCACCGTTTACAAAGGCCGTCTGGTCGATATCGCGTCGATCAAGCAGGCCGAGGTGATCGTGAACCAGTCCGAGATGATCGCGGGCTGACGCCTCCGGCGGGGATATTTTTGCAAAAGTGAAACAGCAAGGGCGCGCGTTAAGGGTAACGCGCGCCCTTTTGTTTAGCGGATCGGGACACAGACATCCGTCAGCAGATCATCTGGCGCGGTGTCATGGGGGCCGTTCAGATACACCTCTGTCGGGGGCGCATCGCGCGGCTCTTCCCCGCTTTCGGGCAGCCAGACACCGTAAAGGTAGTCATAGGCCGCCCTCAGCCCGGCGTAGGGGCCCTTGAAATGCATCACGGCGACGCGACCCTCTGGCAAGTCGACTCGTTCAAGCGTGTCGGGGATGATACCGGGATCGGCAATCACGACGCCCGCATGACTGCGCAGATCAGCCTCCGCGACGGCGTTGGGATCGTCATAGTAAACGCCGGTCATACCGCGCACATGGGGCCAGAGGTCTTGTGCGGTGCAGATCTGTTGCAGCTTCTCAAACGCCTGACCGACCTCATGGTAGGCGCCTTTCTGTGGCAGGGCGGCGAGCGTCACGGCTTGGGTGGTTGTGGTTTCAACGGGAAACATTGGTCTTTCTCCTTTTTCCGGGCTGTTGAGCGGCGATCTGAGATCACCGCGGACGCGGAACGCGGATGGGGACATGCCAAAAGCGGCACGAAACCCACGGCTGAAGGCTTGCACGCTGTCATAGCCACAGGTCTTGGCCACATAGGCCACCGACGCATCCGTCTGCACCAGCAAACACGCGGCGCGGTGCAAACGAACCCGGCGCACGGCTTGCGCACAAGTCTCCCCGGTCATCCCGTGAAACACACGGTGCCAGTGAAAGCGCGACATGGCAGCGACATCCGCGAGCCGGTCCAGCGAGAGGTCTCCGGCTGGGTTCTCGTGAATGTAGTCCAGAACGCGCAGCATGCGGTCATGGTAGCTAGCAGGCATGGGTGTCCTTTCCCTCGTTCCAAGACTGGCATGCCACAGGCCCAGTTCACAAATCTTGCTGAGTTGAACTTTCCGCACCGTCTGGTCATATAGCCTGCAGTGAGTTTGGAGCCCCCCGATGACCAATTACCTCGAATTTGAAAAACCGCTGGCCGAGATTGAAGGCAAGGCCGAAGAGTTGCGGGCCATGGCGCGGTCGAACGAGGAAATGGATGTCGAGGACGAAGCCAAGGCGCTGGACAAGAAGGCCGCGGATCTGCTGGTCGATCTTTACAAGTCTTTGACGCCGTGGCGGAAATGCCAAGTCGCGCGCCACCCGGACCGGCCCCATTGCAAAGATTATATCGAGGCGCTTTTCACCGAATACACGCCGCTCGCGGGCGACCGAAACTTTGCCGATGACCATGCAGTTATGGGCGGTCTGGCGCGATTTGAGGACCAGCCGGTCATTGTGATCGGGCAGGAAAAGGGCAACGACACCAAGTCCCGGATTGAGCGGAATTTCGGCATGGCGCGCCCCGAAGGATATCGCAAGGCGATCCGCCTGATGGAGATGGCCGACAAGTTTGGTCTGCCGATCATCACGCTGGTGGATACGGCCGGCGCCTATCCCGGCAAGGGCGCCGAAGAACGGGGCCAGTCGGAGGCGATTGCCCGATCGACCGAGAAGTGTCTGCAGGTGAAAGTGCCGTTGATCACCGCGATCATCGGCGAAGGCGGATCGGGAGGAGCCGTGGCCTTTGCCACCGCCAACCGCGTCTTGATGCTGGAGCATTCGGTCTATTCGGTCATCAGCCCGGAAGGCTGCGCGTCGATCCTGTGGAAAGACGCCGAGAAAATGCGCGAGGCGGCAGAGGCGTTGCGGCTGACGGCGCAGAACCTCAAGGAACTGGGTGTGTGCGATCGGATTATCCCCGAACCGCTGGGCGGCGCGCATCGCGACAAGGACGCCGCCATCGAAAGCGTTCGCGAGGCAATTGCCGCGTCCTTGGCCGATCTGAGCGGAGAAGCACCGGAAGTAATCCTGTCAAACCGGCGCAAAAAGTTTCTGTCGATGGGCAGCAAAGGCTTGGCCGCGTAGCGCGTTCTCGCTCCTACCACATGGTCTTTGCTGCACGTGCCGCCCATTCGGCGTCATAGCTCACGCCGTCGAAATCACCATTTGTGACGTCTGTCATGATCTCCCCCACCGTGGGGAGGCCAGCGCTGTCATCACGCGCCCAAAGCCCAGCCCGGAGCAACGCGCGGGCGCATTGGGTATAGATCTCGGCAATGCGCACCACGATCACGGTCGCGGGGTGGCGACCCTTCTGCTCAAACCGGCCGACAAGAGCGGGATCGTCGCTCAGCACAGCGGAACCGTTCACGCGCACAACTGTATTCGACCCCGGCACCATGAACATCAGCGACACGCGCCCATCGCTCACGATGTTGCGCAGCGAATCCAACCGTTGATTGCCGCGCCAATCGGGCAGTGCGAGGGTTTGTGGATCAAGCTCATGCACAACCGGGCCATCATCGCCGCGCGGCGACCCATCGGTGCCGTCGGGGCCAACCGTGGTCAGAATGCAAAACCGCGAGGTCATGATCCATGTGCGGTAGGTGGGCGTCAGGCAGGGCGCAACCTTGCGGAGTGACGCCTCTCCGGGCGTGCCGTATAGTGCTTCGAGCGCCGGGATATCCTTAACGATCCGCATGAAATCCAGCCTCCGCATTCAACGCGTCCGAGCGGGTCTCGATCACCTCTTCGAGCTGCTGCAGGAAGACGTTTTTCGGCAGGCCCGGCGCAATCGGCTCAAGGAACTCAAACACCGCGGTGCCTTGTTTGCGGTAGACCCCGCGTTTTGGCCAGAAGACACCGACATTCGTGGCGACCGGCACGCAAGGCTGTTGGAGCTGCTCATAGAGAACTGCCGTGCCAACCTTGTAAGGCGCTTTGACACCTGGCGCGATGCGCGTGCCTTGCGGATAGATGATCAGCTGGCCCTCATCATGGCCAGCGCGCACATCCTCGATCATCTTCTGAATGGCGGCCCCGCGTTTGCCGCGATCCACCATGACGCAGTTCAGGCGGACGGCGTATTGCCCCACGACAGGCGCGTATTTGAGCAGCTTTTTCATGATGAATTTGCCTCGCGGCAAGGCGGTGAAAATCATCATCACGTCTAGGAAAGACTGATGTTTGGCAGCGACCAACACGTTGCCAGTGGGTGGGGTGCCGCGGATCTCGACCTTGAGGCCGATCATCCAGGATGCCGTCCAGCGGGTGTAGCGCGAGAAGGACTTGCAGCAGACAAACGCTCCGCGTTGGTCAACCAGAGCCCACGGAAAGAAGACCAGCCCCCAGATCGGCATGATCAGATACATCTGCGTGTTGAACAGCAAGGACCGCAGCCACTGGATCGCATAACCCATCAGGTCAGTCCTTTCAACACGCGCAAGGCGGCGGCGCGCGTGGCGATCAGCGCCACGAGGGCGGCAAGCGGCGGCACGATCAGCGGCCAGAACCAATGCACGCCCTGAAACCCCAGCCCGGTCAGAAACCCACCGGCGGTAGAGGCTTTGGGCAGCAGCGCAATGGAGATCATGCCAAGCGCCGTGCCGCCCAACGCGCCCACCAACGCGCGCAATGTGAAGCGGCGTACGAATGCGTTGGCGATGTAGCGGTCGCGCGCCCCCACAAGGCGCAGCACCGAGACCACTTGCGCATTGGCCGACAGGGCAGCGTTCGCGGCCAGTGTGATCATCGCGCCGGTGGTCGCTGCGATCAGCAGCAAGGACATGATGCCGAGCGTTCGCAGTCGGTTCGCGGCCTCTACAAGTGGTCGACGCCAGCGTGTGTGGTCATCCAGCACCGCGCCGGGCGCCTCGGCTTGAAGGCGCAGACGCAGACCTTGAGGGTCGAAACCGTCGGCGTCCTCGATCACCTCGATCAGTTGCGGAACGGGCAACGTGTCCAGCGGCAGGTCCGGGCCAAACCACGGCTCAAGCAAGGCTGTTTGCTCGGCATCGGTCAGCGCACGGGCCGCGCGGACCCCCGGTGTTGTCTGCAGGATTGCAACGACAGCGGCGGTCTGCGCCGCCATCTGTTCCTCCGGGGCGGAAATCCGCACGGTGGAGCTGCGCGCCAGCTCGGCCCCCCAGCGATCCGCCAGACGGGATGTGGCGAGCGACAAGGCCATGGCGAAGACCGCCAGAAACGCCATGGCGCCGGCGCTGAACACGGTCAGCGAGGCGGTAAAGCCACTGGGCGGCACCACACGGTCAGCGCCGCTTTCGGGCGACAGCAGCGCGGTCACAAGTCGGCTCCCGCAGCTTGGATGGAGCCGCCGACGATACGCAGAACACGCGTAGCGACTTGCGCTTTTGCGGCTCGGATCAGGTTCAGATCATGGGTGGCAATGACAATCGTCTTTCCCATTTTATTCAGCTGGACCAGAAGGTTGAGCAACTTCTGCGACATCTCCCAATCGACATTGCCGGTCGGCTCATCCGCCAGCACAATCTCAGGCGAGGTGATGACCGCGCGCGCCAATGCAGCGCGTTGCCGCTCCCCACCCGAGAGCTCCGGCGGCAGGGAGCGCGCTTGCTGGGCCAAACCAACCCAACCTAGCAACTCGTCCAAATTGGCGGCCTCTGCGCTCACGTCGCGACGCGCGACGGTCAGTGGCAACGCCACGTTCTCACGCATCGAAAGATGATCCAGAAACTGGCAATCCTGATGCACGACACCAATGCGCCGCCGCATGTCCGACACCTCGTCTCGGCTGAGTTGCAAAGGGTCCTGACCAAAGATATGCACCCGCCCGCTGGTCGCGGTCAGTTCAGCATAGAGCAATTTCAGAAAGGTGGTCTTGCCCGCCCCGGATGGCCCCGTCAGAAAGTGAAAAGAACCCGGAGCCAATGACAGCGACATGCCTGACAGCAGGGCGCGCCCGTCATAGCCGTAGCCTGCCTCCTGCAACTCGATCACGTCTCCACCCCGCGTTTTGTTAACCGTTGTCATGCCTCAACAACGGCCCGGTTTCAATCATGCTCCGGCTCTATTTCATTGCCCTTCGTCAAATGGTTGCTACAAATGGCGTTGACCAAGGTGGACACTGGGCAAGGGGGCCTGATGCGACTGATCTGCCCGAATTGCGGGGCGCAATACGAAATCGGTGACGACGCGATCCCGGAGGACGGGCGCGACGTGCAATGTTCCAATTGTGGGCATACATGGTTTCAGACCTCCGCAAATGCCCCTCTAGAGGATGAGCTTGACGAGGATTCGATCCCAGAAGAGGCCGAGCTGAGCCCGCCAGAGGACGACGCCGAGCTGACCGACGAAGACCTTGAGGATGCACACGCAACGCAGGACGAGCCCGCGCGGCGGCCCTTGCCGGAAGACGTGCAAGCCGTGCTTCAGGAAGAGGCCGCCTATGAGGAAACAGCGCGCAAGGCGGAAGCCGAAGCCCTTGAATATCAACAGGATTTAGGCCTGTCAGGCGCGGTCGCGGAAAGCCCCCGCGATGTGCAGGCGCGCGAGCGCATGGCCCGCCTGCGCGGTCTGGACCCGGAAGACCCCGAAAGCGCTCCGGAACCGCCCGAGGAACCTACCCGCAAGGAGTTGCTCCCCGATATTGAACAGATCAACTCGACCCTGCGCGGCGGGTTGGAGCACGCCTCTGTCCCGCTGTCGGATGCGGTGGAAGAGCCGGTGAACCACGGTCGCCGTGGCTTTCGGATCGGCTTTGGTCTGGCCTTGATGATTGCGGCCGCTCTGACCCTTGCCTATGTTTATGCGCCCCAGATCAGTGCAGCGATGCCGGGTCTGACGGATATGCTGACAGGCTATGTCGCGCAGGTCGATCAGTTGCGTATCAGCATCGACAACCAGCTGAAATCAGCCGTCGACACGATGAATAGTGGCGAAGGCTGACCCACATCCGTGGCCGAAAGCCCACGATTTTTGAGGCAGCGCGCGCCGCATCTTGTTCGCTTTCATCCGGAGACGTATCTTCACATCAGCCGCAGGCGACTGCCTGCCGCAATGGAGATTTTATGCGAGAGCCCCGGGCATAAGCCCGTTCCTGATCTCACCCTTCAGGAACGCCAGTAACAGATAAGGACACGCACGCGCGACGCTGTGTGACCTGTTTTGTGCACTCTCATAAAATCGAGACACTCCGTTGAATATTTCAAAGCACGAACAGCGTGTTTTGCATGAACTCGCCCTTGGTGGATCCATCCATCATGAACGGTGCGAGAACGGCAAGATACGCTCTGTCACCTGTTACACGCGCGCTGGTCACGTCTTGACCGACTGCACAATGCCCGTGTTTCTGCGCCTCAAGAAACGGCGCTTTATCCGCTCGCAAAACGGCCATCCTTACCGCGCTTCGCGGTTAGGGATCAAAGCCGTGCGGGCGCAACTCAATCAACGCTGACCAACAATACGAAAGGACCGGACTATGGAATTTACGTCCACTTACAAAGAGCTCGGCGACGAGATTGTAGCATTTTTCACCGCAACCTTCGCCGCGTCAGAGGGCGAGGCCGAAGGCCAGTTGGTTGGCGGGCTGGCGGCCGATATTCTGGCAAGCACCAAAGAGAGCGACCTTCAGGTTTTCCTGGCGATTGAAGCGGGCAAGATCGTCGGCGCGATCCTGTTCACGCGCCTTATCTATCCTGAAGATCGACGAACGGTGTTTCTGCTCTCTCCGGTGGCCATCCAGACCAGCCATCAAGGGCAAGGCATCGGACAACGGCTTTTGCAGCACGGTTTAGGGCATCTGCGCATGCAGGGTGTGGATGTCGTCCTGACCTATGGGGATATCAATTTCTACGCCAAGGTTGGCTTTGCTCAGATCACTCAAGCGCAGGCCCAAGCGCCTTTGCCACTTGGGCATCCCCATGGATGGCTCGGGCAGTCATTAACCGGCGATGGGTTCCCGCCACTCAAAGGGCCGTCGCACTGTGTCGCGGCATTGAGCGATCCGGCATATTGGTGAAATCAGGCTGGCATCCGGGATGAAGGTTCGGATGCCAGACCGCCGGGGTCAGAACCGGTCCAGCAAACGACGCAAGTAGTCGCGTTCGACTTCAGGGCGCTCTGTCTCGCCAGAGCGGCGGCGAATCTCGTCCAGCAGATCGCGGGCGCGGCGATAGACATCTTCATCCTGCAAAAGCCCCTGCTCGGTGCCAAGCTGGCCACCGGCATTGCCTTGCTCGCGGCCCAACGGGTCGCGCTGGCTGGGGGCGTTCTGGCCGAACTGGTCGCCTTGCTCGCCCTGACCTTGCTGCTGTTGTTGTTGCTGGGCCATCTGATCACCCAGATTGCGCATCCCTTCGCGAAGCGCCTCCATCGCGGCCGATTGATTATCAATCGCCTCGGCCAGATCGTTCTGGCGCAGTGCTTCCTCGGCGTTGTCCATGGCCTCACCGGCCCGGCCCAGCGCTTCACGCGCGGCGTCACCTTCGGGGGTGCCGGCACCCGGCATGTTCCCTTGCTGACGGCTCAACTCATCACGCAGCGCTTGCTGGCGATCCGCGAGGCTATCGGCTTGCCCGCCTTGGCCGCTTTGCCCGTCTTGCTGGTTCTGCGCCTGCCCCTGGCCAGAGCCTTGCTGCTGACCGGGTTGCTGACCTTCGCCTTGCTGTTCGCCCTGACCTTGGCCCTGACCCTGCTGGGTGTGTTCCTGACCACGGCCCTGGCCGCCAGAGCGGCCTTCATTCTGAGCGCTCTCGCCTGCTTGGGCATTCGGGTTGAACTGTTCCTGTAAGTCGCGGAAGGCCTCGTCGCTCAGGCCCTGTTGTTCGCGCAGCGTCTCTGCCAAGCCTTCCATCGCCTGCTCACCGGGGCTTTGCTGGCCTTGTTGGCCTTGCTGACCTTGAGTGACGCGCATGTTCTCCATCATCTGCATGAGCTGATCCATGAGCTGCTGAGCCTCGGCCATGCGGCCTTGCTCCATCAGTTCCTGAATTCGGTCCATCATGTCTTGCAGCTGATCGCCGGTGATCTCCTGCATATTCTCGGCGCTTTGTTCGCCGTCTTGCGGCTCTGCCTGTTCAGCAAGCTGGCGCATGTAATCCTGCATGGCCTCGCGCAGTTCCTGCATCAATTCAGCGATTTCCTCGTCGCTGGCGCCGTCGCGCATCGCCTCTGACAGCTGATCCTGCGCGCGGCGCAGACGTTCCAGCGCGTCCGACAGGCTGCCGTCTTCCAACAGAATGGCGAGGTCCCAGAGGGCTTGCGTGATCTCTTCCTGCTCTTCATCGCCAAAGCCATAAGTCGCGAAGGCTTCCAGGCGGCGAATGATCATGCGCGTGCGCAGATAGGCGGTTTCCGAGCGATAAATGCCCTCAGGACGATGCGAAACGGTGCGCAAAATCTGAGCGACACGCGGGGCATTCGACTTTGACCAAAGCAGATCGCGGCGCTGCTCGATCACGGATTTCGCAAGCGGGTCAAAGAAGCGACGACCTGGTAAAGTAACCTCGGCCAAGGCGGTCTGGCCGGTTTGACCCAACGCGTCTTCCACCTCGATCTGCAACGTCACAGGCAGGTTGGCAAAAGGATGCTCTGACAGGTTCTCGATCAGCGTTTCTTCAAACTCGGCCCGATCACCAGAAATCGGCATCGGCGCGTCCAGCACAATGGGCTCTCGCGGGTCGGGATCGACAGTCAAGCCGTGGGCGCGGTCGACATTCGCAAGGTCGATATTGATCGTGGCGGTGCCCGCGACGACACCGAAATCATCCGTGGCGATGAAGCGTTGCTGCATCTGGCCGTCGGCTTCGGCATCCATATTGGCCGAGAGCGACACAGAGGGCGCTGCATCGGGGATCATGACGATATTCCAGCTGCGCCCGCCTTGTCCGTCGATGGAGAGCGTTCCGCTTTTGGTGACCTCAAACTCCTGATTGATATCTGCGGCAGAGCCGACATCCTCGGTCCGGCCGGACACGGTTTCCGAGACGGTCAGCGCACCCACTTCCCCATAAAGGCGCAAAGTCAGGCGGCTGCCTTCGGGCACGCGAAACGCCTCGTTGGTGATGTCGTTCAGGTAAAGGCTTGGCGCGCCGGTATAGGCGGGCGGCTCAACCCAACCCTCCCAGGCAGGGCCCGTGGCCAGTTGATTGGGCATCCCCGGCGTCATCTGCGTGACGGACGCCACGCGCAGGACCGAGCCGAAGATCAGGGCGGTCACAAACGCCAAAAGCGCCACATAGCGCAGCGCAAACGGGTCGCGGCGAGCAATCGCAAGATCGGGTTGGACGGCTTTCGCAGATTTCGCGCGTTCTGCCATGCGGTCGATATGCGCGTCCCACACGGCTTGCGATGCAGGGTCTTGTGAGCCAATGGCCTGCGTATCGGTGATCGCGGCAATCGGGCGGCCCGGCAGGGTTTGATCCAACCGGTCCAGCGCCTCATCCCATGTGGGCCATTTAAAGCTGCGGATGCCATAGTAAGCCGCATAAAGCGCGCCGCCGACAGAGGCGACGGCAATGGCCCAGACCCCCTCAACGGGCAGTTCATCCTGCACGCCCATCATCAGAAGTGCGGCGACAAGGAAAATGATCGAGAAAAGCGGCCAGAAGCCCCGCAAGACACGCTCTGCCAGCATGCCGAGACGGGTCAGCCGAATGGGCCAGCGCAGCGCGCGCGTGGTGGTGTCAGGCAAGGGGGTGGTGTTGGCCATACATCATTCCCGAAAGCTCAAATCGCGGGATAGCGATTAAAGCCATTCAGGAATGGTATCGCGATTTATGATTTCGTCAAAGGTCGGACGGGGCCGAATGACAGCGAATTGATCGCCTTGCACCAGAACTTCGGGGATCAGAGGGCGGGTGTTGTATTCGCTGGACATCACAGCGCCGTAGGCTCCGGCGGAGCGGAAGGCGACCAGATCATCCGCTTCGAGGGGCGGCATGTCGCGTTGCTTGGCGAACGTGTCACCGCTTTCGCAGACAGGGCCGACGATGTCATAGGGCTGCTGATCGACACCCGGAGCGGGCTCAATCACCGGGATAATATCGTGATAGGCTTCATACATCGCAGGGCGGATGAGGTCGTTCATCGCCCCGTCCAGTATGAGAAAATCGCGCCCTTCGCCCGATTTCACATAGATCACCTTGCTGACCATGATGCCTGCATTGCCCGAGATAAGGCGACCCGGCTCGATCTCGATCTCGCAGCCCAGATGGCTGACCGTGCGCTTGATGAGCGCGCCGTATTCCGTAGGCAGCGGCGGGGCCTCGTTGGAGCGCGTATAAGGGATACCCAACCCGCCGCCGAGGTCGAGGCGGCTGATCTCATGACCGTCGGCGCGAAGTTGCTCAGTCAGCTCGGCGACCTTCTGATAGGCGGTCTCAAACGGGGCCAATTCGGTGAGTTGCGAGCCGATATGCACATCAATGCCGATCACTTTGAGACCGGGGAGCGAGGCTGCCAGCGCATACACTTCGCGGGCACGGGCAATCGGAATGCCGAATTTGTCTTCCTTGCGCCCCGTCGCGATTTTCGCGTGGGTCTTGGCATCGACATCCGGGTTCACGCGGACCGTGATGGGGGCCGTCTTGCCCATGGAACTGGCTACAGCCGACAGCACCTGCATCTCAGGCTCGCTTTCGACGTTGAACTGTCGGATGCCGCCTTCCAGCGCGAGGCGCATCTCATCGGCGGTTTTCCCAACGCCGGAAAAGACGATCTTGTCACCCAGCACGCCTGCTGCCTTGGCGCGCATGTATTCGCCGCCTGAGACCACGTCCATGCCAGCGCCCGCATCGGCGAGAAGCTTCAGGATCGCCTGATTGGAGGCGGATTTCATCGCAAAGCACACCATATGCGGCATGCCGTCGAGGGCGTCGTCAAAGAGCGTGAAATGGCGAAGCAAGGTTGCCGACGAATACAGATAAAACGGCGTCCCGACCTGCGCTGCAATCTCGGACACCGGGACATCTTCGGCGTAAAGAACGCCATCTCGGTAGAGGAAGTGATCCATTAAACGAGCCTCTAGATCGGTCGCGAACGCAGGAACAAATACAGCGGCAAACCGCAGCTGACACCGATACAGAACGTCGCCGGGATCGCAATCAGCGCGATCCAATTGCGCCGCACCAGCGTCTCGGAAATAATGAACACGGTCAAAGCCACAGCGGCGATCGTCAGGTCCCAGACCAGACCGCTTGTCGCGGCATTCACATGCCACGCGTCGACCATCGCCATCAGGTCATAACCATTCTCGTTAAACCAACTGATGAAGTAATACATCGGATGGATCGCCCCCCAGATCGCAAGGGCCAAATATGTCAGGCGGAGCGGCGACATCTATGCGCCCTCGGTCACGGTGGAGGGATCGATGGGGCGTGACAGGTCGCCCTCCTCGGTCGAGGTGTCGGTTGGAGTCGCGATCGGCTCTGCCGGGACGATCACTTCGGCATCCTTCGGCGGAGGGGGCGTTGGAGGGCCATCGGCCCCACATGCAGCTAGGATCAGCGGAGCGATCAAAAGAAGCGGTCTCATGCCAAAATGTCCTTCCAGCGGGCAACTTGTTCGCGGACACGGGCCGGGGCCGTGCCGCCATAAGACATGCGCGACGCGACGGAGTTTTCCACCCCGAGGACATCAAAAACGCCTTGGGTGATATCGGCGTGAACCGATTGCATGTCCTCAAGGCTCAGGTCCGGCAGGTCACAGCCTTTGCTTTCGGCCAGGGCCACCAGCGATCCGGTGATGTGGTGCGCGTCGCGGAAAGGCAGGCCCAATTCACGCACCAACCAATCGGCCAGGTCCGTCGCGGTGGAGAAGCCAGTGGCGGCTGCCGCGCGCAATTCTTCGCGGTTCGCGGTCATATCCTTGACCATGCCTTCCATCGCAGCCAGCGCCAGCATCAGGTTGTCGGCTGCGTCAAAGACCTGTTCTTTGTCTTCCTGCATGTCCTTGGAATAGGTCAGCGGAAGGCCCTTCATCACCATCATCAGGCCCGCATTCGCCCCGAAAATGCGGCCAACTTTGGCGCGGATCAGTTCGGCTGCATCGGGATTTTTCTTTTGCGGCATGATCGACGAACCGGTGGAGAAGCTGTCCGACAGGGTCACAAACCGGAACTGCGCGGACGACCAGATCACAAGCTCTTCGGCCAGACGCGACAGGTGCATGGCGCAGATGGACGAGGCCGCAAGGAACTCCAGCGCAAAATCGCGATCCGCCACAGCGTCCAGCGAATTGGCCGACGGGCGGTCAAAGCCAAGCTCTTTCGCTGTCATCTCCCGATCGATCGGGAAGGATGTGCCTGCCAGCGCCGCAGCGCCCAGCGGGCTTTCGTTCATCCGTTTGCGTGCATCGGCAAAGCGCGACCGGTCGCGGCCCAGCATTTCGACATAAGCCAGCATGTGATGGCCCCAAGTCACGGGCTGGGCCACCTGCAAATGCGTGAACCCCGGCATGACCCAATCCGCGCCTGCTTCCGCCTGCCCGACCAATGCGGTCATAAGCGCGGCCAACGCCCGATCCACCGCATCCATCTGGTCTCGGACCCATAGCTTGAAATCCGTCGCCACCTGATCGTTGCGCGAGCGGCCCGTGTGAAGCCGCCCCGCAGGCGCGCCGATAATCTCTTTCAGACGGGCTTCGACATTCATGTGGATGTCTTCCAGCGCCTTGGAGAACGGGAACTCCCCCGTTTCAATCTCTGACAACACCGTGAGAAGGCCTTCCCTGATCGCGTCGGCGTCCTTATTGGTCAGGATACCCTGTGCGGCGAGCATCTTCGCATGGGCGCGCGAGCCTGCAATGTCTTGTGCCGCCATCCGCTGGTCGAAATCGATGGACGCATTAATTGCCTCCATGATCGCGTCGACCCCACCGGAGAACCGGCCACCCCACATTGTATTCGCGCTATCGGTCATGTCGTCCTGAACCCTCGGAGGGAAAATGTATCTCAAGTCTCTGGCTCTCTATACGGCCCTCGCCCTTGGTGCAATTGCCGCCACGGCAGACCCCGCGGTTGAGGCGCTGCGCGACGGCGACATGAAGAAACTGGCCTTCCATGCGGACCCGCAGGTCGTCCCCTCAACTGCCTTCGTGGACGAGGCAGATGCTGAGCTATCGCTTGAGAAATACCGCGGCAAATACGTTGTGCTGAATTTCTGGGCCACCTGGTGCGCGCCTTGCCGTCACGAAATGCCCATGCTGTCGAACCTGCAAAGCGAGTTTCAGGGGGACAGATTTGAGGTCGTGACGATTGCGACCGGTCGCAACTCGCTCACCGGCATGCGCAAATTCTTTGATGAAATCAGCGTCGATAACCTGCCGCTCTACCGTGACCCGCGCCAGAAGCTGGCCCGCGAGATGGCGGTGCTGGGCCTGCCGATCACGGTCATTCTGGACCCAGAGGGCCTCGAGATCGCGCGGCTGATCGGCGATGCCGAATGGGACAGCGATAGCGCCAAGGCGATTATCGCGGCGCTACTGGCGCAAAGCTAAAGCGCGTTCGCGAGCGCCTTCAGGACAAGCTCAGGCGCTTCGAGCTGCGGAAGATGGCCGACGCCCTTGAGCGTCTGGAATTCAGCTTGCGGGATCAGATCGGCAAGCGCTCTGCCACGCGCAATCGGGATCCACGGATCGTCCTCGCCCCAAAGGATCGTCACATCGCAGCGGATGTCCTTGAACATCGGCTCGACCTCGGCCGTGTATACCTCATCGGCCTGAGCGAACTGGCTGTAAAAGCTGTCCTTGCCCGCATCCGAAAGCCACGGCTGAATCAACGCCTCAAGGTCGCCCGCATCAATCTGATGGGCCAGCGCGCCCTTGATATACGCCTCCACCACCGCGGCATGGATATGGAGTGGCATGCCTTGAAACGCCTCGACATGACGGCCCACATGATCAAAGAAATCCGACCCCCAGGGGCGCATGGCAACCACATTCATGAGGACATAGCGGTCGAAATCGCAACCATGCAAAAGATGGGCGCGTAGCGTCGTCGCCCCACCGAAATCATGCGCCACCACCTTGGGCCGTATCAGCGCCCAATGGGCCAGCATCTCAGCAAAAACAGCCCCCTGCACATCAAGCGATGTGCGTTGGCCCGACATCTCGGAGCGGCCATAACCAGGCATGTCATACCAATAAACACGGTGGGTTTGGGCCAGTTCAGCGATCACGCGGTGCCACGAGAAGGACGACCACGGCCAGCCATGGGCCAGAACCAGCGCAGGGCCATCGCCGGCTTGCCCTGCGCGGACGGTGCCTGCCTGTGTCTGAACCGTTTCATCTAACGCCCAGCTCATCTGCTCATCGCCGCAACAGATTTGTAGCAGGGGCAATCCACCAAGTGATCATTGACCATGCCGACGGCCTGCATGAACGCATAAACGATGGTCGGGCCGCAGAATTTGAAACCTTCTTTCTTCAAGTCTTTCGAGATTTGCGTCGAGAGCGGTGTCGCGGCAGGCACCTCATCCAAGGTCCTCCAGCGGTTCTGGAGCGGCACGCCATCCATATAGTTCCAAAGATACGTATCAAATCCGATCCGATCTTCGATCTGACACCAGGCTTGCGCATTGCCAATCGTCGCTTCGATCTTGCCTCGATGGCGGATGATGCCCGGGTTTTGGAGCAACCGCTCCACCTCGGCTTCACCCCATGTCGCGATCTCGCGCGGGTCGAACCCGTGAAAGGCCTCCCGGAAATTATCGCGCTTTTTCAAGATAGTGATCCAGCTGAGGCCCGCTTGAAACCCATCCAGGATCAGCTTTTCCCATAGCGCACGACTGTCCCATTCAGGCACGCCCCATTCGGTGTCGTGATAGTCGATATAGATCTGGTCTTGTCCAACCCAGCCACATCTTTCGCCCATGGAATCGTCCCTTACTCACGCGTTTTGGGAAAGTTACGACAATTAGAACAAAATGTGAATCTTTACCGGCTCTTAGGGAATATGGCGCAAGTTCGTCGCACGACATGATTCCACGCGAAGGTCCCTCTTGATGCGGCACAACAAAGGAAAAAAGGGCAAGCGGACAAGCCCCCTGTCCATGGCCGTGCAGCAACGCGACCGCAATGTGATGGAGATGGTGCGCAGCGCCGTGGCGCTGAAACGCGTCATGCTGGCCTATCAGCCTGTGGTGCAGGCCAAGAATCACAAGCGCGTTGCTTTCTATGAGGGGCTGATCCGCGTCATGGACGAAACCGGGCGGATTATCCCGGCCCGTCAATTCATCAACCAGATCGAAGAGGTCGAATTGGGTCGCCAGATCGACTGCCGCGCATTGGAAATGGGCTTGGCCTCGCTCGCAGAAGAGTCGGGGTTACGGCTGTCGATCAACATGTCCGCACGCTCGATCGGGTATCGCGAATGGATGGATGTGCTGAATGACGGGTTGCGGCGCAATCCGACAATCGGCGAAAGGCTGATCCTTGAGATTACGGAAACATCAGCGCTGACGGTGCCGGAACTGGTCTGCTCGTTCATGGATGATCTGCAATCGCGCGGTATCTCCTTTGCATTGGATGATTTCGGGGCTGGGTTCACCTCGCTACGCCATTTCAAGGATTTCTATTTCGACATTCTCAAGATTGACGGGCAATTCGTGCGCAACATCCATCAGGATCCCGACAATCAGGTCCTGGTCAAAGCGCTAACCGGGATCGGTCGCCAGTTTGAGATGTTCACAGTGGCCGAAGGGGTTGAGACAGCGGCGGATGCCGATTTTCTGACTGCAATCGGGGTTGATTGCCTGCAAGGCTATCACTTCGCCCCGCCCACGATCCGCGCCCCGTGGCGCGCCCAAAACGAACAGAGATCGGCCTGAACCGCATCTCGTTAGCGCCACCAATCACCCAAGTGAGACGAAACGCCCGTTGAAGCCTGTTTTTACAGCACTTACGAGTCGCGAGTGATGGGGCGAGGCCTGTCGTGAGGAGACGATTCCCGTTTGCCCGCCTCAGGATCCTCGTCGGGAACTGACTTGAAGAGGACACATCCATGACCAATGTCGTAATCGCCTCCGCAGCCCGCACGGCTGTTGGCAGCTTTGGTGGATCATTCGCCAACACTCCGGCCCATGATCTGGGCGCCGCCGTTCTGGAAGAACTGGTCACGCGCGCAGGCGTAGACAAAGGCGAGGTGTCCGAGACGATCCTCGGCCAGGTTCTCACCGCTGCTCAAGGCCAGAACCCCGCACGTCAGGCCCATATCAACGCAGGCTTCCCGCAGGAAAGCGCCGCCTGGTCGATCAATCAGGTTTGCGGCTCTGGCCTGCGCTCGGTCGCGCTGGCCGCCCAGCATATCCAACTGGGAGACGCGGATATCGTGGCCGCCGGTGGTCAGGAGAACATGACGCTCAGCCCCCATGCCGCGCATCTGCGCGCGGGCCACAAGATGGGCGACGTCAAATATATTGACACCATGATCCGCGACGGCCTGTGGGACGCGTTTAATGGCTATCACATGGGTCAAACCGCTGAAAATGTTGCCGAAAAATGGCAGATCAGCCGTGAGCAGCAAGACGAATTCGCGGTCGCCTCCCAGAACAAAGCCGAAGCCGCACAGAAGGCTGGTAAGTTCGATGACGAGGTCATGGCCTTCACCGTGAAGACCCGCAAAGGCGATATCGTCGTCGACAAAGACGAATACATCCGCCACGGCGCGACGATGGAAGCGATGCAGAAACTGCGTCCGGCTTTCACCAAAGACGGCTCGGTCACCGCGGCGAACGCCTCTGGCCTTAACGATGGTGCTGCTGGCGCGTTGCTGATGTCGGCTGACAATGCTGAAAAGCGTGGCATCAAACCGCTGGCCCGCATCGCGTCCTACGCCACCGCCGGTCTGGACCCGTCGATCATGGGCGTCGGCCCGATCTACGCGTCCCGCAAGGCGCTGGAAAAAGCAGGCTGGAAAGCCGAAGACCTTGATCTGGTCGAAGCGAACGAGGCCTTTGCCGCCCAAGCCTGCGCCGTCAACAAGGACATGGGCTGGAACCCCGAGATCGTGAACGTCAACGGCGGTGCCATCGCCATCGGCCACCCGATCGGTGCCTCCGGTGCCCGTATCCTGAACACGCTTCTGTTCGAAATGCAGCGCCGCGACGCCAAGAAAGGCCTTGCTACTCTGTGCATCGGCGGCGGCATGGGCGTTGCCATGTGCCTTGAACGCGACTGATCCAAACGGGCGACTGTGAAGGTCGCCCTTTCCCTTGCCATGACCGGGACGACTTAAAAATCCCGGCATTTCTGACTAAACGAATGAGGAGACCCCAATGTCCCGTGTAGCCCTAGTGACCGGCGGAAGCCGCGGTATCGGCGAAGCCATTTCCAAGAAACTGAAAGAAGACGGCTATAGTGTCGCCGCGACCTATGCCGGCAACGATGAAAAGGCCGCGGCCTTCACCGAAGCCACCGGCATCAAGACCTATAAGTGGGACGTTGCCAGCTATGAGGATTCCGAGAAGGGGATCGCGCAGGTCGAGGCTGATCTTGGACCCATCGAGGTTGTGGTCGCCAATGCGGGCATCACCTGGGACGGCTTTTTCCACAAGATGAAGCCGGAGCAGTGGCAGAAGGTCATCGACACCAACCTGACGGGCGTCTTCAACACGGTCCGCCCCGTCTGGCCCGGCATGCGCGAGCGCGGCTTTGGCCGTGTGATTGTGATCTCGTCGATCAACGGTCAAAAAGGTCAGGCCGGTCAGGTCAACTATGCCGCTACCAAAGCAGGTGATCTGGGCATTGTGAAATCGCTGGCGCAAGAGGGTGCCGCCAAAGGCATCACCGCAAACGCAGTTTGCCCGGGTTATATCGGCACTGAAATGGTGCGTGCGATCCCCGAAGAAGTTCTGAACTCCAAGATCATCCCGCAGATCCCTGCTGGCCGTCTGGGTGAGCCGGAAGAGATCGCGCGCTGCGTGGCCTTCTTGGCATCGGACGATGCAGGCTTCATCAACGGTTCGACAATCTCGGCCAACGGTGCGCAGTTCTTCGTTTAAGCCATCAGCTTCAAGACTAGAAAAAGGGCCGGTGACTGCGACCGGCCCTTTTTATTTGCCGTAAGGGAGGTGACTATCAAAAGGCGCTTACTTGCGCCCAGTGATCCAGCGCAGGCCAGCGGCAAAAACGTCGGCGCGCTCTTTATGAGCTGCGCGGATGGCGTCACGGGTGCGGGCGTTTGTCGGGGTCTCGAACATGGTGTGGCTCCTTTGAGCATCTGAATTTCTGAACTGCCCCTAATATGATCCTCGCTAACAGCTCTAACAAACGAGACTTCCCAAAGCGTCAGTTAAGATATATTGAACTGAGATATGTCGGATCGCCTTCCTCCCCTCACCGCCCTACGCGCTTTCGAAGCCGCGGCCCGGCACATGTCTTTCGCCAAGGCTGCAGCGGAACTGAACGTGACGCCCGCCGCGCTGAGCTTTCAGATCAAATCGCTGGAAGAGCATTTGGGCCAACCCCTATTCATCCGCTTGAACCGCGCCGTTGATCTGACCGAGGCCGGGCGCACCCTGCTGCCCGGCACATCGGACGGCTTCAACGCGTTGACGGCGGCGTGGCGTGGGGCGAAGCGGCTGACCGATTCCACATCGCTGACCGTGACCGCAGGACCCGCCTTCACCGCAAAATGGCTTGCCCCGCGACTGTATGATTTCGCCCAAGCCCATCCGGAGATCGAGCTGCGCTTTTCGGCCTCTCTGAGAATCATGGATTTCAACCGCGATGACATCGACGTCGCGATCCGCTTTGGATATGGCCCCGATACCGGGCTTTATTCCGAGCCGCTTTCGCGCGAGTGGATGACACCCGTCATGACGCCTGCCCTCGCGCGCGAAGTCTCACAACCGTCTGACTTGCTTAGAATGCCGCTTTTGCACGATGACAGCATCGCGTTTCTGACACCGCCCTGCGATTGGAACGCGTGGTTCAAGGCGGCGGGTGTTGCAGCCGATGTGACCAGCGGCCCCCGGTTCAGCCAAGCCGACCATGCGATTGACGCGGCCTTGTCGGGCGGCGGCGTGGTCTTGGCGCGGGCGTCCCTGGCCTATCAGGACATCAAGGCTGGACGGCTTGTTGCGCCCTTGATGCACGGGATCTCGTCAGAGGCCCGGTTCCGCTTCATTTGCCCGAAAGGGGCCGAGACACGCCCACAAGTGGCAGCGTTCAAAGCTTGGATCATGGCGCAGGCCGACGAGATCGGGGCCTTCAGCGAAGGGCGGACAATCACGCCCGTCGAAGGCCCTGCATGAGCGCTGGGAAGGCGACGCTGCTGGGGTTTGGCGCAATCCTGCTCTGGTCGATGCTGGCGCTTTTCACCGAAGGCTCGCGCCCCGTGCCACCGCTTTTGCTGAACGCGCTCTGCTTCACGATCGGCGGCACGATCGGGCTCGTCTGGCTAGTGACGAAGGGCAATCCAAAGCGCCTCAGAACCGTGCCGCTGGGCGTCTATGTCTTCGGAACGGCGGGGTTATTTGGATACCATTTTCTGTATTTTTCTGCGCTCAGAATGGCACCTCCGGCCCAGGCCGGGCTGATCGCCTATCTGTGGCCGCTGCTGATCGTCCTGTTCTCCGGCCTGCTTCCCGGAGAATCACTGCGGATCGGCCATGTGATTGGCGCGCTGATCGGGCTATGCGGCGCGGCAGTGATCCTCTTTGCGGACGGGATCGGTGCGGTCGATCAAGCTGCCCTTCCCGGCTACGGGCTGGCGTTGCTCTGCGCGCTGACTTGGTCCGGCTATTCGGTGATTTCCCGCAGGTTGGGCGACACGCCAACGGAAAGCGTTGCGGTTTTTTGCGTGGCAACCGCCTGTCTTTCCGCCATCGCTCATATCGCGTTAGAGCCGACAATCTGGCCTGACAGCCCTACAAGTTGGCTGTCGGTCGTGGCCCTTGGCCTCGGCCCCGTGGGACTGGCCTTTTACGTCTGGGATATCGGCGTAAAGCGCGGAAATATCCAGCTTTTGGGCGTTGCCTCTTACGCGGCCCCGTTGCTGTCGACGCTGATTTTGGTGCTGGCTGGAGTGGCTGATCCGACCCTGTCGCTCGCCCTTGCGGCGGCGTTGATCACTGGCGGGGCAATTCTGGCTGCCCGCGCCAGTCGTCATTGAGCCTTAGCTCGACAAGCGCTCAATCTGTTCCTTGAGCCGAAGTTTCTCTTTCTTGAGAGCGGCGATCTGAAGATCGTCCACCCCCGGACTTCGCTGCGCTTGTTCAACTGTCTCCGAGAGATTCTGGTGTTTCTTCCTCAGTTCCTGAACATGCGAACTTACGGACATAGGCAACTCCTCTCTGTTGATTGTCTTTACAGTCCACCACGCAAAAAGGTTAATGTCACGCCGCAGGTGCAGCATATGACATAGCGCGCCCGGTGGATGCTTATCAGATGGGCAGTGCCGCGGCGTCTCGCAAGATATTGCGGACCTCGGGCGTATAGCTTTCGCCATCCTGCGCGTGTGTGTCGCCTTCGTGCAGAATCAGCGGCGGGCGCAGAACAAACGGCGTGCGTCCGCCTTTACGCGCCTGCACGAGGACCAGATGCGCGTCTTTTCCGGCCCGCGGGCTCAGCGGCAGAACCCGGATCGAGCCAAGCCGGGCATCCATCGCAGACAACAGATCCGGCAGCCGGTCCGCGCTCTGAATCATGGTCAGATAGCCTTTGGGTTTGAGCCTACGAATGGCCGCATCGACCCATGCGAAAAGCGGTGTTTCCTCGGTCAGCGCGGCTTCCCGCCCCGCATCCTGCGCGGCAGAGCGATCCGACGCGCGATAATAGGGCGGGTTGGCGATGACATGATCGAAGCTCTGTTGGCGCAACAGGTCAGGCATATGCGCCAGATCGCCATGAAGCGCATGCAGCCCGTTTTGCTGGGCGAGGGCCACGTAATCTGCCTGACGCTCCAGCCCGGTCACCTCAACGGCAACACGGGCTTTCAGGCAGAGGCCGGCCACACCCGCTCCGCAGCCCAGCTCCAGGACCGATTGCCCTTCTTTTGCAGGCACAGCCGCCGCCATGAGAACCGCATCAATGCCAGACCGGAAGCCCTTCGCGGGTTGCCTTGCTTGCACCCGCCCGCCCAGAAAAGCGTCCTGCGTCAGGGTCATTCTGAGACGTGGATATCGTTGTCGCGCATCACGCTGGAGGCCATGAACCAATCGGCCTCGCGCACCATCAGACGGCGCGGCATGATCCCGATGGAGCCCTCAAGAACGCTCATATTCGCGTCCATCGTAAAACTCTGGATGCCTTCGCCGGACAGAAGCGCCGTCGCGAAGGCGATGATTGTCGGGTCATTGGTGCGTAAAAGCTCTTTCATGCCATAGACGTAAGGGGCCAGCACAGCTATGTCGAGGCGCAGAGACACGAACTGACGGAGCGGTGATGAGCTTGGATCAAGCGGCGACCAAACCCCATGAACGCCTGAGCGCCGATCTGGCCGATGAAATGACGGCGGTGAACGCGCTGATCCGCGCGCGAATGGCGTCCGAACACGCCCCACGCATCCCCGAAGTCACGGCCCATCTGGTGGAAGCTGGGGGCAAACGCTTGCGCCCGATGCTGACCTTGGCAGCTGCCAAGATGTGCGGGTATGGCGGGCCGTATCACGTGCATCTGGCTGCGACTGTGGAGTTCATTCATACAGCTACGCTGCTGCATGACGATGTGGTGGATGAAAGCGACAAGCGGCGCGGGCGGCCCACGGCGAACCTTTTGTGGGACAACACCTCAAGCGTGCTGGTCGGGGATTACCTTTTTGCGCGGTCGTTCCAGTTGATGGTCGAAACCGGATCGTTGCGCGTCCTCGACATCTTGGCAAACGCCGCGGCGACGATTGCCGAAGGCGAGGTCTTGCAACTGACCGCTGCGCGGGATTTGGCGACCGATGAGGACATCTACCTGAAGGTCGTGCGCGGGAAAACGGCCGCTTTGTTTTCAGCTGCCACTCAGGTGGGCGGCGTGATCGCCGCCGTCGATGAAGAGCAGGTGCAGGCGCTTTATGATTACGGCGATGCGTTGGGCGTGTCGTTCCAGATCGTCGACGACTTGCTGGATTACGCGGGGGATTCTTCGGCCACGGGCAAAAATCTTGGCGACGATTTCCGCGAGCGCAAGCTGACCTTGCCGGTCATCAAGGCTGTCGCTTTGGCCGATGCGGAAGAGCGCGCATTTTGGGCGCGCACCATCGAAAAAGGCGACCAGAAGGACGGCGATCTGGAGTATGCGATGGCGCTTCTGGCCAAGCACGACACGCTGGAGGCGACCCGTCAGGATGCGCTGGCGTGGGCAGAAAAGGCCAAGGACGCGATGACCAAGCTGCCCGAAACAGAGCTGCGCGAGATGCTGCTGGATCTGGCCGATTACGTGGTCGCGCGGGTCAGCTGAGGCGGCAGGGGGCAACCCACCACCCCGGCTGATCGCGTTGCAGATCGCGCGCCTTCGCCCGCGCTTCGGCAGATGAAGTGTAAAGCGCAAAGCACGTCGCGCCTGAGCCGGACATCGCGGCGAGAAGCCCGTCATTCAGGCTGTCCAAGACATCAAGGATCAGCGGCGCCTGCGCGATGGCAGGGGCTTGCAGATCGTTGCGTTGCTGTTTGAGCCATTGCGCGAGGTCGGTTACATCTGCAAAGGCAGGAACCCCGTCCATCGGCGTATTCTCTTTATGTTTCAACGCGTTGAAAACGGCAGGTGTTGGCACATCGACGCCCGGATTTACGAGAACCGCGTGCACCTCAGGCAGCGGAGCGACGGGATGCAGATCATCGCCAACGCCTTGCATGCGCAGCGCCATGGGGTGCAGGCAAACCGGCACATCAGCACCCAGAGCAACCGTATTTTCCGGCAGCGGGACCTCCCACAGCTCAGACAAGGCGCGCAGGGTTGCCGCAGCATCCGACGAGCCACCACCGATCCCCGCGGCGGCGGGCAAGTGCTTGTCGAGGGTGATACGCGCCATGCCGTTCGGGTCCAGAAACCGCGCGGCTTTCAGGACCAGATTGCTGTCATCTGTCGGCACGCCCTTGGCGCGCGGCCCCGTAACGGTCAGCGACAAAACCTCGTCAAAACCAACCGTGACCAGATCGCCGATATCGGCAAAGCACACGAGGCTATCCAGCAAGTGATACCCATCGGGGCGTTGACCCGTGACATGAAGCGTCAGGTTGATCTTGGCGGGCGCGAAAGCGCTAACCGTCATTGGCGACCCGAAGCGGCGGCGCGCCTTCTTCGTCCAGCACCACATCCAGCCCGACTTCCAGCTTGCGCCGGATACGCTCGGGATCAGCCTCGCCATCGGTGTCATCGGGATCGATAAAGGACAAAGCACGCTTCCACTGGAACTGTGCTTCGGTTTCGCGACCGACGGCCCAGTAGACATCCCCAAGGTGGTCATTGACGACCGGATCAACAGGCATCAATTCAGCCGCGCGCTCCATATGGCCTACCGCTTCGTCGTAGCGGCCAAGACGGTAGAGCACCCAACCCAGACTGTCGATGATAAAGCCGCTATTGGGGCGTTCCGCGGCGGCGGTTTCGATCATCTCAAGGGCTTCATCCAGCTTGATCTTCTTCTCGACCAGCGAATAGCCGAGATAGTTCAGAACCAGCGGCTGGTTGGGGCGCAATTCCAAAGCGCGGCGGAAGTCAGCCTCCGCATTGTCCCAATCACCGGAGCGCTCATAGCTGATGCCGCGCGCATAATGGACGAACCACTGGGCATCGTCTTCGCCTGTCAGCTCAAGAGCACGGTCATAGGCAGGGATCGCTTCTTCAAAGCGCTGCAACCCGCGCATCATGTCACCCATGGCCGTATGCACGGCGGGCAGATCGCCATGGCTTTTGGCAAGCTGCTGCAGGACCTCGATGGCCGCATCGTCCTTACCGGCGCGGCGCAGCGTGTCCGCCCGCCCCAGTTCGGCGGCATGAAACGCCGGGTGGTCGCGTGGCACGCGATTGTAGCTTTGGGTCGCCAGCTCATAGCGCTCAAGATCTTCGAGCATCGCCGCCGAGAGCAGGATCGCATCCACATGATCCTCACGCAGATACTCGGCAAGCCGCGAATAAAGCAGCGTATATCCGGGGGCGGCGTCAGTGCTGAGGACCCCGGCGACAGAAAAGAACATCTCGGCAGCGCCGTCGCTGGCATTGGTCACATGGGTGAAGGGCAACACTTCGCCCGCCTCAAGCCGGGTGCGAATATCCTCCACGCCGGGATCGGTGTCGGTGCTGAAAAGCAGGTCCAGCAATTGCAGCGCATCCTCGTTGCGCTCCAACTGGCTCAACACTTCGATATGTGCCATCGCCCCGCGACGCGTCTGACGTAAAGGCCCCTGCTCATCACCGGCAAAGAGCGCATCTGCCCCCTCGAAATCCCCGACGGAGGCAAGTGCCAAAGCCTTGTGATACAGCGCAAAGCCCTGCAGGCCGGTTTCTTCAGACAGCGCATCGAACCGGGCCAAGGCTTCGGTCATGCGCCCCCGGCCCAGCTCGGCCCAGGCTGTCGCCAACCCGTCGACAAGCGGGCCGATGCGGCGCCCGGCCGCAATGTCGTCCAGCATCTGGTCATAATCGCCCTGCTTGAACTGTTCGGCGGTGATCACAAGATGCGCGATCTGGCTTTCCAGCCCGCTCATCTGCATTTTCTGCGCAATCGCATGCGCTTGCGGAACACGGCCCAGGTTGACGAAGGCGGATGTGGCATTCTCAAGCAGGCGAGGGTTTGACGGGTCTGCGATCAACGCCTGGGCATAATACTGCGCCGCCTGTTCGTAGTCGCTTTGGAAACTTGCAGCGCGGCCTGCCAGATAGGCCCCGGCGATGCCATCGGCCTTTGCCGGAGGGGTGGGCATAAGCCCCAACACCAATGCCGCGAGAATACCTGTGGTTGTCAAACGCACGTTCCGTGCCTCCCTGCCTTTGGGCCCGTTTAGGGCCTGAACCAGAAAGGTAGCGGTGCCTGCCCCCTAAAGCAATGAGGGGCGACCCTTTGGCCGCCCCTTTTGCAATCACATATTCGGGTAGTTCGGCCCGTCGCCACCCTGCGGCGTGGTCCAGTTGATGTTCTGCGACGGGTCTTTGATGTCGCAGGTTTTGCAATGCACACAGTTCTGGAAGTTGATCACAAAGCGCGGGTCCTTGTTCTCCTCCTCCACAAACTCGTAGACGCCTGCGGGGCAATACCGGGCCGAGGGGCCCGCATATTGCGGCAGGTTAATCTCGGTCGGGATGGTCGCATCGCCGAGTTTAAGATGCGCAGGCTGGCTTTCCTCGTGGTTGGTCATTGAGAAGCTGACATTGGTCAGACGGTCGAAGGACAGTTTGCCATCGGGTTTCGGATACACGATCTCTTTGTGATCCTTCGCTTTGCCCGTCGCATCGGCGTCATTCTTGCCGTGCTTGATGGTGCCGAATGGATTCCAGCCCGTGATATTGGCCGTCCACATATCGACAGCCCCCAAGACCAGACCGCCCAGCAGCCCGTATTTGGACCACAGCGGTTTGACGTTGCGCACGCGCTTGAGGTCTTTGGCAATCGGGCCAGAGCGCAGCTCGCTTTCATACATCTCCAGCGTATCGGAGGCGCGACCCTCCTTGATGGCCGCATGGGCTGCTTCCGCCGCATGAATACCCGAGAACATCGCGTTATGATTGCCCTTGATCCGCGGCACGTTCACCAGACCAGCCGAACAGCCCAGCAGCGCCCCACCCGGGAACGCGACCTGTGGGATCGACTGCCAGCCGCCTTCCGAGATTGCGCGCGCGCCATATGCGATGCGCTTTCCGCCTTTCAGCAGCTCTTCCACCATCGGGTGATGCTTGAAGCGCTGGAACTCCATATAGGGGAAGAGATAGGGGTTCTCGTAATTCAGGTGGACCACGAAGCCCACATAAACCTGATTGTTATCAAGGTGGTAGATGAAAGAACCACCACCGGCATTGCCGTTCAAGGGCCAACCCATCGTGTGGGTGACCGACCCTTCGCGGTGCTTGTCGGGATCAATCTCCCAGATTTCCTTCATGCCGAGGCCGAATTTCGGCACATCGCAATCCTTGTCGAGGCCAAACTTCGCGATGGCTTCTTTGGAGAGCGATCCGCGCACGCCTTCGGACAGGAAGACATATTTGCCGTGCAACTCCATGCCGGGCTCGTATCCGTCGCTTTGAGTGCCATCGGGGTTCAAGCCGAACTCACCGGCGACAACGCCTTTGAGCGAGCCATCCTCTGCATAAACCAGCTCGGAACAGGCCATGCCGGGGAAGACCTCAACGCCCAGTTCCTCGGCCTGTTCGGCCATCCAGCGGCACACATTGCCCATCGAGACGATATAATTGCCGTGGTTGTTCATCAGCGGCGGCATCGCGAAGTTGGGTAGGCGAATGTTGCCAGCCTCGCCCAGCATGTAGAAATTGTCGTCTTTCACAGGCACCGTGATCGGCGCGCCTTTCTCTTTCCAATCGGGGATCAGCGCGTCGATACCCGCCGGATCCAGAACCGCACCCGACAGGATATGCGCGCCCACTTCCGAGCCCTTCTCAAGAACGACGACATTCAGATCGGCATCAAGCTGTTTCAGACGGATCGCTGCAGACAGACCGGCGGGGCCTGCACCGACGATAACGACGTCATATTCCATTGCTTCGCGTTCAATCTCGGCCATCAGGCTCTCCTCATGTGGCGGGGCGGTTTGGCTGCGCTCACCCTAAGAAACAAATCTAGAGCGGAGTATCTTAAAGGCTTTGGCAAGGTCAATCGGGACGGTGCGTTATACAGTCGCTGGCGTTAAAACTGCCTGCTGGTTGGACTTACGCATAAGGACAAACCACAAGCCGCCCACCAGAAGCGTCGAGACATAGCCGTCGATGGCATAATGATAGCCCGTATAGACCGACAGGATCATCACGGCAGCCCAGAAAAACGCTCCGGGGACCGCCAGAAGCGGGTGGCGCTCATACATGTAGAGCGCGACCGCAGTGGCCACAGCCACATGCACGCTTGGAAACGCGCTGATGCCAGAGCCCAGCGCCTGCGCGCCATCGGTATAGAACTGCCAGAGCATTTCCTGCGTTTCCCCGATGGAGGACGCGAAGATGCCCTTCGCCTCCAGCATCGCCATCATCTCCGGATAACGGTCCGTGCCCAGCAGCCGATCATAGTAGATCGGACCTGCGGAGAGTCCGGCCAACGCCAGCACATTGCCGATGCCGACCCACGCGAACATGAACACAATGAGGGAGCGGTTGACCCGCGCTGTATCGCGATCTGTTGCGGCCATGACGATGGGCAGGAAGAACGCAGGGATCGCCCAGCCGGTCAGATAGAACTCCATCAACACCTGCACGTCGAAAAACTGGTCCAACGCATGGGCAAAAACCCACGGATCGGTTCCAAAATGCAGCGCCTTATCCAATTCCGCGAAGAACGGGTCCGCAAAGAACGGCACAATCGCGGGCATGGTTGTCTTGAAAAGCGTGAAGGCTGGTTGGAACAGGATCAAAGCCAGCACCGCCCAACCGATATCAGCCGCGCGGCGTTTCAGCTCAGCAACGCCGTAGAGCGCGAAAATCAGGAACAGGGCGGCAGCGAACAGATACCCTACCTCGACCATCGCCTCTGCGAAATTGCGCGATTTATGAGCCGTGCTTTGCAGCTTCAGCCACATATCGTCACGGAACACGAACGCAATGGCGACCGAAATCACCAGATAAATGCCCGAAAAGATCGCCAGCCGTTTCACTGCGCTCCGCCCTTAAAAGCAACCTATTGCCACAAAACATGCATTGGTCTTGCAGCCCCTCCATTGACTTTCTACCTTCAGATTGAGTTAACACCGTGGCAGCGATTGCCCATTTTCGGCCAACTCCAAGGTAATTTTATGGACAAGATCCCACTGACCCGCGCGGGCCACACCGCGCTGAATGCAGAATTGAAAGAGCTGAAATCGGTTCAGCGCCCCGCCGTCATCAAGGCGATTGCCGAGGCGCGCGAGCATGGCGACTTGTCGGAGAACGCCGAGTATCATGCCGCCCGCGAGAAGCAGAGCTTCATCGAAGGCCGTGTGAAAGAGCTTGAGGGTATTCTTGGGCTGGCCGACGTGATCGACACCTCCAAACTGTCTGGCACGATCAAATTCGGCGCAACGGTGCGTCTGGTCGACGAGGATACCGACGAAGAGAAGACCTACCAGATCGTCGGTGAACCGGAGGCGGACATTCAGAACGGTAAGCTCAACATCAAATCGCCCCTCGCCCGTGCGCTGATCGGCAAGGAAGACGGCGACAGCGTCGAGGTCAAAACCCCCGGCGGCGAGAAAAGCTATGAAATCCTGTCCATTGAGTATGTCTGAGGGCTAAGGGATGGCGCTGCCTCCATCCGACAAGATCGCCTCTGCAGATCTGGCCTCTCGGCCAAGCGCGCCGCCCGTGATCAGCGCGCCCGAGATGATTGCGATCGCCGTCAGCCTGATCTGGGTGCTGGGCGTTGCCGTTTTCTTTTGGATGACGCCGTCAGAACAGGGCGGCTTTGACGGCGTGCGATTCATCGTGGTGTTTCTGGCCATTTTCATGCCTGTCGCGATGATCTGGATCGCCGCGTCCGCCGCGCGCTCTACCCGGATCATGCGCGAAGAAGCGGCCCGGTTGCAGGCCGCCGTAGACGGGATGCGCAAAAGCTACATCGCGCAACAGCAGACCGCGGGCATGGCCTTGAAACCGGCTGTTGAGCGCAAGATCGACGAGATCGCGCAATCCACCAAGAAAGCCGAAAGCGCGATCGCGACTTTTACGACAACGCGGGAGCCTGCTCGCGCGACGCTGACCCCCAAGACCGAGACGCCGGCGCAGGACCAACCAGCGCTAGAGTTGGGGACCCCCGCCGACGAGCTTGGCCCGCCCTTGTCCACCGAAGACCTACTGCGTGCTTTGCATTTTCCTGAAAACGCCGAAGACACCAGTGGCTTTGCCGCATTACGCCGCGCGCTACGGGATCGTCAGGCGGCGGGCCTTATTCAGGCCGCTCAAGACGTGCTGACCCTGCTCAGCCAAGACGGCATCTATATGGACGATTTGCGCTATGACCGCGCGCGGCCTGAGCTGTGGCGGCGCTTTGCGATGGGGGAACGGGGGCGCGGTGTGGCTGGTCTGGGCGGCGTGCGGGATCGCTCATCATTGGCACTTAGCGCAGGGCGCATGAAGCAAGACACGATCTTCCGAGACGCCGCGCATCATTTCCTGCGGCGCTTCGATCAAATGTTAATCGCCTTTGAACCGAACGCCAATGACGCCGAACTCGCCGCATTGTCCGACACCCGCACCGCGCGCGCATTCATGCTGCTGGGCCGTGTGACGGGAATGTTCGACTAAAAGTTTTCAGAAAACTTTTTCAAAACTCTTCTGAAGAGTTTTAGGCGAGGAAGCTGGCGTAAGGGATATACCGCACCATGTCGCCCGGCACGATATCCCGCGCGCCATCGCCGATCTCTACCAGCCCATCGGCCCAACTGAGCCCCGAAATGCGGCCCGACCCTTCCGAAGCGAAGACCTCGACGGTGCCATCCACCACACGCGCTCGTAGGAACTCCCGCCGTCCGGGTTTCTTGCGCTTTGTAAAGGCCGCAGGCAGGTCAAACCCTTGCGGTGTTTTCCAAGCCGCCCCCGCCAAGACCGACATGGCCGGTCGCGCAAATACCAACGCGCAGACCAGCGCCGCCACAGGATTGCCGGGAAGGCCGAAAACGGGCGTATTCTCCCACATGCCCAGCGCCAGCGGGCGGCCCGGTTTGATCGCAATGCGCCACATCGACATGGCCCCGGTCTCCGTCAAAAGCGCAGAGATATGGTCTTCATCTCCAGCTGACGCCCCGCCAGAGCTCAGGATCACATCTGCAGTCCGCGCAGCCTCGCTCAACGCTGCACGGATCACCGTCCGATCATCTGGCAAACGGCCCATATCCACCGGCTCATAGCCAAGATCAGAGATCAGTGAGAGTAGCATCGGTCTGTTGGCGTCATAAATCTGCCCCGGCCCGGCCGCTTCATGCGGATCCCGTAGCTCATCGCCGGTCGAGATCACCGCCACACGTAACCGTCGATGCAGCGGGACACTTTCAATCCCAACCGACGCCAAATGCGCTATATCGGCGGGGCGCATCACATGGCCTTTGGACAGCAGCTGCGCCCCTAGTTCAACATCTTCCCCGGCCTTGCGGGTATTTGCACCCGGCTTCACGCCCTCACGGAACGCAATTGCCTGCCCATCGGTCGAGACGTCCTCTTCAAGGACAACGGTATCCACACCGTCGGGCAAAATCGCCCCCGTCAGGATACGGATCGCAGCACCATAAGGCACCGGATCGGTAAAAGGAATGCCTGCCGCCGCGCGGCCCTGCATAAGCGGCAGCCGGTGTGGCCCGTCGCCCAAGCAGGCATGGGCAAACCCATAGCCATCGACCGCGGAATTGGGCGCAGGCGGCTGCGCGCGGGGCGCTGTCTGTGGGGCGGCCAAGACGCACCCCAAAGCCTGCGACAGCGGTGCGGTTTTAACCGGTGTGACGACCGTTAAACGCTCTTTCAATAGCGCCAAAGCGTCGTCTACTGGTGTCCAATCAACCCCCGGCGGCAAGGCAAAGCAGTCATTGCGCAGAGGGGGCGGTTGCAAGGACGGAGCATCCGCAAAGACGCCAAAAATCCAGCCTTCCTCGCGCGCGATCCGCTCTGCATCAGAGAGACCCGCAGGCTGCGCAAAAAACGCCTCCAACCTGCCTTGCGCTTGGGCCTGATGAAACGCGTGGCACAGCGCGCGGACCTGAACAGCATCCGGGATCGCATAGATCGGGTCGCTGTCGTCCCAGCCATCCGACAGGGCTTTCAACGGGGAGCGATCCAAGAGCGCCGGATAAATCTCGACTAGGGTGATGCGAGCATCGGGCATGGCCCAACCGCTGTCTTGCGGCCAAGCGGCGATCTCATCCCCAAAGGCCTCACAGAGCCGATGCAGATGCGCGAGACCGATCAGCGTTTGGGAACCGACGGCCCCTGCACCGGCAAGCTGCCAAACCGATTTCGCGCCTTTCGCCTGCCCCTCAATCTCGCGAAATTCGGGGTAGGCCGCCGTCTTGCGTTTCTTCATGTCCAGATGCGCAAGGTTCAGACCGGCAGGCCGCCCCCAAAACGGCCCCTCGCCCGGTGTTTCCGCATTGAGCGCGTCAGCGACCTGAAAGCGATTGTTTTCGTTGTTCTTTCCGTCGCTGATACGCCCTGCCAACTCCGCCCAGACCGCGCGCGCCTCGGCACGGCCCGTCAGCGCCTGTGCAAAACCCTTTGGGAAACCGAACGCGAAATCAAAGCCCAGAAGGATGCGGCCCGGTGTGTTTCGCAATCGCTCTTCGATCAGGGCGATCGCCTCTGCGCGGGTGCGGCAGTAGACGGGCCTTCGATCATCCTGCCCGACAAAAATCGCGTCTTTGCTGGGCTTGGCTGGCGACGGCGTGTTCGACGCAGACCAATCCACCATGATGATACTGTCAAAGCTCACAGGCCCACCTCGGCCAGAATGAAATCTGCAACAGCCGCAGTATCATCAAGGTGAAAGACAGGCCGATCCGCTTTTGTCAGCGTATCGCTGGCAATCGCCTTGACTGTGTCATCGGCAATCAGAGGATTACCCGTTTCGCCGCGATGCGCCTCCACTTTCGGATGACCGTCGCGCTTGTAGCCTTCGATCAGCACCAGATCGACCGGCTCCAGCTTGGTCAGCAGATGGGAGAGCGGCGGCTCGTCTTCCACGCTCAGCTCATGCATCAGCGCCCAACGGTTGCGCGAGGCCAAAAGCACCTCGCGCGCGCCAGCCACGCGGTGGCGATGGCTGTCCTTACCAGGATGATCCACGTCAAAGGAGTGATGCGCGTGCTTGATCGTCGAGACGGTGAAACCGCGCCCCGTGATCTCTTCCACCAGACGCTCCATCAACCCAGTCTTGCCCGCGTTCTTCCACCCGACAATGCCGTAAACCCTCATACAGCGCGCCCCTTGAGCAGATCAAACGCATGCGCAAGATCATCAGGCGTGTTCACGTTGAAAAACGCACCGTCGTCAAAGGCGGTCGATGCGGCCCCGTGCTTGTCAGTCCATAAGACCACCTTGCGCAAACCGCCCTGCAACGCTGCGCGCAGATCAGCTCGCAATGAGACCGGCCAAAGACCGAAGGTCGGATGACGCACAAGGCGACCTTCCTCATGGGTCGCGGCCAGCGCCATCGGCGTCTGCGCCTTATACGCCGCCCGGTCGAGCCGTTCTGCCAGATCATGGGGAAAGAAGGGCGTATCAGCAGCAGCCGTCACGATATGCTCAAACCCGTGATCGGCGGCATATTCCATGCCCGCCAGAACCCCCGCTAGGGGGCCGGGATAATCGGCCAACGTATCTGCTACCACGGGCAGCCCGTATTCCGCGAACCGATCCGGGTCGCCGTTGGCGTTCAACACCAACCGCTCCACCTGCGGGCCGAGCCGGTCAATCACGCGGTCCAGCAGCGTCATGCCGTCGAGCACCAGAAGCCCCTTGTCGCCACCGCCCATACGGCGTGCCTGACCGCCTGCTAAGATCACCCCCAAAGGCGCGCTCATGCGTCTGCTCCCTTGCGGCCATGCTTGCGGCCTTCATCGGCGATCAGCGCCGGGTCCGCGTCACGCACAAGACGGTCTTCGCCCGCAAGGCAAATGAACCGTTTGCCGCGCATTCGCCCGATCAGCGTCAGCCCAACCTCGCGCGCGATCTCGACGCCCCAGGCGGTAAAGCCGGACCGGGAGGCGAGCACCGGAATGCCCATCATCGCCGTCTTGATCACCATCTCGGAGGTCAGCCGCCCCGTCGTATAAAGGATCTTTCCCTGGGCGGTGACCCCTTCCGACAGCATCCAGCCCGCGATTTTATCGACCGCATTGTGACGCCCCACATCTTCCATGTAGACCAACGGGCGATCCGCTTCGCATAGGACCGTGCCATGGATCGCCCCGGCCTCCAGATAGAGGCTGGGCGTGCGATTGATCTTGGCAGACAGCGCGTAAAGCCACGAGGTCCGCACCTCGTCTGCAGGCAACACCAGCCCCTCCAGACCCTCCATCATGTCGCCAAACACGGTCCCGACAGCGCAGCCACTGGTGCGGGTCTTCTTCTTGAGCTTCTCTTCAAATGTCGTCTTCGAGGCGGTCCGGACGATCACAACCTCAAGGTCGTCGTCATACTCGACGCCGGTGATGTCTTCACCATCCGCCAGCATCCCCTGATTGCGTAAAAAGCCCAGCGCGAGATATTCAGGATAATCCCCGATCGTCATCGCCGTGACAATTTCCTGCGCGTTCAGAAAGATCGTCAAAGGGCGTTCTTCAACCACGGAAATCTCTTGCGCGGCACCGTCCTGATCAAATCCCGAGACCGCGCGGGTCAGTTTTGCACGACCCGGATCGGGCGCAATCAGATAGTCGTCAAGATCATCGCGCGTGGCCAATTGCGTCTGCCTCCCCAAGCCTCTACATCTGTCTGGCTGGACCAACCTAGGGGCAAATCATGGCGTCTGCCAGTTCCAAATCCGCCTATTGGAAGGGCTTCAAAGATGGCGCGCCGTTCCTGTTGGTCGTGGGACCGTTTGGTGTCCTGTTCGGCGTCGTCGCAACCGAAGCCGGGCTGAATATCACCGAGACGATGGCCTTTTCGATCATGGTGATCGCAGGGGCCGCGCAATTCACCGCGATCCAGTTGATGCAGGATGAGGCACCGACCCTGATCGTGCTTGCGACCGCCTTGGCCGTGAACCTGCGCATGGCGATGTATTCGGCCGCTTTGACCCCGCATCTCGGGTCAGCGCCGCTGTGGCAACGCGCCTGCATTGCCTATTTCACCGTCGATCAGAGCTATGCAGTCAGCGCCGCCCAATTCGAGAAGACACCCGATTGGACGCTGTCGCAAAAGATCGCGTATTTCTTTGGCGCGGTCACGCCGGTCTGCCCGATGTGGTATGTGGTGACATGGATCGGGGCCTATGCCGGCACCGCGATCCCGCCCGAATTTGCCCTCGATTTCGCGATCCCGATCACGTTTCTGGCGATTATCGCACCGTTGTTGCGCACCCTGCCCCATGTGCTGGCCTGCGCCACCTCGGTGATCCTGGCGCTCAGCTTTGCCTGGGTGCCCTACAACCTAGGGCTTCTGATCGCCGCCTTGGGGGCGATGATGGTCGGCGCGCAAGCCGAACTGATGCTCAGCCGGAGGATCAAACCATGATCGACAGCACGCAGCTTTGGATCGTGATCCTGGGCCTTGGCGCAGGCAGCTTCGCGCTGCGTTTCTCGTTTCTGGGGATTATCGGCAAGCGGCCCTTGCCCGAATGGGTGCTGCGCCATCTGCGCTACACGGCTGTCGCTGTGCTGCCGGGTCTGATCGCGCCACTGGTCCTCTGGCCCGCCGCAACGGGAGGGGAGCCGGATCCCGCGCGTCTGACAGCCGCCGCTGTGACACTGCTTGTGGGGATCACCACACGCAACGTGCTGGCTGCGATCTTTGGCGGAGCGATTGCGCTTTACGGGATGATGTATCTGATCTCTTAAAGCTCGATATCGAGCAGGTTCTGCCAGTTGTCATCGGGATCATCGTCCTGAATGAACTGGGTGCGCACACCCGGCAAATTGGCAAAATCATCGCGAATTTTCTTGGGGAACGGTGTCTGGCGCAGGCTGTCAAACCCTGGAATACCGCGCAGGATACGTGACGTGACCGTGCCGCATTGTGCCTTGGCCACGGGTCCGTTCGCCTCCACCGCGCGCTTGATGCGCTCTGCAATTTCAGGGGTCACATCAACCGTTTGCAGGATAACGTCATAGGTCTCACGCGCATGGTAGTCGGTGTAGTAATTCACCACGCGGGGCGAGGCACCGTAGATCACATCGTTCCGCTCAGGGATCGCTTCGTGCTTGAAGGTGCCCGCAGGGTCCCAGATCACGCGTTGGGACGCGTTGATGATCAACCCGGTATGCGCCCCGTTGCCAGAGCGTTTGTTCATCACCGTCACAAGCGTCAAAGACGCAGGCCCCGGATCACGATAGGCAACCGCGTCGATCTCGTGTTGTTCGGACCAGACACGTTCGGCCCCGCAGGCTGCCAGCATCAGGGGCAGCGCCAAAATCATCAGGATGCGACGCATCAGAACTCTTCCGGTCAGACCGTCTTCAGCGTGCGAAAATCGCCATGAAGATCAGGATTGCGATGATAATATAGACCGAATAGGTCGTGAATTTGATAAAGCCCGAGAACGTCTTTTCGTGTGTCGTGACGTCCATCTCGCCGTGCTTGTGATCTGCCATGATGGCCTCCTGTTTCTGGTTAGTCGCGACTTAGCCGATTCCGCTTGTCATGTCACGGACAGGCTGTGGGCAAATTGGCGCGCCTTATGCGCCCGCCTCATCCTCTTCCAACGCCTTGGCCAAACGGAACCCGATGCGGTTCGGTTCCGCCTGATCCACCTCTTTCGGCAAGGCGCGCAACAAAACGCTGAGCTGGCTGACATGCTGAACGAGTTGGGTCTTCGCGCCGCTTGCATCACTACCATAAAACGTCACGATATCAGGGTCGTAATAGCCCATTCCTTCGATCCGCAGCACGCCTGCGTCGCCATCCGTGAAGCCCATCGCAACCTCATGGGCATTATCAAGCTGCTTCTCGAAGTTCTGAATATAAAGGATCATCCGCTCATAGGCCCACTGCGCGGGGCTTTTCTGAGTCGCGGGGGTCTTGATCGGTTCCGGGCATTTGCGATCCGGATCGGTATGCACCTCGCTCAGACGGGGCAAGGCGTCGCCTTCCACCGCTTCAGCCGTTGTTCTGATCTCGTCGTCCATCGCTTACCTTTTGCGCTGCCAGAGCCATGCCCCATCATCGCGCATTTCCCGCGTAATGCGAGCGGTTTGGTGCAAGTGGTTAAGATGGGCGACAGCCTCCACCAAAGCCAGACCGTATTCACCTTCGCCAATCCGGCGTTTGAACAAGGGCGCAAACACCTCCCCCGCTGTTTTCGGCTCGCTCAGATAGTCTTCAAGCCGCGCCAGAGCGCCATGGTGGTTCTCGATCAGTTGCTTCATCCGAAGCGGCAGCCCCGTGAACGGCAGCTTATGCCCGCCAAGAACAAGATGATCCTCGCGCACAAGACCGGACAGACGCTCACAGGCTTCCAGCCATTCCGCCACCGGGTCTGCCTCCGGCTCGGTCGCGTAGACCCCAATATTGGGGCTGATCGACGGCAAAATCTGATCACCTGACAGAACCAGATTGTCGTCCCGGCTCCAGAAGGTGGCATGTTCCGGCGAATGCCCGTTGCCGATATGCACGTCCCAGTCGCGCCCTGCCGCATGCAGCACATCGCCTTGGCGAAGGCGCTGAAATCCCAGCGGCAAAGGTGCGACCACGTCGGCAAAGTTAAACGGACGCTCCTGCTTCCGCTTTTCCAAAATATCCGAATCCATACCGGCCGCCTGCCAAAAGGCCAGCGTCTCGGGCGCAGGGCGATCCTGCGCATCCAGCGTCAGCATCCGCGCGAAAAGCCATGTCGTGCGCGTCGCCCACAAGGGCGCACCCATGTCAGATTGCATCCAGCCCGCCAGCCCGATGTGATCAGGGTGGTGATGGGTCACAATCACGCGCCCCACCTGCTTGCCCTTCAAAGGCCCGTCCAGCACAGCCCGCCAAATCGCCCGGCTACGTTTGGAGGCAAAGCCGGTATCAACGATGCTCCAATGATCGCCTTCGTCCAGCGCGTAACAATTGACGTGATCCAGAGCCATGGGGAGCGGCATCCTGATCCACAGCACACCGTCCGCCACTTCAATCGCCTCACATTCGGCAGGCGGTTCCTCAAACGGGTAGCGCAGCCCGGCGTGGCTCACGCGGCAAGCTCATCAGCCGTGAGATCGTAAAGCTCGGACGCGCCCGCGCGCGCATGGATCAGCAAGCCCGCATGCTCCGGCAGCAAACGCTTGATATAGAATCGCGCCAGTTTCTCGCGCGGGCCACCCTTGTCGGCTTGCGCCGCTTGCAGGTGGTAATGCCCGCCCAGAACCCGCGCGAAGGCATGCAGGAAAGGCACCGCCCCGGCGAAACGCTCATTCAGATCGCTTTGGGAGACCAGCCATTCGGTCGTCTCGCGCAGGCTTTCGCAGGCTTGCCACACGGCCTCTGCCATCGCCGGGTTGGAGCCGCGCGCCTCTTCGGCTGCCGCCTCCATCTCGTCGAGCAGACGGTAAGCGGCTTCACCCCCGTCCATCATCTTGCGCGCTACAAGATCCATCGCCTGAATGCCGTTGGTGCCTTCATAGATCGTCGTCACCCGCACATCGCGGGCGAATTGCGCGGCACCTGTCTCCTCGACAAAGCCCATGCCTCCATGCACCTGCATGCCCGTCTGAGCAACCGCCACACCGACATCCGTGCCAAAGGCCTTGGCGATGGGTGTCAGGAAAGCCGCGCGCGCCTCCCATTCGGCGTCGCCCGTGGCGTGGGCCATATCAATCGCCACCGCGCAGGACAGCGCAATCGCGCGCGAGGCGAACACATCCGCCTTCATCGTCGCCAGCATTCGGCGGACATCAGCATGATCAACGATGGCCCCGGTCCCACCTGCTACAGGCGTCGCCCCTTGCTTGCGGTCCAGCGCATAAGCGACGGCATGCTGCAGCGCCCCTTCGGCGACGCCCACGCCCTGCACGCCAACCCCCAAACGCGCATTGTTCATCATGGTGAACATCGCAGCCATGCCTTTATGGGGCGCGCCCACAAGCCAACCGGTCGCACTGTCATACTGCATCACGGCGGTGGGCGACGCATGGAGGCCCATCTTATGCTCAAGGCTGACGACCTTCAGCGTGTTCGCCACGCCCGCATTGCCATTCTCATCCGGCAAACGCTTGGGCACCATGAACAGGCTGATCCCTTTGGTGCCCGGCTGCCCGTCCGGCAAGCGCGCCAGAACCAGATGGCAGACATTGTCGGTAAAGTCATTGTCGGCCCAGCTAATATAGATCTTCTGGCCTGTGATCGCATAGGTGCCGTCGCCGTTCGGTTCGGCTTTCGTGCGCAAAGCACCCACATCGCTGCCCGCATGAGGCTCTGTCAGGTTCATGGTGCCATACCACTCCCCCGAAATCAGTTTGGGCAGGTAGAGTGCTTTGATCTCGTCGCTGGCGTGGTTCTCCAACGCCTCGATCTGGCCTTGGGTCATCAGCGGATTCAGCTGGATCGCCAGACAGGCCGAGGACATCATCTCATTCACCGCCGACGTGATCGCCATGGGCAGGCCCATGCCGCCGTAAGCCGGATCCGCCGCAATGGACATCCAGCCCCCTTCGGCAATGGCCTTGTAGCCGTCGTCAAAACCGGGCGAACAGCGCACGACGCCGTTCTCCAGACGCGCGGGCGTCAGATCACCGCTGCGCTGCAATGGCGACAGCACCTCCTCGCACATCCGTCCGGCTTCCGTCAGAATCGCTTCTGTCAAATCGGGCGTGGCCTCCGCGAAGCGCTCCGTCGCGCGGACCTGATCCAGACCAACAACCTGGTCGAACAAGAACTGAAACTCTTGAACAGGGGCACGATAGGGCATTGTTTTCTCCGGGTTTCGCGACCTTCACATAAGCGCACGAAGCGGCTATGCGGGGATATCCTCGTGATGCGAAGGTAACCGCCAAAACGCCCCCCGCAACCAGAACGCAGCGTCAGACCTTATGAACCCCGTTTCCACCCAACGCCTCGCCGCGACGCCGCAAGGGATCGCCGATGCCGCAGCGTTGCTGCAAAAGGGCGCTCTGGTCGCTTTCCCGACAGAAACGGTCTACGGGCTGGGCGCGGATGCGACCAACGGGCAGGCCGTCGCGCGCATCTTTGAGGCCAAGAACCGGCCCAGCTTCAATCCGCTGATCGTGCATGTGCCTGATCTGGACGCCGCTAAACCGCTGGTGGAGCTGCCGCAGACCGCTCAGGACATCGCACAAGCCTTCTGGCCTGGTCCGCTGACGCTGGTCCTTCCCGTTAAGCCCGGTGCGGTCAGCGATCTAGTCACCGCAGGCCTGCCCACATTGGCAATCCGCATCCCGGCCCATCCGCTGGCACAAGCACTTTTGCGCAAGGCGGGCCGCCCCATCGCGGCCCCGTCGGCCAACCCGTCAGGCGCGATCAGCCCAACAACCGCCGATCACGTCGCCGCAGCGCTTACCGGCAAGATCGCTGCCATTCTCGATGGCGGCCCCTGCGATGTGGGCCTCGAATCGACGATCCTCGGGTTCGCGCCCATCCCGACACTGCTGCGCCCCGGCGGGCTGCCTCAGGAAGCTCTGGAGGCTGCCCTGGGCCATCCCCTCAGCACGCATCAGCCTGACATGCCAAATGCGCCTGGTCAGCTCGCCTCGCATTACGCCCCCGATGCGAAAGTCCGGCTAAATGTCACGGAAACAGAGGGCACCCTGCTTGGCTTCGGTCCGGTGAAGGGCACGCTCAACCTTTCCCCCGGTGGTGACCTGACGGAGGCTGCGGCCAATCTTTTTGCTTACCTGCACCGGCTGGACAGCGGCACCGACACGATCCATGTGGCCCCGATCCCCGAAACCGGGCTGGGCCGCGCCATAAACGACCGCTTGCGCCGCGCCGCAGCGCCCCGGTAGTTGTTTCATCTTTGCAAAAATACTCAAAAACAGGCCTAAGCCCGCCCCGCGGCCGCCGATAAGGTGAGCGCATCCACGCCCAAGGTCTTCAACGCCGCGCCCCACTTATTCTCTGCGGGAACCGAAAAAACGATCTCGGGCGTGGCATCGCAGGTCAGCCACCCATTGCGCACAATTTCATTTTCCAGCTGACCCGGCCCCCATCCTGCATAACCCAGCGCCATGACCAAAGCCGAGGGCCCCTGCCCGCGCGCTATGTCTTCCAGAATATCAAGTGTCCCTGTCATGCCGAAATCGTCCTCCACCTCCAGCGTCGACGCGTTCGAGCTGTAGTCAGACGTGTGCAGGACAAAACCGCGCCCATGCTCAACGGGGCCGCCAAAATGCACCGGCACATCGCGGTTGATCCGTGCGGGCCGGATCGACAGCTGTTCCAGCAAGTCGGCAAAGGCCAGATCCTCGGCGGGTTTGTTGACGATCAAACCCATCGCCCCTTCATCTGAATGCGCACACATGAAGATCACGCTTTTCTCAAACCGGGGATCGCTCATCCCCGGCATGGCGATCAACAGCTTTCCCGTGAAATCAGACGACTCGCTTTGCATGGGTTCAAGGATGGGGGCGGTCCTGGGTCCGCGCAAGTGTCTAGAAAGACGCGCCTCACGAGAATTCGCGGGGATGTGACTTTCCATCCTGGTGCAGCTCCGTATCCTGCCTCTATGACACGTCGTGCGCTCCTTGTTTGCTCAACCTTGCTGGCGGCCCCCCTAGGCGCGCTGGCGCAGGATATGGTTGATCTTGAGGTGCTGCCCGGTTGGCGCGAGGCCGATGGCACCCATATGGCCGCTTTGCGCGTCACCCTCGATCCCGGTTGGAAGACCTATTGGCGCGCCCCCGGTGATGCGGGCATCCCGCCGCAATTTGACTGGCGCGGGGCCGACAACATGCAAGCTGTGGCGTTTCACTGGCCGGTGCCGAATGTGTATATGACCAACGGCATGCGCACGATTGGCTATGAAAATCAGGTGGTTATTCCGATGCGGGTGACGCCACGCTCCAGCGGCGAAATCAGAATGCGTGGATCCGTTCAGATCGGCGTCTGCGAAGAGATTTGCGTGCCCGTCACGCTGAATTTTGACGAGGCCTTGCCCATGACAGGTGCGCCAGATGGCGCGATCAGGGCCGCCTTGTCAGACCGTCCTCACAGTGAGGCCGAAGCAAGCGTCGCCGCCGTGACCTGCGCGGTCGATCCGATCTCTGACGGCCTGCGGATCACGGCCTCCATCGCGATGCCTGCTTTGGGTCAAAGTGAGGTTGCTGTCTTCGAGACTGCTGATCCCACGATCTGGATTTCCGAAGCCGCAACCCGGCGCGAGGGCAACACCCTCACCGCCTCGGTCGAGATGGTCAGCCCATCCGCCCAGCCTTTCGCGCTGAACCGGAGCGATATTCGGATCACCGTTTTGAGCGCCGGGCAGGCTGTCGACATTCGCGGCTGCGAAGCGGGTTAAGCCGCGCGTCGCCCTGTGAGTGCTGCAATGCCGTAGACCCCGACACCGATCACCGAAACCGCTATTGCCAGAAGGCCCAAAGCTGTCGGGAACGCTGGCGCGCCCTCAAGCACCGGCAGCACCTGAACCAGCGGTGTGGCAAGGCTGCCCTGCAGGGCGACCGGGCCGATGAGCGCCGCAAACGCAACTCCGGTCAAAGCGACCGCCCCCCAGATCAAACGCCGTGCCGGGTGCGGGGCACGCAAACCGCGCCGCATCGCCGTCAATTGGCGCGAGACGTCCAGTTGCATCGCCATCAGTGCGGGCACTACGATCAGTACGAGCAGCATGCCAAAGCCCAGCCCGTAGACCAGCGTGATCACGGTCGGCTTGAGGAACCGCGCCTGCGAGGATTGCTCATAAAGCAGCGGCGTCAGGCCCAGAACGGTTGTCAGCGTGGTCAACAAAACCGCGCGCAAACGGTCCGCCGCGCCGTCGATGATCGCGGTGACCCGATCCCGCGTCTTGGCGTATTCGTCGATAGTCGTGACCATCACAATCGAGTCGTTGATGATGATCCCGGTCATGCCGATCAGCCCCACGACCGAGAACATACTGAGCGGCACATCCCAGACGTAATGCCCCCAAATGGTCCCAACGAGGCCGAAGGGAATGATCGACATCACAACAGCAGGCCGTGTCCAAGAGGCGAAAATCCACGCCAGTGTCAGATAGATACCGGTCAGGCAGAAAATGAGCCCCAAACGGGCGTCGTCGAGGAACTCATCCTCCTGCTCACTCAGCCCGGCCAACCGCCATTCGACCTGCTGCTCGGACGCGATGCGGGGCAGGATATCGGCCTCCAACGCCGCCATGATCTCGGTCGCGCGGGCCGGGTCATCTTCCGAGATGTCGCCGGTTACTTCGATCAGCCGGATGCCGTTCTCGCGCCGCACGGTCGAGAACCCGGTGCGGCTTTCGACCGAGACGATATCAGCCAGCGGCACGTAATCACCCGCCTCTGTGCGCATCTGGGTCCGGGTCAGGAAATCCGCTGTCAGTTCGCCTGACGGCAGCTCGACGCGGATTTCAGCGGATCGCGGACCATCCGGGAAGGTCGCCGCCTCGATGCCGTTCAGACGGTTGCGCAGAACCCGGCCCAGCGTGTCGATGTCAAAGCCCAACGCCTGTCCCTGGGCGGTCAGTTCCAGCACAAGCTCTTCCTTGTCATAGGCCAGATTGTCCTGCACCGCGGAGACTTCTGGATAGACGCGCAACGCATCCTGCAACGCCTCGGATGCAGCTTTCAGCGTCTCGGCACTGGCGCCCGAGAACTCCACCGCCAGCGCGTCGCCACCGGGTCCGGAGCGCCAGCCGCGAAAGCTCACTGTCTCGACCAGCGGGTGGCGGGGGACAGCGTCTTGTAGCTCACCAACAAAGGCGAACGAGGAGTAAGGGCGCAGATCGGCGTCGATCAATTCGATGGAAATGCCGCCAAGCTGGTCGATATCCTTGGTGTCGCTGCCCGACAGACCGCGCCCCGCATTGCCGCCAATCTCGGCCATGACGAAGTCGACCGGATTGCGGCCATAGCGCTCTTCATAGTCGGCGGCCAGCGTATCAACCGCCTCCTGCATCATGCGCATCTGTTCCAACGCGTGCTCCCGCGTGGCGCCCGGTGCCATGGCGAAGTTCCCCGTGACCGAGCCCCGCTCAGGCGCGTTGAAGAAGCGCCAGTCGACATCGCCCTTGATTAAGAGAGCCGCTTGCGAGGCCAGCGCTAGTACCGCCAGCGCGAAGACCGGGTAGCGGGCGCGGATCACTAGTGCGATGAACGGGCGGAACATGCGCTCGCGCACCCGGCGAAAGCCCTTGTTGACCTGCCGCGAGGGCCAGTCATACCAGTGCTCTTTCGCCGTATGGATCAGCGCCCCTTTCATATGATGCGGCAGGATCAGGAAGCACTCCACCAAAGACGCGGCCAGAACGGCAATCACCGTGAAGGGAATATCGGCAATCAGGTCGCCAAAGCGCCCGCCGATGGCGACCAAACCAAAGAACGCGATGATCGTCGTGACCGTCGCCGCGAAGACAGGCGAGGCCATGCGCCGTGCCGCCATTTCGGCGGCGGTGGCGGGATCCTCGCCCAATCGTCTGGCACGAAAATCGGCATGCTCTCCGACGACAATCGCGTCATCCACGACGATACCCAGCGTGATAATCAGCGCAAAAAGAGAGATCATGTTCAGCGTGATCCCCGCCAGATACATGATCCCCACAGCGGTCAGCATCGCCACCGGGATGCCCGCCGCGACCCAGAATGCCGTCCGGGCGTTCAGGAACAAGAAGAGCAGCATGACCACAAGACCAAGCCCCATCAGCCCGTTATCAAGAAGAATGTTGAGCCGCCCTGTGATCGCTTCCGCCCGGGTGCGGATCAGATCAACTGAGACGCCTTCGGGGAGCGTCGCCTCCATCCGGGCGGCGACCTCTTCAACGGTTTCCTGAATGCCGATGGCATCGCCCTGATCGGACCGGTCCACACGGATCGACATGGCGGGTTCATCGCCGACGAAATAGGCCCGCTCCCGGTCGATGCCCAAAGCCATGACCGTCGCCACATCGCCCACAGTCAGCGTCGTGCCATCGGTGTTCGAGCGCAGCACGATCGCCGCGATATCCTGCGCTGTGCGTTTCTCAACCCCGGTGCGCACACGGGTGCTGCCGCCGGTGATGTCGCCTGCCGGGTCGGTCGCAACTTCACCTGCAATCGCTTCTGCGATCTGGGCCATCGACACATCGTTCTTGATCAAGGCGACCGAGGGCACTTCGACCAGCAACTCGGGCGCGGCGATCCCGCGAATGGTCGTGCGCGTGACCCCTTCGGCAAAAAGCCGGGTGACCAGCTCGTCTGTATAGAGCCCCAGTTGATCGACCGAGACGGGGCCAGTGATGACCACATCCGTCACTCGGTCGCGCCACGCACCGCGGCGCACGGTCGGCTCTTCGGCTTCTTCGGGAAGTATCGTGACCGCATCAACGGCAACGCGCACATCGTCGGTTGCGCGGGCCATATCCCAGCCCGGTTCAAACTCCAGCGTGATAGAGGCGCTGCCTTCACGGGACCGGCTTTCAGTCTCATCAACCCCATCGACCGCCAACAAGGCAGGTTCCAGAACCTGCACAATCGCGGCGTCCACATCTTCGGCGCCCGCGCCTTGCCACGCGACACTGACGCTCACATTTTCAACAATCACGTCGGGGAAGAACTGCGCCCGCATCCGGGGCGCGGCGGCGATGCCGATACAGATCAGGACGACCAGCAGCAGGTTCGCCGCCGTTTTATGGCGCACGAAGTAAGACAGAACGCCGCCGGTCAGACCTTGCACCTGCGCCCGCATGGCTTACCCGCCCAGACGCCCTTCCAGCCGCGTGACGATGCGGGCCGGAACAGCGGTTTGCTGAAGCTGCGCCAGCAGCCGCTCTTTCGCGGCATCCGGCATACGGTCGTTGTTTTCGACAAAAGCCACGAGTTTGGCGCGGCGCTCTTCGGTCAGCTCAATCATGTCGGGCTCAGGTGCGGGGCCGCCGCGCAAAGGGCGCACTTTCAGACCGGCCCCCAGAAGCGGAGAACGCGCGGTGACAACCTCGCGCCCGGCTAGAGTGCTGGCTTCGATCAGCGCGTCATCGCCCTGCTGACGCAAGACAGTGACCGCCGCTTCTTCCAACCGCTCATCCTCTGTCAGCAAAAGCACCGTGCCAGCCCCGCTGATGGCCGCTGCAGGGATCAAGGCGACATTGTCCAACTCTTGCTCGCGCACGCGAATGGTGACGAAATCGCCGGGGCGCAAAGCGGCATTCGCATCCAACTGGGCAAACAGCTCGCGGCCCGTCTGCCCTTCGCCCACAGCGGCACTTTCACGGGAGACCTTGCCGCGCACCACGATATCGGCGCCAAAGACATCCAATACCGCTTCAATGGGTGCGTTGATCAAGCTGCCCGTCTCGCTCAGGAGGCTCGCATATTGCGCGGTGGAGACCCGAAACGCGACTTCCAAAGCGCTGGGGTCAATCAGTTGGGCGACCTGTTCGTTCTGCGCCACGACGCCGCCGACCACCAGATCAACATCTGACAACGTGCCGTCGAAAGGTGCGGTGATAACCGTTTCGCTGACCCGTCGCGCAGCCTCGTCCAACGCAATGCGCTGACGCTCGGAACTGATCGCGGATTGCTCTAGCCGCGCCTGTGCTGCGGCGACTGCAAGCCTGCGCCCCAGCAGCGTCTGCTGCGCGCCCTGTTCGGCCAGTTCGGCGGTTTCAATCGCGGCCTCGGTGCCGACACCACGCGCTTGCAGATCGCGCTGGCGTTGCAGGGCGCGGGCGCGCAGGTCAAGCTGGCTTTCGGCGGCGATAACCTCGTCCTGAGCCAGCGCCAAGGCCAGGGCTGCATCCCTCTCCTCGGCCTCTGCTTCCCGCAGATCGGTGCGCGCACGGGCGAGGTTGGCGTCGGCCTCAAACGGATCAATGCGCACCAGCTCGGAGCCAGCCGTAACCACGCCCCCTTCTTCAAATGCCGCATCCAGCGCCACAATGCGTCCGCCTTCTGTGGCGCGCAACTCAAGCGTGCGGCGGCTTTGCACCTCGCCGAAAGCGGTCAGTGTGGGGGCAATCGTCTGCGGCGTTACCTCTTGGACATTCACCGCGAAAACCCGTTCGCGGGCCGGAAACGCACGATCTTCCTGCGCCATGCGCTCTTGCACCGCGCCTGTCACGAGAACGCCCGCCCAGGCCAGAAAGCCCAGCGTCATCGCCCAAAGGAACAGGCCGATGAGGCTGCGTCCCAGAAATCGCATCAACAGTCCCTCTCCAAAGGATGGGTAAGTCGTTCTGTAAACATAGGCTTACATCACCGATCACCAAATCACAGATGTGATACGGATGCGCGGGCTATTTCCGTCGCTGATGTTCGTCCAGACGTGGAAAAATCTCGACAAAATTGCAGGGCCGGTGCCGAAAATCGAGCTGTTTGGCTAAAATCCCGTCCCAGGCGTCCTTGCATGCGCCGGGGCTTCCGGGCAGCGCAAACAGATAGGTGCCATTGGCGACACCGCCCGTGGCGCGGCTTTGAATGGCCGATGTGCCGATCTTATCCATCGAGATGAGGGTGAAAACTGTGCCGAAGGCGTCGATCTCTTTCTCGTAGACATCGCGATGCGCTTCCACGGTCACATCGCGGCCCGTCAGGCCGGTGCCGCCGGTCGAGATGATGACGTCAATCTCCGGGTCCTTCGACCATGTGCGCAACTGCTCTGCGATCTGGTCGCGTTCATCCCGGATGATCTCGCGCGCGGCGAGCGTGTGGCCTGCGGCTTGCAGCCTGTCCACAAGGACCTGGCCTGAGCGGTCCTCCTCCAGCTTACGGGTATCCGACACCGCCAGCACCGCGATGCGCACTGGAATAAATTCAAGGCTTTCGTCGATCCGAGACATAACTACCCTTTCAATCGCGCTTTTAGCGACAGTAAATCGGCCCAGGCCTCCCGCTTCGCAGCGGGGTTTCGCAACAGATATGCGGGATGGAACATCGGAAGCACAGGCTTGCCCAGCGCCTCGTCCCAGTTACCGCGCAGCTTTGTGATCCCTTTTCGCCCCAGCACGCCCTGACAAGCGATGTTGCCCATCACGACGATCAGATCGGGCGCGGCAAGCGCCACATGTTTCTCGACAAACGGCATCATCATCGCGATCTCGTCAGGCTTCGGGTCGCGGTTCTGTGGCGGCCGCCAAGGCAGAATGTTGGTGATGTAGATCGGCGTTTCAGCGGCGCGGCCCATGCCAATGGCATCGAACATCTTGTCCAAAAGCTGACCCGCGCGGCCCACAAAGGGCTTGCCCTGCTGATCCTCGTCGCGGCCCGGCGCCTCGCCGATCACCATGACGCGCGCGCCCGGAACACCGTCCGAGAACACCAGGTTGCGTGCGCCCTTTTTCAACTCGCAGTGCTCAAACGCAGCCATGGCCGCGCGCAACCCCTCCAGATCGCCAGCGGCCTCTGCCGCTTTGCGCGCCACGGCAACCGGATCGACCTCGGCGATCGGGACAACCGGCGCAGGTGCCGCCGCTTTCGTCTCCAACTTCGGGGGTTTGGCCTGAAGTTCATAGCGATTCACTGGCGTATCGCTGATCGCGTCGGTCACACCCAACTCGATCTGCCAGTCCAGCAACGCCTTCATCTGATGAAAATCGCTCATGTCGGTCATGCCCCAACGCTATGCCCGAACGTGCGCAAGGTAAATGCCTTGCCGCCCGCCCGCGCGCTGAATATAAACCCGAAAATCATCGGGACGCGCAGCATGAGTTTTCGGGCCAAGCATCTTCTGGGGATCGAGCATCTCGGCCCCGATGAAATCACGACATTGCTGGATTTGGCCGATGATTACGTGTGGCTGAACCGCCAACAGATCAAGCATGGCGACGCGCTGGCGGGCCTCACACAGATCAATATGTTCTTCGAGAATTCGACGCGCACGCAGGCCAGTTTCGAGTTGGCAGGCAAACGTCTGGGCGCGGATGTGATGAACATGGCGATGCAGGCCTCCTCGATCAAAAAGGGCGAAACCCTGATCGACACGGCGATGACGCTGAACGCGATGCACCCCGATCTTCTGGTCGTGCGCCACCCCCATTCTGGGGCGGTGAACCTGCTGGCTGAAAAGGTGAATTGCGCCGTTCTGAATGCAGGTGACGGTAAGCATGAACACCCGACTCAAGCGCTTCTGGATGCCCTGACGATCCGGCGCGAGAAGGGCCGCCTGCATCGTCTGAACATCGCGATCTGTGGAGATATCGCCCATAGTCGCGTGGCGCGGTCAAACATCCTGTTGCTTGGCAAGATGGAGAACCGTATCCGCCTGATCGGCCCACCGACGCTGATGCCCAGCCAGATCGACCAGTTCGGGGTCGAGGTCTACGAGGACATGCGCGAAGGATTACAGGACGTCGATGTGGTCATGATGCTGCGCCTGCAACGCGAGCGCATGGATGGGGGCTTCATCCCCTCCGAGCGCGAGTATTATCACCGCTACGGGCTCGACGCGGAAAAGCTGGGCTATGCCAAGGATGACGCCATCGTCATGCACCCGGGGCCAATGAACCGCGGCGTCGAAATAGACGGCACATTGGCCGACGACATCAACCGCTCCGTCATTCAGGAACAGGTTGAAATGGGCGTCGCCGTGCGCATGGCTGCGATGGACCTTCTGGCGCGCAACTTGCGGGCCACCCCGCGAGAGGTGATGGCATGAACGAACCCAAAGACCCCAAAATGTCTGGTCGCGTTGCGATGATTGCCCTGATCGTTATGGCAGCCCTTGTCGTGCTGCTTGTCATGGGAAGCGGCTGATGAGCGACCAACGCAGCCTGGCGGATGGAGAGACCCTAGTCGCGGAGTTTCCCGCAGACCGCGCCACCTACCTGCGCGATCATGCGGTGATGGCCGCCATTGCCATGGGCGGCGCGATGCTGGTGCTATGGTGGATGGAAAATCCCCACATCTGGACCGGGGCCGTTGCGGGCCTGGCCGCAACTGCGATCAGGGGATGGTATCTGCAATCCGAAGAGCTGTCCGTGACGTGGCTTCTGACAGACAGTCGCCTGCTGGGCCCACCCGGTCGCACGGTCATGTTGCGCGATGTCACCAAGGTGCGCGGGCTTGGCAGTGCGGTGCAGGTCGTCACTGCATCGGGGGACAAGCACCTTATCAAGTATCAGGCTGACAAGGACGCCGTCATCGCCAGAATTACGTCCGCCAGCGAGGTGGCCTCATGAGTGACAAGCTGGCCATCACCGCCCATGAGACCGGGCTTTACCGGGTTTTCGCGCTCGATCTGCCCGCCTCCCGGATCGCCGCATTCACCACGCAGCAAGGCGACAGCTACCCGCTGCGCGATGCGCTTGGGGTCACGCAGCTTGAGCCCGATCATGTGCAGATCGTTGATCTGACAGAGCTCAAGACGCTCGGTGTCGAAACCTATCTGAGCGAAGGGCTGGGTATCGCAGAAGAGGCCTATCAAACGGCCCTGCCGATCCTGTCCGCTCAGGACGGCATGGTGGCCGTAATCGCCTCTGCCGCCTTTGCGGGTCCCGATATTATTGTGCCGCAACCGCCCGTCAGTTTCCTGACGCTGCTTCAAGAGGACCGTCCTCACAAGCCGCATCTGGATCTCTCCAGCACCAGTGCCGAAGGGCAGGTTTCGCCTGCGACACCCGAGGACGAGGGGCAGCCCACACCAATGCCCCTCTGGGCCAAAACCCTGATCGCGTTAACCACGCTGGCCTTGATCTACGGGTTCTTCGCCCTTTTCACATCCGGAGACGCCCCATGAGCGCGCGCATTCTGACCAACCTGCGCCTGATTGATCCAGAGGCCGGCACCGAGACCGAGGGCTGGCTGCGCATCGAAGCAGGCCGCATCGCCGAGATCGGCGAAGGTCGTCGCGACGGCACGGATTGCGGCGGCAAGGTTATGGCCCCCGGCATCGTCGATATCGGTGTGAAAATCTGTGAACCCGGCGAACGTCACAAGGAAAGTTTCCGCACCGCAGGGGCCGCCGCTGCAGCCGGGGGCGTGACGACGATGGTCACGCGCCCCGACACGCTCCCCGCCATCGACAGCCCGGAAACGCTCGAGTTCGTAAACCGTCGCGCGCAGGAGGCGGCCCCCGTCAATGTGGTCCCGATGGCCGCTTTGACCAAAGGCCGCGAAGGGCGCGAGATGGTCGAGATCGGCTTTCTGAAAGATGCCGGTGCCGTGGCGTTCACCGATTGCGATCACGTCACGACCAACACCAAGGTTTTGTCGCGCTGTCTGACCTATGCACGGAGCCTTGGCGCATTGGTAATGGCCCATCCGCAAGAGCCGGTGATGTCGTCCGGCGCGGCGGTGACCTCGGGCAAGTTTGCCTCTCTGCGCGGGCTGCCCGCCGTGTCGCCGATGGCTGAACGCATGGGTCTTGAACGGGACATGGCGCTGGTCGAGATGACCGGCGCGCGCTATCATTCGGACGGACTAACGACCGCCCAATCGCTGCCCGTTCTGGACCGTGCCAAAGCCGCTGGTCTGGACGTCACTGCGGGCGTCAATATCCACCACCTCACGCTCAACGAGCTGGACGTCGGCGACTACCGCACCTTCTTCAAAATCAAGCCGCCCCTGCGCTCCGAGGAGGACCGCAAGGCGATGGTCGCCGCTGTTGCGTCTGGCCTGATCGACTGCATCTCCAGCTTTCACACCCCGCAGGACGAGGAAAGCAAGCGCCTGCCCTTTGAGGAAGCCGCCAGCGGGGCCGTTGCGCTTGAAACCCTGCTGCCCGCAGCGATGCGTCTGTACCATTCCGGCGATCTGAGCCTGCCGCAGCTCTTTCGGGCGCTGTCGCTTAATCCCGCCAAGCGGCTTGGCCTCAAGTCCGGGCGGATGGAGGTTGGCGCCCCGGCCGATCTGATCCTCTTCGACCCCGACGCCCCCTTCGTGTTGGACCGCGAAAAGCTGCTCTCGAAATCCAAGAACACGCCGTTTGACGGGCAGCGGATGCAAGGGCGGGTGCTGGCCACCTTCGTCGGTGGCACCTGCGTTTACGGGGACCTCTGACATGCCGTTCATTGTCTCGGATCCGACAAGCCTGCTGCTCTGGGCGGTGATCGGGTATCTCTTCGGCTCGATCCCCTCCGGCATGATCCTTGCCCGGGTGATGAACCTTGGAAACCTGCGCGAAATCGGGTCCGGCAATATCGGAGCGACAAACGTGCTGCGCACGGGCAACAAGGCCGCAGCTGCGCTGACGCTTCTGTTTGATGCGGGCAAGGCCATCGTGCCGCTTTTGCTGGCCCGCCACTTCGCGGGCGAAGATGCTGCCCAGCTTGCGGGCCTCGCAGCCTTCATCGGCCATTGCTTCCCGGTCTGGCTGAAATTCAAGGGGGGCAAAGGCGTCGCGACGCTGATCGGCATCTACCTCGCGCTTTACTTCCCGCTGGGTCTGGCGGTCTGCGCCACATGGCTCGTCTGCGCGCTGATCTCGCGCTATTCGTCCTTATCAGCGCTGCTTGCGGCGGGCATGGCTCCGGTCTGGGCCGCCCTTCTGGGCGCGGGCAGCGCGATTTTGCTGGGCTTTGTGCTGGGTCTTCTGACCTACGCGCGCCATTGGCAGAACATCCAGCGCCTGCGCGCAGGCACCGAAAGCAAGATTGGCCAGAAGTGACGCCGTTTCTTGACGCGCTCGCTGCGATTCCGCTTGGCACATCGCGGGGGCTCTATAACGGCATACCCTATGCGATCAGCAAGACGAGCTATGCGGGTGGCAAGTCCATCAAACTGGTTGCAGACGAGCTGGGCGGCCCTGACTACATCAGCCTCAACCTTTATCACCCTGCCAGCGGCCCTTTGCTGAAACCCTGCGAGATGCCCGCCGAAAAGGTCATCGCCTTTGTCACGGGCGTTGTGATCGAGGGTTGATTTCGCCCCATGGCCTGAGCCAACCTGCGCTGATAGCCAAGGAGCCCCCCAATGCAGATGCCGTTCGCCGTCGCCGTTCAGAAATGCCTGTCAAACTACGTGACCTTTTCCGGTCGCGCCCAGCGCTCGGAATACTGGTGGTTTGTGTTGTTCGTCATCCTTGTTTGCGTGGCCGCTGCAATTCTCGACAACTTGCTTGGCATCACATTCACCGACGACGGAGACGGGCCGATCCAAGTGGTCGTCGGCCTTGCGGTGGCGCTTCCGACCTTGTCCGTCGCGGTGCGTCGCCTGCATGATCAAGACCGGTCCGGATGGTGGTGGTGGATTAACATCGTGCCGGTTATCGGCCCGATTGCGTTTGTGGTGATGATGTGTCTGCGCGGCACCGAGGGGCCCAACCGTTTCGGCCTTGACCCCTTGCGCCCCAAAAGTGGTGGAGGCTCAGGGGGTCCGCGTTTCGATCCCGCAGATTTCGACGAGGCGCTTACACCGTCGCGCGTGCCGAACGTGCCGCGCGACTAGTAGGAGTACTCGCTATAAATCTTGGTCAGATCGCCATTCCAATCGCTGTGATAGCGCTCAAGCAGCTCATCCGCGGGGGTCTTGCCGCTTTCGACACTGTCCTTGAGCGCATTCAGGAAATGCGTCTCGTCTGGCACCAGACCACCCGCACCTGGGCGTGCGCGCGCCTTGAGGCCCGCTTCGGCAATCGCGACCGCTTCACGCGCCAGATCGTGCATGTTGATGCGGCCGACCTCAGCCTGCAGACCACTCGCTGACGCCGCCACCCGCAGCGCCTCGCGGGTTTCCGCGTCAAAGCCCTTCACCAGATCCCAGGCCGCATCCAGCGCGCCCTGATCATAGGTCAGACCAACCCAGAACGCGGGCAGCGCACAAAGCCGCCGCCAGGGGCCGCCATCCGCGCCGCGCATCTCGATAAACTGCTTCACGCGGGCTTCGGGAAAGATCGTCGTCAGATGATCTGCCCAATCGCTCAGCAAAGGTTTTTCGCCAGGCAGAGCGGGCAACTCGCCCTTCATAAAGTCGCGGAATGACTGGCCCAAAGCGTCGATATACGTGCCATCGCGATAGACGAAATACATCGGCACATCGAGCGCATACTCCACCCAACGCTCAAAGCCGAACCCGTCTTCGAACACAAAGGGAACCGTGCCGGTGCGATCGGGATCAAGGTCGCGCCAGATGCGCGAGCGCCAGCTTTTATGTCCGTTTACCTGGCCTTCAAAGAACGGTGAATTTGCGAACAAAGCCGTCGCCACAGGCTGCAACGCAATCGCCACACGCATCTTCTGGACCATGTCCGCCTCGGACGAAAAGTCGAGGTTCACCTGCACCGTGCAGGTCCGATACATCATGGATTTCCCCATGGAGCCGACGCGGTCCATATACGCGTTCATTAGCTTGTAGCGCCCCTTGGGCATCTGGTGGACGTCCTTGTGCTCCCAGATCGGCGCGGCCCCCAGGCCGATGAAGCCAACTCCGATCTTGTCGGCGATATCCTTGACCTCGCGCAGGTGCACATTCACCTCGTCGCAGGTCTCGTGGATCGTCTCCAAGGGTGCGCCCGACAGCTCCAGCGCGCCGCCCGGTTCCAACGACACATTCGCGCCGTCCTTGGTCAGCCCGATGATATGACCCGCCTCTTCCACCGGGGCCCAGCCATACCCATCACGCAGCCCTTCGAGCATCGCGCGGATCGACCGTTCGCCGTCATAAGGCAGAGATTTCAGCGTGTCTTTGCAATAGCCGAACTTCTCGTGTTCGGTCCCGATGCGCCAGTTTTCCTTGGGCTTGCACCCGTCAGCGAGGTATTGCGCGAGTTGTGCGTGGTTCTCGATCGGACCGCCGCCGGATTGGGGAATAGACATGGCTAGGGGCTCCGGGCGTTAGGGTCATGGCACGTCAGTGGTGAGACGAAATGGGGCGGGTGTCAATCCGGGCAAGCCCCACACGCGCGCGCAGGGTCATGTCAAACGACGCACGGTCGATGTCTCGCGCTGCCAGATCACCACGGGTGCCGCAGGCGGATCGTTCATCACGCGCAACATATGCTGGGTGTTGAGCCCCTCGAGCCCTTCAAACGCATCAAAAAGCGCCTCGGCGCCTTCTGCGTTCATCGGGATGAACAGCGGGTCATGACCAGGCTGTTCCAGCACCCAATGAGGTGGCGTGTGGCGCGGGTCAAAACGCAGGTGGCTCATCTCGCGGATCGACACCACGCCACCGGTCAGAGGCCCAAAATAGCTGACAGCGCCTTCAACGACGTTGACAACGCCAGCCCCGCCCGCACCCTTGCGGAACCCCGCGCGTTGGATACCGGCGAGGATCAGAACGCTGGCCCCGATACAGATCGCAACGCCGATCCAGACGGCAAGGCCCCGCCCGGTCAGGATCAGGAAGAGCCCCAGAAGATCAAGCGCCGCACCCACCAGCACCTCGCGAAACCGCAAGAGGGTCTGTTGCGCCTCTGGGCGAATAAAGCTCATGCCCAATCGCCCAGCGCGCTTTGCCAAAGGGTCATCGCCGCGACCGCTGCCGTGTCGGCGCGCAAGATGCGCGGCCCCAGGCTGACTGTCGTGGCGAAGGGGAGGGCTCCCAACCGCGCGCGTTCTTCCGGCGAAAAGCCCCCTTCCGGCCCGATCAGGATCGCCCATGGCCCGGCGTCGCCCTCCAACGCCAAACCGGCGCCGACCTGTTCCTCATCGCAGAACATCAGCCGACGCCCGTCGGGCCAGTGATCCAGCATGGAACCCAGCTTTTGCAGCGCGGTCACCTCTGGCACGAAGGTGCCACCGCATTGCTCAGCCGCCTCAATCGCGTGCGCCTGCAAGCGGTCCTGCCGCACGCGTTCCGAGTTGGTGAATGCGGTCTGCACCGGGCAAATGCGCGACGCCCCCATCTCGGCGGCTTTCTCGACAATGAAATCCGTGCGCGCCTTCTTGATCGGCGCAAAGAGCAGCCACAGATCGGGCGGCATCTGCAACGGCTTCGTCTGGCGCAGACAGCGCAGCACACCACCGCGTTTGCCCGCCTCCAAAACCTCTGCGGCATGCTCCCCATCGACACCGTTAAACAGCAACACTTCGGCCCCGACCCCCAGCCGCATCACCCCGAACAGGTAATGCGCATGGTCGCGGGTGAGAGGAACCGTTTGCCCCTCCCCCAAAGCGTGATCTACATAAAGCCGAACGATAGATGCCATGGGGCGGACCTTATGACCGACGCAGGTCAGAGACCAGAGCAGAACGGCCCGGATCACGGTCAGGTGGCGGACGCCGTCGAAGACAACTGGGTCGACACACTCGCACCCGTCTGGGCGCGCCCTTACCTGCGCCTCAGCCGCGCGGATCGCCCCATAGGGACATGGCTTTTGCTGCTGCCCTGCTGGTGGGGCCTGCTGCTGGCGATGCTGCACAGCGGAACGCCGACGCTTTATGACGCATGGATCGCGCTTGGCTGCGCCATTGGGGCGTTCCTGATGCGCGGTGCGGGCTGCACCTGGAACGACATCACCGACCGCGATTTCGACGGCTCGGTCGAGCGCACCAAGTCGCGTCCCATCCCGTCGGGCCAAGCCACTGTCAGAGGCGCCGTCATCTGGATGGTGGCCCAAGCCCTGATCTCCTTCGCCATCCTGCTCACCTTCCCGCCCACCGCGATCCTCATGGGCGTCATCTCACTAGCGCCGGTCGCGATCTATCCCTTCGCCAAACGCTTCACATGGTGGCCGCAAGCCTTTCTTGGCATCGCGTTCAACTGGGGGGCGCTGCTGGCCTGGGTCGCCCATACCGGATCGCTGGATTGGCCCCCTGTCCTGCTCTATCTCGCAGGCATCGCTTGGACGCTATTTTACGACACGATCTACGCGCATCAGGATACCGAGGATGACGCCCTGATCGGCATCAAGTCCACCGCCCGTCTCTTTGCCGAGGACAGCCCCAAATGGCTGCGCAACTTCCTGATGGCCACGGTCATGCTGATGGCGCTGGCGATCCTGCTGGCGCTGCTACCAAACGGAAACCCCCTGCAACTCGTGCTGGCGCTGGCCGCGCCATGGGCCATAGGCTGGCACCTTGCCTGGCAGCTCAGACGCTTTGATGCGGACGATCACAAAGGCTTGACCCGTATCTTCCGATCCAACCGCGATGCGGGCCTGATTCCGGTGCTGTTTTTCGCCTTGTGCCTGGCCGTGTGATTGCACCCGCCCGCCAACAGGCATAGACAGATCGCAACCGGTCCTGAGTAAAGCAACCTGTGTTCGATGCGCCTGTCTTCTGCCCTCATTCTTGTCGCGACCTTCGGCGCTGCCGGGCTGGGGGCTTTTCTGGCTGCCAGCACGGGCGCAACCTTTATCGAGCAGCGCTCCGAGATCGACGTGCGCTTTGCGCTCGACGAAAATCAGCTTGGCTGGGCCGAGGTGCAATCCAACGGCCTGCGCGTTGAGCTGTCTGGCACCGCACCCGATGAAGCCCAACGGTTCCGTGCCATTTCCACCGCCGGACGCATCGTGGATGCCGCCCGTGTCATCGACCGCATGCAGGTCGAGGATATGGCCGCCCTCGCCGCCCCACGCTTTTCGGTGGAAATTTTGCGCAACGAAAGCGGCATCTCTCTGATCGGGCTGATCCCGACCGAGATTAGCCGTGAGGACATCTCGCAAGCGATCGGGGAACTTGCCCCGGACACCCCGGTGACCGACCTTCTGGAAAGCGCGGACTACCCGACACCAGAAGGCTTTGATCAGGCCTTGTCGTTCAGCTTTGATGCGTTGGCGCGGTTGCCCCGCTCGAAGATATCAGTCGATGAGGAAGGCGTGTCGATCACCGCCATCTCCGAAAGCACCGAGGACAAGCGTCGCCTTGAAACCGACATCGCGCGCGCCAAGCCAAATGATGTGCGGCTCGCAATGGAGATTTCGGCCCCGCGCCCGGTGATCACGCCCTTCACGGCGCGTTTTCTGATTGCCGAAGACGGGGCGCGCTTCGATGTGTGCTCTGCCGACAACGAGCGCTCGCGCGACCGGATTTTAACCGCCGCCCGCGCTGCAGGCCTTGAAGGGCAGATCAATTGCGTCTTGGGCCTTGGCGTGCCGACACCGCAATGGGGCGAAGGCGTGGCCCGTGGCATCGAGGCCGTGACCGAACTGGGCGGCGGGTCAATCACCTTTGCAGATGCGGATGTGACACTGGCTGCCTTGGAAGGCACGGATGAAGGGCTTTTCGACCGCGTCGCCGGAGAGCTGAAAACAGCCCTGCCCGATGTTTTCTCACTGACTGCCGTTCTGCCGAAATCGGACGCCAATGATGGTGATGGCCCGCCTGAGTTCACCGCCACCCTGAGCCCCGAAGGACAGGTGCAGTTGCGCGGACGGTTGCCCAGCGATCTGGTGCGCGGCGTGGCTGAAAACTTTGCCCAGGCCCGCTTTGGCAGCGAAAAGGTCTATGTCGCGACGCGTAACGTCGACAATCTGCCGGATGGCTGGCCCGTGCGCGTGCTGGCGGGGATCGAGGCGCTCTCGGAGCTCGCCAATGGTGCGGTCATCGTGCAGCCTGATCTGGTCACCGTGCGCGGCGACACCGGCAATGTTGATGCGCGGTCCGAGGTGGCGCGCCTGCTGTCGGATAAGCTGGGCGAAGGTTCCCGGTTCGAGATTTTCGTGACCTACAAAGAGGCGCTGGACCCCGTTGCCTCCCTACCCACCGTTGACGAGTGCATCGGCGATATCAAACGCATCGGCACCGAGCAGAAAATCACATTCGAGCCCGGCTCGGCCGTGGTCGATGCCTCAGCCCGGCCCACTCTGGATGCGATTTCAGCCATTTTCGAGGATTGCGACGTCCTTGATTTCGAGATCGAGATTGGCGGCCATACCGACAGTCAGGGAAGCGAAGAAGGCAACCAGCGCATCTCCGAGCAGCGCGCACAAGCGGTGCTTGAGCAGCTTTTGCAACGGGGTGTCAGCACGCTGAAACTGACCGCTGTCGGCTATGGCGAAACCAGCCCCATCGCCGATAACGAGACCGAGGATGGGCGCGAAGCCAACCGCCGGATCGAGTTCAAACGCGTCTTCCTTGCGCCAGGTCGCGAGATTGCGCCCGCAGACGACACAGACCCTTCACAGACCGAGGCCACCGATGAATAGAACCGAGTTTGTCATCGTCACAGCGATCATTCTTTTCGTGGCCTTCAGCCTTGGCTGGTTCGCGAACTGGCTGATCCACCGCTTCACCCGTGTGTCGCGCAGCGATATTGGCGAGCTGGACAAGATGGCCCAGGCCCTGCACGAAGCCGAGGAAACGCGCGATCAGGCGATCACCTATCTGCAGCAGCGCGAGGCCGAGATGACCAATCAGCTGAGCCAGACCGAGGCCGAGCTGCGCGCCGCGATGGACGGCCTGCGCGATGCACGACAGGAAGCCGAAGAGATGCGCGCCTATATCGAGCGGATCAACGCAGGGTAAGCAGCGGCACCCGCACGACCAGAAGACCCCCACCGCGTCTATCTCTCAAGACCGGATCATCCGAGCTGAGCCCGCGCACGAATGCCACCGCCGCAGGCGATGTCGTGATCGCCAGATGGTTGCCGCGCCCGCTATTGGGCAGATCGCTGAGATCCATCACCAGAAGATCCATATCTGACAGCACCTCGATATCCGCCGCAGAGCCCAGACGCGGTTGCCCGCCGGCCAACGTGCTGGAGAGCTGCAAGGCCCGGTCGCGCTGCGACAGGATCACGACCATCACTTCGGGGAGCCGCTTGATCCGCGCGACCTGCGCCTGAAAGACGTCGATCCGGATGTCCGGCGAGACCAGAACAAGCGCCCCCAACTCGCGTGTGATATCCGTGCCCCCAATCGACATCTGCCGCAGCGTCTCCATCGTCAGGAACGCGCCCATGGAGTGACCCACCAGCACAACACGCCCCGGAAAACGTTGCACCAGACGTGGCAATACTCGTTCCAGATAGTCCCGCGCAATCAAGGTGGAATCGCGGTCTGTCAAATAGCCCGTCGCCGAGGCCTCACTGGGCCAGGCAATCGAGATATGCACGCCGTCATCCTCAAAGTCATGGGCCATCTGGGCATGGCGATAGACGGCCTCGGCATAGTTGGTGTTGTAGCCATGTACAAAAACAGTAACGTCTTGACCGGGCTTCAGGCGGGCAGCGACCTGATCCAGCATCACATCAATGGCGTCGAACTGCTCAAGCTGCGCGACATAGAAATCCTGCGCGGGGTCGATCCGCTTTCCGGGCCAGTTGATCTGGCCGACCTCACGATCCTGCGGAATGGACACATCGTGGCGCACAAAGCGCGACAGGCCCGCGGTTTCCAACTGCGTCGTGCCATGGACAACCAAGGGCTGCTGATCGCCAATCGCGACGGCCCAGACGCTTTGGGTTTGCGGTGCATCCAGCCCCGGACGCACAGCCAATTTGCCTCGCGGCGCACAGGCGGCCAAAGCCGTCGCGCCGCCGAGCGCCAGAAGTCGTCGTCGATCCATGTATCGTGTTGGCATGGCTGATCCGCCCGTCCAAGTTCAGAAACCGCACCGACCGATATCGGCGTTCCAGCGAAGGGCAAGAGCCTCGCGCGCCAATCGGCACAAACCCACCTACCAGCGCGTCAAGGCGTCCTCATCCTCGGCTTTGCTGGCCACCCAGTCGGCCCCGCCTGAGGTAAACTCTTTCTTCCAGAACGGCGCGCGTGACTTGAGGTAATCCATCAGAAACTCTGCCGCCTCAAACGCGTCCTTGCGGTGCGGAGCCAATGTGGCGACCATCATGATCTGCTCGCCCGGAGCCATCTCACCATAGCGGTGGATGACCAGCACATTGCCGAGGCTCCACCGCTCTTTCGCCTCGCGCGCGATTTTTTCCAACGCGCGTTCGGTCATGCCCGGATAATGCTCGATCACCATACGGTCCAGATCACCCTGCGCCAGATCGCGCACGATCCCGGCGAACGTGACCATCGCACCCATTTCGCTATGGCCTGCGGCAAAGCTGTTTGCTTCGGCCCCCAGATCAAACGCAGGTTGCTGGACTCGCACCGTCATGTCACCCGCCCGTCATCGGCGGAAAGAACGCCACTTCACGCGCGCCTTTCAGCGGGGCGTCAAACTCCGTCAGGTCCTGATCCACCGCAACGCGCAGCGCGCTCAGATCGGCAAAGGCAGCCTCATACCGCTCTTCGCGGGCGCGCAGTTCCTCGACCAGCTCCATCACGGTCGCGGCCTTTGTCTCGACCGTTTCCTTGGGCATCCCGATCCGCTCGCGGACCCATGCGAAATACAAAACGTCCATCAGTTATCCTTCAAATAAGGCCGCGCCTTGGTGAAGTAATCCCAGCCTGTCATCATGGTCAAAAGCCCTGCGATCCACAGCAAGATCACACCAACGATCCAGCTGATATTCATCGCCTGATACTTCCAGTTCAGGCCCAGAACATCCTCTTCGCGGCCGCTTAGAATATCGCTGACCAGCGCCTCATCCATGCCCCAGGCCTGCATACCAAAGTAATGCTCGAACACACCTTGGGCAAATAGCACCGCCAGCGCCACCATTTGCGCAGTGGTCTTCCATTTGGCGAGTTGCGTAACCTTGAGCGTGCCTGCGGTATCGCCCAAAAACTCGCGCAGGCCCGAGACGAATACCTCACGAAAGAGGATCACCGTCGCGGGCAGCAAAATCCACGGGTTCATGCCAGAAAAGCCGGTGACGACCAAAAGCGCAATGACAACCATTGCCTTGTCGGCAATCGGATCTAGCATGGCACCAAACTTGCTTTCCTGCTTCCACGCCCGGGCCAGATAGCCGTCAAACCAGTCGGTCACCGCCGCGCTCACAAACAGGATCAACGCAAACCAGTCCGCGTAAGGTCTTGTGAAATAAAGAAACATCACGGCAACGCCGGGGGCTGCAAACAGACGGAGAACCGTCAGAATATTGGGCAGGTTCCAAACCATACTGCAGGTCTAACGCGTCTGAGAGGGCTGAGAAAGGGCTTAACCGCGCTCGTGGAAATAGTCGTAGATCGTCTCAGCCATCGCGTCCGAGATACCGTCAACCGCCTTGAGATCGGCCAGGTTGGCGCGGCCCACAGCCTTGGCCGATCCGAAATGCGCCAGCAATGCACGCTTGCGCGTGGCCCCGACACCCGGCACGTCATCCAACGGGGTCGCGCCAATCGCTTTCGCGCGTTTGGCACGGTGGGTTCCGATCGCAAAGCGGTGCGCCTCGTCCCGCAGACGCTGGACGAAGTAAAGCACCGGGTCGTTGTGTTTCAGCGCGAAGGGGCGCTGGCCGGTGCGGTAGAACTCCTCCTTGCCGGCATCCCGGTCGATCCCTTTGGCAACGCCCACCATGGCGATATCCGTCACGCCCATCTCGGTCATGATCTCGCGCACCGCGCTGACTTGTCCGGCGCCGCCGTCGATGAGTAGGAGGTCCGGCCATGTGTCCCCTTTTCGGTCCGGGTCCTCCTTCAGAAGCCGCTTGAAGCGCCGGGTCAGCACTTCTTTCATCATCCCGAAATCGTCGCCGGGGGTGATGTCATCACCCTTGATGTTGAACTTGCGATACTGGCTTTTCACAAAACCTTCGGGCCCTGCCACGATCATACCACCAACGGCATTCGTGCCTTGAATATGGGAGTTGTCGTAAACCTCGATCCGCTGGGGTGGGGCTTTCAGATCGAAGGCCTCCGCGAGACCCTTCAGCAGCTTTCCTTGCGTCGCGGTCTCGGACATTTTCCGGGCGAGGCTCTCGCGCGCATTTCGCGACGCGCCAGAGATCAGTTCAGCCTTCTCACCGCGCAGCGGCACGGCAATCTCGACCTTGCGCTCGGCCTTTTGGCTCAGCGCCTCAACGACCAAATCCTCGTTCTCCACTGGATGCGACAGCAGAACCAGTTTCGGCGGCTGCTTGTCGCCGTAGAACTGGCCGACAAACGCCTCCATCACCTCGGTCTCATCGACCTCGTTGCCAACGCGCGGATAGTAATCGCGATTGCCCCAGTTCTGGTTGGCGCGGATGAAGAAGACCTGCACGCAGGCCTGCCCGCCTTCCATATGCAACGCGATCACATCCGCCTCAGCCACCCCGCGCGGGTTGATACCCTGAGCCGTCTGCACCTGCGTCATCGCTCGGATACGGTCGCGCAGGGCGGCGGCGCGTTCAAACTCCATATTCTGAGAGGCATCGGCCATTTGCTTGGCCAGCCGTTCCTGAATGCCGGTGGACTTACCTTCGAGAAACTTCTCGGCATCGCGCACACTTTCCGCGTAGTCCTCCTCCGTGATATGGCCGACGCAGGGCGCGCTGCACCGCTTGATCTGATAGAGCAGACAAGGCCGTGAGCGGCTCTCGAAGACCGGGTCCGAGCAGTTGCGCAGCAAGAACACCTTTTGAAGTTGGTTCAGTGTCCGGTTCACCGCACCTGCACTGGCGAAAGGCCCGTAATAGCTGCCCTTCTGAGACTTCTTCCCGCGATGCTTTTTAATCTCGGGAAACGGGTGATCCTTGGTCATCAGGATGTTCGGAAAGCTCTTGTCGTCGCGCAACAGAACATTGTAGCGCGGCTTGAGCTGCTTGATCAGGTTCTGCTCAAGCAGCAGCGCTTCCGTCTCGGTCTTGGTTGTCAGGAACATCATCGACGCGGTTTCGCGGATCATCCGTGCGATGCGTCCCGAATGACCGCTGGGCCGCGCGTAGTTGCTGACGCGCGCTTTCAGGTTCCGGGCCTTGCCGACATAAAGAACGCGCGCCTGCTCATCGAGCATGCGGTAGACGCCGGGGGAGCCATCAAGCGTCTTCAGATAAGCCTGAATGCGCTCATGCCCCTTCAAAGGCGTCTCAGTTTTTTCCGTCTCGTCGGTCATGGTGTTGAGGTGGGCGATTCTGTCTTGCGCTGCAATGATATTGGGAGAGGCTCAAGAGGAAACCTGTCCACGCGATCTGTGGATAACTCAGTGTGTATGTTTTAGGCAGTCGGAATTTTCCTTTGTTTTCCGGGCCCCTCGTTAACTTGCCTGTTTTTTAGGCATAAACTTAACTCATTGATTTTAGGCTATATTTTTCTTTCCACAGCCCAAACCATTGAAAAACATAACAAAACTGTAAACGATTTGTAACGCCGATGTGAGCGGTGCACAACTTGCGCGACCCTTCAGCTAGACCCGTCATTCCACGCCCAGCACATCCGGCGTCTCCCATGCCAAATGCTGACCTCCATCGACGCATAAAAGCTGTCCGGTAATCGCGGGCGATGACAGGAAATAGTCCAGTGCTGCGGTGATATCCTCAAGGTTCGCGCCGCGCTTGAGGATCGTCGCGCCCCGCTGTTTGCTAAACTGCTCGGTGGTCTGGCGGCCACCTTGCAAGGTCGGCCCCGGCCCGATCGCATTGACACGCACATGCGGGGCGAGCGCCTGCGCCGCTGTCTGTGTCAGCGCCCAAAGGCCCATCTTGGCGAGCGTGTATGTCATGAAGTCCGGCGTCAGCGCACGGACCCGCTGGTCAATCAGGTTCACGATCAACCCTTGGGCCATAGGCTCGCCCTGCGCATCCGGAACAGCCTCCGGCACCTGTGCGGCGAAGGCCTGCGTCAGCACGAAAGGCGCACGCAGGTTGCTGTTCATATGTCGATCCCAACTGGCGCGCGTCGCGCTTTGGATCGTATCGTGCTCAAAGATCGACGCGTTGTTCACAAGACAGGTCAGCGGCCCGCCCAAGGCCTCTGCCGCTTGCGGAACCAAGGCGTGCATCGCCTCTTCGTCCAGAAGATCGGCCTGCAAAGCGACCCCGCGCTTGCCCTTGCCTTCGATCTCGACCACCAGCGCCTCGGCGGCCGCTTGGGATGACGCATAATGCACCGCAACGTCGAAGCCCCGGTCGGCAAGAAACAAGGCCATTGCCTGCCCCAGCCGCTTGCCAGCGCCTGTCACCAAAGCTCTCGCCATTGAACCCTCCGTCACACCAAGATGACGATAAGGTAGAGCCCATAAAGCCCGGTCAACAGCACACCCCACAGACGGGTAATGTTTTGTTTGAAAAAGACGAATGGCAACAGGATCAACGAGGCCGCCAGCATGACCCAAAGGTCAAACCGCAAGAACTCAGGACCGACGTCGATGTCGCCCACGAAACTGGCAATCCCGATAATTGCAAGCAGGTTGAACATGTTTGAGCCGATCACGTTGCCGATGGCAACATCCGCCTGACGACGCAGCGCCGCCATGACTGTCGTTGCAAGCTCTGGCAGCGAGGTGCCAATTGCAACAAGCGTCAGGCCAATCACGGTCTCCGAAACACCGAAATCCGTCGCGATAGACACGGCCCCATCCACCAGCAAATCCGCGCCAAGCGGCAAGCCGATCAGGCCAAGCACAAGATAAAGGATAATCCGCCACCAAGGGAGGGACGGATCAGCCCCTTCCAGATCGTCCAGGTCATCCTCTGCATCACCGTTTCGGTGGGCCTTTGCGTCGAAAAACGCCTTAGTCAGGATCGCTGCAAGCGCCCCCAAAAGCACAAGGCCATGGACCCAGGTGATCGGGCTGACCGCGCAGACCGCGATGAACAAGAGCGTCGCGAGGATCATGTAGACGTAGTTCTGCCGCGTGTCGCATTCGCTGGTATGAAGGGTTGCCAATAGCGCAGGCACGCCAAGCACGAGCAGCACATTTGCCGTATTGGAACCGACCACATTGCCCATCGCAATACCCGGCGCGTTGTCTTTGAGCGCCGCGACCGCGATCAGCAACTCCGGCGCAGAGGTGCCGAAGGCCACAATCGTCAGGCTGACGATCAAGGCAGGGATCCCGAGACGGAGCGAGAAATTCACGGCCCCGCGGACCAGCGCATCGCCTGCCAGCAGCAGGATCAACAGACCCAGCCCGGTATAGACCCAGTCCATCAGCATCAGGTGCCTTTCTGGCAGGGGCACGGCCCCTTACCGATGCGAAAGCGACCGCAATCCGGGCATTTCTTCGAGGCCAGACGGGCTTGCCCCGGAAAGCGGAGCTTGCCGAACATCGCCAGCACCGCGATGAAAATCAGAAACAGAAAGACGATCTTCGAGATCACTTACAGGCCATACCGAGCGTAGAGCGCCCGTTCCTCAAGTGCTGCAATACCGTCTCCGACGATCTGCGCACCCAGTCGCTGCAAGAGCGGCTTTTTCTGCCCATACACCTGAAACTGCACCTTATCACCGAAGAGCTCTTTCATCTTCGGGACAACATGCCCGATGCCGTCAACAAGGCCAACCTCTATTGCCTTTTCGCCCACCCAGATTTCCCCGGTAAACAGGTCTCTGTCTTCAGGCAGCTTGGCGCCCCGACGGCTGGTGATCTGTGTTTTGAAAACCTCGTGCAAGTGCTCAAGAATATCCTTCAGGCGCGCCACGTCGTCGGGGTTCTCCGGCTTGAAGGGGTCCAGCATGGATTTCGATTTTCCAGCCGTATAAACCCGGCGCTCCAACCCGTAGCGATTGATGAACTCATGAGCCCCGAACGAGGCCGAGATCACGCCGATGGATCCGACGACCGACGCGGGATCAATCCATATTTCATCCGCAGCCGAGGCTAACCAATAGCCACCCGACGCCGCGACGTCTTCGACGAAGGCATAGACGGGGATCTCTTTCTCCTCCGACAGGCGGCGAATACGTGCGGCGATCAACGAGGATTGCACAGGCGAGCCGCCGGGGGAGTTGATCACCAGCGCCACGGCCTGCGGTTTGCCTTTCTTGAAGGCACGTTCAATGAGCGGGGCAAGACCCTGATCGGACAAGCTGCCACGCGAGCTGGCGGCAATAGCGCCTTGCATGCGGATCACGGCAACGCGCGGATCGGATTTCACAAAGGGGAGAAAGCGTTTCATCTTGTGCCATGTAGAGTGCGCACGCCCCCGGAACAAGGGACGCAGCATTCGCGCAGATCACTGTTGCGGCAGGTCAACGGTTTTCATGATCTGATCTTGTAGCCCGTGCGGAAAATCCACCAGATGATCGCAAGGCAGATCGCTGTAAATGCGCTGATCGCCAGCAAGGACGCAAAGATCGGCACATCGGCTGTTCCGAAGAAGGACCAGCGGAAACCAGAGATCAGGTAGACCACCGGATTGAACAGCGTGATTGTCTGCCAAATCCCCGGCAGCATCGTGATCGAATAAAAGCTGCCACCCAGAAAAACGAGCGGTGTGATGATCAAAAGCGGGATGATCTGCAACTGCTCGAAGTTCCCCGCCCAGATGCCGATGATAAAGCCAAAGAGCGAAAAGCTGAGGCAGGTCAGCACCAGAAAGGCCAGCATCGCGCCGGGGTGCTGAATGTCGAGATCAACGAAGAAATGCGCAGTCACCAGAATGATCACGCCGATGAAAAACGACTTGGTCGCTGCGGCCCCGACATAGCCAATCACGATTTCGAGAAAGCTGACTGGAGCCGAGAGAAGCTCATACACCGTGCCGATGAATTTCGGAAAGTAGATGCCAAAAGAGGCGTTCGAGACGCTCTGTGTCATGACGCTCAGCATGATAAGGCCAGGCACGATGAACGCGCCGTAGCTAACGCCCTCGATCTGGTCGATCCGGCTGCCGATCGCCGCGCCGAAGACCACAAAGTAAAGCGAGGTCGACAGGACCGGAGACAGGAACGACTGCATCAGCGTGCGAAAAAACCGCACCATTTCATGCACATAGATCGCCTTGATCGCCTGCAGGTTCATGACTGCTCCTTCACGAGATCGACGAAGATATCCTCGAGGCTGCTCTCTTGTGTCTTGAGATCGGTCATGGTCAGACCAGCGCTTTGCAGATCATTCAGCATCGTCGTGATGCCAGTCCGGTCGTTCGTTGTGTCGTAGTGATAGACAAGTGCATCGCCCTCAGGGGCAATCTCAAGCGTGTAGCTTCCAAGGCATTCGGGAACCGCACTGATCGGCTCTTGCAAGGCGATGCGCAATTGCTTGCGGCCCATCTGGGCCATCAACGTGGCTTTGTCCTCCACCAGCAGAATTTGTCCCTGATTGATGACGCCCACGCGGTCGGCAATGGCTTCAGCCTCTTCGATGTAATGAGTTGTCAGAATGATCGTGACGCCGTCTTGCTTCAGCTTGCCAACAATCTCCCACATGTCTTTGCGCAGCTCGACATCGACGCCAGCAGTGGGCTCGTCCAGAAAGAGGATACGCGGTCCGTGGCTGAGCGCTTTGGCGATGAGAACGCGCCGCTTCATGCCCCCCGACAATTCTTTGGTCTGCGCGTCTTTCTTGTCCCAGAGCGACAGCTGCCGCAGGATGCTTTCAAGATACGCGTCGTCTTTCGCCTTGCCAAACAGACCACGGGTGAAACTGACCGAATTCCAAACGGTCTCGAATGGCTCCAGCGCAATCTCCTGCGGGACCAGACCAATCAACGCGCGCGCCTTGCGGTAATTCTTGACCACATCATGGCCAGAAACCGTGATTGTGCCACTGGTCGGATGGCTGATGCCACAAATCGTCGAGATAAGGGTCGTCTTGCCCGCGCCGTTGGGGCCAAGCAAGGCAAGGATTTCACCTTCCTCTATCTCCAGATCGACGCCTTTCAGCGCCTCAAAGCCGGATTCGTAGCGTTTTACAACGTCGCTGACCTGAACGATGGCTGGCATGACTTCTCCCGTTACGCGCACCGTAGTGGGGGAAACCGGCAAGCTAAACCCAGAATTTCGCACAGTCTTCACCCGCTCTGCGCGCAGGCGCGCTTTGGGCTGCCAAACGGGCCGCGCACACAAAAACGCCGCCCCGAATGACCGGAGCGGCTGTCTTTCGTTATACTGTGAAGGTCGGTTAGCTGATCGTGTATACGAAACTGGCGCCGTTACCACGGTCTCTGGTCACGGTGGCCGAAGACCCGTCAAGCTCCCAGACCTGGCAATCAGGAGCCAGAACACGCGAGCCAATCCTACCATCGCGGCACATAGCACCGTCGCTCCAGTTCCAAGTACCTGTGATGCCCTGTCCGTCCCACGGCCCCGAAATCGTGCCGTCCGCATTGACGACAAGTGACTTGCCTTCAAAGGTCAACGTCCGGCCAACAATCGTTTCGCGAAACTGGGCTTCAGTTGTTACGGCACCGTCGGCAGCCATACTCGCCTTGTCGGCCATGTCGCTGCCATCGTCGGATGTAGGTGACATGCAAGCGGTCAGAAGGCCCATTGCCGCGATTAGAAGAAGTGCTCTCATTTCGGTCTCCAGAACTGATGTTGCGGACGAGGTGTCTTGGGAACACGCGCAATCAAAGGTCCGCTCGCGCAATAGGTGGCAGCAGGCAGGTAACATCAGAAGACAGAATTTGAGGACTTTACCTCATTTGAGGTATGTGGCCGCGATACGCTCAAACGTCTCACGCACAGGCGCGCCTTGGGTCAAGTGACCCATGGTCGGGATCACCTCGGGCGCGCAACCCGATACATTGCGCGCCAAGTCGGTGAGGTCATCAAGGCAGTGCACCTTATCCTCGGCGCCATGCCAGAACTGCATCGGTATGTTCAGCGCCTTTGCTGTGCGCCAGGAGAAATGCAATTGAGCCAGATAATCGTGACGCATCGCGTCGATGGAGCTCAGGATCGCCGTTTTCAAACGATCGGTTCGTGCCTCGGTCGCAAAATCGGCATCAAGCTGGGTTTGATCGGGCAGGCTGTTGGCAAAGACGCGGCGCAGGGTCTTTTCCAGTCGACCCTTGTCGTGAACCCCGCCTGCAAGATGGCGGATCGCCAGCATGGCCATGCGTCCGTTAGACCGCAAGTTGCGCAGCAAGAAGTCTCCGAAATAGACATCGCGCGTCTTTCGCCCTCCCGCCGAAAAACAGGTGGAGACGAAATCAATCCGCGAGACACAATCGGAATGCGTGCGAGCAAACTCAACGGCGTAGCTGCCCGAGGAGACAAGTGCGATCACCGGAATCGGGGTATCCGCCATGAACTGATACGTCGCATGAAGGTCTTCGACGGTTTTCGCGCAATGACGCGCCCAGTTCTTGTCCCTGGATGTTTGCAGGCTCAGACACCCGTCGCGGATCGGCCAGATCGTGCGCCATCCAAGCTGATGAAACAACGCAACATCCTTGGCACCGATATGGGGAAAGATCATCGGGTGCAGGATAAGCACCGGCTGCCCGCTTACTGGGCCTATATCGAGGTAGCGAACCTCCGACTTGTCGCGTGTCCCCAAAGTGCCGTAGCGCGCACCACTTGGAAGATGGGGAAGGTAGGCGCCCCAAAGCTCGGACTGGCCCTTTAACTGGTCTTCAAGATGGGTGTGCAATCGGTGAACAAGCTGGCTTGCAAGGCTGACAAGCTCGGCCTGACTTTTGACGCGCAGTTTGCCGAAAATACTCTGTAACTGCTTGCGTCGGGTCGAGGTTGCCAGCGCGGCGTTGACTGCGCTGTCTTCAAGAGTGAGGCCTTGGGCAAGATCTACGAAAAGGCGAAACTCAGCGGCGCTGAGGGCCGTTTCTTGATCATCATTCAAGACTTGCGCCAGCGCGGCCAGCGGGAGTTGAAACGCGCCCTCCCTGACGGTGCGGGTGATGGACATCATGTCCGCGCGCGTCGACAGGATCGGCCAACGATGCAACGAATCGACGGGCGTCTCGTCGATCCAGACAGGGACATCATTCCACCAGAAAGACGGCATATCATGAAGCGTTTTCATCTGCTGGGTGAACTGCGCCAAGCCGTCATGCGTCTCGTCTATCGCGGTGGACAGCATGGAGAGAGCGGTAGCTTGTTGGCGAGGGGTCATGAATGCTCTGCGGTGATTGGATGAGAGACGATCCCACCAAAACACCCATAGAGCAAGGATTTGCATCTGGCTGATCGTTCCGGAAACAGCTCTTCCTGGAACAGGCTTCTAGAAACAAAAAACCGCCCCTCGGGGCGGTCGTTTTTGCGTTGGTTGCGGGAGTAGGATTTGAACCTACGACCTTCAGGTTATGAGCCTGACGAGCTACCGGGCTGCTCCATCCCGCGCCAACGTGTGAGGGACTTAGGCCTTTGCGCGGGGAGTCGCAACCCCTGGCGACACGAAACGTAACGATTTTCTGACGGCCTCAAGCGCGCAACGCTTAGGTGAGGGTGAGAGGCTGGATTTCGCGGACAGTGCCGTGGACATGGGTCAGTTTGAAAAGCGCAGGGTGGGGCATTTCCAAGTACTGTTCATATCCAAAATCGGTATAAAGCGCGCTCATAACCGAGGCGATCAAACCGCCATGGGTCGACAGCACCGGTGTATAGACCGGGCGTCGCGACAACGATTTGACCATGTTGCGGAGCCGGGTTGCGGCGTCGTTGAAACTTTCGCCCCCCGGACGCGACAGGTGACGCTCCTTGAAACGCCGCTCGGTGAGGGCGTCGTCGGGGATATGGCCCTGAAGGGAGGTCTGATGCTCCCGCAGATCAGGGAGCGTCGTGAGCGGCAACCCGGAGGCCTCGGCGAAGGGCTGCATTGTCTCACGGGCACGGACGGCTGGGCTGGTGAAAATTCCGTCGATTTCGAGGGACTGAAACAGCGGGACAAGTGCCTGCGCGGCGTCCATGCCAGCGGCTGTCAAACCATCAGAGAGCGCGTGGCCCTCCGCATCGGCATGGCGCAGGAGGAACATCGTTGTCGTGGGGCGAGTCGGGACAAAATCCATGGGGGGTAGTCTCGGCAATAAATGCCAGATCGCAAAGAAGATACTTGAGGGACGACTACGCCGGCAGCAATGAAAGCTCAAACATCTAATCGGACGATAGCAAGCTTATGGCTGATAGATCGCCCCGCCATTTTTCTACTGCCAAATATTAATGATTTCGATGATTTCGGTACTTACGTGGTATTTCGCGATGATCCAATCGCGATCAGTCTGCATTGAGTACCAAAGAAGATAAATCGGTACCGCATCCTTTGCTTCGAAGGCGACCATCTCAACGCGAAGCCGTTTCGATCTCGCTTCCGAAAGCGTCGTAATGCAACTCGAGAAGCCATTCGGGTACCGGTTCGTTAATATTTCAATGAAACTTTCATTCGCTCCAGCCTCTTCGGTAATCTCCTTCGAAGCAAAATCGATGAACGCCTCATAGTCACCGTTCGCAAACAGGGACTTTGCTTCCTCCAGCTTGGGTATAGAGTCTGGAAGCGGTTCACACACTACCTGTGACGCTGCCTTTGATGCGCCAAAAGAAATGACGGAAGCGATGACGAAGAGACCAATCGTCCAAAGCTTTACATTGATCCGTGCAGTGAGGCTGGATGGTTTTCCAGTATTCAGAAACATAACCGCCTCCCAAGGTCTGATACCTAAGGTCACTGTCGAGTTGATACGGTCATATAGGCACAATTTCGACGATGATGTAGCAAAGCGTTTTGCGTGCATTTTAAGCACAAGAAAATAGGCAAGATGACGATATATACAAGTGTGATTTTAGGAAAAGTGTAGAGGGGATCGGCGTCTCGGCGCCAAGGTCCAGAAACAACAAAACCGCCCCGAAGGGCGGCTTGTGTTTAATCAGCATCGTCAGAGAGATACGTGTTCTCAAGTTTCTTACTAGGTTTGGCGGTGACCTACTCTCCCACGCCTTAAGACGCAGTACCATCGGCGCAACAGTGCTTAACTGCCGAGTTCGGGATGGGATCGGGTGTTTCACTTGCGCTATGACCACCAAACCGAGAAAGAAACTTCAAAACACCATCAGACGTCCAAGTCTTTCACTTTGTGTGTGTATGACTTGTCCGTAAAGCAGGATGAACCTGGCTTTTACTGGATCAAATCAAGCCTATCGAGCAATTAGTACCGGTCAACTGAACGCATTGCTGCGCTTACATCTCCGGCCTATCGACGAGGTGGTCTACCTCGGCTCTCAGGGATACCTTGTTTTGAGGGGGGCTTCCCGCTTAGATGCCTTCAGCGGTTATCCTTTCCGATCATAGCTACCCAGCACTGCCATTGGCATGACAACTGGTCCACCAGTGGATCGTTCACCCCGGTCCTCTCGTACTAGGGGCAACTCCTCTCAAGTATCCTACACCCACGGCAGATAGGGACCGAACTGTCTCACGACGTTCTAAACCCAGCTCACGTACCTCTTTAAACGGCGAACAGCCGTACCCTTGGGACCTGCTCCAGCCCCAGGATGAGATGAGCCGACATCGAGGTGCCAAACGGTGCCGTCGATATGGACTCTTGGGCACCATCAGCCTGTTATCCCCGGCGTACCTTTTATCCGTTGAGCGATGGCCCTTCCACTCGGGACCACCGGATCACTATGGCCGTCTTTCGACTCTGCTCGACTTGTCAGTCTCGCAGTCAGGCTGGCTTCTGCCATTGCACTCAACGAGCGATTTCCGACCGCTCTGAGCCAACCTTCGCGCGCCTCCGTTACGATTTGGGAGGCGACCGCCCCAGTCAAACTACCCGCCACACAGGGTCCCGGATCCGGATAACGGACCGCGGTTAGACATCAAGCAGAACAAGGGTGGTATCTCAAGGGAGGCTCCACAGGGACTGGCGTCCCTGCTTCAAAGCCCACCACCTATCCTGCACATGTTGTGCCTGATGCCAATGTGAAGCTGTAGTAAAGGTGCACGGGGTCTTTCCGTCTAACCGCGGGAAACCTGCATCTTGACAGGTAATTCAATTTCGCTGAGTCGATGTTGGAGACAGCGGGGAAGTCGTTACGCCATTCGTGCAGGTCGGAACTTACCCGACAAGGAATTTCGCTACCTTAGGACCGTTATAGTTACGGCCGCCGTTTACCGGGGCTTCAATTCGGAGCTCTCACTCCTCCTTTTAACCTTCCGGCACCGGGCAGGCGTCAGACCCTATACGTCGTCTTGCGACTTCGCAGAGCCCTGTGTTTTTAGTAAACAGTCGCCACCCCCTGGTTTGTGCCCCCAGCCAAAACTTGCGTTGAAACTGGGCCTCCTTCTCGCGAACTTACGGAGGTATTTTGCCGAGTTCCTTCAACATCGTTCTCTCAAGCGCCTTGGTATTCTCTACCGGTCCACCTGTGTTGGTTTAGGGTACGATCTAGCGGAAGAGCTATTTCCAGGAACCTCTAAGCCGCCCATTCAATCCGATAAGGATGAACGACCCTCGAGATCCGTCACTACTTCCTGGCCCAGGAATATTAACCTGGTTCCCATCGACTACGCCTTTCGGCCT
>CANMVA010000001.1:0-685000 GCA_947501355.1 uncultured Paracoccaceae bacterium | reverse complement strand
CACACGCTCAGTCGCCTGAGACCAGCGCGGATGATCCACGTTCGGGTTCACATTACTATAGAAGCCGTATTCGCGTGGGTTTGCCTGGTTCCAGCTGGCGAAAGGTTCCTCATCCGTCAGCGTGATCCGCACAATCGACTTGATCGACTTGAAGCCGTATTTCCACGGCACCACCAGACGGATCGGTGCGCCGTTCTGGTTCGGCATGGGTTTGCCGTAAAGCCCTGTGGCCATCATGGTGAGCGGGTGCATCGCCTCGTCCAGACGCAAACCTTCGCGGTAGGGCCAGTCGAGAACAGGGAACGCCACGCCGCGCATCTCGTCGGGACGGTAAGCCGTCTCAAACGCAACATACTTCGCACCGGACTGCACGCCGACTTTCTCCAGCAGATCGGCCAGCTCAAATCCGTTCCACGGCACGACCATCGACCACGCCTCGACACAGCGGAACCGGTAAATACGTTCCTCGACCGTCATCCCCTCCATCACCTGCTCAAACGAATAGGTGCCGGGATTGTCGACCATCCCGTCGATCTCAATCGACCAGGGCTGCGTGGTCAGCGCTCCTGCATAACGGGCGGGATCGTCCTTGCCGGTGCCGAACTCATAGAAGTTGCAGTAATTGGTAATGTCCTCGAAGCTGTTGGGAACAAGCTCTTCTGCCAACGCGGGGCTGGCGATGGTTCCAGCGACACCAGCAGCCGCCGCACCAGCAATCAACTGGCGCCTGTTCAGGAACACCGCTTCGGGCGTCACGTCATTATAGGTCAGGTCGTTCGTCCAGCGTCCAGCCATGGGGTCCGTTCCTTTGTTTTGCTCACTCATAAATAAGAGTGTGTCAAAACCAAGCCAAACCAACTCACCTCACGAAGCTGTGGTCGCACTGTAACTTGGATAAATCTCGTTCATCGGGACGGACCGACCATTCGGTTGCACCAACCGGACGTGGCGGCGGCGGATCAGACGCGGCTCGGCCACGCCCACGGAATGGGCGATGGTTTCGACCTCTTTGGTGATTTCCTTCGCATAGCGAGCCACACGCTTGTACTTCTCTTCGACCACCAGACCCTTCTGAAAACGCGGATCATGGGTGGTGATGCCGGTGGGGCAGGTGTTCTTGTTACACTTCAAAGCCTGAATGCAGCCCAGCGCGAACATGAAACCACGGGCCGAGGTCACAAAATCCGCCCCCGCCGCCATGGCCCAAGCAATATCGCCGGGGTTCACCAGCTTGCCGGATGCCACAAGGCGGATGCGGTCTTTCAACCCGAATTCTTCACGCAGATTCGCGACCAGCGGCAGCCCCTCACGGATCGGCATCCCCACCAGATCAATCAAGGGCATCGGAGCGGCCCCGGTGCCGCCTTCACCGCCATCCAGCGTGATAAAATCCGGCGCGCTGTCCTCGCCGCGCGCCTTGATCGCCATGAAGAACTCACGAAACGGTTCTTCGGCCCCGACGACGGTCTTGATGCCGACAGGCTTACCCGTCACCTCGCGCACATGGGCGATGAAATCGAGCAGATCCTCCCAATCATCCACCTCCGCATGACGATTGGGAGAGATGCTGTCTGCGCCCTGCTTGATCCCGCGAATGGCTGCGATCTCGGACGTGATCTTCTCTCCGGGCAGAATACCCCCTTTGCCGGGCTTGGCCCCCTGCGCGAGCTTGATCTCGAACATGCGGACCTGAGTATGCGCCGCCACCTCGCGCAGCTTTGCGTCATCCAGATTTCCCTCCGCGTCCCGCACGCCGTATTTCGCGGTGCCGATCTGGAAGACGATGTCGCAACCCCCTTCCAGATGAAACGGAGACAACCCACCCTCGCCCGTATTCATCCAGACGCCCGCCTCTTTGCATCCCCGGCTAAGCGCCTGAACAGCTGGCTTGGAAATGGCGCCGTAAGACATGCCCGACAGGTTGAAGATCGACCCGGCAGTATAAGGCACCCGTGCGCCTGCACCGATGACCACCGGCTCGGTCGAGGCGAACTGGTTGTCCAGAGGTGGGAAAGCCGCGTTCACAAAGAGCGGCGTCCCCACAACGCTGAGGTTCCGCGTCGAGCCGAAGGCCACCGTATTCCCATGCCCCTCGCCCGCTCGCTTGACCCATTCGCGTTGCGCGCGGTTGAACGGCAATTCCTCGCGGTCCATCGCAAAGAAGTATTGGCGGAAAAACTCGCCCAGCGTGCTGAACAATCCGCGAAATCGCCCCAAGACGGGATAGTTGCGCCGGATCGCATCTCCCGTCTGGGTGCTGTCGATGATGAACAGAATAATCGCCACCAGCGCCATCAGCCCAATGACCGCGACAAAGGCCACCGCCAAAGCCTCCAGTAAATATCCGGCCCAACTCATCATTGTGTCACCCTCCAAAGCGTCCCGGAACCTTGGGCAACCCGGGCGGACAGCACAAGCCGCCTCACATGTCCTCAACTATTTTTTATTGGAAATCAAAAACGATCATCGCTTAGGAGGCGTGCGCCCCAAGACAAGGCGTCTCTTTCCGCCAATGGCAAGGTTTTGCGCATTTTCTTTCGCCAAGGGCTCTCTATCTGACCTGCATCAGCGCGGGATACCCCTGCGCTTTTCTTTGGGAGACTACAACAATGCTACGCAGAACCTTCGTCGCACTGACAGCCGCCACAATGATCGCCGCCCCTGCTTGGGCTGGCTCCATGAAAAAAGACATCGTTGACACCGCCGCCGGCGCTGGCTCGTTCGAGACGCTTCTCGCCGCCGCCACCGCAGCCGAGCTGGTCGACACGCTGAAAGGTGACGGCCCCTTTACGCTGTTCGCCCCCACCGATGAGGCATTTGCGGCTTTGCCTGAAGGCACTGTCGAAACGCTGCTGATGCCGGAAAACAAAGATCAGCTGACAGCGATCCTGACGTACCACGTCGTTCCCGGTAAAGTCATGTCGACCGATCTGAGCAACGGCATGGAAGCTGAAACCGTGAACGGTGCTGCCGTGACCATCATGACCGAGGGTGGCGTCAAGGTTCAGGACGCCTCCGTTGTGACGGCCGACATCGAAGCGTCGAACGGCGTGATCCACGTGATCGATAGCGTGATCCTGCCGCCCGAGAGCTAAGGTCCAGCAACCTAACACATAATGCAAAGGCCCCGAAGCACAGCGCTCCGGGGCCTTTCTCATTTTGCTTTTTCAAAATATCCTGGGGGTCTGGGGGTGAAACCCCCAGCGTAGCGACGCGGCGAAGCCGCGGCGCAACACCTTCTCGCCACACGCTCGCAGCGTTTGCGAGCAAACGCCGTTAATGCACCACAGCATCCTCAGGCGGCTGCCGATTGCTTGACGCAACGCGGTCACCGATCAGCAGTCCATCGGCCCCTGCAGACACCGTCACAGTGTCCCCGTCCTTCACATCCCCCGACAGCAGCATCTCTGCCAACGGGTTTTGCAAGGCGCGCTGAATCACGCGTTTCAAGGGCCTGGCACCGAACACCGGATCGTAACCCTCTTCCGCCATCCAGGCCTTCGCGCTGTCCTCAAGCTCCAACGTAATCTTGCGCGCGGCCAAGCGGGCCGTGAGGCGCTTGAGCTGAATCTCGACAATCCCCGACATGTCTTCGCGGGCCAGCCGATCAAAGATGATCGTCTCGTCCAGACGGTTCAGGAATTCAGGCCGGAAATGGGCGCGCACGGCGTCCATCACATCGCGACGCGCATCGGACGGATCAGCCCCATCAGGGAGCTGGCTCAGCGATTGCGCGCCAAGGTTCGACGTCAGCACGATCAGCGTCTGTTTGAAATCAACCGTGCGGCCCTGACCATCGGTCAACACACCATCATCCAGCACCTGCAACAGCACGTTGAACACGTCCGGATGCGCTTTCTCGACCTCGTCAAACAGCACGACCTGGTACGGACGCCGCCGCACGGCTTCGGTCAGCACGCCGCCCTCATCATAGCCCACATAGCCCGGAGGGGCGCCGATCAGACGGGCGACCGCGTGCTTCTCCATGAACTCCGACATATCAATGCGGACCATTGCGCTGTCGTCATCGAACAGGAACTCCGCGACCGCTTTCGTCAGCTCGGTTTTGCCGACACCGGTCGGCCCAAGAAACAGGAACGATCCCAAAGGCCGATTTTCGTCATTAAGCCCGGCACGTGCCCGGCGCACAGCATTCGCCACCGCCGTCACAGCCTGATGCTGACCGATCACACGGTTGCCGATCTGCTCTTCCATACGCAGCAGCTTTTCGCGTTCGCCTTCCAGCATCTTAGCGGTTGGAATGCCCGTCCAACGCTCGACCACGCTTGCGATCTGCTCAGGGCGCACGGCCTCTTCGACCATGATCTCGTCGCCCTGATCCTCTGCCGTTTCCAGCTTCTTCTCAAGTTCCGGGATCACGCCGTAAGACAGCTCCCCAGCCTTGGCCAGATTGCCCTCGCGCTTGGCGATATCCAGCTCGGCCCGCGCGCGGTCCAGCTGTTCCTTGATATCGCGGGCCGAGGCGAGCTTGTCGCGTTCCGCCTGCCATTGCGCCGTCATCTCGGCAGAGCGTTGCTGAAGATCGGAAAGATCCTTTTCCAATGTCTCCAGACGATCCTTGGAGGCCGCATCATCTTCCAGCCGCAACGCCTCCGCTTCGATCTGCTTTTGCAGGATTTCGCGGTCCAGCGCGTCCAGTTCTTCGGGTTTGCTGTCGACTTCCATCCGCAGACGGCTTGCGGCCTCATCCACCAGATCAATCGCTTTGTCTGGCAGGAAGCGGTCAGTAATGTAGCGGTGGCTCAGGGTCGACGCTGCGACGAGGGCGCTGTCGGAAATCCGCACACCATGGTGCAGCTCATACTTCTCCTTGATGCCCCGCAGGATCGAGATCGTGTCCTCAACCGTCGGCTCCTCAACCATCACAGGCTGGAAACGCCGCGCCAAAGCCGCGTCTTTCTCGACATATTTCCGGTATTCATCGAGGGTCGTGGCACCGACACAATGCAACTCGCCCCGCGCCAGCGCCGGTTTCAGCAGGTTCGAGGCATCCATCGCACCGTCGGTTTTACCCGCGCCGACTAGCGTGTGCATCTCGTCGATGAACAGGATGATTTCACCGGCCGCCGCCGTGACCTCGGACAGGATCGCTTTCAAGCGCTCCTCAAACTCACCACGGTATTTCGCACCCGCAATCAGCGCGCCCATATCCAGTGCCATAAGCCGCTTGTTGCGCAAGCTCTCCGGCACGTCACCATTCACGATCCGCAGGGCCAAGCCCTCGGCAATCGCGGTCTTACCCACGCCCGGTTCCCCAATTAGAACAGGGTTGTTCTTGGTGCGGCGCGACAGCACCTGCATCGTGCGGCGGATTTCTTCATCCCGCCCGATGATCGGGTCGATCCGACCTTCCTCGGCCCGCGCCGTCAAATCCTGCGCATATTTCTTCAGCGCGTCATAGCCTTCCTCGGCAGAGGCTGAATCCGCCGTGCGCCCCTTGCGAATATCGTTGATCGCCTCGTTCAGCGATTGCGCTGAGACAGCCCCCGCCTCCAACGCTTCGCGCGCTTTGGACTTCACCAAAGCCAGCGCCATCAGCATCCGCTCGACCGGTACAAAGCTGTCCCCGGCTTTCTTGGCGATCTTCTCGGCCTCGGCCAGAACCTTGGCAGTGGACTGATCCAGATAAGTCTGACCCGCATCGCCGGTGACTTTGGGCATCTTGCTCAACGCCAGATCGACAGCCTCAAGCACGCGTTCGGGCGCGCCACCAGCGCGTTTGATCAGGTTGCTCGCAAGCCCCTGATCATCGTCCATCAATGCTTTCAACAGGTGTTCGGGCGTCATCCGCTGATGACTGTCCCGCATCGCGATCGTCTGGGCGGCCTGAATAAAGCCGCGCGACCGCTCGGTGAACTTCTCCAAGTTCATACGCTCTCTCCTTCTATAAGCGTCCCGGATTTGGCGCACCCGACTTCGCGGCATACCCCAGTGAGGACCTTGTCAAATAAATGGGAGGCAACAGCCCCCGCTTCAAGACGCATCTTCACGCACGGGGAACAAATTCGTGATTTCCCCGTTTAATCCATAACTTCCGACCCATTTACATAACGGAAACAAGACCCAAAGAGGTGCAACATGAGCAGTAAACGCACAGAGATTTCAGACCTGACCTACAACCCGGTCGAGGCCGCGTTCGAGGCCATCGTCACAATCCATGACGGCCCGGTCACCACGCGCTATGCGGCCAGCCTAAAAGCCCCGCTGAACGCGTCATTCGAGACGATCAGCGAAGGCATGATCGCCCGGGCTCACAAACAGCATCGTTCGAAAACGCCGGGGCTTCGCACCCGTCTTCTTGCGGATGGCGAAGGTTTGCCGGTGCCCCGCGCGCATCTCGCATCGCTGAAAACGATGCTGGACGGTTTGTTTACCCGCGCCGCTTAATTCTCGAAGAAAACCTCGTTATCACGGCCTTCGGGGCCTGAGGGGGTGGGCGTGACCATACCGCCAACGCCATCAGGGTCGCTAACCTCTTCTGGGTTCACCGGCGAGGAGCTGGCTTCCAGTGCATCGGTGTTCAAGAGCACGTCCGGGTCTTCGACAGGACCGCCGTTATCCCGCCCTACCCAGACCATAATGCCCACCATCGCCACAAAAGAGATCGGGATGAGGGCAAAGAACGTACGCGGCATTTTGTGGCTATTCTGGTTCTGATCGGTCATGAAATTCTCCATAGGATGGGTACCGCGCTCAACCCGTCCGCCCTGTGAAGAGTTCCTTGCCAGATCACCTTGATTCCGGCAGGAGAGCTTCTGACCCAGCACAGGAGCCTCCCCATGTCCGACGACCGCCTTATTGTTGCCCTTGACCTGCCCACCGCCATTGAAGGGCTGCAACTGGCCGAGGCACTGGATGATGCCGTGTCATTCTACAAGATCGGCTTGGGCATGTTGACGACAGGCGGGCTGGCGCTGGCCAATGAGCTGAAACAGGATCACGGCAAGCGCATTTTTCTGGACATGAAACTCTTTGATATCGGCGCCACGGTCGAGGCCGCCGTGCGCGGGCTGGCCCAGTTCGATCTGGACTTCCTAACGGTTCATGGCGACCCCCATGTGGTCCGCGCGGCTCAGATCGGCAAAGGCAGCAAGGATATGAAAATCCTTGCGGTCACGATCCTGACCTCGCTGGATCGCGAGGACCTGGATGCAAGCTGCCTGAAACCCGGTGATGTGCAGGACCTTGTTCTGGAACGCGCTGCCAATGCGCTCAGCGCGGGCGCGGATGGTCTAATCGCCTCCCCTCAAGAAGCGGCGCTGATCCGCGCGATGCCCGAAGCCAAGGGCAAGCTGATCGTCACGCCCGGTGTGCGCCCGGCTGGTGCCGCTCTTGGCGATCAAAAGCGCGTTGCGACCCCTGCACAGGCCATCACCGATGGCGCGGATCACATCGTGGTCGGACGCCCGATCTGGCAGGCCTCCAGCCCCAAATCCGCCGCCGAGGCCGTTCTGGCCGAATTACCCTGACCCAACCGCACATTTCGTGAATTCTCCGTCAAAGCGCATGGGCACTTCGCCCCAACGCTTCGGGAGACGCGCCCCTTTCTGCTAAACAACAATCATCTCGAAAGGCCTGTCGCCGTCCCAGCGCAAGGCTACGAGTCATACTTTTGCGGAGGCTCTCGCGGCTTCTCCCGGCCCATGGAACATGCCTCCCTCATGTTCGAAGCGCTCCGCACTCCGCCCGCGCGGCACCGCTTTTTTCAGACGGTGCCGCCGGGTTCGGAGCAAGGCGCGCGCGGTGCAATCAGGTTTTCTTTATAATCTGTCCTTATGCTCCGCGCGCCTTAATGAAAGAGATCGCCATGACAGATGCCAAAGCCAATAACGCCCTCGTTCTTTCCTTTTTGACGGTGCGCAAGGCACTGGGCTATCTGGGGCTGGCCTTGCCCGCTGTGCTGATCGGCTACGGCCTTGCGATCAACGGCCAGATCGAGGATTCCGTCAGCGCGTTTTACTATACCGGAATGGGCGACGTGTTTGTCGGCGCGCTTTGCGCAATCGGCGTTTTTCTTTTTGCCTATAAGGGCTATCCCCCCGAACCCGGAGAGGTCATCTCGGATCGCTGGGTCTCTCAGGTTGCGGGGATCGGCGCGATTGTCACGGCCTTGTTCCCGACGCCCATCGACACGCAGATCGACTGCGAAACGGTTGCGTGCACAGTGACCGGTTTCGCTGCCTCGAACCTTCATTACGCAGGGGCGGCGGCGTTCTTTCTGGCCATCGCGGTGTTTTGTCTGGTGCTTTTCACCCGCTCTGCGCCGGGCACCAAGCCAGACTTTGAAAAGCGCCGCGCCAATGCAGTGTATCGGTGGTGCGGAATTACGATCCTTGCTGCCCTCGGCGGCCTCGCAGCAGCGTTCCTGCTGGTCGAGAACGGATCTACCCTCGAAACCCAGCTGGACGCCATCAACATTGTGTTCTGGCTGGAGACGGTTGCAATTGTCGCCTTCGGCATCGCCTGGTCGGTCAAAGGCGACACATTGCATGCCGTGTTCGGGATCAGCCCTGATTGATATCCGTGTCGAATGTTTTGACCTGGCCGGTTTTCAACGCAAAGACCTTGCGCAACACCAGCCACGCGATCAGCGAGACGGTTGCAAAGATCACCAGCGCCATCGAGATGGAGCCGCCGACGAATGCAGGGCCGCCGATCAGCAACAGGACCGCGATAACGCCTGCCCCAATGGCAAAGCCCAGAAGAACAAATGCGGGGGCAAGGATCTCAAGGATGCCCAGCGCAAGGGCAGCAACCGCCCAGACCCACCATTCAAAAGCCAAATCCATCAGCCACGTCCTTTCAGCATGTTGAACGCGTTGCCGAACGCCTCAATCGCGTTAGCCGGCAGCACGATCGTGTTGGAGCCTTGACTGCCCCCCAGCGCATTCAGCGACTCGACCTGCTTCAAAGCTACCTGATATTGCGCGGCTTCCAGACCGTTCTCGGCAATCGCGGCGGCCACAACTTGGGTCGCATAGGCCTCAGCCTCCGCCTCAATCCGGCGGGCTTTGGCGGTCTGCTCCGCCGCGTAAAGCTCAGCATCCGCGGCCAGTTCGACCGACCGCTTGTTGCCTTCGGCCTTCGTCACTTCGGCGCGACGGGCCCGTTCGGCGTTCAACTGCTGCATCATCGCATCGCGAGTCGCCTGATCAAGGTTTACGTCCAGAATTTCCGCACGCGTCACTTCAATACCCCAATCATCGACCGCATCCTCAACCAGCGCTTTGATCTGAGTGATCAGTTGCGAACGGTTCGATTGAACCTCGTCCAGTTCCATCTTACCGATCTCGGCCCGCACAATACCTGCAACGGTCGTCGCAATCGCAGCATCCACATCGCGGATGCGGTAGACCGTGCGCTCTGGCTCGGTGATGCGGTAGAAGACGCTGGTTTCCACTTGCACCAGCACGTTGTCGACGGTGATCGCGTCTTGGCTGGCATTCGGTAGCTGCCGCTCAAGGATCGAGATTTTATGCGCCACACGGTCCAGAAACGGGACGATAAAGTTGATGCCCGGCCCCAGAACCGATTTCAGGCGGCCAAAGCGTTCCACCACAAACTGCTCTGACTGCGGCACGATGCGCACGCCCAGAAAGATACAGACGATGATGAAGGCGGCGAGAACCAGCAAAAACAGGTTCTCACCCAGAAAATTCAGTAAAATCTGCTCGATATTCATAAAAGGGTCCCTCGGAGTTTATACCTCGTTACCCCCTCATATAAGCCGATTTCAGGCGTTTTTAAGACGAAACCCGCCCGAGACCGGGGCAGAAGCCTCTGAAAACGCCTCTGAAACATGGCCCGCGACGATGTCGGCGGTGACGGCAGAAAGCGTCCAGCCAAGGTGACCATGGCCGGTATTGTAAAAGACGCGCGGCTGGCCGATCCGACCCAGACGCGGCATCATATTGGGCATCATCGGACGCAAACCCGCCCATGGCACGACGCTTTCGGTATTCACATCGGGGAAATGCACTTCGCACCACTTCGTGAGCGGCGCGATCCGGTCCGCACGGATATCCCGGTTCTCGCCGTTAAACTCTGCCGTGCCTGCAATACGGAAACGATTTTGGCCCAGACGCGAGGTGACGATTTTGGCCTGGTCATCGAGCAGGGACACCATCGGAGCGGCGGCCTGCGACTGCGCGTCCTCTAGGTTCACCGTGATCGAGTAGCCTTTGACCGGGTAAACGTTCACCCGATCACCCGCCATTTTCGCAAACTTCCGGCTGCCAACGCCCGCACAGACGACCACACCGTCAAAGCGCTGCTGCACCCCGTCGGTGGTGATCGTGACCACATCGGCTTCGGCTTTGACGTCGCGCACTTCATGGCCCAGCGCGAAGGTCACCCCATGCGCCTCCAACCATTTCGCCAAGCCTACAGTGAATTTGTGAATGTCACCGGTGCTATCGCTTTCGGTCCAGAAGCCACCGACCACGTTGCCGCGCAATGTCGGCTCTTTTTCAAGCGTTTCTGCCGCACTCAACTCGCGCCGCTCCAGCCCACCCTCCGCCAGCATTTGCGTGACGCGGCGCGCATGGGTCAGGTCTTTCTGTGATTTGTAGAAATGCAGAATGCCCGCGGGCGAATGGTCAAAGTCGACCCCCGCTTGTTCGGCCATCTCGAACATGATCCGGCGCGAGGCCACGGCCATCGACGCGGTCTTCACCGTATTGGACCGATAGCGCGGGATAGCGGCCAGAAACTCTGCCATCCACGACATCTTGTGCCATGTTGGCGTCGGGTTCACCGACAACGGCGCGTCTGATTTTGCCAGCCATTTTAGTCCCTTAAAGACGGTTGACCAGGTGTTCCACACTTCCGCATTTGACGCGGAAAGCTGGCCGCCATTGGCAAAGCTCGTCTCCATCGCCGGATAGCGATTGCGGTCAAAAACGGTGACATCGAAGCCACGCTGCTGCAGTTGGAAAGCGGTTGTGACACCGGTGATGCCGGCGCCGAGAATAGCGATATGGGTCATGTCTGTTACTCAAGCCAACAGGCCATGCCCCCTCCGTCTTGAACCTGAGAGATTCACCAGATGTGACACCTGTCACACGCGGCTTGCTCCTTCGGTGCGCCCTTTCAAGGCGGCTCTTCGGAGTGTTGCAGCTTCGCCGGTCCTTTTGCCTGAGAGTTTACCGGGGCGGTTGCTCCTTCGGCGGCGCGGGACGCTCTCTCCCGACCAAACTGTTCACAAGTTGCGTGTCGCAGATCATATGATTCGCGGCAACCGAATTTCTTTCATGATGATGGTGAGGCGGGTGCTATGGCGCGCCGGTCACACTGCCGTTGACGCTTTGCGGTAGCCCGCCGCAACCAGTGGCGAGATTTGCAACCGCTCGACATATTTCTCGGATGCGAACACGGCTTCAAATGCCTTCAATTCGCCGACCCGATCCGCCCAGAACCGCCCCATCAGCAAGACAGTCTTCGGACTGGAGGCAGACGCAAACGCCTCTTTCAAGCTCTCCGCTGTGATCTCTGGATCGCCCAACGCCAGCACGTCAGGCTGATGCCGCTGCAAAAGATCGCTGAGCGGAACATCCTCGACCAATTGCACACGCGCGGACTCAGCAACATCGTTTTGCGCCCAAAGCCCGCGAATGAACGTCCGCAACTGAGCCGAGCGTTCCTGCAACACCACCGTCACGTCGTGTCGCTCCTGCGCGATATGCGTGCCGACAAACCCGGAGGCGGCGCCGTAATCAAGATAGGTGCCGCCCGGAGGCACCCATTTTGGCACATTGCGCGCCAAGGGACGCTCGAACTTGCCTTCGGATATCTGGATGAGCGCAGGCGGCGTGAAAAGTCGCGGATCAGCGGGAAGCTGGACAGAATGGTTCGCAAACCACTCCATCGGCGGCGTGGCCGACATATCGACCTCCCCGCGCACATAGACATCGACGGGCAGCAACTCCTGCTGCTCCACCGGCTTCTTCTTTTGCTCTTTCGGCTTGGAGGTCGCGCGCTTTTCCACATCCGACATGAGTGCTGCGATCTTTTCCTTATCGCGCGCCTTAGGCGGCTTGGCCTCAACCTGCGTGATCGGCACCTCGCTGGCTTTCTTCAGATTGGTGACGAACTCTTCATATTCGGGCGTGCCCTTGAAGCTGTTCAGCTTCGCCTCGGCCATCTCCAACGCCGCATGATGCAGGCGATTCAACTCCGGGTCCGTCAGCAACCCTTCGAAAATCTCCCGCCGCCGCTCCGAATACCGCAGCATCGTGTCATCGCGCACCTCGTTGCGGTCCTGCAAAGACCAATACGCATCGTTATATTTGTCTTTCTTGTTGTTCACGTTGCCGCGGAATTTGCGCATCGCGTAGCTGTCGATGCCCTTGACCGCATAATGGTTCATCTGCGCCCAGTCATAACCGACCGTGCGCACGATCGAGCGCCAACCGCGGAACTTGAAGTAATCCTCCATCGGGCGACCCGACCCGTTGAGCCATTTGACGGTGTCGGGAAACTCCGTATCCAGCACCTTGTTCTTCATCTTGGGCCGGTGGATCCCCAGCTTCCAGACATCGGGATCAAACTGGAAAAGCGTCTTCACCCCCCAGCCCTTGTTCCACATCGGGGGTGCGGCGTAGAGATACTGCTCCGTCACCGGATCACGCGACCAATCATGCACGCCGCCTGAGCCAAAGATACGCCAGGTGATGACCATCCCATTGCCACCCTCGGCCTTGATCCCGTCAATCAGCCCGTCCAGTGACCCGTCGCCATGCTTGATACAAAGGAACTCATCGGCATCGAACACCAGCAGCCAGTCAGCCTCCCCTACCAGCGGCTCGTCCTGCGCGTATTTCAAAGCCGAAGGCTGCGGTTTGATCCCCTCGGGAATATCGTTGCGGCGGTGATAGGCGAGGCCCAGCTCTTCCAGCCGGATCAGCATGTCGTCGGTGCCGTCGCTGCAATCATTGGTGTAGACCAGCAGATCGGTGAAGCCGATCGCCATGTGATGCGCGATCCACTCCAGCACAAACGGCCCTTCGTCCTTCATCATCGACACAGCCATGACTGTGCCATGGGGGCTCACATGCTTTTCCGGAAGCTGCGCCGTGCGCGCGACTGAGGGGGTCTGTTTGTTCATATGGCCCCTTTGATGGCGTTCAAGTGCGCTTTGTGCAAGCACTCCAGCGTCCCACACTTGTAGACAATGATTCACCCATACTTCATATTGTTTCGCAATGAATGATGACTGATGGCACAAATCCAACCATCGGCAGGTAAAGGGCAGAAAATATGAACACTCCGCAGCGCCGTCCCGTCGCCTCTCTCTGGATCGGCGAGAAGCTTCAATATCTCAACCAGATTTGCCTTCTGAGCCATGTGCAAGCCGGCCACCCCACGACGCTCTATTGCACCGATGAGGTGTCAAACGTCCCCGAAGGTGTCGAGGTCCGCAAAGCGACTGAGATTATGGATATCCCCATGGATATCGTCGAACAGACCTCCGCCTCGTTCCTGTCCAACGTCTTCCGTTACAAGATGATCCAGAAGACCGGTGCGATCTGGATTGATTGCGACGCCTTCTGCCACAAACCTTTCCCGGACGAGATGGAGTATATCTTCGCCGGTCACGGCTTCCGCGGTGCGCTCAACTGCGGCGTCGTTGCGATCCCCCAAACCGGGGAGCTGATGGACCGCCTGCTGGATTACTACGACAACCTGCCGCCCGCGCCCCCGTGGTTCAACAAGAACCAGCTGCGCAAGCTGGGTCGTCAGGATGAAAGCCTGCCGCACGCGGTGAAGATTTACAAAGCCGAACGCACGGCCTTCGGCCCCCAAGCCTTCACCTATTTCGCCCGCGAGACCGGCGCGATTGAGCATGCTCTGACCAACGACTATCTCTACCCGGTGCCGTTCCAGCTGAACGACATTTTCTATGACCCTTACGGGCGGGTTGAGGGGCATTTCACCGAGAACACCCTCTCCGTGCACCTCTATACCAATGGCACCAAACCGTGGTGGCGTAAGAATGTCCCGCTGGAGAATTCCTACGCTTGGCGCATGTGCCAGCAAACCGGCGTGAACCCCGCCGACGCGCTGGAATAGCCTGATGGCCACCCCCCGCCTCACGCTGACCTATATCGTGGAGCCGCCCGAATACGACATTCTGGCCTGCTCTCTTCTCGCCTCCATCCGCACGCATTTCCCCAAATCCGTTGCGTGCATCGGCTATGTGCCAGAACACCGGATGGACGACGTGCATCCCGCTGTCTTCAAAGCGCACGAAATCATGGGCGGCGAAATCCGCCCGATGAAAACCGAAGGCATGTGGGATACACCTTACCCCCATGGCAACAAGATCATCGCGGCGATGCAACCGCGCGACAGCCAGTATTCCGCTTTTGTCGACAGCGACGTGCTGTTTCTGCGCAAAAACGCTGTCGCGAATATCGCGAAGGCAGGGCACGTGAGCTGCTCGATGGCGGCCTCCATGGTTTGGGCCGAACAATCCATCTGGGACGATATCTACGGCGCCTTCGACATGCCCATCCCCGAAGAGCGCATGCACCTCATGCGCCGCTCCGCCAAGCCGGTGATCCCCTATTTCAGCGCCGGTTTTGTGATCTTCCCTGAAAAGGGCGGCAAAGTCGGTCGCTTCCCGGACGTCTGGTACGAGACCGCGCGCGAGATCGACAAGATCGAAACGCTGGAAAAACGCCGCCCCTACCTCGATCAGATGAGCCTACCCGTCGCCATCCAGCGCGCAGGTCTCAAATGGAATATCCTCCCCGAGGAGCAGCACTATATCCTCGGCGGAAAAGTCCGCGGCAAACCCTTGCCCACCGATCGGGAGATTTTCACGATCCACTACCGCAAGCACAAATTCCTGCGCGAGGTGGACCAGATGAAATATGCGCGCCAAATGATGTATGACCAGACAGGGCAGCTTTATGTCCGCCGCCTTGTGGAAGAGCCCACCGATGACGGCTGAGACGCAAGACGGCCCGAAATCCCAAGCCGAGTTGCGCGCTGAAAAGCTGATCAAACGGCATGACCGGAACATGCGCAAAGCCAAAGCCGAAGGTTTTCTGGCAGGCATTTGCAGCCAGTTGAAGCCAGGTGATCTGGCCATGGATCTGGGTGCCAATATGGGCGAGATCACGACCATCCTTGCGGCCACAGGCGCAGATGTTATCGCATTTGAGCCTGACCCCTACGCCTTTGAGAAACTGAAAAAGCGCTTCAAAGACACGCCGAATGTAACGCTGATCAATGCTGCTGTCGGCGCCTCCGAAGGCACCGTGAAACTGATGCGGGCCGAGAATTTCAACGAGAACCCCAAGGGCGCGTCTGTGAAATCGACGATCCTCGACGGCGGGCGCTCCATTGATGCGGGCAATTACGTCGAAGTGCCGCTGATTGATTTTCTCAACATTGTCGAAACAGAGGTCAAAAAACGCGGCGAGATTGCGTTTGTGAAGATGGACATCGAAGGCGCCGAACTGGACATCCTCGAAGCGATGCACGCCCAAGACAAGTTCGGGCCAATCCGCTGTCTTGTGGCCGAAACCCATGAACGCAAATTCCGTGACTTGCGCCCCCGCTTTAAAGCGCTGCGGCAGGCCGTTGCGGAAAGCTATCCGCCCAACAAGGTAAACCTCGAATGGATCTAGCGGATCACGCGCCGCTATCCTGACGCCGCTGCAAATGCGCCTGAACCGCCTGCGGGCTGGGCGGCGTACTGCTGCCCGCCAATTGCAGATGCCAGTAAAGTTGAACCTCAGCCGGGTCCGTCATCGCCGCCGCAAAGCGCGCCTCGTGCCACGCGCGCCCCTCCTCTTCGATCCGCACGACGTCGCCAATTGCGCGTAGATCAGCCAAAGTGGCCTGCGTCTGCTCCAACCGCCATAGGATGCTCTCATCATGCACGGTGTTAAAGTTCCGCTCCGCCCAATAGGCCAACCCAATCTCGCGCCCCGTTCGGTTTGGCAGGCCGCGATAGCGCTTGACCATGAACTCTTGCGCTGAGCGGATGGAATAGTGGTTCAGCTGCACCAAAGCCGACCCATACGTGGTCCCGAAAAGGTTGATCCGTCCCTCATCCGCAGCAAAGTCAGCGGGCAATGCCTCACCACTTCCATTGACCCATGACGGGGCGGAGCCCTTCTTTTGCTTGGGCCGATGCACCCCCGCTTTCTGAAACGCATCGCGCCGATAAAGCGATTTGAAGAACCACGACAGCGGCAACGCGCAGTCTTCCGGGGCGGCTTCGGTGAACCGCTCCATCGTCAGGCCTTCGCCTGTCACGATGCGGTCCGCGTGCCCAAAAAGCCGCCAGCGCAGGGCCACAGCATCGGCGTCTTCCGGCAACGACCCCATCAGGTCTTCAAAGCTCTGAAGCGGGGCGCGCAAATTGATGAACTCATCGCAATCCAGATGCAGAACCCAATCGGCGTCGACCAACCCCTCCGCCGCTTTCAACGCGCGCCATTGCGGGGGTTTTTCACCCTCCGGTGTTCGCATGTGGCGGATGATCCCTGCCGCGTCCAACGCATCCAGAAGCGCATCCGTGCCATCCTCGCAATCATTGGAGAAGATCAGAAACTCCGCCCCCATCGCGCGGTGATGCGCGATCCATTCCAGCAGGTGCGGCGCCTCGTTACGCATGGACGTTAAAATCAAAACCGTCATGACCCGACTTTGCCTGCGACGCGCCCCGAACACCACCGAATTGTGCGACAACGCAAAGAGGCGTATCACCCAAACATGCCCGCGCTATGCCGAGATTGCCTGACCCAGTTTGAGGACGCGAAACGCTGCCCGTCCTGCAATTCGCCGCGCGTGCGCAATCATCCAGAACTGTTCGACCTGACCATCGCCCATATGGATTGCGACGCGTTCTATGCCTCCGTCGAAAAGCGCGACAATCCGGAGCTGCGCGACAAGCCCGTCATTATCGGCGGTGGGCGGCGTGGCGTCGTCTCCACCGCCTGCTACATCGCGCGCATCCGTGGTGTGAAATCCGCGATGCCGATGTTCAAGGCGCTCAAACTTTGCCCCGACGCCGTGATCGTGCGCGGCCGCATGAGCACCTATGTGGAGGTCTCCAAACAGGTCCGTTCCCTAATGGAGGAACTCACCCCCGCCATCGAACCGCTTTCTCTGGATGAGGCTTTTATGGACCTCTCCGGCACCGCCAAACTGCACGGCGCACCGCCTGCTGTAATGCTGGCGCGGCTCACCAAACGCATGAAGGAGGAGATCGGCATCACTGGCTCCATCGGTCTCAGCCACAACAAGTTTCTGGCCAAGGTCGCCTCTGATCTGGACAAGCCGAGCGGGTTTTCCGTGATCGGCAAAGCCGAAACCGACGCCTTCCTTCGCGACAAGCCCGTGCGGATGATCTGGGGGATCGGGCCTGCGGGGCAAGCATCTCTCGACAAAGCCGGGATCAGGACGTTCAGCGATCTTCTGCGCTGGGATCGGCGCGATTTGCACGCCCGGTTCGGGTCAATGGGCGACAGGCTTTACCACCTCGCGCGCGGCGAAGACCGGCGTCGGGTGTCCGCTCATTCCCCGATGAAGTCGATCAGTAACGAGACGACCTTTCACGATGACACCAACGACCCCGATATCCTGGACGGGCATATCTGGCGCATGGCCGAAAAGGTCAGCGACCGCGCTAAGGCCAAAGGTCTGGCAGGCCGCGTCGTGACGCTCAAGCTCAAGCGGGCCAACCATTCGCTGCTGACCCGCCGCACGTCCCTGCGTGATGCCACACAGATGGCCGACCGCATCTACCGCACTGCACGCGACCTCTTTGACCAGACGCCCGACAGCGGCCCCTACCGCCTGCTGGGTGTCGGCATCAGCGATCTGACCAAAGAGACCGAGGGCGACCTGAGCGGCGACCTCTTAGACCCAGGCGCCGCCAAACGCAGCGAAGCCGAACGCGCCGCAGATGAAATCCGCAAGAAGTTCGGAGCCGATGCCATCATCAAAGGGCGCGCTCTAAGGTAAGTACTTGCGCTCAATCTCGATAAGCTGCTGCTTGCGCCACAGTCCACCACCATAACCTGTCAGCGATCCATCCGCGCCAATGACCCGGTGACACGGCACGATCAGCGCAATCTGGTTTGCCCCGTTCGCACGCGCAACGGCCCGCGTCGCAGTGGGTTGGCCCAACTCCTTTGCCAAATCTCCATAGCTGCGCGTTTCACCCGCCGGGATCGTCAGCAGCGCCTCCCAAACACGCCGGGTGAAGTCCGTACCGTGCAGTGCCAACGGCACCGTAAACCGTGCTGAGTTACCGTCGAAATACGCGCGCAATTCTTCCTCGACTTGCGCGTGAACGCCAAACCGCCCGATGCCAAGACTGCCCTTACAATCCTTGTAAAGCCGCTTGAGTTCACCCGGCAGCGCCTTGCGATCCGCAAATTCCAGCAGATGCAAGGCGCGTTTGTCGGCCACCGCAATCATTGGCCCCAGCGGGGTTTGCAACCAATCCGCCCGCATCATTGGATCACGGCTCAGCGCGCCGGGGGGCTGGCCCAGTAATTTGGCAAAGGCACCCGCAAAGCCCGCCTGACTGTCAAAACCCGCCTCAAGCTGCGCATCAATCACGCGCCCGCCGCCTTGCATTGCCTCAAAGCCACAGCGTAACCGCTCTAGCCGCGCCATTTTCAGGAAGGTCATGCCGAACTGACGCTGAAACGCGCGCCGCGCGGTTGAAGGGTCAATCCCCATCGCGATGATATCACCTTCGGACCATCGCCGATCCGGCGCGGCCTCAAGCGCGTCCGTCAGTTTGGCAATCACCGGGTCCTGGGTGGCTTGCGGCCCCATGGGCTTGCAGCGCTTGCAGGCCCGAAATCCGGCTTCCAGACACGCGCCAATATTCTCGAAGAATTGGCAATTCTCGCGCTTTGGTTTGCGGGCGGGACATGTCAGCCGACAGAAGATCCCGGTTGAACGGACAGCCACATAAACCTGCCCGTCATAAAGCGGATCGCGCTCCAGAAGCGCGCGGTAAAGTTCATCGTCGGAGGGAAGAGGAAACAACATGCCCCGTTATAGCGCGCCGCCCGCGATACGGCCCACCCATTTCGGGCGTCTATTCAAAAATCCGGCTATTCCGCAGCCAGCGGCATGGAGTGCTCACCAATCGAGACCAGTTCGGCAATCACCGATGTCAGAACAGCGCGAAAATCCTCGAAATGAGCCGATTTGGTGACGGCGTATTCGTTCATGTAAAGCGCGCGATCAATCTCGATCTGAACGACATGCTGTCCGCGCGACGGGCGGCCATAGGTCTGGGCGATATAAGCACCAGCGAAGGGCGCATTGCGAACGACGCGCAGGCCTGCATGGATGAACGCCGCCTCGACCCGGTCCACAATGTCCGACCGGGCGGATGCCCCAAACCGGTCACCCAGCACAACCTCGGGCCGCGCCGTGGCCCCGCGTGCAATCGTGTCGATGGCCTCATGCGGCATCGAATGGCAATCAATCAACACCGCCTCGCCAAACTGCGCTTGGGTGGCATCCAGAAGGCTCTGCAATTTCTCATGATAGGGCCGCCAATAGGCATCAATGCGGTGACGCGCCTCGTGTCGGGGCAGTTTGCCGCGATAAATCGCCCGCCCATTGGCCACAACGCGCGGCACAACACCCAAACCGGAAGCAACCCGCGGATTATGGGCGATCTTGCGCACATCCTCGATCAAGGCAGGGTCCAACTCATCACAAGAGCGGTTCAGATCCAGATAGGCACGCGGGGCACCGGCTTTCAGAAAGGGGGCACCGAAACCTGGCGCACTGGCAAAAAGCTCGTCCACAAAGGCATCCTCGGACGAGCGGATCGTGCGCTTGTCCAGAACCGTGCTTTTCAGAAAGGCATCCGGATAGTCCGCACCGCTATGGGGCGACGCAAAAACAAGCGACGTCGTCTGCACCTCGGGCGTGTCCAATGTGAAAGCGTATTTGGGCATCATCGTTCCTGCTATGGTGCTTTAAACATAGACTGATTCAATCAAAGTCCAAAAGCCCTTGATCCCCTGATCGACTCCTTTTATAGACCCCACACCTGACGCGATGCACTTCGCGTCCCTTTTGTTTTGGGACCTCTGTGTGTTGCTTACGGTATCATGGGCGCTTAGCTCAGCGGTAGAGCACTTCGTTGACATCGAAGGGGTCACTGGTTCAATCCCAGTAGTGCCCACCATGATTTTGAAACCCAGAGGCGCAGGGACGCGCCGCGAAAAAGGAGAAGGACCATGAAGGTCAGAAATTCGCTCCGCTCGCTCAAGCAGCGTCACCGCGACTGTCGCGTCGTGCGCCGCAAGGGCCGTGTGTATGTGATCAACAAAACACAGCGTCGGTTCAAAGCGCGTCAGGGCTGATTGCCCGCGCCGATCCACGCAATATATCGCTGAAAAGGCCGCCTTTCCGGGCGGCTTTTTTGTCTTTGGAGGGAGACCGATGGCAGAGATTACGCTTCTTGACGGCGGGCTGGGGCAGGAACTGGTGCATCGCTCGGGCGACAGGCCAACACCGCTTTGGTCTACCCAAGTCATGATTGACCATCCCGGTCTGGTCGCTGACGTCCACCGCGATTTCTACGCCGCTGGGGCAACCGTCATTGCAACAAACACCTATGCGCTACACCATGATCGCCTTGAAAAAGCGGGGCTGACGACGCCCTTGTCGGATCTGATCACTTGCGCTTTATCCGAAGCCAAAGCGGCCCGTGATGCCCATCCGGGCAAGCGTATCCTAGGCTCAATCGGGCCGCTGATCGCCAGCTACCGGGCCGATTTGCATCCCCCAATCGCTGACGCAACACCGCTTTACACCGAGCTTGCCCAGGCGTTGGCACCGCATGTCGATATCATCGGGTTTGAGACCGTGCCCTCGCTTGAGGCAGGACGCGCCGCAATCGCCGCGACACAGAATATCGACACCCCCGTCTGGTTGGCCTTCACGCTCGACGATCAGGATGGCACCAGGTTGCGATCCGGCGAGCCTCTTGCCGAGGCCGTGGCGGTCGCGCAAACCGGCGCCGCCGCGATCCTCGCCAATTGCTCCGCGCCCGAGGTGATGGCCGACGCGATGGACGTCTTCGCAACCGGCTCTCTGCCCTTTGGCGGCTATGCCAACGGTTTCACCAAGATTGCCGACGGTTTCCTCACCGATGCCCCCACGGTCGATGCCCTGACCAAACGGCAGGACCTCGGACCAGAGGATTACGCCGTCTTCACCTCAAAATGGGCCGCGCAAGGGGCCACGATCATTGGCGGCTGCTGCGAGATCAGCCCGGATCACATTCGCGCCGTCCATGATGCGCTGATCGCCGACGGGCATACGGTCATCTAGCATAGAAAAAGACCGCCCTCAGCGAAGAAGAGCGGCCTTTCTGTCAGCTGTGCCGAGCCTGGCCGAACGGCACAGGCCCGCACATAGTCTTAGCCCTGATATTCAGGCTTTGCCTCCAGCGCTTCCTGAGTGCTGTCGATATAGACACGCACGGCACCATCATCGCTGCGAACGATCTGCAGGTCATCGAAGTCAACGGCGATGTCTTTTTCGCCGATGCCAAGGAAGCCACCCACGTCAAGAACGGCGCGGTCCATCTTGCCATCGTCGGTCAGAAGCAAAGCGCCAATCTCACCAATATCTTCATCATTGGTGCTATAAACGCGCGCGCCCGTCAGATCGTCAGCGGTCAGATCGTCGACTTCAACGGTCGTGTAGCCTTCACGTTCAACCGACGGAGCCGTCGCCATGTCCGCTTCGGACTTTTCCACCTCGGCGCCGGTTTCCGCATCCGCTGTCTCCATCGCAGCATCCGTTTCCACCTCAGCAGCGTCATCGGTCTTGTTCATCTCTGCTGGCTCACCGTTTGCGTCGACATTGTCGCCCCAACCACCGCGGGTCGACACGCGCTCATATTCCGGCGCTTCTTCAACACCGGCAGCATTTGCGTTCACCACGAGGAAGAACTCACCGCTTTCGCCTTCTTCGGAGACGAATTTGATCTGATCCATGCCCATGGCGACATCTTTCTCGCCCATGCCCAGAAAGCCGCCGACACCGACGATCACCGATTCAAGGGTGCCATCGCGGGTCAGCACAAGTTCGTTGATCTCACCGATGTCATCCCACTCGGTCTCGCCGCCTGCGGCAACGGTGCCTTCAATCTGCGCTTCGGATGCGTAAACACGCATGCCAATGAATTCAGACGCGTTGATGTGCATCTCGGCGTCAAATTCCGTATCCTGGAACGTCGCCATGGTCTGGTCCGCGTAGGCGGCAGTGCTCAGCACCAAGGCAGCAGCGGTCGTGGTCATAAAGTGTTTCATTTGTTCATCCTCCAGTTGAGCTGCGCAAGCAGCGATATATGTCGAAAACTTCGGAAAATGAAAAAGGTTCCCAAAAACCACTCTCGTTTAAACTAGTTTAAACCGTTTAAAATAAACGATCTTTTTTAGGAACTGTTGGTGTGCGTTGCGCGTTGAGTTTGCTATGATCTTAGCAGCAAGGCACCGTAGTCTTCACGCAGCATGTCCAGCTTCGGATCAATGTATCGCGCGCAGAACGGCCCATCCCCGTTCCGTGCCGCGTAGTTCTGGAACCGCTCATCTGACGCTTTGAACGCCTCGAACGGCAAGACCCGCGTGACCAAAGGGGCCTCAAACTCGGTCTGTAAACCCGCCAAAACCGCGCTCACGGCGCGGGCTTGCGGCGCATTGTTCACATAGACCGCGCTGCGATATTTCCCGCGCATCTTGTGATCTGAAGTGCTGGCATGGGTTCGCAAATGCACCTCCAGAAGCGCTTCCAGAGGAAGAGCCTCCGGGTCGAACGTCACATCAACCGCTTCTGAAAAACTGTCATCCGACGGTGCGCTGGCGATGAACCCTTGCGCGACTGACCTTACCCCGGCGAGCGCCTGAAACACCGCTTCGGTGCACCAATGACACCCGCCGCCAAGGCCGATCCGCTCCACTATTCTGCTGCGTCCCGCCGTGTCAGAACCCAATCGGGGCGGATGAAATGGCACGTATAGCCGTGGGGGATGCGCTCCAGATAGTCCTGATGCTCCGGCTCGGCCTCCCAGAAGGCGCCAACGGGTTCCACCTCGGTCACAACCTTGCCCGGCCAGAAGCCCGACGCCTCGACATCGGCGATCGTGTTCAGCGCTTCTGCCTTCTGATCTTCATCGACGTAATAGATCGCTGAGCGGTAAGACATGCCCCGATCATTGCCCTGACGGTTCAGTGTGGTCGGATCGTGGATTTGAAAGAAGAACTCCAGCAGACGCCGATAGGGGATCACTTCTGGATCGAACAGAATTTCGATGCCCTCGGCATGGGTGCCGTGGTTGCGGTAGGTCGCGTTCGGCACGTCCCCGCCCGTATAGCCAACGCGGGTCGCGGTGACCCCCGGCAGCTTGCGGATCAGATCCTGCATGCCCCAAAAGCAACCCCCAGCCAAAACGGCGCGTTCCTGTGCCATGCGATATCCTTTCATGGGTTTCGTTAGATGTAATGTGGGGCGGAGCGGTGGGAAAATCCAGCCACCGCACAGAGCCGTGAGGTTTCCAGCTTGCACGCCGTGTTATAGTATAACATAACAAGTGCTATGAAACATATCGCACCGCTGATTCTGACCCTCGCCCCGCTCGCTGCTCATGCTGACGCCCCGCACGTCGCCACTGACATTCTGCCCGTTCATGCCCTGACCGCCCGTGTGATGGACGGCGTCGGCACGCCTGATCTGATCGTGCCCGCCAACGCCTCCCCCCACGGTCACGCCATGCGCCCGTCCGAGGCTCAGGCCCTTGATGAGGCCGACCTTGTGATCTGGATCGGGGAGTCGCTGACACCTTGGCTTGAAGGCCCGCTTGAGGCTCTGGGAAGCGACGCGCAAAAGTTGGAACTTCTTGAGGTGGAGGGCGCCGTCCTGCACGATTTCCGCGAAACGGTGACGTTTGAGGCCGGTGACCATGAAGGCCACGATCACGACGACCATGGCCATGAGGATCATGCTGGTCACGATCACGATGACCACGATCACGCTAAGGAAGAAGAGCATGCCGGGCACGATCATGACGACCATGATCACGCTAAGGAAGAAGAGCACGCAGGGCACGATCACGATGACCATGATCACGCCAAAGAAGAAGAACACGCCGGGCACGATCATGATGACCATGCAGGCCATGACCACCACGATCATGACCATAGCGGCGTCGACCCACATGCCTGGCTCGACCCGGCCAACGCGCTGCTCTGGACCGACACAATTGCAGCGACCCTCTCGGAGATGGACCCGGACAACGCAGCCGCCTACGCAGCCAATGCCGAAGCTGCACGCGCCGAGATCACCGCAGCTCAGGCCGAGGTGACTGAAACGCTCAGCGGCGCGCAGAGCGCGCGCTATGTCGTCTTCCACGACGCCTATCAGTATTTCGAGATGCCCTTCGGCCTGACCCCGCTCGGAGCGATCCGTCAGGGTGACGCGATTGATCCCAGCCCTGCGCGCATCGTCGAGTTGCGCGAGGAGATTGCCGAACGTGGCGTGTCCTGCGCGATGTCGGAGCCTCAGTTCAACACCAGCATGATCAACACGGTTCTCGAAGGCACCGATGCCAAGACCGTTCAGATCGACCCGCTGGGCTCCACGATCGAGCAAGGTCCGGATTTCTATCCAAACCTTCTCAAGGCGATGGCAAGCTCTCTGTCTGAGTGCGTCGACTAAAGGCCGTTTACAGGCACTTTCAGCATCTGGTTGCCGTCCTTATCGGTCGGCACCTCACCCGCGCGCATATTGACCTGCAAGGACGGGATGATCAGTCTGGGCATATCCAGCTGCGCATCCCGTTCGGTGCGGAATTTCACGAACTCGTCTTTCGTTTTGCCTCCGCCAACATGGATGTTGTGGGCCTTCTCATCGCCCACTGTGGTTTCCCACGCGATATTGCGTCCGTTGGGACCATAATCGTGGCACATGAAAAGCCGCATCGCGTCAGGCATGCTCAAGATCTTCTGGATAGAGTCGTATAGCTCCTCCGCCGAGCCACCGGGAAAATCACACCGGGCAGAGCCACCGTCTGGCATGAACAGTGTATCCCCTACGAAGGCCGCATCGCCCATCACATGGACCATGCAGGCGGGCGTATGACCGGGGGTGGCCATCACAAAGACCTCCATCTCGCCGACCTGATAGGTGTCTCCGTCGGTGAACAACGCATCAAACTGCGATCCATCGCGCTGGAATTCCGTCCCTTCATTGAAGACCTTGCCAAAGACGTCCTGCACCACGGTGATCTTGTCGCCGATCCCGATCTTCCCGCCCAACTCCTGCTGGATATAGGGCGCGCCGGACAAGTGGTCGGCATGGACGTGGGTCTCGATGATCCATTCCAGCTCCAACCCGTTTTCGCGAATGAACGCGATCATCTGGTCCGCGTGCTCATAGGTGATCCGGCCCGCCGCGTAATCAATGTCCATCACGCTATCGACCACCGCGCAGGCCTTTGAAGCCGGGTCCTGCACAACATAGGAAATCGTATTCGTCGCATCGTCAAAGAAGCCCGTCACTTTGGGTTTCACGTCCATCTTCACAGGATAGTCCATCACGTCTCTCCCTTATGCCGTGACCGGAATGCGTCGCCCGGCCCATGTCGCGACCCATATGCCCACAACAAGCGCTGCGACAAAAATCATAACCGATGTATTGCCAGTGCCCAAAGCCGGAAGCGCGCCGCCAGGGCAGAAGCCTGCGATGCCCCAGCCAACGCCGAACGTGGCCGATCCCGCGATCAGCCGCGCGTCGATATCGCTTTTGGTGGGCAGGTGGAATTTGCTGTCCGCCAGCGGGCTGGGTTGTTTGAGAACCAAACGGTAGCCGATGAAGGTGACCACCAAAGCGCCCCCCATCACAAAGGCCAAACTCGGATCCCATGTGCCGAACACGTCAAAGAAGTTCAAAACCTTCGCCGGATTCGCCATGCCTGAAATCAGGATGCCGGTGCCGAAGACAAGGCCGATCAGATATCCAAAGATCAATCGCATCACTTACCCTCCGATCACGTGTCGAATGATGAAGACGGTCACCGCCGTTGCCACCATGAAAACGCCGGTCGCCACCAGCGACCGGGGCGACAGCCGCGCGTTGCCGCAGACCCCGTGACCCGATGTGCAACCCGCCCCAAACGTCACGCCGACACCGACGATCAGCCCGCCGACCACCAGCATCAGCGGCGTTCCCGGAACGGTGATCTCCGGCCGAAATCCGGTGACCAACGCCGCCAGAACTGGGGCCGAGACCATGCCCGCCAACACCGCCACGCGCCAGCTCCAATCACTGCGCGTATATGGAACAATGACGCCAGTCAGCACACCGGTCGCGCCCATGATCCGGCCCAGCGTGGCCATTAACAGCACCGCAGACAGCCCGATCAGCGCGCCGCCCGCGAGTGACATCAAAGGCGTGAAACTCGTTTCCATCACCGACTCCATTCATATTCGTTTTTTAGAATATGATACGCGCGGGCGATGAAATCAAGCCCTAGTCGTAGGTTCTTTGATCTTCGATCAGAACACCATCCGCTGGCAAACTTCCCGGAGCCACCACCTCGACCACACCTTTCATCTTGAGCGTATCCTGCACTGCGCCTGCGTAATCTCCACCGGGGCTTTCCACACGCACCGTCATCACATCCGCATCACCTTCGCGCGTGGCGATCACCCGCGCGCGCGTCACCTCTGGATGCGCTTTGACAAAGGCCGCGACCTGCTCAGGCCGCACAAACATACCCTTGATCTTCGTCGTCTGATCCGCACGCCCCATCCAGCCTTTGATGCGCATATTTGTGCGCCCGCAGGGGCTTTGCCCTGCCATCACGGCGCTCATATCGCCAGTGGCAAAGCGGATCAGCGGATAATCGGGGTTAAGCGCAGTAACGACGACTTCGCCCACTTCACCCTCGCCCACTGGATCACCCGTGCCGGGTGTCACGATCTCGACGATGACATGCTCGTCCACGATCATGCCCTCCATCGCCTCGGATTCGTAGGCGATATGCCCCAAATCAGCCGTCGCATAGCACTGCCGACAGACAATCCCGCGGTCTGCGTAATACTCCCTAAGCGATGGAAAGAGCGCCCCGCCCGATACCGCCGCCTTGGTGATCCTCAAGGTCACACCCATCTCATCGGCCTTCTCCAGAATGACCTTCAGATAATCCGGCGTGCCCGCATAGACGGTCGTCCCGACCGCCATCGCAGCCTCGACCTGCAAGGCCGTTTGCCCCGTCCCCGCAGGCAAAACCATTGTCCCGACCGCGTGGGCTCCGTTCTCAAACATCGTGCCAGCGGGCGTCAGATGATAACCAAAGCAGTTTTGCAAAACATCACCTTCTCCAACCCCAAGGCTGTGCAGAAACCGCCCGAACCGCCACCAATCATGGCTGTTCCCACCGGGTTCATAAATCGGCCCCGGTGATTGGAATACATGGCTCGCATTGCGCACCGTTAGCCCCCCGAAAGGCGGCGTCGCCTTCTGCCTCTCTGCCAGCTCAGACTTACGGAACACCGGCAATGACGCCAGGTCCGAGAGGCTCTCCAAAGGTGCGTCCAGCAACCCGTTCAACGCCTCAAGCTGAGCCGCCTGCCGCGCCTCTGCAGATCGTGTTTCCAACTTATCGTAATGGCTCAACGCAGCCTCCTAGATACGTGTGATCTGATATGTGGCGGTCGCCCCAACCGCCGCTTCCATCTGCGCCACGATATCCGTCTTCCAGATATTCGGGGCATCCGGCCAATGCTGTGGGAACTCCGGCACATTGGCAAAATCAATCTTCAAGTCCGGCGCAAAGATATCCGGCTTAAAGGTCCACCCGCGCGCCTCCCACGCCTGCCCGCACTCGGCGCATGTGACATCCACACCAGCTTTCGCAGCTGCAAGTAGCGCGCCTGCCATCGCCGATCCGGCCTTCAAATCGAAATGCATCTCGCAGATCGGACACCACGCCATTTCAAGCATCGGGATATCCTCCGCCGAATAGCCCGTCTCGCCAAAGAGGATCACCTCGCCCCACTTGGCCCAATCTGCCTCAGGGCAATGAGCAAGGATCCCCTCACCAAGCTGCCAATAGCGCCACGCTTTGAAATGCGCCTCCTCCTCCGGCATTCGCCGGCCGGTCAAACCCAATGCGTCCAGCTCGGCTTCGGCCCGGGCCAACGCGTCCACCGGGTCGCTCAGATCGCGAAAGGCAAGGGTCTGATAATTGTCCGACACACCCTTAGCTCAGCCAGCGTTTGCGCCGCCGATACGACCGCACATCGCGGAAGGATTTGCGGCCCTCATCGCTCATGCCCAGATAGAATTCCTTCACATCCGGGTTCTCGCGCAACTCGGCAGCGGGGCCGTCCATCACAACGCGCCCGCTTTCCAGAATATATCCGTAATGCGCAAAGCGCAGCGCCACGTTTGTGTTCTGCTCAGCCAGCAAAAAGCTGACACCTTCCTTCTCATTCAGGCTCTTCACGATCCCGAAAATCTCTTCGACCAATTGAGGGGCCAAGCCCATCGACGGCTCATCCAGCAGGATCGTCTCAGGGCGGCTCATCAGCGCGCGCCCGATGGCGCACATCTGCTGCTCCCCGCCAGATGTATACCCCGCCTGGCTTTTCCGCCGCTCTTTCAGTCGCGGGAAGTAATTGTAGACCAGCTCCAGGTCCGCATCGACTGACCCGCGCCCGTCGCGCCGCGTATACGCGCCGGTCAGCAGGTTTTCCTCGACCGTCAGATGCTCGAAACAATGCCGCCCTTCCATCACCTGAATGACACCGCGCTTCACCAACTCAGAAGGCGAGCTGTCCTGCACAGGCGCGCCCCGATACTCGATCGAGCCTTTGGTGACCTCACCGCGCTCCGAATGCAGCAGGTTCGAAATCGCCTTGAGCGTCGTCGTCTTGCCCGCACCATTGCCGCCCAGCAAAGCGGTGATACCGCCCTTGGGAACACTCAGGCTCACACCCTTCAACACGAGGATCACGTGATTGTAGATCACCTCGATATTGTTGACCTCAAGCAGGGTCTCTTCGGTTTTTCCGCCGTCCAGCATGGGCTTTCACTCTGGTCCAAATATCCAAAAGAATCCCGGCCCGCCCAAAGGCGGACCGGGGCAATTATCTTAGCTGTCTGCGCAAGCAGGCGTGATGTTGTTCTCAGCAGCAAATGCTTCGGAATCTTCCATGATCAGCGGCTGGATGACCTCTTTGTCGGAATCAATCCAATCGGTGATGATGTTCCACTGCTGCGCGGAGGCATCCCATTGCTGGATCTTGCCTTGGCCCGATCCACCGTGGTTTTCGCACGACACGCTGAAGGCTGGCCCAAAGTTCGGCATGCCCAGCCCGGCCATGCGCTCCTCGGTCATCTCCAAAGCGGCCATGCCGTCGCGCATCATTGCAGGCGTGATCTCGGCCTCACCATGAATGCGCTGCGCTTCCTTGGCGGCCTCAGCCGCCAGCATCGCCGCATAGAACCCGCGGTTATAAAGCACCGTGCCAACCTGATCGCCAGCACCGGCAGCCTTGCCCGCGTCGATCACGTATTGCTGCAGATCAGCGTAGATCGGGTAATCCGTGCCGATGTTGTGCATGTTGAGCGACTTGTAACCATTGGCCGCTTCGCCCGCAGGGATCACGTCATTCTCGGAACCGGACCACCAGACGCCAATGAAGTTTTCCATCGGGAAGCGGATGTTGGCAGCTTCCTGAATGGCAACCTGGTTCATCACGCCCCAGCCCCACATGATCACATAGTCGGGACGCTCACGGCGGATCTGCAGCCACTGCGATTTCTGCTCCTGACCAGGATGGTCAACAGCAATCGTCGTCAGCTCATAGCCGTGCTTGGAGGACAGCTCCTCCAGCGTGCGGATCGGCTCCTTGCCGTAAGCCGAGTTGTGATAGACGAGCGAGATTTTCTTGCCGCTCAGATCGCCACCGTTCTCGTCCAGCAGGTGCTTGATCGCGATCGACGCCCCATCCCAGTAGTTCGCAGGATAGTTGAAGACGTTGTTGAACACCTTGCCGTTCGCCGCAGAGGTCCGGCCATAGCCCATCGTGTGAAGCGGGATGCCATCAGCCTCCACTTTCGGGATCAGCTGATAGGTAATGCCGGTGGAAAGCGGTTGATAGACCAGCGAGCCTTCGCCCTTAGTCGCCTCGTAGCATTCCACACCTTTCTCGGTGTTATAGCCCGTCTCGCATTCGATCACGCGGGTCATCACACCACCGATGCCGCCATCACGCTCATTGAGCAGCGTGAAGTAATCGGCATAGCCATCCGCAAACGGGATACCACCCGCCGCGTAAGGCCCGGTCCGGTAGCTGAGCGACGGGAACACAAGATCCGCCAGCACAGGGCTTGCCGCCATCACGGCGGCCACGGCCATTGTTGCAAGTCTCTTTTTCATCGTTGTTTCCTCCCTAGGAATTTTTGATCTCACTGCCGGAGTTGCCTCCGGTCTGTCGTTGATGCAGCCCTGCTCAGGGCCATTCGTCAAGCCGTCCGCTTAGTGTGGGAACGGCCACAACCTCAGTTTCTCTTTCGCCAGCTTCCAAAGCTGCGCCAGCCCGTGCGGTTCAGCGATCAGGAAGATGATGATCAGCGCGCCGACGATCACGAACTCGAAGTGTGTCGCCAAGGCCGTATCCCAGCCAAGACCGCCCACCAGCACGTTTTTCAGCAAGACCGGCAAAAGCACCATGAAGGCCGCGCCCGCGAAGGCCCCGAAGATCGACCCAAGCCCACCGATGATGATCATGAAGAGCACAAGGAACGACTTGTTGATCCCGTAGGCCTCGCCCACCTCGACCGCGCCCAGATAGACCGCGAACAGCAGCGCCCCCGCGATGCCAATAAAGAACGAACTGACCGCAAAGGCCGTCAGCTTGGCTTTCAGCGGGTTCACCCCGATGATCTCGGCCGCGATATCCATATCGCGGATCGCCATCCATGACCGCCCAATCGTCCCGCGCGTCAGGTTCCGAGCCAACCACGCACAGCCCGTCACGAAGATCAGGCAAACCGTGTATTTCGCCCAGGCCTCCACATTCGGACCGGTCACGGGCACACCGAAGACAAAGCGCTCAGGCGCGCTGATCTGACCGGAGGCCGAGTAGTTATAAAACCACGGCACCTTGTTGAAGAGCCACACCAGGAAGAACTGCGCGGCCAGCGTCGCCACGGCCAGATAGAACCCCTTGATCCGCAACGATGGCAGGCCAAACAGCACGCCAACCCCCGCCGTGATGAACCCTGCCAGCAGCAGGTGGATCATGATCGACACATCCGGAAACGCCGTCATCAGCTTGTAGCAGGCATACCCGCCCACCGCCATGAACCCACCCGTGCCAAGCGACACCTGCCCGCAATAGCCCGTCAGGATGTTCAGCCCGATCGCCGCAATCGCATAGATCAGGAACGGCACCATGACGGCATTGGCCCAGTAATCATTGATGATGAACGGGATGATCCCGAAGGCGATGACCAGCACGAAATAATACCGATACCGGTCGAACGCGATTGGGAACGTCTGGCTGTCGTCCACATAGGACGTCTTGAAATCACCTGCCTCGCGGTAAAACATCAGACCGTCTCCTCTTCATCATAGCTGGGCGTGACGCGGTTCGCGCGCTTGGCATAGCCCTTCGCCTCGGCATGCCGCACCAGCCAGAAGTAAGCGAAGACGCCGATGGCAGCGCCGGCGGCGGCCAGTATCACCGCCGTCATCATCTGCCCTGTATTCGCGGGATCAGCGGTCAGGGCGAGGTAGCCAAAGGCCCAAAAGCCCGACCAAGCCACCACATTCAGGATCGCAATCAGCTTGCTCATGGTCACACCCTCTCGATGATCTTTTCGCCAAACAGGCCTTGGGGCCGGAAGACGAGGAACAAAAGCGCCAGCACATAGGCGAACCAGTTTTCAGTCGCACCGCCGATCATGGGGCCGATCGTGAACTCAAAGAGCTTCTCGCCCACACCAATAATCAACCCGCCCACAATCGCGCCGGGGATCGAGGTAAACCCGCCCAGCATCAGCACCGGCAGCGCCTTCAACGCGATCAGCGAAAGCGAGAACTGCACGCCTGATTTTGCACCCCACATGATGCCCGCGACAAGCGCCACGAACCCCGCCAGCGACCAGACCAGCACCCAGATGAAATTCAGGGAAATGCCGACGCTCAACGCCGCTTGGTGATCATCCGCCACAGCCCGCATCGCGCGGCCCTGCTTGGTGTATTGCGCGAACGCCACCAGCGCGACGACCAGCACCGCCGCCACCAGAGTAGCCACGATATCCAATTGGTCGATGAAGAATCCGAAGAAGTTCTCTGATCCAAGGAAGGCGGTATTTTCCTCAATCCAGAACGACGCCCCTTGCGGCAGGCCCACGTCGAGCTTCTTGATCTCGGAGCCCCACATCAGGTCACCCACGCCTTCCAGGAAATAGGCCAAACCAATGGTCGCCATGAAGAGGATGATCGGTTCTTGATTCACCAGGTGTCGCATCACGAAATGGTTCACCGCCCAGGCGAAGAAGACCATCAGTACCATCGTCAGCAAGATCGCCGCCAAGGCGGGCACATGCCACCCGAAATGGTGTATCTCTGTCCCGAAAATCGCGTTGATCAGATGCGCGAACGGCACCTGACCCTCCATGATCCCGACCAGCGTCAGCGCGGCAAACAGGGCCATCACACCTTGCGCATAGTTGAAGATACCGGACGCTTTGAAAATCAAAACGAAACCCAAGGCGACAAGCGCATAAAGGACGCCCGCCATAAGGCCATTCAGAACGACCTCGACACCAAAGAGAAACTGGTCAGTCATCGCACCCTCCTGCGGTCAGGTCTGCACATGAATATGCATGCGATCTGCATAGGATATGCATCTGGTCTGCATGCGGGCTGCATGGGCATTTCGAAGCAAAATCAGTCATGGGCCACCCCCAGATATGCATCGATCACATCTTGATTGTTGCGCACCTCGTCAGGCGTGCCGTCTCCGATTTTCTTGCCGTAATCCATCACGACCACGCGGTCCGACAGGTCCATCACAACGCCCATATCATGCTCAATCAGGGCGATGGTGGTGCCGAACTCGTCATTCACGTCGAGGATGAAGCGCGACATGTCTTCTTTCTCTTCGACATTCATCCCAGCCATCGGCTCATCCAGCAGCAAGAGCTTGGGCTCCGCCGCCAATGCACGCGCCAGCTCAACCCGCTTTTTCAGGCCATAAGGCAACCGCCCCACAGGGGTCTTGCGGATGTGCTGAATCTCAAGGAAGTCTATGATTTTCTCAACTTTTTCGCGCTGTGCGGTCTCCTCCGCCTGCGCTTTGCCCCACCACAATGCCTGCTGGAGCATGTTGGTTTTCATATGGGTCAAGCGACCCGTCATCACGTTGTCCAGAACGGTCATCCCTTCGAACAAAGCGATGTTCTGGAAGGTGCGCGCGATGCCCTGTTGAGCGACCTGATACGGCTTCATCGAGGGCCGTTTTGACCCGTGAAACCAGACCTCGCCCTCTTGCGGATGATAGAACCCGCTGATCACGTTCAGCATCGAGGATTTACCGGCCCCGTTCGGCCCGATAATCGCGCGAATCTCCCCTTCGCGAATATCGAACGAGATATCCTTGATCGCCACGACGCCGCCAAAGCGCAGCGTGATGTTCTTCATCTCCATCATGACGCCGCCAATCTTGCGCCCGTCCTCGGTGATGTAGCCGTCTGCCATGTCTTTCATAAGGAATTCTCCTTTATTTTCAAAGAACTAGGCTCAGCTAAATAACGGGGGAACCGCCAGAGGAAGCTAAGAGCTGTTCGTTTACGCTCAGTTTCGCCGCAGGTGAAAAAATTGCTCAAGTATGCCTTTGGCATGAAACTGAAAACGGAGGCCCGCCCTTGTCTACAGACCGATATGAGTTGAAAGAATGCTTGATTGCAAAAGCCAAATTGCTGCGTTCTGAGGGCTGCCCGCTCAATGAAATTCTGATAGAGATTCAGTATTTCATTGAGAAAATTGGAAAGGCGGATGTGAACCCTCAGCTTCTCGCCAAGTGCATTCTGCAAAAAGTCTGTCATGAAGCTCATGAAATCACTCCGCCGCCATCTGCTGAGGCTCGGCCACGACCTTCACATCGCGCAGCTCAAGCGTTGCCTTGATCGAGCCTTTGCGCCCGTCCTCATAGGTCACTTCCGTCACGGTCGAGACCTGATCGGACCCGTCATAGAGCGCGTTTATCAGATCGGAGAATTTCTCCTCCACAATCCGGCGCCGAACCTTGCGGGTCCGGGTCATCTCGCCGTCATCGGCATCCAGTTCTTTGTGGAGGACCAGAAAGCGGTGAATCTGACAGCCTGAGAGCATCTCGTCCTGCGCGATGCTCTCGTTGACCTCTTCCACATGGCTCTGGATCGTCTCCAGAACCTGCGGGTGGCCGGCCAATTCCTGATAGCTGGCATAGGCAATGTTGTTGCGCTCTGCCCAGTTGCCGACGGCGGTCAGGTCAATATTGATGAAAGCTGTGCACATCGCACGGTCGGCCCCGAAGACCACGGCCTCAAGAATGTTGGGGAAGAACTTCAGCTTGTTCTCCACGTATTTCGGCGCAAAGAGCCGCCCATCGGCCATTTTGCCGACATCCTTGGCCCGGTCGATAATCCGGAGCTGACCTGTCTCAGGCTCGATGAAACCCGCATCTCCGGTCGCTACCCAACCCTCACCATCCTTGGTGTCAGCAGTGCTGTCGGCGTTCTTGTAATACTCCACAAACACGCCCGGAGAGCGATAGAAGACCTCGCCATTCTCCGCGATCTTCAACTCCACACCCGGCGTCGGCGTGCCGACGGTGTCCGAGCGGACTTCGCCATCCTTTTGCTGCGTGATGAAAACCGACGCTTCTGTCTGGCCATAAAGCTGCTTCAGGTTGATCCCCAAAGATCGATAGAAATCAAAGAGTTCCGGGCCAATCGCCTCCCCCGCGGTATAACCCACACGCACCTTCGACAGGCCCAGCGTGTTCTTCAAAGGGCCATATACGAAGAGATTGCCCAGCGCATATTTCAGCTTATCCATCGCGCTGACGTCTTGGTTGTCGAGAATTTTCGGCCCGACCTTCTTGGCATGCGCCATGAAGGTCTTGAACAGCCACTGCTTCAGCGCGCCTGCATCCTCCATCCGGATCATCACATTGGTCAGCTGTGTCTCGAAAATGCGGGGTGGGGCAAAGTAGTAAGACGGCCCGATCTCGCGCAGATCGGTCATCATCGTGCCCGCGCTTTCGGGGCAGTTCACGCAGAACCCCGTCCAATAGGCCTGCCCGATCGAGAAGATAAAATCACCGACCCATGCCATCGGCAAATAGGCCAAAACCTCATCCCCCGGCAGGAGGTTGTCGAATTCGGCAGAGTTCTTCGAGGTCTCGATGATGTTCCGGTTCGACAGCACGACACCCTTGGGCCGCCCCGTCGTGCCGGAAGTGTAAAGCATCACGCATGTGTCGTCATAGCCAAGGCTCTGCCAGCGGGCGTCCAGCTCCTTATCGAACCGCTCATGGGCCGCTTTACCGGTCGCCTGAATATCGCCCAGCGCGTTCATATGCGTGTGGTCATATTTCCGCATCCCGCGGCGGTCGTGGTAGATGATCTGGTCTATCCCTTTGACCGTTTCCTGCACCTCGATGACCTTGTCGACCTGCTCCTGATCGCCGACGATCACAAAGCGCGCGCCGCAATGCTCCAGCACATACGCCATCTCTTCCGCGACAGCGTCCTGATAGAGCGGGACCGGCACCGCGCCGCACATCTGGGCGGCCACCATCGACCAATACATCGCCGGGCGGTTACGGCCGATAATGGCGATGAAATCCCCCTTCTCGACACCCAGTTCCAGCAGGCCAAGAGCAATGGATCTGATCTCGGCCTCGGCCTGCGCCCAGGTCCAGCTTTGCCAGATGCCAAACTCCTTCTCACGATAGGCCGGTTTGTCGCCAAACGCCGATACGTTGCGCGCAAGAAGATGCGGAATAGAGACCAACGCCCCTTCGGACGCAGCAGTCGTTGTCATCGTGAAGTCCTCCCAGACCTGCACTTTGGCAGTTCCCGCTCATTCGCAGGGTGGGTGAATGATGGGACGGCTGTAACGTTCCGTCAAATGATTTTTTTGAACACTTGTTCAGTTATCGCTCACAGGGGTTTGGAAGGGGCATTGGCATCAGGGCAAATTTTGCCTAAGCCTTTGGTAAATCGGGAGGGATGCATGACACATCTTTGGGTGCGCGCCGAAGAGCGGGAGCATGAGCAACGCGTCGGGCTGACACCGGAAGGCGCGAAGGCCCTTCTGGACGCCGGGGTGCGTGTAACCGTCGAGGAAAGCACCGCACGGGCGATTCCCTTGCAGGGTTATGTGGACGCAGGCTGCGAGATCGCTGCCGAGAATTCATGGCGGCAAGCCCCGGACGATGCGATTGTTTTCGGGCTGAAAGAACTGCCCGAAGACGGCACCCCCCTCACCCATCGGCACATCATGTTTGGTCATGCTTACAAAGGGCAACCGTCCGGCAGGCAACTGCTGAAGCGGTTCAAGGCAGGCGGCGGCACCCTTTACGATCTGGAATATCTGGTGGCCGAGGACGGTCGCCGTGTCGCGGCGTTCGGCTATTGGGCAGGTTATGCCGGTGCGGCAGTTGCGCTGAAATGCTGGGCGGCTCAGCAGCGTGGGGAGATTTGCGGCCCTGTGGGCGTCTATGACAGCTCAAAGCATTTGCTGGCCGATCTGCAAACCGATCTGAGCGGGGCGTTCACCCGCCCGACCGCGCTGATCATCGGAGCGTTGGGCCGTGTCGGCACGGGGGCGGCGGACCTGTGCACGCATATGGGCGTGCCGGTCACCGGCTGGGATATGGCCGAGACTGCCCATGGCGGCCCTTTCCCCGAAATCCTGCAGCATGAGCTGTTCTTCAACTGCATCCTTGCGCGCCCCGGCACGCCGGTCTTCGTGCCAGCCTTCGCCAAGACGGCTGACCGCAAGCTGAGCGTCATCGGCGATATCGCGTGCGATCCGGACAGCGATTTCAACCCGATCAAGGTCTATGATCGCGTCACCACGTGGGAGGACCCGGCGTTGCGGGTCCATGGCACTCCACCGTTGGATGTGATTGCTATCGACAACTTGCCCTCCATGCTGCCTGTCGAAAGCTCCGAGGATTACGCAGGGCAATTACTGCCCACATTGCTGCAACTGGATGCCATAGACAGCGGCGTCTGGGGCCGGGCGAAAGCAACATTTGACACTCATATCGGAGAGGTTTGAGCCATGACGATCCATTGGTGCGGCACAGGTCTGTCCGCAATCCCCGGCCTGCGCCGTTTGATTGAAGCAGGCCACGAGGTCACCGTCTGGAACAGAACTGTCGAGAAGGCGCAGGATGCCGTGGGCGATCTGACCCAGCGCATCCAAGCCTTTGACATCGACGTCCTGGGAGCCGAACTGCAACACGGTGATGTGATCGTGTCGATGCTGCCCGGTGACTGGCATGTGCCTCTGGCAGAGCTGGCTATCGCGAAGGGTGCGCATTTTGTCAGCTCCAGCTATATCGCGCCCGAGATGCGCGGGCTGCATGCCAAGGCCGAAGCCGCGGACGTGTCGCTAGTAAACGAGGTCGGGCTGGACCCTGGCATTGACCATCTGATGGCCCATTGGCTGGTCGCCGACTACCGCGCCTCTGACGCCTATGATGACAGCAACGAGCTGTCCTTCATCTCGTATTGCGGTGGCATTCCGAAACACCCCAACCCGTTCCGCTACAAGTTCAGCTGGGCCCCTCTGGGCGTGCTGAAAGCGTTGCGGTCGCCGTCAAAATCCTTGAGCGATTTCAAGACTTTCGATGTCGCACGGCCCTGGGACGCAATCAGCAGCTACATGGCCCCGCTGGAAGTCGCGGAGAGCTTTGAGGTCTACCCAAACCGCGACTCGCTGCCCTTCATGGAGGACTACAAGTTCGACCCCGCGTGGAAAGTCCGCGATTTCGTGCGCGGCACCTTGCGCCTGAACGGCTGGAAAGAGGCGTGGACGCCGATCTTCCAAGAGATCGAGACGCTGGACGGCCCCGCAGGCGACGCACGGCTCAAGGAAATGGCCGACCAGTTCTGGGCGGAAAATGCTTATGCTGACGGCGAGCCGGACCGCGTGGTCCTATGCGTTTCGCTTCAGGCGGAGCGGGACGGCAAAACGGTTTATCACAAGACCTACGCAATGGACGCATGGGGGGATGAGAACGGTACCGCAATGGCGCGGCTCGTCTCGATCCCGGTGTCCTTGGGCGTGGAAGCGGTCATGAACGGCCAAATGCCCGCAGGGGTCTCAGCAGCGCCCAGCGATCCCGCGCTTTTCAATGCATGGCTCAGCGCGGTCGACGAGTTGGCGCAACACCTCGCGGTTGTCGATCACACCTAAAGCAGATCATCCTCGGCATCGGTGGCACTGATGCCCAGCGCGTCCAGACCGTTTTCCAGATGGTCCGCCAGATGCGGCGTGCCCAGCAGGTAATCCGCGGTCGGCGTTGTTGCCTCTTCGCGTGCGGTGGCCTTGGCTTCTTCCAGATCATCGGCGTCGAAACTGTCGCGTCCGATCCACATCACGGCCACAAGAGACGCCTTTTCGTCCTCGTTCAGATTATCGACGAAACCGCGCAATTCCGGCTCTGCCCGCTCCATCTCGCGGGCGTAAAGGATCACTTGCGCGATCTTGGATGTGTTGATGTCGAGCATTTCTGCCTCCCAGAGTCGTTAAGGAACCCTAGCAAGGCAGGACGTTCGGACCTTTGATCTGGAACAAACCGCCCTCAGGCGAAAATGCGGTAATACAGCCAATCCGGCAGAAACTGACTGACCCGGAAAAACCAGGAAAACACCATCGGGAAGCTCTTTTTAAAGCTGTCGTCATTCATATGCTCGAAGAATTCTTTGGCGGCGTCCTCTGGCTCCATGATGAAGGGCATCGAAAAATCGTTCTTCTCGGTCAGGCGCGTTTTGATGAAGCCCGGGTTCACAACCTGGACCTTGACCCCCGTGCCTCGCAAATCGGCATGCATCGATTCCGCCAGATACATGACGCCTGCTTTTGACGCGCCATAGCCGACCGTTCCGGGCAAACCCCGAAAGCCGGATAGGCTGCCGGTCAGCACGATGTGGCCTTTATCTTTTTCCAGCATATCGCCGATGACGGAGCCCACCACGCGGAATGCGCCGGTGAAGTTCACATCCGCCATGGTTTCGGCTTTCTCGGTATCCCATTCATGCACCTTCATGGGCCAGTAGATACCCGCAAGGAACACAACTCCGTCGATGTCGCCCACCTCTTTGGCGGCGGCTTCAACGCTTTCGCGATCCGACACATCGACGGTGACATAAGACGCCTTGCCGGGAAGCTCTGCGACCAGTTCTTTTAACCGGTCCTCTGAGCGGGCGGAGACGATCACCTCGACGCCCGCGCGGCTCATCACTTCTGCCACGGACCGGCCCAGACCTTCACTTGCCCCGACCAGCCAATAGCGCTTCCCATTCCAATCCGTCACGTCGTTTCCTTTTTCCTCATCGTGGCGACCAATTCTGCCACCTTGAACCCGAATTTTCGAAACTGGCTGCGGTTCATGATCGAGCCGTTCTCGACCAGATACATCCAGTCAGTTGTGTCCAGCACATGCCCGCCCGCATCCTCGCCCAGCTTGATGCGGTAGTTCAGCTGCACCGCAGAACCTTGCTGCTTGCCGGTGCCAGCACCGATCACGTCCGGCGCTTCAGCCTTGATGGAGCCGTCATTGCCCAGTGTCAGCGTCCACTGACGTTCCTGCGTGCTGCCACTGTCATAACGGAACACTTCCTTCATGGTTCCGACATTGCCATTCCACTCGGCATCAAAGTCCGCCACGAAGCGCGAGGACACGCGCCCGGTGGGGCCATAGATCACGCCTTCGCAGATGATCGGACCAGAGAGATGTTCGCGAATATCGAACTGCGGGCCTTTCCCGTCGTAGTCGTCCGGGCTTTGCGCCTCAAAAGACAGGAAACGGTTCTTGCTCCACAACACCGCAATAACGAGGGCGATGCCAAGGAGGATGTAGAGCACATAATCCATGGGTCTTAGCCTTCTTCCAACGAGGTTGCCGCCAGCAATGCGACGGCAATGAGTTTCAGTGCACACGGCACCAGGGCGTATAGGTACGTGAGTGTGGCCAGCGCCTGTGCGGAGTTGGCGTCTCCGGCGCTGAATCCACTGGCTTCTAGGATGGGAAGTAGCGCTGCTGCCGCAAAAGCGAGCGTAAACTTGGAAACAAGGGACCAAAGGCCAAAACCCTGTCCGCCATTAGGCGAAATCTTCGCCATCCTCTTGGCAAAAAGCGCTGGCATCAGTGTAAGGTCTGCGCCGATGGTCGCGCCAGAAACCACGCAGATGATCGCAAAAGCGGTCGTATCGCCCTCACCCAGCGTCAGCACGAACGCAAAGGACGCAATCGCCAAGATCATCGCTATAAACAAAGCGTATTTTGGGCCGATCTTGCCCGCAAGCCATGACCAGAACGGGCTGGAGGCGGCTGCGGCGAGAAAGAACAACACCAAAAGCGGGCCTTCCATGCCCGGCGCGTTCAAACGGCTTTCCACGTAGAACAAAAACAGGGTCGAGGACACCGCAAGAGGAGCGGCGTTGACCAGCGCGAGGATCAGCAACCGGCGGGCGAGCTTGTCAGACAGGATCTCGCGGATCGGAGACGGCTCGCTGGTCACGTTCTCGCGCCATTCGGGCAGCATCGCGATAGCCGCAAGGATTGTGATGATCGCAAAGCTATAGGCAAAGACCGCAAACGGGCTTTCGACATAATCGGCCAGCAGCGTCGGGGCGACGGCGGCGATGCAGACGCCCAGCAGCGCGCCGGTCTCGCGCCATGCGGCAAGGCGCATATGGCTGCCGCGAATGGTGTCGGCTTTGCCCACGCCTTGCGCATAGAAATTAATGCTGAGAAAGCTGAACGCTGTGAAGAGCCCGGTAATCGTGATACCGAACCACAGGATGGGAGAGAATGGCGGCGCAACGGCGAAAAGCCCGATCATTGAGATGGCAAGCAGCGCGGCACCGATCCAGACCGCCAGACGGCGCGCATCGCCCAAACGCTCTGACAGCCAGCCCAGAACCGGGTCTTGCACCACGTCAAACAAGCGCAAACCGAACAGCACAGCGCCCAAAGCCGTCAGGCTGACCCCGAAGTTATCGGCATAGAATTTCGGCGCATAGATATAGATCGGCAGGCCCGCACCTGACAGGATCATCGCGAAAAGCGAGTAGGCCGGAAGACGTTCCGACAGAGCTGTGGCGGTGGCAGTGCTCATTTTGAGACGTCATGCGTGGGCGGTTCAGGCCGCACATTATAGCGCGCGCCTTTTGCCCAGAGTTTGAGGGCTTGCCAGTGGATCAGCCCCAGCACGCGGCGTGACCCAAGCGGACGGCGCAGGCAGGCTTTGACGATGCCCGCATTGGTCAGCGGCACGCGCTTGCCCACGAGCGTTGCGATCAGCCCGCCATTTCCGGCGGAATAGTCGATCCAGATGCCGATCTTGTCGTCGCGGATATCAAAGCGGAACGTGTAGCCGCCTTCGATGTCTTGGAAGGGCGAGACATGAAAAATCTTGGAGGCTTGCAGCGTGTCCTCCCGGCTGATCTCCCGCAGGTCATCATGATGGCACAGGTAGGAATGCCGATCACCGAACGTATTGGACACTTCAGCAATCACGGCGCACATCCGGTCGTCTGCGTCATGGCACAGCCAAAAGCTAACTGGATTGAAGACGTGGCCCAAGACCCTTGGTTGGGCGAGCAGGATGACGCGGCCCGGCAGATCAAGATGATGCGCGGCCAAAACCTCGCGCACCCAAGCAGCCCCGCGCCCGGCTTTCGGCGGGCCACCATGATCGGCGTCCTGTAGAGAAGTCAGATTGCCCCTGTTGCGCCCAAACAAGGCAGGTGTTTGCACCTCCTGTTCCGGCTCAAGCATCACGTAATCAATCGTATAGCGGAACGCGTTTTCAATCGCGCCGCGCCGCCCGTGAAAGGTCTCGCCTCGGATATGATCGACGCGGGTGCTCACTCTGCCGCCACAGCTGCCGGGGCCGCGCGGTTCAGTGCTTCGACCACGTCAACAGCGCTGGAAAGCCCGTCTTCGTGGAACCCGTTTTTCATCCACGCGCCGCAGAACCATGTGCGATTGGTGCCGTTGGCCTCGGCAATCACGCCCTGCGCTTCAAGCGCAGCCGTGTCATAAACCGGGTGACGCAGAACAGTCTGATCATAGATACACTCTTCCCGGATGTCGCGGGTCGAGTTGAGCGTGACGAAATGCAGATCATCCATCGGGATCGGCTGGAGGCTGTTGATCCAATAGGTCAGATCAATGCGGTCGGTCTGCTTGGCATAGCCTTCCGTATAATTCCACGACGCCCAGACCTTGCGCGCCTTGGGCATGATGTTGGTGTCGCAATGCAAAACGACATCATTGGGCTGATACTTCACCGCGCCCAGATACCGTGCTTCATGCTCGGACGGATCGGCGAGCATGCGCAGGCTGTCATCGGAATGCGTGGCAAAGACGACCTCATCGAACAGCTCCCACTCGCCGCCTTCTGCCTTCACACGCACACCTTCCCGTGCACGGGCCACGGCCGCGATCGGTGCAGACAGCCGGATATCGACGCCTTGGGCTTTCATCGCGGTCTCAAGCCGGGCCACATACTGGATCGAGCCACCCTTGACCGTATACCACTGATGCTGACCCTTATGGCTCAGCAACGCATGGTTCTTGAAAAACTGGACCATCGCATGGGCCGGAAAGTCGAGGATATCTTCCGTTGGCGTCGACCAGATCGCACCGGAAAACGGCAACAAGTAATTGTCACGAAACGCGTCGCCGGTGCCTAGCTTTTTCAGAAACTCCCCAATGGTCAGCGAGGTGTCGCGAGCAACATGCTCGGCCTGATTGTTGAACCGAAAGATGTCACGCACCATCCCCAGAAAGGGCGGGCTCAGCAAATTGCGGCGCTGCGCAAACAGCGTATCGAGCGAGTTGAGCGCATATTCCAACCGCCCGCCGTCAATCGACACGCCAAAGCTCATGTTACTGTCGGCAATCGGCACGTCCAGCTTCTGAAAGAGCTTCACCAGATGCGGATAGTTCACGTTGTTGAAGACCAGAAAGCCTGTGTCTACCGGCTGATCGCCGTTCTTTCCTGCAATAATCGTGCGCGCATGGCCGCCCAAACGCGGCTCGGCCTCGAACAGAACGACCCGGTGGTCTTCGGCCAGCATATGGGCCGCGCCCATGCCAGAGATCCCTGCCCCGATGACAGCGATCTTCTTCGGCGCGCCGGCCGGTGTCTCAAATGGCATGAAATGGTCTCTCCGTCGTCATAAACCGTTATGCTGCACTACGGCGAAACCCCCTGAGCGGATGATAAATAAATTTCACCTGCATGTGATCCATTCCCCTCGCCGCACCGTATCTCTCTCATGTTACAAGGCACAGGCTCTACTGAGGAAACGGGTGCAATTGCGCCTCCGATCCCATATAGTCGGATCGCGGGTCAACCTATCCGTGTCACCGGAAGTCGACAAGTGTCTGTCAACGACATGCTAGAACAAGGGCCTTGGGTCGCTCAGATGGAGCGTATTCAAGCAGCGCAGGACCAGTCGGCTTTCGCCGAGCTGTTTGCGCATTTTGCACCCCGCGTGAAAGCATTTTTGATGAAGTCGGGGGCGAACGATGCCCTCGCGGAAGAGATCGCTCAGGAGGTCATGGCGACCCTCTGGCACAAGGCCCATATGTTCGATGCTTCGCGGGCGAGCGTGGCAACGTGGATCTTCACGATTGCCCGGAACCGCAAGATCGACGCATTCCGCAAACAGCGGCGGCCTGAGCCCGAGGATTTGACATGGGGTCCCGAAGCAGAGCCGGACCAGGAAGACGTGCTGGCCCTGCAACAAGAGACAGACAAACTGGCTCAGGCATTGACTGAGCTGCCACAGAAACAAAGGGATCTGATCATGCGCGCCTACTACGGAGACCTGTCTCACAGCGAAATCGCTGATGAAACCGGTCTTCCCCTTGGCACGATCAAATCCCGGATTAGGTTGGCGCTTGAACGATTGCGCCACGCAATGAAGTGAATGGAATGATGAACATTAAGCATCACCTGACAGATGATATTCTGATGGCTTATTCGGCAGGCACGCTGCCCGAAGCCTTCAACCTTGTGGTCGCAACGCATCTGTCGATGTGTGACGAATGTCGCGCGGCAGCCGCAAGCTATGACGCTGTGGGCGGCGCGGTGCTGGAAGGCGACGAGGTCGCGACGATCTCGGATGGGGCGCTCAAAGCGACGCTCAAGCTGATCAGCGAAATGCCGAAGGATGCGATCAAGACAGAGCGCACATACAAGCCTGGCATCTTCCCGACGCCTTTGCAGGATTATGTCGGTGGCGATCTGGACAGCGTGCAGTGGCGCAGCGTCGGTATGGGCGTGAAGCAGGCGGTTCTGAAAACTTCGAAAGAGGCCTCGGTCCGATTGCTCTATATCCCCGCCGGGGCCGCGATGCCGGATCACTCGCACAAGGGCAAAGAGATGACCCTGGTGCTGCAAGGTGCCTTCAGTGATGAAGACGGACGGTTTGGTCGCGGCGATGTAGAGATTGCGGATCAGGAACTGCACCATCACCCCACAGCCGAAATGGGAGAGGATTGCATTTGTCTGACGGCGACCGATGCGCCGCTCAAATTCAACTCGCTGATCCCAAGGATTGCGCAGCCGTTCCTGCGGATTTGACACCACAACCACTCACGTAACCAGGTAAGGGCGGGTCTTTCCCGCCCTTTTTCATTCCGGGATTGGATTGCCTTTACGATCGGCAAGCTGACGAACCCCATCCTTAATCGTAAGCACCTTATCTTTCTCGGTGTAATGCACCACGTCATCGCCTGACCGCGTGCCAACAACAAGGTAGGTCACCAGCCTGTCCGAGCGGTTCTCAAAGCAATGCCCGACCGGCACACCTGCCTTGAAGGTCGCAGCGTCCCCTGCGCCCATATCAGTGCTGCTCTCACCCTCATGCAAGGTCACCGTCCCCTCCAGCACGTAGACGAACTCATCCTGGGTCATGTGGTAATGCTTCTCGGACGAGCGAGAGCCGGGAGCGAGCACTTCGACAAACGCGCCGAACTGGGTCAACCCTCCCGCATCGCTCAACAAATACGCGCGGTAAGGGCCCAGTGCATCGGCATTCTCAGGCGTCATTTCCTCAACTGTGGCGTCGGCGCGTTTGATGATTGGCATGGGCGTGATCCTTTGGCAAAGACCCTATTCCGCGGGGCCTTTCAGGGGGACGACCTTATCACGATCCTCGGCCAGTTCCTCAAAATCAAAGTTATCCAGCCGCTTTGCGCGGCGCCCGGCCTTGTCGGCCGAGATCTTGATATCTGCTATGTCCTTGCTGGCCTGCCCGAAATGCCGATCCAGATTTTCGACCCGCGTACCGAGCCGGTCTACATCGGCGTAAAGCAGGCCCAACTCCTTGCGGATTGCGCCCGCCTGCTCGCGCATCCGCGCATCTTTCAGGATCGCACGCATCGTGTTGAGCGTGGCCATGCAAGTCGTGGGCGAAACGATCCAGACACGGGCAGCAAAGCCTTCGCGCACCAGTTCGGGAAAGTTGGCGTGCAGCTCGGCATAGACAGCCTCTGACGGCAGGAACATCAGCGCACCATCCGCCGTTTCCCCTTCAATCACGTATCTCTCGGCGATGTCCTTGATGTGCTTTTTCACCGACGCCCGCAGAAACTTCGCAGCCTCGTTCAGCTCCCAATCGGTTGTCGCGTTGCGCAGCGCCTCGTAGGCTTCCAACGGGAATTTACTATCGACCACAATCGGCCCCGGTGGGTTCGGCAGATGGATCAGACAATCCGCCCGCCGACCGTTCGAGAGCGTGGCCTGCAAGCTGTAGCTGTCTTTCGGCAGGGCCTTCGAGACGATGTCATGGAGCTGGATTTCCCCAAACGCCCCGCGCGTTTGCTTGTTCGACAGGATGTCCTGAAGGCTCAGCACGTCGCCCGACAGCTTGGTGATATTCGCCTGCGCCTTATCGATGGTCTGCAACCGCTGCTGCAAATCGCCCAAGGATTGAGCTGTGCGCCGGGCAGAGCCTTGCAGATTTTCGTTCATCTTTTCGGTGACTTGCGCCAATCGCTGCTCCATCAGGGTCAGCATGTTGTTTTGCGCAGCCGCCTGCGCCTCTGACACATGGGTCAGACCACCCGATAGTTGCTGTTGCCCGTCTCCCAGCATCTGAACGCGCTGGCCAAGGATGCCGATTTGCTGCACAAGCGGTTCCGCCAGCCGGGCCGAGCGGCCCGCAGCGCGCACCGCGACAATCAGCAGGATCACGATCAGGAGCACTACCGCCGCCCCGATCAGCGCAGCGACAACCAGCGGATCGCTGAGCGCGTAGGTTTGATCGCCGATCTGGATCATGTGCGCCCGAAGAGCCGTTCGATATCGGCCAGCTTCAGCTCCACATAAGTGGGCCGCCCATGGTTGCATTGGCCGGAATGCGGCGTCGCCTCCATCTCGCGCAGAAGCGCGTTCATCTCATCACCGCGCATCTGGCGCCCGGTGCGGATCGAGCCATGGCAGGCAACACGGCTCAGGATCGCCTCGATCCGCGTTTGCACGGTTTGGCTGTCGCCGAGATCGGCCAATTCATCCAGAATATCGCGGATCATATTGGCGGCGTTGACCTCGCCCAGAATGGCGGGGGTTTCGCGGACAGCGACAGCGCCACCGCCAAAGGGTTCAATTGTCAAACCAAGCTTGGACAGATCGACTGCAATCTCCATCAGACGGGCCGCATCACCTTCGCTCAGCTCAACAATCTCCGGGATCAGAAGCGCTTGCGCGGCGACACCGTTTTCGGCCATCTGACGTTTCAGTTTCTCATAGACCAATCTTTCATGGGCGGCGTGACCATCCACGATCACCATGCCATCGGCAGTTTGCGCGATGATGTAGTTCTCGTGCACCTGCGCGCGGGCCGCGCCAAGCGGATGATCCGCGTCCTCGACAACAGGCTCTTCCACGCGCGCAAAAACGGCGCTGGTTTCGGCGAAGCCAGGCGCTTGAGCTTTGTGGCTCGCCGTTATCGCGGAGGGCGACGGGCGGTCCATCTGGTAAACGCGCGGCTCGCTGAATTGCGGGCGCATCGCCCCAAGCGTCGCGTCGGCAACGGTGGTGGAGGCGCGATGGCCTGCCTCTGCCAGCGCATGTTTCAGCGCCGATACGATCAACCCACGCACTTGCCCCGGCTCGCGGAACCGCACCTCGGACTTCGCGGGGTGCACATTCACATCGACCAGCGTCGGGTCGCAGTCAATGAACAGGCACGCCGCCGGATGTCGGTCGCGGCTGAGGAAATCCGAATAGGCTCCGCGCAGCGCCCCGATCAGCAATTTGTCCCGCACCGGGCGACCGTTCACATACAGAAACTGCGCCACCGCAGAGCCGCGCGAATAGGTCGGCAGCGCGGCGTATCCGGTCAGGTGCAGCACCTCTCGCTGGGCGTCGATGCGCAGCGCGTTATCGGCAAATTCATGTCCGAGAACGCGGGCCAGACGGCCATGCAGCGCGTCGAACATATCGCCGGTTTCGGCGTCCGCGCGGAAGGTCACACGTCCTTCGCCGCCGCCCGTCACATCGCGCAGCGTAAAGGCCACGAACGGTTCGGCCATGGCGAGACGCTTGATCACATCCGTGATCGCCTGCGCCTCCGCTCGGTCGGTGCGCATGAACTTAAGCCGCGCAGGCGTGGCGTAGAAGAGATCGCGCAGCTCGACCACCGTGCCTTTGGACAGTGCGGCGGGGCGCACGCGCGCCATTTTGCCACCGGCGACATGGATTTGCGCGGCGTCTTCGTCTTCAACCCGCGACGTGATCGTCAGCCGGCCCACTGCGCCAAGGGACGGCAACGCCTCCCCCCGAAACCCGAAAGTGTGGATGTTCAGCAGGTTTGATCCGTCGATTTTCGACGTCGCGTGACGCGAGAGCGCAAGTGGCAGATCAGAGGCCGCGATTCCGCAGCCATCATCGGTCACCCGGATGAGGGCTTTACCACCTTCGGCATAGCAAATCTCGATCCGTCCCGCGCCCGCATCGAGAGCGTTTTCAACGAGTTCTTTCACCGCAGAGGCGGGACGCTCCACAACCTCACCCGCAGCAATACGGTTGATCGCGGCTTCATCCAGCTGCCGAATAATTGGCTTTATGTTGGGGTGACGGTCGAGCATGCCACAAGGTGTAGCATGCCCGACCGCGATTCTGAAAGGTCAGATCAATTGGTGGAGGCCAAACCTTCAGGCTGACCCACCACGACAAAGCGCAACGCATCGGGCTGCATAAGCTCGGACGCGACGCGATTGATTTCTTCCAGAGGAACGGCGTTGATGCGGTCATTGCGCGTCTCGGCATAGTCTATCGGCAAACCGGTCATCTGCATCCCCACGAGGATGTTTGCGATGCGCCCATTGCCATCAAACCGCAACGGATACGCACCGGTCAGATAAGTCTTGGCTGCCTCGACCTCTTCAGCGGTCACGCCCTCGCTTTGAATTCGCGCCCATTCGGCTTTCACGACCTCGATCGCATCCGCCATACGCTCGTTGCTTGAGGCGAGTTGACCGACCATAACCTCGGCCAAGTCCTTGGAGACGAGGAACGAGTAAATCCCATAGGTCAGCCCACGCTTCTCGCGCACTTCGGTCATCAGACGGCTTTCAAAGCCGGAAGCACCGAAGATGTTGTTCAGGATGAAGGCGGCAAAGAAGTCGGGATGGTCCTGACTGATGCCGCGATGGCCGAAGATGGCAACGGATTGCGGCGTGTCATAGGGCACGACGGTAACGCCACCCTCGGTCGCCACATCGACGCGCGGCGGCAAGGGGGCCGCCTCTGCGGGCATCGCACCCAACAACTCGTCCAGCATCTCGCCAAGCTCGGCTGCGGTGATGTCGCCGACAGCGCTGACGTAAAGGTTGCTACGCGCCATGACATCCTGATGCGCCTGCACAATGTCGTCGCGCGTCAGGGCCGTCACAGTCTCAACCGTTCCAGTTTCATTCGAGCCATACGGATGATCGCCATAGACAATCGCGCTGAACGCGTTGGAGGCGATCTCGTCCGGGTCTTTCAGATCAGACCGGATACCCGCCAGAACCTGCGCGCGCACACGCTCCAGCGCTTCTTGGTCAAAGCGCGGCTCAATTAGGGCTGTGCGCAGCAAAGCGAGCGCTTCATCGCGGTTCTCTGACAGGAAACGCGCCGAGATCGACACCGCATCATCATAGCTGTCAAACTCGAAACTGGCGGCAAGATTGTCGCGGGCCACGGCAAAGCCACGGGCATCTAGATCAGCGGCGCCTTCTTCAAGCAAACCGGTCATCAGATTCACCGACCCACGCTTGCCCTCACGATCCAGATTGGTGCCACCGCGAAAGCGCAGCTCAAGTGCTGTGAATGGGATCGAGGGTTCTTCGACCAGCCATGCGGTGATCCCGCCGGGGGAGGTCACCTCCTGAATATCGACCGCAGCGCGGGCAGGCAGCGAGAGAAGGATCGTCGCGCAAAGTGCTAGAAAAATGCGGGTCATTGGGTGACCTCCTGAGGTTCGGCGCGGGTCAGCCAGCCGGTTACCGCGCGACGTTTATCAAGCACGTTCTCGGCAGCGGCCATGATGTCTTCGGGGGTCACGGCCTGCAAGACATCGGGCCAGTCTTGCACGTCCTGCACGGTCAAGCCACTGGTCAGCGCATTGCCATAGCGATTGGCGAGCGATTGGACATTGTCCTTGCCGTAGATCAGCGAGGCGCGTTGCTGCATCTTGATCCGCTCCAGCTTTTCGGTGTCTACACCGTCGACCATGAACTGGGCGATCGCCGCGTCCAAAGCGTCTTCCGCCTCTTGCAGCGAAACCTCTGGGGTCGGGACGACGACAAAGCCAAAGGTCGTATCATCAAGGGAGGTGCCGTTATAGAAGGCCGATGTATAGACGGCGGTCTGCGTATCGAACTCCAACGCGCGGCCTAGATAAGACGTGGCACTTTCCCCGCCCAGAAGCTGCGAGAGCATCACCAAGGCCGCGGCCTCTTCCTGTGCGCCAGGGTCCCGTTCGGGCGCCAGATAGGTGCGGATCACGTAAGGTTCCGAGACGCGCGGGTCGGAAAACACCAGACGGCGTTCCGAGGTTTGCACAGGCTCTTGCGCGCGGTCGCGGGGCTGCAAATCGGGGTTTGCAGGGATCGGTCCGAAATGAATTTCAGCCAGCGCCAGAACCTCGTCCGGCTCCACATCCCCTGCAACGATCATCACCGCGTTGTTGGGCGCGTAGAAGCGGTCATAAAACGCGAGCGCATCATCCAGCGTCAACGCGTTCATCTCGTGCTGCCAGCCGATGATTGGCACACCGTAACGGTGGTTGAGATACTGCGCCGCACGGCGCTGTTCGCCAAAAAGCGCCCCGGGGCTATTCTCAACCCGTTGATTTCGCTCTTCATTGACCACATCGCGTTCGGTCAGCCAATCGTCATCGGTCAGCTGAAGATTGACCATCCGGTCGGCTTCCATCTTCATCATCAGCTCAAGCCGGTCTGCGGCGATCCGCTGGAAGTAGCCCGTGTAATCATAGCTGGTGAAGGCGTTATCCGTGCCCCCGTTTGCTGCCACGGTTGAGGAAAACTCACCCGGTTCGAGCGTTTCCGTGCCTTTGAACATCAGGTGTTCCAGATAGTGGGCGATGCCCGACTTGCCCGCAGGCTCGTCCGCAGATCCCACGCGATACCAGACCATGTTCACGACCACCGGGGCGCGGGTGTCTTCGATCACAACGATCTCAAGACCGTTCTCAAGGGTGAAGGTCGTCACCGCATCTTCAGCCAGCGCGGGGGCGGCAAAAGACAGGGCCATGAGACAAGCAAAGAGACGGCGCATCCAGCGTCCTTTCATAAAGAAACGTTGTGAGAGACTTACGTCAGAGCGGCCCAAGTTCAAGCATCCCAACGGGGATGTGAGATCACTCTTCCACCGGGGGCGGCGCTGAAGGTGTCCGCACGCCCAGACGACGGAAGCGTTCCAACTCGCGATGGGCGTCAAGCGATTGCTGCGCGTAGGCATCATAGTAGATGTTCACATTGAACAGACGTTCCAGCAGAAGACCGTCGTTCTGACGGCGGTAATCTTCATCCGCAGACGCAAGACTTTCGCGAATACCACCGGCGCGGCCAAAGCGTGTTGTATGGGCCAGAACCGCTCCATCACCAGCCGCCGACGCGTTGTTGCGCTGCATCCGCGCGGGGCTGCCCCCAAGGGCGGCCACCGCGTCCTGCTTGGGCGTCGGGTCGACCAGGTTAGCACCGCCCGGCGTCGGCTGCGGCAAGGCTGTGTAATCCGTCGGAGCCTGCAAGGGCTTGTTCGGCAGGATCGCGAACTCGTCAGGGCCATCAGACGTGATGTTGAGCAGCTGAGGCACCCGGTCGCGATCACAGGCGGACAAGGTCATTGCCACACAAATCACACCGATTGTGCTGCGCATCTTGCCTTGCATTGAAGCCTCCATCTGCTTGTTGCCCCTTTGTTAGCCGATCCGTTGAGCGGCGTCACGGGGTCTTTGCATCATCGGTTTTCTTTTCGCCTGTGAAGATCACAAGGCCAATCGCGCCTGCAAAAATAGCGATATCGGCGACATTGAACGTATAAGGGTTGCGGATACCACAGCACGACATGTTCAGGAAATCCGCCACATACCCATACAGAATGCGGTCAATCACATTGCCAAGCGCCCCGCCGATCAACAAACCGGCGGAAATAAAGGCCCAGCGCGAGGTCTCGGATCGCATCCAGTGGACCACCAGCGCACAGATCGCCAGCGCCAGACCGATCAGTACCCACCGCATCGCATCGCCCTGATTGGCAAAAAGGCCAAAGTTGATCCCGTAATTGCGCCCCATTATGAAGGTCAGAAAGGGCGGAAACACCTCGATAGGGGAGTTTTGCTCAAGCGCCATCACATGGACGACCAGATATTTTGTCATCTGGTCCGCCAGAAACGCCCAGAAGGCAGTCCAAGTGAGAAGACGCATCGGTCGGGCTCCTAGTGGCGGAAGTGGCGCATGCCGGTGAAGACCATGGCGAGCCCGGCCTCATCGGCCGCCGCGATCACATCGTCATCGCGCATCGAGCCGCCCGGTTGGATCACTGCCGTCGCCCCGGCCTCTGCCGCCGCCATCAGGCCATCGGCAAAGGGGAAAAACGCATCAGAGGCCACGACCGAACCCTGGATCAGGGCCGAGTCCAGCCCCATCGCTTCGGCCATATCCTGCGATTTGCGGGCCGCAATGCGGGCACTGTCCACGCGGCTCATCTGGCCTGCGCCGACACCGACAGTGGCGCCGTCTTTGACGTAGATAATCGCGTTGGATTTCACGTGCTTGGCGACCTTCCAGGCAAAGAGAAGGTCTTTCAGCTCAGCCTCTGTCGGGGCGCGCTTGGTCACGGTTTTCAGATCGTCGAGACCGACATAGCCGTTATCCTTATCCTGCATCAGCAGCCCGCCCGACACTTGGCGCACGGTCATGTTCCCGTCGCGCACATTGGCCAGACCGGGAGCCAGCAGAAGCCGCAGGTTCTTCTTTTTGGCAAAGATGTCCTTGGCGTCCTGATGCGCTCCCGGAGCAATCACGACCTCGGTGAAAATTTCCGAGATCGCCTCTGCGGTGTCCCCATCCAGCGTGGAGTTCAGCGCGATGATACCGCCAAAGGCAGAGGTGCGATCACAGTCGAACGCGCGGGTATAAGCCTCTTTGAGTGTCTTACCTTGCGCCACACCGCAAGGGTTGGCGTGTTTGATGATGGCGCATGCAAAACCGTCACCAGGCAGGAATTCCGACACCAGTTCAAACGCGGCATCGGTATCGTTGATGTTGTTGTAGGATAGCTCTTTGCCCTGAAGTTGGGTCGCGGTGGCGACGCCGGGACGCTCGGTCCCATCGGTGTAGAACGCCGCCGTCTGGTGCGGGTTCTCGCCATAGCGCAGGGTCTGCGCCAACGTGCCTGCCACCGCCCGACGACGCGGCGCGGTCTGACCAATCGCATCCGCCATCCAGTTGGAGACCGCCGCATCATAGGCCGCCGTCCGCGCATAAGCGTTTTGCGCCAGCGTCTTGCGGAACGACAGAGAGGTCGCGCCGTCGTTGGCCTGCACCTCGTCCAGCAAAGGCGCATAGTCTTCAACATCGACCACAACCGACACGAAGCCATGGTTCTTGGCCGCCGCACGGATCATCGCAGGGCCACCAATGTCGATGTTCTCAACGCACTCGTCATAGCCCGCGCCTTTGGCGACCGTCGCCTCGAACGGGTAAAGGTTCACCACCAGCAGGTCGATGGCCCCAATCCCGTGTTCGGCCATCGCAGCCACGTGATCATCATTATCGCGCAGCGCCAGCAAACCACCATGCACCGCCGGGTGCAGCGTCTTCACGCGGCCATCCATCATCTCGGGGAAACCCGTTACCTCGGCCACGTCCTTCACTTCAAGCCCCGCGTCGCGCAGCGCCTTCGCACTTCCCCCTGTCGACAGAAGCTCAACCCCGCGCGCGGCCAGCGCCTCTCCCAACTCGATCAGTCCGGTCTTGTCGGATACAGAAAGAAGCGCGCGGCGCAGTGGCACAAGATCGGTCATGAAAGGTCCCCAGTGGTCTTAATCAGGCAGCGCGGGATCATCCCGCCACATATCGCGGATGCTATTAGGGGTATCTTGCGCCTTAGCCAAGGACCAACAGACCCGCGTCGCATATGTCACGGCCTTGGCAGACAGCACGATCTGCTGACTGGCGCGCGGTTGCAGGCGACCTTTTTCCAGATAGACGCTGGGCTCCAGCGTCAGGGCTGCAGTACCATCGTGGCGAAAAACCCAGATCTCCCCGCTTTTCAAGGCAAGCGAAACCGCGTTCCCGCCCATATCTAGCGCGACATCAACTTCGGCGTGCAAGTGAAAGCGCACGGCGAAAGGCACCCCTTCCAGCGCGCGCCCATCCAGTACTTTGTCGAACCGTTTTTGATCTGCGGCCTCAAGGCAGGCGAGCGTGTCTTCACCGTCCAATGTGCGGCCATCTTGGCTCAGTTCAAGCTGGCGGACATGGGTCAAACCAAAGCGATCCAGATACCCGTCATGGCCCCCTTCAAAACGCGGACCAGTTCGCCCCTGGCTCAACTGATGCGGCACCCGGCGCGGCCCACCAACCAACAGCTCGCGTGGGTGCCCGCGATGCTGCGCCTGTGGTCCCAGCTGCGCCGAGGATACACCGGCCAGACCAAGCGTCGAATGCGATGGCGTAGCACGCCCCGCGCGTTGCCAGTCGGCGCCGAACGACGTGCCAGCCCCACAATTCACGATCACCGGACGCCGTCCAGAAGTCAGCTCAAACGCCAGCGTGGAGGCATGTGCATTGACCGAAGCGGCCCCTGTTGGAGGGGGGGCGGCATCCAGAATGACCGTGCTGCGTCCGCCGCCCAAACGGGCGTAGCCCATCGCGTAAGTGTCCGTCATTGTGGACGGCGACCCGGCAAGCGACAGCGCCTGATCCAGTCGCCCGTCCAAGCCACGTCCGCCGCCATGAAACCGCGCCAATCCACCATCGGCATGGCGCAACACACGCAAGGTCGCGGCGATCTGCTGGATCGCGTTGCGGTGGCTGTCTTCCACGGGCATTGCGCCATCTTCCAGCGCCTCAGCAGCCCATGTGAGCAACGACAGGATTTCCAGCAGATGCTCTGGATTGCGGGTCGCAATTCCACCTGCCGCATCAATCTGGCGTTCGCATTCTGCCGCCAGTGCTTTGCGCGCTGGACCAATATGTGCCTCAAGGCCGGTCAGCGACAGACCTGCATAGACCAGCCCCATCAACGCCTCAAACCTGGGCAGCCCGTCTGATGCGGCAGGCCAGCGTCGGCTGACAAAGACCGTCTGCTGCGCCAAGGATCGGAACATCCGTTCAGAGGCTTCTGCCTCCATCCCGCGCAAAAGCATCATCGCGTGGCTGGTCCAGCGAAAAAGCCGTCGCCCCGCCAGATCAGGCGTCCACCCAGGGCCAGAGCCGCGCCCATATCGCGCGATCCAATCCAGTAACCATTGCTGCGCCAACTGCCGCGCTGGCGCATCCCCGACGGCGGCCAGATCATCCAGCCAAGCAAAGCCGTGGATCTCATCTTCGAACGCCGCATCAGGTGCGTCGATCTCCCAGATCATGCGCCCGTCTGTCTCAATCAGATGCCCGGCAAAGAGACAATTGCCCGCCACCAGCTGACGCCCGCGGGCGAAAGAGCCGATGCTTTTCGGCTCCGGCTGCGAGACAAGCCCGGTCGCAGGATGCACGCGGGCTGCCCGTCGGGCATGCCACAGGTTCACCAGACGCGTTTGTCGCGCGCGCACAGCATCAATCAGTGTCACGGGATAGAGCCTCAATGTGACGTTTATTGTTTTGCAGCCAGCCTACAGCGCCACCGCAGCCAAGTCACGAATTTCAGGCAGGCTTACGTAACATCGCGATGAAAAAACCATCCATCCCGCCATGATCGGCCCAATAATCCGGGCGCAGGCGCAAACCGCCTTCGCTGCTTTGCCAAGCAGGATCAACACCCCGGATCAGGACCGCCTCCCGGTCGACGATCAAATCAGGGTGCCGCTCAAGCGCCCAGTCGATCTGGCATTCGCCCTCATCTGGCAGCAGCGAGCATGTGCAAAACACAAGCCGACCGCCGGGTTTCAGCAACCCCAAAGCGCGATCCAGAAGATAGCCTTGAAGCTCAATCAGCCCGGCAATCGCGCTGCCGTCCTTGGCATAGGGCAGATCAGGATGGCGTCGTAGCGTGCCAGTGGCCGAGCAGGGCGCATCCAGAACAATCGCATCAAACGGGCCGTCTTCATATTCCAGCGCGTCGCCCACAACGACCTCAGCCTGAAGCCCAACCCGCTTGAGATTTTCGCGCACCCGCTCCATTCGCTTTTCTGAAATATCCAAAGAAACAGCCTGCGCCCCAGACGCTGCGATCTGCATGGTTTTCCCACCGGGGGCCGCACACACATCCAAGATGCGCTCTCCCTGTTGCGGCGCAAGGATGCGAACCGGCAACGCGGCGGCAGCGTCTTGCACCCACCAATCGCCCGCTTCGAAACCTGCAAGCGTCGATACCTGACCCGCTTCCGGAACCCGGACGCTGCCTGTAGGCAAAACAGTACCGCCAACGGCTTTGGCGACCGTCTCTGGATCGCTTTTCGCCGTCAGATCAAGCGGTGCGCCCCGGCCATGGGCCCGCTCCATCGCGACGATGTTTTTCTCACCATATGCCTCAGATAAAGGGCCACGCAGCCATTTGGGCAGCCGCGCGAGCGGCAGCGAATGCCATTTGTCAAACCCCGCATCACCGACTTTGCGCAAGACCGCGTTGACCAGCCCCTTCATGCCTTGGGTGCGTTTGTTGGCCGCAACGATGCTGACAGCGTCATTGACCACCCCGTGAGAGGCCGCACCCATTTCGGCCATTTCAACCACCCCAAGACGGAGGACGTTCTGCACCAATAAAGGCGGCGTTTTCTTCAGAAAGGGTTTCAAGACGCGGTCCGCACGATCCAGATGGCGCAGGGTTTCCGTCGCCAGACGCTGGGCGCGCGCGCGGTCCGCAGGGGCCAATGTCTCCAGCCCACCGGTCAGTTCAGACAATTGACGCCCTTCGTCGATGACAGCTGTCAGCAAGCGCACGGCGGCGCGTCTTGGGGCAAGTCCGGCGTCGCTCATCTGCGGTCCTTTGTCTGGCTTGTCTGGGTGCGTGCGCGGCGTATATCAAAGGCACGCCGCACACAAGGATGACAGCGATGAGCGACAAGACAGATTTGCCTCCCGCAGCCCAGCGCGCCTTGGCTGAAGCCGAAGAACGCCGCAAAAAGGCGAAAGAAAAAGAGCTTCCTGTTGAGCTTGGAGGCCGTGATGGCCCCGAACCTGTGCGCTATGGCGATTGGGAAAAAAAGGGCCTCGCCATCGACTTTTAGCGCCAAGAGTTTTTCAGAAAACTCTTTCAAAACTTTTCAAAAAAGTTTTGGTCCTAGCGCAGTGTCAGATCGGCAAACTGCCCGGTTCCCCGGTCAGACGTAAAGCGGATCGTTTGCCCGTGCAGCTTCACTTCCTGGCAGTTGTAGCCAAGGTCTCGTTGGCCCCAATAAAGATCGCGGCAGAAGTAGCCGTCCTGCCAGGTCCAGTTGCCACGCACATCACGGCCGAACGCGCGTCCGATGATCTTGCCATCCGGTGTCACATCAAGGCCGATCCCCATGCGGGTCAGTTCCTTGTTTTGAACAGCCTGCACGAAGCGGTTTTTATCCGAGATTTTCTGGAACGCCTCCGCCGACGCGGGGGCGACGATGAGCATGGCAAGAGCAGCAGCAACTAGGCGAAACATGTCGATCCTCTATCGGTTGTAATGCTCTTTTTACGGGGCATCAGGCCGATTGGATCAAAGACCAAGCACGTCCAGCATGTCGTATTCACCCGGCGGTTTGTCCTGCCCCCAGAGCGCCGCTTTCAGCGCGCCGCGTGCAAACACTGCGCGGTCAGAGGCGACGTGGCGCAGAGTGATACGCTCTCCGGTCGCGGCGAATAGCACGTCATGCTCGCCCACAATGTCGCCGCCCCGGATTGCCGTGAAGCCGATATCGCCGCGTTTACGCGCGCCCGTGATGCCGTCGCGACCACTGTCAGTAACGTCCTTGAGCGATACGCCACGACCTTCGGCGGCGGCCTCTCCGAGCATCAAAGCGGTGCCAGAGGGTGTGTCGACCTTTTGGTTGTGATGCGCCTCGATCACTTCAATATCGTAGTCATCATCCAGCGCAGCGGCGACCTTTTTGGTCAATTGAACCAAAAGGTTAACCCCAGGGCTCATATTGCCCGCCCGCACGATCACCGCATGGCGCGCGGCAGCGTTGAGCTTTTGCAGATCATGCTCGGTCAGCCCCGTGGTGCCGATCACATGCACCGCGCGGGCTTGCGCGGCAAGGGCTGCAAATTCCACGGTGGCATTGGGTGCCGTGAAGTCGATCACGGCTTGGGCTTTGGCGAAGGCCTCAAGAGGATCATCGGTTATGGGAACGCCCAAGGCAGCGCCGCCCATGGCCTCCCCGATATCGCGACCAATCCAGTCATGGCCTTGGCGCTCAAGGCAGCCGACCAGCTTGACGCGGTCGCTTTCGCTGACGGTCTTCACAAGCATTTGACCCATACGGCCAGAAGCGCCGGTGATAACAATGCCAGGCAGGTCAGTCATGATCTTTCTCCGTTACGTCACGCTTAACTAGCGATGCGGCGGATGCTTGGCAACGCGGGCCGAAAGGCGTAAGTCGCCCCTATGGCAAAGAACCGTTTTGATACTGGTCCCGGACCGTCCCAAAGACAGCTGCGCGTGGGGGAGCTGATCCGGCGCACGTTGTCGGATGTGCTGAACCGTGGCGATCACCATGACCCTGATCTGGGGCGCATGTCGATCACCGTTGGAGAAGTTCAGGCCTCTCCCGATCTGAAGATCGCAACGGCCTATGTGCTGCCTCTGGGCGGTGGCGACGCAGAGCTGGCGCTGTCGGCTTTGCGCAAAAACCGCCATGAACTCAGGCGGTTAGTGGCCAAAGGCTTGACGCTGAAATACGCGCCTGAGCTGCGGTTTAAGATCGACGAGACCTTTGACCGGATGGACGACACCCGCCGCATGTTCGCGCAGGACGCGGTGCGGCGCGACGTGGAAGGCGACGACTAAGTGGCACGACGCAAGAAGGGCCGCGACATCTCGGGCTGGTTGGTCGTCGACAAACCCGCCGGGATCACCTCGACCGCGGTGGTTAACAAAGTGCGCTGGGCGTTTGACGCCAAGAAGGCGGGCCATGCGGGTACGTTGGACCCGGAGGCAACGGGTGTTCTGGCGGTTGCACTGGGCGAAGCCACGAAAACGGTGCCTTATATTACTGATGCGTTGAAGGCTTACGTCTTCACGGTGCGCTTGGGGCAGGCAACCAATACCGATGACGCCGAAGGGGAGGTGATCGCGCAGAGCGACATCCGCCCCAATGATGCCGAGATCACTGCCACTTTGCCGCAATTTGTCGGGGATATCCAACAGGTTCCGCCGAAATTCTCTGCCGTGAAAATCGACGGAGAACGCGCCTATAAACTGGCGCGCGACGGCGAGGATGTGCAGATCGCAGCGCGGGACCTGTTTGTCGAAAGTCTTGAGGTTGTGGCGCGTCCGGACGCGGATCATGTGACGCTTGAAATGGTGTGCGGCAAAGGTGGATATGTCCGCTCGATCGCGCGGGATCTGGGAGCCGCACTGGGCTGTTATGGCCATGTCCGCGAGCTGCGGCGCGTGTGGTCGGGGCCATTTGAAGCAAGCGATGGCATCGCTCTGGAGACGTTGGACAAGATGGCCAAGTCACTAGAACTGGACGATTTTCTGCGCCCTCTCGAACAGGGCCTCGACGATCTGCCAGAGCTGAAATGCACCGCCGAGGGGGCCGCCCGGCTCCGCAATGGAAACCCCGGCATGGTGATTGCGAGTAGCGCTGAATATGGCGATGAGGCTTGGGTGTCCTTTGACGGAAAAGCCGTCGCAGTGGGCATCTACAAGGCCGGAAAATTGCACCCCAGCCGGGTCTTCAACATCTGAGACAGCGCGTATGGTTTGCGTCTGGCTTGTGTATGGCTCACGTATGATTCCTGTATGTACACATATCATCCGATGGGGCGTGCCATGATCACCAGAAGCCACACTAAGGGAGATGCCCCCTCGGTCGCGATCTATTCGGATTGCGAGCTATACCGCTATGCGCTGACCCGGATTTGGGACGAGGCCGGGCAGCGCGCGCATTTCATCATGCTGAACCCGTCGACGGCGACAGAGGTGCAGAACGACCCGACAGTTGAGCGCTGCGAACGGCGTGCGCGTGCACTGGGATTCGGGGCGTTTCGCGTGACGAATATTTTTGCGTGGCGCGATACGGATCCGCGCAAGATGCGCAAGGCCATAGACCCGGTCGGGCCAGAGAACGACGCGGCCATTCTGGAAGGATGCGACTGGGCGGATCGCAATGTGGCCGCCTGGGGCACCCATGGCGAGCATCTTGGGCGCGGCCCAGCGGTTGAGGCTCTTTTACGCGGCGCGGGACATTCGCTCTATCATCTTGGGCTCAGCAAGGCGGGGCATCCCAAACACCCTCTCTATATCGGGTATCAGGTGCAGCCAGTCCTGTGGGAGGTCTATTGATCGACGGGTTTACACAAAGCCGCGTGAAGACGAATGGCCTTGAGCTGAGCGTGCATCGTGGGGGCACAGGTGCGCCACTGATCCTGCTGCATGGCTATCCACAGAACCATCATTGCTGGGCGCATGTGGCCCCAACGCTGGCGGAGTATTTTGATGTCATCGTCCCGGATTTACGCGGCTATGGCGACAGCGATGCGCCAGAGGATGACGCCGCCCATTCGGTCTACTCCAAACGCGAGATGGCTCGCGATATCGTCGGGCTGATGGAGGCTCTGGACCTGCAGAAAGCGCATGTGCTCGGCCATGACCGGGGCGGGCGCGTGGCCTATCGGATGGCGCTGGATCATCCCGAACGGATCGACCGGCTGGGCATCATCGAGATCGTGCCGACGGGGGATTTCTGGGCCGCGTGGGGCGCTGATCTGGCAATTAAGGCCTATCACTGGACATTCCTTGCCCAGCCCGCGCCTTTGCCGGAGCGGATGATCGGCGCGGACCCGGAGGGGTATATCGACTGGACGCTCAAAAGCTGGACTTTGGCGGACAGTCTGAGCGTCTTTCCTGACGCCAGCTTAGCGAGCTATCGCGCCCAGTCCCGCGATCCGGCGCGCCTTCATGCGATGTGCGCAGATTACCGGGCGGGCGCAAGTTTCGACAAGGCGTTGGATGAAGCGGACAAGGCCGCTGGGCGCAAGATCACAGCGCCGCTGATGTTTCTATATGCGAATGGTGGATTTCCCGCCAAAACGGGTGATCCGGCAGGGCTATGGCGCGCCTGGGCGGAGAATGTGCAGACGGCCACCTGCGAAAGCGGCCATTTCGCGATGGAGGAAAACCCGGACGCCGTACTGCGGGCGTTCCTGCCGTTTTTTCAAGGCGCCTCGACCTAGTATGGGGAGACCGCCAGATCGACGAGAGAGATCGTGCCTGTCACTTCGGCTACCACAACACCATCGGCCAGAACCTCGTGCTGGCCACCGCCCAGATCATTGAGCGTCAGGGTCGGCGCTGGTGTGCCATCCGGGTAGAAGTAGACGAAATTGTCGATGCCAGTGTTGAAATCGGTGATCGCTGGAGCTTCGCCCGGTGACACGAAGGTCCCGGTGGCGAACTCATCGGCACCATCCCCGCCCGTCGCAGTATCATTCTCGCCCATCAGGATGCGGTCGTCATCATCACCACCATTCAGGGTGTCGGCCTCGTCCAGATCATCGTCAGGGAAGGGATCGACGGTGCCGTTCGGCAAGGTAGTGGTGCTGGTGCCGATCAGAACGTCCTCACCATCGCCACCATTCAGGATGTCGGCGCCGAGACCGCCCTCAAGACGGTCATTTCCGGTGCCACCATTGAGCGTATCGTTCCCGTCATCGCCAAACATGTTGTCGTCATCAGCCCCGCCATTCAGCATGTCGGCACCCTCATCTCCAACAAGCTGGTCGTCACCGACACCCCCGTTGAGGATATCATCGCCCTCACCGCCAAAGAGCAGATCGTCACCGTCATCACCATTCAGTTCGTCGTCATCCGGGCCGCCGTCCATTTGGTCATCGCCCGGGCCGCCAAACAGCTCATCCTCGCCCGCCTCGCCAAAGAGACCGTCGTCACCATCACCTCCGTCAAGCGCGTCATCGCTGTCGGAGCCTTCGATGAGATTGTTGAGTGAGAGCGTCGTCTTGGTCGTGGTAATTTCGACCTCCTCGCCACCCTCTTCCTCTTCTTCAACGGCTGCATCAATCGCATAACCAAGCCCCGCCAACAGCAAGAGCGACAAAAATACTGAACCCATTTCAGAAATTACCCGGAAAACTGCGCGTGGCGCGTTGATATGATTGGTTTAACTTAAATGCCAATCATGGCGCAGCTATGACCCGAAGAGATTTGATTGGCTCCCGTATTGCGCGTCCCAACCCGGCACGAATGGCACAACGGACAGGTCCGACAAAGCAATCGACCCAGTGACCCGCGCCACGGCAACGCCGTCGGCAAGCACCTCTCACCCCCGCCGCCGACGTCTGCAGCGACAATGTGAAAGCAGGATCGCCTTGTGGCGTCATGCTGGAAGCTGTCCCCGCCGAAATGAAAACGGTGAGGGTAGGCCTTTAGGCCGCTATGAAGTTCGCAACCGAAATGTCACTCAGCGCAAGTGTGCCGGAAGCCGTCGCCACAACGACTCCATCCGCAAGGATCTCGAAATCGCCACCGCCAAGATCATTGATCGACATAGTCGGTGACGGGGACCCTGCGGGAACAAGATAGACGAAACTATCATCGTTACTGACAAAGTCCGTGATATCCGGCGCTTCACCCGCTTCGTTCCAGGTGCCGCCAATCAGCGTATCCGCACCGTCCCCACCGGTGGCGATATCATCTTCACCCATGAAAATGACGTCGTTTCCTTCACCGCCAAACAGGGTGTCGGCATTGTCGAGATCATCCGCAGAAATCAAACCGCCGGTCTGCAATAAGAGAGGATCTGCACGCAAAGCGTCCTCGTCGATGGCGGTATCCATGCCAATCAGGAGATCGTTGCCCTCTGCACCATCAAGCGCGTCAGATCCGCGACCCCCATACAGGATGTCTCCGTCGTCGCCGCCATCCAGCGTATCATTGCTGAAACCGCCATCCAGGAAGTCGGACCCTTCGCCACCGGACAAGCTATCCGCCCCGACGCGACCTGCAAGGCTGTCATCACCGTCACCACCTTCAAGCGTGTCACGGCCAAGCGCCCCGTCGAGCGTGTCATTCCCGGAACCGCCATCCAGTTGATCATTGCCTGTACCGCCAAAGAGGTCATCATCATCCGCGCCGCCGCGCAGGATGTCATTGCCGCTATCGCCGCGCATCGTGTCGCTGCCCGTGCCACCTTCGAGGACGTCGGCGCCCGCGCCGCCACGGATCAGATCATCGTTGCTGCCGCCATGGATCCGGTCGTTGCCGGTCCCACCATCAAGCACGTCATCCCCAGTCGAGCCACGGATCACATCATTGCCGGAACCGCCAAGGATCTCGTCCTGACCGTTGCCACCAAACACTGTGTCGGCCCCGCCACCGGCATCGATCTCGTCATCCCCGATGCCGCCTTCGATCGTGTCATTGCCGGAGCCACCGAGGATAAAGTCGTTGCCGTTGCGACCGTCGATCACATCGTCTCCAGACCCACCGTCGATGTCGTCGTCGCCGGACCAACCTTGAAGCGTATCGTCCCCCGGACCACCGAAGATCGTGTCATCGCCCGTGCGTCCATCAATCGTATCGCCGCCGTCGCCGCCGGTTATCGTATCATCGCCGTCGCGGCCGGTGATGACGTCATCTCCATCCGCACCGGCAAGCGTATCATCCAGAGGCGTTCCGCTGATATTCAGACCGGTTTCGGTCTCGATAATTATTGGTTCAGGACGTGGTTCTGGCTCAGGATCGGAGACAAGATCAGGGCCGCCCTCCTGATCCGTAGTCTCTGTGCTGTCGTCGTCGCGATCATCATCATCGTCGTCGTCATTTTCCCCGAACAGAGCAAACCCCAGACCTGCCACGAGCAGGATCGGCAAAGCGACCAATTCAAACATTTTACTTCCCCCAAAATACCCAAAAACCTTAACGCGAGACGCAGGGTCGGGGAAGAAAAATAGCCCTTCGACTGTTGGTAATTTGAAGTCAATCGCCTAAACGCAACCTACTGTTTCGCTTTGAGAAACAGTTTACCACCTTAGGGTGAGCGTTAACCAACTTAGGGCTGACAACCCTCTCCAGAAAAAGGGTTCACTTACTTTTGCCTGCTATCCGCAGTGTCGGGTGGATTTTGAAAGGGGTGAATTATGGTTGGTTTGATGGGATTGCTCAGCCTGCTGGTGGCGGGCGGGGCTGTTGGCTCGATTTGGACGGACAGCACGGAAACCGAGCCCGAAGAGGAGGGCCCCTCTGAGGTGGAAGAGCTGTTGCAGGATAACGCGAACATTCTGACTGCGGTTCTGGATGGCACGCCCATGCAAGGCGGCGACGGAGAGGACTTGCTGCAAGGCAGCGCTGTCGGCGATCTTCTCAACGGCGGGGCGGGCGATGACCTTCTTGATGGCGGCGATGGCCATGACCAGCTTTGGGGCGGGGACGGCGACGATGCGCTTTTGGGCGGGGCCGGACTGGATGACCTGATCGGCGAGAATGGCGATGACCGATTGGCGGGCGAGGATGGTGCCGATGGGCTGTTCGGCCAGAACGGCGATGACACACTGTCAGGCGGCATTGGGGACGACACGCTGGTCGGCGGCAATGGCGACGACATGCTTCTGGGGGATGAGGGCGATGACAGTCTTGCCGGGGTCGCCGGGGACGACCTGATGGTTGGCGGCGACGGCCATGACACGCTGATGGGTGGCACGGGCGACGATCTGCTGATCGGTGGGGATCTTCTGCTCGACGATCCGACCCTTGAAGAAGAGATCATCGCCGAAGTCGACCAGGTGCTGGGCGGTGTCGGCCTTCAGACGCTCGCGGGCCCGGTTGGCGAAAGCCTTGATCTGGGGCTCGACTCCGAGCTTGAGGGCGATACACCTCCCGCTGAGGACGGCGACGACGCGGCATGGCCTGAACTGGCGGAGGATGACACGGTCGATCATCTGAATGCAGGCAGCGGCGATGATACGCTGATCGGCGGCGGTGGCGACACGCTGCATGGCGGGCAAGGCGCTGACACCTTCATGCTGGATATTCGCGGCAGTGGCGAACCGGCAGAGGTGATGGATTTTCATCAGGACGACGGTCTGGTCCTGATCCACGGGGATGACGGCCCCCCGGCCGAGGTGACAGTTCAGGCCTCTGACTCGGACCCGGGTCTGTTTGAAATCACGGCAGACGGCGATCTGGTCGCGAAGGTCATCGCACCTGATGGGCTAAGTGCCGCTGATGTGGAGCTGCTGGCCTATGCGCAGGTGCAGCAGTTGCTGGCAGCGCAGGTTGGGTAGGGACAGGCTTGTAATGGAGAAGGGTCGTTCATAACCTCTTTAGGGTCTGTTTTCGGGGAAGGTGATGTCGTTTACGAAATCTGACTTCGCGAGATTTACACATTGCCCGAAGTCCTTCTGGCTATCCCACAATCGACCAGAGATCATCCCAAAACCCACGCCCGATGCGCATTCTGACTACCTTGCCAAGGAAGGATATGCCGTTGAAGACGCTGCAACGACATACCTTCGCGCGTGTTTTCCAGAGTCAGATTTGCAGGCACAGGCCATCTTTGAAACGCCAAATCAGCTTTATGCACGAACGGACGCGGTTCGGCGTAACGAGGACGGCACGATTGATCTTTATGAGATCAAATCATCAACAGGCGTCACGCCGGACCATGTTCAGGACGCCGCTTTCCAAATGGTCGTGGCAGAAGCCGCGAGGCACACTGTCGGACGCGTCTTTCTGGTCTTTCTGAACAACACCTATGAACGAGACGGCCCAATCGAGCCGGATAGGCTTTTCAGCATCGAAGACATAACCAGGCAGGCGCGCGAGCTTGAGACGGGCCTGACCGCGCAAATCCGCTCTGCGATGCAGTTTCAAACTCTGGCAGAGATAGACCTGACCTCATGCAGCTGTCTGGGAAAGACGCGGGCCAATCATTGTGACACGTTTGCAATCCTGAACCCCGATGTCCCGACACCCTCAATTTACACCCTGCCCGGGATACGCGCATCAGCGGTGACACAGTTTGCGACCGAACGGCGTTTTGATCTGAGCACCATCACCGAGGCGGAGGTAAATGCGCGTCAAGCGTTAGTGCTGCGTTCGGCCCAGACGGGCATGCCCGTGATTGACTACGCCGATTTGGCCCGCTTTTTCAAAGAGCTGACCTATCCGCTTTATTTTCTGGATTATGAAGCCTTCGGGGCAGCTTTGCCGCGGATCAATGGAGCGCGACCCCATCAACAGATTCCGTTTCAGTTTTCACTACATGTGAAAGAGACGCCAACCGCGCCAGCGCAGCATGCAGAATATCTGGCTGAGACCTTGCAGATGCCACTTGAGATGATCGAAGCGCTGGAAGCCGCGATTGGGCCGACGGGCAGTGTTATCTCATGGCATATGTCCTACGAGAACGGACAGAATGACCGTATGGCAGCGTACTACCCCCAAAAGGAACAGTTTCTTAACGACTTGAGCGCCCGAACCGTTGATCTGGAGAAGGTTTTCCACCGAAGCTATGTCGATATCGCTTTCATGGGATCAACCTCTATCAAGAAGGTATTGCCGGTCGTGGTGCCTGACTTGAAGTATGACGGTCTGGCGATCTCAAATGGCACTGACGCCATGACCGGGTGGGACGCGTTTATTCAGATGCAGGACGGGCCAGAGAAGGACAGACAGCGACAAGACCTCTTGGAGTATTGCAAATTGGATACCCTGGCGATGGTCCGCATCTTTGAAACCCTCCAGCGCGAAATCTAGGGCGCACAAAGCAAAGAAGGTAACCTGCGATAAGGGCTTTCTTTCCAAGCAGAATCCTCCTATACGCGCGCATCTGCTTGGAAACGGGCGGAGCCTCTCCATGGGCCTTGCTGGACGACATCCCGGCTCGTGCCATCACCCTTAACCTTTGAAGGAGACCCCGATGTCGATCACTGCTGAAGAAAAAGCCCGCGTGATGAAAGAGTTTGGCACCAAGGAAGGCGACACTGGTTCGCCCGAAGTTCAGGTCGCCATTCTGTCCTCGCGGATTGCAACGCTCACCGAGCATTTCAAGACCCACAAGAAGGACAACCACGGTCGCCGTGGCCTTCTGAAGATGGTTGCACAGCGCCGTAAGCTGCTGGACTATCTGCGGGGCAAGGAAGAGGCCCGTTATCAGGACCTCATCAAGAAGCTCGGCCTGCGTCGCTAAGACACTGAAACCGCGCCCAATCGGGCGCGGTTTTCACATGAAGTGTAGCGCCATGCGCGCTACGCTGACTTCATCCCAAAATCTGCATCGCCGGGCCTGACGGGCAGATTGGATACGATAAGGCCAGGGGCATCCGGCCCCTACGCAAACGGCCTCAACGAGGGGCCAACATAGGAAACGTGATGTTTAACGTAACGACGAAAACGATGGAGTGGGGGGACGAGACCCTCACATTGGAAACGGGCAAGGTCGCCCGCCAGGCCGATGGGTCTGTGATTGCAACGCTGGGTGAAACCTCGGTCATGGCCAACGTGACCTTTGCCAAGCAGCAAAAGCCGGGGCAGGATTTCTTCCCGCTGACCGTGCATTACAACGAGAAATATTATGCCGCCGGTAAAGTGCCTGGTGGTTTCTTCAAGCGCGAGGCGCGCCCGACGGAGAAAGAGACGCTGACAAGCCGTCTGATCGACCGTCCGATCCGCCCGCTCTTTGTGGATGGCTTCAAGAACGAAGTTTTGGTGATCTGCACCGTGCTGAGCCACGATCTGGTCAATGACCCCGACATCGTGGCGATGATTGCCGCGTCGGCTGCGCTGACGATTTCCGGCGCGCCTTTCATGGGCCCGATTGCCGGTGCGCGTGTGGGTTTCGTGGACGGCGAATACGTTCTGAACCCGTCCATCGACGACATGCACAAGCTGCGCGACAACCCCGAGCAACGCCTCGATCTGGTTGTGGCTGGCACCAAAGACGCTGTCATGATGGTGGAATCGGAAGCCTATGAGCTGACCGAGGCCGAAATGCTGGGTGCGGTGAACTTTGCCCATCAGCAAATCCAGCCGGTGATCGACCTGATCATTGATCTGGCCGAAGACGCCGCAAAAGAGCCCTTCAACTTTGAAGCGCCCGATTACAGCGATCTCTATGCTGCGGTGAAAGCCGCCGGTGAAGATGCGATGCGCAAAGCGTTCGCGATCACCGACAAGCAAGAGCGCACGACCGCCGTGTCCGAGGCTCGCGAGACCGTCAAGGCCGCGCTGACCGAAGAGCAATTGGAAGACGCCAATCTTGGCTCCGCCATGAAGAAGCTGGAAGCCAGCATTCTGCGCGGTGACGTCGTCAAAACCGGCAAGCGGATTGACGGGCGTGACACCGCAACGGTGCGCCCGATTGTGGCCGAGACCGGCTTCCTGCCGCGTACGCATGGCTCCGCGCTTTTCACTCGCGGTGAAACCCAGGGTCTGGTTGTGACCACGCTGGGCACCGGTGATGACGAGCAGATGATTGACGCGTTGCAAGGCACCTATCGCAGCAACTTCCTGCTGCACTATAACTTCCCCCCCTATTCGGTCGGTGAAGTGGGTCGCTTTGGCCCTCCGGGTCGTCGTGAGATTGGTCACGGCAAGCTCGCATGGCGCGCGCTTCAGGCGGTTCTGCCCGCGGCAACCGACTTCCCCTACACCGTGCGTGTGGTGTCGGAGATCACGGAATCTAACGGCTCGTCTTCGATGGCGTCGGTCTGTGGTGGCTCGCTGTCTATGATGGACGCAGGCGTTCCGCTGAAAGCGCCGGTAGCCGGTGTGGCTATGGGTCTGATCCTCGAAGAGGATGGCTCCTACGCGGTTCTGACCGACATTCTGGGTGATGAGGATCACCTCGGCGACATGGACTTCAAAGTTGCTGGCACCGAGGACGGTATCACGTCGCTGCAGATGGACATCAAGATCGCAGGCATCACGCCCGAGATCATGGAGAAGGCCCTGGCGCAAGCCAAGGAAGGCCGTCTGCACATTCTGGGCGAGATGAACAAAGCGCTGTCTGGCGCGGCTGACTTCTCGATCCACGCGCCGCGTATCGAGACCATGACAGTTCCGACCGACAAGATCCGCGAAGTGATCGGCTCGGGCGGTAAGGTCATCCGCGAAATCGTGGAAGTGTCCGGTGCCAAGGTAGACATCAACGATGATGGTGTGATCAAGATTGCCTCCGCCAATGGCGAAGCGATCCAGAAGGCCTATGACATGATCCACGCGATTGTGGCAGAACCCGAGGAAGGCGCAATTTACACCGGCACGGTCGTCAAGATCGTCGACTTTGGTGCGTTCGTGAACTTCTTTGGCAAGCGCGATGGTCTGGTGCATGTGTCCCAGATTGAGAACCGTCGCCTGAACCATCCGTCTGACGTTCTGAAGGAAGGTCAGGAAGTGAAGGTCAAACTGCTGGGCTTTGATGACCGCGGCAAGGTCCGCCTGTCGATGAAGGTTGTCGATCAGGAAACCGGCGAAGAGATCAAGAAGGAAGACGCCGAATAAGCGCCCTTTCTTCGCGAAACAGAAAAGCCCCGGTGGAAACGCCGGGGCTTTTTTCGTGCCGCACTTGTTGTCGGGAAATTCGCGCCGATATCAAGACGAACCAGCTATGTCGGAGAGCTTCATGGCCCTGCTTCGTTTATCCTGCCTGTTTGGTCTTGCGGTCACGGTCGCGCAAGCGCAGCCCGGCATGCCTGCCGAGATCGTCTCAAGAGAGTGCCAGATCGGCATTTTCCGCGGCGGTGAGGAGGCTTTCGTCAGCATCACTGCGCAGCAGGACGGGTATCTCTATACATTCAGCGACGGAGACTTCGGCGAGGTCGGTGCACCTGACACGCGGGTTCTGTGTGGCGGCGACACGGTCTGGGTCGATGGGGCAGAGCTTTGGCGCAAGGCGCGGCTGCGCGAAACGGCGACCATCTTTGAATCCCATGGCACGGCGCTAACCGGTCGGTTGCTGGAAGACCCCGGCGCCGATGCGGAGACCCCGCTTGTGATCTACGCACATGGATCGGAAGAGACGGGCTGGATCGAGCAGATGCCGGACCCTTACCAGATGGTCGGTCGTGGTGTGTCGGTGTTTGTCTATGACAAGCGCGGCACGGGGCAATCGCTGGGCCGCTATACGCAGAACTTCCCTCTGCTTGCTGATGATCTGGTCGCGGCCAGCGCGCAAGCCAAACACCTTGCCGAGGGCCGTTTCGGTCGCTTCGGGCTGATCGGATTGAGCCAAGGCGGTTGGATCGTACCGATGGCTGCTGAACGGGCGGGCGCGGAGTTTATCGGGGTGGGCTATGGTCTGGTCGTCGATATCCGCGAGGAAGATGCCGAACAGGTGGCGCTGCAACTGCGCGAGGCCGGGTATGGCGATGACGTGCTGGAAGCCGCGCGCGAGATCACGGATATCGCCGCGCGGATCGTGACCAGCAGCTATCGCGACGGGCTTGAGGACCTTGATGCGGCGAAGGCGATGTATGGTGCAGAGCCTTGGTTTCCGTTGGTGCAAGGCAGCTACACGGGCGTGATCCTTGGCATTCCGACCGAAGAGATGCGCGCAAACGGCATCCCGATGTTTGATCGGCTTGATGTGGATTGGTCTGTCGATCCGGTTGAGGTGATGCAAGCGGTGCGCGTGCCACAGATGTGGGCGCTGGCAGGCGCGGATCGGGAAGCGCCGGTCGCCAAAACGCTTGAGCGCTTGCAGGCCCTGCAGGCCGATGGGCGCGACCTGTCGATTTTCCTCTTCCCGGAGACGGATCATGGCATGGTTGATTTCCGCATGAACAGCGATGGGGAGCGCGTGCCGACCCGTGTCACCGCAGGCTATTACGACCTGATGGCAGATTGGGCAAAGGGGCAGTTGCAGCCCCATTATGGCCGCGCTATTCAGCCCTGAAAACGGCTCACAGCCCGCTCGCGCTTCCGTTACCGAAAACACGCAATACCTTCTAAAATCACTGTGATGTGCTTTTTTGCACATATGTCACGATCAGCGTGCGCGTTTTCAGCTTGGGGATACAGTGCCATATCCACTGCATCGGAAGGCAAAGACTTCCACCGCAACAAACTGAACACGACACACTGAAAGGACTATGACCATGACACGCTTTGCACTTATCTCCGCCCTGATCCTCGGCGCTTCGGCTCCTGCTTTTGCTGCTGACTTCAACCTCGGCGTGACCTCGCCTGCCGAAGTGGCAGACCAGCACGACTTTGGCAGCGACTTCCGCGCCTCGGACGATCTGGGCAAAACCTCGCCCGCTGAGATCGCTGGCACCGACTTCACGTCCAACGGTGACGTGATCTCGACCCAAAACCTTGAAACGCTGCGCCTGCTGGGCGTAACCTCCGCCGCCGAGATCGCAGCCGCTCAGCGCTAATCCTGACACCGCGCGCTGGAAGCCCTGCCCTTTGGGCGCGCGCATAACGCACCATCGTCCCCTTAAAGAATAGGTCGACTGACCTGATCCAGGTGCGTTGTGGGAAACCGGTTCTGACCTTCGGGTTGGGGCCGGTTTTTTCGTTTGAGCGGCTTTCTGCCAATACAATCTTCGGGCGTCACAGAACGGTTACACTACCGTCACATGGCTTTTGCGGAATCGGTCCACTCACGGCTTCGATTCACCCGAAAGCCGGTGAAGACAAGCAACCCATTTTTCAAAAGAGGAAGCTGCCCATGTCGCGTGATGACATCATCAACGATCCTGAATATGGCAACAAAGCCGAAGCCTTCGAGGCCTTTGACGACATCCCCACAAATCCCCATCTGGACAACACCATCGGCGCTGTGATCAGCCGCCGCTATGGCCGCCGCGATATGCTGCGCAGCATGCTGGGTGTGTCTGCGGCGACCGCTTTGTTTGGCACCTCCGCAATGGTGGCTCCTAAGCAAGCCGCCGCCATGGGCGCTGAGAGCCGCTACAAGTTTGACGAGCTGGCCTGGGGTAACGACACCGAGCACCACATCGCTGACGGCTACAACGCCGATATTCTTGTGCGCTGGGGCGATCCGATCACCGCAGATGCGCCTGAGTTCGACGTGATGAACCAGACCGCCGAAGCGCAGGCTCAGCAGTTCGGCTACAACAACGACTATGTCGGTTTTGCCGAGGTCGAGCCGGGCCGCGGCATGCTGTGCGTGAACCACGAATACACCAACGAGGAAGTGATGTTCCCGGGTTTGGGTCGTCAGGACCGCGCGGGCTTTGAGGGCATGACCAAAGAGCTGGTCGATATCGAGATGGCCGCCCATGGCGGGTCCGTCTTCGAGATCGTCAAAGGCGACGACGGCAAGTGGTCGGTCAACCGCGATAACCCCGCCAACCGCCGGATCACCGCCAATACCGAGATGACCATCGACGGCCCTGCTGCCGGTCATGACCGGATGAAGACCAGCTATGACGACACCGGCACCAAGGTTCTGGGCACGATCAACAACTGCGCAGGCGGCATGACCCCTTGGGGCACCTACCTGATGGCCGAGGAAAACTTCCACGGCTATTTCTGGACCGACACGGTGGATGCCGATGGCGATCCCGATGTCTCTGCGCAGCCCGAGGCCGCGTCGATGGAGCGGTATGGTGTGCCGGGTCGTTGGTATGCCTGGGGTCAGTATCACGACCGCTTCAACATCGACAAAGAGCCCAACGAAGTGAACCGCTTCGGCTGGATCGTCGAAGTGGACCCGATGAACCCCGATGCAGCACCGATCAAGCACACCGCGCTGGGTCGTTTCCGCCATGAGGGCGCCGAAACGACGGTCGCCAGCGACGGCAAGCTCGTGATCTACTCGGGCGACGACAACCGCTTTGACTACCAGTATAAGTGGGTTTCGGCTGAGGCTGTGACCGAAGAGAACTCGGTCTTCGGCTCCAACCTGCTGTCGGACGGCACGCTCTATGTGGCGCGCTTCAATGAAGACGGCACGATCGACTGGCTGGCGCTGACCCATGGCGAAGGCCCGCTGACTGCCGAGAACGGCTTTGGCAGCCAAGCCGACGTCATGATCGACACACGCCTTGCTGCTGACCTGCTGGGCGCAACGCCGATGGACCGTCCCGAAGACGCACAGCCGCGCGGCGATGGCACGGCCTATATCATGCTGACCAACAACACCCGTCGTTCTGCCGATCAGGTGGACGCGGCCAACCCGCGGCCCGAAAGCTCCTTCGGTCACATCATCGAGATCAAGGAAGAGGGCGGCAACCACTCGGCCACCACAGGCACATGGGATATCCTTGTGAAATGTGGTGATCCGACGATTGCCGAAGTGGGTGCCGAGTGGAACCCGGAGACGTCGGAAAGCGGTTGGTTCGGCTCCCCCGACAACTGCGCCATTGATGCCGACGGGCGTCTGTGGATCTCGACCGATCAGGGCTCCAACTGGGGCAAGACCGGTAAATCCGACGGCCTTTATGCGCTAGAGACGGAAGGCGAGCTGCGCGGTCACTCCAAGCTCTTCTTCCGCTGCCCAGTGGGGGGTGAGCTGTGCGGGCCTTACTTTGCCGACAACTCCCAGACGCTGTTCCTCGCGGTGCAGCACCCCGGCACGGATGGCACGAAGGACTTCGTGGGCTTCGAGCGCGACTCGACCTTCGAGGACCCGGCAACCCGTTGGCCCGACTTTGATCCCGCCATGCCGCCGCGCCCGTCGGTGGTTGTCGTGACCAAAGAAGATGGCGGTGTGATCGCCGTCTAGACGCCATCTTCTTGAGACAAGAGGCCCCGCCGGGAAACTGGCGGGGCCTTTTTGCTATGCGGACGGGGGGTCCGCGACCTGAACGACAACGCTCCCGCGTTTATGGCCATTATCGACATAGCTGTGCGCCTCGCGCATCTGCTCGAACGGGTAACGCCGCCCGATCACGGGCTGTAGATGCCCCTGTGCTGCCAGATCGACGACGCTCTGCAAAAGCGCTGGCGTTTCCGCCGCGACGCCGCCGATCAGACGTTTGCCAGAAAGCCGCGCCTTGAGCGCACCAAAAAGCATGTCAGAGGTTTGGCCTGCGACCAGAAGCATCCGTCCACCGGGTTTCAAAACCTGCTTGCTGCGCGCCCATGGGGCCGTGCCGACCGTGTCGATCACCATGTCAAAGCGCATCGGATCGGTCGTGAAATCTTCTGTTGTGTAATCGATCACATGATCCGCGCCGAGGCTGCAGACGAGTTCGACATTACCTGTGCTGCACACAGCCGTGACATGTGCGCCGACATGTTTGGCCAATTGCACAAAGGCGGTTCCTGTCGCGCCAGAGGCACCGTTGATCAGAACGCGCTCCGCCGATTGAAGCTGCCCCTTATTGATGAGAAAATCATAGGCTGTGCAGGCTCCAAAGGGCAGCGCAGCAGCTTCATCAAAGCTGAGATTGGCAGGTTTGGCAACGATCTTGCCATCCGCAGGCATCGTCACGAACTCGGCATGCGCGCCGAGATCACCGCCGGGAAAGCCCACCACCGCATCGCCAGGTTGCCATGCCGTCACGGCAGAGCCAACAGCCTCCACCACACCCGACAGTTCGGTTCCCAAGATAGACTTGCGGGGGCGGAACACGCCGAACATCAGTCGCATGGGCAGTGCGAGCCCGCGTGGCACCGTGAGACTTCGCAGTCGCCAATCTGCGGCGCTGACAGTGGTTGCATGAACGCGGATCAGCACCTCATTGGCTTTCGGGTGCGGCACAGGCAGTGTCGCCAAGCGCAGCACATCGGGTGGACCGTAGCGGTCATAAACGAAAGCGCGCATGGTCTCTGGAAGCGTCATAACCCCATTTATAGCGACCCCCGCGAAACGGCTGAACCCCTGATCCTGGGGAAGAGGGGACGAAAACTCCCCTTCTGGGACCGGGGGGCGCTGCCCTACCGATCTTGCTGATCCCAATAGCGGGACAGGCACGAATGGGAGGGACCCTTATGCGTATTCCAGCCGCCGAGTTCATCGGCACGTTCACACTTGTTTTCTTTGGCTGCGGCGCTGCCGTCATAGCGGGCGCGGATATCGGCCTGACGGGGATCAGCTTTGCCTTCGGTCTGGCACTGATCGGCATGGCCTACGGTATCGGCAGCGTCTCGGGCTGTCATATCAACCCAGCCGTGACCCTTGGCGTCGTGGCTGCCGGGCGCATGCACGCGACAGAGGCGATCCCCTATATCATCGCACAGGTCGCCGGAGCTATCGTCGGCGCTCTGGTGCTTTACATCATCGTCACCGGCAAAGGCGGTGGCTATGATGTCAGTGCTACGGGCCTGGGTCAGAACGGCTGGGGCGCCGGGTATCTGGGCGAATACAACATGGCGTCGGCCTTCCTGTTTGAATTTGTCGCCACGTTCCTCTTCGTCACGGTGATCCTTGGGGCGACCGCAAAGGACGCCCCCGCTGCAATGGCAGGTCTGGCCATCGGTCTGGCGCTGGTCGTCATCCATCTGGTTGGCATCAACATCACCGGCGTGTCTGTGAACCCGGCGCGTTCCTTTGGCCCTGCGCTCTTTGCAGGCGAGACAGCCCTTGGCCAGCTGTGGCTATTTATCCTTGCGCCGATCCTTGGTGCCTTGGCGTCAGGCGCAGTTTTCCGGGCGGGCCTCTTGGGCGACCGGCAATAAACCGCTAATGTCCCTCCTACCCCGTCGCTCACACGGGGCAGGAGGAGTGCACAGACCCTATGTTGCTGACACGCGCTGCATGTGTGCTGCTGCTTTGTGCAGGCTGCGCCACCATCCCCGACATTGATGATGTCGTGGTGGCCGAGCCGGTGAATTGCGCCACAGCAGAGCGTGACCTGATCGCGCTTGAGCAGATGCGCCCCACCCGCGAACGCGCGGCCGTTGTCTTGCTGAGCACTCTGACACCGGGTGGCCTCGTCTCTGGCATCGTAACCAATGATATGGAGGACCGGGGCCGCATTTTCGATGGCAGCTTCGCGCGCGAAGTGAACGCCAAGAAACGCGCCATCCGCAAGACCTGCGGGCTGAACCGGGCGCTTGATCCGGTTGCCCCGACGCGCCCGAAAGCGCGGGACTTGCAAGAGGCCACAGCGGCTACCGATCAGCCCGATCCAACGGTTCTTCAAACAGAGGCCCCGCCGACCGGGATCGGCGAGGCCCTTGATCCTTTACGGACTTATTCAGACGGGTGACTTGGTTTTGCGCAGATAGGGCAGAACCGCGTCGAATTCACCGAACTTCTCTTTCGCATCCGCATCGCTGACCGAGGGCGGGATAATCACATCCTCACCCGCGACCCAGTTGGCCGGGGTGGCGATGCCGTGCTTTGATGTCGCCTGTAGCGCATCCAGCGCGCGGACGATCTCACCAAAGTTGCGCCCCACCGTCATCGGGTAGGTCATCGACAGTTTCAGCTGCTTGTCCGGTCCGATTATAAAGACCGAGCGCACGGTGGCGCTGTCAGCGGGTGTGCGTCCGTCGGGCAAATACGCCTCCGCCGGGAGCATGTCGAACGCTTTGGAGACCTCAAGCCCGATATCGGCAATGATCGGGAACCCGGCTGTCGCACCGGACACCGTTTCGATATCGCCTTTCCATTTCTTGTGATCCTCGACCCCGTCAACAGAAACGCCGATCACCTTGGTGCCGCGCTTCTCCCACTCATCGGCCAGCTGCGCGACCGCGCCGAACTCGGTCGTGCAGACCGGTGTGAAATCCTTTGGGTGGGAAAACAGGATCGCCCAGTTGTCACCGACAAACTCGTGCAGGCTGATGCTGCCCTGATCTGTTTCAACCGTCAGATCGGGGATCGTGTCGTTAATGCGCAGGCCCATGTCGTGCCCTCCTGTAAATACGTTACCGTTGCCTGATATCTATAGGCTCTGGCGGGATTCGCTAGGCAAGATCGGCGCAAAAGGGCGCGTGGTTTGCGAAATCATGCGGCTGTAGAACGTCCGTCCAAAGACTGCCGGTCAGGCTGAACGACAGCCCTTGAAAGGCGACAGCCGCGGTGAAACAGTGCCGCAACATTTAGGGAGACCACCATGATCGAGAAACGCGATTTTTATATCAATGGCGCGTGGGTTGCGCCGTCGAAGCCCCAGGATTTCACGGTCATTGATCCATCGACCGAAGAGGCTTGTGCCGTGATCTCGCTGGGTGCGCAGGCAGATACCGACGCCGCTGTCGCGGCTGCCCGCGCCGCGTTTGACGAGTGGGCTTTCGTTCCCAAAGCCGAGAAGATGGCGCTGTTGAAGAAGCTGCTGGAGGTCTACACCGCCCGCTCCGAAGAGATGGCGCAAGCGATCAGCCTCGAGATGGGCGCGCCGCAGAATCTCGCGCGTGCGCAGCAGGTTGGTGCAGGCAGCTGGCATCTGGAGGGCTTTCTGAAAGCGTTCGAGGCGTTCGAATTTGAGCGCCAGTTCACCGATACTGAGGTGACGCTTTATGAGCCCATCGGGGTTTGCGCGCTGATCACCCCTTGGAACTGGCCGATGAACCAGATCGTCCTGAAAGCGATCCCGGCGCTGGCGACTGGCTGCACCATGGTGCTGAAACCGTCCGAGATTGCGCCCCTGTCCGGGCTGCTCTTTGCCGAATTCATTGATGAGGCGGGCTTCCCAAAAGGCGTGTTCAACCTCGTGAACGGTGATGGCCCCGGCGTTGGCAGCCAGCTGTCGGCACATCCCGATGTCGATATGGTCAGCTTCACGGGCTCCTCTCGCGCAGGCATCGCGATCAGCAAAGCCGCCGCCGACACGCTAAAGCGCGTGAGCCTTGAGCTGGGTGGCAAAGGTGCCAACATCATCTTCGCAGACGCCGGTGCCGAGGCCGCCGGGCGCGGCGCTGTCCGGTGTTTCCGCAACACGGGCCAATCGTGCAATGCCCCCACGCGCATGTTGGTCGAACGCTCGATCTACGACGCCGCGGTTGAGGCGGCTGTTGAAACAGCGAACGCAACGGGCGTCGGTCCGGCTTCGGAAGAGGGCAAGCATATCGGGCCGCTCGTCTCCGAGGCGCAGTTCGACAAGGTCCAAGGCCTGATTCAGAAAGGCATCGATGAAGGCGCGCGGCTGGTTGCAGGCGGCACGGGCCGTCCCGACGGCCTGAACCGCGGCTTTTATGCGCGCCCCACGGTCTTCGCCGACGTGACCCCCGACATGACGATCTACAAAGAAGAAATCTTTGGCCCCGTCTTGTCGATCATGCCCTTTGATTCCGAGGAAGACGCGATCCGCATCGCCAATGACACGCCTTACGGGCTGACCAACTACATCCAGACCCCCGATGATGAAAAACGCCGCCGCGTGGCGCGCCGCCTACGGTCAGGCATGGTCGAAACCAACGGCTCAGGCTTCGCCCAAGGCTCCCCCTTTGGCGGCTACAAAGCCTCTGGCAACGGGCGGGAAGGTGGCACATTCGGTCTGGAAGAATTCCTCGAAGTGAAAGCGGTCTCCGGCTGGAACTCATAAAGCAAAAGGCGGCGTGCACCTCTGATTAAGGTTCACGCCGCCCCCCTTCATCTTGGCCAAAAAACTCCCGCCGGAGGCTCCCGCACCCCACCAAACGCGCCTCAGAACGGTGCTTTCGCTGTGATCCGCAGTCCCGCCCCCCCATCCGGATGACGCAGTTGCAACGTCTCGGAATGCAGCATCAGACGCGGGTGATCCAGCGCGGCACCGGTGGCATAAAACGGATCCCCAAGGATGGGATGCCCCAGCGCCAGCATATGCACGCGCAACTGATGCGATCGCCCTGTTTTCGGCATCAACCGCACCCGCGTTTCCTCGTCTGACGCGCGCACCACACGCCAATCGGTGACTGCGGGTTTGCCCGTCTCGTGACAGACCTTTTGCAAAGGCCGGTTCGGCCAATCGACGATCAGCGGCAGATCAACCGTGCCGGTTTTCGGCTCCAGCCGTCCGAAGACACGCGCGACATAAGTCTTCTTCGTGCCGCGCTTTTCAAACTGCAGCCCAAGGTGCCGCTGCGCATGGGGGCTTTTGGCAAAGACCATGACCCCGGATGTATCGCGATCCAGCCGATGCACCAAAAGCGCCTCCGGAAAGACCGCCTGAACACGGGCAATCAGGCAATCGGCCAGATGCACACCTTTGCCGGGCACCGACAGCAACCCACTGGGTTTGTTGACAAAAAGCAACTCGTGATCGTCATGCAGGATGTCTAACGGGTCCTGCGGAGGAGTGTAGGCGTCGCTCATGGTTTTTGAGGAAGACCGTCCGCGATCTCGTAATAATCGCCTCTATCGCCGACAAAGACATGCTTTTCCAAGCGCAGGCCGGTCGGATTATCAACCGCGCCCAAGGCAAAGCTCATCGTGTCCTCATCATGGGCTTTCCAGAAAAGCAACGCGCCACAGACCGGGCAGAAGCCACGCTTGGCGGTGGTGGTGGCTTCATACCAGCGGACCTCTCCAGTGACTTTGATGTTGGCAGCTGGCGCATATCCGGAGGCCCAGGCATGGCCCGATTGCTTGCGGCATTGGCTGCGATGGCAGACGGAGTAGCCTTTGGCCCCCTCGCCCACCTCATATGTCACAGCGCCGCACAGGCATGCGCCCTTGATCATGTCGTCCGTCCCGTCGCGCCCAGCGCGATCCCGTAGATGATGAAACAGGTCGCCATGATACGCCGGAACCAGATGTTCAGAACAGCCCCCATGGCGAGCTTTCCGAGACCGGCGCCGATAGCGGTGTGGCCCGTATAGCTCAGCGCAGTGATGGTTAATGCGGTCGGCACGATGACACGCATCTGCTCCCAGATCGGTACGTCCGGTTGCACAAAAGCCGAGAATGCGGCGAGGTATCCCGCCACGCTTTTGGCATTGATCGTCGCGATCATCAGCGCGTGGAGATAGACAGAGAGTCCTGTGCGGGGTGCGGCGGTGACGGCCTTGCCCGCATTCAGCCAGCCCCGGATGCCAAGATAGATCAGAAAGCCCGCCCCGATCAGTTTGGCCCAGAAGAACGCTGCCGGCGAGGCAACCAGAAGCGCGGTAACTCCCAAGCGCCGAGAGCAGCAGAAACACCGTCGCCCGTGTCAGGATCGCCAGCACACCCCACATCGCGCGGCTCATGCCAAGGGTCATGCCATTCTGGATGCAGTTCACAGCATTCGGGCCGGGGGTCGTGACAAAGACCACCCAGAACAGGGCAAAGACCGTCCAGCCCTCAAAGCTCATGCGAAGGCGGCCTTCAGAATGTCGGCCAGCGCGTCGGCATCTTTTTGGGTGAAGGCGTCAGGCTGATTGCTGTCGATATCGAAAACGCCTAGCAGCGCGCCCTGCCCGTCATGGACCGGCAGCACAAGCTCCGACCGGGTTGAGGATGCACATGCGATATGACCTGGGAAGGCCTCCACATCAGGCACAAGCTGCACCTCGCCCGTGCGCGCGGCTGCGCCACAGACACCTTTGTCAAACGGGATCACGAGGCAGCCGTGGCCCCCTTGATAGGGGCCGATCTTCAGAAGGTTGGGCTCAGTCACGCGGTAAAACCCGGTCCAGTCGAAGCGATCATCCGCGTGATGCACCTCGCAAGCGACGGTCGCCATCTTGGCGATGACATCGGTTTCGCCCTCGGTCAGTGCTGCGATGGTCTTCGCAAGATAAGGGTAGTCAGCTGTCATGGACGCTCAATCGCGATAGCCGTGCCTTCGCCGCCACCGATGCAGATGGCCGCAACGCCGCGCTTGAGGTCGCGCTTTTCCAGAGCATTCAACAGGGTCACCATAATGCGCGCACCGGAGGCTCCGATAGGATGACCCAGCGCGCAAGCCCCACCGTTGACGTTCATCTTGGCGCGCTCGATACCCATCTCATGCATGAACGCCATGGGGACGACGGCAAATGCCTCGTTCACTTCCCACAGATCGACATCATCCTTGGACCAGCCAATCGCCTTGAGCAGCTTTTGCGCCGCCGGGACCGGAGCCGTTGTGAATAGGCCCGGGGCCTGGGCATGGCTCGCATGGCCCATGATGCGGGCGCGGATGGGCAGGCCGGTGTCATCAGACGCAAGCACCAGCGCAGCAGCGCCGTCTGAGATGGACGAGCTGTTGGCGGCCGTCACCGTGCCGTCCTTGCGGAACGCCGGTTTGAGCTGGGGGATCTTGTCAGGGCGCGCGTTGCCGGGCTGTTCATCCTCGGCGATCACAGTCTCGCCCTTGCGGGTCGTGATCGTCACAGCGGTGATTTCATCTGCGAACGCGCCGGATTTCTGCGCCTCCAGAGCGTTGGAAAGCGAGCCGAGCGCGTAATCATCCTGCGCGCTGCGGGTGAACTGGAACGCCTCCGCGCAATCCTCGGCGAAGGTGCCCATCAGGCGACCTTTATCATAGGCGTCCTCCAGCCCGTCGAGAAACATCGAATCCTGCACCTGTTGGTGACCGATCCGCGCACCGCCACGCATTTTGGGCAGCAGGTAGGGGGCGTTGGTCATACTCTCCATCCCGCCAGCGATCATTGTGTCGGAGTGGCCCAGCGCGATCTGGTCGAACGCCATCATCGCGGCTTTCATGCCAGAGCCGCACATCTTGTTTAGCGTCGTGGCCGGGACGTCTTCGCCAAGGCCTGCAGCGAAACCAGCCTGCCGCGCAGGGGCCTGCCCCTGACCCGCCGGAAGAACACAGCCCATCAACACCTCGTCGACGGTTTCAACACCGGCCTGCGCCATTGCGGCTTTCATCGCGGTGCCGCCCAGATCGGCCGCGCTGACATCGCTGAGAGCACCTTGAAAGCCCCCCATCGGCGTGCGCGCGGCACCGGTAATGACAACTTTATGCATTTTTCAGCCTCCTCCCACGGATCCCGCAAACCTTCGTTTAAGACTTGCCCGGTATCCCTGACCTTAACATTCCTGACCGGAGACAAAGCATGGAGCTTGCAACAAAGCAATCAGGTGGCACGGTGACCGTGACCGTCGCACAAAGCAGGATCGACTCGGCTGCTGCCGTGACCTTCAAGGATGCGGTGAAGGCTGCCGCGCAGGACGCAAAGGATCGCGTGCTGCTGGATCTGGGCGCTGTCGACTTCGTCGATTCCAGCGGGTTGGGGGCGATTATCGCGGTGATGAAAGGGCTGCCGAACGGGATGCGGCTGGACCTGACAAGCCTGCGACCACCCGTCGAAAAAGTATTCCGCCTGACCCGAATGGATTCGGTGTTCCGCATCTATCCCGACCTCGCCACAGCCCAGGCAGACATGACGAAGTGAACCAATTGGTGGGCGATATCCGTCTGTCCTGTCTCAGCTCAGACCACGGCGTGCGTGCCTTGCTGGCGCGTCTCATGCCGATGCTTCCAAACTGGGGCGTCACGGACGAGGACAGGGGGACGATTGAGCTGGTTCTGGCCGAAACGCTCAACAATATTGCCGAACATGCGTTTCCTGTGCACGATGACGCGGTGATCGCCGTGCATCTGAGGACAACCACGGATCGCTTTCACGTCGCGGTGCATGATAACGGCAAGGCAATGCCAGGGTTGACCTTGCCCAGCGGCACACTGCCCGATCACGATGTGGCCCGCGCAGACCTGCCAGAAGGCGGCTTTGGCTGGTTCTTGATCCGGTCGCAGACAGACGCGCTGGAGTATCGGCGTGACACATCTGGAAACCATCTGAGCTATTCGATTCGATTGTCGCAATCGGCGCAACCTGAAGGCGATTTCTGTTGTGAAGACCTGCGCAACGCACAGCTCTAGCCCGCATTGTTTCCGATTTGAGCGGAAGGTCGCGAAGAAGCCTCAATTCACTCAAAGAGCGGCCCGAATGTCCGGCTATTCAGACCCCGTAGCTGCATATAGCTTCACCTCGGCGTCGCGTTAACAGCCCCCACCCAGTGCGCGGCGCCGGGGTCTTACTCCTCCCCATATTTATCGACGCACCCGGCCCGTCATGCAATTTTTGCAGCATTCTCAGGGACGGTGAGCGCATTCCTTTCAATCTGATCGCCGGAAATGAAAACTGGGGTTTGGCACCCTTCGCCCAAGCGATTTGCGCAAACCAAGAGTCCTGCATGGCCATCGCCCCTCCCTTCGGATCAGGGCGATCCAGTTCAAAGCGCCAAACCTGCCGCACCTCTCATTGAACTCCGCCGCTGTCCCTCTACTATCGGGGCACTGCGAGGGAGGACTACATGCGCGATTTTCAGACACCGGGCCGGTCGGCCGTTTTTGCAGGCAACGGGATGTGCGCGACGTCACATCCGCTCGCCGCGAAAGTCGCTGTGCAGATCCTGGAGTCAGGCGGCAATGCGGTTGATGCCGCCATCGCGGGCGCGGTGCTGCTGGGATTTGCCGAACCGCAGATGACCGGGATCGGCGGGGATTGCTTTGTGTTGCTCTCCCCCCCGGGCAGCGACGAGATCGTGGCGCTGAACGGGTCTGGCCGCGCGCCAAGCGCGCTGGATGCCGCCAGTTTGCGCGGCGCGGGCCACAGCACCATCCCGCTTTACGACGCCGCGGCCGTGACAATTCCCGGCGCGGTGGACGCGTTTTGCACGCTCTCCAAGGATTACGGCAAGGCGGGGCTGAAAGCCGCGCTCGCGCCTGCGATCCACTATGCGGAGGCCGGGATCCCAGTCGCCCCGCGTGTGGCTTTTGACTGGGCCGACGCCGTCGGCAACCTGAGCGGCGGTGCGCGTGACGACTTCCTACTGAACGGCCAAGCGCCGGTTGCAGGACAGCTTTTCCGCGCGCCGAAACAGGCCGAGGTCCTGCGCCGGATCGCGATGGAGGGGCGCGCGGGTTTCTACGAAGGCGAGGTCGCCGAAGACATGGTCGCCGCGTTGCAAGCGCGCGGCGGCGTCCACACGCTAGAAGATTTTGCCCAGACGCGTTGCGACTACACCGACCCGATCAGTGGCAGCTACAAGGATGTCGAGCTGGTCGAGCATCCCCCAAACGGACAAGGCGCGACCGCGATCCTGATGAACAATATCCTGAGCCAGTTCGATATCGCCGGGATGGAGCCGTTCGGCACCCTGCGCACCCATATCGAAGCCGAAGCGGCCAAGCTGGCCTACGACGCGCGCAACCGCTTCATCGCCGACCCGACCGGGCGGTTGGAGCATATGCTGGCGATGGAAACGGCACAGAAATTGGCGGCTTTGATTGATCCGAAAAAGGCGATGCAAGCCGCTGGGCCGCTCACCGAAGCGGTGCATAAAGACACGATCTATATCACGGTCGTCGACAAGGACCGGATGGCGGTGTCGCTGATCTATTCGATTTTCCACAGCTTCGGCTCTGGCATCGCCAGTGATAGGTTCGGCGTCCTGTTCCAGAACCGCGGCGCAGGCTTCACACTTGAAGAAGGCCACCCAAATGAAGCGGGTGGCGGCAAGCGCCCGATGCACACGATCATTCCGGGCATGCTGCGCGAGAACGGCAAAGTGACGATGCCCTTTGGCGTGATGGGCGGGCAATATCAGTCGAATGGCCACGCGCGCTTTCTGTCGAACATGGTCGATTTCGGGATGGACCCGCAAAGCGCGATCGACGCGCCGCGCAGCTTCTCGGACGCAGGCGACATGAAGGTGGAGCGGGGCTATTCAGACACGGTGCGCCAAGAGCTGGCCGATCTGGGGCATAAGGTTAGCATCCCCGACGGACCGATTGGCGGCGCACAAGCGATCAAGATACACGCCGATGGCACGCTGGAAGGCGCGTCGGACCCCCGCAAGGATGGCTGCGCTTTGGGCTACTAGTTCAGCTGGAAATGCAGCGGATACTGACCGTCCTCGAACGGACCAAAGAGGTCGTCGAGGTCGGGATGATCCACGGGCTCTCCTGAATAATCGGCGACGAGGTTCTGCTCTGACACGTAGGCCACGTAGTAGCTTTGATCGTTCTCGGCGAGCAGATGGTAGAAGGGTTGATCCTTCTTCGGGCGTGCATCTTCGGGGATCGCGTCATACCATTCCTCAGTGTTCGAGAACATGGCATCCACGTCGAAAACGACCCCACGAAACGGGTGCTTACGATGGCGGACCACTTGGCCCAAATGATATTTTGCGCGTGCTTTGTGCATAGTCAACAACCCCTGACACCGTTACTAGAGCGCCAGATGGCGCGTGTAAACGCGGCGACGGCGACTTTTGGGGAAACAGTCTGTGAACCTTGTTCTGACAGTGTTGGAGATCACCGCCCCTGTTTTCCTGCTGGCGGCGGTCGGGTTTACATGGGTGAAACTGGGGTTTGAATACCGGGTGGAGTTCGTCACGCGGCTCGCCATGACCCTGTCGGTGCCCTGCCTGATCTTCGTGGCGCTCATGCAGACCGAGGTTGATCCACAAGCGCTGGCGGCCCTTTCTTTAGCATCCATAATGACTTACGGGATTGTCACGTTGCTCTGCGCCGCTGTCGTCCTGGCGAACAGGCTGGACCGGCGCACCTATCTGGCGCCGCTGACCTTCGGCAATACCGGCAATCTGGGTCTGCCGCTGGCGTTGTTCGCGTTTGGCGATACAGGGCTTGGCTATGCCGTCGTGGTTTTTGCGATCATGGCGATTTACTCGTTCACCTTCGGCATCTGGGTCGTCTCAGGCGGCGGATCTCCGCTGAAAGTGGTGAAGGAGCCAATGGTCGGCGCGACGATACTGGGCGCGCTCTTTCTGTGGCAAGGCTGGGAGACGCCCACTTTCCTGACCAACACGCTCGACCTGATCGGGCAGATCGCGATCCCGATCATGCTGATCACGCTGGGCGTCGCGGTGGCGCGGTTGCGTCCTGGTCGGCTGGTGCAGGCGATCCTGCTGTCGGTCATCAAGCTCGTGATTTGCGCCGCGACAGCCTATCTTGTCGGCGACTGGTTCACGCTGGACCCGGTGGCGCTGGCCGTTCTGGTGTTGCAGGTCGCGACGCCCGTTGCCGTCACATCCTACCTGATTGCAGAGAAATACGGCGCCGATTCCGATGCGGTGGCAGGCCTCGTGGTCGTGTCGACCCTGCTGTCGGTACTCAGCCTTCCGCTGCTGTTGGCGTTTTTACTCTGACCTCACGGCTTTGTCGTTTTCAAGGCACGGTTTTTTGGCTAAACTGGTAAAAAACAAAGAGCGAGAGGCAGATGAGCAGAACTCTTCGCGCATTTATCCTATTGGTGTTGGTCGCAGCCTGTGGCAGCGGCAATCAATCTGGTGCGCCCCGAAACCTAGATAACGCGTGTTCCATTCTGGATCAGCGACCGACCTACCTAAGTGCCTTCAAACGCACCGAGCGGCGGTGGGGCGTGCCGGTGCATGTCCAGATGGCGACGATCTATCAGGAGAGCAAATTTATCTCGGATGCGCGGACCCCGTTTCGCTATTCTCTGGGCGTGATCCCGATGGGGCGTCAAAGCTCGGCCTTTGGATATTCTCAGGCGCTGGACGGGACTTGGGATGAATACCTCGCCGAGACAGGACGCCGCAACGCCCGGCGCGACCGCATCACCGATGCGACCGATTTCATGGGCTGGTATATGAACAAAACCCGCGACCGGAACGGCATCCCGCTGACCGACGCGCGCAACCAGTATTTGGCCTATCACGAAGGCCATACGGGCTTTGCGCGGGGCAGCTATAACAGCAAAGGCTGGCTGATGCGGGTCGCAAGCGAAGTGGGCCAACGCGCGCAGAGCTATCAGTTCCAATTGATGCGCTGCAGCTAACGGCTGTCCTCGGAGCCTCCGGCGAGGATATTTTCGCCAAAGTGAAACTGAAAGGGCGCGCGTTAAGGTTAATGCGCGCCTGACCGTTATCGGCTCTCGGCTTCTTGCACGATATTGAAAAGGCGCGCAGGAAGGCTCACGCCTTTCTCAAGATCGCCCAAGACGACGGTCGTCTGACCACCCGCATTGTCGGTGATCACCCATTGGCGCAGCTCGACAGGGCTGCCCGTGAAGACCATCTGAATGCTGCCATAGTCTGGGTTCTGCGGATCTTGCGCGGTGACCGAAGTGGAGGTTCCGTCATACCCGTGCCCCGTCACCATCTGCGCCTGCGCAAGATTGACGTTGCGCTGCAGGATGATCGACAGCGGCGTGCGGCTGAGCGGATATTGCTCGGGCGGTTGGTTGGAACGGGCGTCAAACACGGCGACCTGACCGCCGCCCGCCATGACAAGCGAGGCTTCGGGCGGGTTATATTCAAACCGCACGCGGCCCGGCCGTTTGATATAAATCGTTCCTGTCGAGATCGTGCCATCCCCATTGATCTGGGTGAACGCCCCCTTTGCGGTTTGCAAACCGTTCAGGTAGTTCGAGATGGCATTCAGCGACAGCTTCTCGGCCTGAGCAGGCAGAGCAAGCGAGATACCCAGTAGGGCCGTGGCGATAAAGCGTTTCATAGGAACCATATACTTGCTTGCGCGACGTTGCACACCTCATGAACCCTCACATCGCCGCGAGGGTTCCGCGAGATAGGCGCTTTATTGCTGTTCTGGCACAAGAATTTCGCGTTTGCCCACATGGTTGGCCGGGGTGACGAGCCCTTCATCCTCCATCTGCTCAACCAGACGGGCGGCTTTGTTATAGCCAATCGCGAGCTTGCGCTGAATGTAGGAGGTGGAGCATTTGCGGTCTTTGATCACGATGGCCACGGCTTGGTCATAAAGCGCGTCCTCGCCATTGGTGTTGCCACCAAGGCCGAGCACCATGTCGATATCGCTTTCCTTGTCCTCGTCCGGGCCATCGACAACGCCGTTCATGTATTTGGGCGGGCCGAATGCTTTCAGATAGGTCACAATTTCCTCAACCTCTTCATCGGAACAGAAGGGCCCGTGGACGCGGGTGATCTTGCCGCCACCGGCCATGTAGAGCATGTCACCCATGCCCAGAAGCTGTTCGGCGCCCTGTTCACCCAGAATGGTGCGGCTGTCGATTTTGGAGGTGACCTGGAAGCTGATCCGGGTTGGAAAGTTGGCTTTGATCGTGCCGGTGATCACATCAACGGACGGGCGCTGCGTGGCCATGATCAGGTGGATACCCGACGCACGCGCCATCTGCGCAAGGCGCTGGATGCACGCCTCGATCTCTTTACCGGCGACCATCATCAGGTCGGCCATCTCATCCACGATCACGACGATGTAGGGGATCGTCTCGGGGGCGAATTCTTCGGTCTCGAAGATCGGCTCCCCGGTGTCTTCGTCAAAGCCGGTCTGGACAGTGCGCTGGAACATTTCGCCCGCCGCAAGGGCTTCGCGGACACGGCCGTTGTAGCCGTCGATGTTGCGCACGCCCATCTTGGACATCTTCCGGTAGCGTTCTTCCATCTCGCCCACGACCCATTTCAGGGCGACAACCGCCTTTTTCGGGTCGGTCACAACGGGGCTAAGAAGGTGCGGGATGCCGTCATAAACGCTGAGTTCCAGCATCTTCGGGTCGATCATAATGAGGCGGCATTCCTCGGGCGTGAGCTTGTAGAGGAGCGACAGGATCATCGTGTTGATGGCCACGGATTTACCGGAGCCGGTCGTACCCGCGATCAGCAGGTGAGGCATCTTGGCCAGATTCGTAACGATGGGATCGCCACCGATATCTTTGCCCAAGGCAAGCGGCAGCTTCATGTTGCTGTCGCCAAAATCACGCGCGCTGAGGATCTCGCGCAGAACAACCTTTTCGCGATTCTCGTTGGGCAACTCGATGCCGATGACTGAGCGGCCGGGCACGGTAGACACACGTGCGCTGAGCGCGGACATTGAGCGGGCGATATCATCGGCCAAACCAATCACGCGGGAGGCTTTCAGACCCGGCGCAGGCTCAAGCTCGTACATCGTGACGACGGGGCCGGGGCGGACCGACACGATCTCCCCCTTCACGCCGTAGTCATCAAGAACGTTCTCCAGCATCCGCGCATTTTCTTCGAGCGCTTCGTCGGAAAGATGGTGGCGCTGCACCTCGATCGGGTTGGTCAGAAGGTTCAGCGGGGGCAACTCGTAATCCGCCATGTTGTCTTCGAACTGAAGCGCGGGCTGGGCCTCTGCCTTGGCCTGACGCGACGGAGTCACAGCCTTTTTGGGCGTGTGCTGCACGCGCGGTTGCGGCTCCACCGGGGTAGGTTGGGGCATCGGAGCGGGCGCGTCTTCGGTCTCGAACAAGGGCTCGGCGGTGAGCGGCTTCGGCTCAGGCATATCCACGCGATTGACGCGGGTCAGGGACAAGGCCTGAGGTGCCGTGGTCAAGGGCGGCTCGGCGGGCATGTCAGTTGTCCGCGGGGCGATGTCCGCGATCAGCGGCTGCGGGCCACGACCACGGGTCAGCGACGGCTCCACACGCGGCATGGCTTGGCCAGGCGACTGACGCACCCGCGATTTGATCGCGTCGGAGATGCGCGCCTTGATGCGGTCATCGCTGTTGGCGTAGTTGATGTCCGGGGCGTATTCCTGCGCGGGCAGCTCAGGCTCGGGCATGGGATCGGCAGGCTTGATCAGCTTGGCAACACCTGCCAGCAGGCCAGTTTTTGGCTGCGGTTCAGGGATCGGTTCAGGCTGCAGAGCAGGGCCAACCTGCGGGATCGGCTGCATCTGTGGCGCGTGCTGAACCGGTGGTTCCGGGCGGATCACTGCCGCGGGGCGCGGCTGCATCATGGGCGTTTCGTCATAGATAACAGCATCTTGCTGCATCGCTTGCTCTTCAGCGAGACGGGCTTTGCGGTTGGCTTGAGCCTCTTGCATGCGGCGGGCCTGACCCATGGCACCAGAGGCCCCCTTGCCCAAGAGCGTCATGATCTGCGCATAAGCGATGACAAGGCCCAGCGCCATAAAGCGGAACAACGCGCGCAATTCGGGGCGTGTGAAACCCAGCACGAATGCACCCAGCGTCAGCACGCCGATGCCCGTCGCGAAGGAGACGAACTTCACCGTAAAGCCTGCGCCGAAGGGCAGAATGCTGAGCAGCATCGACAGGACGGTATCGCCGAACAGTCCACCAACGCCGAAGCTGTGCGTCCATGTGGCAGGCGGGGTCAGCGTGGCGGCGTAAATCGAGCCAATCGCGATGGCAATCGGGAAGAAGATGAGGCGCGACAGGGCACGCTCTTCCCCGCGATGCAGGGCAAAACGCAGACCCCATGCGATAAAGATAAATGCAATCGCCCAAGCGCCTTTGCCCACAATCATCAACAGCGGCGCGGCCAGCGAGGCTCCAAAACGGCCGAGCATGTTTTGCACAGGCTCATCCGTGACAGCCATCCAGTTGGGATCCTCGGGCGAGTAGGACCAGAGCATCGCAGCGGTCAGCGCGCCAATCGCCAGCAGGGCAAGGCCAATCAGTTCCTTACCGCGCTTTTCAATCGCGGCTTGCATGTTGCTGTCCAGAAGCGGATCGCGCCCGCGCGTTTGATATGCCATGCCTACCTCGTCAGTCGTATAAACAGGATCGCAGCCGTTCCAGCCCGTCCCGCGTTTCATTGATTGGGGCCACCAAAGCGACCCGGATAAAGCCTGCGCCGGGGGTGATACCCCCAGCCTCGCGACTCAGATATGCGCCAGGGAGGACCTTGACGCCGGTGTCCTGCCACAGCTTGACGGTGGCTTTCTCGCTATCCTCGACCGGCAGCCACAGGAAGAACCCGGCTTCGGGGGCTCGGTATGAGTTGAGGCCTTCGAAGACCTGATCGGCGGCCTCGAACTTCGCTTTGTAGAGCGCGCGGTTTTCGATGACGTGATCTTCGTCAGCCCATGCAGCTTTCGCCGCATGTTGCAGTGGAAGCGGAAGCGGTGCACCGGCATAGGCGCGCAGTTGCTTGATGCGGCGCATGTTTTCAGGGCCGGAGGCGACAAAGCCAGAGCGCAAACCGGGCAGGTTCGAGCGTTTCGAGAGCGAGTGGAATACGACGACCCGTTCGGGGTTCGCGTCCGTGTCCTTCACCATTTGCAGGCCACCGAGGGGGGGTGTGTCGCGGTAAATCTCGGAGTAACACTCATCCGCGAAGATGATGAAATCGTGCTTTTCGGCAAGCGCCAGCAGGTCGCGCCAATAGTCTGGCGAGGCAACGGCCCCTTCGGGATTGGTGGGCGAGCACATGTAGACGATGGCTGTTTTATCCAACACATCCGCAGGCTGACCGGCGAAGTCAGGCAGAAATCCGTTCTCGGCCAAAGCCGGAATGTAGTGCGGTGTGGCCCCGGCGGCTTTCGCGGCGACGCCGTAGACCGAGTAGAACGGGTTTGGCACGAGGACGTTGGTGTCGGGCGGGCAAAGCGCGAGACAGGCGTTGAAGAGCCCTTCTCGCGTGCCGTTCAGAGCCATGATCTGGGCTTGCGCATCAAGCGTCGCGCCAAAGCGCATCTTGATCCACGCGGCGATGGTCTCCAGCAATTCGGGAAAACCGTCATTGGGGGGATACTGGTTAAACCCCGCGGCATTTTCCTGAATGACATCCATGATCCACGCGGGAAATGCGTGTTTCGGCTCACCAATGGTCATGAGGATTTCCGGACCGCCCGGCGGGATGCCGTTCAGCAAGGCGCGCAGGCGCGGCCATGGATAGTCCGGAAGGGCGGCGAACCGCTCAGGATAGATCATTACTGCCTCAAGATCGGGGTCATTGACGCCCCGTTTGAGGCCAAGTTACCCGCCGGGCGCCCTTGCGTCCAGAAAAACGGTGCAAAAAGAGGCGGCTGGAGCAAATTTCTGTGGCATTTAGGCCAAAGCGGCCTCGGCGGCGAGGCTGACGCGGAGCAAGCGTTCCTCGGTATGGGGCGCGCCCATGAGCATGATGCCGGTGGAGGGCAGCCCCGTCGGCAGCGTCACGGCGCAAAGACCCATCAGGTTGCCGATGCGCGTATTGCGCAGGGTCAGTAGGTTTTCAGTGACGAAATAGTCATGATCCTTGGCCAAGCGCGCGGCATTGGGCGGCATAATCGGGCAACTGGGGATCAGCACCGCGTCAAAACCTGCGGTCGCCTTCAGATAAGCGGCTCGGCAGCGGTCAATGGCTTGCCAGGCAGCGACATAGTCAGCGGCCATAACCTCTTTGCCGATGCGGAAGCGGGTCAGGATTTCGGGGAACATCGCGTCGGGATTCGCCTCGATCACGTCTTTCCAGGTGCCATAGGCCTCAGCCGTGAAAAGCGGTGACGCGAGCGCCATCGCCTCGACCACTTCAGGAATGTCGATATGCGTGAGACGCGCGCCTGCGTCCTGAAGGCGGGTTTGCGCGCTTTGGAACCCGGCGCGGGGTTGGTCGCGGATGTCGTCAAACGCGCAGGTATCGAGGATTGCGAAATGGCGGTTCTCAAGGATTGTGGGCGCGGCGTCGATGGGCTTGGTGCCTTCGAGCGCGGCCAGCATCAACGCGGCGTCCTCGACGGTCCGGGTCAACGGGCCGACGGTGTCGAATTTGGGTGCGAGCGGCACGACACCTTCGGCAGAGACCCGTCCCGCCGTGGTTTTCAAACCAACAAGATCGTTCCAACAGGCGGGCACGCGAACAGAACCGCCAGTGTCAGAGCCGATACCGATAGCCGCAAGACCGAAGGCGACAGAGGTCGCAGCACCCGAGGACGAGCCACCGGAGACTGCATCCTCATCGTTGATATTGGGCGGTGAGCCGGTGACGGGGTTGAGGCCAAGACCGGAGAAGGCCAGCTCGGTCATATGTGTCTTGCCCAAGCAAACAAGGCCCATGGCGGTGGCGTTGCGCAGGACTTCCGCGTCATGATCGGGCGTGCGGTCTTTGAGCAAGGTACTGCCCGCCTCTGTCGCCACGCCTGCCGTATCGAACAGGTCTTTCCAAGAGATCGGCACACCATCCAGCACAGACCTCCGCTGACCCAGCTTGGCACGTTCTTTGGCGGCTTGCGCTTCTGCCATGGCACGACGGGCGGTCACACGCGCATAAATCCGGTCGCGGTGGGGGTGAGCGTCGATGGCGTCCAGAAAGGTCTGGGTCAGGGCCACCGGATCGATCTCCCCTGCCCCGATGCCGCGCCCCAAATCAGCGGCGCTTTTGGTCAGCCAGTCGTTCATCATGCCCTCCGGTTCTGCGGGCACGGTAGCGGCAGCGCAGCGCATGGACAATCCCGTCCGCGCGCCCATATTGCGAGGCATGGACACAGATATCATCATCGTGGGCGGCAGCCTGAACGGCACCGGCCTGGCACTGGCTTTGGCACAGGGAGGCTTTCGCGTGATGATGATCGACGCGCTGCCTAAAGCGAGCCGAAAGGCCAAGACGTTTGACGGGCGCAGCTATGCGCTAGCGCTCGCGTCAAAGCGCTTGCTGGAAGCGGTCGGCGTGTGGGAGGCCGTCGCGCCGGATGCACAACCGATGTTGGAGATCAAAGTGACCGACGGGCGTGCGGGCGAGGCCCCTTCCCCGCTCATGATGCATTTTGATCATGCCGAGATCGAGGAAGGCCCGATGGGCTTTATGGTCGAGGATCGCAATTTGCGCCGGGCATTTCTGGATGCGGTGGATGCAGAGCCGAAGATCACGCATCTGCCGAAAGAGACGGTTGTCGCCCAAGAGGTGACCGACCAAGGCGTGACCGTCACGCTGGCCTCGGGCAAAACACTGTCCGCAACGCTTCTGGTTGGCGCGGACGGACGGCGCAGCGGCACGGCCGAACGCGCGGGCATCAAGCGCATGGTCACCGAATATGGGCAGACCGCGCTGGTTTGCGCGATCAAGCATGAAAAGCCCCATGGCGGAGTGGCCCATCAGTATTTCATGCCGCCGGGACCCCTGGCGATCTTGCCGCTCACGGGGGATCGCAGTTCTATCGTGTGGAGCGAGACCACCGCGCGCGCCGCCGAGATCAACGCGCTCGATGACGACGGCTATCTGGACGTGCTCCGCCCGCGCTTTGGCAATTTCCTTGGGGAGATTTCGCTTGCAGGCGACCGCTATACCTACCCGCTGAACCTGACGACCGCGCAGAGCTTTATCGCGGACCGGGTTGCCTTGGTGGGCGATGCGGCACAAGGGATGCACCCGATTGCGGGGCAAGGGCTGAACGCTGGCCTGCGCGATGTGGCCGCGCTGGCCGAGGTGCTGACGCTGGCCCGCAGACGCGGGCAGGACATCGGATCACCGATCACGCTGGAGGAATATCAACGCTGGCGGCGCTTTGATCGAACGATGTTGGGACTTGCCACGGACACGTTCAACAGGCTGTTTTCAAACGATAATACAATCCTGCGGATTGGGCGCGATCTGGGGATGGGTTTGATAAATGCCGTCCCCCGGCTGCGGCGCAGTTTTATTCGCGAGGCTGCCGGGTTAACCGGGGACCTTCCAAAACTGCTTCAAGGCAAGCGCGTCTAGTCGAGGACGCGCGCCTCATCGACGAGCATCACCGGGATGCCGTCGCGGATCGGAAAAGCAAGGTTCGCTGATTTTGAAATCAGCTCTTGCGCCTCGGCATCATATTCCAGCGTGTTATGGGATTGCGGACAAACCAGCGCTTCCAGCATGTGGCGGTCAAATGCGGGGCTGTCGGTCATTGGATCATTTCTTCGTTGGAGCCGCCGCGCAGAGCGAACTCGATCAGGGTGACAAGCGTTTCGCGACGGGTCGATAGCGACGGCGCTTCGAGTAGGGCCTGCTTGTCTTCGGGATCAAAGGGACAAAGCATTGAGAGCGAGTTGATCAGCAGCTCATCTTCGGCATCCTTGAGATTGACCCAGTCGGTCGAGAGGTCTTGATCCGCAAAATACCGTGCCAGTAGATCAAGGAACGTGTCGCGGTCAAAGCCGTTATCATGCTCCACCGGGCCCTGGTCGCGGTCAAAGCCGGTCCAGGACACCTCGCATTTGCGATAGGGCGAGAAGCCCGACACCTCCTTAACCACGCGGAAGCGGGACATACCGCTGAGGGTGATCATGTAGCGCCCATCATCGGTTTCGCTGAGCGCTGTAACGCGACCGGCACAACCAATGTGATGAAGCCTGTCCTGATCGGAACCGGGCACACGGTGCGGTTGGATCATGCCGATCAGACGCGTCGAGGTTTTCAGCGCGTCGTCAATCATCGCGAGGTAACGCGGCTCGAAAATATGCAACGGCAAACGCGCACGGGGCAGTAAAAGCGCGCCGGGCAAAGGGAACACTGGGATCGTGTCTGGCAGGTCGGCAGCTTTTATTATCATTTTAGTCAGGTAGCCCGTGTAGCGCGTCAGGCAAATATCAGCGACGAGAGTTTGCGCCGTCCGTTCAGCGCAATTGGATCCTCTGGCTTGAGCGCATCGAAAATAGTGAAGAGCTGGGTCTTCGCGGCCCCATCATTCCACTCGCGGTCCCGGCGGAAGATTTCGAGCAATTCGGTCACCGCCTCTTCGGTCTGACCTGACGCGTGCAGCGCTGTGGCCAGATCAAACCGGGCCTGATGATTGGCGGGATCCGCCTCCACAGCAGCTTTCAGATCGGCAACCGGGCCAGCGCCTGCGGCTTGCTTGGCCAGCTCCAGCTGTGCGTGGGCGGCTTCTAATTCCGGTGCGTCGGCGATCTCGGCAGGTGCGCCGTTCAGGATCGCTTCGGCCTGGTCCAGATCGTCGAGCGCCAGGTGGGCGCGCACAAGCCCGCCATAAGCAGTAGCATTGTCCGGGTCTTCGCCAATGATAGCCGCGAAGGTTTGCGCGGCATCCGTTGCGGCCCCTTCGGCCAGCATCCCTTCAGCGGCCTCAATCGCATCGGCGAGACCATTGTCAGGCTCTCCGGCCAGCGCAGCGACACGCTCCACAAACGCATTCACCTCGGACTGGGCGACAGCGCCTTGAAAGCCATCCACGGGCTGGCCTTGATAGAAGGCATACACCGTCGGGATCGACTGGATTTGCAGCTGCGCGGCGATCTGCTGAGCCTGATCGACGTCGACCTTGGCCATCTTCACGCGCCCGCCAGCGGCGGTCACGGCGGCCTCAAGCTGTGGCCCCAGCGTCTTGCACGGGCCACACCAAGGCGCCCAGAAATCAACGATCACCGGGACCGTCTGACTTTGCTCGACCACGTCGGCCATGAACGTCGCCTCGGTCACGTCTTTGATCAGATCGGTTGCGGGCGCGTCCGCGCCACCTGAGCCGCCAAGTTCCAGCATGGGTCTCTATCCTTAAATTCCGTTGCCCTTCATATGTGAGGGCGCAGGGCGATTGTCAAAGGTCGAAGGTTGCAAAGACCGGGGCGTGGTCACTGGGCTTCTCCCACCCGCGGGCGGCGCGCAGCACGCGGGAGCTATGCCCCGCTGTCGCGATATCCCCCGTGGCCCAAACATGATCGAGACGACGACCCTTGTCAGCGGCATCCCAATCCTTCGCGCGGTAGGACCACCAGCTATATAGCCGCCCGTCTGGGATATCGGTGCGGGTGATGTCCACCCAACCGCCTGCGTCCTGCGCCGCGCCTAGATGCTCCACCTCGATCGGCGTATGGCTGACGACTTTCAAAAGCTGCTTGTGCGACCAGACATCATCCTCTCGCGGAGCAATATTCAGATCGCCGACAAGGATGGATTTCTCGGGCTTCTCCGCATGAAACCAATCGCGCATCTCCGTTAGGAAATCGAGCTTTTGGCCAAACTTCTCGTTCACCTCGCGATCCGGCACATCGCCGCCTGCAGGCACATAGTAGTTATGGATCGTCACGCCATTCTCCAGCGTCGCGGCCACATGGCGCGCATGACCCATGCCGACAAAATCGCGATCCCCTGCATCGACCAAAGGGAGCTTGGACAGGATCGCGACGCCGTTATAGCCCTTCTGGCCGCGCGCAACCATGTGAGTGTAGCCAAGTGCGGCAAAGCCTTCGGTCGGGATCTTCTCGACCGGGCTTTTGCATTCCTGAAGGCACAGCACATCGGGTGCCTCTTCCTGCAGCAATTTCAACACGATAGGCTCGCGCAGACGCACGGAATTGATGTTCCAGGTTGCAAGGGTAAAGGGCATCGGATCCTCCGGCAGCAGTTGCGCTAGAAGGCCCATAAAAAAAGGTCGGGCGCAAGGCCCGACCAAGTCCAACAGGGAGGTTCCGTCTTTTAACCCAGGACGGAGAGGGTATCTGTCAGAACAGGATTTACACTATCGTAGACGCCCTATTCCTTGACTTGGATCAAGCAACCAATCGGTAGCCGCCACTTTCGGTGACAAGCAACCGCGCATTGCTGGGATCAGGTTCGATCTTCTGCCGCAGGCGGTAGATATGGGTTTCCAGCGTGTGCGTGGTCACGCCTGCATTATAGCCCCAAACCTCATGCAGCAGCACGTCGCGTGCCACGACACCATCGGTCGAGCGATAGAGGAACTTGAGAATATTCGTCTCTTTCTCGGTCAGACGCACCTTGCGCTCATCTTCGGTGACCAGCATCTTCTGCGCGGGCTTGAACGTATACGGCCCAAGCTGGAAGACGGCGTCCTCAGATTGTTCATGCTGGCGCAGTTGGGCGCGGATGCGGGCCAGAAGCACCGGGAATTTGAACGGCTTGGAGATGTAGTCATTCGCACCGGCATCAAGGCCTAGGATCGTGTCGGCATCACTGTCGTGGCCGGTCAGCATCACGACGGGGCATTTCACGCCTTGCTTACGCATCAGGCGGCAAAGCTCGCGGCCGTCAGTGTCGGGCAGACCCACATCGAGGATCACCAGATCGAAGAGCCCGGCTTTCACCTGCTCCATCCCTTCGGCACCATTGCCGCCCTCAAAGACGTCAAAATCCTCGGTGAGCATCAGTTGCTCGGCAAGCGCCTCGCGCAGATCGTCATCATCATCGACAAGAAGTATGCGTTTCAGTTGGGCCATGTTCGTGGTCCTCCGGTTGCGGTTGATCCTCACATGGAAGCGATTTGGCGTTTCGGCAAGAATTGCTGCATTCGCTCACGCTCTCGTGTCGGAATGCAGGTAAATGTTTCAAGTTCTGGCGAAGGCGCGTAAATATGCACCGACGCTTCAAGGACATTCGCCATGAGTCTCAGCCCCGACACCACCGACCTGATTGCCCGCGCTCGCGCGGATTTGCGCATGGGTGTGCCAGTTGTGCTTACCGGGGCGCAGGATGTTCTCGTCTTGGCAGCAGAGACGTTGAGCCCGGAACGGCTGGCCGATCTGCGCGCGTTAGGCGGGACGCCGTGGTTGGCGGTGACCAATTGGCGGGCGCAGACTTTGAAGGCGCGCGCCTATGACGGCGACCTGGCGCGGATCGCCTTGCCCGCGGATGCACCCTTGGCTTGGGTGCAGGCGGTGGCAGACCCGGCGGATGATCTGAACACACCGATGAAAGGCCCTTTGGTGACGGCACGCGAGGGCGATGCGGTGGGCGCGCGCGCCGCAATCCATTTGATGAAGGAAGCCCGGTTGTTGCCCGCCGCGCTGGTTCTAACGCTTGGCAACGGGGCGGAGTTCGCCGCCGCGCATCAGCTGACCGTTGCGCCTCAAAACGTGGTGTTGCAGACCGAAGCCGCCCCCCTGTCCCCCGTCATCAGTGCGCGCGTGCCGCTTGAAGTGTCGGAGGCCGGGCGGCTGCACATCTTCCGCCCCGATGATGGCTCTGAAGAGCATTACGCGATTGAGATCGGGCAACCAGACCGAAGCCTCCCGGCCCTTGCACGCCTGCATTCTGCCTGCTTCACGGGCGACCTGCTTGGGTCTTTAAAATGCGATTGCGGGCCGCAATTGCGCGGGGCTTTGGCGCAGATGGGGGCGGAAGGGGCTGGCGTGTTGCTCTATCTCAATCAGGAAGGCCGCGGCATCGGTTTGGCCAACAAGATGCGCGCCTATTCTTTGCAAGATCAGGGGTTTGACACGGTTGAAGCGAACCACAGGCTAGGATTTGAAGATGATGAGCGTGATTTTCGGATCGGCGCGAACATCTTAAAAAAGATGGGGTTTTCCTCTGTAAGGCTGCTGACAAACAATCCCGCAAAGGTCGCCATGATGGAACAATCGGGCGTTGCCGTGGCAGAGCGCGTGCCTTTGAAGGTTGGTGAGAACCGTCACAACGCCGCCTATCTGGACACGAAAGCCAAGAAATCCGGGCATATTCTGTGACGCCAGATGATCTGGTTCTGACCAAACGCGGGCTGCGCTTTCGGGGGCGGATGTTTCCCTGCGCGATTGGCAAAGGCGGTATCCGCGCCGACAAGCGCGAAGGCGACGGGGCGACACCTGTGGGCGTGCATCGCATCGTTGGCCTGCTCTATCGGCCAGACCGTCTGGCGCGGCCTGCCGATTGGGCAGTGCCGATCCGGCCCGGTGATCTCTGGTCCGATGATGTGGGGCACGAAGACTATAACCTCATGGTCCGCGCGCCTTATCCCCATAGTCACGAGGCGCTCCGCCGCGCTGATCCGCTTTACGATATTGTTCTGATCACAGACTGGAACTGGCCTTACGCAAAACGCGGGCGCGGGTCGGCGATTTTTCTGCACGGGTGGCGCAGACCGGGCTATCCGACCGAAGGCTGCATCGCCTTTCGTAGCGATCACTTGCGCTGGATCGTCTCGAAGATCCGCTACGAGAGCCGGGTCATTGTGCCTCAGCTATAGGCGCGTTCCCCGAAAATGGCGGAACCGACCCGGATATGAGTGGCCCCAAGCGCAATCGCCCGCTCAAAATCGCCCGACATCCCCATGGAGAGACTTTTCAGGCCGTTCCGCTCCGCGATCTTGGCCAGCAGCGCGAAGTGCAGTGAAGGCTCTTCATCCACCGGCGGGATACACATCAGGCCCTGCACTGGCAGATCAAGGTCGCGGCATTCCTTCACGAAGGCGTCGGCATCCGCAGGCATAACACCCGCTTTCCGATCTTCCTCGCCAGTGTTCACTTGCAGGAACACATCCGGGCAATTGCCCAATTCTTGTGCAAGTCGGGCCAAGGTCTGGGCGAGCTTGGGGCGGTCGACAGAGTGAATTGCCTCAAAAAGCGTCATCGCCTGACGGGCTTTGTTCGTCTGCAAAGGGCCGATCAGATGCACCTGAATGCCGTCAAACTGGTCGCGAAAGTCTGGCCATTTACCCGCCGCTTCCTGCACGCGGTTCTCGCCGTAAAGGCGGTGGCCTTCTTTTAAAACGGCCTCAACCCGTTCGTTGGGCTGCACTTTGGAAACCGCGATCAACTGTGTCGAGCCTACTTTGCGTCCGGCGTCTTTCTCAGCCTTTTCAATACGTTGCTTGATATCCTCTAAAGACATCCGCCCTCCTCCAAAGCGTCGATCAGCGGGGCCAGCTCTTTTTCATACCGCTGCCATGCCCCTGTGGAGGACGCATAAATCGGCTGACGCACCTGATGCAAGCTGAGCGTTTTCACCTTGCGTTCCGTCTGGTGAAAATTGAGGCAGGCATCCTCCCAGTCAAGTCCGCACGCCGCGACGAGCTTGCGGGTCTGTGCCTCCGGTTCGGCGATCAGGTCTTGATAGGCAACCTCGTGGATCGCATCCGGGATGCGGGCTTTCCAGAAGGCAATCATGCGCTCGTAAAACGCGATGTATTGGCCAATCACGCGCAAATCGGTGGCATAGCGATGGGTGCCAGCCTTGAAGTAGTTCTTGTAGATCGATAGGCCCACATCGCGCGGATCGCGCTTCACGATGACAAATTTCGCGCCAGGGATCGCAAGCTGCATGAGGCCCATGACCATATAGGTCTGGATCGACTTATCGGTCGCGATCTCATGAGGGCCGATCTTGCGACGCAGTTCTTTTTCATAGGCAAAGCCAAGGTCTGCGATGGCTCTCGGAGTAGGCGCTGCGCCGCCATTTTCAAAATCGATGGTCTGGTAGGCGAGCTTGAGCGCGATGGCCAACTCGCCGCCCCCTGTGACACGACTGTGGCTGGCAAGAATCTGTTCGATCAGCGTGGTGCCGGAGCGGGGCATCCCCGTGATAAAGATCGGCTGTGCGTTGGTGGTCTTGTCCAACTCAGGCGGGGTCCAGTCCTCAAAAAGCCGACAGATCGTATCAATTTCTGCCGCGCGATCTGACATCAGAAACGGAAAGGCGTTTGCAATCAAAGCGTTGGCGGGATCGAGATATCGGAAGACCTGATCATGCTGACCGGTATCCTCCATCACTTTGGCCAAGGCATAGCCCAGATTGGCGCGGGCCCGGTCATTGAGCTTCACACTGCTCCATGCGGTTTTCATCGAGGGTATCAATGGATCGTCAGCGTCCAGCTTCTTGGTGGCGAGGAACACGCGATAAAGCTCCCCGTCATGGGGATCATTGGCGAGAGCGGCGCGAAACTCGGCCTCGGCAGCATCGAATTGCCCCGCGCGTTGCAGCAGAAACGCCTTGTCTGCGCGCGGTTTGGCATCCTTTGGGCGCAAACCGATGAGCTTGTCATAAAGCGGAAGCGCGGCAGCATCCTTGCCCGCTTGATGCAAAGCGCCCGCATAGGCGGCGATCACACCAGGCTCAGACGGGCGCAACTTGTAAGCTGCTGCGAAATGGGTGATGGCGTCGATCCCATTGCCCTGCCGGGCCGCGATCTGCCCAAGCTGAAACTGCGCTTCGGCCACTTTGGGATTGGTTTTCAGGATCAGACGAAACTGTTTGGCCGCTGCGTTCAAATCACCAGCGCGGGCCAGCTTGGCGCCTTTTTCAAAGAGCGCTTGAACGGATTGCTTTTGTGCCATTATCGGGGCCTCCTGCTTGCGCTCTTTTGAACGCGTTGGCCCCAAAAGAAAAGAGCGGGCGCAAGGCCCGCTCTTCCCTAAGCTATGCTTGGCGTTCAATTAGAACGACAGGCCCAGACCAAAGGAGTAGGTCGAGGAGGAGTCGTCGTCGTCACGGCCCAGAGCTGTTGCCAGGTCGTCGTCCAGGTCGTAGGACGAGTTGCCGTAGCCGAGGTGAACAACTGCACCGCCGCCCAGGTCGTAAGCTACGGACAGGCCGTAACCGTCAACCGTTGCGTCGCCGATGTCGCCCAGATCGTCGATCTCGAACACACCGTAGTTTGCGTGCAGGGTCAGAGCGCCGGTTGTGTAACCAACACCAACACCAACGTGCTGGATGTCAGCTTCCAGACCGTCGTCATCATTGACGTCCCAGTTGTTGTAGGTCATGCCAGCGGTCAGGCCGTTGGTGAACGCTGCGGAGATCGAGACACCGATGGCATCCGTGTCACCCAGGACTGCTTCCAGATCGCCTGTGTCGTCGTAAGAACCCAGGTCGATCGTGTAACCACCAGCTGCGAACTGGTAACCGATGCCGAGGCTCAGAGCAGCGCCACCGAGGTCGGTGTCATACTTGAAGCCCAAAGCGTAACCGGTGTCGCGCTCGCCTTCGTCGTCGCCATCGTCGTCGCTGTCGTCGGTCTCAGCCGAGATTGCAACGCCGAAGTCGCCGAACGAATAGTCGTAACGTGCGATCTGACCGTCATATGCACCGTCGAGGTACGCGCCGAGGTAACCAGCGTGCTCGGTCTCGTCGTCAGCAAGCGAACCGCCGTTGCCGTTGTTACCAGCGTCGGTCAGAGCCCAGTCCAGAGCGCCGTCGGTGTCACCCATCGTCAGCGTGCCGAAGCCGCCGGAGATGAACATCGTTGCGCCACCATCGTCGGTGTTGTCGTCGGAAGCTGCGGAACCGTCGCCACCTTCGTCCAGGTCGACAGATGCGCCGAAGGACAGGCCGCCGTCGGTTTCACCGGACATGGTGAACGTAACGTCGATGTCAGTGAAGAAATCAGCATTGTCCTCATCGGAACCGCCAAGGATACCCATTTCGGCACGGCCGGTCAGGGCGACGTCTGCAACAGCCATGCCGGCGAAGGCAACGATAGCTGTCGAGAGGAGAAGAGTCTTTTTCATGTTTTCCCTCGTTTATCTAAAAGGTGCACTCAAAACGGGGAACTCCGATTTGAGAATGAAGTCTGTCTCTCTCTTTCGGGGGTTGATTGCAAGAAAGCCGTGGCCTCGCGGATTCAACAAACCGCACTCTGGTGCATCTTTGCCACAAGTCTGTTTGACGCCCTTTATATATTGCCGTCAACTAAACCTTGTCGCGCAAGGCAGGCTTGGGTAGGTAATGCGAAAGACAACAACTGGGGTCGGGTGGTCTCACCGTGTATATCAAACAGATTTTCGCAGCCATTCTAATGGCTTCCATGGTTGCAGGTTGCAGTGGCGGCATCGGAAGCGGTGGCTTTGGCCGCGCTCTGGATCGCAGTGACGCGTCCGAGATTGACCTGAACCCGGACGGGCGCGCACGGTCTTCCACGATTTGGGATTTGTTCGGCAACAGTGACGACCCGAATGTCACGGTCAAAGTGAACAAATACATCTGGAACGCCTCACTGGATGTGCTGAACTTCATGCCCGTCCAAGCCGCTGATCCGTTCACCGGAGTTCTGGTAATGGGCTTTGGCACACCCCCGGGAGGCGGGCGCGCCTATCGCGCCACGGTTTACGTGCAGGACCCTGCTCTTGATGCGCGCTCGCTTGTGTTGTCGCTGCAGACCCGCGCGGGTCCCGCAGACCCTGACACCGTGCGCGCCATTGAGGATGCGATCCTGACCCGCGCGCGCCAGTTGCGCCTACGGGACGACAGCCTCTAGACCGTTCAGCCCACTCGAATTATCACGAGCGCCGGGCCTTGATGCCCGGCGTTTTCATATGAAGGACCTTTGCGATGTCGCGTTACGCCCCCGCCGAGATCGAAGCAAAATGGCAAGAGGCCTGGGACAAGGCCGAGACGTTCAAAGCCACGCGCACCGGAGACAAGCCCAAGTATTACGTGCTTGAGATGTTCCCATACCCGTCGGGCCGCATCCATATCGGCCATGTGCGCAACTACACGATGGGCGATGTGATTGCGCGGTATAAGCTGTCGACGGGCCATAACGTATTGCACCCGATGGGCTGGGACGCGTTCGGGATGCCTGCTGAAAACGCAGCGATGGCCATTGGGGGTCACCCGAAAGAGTGGACCTACAGCAATATCGACGCGATGCGCGGGCAGATGAAACCGCTGGGCCTGTCAATTGACTGGAGCAGGGAATTTGCAACCTGTGACCCGGAATACTACGGCCAGCAGCAGGCGCTGTTCATTGATTTCCTGTCCGAAGGGCTGGTCTATCGCAAGAACGCCATCGTCAACTGGGACCCGGTCGACATGACCGTGCTGGCCAATGAGCAGGTCATCGACGGCAAGGGTTGGCGCTCGAACGCAGAGGTCGAGCGGCGCGAGCTGACGCAATGGTTCTTCAAGATTTCCGATCATTCGGAAGAACTGCTGGATGCGCTGGATGGTCTGGATGATTGGCCCGCCAAGGTGAAACTGATGCAGGCCAACTGGATCGGCAAATCCCGCGGCCTGCAATTTGCGTTCTCTGCTGTTGAGGCGCCCGATGGATTCGACCGGATCGAGGTCTATACGACTCGTCCGGACACGCTGCTGGGCGCGTCCTTTGTCGGCATCTCGCCCGATCATCCGCTGGCCAAACAATTGGAGAAAGACAATCCCGAAGTTGCGGCCTTCTGTGCGGAGTGTCGCAAGGGCGGCACGACCGAGGAGGAGCTGGAAACCGGCGAGAAGATGGGTTTCGACACCGGTATCAAGGTGCGCCATCCCTTTGATACCGCTTGGGAACTGCCGGTCTATATCGCCAACTTCATCCTCATGGATTACGGCACCGGCGCGATCTTCGGATGCCCTGCCCATGACCAGCGCGATCTGGATTTCGCGCGCAAATATGATCTGCCCGTGGTCTCAACCTACGCGCCTGCGGAGGATGACGGATCGACCATGCCGGAAGATGGCGGCGATGCCTTTGTCCCTGCAAAGACTGAAAAGGTCATCTATGTGCGGGGTTTCGCGGGGGAGACCGAACAGACCGGCGAGGAAGGTATCAACGCAGCGATCGCGTTTTGCGAAGACAATGGTGTCGGCCAAGGCGTCACCAAATTTCGTCTGCGCGATTGGGGGCTGAGCCGTCAGCGCTATTGGGGCTGCCCGATTCCGGTCGTGCATTGCGACGATTGCGGCGTTGTGCCCGAAAAGAAAGAAAACCTGCCGATCAAACTGCCCGATGACGTTAATTTCGATATTCCGGGGAATCCGCTGGATCGTCATCCAACATGGCGCGATTGCGATTGCCCCGTCTGCGGCAAGCCTGCCCAGCGCGAAACGGATACGATGGACACGTTCGTCGACAGCTCCTGGTATTTCGCGCGGTTCACCTCGCCACGTGCAGACACGCCAACAGTAGCCGAAGACGCTGCCTATTGGATGAATGTCGATCAGTATATCGGCGGCATTGAGCATGCGATTCTGCATCTGCTCTATTCGCGGTTCTTCGCGCGGGCGATGCATATCACCGGCCATCTGCCTGCCGACGCGGTGGAGCCGTTTGATGCGCTGTTCACTCAAGGCATGGTGACCCACGCGATTTATAAACGCGCCAACCCGCAGGATGGGCGTCCGGTCTATTACTACCCCGAAGACGTCGAACTGCGCGATGGTGGCGCTTTCCTGAAAGACGATGGGCAAGAGGTCGAGGTCATCCCCTCGGCCAAGATGTCCAAATCGAAGAACAACGTCGTCGATCCGGTGAACATCATTCAGCAATACGGTGCCGACACGGCGCGATGGTTCGTGCTGTCCGACAGCCCGCCTGAGCGGGATGTGGAATGGACAGCCTCTGGCGCAGAGGCGGCCTACAAGCACCTGTCGCGTGTCTGGCGCATCGCGGATGAGATCGCGCAGATGGAGGATGGCACCGGCCAAGGCGACGAAGACCTGCTACGCGCGATGCACAAGGCGATCTTTGAGGTCACCCAAGGCGTTGAAAGTTTTGGCTTTAACGCTTCGATCGCCAAGCTCTACGCCTTCACGAACGTCGTGCAGAAATCGAAAGCTGGCGGCACAGCTCGCAAACAGGCGATGCGGGCGCTGGCGCAACTGATGTCGCCGATGACCCCGCATCTGGCCGAAGATATCTGGGCTAAGCTGGGGGGCGAAGGGCTGATCGCGAATGCGCCTTGGCCTGTCGCGGATGAAGCGATGCTGGTTGAAGACAGCGTTACCATCCCCATTCAGATCAACGGCAAGCGGCGCGGCGAACTGTCCGTCGCCAAGGACCTGTCTAAAGAAGAGGTTGAAAAGCTCGCGCTGGCGCATGATGCTGTGCAAAAGGCGCTTGAGGGTGCCGCCCCTAAGAAACTGATCGTCGTGCCGGGTAGAATCGTAAATGTCGTCATTTGACCGCCGGAGCCTTCTTCTGGGTCTTGTCGCCTTGCCCGCATGCGGGTTTGAGCCTGTCCACGGCACGTCCGGTTCTGCACGCGGTCTTTACGGTCAAATCCTGTTCGAGGCGCCGAACGACGCCAACAGTTTCAATCTGCGCAAACAGCTGGAAGACCGGCTGGGACGCAATGATGCAGCGCCCTATACCATGGCGGTCTCCCTCGATCTGAAGACCGAAAACCTGGCGATCACGTCCGAGCAGTCGATCACGCGTCTGAATGTCATCGGCACGGCGCAATACCAAGTTCGCCGCACAGGCACGCCCGAAGTGCTGGACCAGGGCAAAGTCAGCAATTTCACCGGCTACTCGGCCAGTGGCTCGACCGTGGCGACCTCAAGCGCGCGTGCGGATGCGTTTGAACGGCTGACAACGTCGCTTGCCGATCAAATCGTCTCGCGGCTTTATGCAACGTCGAGCGGCTGGCAATGAAGCTAACCGCACGCGACGCGGGGCGGTATTTCTCTAAACCTGAGCCGGACCGCACGGGCCTTCTGATCTTCGGCGAAGACGCGATGCGTGTTGCCTTGAAACGTCAGGAGGTTATCGCCGCTCTGCTCGGCGCCAATGCCGAAGAAGAGATGCGCCTGACCCGTATTCCCGCATCGGACCTGCGCAAGGACAGCGCGCTTCTGAACGATGCGATCAAGGCACAGGGGTTTTTCCCCGGCCCGCGTGTGGCCTTTGTGGAAGACGCTAATGAAACGGTGACCAAGACCATCACGGCAGCGTTGCAGGATTGGCAACCGGGCGATGCGCAAGTCATCGTGACGGCAGGCGCGCTGAAAGCCAGCTCGGGCCTGCGCAAACTCTTTGAAGGGCATCCCAATGCCTATGCCGCCGGGATCTATGACAATCCCCCGACGCGGGACGAGATCGAGGTGGATCTGAAAGCCGCCGGTCTGGCCCAGATCGAACAGGATGCAATGACCGATCTGACCAATCTCGCACGCGAGTTGGGGCCGGGTGATTTCCGCCAAACGCTTGAGAAACTGGCTTTATATAAGCTGGGTGACAGCACGCCCGTCGGGTCAGAGGATGTGCTGGCCTGCGCGCCCTCCTCGACGGAGGCCGATCTGGACGATGTACTGAACATCGTGGCCGAAGGGCGCACCAACGAAATCGGGCCGGTGATGCAGAAACTGAAAGCGCAAGGCATGCAGCCTGTTGGGCTGTGTATCGGAGCCACGCGGCATTTCCGGCAACTTTATGCAGCGGCCTCCGACCCCGGCGGCGCCCCTGCTGGGATCAGCAAACTGCGCCCGCCGGTTTACGGCCCGCGCCGGGACCGGATGTTGCGGCAAGCTCAAGGCATCGGGCGAGACCGGCTGGAGCGCGCATTAGAGACCTTGCTGGACGCGGACCTGACACTCAGATCAACATCCAAATCCCCGCAAATGGCGGTGATGGAACGGGCGTTGATCCGTCTGGCGATGCTCGCGCAGGCGCGCCGCTAAGCGAAGCGCGCCGCCGCTTGTCCGGCCCAGCGCCCGGTCGCGAGGCATCCGGTGATCAGGTAACCGCCAGTCGGCGCTTCCCAATCCAGCATTTCGCCCGCACAAAAGACGCCCGGCGCGTCTTTTAGCATCAGATCGTCGTTGAGCGCCGCGAACGGCACACCCCCTGCAGTCGAGATCGCTTCGTCCATGGGCCTCGGCCCCTGGTGACGGATCGGCAGAGCTTTCAGCAGCGGGGCCAGATCATCTGGCAGTGGTCTGCCAAACTCCATCAGAAGCGCCTGCTTGGCTGGATCAAGCCGCAAGGCTTTGCGCAACTGATTGCTGAGGCTCGCCTTGCCACGCGGCTTGGCCAGACGCGCGCGTATCTGATCGGCGCTCAAATCAGGTAGAAGGTCAATCTGCAGCGCCGCACCTTCCCTGACGGCGCGGGACACCGCATAGATACCGCCCCCCTCAAGACCGCGCTGCGAGAGCAACGCCTCTGCCTTCACCCGCTGATCCCCCGCAATCAACGCTATCCCCTTCAACGGCGTGCCGAAATGCTTGCCCATATGGGGCGACCAATCGACCTTCAGGCCCATATTTGCGGGCTTGAACGGCGCGAGCGGCAGGCCTTTTTTCTCAAACAGAGCCGCCCAAGCGCCGTCCGAGCCCAAGCGCGCCCAAGAGGCCCCGCCCAGCGCCAGAACAGTCACATCAGGCCTTTCGGTCTGCGACCCCTCAGGCGTATCGAAATGAAACTCGTCATCCCAACCATTCCAACGCCAGCGGGTGCGGATATCGACGCCCAACTCTGCCAGGCGCGCCAACCACGCCCGCAACAGCGGGGAGGCTTTCATCGCTCTAGGAAAAACCCGGCCGGATGAGCCTGTGAAGACCTCCTGTCCCAAGCCGCGCGCCCAGTCTTGCACGGCGGCGCTCTCGAACGCCGCCAATATGGGGCGCAAGGGCTCGGCGGCCTCAAAATACTGCGGCAGCAAGGCATCAAACGGCTCGGCCTTCGTCAGGTTCAAACCGGATTTTCCGGCCATCAGAAACTTGCGCCCGACAGACGGTTTTGCCTCCGCCACGACCACCTCCAAGCCTGCACGCACCAGTTCCTCGGCGGCCATCAAGCCCGCTGGCCCCGCGCCAATAACCAGAGCGGTTTTCACTGGGGCAACGTCCCTTTGATCTCCACCACGCGTTGGGGATAGGGTATTTCGATGTCGTGCTCTTTGAGCGCATTCCAGATCAGGAACAGCACATCGGACGTGTATTTGTTCTTGCCGTCATCAATGCCGTTCACCCAGAACTCCACCGCGAAATCAATGCCACTGTCGCCGAAGCCGCGTAGCTCGCAATCCGGCGGCTCGGGCATTTGCAGCACATCCGGGTGGGTAGAGACGGCCTGTTCGATGATGTCGGGCACCAGATTGATGTCGGTGTCGTAACTGACAGAGAACTCGGCCTCATAACGGTTGGCCGAGCCCTGATCGGACAGGTTCACGACCCGCGTCGTAATGAAATCCTCGTTCGGGACAACGATCCAGCGGCCATCAAAAGTCTCTAGGATCGTGGCACGGGCGGTCATCTTGACGATGGTGCCGGACTCGCCCCCGTCCAGCTCGACATAATCGCCGACCGTCGCCTGACCCTCCAGCAGCAGGATCACGCCGGAAATGAAGTTCGCCGCGATCTTTTGCAGACCGAACCCAAGGCCGACACCAATGGCCCCCCCAAGCACCGCCAGCGTGCTGAGATTGATGCCCATGATGTTCATGAGCAGCAGGAACGCGACGCCAAAAATCGCGATCTCAGCGGCCTTGATCGCCAGTTCTCGCGTCGACGGACGCATATCCTGCTTGCTGATATAAGCGTTGGACTGGTCGTTCGACCAACGCCCCAACCAAAAGAGCAGACTACCCGCAATCACGCCGCGCACCAGCGACATCACCGAGAAGGAAATGTTGCCGAGATTGACGACCGTTTCATTGAGCGCGACCGTCACATCGTCCAGAAGACCGACCGCATAAAGCGCCATGACCGGGATCAGGACATACTTGCCGAGCAGCTTCAGGAACGGATCGTTGATGATATGTTTGACAAGAATGCGCGCCGCGATGAACAGAAAGACACGTTTGCCAAAGGCAATCACCGCCCCTGAACCGAAGATGGACCGGGTGACCTGTTCACCAATCGCCGTGAAGGTATAGGCAAAAAGCGGCAGCAACAGGGGCAGGAAGATCAGCACAAAGCGGCGGACCTGCGCGATCGCATGTTCCTGATCCTCAGGCGGGGTCAGCAGCCGTGACAGGCTGGGCGAGACGCGACGCGTGATCACCAACGCCAGTATGTAAGCCGCGATCAGCAAGGCAAATTGCGACCACGCTGCGGGGCTGAGCAACCAGCGCTGCGCGAGTTCTATTCCGGGCTCGATCATCTCGAAAGCCTGACCGACGATTGGCGGTAAATTGTCCAGATCCATACCCAACACCCTTGTCTTGCAAGGCCGTTATCCCATTGTCATGGGCACATGGAAAGCCGTTTTGACACCGATACGCCGGACCCGATCTGCCCGCTTTGCGCGCGGCCGATTCCACCCGGTGTGCCGCAAAGTCTGCATGATCTGATCCCCAAGCTGAAAGGCGGCAAGGGCGGGCCGACAGTCCTGATCCACCACATTTGTCACAAGGAAATCCACGCGACGCTGAGCGAGGCTGAACTCGCGCGGGTCTATAACTCGGTCGAGGCGTTGCGGCGCCATCCACGGCTGGAGAAGTTCTTCCGCTGGGTCAGCAAGCGCCCGCCGGAGTTCATGTCGAAAGTGCCAAAGCGGCGGCGTTAGCCGATCAGCGCCTTGATCCCCGCGATATGCTCGGGCTCTGCAGAAAGAACGTCTGCTGCGAGTGCCTGTGCCGTGTCGCCAAGCACATCGCCCTCAACGATACGCTCCACCAACCCCATCGCTACTGCTTCGTCCGCCGTCACTTTCTGCCCCGCCATCAGGATTAGCTTGGCGCGCGCGGGGCCGACCAAGGCCGCCAGACGTGCCGGATCAGAGGGCTGCGGCAGGAAGCCCAGCTTCATGACCGGGTAGAAAAACTTGGCCGTCGGCACGCAGATGCGCAGATCACAGGCCAGCGCCATGCCCATTGCCCCGCCCGCCAAAGTGCCGTTCAACGCGCAGATCGTCAGACCGGGATGGGCCGCAATGGCGGTCGAGAGACGTTCCCAGACGGGATCTGTCGCAAGGCCTTCCTTGGCGGCGTCAAGGTCCATTCCGGCAGAGAACACTCTGCCCGTGCCAGTCAGGATAAAGGCCTTTGCCGTATGAGCCTCAAGCGCGATATCGGCCAGATCGGTCAGCATCTGACGGGTCAGCGAATTGGCCTTGTCGGGGCGGTCGATTGTGGCCGTCCACAGGTCGCCGTCTTTCTCGAGCCGGATCATGAAAGGCCGACCTGGGCGCGGATGGCGTCGTCGCGCAAAGAGATTTCCTGACCGCAGAACGCATCCGCGTCGGGGGAGCACATCCACAAAAGCGTCTTGGCAGGCCAATCGGCGGGGATGTGATCGCTCCAGTCCAGCTGGCTGACGGGGTTGATGCCCGACGCCTTGATCTCGCGCTGCATCTCGGTGGCGACGGTGCCGGGCGACAGGCCCATGACGCGCAAACCCTTATCAGCGGCTTCCTTGTCAGCGCAGCGGGTCAGCATCGCAGCCCCGGCTTTGGAGGCGCAATAATGGCTCCACGCTTCGACAGGGCCGTGTGCGGCACCGGAGGAAATCGTGAGGATCGTGCCGCCCCCTGCGACCTCCATCACCGGCATCGCAGCGCGCATTCCGTTGAAGACGCCCTTGAGATTGATGTCGATCACATGGCCCCAGGCATCCGGATCGGCAGAGGACAAATGGCTGATCGGCTCAATCACGCCTGCGTTGTTGATCAACACATCCAGTCCGCCAAACGTCTTGATCGTGGCGTCAACAGCGGCCTGCATCTCCCAATAGCGGCTCACATCGCAGGGAATCGCCAGTGCTTTCGGGCCGATTTCACCAGCCAGATCGGCAATTGCTTCTTCCGAGCGCGCCAACAGCGCAACATTGGCCCCTGCAGCAGCAAAGACCCGCGCGGCTTCGGCCCCGATTCCACGGCTTGCGCCTGTAATCAAAGCGGTTTTTCCGGTCATATCCATCGGCACACTCCCTTGAACGCCTCGCAGGTGTAGCGGCTTGGCGCGGGCGTGAAAACCGCCTGTCGTCAAACGACGCCCCTTGCACTTTGCGCAGTGCAGCCTGACATTAGGCGGTAACAGTTCAGACCCAAAGGACCCCCCATGCCTCGTTTTGCTGCCTTGCCGACCCTTGCCTTGCTTTTGTCCACAACCGCCGCCCACGCCGATGTCACCCCCGAACAGGTTTGGGACAGCTGGCAGGACTGGATGACGGCCTATAATGGCGACATCACCATCGGCTCGGAACGCCGCGACGGGGATACGCTGAATGTCGAGAACATCGCGATGCTGATGGAGATCCCGGATGGCGAGGTCTCTGCAATCACGCAGAGCTTGGCCTTCACAGACAATGGCGACGGCACCGTCAGCGTTACGATGGCCCCGGATTACACGATCAAGATGAACGCCGATCCCGCGGATGCGGAAGCCTTCGATATGACCATGCGGATGGTGCAGGAGGGCATGACCATGCTGGTCAGCGGCACGCCAGAGAAAATGACCTACGCGCTGACCGCTGACAGCTACGGGCTTGTCGTGGACGAGGTGCTGGCCGAAGGCATCAAGCAGCCGCTGATGCTTGAGGTCATGACCACAGATGTCACCGGCACCTATGAGACGACAGCGGGCGAGACTATGGATGTCAGCTATGTGCTGAACGCCGCCAATACCCTTGTGAACATGAATTTTGAGGACCCTGAAGCGTCCGAGACTGCCGCCTTTTCCAGCACGGTCCAGGGTTTGTCGATGACCGGCACGTCAGTGCTGCCGGAAGGCGGGCTCTCCGACAATCCGGCGCTGATGATGTCGGCCGGTCTGATGGGTGACGCCGGCTACACTTTCGACAGTTCGGCCTCGACCTTCAGCTTTGAGGGCAATGGTGACACGCTGTCGGGGACGGGCACCTCGGAAGGGGGCAATCTGGCGGTTGCAATGACTGAGGACGGCATCGGCTACAAAGGCACGACGCGCGGGTTGAATATGAATGTTCAGACCGGCGATCTGCCCTTCCCACTGAGCTTTGCGATGGCCGAATACGGCTTTGACTTCCTTATGCCGATGAGCAAATCGGAAGAGCCGCAGGATTTCGGTCTGGCCCTGAACCTGAGCGACTTCACGATGGCCGACGCGCTTTGGAACATGTTTGACCCCGGCACCATCCTGCCGCGCGATCCGGCGACCGTGTCATTCGACATCGACGGCAAGGCCAACTGGTTTTTCGACCTGATGGACCCGGAACAGGCTGCCGCTTTGGAAAGCGCTGAAACACCCGGTGAAATCCACGCACTGGATCTGAACAATCTGCTGGTTGAACTTGCTGGCGCGAAGCTGACCGGCGATGGCGCGTTTGAGTTCGACAATAGCGACACGACCACGTTTGACGGTCTGCCGCGCCCGGAGGGCACGGTGAACCTCAAGCTGGAAGGCGGCAACGGATTGATCGACAAGCTGATCTCCATGGGTCTTTTGCCTGAAGATCAAGCGATGGGCGCGCGCATGATGCTGGGGCTTTTCGCGACACCGACGGGCGAGGATGAGCTGACCTCGAAAATCGAAGTGACCGAGGACGGGCAGGTTCTGGCCAACGGACAACGGCTGCGCTGAACACAGCGCGCCTTGCGGAGGCCCCCACATCGGACTACCTCCTCGTGACAAAGACTGAGGAAGGTTCCCGATGGCCGAGACGTTAGATGCCCTGACACAAGCGCTTTTGGACGCTGCAAAACGCGCGGGCGCTGATGCCGCCGATGCGATGGCCGTTGATGGAACATCGGTATCCATCGACGTGCGCCAAGGCACGTTAGAGCAGGCTGAGCGCGCCGAAGGGATCGACATCGGCCTGCGGGTGCTGATCGGCCAGCGCCAAGCGTGCGTCTCGTCGTCTGACGTGAAGCCGGACACGATTGCCCAGATGGCCGAGCGTGCTGTTGCCATGGCCAAAGAAGCCCCAGAAGACCCGCATATCGGGTTGGCTGACCCCGGTGATCTGGCCCGTGATTGGGATGTCGCTGCGTTGGAGCTGGCCGATCCGGCGGATGAGCCAGACCCTGCCGCCTTGCAAGAGGCCGCCTTGCGCGCTGAAGCCGCGGCACAAAGCCATGCCGGGATCAGCCAGGTGCAGTCCTCCTCTGCCGGATATGGCCGCCGCCGCATCCATCTATCTGCGAGTAACGGCTTTTCAGGTGGTTACACCCGCACTGATAATGGCCTTTCCTGCGTCCCGATTACTGGCACCGGGAGCGAGATGGAGCGCGATTATGACGGGGATTTCCGCGTCTTCGCCTCCGATATGCGCAGCCCGGAAGAGATCGGCCACCAAGCCGCCACCCGTGCTTTGGAGCGTGCGGGCGCCCGCAAACCCAAGACTGGCAGCTTTCCGGTTTTGTTCGACGAGCGTATCTCAAGCTCTTTGATCGGGCATCTGCTGGCGGCCTCCAACGGCACCAATATCGCGCGCGGTGCTTCGTGGCTGCGCGACGCGATGGATCAGCCTGTGCTGCCTGATGGGCTATCCCTTACGGAAAATCCCCATCGCAAGCGCATGCCGTCCTCCAAGCCGTTTGACGCGGAAGGCCTGCCCACTGCGGCACGTGATATTGTCGAGGACGGCGTGCTGAAACAATGGACGCTGGATCTGGCACATGCGCGCAAGCTGGGGCTGCACAGCACGGCCAATGCGGCGCGCGGGACCTCTGCACCACCCTCGCCATCAGTGGGCAATGTCGAACTGACGCAAGGCACACACAGCCGTGAAGACCTGCTCAAAGAGATGGGGACCGGGCTTCTGGTGACCTCCATGATCGGCTCGACGATCAATCCGACGACGGGTGATTATTCTCGCGGCGCAGCTGGTTTCTGGGTCGAAAATGGCGAGCCTGTCTATGCCGTGAACGAATGCACCATCGCAGGAAATCTGCGCGACATGCTGCGCCGGATCATCCCCGCCAATGATGCGCGGACCTATCTGTCGCGCGTGGTGCCGTCGCTTCTGGTCGAAGGGATGACCCTTGCCGGAGACTGATCTGGACCTGCTGATCGCCGCCGCTCAGGAAGCGGGCAAGATCGCCTCGGGCTACTTCAAGGACGACCCCCAGACATGGGAGAAAGACGGCGGTGCAGGCCCCGTGACCGAAGCCGATCTGGCCGTCGACGCGATGCTGCGCACCGAGTTGATGGCCAGCCGCCCCGCCTATGCATGGCTGTCGGAAGAAACCGAAGACACGCCCGAGCGGCTGGACGCAGACACAGTGTTCATCGTCGATCCTATCGACGGCACGCGCGCTTTCATTGAAGGATCTCGGACATGGTCGCACAGCCTCGCGATTGCCAAGGGCGGCGTCGTGACGGCGGCAGTCGTCTACCTTCCGATGCGCGACAAGCTATATGCAGCCGCGCAAGGCAAAGGTGCAACGCTGAATGGCGCGCGTGTACGGGTCAGTGAAAACGCGCTCAACGGGGCGACGATGTTGGCCAACAAGTGGAACATGAACGCGGAATACTGGCGGGCAGAGGTCCCCCCGGTGGAGCGGCATTTCCGATCCTCCATCGCCTATCGCATGGCGCTGATCGCCGAAGGCAAGTTCGACGCGATGCTGACCCTGCGCGACAGTTGGGAGTGGGATATCGCGGCAGGCGATCTGCTGATCCGCGAGGCGATGGGCGAAGTCACAGATCGGCGTAACATCCCGCTGCAGTTCAACAATCCACACCCGCAGACCAAGGGCGTTCTGGCCGCAAACGGGCCGCTTCACGCTGCTTTGCACGACGCTCTGGCTTGACCGCCCCTTCCGATGGCGTAGGGTGCGGCGAGTTTCAGATCCGCAATTCGGAAGGCCCGTTTCATGACCCAACGCCTGCATCTTGTCTTCGGCGGAGAGCTTGTCGATCCGACTAAAAAGACCTTCAAGGACGTCAACGATATCCATGTCGTCGGTATTTTTCCCGATTATGACAGCGCCTATGACGCTTGGAAATCCGAGGCGCAAAAGACCGTCGACAACGCCCATATGCGCTACTTCATCGCCCATCTGCACCGGTTGCGGGACGAGGAGACCGAAGCCTCCCCCACCGAAGAACTGGACTAGGAACCGATGGGCCAGTCGCTTGGTCTGGCGCTCTATTTGGCGCTGCGGGGCGGGGCCTCCGGGGCCGACAGCCAACGCGTGCGGGCAGAGCGTCCCGGCGGGCTTCTGGTCTGGCTTCACGCGCCAAGTTCTGACGCCGTCCGACGGCTCAACGGATTGATCCACCGGCTGCAAGGTGAACGGCCCGACGTGTCATATCTGCTGACCGCACCCGATGCGGACCTGCTGCCCGAACGCCCCGCCAAGAACCTTCTGGTCGACGTGACACCCTCCGAAACGCTGCCCAATATCGCGCGCTTTCTGGATCACTGGCAGCCCGATCTGTGCCTGTGGAGCGAAGGCAATCTTCTGCCCGGTCTGATCAGCGAAATTGGGGAGCGGGACATCCCGCTCTTTCTCGTGAATGCCGAGGCCGAGGCGTTTCAGATCTCCCCGCTGGAGCGGGGCATGTATCGCTCCCTTCTGGATCGGGTGCGCCGGATATTCGCCGTGACGGAGGCCGATGCAGATCACCTCAGACGGATCGGCGCACCGCGCTGGCGCATCGAGGTCAGCGGCACGTTGCAGGAAAGCACCAGCGCGCTGCCCTGCAATGAAAACGAGCGGGCCACGTTGGCCAATCTGCTGGCCGGGCGGCCCGTCTGGCTGGCCGCTCATACCGAACCGGCCGAGGAAAACACTGTGCTGGAGGCGCACCGCCTCGCCAGCCGCGCGGCCCATCGGCTTTTGCTGATCCTTGTGCCGGATGACCCCTCGCGCGGCCCTGGCCTTGCCAAATCGGTGGAGGCACAAGGCTTTACCGTCAACCTGCGCTCCCGCGATGAAGAGCCCGAGGAAGACACGCAAGTCTACATCGCGGATGCCGATGACGACGAGATGGGGCTGTGGTATCGGCTGTCGCCCACGACCTATCTGGGGCGTTCAATGTCGAACGGGGGCGGCTGCAACCCGCTGGAGCCTGCCGCCCTGGGCTCAGCTATTCTCGCGGGGCCAAACACGCGCAGCTACATCAACAGCTACACCCGCCTGATCGAGGCCGGGGCCGTACGCCGGGTGCGCGACACCACCACATTGGCCCGCGCGGTAGAGGCCTTGATGCTGCCCGAAACAACCGCCGTTATGGCTCATGCGGCTTGGGATGTGTGCACCCAAGGGGCCGAGGTGTCGGACAGGATCATCGCGCTGGTGACAGATACGCTTGATACGCTGGAAGCCGCCTGATGCGGACGCCGTCTTTCTGGTTTACGCCGCCCGACGCACCGGCGTTGCGCGCGCGGTTGCTGGCACCTCTGGGTGCGCTTTATGCGATGGGCACAGCGCGGCGTCTGGCCAAAGGACCGCGCGAGAAGGTCGGCGTTCCGATCATTTGCATTGGCAACATCAATGCAGGCGGCACCGGCAAGACGCCGACCACAATCGCCATCGCCCAGCGCCTGATTGAGCGTGGCGAGAGCCCGCATATCATCTCGCGCGGATATGGCGGAACGCTGGACGGGCCGGTGCGAGTGGTAGAGCGTGAACATACCGCCGCACAGACCGGGGACGAGCCGCTTTTGCTGGCCGCCTTTGCGCTGACCTGGGTCGCAAAGGACCGGGCAGCGGGTGCGCGGGCGGCGGTGGAGGCCGGGGCCAGCGTTGTCCTGCTTGATGATGGGTTCCAGAACCCGGCACTTGCCTATGACATCTCGATTGTCGTGGTGGATGCGGCAAAGGGCTTCGGCAATGGTCGTGTGTTGCCCGCGGGGCCTTTGCGCGAGCCTGTCGCTGTCGGCTTAGAGCGCGCGGACATGTTGCTCTCCATCGGCCCGCCCCCGGCTCAGGAGAGCTTTGCCAAGGGTTTAAGCCCTCTGCCATGCCCTCATCTGACCGGGCAGTTGAAGCCTTTGATGACCGGTATGGACTGGACGCGAACGCCATTGCTCGCCTTCGCAGGCATCGGCCATCCGGAGAAGTTTTTCGCCACGCTTAAATCACTTGGCGCGAACGTGCACCGGGGCGAGGCGTTGGAGGATCATCAACCGCTGACAGACGCCCTGATGACCCGGCTTGAAACCGAAGCCAAAGCGCTTGGCGCGCAGATGGTCACGACGGAAAAGGATGCCGTTCGCTTACCAGAGAGCTTCCGCAAAAAGGTGCTGACCCTGCCCGTGCGGCTCGAACTGGCGGACTGGTCCGCGTTCGATACCGCTTGGGCGGAGGTAAAGGCTTAGCCGTCGATCTGACCGTCGATCAGGGTCGAAAACTCCGCGTAGCTCATATTGGAATGGGTCGTGCCATTCACCACAAAGGACGGCGTCGAGCTGATGCCATGCTCTTCCGCGTTCTCTTGATACCACGCGACAAGCGCCTGCGCCTTGTCGCCATCGTTCAGACAGGCGTCCAGCTCTTCATCATTCATGCCAGCCGCGCGCCCGATGCGGCGCAGATTATCCGCGATCTGCGCAGGCTCCCCTTGGGTCCATTCGCTTTGCTGATCATAGATCATGTCACTGACGCCAAAGAACCGCATCTCGCCACCGCAACGCGCCACCATCGAGGCCCAAAGGCCAAAACGGTCGAAATAGACCTCGCGGTAGATGAACTGGACCTTGCCAGTGTCGATATACTCTTCCTTCAGCTGCTTGAACGGCCCCTCATGGAAGGTCGCACAATGCGGGCAGGTATAGGACGCATACTCGATCACAGTGACCGGCGCATCTGCTTCGCCCAACGTCATCTCGACGATGCCGGATGTATCAATCTCGGAGGCGTCCTGCGCATTGGCCGCGCCCAGCGCGGGGGCGACAGGGGTCGACCCCGTGCCGCCAGAATTCAGAAAATACCCGCCAACGGCCACGGCCCCGACGAAGAGTGCTGCATATCCCAGAATTGGTTTCATAAGTGCCTCTTACTGTTTTGCTTTCGACAGGACATTGCCTGCCAGTGTTTCGATGGCCTGTTTCAGACCGTCATCCTTTACGTCGCCCACAACTTGCGCGGCGCGTGCTTTGGTCTCTGCCGTGATCGCGGATTTGACTTCTGGCGCAGGCGTGAACTGCACCTGCCCTTCAGAGAACCCGGTCGGCGCGGTTTGCGTGATCAACACGCGGCTGATCGCGGTATATCCGTAGCAGGTGTTCACCCGCTCGCGAATTTGCTCTTTCTGCATTTCGATCATCGGGGCGACAGCGCCCGTCGTCAGGATCGTCAGGGTCGCCCCCATCCCGCCACGCCCATAACCTACTTTCACAGGATGCGCCTGCGCGGAAATCTCTGGCCCGACAATCTCGGCCCAGTGGGTCAGAAGGCGCGTTTCGGCGAAACCACGCGATTGGCTGGCGGTACGGATTCGCGACTGCAACAGGCCCGATGCGCTTTTGAAGCCACGGGTCGTGCCATTTCTGCGATATCCCGAACGCTCGGCCATCTGTCTTTCCCTCACTCAGGCGCTATTCTATCGGTGATCTGGCATAGGGCCAGCCCTATCCGAACAAGGATCATAAAGATTGCGTTACGACACGGCCAATTTGAGCGATACGCTGCTGGACTGGTATGATCGCCACGCCCGCGAAATGCCATGGCGCGCGCCACCTCTGTCAGGACAAAAGGCCGATCCCTATCGCGTCTGGATGTCGGAAGTTATGCTCCAACAGACAACGGTTGCTGCCGTGAAAGCCTATTTTGAAAGATTTACAGATCGTTGGCCCACCGTGCGCGATCTGGCCGCAGCGGAGGATGCCGATGTGATGGCCGAATGGGCGGGCCTTGGCTACTACGCCCGCGCGCGCAACCTGCTGAAATGCGCCCGCGCCGTGGTAGATGATCATGACGGGCAATTCCCGGCAGATCACGACGCGTTGCTGAAACTGCCCGGCATCGGGCCTTACACGGCGGCCGCCATCTCCGCTATTGCGTTCGATCTGCCAGAGACGGTTCTCGACGGAAATGTCGAACGCGTCATGGCGCGGCTACATGACATTCACACGCCGCTTCCCGCCGCAAAACCGGAACTGATGGCGGAAGCAAAGAAGCTAACGGACCCCACCAGACCCGGCGATTATGCCCAAGCCGTGATGGACCTTGGCGCCACGATCTGCACCCCGCGCAACCCGGCCTGCGGGATTTGCCCTTGGCGCGAGCCCTGTCTTGCCCGCGCAAATGGCACCGCGGCGGAGCTTCCCAAGAAAACGCCCAAGAAACCCAAGCCTACCCGACTTGGCATCGCATACATCGCGCGCCGCACTGACGGTGCTTGGCTCTTGGAGACCCGACCCGACAAAGGTCTGCTGGGTGGCATGCTGGGTTGGCCAACCACCGACTGGGCCGAGGATGCCCCGCAAGAGGCACCGCCCTTGGAGGCCGACTGGCGCGACCTTCCCGCCGAGGCGCGCCACACCTTCACGCATTTTCACCTGCGCCTTGCGATCTGCATCGCGACCGTGCCGCAAGATGCGTTGCCAACCCGTGGACAATTCATCCCCCGGGACCGGTTTCGTCCCTCAGACCTGCCCACTGTCATGCGGAAAGCCTTCGATCTGGCCCATGAGACGTTACGGGACAGTTGAAAACCTGCCCTGATTCATCGACAAACAAGTCATGTCGTGAGTGTTGGAGCCGCGTATGATTTCGTCCCAGACCATCGCCAAATTTCACAGTGCCTTGCCCTTCGCGCTGTCACTGGCCCTGATCCCGCTGGTGTTTATCGGCGCGACCTATGGCGGCTGGACGGTGCTGCTGCCCCCCATTGCGACGTGGTATCTGTTCTCGATCATCGACGCGTTCGCGGGTTTGAACGAGGAAAACCCCGATCTGGAGACAACCGACGACCAGCTTTTCTGGTATCGCGCGATCACGATGATCTGGGCACCTTTGCAGTTCCTGACGATCTTCGGGTTGATCTGGTATGTCGGGGCCACCGACCATTTGAATCTGCTAGAGAAATTCGGACTGTTTGTCGGTGTGGGCGTGCTGACCGGCACGATCGGCATCACCTATAGCCACGAGCTGATGCACCAGAAAAACAAGCTGGAGCGGTGGTTGGGCGATCTGCTACTGGCCATGGTGCTCTATAGCCATTTCCGCTCGGAACATCTGCTGGTGCATCACCGCTATGTCGCGACCCCGAAAGACCCGGTGACCGCGCGCTACAACGAAGGGTTTCACCGCTTCTTCCCGCGCGTGCTGCGCCAATCGCTGACCTCCGCCTTCAAAGCCGAAAAAGCGATGCTGGCCCGCAAAGGCCTGCCCTGGACCCATTCAAGCAACCCGTTCTGGAAATACTGGGCGCTCCAAGGCGGCTTTGCCCTGCTCGCTCTGATCCTTGGCGGCTGGGTTGGCCTGTGGCTTTTCACCGTACAGGCCTTCACCGCGATCTGGCAGCTCGAGCTGGTCAACTATGTCGAGCATTACGGCCTGACCCGCAAACATCTGGGCGAGGGCAAATACGAACACGTTCTGCCCCGCCACAGCTGGAACGCCTCGCACAAAGCCTCCAACTGGCTGCTGATCAACCTGCAGCGCCACTCCGATCACCACTACAAGCCTGACCGCCGCTTCCCGCTGCTGCAAACCTATACGGAGGCCGACGCCCCGCAGCTGCCCTACGGCTATCCGGTGATGACGATGCTGGCGATGATCCCGCCAGTTTGGCGCAAAAGCATGAACCCCCGCGTCCGCCGCTGGCGCGAGATGTATTACCCCGAAATCACCGACTGGAAGCCTTATAACAAAGCGTTGCATCCGCTGCCGCGCTAGGCTTTCATCTTTGCAAAAAAATCCCCGCCGGAGGCATCGACCATGTTCAAACAAACACAGGCCGCTGCCCTTTCCGCGCTGATCGCAGGCCCCGCAACCGCCACCGTTCTGGACGGCGCGATCCTGCAGCAAACCGGCAACGGGACCTTCATCAAGCTGACCACGGATGTCCCCTTTGATGTCGGGCGGGACAATTTCAACACCGATCATCTTTATGCATTCGACGAGGACCAGAATATCGTCCTCGATCGTCCAATTCGCGTGGATGTCGGTGGTGAGATGGGGATTATCCCCCAGGGCCAGACCGTCGCCAGCCACTACGTGTTTTTCGACAGCATCGACAGCTCGCAATACGGCTACATCGAATTCGACGCCCCGATCCTCGGTGTCGCGGCGCAACCCGATACGATGGACGCGACAGATTTTCTGGCCAACACATCCATCAACTACATCAGCACAGATCTGCGCGGGCTGGAGACTGGGGACGAGATTTGGATCGATGTGCAAAACCCGTTTCGCCTTTGGGTGCTTTGGGCGGGGTCGTCCCCCGGTGATTACATCCGCGTCTTCACCGCGCAATCGCCAGCGGCCATGATGTAAGAAAAAAGCCCCGCCAAGAGGCGGGGCATAGTGAGTGCTTGTAGTCAGGCCACAGGCACCGGCGGTAAACTTTGGTTAATTCTTCATCTCGGACCGGATTTGCTGGCGCAGCAGGTCGATGGGCACCATTTTGCCCTCGCGCTTGTAGCACCAGTAGGTCCAACCATTGCAGCTAGGCGCGCCTTCAAGCGCAGCGCCAACCTGATGGATTGAGCCCTTCACATCATCGCCAATCAGCGTGCCGTCGGCGCGCACTTTGGCTTTGTGACGGTTGTTCATTGAATAAAGGTTCTCGCCCGGGCGCAGCATGCCGCGTTCGACCAACTGGCCGAAGGGCACACGCGGCTCGGCGCGCTTCGACGTAGACACCTGCAACGCTTCGCGGTCAAACTTGCGGACCTTCGACAAGCGCTTCTCGGCGACCTTGCGATAGGCTTCCTCCCGCTCGATGCCGATGAATTCACGCCCCAGCATTTTGGCCACAGCCCCCGTCGTGCCGGTCCCAAAGAACGGGTCCAGGACCACGTTACCCGGGTTGGTCGAGCCAACGATCACACGGTGCAGAAGGCTTTCGGGCTTTTGCGTCGGATGGGCTTTGTCGCCCTTCTCGTCCTTCAACCGCTCATGGCCTGTGCAGATCGGCAGCACCCAATCGCTGCGCATCTGAATGCCCTCGTTCAGCGATTTCAGCGCCTCGTAGTTGAAGGTGTATTTCGCGCCTTCGGACTTCGAGGCCCAAATCATCGTCTCATGCGCATTCGTCAGCCGCTTGCCACGGAAATTCGGCATCGGGTTGGACTTGCGCCAGACCACATCGTTCAGGATCCAGAAGCCTTCGTTTTGCAACGCGGCCCCGACCCGGAAGATGTTGTGATAGCTGCCGATTACCCAGATCGCCCCATTGGGTTTGAGCAATCGGCGCGCCGCTTTCAGCCAGTCTTGGGTAAAACGGTCGTAAGCGGCAAATGAGGAAAACTGGTCCCAGTGATCATCAACAGCATCCACCTCCGAATTGTCAGGGCGATGCAGCGCATTTTTCAGCTGAAGATTATAGGGCGGATCGGCAAAGATCAGGTCAACAGACGCCTCCGGCAGACTGTTCATCATCTCGATGCAGTCCCCGTCCAGGATCGTATTGAGAGGGAGCGCGGATGCGCTCTTTGCTTTGGTCATCGTGGTCATTCTCTGCCTCTGTCCCCGGCACATTTTGTGCTCGTTGGTTGAGGTCAAAGATGAGTCAAAGCTGATTCGCCGTCAAATTCTTTTTTGAATCAGTCACTTACATATTTTTCTTGATACAAGATATTGTGGACCGGTTTGAACGAACGTCTATGGTGTGGGGTTACGCCAAGATTTCGGAGCGCTTCGACATGCGCCTTTGTCGGATAACCTGCGTTCGTCTCCCAGCCATAGCCGGGGTAGTGTTGCGCCAAATCCCACATGACATAATCTCGCCTGATTTTGGCCACAATTGAAGCCGCCGCGATGCTTTGCGACCGGCCATCCCCTTTGATGATTGCCTCGGAGGAAAGCGTCAGCCCGCGCGGGATCATATTGCCATCAACCAGCACATGATCGGGCACCTGCTTAAGCCCAGCCACCGCCCGCTCCATCGCCAGATGGGAGGCGCGCAGAATGTTGATCTCGTCAATCTCCTCGACCGTCGCCTCCCCAAGGGAGACATCAGCAACATCCCAAAGCAGATCGTTCAACGCCTGCCGCTTCTTGGCGGTCATCTTCTTGCTATCATTCAACCCGTCGGGGATATGCGCCGGATCAAGGATCACAGCGGCAGCTACAACCGGCCCAGCCAAGGGCCCACGTCCCACCTCATCCACGCCTGCGATATGCACAAAGCCGCGACCCTGCGCGGCGCTTTCAAATGAATAATTCGGTCCCATAGGGTCGGCTTGCCGCATCGCGCGCGGCACCGCAAACAAAAAGGAGGAGGGGCCATGACCTCCCCCTCCTCCCTTCGAGCCGACGACCTCAAACCGTCGGTCTCTGCTCGAAAGCAATCAGCGCCCGGCGATCACATAGCCTTGCTTGCGCAGGCAACCCGGCCCCCAGCCACGGCGCAGCCCGTCATAGGTTTCCACCTGACGGCGGCATTTGCGCGGAAGGCTGTCGACATAATCGTAGTTCCGGCGCAGGCAGCGCCCGGACAGAATGTTGCGCGGGCCATCCCATGTGCGCACCCGCGTCAGGCAATAGCCCGGAAGGCGCGCAGACCGGTGCGGGCGATGATGAACGTGCTTTTTCTTCTTCGCCTTAGGTTTGTAGTGATGGTGATGCACTTGCTTGCTGCGCTTTGTGCTCCTTCTGTCGTTCTCGATCGCCTTGCCGATGATGAACAAGACAGTCCCCGCAGCGAGGATCTTGGCCAGGTCATCATCGGCGCGTGCCGGCGCGGTGGGCAGGCTGGTCAGCGCCAGAGCCGCTGCCAAGATCGATGCAATCAATCCTTTGGTCATCTCATGTCCTTTCCTGATAGGGTCGGTGGCAGTTGGGCCGGTGACCTGAGATGACCTGATTGAAGAGCGCCCCCGCCCGCTAAACAATAACACCCCCTTGTTATCGGATAACACGCCCGCCAAGTGCCGGTTGTTATTGAATAACTGACGGACGGGGGTCATGTTTTACCCATGAAACGTCTTATTGCCCTCACCGCGCTGACCTTCGCGCTGGCTGGCCCCGCCCAGGCTGCTTGCTTTGCCGATTACAAGGCCAAGCAAGACGATCCCTTGCGTTTGCACTATGGTGTGGCGCAAATTTCGGACTGTTCGGCGCAGGCAGCCCAGCGCGAGTTGCGCTCTCGTCTAGCCCGCGCCGGGTGGGAGCTTTTGAATATTCTGTCGATCTTTGATGACAGCGGCCTGGAGGAGCGCAGAGACAATGCCGGACGTCACTTCCTCCGTTACTGAACCGACACGCCATGGCAGCCGCATCGTCGCCCTCGGGCTTGGCGCGATTGTTCTGATCCTGTTGATCACGGGCATCGCGCTTTTCTGGAGCCTGCCAGACGCCAATGCCTTCAATGACCGGGTGGAGCGTATTTTCGTTGAGAATGATGCGCTGACATCCGGCGATCAGATCAAGCTGCTCGAAATCCTCGCCCAATCCGGCACCGCGTTTTCCGACACACTCTCCAGCTACCGCATGGTGATTTTCGTGTTGCTCGTATTCGCAACAGCCCTGCTGATCGCCGCATTGGTCTTTCTGGTCCTGCTGATCGGCCTGAACCGCCGCATGGCGCAGGTGGAACAAGCGGGCATTCAGGTGAATTCGCTGCTCATCAGCCGCGACCAAAATCTCGTCTATCTGAACAACATGGAGTTCAAGCTGACCGAAGCCGCGATAGAGACGCTGTCGGTTCTTGCGGAAGCCCGCATGGACGATGACGTGCTGTCCGGGGCCGAGATCGAGGCGATGATCTCCGGCCGCTCCGCCTCAGACTGCGATGAAGCCGCAGGAGCCACGCGGATCAAACGGCTGCGCGACACGTTGGGCAATCAGATGGTCAGCGACCTTCTGGTCCGCAACATCGCGCGCAAGGGCTACATGCTGTCGATAGATAAGGACGTCATCCGCATGGTCTGAGGGTATCTGGCGACCCCGGCAGGATTCGAACCTGCAACCTGCCCCTTAGGAGGGAACCGTTCATAGCGCTATTCCTTCTGTGATTTCTTGCTCTTGGGTGTTTGTACAGTGTCCGCCTGTACGTGGTTTGTACGAAAACGGGCCCTGACATCGGCCTCATCCGTCTCCGCGTGGGCGTAGATGCGCATAGGCAAATTGGGGTCAGACCAGCGGCCAGCCTTGGCTGCGGTGACCGGATCAACACCTTGGCGAACGACCAATTCGGTGAAGAACCCGTGGCGGCCTGCCGGATGTGCTGAAAGGTACGGGATGTTGGCGCTCTTGCAGATCGTCTTCCAGCGCGTGTTGTAACCCGTCGAGCTACCATAGCCGAACACACGGGGTTTCATGAACTTGCCAGTCTTGCGGTTCTTTGGCCGCTTGGGCGGCAAGGCCAGCAACTCGTCCATCATCTGAGGCGAAACGGTGATCCAGCCTTCGGGATGGCCTTTCTGTGCTTTCACTCGGACTTTGTTCTCGGCGGGCCGTAGATCGTCAGGCTCTATCGAGACGGCATGATCGATCCGCGCCGCTGTTTCGAACATGAACCTGACCAAAGCGGCGTTGTATGGATCGGCGGCGCGGCAGAAAGCCTCGATCCATTCTTTGTCGGCGGGCTTCCGTTCAACGCGGCTGGTTTTCCCTCGCCGCTTGTCCTGAGCGATCCGCTCAAACTTGTCATATGGCTTCACTCGGATTAGTGGCGTGCCTTCCAGCTCGTGCGCGTTATTAATGACCGCGCTCGCGGGCGTCACGATCTCGCGCCACCAAGTGTCGGTCGAAGCCTTCGGTTTAAGTTTCGGGCCAAGACCTTTCAGTAGCGCACCAGAGATTGCGCCCAAGGGCATGTCACCGATCTCCTCGACAATCGGGATCAACTGCTTCGCGGTCTTGGGAGAGGCGTTGTAGAGCATGATCGCGTCGGAGAACGTTTTGCTCGGCTCATCGCCAACAACATGGCGGCGTATCTGAAGCTCAGTCTCGCGATTTATCCAGTCCCGTGCGCCCGCTTCTGTAGATGCCTTAGTGCTTCGCCGGTATGGGCCTGCGATTGGCCTGCCGTTGTACTCGACCCAGCCCTTAGCCCAGTAGAAGCGACCCTCTTGTAGATTTGGAGCGGCATGCCTGGCCTCCTTCAAAAATCTTGTCGATCTGAGCGGGTGTGATGAGCATAGTTCGCCCAAGGCGGTAGAATGCGCCGGTGTCGTTGGCCCGCTCCCGCAGCGTGCGCTCGGAGATGTCGATGCCCATGCCGGACATGACATCAACCCATTGGGCGGGTGTCTTGCCAAGCCCTAGGATTTGAGAGCTGTCTGATTTGTCGGTCTCTGCCATTTCAGTCGTCCTTGTCCGCTTGAGTTGAAACTGCACGCTGCATGGAATCGCTTGTTAAGCACCATATGACGTGGTCAGATGGGAATAACCGGAATAGTTCGTCATTTTTTGCAATGTTCGTGAAAAATTACGATCTCGTCAAATGGAAACTGCGAATGGCGCGGAAAGACGCTGAACTGTTTGCTTCGATGGGTGCGCGCCTAACCATTGCGCGCAACGAAGCAGGACTGTCTCAAGCTGCGATGGCTGAAGCGCTTGGTGTCTCGCCACGGGCATATCACAGCTACGAGAAGGGCCAGCGCGGCATTCCGGTGGAAGCTTTGGTGACGTTCGGTGAGCAATTCGATGTCGATGTGCCCTGGTTGTTGTTGGGCACGAAAGCGATACGTGCAGGCCACGATTTCAATGCTTTGAAAGACATTGAGACCTCGCTCGATCAGCACCTGAACGCGGAAAACATCAAAATCAAAAGTGAAAAGCGCGGAGCCATAGTCGCGCGTTGGTACCAGTCGCATGTCGAGGGACGGGAAGTAACGGATGATGACGTTCATACATGGATCGAACTCGTAAGGGATTAAGCAAATGCAAAAACCAAGCGACCAATGGAAGAAACTTCGCTGTGCAGCACTGGAACGCGCGCGCCGCAATATGATCGAACCTTTGGAGGTCGTTCACCTGGCTCTGCTAGGAGCCAGCGCGTTGTACTTGGCCGGATTTCTGCGCCTAAATTTATTCGCTCAAACTGATGAATTTTCGTAGGCTTCCGGAGCCTTCGTTCTGGTAGCAGCCACTGCCGGTCTACTTGTGCCTGTTCTGACTGGATCAGTTTTGACCCTGCGTTTTGCAGATCGCAGGTTGGCTCGCCTGATTGGCGGGTGAAGCAAGAGGCCAGTGTTCACTGTACTACAGTACGAACACGGTTAGGTTGCCAATTATAGCAGCAGCGCATATGTTCACTTTATGTTCCGCTCAAGGGTGAAGTAAAATGATGACGATCGGCATCCGGGCCCGGCCCTCTAGCGTGGTCTACGCTGTAGTTGACACGGCTGACGGTAGTATCGTGAACCTTGATGAGATAGTTGTGCCATTGGCCTTTGATACACCCGATGCGCTCAAGTACGTCCGGAGCAACTTTCTGGACATAATCCGTGAATACGATGTCCAGCAGGCTGGCATCCGAGCCACTGAACCAAATTCACAACGTATGAACATCCAGAGGCTTCAGATTGAAGGAGTGATCATCGAGGCCTTTGCGAGCAGCCCGCTTAAGGGCTACTATGTCGGTCATATCTCCTCAATTGCATCGCGTTTGGGCCGAACTCGAACAGACCTGAAACCGATGATTGATGGTGACGTCGCCTTCGATGTTGATGACTGGGAGAATATGTCCAAAGAAGAAAGAGAAGCCGTCTTGTGTGCACTTGGAGCTGAACAAAATGCTTAAGCCACACAAAAGAGCTGAGGTTGAGTGGCACGAAATCCGCGAGATTGGGCAAGAGGGTAAGAATTCAACCACGTATGTTGTTGAAGATGTCCAGCTAGGCGCTGAAATCGTTATGAAGAGGATCGCAAAAGCAAAGCTGGATTCTGCCGCTGAATATTTTGATGAAGCTAAGGCTTTGTATGCGACTGCACATCAAAACGTCGTTCCAGTTCTCTACTCCTGCGAAGATGACGAATACGTCTACATCGCGCTACCATTTTATGAAGACGGTTCGTTGGGATCGCTGATGGCGTCTCGCAATCTTACGGTTCGAGAGATTGTTAGAATATCGTGCCAGCTTTTGTCTGGTCTACACAACATCCACTCGAAAGGCTTGATCCACTTCGACATCAAACCTGACAACATTCTGCTGTCAGAACGCGGCGAAGCTTTGATTTCGGATTTTGGTCTTGCTAAGCAGATGTATGCCGGAGAGGCTTGGCAGGACCAGTTCTATATGCCCATAGCCCCGCCAGAAAGAGTGGTTGGACCACCTTTCAACTTGCAGCATGACATATATCAGTTCGGCCTAACGCTTTATAGGATGTGCTGTGGTGAAGCTTCCGTCAGAGAACAGTTCGATGCGTTTGGAGGCGACCGAAAGGCTTTTGTAGGAGCACTTGAAAAGGGGACCTATCCAAGCCGATCACTGTTCCCAGAACATATACCTAACCGGCTGAAAAGTGTTGTTATTCAGTGCTTAAAGCCAGATCCAAACGACAGATTCCTTTCTGCCTTGGCAGTCGCAAACGAACTTGCGAAGGTCGATAGTTGCTTTGACTGGATGTATGAGGCCGTTGGAGACGAAAAGCATTGGAAACGGCACGACAATGGAACAGTGAAGAGTTTTACCGTAAGAGGGGATGGTTCAACTGAGTTTTTAACGACAAAGAATGGGAAATCGCGCCGCAAAACTGCTCACTGTAAAGCGACAATGACCCCAACAAAAATACGTGGCGTTCTAAAGAGCGAGGGGTAGTCTATGAAGCGGATCAAGAACAACCCATGCTCATACAAGCGACGTGAGATTAAGGCGTCGGCTTGGAGCGCTCTGGATTCGCGGCGCGATCCAAACTCACGCAAGGATTTGTTGAGCGTGAAGATGACACGCGAAGTAAACGTCACTGTACGCAAGAAACCAAACAAGTAAGTTGCTTCTACTCTAGAGTAGACCGCGATTTAGTTTTCTCGGCATAGGCTTGCTATGCGGAACTTTTTATATCTGAACCGTAGAGATTTTCGAGCACTGCATAGATGACACGAGCCGGTGCCCCAACCTCAATACTACCCAGTCTTGGCGCTCGTTCACCGTTATACCAATCGACAACTTCACCTTCTGTCGTTTGCCTAGAGCCCTTTTCAAAGATATCGCGGTAACGTCTTGGCGATATACCAAAAAAGTGTTCGATACTGACCTTTGCACTTTCGGCTGCGTCGGGGCCTACGATGTCTTGGAATAGACTTTCAGTTTTGCTTTTGGGATAGGGTTCAACAAAGACGATCCGCTCGATGCCAGCCGCAATCAGGTGTTTCGCACAGTTGTGACATGGGTAAGTAGTCACAAAAATTGATGCACCTTTGAGCGAACGGCCCAGGCGCGCTGCATCAGACAGAGCATTCATCTCGGCGTGAACCATTCTACCATATTCAGTCACACCAGATACTAAGGAGCCCTTTATAGCTTTTCGGTGGCCATCATTCTGCAAGATACTATCGACATCATGGCCATCAACAATAAGCCCTTGCTTTTGCAAAACACCCAGGAAATCAAAGATTATCCTATTGATTTCATTCTTATTTGCCTCACCACCGAGATCAATGTCACGCTTCTTGTTCGTATCTTCGTCCCAGTAGTTTCCCCCTCCGTATTTTGGGACTTCGTTGCAGCCGACAGCGATCAAATCGCCCTCGGGCGTCATGATTGCGGCACCGACTTGTCTTGAAAGATCGACCGACCTCAACGACGCAGCTTTTGCCATGTAGCTACCAAATTCATCACGGGTTGGTGCGACATTGTTGCGCCCAAAGAAGGCTTTCAAAAAACGCTGGCTGGACCTTTCGAGAGAATCCTCGGACGCGCCATCAAAAAAAACGTCACCTAGATGAAAAATCTTAGAGATGCGCTGCCCACGTTTGTCGCTTCGTTCGTTTTGATCAGTTGCAATCAGCTTGTCTGCATGGGTTTCGCAGCGGGCGTTGTCCCAACCATGCTGCTCACTACGCAGCCGAGCTACCAAAGACTGTCTGCGTTGCTCTAGCGAAGAAACGACAGAAACTTGAACAAAGCGCTTTCCAAAAACCTTGATGAGCAGTTCGACTTCTTCAGGTCGCTTTAGTTGGTCAATGATGAATGCATGTTCGTCGAGTGGGATGAGCGCTCGCTCGTCTATTTTCTCATCATCCGTTTCTCCTTGATTTCTTGCAAAGTCCTTTCGAAAATCAACGATCTGTCTGATAGCTTCAGCGGCAAGGACTCCGTTGTTATTGAACGCTTCTCGAAGCTTGTTTCCTTTGAGAATCTTTTCCTCAAGTACGGACTCGGAGCCCCCCTTGACTACGCTTCCTTTCGCCTGCAAGAGCCTGTCCATCTCTGCGCTGAGCGACACTGTCACTGGAGTGTAGTCCAATTTCTTGATCGTCGAAGCCAGAATGTCACGTGCTTGATGGATTGGACATCCAATTGGACCAACCAACCCAAACACCAGTTCGACGCGGTTACTCATTCAGCACTCCTTTAACAACCGGAGCACGAGTGTCGGTCCATCCTTAACCAACGTCAAGGCAAGCATTGATCCATCACTGAAAGTGATTCACAATAGAATCACAACAGGGAGCAGACACTATGGATCAAGAAAAGCAGCAACAACCTCAGCATGAACCAAACGAGGATGCTCTGGCCCGCGATCTGGACAAAGAACGAGCAGAGTTCGAACGGATGGCTGAGCGTCAGTCGGAAGCTTCAAGAGAGTATACACGAGGTAAGCTTCTCTCTGCTTAGGACATGATAGTCAGCTAAGGCATTTATATTTAACAAAAATTTGCTTGCACGGTTGCCCCTCAGCCTTGCAAGAGAGCATGCTGCGAAACATTGTATTGGGTGTTGCGTCTCTTTGTTAGCGTTCATTTATTGAGCTATGTATCACACATTGACACATGTATCGCGATATGATACGCACCCCTCATGATTCAAAGTACCAAGGGCAAACTCGCCGCCAGCGCTGTTAAAGGCAAATACGGCAAAGGCTTCCCAGGTGACTTGGTGAAACGCACGCGGGCGATGCTTTCGGTACTGGATGCTGCGGTGGTTGTTGAGGATTTGCGGTTCCCGCCTGGCAACCATCTGGAAGAACTGAAAGGGGACCGGGTCGGGCAACACTCTGTGCGGATCAACGGGCAATGGCGTATCTGCTTTGTCTGGACGCCGAACGGCCCCGCCGATGTCGAGATTGTGGACTACCATTGAGAGGATACGCTGATGAGCTTGCTTGAAGACCCAATGCACCCCGGTGAAGTCCTGAAAGAGCTTTACCTTGATCCCCTGGAGATGGGGGCCATCGCGTTTGCGCGGCGTCTGGGCGTGCCTCGGACGCGGATCGAGCGTTTGATAAAGGGCACGACTGGGATCACACCTGACACGGCGCTACGCCTTGCCCGTGTGTTCAGTACGACTCCGGCTTACTGGGTGAATTTGCAAACAAACTATGACATGGCGCTGGCGGCCAAGGAAATTGACGTATCGGACATTGATCCCCTCTTTGCCGCTTAATGTTGAAAGAAAGCTCATGGCACGCCAACTAAAATTTCAAGCCTCCAGCTATCTTCATTCTGCACATTTTCATTATGTATCGAGGATTTAACAGATGCCCAGTGACGAGGAGACCCCTGACCATATTGATGAACGGAAAATTGTGACCGGTGTCGTTGATAACGCGGTTAATCGGATCATAAAATCAGCAGAAGACAGCGTTCGAAGGCGGATAGGAAAGTACCGGAACAAAATAGGGGTAGGTTTCGAGACCTACCTCAACCGAAGAAAAGTCTTCTGCGAGAACGTCAAGAGCTCCATTCTCTCCGCAGATAGCGTCAAAATCGGGAACATTTACGTGGATTCGGTGATTGTCGCCCCACGAGAAGTCTTTTCTGAGCAACAGTACTTCGACAGGCTGTTAACACGAAGGGACCCGACATCCTTTCGCGATCACCCCGCTTCCGTTGTAACCGGACCAGCGGGTATCGGAAAAAGTCTATTTCTGAAGTCGATTTTTCTTCGGGCTATCAATGAGCAAAGCGAGTACATACCAGTCTTTCTTGAGTTACGAGACCTAAATAGGATCAAACTTACCAACTTGGTTGATGCACTGACCAATGAATTGAATCGCTATGGATCGGGGCCGACACATGATCAAGTAATAGATTGGTCTCGAGAGTGGACTGTTTCTGCTACTCTTTGACGGCTTTGACGAACTAAAAAAGGTGATTGAAGAGCACTACGAGCACGAACTGACCGAGTTTGCCGCTAAGTACCCCAAATGCCCCTTAATTGCTACTAGTCGACCCATGGATCGGCTTGATGCATGGTCAGAGTTCGAAAACCACGAACTAGACTATCTCAGCAAAGACAGGTTGTTGCGGCTGATCAATAACCTGCCGTTTGCAAAAGATACAAAGGATCAGTTCTCAAGCCTCGTTGAAGAGACCCTATTTGAGTCACACACCACGTTTCTCCAGGTACCACTTCTAGCAGTCATAATGGTGCTGACGTTTTCAGACGTGGGACGAATATCCAATAGTACCCAAGAGTTTTTCGAAGATGCTTTCAACGCAGTTTGGCAACGTCACGATTCTAAGAAACAGGGGTATGAACGAAATAGGTATACGGGTCTGACAAGATCTGAGTTTATTAAGCTGCTGTGCGCGTTTTCGATGTGCAGTTATCTTGAGCAAAGCTTCGACTTCACTCAAGATCAGATTGAGGCGTACCTTCAAAGAGCAAACGCCATCACCTCAAATGAAGTAAAGACGAGTGATTTCGTTAAGGATCTTACCATCTCTACAAGCTTGATGGTAAAAGATGGTCGCAATTACCGGTTCATACACAGATTGTTTCAAGAGTATTTTGCAGCGAGATTTATTTGCTCAACATCAACAAGAAATGCGAAGAAAATACTAGATACGATTTGGGACAGGCAGGAAACAGACGCTGCGCTTGCGATCTCCCTTGAAATTGATAGCCAGAAAATAGAGAGCATTGCGATTATTGATAGGCTCCGAAATATCCTGAAGCGCATGCCCATGCTGAGTGATCAGCCTTCCGGCGACTTTGATGGGTACCACATGTTCTGTGAAACGGACTTGACGTCCAAGATCATCCGCAATCTCTATGATTTTTCGCCTAACATGGATGATATTCAAGTTATTGCTCAAATGAGTACAGATTTTGTGCGGAGCTATGATGGCTCATTTGAAAGCATCGGCGATACCGTGGTTTCTTCCCCGGAACTTATTGCTGCCCTATGTCAAGATCGGCAGAATTTTTCTAGTCTACTGGATAGACTAGAAAAAAACTCGTTGGTTGGTGATCTACAAATTGAGAACTTACTCTTTTCAGGTAGCGATTGAACTGTGGCAGAACGCAACCAAAGCATCCATCGTGACCAAGGCCTTGTTATGGAAATCAGCATTCAAAACCGGCTTCAAATAGCCCCTTTTTGTCGCCGCGGATTGCTCTAGTGCCGCAACCCCCGCTCAGCATGCGCCTCTTGGCTGTCTAGCGGTCCCTCAATCTCTCTGCGGCGGCTTTCGCTAAGGTCAAGCTCTGCTGCAAGTTCTCGTCCAGCGTCTTGTAGCTCGCCTCGTCTTTCAGCAATCCGCTCAAGGCCTTCATGGATGCGGCTTGTGAACGAATGAGCAAGGTCACGCAGTCTTTCAATCCAGCCAGTTCCGTCTCGATCCTGCCGGTCGAGCGTGCCTCCAAGGCGGTCAAATCCTTCCCGTAGGCCTCTGAGGCCGTCACCAACCGCTCGACGCAGGCGAGCAAGTCGCGTTCCAAGGCTGTCAGTTGGGTCATCTAGTCCTCCTCGATCCGTATGCAGGTCACGCGCCGCTCGCCCATCGTGCAGGTCCTGAGCCGCGTCTTCGATGGGTCCAGGATCAGCCATGTCCCCTCGGTCCGCTCGATCCGTGTCAGACCCATCTCCGTCAACTCCGAGCGCGTCAGATGCACCGTCCAGTAGAAGCTCGCGGCCATCATCAAGGCGATCCCCGTCAGCACCATCGCCGCGATCAGCCAGGGCGAGATCGTCAGCCAGAGGCGGATCGATCTCAGCCGCGTCTCGAACAGGCTCGCTGTCTCGCTCTGAAAGCGGCGCGTATCGCTCGCGATGGTATGCTGCGCGGCGCCCACAATGTTCTTCAAATCGATCCTGAAGCTCTTGAGCTGGGACGAGATCGAGGCGACGTGTTCGGCCCGGATCGTGTCGAGCTCCGCGTTCAGTTTCTCGGTAAGCCGGGTCGGCTTGCCAGTCTTCATGGAAAATCTCTCCTTTCAGCCGCCAGCGTTCACCGGTGTCGGGATCGCGGGCGGTGATGTAGGCCTTGCCGGTGCGCGGCAGGTCGAAGCCCGCGTCGGTGAGCGCGTCGATCATTGTCGCCCGGTCCGTGATCAGGCCCATGTCGATCTGGTCTAGTATCCACGCGTGCAGCTCGGCCCGGCCCTGGGCACGCGTTGGGGCCTCACTGGTGTCGCGGACGTCCTTAATGCGCTCCACATCCATCGGATCGGCCCAGTCGTGGCGCTGGTTCATGACATCCCGCAAGCTGTCATAAGCATCCTGATAGCCGGGCGGCACAATGTTGAGGCTCTTGCCCGTCGTCAGCTCCAGGCGCGGCGTGCAGAAGTGAAGCTCGACGCGGCCTTCGTGGCGATGGCGGACCCAGAGCACCTCATATTGCTCAGGGTCCAGCCCCGCGAAGGCCAGCCGCTCGAACCCGTCCATGACCTTCGTCTGCTGGTCCTCGGTCGGGTTGTCGCTGTCGGCAAAGCTGATCACGCCCGCGCGGTAGGTCCACTGGTGGCGGCTAGCATCGATCAGGGCCTCGGTGCGCTCGGGGTTGCCGCGCAGGACTTGGGGCAGCGGGTCGCGGGTGACGGTCATCGGCTGGCCATCGGCATCGCGGATCAGGTCGCGGTTGCTGTCATAGGCCAACACACGCCCGGCCACGAGATAGCCGACCGGCCCCGCACCTGCGCCTTTGCCGTTGGGGAAGAACTTGATCAGCACCGCGGCGCCTCATCGAGGAGCGCTTTGAGCTGGCGTTCGATCACCACAAGGCGGCGCGCGACGGTCAGGCTGTCGAGGTCGGTGCGCCCGACCTTTATGGCGTGGTTCAGCCAGCGGGCAATCTGGTTGAGGTTGCCGCCGATGCGTCCAACGGCCAGCACAAGCGCCGGATCGACGCGGGGGATGGGCTTGCGGCGGCGGGCCCCGGTGAGGCCAAGCGCCTCCCGCAAAAGCGTCGAGGCGGGCAGTCCAGCGGCCTCGGCCTTGGCGCGCAGCTGGGCCTTCTCGGACGCGGTGCAGCGGAAGACGAAGGTCTCGGTCAGCGCTTCTTTGGTGCGGGCTTTACCCGCGCTGGTGGGGTTCGAAGGGGAGGCTTGCCGCCCCTCGCAAGGTCCTGTGTCAGCAGCGCCAGCGTATGACATGGGTCGCCTTGCTGTTTGCTCTTCGGGGGGATCGGTGGCGGTCATGATCCGAGGCCTGCGGCTTGGATTTGCGCCTGTGTCACCAACTCTGCCGCCAGGAGCGCATCGATCTGGCTGGGCGTGATGTGCCTACAGAGCGGATGCTTTTCCGTCACCCAGTTCGCCAATCCTGCCAGCATCTCGGATTCTTTGGCTTTCGTCTCTTCTCGGCCCCTGGCGATGTCCTCGACGTAGGTCCTCCATCGCCCAGACTTGAACCAGTTGTCAGAGAAGCAGACCTTCGACCGAGTGAAGCCCGCGCTCTCAGTCGCGTAGGCCTTCACGGCCTGCGACAGGTCTTCTACCTCTGTTCCGGCATCGAGGATCTCCTTGATCCGCCCCAGACACTCAGCCCTCCGGCGCAAACGGTCGGGCGGATAGGCGGCCAGTATCTTCTCAGCCACTTCTTCCTCCCCCGCCACGCGCTCGCGCGTAAGAGGTTTATGGATGGTTTTAGGATGGTTTGGGGGCCGTGGTGGCCCCGGTACCCCGGCCACTGTGGCCCCCGTTCCGGGTCCAGTCTGGACGGGGTCCACTATGGCCCCCGTCTCGATATCGGGTTCTGCGGTCAGTTCCAGCGCCTCGATCCGCGCCAGGTCGATCCGATAAACGACGGTGAACCCGTTCTTGCACCCCCGCGCGCCGGTCTCGACCAGGATGCCCTCCTTCAGGAAGTCCCGGATCGTCCGTTTGACCGTGGTCTCGCCCAGTTCAGTATGCCGCTGGATTGTCCCCTTCGAACACCAGATGCCTGACCCATCGTCCGAGGCCTTGTCCGCCAAGAACATGATGATCTGCTTGCGTGTCGCACTTCCGAACTTTCGTTCCGCGCACGCATTTGCAACCCGCCAGCTCATTGGATTGCTCCAAAAGCCGCACGAACGCGCGAATTTTGTACAGGATTTGTACGAGATTTCGGTCGTTTCCGGAGAAAACGGCGGAAAACAAAACGGGCGTTTCTGCATGCTTCTGCAGAACCCCTTGCAAATAAGCCATATTTTTCAGGTGCCAGAGAAACTAGAAGTGCGCGCAAAAAGAACATAGAGCGAACACAGGGGCGTGATTTCTGACGTGTTTTCAGGCCCTTACCAGATTCGAGATATAGCGCGAAACCAATAGCTTGCGCGGCACACCAATAGCTTGCGCAAACTTTTTTTTGAAGAAATTTCACCGGGCCCACCCGCCCACGGAAAAGCCCGCATCCAAGGACGCGGGCTTCGGATCGGCGAATCTGAGAGGGGTTGGTCAGTCGGCGATCTGCGGCAACAGGGGACGGTCTCGTCGATACATCGTCTGGAAATCGCTATGCAGGAACGGGCTTGCGGCAGGGGGGGACTTCGTCTTCGCGACCCACCATTGGACAAAGTGCTCGTGGCGGAGCGTTGTGGCTCCTGCTGACTTACAGATCGTGAGCGCGCCCTGTACGATCTCGATCATCAGTCCCCAGCGGAAGGCGCTCGCAGCGATCAGGCGTTCCAGAAAGTCCAAGGTCGCGAGGCCTTCGTCGGGGACCAAACCGGTGCTCAGGGCATAGCTTCCGATGATTTCATGAACCGTCCTTCGGTGATCTTGATCGGGCGGTGCTTCGGGATCGACATAATCGATATCGAAGAATGGGACGGGATCGAGCTTGGTGTAGAGCTGCTCCTCCATGTGGATATACTCGTCAAGTTTCGGGATGCCCGAGAAGATCAGGATCAGCGGCCAATCACTCCCGTATTTCATCAGGGTCTTGAAATCGTCGAGGATTTCCTTGGCGGCTTTCTCGGACTTGCCCGCGAAGGTATGCTGCACTTCATCGAAATGAATGCCAACGACACCATTCAACTTGGCTTCCCGTACGACGATCTCCCAAATTTCCGTTCGGTTGAGGCGCGTGTTGGGCCCGATGGGAAAGCTCATTGCGCCGGCGGTCTTGCTACCGATATCCTTCCAGGTTTCCGTGCTGCGCAGGGTCGCATGGACGAACTTTGCCGGACGCCCGTCGGGCATGATGGCCGGGTCGTCGGCGTAGCTGTTTAACAGCGACCGGATCTCTCTGGTCTTGCCACACCTTGAACGCCCAGTGACAAGAATGCCGCGGGCTTCGAAATACCCGCCGTGTTCTAAGTTGCCGAGATACTCGCTCAGGACAGCCTTAAAGCGATCGCGTAGGCTCTTCGCCCGCTCGAAGGGAAACATTTGGCCACCCTGTTGCTCTGCTGCATTCTTGATGGTCTGATTGACGAACTGGCTCATAGCTTACTCTTCGTGATGGGTGCGAACATGGGTTTCGAAGTCTGGGTCTGGGTCGGCTCGTCTGGGAACTGCGCTTCCGGCGATCCGGCCTCGACTTCAGGATTTTCCGGGACCAGTGGCGCCGGATGAGCGACGGGTGCTTCGATCGCTTTAGGTTCCTCGCAATGTGTCGTCGATACAGTGGGGACCGGTGAGTCCATGATGCTGCCGGGCGCGACCGTCGGGCCCGATCTCGCCATCGGGATGAACTCGACGTTCGCGATGCTCTCCACCATTTTTTGTCGCTCTTCCGCGGTACGATAGTTCGCTGGCAACCGTGGATTCGGAGCTAAACCAGCCTCCTGCACTCTGCGTGCCCGCGCCTCACGGTAGCGTTTTTGGTCGATGAGCTTCTCTTCGGGGAAAGCCTCGACCGCCTCGACCATGGAGTCGATCGCCTCGTCGAGCGTCATGTCGGCGAACTCAACCATCCTGAGTTGGGCGGTCATCACATCGTTGGTTTCCTGGCTGAAGATTGTCACGATGCGCAAGTCATCGGGATCGAGGCAGACCAGCACCTTCTTCGGCATACCGCCGGTGAACTCCTGCAGTTTGGGGGAGTTGTACCAAATGCCGGAGACGCACACGCCTTCCGATGTGGTGGTGACGACGTGGCGTTCACCAAGATGGATACGGCGCTCGTCGGGACTTGGCGGCTTGATCTCGCCATATTGCGCTCGGCAAGCCAACCGCTTCATGCGCGGCGAGGCTTTGTTCATACCCGTGCCCCTGTGGGGACGATGGGGATACTCATCGACGAAGTATCTCGTCAGGACACCCATCAGATTTTCGATGGAGAGGCGCGCCGCCTTCTCGGCGTCGTATCCTTTCAACTCGCCGGGATAGCTGCCAGCATAGCCAGGAAGAGTGTTCAGAACCGTAAACTGCAAGGTGCCGATCAAGCGCTCCGCGAAGGTGTTGTCGACTGACTCATAGGCCCTGTTCATCTGCACCGCTGTGCCTGCACCGAGAAGGCGCTCGTACATGTCGGCGTTGCGCGTGGCGGCTCCGTTGTCGGACTTCACAAGGGAAAGACCGACCGGGGGTGCGGGATCGTGCTTACAGCCGTAGCGCAACTTTTCCCGGGTCTTATCCCGCATCGCCATGCGCGTGAGGCTGCGCTGGTGATCGGCATCAGGGGTCTCGGCCAGGACCCATGCCAGCACTTCGCGGGTCGCGACATCGATCATCACGTGCAGCCAGATCCGACGGATCTCGTTCTTGGCTGGTTTATCGTCGTACTCTTCCCTGGAGAGTTCCCTGACGCGGACCTCGCCCCTGTCGTTTACGAAGATCGATAGGTAAACCTGATCCGTCGCGATCATCTCGCCATACATCAGCGCGCGAACACTGGTGGATCCGGCGCCGTACTTGTTCTTCGCGTACTTCAGTCCGTTGCGGGCGACTTGTTTGGCGGTCTCGTCGATTTGGTTGACCCGGTTTCTGACGGTAGTGATTGAAGGGACTTTGAAATCGGACGGAAAGACGTCCGGAAAGTTCACCAGGTAATGCGCTTCCAGGTCTCCAAAGATCGTTGCGAGCTGCGGTTGAGTGGTTTTCTGGTAGGCGTCTATGACCAAATCGATGAAGTGTTCCTGCAAAGCGGTCAGCCTGCATCGATCCTCGCCTTGCGGTCCCTTTCTGTGGTGCTTGCGCAGCAGGACCACCGCCTCTTGATCGAACTCATGATAGAGGTGGTACATCTGTTGCAACGTCCGCCCCTTCGGGATCGCATGGGGGTTTCTTGCGCTGCCGATGTAGACCCCTTGGAAGAGGTTGGGGGCACCCATGAGGTTGCGAGCGCGTTGATCCAGCTTCCTGCGAACGTCCGGCAGGTCGAGGTAGCGTTGGGTGAGCTTGACCCCTTGGTCCTCGAGTTCGCGCATGGCTTTCATGAGGCCCAGACGCGCCCTGATGTCGCGCTGCTCATCGTCGGAGAGCTGCGAAACATGTGCGATGCCGCCGGTATGGGCGAGTAGCCTCTTCTTCTTCTCCGACTGCTTCGGCGTGATGACTTCGCAGTCGCTCAGACGGATCGCCTCGTTTACCCGCTCGAACGAGAACTTGGTGAACTCGCCGTCGTCTAACCCCTCTACAGCATAGCCGTCCGAATCCTTTCCGACCACACGCCAACGCACGTGGTCGAGGATTAGCTCGGAGCCGGCCGGAACTTTATAGAAGGGCGCGTGGTCCATCAGCCAGCCCACACCCTTGAGTGCATCCAGATGAGGGTGTGCCAGTTCGTCCCCAAGGCCTTGCGACCAATCAGCCTCAATGCCGCGTCAAAGGCCCTTGCGCTCGGAAGCTCGCAGGAGCGGATTAACTGACCGAGGTCCCAGAAGGTTATCCAACGGGCCACATCCAGCAGGTGATCGTCTGCCTCCTGATCAGGGCGCTTCGTCGCTTCCCAAACCCGAAACAGGTTGTCCCGATATCCTCGGGTGTAGCTGTCGCCATCTACCACGACCTTATCATCAGCGAAGCTCGCGGGCGTGGCTGCGATGACCAGCAAATGGCAGCACGCCCGGGATCGGACCCAACTCCAGAGGAGGCTGCTTCTCCCTTTCCTTGAGATGTGGATCATAAATCATCTGGTTAATCATGGCTTCTCCGTTCTCGAAAGCGGGTGCAATCGAGGTCTTAAGTTCAGTTTCGTAGGGGTCCGGATCGCGCTTGCACGGGCCCTTAGGAGCCTCTAGCGTTGCAAGCAGTAACGGGCGACCAGCCCTACCTTTATGGCACGCCTTCGGGCGTGCTCTTTTCTTTCATCTGGCAAGTGCCGACGTACTGATCCTCCTAGTGGATTTAAGCACAGGGTTCAGCGCACCGCTGATTGAGTCAATTCCTATTTTATTTCATAAGGTTAGCTTTCCCGCCCTTCCATAAATTCGCACGTCTAGCAGCACCCCAAGAACGAGAATTCCTTCTCGAATTCTTGAATTAAGCGCTCCCTGCCGGTGTGCTTTGAAGAGGAACTAAGAGGCAAAATCGGTTCCTGGAAGCCTTGGCGGGCAAGATCGATTTCCAAACTGTGGACGCGCTGTCTACTTTACTCAAAACCAAGTGACTTCCAGCGCCGACGTTGCAGTTCGCCTTGCAGCCAATCGAGGTGATCAACCGAACCAAGCTCAACATCTTGCGGTATGGCTAACTCGCGTGCGCAGATACAGCGGCCCAGCAGGCCGCCATCGCCGGATGACAGCTCATCCGTGATTGTCCTCTTCAACCTAACCGCCGTCGCATATGCGATACCGTAGGTGTCTTTGATGCCATGTCCGGTGAGCTGTGAGCCCCTCACTTCGCCCTCGATGATCGAGGCTGCCAGCTGAAAATACGTTTGCAGGTTGAGGCGCCGACCGTGGAGGATCGTCTCGGACGTTACCGAAAATTGCTTGTTGCAATCCCGACAGCGGAAGGGTTTTCGCGTCGTTGGGTCGGCAATATTTTTCCCTAAGCACGCGGCGCAGATCGGGCCATTTGGCCACCGGACTTGCGCAATCCGAGCCTCACAATCAGCTTCCGACGGAAAATGAGCTGCGATTCCCTCGCTAGGCAACTTCAAAAAAAGAGTAAGCCAGTGGACCCGTTCGTCGGTTTGGTTAGAGAAGTGTTGCCTCATTCCCTGCAGATATCTGAGACTATGTTTTTTCGGTAGTCGCCCTGCTATGGTTTCTGAACGTGCTCAAGATATGCCCGATGAACTCTGAGCTACGTATGGTACACGCTGTTCGACGCAGCATGGATACTTGGGACACCAAAATGACGAAGCGCCCGACATTTGACGACATAAGAGCTGAACGAGACCGGTTCATTGGGCCGCCGGAGCCGTACCAAGTACCCAAGCTCATTCCGGTTTCAGAAAAGGCTAGGCTGCGGAGGGTATTGGATCGCCGACTGGCGGAGGATATTGCTCGAGGTACTGCCGTTTTTCCTAGAAGTACCTTGGATCGCTAAGTCTGAATCCGCGAAGGCAGAGGTTCAATGTGTCTGGGCAAGCAAACCTTCAGTTGCCGAGCATTCCCCGCGTAAGCGATCAGCGCAAAGGAGCACCTTCAATCTGAGAGTGACAGTACCGTCAACGAGCACCCCGGATTGGTTCCTAGCCACTCCCTCTGCCTACAACCTGACGGGTCGTACAACGGCAACACGGCTTAACCTGTACTGCAGAAGCAACGGCTCGCGAGCTTGCGATCTGAGGTAAAAGGCAATAGGAACAAATTAAGAACGTGTATGCACAGTGTGGCGCTACTTGATCTAGGCGACTGCAACAGGTTGTATGTGTAAAAAGAGGGCGGGCAACATGCTGACATCTGTGGAACTCTGTGCTGGTGCTGGAGGACAGGCACTCGGGCTGGAAAAGGCTGGGTTCGCCCACACCGCGCTCGTCGAGATCGACAAACATTGCTGCAACACGTTGCGCCATAACCGACCGGCATGGAACGTGCTCGAAGAGGACATGCGCGTATTCAAGGAAAGTGCAGCCGACTATACTGGCATGGACCTCTTGGCCGGGGGACTGCCATGTCCACCTTTCTCTGTTGCAGGAAAGCAGCTTGGCGAGCAGGACGAGCGTAACCTGTTTAATGACGCAATCGACATTGTAGATGCGGCTCGCCCCCGCGCGGTGATGATTGAGAATGTGCGCGGATTTCTCGACGCAGTGTTCCACGATTATCGGGAGCGCCTGAAATCACAACTTGAGAAGCTGGGCTACAAGACAGATTGGCGGCTGCTAAACGCGTCGGACTACGGCGTACCTCAGCTGCGCCCTCGCGTGGTGATCGTCGCCATGCAGAAGGCGCGCGCAGATTATTTCGACTGGCCGGAACCCAACCCACACAATCCGCCCACGGTTGGCGAGACACTTCACGACCTGATGGCGGCGCGGGGTTGGCGTGGCGCCGAAGATTGGGCGGCCAAGGCCGACGAAATCGCACCTACCATTGTGGGCGGCTCCAAGAAGCATGGCGGACCAGACCTAGGGCCGACCCGTGCGCGGGCCGCGTGGGCGACGCTTGGCGTCGAAGGGCGTACCATAGCGCCCGAAGCACCCGACCCATTCCACAACGGCATGCCGCGCCTGACCGTACCGATGGTAGCCCGGATACAGGGCTTCCCTGACGACTGGCACTTCACCGGAGCAAAGACGAATGCATATCGGCAGGTAGGCAATGCGTTTCCGCCCCCGGTGGCACAAGCCGTATCGGGTCAGATCGCCAAGGCGCTGCGAAAGCGCGTCCTGCGGGCGGTCAACAGCTAAACTTCCAACCGCGTCGGATTTGTGAGAGCTTACTGAGAATAAGTGTATTTTCAGAGCGGCTGGCGATTGAAGAAGAACATTCCCGAAAGCGTGGTGGTTGCGGGCCACCCTGACCACGCACTGTTACAAGCCATCGCAGCCGATATTGCCAATCGCGCGGGCGGCGCTGACGCCTTAGCGACCAAGTTCGCCGTCATGCTGCGCCAATGTGTTGATGACGTGATAATGACGCCTAAGACCGGACGGCGTTCCTACGACGAATTGGAAAAGACCGAAAAGACCTACATTGGCACGCGCGTAGAAATTGAATTGCGCGCGATGCTCAACCTGCCCAAAGGCAAACTCGACACCGTGATTTTGGGACACGATGTGGACATCAAGAATACGATGGGCAGCAACTGGATGATCCCGACCGAAGCGGTGGACCATCCCTGCATACTGGTCGCAGCCGATGAAGTTCGCGCCACCTGCTATTTGGGCCTGATCGTCGCCCGCCCCGACTATCTGACGCTGAGCCAGAACAAGGACTCGAAGAAGAGCATATCGGCGCTGGGGTTCGCCAACATACTTTGGCTTCTGCTAGACCACCCGTATCCGCCGAACTTCTGGCGCACCATCGCGCCCGATGTCATCGAGCGGATATTCGCGGGCAAGTCGGGCAATCAGCGCATGGCCAACCTGTTCCGCGAGGTGCAGCGCGAACCAATCACCCGCGATGTGGTTGAGGCGGTGGCGCAGCAACAGGACTTCATGCGGCGCATCAGGTCAGACAATGGCAGGGGCACGAGAGACCACCTCTCCCGCGAAGGCATCCTGCTGCTGTCGGGGCATTACGATACCCCTCTGATTGCGGCGCTGGGCTTGCCCGAGTGCTCCGGCAGCGAGTTTGTTTCCTACCGGCCCGTTTCGCAGCCCGAAGTGGATCTAGCCGTGGAGCACGGCATCACGCTTGATTGGTCGCCTGCCAACTGAAACCCATAAAGCGCCATATTCGGTTGAGCGGCAGCCCGCCCATACTCTATTTTCGGTGGCATGACTGACAGCGCCAAAATCCCAATCACGGATTCGGTCCCGGTTCCGAAGATCAAACGGAAGCGGGGCAACCGGCTTGAGAAGTGGGAAGTCGCCATAATCAAAGCGATGCTGACGCGCGGAGGCTACGCCGATCAAGACATACAAGCGTACTTCACGCGCCCGACCAGAACAGTGAACCACCGGGCATTCAGTGAAATCCGCACAGGAGCGAAGCACAAAGCGGTCAAAGCAGCCAGTGATGAAACGCTGGACGGCTTCCTCACGGCGTGGCCAGACGTCGATCCTGATACGGGTCTGAGCCGCGCCGGTGACGAGTTGCTCATCAAGGCGCGCGAAGCGATGGTTGCCGCGGTCCATACTTTTAACGGCGCTGGCCTAACCTTTCGCGCCGAACTGTTTATCGTGACCAGCGTGATTGCGTGGACGTATTTGCTGCACGCATGGTTCCGACGGGAAGGGATTGACTATCGCTATTCGGACAAGACGAAGCAGGGCGCAGATAAGTATTGGGAGTTGGGCAAGTGTCTGCGTCACGCGCGATGCCCCATTCCCGAAGGGGCGATGAAGAACCTCGAGTTTCTGTTGGAGATCCGGCATGAGATTGAACACCGCTCTACCAGCCGGATCGACGACGCAGTGGGCGCCGAATTGCAGGCGTGCTGCATCAACTTCAATGACGCACTCAAGTCCCTTTTCGGCCCGCAGTACGCATTGGAAAAGCGCCTGCCCATCGCGTTGCAGTTCGTATCGTTCGGTGACGACCAAAGAACGCAACTCAAGCGTGCCGCCGATCTGCCCGCTCACGTCGCTACGTCTATCAGTGCGTTTGAGAATGGGCTGACCGACGAACAGCTCGCAGACCCAGCGTTCCGGTACCGAGTAGCCTTCGTTCCGATCACGAGCAATCGCGCGTCAGGTGCTGACCGGGCCATCGAGTTCATTAAACCGGGCAGCGCCGACGCCGAGGCCGTGAATCAGGTCTTGCTTAAGGAAGTGAACAAGAAGCGATACACTGCGACGCAGGTTGTGGATGCCGCAAAGAAAGCTGGTTTCAAAGAGTTCCGTATCAATGATCATACCTCCCTCTGGCAGAAGCTGGACGCAAAAGACCCCGGCAAGGGCTACGGGTGCCAAGGCGATTACAAGGGTACATGGGTCTGGTTCGACAACTGGATCAAGCGCGTGCTCGAACACTGCGAAGAGAATGGAGATAGGTACAAGTCGGCGTGACCCTATTCTTATTGCATTGAAAGTAGGGGGTCAGAACGTGCCCAAAGAGCCGCTGCAGGTCAGCAGGAGCGACCGGCGGGACAACGCGCTGCTCCGCCAAGGAAATGGCGACCAGGATGTGCTCCTTTGTAGCACTCGCAACCAGGCTTCCGCCGTGATGCCACCAGCGCGAAGGGAAAGACCGCCCTTGCAAGCGGAGCGATCTCGAATTCCCTTGCCGCACGCTTCATCACTTGGTTCACCGTTTTGCTGCGCAAGTGGTTCGTTAGTACGAGCTCAACTATAATTTGGATGAGGAAGTAAGTCTCAGGTCATTCTTCGTAGAAGGCGGGTCCGGCGTTAACTGCCGGTGCTGGTGGGGCATGCATAGGCAGATAGCGACAAGGTTGCTAATAGTGCCCGCCAATCTTTACCTGCCTTCTTAAGCGGATAGACTAGCGTCCGCAGTGCAGTAAGAAGGCTCCGCAATTGAACCAGCCAATACCCACTTTCGAATTTCCCATTCCGACGAAGCTCTTGGATTGCATCGTTGACCTGACAGGTGACCATTCGTCGATTGCGATGTGCCCAAATTTCGAAGTGGGAAGCTGGCGTTACAAGAAACTGTCCAAACACCTTTTCGACTGGCTTCCGGACGCGGCACTTAAATCACAGGAACGTCGTGCTTTACTGGGCGACCCCATGCAAACGTTGGCGCAGGCGTGCCGCCGCGTATGTGATGTTCCCGATCCAAGCAAACGTGGTGAAATCGGTGAAATTCTTCTCCATGCGTTGTGTCGCCAAGAATATGACACATCTCCATTTGTCGCCCGCCTATTTTACAAGATGAGGAGCAATGACAGCGTAACCAGCGTGGACATGGCGCATGTTCTCCAGAATGCAGATACCGGACTTCTCGAATTGTGGCTGGGCGAAGCCAAACTCTACGTGAGTGCCAGCGAAGCACGCCAATCAGCATTGAAGTCGATTGAACCTCTTTGGGATACCGAGTTCCTTGAGGAAATGAAGGCACTCATCGGTCCCAAGGTAGAGGAGGGTACGTCCTACGCAGAAGAATTGACTTGGCTATTCGCGGACCAAACGTCGTTGGATAAGATCATTGAACGAATAGTCGTTCCAATTTGTATCGCCGCAGACTTCGACGCAACGAAGGGTGCGGCATCACGGGACGAAGCCTACGTGGCTGCGGTCACAAAAGAACTCCAGAAATGTACGGACTACTTCGACAAGAGAGTGCCGGAAAAGGTTCGGTTTGTCCTGATTTTCGTCCCGCTGGACTGCAAAGCCAAATTAGAAACTCACTTCAATGATCGGGTTCAAGCTTTTCTATGACGCCAGAGGAAATCAAAGACGCAATCTCAGGTGATCTCGAAGATGGCGATGACGTCTTCAAGCTTTTGCGGTCCATCGCCTATTACTTCCAATCCCCGGGTTCCAACACCGTGACCGCACTCGACCTCATCATCCGGATGCTGGATAGGCGGGACGAGCTAGAGGATCGCCTTGAGGGGGCGTCAATGATGATTGACGCGATCCTGCGTGAGGCGGGGCTTTTCCCCTACATCGCGGAGAGGGGCAGTTGGCGGGACCAACTGGCGACGGAAACGATGCGTGTGCCGGGGATGAAAGACTATGTCTTTCACATCGAGCAGGCCCTCGTCTTCAACAAGCTCGCTCAAGGCAAGAGCGTCATTCTGTCCGCACCGACCAGCTTCGGAAAAAGCCTTCTCATCGACGCGCTGATTTCGCAGAAGCGCCCGTCAACGGTTGTGGCCGTGGTTCCGACCATCGCGCTTCTTGATGAATTCCGACGCCGGATGGAGAAGCGTTTTCCAGCGTATCAGGTCATCACGCGAACGAACGAAGCCCCAACGCAGAAACTCGCAATCTACATCGGCACACAGGAGCGGCTCCTTGAACGTGAGCGAATCCAGGACATCGACCTGTTCGTCATCGACGAATTCTACAAACTGGACCTTGAGCGGAGTGACGAACGCTCGCTTGCCCTAAATACGATCCTCGCCCGTTACGGAAAGACAGCGAAGCAAATCTACTTCCTCGGCCCATCAATCGACGAAGTTCCGAACGCAAACTCGTTTCGGGAAGACGTGGAATTTGTCCGCACCCGCTACAGTCCTGTAACGGCCGATATCATCGACAGGACCGGCACCGGTCCGAGCGTAAAGCAGTTGGTGGAAGACCTTCGATCAGTAGACCGAACGAACTCATTAATCTACGTCCAATCACCCCCGTCCGCTTCGCGGCTGATGGAAAATCTTCTGGACACAAAGTTGGTGCGCAAAGGAGAGTTTACTGCAGAGCTTTCCGAATGGCTTGCCGAGAACTTCCATCCGGAATGGTTCCTCGCAAAGGGCGTCAAACGCGGTATCGGAATGCACCATGGCCGCGTGCCGCGCTCCATCGCCCACCTGATGATAAGCCTTTTCAACGATGGAGACCTTGCCGCCATCGTTTGCACTTCGTCGATGATCGAAGGCATCAACACGGCCGCCGAAAACGTCTTCATCTACGACCGGAAGATCAACACTTCGAAGCTGGATCGCTTTACATTTGACAACATCAAAGGCCGCGCAGGGCGGATGTTCAAACACAACATTGGCAAGGTGTTCCTCTACAATCCGCCACCCGAGCCAGAACAATTTGAGGTTCACGTCCCCCTGTTCAATCCGGACGAAATGATGCGCCCAGAGCTTCTTATGCAGCTTGAGGACGATATCCTGTCGGAACCTGCGCGGCGCCGAAAGCAGGCAATCTTTCGCTCTAGCGAATTACCACCTGAGGTATTGGCGCGTTGGGCGGAATTCGGGGTCGATGAATTAAACTCGCTCGCGGAGTTAGTACGCCAAGAGTTGACTAACGAGGAGTCGCTCCTGCGTTGGAAAGGTATCCCGGACTTCGGTGAGGTGGAAGCGACGTTTGAACTACCGTGGAGCGTTCTCCGTTTCAGCAAACACGGGCTTAGAAGTGCCCGTCAGGTTGCTCATTTCGCCAACCGCCTTCGCGTTAGTTCTTCCATCCGAGAATTCATGGATGGCCTCGTTTCCGGCACCGGCCTCGCCGCGCAGACAGAGATTGATCGGTGTTTCAACTTCATGCGGGGCGCGGAGTATTCGTTCCCCCAAGTCCTTCGGGCATTCAACGACGTTGTCGATGCGGTAATAGGCGCTGGTGAGGTCGATTACCGAGTTTATGCAGCGCAACTTCAGGGACTTTTTATCCCAGGAGATCTGCGGGCGTTGGATGAATTTGGTGTTCCAATTCCAATAATTCAACGATTGGCCTCTGACCTTCCGCAAGAAGACTTCCGAAAGGCACGTGAGGCTGTAAGTGCTTTTGAAACAGAGTTTCCGGACCGGTTTGATGGGTTTGAAAGTGAACTACTTAGGCGTTGTGTGAACTAGACCCGGGGTTAAGGCTGTTAATACTACGCTCGTTGTGGCGCGAGTTGAAGAACGCACTGAGACTCGAATTGCCTGTTGCGTGTTAGCTTCTCAGAAGCGGCATATTAGCATTCGGCTTTAGTTTTAACGGCAGCTTGGGACTGAAGAAGCAATGATGCCATTTAAGGTAGTTCTAAGAGCCGGTTCCAGTGTTCGTCTGGATCAAACTCGTGGTCGGAGTCTCTGGCAGGTCCAAAAGCGTCAAAGAAGTCTTCCACGCCGCCTTCCCCTATCATCCAGACAAATGGCAATGGTCGGCGAAGCGTGCGGGCGATTTTCGCCACCCTGTGCTTGTCCGCGGAATCAATGTGGATGTAATCATCATCTCCGAGAGATCCATTTAGGATATGCTCCCATAGTTTGGAAAGTTCTCGTTCTTCCGTAACGTAACCATCCCATTCATTTAGCTTACCAAACTTTCTGTCGATGGCTGCACCCAGGCAGAAAGAGTTGAACAAAGCCAGCTCCGCTGCGACCCTAGCGAAACGTTCAGTTTCATCTGGGTAGACAAAAAAGCCACCTCGGCCAGGAGCTCCTCTACTTGGAAAGCGATAGGAAAAAAGTTCCCTACCGCGTTTGGCCTGCAAGAATAAATCGACTTCGTCTTTAACTTCATCAGGAGAGAGGAGGAGCTCGATTTCACTCTTGTATGCTTCAATTGCTTTTTCATGACCGATCGTCAGACTATTTTTTCCCCACCCGGATCTAGGGGAACTCAATAAATTTGCCCGAACAGCATTGAACATTCCGTAGTAAGACAAATACGGGACAGCCATCTGAAGGTTCTGACGATACGCGTTTTCTGCAGTACCGAACTGTAGTGTCGCACCCATAACAAGCTTTAGGCAAAGGTAGTGCCTTTGCAGCCATTCAGCATGCGATTCCGGCGACCAGCGATCGGCAATTTTTGCAAACAGGGGCTTTGTCTTTTGCGCATAACCAGCCAGGCCTGGCCGACCGGCTTTTGGATCCTTTTCTAAGTTGCAAATTTCAAGAAAATCGTAGTTCCAATCGGTTCCAGCTAGGGCATTGATGTCCAGCAAAACAGAAATCCTATCGCGGTTCGGTGATCGTGGATGCGCTCATCGACACTTTGGCGCGAAGTTGGCTGAAGGCCAACCTGTTCCACTTCCAAGTGGCAAGGCAATGTCGGCTTAAGCAAAGCCGCGGTTCTGCACTTTCCAACACACCGAGGGTGCGCAATGGGCAGTCATCAGATGCAGAGCATATTCCAGATGGCTTTGAAATGTTCCTCCAGACCACGTATCTCTGCGCCACTCGCATCAACCTGGATTAAGATTTTGCTTCGCCCACTAGCTGCACGCCCCACTTTGCGCCCTCGTGAGACGCTATTTTCCCTCGTGTCGCGCGCGGCGGCTATGAGAGGTCTTTCGACGTGGGAGCTCACAGCGGAACTAGGATTGTCGCAGAAGCCGCTCATCGCTGTGGAGGACGCCAGTGTTAATAGACTTTCTGAGATTCTGGGTCTCAGTTCGGCAGAGCGCGCGGCCCTAGTTTCCTGGACCCCTCGACCGTTGGAGGGGGTGCGGATGCGATTTCGCGGTGAGTCCGTCGTGTCCCGCGCTGTGATGAACCCTACTGTTCGCGGTTGCCCGCATTGCCTCAGAGAGGATACCAACCGGTCCGAATTCGAGACAGTGGATGGAATGGTCCTGCGCGGCGACTGGCAGTTTCGTCATGTGGCCATCTGCCTGCGCCATAAGTCGCCACTCGTCCCCCTGTGGACCGCGAAACGGGTCGCCGATCGCTATGACTATGCAACTCAAATTCGGAAAATCGAAAACAATCTGATGGAAGGGCGACTGGATGCGGCGACCTGCGAAGTCACCAGTTATGACAAGTGGATCGACCAACGCTTGGAGACCGGACAGGATGGAACTTGGCTGGCAAACCACTCCATCGATGTCGCGGCGCAGTTCTGCGAGCTTCTCGGCGCGGAACTTGTTCGACGAAATCTAGCTCCGAAAAGTGCCCCGAGGGCGGCTGGATTCGAGGTCGCGAGCCAAGGACCAGACTCCATACAAAGGGCATTCCACGTGTTGGCCAAACGAGCGTCCGGCCCCCACGATGAGATGCGCAGCGCGTTCGGTCGGCTTTATGACTGGCTTGCCAGTACTGCCGCAAATGACACGCGTTACGATCCGTTCCGCAACTTGCTTCGTGAGGTTGCATTGGACATCTGGGCCGTTTCTCCTGGGACTAAAGTGCTTGGACGTACTTTGAAGGCACGCCGAATGCATTCGGTCCTCACTGTAGCCACCGAGGCCGGCGTATCGCTCGCTCGAATGCGCAGCCTCCTGGTGTCGGAAGGCGTGATTGATGGTGACGATGAGCGTAGCGATGCGCGCCTCACCTTTCCCTCAGCCGAAGTCGACGACCTGATGAACGTGTTTGAACAACTCGTTGGTTCGAAGGAGATGCAACGACGCCTGGGTTGCGGCGAACAGCAGCTCGAAGCACTGGTCGAGGCAGAGATCTTGGCGCCGCGGTTCCCGCCCGATGTCACTCGACGGCCCTGGAATCCAGCCGATGCCGAGATTTTCCTCGAAGGGCTCTATGCCACTTCGCAGGACATTCCAACAGAAGACCAAGCATGGGAGCAGGTCCATCGCGCTTCGGTGCGCTGTCGTGTCAAAATCAACAAGGTATTGGAACCGATTTGGGACGGTGCGCTATCAGTTGGTCGGAGAGGCGATCTACGCGGTTACGCGTCGCTGTTTGTCCGCAGATCCGAGGTCGACATGCTTGTGCGACCGGAACGCCCTGATCATCGCACCCTGTCCGAGTTTGCATCCGAAGTCGGTTTGAACAAGCACCGGGAGTTTCGCCTGCTGGTGGATCACAGTCATACGCCGGCAACGGCAATCTATAACCCGCAGACGCATCGCCGAGACCACTACGTTACCGAGGATGATGCAGCTGCATTTCACGCGCGGTTTACGACGCTCAAGCTACTTTCCACTAGGCTCGGCCAAAGCAGCCGGTCGATCTCGCAGCGCCTGAAGTCGGCCGGGACCGAGAGGTTTCGGCCCGGCGACACCGACTTTGGCCCGGTTTACCTCTTGGAAGACGTTGAGCCTGTTTTGCGTCGGATTTGATTCCCAGGATCTAGTCCCGAAGTCGAACTGAAGGGCGATTGTATCGGTGGCAGACAATTCGGAGAAGCAGACCTCTGCCCTGCCCGCAGCTAAGGTCCGGAAAGAGCCCACAGCAGAAGTCTTGAATCCTCGCTGCGCGCGCTCGCAGCACGGAAATTGCTGCAGGCGCTTAGATTTCGGCGCGGCATGGCGGCGATCAATCCGGCCATTCATTCGAGCTGTTATTGGGTTTGGAGCACGAACACACGGGTGGCAGGTCAGATGCAATCAGGTTTGCGTGTAGCATGCCAACGTCAGCGCGGTGCTGATGCTTGGGTTCGGAGGGCGGCAAGGAGGGCAAATCATGCCTCGAGTCCAACTTCCTGCTGTCACCCCGAAACGTAAAGCCTGGAACAAGGGGCGGATCGTCGGCCAGAAGCGACCGCTGCTACCAAAACAGGTTTGGGCCATCCGAGCGCGACTGGAACTGGCGAACAACCTTCGCGATCTGGCGCTATTTAACGTTGCCATCGACAGCAAGCTACGTGGATGTGATCTGGTCAGGCTCTCTGTGGTCGATCTGGTCAAAGAAGATCGCGTCCGAGAACGTGTTTCGGTCATTCAAAGCAAAACCAAGCGGCCCGTTCGGTTTGAACTGACGGAAAACACAAGGGAAACTGTCCTGGCTTGGGTCAAGTCACCCGAGATGTTGGCATGCTCGTTCATGTTTCCCAGCCGCTTCCACGATCGACCGCATGTTTCAACCCGTCAATATGGCCGGTTGGTGCACGATTGGGTGTCGGCGATTGGTCTGGAACCGAGCGGATACGGAACGCATTCGCTGCGCCGGACAAAAGCTGCTGAGATTTACCGGAAAACAGGCAACCTGCGTGCGGTTCAACTGTTGCTCGGCCATACGAAGGTCGATAGCACAGTGCGCTACCTGGGAGTTGAACTTGAAGATGCACTTAGTATCGCCGAGAAAATTGACCTCTAGGCAATGGGCGTGCGGCTGGTGCCGCCTGCGTTTGCGAGCCAACCTGCCGCACGCAGCGCAATTGATCCAGAGTTAAAAGCGCCGCCAAACGTCCTCTTGATGTCCGATCATATCGGTATTTCTGGACAAACTCTGGTTCGACTGGATTGGCAGTCAACCCACATTGGCCAATCACTTGGACGGCTTACCCATTGAATTACATAACCTTACGGACGGCGGCGCAAAGCTCGGGGTGCATTATCCAGTTCTCAGCCTTCTCGTCATGTTCGGAGACATCTCGATACCCAATGAGCGTGCTTCCATCCGGGCCCGTTGAAGGCCCCGTGGATCCTGTTCCCGAAGACAGATAGCCCGCAATCATACGACCCACACTGGCGAGCGCTCTGTTGGCCGAGGTCGTGGACTTGTAGCTGCCAGCATCTGCAACCTTAACCTGTGCCAACCCGTCCGCTTCCTTCAGCGACAACGCCATCAACATGGCGCGCTGCGAACCCGTCAGGTTTACAGAATGGAGCGCTTCCACGTATTCGTCGCATGTTGGTACCTGCGTCCCTTTGCGAGGATCTGTTCTGCGATCTTCGGCCCTGCTGGCTTCGCGCGCATCGATGGCGGAATGCAATGCGATGATCGCAGCTTCTTCGGTCTCACCCGTCGCCTCGGCAATCAAGCCGCGCGCCTTCGTGGGTGGCTTGGGAAAGGCGCGAGCGCCGTATGCGCCGGCGAGACGACCGGACTTGATCTGATATCTGCCATACTCGCCCACGCGGATCGACATAGCGGCTTCTTTCCTGGTCTCCTTGGCCTTCGATTTCTTCGACATACCCTTGAAGACGTCACGTCCCGCATCTGATCTGTTTGGGGCTGTGTAATCTGGCATCGGGCTGGTCTCCTGGGATGAGCAATTCGTAGTGCCGGTTCGGCGGATGCCAATCAGGCAAAAGAACTGCTGCGTTAGGCAGCGGAAGAAGATTCAAAAAAGCAAGTGGCCGTTTGGCGATGGGGCGCCACGAAAGAGCGCCCACTTGCAAAGATCAGGCGAGCGCGATGTTGGTTGCGCTTTCACGACCGTCGCGGCCGGCCTCCACATCGAAGGTCACCTTCTGATCGTCGTTCAGGGTGGTCATCCCGGACTTCTCGAGTGCAGAGATGTGGAGAAACACATCCTTGCCACCCGATTCCGGAGCAATGAAGCCGAAGCCTTTGGTGGTGTTGAACCATTTCACTGTGCCGTTGGCCATGTGAATTTTCCTTGATTAATCGCTGCCCGCGACATGCGGCAACCCAGCTTCTCACAACAGTGTCTAGCGCTGTGAGCCGGTAAAGGAAAACAGAGGGTCGAATGGAGTTCAGTAGCCTAACTGACTTGGTAGCTGTCCGAGAGTGTTACAAGGTGCACGCAGTGATTTGCTTGATGTTTTCTTTGCCAAAAGAGCTTTGCTCCACTATGGCTCACATGCTGCCGGATACCCTGGCAGCCAGAAAAGGAAAGCCAGAATGTCGTTCAACGACTTGGCGAAGAAAGAGGCCGCCGACAAGAAGGCCTCTCAAGAAAAAGAAACGAAACCGCAGACTGCAACCAAACGACCTCCTGAAGCACAGACCGAGCCGACCGACCCAAAAACGGGTTGAGAGGCTGAGTATTTAGGCTTTTCTTTTCCAGCGTAAGAGGGTCGGTGTTACGAGCGTTGCGATAGGTTGCCGCCAATGATGATCTCGTTGATCAGTTTGGCGGCTGCCCCATGCAATTTGCGTTCGTCCTCCGGGTCTTGAGCATTCTCGTGGGTCGCTGCCGCATCCCGAAGAATCCCCACGATCTCGCGTTCCGGCAGTAGATTGCGATCTTGCAGGGCAAGTAGGAGCGCCTCGCAAATCGAAAAGGCGGCCATGCCTGCGGCGTCTCGTTGGTCTGACATCGGGGCATTCCTCTTTCGTTCGTTGTATTGCGACCGGGTTGGGTCTTGATCGCCCTAAACTCACAAAGAGTTTGGTATCCCGTACTGATCGAAAGCAGTCTCGGCGCCGAATTCTTCCATGAGTACGCGCCGGTTCGGGAGGGACCGATGATGAACATCAAAGCCAGTCCACTCACCCAAAAGCTCTCCGCGTTTGTTGCACTCTCGGAGACTGAGCTGGTCGTTCTTGAGCGTTTGCACCAACGGAGGAAATCTTTCTCTGCTGGGCGCGACTTGGTTCACCAGGGCCAATCCGAACAGGCAGCATACATCCTGGCGGCGGGCTGGGTCGTTTCTTACAAGATACAGGCTGACGGGACACGGCAGATCGTTGATTTCCAGATACCGGGGGATTTTCTGGGGCTGCGCAGCGTGCTTTTGCACACGTCCGATCATGGGATTGAGCCAATCGTCGAGATCGAAGCTGCGGAAGTCCTGGTGAGCGATCTTCTGCAAGCCTTTGCAGAGACACCCCGGCTGGCTACGGCCATTCTCTGGGCCGTGTCGCGGGATGAGGCGATGGTGGTCGAGCATCTGGTTGGGCTGGGGCGGCGCGATGCGGATGCGCGCATGGCGCATTTTCTGCTGGAGCTTGGCGTGAGACTGTCACTCGTCGGATTAGGGAGCAGGGAAGGCTACGCCTGTCCGCTCACACAGTATCATTTGGCAGATGCGTTGGGGTTAAGTGCCATCCACGTCAACCGCGTCCTTCGTAAGCTCCGCGAACGCGGACTCGTCACGTTTCAGGGCGGGCTAGTAACCTTCGATAACTACGAGGGGCTTGTTGCTTTGGCGGATTTCGATCCGGCCTATCTCGATCAATCACGGCCTTTGTTGCCCTGAAACGGCCGCCCTCAGCATGACTTCGGGCGGCCTTGCAGTCATTTCACAGGTTTGCCGACTTTACACCAATGCGCGGCTTGCCTGCTTGAGTTCGTTGTGTGCCTCTTCGTCGTTTTCGGCCTCATGCGCCTTCTCGGCCGCTTGATAATGCTTGAGAGCGGTCGCTTTCTTGGGGCCTTCGGGTGCATTGTCCCAGGCAGCCTTGACGGAAGCCATGTGTTTCACCGTCTGGTTTTCCTCGGTTTGGTCTTCTTCATTCATGGGAATGTCCTTTCCTGGACGGTCCGAGAAATAAGAGGCGCAGAACACATGCAAACTCTTTGGAGACTGCATGTGTCCCACGCCGCTCAGGTACTCGAAAAAAATGCCAACCCAACTAGGGGTAGACATGCATCACCTAACCAGTTCGATCGCGTCTTTGCACTGACGCAGGTTAGCCCGTTTGAGCCAAATAGAAGAACCACGCTAGAACCACGACTCCAACGAGGGCAATCGTTGTCCAAGACATCGATAGCTTTGGAAAATTGTTGGTGCCTGCTTCGAGTGATTTGGGAACGCGAAGCGGGGCACGCTTCGGCAGCAATGAAACCAGCTTTGCCGCTCTGCTCTGGCTTGCCAGCGCCAGCGCCGGAATGTCGGTAATCGCTTCAAAATGCGTCGTCAGTCGTATTAGCGCGTCCTCCCGAGCCAGACGAGCAAGGTCACGCGCCTCGGTCCATGGCTCGAGGTCAAGGCGCGCAAGCGCTGACAAGACCGTAACGGCCGCACCGGTTCTGTCCTCGCCCAATTCCGCGAAGAGGAAGGCATCGTAGTCGCTGCCATCGGGGTGGAGAACATCTGAGGCGGACATGGGTTTCCTTTCGGCGTGAGACTAATTCGAAAACTGCGCACGCAGGTGTCTGGAGCCGCGTAACGGCTTTGCCTCTCACCATGACAGCCAAGAAACCGACTGGGGCTAACCTCGATCAGCATCACACACCGAAAGTTCGGATAGTGCCTATTCAACCGCCTTGCTGCGACGACGCTGGCCATAATGACGGCTGCGGAAAGTTTAACATTCTGTTCAATGGAGGCCTGGGATGCTCACGCGTTCTACCAGATCAATGGTGACGTTTTCCAACGACTTCATGATTGGCGACAGCCAGCGGGAGCTTGCGGCCGGCACGTATGAAATCGTTGTCGAGGAAGAGCTTATGCAAAGCCTCAGCTTCGAAGCTTACCGGCGCACTGCGACATACCTGATGGTCCGGGGGCGAGGGAGCAACACGGGTCAAACGACGATGCAATTGACCACAAGGGAGGATCTGGAGCACGCAATTGCATGTGATCAGGCCCTCTCGGAAACTATCAATGACAGCGAAGCGGCGCTTTCCCCGCAGGAGGACAAGACATGACGACACCCGAATGGCTGAAACCCGGTATTTACGGCGCGCTCCTTGGCGCGGCGTTCGTCGGCATTGTTGGATTTTCCTGGGGTGGCTGGATGACCGGAGGCGGCGCTGAGGAGATGGCAAGCGAGATGGCGGAGGACCGAGTTATCGCGGCGCTCGTGCCCTTCTGCCTCGACATGTCCCGCGCTGACAATGAGCGCATTGCCAAGCTCGCTACGATCCGCGAAGCATCATCGTTCAAGCGGCGCGACGCTGTCATGGAATCAGGCTGGGCGACGATGCCCGGATCAGATGGCCCGAACCGCGATCTGGCGCAGGCATGCATCGAAGGTCTCGAACTTGATGCATCTTAATGGCCTCAAACTGTCGCGCGTTTCGTCCAAAGGCATCGCAGGGGTGCTTGAAATGGTGTGGTCCCGCTCTGCAAAGGCCTCCGCGGAACTCCTCGCGCTCGCCTTTGTCACGCTCATCGCAATCGGATCGCCATCTTTCGCCCAATCTCGGGCTGCCCCGATGCCCGCGAATGCGCAGCCCAAAAGCTATGGCGAGGGATGGGAATGTGATCGTGGGTATCGGCGAGACGGCGATGCGTGTCTCGCCATCATCGTTCCTGAGAACGCCTACGCCACCAACCGGACCTATGGCAGGGGCTGGGAGTGTCTGCACGGATTTCAGGAGCTCGATGACGCGGCTTGTTTTGAGGTCGTCGTTCCCGAAGGCGGCTATCTCGACCCGTCGGGACAAAGATGGAACTGCCTTCGTGGCTACATGAAGGTCGACGACATTTGCCTGGAAGTCGTTGTGCCGGACAATGCGTATCTGTCGGCTGACTCTTATGGCGCCGCTTGGCTTTGCAAACGTGGCTACCAGGTCGAAGGCGACACATGCGTCGCAATCGCGGTCCCGGAGAACGCCTTTCTGAACGCGTCGTCGTATGGCCAGCCCTGGACATGTGAGCGGGGCTACTTCGAAAGCGATGACACCTGCGAGGCTGTTGTCGTCCCGGAGAATGCTTATTTCGACGATGCAAGCTATGGCCCAGGCTGGAAGTGTAATCGCGGCTTTGCAGAGTCCGACGGCGGCTGCACAGAGATCGACCTCCCCAAAAATGCGCATCTCAACCGATCGGGAAACGGGTGGGAGTGCCATAGGAATTTCCAGCGCTCGCAAGGGCGTTGCGTCCTGAACGACTAGCGCTCGCAATCCAAATTGAAACACGGCTCACCCGCCCGAACGCTTCATGTGATCGGACCCGGGAAAACCCGCTCGCCAAAGGAATAATCATGGAAACGGACAATGCAGAAAACACGATGACAAGGCTGTCAAGCATGGGGCCGCAAGCCCCGCCTGACCTGTCCTCTTCCCGTCGATCTCACACCAGCAAAAAGGTAACAAAAGGGGTGCCCACAGCGATTGTCTATTGCGAGGGGAACTTCGGGCAGATCGACGGAAAAACCGCAAACGGCCTTGTCCGTCACAGCCAAGCCTACCGCATTCTTTCGGTCATAGACAGCAGACTTGAAGGGCGCGACAGCGGGCAAGTGCTGGACAATGTGAGTAACGGCATCCCCGTCCTTGAAGATATTGAGGCTGCGATTGCGCGTGAAGCAAGTATCCCAGACACGCTGATCTATGGGATGGCCCCCTCTACAGGGAAGATGTCACCTACTGATCGCGAGGTCGTGCTGGATGCCATCGCACTCGGCATGAACATCGTCAGTGGTCTGCACGAATACCTCGGCGATGACCCCGAGATCTCGAGCGCCGCAGATGCGGCTAACGTGACGATCCGCGATATCCGCAAACCCAGGCCAAGCAAGGACATGCGCCTGTTTGACGGAAGCGTGTCGGAGGTGAAGGCAATCCGCATTGCCGTACTCGGAACGGATTGTGCAATTGGCAAGCGGACGACAGCGACCATTCTGGCCAGGGAATTGAACACGCGTGGTATCAAGACCGTCCTTGTCGGTACCGGCCAAACGGGGCTTATGCAGGGCGCAAAATACGGCATCGCCATGGACGCCGTGCCACCGCAATTCTGCTGCGGGGAACTGGAACGCGTGATTGTCGCGGCGTCTCACGGCGACGATCCGGACGTCATCCTGATAGAAGGGCAAGGCGCGCTCAGCCATCCGGCCTTTTGCACTTCGGCATTCATTCTGCGCGGCAGCCAGCCGCACGGTGTTATTCTCCAACATGCGCCCAAACGCGCCCATCGCTGCGACTTTCCGGCCATGCCGATGCCCAGGCCGAAAAGCGAAATCGCCCTCATCGAAGCTTTCGCTGACACACGGGTGATTGGTGTCACACTCAATCACGAAGCGATGACGAGCACCGAGGTCGATCGTGCGATTGACAGCCTTTCAAGGGATCTTGGCGTTCCGGTGACGGACGCGCTGACCCGGCCGGAAGTGCACCTCAGCGACATGGTCCTGGCCGCCTTTCCACAGTTGCGGCCCGTGCCTCTCGTGGCCGCGGAATGACCTCGCCGCGGGTGGAAATCGATCTTGGCAAGATCCAAGCAAACGCGCGATGTCTCGTCCGCCGCCTTGGCGACCGTGGCATATCGGTTACCGGCGTAACCAAGGCATTCTGCGGGCATCCTGAGGTCGCCGGCGCCATGCTTGACGGTGGCGTTGTCGGTCTGGCCGACGCACGCATAAAAAACGTCGTTCGGATGCGGACCGCAGGGATCAATTGCCCAATTTCGCTGATCCGCGCGCCGCTACTGAGCGAGATGGAAGACGTCATCCAGTATTGCGACGCGAGCTATAACACAGAGATGGACACGATCCTGAAGCTTGGCGCAGCCGCAAAGGAACAGGGTGCCTCGCACGATGTCATCCTGATGGTCGAAATGGGCGATATGCGCGAAGGCATTTTACAAGAGAACCTCAATGACTTCGCCGCTCAGGTCATCGCAACACCCGGTGTCGCTCTCAAAGGCATCGCTGCAAATTTTGCCTGCCTGGGCGACGTTGCACCGACGGCCGGTGACATGGCCATGCTCTCGAGACTGGCCGACCAAGTCGAAGGCGCCTGCGGACCTGTTGTAGATCTTGTGTCAGGAGGAGGCTCGGCCAATTTGCCATGGGCGCTTGGCGACGTTTCAACTGGGCGGGTCGACAACCTGCGTCTGGGTGAGGCGATCCTTCTGGGCACCGACCCCGTGACTGGGCATCCGATCACTGGCCTTCATACGGATGCCTTTACCCTTTTTGCCGAAGTGATCGAAACAAGCCGCAAACCAAGCCCAGCGCCGACCATGTCAATTGCTCCGGAGCTTGGGATGCTCAATTTGGTTCGAAGTGATGACCTCCGAGCCCGAACCATCCTTGCTGTCGGGCAGCAAGACACCGACGCAAGCGGTCTTATGTTTTCCCCGGGAACGGCGTTTATTGGCGCGACCGGCGACCACACCGTTGTCGACTCAGCCAAAGCCGCTGTGCCCGTTGGCTCCGAGATGAAAATGGGCATGAACTACAGCGCCCTCATGCGGGCGATGAGCGCCCCAGATGTCGCCAAGGTTGTTCATGGCAAGCAAAAGATGAACGGAAGTGCAAAGGACCGCGAGGCCCACCCCTTCCTGACCTTGGTATGACACCCACAATGGTCGTCGGCGGGGCCTACGAAGATCATACCCCGCCGACTAGTCCCACACCGCGCCATGGTAAAAGGGCCGGTCAATACACATATACCAATAAGCCGCACTCGAGAATTCGTGCCTGATCGAGGCCCGGAAATTCCAGCGGAAAACCCAAAAAGGATGAAGAGCATGTCTTTCAAAGACCTGACCACCAAAGCTGCTGCCATACTGAAAGCCAAACCTGCGGAACCGTCGAAAAAAGAACCGGCACTCAAGGCGCCGGACGCTGCTGCGAAACCGGGTTCTCCGGGTCCGAAGAAAACCTGACGCATGCACCGGAAAGGGCTGGTTTTGCTCGATGTCATGGAAAACTGTTCAATTGAAAGGATCAAACGCAATGGACGAACAAAGAGCGAAAACCATCGCGGTTTTTGACCGGCCTTTCAATCTTCCTGGCTTCGACGAAACGCTTCCCGCCGGAGAGTATGATATCGAGACTGAATTCGCCTCACCACCTGATCACAAGGACCCTCAGGCCTGGAAGGCCTCCGTCGTGGTCCATTTGCATCCACGCCTGTCCCATCCGGGATTAACACGGAGCCTGACTGTGTCGCTTCTCGATCTTGACCGCGCCCGTGCGAGAGACAAACTGTCCGGCAAGGACCTGTCACAGGTCTTTCTCGAAGAAATGCTGGCCGATCCGATGGTGCAACTCGTCATGCAGGCCGACGGGGTGTCCGAGGCTCAATTGCGCCATCTCTACTCGGGATCGGGGACGACACAGACTGACAGGGGTGACGCGGATACTGAGGCCGAAAACGCAACAGCGCGGGGGGCTTCGCGGAACGCTTCGGACATTCATGACGCCGAGAATGAAGGGATGCCGTGCCGACCGCGCACATCATCCGTTTCCGTATGATGCCCACAACGCAATTTCAGGGACCAAATGAACGCGAGGATCTGATGCAAGCAAAAGTCGACGATATCCTGATGGATCAACCCAGCCGCGCGCTCGGCGATGTGCCGAAGCCGCGGTTCTGCTTGGCTTGTAGTGCTTCGTTTTGGAGCGAAGGGTTCGGCCAGCGCATCTGTGTAAGATGCAAAGGAACGACAGCATGGCGCGCGGCAATGCCCGAAGGGGTCAGCACAGGTCGGTCTCGCTCCGGCGGTCGGTCGACTTAGATCTGCTGCATGCCAACGATTACGATCACACATACGACCATCTATCGCTATCGCGTCGCCGTGGTCCTTGGACCGCACAGGCTGATGTTGCGTCCTCGCGAAACGCGGGACCTCACATTGACGGCTTTCGATCTTGATATCACGCCGACGGCCCACATCGACTGGTCCCACGATGTCGCCGGAAACGCCATCGCTATCGCCAACTTCGATGTCGCAACGGAGACGCTTTCGATCCGGTCGCACACAACCGCCATCCTGAACGCGCCAGACTGGCCCGTCTTCCCGATTGCTGCCTTTGCGACGTCCTACCCGTTCCTCTACTCCACCGAAGACTGGACAGATCTCGGGGCGCTTTCTGCGCCACAATACCAAGACGACGCAGGGCGCTTGTCAAACTGGGTCGAACAATTCGTGATGCACAGGCCAACGGATACCCTGTCGCTCCTGAAGGACGTCAGCAATGGCATCACAGCGCAGATCACATATGAGATCCGCGAGAGCGAAGGCACGCAAGGACCACTCGAAACCCTCGACCGGGGCTGTGGCTCGTGTCGCGACTTTGCGGTCCTCTTTGCCGAGGCTAACCGAACGCTGGGTTTCGGGGCGCGTCTGGTGTCCGGCTATCTTTACGACCCCAGTAATGACCGGCTCGGGTCTGCCGGCTCAGGCTCTACACATGCATGGGTCGAAGTCTTCGTTCCCGGGGCCGGTTGGATCCCGTTCGACCCAACGAACAGATCGGTGGGGTCGGCCAACCTGATTCCGGTGGCCGTTGCGCGGAACATGTCACAGGTCGCTCCGGTAACCGGCAGCTTCCAGGGAGAAGGTAACGATCTGCTCTCGATGGAGGTGGTTGTGCGTGTTGAGGATCAGTGATTACGCCGGTAAGAACTGGACATCCATTCGCCGAGTATCACGCGGCGTTCGGACGGTTTGTCCGGGTGCCCTTTTTGGTAAGGCAAAAGACCGCTTCGGCGAAAATAGCTGCAGCGCGGCGAAACGCATGCCGCAGTTGCGAGCGGTTTCTGCGTCAGCGAAAGCCGCAAGAGAATAAGTCCGCTTCCGTCCCGCGAAGCGGAATTTCTAGCCGCGAGCAGCGAATGGCCGCCTTCGACTTTCCTGCCTCACTTCCGATAGAAACCTTCCGTCGCCAAGCGATCTTCAAACCAGTACCACCTCGAAACAGTCCTCGCCCATCTGGGGTTGGGATGGTGGCCGCAAGACGGCGATTTGCGGATCATCGGGCCGATCGAAGCGGCATGGGCATCAATCTCACCGACGAGACGCGCTTGGGTGCCGTACTCGGACCTAATCGGCACCCAGCCCGACAGGAAGGGTGCGCGGTCAAGGTCCTTCTTGCTCGGGCCGTCGACGGCAAATTAGAGCGACCGGATGCGCATGCGGGCATTGACGAGGCGCCATGAATCCTCTGCCGCAAGTACCCGCTTCAACGGGAGGACGTATCGGGCATCGCCGATCTGGAACGGTTCAAGTTTGGGCGCAACCTTCAGAATCAGCGCCATCAGGGTGGGGGCGATATTGTCCCATCGAACTAGGGTCCCACCCTCATATCCATCGACCCAGACCAGCTTGACGGATTTCAGCTGCTGAAGGAGCGCACCGTCCTTGTCATCCGGATTCATGGCGGCTCTCCCAGATGCAGGCCTCGCGCAGATAGGATGTGGATCCTGCAAGCAGTTCGTCGGGATAGCCGATCGAGACGTTGCGGATGTCGGTTTCACCTACCTTGGCGCGCAGCCGCCTGTGAGAATGCCCGAAGAACCAGGCGTCCGGCTGATAGCCAACGAGCAGATCGCCCAGGTCGGAATGGAAGGACGCTGTGAGGGCATCGATAGCGCCAGCGACATCCGGATGCGGCCCGTGGTGGGTGACGATGACGGTCTGATCACCTATCTGTTGTGGCTCGGAGAGGGCTTGGACCGGCCATCGGCGATGATCCTGATGAACGCTCAAGACATCTTCCGGCTTGATCCAGGGCTGAGGGATCCATCCGTGAAATTCTTCATCCGGTGGAAACTTGCTTGGCGCAGGTCTCGCAATCTTGGAATAGTCCCGCATCACCTGTTGCGCGACGCTCATGGCCCGCGGTTGATCGTCCAGCAGATCGAAGTCGGTCCAGAGCGTGCAGCACATGAAGCGCGTCGTTCCGTGTCGCAGAACCCGTTTCTGAACGAAGTTAGCGCCTGCTTTCGCCGCCTCCCTATCAAGGAGAGGGTCATCTCCAAGGCTCCCATTGTAATAGTCATGGTTGCCTGGGAACGCGTAGATCTTCTCCGGAAAGATATGCTGCGTCAGATAAGAGAAGACCTTGGACCAGTTCGACGCAGGCCCGTTGATCAGATCGCCCGCGAGGAGGAGCGCGTCCGCTGTTTGGAGCGCGTATTCAAGACTTAAGAGCGCGATTGCATCCACAGAGAGACGATCGCAGCTGTCCAGATGCAGGTCTCCGAGGATCACCACGCGGCCGGTGTCGAAGGGGATGGTAAGCGTGTCCACCGTCATCTCCTCAGTTCAAGATCGGCTGCTGCGCCAGCATCTCTGCCCGGTCCAGCATCCGGCTGACCATTCGCAGGCTGAAGCTGGCGTTGGAGATCGCCCCACTTTCGAAGACATCGAGCAACGCCTCCAACGCCGGTTCCGGCAAACCACGTCGCCTGCCTTCGCTACAGGCGAAATCGTGCAATTGCCCTATGGTCAGATCGGGCAGATCCAGCACCACGCACCGGCTCTTAAGTGGCTCCGGCAATCCCTGCCTGCTGTTCGCCGTCATCACCCAGTTAACCCAGGACATGTCGAACTTGATCTGGAAGAAGGGGCATTCCCAGCTGGCCGCCGTCATCCGCTCCAGAAGCGGAAGCAATGCGTCGGTCAGCGTATGACGGCTACCCCGGGTGGAATAGCTCTCCCCCGCCTTCTCGATCTCATCCAAGATAACCAGCGGTCCACCATGTCGCGCCTGTAGGATGGTTTTCATCACCTTGCCGGGATGCGCGCTGCTCCAACCACGTTGGGAGCCGACGAGCGCAAAGGTCGCAGGTTCCCCCGTTGCGTCGATCTGCGTGGTAGGAACCGACAAGTGATGCGCCAGACGCCGCGCCCAGTAGGATTTCCCAAGGCCCGGCGAACCGACCAAGATCAACGGAGAGAACCGCGCGCCCGGCAGCCCCTCGCGTGCAGAAGCCTGCAAGCCCTGCCAAACCACTTCCGTCGCGGGCCCCATCCACGGCATCTCTGCGTGAAGCGCGGCGGCAATCTCGTCGGCCTCATGTTCGGTGGTGATCTGGGCAACGGGAAGACCATCCCGCAGCGGCGTTAGCCGCGCCCGATTCTCTTCAGTCAGGTGGTACATGCCGGTTGAGGAATGAACCCGCTCCAGGACGCGTATCGCGCGTCGCTTTATCCGGCGCGTGTCTTCGTCAGCGACCAGCTCGTAGTCATACAAGCAATCGTCCTCGGTCATCTGTCCTTGGGCGACCGCCAGCTCTTGGGCGGCCTTCCGCGTCCTCTTCAGAAACTTCCGAAACCGCTCTTCGACACTTCGGAGCGATGGAACATCATCGAGGAACTTGAGTTCGTGGAACGGGATCGTGGAGTGCGAACGCGACATGGCGGAGTCCTTTCATGGCGCGGAAGCAGCCTCCGCGCGCTTCGCCCGGCCGAAAGGCGGCGGGCTAAGTGATGTGAAAGGTTCCGGAACCTATGACCTACCAAGATCGAACAAAGCATGAACTGTCAGATTAGAGGCAACCGAGGGTTTTGGGAGTGCCGCGGCAGCAACACGAAAGTCCCGTTTTAAAAACTATAAATCAATGATTTACGCTGGCTGTGGCATAGCCGCCGAGCCGCTACCAAATCAATTTGCGCGCACTATTGGTTTCTTTTGCGCGCACTTCCGGTTTTTCTGGCATCAGGCGTTTTTGGCGACCCCGGCAGGATTCGAACCTGCAACCTGCCCCTTAGGAGGGGGCTGCTCTATCCATTTGAGCCACGGGGCCACACCCCGCAATACCTCGCTCTATTTGACGCAGCGCGCAAGACGCAAGCGCTTGGACTTTCTGAATGTTAGGGGCTAACATTTGGGAAAGACTCGCAGCAGAAAGACCGCAATGGCCCCCAACGATATGAAACGCCCGCTGACCCTTCGTGATGTGTCGGAGGCTTCGGGCGTCAGTGAAATGACCGTCAGTCGGGTGCTGCGCAATCGCGGGGATGTCAGTGCCGCGACGCGGGAGAAGGTCCTCGAAGCAGCGAAAACACTTGGCTATGTGCCTAACAAGATCGCTGGCGCGCTGGCCTCGCAGCGGGTGAACCTTGTAGCCGTCATCATCCCGTCGATGTCGAACATGGTCTTCCCGGAGGTGATGACCGGGATCTCTGAAGTGCTGGACGAGACGCCGTTGCAGCCCGTGGTCGGCGTCACCCATTACGCCCAGGACAAGGAAGAAGCTGTTCTGTATGAGATGCTCTCGTGGCGGCCCTCAGGGATCATTATTGCAGGGCTTGAACATTCGGATGCCAGCCGGGCGATGCTGAAAGCCTCGGGCATTCCGGTGGTCGAGATCATGGATGTCGACGGCACGCCCATCGACAGCATGGTCGGTATTTCGCACCGGCGCGCAGGGCGCATGATGGCGCAGCAAATCGCCAAGGCGGGCTTTCAGAACATCGGTTTCATGGGCACGAAGATGCCGCTCGATCACCGGGCGCGAAAGCGCTTTGAAGGGTTGATCGAAGGGCTCGCCAAGCATGGGCTCGAAGTGCAGGAAAAGGAATTCTACGAAGGCGGATCGGCGCTGGCCAAGGGCCGCGAGATGACCCAAGCGATGCTGACGCGCAATGAAGAGCTCGATTTTCTGTATTATTCCAACGATATGATTGGGGCGGGCGGATTGCTTTACCTGCTGGAGCAAGGCGTGAAGATACCGCAAGAGATCGGGCTGGCCGGGTTCAACGGTGTCGAGCTGCTTCAGGGTTTGCCGCGGAAACTGGCCACGATGGACAGCTGCCGCCTTGAGATCGGGCGCGCGGCGGCCCAGATCATCGCAGATCGGTGCGACGATCACAATGCAGAGCCCGGTCAGGTCATCGAACTGACGCCCAAAGTCAGTTTCGGCGATACGCTGCGTCGCACAAAAGGCTAGCGCCGTGGACAGCGCGGACGCTTTGGTATTTAAGCCCGCCGAACAAAGAGACTCTATGCCATGACCGCTGTTTCCATCGTTATCCCTATGAAAAACGAGGCCGGCAATGTCGCCTCAGTCGTGACCGAGATTGCAGAGGCCTGCGCAGAGGTCGCCTATGAGATTATCATTGTCGATGATGGCTCCACCGATGGGACGGGCGATGTGGCGCGCGGGCTGGAGCATCCGGTGCGGGTGCTGCGCAATGAGCGCTCTGGCGGGCAAAGTGCAGCGGTGCATAGCGGTGTTCTGGTGGCCCAGTCGGACGTGATTTGCACTTTGGATGGCGACGGGCAGAACCCGCCCTCCGAGTTACCCAAACTTTATAAACCGCTTCTGGCCGACACCCAAAACCGCGTCGGGCTAGTGGCGGGGCAGCGCGTGGATCGTCAAGACACAACGGCAAAGAAATGGGCGTCCAAGGCGGCGAACAAGCTGCGCTCGGCCATTCTCAACGACGGCACACGCGACACGGGCTGTGGGCTGAAAGGGTTTCGCCGCGACGCGTTCCTACGCCTGCCGTTCTTCAACCATATGCATCGCTACTTGCCTGCGCTGTTCAAGCGGGACGGATGGGAAGTCGTGCTGGTTGATGTCAGCCATCGTGAGCGCGGGGCGGGCAGTTCCAACTACACCAATCTTCAACGCGCATTCGTCGGCGTCTGGGATCTGATGGGCGTTGCTTGGCTGATCCGCCGTCGCAAGACCGCGACCCCGACGGAGGTCACCGATGGATAGCGTCTTCGCGTGGCTCAAGGTCGACAGCTACCTTGAGTTCTGGTGGGTGGCCTTCGGCCTTTTCGGTCAATTGCTGTTCACGGGGCGCTTCCTTGTGCAATGGATCGCCTCGGAACGTGCGAAACGATCAGTTGTGCCGATCGCATTTTGGTATTTCTCGATCAGCGGCGGGATGATCCTGCTGGCCTATGCGATCTATCGGCAGGATCCCGTCTTCATTCTGGGCCAGTCGATGGGCCTGTTCATTTACCTCAGAAACCTGTGGTTGATCCGTGTCGAACGCCGCCTCGACAGCTGACCGGGCCTGGCTGAAACCAGCGCTTTGGGGCGTTGGGCTGCTGACGCTCTACCGCGTGCTGGCCTTGTGGTGGGGGCAGCTCGATCTGTTTGTGGACGAGGCACAATACTGGTTCTGGGGGCAGGAACTGGCCTTCGGCTATTACTCCAAACCTCCGATGATTGGTTGGGTGATCCGCGCCTTTGTCGAGGCCGCAGGCAGTGATGCCGCTTTCTGGGTGCGCCTGCCCGCCCCGCTGTTTCACGCCGCCACCGCGTTGATCCTTGGTGCCATCGCACGCGAGCACCTAGGCCACCGTGCGGCGATCATGACAGCGCTTGGATATGCGACGATGCCGGTGATTGCGGTCGGCTCGACGCTAATCTCAACCGACACGATTATGTTTCCGTTTCTGGCGCTCGCCTTGGGCGGCTATCTGCGCCTCGCGCTGGAGCCGTCGCGCAACGTGGCGCTTTTCACCGGCGCGATGCTGGGCCTTGCGTTCCTGTCGAAATACGCAGCGATTTACTATGTACTTTGCGCGGGCATTGTAGCCGTCGCCCTGCCTTTGGAACGGCTGCGGGCGCGTGACTACGGGCTGATCCTGTTCGCCTTCTTCATCACGATCTCGCCCAACATCCTGTGGAACATCATCAACGGGTTTTCGACCGTGCAACACACGATGGATAACGCCGATTGGGTCCGCGATCCAGGCGCGCGCGCGGGCCTGAACGTCACCGGGTTGGCGGAGTTCTTCTTGCTGCAATTCGCTGTCATGGGGCCGTTGGTCTTTGCGGCGCTTCTTACGATGGGCTGGCAGGCCATTCGCGGGCAACTGACCCTCGTTCAAGTGACTTTTCTGCTTTTTTCGCTGCCCATCATTGCGATTGTCTGCATTCAGGCGCTGCTGTCAGAGGCCTATGCCAACTGGGCCGCTGCCGCCTCTATCGCGGGGATCGTCGCCGTGATGCCTTGGCTGATCGATCGCCCGCGCTGGCTGCGCGCGTCGTTCTGGATCAACGGGGCGATCAGCGTGCTGCTGCCTTTTATGACCCTTTTCGCGGGGGGTCTGTCGCTGGATGGCGAAAGCCTCGTCTTTAAACGTTATGTCGGTCTTGACGAGATGTCCGAGAAGATTTTCCAACTGGCCAAAGAAACCGACCAGACCGTCATCGTTGCCTCCAACCGGGATGTGCTGGCTGATCTGTTCTACACTGGCAAAGGGCGCGGTTTCACGATTTACGCCTCCCCCTTTGAAGGGCGCGCGCCGCATCACTACGCGCTGAAACATCCGTTTGAGCCCACAGAATCGACGGTGCTTTACGTGCAGAAAGAAGGCCGCTCTCGCCCCTGCCCCGAATTCACAGAGTTTGAGATCAACAGCGATGCAGGCAAATATCGCAATCGGCAGTATATGGGGTTCGTCATCGAAAGCGCGTGCTTAGAATAGGCGCTAGATCACCCCTTCAGCCCGTAGCTGAGCCCGCTCTTCTGCGTTGACACCAAGCCTTTCCAAAACGTCATCAGTATCTGCGCCCAGCGCAGGGGGCGGTCTGCTGACCGACAGCGGCGCACCATCAATCCGCGCCCCTGCCCGCACCACAGTCGCGCCGGCGGGAACATTCGGCACATCGGCAAACCGGGCCAGAAAGCCACGATCCGCAATCTGCGGGTGGGACAAAATGTCGGGTACGCTCATGACCTCCCCCGTTGGCACGCCCAGCGCGTTCAGCGCGCGCACCCAATGGTCGGCGGGTTGAGTGACCAGCACCGTTTCCAACTCAACCGTCAAGCGCAGACGGTTGGCCTTGCGGTCCTCCCGCGTGGCGAAATCAGGATCGCTCAGCAGATCATCGCGACCCAGATGGCGCGCAAGGCTGACCCATTGTTCGTCCCGGTTGGCGGCAATGTTGATATGCCCATCGGCCACCCGGAAGGTGCCGGACGGGGCAGAGGTCGGGTTCTCGTTGCCGTTCTGCTGTGGCGCGACGCCTGCGATCAGGTGATTGGAGATCGCCCAGCCCATTGTGGCCAGCGTGGCCTCCAACATCGACACGTCGATGACGCACCCGCGCGGGGACGCGTTGAGCGCCGCACAAATTGCCATCGCAGCGGTCAGCCCACCGACCGTATCCGCAACTGGATACCCCGCGCGCAAAGGCCCCTCGCCCGCGCGGCCAGTGACCGACATCACACCCGCCACGCCTTGCACGATCTGGTCATAGGCCGGTCGGTCCCGCCACGGGCCATCCTGCCCGAAGCCCGAGATGGCGGCATAGATCAGATTGGGGTTCTCACCGCGCAGCACGTCGGACCCCACCCCAAGACGTGCCATCACACCGGGACGGTAATTCTCGACCAGAACATCCGCGCCGCGCACAAGCTGCTTGAGCAGATCGGCCCCACGCGGGTCTTTCAGGTTCAACGTGACAGATGCCTTTCCGGCATTCTGCGCCAGAAACGAAACGCCCATATCGGCCGCGTTCAACGCGGGATCAGCGCCCAGCTGGCGGGCCAGATCGCCGCCGCCGGGACGCTCGATCTTGATGACTTCGGCCCCCAGATGGGCCAGCTGGTGGCAGCAAAACGGCCCCGCGAGGACGTTGGTCAAATCAAGAACCCGCACGCCCGTCAGCACAGAAGTTGTCATCGCTATGTTCCTCGTTTCCCGCGAAACACGCTACGCCACGCCGCCTTGAGCGTCCATTTGCCAATTTGTCTGACTAATTTTATCAGGATTGACGAGGGCGCTCATAATCCCTATCGTCAGACGAACAAGAGAATCCATCCAAGCCACCCTGTTCTCAGGTCAGCCCGGAGCCATAGTGCAACAGGAGAGACCATGACAACGCCGATGACCCGCCGCCTCTGGCGCGCCTTGATCGAGGCCACCCACACAGGCCTCTGCCCAACCGAACGCCGTTTGGCCCGCAGCCTGGACCGGATTGAATCATGGGGTTGATGATGACCGGACGCCCCGCCCCCACGCCGCAACTGGTGGATGAGACACCCAGCTATAATGCGCAGGATCTCACTGGACAGGACGGCCTTGCACGGATCGTGCTCAATGACCAAGTCTATACTCTGCGTATCACGCGCGCCGGAAAACTGATCCTCACCAAATAGCCCCGCCACACGCGGATGCTCCGCGCTTAGCCAAGGTTGCCATGTCGAAAGTTCCCAGCCCCTGCATTGATGTGTGCAAGTTCAAACGTCAGGGCCACTGCATCGGCTGTTCGATGACCAAGGCGCAGAAGTCGCTATTCAAGCAGCTTAAAAAAGCGAAACACCAGCAGGCGTTTGTGCACATGCTGGTGTCTCAGCAACAGGCGTTGGGCAAATATCGGCACTGGGCCGAGGCCTATGCCAAGAAATGCCGCAAGAAAGGGGTCAAGAACCCCGTCGCTTAGCGCAGATGTGCGCGCAGCATCCAGGCGAATTTCTCGTGGGTTTGACCGCGCGCGATGCACAGATCTTCGGTCAGCGTGTCGCCATGCTCGGCAGCCAGCTCACCGGCACCGGCAAGCGTCGCCGCCAACGTCACTTGCGCATCCATCATCGCTTTGATCATGGCCTTGTCATCAGCATGTCCGTCATGCTCGCTGACCTTGGAGCGCTTCAGCATCCCAGCAAGTGTGCCTTCGGCGTGGGCGTCCAGCGCCTTGATCCGCTCTGCCAGATCGTCTTGGGCGACGAAATGATCTTCATAAATTTCCTGAAACAAAGCGTGCAGCGGGCCAAAGCCCATGCCCGTCACGTTCCAGTGAAAGTTTTGCGCCAGCATGGTCGTCACAGCTGTCTCAGCAACCGACTGGTTCAGAGCATCCGCAATTGCTGTCGTTGCGTCGGGGCTCAGATTTGCAGCAGTTTGTGTCATCTTGTTTTCCTCGTCCAATATATCAGCTGGCTGGCGAAGGCTGGCTCGCTTATCCGTTAAGATAAGCGAGCTGGGCCGAAAGCCAAGAAGTTTTTTAGAATTATTCTAAAAGCTGAGCTGGGCGATTAAGGACAGAACCATCCGGTGCGAATATTTCGGCAATCGCGAACTCAGCAGGAAAGCCGCACTGTCGCGATCCCCTTTCCGCTGAGCGTCGATCAGAGACAGCAACCACGCCTCATCAAACGAGGCGACCTTAACAGTTGGATTGAAGACGACGGGCGCTTGCCCCCAGGCGTCACGGAGCAATTGCATCAATGTCGTTGCGAGGATCTCGCGCTGTTGCGCAATTCCGCATCCCACAGCGGCACAAATACATGAGCCATCCACGCGGCTCGAAGCGCGTGAAGCCCGCAGCAAATGGCGCAGCGGCACCAGTGTCGCGCGTTTCGCGTCATCCAGCGGCATTGTGCTCGGAGCCGATCTTGAGACAACCGGAGTGGTCAGGGAAACAGCGTATAGGGCCATGGCAAAACGTCTTATCCAGATCAATCCTGATTAAAATAATAAGATTATTGACCCGTGCCTAGTGCCTTGGTGACGCATGCCTTGCAAAACTTGGCCAAACCCCCGCAAAAAAAGGATTGCATAGGTATTCAATCAGAGTAATCTTTGCTCTGAAACATACGGAGAGACACGATGACCCCCGCAGACATGGAAGCCCGAATCGTCCGCTATGGCGATCTGGTGCCCTGCAAGACCGCCTTTATCGACGCGCACACCCCCGGCAGCGATCAGAAGGAAAACTTCACGATCATCGGCGGTGGTGTCTCCGAAAGTGCCGATCAGCATGTCCATATCCGCGATACGCCGGGGTTCAATATCGGGGCAGCCGGGCAACCTCCGAAATGCCGTAACTCGCTGCATACCCATTCCACTGCGGAAGTCTTCTTCGTCCTCAAGGGCCGCTGGCGCTTCTTCTGGGGTCGCTGGGGCGATGCAGGCGAGGTTGTGTTGGAAGAAGGCGATATCTTCAACATTCCGACCGGCATCTTCCGCGGGTTCGAGAATATCGGGACCGATTACGGGATGATCATGGCGATCCTTGGCGGTGATGATGCGGGTGGCGGCGTTCTCTGGGCCCCGCAAGTGATCGAGGATGCCGCCGATCACGGATTGGTTCTGGGCGACAACGGCAAGCTCTACGACACCAAGAAGGGCGAATCGCTGCCCGATGGCATCGCGCCGATGCCGCTGCTGGATCAGGCCGTTCTGGATCGGATGCCTGAGCCCACGACCGCGGATGTGATCCCCAATTACGTGGCGCGCTATTGGGACATGATGGCGCTAGCCGACCGCCAGCCTGCCGATGTGATTTCGGAAACCGGGATGCTGCGCGACAAGCCCGGCTTCACCGTCGAGCTGCTGGGCCGCAACTCCATTTCCGACGACAGCTACAGCACGGACACGCACGAAGTTCTCATGCCTGTGCGCGGTCACTGGAAGCTAAGCTATGAAGGTGGTGAGACAGTCTTGAACCCCGGCGATACCTGCGCGGTGCCGTCCGGTGTCAGTCGCAGTCTGCGCCCGTCCATGACGGGCGAGGCTAGTCTTTACCGCATTCGCAGCACCGACGATCCCGCCGGCCCCACGCTGCCGCTTTAAGCCTTAGATAAATCCGAGCCGGCCCAGCGCATCACGGGCCTGCTCGCTTTCCTTCGGGGTGCCGTCCAGCACAGACGAATTGAGCCGTTTCACGACAGAGCTGAGCTTTTGATCTGCGATCTGTCCGCGCAAAAGCGTAATCAGCTGATCATCCCGCATTTGCAGAATGGCGCTGGCAAGGTCTTGTTCGACCTTTTGAAAGTTAGACATGGCGATCCCCAGATGCTGTCGCGTTCCTGTTACTTTTCTGGCATCGCAACCGATTCTCGCCAAACGATTTTTTACGATCCCGTAAATGCAAAGCGCCGTAGCCCGAGGATGCGCCCGTCGCTGTCTTTACCTGCTAAAGTCAGGCTATCCAGCGCGAAGGGCTGAGGAAGCGCTCGCGATAACAAAGGCTTGAGCGCCGCTTCTGTCTGCCCCCGCAAATCCGCGGCCAGCGGCCCGGTGAGGGCCATATGAAAGCGAAATTCCTGCATGACGAATGGAGAGCCTCAGGCCTGCAACAGCTCTTCTTGGGGTGCTGTCAGCCCGGAATTTAGGCGTTTGCGCGATTCGGCAACGGTCAGCTCTGCCCGAAACCGGTCCAGATCGTTCACGACACAGGCCGCCAGCGCGCGTAACTCAGCCTCGTCCCCGTCCGGCCGCAGGGCCAGAAAATCGCCGATGGAGGTAAGGCTCAACCCAGCCAGGACGCGCCGATCTGTTGCGGTTTAATTTGCGAGACGGCGCATCGGCACCTGAGGGCGTGTGGTCTAGCGGCCTCCGCGTCGCCTGATCCCAGCTCGGCAAGCAGCCATCACGGCGCATAGTAAGCGGCCTTTGATTTGGTGAGGAAAGATCGTCGCCACAGCGCCCAACGGATGGAACTTTCTGCATCACACCGCGTTAAGCGCTGATGATATAATACGACCGACCGAGGATTCATGGAACAAATCGAAGCTGTCACCAACGATGCCACCGCGTGGATATCGAACCTGTTCACAATGGAAATCTACGAAGGAAAATCCTTCGCTGATTTCCTGACATTTGAAGCGCTGCTTGGCCTTGCGGGTAACGTGATCGCGGCTATCGCAATCATCCTGTTGGGCTTTATCGTGTCCGGGTTCCTGCGCCGCCGCGTGCGTAAACTGGGCGAGGACCATGCCTCGCTGGACGACACGCTGTTTGTCTTCCTCGGCAATATCGTGCGCTACACGATCCTCGCCTTCACGGCCCTTTTTGTCCTCAATACGTTCGGCGTTCAGACAACCTCGATCATCGCGGTGATCGGTGCAGCTGGTCTTGCCATCGGACTGGCGTTGCAAGGCACATTGTCGAATGTGGCGGCGGGCGTGATGATCATCCTCTTCCGCCCCCTCAAGATCGGGGATTTCGTGCAGGTCGACGATGTGATCGGCACCGTCAAGGAGATCACGCTCAACTTCACCGAGATTGCGGATCTGGGCAATGTGAAGGTGATCGTGCCGAACTCCGAAGTATGGGGCAATACGATCAAGAATTACTCCGAATATCCGACGCGCCGTGCCGAGTGGACCTTTGGCGTTGGCTATGGCGTCAATCTGGCCAAGGCCGAGCAGGTGATCCGTGACACGATCATGGCCGATGATCGCTCGCACAGTGATCCTGAACCGTTTCTTCAGGTCAATAATCTGGGCAGCAGCAGTGTCGATTTTCTGGTGCGGGTCTGGTGCGATTCCGCCGATTACTTCCAGTATCAGGCCGACATGAAGCGCAAAGTGAAAGAGGCGCTGGATGCCGCAGATGTGGACATTCCCTTCCCGACGCGCACGCTGGTGCACGACACGCCCGCCATCTCTCTGGTGCAGGACAAACGGGAGAGCGACGAGGAGCAACCTATCGCTGCCGAATAATTAGGCAGTGTCCGCGCCCTCATAACCGCATCAATTCACTCAGCAATTCGTTTTCAGCCCAGAGGCCGCTTAAAATGTGGCCTCTGGGCGACCCCACGGCACTCCATAGTTGAAATCAGGTCGTAAAACCTGTTTCTGATCCGCCTTGTGTGCTTGTTTAGCGAAATGACGTTCCAGACTTCATCCGACGCGCCGCTTGCAAGCCTCAGCCGCGCGCTTGCTGCGCGCATTGCGGTGATCTACCCGGATGTCGATCCGGATATCCTGTCCAGCAAGATCGTTGAGGCGTTCTGGCCTGACGGCACCCTGCGCCGGAAGCGCGCGCGCAAAGCGGGCAACGCGCTGTGGTCTCAGGAAGATGCCCTGCTGATCACCTATGGAAATTCGCTGATCGACGGCAAGCACAAGCCGCTTGATCTGCTGCATCACTTCCTTGGCGCGCAGTTGAAAGGCGTGCTGAACGGCGTGCATATCCTGCCGTTTTTTCCCTACACGTCGGACGATGGCTTTGCCGTCTCGGACTATACCAGCGTCAATCCTCAGCTTGGCGATTGGCCCGATATCAGCCGCATCGCAAGCGATTTCAAACTGATGTCCGATCTGGTGCTGAACCACGTCTCCAGCCAGGGCCAATGGTTCAACGCCTATCGCCAACGCCAAGCCCCCTACGACCGGTTCTTCTTCGAGGGCGACCCGAAGGACGATCTCAGCGCGGTCGTGCGCCCCCGCACCACGCCGCTGTTGCAAGAGGTCGAAACCGCCGACGGGCCGCGCCATGTCTGGTGCACCTTCAGCCATGACCAGATTGATCTGGATTTCCGCAACCCCGAGGTTCTTTTGGAGTTTCTGCGGATCATTCGGCTGCATGTGGACAATGGCGTGCAGATCATCCGCCTCGATGCGGTGGCGTTCCTGTGGAAGGAGCCCGGCACCTCTTCGATCCATATGCCGCAGACCCATGAGATCGTGAAACTGATCCGAATGCTCTGCGATTTCGCAGTGGAGCCGATCATTCTGCTGACCGAGACCAACGTCCCCAAGGCCGAAAACCTCAGCTATTTCGGCAAGCAGGACGAAGCCCATGTCATTTATAATTTCCCGCTGCCGCCTCTGATCCTGCATGCGCTTTTGTCGGGTTCCGCCACGCATCTGGCCCAATGGCAGCGGTCGATGCCGCCTGCCCCCATGGGGTGCGCCTATCTAAACTTTACCTCCAGCCATGACGGGATCGGCATGCGCCCTGCCGAGGGGCTGCTGTCAATCGACGATCAGGCCGCGATGATCGACACGGTCGCCAAGGTGGGGGGCCGCGTCTCCATGCGCGCGCTGCCTGACGGGGGGGAGGCTCCCTATGAGCTGAATACGACCTATTTCGACGCGCTCCGCGAGCCATTTAGTGGGCCTGACGAGCACCACATCGCGCGGTTCCTATGCTCGCAGACGATTGTGATGTCGCTGGAGGGTGTGCCTGCCTTCTACATCCATTCGCTGCTTGCGACGCCCAACGATCATGACAGCGTCGAAAAGCGCGGCATGAACCGGGCGATCAACCGGCACCGCTGGAACTACGACCTCCTGCAAGAGCATCTGGCCGACCCCGACAGCCAGCACGCAATTGTGCTGAACAAGCTGCGCGACAGGTTGAAAATCCGCCGCAAACAGGTCGCGTTTCACCCGAATGCGACCCAATTCACGTTGCAATCCGTGGATAGCCGCGTGATGGGCGTTTGGCGTCAGAGCCTTGATCGCAAACAGTCGATTTTTGCCCTGCACAATGTCAGTGCCGAGACTGTGACTCTGCCTGCAGAGGCGCTCAACCTGATCGCGGACGAAGACTGGACCGACATTCTAGCCCCCGACGACGTTATCGCAAATGACATCGTGTTGGCGCCCTACCAGTGTCGCTGGGTCACCAATCTGGGTTACTGAAACTCATCCGCATCGGCCATCGCGGCGGCCTGCAGATCGCGGACAAAGCTGGGATCCGCAGCGTGCACACGGCTCCATGTCGAAATGAACGGCGTCTCATGCGGGTTGTCCAGAAAGGTCTGGCCCGCGCGCATGATGGCCTCGGCAAAAAGCTCGATGGAGACCTCTTCGGAGTGCCGATCCAGCGCCAGCCCATTCATCTGCGCATCGCTGTGATAGGCCTCCAGCAGATCCAGCGCACTGCGATAATAGGTGGCCTTCAGCGTTCGGAACGTATTGTGCGTGAAGATCGTGCCATCGGCGGCGAGCTTGCGGAAAATCGCTTTGCAGATATCCGTGGACATCCGGTTCAACCCGGCATCTGCATCCTGTGGACTAAGCTTCTGATGCTTGTGATCGTAAGCATCCGCGATCTCGACCTGGCAGACGGAGCGGGGCGCAAGGTTACGCCATGCTTCGGACAGCAGGCCAATCTCCAACCCCCAATCGGACGGAATGCGTAGGTCCGGCAGGATGTTCGTGCGCATCGCCATTTCGCCCGAGAGCGGGTAACGGAAGCTGCGAAGGTAATCGAGGTAATCGCGATCCCCGATCACCTTTTTCAACGCAATTAGCAAAGGGCTGACCAACAACCGGGTGACCCGGCCATTCAGCTTCCCGCCCCCGATCCGCGCGTAATAGCCCTTGGCCAATTGATAGGGGAAAGTCGGGTTCGCGACCGGATAGATCAACTTGGCCAACATATCGTTGGTATAGGTCAGGATATCGCAATCATGGATCGCCATGACGGCACTGTCCTCGCAGCCGATCAGATAGCCCAGCGACGACCAGACGTTCTTGCCCTTACCCTGCTCGGACGGCGCCAGCCCCATCGCGTCCAACCGTTCGCCCAGCGCCAACATGCGCGGGCTATCGTTCCAGATCACGATATGGTTCTGGTTCAACCCTTTGAAGAACTGACGCGCGTAGCGAAACTCCTGCTCATTGGCGCGGTCCAGCCCGACAATGATCCGGTGCAGATAAGTGACCTTCGACAGCTCCGACAGAATGCGCGGCATCGCGTCCGTCTCAAGCTCGGAGTAAAGACAGGGCAGGATCAGCGACATCTTCCGCGTCTGGGCAAATGTCTCCAACTCGTAGGTCATTTCCTCAAGGGACCGGGTCCGCAAGTCATGCAGTGTCGCGATGTTTCCGCTTTGGTGAAAGTCGACCATGAAGTCCGTGTCCTATCTGGGCATAAGTTGTGAAAGCAGCGTCAGAACAGCCTCAGACCAGCCCGTCGGCCCCGGCAAGGTCGTGCGCATGATGCGCCCGGTGTCCTCGCCTTTCAAGGGTGGCAAATCCGGGCTGTGCGGGTTCGCGACGATCACGCCATGATCCGCCGCTTCCAGCATTTCGATATCGTTAGGCGCATCGCCCAGGGCGATGGTGTGATCCGGGCGATACGCCGCGATCACATCTGCCATGGCGTCCGCTTTGGTGCGCCCTTTCGACAGGGTCAGAAACCGACCGCCAAAACGCCCCTGCACACCGTGGGGCTTTAACGCGTCCAGAAAGGTCTGTTGATCGGTGTCGGTCCCGGCCCAAAGGCCCGGTTCTGAGAACCGGCGCTCTTTCGCACGCGTCGCATCTTCAAGTGGAAGCCCCGTGACCTCAGCCACGTCGGCTGCTGTCATATCGCCAAACCCGCGATAGGACGTTCGCAACCTGTCTGGCACGGCACCCAGTGCCGCGCGAATGTCGTCATACTCCGGCGCGCCCTCAGAAGGGCTCTCCAGACCAATCACACCCGCACCGTTCTCGACAATCGCGGGCGCATCCTGCAACCCCATCGCATCTTGCAGAACCCGCATTTCCGCCGCCGTCTTGCTGCTCGACAGCACCAGAACCACATTTTGCCGGGCCAGTGCGTTTAACGCAGGCCGCGCAGGCCGCCAGTCATAAGTGTCGTGATCCAGAAGCGTGCCGTCGAGGTCCGAAAAGACAAGAAGAGCGGCACCTTTATCCATAGGCTTACTATCCAGAGTGCGCCAAAGGGCTGCAACCCGAAATACCGCAGCGCAGCAAGAGGATCATCCGTTTCTGCCTTTCTGGCAGGCGTTGGACAATGCGCGGTCAGGGAAAGTGGTGAGCCCTGCAGGATTCGAACCTGCGACCCACTGATTAAAAGTCAGTTGCTCTACCAACTGAGCTAAGGGCCCACGAGGTGCGTATCTAGAAAAGCGCCCCCATGGGGTCAACCCCTTAAACGCAACGCTCCCTTTCAAAAAAGCCGCATGGGGTCTATATCGCGCGCTATGGATGGACCGACTCCCTCAACAGGCCTGCGTTTCATGAAAATGCACGGCCTCGGCAACGACTTTGTTGTGATCGACTCGCGTGGGCGCGAGCCGCTGATGACGCGCGAGCTCGCAGCCGCTTTGGGGGATCGGCATCACGGCGTGGGATTCGATCAACTGGCCGAGATCACCGACCACGATTCGACGGATATCGGGTTACGGTTTTGGAACAGCGATGGCTCCAAAGCCGCCGCCTGCGGTAACGCCACTCGCTGTGTCTCCGAGTTCATTCTGAGCGAGACCGGTGCGGATCACCTCACGCTCACAACCCCGCGTGGACTTTTGGAGGCGACCCGCGACCGGACGATGATTTCGGTCAACATGGGGCAACCCCAGATGGCGTGGAACGACATCCCGCTTGCCGAAGACATCGACCCCGAACATCTGCCAATTGACGGCGATCCGATGGCCGTCGGCATGGGCAATCCCCATTGTGTTTTCTTCGTGGAAGACGCGGACGCTGCGCCCGTCGACACTCTTGGCCCCGAAATAGAGCATCACCCGCTCTTCCCCGAACGCACCAATGTCGAGTTCGCCCAAATCCGCGCCCGCGATGATATCCGCATGCGCGTGTGGGAGCGGGGCACCGGCATCACCCTCGCTTGCGGCTCCGGCGCTTGCGCCACGCTGGTCGCCGCCCACGCCCGCGGTCTGACAGACGCCCGCGTCCGGATGGAGGTGGATGGCGGCTGGCTCATTATCGAGCAGCGCGACGATGGCGTCTGGATGACCGGTCCGACGATGCATGTCTTTGACGGTGTGCTGACCGACGCATTCCTGGGCTCGCTCTGACATGGACCGCAAAGCGCCCATATTCTCGACCCTCGGCTGTCGCCTGAACGCTTATGAGACCGAGGCGATGAAAGAACTTGCCGGCACCGCAGGCCTCGGCGACGCGGTGATTGTGAACACCTGCGCCGTCACGGCAGAGGCGGTTCGCAAAGCCCGTCAGGAAATCCGCAAGCTGCGTCGCGAAAACCCGAATGCGCGTTTGATTGTCACCGGATGTGCCGCTCAGACCGAGCCACAGACATTCTCCAGCATGCAGGAAGTCGACGCTGTCGTCGGCAATACCGAGAAGATGCAGGCAGACACGTGGCAAGGCCTCGCTGCCGATTTTTTGGGCGATGTAGAGCCTGTTCAGGTCGACGACATCATGTCCGTGACCGAGACCGCAGGTCATCTGATCGACGGGTTCGGCACCCGCTCCCGCGCCTATGTGCAGGTCCAGAACGGCTGCGATCACCGCTGCACATTCTGCATCATCCCCTATGGTCGCGGCAACTCCCGGTCCGTCGCGGCAGGCGTCGTGGTCGACCAGATCAAGCGCCTCGTCGATCGCGGCTACAACGAGGTCGTGCTCACCGGCGTTGATCTGACCTCATGGGGCGCTGACCTCCCGATGCAGCCCAAGCTGGGTGATCTGGTCATGCGCATCCTCAAGCTGGTCCCCGATCTGCCGCGCCTGCGGATCAGTTCCATCGACTCCATTGAGGTTGACCCAGCCCTGATGGAAGCCATCGCGACCGAGCCGCGCTTGATGCCCCATTTGCATCTCAGCCTGCAGGCAGGCGACGACATGATTCTCAAGCGCATGAAACGCCGCCACCTGCGCGACGATGCCATCCGGTTCTGCGAAGACGCCCGCAAGCTGCGCCCCGACATGACCTTTGGGGCCGATATCATCGCCGGTTTCCCGACCGAGACGGAGGCGATGTTCGCCAACTCCCTCAAACTGGTGGAAGAGTGTGACCTGACATGGCTCCACGTCTTCCCCTATTCGGCGCGCGAAGGCACGCCAGCCGCGAAGATCCCGCCGGTGAACGGCAACATCATCAAAGATCGCGCCAAGCGCCTGCGGGCTGCGGGCAAAGCGCAGGTCGCCAAGCATCTGAGAGCGCAGCGCGGCAAAACCCATCACATCCTGATGGAAAATGCCCGCATGGGGCGGACCGCGCAGTTCACCGCGGTCACCTTCAACACCGATCAGCCCGAAAGCCAAATCGTCACCGCCAAGATCACCGGGGATGACGGCCGACAACTGCTGGCCGAATGATCCTCTATTCCTTCCGCCGCTGCCCCTACGCGATGCGCGCGCGGCTCGCTTTGTTGGTCGCGGGAATCCAGGTCGAACTCCGCGAGATCGTTCTACGCGACAAAGCGCCTGAGTTTCTCGAAACCTCTCCCAAAGGCACCGTCCCGGTCCTTGTGACCGACGACCAAGTGATCGAAGAAAGCCTCGATATTATGCTCTGGGCACTGCAGCGCAACGATCCCGAAGGATGGCTCGATATGCCCGATGAGGGCCACCAGATCATCGCCACCATCGACGGTCCCTTCAAAACCGCGCTGGACCGCTACAAATACGACACGCGCTACGGTTCTAACGCTGAGGAAGAGCGTGAAAGAGCGGCTCTAATCCTGCGTGACTTGGACGAGCGGCTCCAGAAAACCCGCTGGCTGATGGGCGACCGCCCGACCCTCGCGGACATGGCCACGATCACCTTCATCCGCCAGTGCGCAAATACGGACCGCACATGGTTCGATGCTCAACCATGGTCCGCGCTGCGCCACTGGCTCGATACATTCCTCGCGTCGGAGCGATACAATGCAATCATGGACAAGTATCCGAAATGGAAGTCAGGTGACCCCGTAACCATCTGGCCTTGATCCATGCACCCGAACCCCGCCTTCCGGCGCACGAACGATAAACACGCCCTTGCCTTTCTCCGCGACCGTGCCTTCGGGCAGCTCTGCGTCAATGGCGAGGATGGTCCGCTTATGAGCCATGTGCCCTTCCTGTTGAATGACGCCGCAGACCTGGCTGAACTGCACCTCGTCCGCTCCAACCCAATTGCCCGGATCGAAGACCCGACGCCGGCTGTCATCGCCGTTTCCGGCCCCGATGCCTATATCTCGCCCGACTGGTATAACGTCCCCGATCAGGTTCCGACGTGGAACTATATTGCCGTCCATCTGCGCGGCACGCTCGCGCCATCGGATGCCGACATGCACGACCTGCTCGACCGCCAAACCGCCGCCTATGAGGACCGCCTCAATAAAACCCCGTGGCTGACCAGCAAAATGAGCGAAGGCGTGATGGAGAAGATGATACGGCAAATCCTGCCGTTCCGGTTCCACATCACCGATATCAAAAGCACCTTCAAACTGGGCCAAAACAAACCCGACCAAGTGCGTATCGACGCCGCCGACCAGCTTGAAACCAGCCTTGGCAGCGAACTGCCCACACTCGCCGCCCTCATGCGCGATCCGCCACAAGACTAGACGCCCGACCCAACGCCTCCTACATTAAAGACCAGAGGAGACACCATGCCCCTACCCATCGCCCCTATCGCAGGTCTTGCCTTCCGCTACGGTGCCGTTGCGCTGGCGACCTATGCCGTCACACGCAATCTGCCCGCGACACCTCGCGATCAGCGCGCCGAAGATGCGATGGATGATGTGGGCGAAGGCCTGTCCTTGGGCAAAAACGACGAACAGATCAACGGTCACGCCCGCTTCAAGCGCACGATCCGCCTTGGCACCACCGGCCCCGGCGTTGAGATAGACGCCACCGCGCTCACCCGCATCAGATTCAAGCGAGTCTAAGCGATGAAGTTGCTGCTGGCCGGGCCGTCGCCCTTTGTGCGCAAAGTGCGCGTTCTGCTGCACGAGACCGATCAGTTGGGCGATGTGGAGATGGTCAACGTGACCGCCTCTCCGTTTGGCCCCGATCCGGAGCTTGTCGCCGTGAACCCCACCGGCAAAATCCCCGCTCTGATCCGCGATGACGGCCCCGCCATCTACGACAGCCGGGTGATCTGCAGCTTTCTGGACGACCGCGCAGGCGCAAACCTCTATCCCGCCTCCCGCTTATGGGAGACGTTGACGCTTGAGGCGACCGCCGACGCGATGATGGATGCCGCCGTGTTGATGGTCTACGAGGCGCGCTTCAAGGATCCGGCCCAGCAATCCCATGACTGGATCGAAGGCCAGTGGGCCAAGGTGGACCGCGCTCTGGATGCCGTGAACACCCGCTGGATGAGCCATCTCTCCAGCCGTCTCGACATGGCCCATATCGCCATGGCCTGCGCGCTGTCCTATCTGGACTTCCGGCATGAGGGCCGCAATTGGCGGCAAGGCCGCGATGCGCTGGCCAATTGGCACAAGACATTCGCGGCGCGCGCTTCTATGCTTGCCACGCAACCTGAGTAAGGCCCCTACGATGATCAAGCGTCACCGGTAAACCGGACTTTCCCGTTTTCTGACATTTCGCCGCTTCAAGCGGCTCTGACGCTATATCTATCGAGGACCACATGCCCCGACTTTCCAACAAGACCTGTGTCATCACAGGCGCCGCCCGCGGGATCGGTGCCGCTATCGCCGAAGCCTTTCTCACCGAAGGGGCCCGTGTCATCGTGACCGACCTTTACGACAGTGACGGGGCCGCAACCGCCCAGCGCCTTGGGGCCGACTGGCGGCCCCTTGATGTCCGCTCCGAAGACGATTGGACGGCGCTTTCCAAGGCGCATCCCAGCTTCGACGTTCTGGTCAACAACGCGGGCATCACCGGCTTTGAAGACGGCGCAATGCCCCATGACCCAGAAAACGCCAGCCTGGAGGATTGGCACGCTGTCCATGCGACCAATCTGGACGGCACCTTTCTGGGCTGCCGCACCGCAATCCGGGCCATGCGCGCGTCCAAGGCGGGCGCGATCATCAATATTGCGTCCCGGTCTGGTCTGGTGGGCATTCCGGGGGCCGCCGCCTATGCCTCCTCCAAAGCCGCCATCCGCAACCACACCAAGACGGTCGCGCTTTATTGTGCGCAGCAAGGGCTGAATATCCGTTGTAACGCGATCTTCCCCGCGGCTGTTCTGACGCCCATGTGGGAGCCGATGCTGGGCAACGGCCCCGACCGCGCTGCCCGGATGGAGGCGTTGGTGGCCGAGACCCCGCTGAAGCGGTTCGGCGACCCCGAAGAGGTCGCCGCTTTGGCCGTTATGCTCGCCAGTGACGAGGCCGCCTATATGACCGGCGCAGAACTGACGATTGACGGCGGCCTTTTGGCAGGCTCTGCCGCGTCGCCGGGTTAGATCGCGACGCCTTCAGGATCAAGCGTCACCGAATAAAGCTCGGTATCTGCACGATCCATCAGACGCACCGTCATCTGCTGCGTGTCCCCGTCGATATCGACAAGGCCGAAGAATTGCAGCCCCGCGCTGGGCGGCAGGTTCACCTGACCCTCCGCCGGCGCTTTGACGAACCGCACTTCGGGGCCAAACGTAGCATCCAGCGCGTTGGGTCCGAATGTACCAGCATGGAGCGGGCCTGAGACGAACTCCCAGAACGGGTTGAAGTCCTGAAACTGCGCACGCTCCGGGCTGTAGTGATGGGCCGCCGTGTAGTGGACATCCGCAGTGAACCAGACCGTGTTGCGGATATCGCCGGTCTTGATGAACCGCAGCAGGTCCGCGATCTCGACCTCGCGGCCCATTGGGACATCGCTCACACCATCCGCCACACCTTCGGATCCGGATTGTTCGCGGAAATTATCCCAGACGATCAGACCCAAGGGCTGATCGCTTGCAATGACTTTCCATGTTGCTGTCGACTGCGCCAGTTCCCGCTTGAGCCATGCCATCTGCTCGGCCCCCAGGACGCGGGTCTTGTCGGACAGCTCTTCAGTCATCTCGGCATCGTTGGGGCCGCGATAAGAGCGCAAATCAAGGAAGAACACATCCAGCATCGGGCCGTAATTGATCTTGCGGTAAACGCGCCCCGGCTCTGCCGGTGTGAAACGAATAGGGGCCATTTCGTGGAACGCCCGCGCGGCGCGCGCTGTCAGGAGCGGCACCGACTTCTCGGTATAGCGATCATCATTGGTCAGGTCTTTGGCCGCCGACCAGTTATTGACGACCTCGTGGTCGTCCCATTGCATCATGATCGGAACCAGCGCGTTCATCTCGCGCACATGATCATCGAGCATGTTGTATTTCCACTGCGCGCGGAATTCATCCAGGCTCTCGGCCACTTTGCGCTTTTCGTCAGGCAGCACGGCGTTCTTCCACAGGCTGCCATCCGCCAACTCAACCTCATCCTCCATCGGGCCGTCAGCATAGACGGTATCGCCCGAATGGATAAAGAAATCCGGCCGGTGCTGGGCCATCGTGGCGTAGGTGCGCATACCCTCGGCATCAATGCCCCAGCCCTGTCCGGCGGTGTCGCCAGACCAAGCGAAGCGAATATCGCGGCGCGCGGCGGGTGCGGTTTTGAACTGACCGGTGATCGGTTCAGAGACGACATTTACGTCGCTCAGATCAGCCGCCGTAAAACGGTAGAAAATCGTCTGATCTGAAGGCAGGCCATCGATAAGACGCTTGACTGCGAAGTCCCCGGTCGGGTCAGCATAAAGCGGTGCCAGCTTGCGCGCGTCGGCAAAACTTTCGGTGGTCGAGATTTCCATCATGATCTGCGCGGGACGATCGACACGCGTCCAGATCATGCCCGAGTTCAAATCGACATCCCCCGATTGCACCCCATGGGTAAACGCCGGGCGACTGGCGGCGCGGCTGATCGCAGGCATTGCTAGAGAGACCGCAAGCGCAGACCCCCCAATCAGGGTCTGGCGGCGGGACAGCGGGAACATGTGGGATGGTCTATGTGGCATATCGGGCTCCATGGAAAAGGCGAAAACCCGTTCCCAATAGACCCGTGATGTGTCAGTCGTTTTGAGCCTGTGTATCAGGAAAGCCAAACTATTGTGACGTCGGCAGGCTCTTGCCGAGAAAGCGGTGCCCGGAGAGCCGCGCACCGCAAAATCATGTCACCACTTATAGGTGAGGCCCAGATTGACCGCGTTGGTGATGATGTCAGAGCTCAACTCGCCGCCACCATCTAACTCGGCGGTGTTGGACGAAAAGCTGCCTTTGTATTCGCCAAAAACAGCCCAGGTGTCATTGATGTCATAGCTGACACCCGCCATCGCCACGATCGCAAGACCCGTCAGCTGGTATCCGAATGTCTTGTTATCGCCGATCTCAACATCGACATGGGGGATCGATAGACCAGCACCGGCCCCAACATAAGGCGTCCAACGGCTTGCCTCGTTCTGCCAGCGATACATACCGTTTATGGTGAGCAGGTTCAGGCCGTCGGTAAACTCAAGGCGGTCAAACCCGTTATCGTCGAGCGTGTCGTCATCGGCATAGACCTTGGCGTGGTTGAACTCGACACCCCAGCCCCAGTTTTCGTTCTGCCAGCGCGTATAGCGGAAGCCGTAATAGGGCGGTGCCTCTCCCGACCGGCCTTCCCATTCAACGCCGAAATCAAAATCCGCGCCATCATTGTCGCCTTCAACCGTCCCGTGGGGTGCGGTTTGAAAGCCGGTATAAACACTCAACTCGACCTCGGCGGCGGCAAAACCAGCCAGCCCGACAAGCACCGACGTGGACAAAAGAAGGGTTTTCACGGTGAACTCTCTCGTTAATGACGGTTGCCAAAATGCTACCGGCCCGGACGGCCAAATTCAATGCGGCGGCGCGGCAAATGCCCTAATTGTGACCTTTCTGCCTGCGTCAAACTGCCATAATATTCCGCTGCGCGCCTATGACCGCTGGACGACTCTACCCCTGCGCTCTAATTAGCGCCGTTAAGAGGCGGCACTTCGTGTGTGGCCCGTAGCAAGTTGAACAAAACCAGCTAATGACGAAAGGGAGTATACCTCGTGTCCCATGCTGAAGACCACGAAGGAACCCGGCGAGATTTCCTGTACTACGCGACAGCGGGTGCAGGTGCCGTAACAGCAGGCGCAGCCATCTGGCCGCTTGTGAACCAAATGAACCCCAGCGCAGACGTTCTTGCGCAAGCCTCGATCCCGGTGGATGTGTCCTCGGTCGAACCTGGCACGCAGCTGACCGTTCTGTGGCAAGGCAAACCTGTCTTTATCCGCCGCCGCACCGAGGAAGAGATCACTGCCGCCCGAGAGGTCAGCATGGATGAGCTTCCCGATCCGATTGCGCGCAACGCAAACGGCGAAGAGACTGACCCTGCCACGGACGAGAACCGCGCCCTTGATGAAGCCGGTGAATGGCTTGTGCAAATGGGCGTCTGCACCCACCTGGGCTGCGTTCCGCTGGGCGATGCTGGCGACTTTGGCGGGTGGTTCTGCCCCTGCCACGGCTCGCATTACGACACGTCCGGGCGTATCCGCCGCGGTCCCGCACCTGAGAACCTTCCGGTGCCGACCTCTGCGTTTGTCGACGAAACAACGATCCAACTCGGTTAAGGGAGAAAGAGCGAATGTCTGGAATTCCTCACGACCATTACGAGCCGAAGTCTGGCTTTGAAAAGTGGATGGACCGTCGCCTTCCGGTGATCGGCCTTCTTTATGACACCATCATGATCCCCACACCCAAGAACCTGAACTGGATGTGGATCTGGGGCATCGTGCTGACCTTCTGCCTTGTCTTGCAGATCGTCACCGGCGTCATTCTTGTGATGCACTACACGCCGCATGTCGACATGGCCTTCGCCTCGGTCGAGCATATCATGCGCGACGTGAATGGTGGCGCGATGCTGCGCTATCTGCATATGAACGGCGCATCGCTGTTCTTTGTGGCAGTCTATGCCCACATTTTCCGTGGTCTCTACTACGGCTCTTACAAAGCCCCGCGCGAGGTGACATGGATCATCGGCATGCTGATCTACCTGATGATGATGGGCACCGCCTTCATGGGCTATGTTCTGCCTTGGGGTCAGATGTCGTTCCACGGCACAGCCGTGATCACCGGTCTCTTCGGTGCTGTGCCTTTCGTAGGCGACGCACTGCAGACCTGGCTGCTGGGTGCAACCGCTGTGGGTCAGCCTGCGCTGAACCGCTTCTTCTCGCTGCACTACCTGCTGCCCTTCGTGATTGCAGGCCTCGTGATCGTGCATATCTGGGCCTTCCACACCACGGGCAACAACAACCCGACCGGTGTTGAAGTGCGCCGCACCAGCAAGGAAGAAGCCGAGCGGGATACGCTGCCGTTCTGGCCCTATTTCGTGATCAAGGACCTCTTCGCGCTGGCCGTCATCATGGCTGTCTTCTTCGCGATTGTCGGCTTCATGCCCAACTATCTGGGCCACCCCGACAACTACATCGAAGCCAACCCGCTGGCGACGCCTGCACATATCGTGCCTGAATGGTATTTCCTGCCGTTCTACGCGATTCTGCGTGCCTTTGATGGCGAGGTGTGGCTGGTGATCGCGGTTGACTGGATCACCTTCGGCATCGTGGATGCCAAGTTCTTCGGCGTGGTCGCCATGTTCGGCGCGATCGTCGTGATGGCACTGGCACCGTGGCTCGACACTTCGTCGGTCCGCTCGGGTCGCTATCGCCCGATGTTCAAGATCTGGTTCTGGGTGCTGGTCGTCGACTTCTTCATCCTGATGTGGGTGGGCGCGATGCCGGCAGAAGGCATCTATCCCTACATCGCGCTGGTGGCCTCGACCTACTGGTTCGCCTACTTCCTGGTGATCCTGCCGCTTCTGGGCGTGATCGAGAAGCCGCTGCCGCAACCGACAACTATCGAAGATGACTTCAACGCCAAAGTTGCGAAAAGCAAAGGCGGCACAGACGGTGCAACCGTCGCGACGCCGGCTGAGTGAGAAAGGACTGACAATGTTTAAGAAACTCACTCTTGGGATCGCCACCGCCCTCGGCCTCACGGCCGGGGCAGCCTTCGCGGCAGGCGGTGCAGGTGAAGTCTATGACTACGACTTCTCGTTCGAGGGTCCCTTCGGCACCTATGACGAGATGCAGCTGCAACGCGGTCTGCAAGTCTACACCGAGGTCTGTTCGGCCTGTCACGGTCTGAAATTCGTCGCCATCCGCACATTGGGTGACGAGGGTGGGCCGAACCTGCCCGACGATCAGGTCGCAGCCTATGCTGACTTCTGGGAAGTCTTTGATCCTGCGATTGATGATTTCCGCGCCGCGACTCCGAACGACAAGTTCCCGGAGTCCGGTCTGGAAACCGCGCCTGACCTCAGCCTGATGGCCAAAGCCCGTGCGGGTTTCAGCGGCCCCTATGGCTCTGGCCTGAACCAGCTGTTCAAGGGCATGGGTGGCGCGGAATACATCGCAACCCTGCTCGCCGGATATACCGGTGAAGAGAAAGAAGAGGCTGGCACCATCCTCTACGGGAACAAGGCGTTCCCCGGCGGTTGGATTTCCATGGCCCCACCGCTTTACGGTGATGATGTGGAATATGCCGATGGCTCGCCGACGGATATCGAATCCGTGTCGCAAGACGTGGCTGCATTCCTGATGTGGACCGCCGAGCCCAAGATGATGGCCCGCAAGCAGACCGGCTTTATCGCCGTGATGTTCCTGACGGTGCTGTCGGTGCTGCTTTACCTGACCAACAAGCGCCTCTGGGCACCGGTCAAGGCACGCGCCAAGGGGCAACCGGCTGAATAAGCCACTCAACAGATGAAATCGAAAAGGGCGTCCATTGCGGCGCCCTTTTTCTGTTAAGTCCCCAAGAGTTTTCTGAAAACTCTTTCAAAACTCTTCTGAAGAGTTTTACCCTAGATAGCGCCGCATCGCCGCCGGTGGGTTGGCTAGAAACGCCCCGGTCTCGACAGGCGCCTCGACACGGCCCTCCGCAACCAGAATGCACTGATCCGCGATCAATCGCGCATCCTCAGGGTCATGGCTAATCATCAGCAACGTCGCGCCAGTCTCCGCCACCAGATCGCGCACAAGCCCCAGCATCTCGACCCGCATGGCAGGTCCCAGCGCCGCAAAGGGCTCGTCCAGCAGCACCAGCGGTTTTTCCCGCAGTAACATTCGCGCCACCGCCACCCGGCTTTGTTGCCCCCCGGAAAGCGCCGCTGGCTTGCGGTCTTCAAATCCGTCAAGCCCCACGCGCTGCAACGTGTCCATGACGCGCGCTCTGTCCGCCTCTGACAATTTAAGTCTCGGCGAAATCCCCAACCCGACATTCTGAAATGCTGTCAGATGCGGAAAAAGGTTATTGTCCTGAAAAACCATGCTCACGGGCCGCTCTGCCGGGGGCAGGGTGCCAATCTCCTGCCCCTCCCACATCAGCCGACCTGTCGCGTCCTGAAACCCCGCAATTACATTCAGCAGGGTCGATTTTCCGGCACCTGACGGCCCCATGACCGCGACACGCGCGCCTTTTGCGACCTCAAACGATCCTTCCATCGTGAAGTCACCCAAATCGACGCGCATATTCTCAACCGTCAACATTGACACGCCCTCCCCGGTCGCAAATCCAGAATGCCGCCAGGCTCAGCGTGACCAGCACCAGCGCGGCTGCCGCCGCCTGTTCCAGCCGGTAGGCCCCCATCAACCGGAACAGCGCGAGCGGCAAAGTCTCGACCTCAGGATTGCTGAAGAGCGCAATCACCCCCAGATCGCCCATCGACAGCGCCGCCGCAAGACCCGCACCAAACCCCAAAGGCCGCGCCAGACGCGGCACCGCGACCCAGCGCAGCCACGCAAAGCCGCTGATCCCCAAAGACGCGCTCAGCCGCCCGTAACCTGCCTGCACATCCCGCACCGCAGGCACCAGCGCGCGCAAGGCAAAAGGCAGCGCCATCGCTGCGTTGACGATTGCTGTGACGGGCAAGCTCAACGCCGTAGGGTCCGCAAACGGAAAGATCATCACGAAAAGCCCCGTGCCCATAACCAGGGGCGACGCGGCAATCGTCAGGAACCCGATCCCTTCGACCAAAGCGCCGGCCCCCGCTGACAACCGGCTCACCGCCAGCGCCATCGACAAGGCCAACGCCATGCACAGAAGCGTCGAGACCACGGTCACCCAGATCGAGTTCCACGCCGCCTCCAAAACCGATCCCGGCAAGCTGAGCACGCCGCCGATCCCTTCGATCACGATCATACTCAGCGGTCCCAACAGGAACAGTGCCGCCAGCCCGATGGACACCGCATCCAAAGCGCGCAGGCCCAGCCCATCCGCCTCCCACCGCCGCACGACACGGTCCAATCCGACGCCGCTGGTCGACGGCAAGCGCACCTTGAACACCAGCGCCCCCGCCACAACGCAGATCATCACCTGCACCAGCCCCAGCAACGCCGCTTTCGACAGGTTAAAATCAAACCGAAACGCCTGATAGATCGCCAGCTCCACCGTCGTCGCCTGCGGCCCCCCGCCCAGCGCGAGGGCCACTGCGAAACTGGTCGTACAAATCAGAAAGATGACCAGGAAAACCCCCGGCACCACGTCGCGCAGCATCGGGCGCTCCAACACCCGCGCGACATCACTGGCTGAGAACCCCAGAGAGGCCGCAAGCCGAAACCGTTCGCCGGGAATTTGCAGCCACCCTTGCAGGATCAAACGCGTCGCAAACGGCAAGTTGAAGAACACATGCGCCAGCAGGATGCCGTGGACGCCATAGATCGAAACAGGCTCTAACCCCGCCCAACTCAACACGTCCGAGACGATGCCCGTCCGCCCGAACACCGCCAGCAAGCCCAGGATCGCAACGATGGTCGGCAGGATAAACGGCGCGCCCAGGATCGTGATCAGCGCGCTGCGCCCCCAAAACTGCCGCCGCGCCAAAGCACGCGCCACTGGGATCGCCAGCGCCACTGAAAGCGCCGCCGAAGCGACAGCCTGCCAGACCGTAAACCACACATAGCCCCAGTCACGCGGGCTCAACGCGCCAAATCCATCAGCCCGCCAGACAACCGCGCCCAGCGTGCCGAGGGTCAGCGCCAGAACCAGAGCGGCCGAGACCGCTCCGACCCAGATGCTTAGCGTCCCAGTGCGGACAGCCATTCTTCAAGCGCCGGATCGCGCAGGGCTGCGGCCTCTTCCTCGGAATAAAGCAACGCTTTGGGCGGTGTCGGCAGGTTTTGGAACGTCTCTGGCAGCTTTTCGAAATCCAGCTTTGCCGGATAGCTCCAATTGCCTTCCGGAATGATCGTCTGGAACGCATCCGTCAGAATGAACGACATGAACTCATCCGCCAACTCAGACTGCTCCGAACTGGCAATCTTGCCCACCAACTCAGCCGTCATGTAGTGGCCTTCGTCGAAAATCGCAGCAGATTTCGTCAGGTCATCCTCAGCCATGATGTGGTAGGCTGGCGACGTCGTGTAGGAAAACACCATATCCGCCTCGCCATCCGTGAACATCCCGTAGGCCTCCGACCAGCCCGCCGTCACGGTCAGGATCTTCGGCGCCAGTTTCTCCCACGCCATTTGCGCATCATCGCCAAAGACCGATTTCACCCACAACATCAGCGCCAGACCCGAGAAGGACGAACGCGGGTCCTGAATGACGATCTTCCAATCCTCGTCGGAGTTCACAAACTCTTCAAAGCTGGTCGGCGCATTGGTGATCTTGGTGTTGTCGTAGACAAACCCCGAATAACCCCAGTTGAACGGCATGAAGACCTCATCCGTCCACGCGATCGGCATCGTCAGCGCGCTTGTGTCCTGCCCATGAGGCGCAAACAGCCCGGTTTCCCGCGCCTGCTTGGTCACATCCGTGTTCAGCCCGATCACCGCATCCGCCTTGATGCGTGCCCCTTCCAGCATGATCCGAGGCATCAGATCGCCCGTCACAAACTGCAGATCGCAGGCGCATTCCGCCTCAAAGGCGGCTTCAACCGCAGGGCCTGGGCCCCATTCTGAGCCGAAATAGTCCGGCGCGTAAACAGTGAGAACAGGAGTCTCAGCCAGCGTGCTCGTGGCGCTCAGCATAAGTCCCGCGGCAAGTGTGAGATGTTTCATATCATCCTCCATATGCGCCGGACGGGGTCAGGGTGGAGGATATCCAAACACCTTCCCTCCGCCGGTCTTAACCGGTTCAGGTTCAACGGGTCCGCAGAATTGCATCTCAGCCAGAATGGCCCCCCGAGGTAGCGCAGACGGTAGGGCGCGGTCGAAACTTGTGCAAGCCGATTTCCCCCGCTAGACCGATCCGGCAAAGGAGCGCGGCACATGAGCATGAACAGTTTCGGCCACCTGTTTCGGGTCACCACATGGGGCGAAAGCCACGGGCCAGCTTTGGGCGCGACCGTCGATGGCTGCCCTCCAGGCGTGCCGATCTCTGAAGAGATGATCCAGCACTGGCTCGACAAGCGCAAACCAGGGCAGAACAAGTTTACGACCCAGCGGAGAGAGCCCGACGCGGTCAAGATTCTGTCGGGTGTCTTCGAAGGACAGACAACCGGGACGCCCATCCAGCTGATGATCGAGAACACCGATCAACGCTCCAAGGACTACGGCGACATCGCCGAGAAATTCCGCCCCGGCCACGCCGATATCACCTATTGGCAGAAATATGGCATCCGCGATTATCGCGGCGGCGGGCGGTCTTCTGCGCGCGAAACCGCTGCGCGTGTCGCAGCCGGGGGGCTAGCCCGCGAAGCAATCAAAATGCTTGCCCCCGATCTTCAGATCACCGGCTACATGACCCAGATGGGGCCTCATGGCATCGACCGGGACCGCTTCGATTGGGACCAGATCAGCGAGAACCCGTTCTGGACCCCGGATGCGCAAGCCGCCACCGAATGGGCCGAATACCTCGACGGTCTGCGCAAGTCCGGCTCCAGCGTCGGCGCCATTATAGAGGTCACCGCGCGCGGCGTTCCCGCAGGCCTCGGCGCGCCGATTTACGCCAAGTTAGACACTGATCTAGCCGCGGCGATGATGTCGATCAACGCCGTCAAAGGCGTCGAGATCGGCGAAGGCATGAGTGCTGCAATGCTCACCGGTGAGTTGAACGCGGACGAGATCACGATGGGCCCCAACGGCCCCGAATACAGCTCGAACCATGCGGGCGGCATCCTCGGCGGCATCTCCACAGGGCAGGACGTTGTCGTGCGGTTTGCGGTGAAACCAACCTCCTCGATCCTGACGACCCGCAAGACGATCACCAAGTCCGGGGAAGAGACCGAGATCATCACCAAAGGCCGCCACGACCCCTGCGTCGGCATCCGCGCGGTCCCCGTGGGAGAGGCGATGATGGCCTGCGTGATCCTTGATCATCTGCTGCTGCACCGTGGCCAGATTGGCGCGAACAGAGGCAAAATCGGCTGAATTAGAGCCTATTCGACCGTATCCAGCAGCGCTTTCAACTCGCGCTTGTCGATGCTGGCTTCCAGCCGTTCAACAACCTCGCCACCGCGCATGATCAAAAGCGTGCCATGCCGCGTGACGCGCAACCGCTCCGCCATGCGCGACTTGCCATAGGTGTCATAATCCACCGTCACAAAGGTCAGCTTTTGGGCGTAAGAGGGGTCTTCAGCCATGATCTCGTTCAGGATTTCTTCCTGACGGGCGCTCGTCGGGCTCCATTCCGTCTGGAACTTCACCAATAGCGTTTCGCCATTGTCAAAGCGCTCTTTCTTCAGACCGGGAATGTACTCAATCGGCTCCGGCGCGCCTGCCTGCGCAACACCTGCAACCAAGACCAAAATACCTGCCCAAACCCGCATGTCCGCTCTGCCCCTTAGACCCTATTCTAGCGCAATTTGCCCAAAACTGCGCGGCTTGTCATGCCTCAACTTTGTGCTGTTTGGAAAGTTGCACGGCGAGAATACCGCCTGCGATAATCGCCACGCCGACAATATCCAACGGCCCCAGCTTTTCCCCCAGCAAAAGCGCCGCAATCGCCACCCCAAAGAAGGGGTTCAGGAAGTGAAACGTCGCCGCTTTCACAGCACCGATGCGGCCCACGAGCAAGAACCAGACCACCGTCGCCGCCAACCCCGGCACCAGCGTCGTATAGACAAACGCGGCGAGCAGCGTCCAGCTTGGGGTAATAACCGGCTCTTCCAGCGCGAAGGCCGGGATCGCCAGCGCGACCGAGCCGATCAGCATCTGCAAACCCACGATCATCAACACATTGCCACCCGACGACGCGCCCCGCACGGCTAGGGTCGCGACGGTCAACGAGACGACCCCGATCCCACAGAGCAACACGCCAAACAGATCGACCCCGCCTTGCATCCGCGCGCCCATAATCAGCGCCACACCGATCACGCCTGCGATCAAGCCCGCCAAACCCAAGGGCCGCACTTTTTCCGAGAACACCAGCCACCCGGCCAACGCCACCAGCAAAGGCATGGTCGAGGCGATGATTGCTGCCAGCGACGCCTCGACCGTTTGCATCGCCACGAAGTTCAGACCCAGATAGAGCGCGTTCTGGCAAATCCCGAACAGGATCGTTGCGCGCCACTGCGCAGGTGTCAGCCGCCAGCTTTGACCCAAAGCCCGCGCGATCAAGACCGCCAACAGACCCGAGATCAGGAACCTCAGCGACAGCGCCATTAAGGGCGGCGCGCTGGCCACGATGATCCGCGCTGATGTGAACGCCGACGACCACATCAGCGCAAAGGCCAGCCCCATGAATATCGCGCGCAGATCCATCGTGTCTCCAAACAAAAAGGGCCGCCTGAGCGACCCTTCCGTTAACCTTGATCAAACGTCAAGATCAGCCGTTCACGCTGTCTTTCAGCGCTTTGGCGATCGTCATTTTGACAACCTTGTCGGCGTCTTTCTTGATCTGCTCGCCCGTGGCGGGGTTGCGAACCATACGCTCGGGGCGCTCACGGCAATAGATCTTGCCAACGCCCGGAAGCGTCACAGCACCACCGCCGGAAACCTCACGGGTGATCAGACCCGTGATTGCTTCGAGCGCGGCATTCGCTGCTTTTTTGTCGGTGCCCATGTCTTCTGCCAGTGCGGCCACAAGCTGGGTCTTTGTCATCGGTTTAGCCATCGTATGTCTCCTCACGATTGCCCATTTTATAGGGCGTTATCGCAGTCACTAAACCGTATCTTGGGGGTGCACACAACGCTTAGGTGCATATTTCCCTATAAAATAGCGCATTTTGTGCGTTTTTGACGGCTCAGAGGAAGGCTGTTTCCTCGAAACTGCGCAATTTCCGCGAATGGATGCGCTCAAGGGGCATTTCACGCAGATGCTCCATCGCCCGGATTCCGATCATCAGATGTCTTGAAACCTGCGTTTTATAGAAGTCCGACGCCATGCCAGGCAGCTTCAACTCGCCATGCAGCGGCTTATCCGAGACGCAAAGCAGCGTCCCATAAGGCACCCGGAACCGGAACCCGTTCGCGGCAATCGTGGCGCTTTCCATATCCAGCGCGACGGCGCGGCTTTGCGACAGCCGGTGCACCGGGCCGGATTGATCGCGCAGCTCCCAATTGCGGTTATCAATCGTGGCCACCGTGCCCGTCCGCATAATCCGCTTCAGCTCAAACCCTTCCAGCTGAGTGACCTGAGCCACCGCTTGTTCCAAGGCGATCTGAATCTCGGCCAGCGCCGGGATCGGCACCCAGACCGGCAGGTCGTCATCCAGAACGTGATCTTCGCGCAAGTAAGCATGGGCCAGCACGAAATCTCCAAGACTTTGAGAGTTCCGCAAGCCAGCACAATGCCCGACCATCAGCCAGGCATGAGGCCGCAAAACCGCAATGTGATCCGTCGCGGTTTTCGCGTTCGACGGGCCGACGCCGATATTGACCAGCGTGATCCCGCCCTGACCTTCCCGCTTCAAATGATAGGTCGGCATCTGGGGCAGCTTCGCAGGCACCGCCATCTCACCCGCGCCATCGGTAATCTCGACATTGCCGGGTCCGACAAAGCTCGTATAGCCGCTCTCCGGATCGTCCAGCATCTGCCGCGCGAACCCTTCAAACTCTTCGACGTAGAACTGGTAGTTCGTGAAAAGCACATGGTTCTGAAAATGCTCTGCCGCCGTGGCGGTATAATGGGACAGCCGCGCAAGCGAGTAATCAATGCGCTGCGCCGTGAACGCCGCCAACGGATGCGCACCGTCTTCGTATCGAAACTCTGTGCCATTCACGATGTCATCATTCGTCGTGCTCAGGTCCGGCACATCGAACACATCACGCATGGTGAAATTCAACACACCATCCTGCGGTACATTCAAAGCTGCGTCCCCCGCCACTGCGAAATGGATGGGGATGGGCGTCGCAGAAGGCCCGATCAGAATGGCCACCTTATGATTATGCAGCAGCAAACCGATCTGCTGTTTGAGGTAGTTCTCAAACAAGTCCGGCCGCGTGATTGTCGTGACATACTCGCCCGGTTGCGCGACATGACCAAAAGACAAACGGCTGTCGACTTGCGCAAAGGTCGACGTTGAAATCCTGATCTCGGGATAGAAGGCGCGGATACGCCCTTCGGGCGTGTTCCCGGCTAGAGCCTCACCAAACCTCTGCTGAAGGAAAGACGTCGCCTCTTGATAAAGGGCAATCAGCTTTTCGACAGCAGCACCCGCACCCGTGAAGGCCGCGTGTTCTTGATGCGGTGGGGTCTCAATGGTGATCGCTGGTGTCACGGAATGCTCCTTTTGGCGCAAACCTGCACTCAACCGCGCGTCCCTTCAAGCGAATTGCTTGCGCGCCTTGGCGTCAATCGGCATCACTTGGCGCATGAGCAAGACACTTCTCTCTTTCGGCCACGGCTATTCCGCGCGCGCACTGACCCGACGCCTGTTGCCCTTAGGCTGGACCGTCATCGGCACCACGCGGTCCGCCGACAAAGCAGAGGCCTTGCGCAAAGAAGGGGTCGAGCCGTTGATCTGGCCGGGTAGCGACGTGACCGATGCGCTGGCCCGCGCGACGCATCTGCTGATCTCTGCCGGACCCGATGAGAACGGCGACCCTGTTTTGGGCCAACTTAAAGACGAAATCGCCTCGAAAGCTCCTGAATTGGAATGGGCGGGCTATCTTTCAACGACCGGCGTCTATGGCGATCACAACGGTGGATGGGTTGATGAAACGGCCCCGCTCACGCCCGCCACAAAGCGTGGGCAATTACGTGTCGAGGCAGAAGCGCAGTGGAAAGCCATCCCTGACCTGCCCCTGCATATCTTCCGCCTCGCTGGCATCTACGGCCCGGGTCGCGGCCCGTTCAGCAAAGTGCGCAACGGCACCGCCCGGCGCATCATCAAGGAAGGCCAGGTCTTCAGCCGCACCCATGTAGAGGATATCGCCCAGATCTTGCATGCCTCCATCGACAAGCCGAACCCAGGTGCTGCTTACAATGTCTGCGACGATGACCCGGCCCCGCCGCAAGACGTCATCGCCTACGCGGCAGAGCTTTTGGGCCTGCCCGTGCCGGAAGCGGTCGCGTTTGAAGATGCCGACATGAGCCCCATGGCCCGCAGTTTCTATGCAGAATCCAAGAAGGTCTCGAACGCTCGCGTCAAGGATGAGCTGGGCGTGAAACTGATCTATCCAGATTACCGGACGGGCCTTGAGGCGCTGCTCAAAGCCGAAAGTTAAGCGCGCTTGCTCTCCAGCGAGACGACGCCAAGCACATCCAGCACTTTCGCCTCGATATGCTCGCTATTCAGCGCCGCGACCTCATACATATCGCGCGGGCTGGCTTGGTCGATAAAGATGTCCGGCAGCACCATTGAGCGGAATTTGAGCCCATGATCGAAGACACCTTCGTCGGACAAAAGCTGAGACACATGGCTCCCAAACCCGCCAATCGCGCCTTCTTCAATCGTGATCAGCGCCTCATGCTCAGCGGCTAGTTTCAGGATCAAATCCCGATCCAAAGGCTTTGCAAACCGCGCATCCGCAATTGTCGGCGTAATACCTTTCGCGGCTAGGTTCTCCGCCGCCTTCTGCACCTCTTGCAGCCGCGTCCCGAACGACAGGATCGCCACGCGCTTGCCTTCAGCAATCATGCGACCTTTGCCGATCTCGAGCGGCTCCGCATCCTCAGGGATCACAACGCCAACCCCTTCACCGCGCGGGAACCGGAATGCACTTGGCCCCTCGTCATAAGCCGCCGCCGTCGCAACCATACGCACCAGCTCCGCCTCATCCGCGGCCGCCATCACGACAAACCCCGGAAGGTTCGCCAGATAGGCCACATCAAACGCCCCCGCATGGGTCGCACCATCGGCCCCGACCAACCCAGCGCGGTCAATCGCAAAGCGGACCGGCAGGCGCTGCAAGGCCACGTCATGGACGATCTGATCGTAACCGCGCTGCAAGAAGGTCGAATACATCGCACAAAAGGGCTTCATACCGCCCGCCGCAAGACCTGCGCAGAAGGTCACCCCATGCTGCTCGGCAATCCCGACGTCAAAGGTGCGCGAGGCATAGCGTTCAGAAAACTGCTTGAGCCCTGTGCCGTCCGGCATCGCGGCCGTCACCGCGCAAATCCGGCTGTCCTTCTCGGCTTCCTTGATCAAGGCCTCAGCGAAGACCTTGGTGTAGCTCGGCGCGTTTGAGGGCGCTTTCTTCTGCGCGCCCGTCACCACGTCGAACTTTGCAACCCCATGCCCTTTGTCATCCGCCCCCTCGGCAGGTGCATAGCCCTTGCCCTTGGTCGTAATCGCATGGATCAGAATCGGTTTATCCGCGCGCGCCTTTACGGTGCGCAGAACAGCCAACAACTGATCCATGTCGTGCCCGTCAATCGGCCCAACATAGGAAAACCCAAGCTCCTCAAAGAGCGTCCCGCCAATGGTCATGCCTTTCAGCAAGTCCTTGGCCCGCTGCGCGCCTTCCTGAAACGGTGGCGGCAAAAGGCTGATCGCGCCCTTTGCGGCAGCCTTGAACTCCTGAAATGGAGCCCCGGCGTAAAGCCGCGACAGATAAGACGACATCGCCCCCACCGGCGGCGCGATGCTCATCTCGTTGTCGTTCAGGATCACGATCAGGCGCTTGTCCAGATGGCCTGCGTTGTTCATCGCCTCAAAGGCCATGCCCGCGCTCATGGCACCGTCACCGATCACCGCAATCGCATCGCCCAGACCATGCTCGGGTGAGCCACCCAGATCGCGGGCAACGGCAAAGCCCAAAGCGGCAGAGATCGACGTGCTCGAATGCGCCGCGCCAAACGGATCGTAAGGGCTTTCGGAGCGCTTGGTAAAACCGCTAAGCCCATCCTTCTGGCGCAAGGTCCGGATACGGTCGCGCCGTCCGGTCAGAATCTTGTGCGGATAGCATTGATGGCTGACATCCCAGATCAGCCGATCCTTTGGCGTATCAAACACCGCATGGATCGCCACCGTCATCTCGACAACGCCCAGCCCTGCGCCAAGATGCCCTCCGGTCTCGGAGACAGCCGAAATCGTCTCCGCCCGCAATTCATCGGCCACCTGTCGCAATTGCGCGTCCGACAGACCCTTTAGATCAGCAGGGCTTTGGACTTTATTTAGCAACGGAGTGTTCGGTCTGTCTGACATTGTGCTGGCCCTTCAAGCTGACACTTACTTATCCCGCGAGATAACGAAGCGCGCCGCTGCTCGCAAGTTTTCCGCCCTGTCCCCATAGGGCGCTAACGCCGCATCTGCCTCATCAACAAGGTCTTTCGCCCGCGATTTTGCAGCATTCAGACCCAGTAAAGACACGAATGTGGCCTTTCCCGCATCTGCATCTTTTTGCAGCCGTTTGCCTGCGGTCTCCGCATCCCCCTCGACATCCAAAATGTCGTCCGCGATCTGAAAGGCAAGGCCCAGCGCCTGCGCATAAGCGCGCATCGGGCCAATATCGGCACGCCCCATCCGGGCACCTGCCTCCGCCGACCAGCGGATCAGCGCACCTGTCTTGTTGCGCTGAAGCTCCATGATCTGTTCAAGGGTGAGCGGCACCTGCGCCGTCTCTGCAGCGATATCCTGCGCCTGTCCAAGCACCATGCCTTGCGCCCCACTGGCCTTTGCAAGAGAGGCCACCAGCGCGATCTGCACATCCGCATCAGCCTCCATCCCGGCCAGCAAATCGAAAGCCAGGGTCTGCAACGCGTCGCCGACCAGAACCGCCGTTGCGTCGTCCCATTTTATATGAACCGTCGGCTGCCCGCGCCGCAGATCGTCGTCATCCATGCAAGGCAGATCGTCATGCACCAGCGAATAGGCATGTAGCGCCTCAATCGCCGCCGCCGCCTGCACAGACACCGCATCCGGCACATCATGCAACCGCGCGCTCTCGATCACCAGAAACGCGCGTAGTCGCTTGCCGCCATTGCACGCATAACGCATGCCCTCAATGACAGGCAGATCGCCATACCCCGCCATGGCAGAGTCCAAAGCCTTTTGCGTGGCCTGCGCCGCTTCTTCCAGAACTGTCTTGAACAAAGGTTAGAGGCCCTCGACAGGCGTTGTCCCCGTCGGCTGTCCGCCTTCACCCAGAGTGATCGCGGCGACCTTCTCTTCCGCCGATTTCAGCTTGGCTTCGCAGTGCTTTTTCAACTCAGCGCCACGCTCATACAAGGTGATCGACTGCTCCAAAGGCACGTCACCGCTTTCCAACTGGCCCACGACTTTTTCCAGCTCGGCCATGGCCTGCTCGAAACTCATCTCTGTAACGGGGGTGTCACTCATGGGGCGCTCCTGAAATCCGACTCCGGGACCATAGCGCCGCCTGTGATCGGGTTCAATCGGGTGCCAGCATATAGCCCGAACCGCGCACCGTCTGAAGGTAGCGCGGCTGTTTCGGGTCCGCCTCGATCTTGCGCCGCAGACGGGTGATCTGCACATCCACAGCCCGCTCTTGCGCCTGACCACCATCACGGCCCAGATCCTCGACCAGCCGCGTGCGGCTCACCGGCTCACCCGGACAGCTGGAGAAGATGCGCATCAACTGCGCCTCCGTTGCGGTCAGGCGAACGAGGCTTTCGCCTTCCCACATCTCGCCGCGCTCGGTGTCGTAGCGCACCGGCCCCAGATGAAGCACTTTGGGCGTTGTCAACGCATCTTCCGATGCAGGCACACGCCGCAAGATCGCATTGATCCGCAACAGCAATTCCTTCGGCTCAAACGGCTTGGCCAGATAATCATCTGCGCCCGCTTCAAGCCCCACGATCCGGTCTTCGGTCTCGCCCTTAGCTGTCAAAAGCAGGATCGGCGTCGCAAGGTCCTCGCGGATCGCCTTCGTCAGGCTGATCCCATCCTCGCCCGGCATCATCACGTCCAGCACGATCATGTCGAACTCAAGACCTTCTAACAGACGCCGCGCATGAGCAGCGTCCCGCGCCGCCGACACCATGAACCCGCTGCGCATCAGAAACTTCTGGAGCAACCCCCGGATGCGTTCATCATCATCGACGATCAACAGATGTGCATCAATTTCGATCATTGGCCTGCATCCTTCAGCGCAAGATAGTGGCGCCGCATGTCGCCATCCATCATGGCCACAAGCACCTGTCGGAACCCTTGTACCGCTTCCGGACCCGCCTTGCGATAGGCGTCTCGCATCCGGTTGCGCTGCGCGTCGCTGAGCGCGCGTTCCAGCTCGCGGCCTCTGTCAGTCAATGTCAGATGACGCTCTCGCTTGTCCTTCGTTCCGACCTTGCTTTCAACCAAACCGTCCTCGATCAAGGTCCGCAAAACCCGATTTAGGGACTGTTTGGTCACCCCGAGGATCGACAGCAGGTTATTCACCGTCGTTCCGGGCGAGCGGTGAATGAAATGCACCGCGCGGTGATGGGCGCGCCCATATCCACGCTCTTCCAGAATGCGATCCGGATCAGCCGTGAAGCCGCGATAGGCGAAAAACATCGCCTCGATCCCTTTGCGCAGTTGCTCGTCTGTCAGAAACAGAAGGCTTTCACTGCTTGGCGGCGCGCTTTGGTCTGCCATACCGATCTCACTCTGCCTTCTTTTTCCTCAACCTGCCTCCGTTTTAAGTCAGCCTTGTTGACATTCCAAGAATCAATTGGTAGCGATTTGCAGTTTTTACGCAACATTATGTCCGATGCGGACGTAGTTGGTGAAATAATCGAAAAGCCAACGGGCGAAACTGGAAGGACCAAGGCAATGGCCGGTGCATATGACGACCGCGACGGAATGATCTGGATGGACGGCAAAATGGTGAATTGGCGCGAGGCCAATGTCCATATTCTGACCCATGCGATGCATTATGCCTCCTCCGTGTTTGAAGGTGAGCGCGCGTATAACGGCAAGATTTTCGAATCCGTGAAGCACTCTGAACGCCTCAAGAAATCCGCCGAATATATCGACTTCGAGATCCCCTATACCGTGGAAGAGATCGAAGCCGCCAAAGAGCAGGTCCTCAAAACCTCCGGCCTGCAAGACGCCTATGTGCGCGCCATCGCATGGCGCGGCGCGGGCGAAGACATGGGCGTCGCCTCCGCCAAGAACCCCGTCCGCATGGCCATCGCGGCGTGGGAATGGGGGGCCTATTACGGCGACGCCAAGATGAAGGGCGCCAAGCTCGACATCTCCCAATGGAAGCGCCCCAGCCCCGAAACCATCCCGTGCCACGCCAAGGCGGCTGGCCTCTACATGATCTGCACCATGTCCAAACACGCAGCGGAGGCCAAAGGCTGCTCTGACGCCATGATGTTCGACTATCGCGGCTACGTCGCCGAGGCGACCGGCGCCAACATCTTCTTCGTCAAGGATGGGGAGGTCCACACCCCCAAGCCCGATTGCTTCCTCAACGGCATCACCCGCCAAACCGTCATCGGCATGTTGCAAGACCGCCAGATCAAGGTCCACGAGCGCCACATCGAACCCGGTGAGCTTGAAGGATTCGAGCAATGTTGGCTCACCGGCACCGCCGCCGAGGTCACGCCCGTGGGCACAATCGGCGACTACAACTTCGAGGTTGGCAGCCTGACGCGGGATGTGGCGCAAAGCTATGAGACGCTCGTGCGGAGTTAAAAGCCACCCCATAATCAACGCTCAAGGCCAGTCCGCAAAGGCTGGCCTTTTCTGCATCCTGAAGTTGCATCTCATTCAAAATAAACAATTTAACACAACTCTTCGCCACATTTCCGACGTGAAGATACCCTGCCCCGGTCTAACCCCTGCCTGACTGAGTCGCGACAAAGGCCCCGTTAACTATGACTGGGAAGGGGCTTCCTATGACCGCTTTAAACGCAAATACCTCCGCCAATGCACTCGCCATGGCGGCCGAGATTTTCGGCACCGGGTTCACCATCAATTCCGCGGCCTATTCGGGCGACAACGACTCGTCGGGCACCTATAGCAACGGGAACACGACCAATCCCAACGTGCTGCCGTCAGACAGCGGTGTGATCCTGTCGACCGGCGATGTCAGCGATTTTGGCAACGCAACGGGGGCCAATAACCAAGGCGGTGGCACCGGATCCAACACAAGCGGCGTGAACAACGACGCGGATTTCAACGCGGCCGCAGGCGGGTCTACGTTCGACGCGGCCTTCCTTGAGGTGAACTTCACACCGCTGCCGGGTCAGACCTCGCTCAACATCGAGTTTCGCTTCTACTCCGAGGAATATAACGAATACGTTTATTCCAACTTCAACGATGTCGCTTTGATCATGATCGACGGCGTGCAGGTGCCGATCAGTGTCGGCAACGGCGATATCTCGGTGAACTCGATCAACAATGCCGCGGCGAACAACCCGCAATTCGGCAACCAGAACAATGACCCGAACCCCGGCAACGGGACCTTCGACAGCTCGAACCCGAACCTCTATATTGACAACACGAACGGCGCGTTCGACACCGAGATGGACGGTTTCACCGTCACCCTCTCGCTCGATATTCCGGTCACTCCGGGTGTGGCCCAGACGCTCAAGATCGGCATCGCCGACAAAGGTGACGCGGCCTATGATTCCGCGCTGGTGATTGCCTCCAACAGTGCGACCGCGGGGATGGACCCGGACCCGATCGCCACCGATGACAGCGGCTTTCAAACCTGGGGCACCAACCCGCGCAATGTCGATATTCTTGCCAATGACACAGAGCCGGACGGCCAGACCCTCACGATCACCCAGATCAACGGGCAAACCGCCACGGTCGGCTCTCCGATCACGCTGAACAATGGTGACACGGTCACGCTTCTGGCCGATGGCACAATCGATATCGTGAACACGTCTGGCGGCACCGAAGGGCTGTCCAGCTTCAGCTACACGGTGTCCGATCCCGACGGGAACACAGACAGTGCCTTCGTCACTTACGACACCCAGGCGCCCTGCTTTACCCCAGGCACTCTGATCGACACGCCTTACGGGCCGCGCGCGATTGAGACGTTGGTAGTGGGCGATCTGGTGCTGACCCGTGATGGCGGGCCGAAGCCCTTGCGCTGGATCGGCGCGCAAACTGTCGATCTGCATGAATACAACCCGCATCTGCGCCCGGTTCTGATCCGCAAAGACGCTTTTGGCCCCGGCAGCCCTGCGCGCGATATGCGCGTCTCTCCGCAACACCGTATGCTGCTGGGCGATACGCAAACCCAGCTTCTTTTCGGCATGGAAGAGGCCTTGGCCCCCGCCAAATCTCTTGTGAACCACAGCACGGTTCTGATTGACCACGGCGCTGCAGCAGTCACCTATATGCACCTGCTCTTTGACGAGCATGAGATCGTACTGGCCGATGACACCCCCACGGAAAGCCTCTTTCCCGGAGAGCAGGCGCTGGATGCGTTCAGCAACGAAAGCCGCTCGGAAGTGTTTGAGCTTTTCCCAGAGCTGCGTGCAATGCCTGCAACCTTCGGCCCCACCGCGCGCACGGTCTTGCGCGCCTATGAGGGGCAGGTCTGGGCGCAAGCCTCCGCTGCATAAGCGCGGCTAGAGGTTCTCCCCCATGCGCGGCGGGCGCGGTTGCTTGAGCTGCCGCTCCCGCAGAACAATCGCGACGCCTGCGGCGATGATCAGGGCAGCTCCCAGCAACATCGGCAGGGTCGGCACTTCGGCGAAAACGAAATAGCCAATCAGCAGCGCCCACAGCATCGACACATAGGTGAACGGGGCCAACACGCTGGCATCAGCAAAGCGGTAGGATGAGGTTAGCAACAACTGCCCGAACCCACCCAGTAACCCGGCCGCGATCAACAACGCCCATTCGCGCGGGTCTGGCCAGATCCACTCAAAGGGCAGCGTCAAAAGCGACAGAACCGTCGCCGTGACCGAGAACCAGAAGACAATGGCCGACGTCTTCTCGACCCCCGCCATTTTCTTGATGAAGACTTGCGACAGCGCCGCCAACAGGGCCGAACCCAACACCAATGCGACGCCCAGCGCCTCCCGCGAGCCGCCATCAAAGCTCAGTCGCGGCCACATAATGATCAGCACGCCGATCAGCCCCACGATCACAGCGCTGAGCCGGATCAGGCGAAACCGTTCGCCTAGCAACAGCGCGGCAAAGATCACCAACAGGATGGGGGTGGCAAAGCGCAACGCGGTCACCTCGGGCAAGGGCAGAAATTTGAGACCCGCAAAGCCCAACCCCATCGCCATCGTCCCCGCCAAAGCACGGCCCGCATGGCCTTTCCAATTGTTGGTTTTCAAACCGTCGCGCAGGTCATGTTGCCGCCAAAGCCAGATAAGAATGATCGGCATCGCACAGATCGAGCGGAAGAACACAGCCTGCCCCGCAGGCACCGCCTCTGCCGCTTTGATGCAGCTCGACATCACCACAAACAGCGTGATGGCCGAGATCATAAGAAGAATACCGCGCGTGGGGTTCATTCGGGGGGCCTGTCAGATCAGCCCTCCCCGCTTAGCCCTTTTACGCGTCTATGGCGAGGCGTCAGGCCTGCCGCGCGATCCGCAGAAACGCCCGAAGCTGCGCGGGGCTTTGCACAGCACGCGCCCGGCGCTGCAGCACTTTGGTGGCGGTTTGCGGATGCTCCGCTTTCTCGACGCGCAGGAAATGCTTCAGCCGCGCTGTCTCACCGCGTGTTTTGGGATGGTCTATCAGATGTCTGGTCATTGTGGTCTCCTCCCTGGTGGCTCCAGAGTAACACATCCTCTGCGTGTGCTCCAAACCCATGGGCGGGGTTATGCCAATCGCTGCGCCGCCCAGCGCGCCGCGTCGCGGACTGTTTCATCGGCATCCTCGGTCAGCGCCTGAGCGCTGTGCCGTAATTCCGGCGCGCCCGAATTGCCAATCGCATACAGCACGTTGCGCACAAATCGATCCCGCCCGATCCGCTTGATCGGAGAGCCGCTGAACATCGTGCGAAACCCCGCATCATCCAGCGTCGCCAACCCGGCCAGATTCGGCGCCATCAGATCCTCCCGCGCCGCGTATTTCACCTCGCGCGCTTCAGCGGCAAACTTGTTCCACGGGCATACCGCAAGACAGTCATCACAGCCATAAATCCGGTTGCCCATAAGGCTCCGCAACGCCTCGTCGACAGGCCCTTTATGCTCGATTGTCAGGTAAGAAATGCACCGCCGCGCATCCAGCTGAAACGGTGCCGGAAAGGCATCGGTCGGACAAATGTCCAGACAGGCCGTGCAGGTCCCGCAATTCTCGACGCCCGCCGCATCCACCGGCAGCTCAATCGTGGTAAAGATCGCGCCCAAGAAGAACCAGTTGCCCAGATCGCGGCTCAGCAGATTCGTATGCTTGCCCTGCCATCCCAGACCTGCAGCAGCGGCCAGCGGTTTCTCCATCACAGGGGCGGTGTCCACGAACACCTTGATCTCGCCCTCGGCCTGCTCCAGCAGCCAGCGCCCCACTTTCTTGAGCCGTTTTTTGACCACATCGTGATAGTCGCGGTTCTGCGCATAGACACTGATCGCGGCCTTCGTTTTCGTCTCTAACACAGCCAAAGGGTCGTGTTTTGGCGTGTAGGGCTCCGCCAGCATGATCACCGATTTCGCCTGGGGCCAAAGCGCATCAGGCGCCCCGCGCCAATGCATCCGCTCACCCATCCACGCCATCTGCCCGTGCCGCCCGTCTGCCACGAAAGCCGCCAAACGATCCGCTATTTCAGGCACCGCGTCAGGCCGGCAAACGCCGACCTCCGCAAACCCGGCCTCTTGGGCAAATGTGGTTAATCGCGCTTTGAGCTCCGCGCTCAAAAATCCAGATCCGCGTAATGCGCGGGCGGCGGGAACCCAGGCACCTGATCGGCCAAAATCGACCGGAAGGCAGGCCGCGATTTGATCTTCGCGTACCAGTCCTTAACCGTGGCCGAGCGGTTCCAATCCACGTCCGAGATATAATCCAAAGCCGACAGATGCGCCGCCGCCGCGAAATCCGCCAACGACATCGTATCGCCCGCCAACCAGCGCCGCTGATCCAGCAACCACGTCATGTAATCCAGATGATACTTGATCGCCTTCGCCCCGGCTTTCACGTTCTTGCTGTCCGGATAGCCCTTGCCCATGACCTTCTTGTTCACCCGCTCATAGAGCAGGTTCGACGTCACCTCATGATGAAACTTGTCATCAAACCACGCCACCAGCCGCCGCACCTCATAGCGCGCTTCTGGCTTGCGCGGCAGCAACGGCGGATCGGGGTTCAGCTCTTCGATCAGTTCGCAAATCGGCCCGCTTTCGGCCAGCGTCCGCCCGTTCATCTTCAGAACAGGCACCTTGCCTGCCGGGTTGCGGCGCAGGAAATCCGGGTCCTCTTCCCAATACCGCTCCTCTACCAACTCCACCTCGATCTTCTTTTCGGCAAGGCTCAGACGCACCTTCCGGCAGAACGGAGACAACGGGACATGGAACAAACGGTTCATCGGATCACGCTTTTTGTGGTTTTCAAACTCAATGCCGCGAAGCGCGGGTTAATTCAACTCTCGAAACAATTTGCGCGGCCATCCGCCTTGATGGTCGCCGCCCCGTCTACAATCGACGCCGCCCGGTTGCGCACAAAATTCGACGGGTTCGAGGCCGACCGCTCTTTCGGGTTCGGCAAGACCGCTGCCAAGCGGGCCGCCTCCACAGCCGTCAACTCGTTGGGGCGCTTTTTGAAATAGTGATACGCCGCCGCATCGACGCCAAAAACGCCCTCATCGAACTCTGCAATGTTCAGATAAACCTCAACAATACGCCGCTTGGTCCAAACCGCCTCCACCGCGGGCGTCAACAACGCCTCCAGCGATTTGCGCGTCCACGACCGCCCGTGCCACAGGTACACATTCTTCACGACCTGCTGCGAAATGGTCGAGCCACCCCGCGTCCCGCCATCCTCCATCGCATCGCGAATGGCGTTCACATCCAGCCCCCAATGCAGACAGAAATTCGCATCCTCCGCCGCGACAACCGCGCGCGCCATCACGGGTGCAATCTCCTCCATCGGAGTCCATTGCCGGTCGATATCCCCCAACCGCCGCGCCTCAGACAGCATGTAGAGACCACCGGGTGGATTGATAAACTTGTAGGCAAAAAGGCAGATCGCAACGAGCGCCAAAACAGCAAACATTCCTCGCCAAACCCACCGCCGCACGCGCGCCCTAAGACTGCGTTTCGGTTTGGTCTTGGCTTTGGTCGTCTTTTTCGACGTCGTTCTCTTGGTTGCTCGTTTTACCACGCCCCAAGTGTCATGGGGCGTGGCGAAAGGTCAAGAAAAACAGGCTCTACTCCGCAGGAACAGCCGTTTCCTCAATCCCCAGCGGGGCCGGAATATGCACCAGCATTTCCTTCGGGCAGACCTGTATGAAATGCGCTTTCTCGGCATCCCAATGCTGCAATATCTCAGCCGCCTTGGCGCTGTGCGTCTCAGCATAGTGACGCTCGATCAGACCTTTCAGCTGACGCTCCCAATGGGGCACGGTCACCGGACAGGTTACCAGCGTTTCCATGTTCATCATGTCATCCGCAAGGCCCTCAGGGTCATAGAGATAGGCCATACCGCCCGTCATCCCGGCCCCGAAATTGGCACCAATCGTCCCAAGGATCACCGCGACACCGCCGGTCATGTATTCACAACCGTTAGACCCGCAGCCCTCGATCACGACCTTCGCGCCGGAATTTCGAACGGCGAACCGTTCCCCGGCCCGACCCGCGGCGAAGAGATACCCATCCGTCGCGCCATAAAGCACAGTGTTGCCAATGATCGTGTTGTCCGATGCCGTCAGCGGGCTCGCCATCGGCGGACGCACGACAACCGTGCCGCCCGACAGACCCTTGCCGACATAATCGTTGGCGTCACCCGACACTTCCAGCTTCAGTCCCGGCGCAGCAAACGCCCCCAAGGACTGCCCGGCAGAGCCTGTCAACTTCACCGTCAGATGATCCTCCTGCAGCGCATTGCGCATGCCGAAATTCTTGACGATATGGCTCGACGTGCGCGTCCCGATGGTCCGCAGCGTGTTCTGCACCGCATATTGCAGCTGCATCTTCTCACCATCGTTCAGGAAGCGTGCCGCGTCATTCACGATCTGCGCATCCAGCGTATCCGGCACCGCGTTACGATCCTTGTTGCGGTCGTAAACGATGTCGGCCGCGCCATCGACAGTGATCAGAAGCGGGTTCAGGTCCAGATCATCCAGATGCGCCGATCCCCGGCTCACCTGAGACAAAAGATCCGCCCGCCCAATGACATCATCCATCGACCGCGCCCCGATCTGCGCCAGAATCTCCCGGACTTCCTGCGCATAGAACGTGATCAGGTTCACAACCTTGTCGGCATTGCCGGTGAACTTCTCACGCAACGCTTCGTCTTGCGTGCACACGCCCACCGGGCAGGTGTTTGACTGGCACTGACGCACCATGATGCAGCCCATCGCGATCAGCGCGGCGGTGCCGATGCCATATTCCTCGGCCCCCATCATCGCGGCCATGACAATGTCACGCCCCGTGCGCAAACCACCATCGGTCCGCAGAGTAATCCGCTCCCGCAGGTTGTTCATCGCAAGCACCTGATGCGCCTCGGTCAGGCCCATTTCCCACGGCAGACCCGCATATTTGATCGACGTCGCAGGCGAGGCACCCGTGCCGCCATTGTGACCCGAAATTAGGATCACATCGGCCTTTGCCTTCGCCACACCGGCGGCAATCGTGCCCACACCGGAAGAGGCCACAAGCTTCACCGTCACCTTACAACGCGGGTTGATCTGCTTGAGGTCGTAGATCAGCTGCGCCAGATCCTCGATCGAGTAGATATCGTGGTGCGGCGGGGGCGAGATCAGCGTCACGCCCTTTGTCGAATGCCGCAGCCGCGCGATCAGATCGGTGACCTTCATGCCGGGCAGCTGACCGCCCTCACCGGGCTTTGCACCCTGCGCGACCTTGATCTCAAGCTCTTCGCAGTGGTTCAGGTATTCAGCGGTCACACCAAAACGCCCAGACGCCACCTGCTTGATCTTCGCAGACGGGTTGTCGCCATTCGGCTCCGGCACGAAATGCGCCGGGTCTTCGCCACCCTCGCCCGAATCCGACTTCGCCCCAATCCGGTTCATCGCCACGTTCAGCGTCTTATGCGCCTCCGGGCTCAGCGCGCCCAGCGACATCCCCGGCGTCACAAAGCGCTTGCGGATTGAGGTGATGCTTTCCACCTCTTCAATGGGGATCGCTTTGCCAATCGGCTTGATATCCAGCAGATCGCGCAGATGGATCGGCGGATTGCTCCGCATCTTGGCGGAATATTGCTTCCACATCTCGTAAGACGCCTTGTTGCACGCGGTCTGCAACATATGCATCGATTGCGCTTCCCAGGCGTGCTTCTCGCCCGACCGGCGGGCTTTGTAGAACCCGCCAATCGGCAGCACGTCCTGACCGCCCCGCCACCCGGCGCGGTGCACTTCTTCGATCTTGCGCTGAATGCCGGTCGTGCCGATCCCGCTGATGCGGCTGGTCATGCCGGGGAAATACTCCGCCACCATGGCACGGCTCAGACCAACCGCCTCAAAATTCAGACCCCCGCGATAGCTGGAGATTACGCTGATCCCCATCTTCGCCATGATCTTCAACAGACCTTGATCAATCGCGTTGCGATAGCGCTGCACAGCCTCCGTAAGCGAGCAATCAATCAGCCCACGCTCAATACGATCCGCCAGAGAATCCTCTGCCAGATAGGCGTTAACGACCGTCGCCCCGCAGCCAATCAGCACCGCAAAATAATGCGGATCAATACACTCCGCCGACCGCACGTTCAGCGAACAGAACGTCCGCAACCCCTTGCGCGTCAGCCAGCTATGCACCGCAGACGTCGCCAGGATCATCGGCATCGCCACGCGATCTTCGTTCTGCCCTTGATCGGTCAGCACGATATGCCCGGCGCCAGAGGCGACAGCATCTTCCGCCTCGTCCCGAATGCGCTGAAGCTCAAGCCGCATCGCGCTTGGGTCGGAATTGGCGGGGAATGTGCAGTCAATATCAACGCAGGGCGCATTGAAGTCTTTGCGCAACTGCTCGAACTGCGCGTTGCCGACAAAGGGCGAATCCAGCACCAGAATCTCCGTCTGAGAGCTGTCCTCATCCAACACGTTCTTCAGGTTCCCGAACCGCGTCTTCAGGCTCATCACGCGGTATTCGCGAAGCGAGTCAATCGGCGGGTTCGTCACCTGGCTGAAGTTCTGACGGAAGAAGTGGCTCAGCGGACGATACTTCTCTGACAGCACGGCAGAGGGCGTGTCATCGCCCATCGAGGCCAGCGCCTCTTTCCCGTCCTCAGCCATAGGCGCGAGGATTTGTTCAAGCTCTTCAATAGTATAGCCCGCCGCGATCTGCCGCTTGCGCAGCTCCGCCCCGCTATATTCGGCTTTCTCGGTGACACTGGCCAGTTTCCCGTCCAGCTCATTGATCTTGCCGACCCACTCGCCAAATGGCTGGGCTGCGGCCAGCTTGTCCTTGATCTCGGTATCGTGGAACAGCTGCCCTTCTTTCATGTCCACAGCCAGCAATTGGCCCGGCCCCAAAGCGCCCTTTTCCACCACAGACGCCTCGTCCACCGGCACCATGCCAGCCTCCGACCCGGCAATCAGCAGGCCATCGCCGGTCACGACATACCGCATCGGGCGCAACCCGTTCCGGTCAAGCCCCGCACACACCCAGCGACCATCGGTCATCGCCAAAGCGGCCGGGCCATCCCACGGCTCCATCACGGAGTTGCAGTAGGAATACATGTCGCGCCACGCCTGCGGCAGCTCCACCGCCTGCTTGGACCAGCTTTCCGGCACAAGCATGGTTTTCGCCATCGGGGCCGAGCGCCCAGCGCGCACCAGAACCTCGAACACCGCGTCCAACGCAGCCGAGTCCGACGATCCCGCCGCCACGATCGGCTTGATGTCTTCCGCCATCTCGCCAAACGCGCCCGACGCCATGCGGATCTCATGGCTTTTCATCCAGTTGAGGTTGCCCTTCAGCGTGTTGATCTCACCGTTATGGGCCAACATGCGGAACGGTTGCGCCAGCCACCATTGCGGGAAGGTGTTGGTCGAATAGCGCTGGTGGTAGAGCGCGAACGCACTCTCGAACCGATCGTCTTCCAGGTCGGGATAGAACTCCGCCACCTGCTCGGCCAGCATCATGCCTTTGTAGATGATCGACCGGCAAGACAGCGAACAGATGTAAAGCGCGGGCACCTGTTGGGCCAATGCGGCTTTCTCGATCCGGCGGCGGATCACGTAAAGCTCCCGCTCGAAGGTCTCCTCATCGACACCCTTGGAGTTGGAGATCAGGATTTGCTCAATCTCGGGCCGCGTCGCGTTAGCCTTCTCGCCCAGACATTCGACACTGACCGGCACATGCCGCCAGCCATAGATGTAATAGCCCATCCGCAGCACTTCGGATTCGACAATCGTGCGGCAGGTTTCCTGCGCCCCGAAATCAGAGCGCGGCAAGAATACCTGACCCACTGCGATCATCTGATCCATATGCGGCTCGTGACCCGTGCGGCGGATCTGGTCATAGAAGAACTCGACCGGGATCTGAACGTGGATACCCGCGCCGTCACCGGTTTTGCCGTCCGCATCGACAGCGCCGCGGTGCCAGATTGCTTTCAGCGCGGTGATGCCAGCAGCGACAACCTTGCGCGAGGGCTTGCCGTCAATCGACACAACCAGACCGACGCCGCAAGACGAATGCTCTTCCTCTTCGGCATACATCCCGTTCTCGGCCATCCACTTGCGCTTGGCTTCCTCAGCCGCAACCCAATCAGCATCAAACTTGGTCATATCATTTACCTTCCATTTACCCGGCCCGTGGTCCGGTAAGTCAGGATTGTTGTCCTGTTTTAAGTCAGATTATGACCGCGACTGTAATCATCCGCGGTATGTCTCTGTTCATTCGGCGGCGACGGCAGAGGCTCCGTTCAGGTAGGCCAGCATCGCTTCTGCCGCATCGCGCCCGTCCTTGATGGCCCAAACCACAAGGCTTGCCCCGCGCACGATATCGCCCACCGCATAGACACCCGGCAGGCCCGTGGCACCCGTGGTGAAATCAGCTTTCACCGTGCCCCAACGTGTCACTTCCAGTTCAGGCACGCCCCAAAGCGTCGGCAAGTCTTCCGGCTCAAAGCCCAGCGCCTTGATGACCAGATCGGCCTCTTCTACATAGTCAGAGCCTTCGATCACTTCCGGCATCCGGCGGCCAGTCGCGTCCGGCGCACCCAGACGCATCTGCTGCACCATGACGCCTTCGACCGCATCACCCGTGAAACCTTTGGGCGCGCTGAGCCAGACGAACTCGACACCTTCTTCCTCGGCATTCTGCACCTCACGCTGGGAACCGGGCATGTTGTCCCGATCCCGCCGATAGAGGCACTTCACGCTGGTCGCCCCCTGCCGCACAGCCGTGCGCACGCAGTCCATCGCGGTGTCTCCGCCGCCAATGACAACCACGCGCTTGCCCTCGGCATTCAGGTCTCCGTTGTCGAACTCGGCCACATCGTCACCAAAGCTCTTGCGGTTGCTGGCAGTCAGGTAATCAATCGCGCGGACGATCCCTTCGGCACCTGATCCCGGCCCTTGCAAATCGCGTGTTTTATAGACGCCCGTGGCAATCAGCACCGCATCATGCTTCTCGCGGATCTCCTCGAACGAGATATCCTCGCCCACATCACAATTCAGAACGAACTCCACACCGCCCTGCGCGAGTTGATCGTTGCGCCGCATCACAACGTCCTTCTCCAGCTTGAAGCCGGGGATGCCGTAGGTCAGCAGTCCACCAGCACGGTCATAACGGTCATAGATCGTGACCTGCACACCCTGACGGCGCAGCACGTCCGCAGCGGCCAGACCACCGGGGCCCGCGCCAATGATGCCGACGCTTTCCGTACGCTCTTGGTAGGGCTGGATCGGCTTGACCCACCCTTTTTCCCAGGCAGTATCGGTGATGTATTTCTCGACCGAGCCGATGGTCACGGTGCCATGCCCAGATTGCTCAATCACGCAATTGCCTTCGCACAGGCGGTCCTGCGGGCAGATCCGGCCACAGATTTCCGGGAATGTGTTTGTTGCCTGCGACAACTCATAGGCCTCCTGCAGGCGCCCTTCCGCCGTCAGACGCAGCCAGTCGGGGATGTTGTTGTGCAGCGGACAATGCGTCTGGCAATAGGGCACACCACATTGCGAACAGCGACTCGCCTGCTCCTCCGCCTTGGCCTCGGCATATTCTGCGTAAATCTCATCGAAGTCCTGATTACGCAGGTTCGGCGCACGCTTCTCGGGCATGTCCCGTTCCACATTCGTAAACTTGAGCATTTTTTGACCAGCCATAGTCAGTCCTCCCGTGACGAGATTTTCGAGCCCCTCCTGTAATAGGTCCGGTTCGGAAAGAAAAGTCATAATATTTGACCTAATTTAGATTTCCGACGGCGCATCAGTGGAAAAATAGCGAAATGTAGAAAAATTTAGGTAAGCAAAGGTTCCCTATTAAGGTGCTAGCCCCTGAGTCTCAAAGAGTTAGGGTGCCACTCAACGAATCATGGGCCGCCTCGATGACGCTGTTTCACCTCTTTCTCGTCGCCGTCATTCAAGGGATTACCGAGTTTCTTCCGGTCTCTTCCTCGGGCCATCTGATCCTTTTGCCAAAGCTCACCGGGATCGCCGATCAGGGCCAAACCATTGATGTCGCTGTGCATGTTGGAACACTTTTTGCCGTCATCCTCTACTTCTGGAGAGATGTGAAAACCGCCCTCGCAGGCACGCTCCGCCTGATTCAGGGCAAGATCGATACACAGGGCGCGTTTCTGGCGCTCTGCCTGATCGTCGCTACGATTCCCGTCACCATCGCCGGCCTTGCGTTTCACCTGACTGGCCTCTCAGACATACTGCGATCCACAGCTGTGATCGGCTGGATGATGCTGATCTTCGGCCTCGTCCTCTACTGGACGGACCAACGCGGAGAGATAGTGAAGACAGCCGCTCGCTGGTCGCTGAAAGACGCGTTGATCATGGGTCTTTGGCAGGCCGTCGCCCTGATCCCCGGCACCTCGCGATCCGGCATAACGATCTCTGGCGCGCGCCTTCTGGGCTATGCCCGCGAGGATGCGGCAAAACTGGCCATGCTGATGTCGATCCCGACGATTTTCGCCTCTGGAGCACTGCTAGGCGCAGATGTTGCGATGACGGGCGGTGCCTTGATCTGGCGCGACGCAGGCATTGCCGCGACCTTCGCTTTTATCGCAGCCTTGTTGGCGCTGAGCCTGATGATGCGTCTGCTCAAATCCGTCAGCTTCACGCCTTATGTGATCTACCGCGTGATCCTTGGCGTGATCCTGTTGGTGATTGCCTACACTTAATCCGTGCGCAGGTTCTTCGCGCTATCCTTGATTGCATCATACTGCCCAGACGGGCGGAACCGCCACAGATACTCCGGCAAGACAGCCTCCAAAGCCGTGGGTTTGATCCCCAGATCGGCGAAGGTCATCGCGTCCTCCGACACCACGTTATCGCGGCGCAGGTTCTTCACTTGATCGCGAGTAATCATCCCGTTGGTGAACAGCCCAAACGTGATTTTCTGAAGCATATCAAAGCCCCAGCCCATCAACCGCGCCATGAACCATGGCGTGTTCAGGATCAACTTGCGGCGGTGAATGACGCCCAGCATCTGCTGCATCAGTTCTTTGAACGTGTTCACATCCGGCCCGCCAAGCTCGTAAATGCCCGGCTTGGCCTGCCCCAGAACGCCCATCTCGGCGGCCTTGGCCACGTCATCCACATAGACCGGTTGAAACTTGGTGCCTGCCCCGACCACGGGCAAAATTGGCCCCATCCGGGACATCGACGCAAACCGATTGAAGAACTGATCCTCCGGCCCAAACACAATCGACGGGCGCAAGATCACCGCATCCGGCTGATGCTGCAACACACCCTGTTCGCCCAGCGCTTTGGTCTGCGCATAGTCGCTGTCGCTGGCCGCATCTGCCCCGATGGCCGAGATCTGGACCATCGTCGTAATCCCGTCCGCCGCTGCGATCCTGGCGATCCGCTCTGCGCCCTCGTGCTGGACGGCATCAAACTTGTTGTTGCCCACCGCGTTCAGAATACCGACGCAGTTCACAACCGCATCCGCGCCTTGCATCACCGCCTGCACAGAAGCGTCATCACGAATATTGCAAAAGACCGGCTCGACCTGCCCGACAGCCCCATAAGGCTTCACGAACATCGCCTCATTGGGGCGGCGCACCGCGACCCGCACGCGCCAGCCTGCTTTCGCCATGCGCTGCGTGATATAGCGGCCTACAAAGCCGGACCCGCCATAGATGGTCACCAGTTTTGACATCGGTCTCTCCGATCCATTCCGTTGCCTGTTCCTAGTCAGATAGCGCGCCCGCGACAACCGACTATCGAATCCCGTTGACACCCCATTTCCAGAGAGCTAAACGCCCGTCCACGACACCTGCCCAGGTGGCGGAATTGGTAGACGCGCTAGCTTCAGGTGCTAGTGTCCGTATGGACGTGGAGGTTCGAGTCCTCTCCTGGGCACCAAATTCTCCAACAAAAATCCTTAGAAACGGCAATTGCTCTCGTACCCGGTGCGGCGAGTCCACCTCTATATCCACCTTTTCGGCTTTGGTTATCGCTGATAAGTTCTCTAGCGGGAACATTCAGCGCCGATGCGATTTTGTGGATGTTGTTGAGCGAAATGTTTTGTCCGGATCGCTCGACCGCACTCAAGTAAGTGCGGTTGAGGCCCGCTTCTGCAGCCAATCGTTCCTGCGACCAGCCCTTTTCAGCTCTGATCAAACGCATGTTCTTGGCAAGCAAGTCTCGAAGTGGGCTCTTTGCAGTTCGTTTCACCCGACACTTTTGCGCTGCCCGTTGGTTTTAACACTACCTGTTTTAAGATACTTCGTTAGAGCAAAGGGTGAGTATTTTCGATCGGGTTTGACGTCAACCGCAACGGCCACCGCTATAAGTACGAGATTGAGGATCGCGGCAGGAACTGGCGGGCGAGGCTGAAGTAGGCCCAGCCAGAGCCAGAAAGGCTAGCTACTCGTTGCGAAAGGAAACCGGGTCGGACCATTAGGCCTTTCTCTTTTGGCCCTTGGCTATCGTTCACTGCGGTGTTGGCATACTGCGTTGCAGCGTCTCAGAGCCGACATTTACCGGGCAAACGATTAATCGAAATCGGGCGAGCGACACGTACCCCCTTTATTCGCTTTCTAACCATACATACCTCCAAGGAGTGGCCTTCTTTTACCTTGATAATAGCAAACATCACCGCTTTGGATTTTCTTTGGCGGCTTTCGTGATTTGCGAGAGTGACCCCTCCGAACACATTAGTTCTGTTTTCCGGAAGCTCGGATATGATCCCCAAAAATTTGAGTTTAAGTCGTCTTCGAAGATGGCGAACGATGAACGTCTCCGAGCCTTACGAAGTGAATTAAAGTCCTTCATCGGAAGGCATTGCAGAATAGCTGTTTGTGTTGTGAATGGAGACAATGGGATTGGCCCTGCAGCTCTAGAATTGCTGACGGCAACCCTTTCACACTCCCACTTGAAAGGGCAATCGCACCAAGTATTCTTTGACGAAGGCTTGTTCCAATCCTCGAAAGCTGCTTCGCGGCTCGTGGAGCGCGACCCAAGATTGCGTCAATGCAAATTTCATTTTGAGCAAGACTCACGAAAGCTCTTGGGAATTCCATTAGCCGACGTAGTTGCTCACACATGCAGCACAATGCTCCTTGAAACACTGGGCCATGTCACCAAGAAGATCGTTCTGAATGCGCCTGGGGATAGTGTTTATGATGGACTAGAAGTTGAACTCGGCTTCGAGATGTGGGCTGGAATTCGCTATGCCTTCTTGGCGAATAACAAGCCAAACTCGAAAGATGACTTCGATCTCGCTAATGTTGACGTCTACCCATCGGGATTATTCATCGACGAGAGTGTTGATCAGCGGATCTACAACTCAGCAATGGAGCGATTTGGCGAGAACTACCTGGGCTGTATCCATTGATTGGCCCATTGCGGACCTTGAGCGCGTGTTCGAGATGCTTCGGCCGCAGCCCGCATTGCCGACATTCGCCGCGCTGCCAAAATCCATGATTGGTCGAACTTACGCATCGCGGACAAAGCAGCTGTTTGCTGGCGCGGGTATTGCTGATGCAGCATCGCTTCGCATCGATAGTAGGCATGTTGTTGCATCGAGGCAGCGGTCGCCAAAGCGGCCATTCACAGGTTTCGAAATCGCCCGGGCACAGAGAACCTTTCCGCGGCAAGTTGATCAGACCAGCGAGACGTAGGGCAACGCTGCCGTCTACCAACTCGCGGTAAAGGGCAGCTTTTGGTCTTTTGTTGGTTGACTGTTTTTTTGCATCGCGGGTGCCAGTCGACTTAGTCGCAGCTCCACCAAGACCGATGCCAACTGGTCGTCCAACAGTCGGATCCCTCTCTGGACTGAATGCGATAGCTTTGAAGCGCCAAACACCTTGCCATCAGGCAACCAAGACCGCACAGATGATCATGGACGCCGCACCGACCTACGTGGCATGGATGAATCATAGTGCGTTCCCTGCCGATTGCAGGCAATTGCGCGAGAGGTTTTGTCCCAGTGCCAAGGCCTGATCTCGCAGGTCGGTAATCAGTTGCTGCACGAAAATGACAAGTGTTGTTGCGCCAGCTGCAAAGCCCAGAGCTTCAATAAGCATCATGTCCGTGGCTAAACACCAGGCATGACTGGGCGCACGCTTACCCCTGACAAAGCGGGTCACATCTGTCATATCAACAACAAAAGACGCGGCGTTCGTGGTGGCCAAAACGATAATCCAGCTTTGCAGGTCCGAATTCGCCGTCATCTCGGCCGCGTGGCTAGCCATCCATTCAAAAAGCTGCAGACCAGCCTGGCGTCGTATTCAGCAAAAACTGCCAAACTTGAGACAAGCGCGCATCAAGACGGACTTGCAGCCGGACCTGCTTGAACCAGTTGGCTCACATCCGATGGATCCATGAGACCAGCAGCAACACTCAGGAAAGCCTGGGCGCGGTTTCGATAGTCTTTCTTAGGAGACAGCCATACGCCATCAAGCCGTGCTGCAGCCATCTTGGGGGCGATGTCGTTGAGCCGGTGAAACGCCAATCGAGCGCCGGGCAAATCCCCTGCACCCACACGCGCAATCGCCGCTATCAAATAGGGAGTGGCAGCCAGCGGCCTCTGTTCAATTGCTGATTTTGCAGCTTCGCAGGCTGCGTGGTAGTCCGCAGTGATGAAGTGAGTGAAGGCCAACGCAACCTCAAGGGACGCACGCATGGGATCGAGTGGGCTGCGCCGCAGTGCCCCTTTGGCATGTATCACCGCGACCGTGTCGTTGCCATGGGTTGCTTCATAGAGGCCAAGCCAGCTCAGCGTCAGGGCGCAGTTGGGATTGAGCGCATGCGCGCGGCGCAAGTCGATCATGCCCGCAAGAGGCTCTCCACCCAGAAAATGCAGCAATCCCTTTTGACGATAGGCATGGTGGTCCAACCCATCGGTCGCAATCGCGGCAGCCGCAGCCGCCAATGCATCTGACAAGTCTGTGTCGCGTTGCGGGGACAAGTCAAAGTACAGTGTCCAGAACTTCGCATAGGCAATGGTGCGGTGGGCCAACGCACAGGCCGGGTCCTGTGCGAGCACCTCGTTTGCAAGGCCTATGGCGCTGTCACGCGCGGTCTGATCGGGGGTCATTTCCAGGGGCCAGATACTAGCCCATGCCCGATGAGCCCTGTCATGGGCGCTGAAGATTCTGGGTGCCGGGCGGCGGAGCCTGTTGGCTTCGGCAGCCCAAACCTGAGGGCCGATTGCAGATGCAAGTTCTGCAACAACCTCCTCAATAACGTCAAAGCGACGGTTTGCCGGGAAATCGTAACTTTGCACCCAAGTCGTGGCACCTGATGTCGCGTTCCAAAGGTTCACGGAAAGATGCAGAACGTTTCCAACGCGCCGCAATGCGCCCGTTACCAGATACCTTGCGTTAAGTATTTTTGCCGACCTGGCACGATCAGATGCTTGGTTTGATACAGCGCGGGCAGAGTTGGCGGCGATCACAAGCAAATCCGGATACCGAGCAAGTTCTGTCGTGAGGTCGTCGGTCAGCCCATCGGCCAGACTGTCCAGTGCGGCGCTTTGGTTGCTGACTGCAAATGGCAGCACGGCAAGAGAGGTTAGATCTGCAGCGCTGTCCCCCGTTACTTCGGGCATAAATCGCAGACCCCTGCGGGGTACCGTTTGAATGAGGTCAGAACCGAACACACGGCGCAGCGCGGCAAGCTGCACATTCAGGTTGCTTTGGTCCAAGACAGTGTCGCCCCATACGCCCCGAAACGCTTCGGCACGGCTGACGATGCCGTGGCGATGATTGATGAGATAAAGAAGAAGATCAAAGGCGCGTCCCCCGACAGGCAAAACGCCGGTATCGTCACTGACGGTGCGCGCGCTTTGCCGGAGTGTATATCCAGCGAAAGATATGACAGCGTCGGTCGAGTGCCCCGATTGCTCTTTAACCACTGTATCCTCTGTCACATCGCACGATCCATGAAGGTATCATGATCCAATAAAGGCAGGAGGTTAGATCAGGCAGCGAATTCTGTCGATCCAAGAGAGATAGCACCCCTTGCCTTTAGGGTGCTGCGCGCACCCTGTGCTCAACGAGATTCCCATTTTTTAATTTGTGGGCTCCGTGCCGAATGCCGAAGGTATTGAACAATTAAGGTAACTTAGCGAGCCCGTTGGCACTGATTTGGAGGAGCAGCTTATGTCGGATCACCCTCAACTTCTGGGCACTTGGCATCTGGTAAGCTGGTACAATCAAACCAAAGATGGCGAAAGGCATTATCCCTTTGGAGAACAGCCCTCTGGCTACATCGCTATTCGCAAGATGGTTTTGTATTTGTCTATATGGAGAAGCCGGAGCGCGCCCAATTTGTAGTGCAAGACGATCCCTTCGGCGGCACCGCTGCCGAGGATACTGCTACTTTCAAATCAAACCTGACCTATGCCGGAACTTATGACGACCAAGGCGCCAAGGTCGTCCATTCTGTGACCCATTCCTTTTGCCCCAACTGGGTCGGCACACAGCAAGTCCGCGAGGTCGCATTTGAGGGGGATATCCTACGGCTAAGCGCGCGCAACCTTGTGATCGAAGGCAAGCATGTCGACGCGCATCTGGAATGGCGAAGGGCCGCAATATGACACCTCGCAACTCGCTGCGCCGAAAGCTTTACGCAATGCAGCCCGCAGAAAACCAAACTGTTCAAAACGCGAAATTGCGGGCTCATATCACCTTCGTTTCTTCGGTGTTCCTATCTCCGAGGGTTTCGCTAAAGACCGCTTGGGCGAAGTCATGATTGCTCAGGAATACGTAGGCTCCGAAGGCCATCAGAGCATTCAGCGTCGGATGCCCGCGCGTCACGCTGAGATCGCTGCGGACCCGGCCCTCGCCAATGGTGGGCGCTTCCTCAACGTGTTGGATCCAGACCTATACGGCTGGGATTGCCTCGTAGCGGACGTTGCGCAAGACCGTTTCGTGGGCCTAACCGCTATGAAGCGAGAGACGATCTTTGAGCAAATCGAGGCCGTCTTTGGTTCTGATGTGGAAACACTCAGTTGGGATGTCTTTCTTGGCGCCGCTCAGGCCGATTTTAAACGATGCAAAGACCTCGTGCGAGCGATCCCAAAAGGGTGGATCATCTCGAGTCACCCGCACCCAACTCCTAAGATGATAGGCGCTGTGCAAAGCTTGAACGCAGCCTGTGGGGTTGCCCCTATGCCTGCGTGGTACATGCGGGGAGGCACAGTCCCGCAGATCACAACTTGTATCCATGACCCAACCGGCGATCTGGCAGCATGTGCTCTGGTCAGCGACCGGTATCACGTCGATGGACGTCTCGCTTCCACCGTCTTTTTGGGGTCTGTATCCGTTGCAAGCCACCATCGTGGCGCAGGGCTTGGCGTTGCGGTAACGGCCCAAGCGGTGATCGACATTTTTGAAGCCTACGGATGGACACAGGTCCTTGCGCAAGTAGCGGCTGATAATCGGCGCTTGCGTGCGATACTGGAACGTTGCGGCCTGATCCAAGAGCCCACCCTTGTCACCGTAGGGATCAACGCATCTGGCACGGCCGTGACCCGATGAAACCAAGCACATGAGATCCCCAGAGGCCAACAGGAATGGCGACACATGAAATACCACAAACTTTATTCTGATGCCGACGGCCAAAGTCATTGGGAAACAGTTACCGTCACGCTTGTTGAGCAGACTTTTGCGCCGCCCGCCAAGGCGATTGAGATATCTTCGGCTGATGAGGTCAAAAAGTTGCTTTTTCTCCGGCTGAACGCCGGTTGGGGTGAACCCGTCCATACATCGCCTGTTGAGCAGAAACTCATCTGTTTGACAGGCAGCGCACGCGTTACGGCCAGCGACGGGGAGTTCCGAGATATTATGCCTGGCGACGTGTGGCACATGGCCGATAATCACGGCAGAGGACACCATACTGCCGTTACTAGTGATGACGCATTTACATGTGTGATTGTGCAATATGATTAGCCAACACAAGACACCCCGGTTTCATATCGAAGCCTGCGAAAGCGTACCGCCGCGATCGGTTCTTGAGCCTATATTGTTCGAATACTACGCTACCATCGTAAGCGCATGGCAGAGATTGGCCATGTTCTGCCATCGGAAGCACCGGCAAGCGCGATTGAGGAATTCTGGGACAATTCATCCGGCTACTTACCGCCAGATGGCTGTCTTCTGATTGCACGAAACGAAGCTGCGTCTGTTGTTGGCTGCGCTATGATGAAGCGTTTTGACTGCAAAACTGGCGAGATGAAGCGCCTCTATGTTCGGCCTTCGATGCGCGGATCCGGGCTTGGGAAGGTGTTGGTGGTTGAGCGAGAAAGGATCGCCAGAGCCATGGGCCTGACACGGCTTGTTGCCGATACGCTGACGTCAAACGTTGAGATGCGAAAGCTCTATTCCCGTCTCGGCTTTGAAGAACTGAATCAGCCAATTGAGACCACAACCTACCGCGATCAAGCAATGTTGCGCGACCAGATGCACTTTTATGCAAAGGACCTCAGCGACATTGATCGGCAGGACACCGCATAACCTGAATGACTGGAAAGCCCATGACCGTATCAATACGACTGGTGTCAGACCCGGAGGATATCGACCAGGTCAGAGGTCTGTGTCTTCAATGGTTGGATTGGCACTGGGATAATTATCCCCCTGAATGGCCTATTAACGGCAACCCCATGGACCCGGATCACTTTAGGAAAATCGTCGACGATTTACCTAATCTGCATCAAAGGCCAGAAGGTGGAATGTTTCTCGCCTCTATCGACAGCGAGGCGGTCGGCTGTGTCATGTACAATCAGCAAAGCGCCGGTGTGGCAGAGTTCAACCGCATGTTTGTAGCCGAAAACGGGCGCGGACATGGCATTGGGCGACGCCTTTTGGAAAAGATGTTCGATCAAATGCGCGCTGATGGTTATGAAAAAGTAGTGTTTTCATCTGCTGTGTTTCTAAGGCACGCAAAAGGGATGTATGAAGCTGCCGGGTTCGCAAGTATACCACATCCTTCTGACTTTCCCGTGGAATGGGAACCCTATGTGTACTTCATGGAACGGTCGCTTGCAGAGTAACAAGCGGGCGAATGGATGAGATGAACAGCTTGAACTTAGAGGTTATTGAAGGAGACCGCATTGCACGGCTTGATGGTCACGACTTAGATTTAGGTGCCCGGGCTTTTGATGTGTTGGCCTATTTGCACATGAATTCCGGCCGGGTCGTTTCAAAAACCGAACTGTTGGAGTCGGTTTGGGATGGTCGGATCGTTGAAGAGGGAAACCTCTCCGTTCAGATTTCAGCCCTTCGCAAAGCCCTGGGCAAGCGAGCAATCAAGACTGTGCCCGGTGTGGGGTACAGTCTGAGTTTGGCGCCATCGAAAGGCCAAGTGCTCCCGGCGGGGCCGGCACTTCCAACAAAACCCTCACTTGTTGTTTTGCCGTTCACAAACATGACGGGGAGCACAGAGCGCGATTATCTTGTCGACGGCATGGTTCAGGAAATCAGTACTGCACTTGGACGTCTCTCTAGGATTTTCCTCATCTCAACGACAACAAGTTTTGCCTACAAAGGACGCTCTGTTGATCTTGCAGAGGTCGGACGCGAAGTTGGGGTGCGCTACATTTTGGAAGGCTCAATTCAGGCTTCACAGGAAAAGCTAAGAATATTTACCCAATTGGTCGAAGCAGAGAGCGGTCACACGATCTGGAGCGAGCGGTTCGATGGCATTGTGAACGATATTTTCGACCTGCAGGACAAGGTCGCAGAGCAGGTCGCTGGTGCCTTGGAACCAAAACTCCAATTTGCCGAAGTCGATTGGGCCAAATCGAAGCCAACCGATAGTCTGGAAGCCTACGATTTATGCTTGCGCGCCTTACCGCTTGTTTTGAAACTTCATGCGCCAAACGCATTGGAAACTGGCCTGGACCTGCTCAGGCAAGCTTTGGACTCTGACTACATCCATGCCCATGCCTTGGTTGCATACGCACATACATCTGCCTTTGCGACCCGCTGGTGGACGCTTGATCAGGCGCGTCAAGGGGTTCGACATGCGCGGTTTGTCTTTGATAGTGACACCGATGATGCTCTGGCCCTCAGCTATGCAGGGCACTTCATCGCGTACATTTGTTTTCAATATCAGGAAGGTCTGACAGCGCTTAACCGTGCTGCGCGGCTTAACCCAAATTCAGGTACGACAGAAATGCTCCTTGGGTGGGTTCACAACTACCTCGATAACAATTCTGAAGCCATCGAACACCTTGAGCGCGCAAAACGCTTAAGCCCGCTACATCCACATATCGGAGTGATTAATAGTGGTATTGGTCTGGCCCATTTTCAGGCAAACAATCCCGAACGCGCTGTAGCGTTTTTCGAAAGGGCGATGACCGAATACCCCGAATTTGCAACGAACCAGCTTAATTTGATCGGTTGTTATTGGTTGCTTGGTCGCAAAGCAGACGCGATTCGCACTGCGGAATGGTTCCGACGCAAAGTTCCCGACATGACCGTTGAAACCTTGATGAAGACCCGGCCGGTGCGTAGTGCGCTTTACATTGAAGTTATGCAATCTGCGTTGCGGGAAATTGGATTTCCAGATTAGCGGAGGTGGTGCAAAAGGTGATCAACGTCAGCCCTGGCTTTTTCACGTAGGGCGTCTGAAACGCGTGGATCGCGGCTATGTTCCGCATTATTGTTGCCGGCTCGTTTGAACGCAGTCAATAGCTTGACGAAACACAAGCGAAGAACTCGTCTTTTGGTGATTTGGGATGCGTTGTTCGCAATGTTTGCCATACTGAGAAGCCCTCATAGTGTTTCGTGCCTTTCCCTCAGAGCATTGCGCATCCAACTCAGATAACTCCTTAATCCGTCCGTTAATTGATCCTAATCCTTCCAAATCTTCCAAATCGCCTTACGCGCCGAAGACTTCTTGGCTTTCAGTGAGGTGACTTGGCTTGGTCAGCCGTCTGTCGCTTGGCACGACTGTGTGAAGATTTTCGAAGCCGACAAAAGCTGGCAGGCCGCGCGATTTGCGATGGTCAATGATCGGATCCGAACGTGGCTGGATTGCCTCGTCACAGCCTTGGGCGGCGCGGACTGGCTGGCAGGTCCTTTCCGCCCCTTGTTCCAGACTCTGCGTTGCAGAGTTGTTGCCGGAAGTTGAATTCGTGGCAAAATTTGCGCTCCGTTCTTCCCTCCAAACCCAGTCACCAGCACCATGCTGGCAATGAGATTGTATCGTCCTTGGCAATGGCTGCTGTCAGAAGCTGACCAACCGCAACGTGCTGCATGCGCACTCGGCCGATCTGAGCCCGAGGTGTTCGTTGCTGCGGCATGCATGATGGTCTGCTTTGGCGTTGGTTGGGGCAGCTGTATCCGCCGTCAACAATCGAGCAACAAAAAACAATGCAACATTGGCGCGACGGCCCATTTAGGTGTTCAAAAACTCGACTGTTGTTTTCAAAAAACGCATCCCAACCCGGACTGTTCGGCATCGGAACATGATTAGAGGTATCAAGCACGAGAAGCTCTGAGTTTGGAATGCCTGCTGCGAGTTTTCGCGCTTGCTCCAACGGATGGATCGAGTCGTTGCGCGCGTGAATGACCAGAGTTGGGCATGCCACCCTCGGAAGTAAATCCACTACAGATTCCGTATTGAGCGCGGCGCGTATCCTGAGCATGTTTTCCGCAGGACAGGACGCATTCATGATTTCCACAATATCTTTGGCAAGATCCAGCTGACCTTCTGGGAAATACAACAGGGAGTAAGCCAACAAGAAACTACTGTCAGGTTTGTCCCATGCTTCAGAAATCACGCTAAACATTTCCTGTGTGCCGCTCGCATCTGGGCGCAGATCGCGTCCCTCAGCATATCCACCGTTCAGTACCATGGCTTTCACGCGGTCCGGGTGGTGCGCCGCCAGGTGAACGGCGGACATCGCTGATCCTGACTGGCTAAAGACGGCAAAACGGTCGAACCCGGCGGCGTCGGCTGCACGCAACATGTCGTTTGCTATGGTCGCAACACTCACCGAACCCATTTCGTGGTCCGAGTGACCGCTTCCGATCTGATCAAAACGGAGAAGTTTGTTTTTCGCGCAGATGGCATCAAACAACGGCCTAAAGAACGGAGATGCCCAGTCGGCTTCAATGCTTGTCCCGCCAAATGTTGTAAAAAGTATTGGCGGACCTGAGCCTGCGACGGAATAGGCACGGTTTTTTTGCTCGTGGTTTTGTATGAATTGGATCCTCGGAGAGAGCGCCGAAAGCGGGTTCGACGTGCGCGGTTGATCGACTTCGACAGGCGCACAAAAAGTGAATCCACGTCGCGCAACAGTCCGAATAATCGCTTGCGTCTGCCCATCGTCACCAACGGCGCGCCGCACCGCCGAGATACAAGCGCTGACCGCCGAGTCCGACACGATACGACCTTGCCAGACCTCGGAAATCATTTGGTCATGGCTGACCAGGTCGCCTGCGTGCTTGAGCAAAAGGTGCAAGAGGTCAAAGACCTTGGACTCGATTGAGACAGGCACTCCAGACTTAACCAGTGTGTACTGTTTGACGTCCAGAGTCAGGTCGTCAAATCGATAGCGTTGCGCCTCACGTCCATTGTTCGCTTCGTCATTTAAATAAACCACAGGATAGTCTTAAGCGTTTCCTCAAGGTTCTCTCAAGCGTGATTGCGCTTTGCACGCAAAGATGGGGTGTCATCCAATGAACCAACGGAGATCTCTATGACTACAATGAAAATCGCCCAGATCGCGCAGAACTACGCGAAAGCATGGAATTCAAAGTCGGCAGAGGCCGTCGCGTCATTTTTGGCAGAGGACGGCGAGATCGTTATCAACAGAGGCGAGCCTTGGTCTGGGCGCGCACGTGTGCGCGACATGGCGGCAGGGTTCTTTTCCGATGTCCCAGACCTGTCGTTGACATGTGATGATGTTCGTATCTCTGACAAACACGTATTGTTCCTGTGGACGTTCACGGGACATGACGCGACGACCCACCGCCCGCTCAAAATTCATGGCTGGGAAGAATGGGATTTAACTAGCGATCTGCAGGTGCTATCCTCGAGAGGCTGGTTTGATGCACAAGCCTATGCACTGCAGGCGGGCAGCGACTAAGCATTTCCAGTGTCTTACATTGGACATAATTGCGTCTAGGACCGGTGTTGTCGGCTCGGAGTACAAATTGCGGACGTTCTGTTTAGCAGCGCGAATGTCCACTTCATCTGCGACCTGCAGATTGCCGTTGACAGGTTCGCTGCATCCCGAACAAATGGGTGCCCATCACGCCGTATGGTGGCGCTGAAGATGATGCAATTGCTGCGATTTTCTTGCTGAGAGCGCCGGCAGCAAGAAATAGCAATTACCGCCTTGGGCTCTCTGCCGACCCTGGACGCAACGAAGTAATCCCGTGATATGATTCCTCGTCAACGTCGGGTTGTCGTTGTGGGAGGGCATGGCGGATCGGAGGATCAGTCATGGAAGCACGAAACTTACCAGCTACTCGAGCAATTTGCCCCGCATGGAACAAGGGCCGCATTGTCGGTCAGAAACGGCCGTTGAAGCCAAAGCATGTCTGGACAATCCGAGTTCGACTTGAATTGGCAGAAAACCATCGCGACCTCACACTCTTCAATATGGCGATTGACAGCAAGCTGTGCAGCTGTGACCTGGTGAAGATGAAAGTCGTAGATGTCATGGCGTCGGGCCAAATGAAAGAGCGCGCTTCCGTTCTGCAAAGCAAAACCCAGAAATCGGTGCGTTTCGAGATTTCAGAAGGCACTCGAGCCTCGGTCGAGAACTGGATGGAAGACGAACTGATGATTGGTTCCGAGTACCTTTGGCCTGGCCGCTTACACGAACGCCTGCATATCTCGACACGCCAGTATGCGCGGATCGTCCGCGATTGGGTCACATCTATCGGTCTGTAGGCGAGCGCATATGGCACGCATTCGATGAGGCGAACAAAGGTGACCCAGATCTACAAGAAGACTGGCAACTTGCGGGCGGTTCAACTGTTGCTGGGCCACACCAAGATGGATAGCACCGTCCGGTATCTAGGCGTCGAGTTGGAGGACGCGCTAGCGATAGCTGAGGCTATAGAGATCTAGTGAAAAGGGCCGTCTTCAAGGACGGCCCATTGCTGCTGTTGACCTGCAACGACCAACGCTGCCTTTGCAGCCCGCTTTCCAGACATTCGCTGCCCTCGATCGATCTTGTTAGAAGGGAACGACTTAATCGCGGACAAAGCGCGCATTCGCTGCGGCTGCGCCAAGGTCTGCTTTCCAGGAAGCCTATCTGGTTTGAAACGGTCGCGCGTGCGGACAATAGGGTCCGCGTGCCGCAGGCATGAAGGCCATGCAGATCAAGAACCTGGTCGCGGCGAGCCTGAAATAGCGACCAGAGTCCTTGAGGTGAAGACTAGATATCAAGGGCTTTCGCAGCAACCTGCTTGAGGCTGTCTGAGCTGTATGGTTTGTTGAGCACCGGAACTTCTGGAAACCGCTCAACGACGGCAGAGTTCGCGCCGTACCCCGTCGCAAGGATCGTGGGGATGCCTAACTTCAAACATTTCTCGATCACAGGGAGCGACGTCTCATCGCCTAGGTTGATGTCCAACAGTGCTAACGAGATTTCTCTTTTCCCAAGCAGTGTAAGCGCATCGGCGACCGAACTTGCCGTGCTGACATGTTCGGCACCTAAATCCGACAGCATATCCGCTGCATCCAGTGCGATGACCATATTGTCCTCAAGCACAAGGCATTGACCTTCGAGACGCACATCAGAAGCTTTTCTCGTCGCGTCATCTCCCAACTTAACGACCGTCAACTCTGCCTTCCGAACATGGGCAGATGGCAGGACGAAATCTGCCTCGAACCCTGTCATGCGGTATCGCGTGTCTGCCTGGCCTTTCAGCTCGAAGGGAATGGAGCGCTCGATGATCGTCGTCCCGAAACCACGCCTCTTTGGCGCCTGCACAGGGGGCCCATTTTCTTCTCTCCAGGAGAGCTTAGCGACCCCATCAGGCTGCAGTCTAACATCAAGCGAGACGGAGCCCGACGAGTCATTAAGCGCCCCGTACTTGGCCGAATTTGTAACGAGCTCGTGGATCACCAGGGCGAGCGTCGAGAACGCTGTGGGCGACAGATCAATCTCATCGCCGGTGATGTTCACTCGTGAGGCTTTCGATGTCAGGAACGCTTTTACCTCGGTTTCGACCAAGGAGCGGAACGATACCCAATTCCACTCTGTCTGTGTCAACTGGTCATGCGCGCGCGCCAGGGCAAAAATGCGATCTTCCAGAACGGACCGGTAGTCGTCTAGCGACTTCGCATCTTCCTGACCCTGGGATACCAATCCACGAATAAGGTTTAGGATGTTCCGAACACGGTGGTTTAACTCCGCGACCAAGAGCTCTTGTTGATCCTGCGCCTGTTTGCGTGCTGCGTTCCGCTCGTCGGCCATCTTCAACACGACTTCGAGCAGTGTCGCGCGCAGGGCGTCAGCGGCACGGAGCTCTGAACCGCGCCAGGGCGCGGATTGTCCGCGCACGACCTCTTGCCAGGCGTCAAAGCTTTTACGCGGGGTTAGCCGGACACCGTTCGGACCAAGCTCGACGGGTTTTTCGGGGTTCCCCGCCCACTTCACCGATGATGCGATCTCGCGACGGAACAGAACCAGATAATCCCGAGGTGTACGAGATACTGGAAGGGCCAGAATACCGGCGACCCGATCGCCGAAGCTCTCAGCCGCGGGATAGCGCGATGAAAGCGCATGGGTCTGATAGACTTGTCCCGAGGGTGTGGTGTTCAGGAACCGCGCGAGACCCATGAATTCTTCTTTGGTGGGTGCGGAACCGGCTGACTTGTAGTCTCCATCTGTGAAGACAGCAGCGCCATCGAACGGGATGACCTCCTTGATGTTCTCAGAGAGGACGTCGAAGGCTTCCGACATAGATTTGCCGCCAGACAGCTGCGTCATCAACCGGTCGTGCAAAGACCGCGCGAGATCAAGCTCGGCCAGTTCGGCTGTCAGTTCGACCTGCGCGAGCTGATAGTTGAAGAGCTCCGAGAAGAGCTCGATCTCGCTGCGGGTCTCATAGCTGATGTGTTTGGCCGTCTGGTGGTGGCACGCAAACAGCCCCCAAAGCTTGCCATTTCTGATGATCGACACTGACATCGAGGCGGCGACGCCCATGTTGCGCATATACTCAAGGTGGATTGGTGAGACCGAACGCGTCACCGCCAAGGAAAGATCGAGCGGCTGACCATTTGGATCAAGAGCCGGGTGTATCGCGTAGGTCTCTGCATCCACGTCCGAGATGATCCGCAATGGGCTCCGGAGATACAATGCTCGCGCCTGCTTTGGAATGTCGCTCGCTGGGTAGCGCAAACCTAGAAAAGGTTCCTGATCAGGTTCAGTAACCTCAGCGATTACGGTGCCGCTGTCATCTTCATTGAACCTATAGACCATAACCCGGTCGAACCCGGAGAGCATCTTCACCGCACGAACGGCTTCGCGAGACATGTCCTCGATAGTGTCGTGCCGCTTTACCCGACCGATCAAAGCGCGCACCGTTGACCGATCTTGATCGTTCTGTGTCCCGGCTTCGCGGGGCTCAAACTCGAAGATCATGTTGTGGTCACTTTGGCTGATTGAGACGTCAAAAAGCCGCTCATCCTCCAAAGCAGGATATGCGAAGACACGTGCTGCACCCGTTTGATAGCTGAGCACCTGCATCTTCGTCCGCAGTTGGTGGACCGTTTCCTGAGGGAAGATATCCGTAAACCGTGACCCAACGATGCTTTGGGCGTCGAGCCCTAGGAGGGTGCCACAGTTCTCTGAAGCATATGTCACCATCCAGTCTGCTGAGAGAGCGATCAAACAACCATAGCTTTGGACACGCCCAAGAATATGGATCGGTTCGCGGTCGCAATTGGTGAGATCGTAGTCTTGCTGTTGCTGGTTTGGGTCTGTCTCAGGCATGGATCGCTCCTTTCTTGAGCAAAGGAGCGCGGGCACACTCACGGTACATGTGAAAAATTCGGTCGGCGTCTCTGACGATTTGATCCGCAAGGGGACCGGCGGCAGGCATCGCTGCTGTGGTTTCGCAGAAAGACGTCCACATCTTGATATAGCTCGGTGCGGAGAAATAGGCACTGGCCTGCAGAACCTGTGGATCTGTCGCTGACTGCCATCTTTTCTTGAGCAGTCGTGAGCCAAGCCTCGACCCTGCGACGGCATATTCAATCGCAAGCGGATGGACCGGTTCAATGGTCGCCGCTGGCTTTTGACTAGATGACCCGAAGTGACGAAGGTCGCGCGCCGCACGCTCACTAAGGTCTCTTATTATGGTGCTTGTTTGCGCAGAGACCTCTAACGCCGAGAGCGTTTGAAACGCGGACGACTGCATACTGAGAAAACACAAAAAGCCATATGGCGTCGTCAGGTCAAACCTGGACACTTCTTCATCTAGTCGTTCGTGAGCCAAGTGCGTGTCCATTCGCAAACGCGCGCGCAGGCTGGTCTCTAGTTGTTTTGTCATCCTCTAAATATGTCAGCATTTCCAGAGACCTCAATATAAACCTAGTCGGACAGCTTTGCATTAAACTATGACATAGCTTCGTGCTCACGCGATGACGCATAGTGCTGTGGATAGAGCGCACGGCCAAAGCCGGTCGTCCTTTTTACTGACGGCAATGAAACGAAAATTGCTCAAAAATCGTGTGCCTCAAACCCATGGCAATTCCCGTTCTGGTTCTGTCACATTTTTGGCCTCGGCCTATGTAGCGGACATTCGGGCAGTCCGCAGCATGCGGTAAAATGGGCTCTTCGCGAACGTTAGATCGGTTGCAGCATCCTTAGGCAGGGCCAGGGTCGCGCGGATCTGAACGGGCGAAAACAGACGTTGGCACGGACTGGTGATGCTACGTTGCAACCTCGCCAAAGCGGGCCTTCGAACACATTCTTGAAAGTCGCTTTGGCCCCGTCTCTCGAGATTGAAGGCGCGCAGCCTGCGGCGCGACCTTTGATCTGACACTCCCGCGCGGTAGTTTACAGCAACTAGATGGCCTGTCCGGGTCACGTAAAACAGCATTGCTTTTGTCGCTGGCAGGGTTGCCCTTACTCCGAAGTCAAAGCACTTGGAGGATTGCGGGACCACCCCTGTCGCGCTTTGAACCGGGCGGCTCCTCTATCTTGGCGCTCAATCGGTTTCGCTTCGAGGATCGTTGCGGCGCGATGTGACTTTGGGCATCGGATGCTAGCCCAGGACTCGTTGCGAGCATTCTCTACTTGTTGGCTAGAAATGCATGGTCGCACTCCCGTTGAGCAACTCTAGTGAGAAATCATCCAAGGGCGCTTTGTTGGAAAGCTTTTCGATCCATCCGCGCGATAGAGCGTCTTGCTGTTTTTCTTGGCACCACCACAGCAGCCGCAATTGGGGCCGTGGCTGCTTTTCTTCGGGCTATCGGCTGAGCGTTCGTTCGTCTCATGCGCATGTCGCGTGCTGGAACTCATGCCCGAGATATGTGGCACGCTGAACAGAACGCGCGGTGCGATTTGACCGCAATCGGGGCAATCACAAGGGTCGGCAAAAGCGGACATGGGCTTCATCGTTTCGAAAAGCCCACAATCGCTGCATTTGTATTCGTAAACCGGCATAGGGAACTCCAAGTCAGTGGAACTGGCGCAGCACACAAGCCGCGCCAGTCAGGAACTTCATAGATCAGGGGCAAGCGGGATATCGACACTGCCATCAAGATGCTTGGTTGGACCTTCGGCATTCGGCATCATGTCCCATTCGAAAATATCGTTTGGCAGCCAGAGCGTCGCGCACGCATTTGGAATATCCACGACGCCTGAGATGTGGCCTTGCACAGGGGCTGTGCCGAGGATGGCATAGGCCTGTGCACCCGAATAACCAAACTTCTTGAGATATTCGATCGCGTTCAGACAGGCCTGACGATACGCGATGTGAACATCAAGATAGTGCTGCTCGCCGCTCTCATCGACAGAGATGCCCTCGAAGATCAGATAGTCATCATATTTGGGCGTGATCGGAGACGGTTTGAAAATCGGGTTCTTGATCCCGTATTTGCTCATCCCCTCCTTGACCAGCGACACCTTGAGATGCAGCCAACCGGCCATTTCAATGGCACCGCAGAAGGTGATTTCCCCGTCGCCCTGGCTAAAGTGCAGATCGCCCATCGAAAGGCCAGCCCCATCGACATAGACCGGGAAGTAGCAGATCGCTCCGCGACTGAGGTCTTTGATATCGCAGTTGCCGCCATGCTCGCGCGGCGGTACCGTGCGGGCAGCTTCAGATGCTGCGGCGTCGCGCTCCTCGCCCTTCATCGCGCCCATATGCGCGCTTTGCGTGTTGGGCAGAGCGGCCAGCGGCGGGGTCCTGTCGGGGTCGGTCTCAAACAACGCCGTCTCGCGCGCGTTCCACATGTCGAGCATTTTGCGGTCCGGCAAACACCCGATCAAACCCGGGTGGATCAGACCAGCATATTTCACACCCGGCACATGGCGCGACTTGGTGAACATGCCGTCGAAATCCCAGATCGATTTCTGCGCTTCGGGGAAATGCTCAGTCAGAAAGCCACCACCATTCTGCTTTGAGAAAAAGCCGTTAAAGCCCCACAGCATCTCTTCCTTGGCGCCGATATCCAGGATTTCGACCACCAGAAGGTCGCCAGGCTCTGCCCCCTTCACCCCGATGGGACCAGACAGATAATGGACCTGTTCAAGCTCCACATCCCGGACGTCTGACGCATCATCGTCGTTCTTGATCTGGCCGCCCGTCCAGTCATAGGTCTCGATCCTGAAATCGTCCCCAGGGTCCACCCAGACATTGATCGGAATGTCCGGGTGCCAGCGGTTATGCACATTTTCGTTGCTATGCGGGCTCTCGCTTAGCTCCACCGATATCAATGTGTCAGCCATAGTATCCTCCTGGTCTGATAGTTAAACGGATAGGAATTTTGAGACCTTGGCCTCGTCGATGCCCGCGCGGGGGCTGTCATGCACAAAGTTGCCGTTTTCGATCACCATCACGCGGTCAGCCACGTCGAGCGCAAAACTGAGCACTTGCTCAGAGACAACGATGCTCAGACCCTTTTCATCGCGGATTTGGCGCAAGGTGCGGGCCATGTCGCGGATGATCGACGGCTGGATGCCCTCAGTCGGCTCATCCAGCAGCAGCACTTTCGGGTTCGACGCCAGAGCGCGCGCGATTGCCAATTGCTGTTGTTGTCCGCCTGACAGGTTGCCACCCCGGCGGTCCCTCATCTCAAGCAGGACCGGGAAAAGCTCATAGATATCATCCGGCACCTTGGACTGGCCTGTCACCGTCAGACCGGTCTCTACGTTTTCCTGTACGGTCATCGCCGAAAAGATCATGCGGCCCTGCGGCACATAAGCGATGCCATGCGCCACGCGTTGATGGGATTTCATCCCGGTGACGGCTCTGTCCCCCACCGTCACATCGCCGCTTTTCTCAGGCATGATCCCCATGAGCGTCTTCATCAGCGTGGTTTTGCCCATGCCGTTGCGCCCCATGATGGCGACAATTTCACCGGGCTGAACCGCAAGGTCGAGCCCGTGCAAAACCTCGCTTTCGCCGTAGGCCGCCGACAGGGATTTGACGTTCAACATCTTGGTTTCTCCTTCAGTGGCCCAGGTAGACTTCGACGACCTTCGGGTCGTTCTGCACCCGCTCCATCGTGCCTTCGGACAGGGTTTTGCCCTGATGAAGGACGGTGACGCGGGTCGCGATATCAGCGACAAAACCCATGTCGTGTTCGATCACGATCACGGATCGGTCCTGAATGATCCGGTTCAAAAGCTCGGCTGTTTTCTTGCGTTCCGCGACGGACATGCCCGCCACAGGCTCGTCCAGCATCAAAAGCTCCGGGTCCTGGATCAGCAGCATCCCGATCTCAAGCCATTGCTTTTGCCCGTGGCTGAGAAAAGCAGCTTTCTCGTCAAGCTGGTCGTCCAGAAAGATCGTCTCGGCAATGTCCGCGATCCGCGCGCGCACCGCCGCATCACGCTTGAAGGCCAAGGCCCCGAAAACGCCGTGCCCCTTGGGATAGCTGAGTTCGAGATTCTCAAAGACGGTCAGGTCTTCGTAGACCGATGGCGTCTGGAACTTTCGCCCAACACCCGCATGCACGATCTGATCCTCGCGCATAGCCAGCAGTTCCTTGTTTTTGAACTGCACCGACCCCTCGGTTGCTTTCGTCCGCCCGCAGATCAGGTCTAGTACCGTGGTCTTACCAGCCCCATTCGGCCCAATGATCACGCGGCACTCATTGGGCTCGACGTAAAAGCTCAGGTGATCAACGGCCTTGAAACCATCAAAAGACACCGTCAAATCTTCGACTTTCAGGATGAAACGCTCTGTCATGCCGATTACTCCGCCGGGGCGCCATCAGGCGTGGGCCTGCTGGGTTTCTTTTGATTGAAGAGCGCCAGAAGACGCGGCTCGATCTTTTCAGACCACACGCCCGCCAGACCGTTCGGGAAGAACATCACGACGGCGATGAACAAAGCGCCCAGCCCCAGAAGCCACAGTTCAGGGAAGCTTTCCGATAGAGAGGTCTTGGCCCAGTTGACCAGCAACGCGCCGTAAACCGCGCCAAGGATCGACAGGCGGCCACCCACGGCGCAGAAGATCACCATCTCGATGGACGGTACGATGCCCACCAGTGTTGGAGACATAAAGCCAACCTGCAGGGTGAACATCGCCCCACCGATTCCAGCGAACGCGGCACCGAGGCAAAAGATGAAAATCTTGAAGTTCGCGACATTGTAGCCTGAGAAGCGAACACGATCCTCTTGGTCGCGCATCGCGATCAGCAGGCGCCCCAGCTTAGATTTGCGCACGTATTGGGCTACCAGAAGCACAACGAACAAAAGGGCACCGTTGACGAAGTAGAGGATGGTCTTGGCCTCATCGGTGCGAATGTCCCAACCCATCAGGGTGCGCAGATCGGTGATGCCGTTGACGCCGCCAGTATAACCTTGCTGCCCGATGATTAGGATCGTCATGATCGCGGCAAAGGCCTGCGTGATGATGGCGAAATAAACGCCACCCACCCGCCGTGTGAACATGGCGACGCCAATGATGAAGGCAAAGATGACCGGCACCGCGACAACCGCCGCAAGGGCAATCGGCAAGGAATAGAACGGCTCCCACCACCATGGCAGTTCCTTGAGCTGGTTCCAATCCATGAAGTCAGGGATGCCCGGTGTGGATTGGATCGCTGTGTTCTCAGGTGTTGACGCTTCGAGCTTCAGAAACATCGCCATGCAGTAGCCGCCAAGGCCAAAGAACACGCCCTGCCCAAGGCTCAGAATGCCCCCCGCGCCCCAGCAGAGCGCAAGACCAACGGCCACAAAGGCATAGGTCAGGTATTTGCCAAAAAGGTTCAGCCGGAAGTTATCCAGTGCGACCGGGAACACGATGAAGATCAATGCCGCAAGGATGAGAAACCCAATCAGCTCTTTGCGGGTCATGAAGGCAGAGGATTGCATCAGGCGAACTCCTTACTTGCGCAGCTTGAGAGAGAACAAACCTTGCGGGCGGATCATCAGGATGCCGACCACCACAAGCAGCGTCAGAACCTTGGCCATCGATCCGGACAGGAAGAATTCCATGATCGACTGCGCCTGACTGATCGAGAAGGCAGAGGCGATGGTGCCAAGCAGCGATCCCGCGCCGCCAAAGACGACCACAAGGAACGTGTCGACGATATAGAGCTGACCCGCTGTCGGCCCGGTGGAGCCGATCATCGTGAAGGCCGAGCCCGCAACGCCAGCAACCCCACAGCCGATGCCAAAGGTCAGCCGGTCGGTCCATTCGGTGTTGATCCCAACGGCCCCCGCCATCACGCGGTTCTGGTTGATGGCTCGCACCTGCTTGCCCCACCTGGACCGGAACATCATGACGTAGACCGCAAGCGAGATGCTCACCGCCAGGACCATCACGAAAATGCCATTGATCGGCACTTCGATCAGATCGGTGAGGGGCAGCGATCCCATCATCCAATCGGGGATCGACACGCCAACCTCCCGCGCGCCGAAGATGCTGCGATAGGTCTGCTGCAGAATCAGGCTCAAGCCCCAGGTCGCCAGCAGCGTATCCAGCGGGCGCTTATAAAGATGTCGGATCAGCGACCATTCCACCAACAGGCCCAGCGCGCCCGAGATCAGGAACGCAAAGATCATCGCTACGAAGAAATACGTGCCGAAGAGAAACGGAAGGTGATCGGCGAAAAGGTTCGATGTCAGGTAGGTGACATAGGCCCCAAGGATCATGAATTCGCCATGGGCCATGTTGATCACGCCCATCTGTCCAAAGATGATGGCCAGTCCCAATGCCATCAGAACAAAGACGGAAAAGAGGATCAGGCCAGCAAAGCCCTGCATGGCGAAAATTGCGCCCAGTTCGGACATCGAATAATCGGCGAACATGAGATCTCCAACAAATGGAATGAGAAAGGGTGCGCGACCCGGCACCGTAAAAACCGGGTCGCGCGTGGTTTAAGGCTTATTGATAGCCTTCTGGGAACGGGTCGGGCTCAACCAGCTCTGCCGTCTCGAACACCACCTCGTATTGCCCATCGGCCTGCGCCCGGCCGACGCGGGTCTTGGACCAGAGGTGGTGGTTTTCGTGAATTTTGACGTAGCCCTCGGGCGCGGTGGTAAGCTCGATACCGGGGCTAGCCTCGCGCACCTTGTCGACGTCAAAGCTGCCCGCCTTTTCAACCGCCGCTTTCCAGAGCCACGGGCCAAGATAGGCGGCCTGCGTGACATCGCCGATCACGATGTCTTCGCCCCACATCTCTTTGAAGGCTTTGACGAAGGCGATGTTGTTTTCATTCTCCAGCGACTGGAAATACTTCATGCAGGCATAAGCGCCTTCGATATTCTCGCCGCCGATCCCGCGGATCTCATCCTCGGTGACGGAAATCGTCAGGACAATCGGGCCTTCCTCGGTGGGATCAATACCCGCGGCCTTGAGCTGCTTGTAGAACGCCACGTTCGAGCCCCCCACGACGATCGCATAGATCACGTCGGGCTTGCGCAAGCGGATCTTGTTGATGACCGAATTGAACTGCGTGTGACCCAGCGGGTAATATTCCTCCCCGACGACTTCGCAGCCTTCCATGAAGTTCTCGATATGCTTGCGCGCAATCTTGTTCGAGGTCCGCGGCCAGATGTAGTCGGAGCCCAGCAGATAGAAGCTCTTCGCGCCCTTGGTCTGGTTCACCCAATCCAGCCCCGCGATGATCTGCTGCGTGGCTTCCTGGCCCGTGTAGATCACGTTCGGCGACTGTTCGAGACCCTCATAGAAAGTCGGGTAATACAGGAAGCCGTTATGTTGCTCAAAGACCGGCAGCACGGCCTTGCGGCTAGCCGACGTCCAGCACCCCATGACAGAGGCGACCTTGTCATTGACCAACAGCTTGCGGGCTTTCTCCGCGAAAGTCGGCCAGTCGGACGCGCCGTCTTCTTGGATGTATTCGATCTTGCGACCCAGAATACCGCCTTGTTCGTTGATCTGGGAAATCGCCAGCTTCTCAGCCTGAACCGACCCGGTCTCCGAGATCGCCATCGTTCCCGTGACCGAGTGCAGGATGCCAATCGTCACAGTGTCGTCGGTGACAGCAAGGCCCGTAGTGTTGATATCAGCCGTCGCAAAATCCTGCGCGCGCAGGTTCTTTGGCATGAACAGCGACGCCGTCAGCGCGGTGCCCCCGGCCAAGACAGCACGGCGGTTTACACCCTTGCTATTGTTTTCAGAAAATCCGTCAGACATATCGCCTCCTTGTGAAGTGCTCAACAATTGGGCGATTCCAAAACGCCCGCTGAAGAAAGGATCGCGAGATATGCTGCAGCGCAGTATACGTTAAATGACGTATACCAGTGCGCGTTTTGTGCACTTAGGCTGAAATCGGGAGAACTTGATCGGGGGGGTCAAGCGCAAAACGATCCAATTTTGGTCGACCTTGCCGCGTGACCCAGATGGAATTCGCATGGTCGCACATCTGACTGCCACCCGCGAGAAGCGGACATATAATCGTTGGGTCGCCAATGAGACGATGGAGGATTTTGCCCTGCGCTACACGGCGCGGCGCGCCCGTCGGTGGAGCTATAGCCGCGTGGCCAATACAGCCATCGGGTCCATCTCTTTTCTGGCACTTGAGGCAATCGGCGCAACCCTGACGCTGACCTACGGGTTCGACACGGCGATTGTCGCGATCATGCTTGTCGGTGCGATCCTGTTTCTGACCGGGCTGCCAATCTCTTACTACGCAGCCAAATACGGTCTGGATATCGACCTGATGACCCGCGGTGCGGGGTTTGGCTATCTTGGCTCAACGATCACGTCGCTGATCTACGCTTCATTCACCTTCATATTCTTCGCGCTCGAAGCCGCGATCCTCGCGCTGGCACTCAAATTCACTTTGGGCATACCGCTCTTCATTGGCTATGTCGCAAGCTCAATCGTGGTCATTCCGCTGGTAATCCACGGCTTTTCCAAGATCTCCGCATTTCAGGCATGGACCCAGCCTTTATGGGTTCTGCTCCATATCCTGCCCTTCGTGATGCTGGCCTTTGTCGGCTATGACCTCGACACATGGACTGGCTTCACCGGTGGCGTTGAGATGCCAGACGCATCGCGTTTACTGATGCTGGGTGCGGCCTCTGGCGTCGTCTTCTCCCTCGTCGCACAAATCGGCGAGCAGGTGGATTTCCTGCGCTTCCTACCAGAGCCGAAGACGAAAACCGACAAGCGTAAATGGTGGCTCGCCCTGATCTGTGCAGGCCCGGGTTGGTCTGTGCTGGGCATGCTCAAAATGCTGGCGGGATCCTACCTTGTCACCCTCGCGATCCGCGAGAGCGTCCCGGTCGGTGAGGCAACGGACCCAACGCGCATGTATTACACTGCGTTTGAACAGGTGCTCAACTCACCGGCGCTGGTGTTAGGGCTGACAGCGGTTTTCGTGATCCTCTCACAACTCAAGATCAATGTTACGAACGCCTATGCAGGGTCCATCGCGTGGTCGAACTTCTTCTCACGGCTCACAAAAAGCCATCCTGGCCGCGTTGTCTGGTTAGTCTTCAATGTCGCCATCGCCGTGATGCTGATGGAACTGGGCGTCTTCACAGGGCTGGAGCATGTCCTTGGCCTCTATTCCCACGTCGCCGTCGCCTGGATCGGCGCCTTGGTGGCGGATCTGGTGATCAACAAGCCACTGGGCCTCAGCCCGAAAGGCATCGAATTTAGGCGCTCGCATCTTTACGACGTCAACCCCGTGGGCATTGGCGCGATGATTGCAGCCTGCGTTGTCTCACTGATTGCATATGCCGGTTTCTTCGGCCCTTTCATGCAGGCGTTTTCGTCCTTCGTCGCCTTGCTGACCGCATTCCTGCTGGCGCCGATCCTCGCATGGGCAACAGGCGGTCGGTACTACCTTGCTCAGCCTGATCAGATCGGGACTGAGCAAGCCGGGCTGCACACCTGTACGGTCTGCGAATACCGGTTCGACGCCGAAGATATGAGCACCTGCCCCTTTCATTTCGGGCATATCTGCTCGCTTTGTTGCAGCCTCGATGCGGCATGTCACGACCAATGCAAACCGCACGGGCGGCTCGACCAAACCGTTCGCGAAGCCTTGTATGCGACCTTGCCTAAAGCACTTGCCAATGCCCTGATGTCGCGCATCTCGCGCTATCTTCTGGCCACGACCTCCCTGTCGCTTTGCTTTGGTGCCCTCCTGCTGGTGATCCGCGCTTTTGCCAATGACGATACGCTGGATGCGGTCCTCACGATTATCTTCTGCACGGTGCTGATCGTGATCGGCGTCGTCGTCTGGATGTTTGTTCTGGCGGGTGAAAGCCAGCGCAACGCCACGCAAGAGACAGAACGCCAGACAAAGCGGCTGCTCAAGGAAATCCGCGCGCATGAGCGCACCGATCTCGCGCTGCAGGAAGCCAAGGAGAAAGCAGAGGCTGCGAACCTCGCCAAGACACGCTACATGTCCGGGCTCAGCCATGAGCTGCGCACACCCCTCAACGCGATCTACGGCTTTGCGCAATTGCTCGAAAAGGACCGCGATCTGGAGCAGTGGCGCGTCTCGATCACCAGCATCAGGCGCTCTTCAGAGCATCTTGCAGGGTTGATCGACGGGCTGCTCGACATCTCGCGCATCGAAGCAGGCCGCCTTGAGATCGCCCGCGACAAGGTGAACCTGCGCGCGCTTCTGCGCCAAACAGCCGCGATCTTTGAGGCCGAAGCAAAAGACAAAGGCATCCGCTTTACTTGGCGCACCTTCGGACGGATCCCCGCGCTCGTTGGCACAGATGAAAAGCGCTTGCGCCAAATCATCATCAACCTGCTGTCCAACGCGTTGCGCTACACCGACAAAGGCCACGTCAAGCTCGACCTGACCTACCGCAACGAGGTCGCCGTGATCACTGTCAAAGACACCGGCGTCGGGATCGAAGCGGATAATCTTGACCGCATCTGGCGCCCGTTTGAACGCGCGGGCCGCTCAGACCGGCAAGGCTCTGGCCTGGGGCTGACGATCACAAAACTTCTGGTCGAGATCATGGGCGGCGAGATCGCGGTCAATAGTACGCCCGGCAAGGGCAGCACGTTCACCGTGCGCATGATGCTGCCCTCAATCTCCACAAGCGTCTTTGATACCGAAGACCTCAACAAGACCGTGCAACACCCGACATTGATGGGCTATCGCGGCCCCCGGAAGACGATCCTTGTCGTGGATGACGACGTCAATCATCTGACATTGACCGAACAGTTCCTCTCAAGCCTCGGCTTTATGGTCCTGATCGCGCCGTCTGCCGATCTGGCAGAACAGATGCTGCAGGAAACCACACCCGATCTGATCGTGTTGGACATCGACATGCCCGAACGGGACGGCTGGTGCCTCGCCGAAGCGCTCAGATCCCGTGATAGGCCGAATATCCCGATCATCGTGATCTCTGGTCACGCCGATGAAGAGGGGATGTCGGGCTCCAAAGTCGCCCTGCACGACGCGTTTCTGGCAAAGCCTTTCAACCTGGATGATCTGTTGATGCAGATCGCCGAGCTTTTGAAAGTCACGTTGGTTCTCAGCTCTGACGAAGATGACCAAAAGCCCGTCGCTGCCGATCTGACCGAAGCGGACAGGGCACTCCTGCTGGAAAGTGCAACGCGCAGCCACCCTGCCGGCATGCGCGCTCATCTGGAGAAACTGCGCGCTGAAAATCGCGGCCCGGCGCACCTTCTCGACCTGCTGGAAAAACGTCTGGACCGGTTCGATATGGGCGGAATTGTCGAAATCTTGGAGGCAACCCGAGATGACGTTTAATGAATTTGGCCGCAAATGCATCGCGCTTGTTGTTGATGACACGCCCGATACGCTGGGCATGGTCTCAGCTGCCCTCGAAGACAGTGGAATGACTGTGCTGGTCGCCACAGACGGCGAAGCCGCGATAGAGCTCACGCGCCGGGTCGAGCCGGACGTCATTCTGATGGATGCCGTGATGCCCGGTATGGACGGGTTTGAAACCTGTCGCGCGCTGAAACTTGGCGCAGATCCTGTAACGACCCCGATCATCTTCATGACAGGCCTGACCGAGAAAGAGCATCTTCTCGAAGGCTTGGCCTCAGGCGGCGTTGACTACATCACCAAGCCAGTGGTGATCGAAGAACTCATCGCGCGGCTCAGCACGCATATCGTCAACTCGCGCCTACTGCAAAGCGCGCGCGACGCGTTGGATACGTCCGGCAGAACGGTGCTGGCCTGCGATCTGAACGGAAAAGTGCTTTGGGGCTCGCAAAAGGCGATTGATTTTCTCAATACAACTGACGCCGCCACGCTCGGCTCCTCCTGGATCAAATGGATCGCAGACTGCGCCAACCGACCCGTCTCATCGGTGCAACCATTCGAGACCGACAACCTGGCCTTCCAATATATCGGCATGACAGCCTCTCCCGAGATCCTGATCAAACCCATGCGCCGGATGAGTCAAAGCAGGGAACATGTCCTCGCCGAAGCCTTCGACCTGACCCCCCGCGAGGCCGAGGTCCTTTACTGGCTGACCTTGGGCAAAACCAACCGAGACATCAGCGCCATTCTGGTGCTGAGCGCCCGCACCGTGAACAAGCATCTCGAACAGATTTTCCAGAAAATGGGCATCGACAACCGCACATCCGCAGCGGTCATGGCCGACCGCGTGCTGAACGCGTTTTGAAACCGCTGCTTTGCGGTTCGGAAAATCCACGATTCCTGGCCCTTTCCATTTGCTCTCCAGAAATGCCTTTCAATGATTGTCTAGATCCGGCGCAAAAGCCTGAAATAGCCTTGCCATCCAAGACATTAACAAGATTTCCAAAGGGGGAGGGATGTCTGTTATGGTGCCCACACGGACGCACATTAGAATGCTAACTATTTGCTATTTATCACTAATCCAATATCCAAAATGTGCGCTGCCCCCAATAATACCCCCAACCTCTTCCTGTTAGGATACGCTGAGGTGAAGATTTGGTGATAATGGCCCCAAAACACTCTTCTAAGAGGTGTTACCGGCCCATTCCTGCCGTTCGACCCTTGAAGCTGATGCTGCGATGCGGCCCGTCGAACCGGCCGTTCGCTGCAGTCGCTCAATCTGGGTGCCGATGGATGGCTGCAATGCAAGACAAAGCGATCAGTCACACGTATCTAAGGCTGTGGATGCAGTTCCTAAATAAACAATGACAACTCTGTTGGCTTTTGCCTAAGAACAGCTGAAATGGCTTCTAGGCCCCTTAACAACCGCTGTTCATCAGGCTCATGACTGACACAGATGCGGATTGCCTCTGGCACATCCTTTGCGTTCATTGCAAAACCGCGCCCTTCGCTGACGAGAACGTTCTTGCGCCGACACTCCGAGGCGAATGCGTCAGCACGCCAGCCTTCGGGTAACGGCATCCAAATGTGAAACCCGTCAGCTCGCGGCGGCACTTTAGTTAGCCCGATAATCTGTTCTGCGATCCCTTGTCTATGCACAGCGATCTTTTGCTGCCGCTCGGCGAGATGCACCGCTGTGCCGTCCTCTATAAGCAGACTAGCGATCTCAAGAGTGATCGGAGGCGTCATCCAAAGGCTGACATTAATGGACTGATGCAACGCCCCTACGAGCTGTTTGGGTACCGCTAAGAAGCCCACGCGGAGGCCGGGTGCTACAGCCTTTGAGAGGCTCGTGACATAAACGGTCATTTCAGGCGCGAACGAAGCTATCGGGGCGGGTTTGTCGCGCTTCAATGGACCGAACACATCGTCTTCAATGATGATCACGCCGAAAAGCTCTGCGATTGCTGCGATCTCAGAACGACGCCGTTGAGAGAGCGTGACGGTCGTCGGGGCTTGCAGCGTGGGGGTGATATAAAGGGCCTTCGGCTTGGCCTGCTTACACCAAGTCTCAAAGGCTTCTGGCACGATCCCCTGATCGTCCATCGCTACAGCGCCCGTTTGAAGTCCAAGATGCTGTGCCATTGCGAGCACTGGGGTGTAAGTCAGCGCTTCCATCAAAAGCAGATCGCCTGATTGTAGCAGGGCCATCAACGCGCTGAAAATGCCGTGTTGTCCTCCCACGACCGGAATGATCTGATCGATATCAACGTCCAGCCCGCATCCCGCAACCCACGCCCTCCCAGCTAGGCGGTGACGCTGAAGATCGGCTTCGGTTTGGTAGTCCATGAATGCCTGAAGGGAGGTTTCATCAGCTATCAACCCCAAAACCCGGCGCATATGAGGTTCTGCGAGGCCGGGTATCGGCAGATTGCGAGAAAGATCGACCGGCCCGTGATCTTGCCTGTAAAGCGTTTCGGCTTGTGCGTCTCCGTTTGTTTGCTCGCTCTCACGTACAAAGGTTCCGCGTCCGACTTCGCCTCTTAGCAACGCCCGTCTGGTGGCCTCGGCATAGGCGCGGCTTGTCGTGTTAGGAGAAATATTAAGCTGATAGGCAAGCTCTCGATGCGGCGGCAATCGCTTCCCCGCAGGCAAGCGTCCCTCCGCAATGTCATCGGCCATTGCATCAACGATACGCAGATAAATTGGGCCTTCTCGGCCAATAATATCGGGCTTCCAAATTGCCATCAGATCAATGTTTTGATTGCACTTATTATTGCATGGATGCAATTCGTATCCACGTCAATACAATTATTTGGAACCGATTATGGCGATTACCTCTCCATCAGTCGGGAAAGGTATAGCCCTCTCCCTGGTCAGCTTGTCGCTTTTGGGGGTGATGCCCATCATCTCAAATCTGCGTGCAGCGGGCATTGACGCCCTAAGCTTCGCCTTCGCACTTTCGATATGGCAGGTCGTCTTTGCAGCTCCGGTCTTTGGCTGGGAGCTGAGCGGCGGAACGAAGGGCATTTTCGGCCTTGATCTCAGTCACAAAGAACGCAGGCGCATGATCTATGTAGCATTCTTCACGGGTGCTCTATTCGGCCTCTCAACATATCTCTACGTCCTCGGCGTTGAGAAAGCCGGGGCCACCAATGCCGCGATTGCCATACAAGCCTATCCGCTTTTCGCTATCCTTTGGGAAACGATCTTCTTGAAGCGCCGGAAGACCGCTTTTGAGCTTGCTCTGACGACTGTGCTGATCGGATCGCTCTATTATCTGGGAACAGGCGGGACCTTCCAGATGTCTGGTATATCCCCTTGGTTTTTGGCATCCCTTGGCGTGCCGTTGCTTTGGAGCATTGCGCACGTCATCATCAAAGAAGAGCTGAGCAATACACGCATCACGCCTGCTCAAGTGACGTTCTTTAGGGTCGCAATTTCATCGTTGTTTTTGCTCGTGCTGCTTGCTGTGTTTGTGCCGGGTGGCTTCCAACTCGGTTTCAGCACCATCTTCCAAACCATGGCTGCGATCATGGGGCTGGTGTATTTTCTGGAGCTGATCGTCTGGTTCTACGCTGTCCGGCATATCGACGTGTCGCTTGCAAGCTCCATCACGACGCCATGGCCCGCCCTGACAATGGTGCTCGCTGTGCCACTGCTAGGTGACACCGTAGAAAGCTATCAAATCGTAGCTTTGATCGTAGTTGTCGCTTGCATCTACGGGCTAACGATAGCCAGCATCAGGAAAGCGAAACAACCAGCATCAGCGTCTTCGACGTCTTGAAAGAGCTCAGACCTGACCTCGAATACGACACAGCATCGTCTGTTATTGTGGCACCGTCAACGTCGGGTTGTCGTTGTGGGAGGGCATGGCGGATCGGAGGATCAGTCATGGAAACACCAGACTTACCTGCCATTCGTGCGCTTCGCCCGGCTTGGAATAAGGGGCGCATCGTCGGTCAGAGACGGCCACGGAAACCAAAACACGTCTGGGCAATCAGGGTTTTGCTGGAGCTGAATCAGAACCACCGTGATCTTGTGCTTTTCAATCTTGCCATCGACAGCGAGTTGCTCGGTTGTGATCTGGTTAATTTCAAGGTCGTGGATGTCATGGCGTCCAGGCAGATCAAAGAGCGCGCTTCGGACTTGCAAAGCAAGACGCAGAAACCCGTGCGCTTTGAAAGCTCAGAAGGTACGCGGGCATCTCTCGCAACGTGGATGCGGGAACCGCTCATGGTCGGATCCGAATACCTCTGGCCCGCTCGATTCCATGAAAGGCTGCACATCTCGACCCGCCAGTATGCGCGGATCGTCCGTGATGGGGTGACGTCAATCGGTCTGGAAGCTACCGCGTACGGTGCCCATTCGATGCGGAAGACCAAAGTCACACAAATCGACAAGAAGACTGGCAACTTGCGGGCGGTCCAACTCCTACGTAAACACACCAAAAATGGACAGCACAGTCTGGTATCTAGGTGTTGAACTCGAGGATGCCTTGGCCATCGCGGAAGCCATAGATAGCTAGCATGATTGGGTTGCCTCCAAAGGCGGCCCAAAGCTGCCATTCACCCAACTCTTTCGATGCTGCGGTGCGGCCCACCAAAGCCGCCGTTCGCTGCCATCGCGAAACCCGAAGGGGCTGGAAGGCGGGCTATGCGGGACCAAGCGCTAATGCGCAGCGCTTGCACCAATGGTACCTTCTTGTTTTGTTGCAGACCTATCCAGCGCTCTAAGGTCCAGCACTGGACCTGTGAAAAGATTTGGAACTAATGAGAAACGCCGACACCTCACCTCTTATTCGCCGAGGCCGCAAAGATGAGGCCATGAACCTCGCTGAACTTCACGTCGAGGTTTGGAGGGCTACCTACGGCGACATAGCTCCGAAAAGAGCAATAGAGCTATTGGATCAGGCAAAACGTTTGCCCTATTGGACGACAGCTGCCGCTGAAACAGAACCTGGAAGAGGAGTCTGGGTTGCAGATGACGGTGCCAACATACTTGGTGTTGTGAGCATCGGATCATCCGATCTTTCAATTTACCAAGGGCGGGCAGAGCTTAAGCATCTGTACGTAGTGAATGGCGCGCAAGGGCAGGGTCTTGGAGAGAAACTTTTCGAGGCTGCGATCACTCACTGCAAAGCCGCTGGGGATTCTGGTTTGGGGCTTGCGGTGGTACGACAGAACGAGCGCGCCCGCGGCTTCTATAAGAAAATGGGCGGTATCGAAGTCTCCAGCTTCATTGATCCCGGACCGCTTTGGCGCTCAGAGAACATTCTCGTAGTATGGGACTTCTCGGCGGATCAACCGCAATAAGGCAGCCATTCGTACTCAGCGCAGCATCCGGTACTCTGGGCTCCTTGCTGCTGTAGGCGCAACCGCAGCATCATTTCATCAGACGTATATCCATTGCAATGCACGGCCCACATCGCGGACTCTCAACAACCGACCGGGATACTGCGGCAGCAGCGCTCGTTGGTGCCGTTCATACAAGCGGCGACATATTTCATTATGGGCACATCCAAACCTACGTCCCTCGGGGACGAAGAAGCGGTTAGTGTAGATGCGGGAGGATTAACCACAAATCAGCAGCCCCTGTTGGCGAACAAGGGCTGCAGTCTTTTTTAGAACTTGATCGGGGCGGCGGCTTTTGGCCGTTCCGGGCTTGCCGCGAAGACTGCGCCGTCGAAGAGGAAGATGCTCAGGTAGTCAACCGCGCTCTGCTCGGTTCCCGCGCCAAACACGATCCTTGAGAAATGCCCGCAATTGTCGATCATCTTGGCAAGTGCGCCGTTGTCTTCGGTCATGATTTCATCCGCCAGCTCTGTCGAGCTGCTGGTTGCGATCCGACCCATCGCCATGCAGTCTGCGGTGCCTACCAGATTTGCCGGTGCCGCCAGCAGTCCGGCGTAGCGATCCGCCATCATGCTCGACAGATCCGCTTTTTGCATCGGCTGGCCAAATTCGATCCGACGGCTCAACGCAGCCACGTGCTGTGTGCCATCTGCCATCTTCATTGCGTGGATTGATACGATGTCTTGATTTGCACCTGCGGCTGTCAAGCAATGCGTGATCGCATCGATTGTCTTGCATGAGCCGTAACCTTCGCTCTCCAGCGTCGTTAGGGCTTCCTCCAACGGTTGGCCGGTTGACAGTCCAAGGATGGAGAACCGCTCGACGGCGGTATCAGGCAGCGCGACCTGGGGGGCTGCGGCGAGAGCGATTGTTGCATCACCTGAGGGCGGCTGTGCCTCGGCAATTCCTGCTGCATTTGGCAAGGTCTGGGTTGCTTCAGCTGCAGTTGCGCCCGCTACCGCACCACCGAGGACCGGGAAAGTGCTCGTTTGCTGAGGAGCAGCGGCCAATGTGCCAGCGGGCGCGGCGTCGCCTACCTGCGGGAACGCTGGCGCATTGCCTGTCGGAGCTTGCTGTGTGGCCGAGCCAACCGTCGGGAAGGCTGGGTTTGCAGCGGGGGCTGCTTGTGCGGTACCGCCCAAAGTTGGGAAGGTGGTCGTCGGCGCTGTGGCGACTTGCGCCGTACCAGCTGGGGCTTGGCCTGTCCCACCGAGTGTCGGAAAAGCGGTCCCCGGCGCTGCAGCAACCTGTCCAGCGGCATTTGGTGCTGGCGCTGGGAGAGCTGGATTGGCTGCGAGCGCGCCTTGCGGAGTGCCGCCCACCGCCGGGAAGGTTGGAGCTGGGGCCGCCACGAGCTGTCCGTTTGCGCTTGGAGCTGGGAACGCGGGATTGGTGACGACTGGTTGCGGTGCCGCGAAGCCAGCCTGCGGGTTACCCGCAAGACCATTCGGCGTTGCGGTTGCCGCCAGGCCTGCGGCAAACTGATTGCTTTGTTGGAAAAGCATGCTGGCATCCGCCTCGGTCAACTTGCCCGTCGGCGCGGCACCAATGCTTGCCTGGAATTGCGAAACAGCCGTCCGCGTCTTGCCGCCGTAAAGGCCATCCGGTGCTCCGGCGTTAAACCCGAGCGAGTTCAAACGCGCCTGATAGTCGCGGACCTGATCACGTGTTGTTGGAAAGGTCGCGATGGTTGGGCGTGGCCCGGCCGGGGCAGCCTTCTTGACAGCCTTAGGCCGAGGTGCAGCTTGCTTCTTCTTTGCCTTCTTGGATTCATTCACGATTAACGCGCCACCAATGCCGACCGCGAGCCCTTTGAGGAAGTCGTTATCGGCCATCGACTGCTGTGGCGTATTGGCAAAACCTGTCGCAAGAAGAGCCGTCGCGCAGACTGTACCGATGGATCTTGTAAGTCTTTTCGTCATGAAAACCTCCTGGGGTCGGCCACCTGGCGGTGGAAAAAATGCGTTATTGATTAATTGTTGTTCCAGTTCCCGCGGCTCCGGTTGAGGCTGTTGCGGGTGCCTTGAGAGAGAGAAGCCAGCTTGCGGTTTCCACATCGCCACGTGCTGCAAAGAGCGACATCACGTCGTTGATGCGACCATGGTTCTGAGCCATGCCTGCGATTAGGCTTACACAGGCCGGCGGAAACGGCTCGTAGATGGCGTTGCGCGCCCGTTGACGTTCGCCGATCTGGGCGGCGCGGAAGGTATCGCGGTTTGACAGCACAAAGCCGAGGTAATCAAACGATGGGCGCATCTGTGCAGCAACGAACGTCACGTATTGGCACAGCAGCGCATCGCGCGCGCTGGCTTGTGGCGATTGCCGATGATTGTGCTGATTGCCCAAGGCGATGATAAGAACATCCATGAAGTTCAATTGGTTCAGCGAAAGATAATTGTCGGGCATCCGTAGCGTGCGGCTCTGGCGCGTATTCTGATGCAGCGTGATCGGATTGCCGTATTCATAATGCGCAGCAAGCGCCACCGGTTCGAAAACCTCGTCACCAAACACCATACCCTTTTGGCTGAGCATCTGGATATCAGCGAGCGAAAATCCGGTTCCAAGCCGGTTGATGACATCAAACGTCGCCGCAGTGCGCTGCGGATGGGTTTTGTTCAAATCGAGGCCTAAATCGGCAAAGAAGCTGAGCGTAGCAGCAGATTTTGAAGCCGCAAGATCATTGAGCAAGGTGCAGCGCGATTCCATACGACCACGTTGGCCCTGGCACTGCATCTCTTTGTTGATATCGAAGGCCTGCAGTTTCGACAGGTAGTCATGCAAAACGCTGACCTGCTGATTGGGGCCTTCGAGCGCATTCCAGTATCGCGTATGCAGGATGTCGTAAAAAACCTGCCCAGTGTCGAGGGCCTCCGGGTTGATCAGCCCGTTTTGCAGATAGAAATTTGCGTTGGTGTAATCCCCTTGCGCAAGGAAATTCACAAAAGCTGTCTGCGTTTGATCTTTCTCGACTTGCGCATGAGCCGTCGTGGCAAGCAAGACAAGGGTCGCGGTGCCGATAAAGGCCAACAGTGCACCGGACAGAACTTCGCGGAATGCGCGTTGAAAACGCCCCATCGTAATCCCCCAAAACGAATGTAGTCGCTTGATCCCAAGCTTGTAATATCTCACGATGATTGATGATAACCGGCTTTATTGCAAGCATCGGTCGCAACCTTGGGAAGGGTGAAACGTGCAAAAAATCGCGAAATTGGGATGGATCGCCGGTATTTTAGGCGCCGCCTTATTGTCGTTGCCCGTGATGGGACAGGCGCAAAGCGAAATGACGCTAGAGGATTTTCAGGCTCAGGTCATGGAGGGCGCGAGCCGTATTGCCAAGTATCAGGAGGTTCTGCAGAACCCTGATGTCCGGGTTCAATATGAAGCCGTTCGGCTGTTGCTGAAGTCCAAAGACCCGGCCCTTGTGAGGATCGCCAAGGAGCACGCGCTTTTCTCGACAAACCCTGTCTTACGGAACTCTGCCATCCTTGCGATTTTTGAAGCGGGAGGGAATCTGAGGTTGGAGGTCACCTCCTCTGGCGAAGAGTCTGCACCCGTCTTGGGTTGGATCTCAACTGTCGGAGGCAGCCACGATGGGCGCACCGGAAGCTTTATTTTCCCGATCGGTGCAAAAGCCGAGCAGTGCTGGATGGAGGCAGTCTATACAACGAACTGTCAATTACAGGTGTCTGGCACAACAGTTCAATTCACGATGCCCGGCAACAGTAACAGAAAAGCCCAAGCAGCACTTAATCTCGGTGCCGATGGTGTTTTGCGCGGCATAATTTTCCATGGAAAGGGCAAGGCCAACGCGGCGATTGACCTGAAGGAATAGCTACTCGACCTCTAGCCGGTCTAGCCGTACGAGTGGTCGGTCAGCGAACCAGACAGAGTTCACCGTAAGCCTTACACGGCGCACGAAAATCCCGCCGGTATCGATTACCAGCTCACCACGGGGCGTCATGTCTTTGATACCAACACTGCGCCAGAACGGACTCTCTGGGGCGCCTGCATCGACTTGAAGCGAGATTGTCTTAGGAGGGCTTTGCGTGGCCCGCTCGCCCACGGTGCTGCCAAGAATGATCCGGTTCAAAGGCACCGGTTCAGACGGGTGCAATGTGATCTCGATCTGCTGGGGCTTGCCGTCCCACTGGGCAACAAAAGGGCGCTCCAACAGACCTTGTCCAGCCTCGTCCGGTTGCGAATTGTCCATCTTGCCAGACCATCCCGTCACACGAAACCCGTCTTGTTGGGCGCCGCCACCAAGCGTCGCAGAGGACAGCTCACTGCCCAAGCGGCGGGCAATCTCGTCCATCCGGTAGAACACCGCCTCTGATCCGCTTGATGCGCGCTGGGCGATGCCAATGACTCGACCGCCAATCTCAAGAACCGACCCGCTGGATCCCTTCTGGATCTCGCCCAAGGCAAGCGCGTCGCTGGTGCGCACAGCGACGATATCGGGTGTAACGACATACACATCCCCTGCCGTGCGATCCTGAATACCTTCAGGGCTCAATCGCAGGATTTCTCCGCTTTTCTGATTGTCGAGAAGGGTCGTCAAATCGCCTTGAAAGCTGCTCCAGTCATCTAGGCAGCGCTGAACAACATCCCCTTCGACGAAAGCCAGCGCCAGATCGCTAGCCTCATCGCGTAGAAAGACCGACCCTGCACCGATCAGGTTTTGCAGAGGCATCTGGAGCGAAAAGCTGTCCCGCTCCGCAACATGCGATGGCAAAATCGCGTAACAGTTTCCTCGATGCCGAAAGAGCAATGCGTGGCCCACATCCTGATCCACCAAGGCGATCTGCGTGGCACTGCTGGTACGCGGCACAGCAGCAAAGCAAAGTCCCATAAGGACGATGGACAAGACTAATCTTCGCACGTGCAACACTCTGTCATTTCGGCTATGCTTAAGACTACCTAAAACACAGACATTCTAAAGAATTATGTTTCAAAAGATTGCTTTTCGATGCGTCGTGCCAATTGCAACGGCTCTGTGCCTAGGCGTATCTGTGGCTGCGGAACCGCTGGTGACACTTGATCCAATCACGCAGGTTAGGGACGAATTGCGGCCCGACGCGCTGATTTCCGGGAACTGGCTTGTTGGCGTCCACACCCGCGCGCAGCGAGCGCAGAATGCGCCCCAGCTCTACAGCTATGTCCCAGCCGACTGGGAGGGCAAAACCGTTTGCGTTCGGGTGACCGGAGAGAAGGGACGCTATAATGCACTATATCCCTACGAAGTTCCCGGCGTTTGGGCTGGCGGGCTCATCAAGTTCAACTATCCAACCGTTCATCCAGACCATGTGGAATCGATTGATCACACAAATAGCGGTGTTGCGTTGCATAACGGTGATTGCGCGACGGTCTCGGATACATTCACGCCCGTTCTGTGGAACGCGCTGGAGAACCCGATCACGACCGATCGGGGCGAGGTCGAGCTGGTTTTGAATATAAATGCCGGCCGCGCAGACAGTGTCTTTGGAGAGGCGACACTCGGCGCAAAGGTCATCGAGATGACCTGCGATCCGACTGACGCGCGCGGCGTTGGCTTCAATTATCAATGCGTGTTTGCCGTTCCGGGTGACCGGGCAGCGGAGTTGAAGGTTGCCATCGAACGGCTCAGGTTCGGACGCGCGGCGCCACCACGCACCGCAACAATCCAGTTTTTTCCACCTCCAGCGCAGTAATCCGTGTTGAAGAACGCACAACCCCAAAAGCCGCAGAAGAGGATCGAGAAGCCGTGGCTGCTGTCTGTCCTCAGCATTCCGGCGCGCAACATCGCCAAGTCAGGTAATATTCCTGGGATTGTTGCAGTCGTGGCGCTGATCGCCTTTGTGTTTGTTGCACTTTATTATATCTGGCCGAGACCAAAGTCGTTCTTTCTGGACGTCACAACCGATTATCTCGAGGTTACGACGGACACCGATACGCAGATCGTGTGGGACATCGGTGCCGCGGTTTTATGCCTGCCCGAGCGACGCTTGCCGGATGATCATCCTGCACGTTCTGCATCGGCCAGCGATGCCGGTTGTGATGACAGATTTGTCGCGCAGCGGATCACTGAGGTTGAGCTTGATTGGCCCCAAGATGTAACGCTGGTCGTACGCAGCGGACAGAACGGGACATTGGATATACTCACTCGTTTTGAGGAGGATCGCGTTTTGCAAATCGGAGACATTCCAATCATGCCAGAGACAATTCTCCGGCTGCCGCGCAGCGTGCTCGACTGGAATGGCGGGCTGGGCCTGTCGGGTGATCTGATCTTGGGTCAAACGGCAGAGCACGGGACCCTCAAGTTATTGCGCGAGGGCCGGTACGAGACGCGTGAGCGACCTTTCTTCAGGACCAACGCTTTGCTTGTTGACAGTGGCACGTTTGCCCTTGGCGACGCCGTCGCGCTTGAAGCGAGACAGGAAGAGGACCGGCTTCAATCCTACGCATTTCTGACACTTGATTTAGCTGATCCAAACGGTGTCGCGCCGATGCGTGTTGTCGCAACCTCGCCAGAAGAGCGAAGCCGGATGCGGTTGGATCGAGCGCGAGCCAACCCGTCTTTCATTGAACCGAATTGGTCGCAGCGTATTGCAAATGACCCTTTGGCCATCGGCATTGCAACACTTTTGAGCCTTCTCGCGACGTTTCTGGCCGTGCTCAACAACCTCTTTCGCAGGTGATACGGGGCCAGTGGCGGATCGTGTCTAATGTTACAAAGCATTGAACCTTATAGTTTTAGGCTCAAGCCTGTTTAGCGATCATTTGTCTGCATCAGTTGCGACAACTCTAAGGGCTATATATGACGTGATGTGTCGCATCAGTTTATGCGACGCCCCAAGTCGATTTTAGCATGGTGACTCAGAAATCGGCTTCTTTTGCCGAAGCATGCTTGAGTTCAAGATTATACGTTTGAGGCGATTGCGGCGCTGACCGGCGCGACATAAGCGATCTCAGAGATCAATCGGGTTGTCGCTATACTGGATCCTAACAATCAGCTTTCTTTCTAAATTCTTCAGAAAGAAGGCATATCAGAAATCGGAGAAGCCTTGTTTGAGGGTTACGGCTATCTCAATACATTTTATTCGCTTGTTTTTAGGCAATTCATAAGTTGCACGAGCATCTACTTATAGAAGCGGACATCGGACTTTCATAGACTGATGATGGCTTTCATTTCCAACACCGGATCTGCAAAGGTCCATAGAATGCTGTCAGCTACCGGGCCAGAGCGGCCATTGGCGCATCAATTAAGTTCTGCGACGCGGCAACTAAAAAGCGGACCTCTGAGTTTGCGCCTTCACAGCGCTTCTAGGCGGATCCGGATCGACACGACCGAATGGGCTTACTAAACTACAAGTGAAGAATGCTTTTGAGTAGTGGCGACCATGACGCACGTTGTAGTGGGGGGTTCAAGTAGGGCGTTTACGATTAACCGTTTGGCCCCAAGGCCTGACGGGAGATTCATCTTGATCCATCCCGATGTGCCTTCCCAAGAGCGTCACTATGAAAAGAGCTACACTTGGGCGAAAAACATCGATGAAGCCGTGGCGCTCATTCGAGAGGGTTACCATGCTCGCATGGTTAATGTCGAAAACGAACAAGCCGAAGACGTCATCATAAATGCGAACATCGAGATTTGGGAGTTCCCATAGCGGCCCAATCGGGACGTTCGCCTAATCCTTGAAGTGTTACAGTTGCAGCTTGCTTAGCAGACGTTCACCGATCGATTTACGTGTTCTTATGAAGCCAACTGCGAGCAACATTGATCCGAGTGCGATGCAGCTCACAGATATTCCGATAGAGATTCACGAACAAATTATGGGTCTTTGTCCGCCGCTCGATTGGAACACTTAGAACAGCTTGAAAGTTTTGTTCATGTCTACGGTTAGATTAGTTTTCATCCCTGATCACATTTTGGCAATAGTCAATATTTTCAGTTGGGTGCTTAACGCTCATCAAGCTCATTTTAGCCAAGTCATATTGCCAAGGACTCTTTTCCCGTTCCAGTTTCCAAACGTCAAAATATCCACTTTCAACGAAGATGTTGGCAATCTTGTCATCAAGATCTGGACGTAGCACTGCCAATCCAACTGCATTGTCGATCCTCTGAATGCTCGGATCCAACTTACGTATTGCATCTAGAACGGTGTTGGTCGTGTTCCGCATCATTTGGGTTGTATCGGGATGGTTTTGCCAAGCTTTGACTTCTTCATTTGAGACTTCCCTTAAGGCGTTAGTAACTTCGAAGAGTGCATTGCTTTTGAGAAAACTTGCTGGCGTGCAAGTGTCGGGGTTCGCGACGAGAGGCCGACCAAGTTCTAAAAAGGCTTTTGCGACCAACCGGCTACAAAATTGCTTATGTGAAGCCTTGTTCGACAGCTTCGCGCCAGCCATCAGTGCATTTTGTATGCTGTATTCCGCACCCACCCGTTCACGTACATAATCACAAATTCTCTTGGCGGTTTTGGGGTCCAGCTCTTCCGTAAGCCTAAGGACGTGAACTGGCCAATTCAGCTCAAAGAATAGACGTTGTGTATTTTGCGAATGGACGCCGTCTGACGTTGCATCGATTGCAGAGCAGTGTTGAATGAACGTATAGCATTGCATGCGAAACATCACTCCACGTCCCATATCGGATCAACTTGCTGACCGGTTCGGCAGTTGTGGTAAGAATGATATCAGCGGGTCTGAGCTCAGCCTCATTCAGTTTCTTTTTCAAGTTAATTTCCCATTTTCCGTTGCTGTATCAGTCATACTGATCTCTGGTGTCCGTACGATAGAACTGCCCATCTCGCGGGGCGACAACAAGAAAAGCTCATTTAGAGTTGTGATTTTCTGAGCGGCCCTAAGCCGACACAGGGCATCGGATCCGGATGCTGCGGTTGCAGCCCACCTTCCAGACATTCAAGTTTCAAGCCTCGAACGTTCTGGGTAACTCACCTACCCGTCTATTTGGCTTGAGAAAACTAGCCCGAATGTTTAACTCGCAACCATGGCCGGGGTCGAAATCTCACAGACACGTCAGCCTCAAAGCGCTCGATTAGGTACGTCTGATCCGAATTTGGCGTTTCGAAGGCGTAAACATTGAGTGTTTCCTCCAGAGTTCTAACCGCACTTTGCGCGTTGTGTCGGATTTGCTGTCCCAGATTGGTGCAATCGTATCGCGTATGTCACGCTGATCCAGCTCTTCTACCGGCACACGGCCCAGTTTAGGTAAAACGTGAAGTTCTAAGGGCGAGAACCGCCTTGCCGTCTTCTTTCAACTCAGCTTTGCGCGCTTCGAAAGCTTCCTCGGCCAATTTCCTGAGCGTGTTGTCGTTGCGCGCGGCGTCTCGTGCCAAACGCTCGCGCTCTTTAATTGGATCCTTGCCCAAACGCTTAACCTTGTTCCACTTTGCGGCGAGCTCACGTGCTTCTTTGAGAGAGACCTCTTACCCTGATCCAAGGCCCATCTCTCTGCGCCGTCCGTGGATCGTAATCCGCAAGAACCATTGGGAACCGCCATCTTCCCGCTTATGAAACCAGAGGCCCCCGCCGTCGGAGTATTTGCCGGGGCCAACTGATCTGATCTTAACAGCAGTCAACTTGTTCATCTGCGGCATGCGTATCCACCTCTCTATCCACCCCGACATCTAGTATGACATGGGATAGAATGCGAGAGCATGAGACAATCAGAATGGATAAGTTCAATAAATTCGGGTGTAATGGTACAACATGCCAACACGTGAAGTTTATGGCCAATGCCTCTCCTGGGCACCAAAGTCTTTCCCTTAACAAACCAAATTGTCTCCACCCCTCGGCGGGGATTGCGATCCGCGCGCCTGTGGTCTGTTCGGCTGCACGCCCGCTTTCACGCTTCTTTGACGCTATTCACAGATGTAATTCACATCAGGCCAAACGCCCTCAATCCCCTTTTTTCCTGCGTCTTATGACGTTCCGGGATTATTTCTCAGCGCCTTTGAACGGCCAACATCCGCTAAAACCGCAAGACAGCGGATAGACAGAATCGCCTCTCTCCGCATTCATTAAGAGGCGCCGATCTTTTGCGCAAACGACCATTTTACCCATCCGGTCTGCCTCTTTTCTTCGGCAGAGCCTCACAACCAGAATTTGAACCAAACCGCCTTGTTCTCGGAGCCCATTGTCGTGTCTGGATATAACGTCATCCTCGATATTTCCCGCGAGTTGCGTCAGCAGATCGTGACGTCGCTGCAAACCGCGCCAAATGACACGTTCGAGCTGTCCGGCACCGATGCAATCACCCTGCGCCCTCCCGTTGAAGGGCTGCCGGACGGGCTGGCGGCGAGCCTCTTTCTCTATCACATCGAGATTGACGGGGGGTTGCGCAACCAGATGCCGCTGCCTGATCGTACCAACCCAAATCGCAGTTTCAAACCACCGCTTCCTGTGAGCCTGAGCTACATGTTCACGCCGCTCGGCACGGGTGAGGAGACCAATCAGTCGATCATCGGGCGCGTCTTGCAGCACTTCCATGACTACCCGACGCTATCGACGCTGGAGGGCGCTCCCGTGGGCGACAGCAGGGGCGGGGCCGCGCCTGAACTCAGGGTCCGCCATGACGTGATGGCGTTGGATCAGCTTACCAATATCTGGAGCGCGTTCTCCCAACACTTCCGCCTCTCCATCGCGTTCGAGGTCGAGGTTGTCGCGGTAGACAGCGGCCTGCCGCCGCGGATCGCGCCGCGTGTCGACGAGATGGTGCGCGCGGTCGGAAAGGTAGGTGCGTGATGCTGATCTACTCCCCCGCTCGCGCCACCGGAATGCGCCAGACACTGATCACCGGACGCGTCGCCGATGCGGTCAGCGATCTGGGGATCGAGGCGATTGAGGCCAGTTTGACATTCGCCTATACGGCAGCGCCTGATCCGACGAAGACCGGCACGCTTCCGATCAAGCTGCATCCCAAACCGGCAGGCTATTTCGCACTTGCTATAGAGGCCGGAACCGATTGGCCGATCTTCCCATCCGGCGTCACCGTGACGCTCACCGTCACGCTGGAAACCGCCGGGCGCGGGAAGTTGACAGACAGCATTGATCTGCCCTCTGCCGCCCTTGAGATCGAGATGCGCCCGGTCACGTTGGACGGCCTCACCTTGCAGACAGAGCGCATCGCGGGCGCGCCTTTCCCGATGTCCTTTTCGCCTGTGCCAGCGCCCATTCTGCTTCGCGCTCTTGTCCTGAATGACAACGATCCCGACCGGCCTGTCGCGGATGCGGACATCACTCTGGACGGTGTGGCACAGGGGAAAACCGACAGCGCCGGGCGTTTCACGATCAGCGTGGATGCTAGCGGCGCGACACCTGCAAAACGCACGCTGAACATCGCCCACCCGACAGCGGCTGGCACGGATTTCACCTACCGGCCTGATTTCGACAAACCTTTGAACACAAGAACCTTTTCTATTCTCAGCCCGACTTAACGACAGGAGATTTCCATGCCCGAATACCTCGCCCCCGGCGTTTACATCGAAGAAGTGCCTTCGGGCAGCAAACCCATTCAGGGCGCCAGCACCTCGACCGCTGGCATGGTCGGCGTCACAGCGCGCGGCCCGGTGAACACGCCCACTCTGGTGACCAGCCTTGGCAATTACGCCCGCGTCTTCGGCAGCAAATTGAACGGTGCGCTTTACACCGCGGGCCGGGACGCGTTGCCCTATGCAGCCGAAGGGTTCTTCGCCAATGGGGGCTCTCGGCTCTATGTCAGCCGGATTGTCGGTGACGGGGCGAGGGTTGCGTCTTTACCGCTCAGTGCGGCGACCGGTCCGGCGGGCGTTCTTTTTGGGGAGCTGGCCGAAGATGGAACAGCGATCCGCGCCAGCAATGCCGAAAATCTGGCGGTGGATGACACTGTGCTGATCGCAGGGCGCAATGGCTCCTCCATTGTCGCGGTCACTGCCGCTGCCACCGCACCGCGCGTCACCATCCAGGACGGCATCCCAACCGATATCACTGCCGCAGACACGGTCACGACCTATAGTGTCGCTGGCACAGCCATTGTCGCCGCCGAGGCTGCGACAGCGGACGTCACCCTGACCGCCGAGCCGGACGCAACGCCCGATTTCGTTCTTGTCGGTGATCTGGAAGACGGTGTCATTCTCACTGTGTCGGGCATGGCTGCCGAAACGTTGACCCTCAGCGCGGCCCCGACCAACCCGATCCCGGAAGGCGCGGTCATTACTTTGCTGTCGACCGGAGCGACGACGACCGTTGCAACCGCGCGTCCCGGAGCTCTTGGCGCTGCACATCTGGATGTGGCCGATACCGCCGGAATTGCCGCGGGTCAGATCATCGTGGTCGAGGCCGCGGATGTGGTCCGGCGTCTGGTCACCGCCATCACTCATTCGGCGACAGTCGCCGCCGCCCCGCAAACCTTCGAGGATGGCGCACGTATCTTCCCGGTGGTCACCGCGGCGACGGTCCATGCCGCGTCCGTCGGCAATTGGGGCGACAGCCTGCGCCTGACCGCTTTGCCCGCATCTTTGCTGGCCACACAGACCGACGCACTGGCGACGGCGGGCTCGCAAACCCTGTCCGTGGACAGCGCCGTCGGCGTCTACCCCGGATCGTTCATCAGCATTGGCGGCGCGGAAGCCGTCGAAGTGCAAGCCGCAGATGCGGGGGACGGGTTTATCACTCTGACCACCGCCCTTGCCGCAGATGTGCAGCCCGGCACACCGGTGACCACGCAGGAGTTCTCCCTCCGCGTCGAACTTCTGGACGAAGACGGTCTGCGCGAGGAAGAGGAGTTCTTCGAGAACCTCTCGCTGCATGTCGACCACCCGCGGTTTGCGCCGACGATCATCGGGGCATGGCCCAGCGGCGACGCGTCACCCTCTGCCGCTGGCGCGTCGACCCTGATCCGGTTCGAGACGCCCGTTGGGACCGCCAATCGCGGGCGCGCCGTTGTGGTGGGCATTGCGCGGATGCTGGACGGTGGCGATGACGACATCGCCACGATTGATGATCGTGCCTATATGGGCGAGTCGTCCGAGGACCCTGGAGACCGCACTGGCATCTGGGCGCTTGAGAACGAGCCGACCCTGTCCATCGTTGCGGTTCCCGGCCAGACCTCTGTCGCGGTGCAAAAGGCGCTGGTCGCCCATTGCGAAAAGATGCGCTACCGCTTTGCGGTGCTAGACACGCCGCTGGGGGCCAACCTGGCCGCTGCTCGCACGCACCGTCAGAACTTCGACAGCACCCGCTGCGCGATCTACTATCCCGGCCTCTCCATCGCGGACCCGTTTGGCGGCAACGGCGCACTGCGCACCATCGCCCCATCGGGCCACATGATGGGCCTTTATGCGCGCACGGATAACACGCGCGGTGTGCACAAGGCTCCGGCCAATGAAGTCGTGCGCAATATCATGGGGTTTGAGACGAAACTCACGAAGGGTGAGCAGGATATCCTCAACCCGATCAACCTGAATTGCATGCGGGATTTCCGGTCCGAGAACCGCGGGCTGCGCTGCTATGGCGCGCGGGTTGCGACCTCGGACCCGGAATGGAAATACATCAACGTGCGCCGCCTGCTTCTCTATATCGAGCAGTCGCTGGATGTCGGTCTGCAATGGGCTGTGTTTGAGCCAAACGACACGCCCCTTTGGGACACGGTGCGCCAGTCGGCCACCAACTTCCTGAACACCACATGGCGGTCCGGTGCGCTGCAAGGCACCACGCAGGAACAGGCGTTCTTCGTGGATATCGGCCTCGGCACCACCATGACGCAGGACGATATCGACAACGGTCGGATGATCGTGCGCATCGGGGTCGCCCCGGTGAAACCCGCCGAATTCGTCATCGCCCGCATCAGCCAGAAAACGCTAGAGGCGGCTGGATAACCCCGGCCTCCCCACCCCACTCATTCAAGGAGATGTCCCATGCGTAACGATCCTTACGCCCAGTATAACTTTATCGTCGAGATTGACGGGCTTGTGTCGGCAGGCTTCACCGAAGTCGGTGGCCTGACCGCTGAATCTGATATCATCGAGTTCCGCCAAGGCGACGAGCCTGCCCGCATGCGCAAGCTGCCTGGCCTCTTCAAATTCGGCAATATCAGCCTCAAGCGCGGCTACACCCAGAACCGCGAATTGTGGGACTGGCGCAAGACGACGCTGGACGGTCAGACCGAACGCAAGCAAGGCGCGATCATCCTGCGCGACGAAGCCGGAGAGCCGCAGCTACGCTGGGAGTTCTTCGAGGCTTGGGTCAGCAAATATGAAGGCCCCGCGATGAACGCCACCGCCAACGAGACCGCGATTGAGACGGTCGAGCTGGTCGCTGAAAACGTCGTTCTGGTGGCTTGAGGCTAATGAGCTTTCCCTTGACCCCCGGCCTTTACCGCAAACCTGTCGAGCCTGTGCGCGCGGCAGGGGCGCTGGCCCGCGGCGATATCCCGGTCTTTCTGGGATACGCCCATCGCGGCCCTGTGGGCGCGGCGGTCAGGGTGCAAAGCCTTACCCAATTTGAAGAGATTTACGGGGCAGCGCTGGGGTTTCTCTGGCATGCCGTCAAAGGGTTTTTCGAGACCGGCGGGCAAGCGCTTTATGTGCTGCGCGTCACCGATGATGGCGCGCAGGTCGCCACGGCAAATCTGCCCAATGGCTGGCAGGCCGAGGCCAGTTTCCCATGGCCGATGATCGACCCCAAGCGTCTTGTCGGTAGTGGCGTCGCGGGCGCGCTGGCCTGGGTGTCCATCTTTGAGGATTATCAGCGCAGCTTCGGCAATCGTTCTGCTGATCCAGGTCAATGGGGCAATGGGTTGAGCGTTCAGATCACCCGCACCGCCCGCGCCAGGACGGAGACCTTGCCGGATATCGGCGGCGATGATCGCAGTGCCATGGTCGCCTCGCTCGCCGGGCTTGAGGCGGGTTCGGTTCTGGAGCTGAGCCAGAGCGATGGTAGTGGCGCGAGCCTCGTTACCCATGTGATCGCCGCCGCGCTGGACGTGCCGGGGCAACGCCTGACATGGCCCGTACCGCTGGGCGTTCTGGGCTTCGACGTCAGCCGCCCTGTGCGCATCACGTCGGTGGAGTTCGATATAACGCTCTTCGATCGGGGCCGCCGTTTGCAAGAGTTCCGGGCCCTCTCGCCCAGCCCCGATCACAGCGCTGCGCTGATCGCCACGCTTGAGCGCGAGTGCCGCAGTCTGACGCTGACACATCCCGACGCGGACTGGACAGACGAGGCCAATTGGCCGGTCGAAGGAACCTACACGCTAAGCGGCGGCACGGACGGTCTGACCGATATCCGCGCCCGCGATTACATAGACGCGCTCAAAGGTGTCGCCAAGCTGGATGAGGTCGCCCTGATCGCAGCACCCGATCTGGTCTTGCCCGATACGACGCCACCCCTTCCCGTTCCGCCGGCCCCGAAATCAGAGGATTGCACTGACCTGTCGCCCCCCTCCGATCATCTGATCCTGGGTGTGGTGTTTTATGTCGACGACGCGGGGCAAGAGGTGCCGCTCAAAGGGGTGACGGTCGATGTGGCAGGCGAGGACCAGCTGCTGACGACCGATCCCAAAGGTGCTTTCACCGCGACGGGCGTCACACCCGGCATCGTCAATCTGCGCCTGTCCAAGCAGGGGTTCGAGCCGCTTGAATTTCTGGCCCAGACGACGCGCTTTGCCTCGGCCAAGCCCGTCTCTATCCCGATGACACGGATAGCCCTGCCGCGCAGCCTTGAGCCGGACGAGGTCTTGCTGGTGCAGCAATCCATGACCCTGCAAAACCTTGTCGGCCCTTACAAGATCGCCATCGCGGACCCGATCACATCCGATGAAAGCATCGCCGCGCTCAAGACCTGGCGGGCACGTCTGGGCGACGATATGCGCATCGGCTTTTTCGCACCGTGGCTGCGCCTGCCCTCGACCGATGCGCAAGGCAGTGGCGGCTATTTTCCCTGCCCGCCCTCGGGCCATATCTGCGGCGCGTTCGCTGCGGGCGAGGCCAACACCGGCATTCATCGCGCCCCCGCCAATATCCCACTGCGCTATGTCGAAGGGGTGACTTTGGCCATCGACGATCCGGTGCAGGACACGTTAAACCCCATCGGCATCAACGCCATCCGCGCCTATCCGGGGCGAGGCATTCGGATCAACGGCACCCGCTCGATCAGCTCGGATCCGGAGTGGCGCTACCTGACCGCACGGCGCGTCACAGATGCAGTCGAGAAGACGCTGGAACGCGCGCTGAAATGGATGGTGTTTGAGCCGAACAATCTGATGACCCGCTTGGCCGTGCGCACCACGGCTGAGACAGTTCTGGCCCGCATGTGGCGTCGTGGCATCCTTGCCGGTGCCGCGCCAGAGGCTGCGTTCACCGTCAAATGCGACGAGGAAAACAATCCTGAGGCGACCCAGAATGTCAGCCAGTTGATCGTCGATATCGCCATCGCCCCGACGACCCCGTTTGAATTTATCACCTTCCGCTTGGGCAATACCGACGATGCCAAGCGCGTGACGGAGACCGCGTGATGCTCAGCGAACCCTTCCCCGCCTTCCACTTCTACATCGCTCTCATCGAGGACAGCGACAGCGCGCTCGCCAAAGTCTCAGCCGCCGCGGATTTCCTGCTGGGCGGGTTCTCAGAGTGCACCGGGCTGGAAAGCGAATTGCAGATGGAGGAATACGCGGCAGGCGGGGAGAACGACCGCGTCTATAAGTTCCCCAGCCGCGCGGCCTATCCCAACATTATACTGACGCGCGGGGTGGGTTTCTCCGAAAGCCTCTACCTCTGGCACGAGGATTTTCTGAAAGGCGAAGGTATTCGCCGCAACGGGCTGATCTTTCTGGCCAATGAAACACGGGTCCCGATCAAGACGTGGAAGTTTGAAGGCGGCATTCCAATCAAATGGACCGGGCCATCCCTGAATGCGGGCAGCTCTGCGCTGGCGATTGAGAAGTTGGAGATCGCCCATGAGCGGCTCGAACTGGTGCTGTCGCCCGGTAAACTTCTGGACAGCGCGCTGGGCGCATTGGGGGCATAAGCGATGGCCGTGGATGTGAACATCGGCACCGTTGAAACTGTCATGCAGGCCACCGATCCCGATGCCCTGCGCTCCCCCGCCTTTGTGCGCCAGATCACGGCGTTGGTGAAAGCAGAACTGGCGAAAGACGCGTTGGAGGAAGAGCGTCGCGCCGCCGATCGCTCCCCCGACCCTAGACCCACAAAGGACCGGTGAGATGAGCAACGAGATCGCAAAACTCACCATCACCCGGCTCAAGCCCGACGGGACCAGTGACGGCACCGACCCGATCACCGTCAAATATGCGCCGCCCGAATTGTCCTTCTCGAAAGCGGCACAATTTGCCGATGTGGCGATCCCCGGTCTGGAACAGCCCCTGATGCAGTTCGTGCGCGGGGATGCGGAAACGCTGAGCCTTGAGCTCTTCTTTGACAGCACCGAAGGCGGCACCGGCAAGGACGCGACCTCGGTCACGGCAGAGGTGCATCAATTGCACAAGCTCGTCGCGATTTATGGCGAGACGCATATGCCGCCGCTGGTCGAGATTGCGTGGGGCGATGATTTTCCCGGTCTCGCAATGGGCGAAAGCGAAGAGCCGGAGCGCACGTTCAAAGCGGTCGTTCTGTCCTGCGCGCGGCGCTTCACGCTCTTCAGCCCCTCGGGCAAGCCACTGCGTGCCACCGTCACGCTTGCGCTCAAGCAATACACGACGCTGGCCGAACAGCTGAGCCGGATCAATTACCAGTCCGCCGATCACACGCGGGTGCATGTGGTGCAGGAGGGCGAGACGCTGCCGCTGATCGCCCATGACGCCTACGCGGACGCCAGCAAATGGCGCGTCATTGCCGCCCATAACGACCTTGCCGATGTGCGTAGCTTAACGCCTGGCGATCAACTTGAACTCCCACCCTTGGTGTAGCCAATGTCCAGTGAAGCCTTCTACAAAGACCGTCAGTTCCTGACCCCCGCCTTTCGCATCAAGATCGAAGGGCGCGAGGCCGGGCCGGAACTGGTGGCTGACGTGACCGAGGTCAGCTTCAACGATGATCTGGAGAATATCGACAGTTTCGAATTCGTCGTGAACGATTGGGATCCGATGGCGCTGCGCCCGAAGTATTCGTCGCCTTGGGACGAAAACGGCGTGCCGCTGACCCAGCCTGACACAGGCTCTGAAATTCCGAATTTCGAGCCGGGGACAGAGGTGTCGCTGTACTTCGGCTATCTTGAGGATGGCGATCTGCCCTTGGTGATGACGGGCGAAGTGATCTCGCTTGCGCCGACCTTCCCGGCAGGCGGTGCCCCGACCTGCCGTATCCGCGCACTCAACAAGTTTCTGCGCGGGCTTCAGAAGATCCGGATCGACACGACTTACGATGGCACCGCGAAAGCCATCGTCGATCAGATGTGCCGCGACAACGCGGCGCAGGTCGAATGGGACCCGGTCGAGGAAGAAGGCGAAGCGGGCGAGCGCGTCGCCGTCGAGGGACTGCTCTATGACGAGGTGGCCAAGCGCGCGGGCGAATACGGCATGACGCTGAGCGTCTTGCCGGGCAGCGAGGACAGCCAGCCGACGCTGCTGATCTCAAAGCCTGCCGGATCGGACCCGGTGGCGGAGTTTGAATGGGGCCGCACGCTGATTTCCTTCACACCCGCTTTGTCCACAGCGGGCCAATTTGCAGGCGTCACCGTCCGCGCAGGCGATCCCGCGGCAGAGGAAGACCAGATCGAAGTCACCAAGACATGGGACGATATCAACCTCGCCCCGGACGCGCTTGGCCCCACCGGCACGACCGACATCACCACCGGGATCGACGGGCTTTACGAGGTCATCAAACCCTCCACCGTCGAGACCGAAGCGGATGCGGAACGCGCCGCTCTGGCCCGCCTCACGGAACTGGCGGGTAACCTGATTACGGGCTCCGGCAGCTCGATCGGATTGCCGCAATTGCGCGCTGGCACAACGGTCAAACTGATCGGCCTCGGCGCGCGGTTCAGCGGCATCTACCGCATCACCAAAAGCACCCATGCGCTTGGCGGCTCTGGCTATCTGACGAATTTCTCTGCCCGTAAGGAGGTGCTGTGATGACTGCTTTGACCCCTTCGCTTGTGCTTGGCCGCGTGATTGAGGCCGAGGAAACCGTGGAAGGTCTGAAAGCCCGTGTGAAGCGGCTCGATCAGGGCGGCGATATCGAAAGCGACTGGATGCAGGTCGCTATGCCGATGGCCAGTGCGGAGGGCGGAATGTCGTTCCTGCCTTACGCCAGTGACGAAGACGGCGACATGGCTGTGATTGGCCAGTATGGCGCGAAGCCCGTCATCCTTGGCTTCATCTACGGCAAGAAACAGGCCGTCCCCACGGACAAGCCCGAAGAGCTGACGATCCTGTCGCGCAAAAAAAACAAGCTGGTCATGACCGACACCGACGAGGGCGGCATCCTGCTGGAGGATATGCACGGCAACAAGATCGAGATGGGCAAGAAGGGGATCAAGATCACGTCTGACAAGGACATCACGGTCGAAGCAGGCGGGACCGCCTTTGTCAAAGGCACAACGGTGGAGCTGAACTGATGCAGATCACGCTTCCCAACCCCGACACCCACGCGGCGGCCTTCCTCGTGAGCAATGTGAAGCCCGCAGGAGGCGCGGCGCTGACACGAGAGCTTGGAACGGTGCTTGTCAAAGCCGCCTATGATCTGGTGCCCGGAACCGTCGGCATTCACGAGATGGTTCTGGCCCCCGCACCGGCCCGCAACGCCATCCGCTTTGCGGACCAGACCGGCACCTATGATATCGACGGCAATCTGACAGCGTTCACCTATACCGGTGACGCAGACATTGCGCCGCAAAAGCGCAATGTCGATCTGATTGTTGAAGGGTTTGCCTCGGGCACCGGCACCGGGCTGATCCGCATTGACGGCACCGACTGGTTCCGCCGGATTAGCCCGGCAGACCCTGATCCGAACCTGTTCGGATGGGAGCCGCCCGACAGCGAACATCGTCGCCTCTCCGACAACGGTGATCCGGGGGGCAATGACGCTTGGATTGCAGGTTATGGGCCGTTCTTTCACAACGGACATCGGCGCGGGAATGGCTTCACCTATCTGCGCCCCGGCGCAAACATCGCCTCTGGCCAGCTGGTCGAGATCTTTCGGACCAGCGACGCCAGCGACACGCCGTTTCGGATCAATCTGCCGGACCTGAGCCTCCCGGCGCGCTACCGTTTTCATTCGGGTCAATGCCCCGACATGCCCAACCGCTGGGCGTTTCAGCATCTGCCTGATTTGCGGGCCGACACGCTGATTATCAACCCGTCGCTTTTGCAAGCCACGATTCTGTGGCGCGGCGGCTGGACCTTCACCGTGCATCCGGCAGATCAATACCGGCGGATCGAACTGCTGAAGGAGGTGGCGTGATGGGCAAACCAATCGCCAGAACCGACGGCATCTGCTTTGCGTTTCCAGACGTATGCTTGACCCCAACGCCGGGTGGGGACGTGCCGATCCCCTATCCGAATATCGCGCAGCTCTCGGACGCAACCGGAGCCGAAAGCGTCAACGCAGGCGGCAAGCCGGTCATCATCGAGACGGACGAGATCGCAAGCTCCAGCGGCGGGGAGCCAGGCTCCAGCGGTGGTGTTCAGAACGGTGCGCATCTGGCGGCAACGACCTTCACTAGCGCCTCCGGCACCGTAAAGGCCAACGGCGAATTCATCGTCCGCCAATTCGACACAACGGACCAGAATGACGGCAACGCCGTGGGTCAGGTCATGGTCGGCTTTGCGACCGTCATGGTGGGGGATTAACGGATGAGCGCAACACTGGGACAAGGCTGGAAATGGCCAATCCGCGTCGATGGGCGCGGCGGTCTGGGCTGGTCGGAGGGCGAGCAATCGGTGCAGGAAGCGATCTGGCTGATCCTGTCGACCCCCAAACGCTCCCGCATCATGGAGCCGGATTTCGGCTGCGGCTTGCACGACTATGTCTTCGCCCCCAACAACCCCGGCACCCGTGCGCAGATTGAGACCGAAGTGCGCAACGCCCTCACCCGGCTCGAGCACCGGATTGACGTGCTCAAAGTGTCGGCCACCGCCAATGCCGACGCGCCAAATATGCTTTTGATTCAAGTCGATTACCGCATTCGGGCCAACAACATGGCTCTCAATATTGTCTACCCCTTCTACATCAATGAAGGGCCTAAATAGAGGCCGCCTTATGTCACTTCCTGCGCCGAAACTCGACAGTCGCACGTTCAAGGACCTCGTGGACGAGGCCCGCGAACGCATCCCGCGCTATACGCCGGAATGGACAAATCTGAACGACAGCGATCCGGGCATGACGCTGGTCAAACTGCACGCCTGGATGTCTGAGACGATCCTCTACGAGTTAAACCGCGTTCCCGATCTGAATTACATCAAGTTCCTCGATCTGATCGGCATCAAGCCGCGCCCGCCAGAGCCTGCCCGCGCCGAGATTACCTTTATGCTGGATGCGCTGTCGAAGCCGGATGATCCGCTGACTGTGCCTGTCCCGATGGGCGCGAAACTGGCGGTCGATGACCCCGATCTGACGGTTCAGGTTCCGTTTGAGACTGATCGCTCGATGGTCGCACATAATGCGGCGTTCGGAATGATCGTGACCGCCCCGAAGGGTTTGGACGGCAAGCGGCAATTGGTGACGCGCTTTGAAGACGAAGTTGAGTTGCTCAACCCGTTCGCACCCTTTGACACGACCAGCCCGGCACGCGGCGCGATGTATTTGGGTCTGCTCGTGCGCCCGAAGCTGGATGGATCGCCTGCCAATTTTTTGCAGGACGTTCTGACGCCGGGGCCGCTTGATCTCTATTTCGACGGCACGGATATCTACGATCAAATCCCCGACGGTGCAGGCGGTCTAAAGCCGTTTGAAGGTCCTGTCCTGACCAAATGTCAGGGCGAGGATGCTGTCTCCTCCAAGATCGAATGGCAGATCTGGACCGACACTGGAACGCCGCCGGCGACCTTCCCGCAAGATAGCGCCAATAGCGGTTGGACGACCCTGTCGCTCTCGCGCGATGACACCAACGGGCTGACTCGCTCCGGCCATGTGGTTCTGGAAATTCCGCGCGGGGCAGTGCCGCTTTCGCCCAACGCGTTGTCGTTCGAGTTCTGGACGGATTTCGGCGGGCGTCGCGCCCCTCAGAGCAAGGCCGATCTGCTGGACGCGATCACCCTTCTGGGCAAACCGCTTCTGGACGGGCTCAGCGATGACATCTGGGCTAAAATGGGCGTCACGGATGTCGATCTGCTCGCTGCTTGTAACGGCACCCCGGAAGAGGCCGTGACCGCTCTGACACCTGCCAGTGTCACGCTCATGCCGCAGAATGTAAGCCAGACCGATTGGGTCGAAGCGCATCCCGATTTCGTCGCAGACCTGCCGATTGCTGCGGATGAATTTCGCCCGATGTATTGGTTACGCGCGCGGCTCAAATCCGCGTTGACGGAGGACGATGTCCCGCCCGCGATCCTGCAGGATGTTCGGCTGAACACGGTGCCCTCTACCCAGGCCGCCACCCAACTCGACGAGCGTCTGGGCAGCGCCACCGGGTGCCCGTCGGAGCAGTTCACGCTCTCCAAAGCGCCTGTTTTAATCGAGCCCCAAACCGGCCTGCCGGCGCTTGAGCTGACGGTGGGCGACACCTCCGGCACCCCGTGGCAGCGGGTGGAGGATTTTTACAAATCCGACCCCGCCGATCCGCATTACATCCTTGATCCGACCACTGGCACGGTGACTTTCGGCGACGGGCGGCGCGGACAAATTCCTGTTGCAGGCCAAGCCATCACCGCCACGCGTTATCGCACCGGTGGCGGCAGCATCGGCAATGTGCGCGCAGGGGTCATCAGCAAGATCAAAGGCAAGATCCGGCTCGTCAAATCCGCCGTGAACAAGGGCGATGCCCACGGCGGATCAGACGGGGATGATCTGGAGAGCGTCAAGCTGCGCGCACCCCATGATCTACGCCACCGCGACCGGGCCGTCAGCGCGCAGGACTTTGCTGATCTGGCCTTGGAAACGCCGGGCGTGAACCTGCATAAGGCCTATGCACTGGCAGGTAAAATCCCCAATGGCGACGGCACGTTTGACGACAAGCCCGGCGCCGTATCTCTGGTCGTTCTACCGAAGGGCGATGACCCGGCACCACAGCCGACCACGGCCCAGACCCGCGCGATCTGCGCCTATCTGGAACCGCGCCGCCTGATCACGACCGAGCTTTACGTGACCAACCCGGTCTACACGCGCATCGCCCGTATTCAGGGCGATCTGACCGTGCGCACCGGCTACGATCTGGGCGCGGTGAGCGAGGCGGTCTATGCCGCCCTTCTGAACTTCATGCACCCGATCAAAGGCGGCACTGATGGCACCGGTTGGGGCTTTGGCGAAGACATCTATCACGGTGATCTTTACGATCTGATGCTCGGCACCGAAGGGGTGCGCCGCGTCACGGGGTTGGGCGTTCAGCTGGAAAGCCAAGGGCTGGTGACGGCCCGTGATTTCAATACGCTCAAGGACGGGCATCTGCCGCAGCTTGAGCGCGATGCGATCGCCCTGGTGGCGCGCTATGAATAAGCCGATCCGCCCCACGGTCGCGCCATTCTTGCGCTTTAGCCCGGCCATCGGCTGGCCGCTGGAGGTTGCGCAGCCGGGCGTGCCGGATATCAGCAACACCCTGCGGCTCAACATCGCCGGGCAGCAGCCGATTTCGGTGACCGAACCTTTTGGCAGCTTTGGCGGGCGGACCTTGCCACGCGGGCTCGATATCCATTCCGAGGGCCGGGTGTTTCTGGCCGATCCAGAGGCCCGCGTGATCCTCACGGGGCAGGTCAATGCGCTTGATCCCCTGACGCCGCTCTGGCCCGCACGCCCTCTGCCGAATGAGGCCGACCCCTATACGCTGGTGGCCCCGACAGACGTCGCTGTCGCCCCGACAGGAGACCTCGTCATCGTGGATCAGGGGGCGGGCCGCATCCTCGTAATGGCATACCCCACCGCCTATTTGCGTCACGTGATCCCGGTGGAGGGTCGCCCTATCGCAGTCGGCTTCGACCCCCAAGGTCGCGCGTATGTCTTGCGGCAAGAAGCAGGCGATCTGTTGCGGTTCGACACGAATTGGCGGCCCGACCCCAGCTTTCCGAAACGTGCAATCACCTTCACCCAACCCCGCGCCCTCGCCATGCCAAACGGATGCGCCGAGGACTGCATCTGTGGCTGCGGATGCGATACAATCGCGGCCCCCGAACCACTGGCCTATGTGCTCGATAGCACCGGGCTGCACGGCGTTCTGCCTAATGGCCGAACAGAGGCGAAAGACCGCCTGCCGGATACCCGCTTTGCCCGCCCCGCCCTGCGCCGGATCAGCGCCACAACGCTGCTTTACGACGACCCGAACTATCCCGGTCATGAGCCGCTCAAACTGCACGGGCTGACGCTGGCTAAAGACGGTCGGCATCTGCCGTCCGGCCAGCCGATCCTCGCACTGCCCGACCGGCTTGAAGTGCCGCGCTATGGGCAGATCACGACCCAAGCGCTCGACAGTCAAAAGACAGGGTTCGTTTGGGACCGCATCGCACTGGATGTGCAAATGCCCACCGGATCGCGCCTGCTTTTGCGCACGATGACAAGCGACAGTCTGATCGAGGCGGACCGCCTTGACAGCTTTGTTGCCAACCCGTGGTCAGACCCCTTGGAGATCACGCCGACAACGACGCCCGAGGTGCTGATCCAAAGCGCGCCAGGGCGCTATTTGTGGCTGCGGATCGAGATGTTTGGCGATGGGAAGACCTCCCCCGAACTGGCGGAGATCGACATCTACGGGCCACGCCGCAGCAGCCTGAACGACTTGCCCGCCAGCCTGCGGCAGGATCCGGAAAGTGCGGCTTTTCTGGATCGCTACCTCAGCTATTTTGATACGATCTTTTCCGAGATCACCGCCCAGACCCGCGGCATGGCGCAGCTTTTCGATGCGCAAGCGGTACCGGACGAATTTCTGTCCTGGCTCGGCTCCTGGTTCGATCTGCAATTCTTCGCCAATTGGCCGGAAGAGACGCGCCGCACCGTGCTGCGTCAGGCCATCGCCTATTACCGCATTCGCGGCACCGTCTCCGGCTTGCAGCAAATCCTGCGCTGGCACACCGGGCTGCCCGCGCCCTTGCCGCAGGTGATCGAACATTTTCGACTGCCATCGGAAGGACTAGCCGTCGGGGGGGCTGCACTTGCAATGCCCGATACAGCCCACCGCTTTACGATCGTCATACCCGCCAGCGCGGTCCGCACCGAAGACGCAGATCGCCAGATCAGACGGCTAATCGACGCGTCGATCCCGGCCCATACCGCTTATGACATCCGGCTTGTCTACCCCGGCGTGTCCGTTGGTCAGCAATCCATGATCGGCGTCGATACGCTGCTCGGATCGCTCGATGCGCCCGCCTTGGGCGACGGCCAGCGGGGCGGCACTTTTTCAACTGATGGGCCTCTGAATTCCGGCCCGCTCTCATTCCAACCCAACCCGACACGGGGGACCTGTTCATGCTAGATGATAAAACCACCGACACCTGCATTCCCTGCGGCCTGCATGCGCCCAAGCGCAACACGTATTTCGATGGCAAGTTGCTGACAAGCGCCGATTTCACAGCAGAGCAGAGCTACAACATCGGCCACCGCAACATGCACAACGCGCTGTTGCATGGCGACGGCGTGGTCTGCGGCCTCAAACTGGTGCAGCATCCCTCCGACGGGTGCCGCGACAAGTTCATGGTGCTGGAGCCCGGCATGGCGCTGGATTGCTGCGGGCAGGAAATCGTCGTGCCGGAACGCGCGCTGGTCCGCATCCGCGACCTGATCGCCGCCGATGAAGAGCTGCGCGACCGGTTGGACGGCAACAACTCCCTCATCGTGGGGATCAAACGCTGCGATGAAGGCGAGTCCCCCATTCCGATCATCCTGCCGGGCTGCGACAGCGCGGGCGTGCCGACCGAGTTCAACCGCATCCTCGAAGGCTTCACCATCGTTCTGGACGCCGCCCCCATCGCGGCTGCGCGCAACGAGGAAACGCCCTCGATCCCCGAATTCAGCTGGGATCACAGCATCGTTCTGGGCGGGCAAAGCCCCGCCGGGCAGTTCATCCATGAAGGCCGCGACTGGCTACAGGTCGCGGCCAATAACGACAGCGAAGGCAGCGCGCTTCAGCTCTACGATCTGGCCACCCATGATCTGGTCACACGGCTAACAGGGCCGGATATGATCGGACACACCAGCGCCTCTATCGCGGCCAATCAGGTCTATGCGTCCGGCACGGGGTTCGACAATTTCGATACCGACACGCAAACCGGGATCATGGTCTGGGCAACCGATCAGGTTACCGAAAGCGATGCGCCCCTTGGGATCATCGACGCCGGTCGCGGGCGGGCGCCCGTGATCGTGTCGGACCCGAATACCGGCTCGCTCTACGTGCTGTCTTTTCCAAGCGGCAGCCGCGCGGTCCTCACCGTCTATGGCATCACCGAGTTGACCGACTGGGCGGCTGGCGACCCAAGCAATCAGCAGCCGGAGGCTTTGATCCGCAAGACCATCCAGTATAATTTTGGGCGCGGTCGTGACTATCTGGACCGACATATCGACAGCATGGTTCTGTCTCCTGCCGGCAATCGGCTTGCGGTGTTCAGCTCGCAGGTTGGCGTTCGGAACGGGCTGTTCATCATTGATTTGCCGCAGCTTTTCTCTGGCGGTCTAAACAGCGGTTCCAACAATCTTGCGCTGGGCGAAATGCGCCCTGAGGGGCTCTCCGACATCGGTGATGCAGAGCATCTGACCGCGGTCCGGTTCAGTCTGGATGGCGAGCGTCTTTATACGCTGTCGACTATTAGCGACGATGACGGCCCCCGCGCCACGCTGAATCGCTACACCTTCACCGGAGACGCGATAAATGTCGAACAAACCGGGCGTGGCGCGACCTTCGACAGCCTAGCGCTGGACATGGAACTGGCCCCCACCGAAGGCCAGATTTATCTGGCCATGCAGGACGAGGCAGGCGCGACCCGCTTCATGGCGGTCGATGCCGAACTTATCAAAGAGGTGGACGATACACCCGCCGCCCTGTCGATCCCCGGTGACGCGTTGCGCATCGACGGGCTGGGGCAGAACACAGCGATGCCCATCCGCGGCGGCGCGCTTTACCTTGCTGCGAAGGACGCAGAGACAGGTGCGCAGCCGGACCGCGGTCTGGTCGCCGTCATAGATCTGCGCGAAGTCAATTGCGGGGCAAAGCTGACCGCCTCGCTGGAGGGCTGCCACAGCTGCAATGACGATGGCGAACATATCGTCATTCTGGGCCATCTGGACGGGTTCACCTTTGAGGGTGAAGGCGACGATCTGGTGCTGCCGAAAATGGTCGATGAAGGCCTTGGCGGTGATGGCGCGGTCGAGATCGACAACCTCACCTTGCGCAAGATCGTCCCCTCGGCGGAAACCTTGCGCGATGTCATCGAATGTATGCTCAAGCAGGGGGTCGCCGAAGGCCCTCCAGGGGCAAAGGGCGAGCCCGGCGTGCCCGGCATTCAGGGCGAACAGGGCATTCAGGGTATCCAAGGCGAACAGGGCATCCAGGGCGAGCAAGGGATACAGGGTATCCAAGGCGAGCGGGGCCTTCGAGGGTTCAAAGGAGACAAGGGCGAGCCCGGAACGGGCCTTGATCTTGATCTGAACAAGATCATCGGGCTGAGCTGGGAGCATCGTGGCATCCTCACCTCGGCGGAATTCAACGCCTTTTTGCTGGGCAATGGCTTTGCCTTCGCCTTTGAGGAAGAGGTGCTTTTCGAGCAGTTTACGGGATCCGAGAAGTCCGGCCCGACCATGATTGTCGAGCTGCAGCGCCTGAACCGGACCTTCGATCCCTTCGCAAGCTGGCAGACGCTGGACATCATGGACTGCCATCCGATCAGCTTTGATGACAGCGCCATCGACGGCAATCTTCTCAAGGAATGGGAGGTGCTTTCCGAGGCCGATACAGCCCGGGGCGTCACTCTGAAAAGTAATGTCGACCGCGCCCAACTGAGCCAGTGGGAGTTCTTTCCCACCGGGCGTTACAAGATGGTGTTCTACACCGATTTTGTGATCGACGGGGGCGGGCGCCCGCTGAATGGGTCCTTCCTTGGGGGCAAACTGCCGAACGAGGAAGGGGTTCCCGGCTCTGTCTTCACCAGCTGGTTCACCGTGGAGGGATAAGGACATGAGCGAACTTCCCCCGAACCTTACCCTGCTCAGCCACGCCAATGGCGTCTCCGAGCCGCTTTATTTTGATCGTCAGATCGTGCGGGCCTCTGATCTGAACCTTGGCCGCGAAAGCCGCAATGCAGAACTGGACCGGATGCGGCGCTATGCGCTTGGCACCGGGATCGTCGCTGGACTGACCCTTGAGCTTGGCGAGAAAGGCGTCGTTCTGACCGGCGGCTACGGCGTTTCACCCAGCGGCAACGAGGTTTTTCTGGAAAAGGACCTGTTGCTCGAAGATCTGGACGAAGCGATCAAAGAGCTTTGCCCGGACGACAGCGACGCCTGCGCCCTCGACGAGGTTGAGGAAACGGGCGTCCGCTCTGCCTGGCTTTTGATCCGGCCCACGCTGGCAGAGGCCGAAAAGCGCCCCGGTGTCTCGGATGATTGCGGCCACCCAGCGAATGTCCTGCGCCCGGCGCGGGCCTGTCACACGGTCGAAGTGGTCTTGCTGAAAGACCTGCCCGAAACGATGAAGCAGACCGTGCTGACCTGCGAAGACCGCAACCCCTTCCTATGTTTCGGTAAAGCAGTTCCCAACATCGAAATCCCTGCGGCCTATGACCCCCATACCGATCTTCTGGTGCTGGGGCGCGTCAGTATCAGCGAAGAAGGCCCGGACATCGAAATGATCGAACGCCGCCGTCTGTTGCCCCTGCAGCTGATGCAGGAATGGCTGACGGCCTGCCTGTGCAATCAGGAGCCTACCGAGGATCTCGATCTGGATATCTCAACCTGGGAGAAGTTCGACGATCTGACCGTCGCTCTGGGATATGACAGCCGGTTCACCGACCGGCCCGCCGAGGGTGCGCCACGGTTTTCTGGTCTCGATCAACAGCCACGGATCATGGACCCTGATTTTGTCGAAAAACTGCTCAGCTTCGAGGTCTCCGGGCCGGTCCAGTTCATGCGTTTGACCCAGCGCGATTCGGTTCGGTTTCTGGGATTGCCTCTTGCGCAGGTTCAGACGCTCAAACGCGAACTTGAGCTGTTTATCCGGGCCATCGGCACCTTGCGATGACCCATCGGCTGAGCATCGGCGCAATCGAGACGCGGTGTGCGTTTCTGGGCGACCCGGTCGCCGCAGACGCCCTGCGCCTGACGCTCAACCGCGTCCTGCGCGAAGTGCTGCCGCATATCCTGTCCGAGGCCGCCGATCCGGTTTTGAAGGACGCCCGCGGCGTGATCCGCATCCGCAAGCTGCAACTGCGCATCGACCTGACAGTTGGTCTTGAGCTGCGCGACATCGCCCGTTTGATCGCCGCCCGAATCGTCGCGGCCTTGCGCGGTCTGATGCAACGCCGCTCAGACCAGGTTGCAACTTGGCCGGATGAGGCCAGCTATACCGCCGCTTATGTGATGCACCGGCTGGGTCTTGCCCAAGCGCCAAACTGGGCGTTTCCGGATTTCTCCGCTTTGCGCTACCTCCCGGACCAGGATGCCGCGGTTGAGGTGCTGGCCCAACGTCCTGACGCTTTGCAGCACCTCGCCGATCAAGCGGCAGGCGATGGCGCGGTTGAGGCCATCGCCACGCGTTTGTCGGTTTCCAATCAGCGCGCGCTTCTGCAACGCATGACGCAGCACCATCCCGTCCGGCCTCGGATGACCGATATTTTGGAACAAGCCATTGCGTTTCTGGAGGCTGCTCATTGGGACATAATAGAGTCTGTTTCACCGCAAAATAGACTTTTTGTCTTGCTGTCAAAGCTGCTCACCCATGGCATCGCGATACGCGATGCAGCCATCCTCGCCACCTTGTTCGATGCGCTTGCGGGTGACGCAAGCTCTCAGACGAGCACGATCCGCGACACCGCCACAACCGGCGACCTTGATAAGCTGATCGCCGACATCGCCCAACGCCTGTCTCTGCCAGAGATTGCGCTTTCGGCTTCTGATCGAACCGCCCAGCGCGGGCTTCAGGCCCTGATCTCAGCCCTAAGGCGGCAGTCTTCACAGGGCGCACCTGCACAGACCTCATTCGATCAGACCAATGCGTCTCAACAAAGCGGGCCGATCCATTCGCAATTCGCAGGTCTCGCACTTTTGCTGCCATCGTTGAGGCGACTAGGCCTGCACCATACGCTTGATCCACGAGCCTTCGCGGAGGCCACAAGCGATTTGTTTCCGCCCGAAGACCAGAACATGCTTCATCGCGATCCGTTCATGTCTCTGATCAAAAATATAGAGTCTAAAAAGGCCAGAACGCGCCAAGAACAGACCCTTTCAGACCAGAAAGTCGCCTATCTTCGCAGCGCCTGTTCAAGCCTTTTCCGAGAGGGTATCCCGGAAACAAGCGTCCTTCTTCTTGCCGATTTTGCGGCTCAACTGCCCGGTCTGCAAGGCAGCTCATGCCCCTATCTCTTGCGCGAATTTCTGACGCGGCCAGGACGGATCGAACAGACCGAAACCGCGTTAATCGTCGACATCACCGACATGTCGCTTGGTGTTGTCTTGCAAATGGGCGGTCATCTGGGGTCACGCGGCCCCATCTGGCAAGATGGTCCCAACCTTACGATTTTGCTGAAAGGGCGCACCACATGAAAGATCTGGCAGAGCATTCCGTCGACGCCGGTGCCTGGCTTTCGCAGGCGCTGCAAGTGCTGTCTCTGCGGATGAAGCATGAGGTTGCGATCACGCGGGCGCTGCGGGGCGATGATCGAAATGAGGGCTTTTTGGGCTTGTTTGTCTCTGATTCCGAGGCCGAAACGCTGCTGGACACGCTGTCTGGCCGGATCGAGGTTGAAGGCACATTTGCCACAGCGGAGCAGATTGCGCGCGCCTGGGATCAGCTTCAATCCGCGCGCGATGCGTCTCTTTGGGGCGATTGCGGGGCTGCGCTGGGCCTCAGCCCCTTCGAGCTTGATGTCCTCGTTCTTGCAGCCGCTCCCGCGATCGACCCGCGCTTTGGGCGGGTATACGGGTATTTGAACGATGATATGAGCCGCCGAGCTTTGACGCCCGCATTGTCTCAGCGCCTCTCTTTATCGGGTGACGTTGACGCCCTCACAGTTCGGCGCGCCTTGCATCCCAAAGCGCCTTTGCGACGGTTCGGCTTGATCGATTTTGAGGTCAGAAAGCCTTTTATAGAGTCTGTTTTAACCTTAAATGAAGGGTTTCTTGACGACCTGATTGACCCTGACAGCAGTCCTTTCAATGGCCTCGTTGTCCCACCCTTGCCTCTTGCGACATCGGCGACCCCGCTTCCGCCGGTTATCGCCGATCATCCGGGCGATCCTGCGCTGCCGCTGCTGTCTGCCGCCGCGCAGGATGGGCGCGCGCTCGCTGTGTTGCGCGGCTCTGACTACACGTGCCGCGCAGCGCTCATCGCCGATATCCGGCGCGCTGTCCTGAAAGGGTGTCACGTCTGTCTCGACGGTTTTTCAGAGGCCCAGCACCCGCTCTGCGACACTGTAGAGGCGCTCATCGGCCCCCACCTTACTGTGATCCAGCACAGGCTGAGCCCCTGGAACACCGATGTGATCCCTCAAAAAAGCTCAGAACTGCCGAAATCCGATGCGATTGAGGCCCTGCAGCAGGTGTTTGGAGCGCCCGAGCCGGATTTGCGCAACGCGACTAGTTCCCGCGTGTTCGATATCGCTTTCGCCCTTCGGGATGCGCCACCCGCGTCAACCGTGATGGCGCGCCTGAATGCCGATTGCGTGCATTCCATGGCCGGTCTGGCGACGCCTGTGCTCTCGACCTTTGAGATGAAAGATCTGATCGTTCGGCAAGCGACAAAATCAGCGTTGAACCAGATGATCAGCTGGCGCAAGCAAGCGGGACGGATTCTGGATGACTGGAAACTAGGGGGCACTTTCGGCAAGACGCGGAGCGGTACGGCGCTGTTCAAAGGTCCGCCTGGAACTGGCAAGACGATGGCCGCAGGCATCGTTGGTCAGACCCTTGGTCTTCCCCTGTTTCGGGTAAATTTGGCAGGAGTAGTGTCGAAGTATATTGGTGAGACCCAGAGGAACCTTGATCGGGTTTTCTCGGCTGCGGAGGACGCGGACGTGATCCTGTTCTTCGATGAAGCCGACGCTATTTTCGGTCAACGCTCCGAGGTGTCGGACGCACGGGATCGCTATGCCAACCTCGAGACGTCGTTTCTGCTGCAACGGATGGAGGCGTTCTCGGGCCTGTCGATCCTGGCAACGAACCTCCATCAGAACATGGATGACGCGTTTCTGAGACGGATCGACTGGGTTATTGATTTTCCCGCCCCCGGCCCGACCGAACGATTGGCCCTATGGGAGCGCCTCAAGAACGGCGCCGCCCCCGTCGATACCTCCGTCGATTTCGCTCTTTTGGCAGAAACATTCGATCTGACAGGCGGTGAAATACGCAATTGCGCCTTGGCAGCGGCTCACCGGGCTGTTCAGGCCGGGTCCGAGATCACAACGCCGCTGCTTTACAGCGCCATCGCGGCAGAGTTGCGCAAACAGGGCAAGCCGGTGCGCAAATCCGTCTTTGGGGATCATTACGCGACGCTGAGAGGAACGTGGTGATGCCCACATCCGCCGATCCGCAACAGGTTCCGGCCCGGGCGGAACCGACACAAGCCCCCGCACCTGCGCAGGATCAGGGAGCCGCGGCCGCCGTCCCTGCCTCTGCTTGGGGTCTGCTGGAGGATGGCAGTTTCAAAGCGCGGCTTGGAACCGGCCTGACCATCGCCGCTGATCTGCTGGAAAGCGGGCAGATCGACCTGAGCACTCTGCCCAATCCGGTGCCCGGTCTGGCCCTCAAAACAGCCACTTTTCGCAGAAGTAGGCTCGATATCAATGCCGATGTCGCCGTTCCCGGCCTTGACGAAGCTGAACTGACCGTGCGGGTCAACGCAGACGGTGACGCCACGATCAGAGGGCGTGCCTCCCGTCAACTGAACATCCCTGCTTTGGGCAATCCGAACATTTCACTGTCGCTGAACGAAGAGGGCGCGATCAGCGGGTCGGTGACGGTGGGGGGCGTCGATATGGCCCCCTCCATCCCCGGCTTGGCGGCCGAAGGCGGCGGCACGCTCTCAATTAACGATGGCAAAGTCAGTGGCGACGGCAATGTGACCCTAAATTACCGCGATCTGGGCAATGGAACGGTCAATTTCGACTTCGGAGAGGCCGGTGCCTTTTCAGCCAATGGCACGCTGACGATCACACCACCCTTTGCCGATGAGATCACCGCCGACATTAGCGGCGACAGCGCCGGAAACCTGAGTGCCGAGGCGACGATCAGCACCGGCGCGCTCAGCACACCCATCCCCGGACTGGAGTTGAATGGTGGCACGATCACGGTCGGCTATGATAACGGCGACCCCAGCCTTTCGGTCGCCGATTTCACAGCGACTTACCGCAATCTTGGAACGGTCACGATCAGCAGCGCCTCGCTTGGAAGGGATCGGCGCATTGCGGGCAATGGCGGCTTTGAGGTGAACCTGCCTGCGATGGACCCGGTGGTTGGCACGCTCAGCCTCGCGAACGGCGCGGTTTCCGGAAGCGTGACGCTCTCTGCCTTAGATTTTCCAGACGGTTTGCCGATCACATCAGGCTCTATCACAGGGACTTTAAGCGAAAACGGCACATTGGGGTTCAACGGCACCGTCGGCGTTAATCTTGGGCCTGCAGGCTCTGGAGCCTTGTCGGCGAGCTATAGCGAAACCGGTGATCTGGCGATTGGGGCCGAGGTTGATCTGACCGTTCCCGGTCTGCAAGGCGCACATGTCAGTCTGGCTTATGTCAACGGCGATATCGAGGGCGAAGCGCAGGTACCGATTGATACCGTCGCCTTGCCCGGTCTGGGCGGCGAGGTCACTGTGCGCTTTGCCGAAGGCCGCTGGTCGGGCGAGACCGAGATTTCCTACAGCGCCGATAACGGCAAGCTCTCTGGCACGATCCGGGTGACGCTTGCGCAGACAGAAGAGGGCAGTCTGCAAGTGGGTGGCGGTGGATCGGTCACGGCACAGTTGATGCCGCGGCTTGCCGGGACGCTGGAGGCAACGATCCTGCCTGAAGGTGGGATCGACATCTCGGGCGCGATTGAAGTCACCGAACCGCTGGAATTGTTTCCGGAGAAACGGCTCGACAAAGAGCTGTTCAAGTATTCCCAGAACATCCCCCTCTGGGCGATGCTGGTCGCCGTGATCCGGGTTCGCGCAGGAATACGTGCAGGTATCGGTCCGGGCGTTTTCCGCAATATAAGGGTCGAAGGATCCTACACGATTGGCGCAGATGAGGCGGACCCTACGTTCTCCATTTCGGGCGAGATGTATATTCCCGCCTTCGCCGAAGCCTATGTCGCCTTTGGCGCGGGACTTGGGTTGGATGTTGTGCTTGGCAGTCTGACCGGCGGCATCGAAGGCGTTGCAACCGCCGGAGTGTACGGTGCGATCTCTGTTGTTCCCGAACTGAACTATGCCGATGGCGATTGGAGCATCGAAGGTGTCGCCACGATGGCCGCCGGGGCAAGGCTCACCTTGGGGCTGAACGCCTGGGCCGAGATCGAAGCGCTCTTTGTCACCGTCTGGGAGCGCGAGTGGAAACTGGCCGAACATGTCATGTCCGTCGGCCCCGACTTGGCCCTGCAAGCCAAGATGAACTACGTCTTCGGGTCGGGTGAGGCGCCCGAACTGGAGATGACAACCAGCGACATCGACACCGACAAGCTGATCCAAGACGCCATGCCAAAAGACGGCCCCGGACCGTCAGGTGCGCGGGAGGCGTTAAAGAACAAAGCCGAATGGAAAGGCGCGCTGAAAGAGAAGCGCGAGGCCGAGATGCCGCCAGAGGTAGAGAATGCTGGCAAACCGGGGAAGCCGCCTGAGCCGGCGGCAAGAAGCAATTCTGGGGGAACACAAGGCAAGCCTCCAAAGTCGCCTGCCGATCCAAATAGTCAGGGAACAGCAAAAACTACTGACCCGAGCCAACCTGAAACCGGGCCAGGTGATCCAACCGTTTCGGAAAAAGACGCAGCTCAACGACAAGGAACGCGTTATCCAAAACCGGTCACACTTAAGACCTTAGATGAAGCACCAGCGCCTACTCCGAGGACAATGGAGCAAAAGAAGGAAGATCTAAGAGCCGCAGCACAGGTCGCAAAGCTTGCTGGGAAAACCAGTGAAACAACAAAGGACCTCGACGACTATTTTCCAAAAATAAAGCAAAGGTTTCAGCTTAAGGATATCGGATATCAGGCTTCCTCAAGTAAAGGTGTCTATCTGCGCCTGAAGATCAATCCTGAGATAACGATAACAGAGGCTACAGAAGAAGTTCTGCTGAGCGATGATGAGGGAGATCGAATAAGTGACACGGCTTTTCCAAATACAATAAAAGGTCGAACAAAAACGGTTTCACTCAATACTCAGCCAGTTATTTCAAGCAAGGTCGGCGTATCCATGTCAGCGCGCATCGGCCCTCATCATCATGAGGGTGAAGGCACCGACAAGCTTTCGGGAGCGACAGGCAAGTTCTATGACTCCTTCGAGAGGCATAGTTCTCGTCCAGCGACGATGCGGTATGTCGCCGGCCACCTTTTGTCGCGCTATCTCTCGGGAAAAGTAAATCCAGAAAACCTTTTCCCGATTACAGCCCACGCGAATTCTTTTCATGATACGCGGGTTGAAACTCCGATAATGAACTGGGTTCATACCAAGAAGTTCTATGTCGACTATGATCTAGATATTTCTATTGACCGCAAAGAAGATTCATCGACCGGAAAGCCGATAATCGACGCAACAATCACAGCCAATGCCGCTCCGCTCAAAGCTTCTGACTTGCAGCAGTCGACCGCAAATAAACTCCCGACAACAGTAATTACTTCGAAATTCCAAGAAGATCAGTCGCCTCACGATGGTGAAATGACCAAAAAGGAGAAGGACAAAATTCGAACTGAAACAGACAAGTTTAAAGTTGATACTGCACCAGATGTGCCAAAACTAGAAAGTGAACCGTTCACTGATGAGAATACGGCCGATCTGCAAAGGATCGAAACAGGAGATATGGAGATATTCCAAAGGCCAGAGCGCCCATCCAGCGTGAAACACCCGATTTCAAACGCAACGCACAATCTATTCACAAAACTGGATGGTTTCCGTTCGGCGACCACAGGCGCGCCGTCTGTCCAAAGCATTTGTCGATATGTAACAGGGAAAGACACATCAAAGAGCCTTTCCGGGATACGAAAGATCAAGAACCTTAGTTTCGGGGCGATGCTTAAGGCTTATCATTTCTGGGGCATTGCGGGTAACGCCCCACATCAAGATATTTCTGAGCTTCTCGGCGAACTCACCGACAGATCTCGCGAGTTGGGCGCCCTAAAGAGCGTTAATGATAACGTATCTATCTTGGATGCAAATCTTGATCTCTACCTTGTATATAAGAGAAGCGGGTCCTGACCGGCAAACTGCGGTCATAGCGTCATAGGATAGACGGTCCGGCAAAACATGTTTAGTCAGGCAACAAAGCGTAGCCAAAGACTGCCAAGCACATGACAAACCACCTTTACCAGAACGACCTCCCCGATGGCCTCGACCTCGGTCCCGTGGTCGCCATCGACTGCGAGACGATGGGGCTGAACCCGCATCGAGACAGGCTTTGTGTGATCCAGATGTCCGGTGGCGATGGCGATGCGCATTTGGTGCAGGTCGCCAAGGGGCAGACGGAGGCGCCGAACCTCTGCCGGATGCTTGCCGACCCGAGCGTGCTGAAGCTCTTTCATTTCGGGCGGTTCGATATTGCGGCGATGCTGAACGCGTTTGGCACCGTCACCACGCCCGTTTACTGCACAAAGATCGCCTCCAAGCTGGTGCGGACCTATACAGATCGACATGGCCTCAAGAACCTGCTTCAGGAACTGCTGGAGGTCGATATCTCCAAACAACAGCAATCCAGTGATTGGGGGTCCGAAACGCTGACCGACGCGCAGGTCGCTTATGCAGCGTCCGATGTTCTCTACCTGCACCAGTTGCGCGAAAAGCTGGATGAGATGCTGGCCCGCGAAGGCCGCACGGACATGGCGCAGGCCTGTTTTGATTTCCTGCCGATGCGCGCGCAGCTTGATCTTCAGGGATGGCCTGAGATCGACATTTTCTCGCATTAGCAGGCTTGCATCATGACCGACCCTGAAACCCTTCTGAGCACCGCCCGCCGCGTCATCAAGACCGAGGCGGAGGCACTATCCTTGCTTGAACAGAGCCTGAATGGCGGGTTTGCCGAGGCGGTGGAACTGATCCTGAACGCACCCGGTCGCATCATCGTGTCGGGTATGGGCAAGTCGGGCCATATCGCGCGCAAGATCGCAGCGACCTTTGCCTCTACTGGGACGCCTGCACACTTCGTGCATCCGGCCGAGGCGAGCCATGGCGATCTGGGGATGATGGCGCAGGGCGATGTTGTCTTGCTCCTGTCGAACTCAGGCGAGACGCCGGAGCTGGCGGATGTTATCGCCTACACGCGGCGCTTTTCCATTCCGATGATTGGCGTGGCAAGCCGCGCGGATAGCACGTTGCTGAAGCAATGCGACGTGGCGATTGTGCTGCCAAAAGCGGAAGAAGCTTGCGGCACGGGCGTGGTGCCAACCTCCTCCACCACAATGACGCTGGCCTTGGGCGACGCGCTGGCTGTTGCCCTGATGGAGCATCGCCAATTCACGCCCGCCAATTTCCGCGACTTCCATCCCGGCGGCAAACTGGGCGCGCAACTCGCCAAAGTGCGCGATCTGATGCATGGCGGGGACGCTATCCCGACGATCCACGAGACCGCCCCAATGAGCGATACGCTTCTCACAATCTCGCAAAAAGGCTTCGGCGTGGTTGGTGTGACCGACCAGAATGACTATCTTGTGGGCATCGTAACCGACGGCGACCTGCGCCGTCACATGGACGGGTTGCTCGATCTGACGGCTGCTGAGGTGATGACGAAGTCACCGCGCACTGTCAGCCCCGACGCACTGGCCCAGGAAGCCGTTGCCATTATGAATGACCGCAAGATCACCTGCCTGTTCGTCGTTGATCCCGAGGGGACAGACGCACCTTTGGGTATCCTGCACATCCATGATTGCCTGCGCGCTGGCGTGGCCTGATGACCGCTCATGGCCAGGGATATTCCCGCGCCGTTGCAGGGCTGAAGATCGTCCTGCCGCTCTTTGCGCTTGCCCTGTTATCGACCCTATTCTTGCTCTCGCGCCCGGTTGATCCCGAAGCGAACCTGCCCTTTTCTGAGGCTGAGGTTGAGGAACTCAAGCGTGAGCAGCGCGTGGGTCGGCCCACCTATACCGGGATGACCGGCGACGGTTCTGCGATCACGGTTGTGGCGGACACTGCGCGGCCTGACATCACCAACCCTGCAAGGTTCGATGCCGACAACCTAAGCGCCCAGATCGAGACAGAGCGGGGCGTGCGCATCGACATCAACGCGCCTACGGGCGTGATCGACAATGAGACAGAGCTTTTGACGCTCTCCGGCGGGGTCGAGGTGCAAACCTCTGACGGCTACACCGTGCTGACGGATGAGGTCGAAACGACCCTCGACAGCACGCGTCTTGAGACGACCAGTCGCGTCCAAGGGACCGGGCCTGCCGGTGATCTTTCCGCTGACCGGATGGAGATGACACAGCAAGAGAACGGCACGACGCTGATGGTTTTCAAAGGCGACGTTAAAGTGATATACAAAGGCGACTGAACCGGGGTTATGACTGTCATGCGTTTGAGCCATCTTGCATATGTGCTCGCCTTTGTGGCGACGGGAGCTTGGGCGCAAGGCGCTCAGGTCAATTTCGGTGGGCTGGAAAACGACCCTGATGCGCCGATTGAGGTCACCTCTAACCAGCTTGAGGTCAATCAGGACGAAGGCTGGGCGATCTTCACCGGTGAAGTGATCGTCGGCCAAGGCGCGATGCGGCTTTATGCGCCTTGGGTCAAAGTTTTCTACACCGAAGGCGGCGGCGATATTGAGCGGGTGGAGGCCAAGGATGGCGTGACGCTGATCAATGGGCCGGAAGCCGCCGAAGGCGATACGGCTGTTTATACGCTGTCTGACGGAATGGTCGTGATGGTCGGTAATGTCTTGGTCACCCAAGGCGGGAGCGCCGTATCAGGTGACCGTCTGCGCGCCAATATGGACACCGGCGAAGCCCGCGTCGAAGGCCGTGTGAAATCCATCCTGACCGGCGATGACGACGAGGACGCGCCCTCTGATGGCTGAGACCCCAACGCTGAGCGTTGCGAGCGAGCAGACGCAGGGCCTTGTCATCGAGAACCTGCAAAAGAGCTACCGCAAACGCCCCGTGATCCGCGATGTCAGCATGACATTGGGCCGTGGCGAGGTTGTGGCGTTGTTGGGGCCGAACGGGTCGGGCAAAACCACCTGCTTTTATGCCATTGCGGGTCTGATTACGCCCGAAGGCGGCACGGTAACGATTGACGGGCGCGACGTGACGACCTTGCCCATGTATCGCCGCGCGCAACTGGGCATCGGCTATCTGCCACAGGAAATGTCGATTTTCCGGGGTATGACCGTCGAAGACAACATCATGTCCATCCTCGAGATCACCGAGAAAAGCCGCCCCGCCCGTCAGACCCGGCTGGAAGACCTGCTTTCCGAATTTGGCATCGAACACCTGCGCCGCGCCCCTGCGCTGGTCTTGTCCGGCGGTCAGCGTCGCCGGGTCGAGATTGCACGCTGTCTAGCCGCGCGCCCGAATTACCTGCTGCTAGATGAGCCCTTTGCGGGGGTCGATCCGATTGCGGTAGGCGATATTCGCGCCCTTGTCGCCGATCTGACCAAACGCGGAATTGGCGTTCTGATCACGGACCACAACGTGCGTGAAACGCTCGAAATCGTGGATCGCGCTTACATTTTGCACGATGGCAAAGTGCTGATGAGCGGAACCGCCAAAGAGGTGGTCGAAGACGCAAATGTCCGCCGGGTCTATCTTGGCGAGAGCTTCCGCATTTCTTGATCCGATCTGTCGCAGGTCCCGGAAAGACAGCGCCGTGGCAAAAGAAAAGCCGTTTTAAATCAACGTTCTGATCGAAAACGATGACGACGGTTGCACCTGCTAGGCACTCATTTTCAAATTACAATGATTGACAGAAGCCCCTCCAATATCGCCAACTGAGACGGATGAGAGTCGTTGCACGCCAGACGTTGCCCTCATGGCAAACAGGACGCATTCGCGCCCGATTGAGCTTACGCACACGACAGTTTCATCGCCTCCATTAACGACGCTGTAACTCTTTTGAGGCCCCAATCGGGACCAGAGGAAAGCTGTCTCAAACGACTACGGAGCTTGTATGCAATACCAGATCAGCGGCAAACAAATTGATATCGGATCAGCCCTTCAAACCCATGTGAAAGAGGAAATGGGCGACGTCGTCGCAAAATATGCAGAGCGACCGACGGACGCGAATGTCATCTTCTCCAAAAGCGCACACGAGTTTGTCTGTGAGGCAACGGTGCATTTGTCGACTGGTCTGACCGCGCAAGCCAAGGCCCATGCCACTGAAATCTATGCTGCTTTCGACAGCTGCAACGCCAAAATGGAAAAGCAGTTGCGCCGCTACAAGCGCCGGTTGAAGGACCATCATCGGGAGCGTGCACAGCCTGTTGAACTTATGGAGGCTTCCTCGTATATCCTCGCCTCTCAAGAGGACACAGACGGGTCCGAGCCAGAATCGCTCCAGCCGATGATCATTGCCGAGATGGAAACGAAGATCCCTTCGATTTCTGTTGGTGAGGCCGTGATGCAGATGGAGCTTCAGGAAGCCCCCGTCCTTGTGTTCCGTAATGAGGGAAACAATGCGGTGAACGTGGTCTACCGGCGCGATGATGGAAATATCGGCTGGATTGACCCGAGCAGTCTGAAGGCGTAAAGCCGCCAAACCCGGCAAAGGGGGCTGGGCAACATGGAACTAGATACGATTCTCAAAGCTGGGGCCGTGAAGGTCGTCAGCAGCGCCACCAGTAAAAAGCGCCTGTTTCGCGATCTGAGCGAAACAGCGGCCGCTGCTTACGGGTTGGACTGCGGTATTGTGCTGGACCGTTTGCTTGAGCGCGAAAGCCTTGGCCCCACTGGTGTGGGCCATGGCGTGGCGCTGCCCCATGCCCGGCTTGCCGGTCTGGAGTCTGTCCTTGGCCTGTTCATCCTGCTCGAAAAACCGCTGGATTATGAATCCGTGGACCGCCAGCCCGTCGATCTGGTCTTCGCCCTTTTCGCGCCGGAGGATTCAGGCGTTGAGCATCTCAAAGCGCTGGCGTTGGTGTCGCGCACCCTGCGAGACACGGATTTCTGCGCCAAGCTGCGCGCAAATCCGAGCGCAGACACGCTGTACACAATCCTGACGGAAACACAGGCGGCGATCCGCGCGGCCTAAGCCCAGCTGTCAAAGCCAAAGGTCATGTAGTCGCGCTGATAGACGTCGCGCACGGCGGCCTCGACCTCGTCATCATAGATATCGACCAATTGCACCGGGTAGTCATTGTCGAACTCGACCAGACCGGGGGTCTCATACCCGATCTCGCTGGCAAGATAGGCCAGACCGTCTTCCATCCGATCCGCGCGGATCGTGACGTCGGGCAGTGCGAATTGCGCGAATCCCTGCAGGCATTGCGCCTGACTGGCCCAGAACCCATCGACACGAATGCCCGTCTGGTTGTTCAGGTTGCCCTTTAGAAACGCAACGAAGGCCAGAAACGCCTCCCGATGCTGGCGGCGGTCCCAACTGGCATCGACAGCGTCCACCGGGATCGGCAGCTTATAGACCCGGCGGAGCGTATTGCGGATCTCTTTGAAAGAGCCTTTGCCCGCGTTCAGGATCTTTTCGCAGAACGCGACATGGGCCCGCTCCACTGGGTGCTGAACAACGGTAAAGCTGCGGTGCCCTGTATGCTGGCGCTTCCACTGACGCAGGGATTTCTGGTTAAAGTTGCCCGGAAGCGCGCCCGGCTTCACCCCGTCCAGTGCGGCCATCCACGCCCTCACCTTGCGATCCGGTCCGCCGCGTATTGGAAGATACATCAATGGCGCTTCTGCAGCCGTCAGAAAGCTCGGCACTTGCGGGCCGCGCCGCGTCTCGAAATTCGGGGTGCGCGAGAGATCGAAGTGATCCGTCTTGCCCAGCGCGACCTGCATCTCGTCAAAGTTTCTCACTTTCTCGTACAACGGTGCGGGGTTCTGTTTTTTGAGCTTCTTGGACAGACTGTCCAGCTGCGTCGTCTCACCCAGAAACCCGGCAAGCCCGTTCATGACATTGACGTCCTGCACGTCTTCATAAGCCAGATAAAAGGCGGTCTGTCCGGTGATCTGCAAAATGTTCAGCAACTGCACCTGAAACGCCTGAAGTGCCGTCAGATGTCGATCAAACTCATCTGCATCAAAGGTGATTTGCGCGGATTTCTGATGCTTCATATCGGCCAGCTTCCACTGCCCGGTCTGCTGCGCAATCTTCCACGAGACGTAGCTTTCAACCGGATTGCGCGTCAGGATGATCTTGGCACAGCGCGGATTGGGCAGAACATGCTCCAGCACGCGCGCATCGTGATCGTGAAAGAACCGAAAACCGGGAAGACCGTCGGTATTCTTGCGCATCGCATCAATCAGCGAGGCCGGATCGCCTTCGCGCATCGCCTGGGTGACCCCAAAAAGATCGGTCTTGTTGGGGTAGCAAATGAAATGCGGATTGAACGCCTCCCCATAACACGCGAGGCCGGGAAACTCGTTGATATTGGTCTCCAGAAAATTCGACCCCGTGCGCATCTCGGCAAAAACAACAAAGAAATCAAAATGTTGAGGCATTCTGAGTTATCGCACCAGATAGGGTTTGCGCGGCTGGTCCTTGGGCTGCACCGGGTCGTCTCCCACCGGGAAATCACCCATCAGATGCGGGTGCATGCCTTGGTTCTTGAGGTTTTGCAGGAACTGGCCAAAGCCCGTCAGGTCGACCATCCGCGGCACTTCGGTCAGCCGGCGCAGGTTCTTTGGCCCAATCTCATCGATGATCATCTGGAGCGGCTCCATCGGGCTTTCCACGAAATCCGCCATCGTCCAGATTCGCACCCGCGCCTTTGCATAGTAGGATCGCAGCACATCCAGGTGCTGGCTTTCGATCTTTTGCAGGCGCGCAGCTTCGGCCCGCAGGTCCGAGAAGTTGCGGTTCGTCTTGAAAAGCGGGACCGCCCATGCGCCTGTGATGGCCGAGATTTGCGCATTGGGGTCCTTGGCCAGCATCCATTCGACGTCCTGATTGTCATCCGGGCCGAACTGGAAGCACTGACGTTCCCCACGCGTGTTCCAGATCAGGTTGGTCAGAAACGCCTTGGGCCGATAGTCCCGTGCTTTGGCAGAGTCGTAAAGCGCGCCTGCATAACTGTCTTCGTTATTGGCAAACTCGACCCTATCCTTGGCAAAAAGATGCCCGTGCACCCTGGCCCCCGACGCGCGTGTCAACCACGGCTCGAAATCCTCAAAAAGCTCGGTAAAGCCTTCAAATACCGAGTAGGGCGCGCTCGTCACACCGTTTTCCCAGCCTTCATTGGGCAGACGGCTTTGCATATAGAGCCCCGCACGCCCCCGCGTCCGGCGATCCACGGCCTTGGCGAAGATGCGGTCGATCTTGCCCGGGTTCGGCTCCGTCCGTTTCATCGCACCGTCCGCATCGGTCAGAAACGCTGAATAGAGCCGATCCGCTTTCGACCAGATCTTGCGCGCGACGAAACAGTCAGAGCGGCGCAAAAGCTGCAGATGGTCATCGTAAAAGATGTGCGGTTTGCCTTGGAAATCGAACTTGGACAGGGTCAAGGACCGGCTTTCCACATTCGAGGAATAAATCCGGCAGAGCGTCTGAAAATAGCTCTCATCAGGGATCCAGACGCGCTTGAAATAGGCGTCGTAAACGCCGCGATCCGGGTCCTGCAAAATGGCCGAAAGGGTCTGCCGTGTCAGGCACCACCATTGCGACCCCATATGCGGCACGAGCCCGGCGGGGATCTTGCGTTTGTAGCCGACCTTGCGTTGCAGCTCGACAAACCGATCGAAGAAATAACGCCGCCTTTTCCAGGAAAACGGGAAGTTCAGCGTAAACCGTTCCGCGTCTAAGCCGCCAACGGTCCAGGGGACATCCTCGGTCGTGGCGGATTCGATGAAATCGGTGCGCGGGCGGTCAGCAAGGTAGTCGACAAGCTCTTGCACCGGGCGCAGCGGCAAGCACGAGCCAGACGCCAGATAAACATGGGTGATCTTGTCTTCGGTGCGCAACAACTGAGTGGACGCCGCTTGCGAGGCGGCCACAATCCCCCATGTGCCCCATTCACAGCGATACCGCGTCTTGCAGAAGGAAACCTCGTCAACATCCGCGAGGTTCCGCACGAAGGTCTGGTAGGTCTGGCGGTCCACGATCCTGTCGCAATGGATGACAACAGGACAGCCAGCGGCAGCCCAGTGACGCGCGACCTGCTCGGCCCGGTGCAGTGAGGTATGCACCAGCATGACGATCCCGACGGTCACGGCGCCCTCCTCATGCCCAGTTGCCCTTGGACATCAGTCCAAGGATCTCTAGCTGGCGCCAGTTTATGTATTTTTCGGACCATTTGCACCACAGGTCCGGATTTTCCTGCAAACCTGCGGCATAGGCGCGATATTCGTGGCTGTTAGCGTAGTGCTGTTTGCGCTCCAGCTCTTCACGGGCCTTTTGCGGGAACGTGTTGAGGAACTTCGCATGAAGCAGACAGCCTGACGCTTTCTCCCCGCCCCATTCGTCATAGACCTGGTTCAGACCCCTTGGCAGCAACATGTGCGACGAGCTGGCATAGGCATAATTGCGGTGCCATTTGACCAGCGGGATTTTGTTAAGCGCTGGCGCACGCTCGGGCCGGTCAGCAAAGAACACACGGGCACGCGGGCCGCCTTGGATCCACAGGTTGCCAAAGCGCTTGTTGCGCTCGATCGTGTAATTGCCCGAATCGAACCACGAGGCGATCTCCATCGGGTCCTGGCCTTCGTGATACGGCACATCGTTCAGTGGACCTTTGGGATACATGTCCAGCAACATCGCGCTGAACGACTTGATGGAGGACGCATCCAGCCAATCGGTCAGAGCCTGAATGGGCCGGGTGTCACAGAACGGATAGACCAGAAACTCATCTGGATCGACAACCAGCGACCAATGGCCATGGGCGTATTTCAGTTGCAGATAGTTCAGCCAATCAACACCGAAGCGCGAGCGCTTATAGCTGCCTTGGGTGCTCCAGACAGAGACGTCGGGCTGATCTTTCAGGAACTCCAGCGACCCATCATCGCTGTCATTATCGACAAAGAAGAAGTGGTTCACACCCATGTCGCGGTAATAGCGCAGGAAGTAGGGCAGGCGGATGCGTTCGTTGCGTTGCGTGGTAAACGACAGCACGTCACCGGGCTTGATCTGACCCGTGCGATTGACCGCAGAGACCAATTCGCGGCTTTTGCGATAGGCACGAAGCCGAAACCGTTTGCGGCGCAGCCGCAGTCGATATGTTTGTGCCAGTCTCAAAACGTCCCTTTAATCGCCTTTACCCGCGTTCAAATCCGTATCATGCAACCCTTAAGACGATATTGAAGTGCTCTGTCCATGTTGGAAGCGAAAACGGGTCCGATGTCTCCGGCCTGTCCGACTTTTGTGTTCCCCGATCCAGCAGCGTTTCAATCGCTTTTTTCCAAAGATACCCGTCATTTACGTCTAGGTAAACGGGGATATCTTCAAGAAACTCGCGGTAGACGGGCAGGTCGGCACAGAGGACCGGTGTCCCTAGAAGAGCGGCTTCGGCAGGCGGCAGCCCAAAGCCCTCGGCAACGCTTGGAAAAAGCAGGGCCGTGGCACCGTTGAGCAGCGTGAAAAGGTCAGTGTCCGAGAGGGTGTTCAGTTCGATGATCGCATCGTCCAAGGCATCAAGTCGTTGAAATACTTCTTGATTTTTCCACCCCCGCGCGCCTGCGATTACAAGTTGTGGCATCTCGGCAGGCGCGCGGTCCTGCGCTAGCTGATCCCAGACATCCAGCAGAAGCGTATGGTTCTTGCGTGGTTCAATCGTGCCAACGCAAACAAAAGCCGGACGGTTGGGGTCGACCTCTTCCGGCCAGCGGCCTCCCGCCATATCAGGCTCTGTTATGCCCAAAAGAGCGACAATCCCCTTCGGAGACTGCCCCCAACTCTCAAAATACCGCTGTGCATCACGCTGGCTTTGGGCCGAGTTGTAGATGATCAGATCGGCCAGATCGCCCACCCGACGCAGCTTGGCGGCAAAAGCCTCCGGAATGCCATCGGCCTGATATTCCGGGTGATCCAACGGGATCGTGTCGTGGATCATGACGGCACGCTGGGTGTGGGCAAACGCCTCCAACACCCGGCGGCTGAGATTGGCGTGGCCCACGTTGAAGTAACTCGCGCCCGCGGGGATATGCCTAGCAATCATATGCGCCAGACCACGTGGGCGGCACCGCGCCAAGGCGTGCTGCCTCAACGCAGATTCAGCCCTTTGGCGGTCTGCATGACGGCGATTGGTGAAGCAGCTCAGGAGATCGCGGGCAGGCCACGCATTCGCCTGAAGGCTGGTCGCAATCGCCGCGACGCCAGCGCGGTCGAGCAACACATAGCCCAGGGAAGTGCGCACCAGTGCGAAAAGCGGGCCGTCCAACTCCAGAAATTGCGTCAAATAGGCCATTTCGACCCGGTCCACACCGGTCAAACGCCGCCCAGCGCGCGAGATCAGGCGCGTCAGATCAAGACAGCGCGTCCGCCCGCTATTGATCGTAATGCCCGGTTTGGTGCCAGCGCCATGCATCGGTAATCATCTGCTTCATATCCGACCGCTTTGGCCGCCATCCAAGCTCAGTTTCGGCTCTAACACTGCCGGAAACAAGCATTGTGCAATCCCCGGCCCGACGCGCGCCGTCGACCACCGGGACTTCTTTGTTGGTTACGATCCGGCTCTCATTCACCACTTCGCGGACCGAGAACCCGTTGCCGGTGCCAAGGTTGAACACCCGGCTCTCTTTGCCGTCTTGGAGCCATTTCAGACCCAGAACATGGGCATCCACCAGATCCATGACATGAACATAGTCCCGAATGCAGGTGCCGTCCGGCGTGTCGTAATCGGTGCCGAAGATCGTCAACGCATCGCGCTTTCCATCAATCGCGTCCAGCATCAGCGGGATCAGATGCGTTTCGGGCTGGTGAAATTCACCCACTTCACTGTCGGGGTCTGCACCCGCCACGTTGAAATACCGGAAGATCACCGAGCGCAGGCCGTCGCTTTCGCCAAAGCCCATCAGCATGTCCTCAATCGCCCGCTTGGAGGCGCCGTAGGGATTGATCGGCTCTTGCTCGCAAGTCTCGTCCAGAACGACATTGTCATGATCGCCGTACGTGGCGCAGGTCGAGGAAAAGACGATCTCTTTGCAGCCCGCTTTCAGCATCGCCTCAAACAACGTGAGCGAACCCACCACATTATTGCGCCAGTACAGCGCGGGCTTTTGCATGCTCTCGCCCACCTGGCTGAGCGCTGCGAAATGCACCACGGCAATCGGGTCATATTTGGCAAAGACCGCATCAAGCCGGGCCGCATCTGTCAGATCGCCCTGCTCGAACGGCCCGAACTTTACCGCATCCTGCCAGCCCGTGGACAGGTTGTCATAGGTCACCGGCACGTAGCCGGCCGCTTTCAGCGCCTTGCACGCATGCGAGCCGATATACCCGGCACCACCCGTCACCAATACATGTTTCATGATCGCAGCTTACTGGGCCGCATTCTGTTGGGAAACCATATGGCTCAGATAATCCGCAAACTCGTCCTTAAGGTCAGCACGCCCCAGCGCGAAGGCCACGGTCGCCTGCAGGAAGCCCGCCTTCGATCCGCAATCGAAGCGCTGACCGCGGAAGCGATATCCATAAACATTGCGCTCTTCATTGATCTCATCAGCTATGGCGTCGGTCAGCTGGATTTCCCCACCCGAGCCGGATTTTAGACGGTTCAGGTTGCGCAGCACATCAGGCGTCAGGATATAGCGACCGATCACGGCAAGGTTGGACGGCGAATCCTTAGGCTCGGGCTTTTCGACCATGCCGTTGACCGACACCATGTTGCCCATATCTTCGCGCACATCGAGCATCCCGTAAGAGGACGCCTTTTCCGGCGGCACTTCCATCGCGGCGACCATGCAGCCACCGGTTTCTTCATAAGCCTCAACCATCTGCTGCAAGCAAGGCTTTTCGGCGGCAATAACATCATCCGGCAGGATCACGGCAAAAGGCTCATTCGCGATCAGGCGACGGGCGCACCAGACCGCGTGGCCAAGGCCCAGCGCTTTGTGCTGGCGGATATAGGCAATCGCGCCACTGTCCATATTGGTGCTTTTGAGGGTCTCAAGCAGCTCTGTTTTGCCCTTTTTGCGCAGGGAAGATTCCAGATCGGGCGCGTGGTCAAAGTAATCCTCAAGCGCGTTCTTGCCGCGCGAGGTGACGAAGATAAACTCCTTGATGCCCGCCGCGCGAGCCTCGTCGATGGCGTATTGGATGAGCGGTCGGTCGACCAGCGTCATGATTTCCTTCGGAACAGCTTTCGTCGCAGGCAAGAACCGGGTTCCCAAACCCGCAACCGGGAAAACGGCTTTCGTGACTTTGCGCTTCATTCTGTCCTCGCCTCTTTCAGTGGTCTCCGAGCGCCATCTCGCGCCCTCCCGTATCGTGGATATAGCATAAGTCTTTCGGAACGGTATCTATCCAAAAGACTATCCGCCTTATGTTGCCAATTTGAATCGTTTTTCAGGGGAAGAGTCAGGGATACACATCAAAAATCGCGCGCTGGGCAGAGCAGCGCTTCAGCTCATGCCGGACACGGCTGTGAAAACTTTTGCTCAGCACCGGTCCCTGACTGCGATCCGAACGCCCCCAAAGGCCACCTGACTGCACCCAGACCCCCGGCGCTTCAAACCGAACATGGTGTCTGCGGAAAGAAGGTCCAAACAGAAAAATCGTCACGATCGCTCCTTCAGCGCGCAGCTCACGCGCCCGGTGCCTGAGCTTGCCGCGCTGCCATGTGCGCCCTTTCAGCAAGACAGAGCGCCCAGTGGCCGTGGTTTGGAAGGGCAGGAACATGGGCGGCTCTATCGTCAGGCTATGGGAGGTTAGCGCGCGGTGTCGGCCTTCTTCAAAGCCCTTATGCAAGGTCTGCAGCAAACGCCCTACATCTCGTGGCTCGATCATCCCGTGAACCAGATAACCTAGCAGACGGCGCCTTTGCACCTGAGCATATGCGGCCAAAATAGTCTCTAACTCAGCGGAACTGGTATGTTTGCGTAGGAAGACCGCCTTGCTCGCCCCCATCTGAAACAGGCTCGTGGGCGCACGTATTGCACTGCGCGTCGCATTCGCCGCAAAGCCGTGATGCACCTCGGCGGTCGGGGCAAACGCGATGGCGTAGCCAGCTTCGGCCAAACGCAGACACAGGTCCGTCTCATCCAGGTAATAGTGAAAGGCCGGATCAAAACCGCCCAGCGCGCTCAACGCATCGCGGCGCACCACCATGTTCGTGCCTTCCAGCTTTGCTGTCTGACCCTCGGGCAGGTTCGGCACGAAAGGCACCTCCGGTCCGTCAATCTCAGCACGCAGCCCGGTTTGATCTACGGACCCGGCCTTCCATTGAAAGGAAATCCCGTTTCGACCCCGGACATATCCGCCCACGGCAGCGACATCGCCCAGATCGAACCCTTTGACCAACTCGGTCAGCCAGGTCGGTTCCGGCACCGCGTCATCGTCGATGAACGCGATAACCTCGCCACTGGCCTGCGCGATGCCAAGATTGCGCGCTTCCGAGATATTGGGCGTGTGAAAGGCAACCGTTTTGATTTTGCCCGCATAGTCTGCGAGCGCCTCCAACCCCGCAGGATCAGAGACGACGACAATCTCGTATTCGGGATACAGAAGTTGCGAGAGCCCCATCATACATCGTCTCAGCAGCGCCGCGCGATTGCGGCTCACCACCACGATGCTGACGGTGGGCTGGGTCATTTCAGACCCATTTGGGCCATCATAGACTCTATTTTAGGGACATCTTCGGGGTTGTTCAGCTCCCAGAACTGACGCCCTTTCGCAGCAACTTCGACGCAGAGAATGCGGCGACCGTTCTCCAGAAAGCGCAGTTGCTCAAGTCCTTCTAGCTGCTCAAGCGGGCCATCTGCCCATGTCGGATAAAGTGCCAGAGCGTCAGGGCGATAGGCGTAGACCCCGACATGATGGAAAACCGGTGTTTCGGCGCTGTCGGTATAAGATGCGGAGGTAAACGGGATCACTTCCTTACTGAAATAGAGACCGTTGTGGCGGGCATCAAAGACCGCGGTCGTGCCGCCGACACGCCCCTCTGCCCGGTCTTGCTTCAGACCGGCCAGCATAGCCCCGTCACAGCGCAGAACTGGCGTGGCGATGTCGGCCTCTGCATCCGATTGAAGGCCCGAAACAAGGTCTTCAACGAACCAGGCCGGGGTCAGCGGCGCGTCGCCCTGCAAGTTCACGACGATATCAAAGCCGCCCCCCAGCGCGGTATGGGCTTCTGCACAGCGTTCGGTTCCGTTCTCGCAAGAGGTGGAGGTCATCACGACCTCAGCGCCAAAAGCCTCGGACGCGTGTTTGATGCGATCATCATCGGTTGCGACCACAACGCGGTCGACACCCTGAACCGCAATCGCGGCCTCCCACGAGCGCTGAATCAGACTCTTTTCCTGCCCATCCGCGCCTTTCAGGCCAACCAGCGGCTTACCCGGATAGCGGGTCGAGGCATAGCGAGCCGGAATCACCAAAAGAACGGACATCAGGGCTTTTCCAGCTCCACACCCGGTGCGTACGCGATGAAAAACGGGTTGGCGAACCCGTCTTTTCCGTAGGCAAGATCCGTGTGGTCATCAAAGCGCACAACACGCCCACCCGCACCGGAGAGCACCGCGTGACCTGCGGCTGTATCCCACTCCATCGTGCGGCCAAGGCGGGGATAAAGATCAGCCTCCCCTGTCGCGACAAGACAGAACTTGAGCGAGGAGCCCGCGCTTTTGCTGTCCTCAACCTGATACTTGGCGATATAGCTGTCTGTCTCGGCATCCCTGTGGGACTTGGAGGCCACCACCATGAGAGCCGAATTGTCCGGTTTAGACACGGATATCTTCGTGACATCGCCGATCTCTTCTTTCGCGAAAGAGCCCGTTTCCTCAACCGCTGTGCCATGGGCCTGGGTATAGAAAAGGCGCTTCCTTGCAGGGGCATAGACCACACCACGGGTCGGCACGCCGTCTTCCACCAGCGCGATGTTCACCGTGAAATCACCGCGACGATTTATGAACTCCTTGGTCCCGTCCAGTGGATCGACGATCAGGAAAGTCTGCGCCTCCAGCAGATGCGACTCCGATTGCTCCTCAGTCACAAGGGCAACATCGGGAAACGCCGCCCGTAACCCTTCGGAGATATGCGCATCCGCGGCCTCATCGGCTGCTGTTACAGGGCTATCATCAGACTTCACTTTCACATCGAAATCATCGGAGTCGTAAATCTCCATGATGAGGTCGCCTGCCTCCAGCGCGAGGCGGCGGATCGTCTGGGTCAATGCCTGATAGTCCAAGAGCGCTCTCCTTAAGTCGCAAATCCCTGCGATATTGAATTAATTGCCGATTTCCTTATGATTGCATGCAAAGAGAACGGCAAGAATTCCCTGATATTCCATCACCGCACCACTGAGGGTGCGAGAGGCAACGATGTTCCAGTTTGAAACGACCCACAAGAAGCGAAGCTCTGTCTTCAGCATGTTCGAGCTGATCTATCACAGCGTCGTCCGGTCGATTCGCAAGACCCACAACAACGCGGTGATGAGCCTTGCCATCAACATGCTGCAGACGATCACCTTCGTCGCGGCCTTCTATGTGATGTTCACCGTTCTTGGGCTGCGCGGCGCGGCCCTTCGCGGGGATTTCGTGCTGTATATCATGTCGGGCGTCTTCCTGTTCATGACTCATACCAAGACCGTCAGCGCCGTTCTGGGTGCCGAAGGGCCCTCTTCACCGATGATGAAACACGCGCCGATGAATACGATTGTCGCCTTGGCTGCTGCCGCTTTCGGATCTCTCTACATTCAGCTTCTGTCGCTGTTGTCGATCCTGTTTATCTACCATGTCGCCGTCACACCGGTCGTCATTGAAGACTATCCGGGTGCGATTGGCATGGTTGGCTTGGCGTGGTTCACGGGCGTCGGCGTCGGTATGATCTTTCTGGCCCTGCGCCCCTGGTTCCCGTCTTTTGTGAGCATCGCATCGCAAGTCTATAACCGGGCCAACATGATCGCGTCTGGCAAGATGTTTGTGGCGAACTCTCTGCCCAGCTTCATGCTTGCCTTCTTTGACTGGAACCCGCTGTTTCATATCATCGACCAGGCGCGGGGTTTTTTGTTCATCAACTACAACCCGCATTACACCAACTACGAATACGCGCTGATCGTCGGGATCGTTCTGGTTCTGATCGGCTTGATGGGGGAGTTTTACGCCCGCAAGAACGCGTCGCTCTCGCGCGAAGCCGGACGCTAGTCGACTACGCGCAACGTCAGATTGATCCGACCGGGCTTTGGCAACAGCGCGCTTGAGCCCGGTTTGATCCGGTCGATCCCATGATAGGTCAGGCGCGCCGAACCGCCCATCACCACCACATCCCCGGATTGCAGCCAAAGCGATTCTGTCTTGCCGCCGCGCTCGGTGTTGCCGATGCGAAAAAGCCCCTCGTCCCCCAGCGAAACGGAGACAACGGGATGGCTGAAGTCGGCCTCGTCCTTGTCCTGATGCATTCCCATCCGCGCCTCGGGTGCATAAAAATTCAGCAAACAGCAATCGGGCTCCGGATCCGGCCCGACCAGCTCTGCCCAGATTTTAAGCACACGCTCGGGGATCGCCGGCCAGTCCACGCCGGATGGGTGCCGGGGCGCATAGCGATACCCTGTCCGATCCGAATACCACCCAAACCGTCCCGCAGAGGTCATGCGCACCGACATTGGCTTGCCATAGGGCGTTTGCGGCGAGAATAGCGGCGCCGCGCGGATCACCTCCCTCAGATCATCCACCAGCGCAGATTGCGCGGCAGGGTCCAGAAACCCTTTGAAAACCTGAAAGCCCCGCACGGTAAGCGTCGGTTGCGCCATCAACTGCCTTTCTGTGACCACTTTCTTATCAAAACCTTGCGTTTTTTCCGCCAAACCCAGCAATTCGGACGCTTGCAGGGGCCTGACCCCCTCCTTATATACCCATCGAAGCGGGGCGGTCGGTGGGCCGCTCTAAACTGTTATAGACTGCGGGGATGCCGAAAGGTCGGGTCCGCGCATCCACATCGCCAAAAGAGAGGGATGTTAACCTATGGCTAAAGTAATTGGCATTGACCTTGGAACCACAAACAGCTGCATCGCCATCATGGATGGCTCGCAGCCCCGTGTGATCGAAAACGCCGAAGGCGCACGCACGACACCGTCGATCGTTGCCTTCACCGATGACGAACGCCTTGTTGGCCAGCCTGCAAAGCGTCAGGCCGTCACAAACCCTGAAAACACCATCTTCGGCGTCAAGCGCCTGATCGGTCGTCGGTTCGACGATGCCGATCTGGCCAAGGACAAGAAGAACATGCCGTTCGAAGTGATCAACGGCGGCAATGGCGACGCATGGGTCGAAGCCAAGGGTGAGAAATACTCCCCCTCGCAGATCTCCGCGTTCATCCTGCAAAAGATGAAAGAGACGGCGGAAAGCTATCTTGGCGAGGACGTCAATCAGGCCGTCATCACCGTGCCTGCCTACTTCAACGACGCCCAGCGTCAGGCAACGAAAGACGCAGGCAAGATCGCCGGTCTCGAAGTGCTGCGCATCATCAACGAGCCGACAGCGGCCGCGCTGGCCTATGGCCTTGATAAGAAAGAGACGCAGACGATTGCGGTCTATGACCTTGGCGGCGGCACGTTCGACGTCACCATCCTTGAGATTGATGACGGTCTGTTTGAAGTGAAATCCACCAACGGTGACACGTTCCTGGGTGGTGAAGACTTCGACATGCGCATCGTGAACTACCTCGCGGATCAGTTCAAAAAGGAAAACGGTGTCGACCTGACGAAAGACAAGATGGCCCTCCAGCGCCTGAAAGAGGCCGCTGAGAAAGCCAAGATCGAACTGTCGTCCTCCAGCCAGACCGAGATCAACCAGCCGTTCATCTCGATGGATCCGAACGGTGGTCAGCCGCTGCACATGGTCGTCAAGCTGACCCGTGCCAAGCTGGAAAGCCTTGTGAACGACCTGATCAAGCAGTCGATCACGCCCTGTAAGGCCGCTTTGAAAGACGCCGGTCTCTCCGTTGGCGACATTGACGAGATTGTTCTGGTCGGCGGCATGACCCGCATGCCCAAGGTCATCGAAGAGGTCACAAAGTTCTTCGGCAAAGAGCCGAACAAAGGTGTGAACCCCGACGAGGTTGTCGCTATGGGCGCCGCCATTCAGGCCGGTGTTCTGCAAGGCGACGTCAAAGACGTCGTTCTGCTGGACGTGACCCCGCTGTCGCTGGGGATCGAGACGCTGGGTGGTGTCTTCACCCGCCTGATCGACCGCAACACGACAATCCCGACGAAGAAGTCACAAGTCTTCTCCACCGCGGAAGACAACCAGAACGCCGTGACGATCCGCGTCTTCCAGGGCGAGCGTGAGATGGCCGCCGACAACAAGATGCTCGGCCAGTTCAATCTTGAGGATATCCCGCCCGCACCGCGCGGTATGCCTCAGATCGAAGTGACATTCGATATCGACGCCAACGGCATCGTGTCCGTGGGCGCTGCTGACAAAGGCACCGGCAAAGAGCAGAAGATCACGATCCAGGCCTCTGGCGGTCTGTCGGATGCGGATATCGACCAGATGGTCCGTGACGCCGAAGAAAACGCCGAAGCCGATAAAGAGCGTAAAGAGCTTGTCGAAGCCAAAAACCAGGCGGAAAGCCTCATCCACTCGACCGAGAAGTCGATGGAAGAGCATTCCGACAAGGTGGACCCGACGACGATCGAAGCCATCGAACTGGCGATTGCGGCCCTCAAGGACGATCTTGAGACCGAAGATGCCGGCAAGATCAAAGGCGGTATCCAGAACGTCACCGAGGCTGCGATGAAGCTGGGTGAGGCGATCTACAAGGCCAGCCAGGAAGAAGCTGCAGGCGAAGCGCCTGAAGCCGATTCCGAGCCGTCTGGGGTCGATGATGACATCGTGGATGCCGATTTCGAGGACCTCGACGACGACAAGCGCGCCTCGTAAGGGCCGCATGGACTTTGCAGGACCGGCCCCAACGCGCGGGCCGGTCTTTGCGTTCTCTCAAGGGGGAGATCCATGAGCAAACGTGACTATTACGACGTGCTTGGCGTCCAGAAGGGCGCATCTGCGGACGAGATCAAAAAAGCCTATCGCGGCAAAGCGAAAGAGCTGCACCCGGATCGCAACGCCGACAATCCTAACGCCGAAGCACAATTCAAGGAAGCTAACGAGGCCTATGAGGTCCTGAAGGACGCCGAGAAAAAGGCGGCCTATGACCGTTATGGCCATGCCGCCTTTGAGGGTGGCATGGGTGGCGGCGGACGGCCCGGCCAAGGCTATGGCGGGCAGCAAGGCGACTTCGCCTCTGCGTTCTCGGATGTGTTTGATGATCTGTTCGGCGACTTCATGGGGGGCCAACGCGGTGCGGGCGGACGCCAACGCGCCTCGCGTGGCTCTGACTTGCGTTATAACCTGCGGGTTTCCTTGGAAGACGCTTACGCCGGTTTGCAAAAGACGATCACCGTGCCGGCCTCTGTCGCCTGCGGCTCCTGCAGCGGCACGGGCTCCGAAGGGGGGTCTGAACCTGCGACCTGCCCGACCTGTTCGGGCATGGGCAAAGTCCGCGCGCAGCAGGGCTTTTTCACCGTCGAACGCACCTGTCCGACCTGTTCCGGTCTTGGCCAGATCATCAAGAACCCTTGCAAAACTTGTGGCGGCGCGGGCCGTCAGGAGAAGGAAAAAGCGCTCAGCGTGAATATTCCTGCAGGTGTTGAAACTGGCACGCGCATCCGCCTTGCTGGCGAAGGCGAAGCCGGTATGCGCGGCGGGCCGACGGGTGATCTCTACATCTTCATCGAGGTCGAGAAACACGATCTGTTCGAGCGAGATGGTCAGCATCTCTTTTGCCGTGTGCCGGTCTCGATGGCCACAGCCGCCTTGGGTGGCGACATTGAAGTGCCCACGATTGACGGTGGCCGCAGCCGGGTGAAAATCCCTGCGGGCAGCCAATCAGGTCGTCAGATGCGCCTACGTTCCAAAGGCATGCCCGCGCTGCGCGGCGGTCCGCAGGGCGATATGTATATCGAGATGGCGGTGGAAACGCCGGTCAACCTGACCTCGAAGCAGAAAGAAATGCTGCGCGAATTCGAGAAGATGTCAGAGGATAACAACCCGGAATCCTCTTCATTCTTCTCGTCCGTGAAGAATTTCTGGGACAGCATGAAAAGCTAGGTTAACCGCTTTTTCATTCTTTCGGCGAAGGATCAGGGCATGACCCAGGATGCCTTCGCCGAAGCCCCGCTCCCCCTTTTTGAAGGCGAACCGATTGCGGCAGGCGCGCGCTTGCCCAGCTATCTGCGCGATCACCGCAAACGGCTTCGCGCGCGCTTTATGGACGGCGGCGCAGATGCGGTGCCAGATTACGAGCTGCTTGAACTGGTGCTGTTCCGGGCAATCCCACGGCAGGACGTCAAACCCATTGCCCATGCCCTGATGACCCGTTTTGGGGATTTCAATCGTGTCATCTCTGCCCCTGTCGACCGGCTGGCCGAAGTGAAAGGCGTCGGCGAGGCCGTGATCTGCGAGCTCAAGATCGTCGAGGCAAGCGCGCACCGTCTCGCCCGCGCGCGGGTGCTGCAGCGGCCCGTCGTCTCCAGCTGGGATGCGCTGCTGGAGTATTGCAAAACCGCCATGTCCCATCTTGAGACGGAGCAGTTTCGCGTCCTCTATCTGGATCGCAAGAACGTCCTTGTCGCCGATGAAGCCCAAGGCAAAGGTACCGTGGATCACGTTCCGGTTTACCCTCGCGAGGTCGTCAAACGCGCGTTGGAGCTGAATGCCTCAGCGCTCATTCTCGTGCATAATCATCCTTCGGGCGATCCCACCCCGTCAGAGGCGGATATCGCGGTTACAAAGCAGATTGAGGCTGCCGCGGAAGCCCTTGATCTGACCTTGCACGACCACCTGATTATCGGGAAGTCAGACACGCTCAGCTTTCGGGCGCATCACCTTATCTAACCCAGATCTCCACACGCCGGTTTTGGGCACGGCCCAATACGGTGGTTTCGCACGCACTTGGCAGGGCTTCCCCGACACCCAGAACTTCCACATCTTGGGTCGCAGGCAACACGTTTCGCACGCTCTCAGCCAGCGCCAGCGACGCTGCTTTATTCTCTGCAAAATCACCGTCCGAGCCGGTGTGACCCGTCACGATCAGCGACCGCCCCGCATAAGCACCGCGCGCGATCTGGCGGGCAAGCCGATCCAGCGCAGCGCGTGACACCGACGTCAGCACGTCGCCGCCCTCCTCAAACCGCAGCGACACAGACAAGCGCGCAGAGCCGGCCAATATGGCGAGGATATCCTTCAATTCTGGCAGAGGCACATCAGCGCCGGCCTGTTCAATCGCACCGACCAACCGTCCGCCTTGTGCGGCAAGCGGGATTTCATCGGGCTGCTGATCGACAAAGCCTGCGCGTTGCACAACGACCTGCGCGGCGGGCGTTTCCAGGTAGGCCATGAAATCCTGCATGATCGGCGGGAGCCGCCGCATTGGACGATAGACATAGATCGGTGCGACAAGGGGGTAATCGCCGGATTTCAGGTCCGCCAGCGCAGTGCCATAACTCAAGGCACAGGTCCCTGAGAGGTCTAATCTGCGAAGCCCCGAAGCCTCTGAAAGCGCCATCAGGCCAATGGCTTGCGGATCATCCAGAAGCGCTTCTTTCAAGGCCTCGACGGTCTGATGAAAAACGATGCGAGGCGACAGGGACAGCCCTTCGGGCCGCAAGGCGCGATCCACGAAAAGCTCGACCACACCAGAGCCACGAGCAAGCGTATGGACGGGCCGGGTACTATCCGGGTCAGAGAATGCAGCCAGAAAAGTAGGCAACGTGATCGCGTTCAGCGCGCTTCCTGCGCTGACCACGGGCACGATTGCATCAAGCGCCAGAATTGTCGCCTGACCCGGTCGGGTCAGGTCACCGCGACCAGCCTCTTGTTCCAGCTCAGCCTCCCCAGCGCGGATCGGACGCAGGCTGGCCACCAGATCGGCCTCGTCCACGATCAGATCGGCAAACCCCTCGCCCGAGCTGCTGATGCGGAACCCGATCTCGATCAGGGGTGCGCCATCAGAGCCGTCGACCAAGGTGTAGCTGAAATGCGTTGCATCCTCGGTGACGCGGGCGAAGGCGTAGCCGTTACGCAGCGCGAACCCCTCCACCAAAGCGGGCAACAGGACAGACGTGGCAGAGGCCGTCCCGGAAATGCGCACGCGAACCATCGGCGCGCTGGGGCTCGGACAGCCGCTGCCTGCACAGAGCATCGCATCGCCGTCCACCGTCACTTCGCCATAGACCGTTTCAAGCCGGAAATAGCGCCCATCAAAGCCCAGAACGCGGCCTTCCAGCGCAAGGCTGCCGTCATTTGAAGACAGCGTGACGGTCTGTGCGACCGCAATCGAGGACCAAAACAGGAAAAGTGCGGCGACGCGCGCCGCACATAGAATGCGCATAAGGGTAGAAGCCTTTGGCCAGCTTTACTTGGCGGCCAGTGTCAGGTCTTGCACCATGTTTTTCAACACCAGAAAATCACCGACCGCATCGCATTCGGGGACCGACAGGACCAGATCGACGACAGCGGGCTCGCCCTCTGGGCTGATCTGGATGGATTGCGCCTCGATGTCACGCGCGCAGTTTTGGCTTGTCACTTCGGCCTCGACCGACAAGGCCACCTCGCCATCATCGGTCGTGAAACCGGTGGGGAAGCTGTAAACCTCGGCCAGAAGGGCCGTATCGTCAGAGCCAGCGCCAAGAGTGGTAATGAACCCGCCCTGACCAGTCGCCGCGACGCTCGCATCGCGGGTGGTCTCGGACCAGACATGGCCGTCTTCACCATAGTCCGCACCAAATTCGCGCGCATGCAATTGCAGCGCATTCTCGCCGCGCCATTGCAGGACAACACGGTCATAAAATTCCAGCGACGGTACGTCGATCTGACTCATCGCGCCTTCATTATTCGCGAACGCCGCGATGAATATCGCACTTTGATTCAAGGCGGGCACATCGACAGAGATCGCACCCGTTGTGTCCGTATCCGCGGTGAACATCATGCCTTCATGGTGGATCGTCACACGCTCATTGGGATGACATGCCGACACCAGATCAAGGCGCACCATCGCAGCGGCGATGGCTTCGGTTTGCAGGGTCGTTTCGCAGGTCAGCTCAGGCTCTGCAACGGGGGCAGGCGTAGGCGTGACGTCGGTCATTGTGTCTTCTTCCAGCGCGGCCATCTCGACCGGCTCGGGTGCGGCAGGCGTTTCGGGCAAAGCAGGCAGAACACTTGATTGAACGACAGCAGGGGCCTCGACCGGGGCCGCCTGCGGTTGCGGTTGCGCCTCAGGCGCGTCGCCAAAGCGCGACGCTACGGCGTCCCCGTTTTGCATGACAAATCCAGTCGCCAGCGCGATACCCAACGTAGCGCCTGCGGTTACAATCTGCTTCTTGTTCAACATACCCAACTCCAATGCCAAAAACATGGCTGTGAGCAGGATATTGCCGATCAATCGTGACCGCTTTAGGGCGCGGGCGGTGTTTCAATAAGGCCGTCCGGTGACGGGCTTGAGGCAATCAGACCTTGCCGTGGCAGTGCTTAAACTTCTTGCCAGAGCCACACGGGCAGGGATCATTGCGCCCTGGATTGCCCCAAGTCGTCGGGTCGTTCTCATCAAACCCTTCGATGGCACCTTCAGAGACTTCCGCCTTGGGCGGGGCTGCGGCAGCGGCAAATTGCTCTTGCTGAGCCCGCATCTGCGCCATCATCGCGTCTTGCTCTTCCTGGGTCATCGGACGGATTTGCGACAGTTTCTGTGTCACATCCTCACGCAGGGAATTGAGCATCGACTCGAACAGCTGGAAGGATTCCGTCTTATATTCATTGAGCGGATCGCGCTGGGCATAGCCACGGAACCCGACGACCGACCGAAGGTGCTCAAGCGTCACAAGATGCTCGCGCCATTTGGTGTCGATAGTCTGCAACAACACCTGCTTTTCGATATTGCGCATCGTGTCGAGGCCGAAGGCTTCGGACTTCTCCTGCATGTAAGCGTCGGTCGCTTTTTCCAGACGCTCGCGGACGTCCTCATCATCGACACCCTCTTCTTCGGCCCAGTCCTTGACCGGAACATCAACGCCCAGCTTTTCGCGCACCTCAGCGTGAAGCCCATCGGTATCCCACTGATCTGCATAGCTTTTCGGCGGCATGTAATGCGTGACCAGATCGTCGATCACCTGATGACGCATGTCCTGGGCAATCTCGTGGAGATCTTCGGCTTCCATGATTTCGCGGCGCTGCGAGAAGATTACCTTGCGCTGCTCGTTCATCACATCGTCGAACTTGAGAAGCTGCTTACGGATGTCGAAGTTACGCCCCTCGACCTTGGCTTGCGCCTTTTCGAGCGACTTGTTCACCCACGGGTGGATGATCGCCTCGCCCTCTTTCATGCCAAGCGAGGACAGGACCTTGTCCAAACGGTCCGAGCCAAAGATGCGCATCAGATCGTCTTCGAGCGACAGATAGAACGACGATTTGCCAGGGTCACCCTGACGCCCCGAACGACCGCGCAGCTGGTTATCGATGCGACGGCTTTCGTGACGCTCGGTTGCCAGAACGAAGAGGCCACCCGCCTCTTTCACCTTCTCTTTTTCCTCGGCCACTTCCGCTTCGATCCGCTTGCGCGTCTCTTCGGGGTCGGCTTCAGGGTTCTCCGTCAGCGCTTGCAGCACGCGCATTTCAACGTTGCCGCCCAACTGGATGTCTGTCCCGCGACCGGCCATGTTGGTGGCAATCGTCACTGCACCCAGCTTACCAGCATCGGCCACGATCTGGGCTTCCTGCTCGTGCTGGCGCGCGTTCAGGACGTTGTGGGGAATGCCTGCCTCTTTCAGCAGATCGCTCAGAAACTCGGACTTCTCAATCGACGTGGTGCCCACCAAAACCGGTTGCTTTTTCTCATGCGCCTTGGCGATAGATTTCACGATGGCGCCGAATTTTTCCTGCGCGGTGCGGTAGACAGCGTCGTGGTTATCCTTGCGCGCAACGGGCTGGTTTGTCGGCACTTCGACCACGCCAAGCCCATAAATCTCGGCAAATTCTTCAGCCTCGGTCAGCGCGGTGCCGGTCATACCAGCCAGCTTGTCATAAAGGCGGAAGTAGTTCTGGAAGGTCACCGAGGCAAGCGTGACGTTCTCAGGCAGAATATCCACGCCCTCTTTCGCCTCAAGCGCCTGATGCAGACCCTCGGACAGACGGCGGCCCGTCATCATGCGGCCGGTAAACTCGTCGATCAGCATCACTTTGCCGTCGCGCACGATGTAATCCTTGTCCTTCTGGAACATCGTATGGGCGCGCAGGCCCTGGTTGATGTGGTGCACAATCGTGGTGCTTTCGGGGTCATAAAGCGACTGATCTTCGGGCAGTATGCCTGTTTCGTGCAGCTTGCCCTCAAGAAACTCGTTGCCCGCGTCGGTGAAGGTCACGTTCCGCGCCTTCTCGTCCATCGTGTAATGCTCTTCGGTCAGATCCGGGATCACCGCATTGATCGTGCGATACATTTCCGAGCGGTCCTCGGCAGGGCCCGAGATCACCAATGGCGTCCGCGCCTCATCAACCAGAATCGAGTCCACCTCGTCCACAATCGCGAAGTTATGGCCGCGCTGGGCGATCTGGCTCAGCTCGGCCTTCATATTGTCGCGCAGATAATCGAAGCCCAGCTCATTATTGGTCGCATAGGTAATGTCGGCTGCGTAGGCGGCGGCTTTTTCGTCATCGGGCATGTCGGGATAGATCACGCCGGTGGTCAGCCCCAAGGCAGCATAGACCTTGCCCATCCATTCAGCGTCCCGCTTGGCGAGGTAATCGTTCACGGTGACGATATGCACGCCTTTGCCAGTGAGCGCGTTCAGATAGGCCGGGAAGGTTGCGACGAGGGTTTTGCCCTCGCCCGTCTTCATCTCGGCGATATTGCCCTGATGCAGGAAAATCCCGCCCATCAACTGCGTATCAAACGCCCGCAGACCCAGAGCGCGCTTGGCGGCTTCACGGCAATTGGCAAAGGCTTCGGGGATCAGCGCATCAAGGTTTTCACCCTCTATCGCGCGCTTGGCCAAAGCCTCTGTCCGGTCTTTCAGACCTTCATCGCTGAGCGCTTCAAATTCGGGCTCCAATGCGTTGATCTTTGCAATCAGCGGGCGCGTTGCCTTGACCTTGCGGTCATTTGGCGTGCCAAAAACCTTTTTGGTGATTGTTCCGATACCCAGCATAGTCTCTCCGCACGGTGGCTTAACAGGATCGTGTCATAAGGTTGCTTGCTGGCCCTCTTTGGTGTCCATAGAACACGAAAGAAGGCTGTCCCTCGCACGACATCTAGGCGATGTAAGGGCCAGTATACATAGTGTCAACGTCGCCGGAGCCTGCGGCCGATCAAAGGAACGATAGATGTCGAAACACCATAACTTCTTGCTGGCCGTTGCAACCACGATCTGTGGCACCTTTCCCGCCTTCGCCCAAGAGATGACTGTCGACACGGTCGTCGCGAATGTGAATGGCACCGAGATCACAGTGGGCCATATGATCACCGCCCGCGCCCAGCTTCCCCAACAGTATCAGCAACTTCCCGATGATGTGCTGTTTGAAGGCATTCGCGAGCAACTGGTGCAACAAACCGTGCTGTCCCAGCAAACAGCAGATGTTCCCAAAAGCGTCGAGCTGAGCCTTGAGAACGAACGCCGTGCAGCCATGGCCGGTGTCGCGATCACCGACTTTATCGAAGACGCGGTGACCGACGAGATGTTGCAATCGCTCTATGAGGAGAAATACGCCTCTGTTGAGCCTGAGAAGGAGTTCAATGCCTCGCACATCCTTGTCGAGACAGAGGAAGAAGCGCTGGCCCTTGTGACCGAGCTTGAAGGCGGCGCGGACTTCGCTGAACTGGCGAAAGAGAAATCGACCGGCCCCTCTGGTCCCGGTGGCGGTAGCCTGGGCTGGTTCGGCCCCGGAATGATGGTCAAACCGTTCGAGGACGCGGTTGTCGGTCTTGAAGACGGCGCGATTTCGGCCCCGGTCCAAACACAGTTCGGCTGGCACGTGATCAAGCTGGACGAAAGCCGTTTGAAGGACGCACCTACTCTCGAAGAGGTGCGCGAAGAGTTGACTGCCGAGTTGCAGCAGGTCGCGTTGGAGACCCACATCACGGAACTGACCGAGGCCGCGGAAGTGACGCTCCCCGATCTGGGAGAGATTGATGCCAGCATCCTGCGCAATGCGGACCTTTTGTCGGAGTAAGTAACTATGACCGTGTCGCCCCTCGCCCCTAAGCGGTTTCCATCCCTTCCAGAAGTCGGCGGCGTGCGCTTTGCCACCGTCGCCGCTGGCGTGCACTATAAAGGGCGCGACGATGTCATGCTGGCCGAACTGGCCCCCGGAACAACGGTAGCGGGCGTGTTTACCAAGTCTTCGACACGCGCGGCTCCGGTGCTGGATTGTCAGGCGAAGCTGAAGTCGCTGCCCGATGAAGGCGCAGCGTTTCTGGTCAACTCCGGCAACGCCAATGCCTTTACCGGTAGCAATGGCAAGAAATCCGTCGAGGCGATCACCCAGGCCGTGGCGGATGTTCTGGGTATCCCGCAGCGCCGGGTCTACACCGCCTCAACCGGCGTCATCGGGGAGCCGCTGCCCCATGCCAAGATCGTGGACAGTCTGAAAGCGCTGAAAGAGGGGCTGAGCCCCGATGGCATAGAAGCCGCAGCAAACGCGATCCGTACAACGGACACATTCGCAAAAGGGGCCGTTGAAGAACTGGTCATCGACGGCGAAATCATCAGCATTGTCGGCATCGCCAAAGGCTCTGGCATGATCGCGCCGGATATGGCGACGATGCTGGTCTATATCTTCACCGATGCGAAGATCCCGCAAGGCGACTTGCAGCGCATGGTGCGCGACGTGTCAGACACGACCTTCAACTGCATCACGGTGGACAGCGATACATCAACATCCGATTCGGTGATGATCGCAGCGACCGGGGCCTCTGGTGTCGAGGTGAACTGCACCAGTGTGGCATTCCGGGCGGCGTTGTATGATGTCATGCTCGATCTCGCGCATCAGGTCGTCAAGGACGGCGAGGGTGCCACGAAATTTATCGAGATCCGCGTCAAAGGGGCCGAAACCGATGAGGATGCGAAGAAGGTCGGGTTCTCCATCGCCAACTCACCGCTCGTAAAAACCGCCGTTGCGGGCGAAGACCCGAACTGGGGCCGGATCGTGATGGCTGTCGGCAAATCCGGCGCAGCGGCGGACCGCGACAGGCTCAGCATCGCGTTTGGCGACATTCAGGTCGCTGAAAACGGATGGGTCTGCCCTGACTACAAGGAAGATGTTGGCGCGGCTTACATGAAGAACGACAGCCTCGTGATCTGTGCTGATCTGGGGATGGGGCAATCCTCCGCCACGGTTTGGACCTGCGATCTGACCCATGGCTACATCACGATCAACGCGGACTACCGGTCGTGAAAACCGTTCTTGTTTCAGCCGTCGCGCTGATTGATCCCGACGGGCGCGTGCTTTTGGCCCAGCGCCCGGAAGGCAAATCCATGGCCGGTCTGTGGGAGTTTCCCGGCGGCAAAGTCGAGGCTGGAGAGACGCCAGAACACGCACTGATCCGCGAGCTTGAGGAAGAGCTGGGAATCAACACATGGGAGAGCTGCCTGGCCCCACTGACATTTGCCAGCCATTCTTACGACAATTTTCACCTGCTGATGCCGCTCTTTGCCTGCCGCAAATGGGACGGCACCCCGCAATCGCGAGAGAATCAGGCGCTCAGATGGGTGAAACCCCAGGATTTAAAGAGCTACCCGATGCCCGAAGCGGACATCCCGCTGATCCCGATTCTGCGTGATTGGCTCTAGAAACATTCTGTTTCGCCGCATTTTTGCGCGCGAATGGACACAATTTGCACACTTTTCAGGTGATCTATAAGTATTGTTTCGCTAAGGTTGTATTAGCACCAAGCTCTGGGGAGGATTTGAGATGCTGAAGACCATTACTCTGGGCAGCTGTGTGTCCGTGCAAGGAACCTTTGTGCGTGCGCTGTCCTGCGGGAAAATCCTTGTCCGTGTGGGTGACCGCACATTCACCGGGACACCCGTCTGACCAACTAGGCCTCGTATTCAGTAAAAGACCCTCGTATCAAAGGAAAAGGGACGGCCAAACGGTCGTCCCTTTTTTCATCTCGTATCGGTCAGGCCTTAGTCGAGCGTGCGCTCAACTTCTTCGCGCTCGAAAATCTCGATAACATCCTGCGGGCGGATATCGTCGTAATTCTCAAACGCCATGCCGCATTCCTGACCGGACTGCACTTCGGGAACCTCGTCCTTGAAACGCTTCAGCGTTTTCAGCGTGCCTTCATGGATCACCACGTTATCGCGCAGCAGGCGCACCCCGGCAGAGCGACGCGCGACACCTTCGGTGACCAGACAACCGGCAACCTTGCCGACGCCCGTGACCTTGAAGACTTCCTTGATCTCGGCATACCCGATGAAGTTCTCGCGAATTTCGGCGCTTAGCAGACCGCTGGCAGCGGCTTTCACATCGTCAACAAGATCGTAGATCACCGAGTAATAGCGAATCTCCACGCCCTTTTGGTTCGCGGTGTTCCGGGCCGATGCGTTTGCACGCACGTTAAACCCGAAGACCGGCGCGCCAGAGGCTTCGGCCAGACCGATATCCGTTTCCGTGATCGCACCCACACCGGAATGCAGCACGCGCACGCGCACCTCGTCGTTGCCGATTTTCTCCATCGCCTGGACGATCGCCTCGGATGAGCCCTGCACGTCTGCCTTCACAAGGATCGGCATCTCCGTGACGTTCTCGTCTTCCTTGGCCTTCGCCATCAACTGCTCAAGAGAGGTAGCAGCACCAGCTGCGGCGCGCTTCTCTTTCGCGGCTTTCTCGCGATATTCGGCAATCTCACGGGCTTGCGCTTCGGTATCAACGACGTTCAGAACGTCACCCGCTTCGGGCGTGCCGTTCAAACCAAGCACCTCGACCGGGACCGAGGGGCCAGCCTCGTCGACACGGTCGCCCTGATCGTTGATCAACGCGCGGACTTTACCCCACTGCTCGCCCACGACGAAGATATCGCCTTTCTTGAGCGTGCCGTTTTGCACCAGAACGGTGGCAACCGGGCCGCGGCCCACATCAAGCTGCGCCTCGATCACCGCACCCATTGCAGAGCGATCAGGGTTGGCTTTCAGCTCAAGCAGTTCCGACTGGAGCGAGATCGCTTCGAGCAATTGCTCAAGACCCGTACCGTTTATGGCCGAAACCTCTACATCCTGCACTTCACCTGACATCTGCTCCACGATCACTTCGTGTTGCAGCAGATCGGTGCGGACCTTGTTGGGGTCAGCGGCCGGGCGGTCGATCTTGTTGATCGCCACGATCATCGGCACTTGCGCCGCTTTCGCGTGGTTGATCGCTTCAATCGTCTGCGGCATGACAGCGTCATCTGCAGCCACAACAAGCACAACAATATCAGTGACTTGCGCACCGCGCGCCCGCATCGATGTGAACGCCGCGTGGCCAGGTGTATCAAGGAAAGTCAGCTTCGTGCCGTCCTGATCCACCTGATACGCGCCGATATGCTGCGTGATCCCGCCAGCCTCGCCAGAGACGACTTTCGCATTCCGGATCGCATCCAGAAGCGAGGTCTTGCCGTGGTCAACATGGCCCATGACGGTGATAACGGGCGGACGCGCCTCAAGATCTTTCTCGTCGTCTTCGACCTGCGTGATGACATCCTCGACATCCGCATCCGAGACGCGCACGACCTTGTGGCCAAACTCTTCGATGATCAGTTCAGCCGTATCAGCATCAATCGCCTGATTCTGCGTGGCCATGATCCCGTTGGTCATCAACGATTTGACAACGTCGGCAACGCGCTCAGCCATACGGTTGGCAAGCTCCTGAACCACGATGGATTCGGGCAGCTGCACATCGCGCACAACCTTTTCACGCTCGACCGTGCCGCCCATCGCTTTCGCGCGGGCGCGGTCTTGCTTGCGCTTCATCGCTGCCATGGAGCGTTGCCGCCCACCTTCGCCACCAGACAGAGCCTGGTTGAGCGTCAGTTTACCGGACCGGCGATTATCTTCACGACCCTTGTTGCGGTTCGCCTTCTGAGGCTCTTCACGCGCAGGGGCCTTGCGAGCGGGCGCGGCGGCTGACTTACCACGCGGCGCGTCCTCGGCAGGGGGTGGCGCAGCGGCGGCCATCTTTGCGGCCTCTTCCACTTCGCGCTTCTTACGCTCGTCTTCTTCGGCGCGGGCTTTGGCACGCTCGGCGCGCTCCTGCTCTTCACGCTCTTTAGCTTCCGCTTCCTCGCGGCGGCGGGCACGCTCTTCCGCGCGCTCCTTCTCAGCCGCTTCACGCTTGGCCGCATCTTCGGCCTCCCGGGCCTTGGCGGCTTGCAACGCCTTCAGGCGTCGATCCATTTCGTTGTCGGAAATACCCGCAGGGCGCCGGGAGGGATCCCCCCCAACGGTCGGAGCTGGTGCATTTCCCGCACCCGGCTTTGGCACCACAACGCGTTTGCGCTTGGTTTCCACCACGACATTCTTCGTGCGTCCGTGGCTAAAGCTTTGCTTTACGTTGCCCGGACGGGCCCCGCCACGCAGACCAAGTGTCTTTTTGCCGTCGTCTTCGCTCATCTAGCAGTCTTACCTTTCCGGCGCAGTTCGCCGTCTTTCTCGCCGTCATAAATGACGGCTGTCTCTCGGACGCCTTTCAGCTTTGAGGCTTCCTCTACAACACGTGTTGCGAGTCCACCAGCCGAGAGCGCGCTATGTATCACACTTTGCCGCCCAAATGCCAAACCCAATTCTGACGCAGTCAAAACGCCAAAATAGCGTCCGCCTTCGGGCGTCCACAGTTTCGTCTTGCCCCGCTCCGAGCCGTCGCTGGCCTGAAGCAAAACCTTCGCCCGGCCATCGGCGAGCATGCCTTTGACCTTCTCGAACCCACACACCGCAGACCCGGATTTCCGAGCCAGTGCGATCAGGTTCACGACACGGGTCGCGAGTTGCGCCTCAACCTGCGCCAACAGATCGTCTGGCACCTGAACCGCTTGCTTGGCACCACGGGCAAAGAGGCCCTTCTTGATCGCAGTTTCCAACGCATCGCGATTTGCCGATACCCAAATGCCGCGACCGGGCAGCTTCTCAAGAATATCGGCCACGATCTGCGCGTCCGGGCCGACCACAAACCGGATCAGCCCTTCCTTTGGCTGGACCTCACCCGTGGCGATGCATTTCCGCTCCGCCTCGCTTCGATCCTTATCGCGACCACCGCGACCCATCGACAGACCCCGAGGCCTGCGATCAGGCCTCGGCCTCCTCGGATGCTTCAGCCTCAGCATTCGCTTCAGCTTGATCGGCCACCAGATCTTCGGGATCAACCCAACCCAGCATGACCCGTGCGGTCATCACCATGTTCTGGGCTTCTTCCAAAGAGACATCGAACTTTTCAAGCACGCCGTCATCTTTGACGCGCTGACCATCGACCGTTGTCCAGCCACCGGCCAGCTCCCAGTCGGCACAGGTCGCGAAATCTTCCAGCGTTTTCACGCCATCCTCGGCCAATGCCTCTACCATTTGGGGAGAGAGGCCCTCGAATGCAATAAGGCTGTCCTCGACGCCCAGCGCTTTTGCGTTCTCAAGCGCCTTGGCGTTCTGAGCTTCCAGATGATCGCGGGCACGGGCCTGCAATTCGCTGGCGGTATCTTCGTCGACACCGTCGATAACCAAAAGCTCGTCCACTTCGACGTAAGCCACTTCTTCCAGCGAGGTGAAACCTTCGGAGACCAGAAGCTGGGCAAAGAACTCGTCCAGATCCAGCGTATCCATGAAGAGCTTGGTGCGCTGTTCAAACTCGGCCTGACGACGCGCGCTTTCTTCTTCCTCGGTCATGATGTCGATATCCAGACCGGTCAGCTGCGACGCCAGACGCACGTTCTGACCACGGCGACCGATGGCGAGGCTCAACTGCTCATCCGGCACGACAACTTCGATCCGCTCGGCTTCTTCATCCAAAACCACCTTCGTGACTTCGGCAGGCTGCAACGCGTTCACAAGGAAGGTCGGCTGATCTTCATTCCACGGAATAATGTCGATCTTTTCGCCCTGCAGCTCGTTCACAACGGCCTGCACACGGCTACCGCGCATACCCACACAGGCACCGACAGGATCAATCGAGCCGTCATAGCTGATGACCGCAATCTTGGCGCGCGAACCGGGATCACGGGCAACCGCTTTGATTTCGATAATGCCGTCGTAAATCTCCGGCACTTCCATCTTGAAGAGCTCTGCCATGAATTCTGGCGCGGTGCGGCTCAGGAAAATCTGAGGGCCGCGAACCTCACGACGGACATCCTTGATGTAGCAGCGGATGCGGTCGTTCGGGCGATAGCTTTCGCGGCCGATCTTCTCGTTCCGGCGCAGGACAGCTTCGCCACTGCCCACGTCGACGATGACGTTGCCATACTCTTCGCGCTTGACCTGACCGTTGATGATCGTGCCAGCACGGTCCTTGAACTCTTCGAACTGGCGATCCCGCTCAGCTTCGCGCACCTTCTGCAGGATAACCTGCTTGGCCGATTGCGCCGCGATCCGGCCCATCTCAACCGGCGGGACCTCCTCGACGAAAGTGTCACCAACGGCAGGGTTTTCCAGATACTGCTTGGCCTGCTCGACCGTCATCTCGGCCTGATAATTCTCAAGCTCTTCCTCATCCACAACCGTGCGCACTCGCGTGAAAGTGGCGCGACCCGTCTTGCGGTCAATGGACACGCGGATGTCCATCTCGCTGCCGTAGCGCGACTTCGCCGCACGGGCGAGGCTTTCTTCCATCGCTTCGACCACCAGCGCGGGGTCGATCATCTTTTCACGGGCCACGGCCTCGGCAGTTTGGAGCAGCTCCAGCTGGTTTGCGGAAGTGATCGCCATTGTCAGTCCTCCTTGGACCCTTCGGTCTGGGTTTCTTCTTCGATTGCGTCGAAGTCGTCTTCGTTCACGATGCCAGCCGCTTTGCGCTGCTTAAGCATCTCTTTAATCAGATCATCGGTCAGGATCAGCTTGGCATCGGACAGCCAGTCAAACTGCAAACCAATGGTGCCTTCGTCGATGTTAATCAGCACCTCGTCGCCCTCAACACCCGCCAACTCGCCCTTGAACCGGCGGCGGCCGTCGATCAGCTCGGTCGTCTCAATCTTCGCTTCATACCCTTCCCACTGGTCAAAATCCTTCAGCCGGGTCAGGGGGCGGTCGATGCCGGGGCTGGAGACTTCCAGCGTGTAGGCGTCCAAAATCGGGTCTTCCACGTCCAGAACAGCCGACACAGCCGTGCTGATTTGCGCGCATTCATCGACCTCAATCGCACCATCGGGCCGCTGCACCATCAGCTGCAGCGTGCTTTCCTTGCCGCTCATCAAACGGACACGCACAAGCTCAAACCCCAGACCCTCAATCACGGGGGTCAGGATTTCAGCCATACGTTTGTCGATGGCGGCTTTGGCGATCAGATCAGACATTATCGGGTCTCGAGTAAGCACAAAAAAACGGGCGCGCGGCCCGTTACGATTTCCGGTGGAGCGTTAGGTTTGGACCCCAGCGCGCCGCTGTTGAGATGCATATACGGACCCGTTGGTGAGTCTGCAAGCCCTTAGGCGAACCACCACCGTTCGGCGATGCGGCTGCTATCGAGCGCCGCCAGCGCGCCCAGCGTCTCCGGGTGGGCCAATGTTTTGCGGTGCGCGTCCACGTAATCGGCGAAAGCCGGGATAACCTCGACGCCTTCCTCGGCGGTGATCCTTTGCATCTCGGCGTAAATCTCGCCGCGGCGCTTGCTGTCGGTCGTGGCGCGGGCTTCTTTCAGCAAAGCCTTAAAGCGCGGTGTGTCGGGCTGCTTGAGGGTGGAGAACATCCAGTCCTCGGTCATGCGTCCATCGCGGAAAGACACGCGCGACAGATCCTTCAACAGCAGCTTCGGGCCTTGCGACGCTGGCACCTCGATCTCGGTGTAGTAGGTGTTACCGGGCCCAATCGGATGATCCTGAGCAACAGAGCCATAGCCGTGCAGCAGCTCACTCACGATCCCCTCGCGATCAATCTCCTGACGCAGCACATCCCGCGGCGCGCCCATCTCTTCGGGGTCCAGCACCATATGGCGGGTGCCGCGCGCGACTGACAGGTCAATATCATTGCGCCCCTCCAGATAGGGGATCGCATCAAAAGGCACATCGCCCACAGCATCCACCTGATCTGTCAGCAAGGCGGTCATGCGCGCTGTGCTGTCTGAAATCGGATGCAGCTCAACCGCGTCAAACCAGCCTGCCTTGCCGTCCTTGTAATGCCCCACGACACGTTCCAGCCGCAGGATCCCGTCGTCTTTATTGGCCACACGGTAGAGCCCGGTTCCGATCCCGCGCGTAATCGCTTCGCCCATCTGGCGGGCGGGATAGATCATCATCTGCGGATCGGCGAGCAGGAACGGGAAATCCGTGTTCGGCTCTTCCAAAGTGATGCGCACCTTACGGTCGCCCAGCTTCTGGATATCCGCCATCTGACAGGCAAACGGAATCGCCGCACCGTCCTTGTCGCTTTGATAAAAGAGGAACGTCTCAACGACGTCATCAGCCCCAAACGGGCGGCCGTTGTGGAAAGTCACGCCAGAGCGCAGCCTGAACGTCCACACTTTCGCATCCGCGGAGCCTTCCCAGCTTTCCGCCAGTTCCCCGACAAGTTGGCCCTGCGCCGTCACCTCGGTGAGGCAGTCAAAGACACAGCCTTGTGCTGCCACACGCATCAGCGGATCAAAAGGCTGGCGCGCGTCCCAATTTCTCAGACCGTCGCTTTCCAGACCCAACCGCAACGTGCCGCCGCGCTTGGGCTGCGCGTGCAAAGGCACACCAGTGGCTGCAAGCACACCGGCCAGCGCACCAGAGGTCAGCAGGCTCCGTCGGGAAATATGTCGGTTTTTCAAACTCAAATAGAGGTCCACCTGATTCGGACGGCCAGAGTAACGGGCGAAAACATGCCGACCAAGAAAAAGTCGTTACAGACCAAGCCTCTCAGGCTTGTCGCGCAAACCGTCCATCGTGCGGACCAACTCTGCACTAATCCCGGGTTCGGACAATGCGTGCCCCGCCTTGGGAACCATCTTCATTTCACAACGTGGCCAAGCCTTTGACAAGGCATAAGCGGAATGTGGCGGACAAATCATATCATATCGCCCTTGGACAATTTTGCCCGGAATATCCTTTAAAAGCGCGGCATTTTTCAAAATCTGACTATCTTCTTCAAGAAACGCCTTGTTGGTGAAGTAGTGGTTCTCCAGCCGGGCGAAGGCGCGCGCGTAGTCCGCCGGGCTCTCCCCGGTCGCGCCGGTGTTGTCGATAGAGGCCAGCGCATTCTCCCACGCGGCCCAGGCGCGGCCATAGCGTGTTTCCATCATCAGATCGCCGGAAAAGAGACGCCGGTTATAGGCCGCGATCATATCGAACCGCTCGTCTTCGGGGATCAGATCGACAAAGCGTTGCCACAGATCAGGCCAGAAGCCACCTGCACCGCCCTGATAGAACCAGTCCAGTTCGGCTTGCGTCGCCAGAAAGACCCCGCGTAAAGCCAAATAGGCGGCACGGTCGGGGTGGGTCTGCGCATAGATCAGCGCCAGGGTCGCGCCCCAGCTGCCGCCAAAAACAATCCAGCGGTCGATCTCAAGCAGCTCGCGGATCGCCTCGATGTCGCGGACCAGATGCCAGGTCGTATTGTCCTTGATGCTGGCATGCGGTTTGGATCGCCCGCATCCCCGCTGATCAAACAGGACGATGCGATAGACAGCTGGGTCAAAATAGCGCCGCATGGCCGGGCTGCAGCCGCCACCGGGGCCACCATGCAGCACGATGACCGGGATACCGTCGGGGTTGCCGCACTGCTCCATGTAAATCCGATGGCCATCGCCCACATTGAACATCCGTTGATCGAAGGGATCAATCGGAGGATACAGAAATTGAGCTGCGCTCTTTTGGCCAGAGAATTTGTCCATACTGTCCCTATATAACGCAGCAGATGGTTCTTCCATCCAGCATAGGAAAAAGAAACGTGACCCAGACGCAAAACACCGTGGATGCCTCGGAAGTCGCCAAATTCGAGGCGATGGCCGCCGAATGGTGGGATCCGGCGGGGAAATTCAAGCCCCTGCATATGCTCAATCCGTGCCGTTTGGATTACATCACATCGCAAATCGCCGTCGAGTTTGACCGCGATCTGAATGAGGCCGCACCTTTTGACGGGCTGCGCATTCTGGATATCGGTTGCGGTGGTGGGCTGTTGTCAGAGCCGATGGCCCGTTTGGGTGCCACAGTCGTGGGGGCCGATGCCGCCGAAGGGAATATCCCCGTTGCCAAGGTGCACGCGGCACAGTCCGGGCTTGAGATCGACTACCGCCATACGACCGCCGAAGCGCTGGCCGACGCCGGCGAGCAATTCGACGTCGTGCTGAACATGGAAGTGGTCGAACATGTTGCCGACCCGCTGGCCTATCTGACCGCCTGCCAGATGCTTTTGAAGCCCGGTGGGCTGCACCTCTGCTCAACGCTGAACCGAAACCCGAAAAGCTATATGGTGGCGATTGTCGGGGCCGAGCATGTGATGCGCTGGCTGCCCAAAGGTACCCATGACTGGTCCAAGTTCATCACCCCGGATGAGCTGTTTGATCTGCTGACAAAAGCCGGGCTGAATCCGGTGGACCGCAAGGGCTTTGTCTTCAATCCGGTCGCCTGGACATGGTCGCTGTCGGATCGCGATCTGAGCGTCAATTACGTGACGGCCAGCCTGAAGCCTTAATCCTCGCCCGCGAGATTATTGCGCAGTGCGCGCAGCACCGGCACCGTCGCGCGCACCTTCTCGGACCCAAGATCGCGCACCGCGTCGGCAATCAGCGGCGAGATGATATCGAGCGCTGCATCCCGCGCGGCCTTCCCGGATGTGCTGATCGCCACCATCTTGCGCCGCGCATCGTCCCAATCGGGGCGAATATGCACATATCCCGCCCATTCCAGCTTGTTGAGCGTGTTTGTCATCGCGCCGCGCGTCAGATGAAACGCCTTGGCCAATTGCGCAGGCGAGCGTTCGTCGCCCACATGCGCCAGATGATTGAGCACAGAAAAATGCGACAGCTCCATCCCTTTGGGCAGAACCCGCGAGATGCGGTTCCGTGTCAATTGCTCTGCCATCAGAATTTCACTGAACAAGGCAATAGCCAGGGGATCGCTTTTTTCACTCATCATGGACCTGTAAAGGTGCGTGTATGGGTTAAGGACGGGATGCTGTTTCTTACCGCCTTCACTTGGGAAAAGTCTAGCGAGATCAGCGATATACCGGGCGCGTCTCCGCCATCGCACAAAATTTCACCCCAAGGCGAGATTGCCAGTGAACGCCCGTAGGTTTCGCGCGCCTTGCCTGCGGTGGTCGCGTGACGACCTGTTTGTGCGGGGGCCAGAACGAAGCTGCCGGTCTCGATCGCGCGGGCTTTCAAAAGCGGCTCCCAATGGGCGGGGCCGGTGCCTGTCGAAAAGGCTGACGGTGCGGTCAAAATCTGTGCGCCGCTCTCAGCCAAAGCCCGGTAGAGATACGGAAATCGGATGTCATAGCAAATCGACAGGCCTATTTTCGCGCCGTCTACCTCTGCGATCACCGCCGTGTCACCTGGGCGATACCCCTTCGATTCGCGGTATGTCTCGCTCTCCGAAACGCTCACATCAAACATGTGCATCTTGTCGTAACGCGCGGCGATTCCGCCGTCCGGACCAATCAGAAAAGACCGGTTCGCAAAGCGGCCATCCGGGTCATCGGTCTTCAACGCGAGCGAGCCGATCAGCAGCCAGATGCCCAGCGCATCCGCCTGCGCGCGCAACGCGGCCAGCGTCTGATCCTCGGCCTCCGTTTGTAGCACCTCAACCTGATGCGCCCGCGAGGCGGAGACGCAATTCGTCACTTCAGGCGTCAGCACAAACTGCGCACCTTGCCCAGCGGCCTGCGCGATAAAGTCCTGCGTGACTGGCAGGTTCTCGGAAGGCATATCGCCTGAATTTAGCTGTATCAGAGCCGTTTTCAGCATCTACGCGGCGAGCAGGGCATCCAGTTTGCCAGCCCGCTCCAACGCATAGAGATCATCACATCCACCGACATGCACGTCCCCGATGAAGATCTGCGGCACGGTCCGCCCGCCATTGGCGCGCTTGATCATCTCGGGCTTTTTCGCGGGATCACGCAGCACGTCAATCTCGGAAAAGCTCGCACCCTTTTGCTTCAAGAGCCGCTTGGCTGCATGGCAAAAGCCGCACAGGGGGGAAGTGTAAATCTCAATCGGTTGCATCAAAAATGTCCTTCTCAGCGCCGCACCCTTTTCCGGCGCGACCCTAGACATCTAGGTGTCTTTTGCAACGCGTGCCAGAACTGCGACATTTACGTTCGCCGCCCCGGCCCCGTTCAACGCCTCCGCACAGGCAGCCAATGTGGCCCCCGACGTCATGACATCGTCGATCAATAGCACGTCTTTTCCGGCTACGTCCGCCTCTTTGCCCTGCGGGACATCAATCGCCCCGCTCAGCACCTCGAACCGCGCCTCGCGGGTCAAACCATCCAGCGACCGCGTGACCTTTCGCCGTTCCAGCATGTCGGGGCAGTAAGGCGCGCCGGTGATCTGTGCCAAAGCGCGCGCCATTTCGGCCGATTGGTTATAACGTCGCTGCAATCGCCTGCGCCAATGGAGCGGCACCGGAACCAGCAGGGTTTTGTCAGACATCAAGTCGCGTGCGGCCTGCGCCAACCAACGCGCCGCCGGCGGCGCAAGATCGGTCCTGTCGCCATGCTTGAGCGCCAGAACCAGCTTGCGGCCCGTGTCTGAGTAAAGAAAGGCCGCCCGCCCGCGGGTCCAAGGTCGGGCGATGACCATGCAATCGTCGCACAAGACCTCTTCGTCTTCTTCACCCGGCAATGGCACGCCGCAGCAATCGCAGACCAGCCCCGTGATGAAATGCGCGCCGTGCCAGCAGTCTGCACACAGCGCATGGTCCTGCTCGACCAGCGCGTCGCAGGCCAGGCATTGCGCCGGATATAACAAGCGTAACACGCTTTGCATCATGACCGGTCCATTCTACATAGCTTGGCATGACCACTGCCCCGAACCTCACCGACAGAGCCACGCTTTTGAAACACCGCGCGCGGGTGCGCGACCCGCACGATCTGTTCCTGCACGCCCAAGCGGCAGATGAGATCCATGAAAGACTGCAAGAGGTTAACAGGACGTTTACCAATATCGCCGTGATCACCGGTTTTCCGCAATTCTGGGAGGATCAGGTGCCCGGCGCCCGCATTGTCGCAGACACCGAGACGCTTGATCTGCAAGTCAGCACATATGATCTGGTGATCCACGCGATGGCGCTGCATTGGGCGAATGACCCCGTCGGCCAGATGGTGCAATGTCGCCGCGCATTGAAGCCAGACGGGCTTTTCCTTGGCGTCTGTCTGGGGGGCCAGACCCTGAACGAACTGCGCAGCGCGCTGGCCCAGGCCGAGACCGCGTTGCGCGGTGGATTGTCGCCACGCGTTGCCCCGATGGGAGAGGTTCGCGATCTGGGCGGCCTGTTGCAACGGGCTGGTCTCGCGCTTCCGGTCGCCGATACGACACCGCTGCGCGTCTCTTACGAAAGCGCGGTGCATCTGATGCGGGATTTGCGGCGGATGGGCGAGACGAACGCGCTTGCGATGCGGGACCGCGCGCCCCTGCGCCGCGATGTTCTGTTAGAGGTCCAGCACCTTTACCAAACCCACTTCCCGGCCGAAAATGATCGGATCACTGCAACGTTCGAGCTGATTTTCCTGTCTGGCTGGTCCCCGGATGACAGCCAGCAAAAGCCCTTGCGCCCCGGATCGGCACAGCACCGCTTGGCAGAAGCCTTGGGAACGGTCGAAATCCCCGCAGATGATCCGCCTGAGTCATCCAAATGATTGACGCTCCCGTATAACTAATTAACTGCACACCTATAGTCTTATCTGATATCGGAACTTCATGATGCTCGATGCCAAATCCAGCGCGGCCCTGACCGACCTTGCCCCGATGGAGGCGACCTGCCCCATCCACGCAGATGCGGACCACCCCAAGGTGCCCCCTGCGCGCACAGGGATCCTGCTGGCAAATCTCGGCACGCCGGACAATTACGATTATTGGTCTATGCGCCGGTATCTGAACGAGTTCCTGTCAGACCGGCGTGTTATCGACTATTCACCTTGGATTTGGCAGCCGCTTTTGCAGCTGATCATCCTGACCAAGCGCCCGTTTTCGTCGGGTGCCGCCTATAAGTCGATCTGGAATCATGAAGCCGGCGAAAGCCCGCTCATGACGATCACGAAGGATCAGACCGCCAAGATCAAAGAGGCGATGCACGACCGTTACGGCGATCAGGTCATGGTCGATTTCTGCATGCGCTATGGTAATCCGTCGACCAAATCGAAGGTCCGGGCCATGCGCGAAGCCGGATGCCAGCGCATCCTTTTCTTCCCGCTGTATCCGCATTACGCGGGCGCAACCTCTGCGACAGCGAATGATGAGTTTTTCCGCTCTTTGACTCATGAAAAATGGCAGCCCGCCGTGCGCACGGTGCCTGCGTATTTCGACAATCCCAAATATATCGACGCGCTCGCTCAATCCATCGAACGTGCCTATGCAGAGATGGAAAGTAAGCCGGACATTCTTGTGTGTTCATACCACGGCGTGCCCAAGCGCTACCTGATGGAGGGTGACCCCTATCACTGCCAGTGCCAGAAAACGACGCGCCTTCTGAAAGAGCGCCTTGGTTGGGCTGATACCGAAATCAAGACGACTTTCCAAAGCCGGTTTGGCCCCGAAGAGTGGCTGAAACCCTATACAGTTGAAGAAGTCGCGCGCCTTGCAGAAGAAGGTAAGAAGAAGATCGCCGTTTGTGCGCCTGCCTTCTCTGCTGACTGCATCGAGACGTTGGAAGAGATCAACGAAGAAATCAAAGAGAGCTTTGAAGAGGCGGGCGGCGAGGAATTTACCTACATCCCCTGCCTCAACGACGACGATGCGCATATCGAAGCGCTGTCATCTGTCATTGACGACAATCTGGCCGGTTGGTTGAGCCGCGACTAGAAGCTCGGCTCAGACAATCGGACAAGAAAAAAGGCGGTGGAGTGATCCACCGCCTTCTTAATTCGTATGTCGCTAAACTTAGTTGGACGCAGCAGCTGCCAGAACGGCGAGCAGCAGCAGACCGATGATGACACCACCGGACGAAGTGCCGGACTGCTCTTCAACGATCACTTCGGGCTCCACGATGGGATCCGACATTGCACCTGCGTAAGCGGTGGAAGCAGCAGCGGTGAACGCAGCAGCGAGAACAAGTTTCTTCATGTTAACCTCCAGATATTGCCTGAGCACGGTGTTTATTGAGGACGTGCAGGCACCCAAGACTGTACCTCGTAACGTCTTCTAAGCAGGAAGTTTTGCCAAATGCAAACGCATCTTGGACATCTTCCTGCCCAGAACGTGGCGATGTCGTCAAATAAGCAACACTTGCGTGCCGACTCCGGTCAACGCGTAAAGCTCTTGAATATGCTCATTGTAAAGACCAATGCAGCCGTTCGACGATCGACGCCCGATTTTGCGCGTATCGTGGGTGCCGTGGATGCGGTAATAGGTCCAGGACAGGTAAAGCGCATGTGTTCCCAGCGGATTGTCCGGGCCAGGGCCAACGAAGTCCGGCCATTCGGGATTGCGCTTTTTCATCGCAGGTGTCGGACGCCAGCTGGGCCCTTCGACCTTGCGCACCACGCTGGTGCGACCGGTGCGGGTCAGATCATCGGTTAGCGGCACGGATGTCGGGTAAAGTTTGTAGACCGACTGATCCGCGGACCAGTAATGCAGCGCGCGCGAGGTCGTGTCGACAAGGCAAGCGCCGCCCTTGAGATTGCTGAAATAAGGACGCCAATCCAGAGACCGGAAGGACGAGATGTTACGGCGCACGATCTCGACCGGCTCTTCCATTTGCGTGGTGTTTTCTGTTTGCGCGGTCGCCGGAACAGCGCCAGCCCCCAGAGCGGCAGCACTGGTCGCAAGAAAGGCGCGTCTGTCGAATGACTTGGCCATCAGGTAACTCCCTCTTCACGGTTAATTGATGCAGACATATGACCGGAAAGCCGCAGTCGCAAATCAAAGAAGCGTTAGATCGCCGATTTCAAATGAAACCGGGTTTGATCTGCAACGGCCTTGCGATAGGGATTTCCGGAAACTTCGGTCAGGTGGGCAAATGTTGCGTCTTACACTTATTTTGGTCTCGTCTCTTTTTGTGCTGTCTGCATGTACGCCGCCCAGCGGGACATCGAGCGGCGCGCAGGAACGGCGCGGAAACTTCAAGATTACCGCGCGCGAGAGCAATCGGATTCAGTTCCGCGTCCTCGATTCGATCAATGTGATCCGTCAGAACGCCAATGTTGGCCCGGTAGAGCTGAACGCCCAGCTCAACGCCGCCGCCGCCACTCATTCCCGCGACATGTCGGTGCAGAACCGGCCTTGGCATTTCGGCTCTGACGGCTCGTCGCCTTTGGACCGCGTGCGCCGCGTGGGCTACACCGGCGCGCTTGTGGGCGAGAATATCTCTGAAACCTATGAGAGTGATCTGGATACGCTGGCCGCGTGGATGCAGCAGCCCGACACCCGTCGCACGATCCTTGATCCGAACGCGCGCGACCTTGGCTTCGCATGGTTCCAGGAACCCAACGGCAAAATCTGGTGGACACTTGTGATGGGCAATCCGGCACGCTCCGCACCGGTGGTCACGCCCAATCCGCCCGCAGATCAAGGCCCGTCCGCACGCGGTTAAGGCAGAATGGTGATCGGCGTTCCGTTCGGCACCATCGCGTAAATATCTTCCATCTCGCGGTCCGTGACCGCGATACAACCCCAGGTCCAGTCGGATTTGGGGTTTTTGATTTCGGGACCACGCCCGTGAATGAAGATATCACCGCCGGGCTTTTCTCCCAGCAGGAACGCTTCAAGACGATCCTCGGCATTGGGGTAGTCGATGCCAATTGACAGATGGAACCGGCTGTTGGGATTGCGGCGATCAATCGTGTAATTGCCCTCGGGCGTCTTGCCATCGCCTTCGATCTTCTTGTCGCCTTCCGGCGCAAAGCCCAGATCGAAGTCATACTTTTTCAATATCTCGTCATGATGCATGAGGAACATCTCACGCCGCTCTTTATAGACGAAGATTCGCGTCACCTCAGGACCGTTATAGGTCTTGAATTTTGAGGGGGAGCACGCCGCAAGCGTGACCACCACCGCCATCACAAGGATGAGTTTCAAAAAGCGCATTATCTGCCGTGCCCAAAATGTTTCTTGTTTTGCCTTCCGCATACAGCAAAACAGGGCACGGGACTAGGACTTATCCAATCGCTTCTCTATGGCTTCGAGCCGCGCAAGGACCTTGTCACGATAGGCATCTGTGCGTTCGTTTTCTTCGGCTGAATGGGCGTCCTGCATAGAATTGACGATCAGACCGACTAGCAGGTTCACCACCGCGAATGTCGTCACCATGATGAACGGTACAAAGAAAAGCCACGCGTGGGGATAGACCTCCATCACGGGGCGGACGATGCCCATCGACCAGCTTTCCAGCGTCATGATCTGGAACAGAGAATAAGCCGACGCGCCGAGGCTGCCGAACCAGTCGGGAAACTGGTCCCCGAAGAGCTTCGTCGCCATGACCGCGCCGATATAGAAGATGATCCCCATCAGCAAAAAGACCGAGCCCATGCCGGGCAGGGCGGTCACAAATCCTTCGACCACCCGGCGCAAACGCGGTGCGGCCGAGATCACACGCAGCACCCGCAAGATGCGCAACGCTCGCAGAACCGAGAAGCCTTGCGTAGCGGGCACCAGAGACACCGCGACGATGGCGAAATCAAACAGGTTCCAACCAGACCGGAAGAACCGCCCGCCATAAGCGATCAGCTTGAGGACCAGTTCGACAACGAAAATTGCAAGACAGAGCTTATCAAGTGCCAGAATGAGCGGCCCGAAAGACGCCATCAGCGGCTTGGAGGTCTCCATCCCCAAAAGGACGGCATTGAACAAGATCACGCCGATGATCCCGTTGCGCACCACCGGGCGTTCCAAAAAGGCTTCAAGTTGTGCGCGCATCAGGGGCGTCCCTCGTCTTTCGTTAGACGCTCATATCGGTGCGGGTGAAGCTGGCTGCAAGCTCCACATGGGGGGACCAGCGGAATTGATCGACGACTGTGACCCAATTCAGGCGATATCCGCCGTCGGTGAGTATTTTGGCATCACGGGCAAAAGTTACCGGATTACAGGAGACAAATGCGATTTGGGCCACATTAGAGCCTGTTAAATGCTCTGACTGAGCTTCAGCCCCCGCGCGCGGTGGGTCGATCACGACCGTGTCAAAGGGGGCCAGTTCATCCGCATCCAGAGGACGGCGATAAAGGTCGCGCGTCTCGGTCGTCACTTTCTTGAGCCCTTGGGACATGCGCCAACCCGCATCCAGCGCTTCCATCATGTCCGGCACGGCCTCGATGGCATGCACCGGGGCGCGACGGGCAAGGGGCAGTGCGAACGTCCCGCATCCTGCGAAGAGATCAAGGACAGATTTCGCGCCTTGCGTCGCCTCTTCGACAGCGGCAAGCAAGGCTTCTTCACCGTGCTTGGTCGCTTGTAGAAACGCGCCGGGCGGCGGTGTGATGCTCACGTCGCCAAACTGTTGCGTCGGTGCGGCGAGGGTAAGCAGCAACTCACCATTCCAGCTGAGCCGCGCCAGCTGCGCCTCTTGAGCGAAGCGCGCCATGTCAAAGCGCAGCGCATCAGTCATGTCTTTTGCGCCATCGACAGCTAGGTCTAACCCGGCCTCTGCCGCAGTGAGAGTGTAGGATACCTCTCCCTTGCGGGAGGCGATCTGAGTCGTCAGCGTCTCTAACACAGGCAAAAGCGCTAAAATTTGTGGGCTCAACACAGTGCAATCTGGCACAGGCGTGAGCGTGTCAGACCCGCGCGCGTGAAAGCCGACAATCGCGCCTTTCTTCGTGCGCCGACCCGAGAGTTTAGCCCGCCGCCGCGCGTTTGCCGGGGACGTCTCAATCCCCCGAATGTCCGCCTCAAGACCCTGAGCAGCCAAAGCGGTCCGCACGACACCGACCTTCCAGTCCGCAACAAACGCGTCATCCGCATGCTGCAAAGCGCAGCCGCCACAAGCGTTGTAATGACGACAGGGCGCTTTCACGCGATGCGCGGACGGGGTGATGATTTTAGGGGCGGCAAGCACGCCGTCTTTCACCACACCGTCAACAACCTCGCCCGGCAAGGTGCGCGGAACAAAGACCGGACCTTCGGCGATGCCGTCGCCCAAATGGCCCAGTCGGACAATCTCAAGGGTCATTCTGCCGCCTCTTTCGCCGTGATGAAGCCCCCTGATTGCCGCTCCCAATAGCGCGCGTAAAGCCCATCTTGCCCAAGCAGCGTCTCGTGTGTGCCTTCTTCGACAATGCGGCCCTGATCCAGCACGATAATGCGATCCATCTGGCTGAGCGTGGACAACCGATGCGCAATCGCAAGCACGGTCTTGCCTTCCATCACCCGCTCCAGCGCGGACTGAATCGCGGCCTCCACCTCGCTGTCGAGCGCGCTTGTCGCCTCGTCCAGCACCAGAACCGGCGCATCTTTCAGAATGGCCCGCGCGAGGGCAATCCGCTGACGCTGTCCGCCCGACAGCTTCACGCCCCGTTCGCCCAGATGCGCGTCATAGCCGGGGCGGCCCAGATGATCCTTCAGCGTTTCAATAAACGTGTGCGCTTCGGCGCGCTTGGCAGCGGAAACGACCTCCTCCATGTCCGCATCGGGCCGACCATAGAGGATGTTGTCACGGGCCGAGCGATTGAACATCGCCGTCTCTTGCGTGACCATGCCGATGTTATGGCGCAGGTCATGCTGCGACAGCGTTCGCACATCATGCCCATCCAGCAGAACAGCGCCTTTTTCGGTGTCATAGAGCCGCAAAAGCAGCGCGACCAAGGTTGATTTGCCAGCACCGGAAGCGCCGACAATCCCCAGCTTTTCCCCCGGTGCGATCTTGAGGGAAACACCGGAAAGCCCGCCCGTATCACCCCCATAGGCAAAGTCTACGTTGCGAAATTCGATGGCCCCTTCGGCTGCTTTCAGAGTTGCGGGCGCTTCGGGGTCAGTTAATTCGTGAGGCGGCGTCAGCGTGCGCATCCCATCCTCGACCTCACCGACATTGGCGTAGATACCCAGCAGCGTGAAGCTGACCCATCCGGTCATCTGTGCCAGCCGGATCGAGATCGCACCAGCCGCTGCGATATCCCCCGCGCTCGCCTGACCGATGGACCAGAAATGCAGCGACGTGCCGACCAGCAGCACCGGCAACGTGCCCGCCAGAGCGATCAGGGACAGCCGGAACTTGGCGGAGAAGATGCCCTGCGCGATGGACTTCTCGCGAAACCGCGCCATTGCGCCCAGCGCGGCCTGATCCTCGTGATCGTCATGGGCAAACAGCTTGACTGTTTTGATATTCGTGACCGTATCCACGATCTGGCCGGTCACCACCGCCCGCGCCCCGGCACGCGCGGCGGACAGCACCCGGATGCGCGGCATGAACCACGCGATCAGGCCGATATAGAACACCAGCCAGACGACAAGGATCAGAGACACGGTGGAGTTGACGGCCGTCAACAACACAGCCGACCCGATCAGCGAGGCCAGCGCGAAAGCCATCACGTTGATGCACTCCACCGCGACGTCCGACATCGCTCGCGCACATTGCATTTGCTTTTGCGCGATACGCCCGGCGAAGTCGTTGTCAAAAAAGCCGACCGACTGGCCCAAGGTCCAACGATGCAGGCGGGAGTTGACCAGTGGAACCAGGTTTGAGGCGACGACCACGTTGCTCATCAAAGCGCCAAGCCCCGCCCAAAGCGGACGCAGGAACAGAAAGAAGAAAAGCGCCCAAAGAAGCAGGTTACGGTTGTCCGCGAAAACCGTTTCCGGCTGCGCACTGAGGGCTGCGTCCACAACCCAACCAAGGAAAAGTGCGCTGACCACTTCCAGCACCCCGGTCACCGAAGACACGACGGCGGCCAACCCCATCACAGGCCACGCCCCCGACAGCCCCCATCGGAAGAACCGCAAAAGCGTGCGTGGCGGAGGCCCTTCGGAAGGCTGAAACGCATCAATCCAGTCGTAGATTTTCATTCAGCGGCCTGCGTATTGATGAAGCCGCCCGATTGCCGCTGCCAGAACGCATTATAAAGGCCACCTTTGGCCAGAAGCGCGTCGTGATCGCCTTCCTCGACGATCCTGCCCTCGTCCAGCACCAGAATGCGGTCCATCTGGGAAATCGTCGAAAGGCGGTGCGCAATCGCGATGACGGTCTTGCCCTCCATCATGCCATAGAGCGTTTTTTGAATCTCCGCCTCGACCTCGCTGTCCAAAGCGCTTGTCGCCTCGTCCAGCAACAGGATCGGCGCGTCTTTCAGAATGGCGCGAGCGAGCGTGATCCGCTGGCGTTGCCCACCGGACAGTTTCACACCGCGTTCCCCGACATGGGCATCATAGCCTTTCCGGCCCTTCTGATCTTCCAGATCAAGGATGAACGCATGCGCCTCCGCTTGCCGCGCGGCCTTCAGCATCTCATCCTCCGTCGCCTCGGGACGCCCATAAAGAATGTTATCCCTGACCGACCGATGGAGCAGCGCACTTTCCTGCTGAACCGTGCCGATAACCGATCGCAGACTGTCTTGCTGCACCGTGGCAATGTCCTGACCGTCGATCAGCACGCGCCCGCTATCGGGGTCATAAAACCGCAAAAGCAGCTTGATCAGGGTCGATTTTCCAGCGCCGGAGCGCCCGATCAGCCCGATTTTTTCGCCCGGTTTGATGGTCAACGTCAGGCGGTCCAGCCCGCCTTCGCCACGGCCGTAATGATGGGACAGATCGACCAACTCGATCTGACCGCTTTTGAACTCCAACGGCTTTGCCTCGGGCGCATCAATAAGGGTGATCGGCTGGGCAATCGTCTCCATGCCCTCCGCGACAATGCCAAGATTGCGGAAGAACGAGGACAGCGCCCACATGATCCAACCGGTCATGGCGTTCAGCCGCAGCGTCAGCGCGGTGGCCGCCGCGATCACACCGACAGAGGCATTGCCCAGCGTCCAAAGCGCAATCGCCCAGCCGACAACGCCAACGATCAGCAAGCCGTTCAGCGTCACCAACGCGATGTCCATAATCGTGTAAATCCGCATCTCTTTCTGAAACGTGGTGCGGGTCTGCTCAATCGCTTCATAGGCATAGTCGATCTCGCGATCATGATGCGCGAACATCTTGACGGCGTGGATGTTGGTGTAGCTGTCGACAACGCGCCCCGTCACTTCCGAGCGCGCCTCGGACGCTGCCTTCGAGGCAGGTTCAATCCGGCTGATCGTCCAGCGCACCAGTAGCGCGTAAAACCCAAACCAGATCACCAAAGGTACGGCCAAACGCGGGTCGGCATTCATCAAAAGAATCGCAGCCCCGATGAAGTATGCCAGCGCGAAAGAGATCGCGTCGAAGATCTGGAAGATCGCCTCCCCCGCCGCGGGGGGCGTCTGCATGATGCGGTTGGCGATGCGTCCCGCAAAGTCATTCTCGAACCAGCCGACCGATTGGCGCAGCACATGACGATGAGCACGCCACCGGACCAAAGTGCCGAAATTCGGCAGAATCGCATTGTTCAGCAACAGAACGTCCAGCGCTTGCAAGGTGGGCCGCAGGATCAGGATCGCCAGCGCGATCAGGATCAGCTCCAGCCCGTATTCGGACCAGAAATCGGCAGGCGTGGTCTGCCCCAGCAGATCAACAATCCGCCCCATGTAGAAGATCAGCGCAACTTCAACCGCGGCCACGATGACCGACATCAGGCCCGCACAGACGAAGACTTTCTTGAAAGGTTTCGAGTAGTCGCGCAGGAACGGCCACAGCCGCGTGGGCGGCGTGTTGGTCTCCTCATACGGGGTATAAGGATCGACAAGCTGTTCAAAAAAACGAAGCACGGGGGAGCCGCCTATCCGGTTACTCCCATCATATAGACCTATTGTGGGGACAAGAAAACCAACGGGGCGAAAGCGGCCAGAAGCAGCGCCATCGCGCGCATGAAAAACCGCCAGGCGGTGGGGTTTGTCAGAAGGTAGGCGAGCAAGGCACCCATCGTGCTCCAGAAAAGGCAGACGAACAGATTGATGCCGGAAAACGCGCTAGCCAGACGGGCGGCAGCGACCAGAGGTTCAGCGGTCGTGACATAGGCCATGGCGCTTAGCGCGACAGCCCAAACCTTGGGGTTCACCCATTGGAACAGCACCGCCTCGAAGAAGGTAAACGGCTTGTCCTGGGCAGGATCGGCTTGTGCGGCGCGGGCGTTCCAGAGCTTCCACGCCATATAGAGAATCCAAAGACTTGCGAGGGTTTTCAGCGCAATGGTCAGCGCAGGTTGCGCCAGAAGAAGCGCGCCGACGCCATATCCGGTCAGCCCGGACGTCACACCAACGCCGACGGCCACACCCAGCACATGGGGTAGCGTGCGCTGAAAGCCAAAACGGGCCGCAGAGGCCGTGATCAGGATCACGTTCGGCCCCGGCGAGAAAAGGCCAAAGAAGACAAAAAGAAGAAGGGGGTCAAAGGTCATTATTGGCTTCTTGCGGTGAATTAGAGACGCATCAGGTCTGATTTGCTGAGCGTAAAGTCAGAGGCGATCCATGCCTCTTCCAGCTTTTTGAGGCGCTCGCCCAGCGCCACACCTTGATAGGTGGGCATCAGGTCAGCCGCTTTGACCGGGAAGGACTGCGCGGCGCTTTGTTCGGCTTTGGTGCAGTCGCTTGGGTTGACCGGCTGCTCGAAAAACGCAGCGCGCAGGTGGAGCGCCGAGACGGCATCCACAGCGCCGAGACGATAGCCCAGAGCGGCGGGCGTCTGTGAAGACGTCGCCGCATCGCGCAACAGCTCAACCCGGCGCGCATCGCTTTTCGACAAACGCAGATGCTCCGCCGGGGCCCGACCGCCCAGCGCAGCCAGCCGCAACATCGGATCAATCGCGTGAGAGCTGATTACGAGAAACGCCGCTTTGGGGTCGCTGCCGGGAAGGGCCCGCGCCAGCACACCGCTTTGCTGCATCGCCCCAAGGCTTGGCCCGGGATCGGGTGCCGCCAACAGCTTGAGCATCTCGGCACCGATCCGCTCTTTCGAGATACCCGCAAGCCCGTCCGCCAAAGCGGCACAAGCACTCAGACCATCGGGATCAAAGCCGCCCTCTGGGTCCGCATACCACGCATGAAACCGGAAAAACCGCAGGATACGCAGGTAATCCTCACGGATACGTTGGGCGGCGTCATCAATGAAGCGCAGCTTACCCGCTTGCAGATCAGGCAAACCGTTCAGCGGGTCAACAAGAGTGCCGTCATGACCTGCATAAAGCGCGTTCATCGTAAAATCGCGACGCCGCGCATCCTCTGTCAGGTCATCGGTGAAGGCGACGGTCGCGCGGCGACCATCGGTGGCGATATCCTTTCGAAATGTCGTGATCTCGAATGGGATGCCATCTGCAATCACAGTGACGGTGCCGTGCTCAAGACCGGTGGGAATCGCTTTCAGATCGGCCTTGTCGGCCAACTTCAGAACTATCTCTGGTCGCGCATCCGTTGCGATATCCAGATCGGTTGCTTGCGCATCCAGCAGCGCATTGCGGACACATCCGCCAACGAAGTAAGCCTGATGCCCATCGTCTCGCAAAAGCGCCATGACGCGCTGGGCCGCAGCGCTTTGCAGCCAATCCGCGCTGATGCGGGTCATAGGGCCATCGGACCAGCGAGAGATCGCAAGATCCGCGCGGTCGCACCCCAGATGTAGTAGGGGCCGTAAGGCACCGCAAAATAGCGCCGACGGGCCCCCCGCCAGCGACGTCCTTCGATCAGGTAATTGACCGGATCAAGGACATGAGCCAGCGGAACGGTGAAGACCTCTGCCACCTCGCCAGGTTCGGCGACAGGGGTGAAATCGTCTCTAATCAGGCCCAAAACCGGCTGAACCTTGAAGCTGGTGACAGTCTCATGCACCGACAGGTCGCCGAAGATTTCGACATGGGTCGGGGGCAGGCCGATCTCTTCGCGGGCCTCGCGCAGCGCCGTGGCATGCAGACTGTCATCGCCCTCATCCCGCTTACCACCGGGAAAGGCGATCTGACCCGGATGATGTTTCATCCCGGAGGCGCGCTTGGTCAGGATCAGATGCAGACCATCGGCGCGCTGCCAGATCGGGATCAGCACTGCGGCCTCACGTAATTTGCGCCCTTCGGGCAAAACAACGTCCGGGTTTAGATCGTAATCGGACGACCGCGCCGACGGATTGGCTGCGGTCGTCCGAAGCTGGTCGATCAGATCAGGCGCGCGCACCAGAAGTTCCGGCTTCAAATCCGAGCGTATCGGGCTCGAATTCATAATGCGCGCCGCAAAACTGGCAATCTGCTGTCACTTTGCCATCGTCTGTCGTCATGTGGGCGATGTCCTTGGCCGAGTAAATCGACAGGCTTTGCCTCACACGATCCGCTGAGCAAGTGCAGCCAAACTCCACCGGTTGCTCCGTATAAACGCGCGGCTGCTCTTCGTGGAAGAGCCGCAAAAGCAGATCGTTCGGATGCACGGTCGGGCCGATCAGCTCCAGCTCTTCTACGGTGTCGAGCAGGATGTTGGCGCGCCCCCAGTTCTCTTGAGAATCGTCATCCAGAATATCCTCGGCCTTCAGCAGACCGCCTTCACCGCTGCCCCCGTCACCCGCCGCGAACGGTGAGGCCTTGGGCATATGCTGCAGCATCACGCCACCGGCACGCCAGCTGCTTTCGCCGCCGGGCGTTTGGGACTGTCCGAAGGTCAGTTCAAACCGGGTCGGCAACTGCTCGGACTGGGCGAAATACGTCTCGGCGCAGGCCTTGACCGAACCGCCCGCGATAGGCGTGATGCCCTGATAAGGCGTCATGCCTTTGCCCTGATCAATCAGGATCGCGAAATAGCCTTTGCCGATCTGCGGAAACGCGTCACCCATGGGATCAAGCCGTTCGTCATCGAAGCTGGCATAGGCGCGCAGTTGAGCGGGCTTTCCTTCGGCTGTCGGTCCGTAATAATCCGTCGCGATCAGCCGGGCCGGGCCGTCACCACGCACTTGCAAGGACAGCTTCCAGCGCAGGTCAATCGTCTGGCCGATCAGCGCGGTCAGCAATGTCATTTCCGCCACCAACGCTTCGATCGCGGGCGGGTAATCATGTTGCGACAACACAGCGTCCAACACGCCATCAAGGCGGGCGACGCGGCCGCGGATATCGGCGCGGTCAAGCTGGAAGGGCAGGACGGTATCGTCCATAGCGAAGGGGCTTATCTGTGACATGGGGGTTTCCTAAAGCGCCACTGATTGGCATACCGCGTCCATATAGGCGCGGCAAGGCTGCGTCCAAGGGAAGGCAGCTATGATGAGACGGCATGGCGAGCGGGTCGTGAACGGCCAGCGCTATCGGATGCGCCCCGGCGCATATGCGATTTTACCGCTGGAAACACGCATCTTGCTGACCCATCAAGCCGCGCCTGTGCCTGAGTTTCAGCTGCCCGGCGGCGGGATTGATCCCGGCGAAGGCCCGCTTGAGGCGCTGCACCGCGAAGTGTTCGAGGAAACCGGTTGGCGCATCGCAAGACCGCGCAAGCTGGGCGCGTATCGACGGTTTACCTTTATGCCCGAATATCAATTCTGGGCCGAGAAGGTGTGCCACATTTATGTCGCGCGGCCTGTCCAGCCCTATGGCCCGCCCCAGGAAGACGGCCATAGCGCGATGCTTGTCGATGCAGGTCTTGCGTTAGATCTGGTCGCCAGCGACGGCGACCGTGCCTTTCTTGAGAGCTTCCTAGAGGTTTAGCGCCTCCTTGAATTCAAACAGGATGCCCGAGATGTCATCTGCCATGTCCTGACCTCCTGCAAATTCGCTAAGATCCCACATCAGAGCCTCCATGAACGCGAGGCCTGTCAATTGATGATTGCGTCTCAAAAGCCGCTCGACCCCGTCGTCGTCCAGCCCCTGCCCATCCGGATCGGCGCATTCAATAACGCCGTCTGATAGGACAACAAGCCGGTCGCCTTCATCCATGGTGAAAGCCACGTCTTCAAATTGGGCAGAGGGCAGAAGACCCACAGGCAATCCACCCTCCCCGATCGACGAAATCGTTCCGTCTTCATGATGCAAAAGCGGATGCGGATGGCCCGCCTGGCACAGCACACCTTCCCCCGTCACCAGATCGAAATGCGCAAGGACGATTGTAAAGTAATGCTCCGTCTCGACCTCGCGCTGGATCATCGTGTTCAGGTCAGACACCGCGTCAGCAGGCGCACGGGGCGCGTATCGGTGCTTTCCGATCTTGGACAAAGCGACGTTTTGCTCTGGCGCTGCGGCAGACAAGTGGCCCGCCAGCCGCGCCGTCAACAAAGCCGACGAAACCCCATGGCCCGACACGTCGATGGAGTAAAAGCCAACCGACCGTTCGTTGATTGGAAAGAACCCTACAAGGTCACCCCCGACATGGCCGCTTGGCTTCAGCAAGAGCGAGACATCGGCGTTCTTCAACTGAAAGAAACGCTGAGGGACGAGGGATTGCTGCAGCTTTCGTGCTTCCAACAAGTCATTGTCCAGAACGGAATACAGCTCTTTCAACTCATCCAGCGAGGCCGCGAGGAGGGAGTTTTTTTCGGTCAGGTGGCGCTGCATATCGACGATGCGGTCGCCAGCGCGGATCCGGGCCAGAATTTCGGCCGGGATAAACGGTTTGGTCAGAAAATCATCAGCCCCGGCATCCAGCCCCTTGGCGATATCCGCCTTTTCGGCCTTTGAGGTGAGCAGGATAAAGTAGCCATATCCCTCCCTCTCGACACGGCGAAAGGCGCGGCAGAACTCCAGCCCGTCCATTCCCGGCATCATCCAGTCGCTGATCACCAGATCGACGCTTTGGGTTTGGCACAGATCAAGCGCCTCTTGCCCGGAGGCCGCTTCGATCACATCGAACCCGTTCCGCTGCAGTGACTTTGATAACAATTTGCGCTGCCCGGCACTGTCATCAACCACCAGAATCGTCTTTACAGCCCGGTCATCCGGCTCTGTCAGCTCAGCGAGCTGAAGGTTGCTGTTTCGTAATGACGCCACGTCAATCTGTCCTATAAAATCGGGCTGACACTGTCTTAAAACGGCTTAACGGCCGGTAAACTCTCAAATTGGAGTTTCTAAAATCCGATCTTAAACATCTTGTTTACCTCTGCGCCCCACAGTCTTGCCCAGCGCTTGGAGGCACAGATGATCGACTGGACCCGCATTGACGATTTGAAAGAGGAATTGGGCGAGGACGACTTTGAAGAAGTGTTCGAGATTTTTCTCGACGAGGTGCAAGAAAGTGTGGACAGCCTCAAGGCGGCCCCGACCGGCCAGGCTTTGGAGGCGATCCTTCATTCCGTCAAAGGCAACGCCGTGACGGTGGGATTTTCAAAGCTCGCAGAGCTCGCCGGCGCTGGTGAAATCAATGCAGGGCAGGGCACAGACGTGAACCTGCTGGACATCGCCACGGCCCATGATCTCAGCAAGGAGGCGTATGCGAGCGGACGCCCCTAGGCCTAGATAACGAACTCCGCCAGCGTCTCGTCATTGGTGATGTCACGATAGGTGAACCCAGCCTCGACCAGTTTTGTGGTCAGGGCCTCGAAATTCCGCGCATCACTCGTCTCGATCCCAATCAGGACAGACCCGAAATTCCGCGCCGATTTCTTCAGGTATTCAAACCGGGCAATATCGTCATCCGGGCCAAGCATATTCAGAAAATCCTTCAACGCCCCCGGACGTTGCGGCATCCGCAAGATGAAGTATTTCTTCACACCTGAATAGCGCTGCGCGCGTTCTTTGACTTCGGGCAGACGCTCAAAATCAAAGTTCCCGCCAGAGGTGATGCACACCACAGTCTTGCCTTTGATCTGATCCGCCAGCGTCGGCAGCACATCGACGGTCAGCGCCCCAGCGGGCTCCAGAACGATCCCTTCGACATTCAGCATCTCAAGGATCGTGGTGCAGATACGATCCTCAGGCGCCACAAGGATATGCGACGGCGGCACTGACTTGAGCACCGCAAAGGTCGCCTCCCCAATGCGGGCCACAGCGGCCCCATCGACAAAGGTATCAACCGCGTTGAGCGACGTCGGCTGACCCGCCTCAATCGCGGCGGTCAGGTTAGCGCCGCCCGCCGGTTCGACAAACCGCGTCTCTGTCTCAGGCGATTCCGCTTTCAGATAGCTCAGAACGCCAGACGACACACCGCCACCTCCGACAGGCAAGATCACCATGTCCGGCGCTTTCGGCAGATCGCGCAACATCTCGACTGCGACGGTGGCCTGACCTTCGATGACATCCTCATCATCAAAGGGCGACAGGAAATGCGCGCCCACCTCGGCGCTATAGGCTTGCGCCTCGGCCAGAGTGACGTCGAAATAGTCGCCGATCAACCTGATCTCGACCGCGTCACCGCCAAACATCCGGGTCTTGTCGATCTTTTGCTGTGGCGTTGTCACCGGCATGAAAATGACCCCGCGCTTGCCGAAATGCCGACAATTGAAGGCAACCCCCTGCGCGTGATTTCCGGCACTCGCACAGACGAACAGTTCCTGATCCGGCGTCTCAGCCAGAACCTTGCGCATCGCATTGAACGCACCGCGAATTTTGTATGACCGCACGGGCGTCAGATCTTCGCGCTTGAGCCAAATATCCGCGCCATATCTCGCGGACAGATGGTCGTTGCGCTGAAGCGGCGTCGCGGGGAAAACCTCGCGCATCGCGGTCTCGGCCTTGCGGGCGTTTTCGGAAAAGGTGCTCATGGCGCTGCAATGCCGAAAAAACCGTGTCAAAGCAAGCACGCGCGCACCTTGCCCTGATGCCGAAAACCCGATATCGCCGCCATGGTTTGACCTGACGAAGAACGGAGCCCTCCCATGTCTGCGCCTAAGAAAGTCGTGCTGGCCTATTCCGGCGGCCTTGATACCTCGATCATTCTGAAGTGGTTGCAGACGGAATATGGCTGTGAGGTCGTGACCTTCACCGCTGATCTGGGGCAGGGCGAAGAGTTGGAGCCCGCGCGCAAGAAGGCAGAGATGATGGGTGCCTCCGACATCTATATCGAAGACCTGCGCGAAGAATTTGTGCGCGATTTTGTCTTCCCGATGTTCCGCGCGAACGCCCTTTACGAGGGGCTCTACCTGCTGGGCACCTCCATCGCGCGGCCTCTGATTTCCAAACGTCTGATCGAGATTGCCGAAGAAAGCGGCGCGGATGCGGTGGCCCATGGGGCGACCGGCAAAGGCAACGATCAGGTCCGGTTTGAGTTGGCCGCTTACGCGCTGAACCCGGATATCAAAGTCATCGCGCCCTGGCGGGAGTGGGATCTGTCGAGCCGCACCAAGCTGATCGACTTTGCCGAAAAGAACCAAATCCCGATCGCGAAAGACAAACGCGGCGAAGCGCCGTTCAGTGTGGATGCCAATCTGCTGCACACGTCGTCAGAAGGCAAAGTGCTGGAAGACCCCGCTGTCGAGGCGCCGGATTATGTCTATCAGCGCACCGTCGCGCCCGAAGATGCGCCGAATGAGGCAGAGTTCGTTGAGGTCGGGTTTGAAAAGGGGGATGCCGTTTCGATCAATGGCGAGGCGATGAGCCCCGCGACCATCCTCACCAAACTGAACGAGCTTGGCGGCAAGCATGGCGTTGGCCGTCTTGATCTGGTTGAGGGTCGCTTTGTCGGTATGAAATCTCGCGGGATTTACGAAACCCCCGGCGGCACGATCCTGTTGGAAGCCCATCGCGGGATCGAACAGATCACTCTGGATCGCGGCGCGGCCCATCTGAAAGACGAGTTGATGCCGCGCTATGCAGAGCTTGTATATAACGGTTTCTGGTTCTCGCCCGAGCGGGACATGCTGCAAGCCGCCATCGACAAAAGCCAGGAGCATGTCTCCGGCACGGTTCGGTTGAAGCTCTATAAAGGGTCCGTGCGGACGGTGGGGCGTTGGTCTGACATGTCGCTTTATAGCGAAGAGCATGTGACGTTTGAAGATGACGCAGGTGCCTACGATCAGAAGGATGCGGCGGGCTTCATCCAGCTCAACGCGCTGCGCCTGCGCTTGATCGCGATGCGGAATCGTCGGCTGAAAGACTGAATGCTTTGAGGCGCTCGTAATAGGGCTGCGCCTCTTCCACCATCTCGGCATAGCGCCCGGATAGCTTGGGCAGTGAGCCTTCGGGCCCGGCAAAGCCGGTCGTGCGATGGACAGCGCCATACCAGTGGGTCGCCCAGATACCATCATCAGGATGGCCCCCGGCGGGCCAGTTCAACATCTTGTCTGTCCATGAGATGCCCAGCGCGGCACAGAGGCTTTGCAACATTTGGCCAGGGTTTTGGCGGATATCGTAACTGTCGACGACAAGCGGCGGTGCACCCAGATGGTCCGCAATTTCATCAAAAAGCTCAGCCTGTTGCACAAAGCCGATATCGGTCAAGCGAGGCTCTTCGTATTTCTGGGCGAAGCTGGCAAGAACCCGCGCCGGGTGGCGGATCAGAAAGATATTCTGCCCCTCACGCATCCAGTCGCGCGGCACTCCGGGGATCATATGCTGGCACATGTGTTTTTGGTAAAACAGGCTCTGTTCCTGCGGAATAGCGCCTCGGCAGCGGCGCGCGACAGTCGCTGCATCAACCTCTCCCGCTGCAAGAATCTCCGCGCTCATCGGATGCTCCAGCCCGGTTAGCGACAGATAGGCCGCATAGAACGGCTCGTCCCAAACGGCACAATCTCCACGCGCCGCGAAGGCATACATCATCGCCGTCGAGAGATTTCGCGGCCCGGACCACATGGCGATATGGGTTGATTTCACCCTATGGCTCCTCGCAATGGTTTTCACGCCTGCGTGACGTCACGCGGAGGTGAGTTGGTTACACCGCGAAAACTCCACACTCTACGGGCAAAGGAGACCCACGATGACTTTCACGTTAAGCCAAATAAAGCCTCTTATTCTCGGCGTTGCCATTACATTCGGCACAGTTTTGCATTGCACCGAAGCCAAAGCAGGCCCGACGGATGTTCTGACCGTCGCGGGCGGCTGCTTCTGGTGCGTCGAGTCGGACTTTGAAAGCGTGCCCGGCGTGATCGAGGTCGTCTCGGGCTATACCGGCGGCACGGTCAAGAACCCGACCTATAAGGATGTGACAAGCGGGCGCAGCGGGCATTACGAGGCGGTTCAGATCACGTTCGATACCGCAGAAGTCAGCTCGGATGAGCTGCTGGCGATGTTCTTCCGGTCGGTTGACCCGACCGATGCAGGCGGTCAGTTCTGTGATCGCGGTCAAAGCTATAGCACCGCGATTTTCGTCTCTAACTCTGCCGAACAAGCCGCTGCAAAGGAAGTGCGCACCGAGGCGCAAGCCGCTTTAGGGCAACGCATCATCACCCCAATTCTACAGGAAGCCACATTCTATCCGGCAGAGGACTACCACCAGGACTACTACAAAAGCTCTGACGTCATTTTGACCCGCTTTGGTCCGCGCACCAAGAAGGACGCCTACAAGCGCTACCGCAAAGCCTGCGGGCGGGACGCACGGGTGAAGCAACTTTGGGGCAGTGCCGCGCCCTTTGCCGGAAGCTAACGCTGCATGAATTCCTGGACCTCCAGCAGGTCCGGGATCACATCTGCGGTGCCATGGCGCATGACCATAAGTGCAGCGGCAATAGTGGCCTGACCAATCGCCTGCTCCATCGGCATGCCGCGATCCAGACCGGCCAGCCAAAATCCGGTAAACGTGTCGCCAGCCCCGGTGGTGTCGACCGCGTCGACAGGGATCGCGTCAAAGGTCTTCTCCCCGGCCGCGCTAAGCCAGCGGCACCCTTTTGCGCCGAGCGTTACCAAAATATCGGCTACAGGCAGATCGCGGAGCGGCATGTCTAATCCCGCCTCAAGTTGCGCGGCCTCGACCTCGTTCAGGATCAACAAATCAAGGTGGTTCAGGACGCCCTGAACCGCCGAAACCTCAAACGGGGCTGCGGCATAGCACACGCGCAGACCCATCTTTTTCGCTGTCTCAGCAGCATGAAGCTGGCCGTTGGTCTCGTTCTGAAAAACGAGGATATCGCCCGTTTGTGCTTCGGACAGGGCGGCGGAAATAGCACTGTCCGCGATGTGCGCATTAACGCCAGCGTTCAGCAGGATCAGGTTTTCACCGTCTGGGTCGACCGCGATGACAGCGGTGCCTGTCTGCCCCTCATCCGTCGCGATGTGGCGCGTATCGACGCCGTATTCCAGAAGGCGATCGCGCGGCCAGATGCGATCCGCACCGACCGACCCGATATGACAAACGCGCGCCGCAGCACGGGCAGCGGCAACAGACATATTCGCGCCCTTCCCGCCCAAACCTTCCGTGACCTCGCGCGCCGCCAACGTCTCCCCCGGTGTGGGCAAATGCGGGACCTGATAGAACAGATCAACGTTGATTGAGCCGAGATTATAGATCGTCATTTGACGTTACAGGCGGCAATCACAGCCATGTTCATGATGTCGTTCGCCGTCGACACGGTCGAACAGATCTGGATCGGGCGATCAACGCCCGTCAGGATTGGCCCGATCACGGTTGCCCCCGCCATTTCCTGCATCAGCTTCACCGAGATTGACGCCGAATGCCGCGCAGGCACGACCAACACATTGGCCGGACCGGTCAGTCTTGAAAACGGATAAGCCTCGCGCGCCTGTGCGTTCAGCGCGACATCCACTGTCATTTCGCCCTCATACTCGAAATCAACCCCGCGAGCATCCAGCACTTTTGGCGCCATATGCATCTTTTCGGCCCGCTCTGAGACCGGATACCCAAAGGTCGAAAAGCTGACAAAGGCGACGCGTGGATCAAGGCCGAATGTGCGCGCGACCTCGGCACCGCGGATGGCGATATTGGCAAGATCGGTCTCGTCCGGCCATTCATGCACCAGCGTGTCGGTGATCAAGACGATGCGCCCGCGATGCAGGATCGCCGTAACGCCAACAACGTTATCTCCTACGCTCACGTCGAAGACGTGGTTCATAAGGCCAAGCACATGGGCCGATTTGCGCGTGGCCCCAGTGACCAACCCATCCGCATGGCCATGCGCCAACATCAGCGCCGAGAAAACATGCCTGTCACGCGCCGCAAGCCGGTGAATATCGGCGCGATCAAAGCCTTTGCGATTGAGCCGCTCGTAGAGGAAATCCTTGTAGGCCTCCAGATGTGGGGTGTTGGCGGCGTTAACCACGGTCAGCTCACGCACAGCGTCGCCAAGGCCCGCACCATCAAGGCGCATCTTCACGTCATCCTCGCGCCCCACGACCAAAGCTTTGCCCATGCCGGACCGCTGATAGTTAACGGCAGCGCGCAACACGCGCTCATCATCTCCCTCGGCAAAAACCATCGTCGCCTGTTTGGAGCGCGCACGCGCATTTAGCCCCCGCAGGATCAACGCAGTCGGGTCCATCCGCGATTTCAGTGTCAGTTCGTAATTCTCGATATCCACGATAGGGCGGCGCGCGGCCTCCGTCTCCATCCCGGCTTTGGCAACGGCAGGCGGGATTGTGTAGATCAGGCGCGGGTCAAAAGGTGTCGGGATGATATAGTCGCGACCAAAGCTCAGTTTCCGACCGTAGGCCATCGCCACTTCGTCCGGCACATCTTCGCGCGCCAACTCAGCCAACGCCTGTGCACACGCGATCTTCATCTCGTCATTGATAGCGCGGGCATGAATGTCCAGGGCACCCCGAAACAGATATGGAAAACCCAGCACATTATTGACTTGGTTGGGATAATCAGACCGGCCCGTTGCCACGATGGCATCGACGCGCACCTCGTGCGCTTCTTCCGGCGTAATCTCCGGATCGGGGTTCGCCATCGCGAAAATCACTGGATTGTCGGCCATGCTGGCAACCATATCCTTGGTCACAGCACCGCGGGCTGAGACACCCAGAAACACATCCGCATTGCGCATCGCGTCTTCCAAAGACCGCGCATCGGTGCGGGCCGCATGGCCCGATTTCCACTGGTTCATGCCTTCGGTTCGGCCTTGGTAAATGACGCCTTTGGTGTCGCAGACAATGCAATTGTCATGCTTTGCACCCATCGCCTTGAGCAGTTCGATACAGGCAATGCCAGCAGCCCCTGCACCATTCAAAACGATCTTACAGTCTTCTATTTTTTTGCCCGTCAGATGCAGGGCGTTAATCAAACCAGCCGCGCATATAACGGCCGTTCCATGCTGATCGTCATGGAAAACGGGAATGTCCATTTCCTCTTTGAGGCGCTGCTCGATGATGAAGCATTCGGGCGCCTTGATGTCCTCAAGGTTAATGCCGCCGAAGGTCGGGCCCATGAGCTTGACCGCCTGAATGAAGGCCTCCGGATCTTCGGTATCCAGTTCAATATCAATAGAATTCACGTCGGCGAAGCGTTTGAACAAAACGGCCTTCCCCTCCATCACCGGCTTGGACGCAAGCGCGCCAAGATTTCCCAACCCAAGCACCGCAGTGCCGTTCGAAATCACCGCCACAAGGTTGCCCTTGTTCGTGTAGTCGTAAGCGGTCTCCGGGGTCGCGGCGATCTCTTCGCACGGCACGGCAACGCCTGGTGAATAAGCCAAGGAGAGGTCGCGCTGCGTCGTCATCGGAACGGTCGCCGTGATCTCGAACTTGCCCGGTGTCGGCTCAAGGTGAAAAGCCAGCGCGTCCTCGCGGGTGTGTTTTGGGTTCGACATATGCGGGCGGTCCTCTCATTGAAAAGTGAGGGGCACTATTCCTCATTTGCCCCGCGAACGGAACCGGAGAATTGGCGCGCGTCAGCCCTTCCATCCACGCCTGCGCTTGAGTAGTCTGACGCGGTCAAACACCGAAGGGGGCAATCGGGTGAACGCGGCGATCACGCCCATGATGGCGCAATTTCTTGAGATCAAGGCGGAGTATCCCGACGCGCTGCTCTTCTACCGGATGGGCGACTTTTACGAGTTGTTCTTTGACGATGCAGTGGCGGCAGCCGAAGCGCTCGACATTGCGCTCACCAAACGCGGCAAGCATCTGGGCGAAGATATTCCGATGTGCGGCGTGCCTGTCCATGCCGCCGAAAGCTACTTGCTGACGTTGATCCGCAAGCAGTTTCGCGTTGCGGTTTGTGAGCAGTTGGAAAGCCCGTCAGAAGCCAAGAAGCGTGGCTCTAAATCCGTCGTGAAGCGGGGCGTCGTGCGGCTTGTGACGCCTGGCACGTTGACAGAGGAAACTCTGCTGGAGGCACGGCGGCACAACTTCCTCGCCAGCTTTGCCGAGGTCAGGGAGAAAGGCGCTTTTGCCTGGGTCGATATCTCCACAGGGGCGCTGCATGTGATCCCTTGTCCACGCCCAAAGCTTGGGTTTGAGCTGGCGCGGATCGCGCCACGCGAAGTGCTTGTATCCGAGACACTGGAAGCGGATTTGGCTGAAATAGTCTCTGAATCCGGGGCGCATTTAACCGGTTTGGGGCGTGGGTCCTTCGACAGCACCGCAGCCGAGGCACGCCTGTCTCAGGTCTTCGGCGTCACGGGTCTGGACGGGTTTGGCCAGTTTGATCGCCCGGAAAAGGCCGCCCTTCTGGCCTTGGTCGACTACCTCGATCTGACGCAAAAAGGAAACATCCCGCTGCTGCGCCCGCCCGTGAAAGAGGCGCTGGGCGGAACGATGCAGATCGACCCCGCGACGCGCCGCAATCTTGAATTGACGGCAAGCCTGTCGGGCGGGCGCGACGGGTCGCTGATTGCGGCGATTGACCGGACGGTCACAGCGGCTGGCGGGCGTTTGCTGGAGCAACGGCTGTCTGCCCCGTCCTGTGATCTTGCCCTGATCGGCGCGCGACACGACGCTTTGGAGTATGCCTTCAGGGAACGCCGGTTTCGGACCGATCTTCGCGACGCCCTGCGCAATGTCCCCGACTTGGACCGCGCCTTGTCACGTCTCGCCCTTGACCGAGGAGGTCCGCGCGATCTTGCAGCCATTCGGAACGGATTGACGGCGGCCGAGGGGCTAACGCCGCCTGATGATCTGCCAAAACCGCTCTCCGACGCATTTGAAGCGCTCAAAGGTCATGACGCGCTGGTCAATCTGTTGGATGACGCGCTGGTGGCAGAGCCGCCTTTGCTTGCCCGCGACGGCGGTTTCATCGCGCCCGATTACGACGGCGAATTAGACGAGGCGCGGGTCTTGCGTGATGAAGGCCGTGGCGTGGTCGCAGGACTTCAAAAGGCATATGCCGAAAAAACAGGCGTTTCGTCTTTAAAGATCAAGCACAACAATGTGCTGGGCTATTTCATCGAAACGACGGCAACGCATGCGGAGAAGATGCTGTCGGAACCGATGAACGAGACGTTCATTCATAGGCAGACCACCGCTAATCAGGTGCGCTTCACGACGGTTGAATTGTCTGAGTTGGAGACGAAGATCCTCAACGCCGGACACCAGGCGCTTGAAATCGAAAAGCGGCTCTATGACAGCCTAAAAGACGCTATTCTGGACAAAGCCGCCGCGATTGGCGCAACCTCTAAGGCGCTTGCTGAGATCGACGTTACCACGGCTTTGGCTGACCTCGCAGTCGATGAAGGCTGGAGCCGCCCGATCATGGATGACACGCGCCGCTTCATGGTCGAGAACGGGCGTCATCCTGTTGTGGAACTCGCATTGCGGAAGCAAAACGGCGCCCCGTTCGTCGCCAATACATGCGTGTTGGGCGACGGCGATCCGCGCGTCTGGCTGCTGACCGGCCCGAACATGGCCGGTAAGTCGACCTTTCTGCGGCAGAACGCGATCATCGCGCTGCTCGCGCAGATGGGATCGTTTGTGCCGGCAAGCAAGGCGCATATCGGTCTAGTGTCACAGCTTTTCTCGCGCGTGGGTGCATCTGATGATCTGGCGCGCGGGCGCTCAACATTCATGGTCGAGATGGTCGAAACCGCCGCGATCCTGAACCAGGCCGACAGCCGCGCGCTGGTGATTCTGGATGAGATCGGGCGGGGCACCGCGACTTATGATGGGCTTTCCATCGCCTGGGCGACATTGGAACATCTCCATGATGAGAATAAGTGCCGCGCATTATTTGCTACGCATTATCATGAACTTACCGCGCTCTCGTCGCGGATGGATAGCGTGGACAATGCCACCGTGACCGTAAAGGAATGGGACGGCGAGGTGATTTTCCTGCATGAGGTCAAACGTGGTGCGGCGGATCGGTCTTACGGGGTGCAAGTCGCCCGGCTGGCGGGTCTTCCGGGCAAGGTGGTGAACCGCGCTAAGACAATCCTGGCTGAGCTGGAAAGCGGCCAAGGCAGCGGCGGTGCAAAAGTTGCGGCCCTAATCGACGATCTTCCCCTTTTTGCGGCAACACCCGAAGCGCCCATCGCAGCGCCTCAATCCTCAGAAGTCGAGGCGCGCCTTGACGATATCGTGCCGGACGAGTTGTCGCCGAAAGACGCGCTCAACCTGATTTATGAGCTGAAAGCGCTGTCGAAAAAGCCTTAAGCAGGCGTCGATGACACGCCGACCTGCGCCGGACGCAGCAAACGATCATAGAGCATGAACCCTTCGGCAGCGACCTGAATGATATCGCCAGCCTTGGTGTCCGGCACGGGGGCCTCGAACATCGCCTGATGCAGTTGCGGGTCGAATTTATCACCGACTTTCGGTGAAATAGGCTCGATCCCGTGCTTCTTGAACGTATTGAGAAGCTCACGCATCGTCAGTTCAACGCCCTCGATCAGCGCGGCAGACACTTCCTTCTGTTCGTCCGTCGCGGCCTCAACCGCGCGCTTCATGTTGTCGTAAACAGGAAGCAGATCGCGCGCGAGTTTCGAGCCGCCATACTGCTCAGCTTCGCGACGATCCCGGTCAGACCGCTTACGTGCATTCTCGGCATCCGCCAAGGCGCGCATGAAACGATCACGGAACTCATCCCGCTCGGCTTTCAGCGCGTCCAGCTCAAGCGCTTCGTCATCGTATTCCATGGCGTCTTCGGCAAATTCCTCTGCCTCGGCCATGTCCACATCGTCCAGAAAATCGTCTTCTTTCTTCGCGTCTGCCATCTGCTACTTCTTTCTAGCCCCGGTCGGAGATTAATTTCCCGACCAACTGCGCGGTGTAATCAACGATTGGCACGATACGTCCGTAATTCAGACGTGTGGGGCCAATGACGCCGACGGCACCAATGATCTTACGGTCCGCGTTCATATAGGGAGAGACCACCAAAGAGGAACCCGAAAGTGAAAAAAGCTTGTTCTCGGAGCCGATAAAAATGCGCACACCGTCGCCTTCTTCGGTCAGTTCCAGAAATTCAGCGATATCGCGCTTGCGCTCAAGGTCATCGAACAGCGTTTTAATCAGATCGAGGTCCGCGGTTTCATCATTAGAATTCAACAGATTCGCCCGGCCGCGCACTATAAGACGCTCATGCACGTCGCCTTCGTTTTCCCAGACGGCAAGCCCGCTTTCGACAAGATCATGGGCGAGCGTATCAATCTGCTGGCGCTTGGCCGAGATGTCCTGCGTCATCGTGCGGCGCAGTTCTGTCAGGGTTTTTCCTTCGGCCAGCGCATTCAGAAAATTCGCAGCCTCTCGCATGGAAGACGGCGTCTGCCCCAAAGGCGGTGTGAAAACACGGTTCTCCACGTGACCGTCTGCAAAGACCAGGACGACCAGTGCGCGGTCCGGACCGAGGGACACGAACTCGATATGCTTGATCGGCGCTTCATGCTTCGGGGTCAGAACAAGGCTTGCACCTTGGGTGATCCCCGAAAGCGCAGAGCCGACGCGATCCAGCATCCCTGAGACGTCGGACTCGTTTGAGGTCAGCGTCCGCTCAATCTTGTCGCGGTCTTCATTGTGCAAATCCCCGACCTCAAGGATACCGTCGACGAACATCCGCAAGCCCAGCTGCGTCGGCACCCGACCGGCAGAAATATGGGGGCTGTCGAGCAGGCCCAGATGCTCCAGATCCTGCATCACATTGCGGATCGTCGCAGCACTCACCCGTTCCGACATGGTGCGTGTCAAAGTCCGCGAGCCGACCGGGTCACCGCTGTCCAGATACCCCTCGACCACGCGGCGAAACACTTCGCGCGAGCGGTCGTTCATCTGATCGAGGATCTTCGGTTCGTCCGACATCACCGTTCCTGTAAAGTCCCAACGCATTAAATCGGTCTGAGAGACATCGTCAATCGGGGTTGCGCTTTGCCTTCAGAGATAGGTATCCCACCCACAAACATCAAAGGATGACCTTATGAGACCTTCGGGCAGAGCGCTGGACGAAATGCGCGCAATCTCCATTGAAACAGATGTAACCCGCCATGCGGAAGGGTCGTGCCTGATCAAATGCGGCGACACCCATGTGCTGTGCACAGCTTCCGTCGATGAACGCGTGCCGCCCTTTCTGAAAAACAGTGGTTTGGGCTGGGTGACCGCAGAATACGGGATGCTGCCGCGCGCCACACACACGCGGATGCGGCGCGAAGCCAAGAACGGTCAATCCGGGCGCACGCAGGAAATTCAGCGCCTGATCGGGCGCAGCTTGCGAGCTGGTGTGGATCGCGTCGCCATGGGCGAACGTCAGATTGTTGTCGACTGCGATGTGATCCAGGCCGATGGGGGAACACGGTGTGCGTCGATCACCGGCGGCTGGGTTGCGCTGCGCATGGCTGTCAACAAGCTCATGAAGGCAGGCGATATCATCAGCGATCCGCTGGTTGACCACATCGCCGCCGTCAGCTGCGGGATTTATGCCGGTCAGCCGGTTCTTGATCTGGATTACCCAGAAGACAGCGAAGCCGGCGTGGACGGGAACTTCATCGTGACCGGTTCGGGCCAGATGGTCGAAGTGCAGATGTCTGCCGAAGGCGCCACATTCAGCCGCGCGCAGATGGATCAGCTCGTTGATCTGGCCGAAAAAGGCGTTGGCGAGCTGGTCGCCGCACAAAAGGCCGCCGTTGGTGCGTAAGTTCACCGAAAAGAAGCTGGTGATCGCCTCACATAACGCGGGGAAAGTTCGCGAGATCGGGGCTTTGTTGGAGCCGTTCGGGGTCGAGGTCGTCTCTGCCGGGGCGCTTGGCTTTGCCGAACCGGAAGAGACAGAAGACAATTTCATCGGCAACGCGCGGATCAAGGCGCATTTCGCAGCCAAGGAAAGCGGCCTGCCCGCATTGTCCGATGATAGCGGTATCTCCGTAGATGCGCTGGACGGCGCGCCCGGTGTCTACACAGCGGATTGGGCGGAAACGGCGAACGGGCGTGACTTTCCGATGGCGATGGAGAAGGTCTGGACCGAGCTGGAAAAGATCAGCGCGCCGATGCCTCGCAACGCCCAGTTCAATTGCACACTTTGCCTAGCCTGGCCCGACGGTCATGACGAGGTCTTTGAAGGGATCGTGCGCGGACAAGTGGTCTGGCCGATGCGCGGCGTCCAGGGGTTTGGCTTCGATCCGGTCTTTCTGCCCGATGGCGAGGTCGAGACCTTTGGCGAAATGGACCCCGCCAAGAAGCACGCCATGAGCCACCGCGCTGACGCATTCGCCAAACTCGTTGCTGGCTGTTTTGCCGATTGAAGATTGGCAGAATGCGGGCTTTGGCCTTTACCTGCACTGGCCCTTTTGTCAGGCGAAATGCCCCTATTGTGACTTCAACTCGCATGTTTCTGACCATGTTGATCAAGGCCAGTGGCTGAAGGCGTTCCGATCCGAGATTGCGCGGTATGGGGCATTAACCGAAGGCCGCGTTCTGAACACGATTTTCTTCGGCGGCGGCACGCCCAGCTTGATGCACCCCGATACGGTAGCGGGCATCCTTGACGCCGCGCAGCACACATGGACCTGGGCAAACGATATCGAGATCTCGCTGGAGGCCAACCCAACCTCCATCGAGGCCGATAAATTCGACGCGTTTCGGCAGGCCGGGATCAATCGCGTGTCCATGGGGATGCAGGCACTGAACGACGCTGATCTCAAACGCCTCGGACGGCTCCACTCTGTCGAGGATGGCAAACGCGCCTTCGACATTGCCCGCAGCAGCTTTGGCCGGGTCAGCTTTGATCTGATTTACGCGCGTCAGGATCAAACGCTCGCCGATTGGGAGGCCGAGCTGCGCGAAGCCCTGTCCATGGCCGTCGATCATCTGTCGCTCTATCAGCTGACGATTGAAAGCGGCACAGCCTTTGGCGCGCGTTACGACCGTGGGCTTTTACGCGGCCTTCCCGATGAGGACACGTCCGCCGATATGTATGAGCTGACACAAACGCTCTGCGCAGATTACGGATTTCCCGGCTACGAAGTCTCTAACCATGCGAAAAACGGCGCAATTTCGAAGCACAACATGATCTATTGGACTTATGGAGATTACGTTGGAATCGGACCCGGTGCACATGGGCGCGTCACGGTTGAGGGGCAAAAGCTGGCAACAACAACACCGCTTATGCCCGACACGTGGTTAAGCCAGGTCGAGAAAACCGGCACCGGAGATGCCGAGGTTGAGCCCTTGACCGCGGACGATCAAGCGGTCGAGATGCTGATGATGGGGCTGCGGATCAATCAGGGTGTTGATCTGGTGCGGCTGGGCAATTTCGGTCAGAAGCCAGAATTTCTAAATAATATCAGTAAGTTAAAAGAAATGGGGCTTCTTGACATAGACGGCGGCCACCTTCGGATCACTCCGAAGGGTCGGCCACTGCTGAATGCCGTGCTGCGCGACCTTCTGGTCGATTAGCGCTCAATCAACGACAGGACGCGGCAAATTTCGTCGAGCTGGTCCAGCGACGCGTAGCTGATGCTCAACTTACCGGCATTGGTTACCCCGTCATGGGCGATATCAACCTTCATCCCGATCGCCGCTTTCAAGTCACCCTCCAGCGCCTTTGTGTCTGCATCCTTCTGGGGCTTGGAAGATGGGCTTTCCGCCTTCTTAGTCTCTATTTTCGGAGATTTTGCAAGCCGCTCCGTCTCGCGTACAGAGAGGCCGTCCTTGACCACCTTCTTCGCCAACTCAGAAGCGTTGTCGCTCGTAATCAGAGCACGTGCGTGACCAGAGGACAGCTTTCCGGTGCGCAATAAATCCTGCACATCGTCTGGCAATTGCAACAATCGCATCAGATTAGCGATGTAGCTGCGGCTTTTTCCCATCGCCTCGGCCAGCTTCTCTTGCGTGTGGCCAAAGCTCTCCATCAGCTGTTGGTATCCGGCGCCTTCCTCAAGAGGGTTCAGATCCTCGCGCTGAATATTCTCAATGATTGCGAATTCAAGCACCTGCGTGTCATCCAGATCGCGAATAACAACCGGAACCTCATGCAATTGCGCAAGCTGGGCGGCGCGCCAACGGCGCTCCCCCGCGACAATCTGAAAGGACGCCTCACCTGTGCGGCGCACGATCAGCGGCTGGATAATTCCGTTTTCGCGGATCGACGCCGCAAGCTCTTGCAGCTCAGGGTCCGAGAAGCTGCGGCGGGGCTGGTCCGGGTTCGGGCTGATTTGCTCAACCGGAACTACCGTTTCCGCGCGCCGTGTCTGCGTGGTGCTTTCCCGCGCATCCGTCTCCAAGGCGACATCTGACATCAAGGCAGACAAGCCGCGCCCCAAGCCACGCGATTTTCCGGGTTTTTTCGCCATTGTCCTGCTCCTTAATTTCCGTGCCGTTCCAACAACTCATGGGCCAACATACGATACGCGATCGCGCCCTTCGATGTCGGATCATAGTCGATCACCGGCAGCGCAAAGGACGGCGCCTCACTGATCCGCACATTACGTGGCACAACCGTCGCAAACACCAAATCCCCCAGATTAGAGCGCGCGTCTTCTTCGACCTGCCGCGCCAGATTGTTGCGGCTATCATGCATGGTTAACACAACACCCTCGATCCGCAGACGCGCATTCGCCGTCTCCCGCACTTCTTTGACGGTAAGCAAAAGTTGCGAAAGCCCCTCCAGCGCAAAGAATTCACTTTGCAGAGGCACGAGCACGGAATCGGCGGCCACCATCGCATTTACCGTCAAAATGTTGAGAGATGGAGGGCAGTCAATCAAGATATAGTCCAACTCCAGAGATTCCATCGCAGGCTGGCGCAACGCATCATGCAGCACAAAGCTGCGCTTTTCGTTCGAGATCAGCTCCATATCGGCAGAACTCAAATCCGTGGTAGCCGGAATAATCAGCAAGCCATCCACATTGGTTTCGCGCGCAGCCGCCATAGGGGATGTATCGCCCAGCAGCAAATCATAGACCGTGCGCGTTCGATCTTCGGGGTTAATGCCAAGGCCTGTTGAGGCATTCCCTTGCGGATCAATATCCACCAGAAGGACATTCAGGCCATCCTCTGCCAATGCCGCGGCAAGATTGATTGTTGTCGTTGTTTTACCAACACCCCCCTTTTGGTTCGCGACCGCGATAATGCGGGGGGCAGCGGGGCGGGTCGGATCAGGCACGGGCCACCTCTTTGATCTTCAAGACAACAGCATCGGGGTGCGTTTGACTGGGAATGCTCTCGTACTTGAAATGCCACGAGTCGCGTGCAGCGTCGATCTCATTTTCAAACTGAGCGCCCTTTTGCAGCAGAAATACACTTTCAGGCGTCGCATGGCGCACCGCCAGATCAAACAGCTTCGGCAGCGGCGCAAGCGCGCGCGCAGAAATAACACTCGCGTTCGCAGGTTCCGCACTCTCGATACGCTGAGCAATTACGGCCGCTTTAAGCGAAAATTTCGCAATCATCGTAGTCAGGAACGCACATTTCCGGGTGTCGCTTTCAATGAAGGTGAACGCGGTGGAGGCTCCCTCTCCACTTGAGAGCAGCGCCAAGACCAGACCGGGAAGCCCTCCACCCGACCCGATATCACACCACTTTTCAGGATCGAACCCCCTTAAGGGCCAAAGCTGCGCCGAATCCAGTATATGGCGGGCCCAGATGTCATCCTGAGTGGAAGGAGCGATCAAGTTGATGCGCTTTGTCCATTTGAGAAGATCGGCGGCCAGCTCCTGCAAAGCACCATTTGTTTCACGTGAAACAGTCAGGCCGTCCAGCAGTTGCTCAGCCATCAACCCGCTTTCGCACGTTTTGCTTGACGCAACTTCGCAAGAAGCAGGGTCAAGGCCGCAGGCGTCATGCCGTCAATCCGGCCAGCCTGCCCCAATGTTGCCGGGCTCACCCGCTTGAGCTTCGTCTTGAGCTCGTTCGACAGACCTTGAATGGCATCGTAGTTGAACGCTTTTGGGATCAACATCTCTTCGTCTTTGCGAACCGCGTCTGCATCGCGCGCCTGCCGATCTAGGTAATTCGCATAAAGCGCTTCGCGGCAGATCTGTTTCTGGATATCTGTCGGGATATTTGCGAGCGCCGGGTCAAGTTGAAGGAGGTCCGCGAACTCCACATCGGGGAACGTGAGCGCTTGAATCCCGTCCCGCCGAACACCGTCTTGGTTAACCGACTTCCCTAATGCGGCAAGCGCTTTGGGCGTGATGCTCATCGCGCGGAGACTGTCACGGGCGGACACGAGCACATCCGACTTTCGCTGAAAGGTGATCTGACGCTCTTTGGAAGCAGCACCAATCTCAACTGCCTTCGGGGTCAGCCGTTGATCCGCATTATCTGCGCGGAGGGACAAGCGAAACTCTGCACGCGACGTGAACATCCTGTAGGGCTCCGTCACACCGCGCGTAATCAGATCGTCCACCATAACGCCAATATAGGAATCCGCACGGCTGAAAAGAACGCTACCCTTGCCTTGTACAGCTGCGGCAGCGTTCAGACCGGCGACAAGCCCCTGTGCCGCAGCTTCTTCATATCCCGTTGTGCCATTGATCTGGCCAGCAAGGTAAAGGCCGCCTAAGCGAGAAAGCTCGAGCGTCGCGCTCAAGGCGCGCGGATCGACATAGTCGTATTCAATCGCATAGCCGGGCTGCAGGATTTCAACGTTCTCAAGGCCTTTGATTGAGCGAACATAGGCCTCCTGAATGTCTTCCGGCAAAGAGGTTGAAATACCATTCGGGTAAATCGTGTCATTCGACAGGCTTTCGGGCTCCAGAAAGACCTGGTGGCTGTCCTTATCGGCAAACCGGACAACCTTGTCCTCAATCGACGGACAATAGCGCGGACCAACGCCATCAATCCGCCCTCCATACATGGCAGATCGTCCCAAATTCTGTTGAATAATCTCATGCGTTTGCGCGTTCGTATGGGTGATCCCACATGAGATTTGGCGTGCGGCTGGGGCTTTCGACATGAACGAAAAGAGCACCGGATCATCGTCAGCGGGCTGCAGGTCAAGCTCAGACCAGTCGATTGTATCGCCTTTAAGCCGGGGCGGTGTGCCGGTTTTCAGACGACCAAGAGGCAGCTCGAGCGCGTCCAATCGCTGTGCAAGCGCATCGGCAGGCTTGTCGCCCATGCGCCCGCCGCCGTAGGACACATCGCCAATATGAATAACGCCGCGCAGGAAGGTGCCAGTGGTTAAAACGACGGCGCTTGCCTTGATTTCACTGCCATCGCTCAACTGCACGCCTTCGACACGGTCTTTCAAGACCAATAGATCGGCAACCTCGCCTTCAATAACGCTAAGATTCGGCGTCTTCGCGATCTCTGCCTGCATTGCGGCCTTGTAAAGAACGCGATCCGCCTGGGCGCGCGGGCCTTGAACCGCAGGCCCCTTGCGCCGGTTCAACAGCCGGAACTGGATGCCCGCCTGATCGGCGACCCTTCCCATGATGCCGTCCATTGCATCAATCTCGCGCACGAGATGCCCTTTGCCGAGGCCGCCAATGGCCGGATTGCACGACATAACGCCCAAATCATCACGGCGCAGCGTAACCAAAGCAGTGTCAGCCCCCATGCGCGCCGAGGCCGCCGCCGCTTCACAGCCAGCATGCCCGCCGCCGATAATGATAACGTCAAACGAATGTTTCACGTGAAACACTCCTACTTTCCAAGACAGAAATTTGAGAACACGTCGTCCAATATATGCTCAGCGTCGACGAGTCCAATGAGAGAGCTCAGGTTGCGGATCGCATGGCGCAGCCCCTCTGCGGCGAGGTCATACATATCTGGCCCACGCTCCAGCTGGACAAGAACATCCTCCAAAGAAACCAAAGCCGCGCCCATCGCCTGACGATGACGCGCGTTTATCGCCGTGCCGACGGAAAGGCTTCGATTGCCCAAGACATCGGAAATCCGGGCGATCAGATCATCGACCCCCTGCCCGGTCTTTCCCGAAATGCCGCCTCCTGTCAGATCAGCCTTTGCCTGCAGGACGATATCCCGCTCAACGGGGTCGATTTGCGGCGCGTCCCCTTCTTCCAGAAGAAAAACACGCAGGTCGGCGTCCCGCGCGCGTTGTAGCGCACGCTCGATGCCCAAGCCCTCGACAACATCATCGGTCTCGCGAATGCCAGCCGTATCAAGAAGCGTGACGGGCAACCCGGCAATATCCATCGACACCTCGATGACGTCCCGCGTGGTGCCTGCAATCTCGGAGGTGATGGCTGCTTCGCGCCCCGCCAAACGGTTCAAAAGCGTAGATTTTCCAACATTGGGCGCACCCACAATCGCGACGCGATAACCATCACGAATGCGCTCTGCGACATGGCTTCCTTCGATCTGCTCCTTCAAAATGGACATCGTTTTCTGAACCAGATCGCGAACATCACCAGTCACATCAACTGGAACCTCTTCATCCGCGAAGTCTATTGTCGCTTCCAGCAGCGCGGCCGCATGAATGAGATCGGTGCGCCAGAGGGCAACCCTTTCACCCATTTCCCCGGACATGATGCGCATCGCCTGCTTGCGTTGGGCTTCTGTTTCGGCCTCGATCAGGTCGGACAAGGCTTCGACCTGCGATAAATCCAGGCATCCGTTTTCCAACGCGCGGCGCGTGAACTCGCCCGGTTCGGCAAGGCGCGCGTGAGGTTGGGACGAAAGCTCCGCTAGAACAGCTTTTTGAATCGCAGGACTTCCATGGAGATGCAGCTCAACGACATCTTCGCCTGTAAAACTGTGGCCGTGTGCAAACGTCACAATCAATGCCTGGTCGATTGGCGCGCCGTCCTGATCACGGATGATGCGCACCGCCGTTTTGCGTGGCTCCGGCAACGACCCGGCCAGCGTTTCCCCAATTGAAAACGCATGTGGCCCGGAAATCCGGACCACAGAGACGCCCGCTTTTCCGGGCGCCGTTGCTAAGGCAAAGATCGTCTCCAAGGGTTAATCCCCATAAACAGATCAGGTGTTCATAGAATCAAAGAACTCTGAATTGGTCTTGGTCTGCTTGAGTTTCGAGATCAGGAACTCAATCGCGTCCGTCGTCCCCATCGGGTTCAGGATGCGACGCAGAACATAGGTTTTCTGCAAGTCGATCTTGTCGACAAGCAGCTCTTCCTTCCGTGTGCCGGACTTGAGAATATCCATCGCCGGGAAGACGCGCTTGTCGGCCACTTTGCGATCCAGAACAATCTCGGAGTTACCAGTGCCTTTGAATTCTTCAAAGATCACTTCGTCCATCCGGCTGCCGGTATCAATCAGAGCTGTCGCGATAATCGTAAGGGAACCGCCTTCTTCAATATTCCGTGCCGCACCAAAGAAACGCTTGGGCCGCTGAAGCGCGTTCGCGTCCACACCACCGGTCAGAACTTTACCGGACGATGGCACGACAGTGTTAAACGCTCTACCAAGTCTTGTGATCGAATCGAGCAAGATAACAACATCTCGCTTATGCTCGACCAAACGCTTGGCTTTCTCGATCACCATTTCCGACACGGCAACGTGGCGCGTCGCAGGTTCGTCAAAGGTTGAAGAAATCACCTCCCCCTTCACGGAGCGCTGCATGTCGGTGACCTCTTCCGGGCGTTCATCGATCAGAAGAACGATCAAGTAGCACTCCGGGTGGTTCTTCTCGATCGAGGAGGCGATGTTCTGCAACAGAACCGTCTTACCCGTCCGCGGAGGCGCCACGATCAGGCTGCGCTGGCCTTTACCGATGGGGGAAACCAGATCGATAATCCGCGCAGAGCGGTCCTTGATCGTCGGGTCCTCAACTTCCATCGTAAGCCGTTCGTCAGGGTAAAGCGGCGTCAGGTTGTCAAAGTTGATCTTGTGACGCGCCTTCGCGGGATCCTCGAAATTGATCTGCGTCACCTTGGTCATACAGAAATAGCGCTCACTGTCATCCGGTGCGCGGATCACACCTTCGACTGTATCACCCGTGCGCAGCGAAAACTGGCGGATCATATCGGGGGAGACATAAATATCGTCCGGGCCTGGAAGATAGTTCGCCTCAGGCGAGCGCAGGAAGCCAAAGCCATCCTGGAGCACTTCCAGCACACCCTCGCCCGAAATTTCCCAACCGTCTTCCGCACGCTCTTTCAGGATCGAGAACATCATCTCGCCCTTGCGCATAGTGGAGGCGTTTTCAATCTCAAGCTCTTCAGCCATCGACAAAAGGTCTTTTGGCGTCTTCGCTTTGAGATCAGCGAGGTTCAGCTTTTCTTGCGACATATCTTCAGGCATCGGGGATATACTTCCAGCTCTACTACGCGCAGACCGCGACGGAGCGTTAGAGTTGAGAATGGAAAACAGGTATCCAGAACAGGACCTGGTGACCGGATAGGCTGAGATCAGCAGAAAGTCAATCTCAGAGCGGTTTCACCACGACAGAGATCACAATCACGATCATCAACAAAGTCGGCACTTCATTCATGATCCGGTAGGTGCGCCCACTCGTTCCAAACGAACCCGCCGCCAGCAGTTTGCGGTGTTTGGCCAGCCACATATGAAACCAGGTCATCCCGAGGATCGCAGCGAGCTTTGTGTAAGGCCAGACCGCTGACCAATCCACAACCCCGGCGCCCACAAGCAAAAGTCCGAAGATCCACGTCGCAATCATTGACGGGTTCATGATGAGACGCAGCAGCTTGTGCTCCATCATCGCAAAGACCGATGACATCTCTTCATTTCCCTTGGCGCGTTCGACATGGTGAACATAGAGACGGGGCAGATAAAACAAGCCGGCCATCCATGCCAGAACCGACATGATGTGAAACGCTTTAATCCAGAGATAGAGATCAGACAGCACAGTGCTTTCCTTCATTTCCCAGGCACCCTTAAATAAATATAAGAGAGAAAGAAATGATGATGATTTTGTAGGGCATGCCGGTCGCGGTGGATAAAATCTTTTCAACGGAGTTATTCAAGGATATGTGGAAGGATGAGATCAATTATTTTCCTTTTATAACAAATACATAAGTGAAGATTTCTACCGCCGAACGGCCCGTCTCAAGACCTATCCACAGCCAGGCTTTATCCTTATCAACGGTTGACGAAAATCCTGCGGCTTGCTGAAACAGTCCCAGTTATGCAGATGATGGCAGCGTGTGGAAACCGCGCCCTTTTTGTCCCCATTTCAAAAGCCTGATTCCTCCACAGGGTGATACACATGAGCGACCGTCTTCTTCTTGCGTCCGGGTCCGAAATCCGTGCCACCCTGTTGCGAAATGCGGGCGTCCCGTTTGAAGTGCACCCGGCCCGCGTCGATGAAGACATGATCAAGGCGTCCCTTTTGGCCGAGGGTGCCAAGCCGCACGATATTGCGGATGCGCTGGCCGAGATGAAAGCGCTGCGTGTCTCGGAGAAAGAGCCGGGCGCTTTGGTCATTGGATGCGATCAAGTGTTGGAGCAGGATGGCACGCTATTCTCTAAACCCGGCGACCGGGACGAGGCGCGGGCCCAGTTGCGTGCGTTGTCTGGCAAACGGCACAGTCTTTTATCCGCAATCGTGCTTTACGAAGATGGCAAACCTGTGTGGCGGCATGTGGGTCAGGTGCGGTTGATCATGCGCGAGATTTCCGATGACTATCTTGACGCATATCTTGACCGAAACTGGGACAGCATTCGCCACAGTGTCGGCGGATACAAGCTGGAGGAAGAAGGTGTGCGGCTTTTCGCTCAGGTTCAGGGGGATTACTTCACCATTTTGGGTCTGCCTTTGATCGAGCTCTTGTCATATCTGTCGTTGCGCGGAACACTCCCGTCATGAACGCCAAGTCCATCCCCCTCGCCGGCGTGATCGGTGACCCGATTGCCCATAGCCGATCCCCGCAACTGCACGGCCATTGGCTGAAACGCTATGGGCTGCCTGGTCAATACATACCGCTTCATGTGACGACCAACACGCTAGAGGACACATTGCGCCTTCTGCCCAAGCTGGGGTTTGTCGGGCTGAACGTGACGATCCCGCACAAGGAGGCGGTCGTCGGACTGTCTGATATCGTGACAGATCGTGCCGCTCTGATGGGGGCCGCGAACACGCTGATCTTCCGCAAGGACGGCAAGATCCATGCCGATAACACCGACGGGTATGGGTTTCTTGAAAATCTCCGCTCTGGCGCGCCGGGGTGGAAACCGGGGCGTGGCCCGGCAGCTGTTTTCGGAGCCGGTGGCGCAAGCCGCGCTGTGATTGCGGCGCTGCTGGAGGCTGGTGTTCCGCAAATTCTGCTGACCAACCGAACACGCCAGCGCGCGGAATATCTGCAAAAGGAATTTGGCAGCAAGATCGTGGTTGTCGATTGGGTGAAGGCAGGCAACATCCTGGAGGATGCTGCGACGGTGGTGAACACGACCTCTCTTGGAATGACGGGCCATTCGGAATTGCGGGTGCCGCTGGACGGGCTGCGCAGCGATGCGGTCGTGACCGATCTGGTTTATGCCCCGCTTGAAACGAAGCTGCTGCGCGATGCGCGTGAGAAGGGCTGCACGACTGTCGACGGCCTTGGAATGTTGCTGCATCAGGCCACGCCCGCCTTCGAGCGGTGGTTCGGCAAGCGCCCGGAAGTTGACGACCAACTGCGCGCGGCCGTTCTCGCATGATCGTCGGGCTGACCGGCTCCATCGGGATGGGTAAATCGACGACTGCTGGGATGTTCGCGGCGCATGGCGTCCCTGTTTGGGACGCAGATGCGGCGGTGCATCGGCTGTACGCCAAAGGTGGTGCCGCTGTGGTGCCGCTGGGCGATGCTTTTCCATCTGCAATTGTGGACGGCGCTGTTTCACGCACTCAACTCAAGGCGCTGATCTCGGATGATCCCGACGCATTGAGGGTGATCGAGACGATTGTGCACCCGCTCGTTGCCGCGGATCGCGCAGCGTTTCTGACTGCCCATAAAGAGGAATTGGTGCTTTTGGACATCCCGCTGCTTTTTGAAACCGGCGGCGACGCCCGTGTTGACAAAATCGTTGTCGTCTCTGCCCCGCCAGATGTTCAGCGTGTCCGTGTGCTAGACCGCGGCACGATGACAGAAGCGCAATTCGACACTATTCTTGCCAAACAGCTGCCAGATGCCGAAAAACGAGACCGTGCCGATTATGTGGTCGAGACGACGTCGATTGAAGCTGCGGAACGTCAGGTCGCGGCCATTCTGGATGATTTGAGGGGGCAAAAAGATGCGTGAGATCGTGCTTGATACAGAAACCACTGGTTTTGAGCCCGGCGAAGGCGACCGCATCGTCGAGATTGGTGCGGTTGAGCTGTGGAACCATGTCGCGACGGGCAAAACCTATCATCAATACATCAATCCCGAACGGTCCATGCCGCAGGCAGCCTTTGAGGTGCACGGGCTGGGCGATGACTTCCTACGCGACAAGCCGGTGTTTGCGGATATCGCGCAGGCCTTTGTCGATTTCATCGGTGACGCAAAACTGGTCATCCACAACGCCGCCTTCGATATGAAATTTCTCAATGCCGAGCTTGGTTGGGTGAAACGGCCTGCCCTGCCTATGGATCAAGCCATCGACACGCTGATGATCGCCCGCAAAAAGTTTCCCGGATCGCCCGCGTCCCTCGATGCGCTTTGCAGACGGTTTGGCATCGATAATTCGTCCCGCACCTTGCACGGCGCGCTGCTTGATTCCGAGATTTTGGCAGAGGTCTATCTTGAGCTGATTGGCGGCAAGCAGCCTGATTTTGGGCTGAGCACATCTTCGCAAAATACGAAAGATGACGCGTCTGGGGAAGACTGGCGTCCGTCCCAGCGACCCACGCCTTTGCCGTCGCGATTGACTGCCGAGGAAGAGGCGGCCCACAAAGCCTTTGTCGAAAAACTCGGCGACGCGGCGTTGTGGGCGCGCTGACTTAATTCGCGGGCGCCGCGGCTTTTTCAGCTTCCATGCGCTTGGCGATCTCGGCGCGGTAAAGCGCCATGAAGTCGATATTTTCAAGGTTCAGCGGCGGGAAGCCACCGTCGCGGCTGACGTCAGATACGATGCGGCGCAGGAACGGGAACAACATCCGCGGGCATTCGATCAGCAGGAACGGGTGCATCTGCTCATCCGGCACGTTCTCGATATGGAAGATGCCCGCATACTCCAGCTCCATGATGAACAGCGTCTCGCCTCCATCTTTCGCTTTCGAGGTGATCTGCGTTTTTACGACCACCTCATACTGATGCTCGGTCGGGCGCTTCTTGGCGTCGAGGTTCACCTGAACCTGAACGTCCGGGGTGACCTCACCGGACACGCCTTTCTGCGCCAGAATGTTCTCAAAGGATAGATCGCGAATAAATTGCGCGAGGATCTGCATTTTGACCTGAGGCGCCTGTTGCTGGTCGGCGGCTCCGTTTGTTTCGGCCATGGGTTTACTCCTGAATATGACTTGCGGCGCGTTTAGCACTCTGCCGCGGCAGTCTCAATGCTTGGTCCAGCCGGAAGGGCTATCCGTTGGGCGTTTTGGCGGATCAACCTCTTCGTAGTCGCCATCAATCACGCCGCTTTGTGTCGGACGCGGACGCGCGCGAGGGTTCTGCCGCATGTCCGGACCGGTGCTGAAGGACTGCACTTTGATCTTTGTGCGCAGGTAGCGAAAAAGCGCCGCCCGAATGCCTGGAACCAACAGGGCAAAGCCGACACCATCAGTAAAAAACCCTGGCGTCAGCAAAAGCGCTCCGGAAAACAGTATCATCGCGCCATGGGCCAGTGGTTCGGTGGGATCGTTCAGGTCAGAGAAGGAGCGCCGCACGTTTGATATCGCCATCAGCCCCTGAGACCGCACCAGCCAAGTGCCGAGAATCGCCGTCAGAACCACGGTTCCCATCGTTGGCCAAAAGCCGATTAGCCCCCCGACTTGCAGAAAAAGGGCAATCTCGATCAGCGGAACGGCCAGAAAGGCGATGAACAGCCACATGGGGAACCTCACGTCTAAGTGCTGCGGTGGACTTGACCCACCACCTGACTTACATATGTCCGTTGAGTGCACGTTACCATGCCCCGCCCCTGAAAGAGGTTTCAATGAGCTCTGCCCTTATCCAGATTTTGGTTCTTGCCGGCATCGCAGTTTTTCTGATTTTGCGCCTGAAAAGCGTGCTTGGAACGCGGGAAGGCTTTGAGAAGCCCCCTGTTCCGCTTCAGGACGCATCATCGCGATCCTCCCGCCCGGACTTTGAAGTGATCGAAGGCGGTCCGGACCATGACATTACGGATCACGTCGATGAAAAATCCGCCGCAGCCGAAGCTTTAGCGAAAATGAAAGGTGCGGATAGCTCCTTTCATGTGGGCGAGTTTCTTCAAGGTGCGCGTGGCGCATATGAAATGATCCTCATGGGCTTTGAGAAAGGCGAGCTGGAAGAGATCAAGCCGTTCCTTGACGAAGACGTGTATGAAAGCTTCGCTGCCGTCGTCGAGGCCCGCGAAGAACAAGGCCTGACGATCGAGGCTGATTTCCGCGGCGTCCGCGAGATGAACCTCGTGGCTGCCGAATTTGATCCCGAAACCACCGAAGGCGAAGTTTCGGTGCGTTTTGTCGGGGAGCTCACCTCGGTCGTGCGCGACAAAGGCGGCGATATCATCGAAGGCCACCCCAGCGAGGTCAAACGCCAGAAAGATGTCTGGACATTCTCGCGGGTCATGGGATCGGACGATCCAAATTGGCGGCTTGTCGCAACAGGCGAATGAGCCGCGCCCTTGGGGCGGCTCTTTTCGGACTGACCATCGCGATGTCGGCCTCTTCTCTCAGCGCAGAGGTGACGGTTCGCACCTTGGAATTTTCCGACCTTGAAGGCTGGGCTGAGGATGATCACAACGCAGCCTTTGAGGTTTTTCGCAACACCTGCACAGATCTGAAAGACCCTGACTGGCTGTCGCTCTGCGCGGTGGCCAGCCAGCAAAAAAACGCGCGTCAGTTCTTTGAGCTGTTCTTCAAGCCAGTGCTGATTACCGACGGCAATGAAGCGCTGTTCACCGGCTACTACGAGCCGGAATTGACCGGATCGCGCATGCAAAGCGATCGGTTTGCGTACCCGCTTTATCGCACGCCACCAGAGGTGATGCCGAACACGCCCTGGCTGACCCGCAAGGAGATTGAGGAAAGTGACGCGCTGGTTGGCCGCGATCTTGAAATCGTGTGGCTGGAGAACCCAGTCGATAAATTTTTCCTTCAAGTTCAAGGATCTGGTCGCATCAAGCTGGCCGAAGGCGGCTTGGTGCGTGTGGGGTATGGGGGCAAGAACGGCCACGAATATCGCTCCATCGGACAAGAGCTGATCCGCCGTCAGGTGTTTGAGCCGCACGAGGTTTCGGCCCAGGTGATCCGCAATTGGGTGGCCGAAAACCCGGTGGATGGTCGCGCCTTGCTTCAGCATAACGACTCGTATGTGTTCTTCCGCGAGGTCAGCGATGTGCCTGCCGATCAAGGCCCGCTGGGGGCGATGAACCGCTCGATCACGGCGGGGCGTTCCATCGCGGTTGATCCTGACATCGTGCCCCTTGGCGCGCCGGTCTGGATTGAGAAAGAGGGTGCTGACCCCATGCGCCGGCTGATGGTCGCGCAGGATACAGGATCGGCGATCAAAAGCGCGCAAAGGGCCGATATCTTCTACGGCACTGGCGATGAGGCGGGACGCAAGGCGGGTCGCGTGCGCGACGCTGGGCGACTGGTTGTGTTGCTGCCCATCCAGCGCGCCTACTCCGCCGTGACGGACCCGGACAGATGAGCCGGAAGCGCCGTGATCTGCGCCCGGACGAGGCGGAGCTGTGGAAGCAAGTGGCAGAAACGGCTGTTCCGATGCACCCGGTCAAGCGCACGGCAACGATCAACCAGCCGGCCAAGAAGCCTGCCCCAGAAAAGCGCGACATCTCAACCTTCACAATTGGCCAGAAGGCAAAGCGGATGCCCGCCCATGACCTCAAACCTGATCTGCACGACCATTTCCGCCGTGAGCCCGTGCAAATGGACCGCAAATCCTTCACCCGGATGAAGCGGGGGAAACTCTCACCCGATGTCCGGATTGACTTGCACGGCATGACCTTGTCACAGGCGCATCCCGCCCTGACGCGCTTCATCCTGTCTGCCCATGGATCGGGTGCGCGATTGGTTCTTGTGATCACCGGAAAGGGGCGCGTTTCCGAACATGACGGGCCGATCCCGACCCCGCGCGGGGTTTTGCGGCATCAGGTGCCACAATGGTTAAGACAAGGCGCTTTGGCGCAGGTGGTGATGCAGATCACGCCAGCGCATATCAAGCATGGCGGTGAAGGGGCCTATTACGTCTATCTACGTCGCCAGCGGTAGCGTCATGCGCGACCGTCCAATACCGATCGCGGCCAGACCTGAAGCGATCAGGAAATAGACCGCAAAGCCAAGCATCTGAATGCTCAGATTTAGACCCTGATCCAGCAGAAAACCGGTCAAACCGGGCCCAATGGCAGATCCCAGAACCATGATGGCAGCGGCCATGGATTTGATCCCACCGATAAATCGCGTGCCGTAAAACTCTGCCCAGAACGCCGTCGGGACGGTCGCATTTGCGCCCACGGTGATCGCCATCAAGGCAACACCTGCTGCTGCGCCCAGTAGCGTCTCGGTAACCGAGATCATGGTAAAGGCGGCCACCATCGGCAGTTGAAAGATCGGGATCATCCGGGATGTCCCGAACTTGTCGATCAACACGCCTGATCCGATCGTCGCCGCGATGCTGACCAGCGTGTAGAGGGGAAAGAGCGCGACAAGCTCGATATGAGCCCAGCCTTTTTCCGTGGCCAGCGGCACTTGCTGGAAAAAGAACGCAGTCACAAAAGCCGCAGGCCCCAGCAATGTCGGAACCATCAACCAGAAAAGCGGGTGTTTGACCGCTTGGCCCCGTGTCCAGTGACGCCCAGCCATGCCGACCGATTGTGTGTCTTTTGCGATGGCTTGCGGCGTGCGTTCCTGGCGCAAAAGCCAGAGCAACATTGGGATTGCCAGCACACAAAGTGCCGCGCAGATGCCCCAGTGGATGCGCCAACCCAGCACGGCCAGCAACGCCACGAAGGACAGGGGCAGAATTGCCTCGCCAAAGGCGAAACCCACCGCGGCTGTCGACAGGGCTTTGCCACGCGTTTTCACAAACCAGCGCGTCATAGCGACCGCGGCGACATGGCTCATCATGCCTTGGCCCGCAAATCTAAGCAGGAAGATCACACCGAACAGCATCCATGCAGCGGGGGCCAGCGCCATGCTGAGACAAGCGATGGTGAGCAAAGCCAAAACAAGCGGCCCCAAAACACGCACCCGAAAGATGTCTGTAAGAATGCCCGCCCAAACCATCACCGCCGCGGAGGCGGTGGTCGCAATGGCATAAAGGCTGCCCCAACCCGCATGGCTCAACGCGAAGTCCGTGCGAATTTGCTCGGAGTAGATCGAGATAAAAAACGTCTGCCCGAAGCTGGAGAAAAACGTCAGCAAGGCCCCGGCGCCCAGCCAGCGGGCATTGTCGCGCAGGAAGTCGGGGACCTTCACAAGACGCTAGAGGACATAACGGCTTATATCAGCCGACTTGATGAACTCGCCCAAATGGGTGCGGACGAACGCATCGTCCACGGTGACTTCATCACCCGACCGATCCGGGGCGCTGAAGGAGAGGTCTTCAAAGACGCGCTCCATCACGGTGTAAAGCCGCCGCGCGCCAATGTTCTCGACCGTCTCATTCACTTGCGCCGCAATCTCGGCCAGCGCTTTGATGCCGTCTTCGGTGAACGTGACAGTCACCTCTTCGGTGCCCATCAGCGCGGTGTATTGCAGGGTCAGCGCGTTGTCGGTTTCCGTCAGGATACGCACAAAATCCTCTTCCGTGAGCGCGCGCAGCTCGACTCGGATCGGCAGGCGGCCCTGCAGTTCCGGCAGCAGATCGGAGGGTTTCGCGATGTGGAATGCGCCCGACGCAATAAAGAGGATATGATCGGTTTTCACAGGGCCATGCTTCGTTGAAACAGTGGTGCCTTCGATCAACGGCAGAAGGTCGCGCTGCACGCCCTCGCGGCTGACATCGCCGCCGCGCGCATCGGAGCGGGCGCAGACCTTGTCGATCTCATCCAGAAAAACGATCCCGTTCTGCGCGACCGCCTCCATCGCAGCTGCATTCACCGTTTCATCGTCCAGCAGCTTGTCGGCTTCCTCGCTGATCAGCGTTTCATAGCTTTCGGCAACCGTCAGTTTGCGTTTGACTGTGCGCCCGCCAAAGGCTTTGCCCAGCATGTCGCCCAGGTTCATCATTCCACCCATGCCGGCGCCCGGCTGGCCGGGGATTTCAAACATCGGAGGAGGACCGCTTTCGGCGACCTCAAGCTCAATCACGGTGTCGTCCAGCTCCCCCGCTTTCAGCTTCTTGCGGAACATGTCGCGGGTGCCTTCGCGGGCATCGGCACCGGCAATCGCCTCTATCACGCGCTCTTCCGCGGCGGCATGAGCCTTTGCTTTGACATCCTCGCGCATGCTCTCGCGGGTCATGGCAATGGCGCTGTCCACTAGATCGCGCACGATCTGTTCGACGTCGCGACCAACATAGCCCACTTCGGTGAACTTGGTCGCTTCGACCTTGATGAAAGGCGCGCGCGCGAGTTTTGCCAGACGGCGCGAAATCTCGGTCTTGCCGACACCGGTGGGGCCGATCATCAGAATGTTTTTGGGATAAACCTCATCGCGCAGATCATCGCTCAGCTGCTTGCGTCGCCAGCGGTTCCGCAGGGCAACGGCGACAGCGCGCTTGGCGTCTTTTTGGCCGATGATGAAACGATCAAGCTCCGAGACGATTTCGCGAGGGGTCAGGTCGGTCATTTGCTGATCGTCTCCACAGTCAGGTTGCCATTGGTGTAGACGCAGATATCTGCCGCGATGGCCATGGCTTTGCGGGCAATTTCTTCGGCGTCCAGATCGGTCTCCATCAGGCCGCGGGCTGCGGCCAAGGCAAAGTTTCCGCCTGAACCGATAGCCGTAACGTCATGCTCTGGTTCCAGCACATCGCCCGCGCCGGTGATCACATAGAGGTCCGAGCCGTCTGAGACGATCAGCATCGCTTCGAGCTTCTGCAAATACTTGTCCGTGCGCCAATCCTTGGCCAGTTCAACGGACGCCCGTGCCAACTGGCCCGGCGTCGCTTCGAGCTTTTTCTCAAGCCGTTCCAGCAGCGTGAACGCATCCGCCGTCGATCCGGCAAAGCCCGCGACAACATCATAGCCGCCCGGATTAAGACGTCGCACTTTCTTGGCCGTGCCTTTCATGACCGTTTGGCCGACACTCACCTGGCCATCACCCGCAATCACAACCTTATCGCCTTTACGAACGCCAATAATCGTCGTGCCATGCCAGCCGGGGAATGTTTCGTCAGCCATCGGGGCCTCCTGTCGTAAGTGTTTGATATATGGCGGCTGCGTGAAACCCGCACAAGGTTTCAAAGAAAAGGGCGCCACCGGGGCGCCCTTCGTCATTCCGGGGTCAACGCGCTTAGAGCGACTCGTCAATCCAGCTTTGCAGGGCCGCTTTCGGCGCAGCCCCCGCCCGGTTCGAGATCACTTCTCCGTCCTTGAACATAAAGAGCGCCGGGATCCCGCGCACGCCCATGGCGGCGGCAGAGCCCGGGTTGCTGTCAACATCGACCTTAACGATCTTGACCTTGCCTTCATACTCGGCGGACAGCTCTTCCAGAGCGGGGCCGATTTGTTTGCAGGGTCCGCACCATTCGGCCCAGAAATCGACCAGAACGGGGACATTGGCATTCTTTACTTCGGCGTCGAAAGTGTCATCGGTGACAGCGACGGTGGCCATGAGAACTCTCCTTGGCATGAGGTTTGGACGGTGAAGGTAGGGACGCGGCACTCTGGCGTCAAGGCATGCCGATCCGGTTGAGGGCTTCCTTCACAAGACTGTGCGGTAGGCGCATAAGCTGCGGCGCGGCTGTCCAGACAATCGCAGTGTCGATCCGATGGTCCGGATAGATTTGTGCAAGGCCGTGCTGATACGCCGCCATTTGGCGCAAGACCCCGTCTGGCGTGTCTTCCGGGGTTTTTGGAACGCTCCGATTGGATTTGAAGTCGACGGCGAGGATTGCGTCAGGTGTCAGGATAAGCCGGTCGATGGTGCCGTGCATGCGACCTGTTGGAAGGTCAGCTGAAATGGGAACCTCAGCGAGCGTCCCATCGGCGAACAAGAAGCCAAGATCAGGGTGTGTCAGGGTCGATTTTGCTTCCTCCAGAACGCCTGAAAGCGTGGAGTCTCCAAGAAGGGTTTCAGCAAGCGCATCCCAGCGAGACGTGTGTTGTCCGGCCAGATGTTCTAACAACAGATGGATTTGTGTGCCGCGCAGTTTGGCGATATCGTCCTCGTCCGCCACAGCGCTGGGCAGCGCTTTTGGCCCACCCAAATCGGATGGAGAGAGCGTTTCGGCCCGCTGCGGTATATTGGCTGCTGGTTGATCGAAGAAATCGGGCAGTGACGCAGGCGTGGCGGCGATGGACCGGTCATCGCCTTCCGCATGGGTCGGCCAATTGCCAAACTCCAACCGCATCCCCGTGCCACCGGAAAAGTCAAACGGCATCGCCTGACGCGTCTGCATCCCTGCCTCGATCAGTTTGTACCAACTCCGTTCGGGCTTGGTCGCATCCCCGGCTGCGGCAACGATCAGCCATTTCTCGGCCCGGGTCATCGCGACATAAAGCAAACGCATCCGCTCTTGTCGTAACGCGAGATCCCGCGCGTCTTTCAGCGCCATGAGACCCGTGGGCATGTCGTCTTTCGCGGGACGCCAGAAGATCTGATCGCCATCAATCATCAAGGCGTCCGCACGCGGCGGGTTGCGATCCGCCGTATCTGGCAGGATCACAATCGGGGCCTCCAAGCCCTTTGCGCCATGCACGGTCATCACACGAATGCGGTCACCTGCATTGTCCAGCTGCCGCTTGATTTCGATGTCATCCGCCTCGATCCAGGTGATGAACCCGGTCAGGCTTGGCACCTCGGACTGCTCGTAACTCAACGCTTGCGTCAGCAGCGCGTCGATCCCGTCCTCTGCTTCCGGCCCGAGGCGACCCAGCAGTTTTTGCCGCCCGTCAAAGCGGGTCAGGATGCGTTCGATCAACTCGTAGGGCCGCAGGAAGTCAGCGTCCCGCCGCAGAGCGTTGAGCTGCGCAAGGGTGTCAGGAAACGCGTCGGCCTGTCCGCGCAACGCGGACCATAGAAAGCGCACACTGCGCCGATGGGCGAGGTCAAAAAGCGCCTGTTCCGACCAGTTGAAAAGCGGTGATTTCAACAGGCACGCAAGCGAAAGACTGTCTTCGGGTGTTGCCAGAAAGCGCAGGTACGCGGTCAGGTCTTTGACCGCCAGTTCGCCGCCGATCTTCAGCCGGTCCGCGCCCGCGATGTCCAGTTCTTCTTCCTTGCAGGCTGCGATGATCTCGTGAAACAAGTCTGACCGGCGCTGCACGAGGATCAGAAAATCACCCTCTGTCACGGGGCGATAGGTCACGGGGTCGCCTTGCCCCTCCTGAACCGGTAGCGGTGTTTTGCTGTCGATCATCTGCCGGATCTGTTTGGCAATTTGCTTTGCCAGGACCACGCGATGATCCCGGTTGCCCAGCATATCAACCGGGTTGCGCCAATGTTCTTTCTCGGGCGTTTCGGCCTTCTCGATAACGGGCCACAGATCAACGCGGCCTGGCAGATCAGCCTTGAACGCAAGGTGCTTCAGCTCTGCGGTATCGCCGTAGTCCTGTTCGTCGAGCGTAGCGTCGACCAGATCAAGAATGACCGGGGACGAGCGAAAGGAATGCGCCATTTGCAGGTTGGCAAGACCGGTTCCAACGGCGCGCAACCCGTCCGCGAAATCGTCCCGCATCCGATCAAATGCTGACGGGTCTGCGCCCTGAAACGAGTATATCGACTGCTTTTTGTCACCCACCACGAAGATAGTCCGCTGCATGTCTGCGCGCGCGCCTTCGCCGGAGGTGAACTCCTGTGCGAGACGCTCGATCACGTCCCACTGCGCGGGGCTTGTGTCCTGCGCTTCGTCGACCAGAATATGGTCGATCCCCCCGTCAAGCCGGAAGAGCACCCATTGCGCCACATCCGGCTTGGTCAAAAGCGTGCGCGCCTTGAGGATCAGATCGTCGAAATCAAGCCAGCCGCGTTGCTGCTTGGCGGTCTCATAGGCCGTCACGAATGGCACCGCAAAGCCATAAAGCGCCTTCGTTTTGTCAAGCGCATGGAGCGCGAGACGCGTTTGTCGCGCGGCCTCAATCCGCTGCATAAAGTCGTTGAGCGCTTCTCGCCGCGGGTCGTCCTTACCCCAGCAGGATTGCGTCGGAACCTTGCCTGTCTTGGCGATCTGAGTCGTGGAGAGCGCGAGGAACACCTTCTCGAGCACCGGCAGATCAGTAACGCTCAGAGGGCGTCCGATCAGGTCGGCAAGCGCTATAGCGGTCTTTTTGTCATTGGCACCGCCGTTCGGCAAATCAGCGAAAAGAGCAGCGAGCAGAGCCTCGTCGCCGGGCAGGAATGTGCCGCTTTCCAGATCGCTCAAGACGGCAGTTTCCGAGAGGCCAAGACGTTTGCGCAACGCCTTCTCGTCAGGCTGTGCAAGAAACTGATCTTTGTGCTTGCTGATCTCGGCCGCGAGCTTGGCGATATCGTCGCTCAGATAGGCGGCCATCTGGTCAACAGCGGCGCGATCTGCCCCCTCGGCCATCGCATTAAGAATGTCATCTCGGAGCAGTTTTGCCGCGCGGTCGTCCATCTCCTTGAACTGAGGGGAGACCCCGGCCTCCAACGGAAAGCGCCGCAGAAGTGCTGCGCAAAACGAGTGGATCGTCTGAATTTTCAACCCACCCGGCGTCTCGATTGCGCGGGCAAACAGCACGCGGGCCTTGCGCAGCGTCTCCTCAGGGATCGGGCCTTCGACGCCCAGTTCGGCCAAATCCTTGCGCAAATCCGTGTTCGGTCGCATTGCCCAAGCGCCCAGCTTTGTAAAAAGGCGGTTCTGCATCTCGGACGCGGCAGCTTTTGTGTAGGTCAGGCACAAAATATGCTGCGGCTCGACTTCCTCCAGCAACAGCCGCGCAACGCGATCCGTTAGAACACGCGTCTTGCCGGAGCCTGCGTTCGCCGACAGCCACGTCGATTGCAGCGGGTCCGCGGCTTGCACCTGCCGTTCTGTCGCCTCGTTCCGGATCATGTCAGGTCGATCCGTCTTGCGGGGTCGGTGATATCCCATTCCCCGAACCGGGAAAGGTGATCGTAGTCAGAGTAATCCCCGATACGCTCCACCGCGCGGCGTGCCGTATAGCCCTGATTTGGGCTTGAATAGTGTCGAATGAGGCCCAGAAAATCCCCCCAGACTGCGTTGGTTGAAACCTCTTGTAGCGGTGCTGCGATCTCCTTCGGGTTCGCGCCAAGGCCGATATAGATCGCATCCTGAACCGGCACGGGCCCGATCTTTCCGAACCCTCCCCGTTCGATCATCGCCCCCTCAAGCAGCAGCTGGATGTCATATTCCTTTTGCTGCCGCGCGGTCGGCGGGGTGCCGGTTTTATAGTCATAGACAATCGCGTCACCGGCTTGTGTGATGTCGATCCGGTCGGCGGTGCCGGTAAGCTTGAAGGCAGGCGTATCGACTTGAATTTCGCCGCGCTCCTCAAAAAGGCGCGGCTCTGCCGTATCGCGTCGCTTGGTCTCGGCGGCCATGAACCAATCGGCGACCTTGGCCAGCTTGGCCAGCCACAGCCGCCGCGCCATGGGCCATGGCACATTTTCCGCCAAAAGCGCTTCGCCAATACGCAACAACCGGGCGCGGCCCTCCGAGCCATTGATCGGGCCGTCTTCTTTCACGAATGCCTCGAAAATGCTGTGCATCGTGATGCCTTTGAGCGGGGCATCAGCCTCCTGCCGGAGCGGGTTAAGTGACTGAAGACGCAAGATTTTCTCGGCGTAGATAGCGTAGGGGTCGCGGATCAGCGTGCGAATGCGGGTCACTGATAAGCTGTCGGGTCGCGCCGCAAGGGGCGGCGCGGGAGAGGGACGACCAGCGGGTGTCATGCCTTGCGCCGGAGTTTCAAACAGGGCGGCGCGATCGAGCCAAAGCTGACCGCGCCTTTCCATGTCTGCCACCGCGTCGGGGCCTTTCTGATCTGGCAGCCCGGTCAGCAGATTGGTCAGGCGGTTGATCCATCGGGACGGCACCGTTTCCGCATCGGCGTCCCGAACAGACCGGGTCAGCCAAACTTCTTCTGCTCCGATCCCTTGCTGATAGTCATGGGCAGACAACCCAATGCGCCGCTCGGGCAGAAGCAGCCCGGCACGATCCCGCAGCACACGGTTCAACCATGGATCAGGGGCTGGTTGCTCGGGCCAGATACCTTCGTTCAAGCCACCCAAAATGACTAAATCGGCACCTTGCACGCGGGCCTCAAGTGTGCCCCAGATCAGGACATGGGGGTGCGGTGCATCGCGATCACGCACCTCCCCCCGGTTCAGAACACCCCGAATGAGCGAACGATAATCGGCAACCTCAAGCCGCCCGCCAGTCGGCGCAACGGATCGGAGTTCGTCGATGATTTCGAGCGCTTTTCGCCCAGCGGCCTCGCCCCAAAGCTCACTTGGTGTGCTGGCGCTTGGGCCATCCGCGATAAGCTCGGCGCGTGCGATGTGCTCTTCTAGGAAATCTGTCAGGTCACTTTCAAAATGCGTCTCTAGTCCAGCCAAAAAGGCACAAATCCAGGTGACCCAAGCCCGCCGCCCATCGTCCTGTTTCGCGAGAGCTGCCCATTTCTGCAAGCTGTCGCTATCCGGAAAAGCCAGTTTGCCATCTCGGATGTGAAGCTCAAGATCATGGGTCCAGCGCAGGTGGTCGCCGCGCTGGCCGGAGCCGGTATTTGTCAGGGGATGCTTGAGAAGCGTCAGCAAAGCCTCAGGAGTAAGTTTGCGGCCAAAAAGGTCTGCAATATGCAACAAAAACCGGCCCGGTGCAGATAGGGGCAATGGAACGCCCGCGCTGTCATCAGGAACGATCCCCCATTTGTCGAGCGCGGCTGTCACCTGACGAGTCAGGGTCCGGTTTGGCGTAATCAGCGCGGCAGTCTGACCGTCTTCAGCCGCTTGCCTCAGGCGCATGGCGATCGCGACGGCCTCCATCCGGGTGGAGGGCGCGGAAAGCAATGTCAGGCCGCGCGTCGCGTCTTTCAAGTCGCCAAGGCTCTCGCTTTCGTTCATCCATTGGTGCGTGACGGGCGCGGGGCGCAGCGACAGCGAAATCAACCGATTGCGCTGGACATCGCTGGGCGCAAGGCCAGACCATTCCGCAACGTCTGCCTTGGACAGGTCGAGATCTTTCAAGATGCGGGCAAAGCGATATTGCGGATGATCCTCACCGGTGAGCGCATCGCGAAGCGTCTCCCAGATCGCGGAGGGCATGTCGAAATCAAAGCCGGGCAGGATGATCCCGCCTTGAGGTAAGCGGCTGACCGCTTTCATGAACAGGCCCGTCGCACCCCGCGATCCGGTGGAGCCAGCCACGAGGATCGGATGGCTTGGCGGCGTGTGGGCCCACTTCTCCAGCGTGGCTTCAATGACAAGGCGCTGGCGGGCATTGGCATCCGGGGCTGCTGTGCCCGCTTCAAAGAAGCTGTTGAGGATACGTAGAAACCGCAGCGACCGCTCCCAATGGCCGGATTGATCCGACACGTCGAGGGTTGCGATGGTTTCCGGTGAAACCCCCTCGCCCTGCATTTCATCCATGAGCGCGGCGAGGCTATCGGCCAGATCATAGAGCGCGGTTTTCGGCGCCAGGTCAGGCTGTTGCTTGAGCAAAGCGGCAACGAGATTGGTCAGCTCAAGCCGCCGTTGCAAAGGCGGCACGGCGGGTGGGATGGTCGGCAGCGAAAGATCAGTTGCAAGATCGGTGATCAGTCTGATCCGCGGCAGCAGCGTTGCCGGGCCTTGATCGAAGATGTCTCGCACACGGCGCTGCATCCGCCGGGTGTTCACGTAAATCTCGACCTGCGCCATTGCCTGGGGTGGCTTGCCCGCCATGCGGCTACGGATGCCGTCCACCAGTGCCCTGGGGAAGTCCACGCCGGGGGCCGCGCCGAAAACACGCGGGGTTGCGCTGGGCTCAAACATCAGGACCTGCGAGCAAGTCCTCGGCAATCGCGATACCGGCGGGGTGGCCAACATCGCACCAGTGACCCTCATAAGCCACACCGAAAAGGCGATCTTCAGAGGCAAGGCGGTTCCAGACGACATTGAGCGAGAAGACGTCATCCTCGACCGGATCGACCGCGCGAGGATCAATGATCTGGATACCGCTGTAGATCAGCCCCAGTCCTCTGTAGAGCTTTCCGTCTGCGTCGATCTGAAAGTCGCCATCGCTCTGTGTGCCGCGCGCTTGCTCCACTGGGATCAGCAGCAAAAGCGCGCTCATCTGGTCGGGACTCCAAGCGGCGCGCAATGCTTCAAACGGGTTTGGGCCGCGGAAGACCGCATCGCTGTTCATCGTAAAAATCGGTGCATCGGGGAGCAAAGGGCGGGCCTTTTTCAGCCCTCCGCCGGTCTCAAGAATGGCTTGCGTTTCGTCTGATATAACGACATCGCGCGCCGTCAAATGGCGGATCAGCGGCGCGGGTTTATAGTGCACATTCGCGACCCGAACGGGTATGGCGGCGGCCTCGACCAAATCCAGCGCGTGGTCGATCAGCGGTTTTCCCGCAACCGGGATCAGTGGCTTCGGCCGATCCTGCGTCAGCTCTTTCATGCGCGTGCCGAACCCGGCCGCGAAAATCATGACCGCGTCGGGTGTGTGCCGCATTTTTCCTTGAGTTCCGTCAGGTGAGAGGGGGTCGGTTCGGGTAAAGCGTTGGCGACGGCCTCGCGTAGGGTCGCAAGGCCTGGTTGTTTCAGATTGCGCTGCAGATGCGCCCAGGTGCGCGGGATCAAATCGACATAGTCCGGCTTTCCGAAATGCAGCGACAATCGCGCGAAAACCATCAGAATCCGCAGATTGCGTTGCGCGCCCATGGCGGCGTAGGCGGCGCGGGTCTCAGCAGGATCGCGGCTGGTCTGGTCGATAAAATAGGCCAGCGTCGCCTCTTGTGTTTCAGGGCTGACATCCCGGCGCGCATCTTCAAGCAGCGAGACGAGATCATAGGTCGGATGCCCGATCATAGCGTCCTGGAAATCCAGCAAACCAACGCGAGAAGGGCCGTCACGGGTGGGCAGCCAAAGCAGGTTCTGAGCGTGATAATCGCGCAGGATCGTGACGGTGAAATCTTCGGCGAACGGAGCAAGGGCGTGCTGCATCGCGGTCGAAACAGCGTCGCGCCTTGCGGGATCAACACCGCCCTCATGACCAAGGGCATACCAGTCCACCGACTGTGCGGCGAGATCGGCCATAAGTGCAGGCGCGTAAGGGTCGAGCTGAGGCGGCGGGGCTTTGTGAAGTGCAATCAGCGCGTCTGTTGCAGCTTGGTAGAGGGCGGCCTCCCTGGCGGGGTCGTCCGCGCAAACCGTGGAGAAGAGGTCATCCCCAAGGTCTTCGAGCAGAAGAAAACCGTGCGTGATATGCTTGGCGTAGATCAGCGGCGCGCTCAGGTTCTGCGCCGTGAGAAAATCGGCGATTTTCACGAAAGGCTCGACGTCTTCGCCACGCTCCTTTGGGGCGTCCATCAGCACGGCGTCGGGCTGGCCCGGCACGTCCCGCACACGAAAGTATTTGCGGTTGGAGGCGTCACCGGCCAGCAGTGTGACAGTGCCACCACCCAATCCGTTGGAGGTCAGGAATTGCGTTGCGAGGGTGCTGCGGTCAGTCATTCAGGACACTCTCAATCCGCGTCCGAAAATCAGAAGGCGGACCGGAAAATGCGGCTTCGCGGCCCTCGTCGCCGGGACCCATGGCAAGCTGCAGGGTGACCGCATCGGCGGGGCGCAGATCGCCCAGACGGGAGGGCCATTCGATCAGGCAGGCTGCCGTCTCGAACGCTTCCTCAAGGCCCAGCTCGATTGCGCCATCAGGGTCGGACAGGCGATAGAGATCGCAGTGCCAGATCTCCAATCCGGGCGTTTCATAGACCTGAACCAGCGTGAATGTGGGTGAGGGCACATCCTCGGCCCGGCCCAGACGGGTCTGAATGGCATGCCGCGCGAAATGGCTCTTGCCAGCCCCCAAAGGACCTTCCAGAAGCAACACATCCCCGACCGTCAAGACGCTGCTGACCGCTTGGGCCAGCTCTGCGGTGTCGTCAGCGGATGTCAGGGTTCGCGTCGCGAAGTGGTTCGTCATGGGCAGACCTTAAACGGTCCACCCGGCCCCGCAACCGCTTAGCCGGTCATTTCGACAGGCTCGACCTTTGGTTCAGGCAAACCGAGCGGCGTGGGCGTCCGGTTTTCCTGAAAGCGCACAAGCGTCGCGCCGTTGGCGAGCGGCACGATCCGGCACATGACATGGGTCCCGTCCAGCAATTCGATATCGTCCGACCACTCGCTTCGGTCGCGCGTGTTCAGAATGAAATCCCGCAAGTCTCCCCAGATCGGAGAAGGTCGGCACAGCGCCTGCCAATCGCGCGTCGCCTCTATAATGCCGGTGTCGATGATTGCCGACGACGGATCATTACCCCAGAGCTTCTGATACCCTTGATTGGCAAACGTCATGATCCCGATATTCGAGAAAACAGCGATGCCCTGGTCAAAGCAATCGAGGATCGCATGGCCCTGTTCAATCTCAGACCGGAACCGGCGTTTCAGCGTGATATCCGCGCTGATATCCTCGAACACGAAGGCCACAGCACCGTCCGGATGGGGTCGGCCTGAGACGCGGTAAGTGACCTGCGAGGGCAGGGTCCATAGTTCGGAGTAGGTGCCGTCGACGGCGGCGGCCTCCAGCCTGGCCATCTCGTTGCGCCAGGATTTGTAGTCCTTCGGTTCCGGCATCATCTGCGTCTCGCGAAGCCGGTCGAGGAAGGTAAAAAGCGACGGGCGGCTGGCCAGAAACTCGATCGGCAGATTGGTGAGATCGCCGATGGCGGGGTTGAACAGAACCAGCTCGCGGTTGCTGTCAAAAATCACGAGGCCAACGGGCAAATGGGCAAAGGTTTTCGTCAGAGTCTGCGTGAAATCGCGCAGGGCGCTTTCGGCTTTCACCTGATTGGTGATCGGCACCGCATAGGCCAACCGGTCACCCTCACGGCAGGCGAGCGTGACCTCATACCAGGCCGGATCGGCGCTGTTGGCGAGCGCAATCGACGCCGTGTAGCGCGCGGTTTTGCCATCGGTGAGCGTCAGATCGGGCGGATGCCGAAAAAGCTGCGTTTTGTCCTGAGCTGAGGCCACAAGGCGGTCGTAGCTTGTATTGCTGTCGCGCAAAACGCCGTCAGAGCTTTCCGTCCAGGAGGGGATCGGCGCCTGGGCGAACCTGTCATCAGCCACTTGCACGATGTCGGGCGCTGCAACGGGCGGTGCGCTGGGCCGCGCGGCGCGCAACAGGAAGGCAATCGCCGCGACGCCGACGACGACAGAGACGGCAATCACCTCCAAAATCAGGAATAGAGAACTCGAATCGTTCATGGCGCACCTCACACAGGACGCTCCGAGATTTCTTCACTTTGGTTAACAGCCCGTTAAGACACCGCGGTCAAATCTGGATCGCGGTGTTCTCTCCGATGGAGGATTTGCTTTCCGCACCGATCCTGCGGCGCGCCCAGACGGCCTCGACAATCGCGCCACTGCGCTCTGTGCGCTCGTCGTCGGTCAGGAAGGGATCAGAGCCATTGGCGAAGGCCAGTTCCGCGCCGGAGCGTTCAAGCAACGTCTTTGCGATAAAAAGACCCAGACCCATGCCCTCATATCCCGGACGCTGTGCACGATCTTCCGCACTGCGTCGCCGCCGCAAGAAGGGATCGCCCAACCGCCCGATCACCTGAGAGGGGAAACCAGGGCCATCATCGGTGATCCGAATGATGATCTCTGTCTCGGTCCAACTGCCCTCGACCCAGACGTTTGTCTTGGAAAAATCTACGGCATTCTGCACGAGGTTTCGGATGCCGTGAATGATCTCGGGACGGCGATAGAGAAGCGGCTGCATTGATTCGCCACCCGTTGCGGGCTCGAAGATGAAATGGACGACCTTGCCGCGATCCGTATGCGGCTCTGCTGCTTCCTGAACCACGGTCGACAGCGGTGCAGAGCGCATATGCAAATCGCTTTTTCCCGCGCGACCCATCGACTGCAGGATATCACGACAGCGGTCGGCCTGATCGCGGATCAGCTGGGCGTCTTCCTTGAGGTCCGGGTTCGTATCCAGCTCGTCCATCAACTCGGCACTGACCAGTTTGATCGTGGCCAGCGGTGTGCCCAGCTCATGGGCTGCGGCTGCGACGACACCGCCCAGATCGGTGAGCTTCTGCTCGCGGGCCAGGGCCATTTGCGTGGCCAGAAGCGCATCCGACATGGAGTGCATCTCAACCGTGACGCGGCGCGCGTAGATGGCGATGAAGACCACGCCAATGACGATGGCGGACCAGAAGCCGAACAGGAAGATATCGGGGATCCGCAGGATGAACCCTTCCGCCGTTCTAAGCGGGATATGATAGAGCCCGACAAGGGTGGTCAGCGTCAGGCTTACAACGCCTAGAAAGACCGTTGATTGCAGTTGCAACACCGTGGCCGAGATCGTCACAGGGGCGAGGATCAGCAAGGCAAACGGGTTGTTCAGACCGCCTGTCAGAAAAATCAGGAACGACAGCTGACAAATGTCGAACAGGATCATCGACACGGCTTCGCTTTCCGTCAGACGCTTGTTTTCAGGAAAGATCGACACGGCGATCAGGTTGGCGATCACCGACGCGCCAACGGCCAGATAACACAGGCCCAATTCAAGCTGCAGATTATACAGACGTTGCGCCATTGTGATCGCGACAATCTGGCCAGTGATCGCGATCCAACGTAGTGTAATAAGCGTTCTGAGACGGACCCAATCGCTTCGGGTGCCGCGAAGTATCTGATCAGAGCTTGCGTCCGCCATGGTCCTACCTAGGTATCAGGTGTGTCTTGTTACAATTGTTGTTTTGTCAGGACAAATCAATCAAAGCCGCCTCAGGAAAAAGGGAACCACCATGTCTCGGAAATTCGCAGCACTCGCCACCGGAGGGGTCGTTGCCCTGGTCGGAGGGGCGCTTGTCCTGACCACTGTCATGGCACCCGCCGATCAGTTTGCCGATTGCCGCATCGGGCAAGTGGCCGGTGGCCAGATCGGTGGACCCTTCACCCTGGTAAACGGGCAGGGTCAGACGGTCACCGATCAGGACGTTTTGACCGACCCCTCGCTGATTTATTTTGGCTACACCTATTGCCCGGATGTCTGCCCGCTCGATACGTTCCGCAACGCCGAGGCGACCTATCTTCTGGAAGAGCAGGGCAAGGAGATTACCCCGATTTTCATCAGCGTCGATGCAGAGCGGGACAGCCCCGAAGTCGTCAGCGAGTTTGCCGCGAATATGCACGAGCGGATGATCGGTCTGACCGGCTCGCCCGATCAGGTGCGCGCCGCCTCTCAGGCCTACAAGACCTACTACAGCCGGCAGGACTCCGATGACGAGTTCTACCTCATCGACCACTCCACTTTAAGCTATCTGGTGCTGCCGGAGCACGGCTTTGTCGAGTTCTTCCGCCGCGACCTGACGCCCGATCAACTGGCCGATTCGGTGGCCTGCTTTCTGGACGCTGCATGACATAAATTGACGCAGGCAGGTTTCAGCCCTAGGCTCGTTGAAGCTAAAGGGAAAAATGTGGGAGGAAGCCAACGTGCCAGAAGACGGGATGACCGAGATCGGTGAGGATAAATCACTGCTTCTTGTGGACGACGATGAGCCATTTTTGCGCCGCCTGACAAAGGCAATGGAGAAACGTGGTTTCGAGGTCGAGATGGCCTCTTCTGTCGCAGCGGGCCGAGCTATCGCAACAGCGCGCCCCCCTGCATATGCGGTTGTCGATCTGCGTCTTGAGGACGGCAATGGCCTGGATGTGGTGGAAGTCCTGCGCGAGAAGCGCCCGGAAAGCCGGGTCGTTGTGCTGACTGGCTACGGCGCGATTGCCACGGCTGTTGCTGCCGTAAAAATCGGTGCTACAGACTACCTCTCGAAACCTGCGGATGCCAATGACATCACCAATGCGTTGCTTGCCAGTGAGGATGAGTTGCCCCCGCCGCCAGAGAACCCGATGTCAGCCGACCGCGTCCGCTGGGAGCATATCCAGCGCGTCTATGAGCTGTGCGACCGCAATGTGTCCGAGACGGCGCGCCGTCTTAGCATGCACCGCCGGACCTTGCAGCGCATTCTGGCAAAACGCTCACCGAAATAGCTAGATCAGCTGCATCAGCGCCATGCACCGGTCGGTGTAATCGCGCCGCACATCGCTTGGGGGCCTGAGAGAAATCTCAAGCCCCTCAATCGTTTCAGGGGCGGGTTTGCCGAAAAACCTGTCGGCCTCGTGGGTCTCGAACCCGGCAATTTGCGTTGCCTCCAGCCATGCGCTGACCTTATCTGCCCGTTTGATCTGCTGCTTCACGGATTTCGGAATTTGCGCAGGCAGCCCGAACCGCAGATGAATAGCCGCCGTCAGCCGATCATCCAGCGCGCCATAGTCTGGACCGACCGCTGCCTTCACGGGCGAGATCATGTCCCCGATCACGTATTCAGGCGCGTCATGCAGCAGCGCAGCCAGTCGCCATTTCACCGCGGCTTTCGGGTTCATTCGCGCAAAAAGAGCCTCGACCAGCAAGGAATGCTCGGCCACCGAATAGGCGAAATCGCCAATCGTTTGCCCGTTCCAACGCGCGACAAAAGCCAGCCCATGGGCGATATCCTCGATCTCGATATCGACAGGGGTCGGGTCCAGCAGGTCAAGCCTGCGACCAGACAGCATCCGCTGCCAGGCACGGGGGGGCGCTTTGGGCATGATCCCTCACTCGGTTGTCACGCGAATGAGGGATAAAGCCTGTCTGCGGTTCGGTAAAGCGCCCTAGATTTCCATCACGATGCGCCCGTCAATCTGACCGGCACGCATCCTGTCGAAGATCGCATTGATGTTCTCCAGCTTGTCCCAGGAGAAATGCGAGGTCACAGAACCCTCAGCAGCGAAAGCAAGGCTTTCGGCCAGATCATTGCGCGTGCCTACGATAGAGCCGCGCACGGTGATGCCTTTCAACACGATCTCGAAAATCGGAAGCGGGAAGTCTCCGGGCGGCAAGCCTACAAGAGACAGCGTTCCGCCACTGCGCATCATGCTGACCGCTTGAGAAAAGGCGCTGTTGGAGACAGCCGTGACAAGGGCGCCATGCACACCGCCCAGCTGCGACTGAATTTCAGCCGCTGCATCCGTATCGACCGCGTTTAACGTCAGATCAGCGCCCAGATCGCGGGCAAGCTTTAACTTGTCATCCGCGATGTCAATCGCAACGACATGAAGCCCCATCGCCTTGGCATATTGCACGGCCATGTGCCCCAAACCGCCGATGCCCGAGATCGCAACCCAGTCACCGGGCTTTGTATCCGTCTCTTTCAGGCCCTTATAGACGGTCACACCTGCACACAGGATCGGGGCGGCATTGCCGAACTCAAGCCCATCGGGCAAGCGGCCCACATAATTGGCATCGGCGCGCACAAACTCGGCATAGCCGCCATCGACCGAATAGCCGGTCCGTTCCTGACTGTCGCACAAGGTCTCCCAACCGCCGACGCAATGCTCGCAGCGTCCACAGGCCGAGTGCAGCCAGGGCGCGCCGATCCGGTCACCCTCTTTCAGATGCGTGACGCCCGCACCGACCGCCGCCACTTCGCCCACGCCCTCGTGACCAGGAATGAACGGCGCGTTCGGTTTGACCGGCCAATCCCCTTCCGCGGCATGCAAATCCGTATGACATACGCCCGACGCTTTGACGCGCATCAGCACCTGTCCGGGGCCAACCTCTGGCACGGGTACGTCGCGAATATCCAACGGCTTGCCAAGCTCTGTCACAACGGCGGCTTTCATCGTCTTAGGTAACGTCATGGTCGTCCTCCTGTGAATGTCAGTCTCAGGATACAGACCTGCCGTCTCGGTTTATTGACACGGCTCAAATTGCGCTCTGAAAGACGCAGATTTTCCGCCTAATGGAACTTTGGCGCGGTTCAGGGGTTCTTTCGCTGATGGAGGGAACGATGAAAACCACTGCAACTGCTGCCTTTCTAATCGCTGCGCTGCTGCCCGTTTCGGCAGCTGCAACCTGTATGCCCCGCGCAGAAATGGCGTCGGCGCTGATTGACTGGTATGGCGAGGAACCCGTCGAAATGGCGATGGGTATTGAGGCGGATGATATCCAGCTTTGGGCGTCTGATCGCACCGGCACATGGACGTTGGTGCGCTACACCGAAGGCAGCGTTGCTTGCGTGGTTGCGCAAGGCTTCAACTTTGAACCGGACGCCCCGTCGGAAGCCTTGGTCGCAGCGCTTGAAGTCCAATAAATTCTGGCGTTGAGCGATGGGGTCAATACTGCTAGGTCGGTGCAAATTTTGAACAAAGGTGCACCTATGACGCAGGATTACAAGGTTAAGGACATCTCGCTTGCCGAGTATGGCCGCAAGGAACTGAACATCGCCGAAACCGAGATGCCGGGCCTGATGGCACTGCGCGACGAATATGGTGAAAGCAAGCCGCTGAAAGGCGCGCGCATTGTCGGTTCGCTCCACATGACGATCCAGACAGCCGTTCTGATCGAAACACTGGTAGAGCTTGGCGCAGATGTGCGCTGGGCGTCGTGCAATATTTTCTCAACGCAAGATCACGCGGCAGCCGCGATTGCCGCAGGTGGCACGCCCGTTTTTGCGGTCAAAGGCCAGACCCTGGAAGAGCATTGGGATTACCTCGACAAGAGCTTTGCTTTCCCCAAAGGCGCAAACATGATCCTTGACGATGGCGGCGACGCGACGCTCTACATTCTCTTGGGTGCGCGTATGGAAGCCGGTGAAGATGTGCTGGCTGTGCCAACCTCTGAGGAAGAGGAAGTCATCAAAGCGCAGATCAAGAAGCGCATCGCCGAAACGCCCGGCTGGTTCGCCAAGACCCGTGACGCGATCAAGGGCGTGTCGGAAGAGACGACGACCGGCGTCCACCGCCTTTATGAGCTGCAGCGCAATGGTCAGCTTCCTTTCCCTGCGATCAACGTGAACGATTCTGTTACCAAGTCGAAGTTCGATAATAAATACGGCTGCAAGGAATCGCTGGTCGACGGCATCCGTCGCGCCACTGATACGATGATGGCCGGTAAGGTCGCGGTCGTCATGGGATATGGCGATGTAGGCAAAGGCTCTGCCGCGTCGCTACGCGGTGCCGGTGCACGCGTGAAGGTCACGGAAGTTGACCCGATTTGTGCGCTGCAAGCGGCAATGGATGGCTTCGAGGTTGTGCTGCTGGAGGACGTGGTGGGCGATGCCGATATCTTCATCACCACGACCGGCAACAAGGACGTGATCCGCATCGAGCATATGCGCGAGATGAAGGACATGGCGATCGTCGGCAATATCGGCCATTTCGACAACGAGATTCAGGTCGCCTCGCTCAAGAACCACAAGTGGACGAATATCAAAGAGCAGGTCGATATGATCGAGATGCCGTCTGGCAATCGTCTGATCCTGCTCTCTGAGGGGCGTCTGTTGAACCTTGGCAACGCCACAGGTCACCCGTCCTTCGTGATGTCTGCGTCCTTCACCAATCAGGTGTTGGCCCAGATCGAGCTTTGGACGAAGGGTGACGAGTATGACAACGACGTCTACATCCTTCCCAAGCATCTGGATGAGAAAGTTGCCCGTCTGCATCTGGCGCGCATCGGCGTGAAGCTGACGACGCTCGATAAAGATCAGGCTGACTATATCGGTGTGACCCAAGAGGGTCCGTTCAAGCCGGAACACTACCGCTACTAAGCGCAATGTCAGAGCCTCGTAAACGCCGCCCCTTTGTCTTTTGGGTGGCGTTTCTTTTGTTTAGCGCGTTGCTCTACTGGGGTGGAAAACAGGCTCTAATTCACCCTGAAACGCCTGTTCCGTCAGAATGGAACCCCTTGGTTCCGCTGCGTGTCACAGACCCAGTGACCCCGGTCACGCAATGGAAGCTGACACAGGCGATCACCGATCCGGCCTTGTGCCGGTCCGTCTTGTCTGAAGCCGCCATGTTTGATCCGCAACCGGACAAAGAGGCCAGCGCGCAATGCCATATCCGCAACCGCGTCTTGCTGTCATTTGTGGGTGGAGCGCAGATCAGCAGGCTGGAGACGCGCTGCCCCGTCGCCTTGCGCCTTGCGATGTGGGAGCAACACGGCCTTCAGCCTGCGGCGCAGGACTTGCTGAACGCGCAAGTCGCGCGGATCGTCCATATCGGCAGCTATAATTGCCGCCCGATCCGCTCCCCCTCCGGTAGCACCGGGCGCATGTCGACCCATGCGACGGCGGACGCGGTCGATATTGCCGGCGTCACTTTGTCGGACGGTCGGCGCGTCAGCCTGATTTCTGATTGGGACAGAGGCGACGCCGCAGCCGCCTTCCTGCGCGAGGCGCAGCGCACGTCCTGTATATGGTTCAAGACGTCACTTGGCCCGGAATTCAACAGCCTCCACGCGGATCATTTCCATCTGCAGAATACAGGTTGGGGCACCTGCCGATGAGCGCCGACGGGGAAAGTTGCGCCAGAAAACCCTTTGTCAGGTCCGAAATTACGCACTAACCTCGCCTCAACGCCCATAAGGGCGTGTAAATACACTGGTGGGAGAGACCTATGGGAAAACGTGACGACCTTATCGCGCAGTATGCCGACGACCTGAAAAACAAATGTGGTATGTCGCCTGACATGGACCTGTTGACGAAAGTGACCATCGGATGTGGTCCCGCAATTTACGATGCAGACGCCTCCACAGTCGCCGGTTCGCAACCAGCCGAGCTTGAAACCGTGAAGAACAACTTCCTCATCAAGAAGCTCGGCCTTGCAGACGGCCCCCAGCTGATGGAGGCGATCAAATCCGTGCTCGACACCTATGGCCAATCCGAGCGCAACAAATATCGCGCCGTGGTCTACTACATGCTGACCAAGCATTTCGGCAAAGAGTCTGTCTACGGCTAAGCGCCGGACCAAACCGATAAAATTTAACAAGAACGCCTGTCAAATTTGATGGGCGTTTTTCGTTTGTTTGAGGTGAATTACAGTTTCATATCAGTTGCCTAGGGCGCCTATACGCGGCTATATCCATAGCAACGGCCAGTAGGCCAGGACCAATTACATAACACGTGTGGTGAATGGGAGCACGTGGGGTGAAGAAGGGTCCTGGTGGTGCGGGGCCCTTCTTTCTATTTTCAGCTTTTCGCCAGATCACAAATGATCTGCCACTCGGCCTCTGTCACGGGCTGCACTGAAAGCCGCGAATTGCGGACAAGCACCATCTCGGCCAGCCTTTCATCCGCTTTGACCATATCCAGCGTAATCGGCTTTTCCAGAGGCCGGATGGCTTTGATATCCACACAGTCCCACCGATCATCATCCGTTGTGCTGTCTGGATGCGATTCCGCGATGACTTCAACGATTCCGACAACCGCCTTTTCGCTTTGCGAGTGGTAAAAGAAGCCCTGATCGCCTGTTTTCATCTCGCGCATGAAGTTGCGCGCCTGATAGTTGCGCACACCATCCCATTCCTCACCAATGTCGCCCTTGGCGACCTGATCGTCCCATGACCAGACCGAGGGCTCGGATTTGAAAAGCCAGTATTTCATGCCGCAATAACCCTGTTCCAGGCCTGAACAGACACGCTTTCAAAGAGCCCTGCGAGGGCATAGGGATCTTGCGCCGCCCAGCCCTGTGCGTCTTTCAGGGAGTCCAAATCGAGGATCAAAAGGGACCCACACATCTGACCATCTTCATCCAGAAATGGCCCCGCCTGGGTCACCACACCAGAGGCCTTGATATAGGCCAGATGCGCGTCACGATTGGCTTTGCGCAGCTCAAGCGCGCCAGGTTTGTCTTTGGTCACAATGGCAAAAAGCATCGGTTACTCCTCTTTAAGCGGTCGGCTCAGCAGGTTTTCCAGCGCATCAGACACCGAGCAGCGCCCCGCCACAAGCGCCGAGACGGCGGTCGAGATTGGCATATCGCAGCCCGCCTTTACCGCTGCCGCGACCAGCGCATGGGCCGTCGGGATGCCCTCGACCGTTTTGCCTTCAGGCAGGGGTTTGCCCGCGCCCAGCGCCAGACCAGTCGCATAGTTCCGCGATTTCGCCGACGTGCAGGTCAGCACCAGATCTCCGAAGCCCGACAGCCCGGCGAGCGTCGTTGCATCAGCCCCTTGGCCTACAGCGAACCGCGTCATCTCTGCAAAGCCGCGGGTCATCAAAGCGGCCCGCGCGCTTTCGCCCAAGCCTGCACCCATCGCGGCACCACAGGCGATCGCGATGACATTCTTGACGGCCCCGCCGAGTTCGGCACCAAGGCGATCTGCGGTGGAATAGAGTCTAATATTGGCCGTCGAAAGCTTTGTCTGAAGGGGTTTGGCCGGACCATCAATCGCCAGCGTCAAAGCGGTGGGCAGACCTTGCGCGATATCAATGGCAAAGCTCGGACCGGTCAGGATCGCACTCCGCGCCGTCGGGCAAAGCCGGGTAATCAGATCGCTTGGGCCCGTGCCGGTCTCCAGATCAATGCCCTTGCTACAAACGACGAGGGTCTTGCCCTGAAAGAGCGTTGCATTGGCTTCAAGAAAGCGCCGCAATTGCTGTGCTGGGATAGCTAACAGAATGGTTTCGGCCCCGGAGGCGTGCGCAAGATCAGCGGTGAAAGCGAGGGCTTCAGGTAAAGCGACACCGGGTAATCGCGCCTTGTTTTCAAGGCTTTCGCGCATGTTTCCTATCACTGCTTCATCGCGCCCCCAAAGCGTTACAGTGCGTTGCGACTGCGCCAGGCTGATCGCCAAGGCAGTGCCGAACGCACCTGCGCCAATAACCGCAATGCTCATGCTTTCGCCCCTTTCTTGCCAGAGCCGAGCATCGGTGCTTGGGACTGGTCCAAAGGCCAGCGCGGGCGGGCAGACAGGCTCAGGTCGCTCGATTGACCCAGATCGAAGAGCGTCAGGCCAGCATATGCGATCATCGCCGCGTTGTCGGTGCAAAGCGCCAGTGGTGGCGCGCTGAACGCGAGCTCCTCCTCGGCGCAAACAGTCTCTAACACACCGCGAATGGCCTTATTTGCAGCCACACCCCCCGCCACAGCAAAGCTAGGCATAGCCGGTGCAAGGCGCCTATAAGCCTCAATGGCAGTGCGGGTTTTGGCGGCCAAAAGGTCACAAATGGCTGCTTGGAAGCCAGCGCAAAGGTCGTTTCGGTTCGCCTCTGTCAATCCGCCATCCGCTTCAACGCGTTGATCGCGCGCTCGCAAGACAGCGGTTTTGAGGCCGGAGAAGGACATATCGCACCCCTCCCGGTCCAGCAAAGGGCGCGGCAAAGCAAAGCTCTTTGGATCACCGTCTCGCGCCGCCGCCTCGACAGAGGGGCCGCCGGGCTGTGGCAGGCCAAGCAGTTTGGCGACCTTGTCGAAGGCTTCCCCAGGGGCATCGTCGATCGTGCCGCCGAGGCGCTGAAAATCTGTCGCGCTTTTGACGATCAGAAACTGACAATGCCCGCCTGAGACCAGTAGCAGCAGGTATGGAAACGGCAGCGTGTCGGTCAATCGCGGAGTCAGCGCATGCCCCGCAAGATGGTTGACCCCGATCAGCGGCAGACCCGTCGCGGCAGACAGGCCCTTGGCGCACATCACGCCTGACAACACCCCTCCGATCAGGCCCGGCCCGGAGGTGACGGCGATCCCGTCAAGATTTGCCAGTGTTATGTCGGCGTCACGAAGCGCCAGTTCAACACAATGATCGAGTTTCTCAGCATGCGCACGCGCTGCAAGTTCGGGAACAACGCCACCGAACGCCGCGTGCAGGTCGATCTGACTCTCCACGACAGACGCGTGGATCGTCGCATGATCCGGCGTGCCGGACACGACGGCGGCGGCGGTGTCATCACAACTGCTTTCAATTCCAAGCACTGTCAGGGATGCGCGCATTATCGCCTCGATTGTCTGAACGGCCTCTCGCAGGTATCACCCCCTAAAGTGGCAGACAACAAGGCGCGGGAATGAGCGACATCACATATGATCTTATTTTGACCCGCCCTGCAGAGCGGTCAGAAGACTTCGCCGCCTCTCTGCCCGCTGAGACCGTGCGCCATTTGCGAATCCATATTGCGCCGGTCTTGGCAATCAGATCCCTGGGGACGGTCCCTGACCTATCGCCTTATCGGGGGGTTATTTTCAGCTCTGCCTCTGCCGTGGGCTTGGTGACGGCCCCGCCCGGCCTGCCCGCATTTTGCGTCGGAACGCGCACGACGGAGGCCGCCGCACAGGCCGGGTTCGCTGCGCTCCTATCTGGCGAGACAGCGGATGATGTCGTTGCTGCCTTGCGCGAAGCCAAGCCCGATGCGCCGCTTCTTCATTTGCATGGGCAACACACAAGGGGTGACATTGCAAACCGACTGAGTTCCGCTGGAATAGAGACGAAATCGGCCTCAATTTATGCACAGGATGAGGTGGCTTTGCCGGCGCGGATTGTGACGCTTCTGAAGGAAAGTGCTGCGTCTGTCGTGCCGCTTTTCTCGCCGCGCAGCGCGATGCTGTTTGCCAGGCAGATTGGACAACCACCCAAGACGCTCCATCTCATCGCGCTGAGCGCTGTGGTTGCAGAAGCAATTCCTGATGATTGGGAGACGCCTGTCTATATTGCCGATGCGCCCCATGCGGAAGCGATGCGCGCCAAGATTTCACAGGTCATCGCGGGTTGAGGCACGCGGGAGGTCAAGATAAGCTCATGACGGAAACCAGCTTTTCGAGCTGACAGACAGATTCGCAAAGGGTGTGGTGTGACAAAATCCAAGTCTTCCAAGGAAACCAAAGCAACAGAGACATCTGAGGCGGAGGCGGCGACGACCGATGTGACGTTGGAAGAGCCCATGAAAGACGAAACACCCACGACCGAGGATGCTGGCACACCGGATGCTGCATCGGACACTGAGTTTGAGGCGGACAAAGTCGAAGAGACGCGTGACAGCGAACCGGATCTACCGGAAGACACCCCCGAAGACGTGCCAGAGCCGGTCACGACCGAGCGCCAGCCGGAGGTTATTGTTCAGAAGACCGGGTTTGTCGCAACACTGACCGCAGGTGTCCTGGCAGCGGGCGCAGGCTTTCTTGGGGCGCAGTATTCCTCGCAAAGTTGGCCGTTCGAGCCTGGGCCATCGACGGATCCGCTGGCCGTTGCGCAAGCGGCGCAAGATAGCGTTGGTGCCTTGGAAGACCGCGTTACCGCGACCGAAGATGCGGTTGCCGCGCAGGCTGGGGCGACCCCCGATCTGTCTGGGATCGAGACGCAGTTGAGCGCATTGTCCGCGTCGCTGGGCGATATTGAAGCCCGGGTCGCGGCGTTGGAGGCGCGTCCGACAGGAACTGGTGACGCCCCCGACGTCGATATGTCTGAGGTCGAAGGGGAGATTTCGACCCTGCAGGATCAGCTGGCCGCCTTGATTGCAGAAGCAAATGTCGCGGAAGCCAGTGCCGCTGCAGCAGCACAAACTCAGCTCGCGCGGGCGGCTTTGGCGCGCGTCATGGCCAATCTGGAAACCGGCGCGCCCTTCGCAAATGCGCTGGCGGATGTCGAGGATGCGTCTGATGTCGCGATCCCCGAGGTTCTGAGCAACACGGCAGCAGAAGGTGTCCCGACACTTCTGGACCTGCAAAACGGCTTCGACCCGGTGGCCCGCGAAGCACTTGCGGCGGCGCGTGGATCGGCGTCGAATGAGGGTGCGGGTGTTGCAGACCGGCTTGGTTCTTTCCTGCGGGCCCGCACCGGTGCCAGATCGGTTGAACCGCGCGACGGCGATGATCCGGATGCGGTTCTATCGCGCATCGGGGCCAGTGTCGGCACCGGAAATCTGGGCGATGCACTGGCCGAGGCCGAAGCGTTACCTGAAGAGGCGCGCAGCGTAATGACGGACTGGCTGACGCAAGCTGAAACGCGCCAGCAGGCGCTCGCGGCGGCGGATGCGCTGTCACAAGAACTGAATTCCAATTAAGGCGGCTCCCGTATGCTTTGGTCTTTGATAAAAGTTATTCTGTTTATCGCCGTGATCGGCGCGCTGACCCTGGGCGCTGAGTATCTGTTGCAAACGGATGGCGGTGTGATGATCACCATTGGCGGCGTCGAATATACCTTCGGCGTTCTGGAGGCGACAATCGCCTTGGTCGTTTTGGTTATCGCCGTGTGGGTTTTCCTCAAGCTGCTGGGGCTGCTGGTGGCAACGCTGAAATTCATCAATGGGGATGAGACCGCGATTTCGAGGTATTTTGACCGCAATCGCGAGCGGAAAGGCTTTCAGGCGCTGTCGGACGGGATGATGGCGCTGGCGTCAGGCGAAGGCCGCACGGCGATGGCCAAGGCCGCCAAGGCCGAAAAATATCTGCGCCGACCTGAGTTGACCAATCTGATCACCGCGCAGGCCGCTGAAATCAGCGGTGACCGCAAGAAGGCCGAAGAGGTCTATAAGCGTCTTTTAAAAGACGAACGCACGCGCTTTGTTGGTGTGCGCGGGATCATGAAGCAGAAGCTGGCTGATGGTGAGACGGATACCGCGTTGAAGCTCGCGGAGAAGGCGTTTGCGTTAAAGCCCAAGCATGTAGAGACGCAGGATACGTTGCTCAAGCTGCAAGCTGAGACATCCGATTGGTCCGGCGCACGCAAGACGCTGAACGCCAAGTTGCGTCATGGCAGCTTGCCGCGCGATGTGCATAAGCGTCGCGATGCTGTGCTGGCGTTGTCAGAGGCCTCGGATGTGCTGGCGGAGGGCCAGACAATCGAAGCCCGCGAAACCGCGATTGAGGCAAATCGCCTGTCGCCCGATCTGATCCCCGCCGCGGTCATGGCCGCCCGCGCCTATATCGAGCAAGGCAAGCCACGCTATGCCACGCGGCTCTTGAAGAAAGCCTGGGACATGCGCCCGCATCCCGATCTGGCGGCCGCCTTTGCCGAGATTGAACCGGATGAGGATGCGAACAAACGTGTCAAACGGTTTGCTGCGCTGACAAAGACCAAGCCGGATCATCCCGAAACGCGGATGCTTCTGGCCGAGCTGAATATCGCAGCAGAAGACTTCCCGGCAGCGCGCAGGGCGCTGGGCGATCTGGTCGAGACGGATCCAACTGCGCGCTCAATTGCGATTATGGCGGCTGTTGAGCGGGGCGAAGGGGCGGACGATTCCGTCGTGCGGGGCTGGTTGACCAAAGCACTGACCGCCTCCCGCGGCCCGCAATGGATTTGCGACAATTGTCATAATATCCACAGCAATTGGAGCCCGGTCTGCTCGAACTGTTCCAGCTTCGACATGCTGACCTGGCGCGAGCCGACCACAGGCGAAGCCGCTGTTCCGGCCTCGGCGACGATGCTCCCGCTGATCGTGGACGACCCGAAAGAGGCTGAGATCGAGGTGATTTCACCGGAGGTCGAAGACGCAATCCTTGCGGATCAGGACGATGGCGAAACGGTCGATGCAGAAAAGACCGAGGCCACAAAATAGCACTTTCAACAGGCGTGGCATGGTGTTACTAGCCGCGCCCAAGGCCGCTGTAGCTCAGATGGTAGAGCACGTCATTCGTAATGATGGGGTCGGGGGTTCGAGTCCCTTCAGCGGCACCACTTCCAATAGTCTTTCGGCAATAGACGCGCCTGATTCAGGCGCGGGTCGGCTCTGCCATCGGCTCTTCAGCCTCGGGTTTGCGCAGACACAGTCTCAGCAATGGCGGCACGGTCAGCAGTGTCAGGAACGCTGACATCGACAACCCGCCGACAACGACAGCGCCAAGCCCGCGATACAGTTCAGAGCCCGCGCCTGAGAAAATGATCAGCGGCAGCATTCCCATGACGCTGGTCAGCGTCGACATGAAGATCGGGCGGATGCGGTTGCGCGTGGCTTCTTCGATGGCGTCTATCGGCTCCATCCCCTCTTCACGCAGGTGATAGAGCGATTGATGCACGATCAGGATCGCGTTGTTCACCACGATCCCCACAAGGATCACGAAGCCAAGCAGCGTCAGCATATCCATCGGCTGTGTCTGATAGGTATTGAGCAAAGCAAGCCCACCAACACCCCCGGCTGCAGCCACGGGAACCGAGATCAGGATCACAAGCGGCAGCACGAAGCTCTCGAACAGGATCGCCATCACCAAAAATACGATGATGAGGGCGACGATCAGATTGATCTGGATCGCGGACCATGTCTGGCTAAGCTGATCTGCCGTACCGGAAACCGACAGGCGGATATCGCTTGGGATACCTCGTTCTTCCAGAACATCGACGACTTCACGCTCCAGCAACTCCACCGCTTCTTCGAGAGGGAGCGCATCTGAGGGGCGGACCTCCAGCGTGACCGTGCGCAGCCGGTCGCGGTGCCGGATTTCGGTCGGTCCGGCGGTCAGAACGACCTCGGCCAAGGCGGACACAGGAACGATCTGGCCGTCCGGTGTTACCACCGGGTAATTGCCCACATCCTGCGTGCGCGCAGCGTCGCTGATCGTGGGATCACCTTTCAAGACAAGATCAACGCGTTCAGAGCCGACGGTGATTTCCGCAACCCGCAGGCCGTCATTGAACGCATCTACGGTCGCGGCAAGGCCGGAGCTGTCGAGCCCCGCATCGGCAAGCCGCAGACGGTCGGGGATCAGGCGCACCTCTGGCGCGCCAAGCTCAAGACCGGGGATCGGGCGGAACTGGTGACCTTCAGAGCGCGGCAGAACACCCGAAACGATGCCAGCGGCTTGCCCCGCCACGCTGAGGATTTCGTTGAGATCTTGGCCAGAGATATTCAGTTCAATCGCCCGGCCCCCACCGACGCCGCGCCCAAAGAGCGAGGGCTGCGTCATGAAGCCAAATGTGCCGGGTTCGGCAAAGATCGGACGGCTGAGCACAGGGATCAACTCGGCGGCGCGTTGGCCATCCACTGCAGCGGCCCCGACAAAGGAGTTGCCGGGCGTGGCGACAAAAAAGAACGTGTCGATCGCGGCGGTGCCGTCTTCTGTCTCTGTCTCAGGCGCGGCCTCCCAAAGGGGTTGAGCGACGCCTTCAATGCGCTGGGCGATCGTCTCCGTCGTGTCAAGATTGTAGCCGGGGGGTGGGATAATCAGTCCGAATACAAGATTGCGATTGCCCTCGGGCAGGTATTCCAACCGGGGCAGGAAGGTGATGCTGGCAATAGCCGCGCCGCCTGCGATGAGGCTGACCATCATCACGCCAATGGCGCGTGACCGGACGGTCAGACGCACGTAGCGCATGATCAAAGCGTGAAAGCCTCGCGCGAAGTGATCGACGCCCCAAAGGCGCACCGGTTTCTGATCGCCCGCGCGCAAAAGGCGGCTGGCAAGCGCCGGGATCACCGTGACAGCAACGACGAGCGACAACAAAACCGAGACGGAGATGGCGACTGCGATGTCGCGGAAGAGCTGGCCCGCTTCAAGCTGCATGATGAGGATCGGCACGAAGACCAGCACGGTTGTCAGCGCCGACACAAGGATCGCGCCCCAAACCTGATGCGCGCCTTTTCGCGCCGCCTCGCGCCGATTCAAACCTTCCTCGCGCAGACGGAATATGTTTTCGAGCACAACAATCGCAGCGTCCACGATCATGCCGACCGCGAAAGCGATGCCCGCGAGTGAGATCACGTTGAGCGTGCGCCCGGTGAAGGCCATCACCACGAAAGTCGCGACGATCGACACCGGGATCGAAAGCGAGACCACAAGGGTTGCCCGCGGACTTCGCAGGAACAGCATCAGGATCAGTGCGGCGAGCGCGCCGCCGATCCAGATGTTTTGCGTCACCAGATCAATCGCGCTGTCGATATAGATCGTCTCGTCATAGACCTGCTGCATGACAAGGCCCGCGTCGGCAACTGGGCCTGCGGAGAGGTCCTCCAGCACCAGACGGATTTCCTCCATCACGCTGATGACGTTGGCCCCGGCTTCGCGCACCACGTTGAAGGCAAGCCCGGACTCGCCTTTGAAACGTAGGCGGGCGGTGGGTTCCTTATAGGCAAAGGCCACCTCGGCCACATCCGCAACGCGGACCCGTCCGGTGCCACCCTGGCTTGCGCCCGAACGCAAAACCACATCGCGGATCGCGTTTTCGGTGTTCAGATTGCCTTCGGTGCGCACGACATAACGGCGCTTGCCTTCATCGACATCGCCCGCCGAGATCGAGATATTCTCGGCCCTGAGCGTGCGCACGACCTCTGGCACGGTCAGCCCGTAAAGCGACAGGCGGCGCGGATCAACGACCACCTGCAATTCGCGGGTCACGCCGCCAAAGACATTGACGGCCGAAACGCCTTCGATCCGCTCGACACGGTCCTTGATGATGTCTTCGACGAAGTCACCATAGGTCGGCATTGGGCGGGTGTTGCCCTCTTGCGCGGTCAGCAAAACCCACGCAATCGGGCTGTCATCTGCCCCGGAGGTGTTCAGAGACGGCTCGTTCGCCTCGTCGGGATAACTGCTGACCCGGTCGAGCCGGTTGGACACCAGCAACAGCGATTGAGTCATGTCTGTGCCAACAGCAAATTCCAGCGTCACCTCGGCCTCGCCGGTGCGCGAGCGGGAGGTCATGATCTCAAGCCCTTCAAGGCCGCGCAGTGCTTCTTCCTGCGGATTGACGATCTCGCGCTCAATTTCGGATGGGGCAGCGCCGGGCCAGTTCGTCTGGATCACGACAATGGGTTTGCGGACATCCGGAGCCAGTTGGATCGGGATGCGCGACAGGGCGATGACGCCGAACAGGATCGCCATCACCACAAGGGCGACAACGGCAATGGGGCGTTCAATGGCGTGGCGAATGATATCCATCAGTTCGACTCAATCGGGCTGGGGGCGATATCCTGTCCGGGTCGCAGGCGCTCGTTGCCGCGCACGACGACCAGATCGCCTGCGCTCAGACCGTTGACCACTTCATAGCGGTCGCCCATCGGCAGGCCGATCTGCACGGTCCGCGGTTGTGCCTTGCCATCATCAGCGATGAAAACGGTCCAGCCATCCTGCGCCTGCACCAGCGCATCCTTTGGCACCGATAGGATCGAGCGCGCCTCGCCGACCGGGATTTGAACGGTGATGGACTGCCCTACTGCCACGTTACTTAAAGCGCCCAATCCGGGGGCCGCAAACCGGACCGCACGAGTGCGGGTAGAGACATCTTCCAGCGGCAGGATCGCCCGCAGTTCCAGCGTCAGATCAGTGCCGTTCTCTGTCGTGGCCTGCAATTCCTGCCCGGGCGAAAGCGCGCTGAGATATCGGGAGGGGACACTGGCCTCCACCTCAAAAGCCTCGATATCCAGCAGGCGGACGACGGGTGTCCCTGCAGAGATGAAAGCACCGGGGATCGTGTTCACCTCGATCACGATGCCGGGGAATGGCGCGGTGATCGTGCTGCGCTCCAGCTGATAGCGGGCCTCGGCCAGTTGTGCCTGAGCGCTTTTCTCGCGGGCCTGGGCTTCGGTCAGTTGCGATTGTGCCTCAAGCACATCCGATTGCGCATCGTCAAAACGCCCCTGACTGAACGAGCTTGAGCCGCGCAGCGCCTCGATCCGCGCGAATGTGGTGCGGGCACGATCAAGACGGACCCTTGCCGTGGCGATGCCCGCTGCGGATTCAGTCATCTGCGCTTCGGATTGCGCAACGATAATCTCCAGCAATTCGCGGTCCAGTTCGACCAGGATATCGCCGGTTTCAACGCGTGCGCCTGCAAGGATATTGACGGTTTCAACTGTGCCGGCCACCCGGCTGGCGACAGAGCCATCGCGCGCGGTGATCACTTCGGCAAAGACAGGGACGGTTTCGGCCAGCACCCGTTCTTCGACGGTCTGCACGCCGACGGCGGCGGCGCCCCCTTGGGCATGGGCCGTCGCCCCGGGCAAGACAAGGGCGATAGCAAGAAAGCAAGGGATCAGGCGCATTGGAAACTCCAGTTCTGCGTCAAGGACATAGCACGTTCCGTGGATCATCAAAGAGCTTTGCGAACGGGTGTATTGCTCACAAAGAGGTTAACCGCGTTTGACCGAGTTTCCCGAAAGCGTTAGAACAAAAGAAGAACAAGTAATGGATTCGCTGCCCTTTGAATGTCTTATCTTGCGCCCTCCAAACGTCTGTCCAGCCAAACCCGGCTGACGCTGCGCAGTATCGGTGCGCAGAAAGTGCTGTCAGACGTCTTTACCCAGACCGCGGCCGACGCGGCGGCTGTGGGATTCGTGCTGGCGCATCTACCGCGCGAGGGGGGCACCGTGCTTTGGGCGCAAGACCGCCTTTCCGCCAAGGAGGCTGGTCAGCCCTATATGCCCGGCATTGGCCCCGCGCAGCCGGTCATGCGGGTCGCGGTCAGTCGCCCCTCCGACGTGCTTGTCACGATGGAGGATGCGTTGCGCTGCAAAGCGGTCAGCGCCGTGATTGGCGAGATATGGGGCGATCCGCCCACGCTGGATTTTACGGCAACGAAGCGGCTGGCGCTCAGGGCGGAGGCGCACGGCTTGCCTTGCTGGCTGATCCGGCGCGCGGCCCATCCCAACCTAAGTGCAGCGCGCAATCGCTGGCGCATTGCCTCGCTGCCCTCTGCCGCGCATCCGCACGACGCGCAATCCCCCGGCGATCCCCGTTGGCAGGTAGAGCTCTTCCGGTCGCGCGCAGCACAACCCGGCATCTGGGCTGTGCGCTATGACCGGGCGACGGGTCGTCTCGATTTTTCTGCCGCATCTGTCGATGGAACGGTGGATGCGCGTGATGGCGCAGACCGGCACCGCGCCGCCCGATGACCTGCCTGCCGCGATGGTGGCCGAGGGTCAGCACGGCCCGGTAATCCACGACACCAACCGTGCCGCCCGTCTGGCCGGAGTGCAGCGGGGTGCGCGCGTCACGGATATGAAAGCGCTGCTGCCCGATCTGCGCGTTGAATATGCCGACATCTATGGCGACCGTCACGCGATGGAGCAGTTGATGTTCTGGGTGCGCCGCTGGTGCCCGTGGTCAGCGCAGGATGGCCCCGATGGTTTGATCTTGGACACAACCGGGTCGGATCACCTTTGGGGTGGCGAGGCCGCGATGTTGGCGGATATGGAGGCTGCGTTCTCGGCACTTGGCCTGACCGCGCAAATCGCACTGGCGCCGACATGGGGGGCGGCCTGGGCCTTGGCGCGCTACGGCACGGTGCGCAGCATTTGCCCCGAAGGAGAGATCGCGCAAAAACTCTCCCCCCTTCCGGTTGAAGCGCTGCGGCTGAACAATGGCACCGTGACGCTGCTGCGCCGTCTGGGTCTGAAAACCATCGGCGCGCTGGCGGATGTGCCGCGCCTGTCGCTGACCCGTCGCTTTGTCAAAGCCAAGCTGAACGAGAACCCGGTGCTCCGGCTCGATCAGGCGATGGGCCGCACGGCAGAGCCTGTCTCAAGCCCCGATGCGGCCCCGACCTTTCGCGCCCATGCCCGCCTGCCAGAGCCGATCATGGACCCGACGCCCTTCATGCCGGATCTTTGCCGTGAGCTGTGTGATCAGATGGAGGCGCAGGGCTATGGCTGTCGCCGTCTTCTGCTGACCGTTTATCACACAGACGGCGATACACATCGCATTGACGTGGCGATGTCGGTGCATAGTCGCGACCCGGATCATCTGCTGTATCTCTTCCGTGACAAGCTGGATGCGATCAATCCCGGCTATGGGTTTGATCTGATTACGCTGGATGCGGCCCAAACCGAGCAGATGCAGACCGTTCAGGCGCATCTGGGCGGGGGTGCTGACGAAACGGTCGATCTCTCCCGCCTGATCGACCGGCTGACCGCGCGTTTCGGGGTGCGCGCGGTCAGCACACCTGCGCTGCGCGAAAGCCATGTGCCGGAACGTGCGCAAAACTGGGTGGGCGCGCTGCACGGCTCAAGCGACACGGCAGAGGTGGTTGCAGCCGAACGCCCGATCCGTTTGCTGAGCCACCCCGAAGAGGTGCGCGTGCTGTACGCGGTTCCCAAAGGCCCACCGGTTCAGTTTATCTGGCGGCGGCAAACCCACAAAGTCACACGCTATGCCGGGCCTGAACGCATCGCGCCAGAATGGTGGCACGATCTGCCCGGCACCCGTCTGCGCGACTATTTCAAGGTCGAGGATCACGCAGGGCGCCGCTTCTGGCTCTATCGTGAGGGGCTGCATGGCGACGGGCGCGGCGGCGATCCGCGCTGGTTCGTGCACGGGATGTTTGCCTGATGCCCCAGAACGATCACCAACATCCCAAGCGTACTTTGGTTGAAGGGGGTTTTACCCGCAACAGCCGCAAACCCTTTGTCGAGCTGGGCGTGAGCAGCTGCTTTTCGTTTCTCTACGGGGCCTCTGATGCGGTCGATCTGACGGTCACCGCGTGGGATCACGGCTATGACGCGCTGGGCATCGCCGATCTGAACACGATGGCCGGGATTGTGCGGCTTCATGCAGAGGCGCGCAAAGCGCATATCCACCCGGTGATCGGATGCCGCCTGCGCCTGATCACGGGGGAGGAATTCCTTGCCTATCCGCGGGACCGCTTGGCGTATGGTCGCCTGTGCCAGCTTCTGACCAAAGGCAAGATGCACGACCAAGACGGCCAATGGCAGGCCAAAGGGGCGTGCGATATCTCGCTGCGCGATCTTTCGGATCATAGCGAAGGCGTCATTCTGATTGCGCTTCCGCAGGCAGATCATAGAGAGTTTGCCTCCGGCTTGCGGCGCCTCAGAAAAGCGCTTCCCGGTCTGCGCTACATTGCGGCCAGTTACCTTTATCGCGGTGATGACCGCGCGCGGATCAACTTTCTGAACAAGCTTGCCCGCAAGAACCGCATGTCGATCTTGGCGACAAATGACGTGCATTATCACGCACCCGAACGGCGGCCCTTGCAGGACGTGATGACGTGCATTCGCGAAAAAACAACCATCGCAAAAGCCGGATTTCTGCTGCATGCAAACGCCGAGCGGCACTTGAAGTCCCCCGATGAGATGATCGCTCTTTTCGCAGAATGGCCCCATGCGATCCGTGCAACCCGTGAGGTGGCCGATGCCTGCACGTTCAACCTGACAGAGCTGTCTTACGAGTATCCCAAAGAGGTCGTGCCTCAAGGCAAAACTCCGTATGATTATCTGGAGGAACTGACATGGGCGGGCGCTGAAACGCGTTATCCCGAGGGTGTTCCGGACAAGACCAGGGCCAGCCTGATCAAAGAACTGGCCTTGATCAAAAAGCTCGATATCCCGCAGTATTTCCTGACGATCCACGACATCATCCAGTTCGCGCGCGAAACGGCGGAACCGCCGATCCTGTGCCAGGGTCGTGGATCAGCCGCCAATTCGGCGGTCTGTTATGTGCTGGGCATCACCGCTGTTGATCCCGCCAAGAATGACCTGCTGTTCGAGCGGTTCATCTCGGAAGAACGCAAAGAGCCCCCCGATATCGACGTCGATTTCGAGCATGAGCGCCGCGAGGAGGTGATCCAGCACATTTATGAAAAATACGGTCGCAGCCGTGCCGGGCTATGTGCGACCGTGATCCACTACCGTCCTCGCATGGCGATCCGCGAGGTGGGTAAGGTGATGGGTCTCAGCCAGGACGTGACCACGGCTTTGGCCAAGACGATCTGGGGCAGTTGGGGGCGCGAGATTGGTGTGGCAGAGGCCGAAGAGGCTGGACTTGATCTGAATGATCCGCTCTTGGCACGGGCGATCAAGCTGGCCGATCAACTGATCGGAATGCCCCGCCATCTGGGCCAGCATGTGGGTGGCTTTATCCTGACGGAAACGCCGTTGAACCAGACGGTGCCCATTGGCAATGGCGCGATGCCAGACCGCAGTTTCATCGAATGGGATAAGGATGACATCGACGAGCTGCGTATCCTCAAAGTCGATGTTCTGGCGCTGGGGATGCTGACCTGTATCCGCAAAGCCTTCCATCTGATCGAGGCGCATTACGGCAAGAAATACGATCTGGCCACCGTCCCGTCCGAGCAGGCTTCTGTCTACAAAATGCTCCAGAAGGGGGACAGTCTGGGCGTCTTTCAGGTCGAGAGTCGGGCGCAGATGAACATGCTCCCCCGCCTGAGACCGAAGGAGTTTTATGACCTTGTCATTCAGGTCGCCATCGTGCGGCCTGGGCCCATTCAGGGCAACATGGTGCATCCATATTTGAAGCGCCGGCAGGGTCTGGAGGAACAGAATTACCCGTTTCCAGCTCCAGAACACGGGCCGCCAGATGAGCTTGAACAAATCCTGAAACGCACCCTTGGGGTGCCGATTTTTCAGGAGCAGGCGATGAAAATCGCCATGGTCGCCGCGCGCTTTTCATCGGTTGAGGCAAACCAGTTGCGCAAGGCGATGGCCACGTTTCGGTCCCGCGGGATGGTGACGGCTCATAAGGAAATGATGGTCAGTCGCATGATCGCGCGCGGCTATGATGCGGAGTTCGCGGCGCGCTGTTTCAGCCAAATCGAGGGGTTCGGCGAATACGGGTTTCCCGAAAGTCATGCGGCCAGTTTTGCCCTGCTGGTCTATATCTCCAGCTGGATCAAGCATGACTATCCGGATGTTTTTTGTGCAGCGCTGCTGAATTCGCAGCCCATGGGGTTTTACGCCCCCGCGCAGATTGTCCGCGATGCCCGCGAGCATGGGGTCGAGGTGCGCGCGCCTGACGTGAATTTCAGCCATTGGGACACGACGCTGGAACCGACAGGCCCCGGCACATTCGCCGTGCGCCTTGGTCTTCGCCAGATCGACGGGTTCCGCGAAGAGATGGCCAAACGGATCGAGGCACAGCGGGCCGAGCCTTACACAAGCCTTGAGGACCTCAAAACGCGCGCCGGGCTAGACGCAAGCGCGATGCACCGGCTTGCAGCGGCGGATGCCTTCCGCTCGATGCTGCTGGATCGTCGCGCCGCGCTGTGGGATGCGCGCGCGCTGAAAGACGCACCGGACCTGCCGCTTTTCACCGAAAAGAACGCGCCCGATGAAGGGGTCGACCCTGCGGTGAGCTTGCCCGAAATGCCGTCTTGCGAACATGTGGTGGCCGATTACCAAACGCTGCGCCTGTCCCTCAAAGCGCATCCGCTGTCGTTCTTGCGCAAAAGTATGCACCGGCAGGGATATGCCTCTGCCGCGCAACTGGCGCAGATGCGGAATGGTCAGCGGATCTCGATGGCGGGTGTGGTGCTGATCCGTCAGAAACCGGGCAGTGCGAAGGGCGTGTGCTTTATAACGATCGAGGATGAAACCGGTGTCGCAAATCTGGTTGTCTGGCCCAAGATTATGGAGCAGTTCCGCAAGGTGGTCATGCAAAGCCGTCTGATTGATGTGCGTGGATATGTGCAGCGCGACCGGGATGTGATCCACGTCGTTGCTCAACAGCTTCAGGATCGAAGCGATGCACTTGACCGTCTCTCGAACGAGCCGGTGCCCATTCAGCTATCCCGCGCGGATGAGGTTTTGCGCCCGGTGCCTGACACCCATTCGCGTCATCCACGCAACGTGCGTGTGATCCCGAAGTCACGGGATTTTCACTGATCAGCGCACCACGAAATCTGCATGCAGCGCACCGGCAGCTTTGATACTTTTCAGGATGTCGATCATGTCGCGCGGTGCGACGCCCAGCGCGTTTAAACCGGCGATCACCTCGGACAGGGATGTCCCGCCGCGCACTTCGGCCAAGCCGATGCCGGGCTCGTCTTCGATCCCGGCACGGGTACGCGGCACGATCACCGTTTCGCCTTCTGCGAAAGGGTTGGGCTGCACCGCAATCGGCGCCTCCTCAATCCGCAGCGTCAGATTTCCCTGAGAGACAGCAACACGCGAGATGCGCACATCCTCGCCCATCACAATCGTGCCGGAGCGTTGATCGACTACGACGCGGGCGCGCCGTTCCGGCTCAACCAGGATATTCTCGACCCGTCCCAAGGCATGCGCCGGGGAGGCCATGCGCGTGGCGTCGATGTCCAATTCTACCGTGCCCGCATCTGACATGACAGCGACACGGCGCCCAAACTCGGAATTGATCGCCCGCTCTATCCGAGAGGCGGTTGTGAAATCCGGCGTTCGCAGGGCAAGCCGAATTGAGCTCAGCGCCGAGAAATCAAAAGCAATCTCGCGCTCCACACGCGCGCCATCTGGAACGACACCTGCGGTTGGCACGCCTTGAACAACCTGCGCTGCCTCACCCTCTGCAGCAGCGCCGCCGGCAATGACCGTGCCTTGCGCGACGGCATAAATCTGGCCATCGGCCGCATTGAGCGGTGTCATCACAAGCGTGCCCCCCAGCAGGCTTTTGGCATCGCCAATGGCCGACACGGTGATGTCGATCTTGCTGCCCGCACGTGCAAAAGGCGGTAGGCTGGCGGTGACGAAAACGGCGGCGACATTTTTGGGCCGAAACTGCTCCCCTGCGACGTTGACGCCGAGCCGTTCGAGGATGTTTGACATTATCTCTTCGGTGAACGGAGCATTGCGCAGCCCGTCGCCCGTGCCGTTCAAGCCCACGACCAGACCGTAGCCAACCAGATCATTTCCGCGCACACCATCGAACTCCACCAGATCTTTCAGGCGGATCGGGCTGGCTTCTGCCAGAAGCGGCAGAAGCGCAAGAACGGCGGCAAGAAAGAAACGCATCATCTGAGGAAATCCGATAGGTTCAGGCGCGAAAGCCGCGCGGTCATGGTGTAGAGCAGCTCCAGACTGCTCTCGACATTTTGTAGTTCTGTTGCGGCCTCATAGGGGTCAATCGCGGTGATCGCGCTGCGGGCCATTTCGACGGCATGACGCTCTGCCCCGATCTCGGTCAGGCGCTCGTCCAGCAAGGCCTGATTGACCCCGACGCGCCCCTGATGCTGGATCAGGCCCGTACTGGCTTCGATCAGCGTTTCGGCAGAGCTGGCAGCCAACGCCGCGCGTTCACTTGCGGGCAGGGTGTTGCTGTTTTCCGAGACAATCGTGGCCATGATGAACCCGCGCAGGGTTGCTTTGATCTGGTCATCAATTGCGGTTAGCGGCTCTTCTAGTGTGACCCCTTCTCCGACAGTCAATGATGAAGCCGGGGTCACGGCGCCGTTGTAATGATCCGTTTCAAACGGGCCGCCCGTCGCGAGCCAAGCGTCCAAAGCGGTGCTGATATCGCTTGCTGTGGTCAACCCGGTGACAGCGGTCTTCGCTGCGGAGAGGATATCCTCCGCAGGCGCGAGCGGCGTTGTGTCGATGGCTTGCCCGGCCAAAAGCGTGCGCCCTGCAACCTGCGTGTTCAGTGCTGAAACAACGCTTTCAAACTCAACCTCGGCAGCTTGGCTGGAGGCGGCAAGAAGCTCTGCATTACCACTGTTTGCACTAGATAGAAGACGGGGCGCCATCTCGCTGCTACGAGCGTTGACCTGTTCCAGAACAGATTGAAGACCGTCGGTCAAAAGCACGGCCTGACGGCTCGCCTGCTCATATCCCGACAGCCGCGTTAACGATGTCTCAAGACCGGCGAGCGGGCGAAAGCCACCTTGCACGGCTTCAGTCAGATCGTGATGTTGGCCCGTTGCGATCTCTTTCGTGAGCCGCTGAAAATCAGAGCGCAAATCCGCATTATGCCGCCGCATGGACAGGCTTTGCGCGAGATCGCCGATGCTTGAAATGACCATCTCTAGATCCTCAGCAAGGCGTCGATCATCTCGTCGACTGTCTGGATCACACGTGCATTTGCCGAATACGCCTGTTCGATCAGCAGAAGTTTTTGCATCTCCTGATCCGTATCAACACCGTTCTCAAGCTCGGCAGAGCGGAACCCGGATTGCTGGGTGGTTGCGAACAAAACCTCGGAGCCGGTGTCGAGCTTTTGGCGTCCAAGCTCGGACAGAAAATCAGCCCCAAGCCCGCTGAGCGACCGCGCGCTTGTGGTAAATCCGCCCGACTGTGTCGGTTTGAGCGCCTGAAGTGTGTCGACCATCGCGGTCAGCCGACCGGTATCACCAGGCGCACCCTCGGCAGCAGCGTTCACGCCGTCGCGGACCCGCCATAAGGCACCACCCTGAGCGGGGTCCACTGCTGCGTTAACCTTAACGCGGCCAGCGAGGCCCGTTTCGGCGGCAATGTCCAAGGCTGCACCGGAATCGGTGAAGAACCCAGGATCGCCGGTGGTCAGGGTGGGATCAACCCCGGGATCCTCAAATCGGCTGATCAGGTCACGGGCAACAGCATCCAACTGGCGCTGTGCCGTAACCGCCAATTCGTCACGCACCTCGAAATGCCCCGCGATAGAGCCGCCAGCGAAGACAGTCGCAGCATCAACCAGGGTTCCGTTGATCTCCAACCCGCCGAGTAGGCCGTTATCTTGGGTCATATGCGGGACGATCAACCCGGTCGAGTTGAAGGTGATCTCACTGACCTGTCCGCTCAGAAGCTGTGTGCCGCCAAGCGTGAAGAGCGAGATTTGCCCATTGTCACCCTGCACCTCGCGCAAGGGAACAAGGCGGCTGATATCATCCAGCAGTGCGGACCTATGATCCTCCAAAGCCGCCGTTGAATGGCCACCCATGCCGCGACGGGCAATATCAAAATTCAGATCGCGGATCTGGCCCAGCTTGGTGTTGAGTGCTTCAACCTCGATCGCGATGTTTCGATCCGCATCCATGCGGAGCGACTGAATATCTTCGGAAACATGATTAATGTGGTCCGTCACGGACCCGGCTGCCGTAACGACGGCGCGCAGATGGGTGTCGGAAGCGGGCTGGCTGGTTGCCTGAATCAATGTGGCTTCAAAGGCAGCCATCTTTGCCGTGAGCGAATTGCTTTCGGTCGGCAGGCCAACGCTATTCTCGACCCGCTGGAAGAAACTGTTGCGCGCTTGTGCGTTTGCCACATCAGCATCTGCATGCCGACGATCCGTCTGAAGAGCCTGATCGACAACTCGGTTCACCCCCGAGACGGAGACACCCCCCGAAAGCGTGCCGCCATCGCGGGCCGAAAGCTCGATCTCGCGACGTGAGTAGTTCGGGTTCGTCACATTCGCCAGATTGGCCGAAACCAACTCAGCCGACCGCGAAACCGCGGTCAGGCCGGACAAGGCGTTCGAAAGGGAAGAGGAAATGCTCATCGGATCATCCTTCTGGGATCACCGGGGATCAGCGCTTGATGTTGGTGGTTTCCTGCAACATCTCGTCAACTGTCTGGATGACTTTCGCGTTTGATGAATAGGCCCGTTGCGTTTGGATCAACTGGGTCAGCTCGCCTGCGACATCAGTTGCAGATTCCTCCCGTGCAAAGCCGACCACATCACCGGTTGGCCCGTCGCCCGCATCCCACAAGAAGAACGATCCGCTTTCCGGAGAGGCCTGATAGGTCTGATGATCAAGCGGGATCAGCCCATTGGGGTTTGGCACATCGACCAGCGGAACCTGATAGATCACACGGTTCAGGCCGATATCGAAAAACGCATGGACGAAGCCATTCTCGTCGACCTCGACCGAGGTCATATTGCCGATCGGAGAGCCGTCCTTGTTGATGTTCACAGGCGCGAATTTATCAGAGAGCTGCGTGATCCCGTTGGAATCGCCGTAGACACCGATATTGATGTTGATCGGACCCCCGGCAACATTCACCGTGATGTCACCGGTTGCCGCGTTGTAACCCGCGCCGCTGGTCATCGTAACGTTATCAAGTGTACCGCCGCCGGTGCGGCTGTCCTGAAACTGCAGAACATACTCGCCGATCACGACACCGGGCTGAGCGGAGTCTGTGATGACCATCGTCCACTCATTCGACGAGCCGCTGGTAGGGATGGTCGGGGTAAACTCGACCATCACATTCTTGGATGTGCCAAGATTGTCGAAATACTCAACCGATAGGTCTTTCATGTCGCCTGTGCTGGTCGACGATGTCTCGGTCGCAGGGAGATTCATGCCCAGTGTCATTCGCGTCGTGGGCTTGCCGCCGAACTGATTGACGTTGATCTGAACAGGCTCCAGCCCGTCAGCGGTGTCGCGCGGATAGGTTGGCATTGTGCCATCCGACAAGGCCGGCCAGCCCATCAGAACGAGGCCGGATTCGGTTTTTAGATACCCGTCTGCATCTGTGCGGAACGATCCTGTTGTCGTCATGAAAAGCGGGTTTTCCCCGTTTTCGACCCCAACGGAGGCTTCTGATGTGACGGGCAACATGCCCCGGCCGCGCACGGCCAAGTCTGTTGCATTCGAGGTGGACACAAGCGGTCCCCGCTCGTCAATCAGGCGTTGGGTTGTCACCCGCACACCACCAGCTGAATAGGAGCCGGTGCCGCTTGTAATCACCATGGAATGGAAATCCGCCGACGCGCGTTTATAGCCGTAGGTCGAAGAGTTCGCGATATTGTCCGAGATCGTGGCCAGACGGCTTGCATTGGCCGACAGGCCAGCAACGCCCGCATTCAGCGAGGAAGAAATTGTCATGGGTTGCGCCTTTCTGCTGCATCAACCGATTGGTCTGCCACAACAGTTACGGGCGCAGGTTTAACACCAGCCTAACAGATACAATTGAACATAGTTTCTAGCGCAGAACGATCACCTCGATGCGGTCGTTCACCACATTCATCTGATCGGCGACCGATGGAAGACGGCTGGCATGGCCGCGCACGGTTCTAATCCGCTCTGGCTCAAATCCAGCGTTTGCCATAAGCTCACGCACTTGCACAGCGCGGTCGATCGAGATATCCCAGGTCGCGTTTTGCCTCAGCACAACGGGTTGCGCGCGCATATGTCCGGCGATGGCAATGTCATTGCTGATCGTGCCCAGAACACGCACCAGCATCTCGCCCAACGCGACCATCAGATCGGTTGGCTCTGACCCGTTCTTGAAAAGCGGCTGATCTGTCTGCGAGCGCAAAGCAATCACTAAACCCTCGTCCGTCCGTTTGGTCACGATATGCCGAAGAAGATCCTGATCGACCATGCTTTCGCCACTATTCGCCGCAAGCATTTCTTCAAGAGAGCTCAAGGCGGCGGCTTCGGTATCCGCCCCTTCGTTCTGACCCTTTGCATCGGCATTATCCTGCACACCCGTTGCACCTTTCGACTTGTTTGAAGAGGTCGGTAACTGTTTGCTGGCGCCTGTGCCATTCTGCGCCATCGTCTCTTCCGAAAAGATGCTGTCGCCTCCAAAGGCACCGTCCCCGCCACCGGAAATCCGGTTGATCGGGATCGTTGGCGAAAAGTAATCCGCCACGCCTTTACGTTGTTTTTCCGTTGTCGCATTCAACAGCCACATCAACATGAAAAAGGCCATCATCGCGGTTACGAAGTCAGCATAGGCGACCTTCCAGGCACCCCCATGATGACCGCCACCTTGAACGATCTTTTTCTTCTTGATGATGACTGGTGCGTTTGATTGCACACCCATCACACCACCACATTTTTCACCCAAGACCAGTCTTAGGCGGTAAATGTGAAGGTCGGCTTAACAGTTAAAATGCGAGGCTTTTAGAAGTAACTGCGCACAAGGCTCCCGGCGATAAGGCTCCATCCGTCGGCGACGACGAAGAAGGCGAGCTTGAAAGGAAGCGACACAATCGCAGGCGGGACCATCATCATGCCCATCGACATCAGGACGGCGGCGACCACAAGGTCGATGACCAGGAAGGGCAGGAAGATCAGAAAGCCGATTTGGAAGGCCCGCTCGATCTCGCTGATCAGGAATGAAGGCACCAGCAGGGACAGCGGCACATCGGTATCGGTCACCGCAACCTCTGTTGCGCCGCGCAGATCGGCGAGGCTTAGGAAGGTCTCCGGATCGACGCGGGCCGACATGAACTCCCGGAACGGCGTGATGCCCAATTGAAATGCCTCTTCGATGGCAATCTCTTCGGCCATCAAGGGGACCATGCCTGCGGTCCATGCGGCGGTGAAGACGGGCTCCATTACGAAATAGGTCAGGAAAAGCGCGAGGCTGACGATCAGCATGTTTGGCGGCGATTGCTGCAGACCAAGCGCTTGTCTGAGGATCGCCAGAACCGTCACGATAAACGGAAAGCAGGTGATCATCATGGCCAAGCCCGGCACGAGGCTGAGGATCGTTACGAGGACCAGAAGCTGGATGCTGCGCGCCGCCAGAGAGCTGTCATCCCCCAAGGACAACGTCACCTCTTGTGCGGAAGCGGGCAGGGCGAAAAGGCCCACTGCCAGAAGAACCAGAACGCAGCGCAGGATCATTCAGCGGCACCGGCCAGGCCGGACACTTCGGTCAGGCGCACGGCCAATTGGCCCGTCTCGTCATCGGCCTCCTGCAATTCCCCGCGCGCAATCAGCTTGTCGCCGATGTAAAGCTCGACCGGGTCCGAGATGCGGCGATCCAATGTCAGGATGGCGTTTTCATCGAGTGAAAGCAGTTCCTTGACCGTGGGCCGTGCGGTTCCGACCGAGATTGTGACCTCGATCGGGACGTCCTTGAAGCCTGACGTGTTAGACGGCATCGGCGCGCTCCTCTGACAAGTTGGGCTGCAAGCTGTAAAAATCAGACACGGCCGTCTCGATTTCAGCACTCAGCGCGGGCAGGTCGATCTGATGCTGGATCGCGCCCAGGTCGAGGTTGGCCTGACCGCTGACCAGCGTGGCCTCGTCAGTCAGCCTGAGCGGCAGTTCGCTATGGCCTTCCAGCGCTTCTTCGATCGCGCTGCGATCTTCTGGCGCGATGCGTAAAGTCAATTCGGTGTCCATGCTGGTTTCCGCGACAGCGAGGACCTTTTCGACGATCATCGGTGCAAGGCTGCTGTGCGCGATGCCCGGCAGGATGTTTGTCGCCAACTGCTCCATCATCGGCCGGAGCGCGGCCAATGTATGCGCCTTGGCTTCGGCCAGGGTAAACGACAGATCCGACAAGGTCTGCGTGGCAGCGGTCTCAACAGCTGCAGCGCCATCGGTCATCGCGGCATTGGCGTCATCCCAACCGGCTTTGAACCCGGTCTCATAGGCCTCCAGCCGTTGATCTTCCGATAGCTCAGGTCCACTGGCAGTCGCCTCCGGACGTGCAACAGGGCTGCTGAAATCCTCGTAAGAAAAGCGCAGATCGGTCATGCTGTTTCCTCTTCCATCCAGTTGCGCAGAATCTCCATCGTTTCATCCTGCCGCTCTTCGATCATCTGACGCAGGCGCAACACCGGGTCCTCGTTGGCAAGGCGGTCGGTTTGCCCGCCCGGTGTGATGACGTCGTCGGCCGTAAGCGTTGTGCCGGTTAACGCCGGCAGAGTGCCGTCCGGTGCGGTGGTCAAAGGCGCGGGGGCAGGCAGGCTGGCGGTTGACGAGGTTGTCAGGATGGGCCGCACGACAAAGAGGCCAAGCACCAGTGAGGTGAGCGCCAGAACGCAGACCTGAATGATCGACATCAAATCAATCGTGATCCCGTCGAGCATCGATCCCGGCGCTGGTGTTCTCGGCAATTCAAGCGGCGTCATCTCAAGCGATTTCAGTGTAATGACATCGCCGCGCGCTTCGTTGAATCCGATGGCCGAGGCAACGAGGTCGTGGAGCGTCTCCATCTCGGCCTCGGACCGTGGTGCCCATGTCGTGGTGCCGTCTTCATTGGTCGAGCGGATACCGTCTACCATCACCGCGACCGTCAGGCGCTTGATGGCGCCAGGCGCGCGCAGAACCTCGCGCTGGGTCTCGGAAACCTCGAAATTCACTCGCTCGCGGGTCTCGGAATTCTGCGAGGAAGACGCCCCGCCGCCGCCAGCAGCATCCCCATCCGGCAGGTTCGAGGCGACAGTCACACCGCCCGCCGCGCTATCGGTGGCCTCATTTGTCGTCTCAACCGTATCTGTGCTGATGGCCACGCGTCCTTCGGGATCAAAGCGCCGCTCAACGATGGACTCGCGATCCGTTACGGTTTCCAAAGACACTTCGACAATCGCTTTGCCAAAGCCCACATGCGCTTCCAGCAACCGCTCGACACTGCTGCGGAGCGCCTGTTCGCGGTCCATCTCTCCGCCGCTGACAATGGCGTCGTCTCGTCCGACAAGAGTGCCGTCTTCGGTGATGATCGACACATCCTCAGGTGTCAGCCCCGACACCGCAGAGGACACCAGATATTTCAGCGCTTTCGCTTGCCCGGCAGATACACCATCACCCGCCGCTGTCACGGTCACTGACGCGGTCGGCTTGATATTGCGGGCGAATGCGCGCGAAGACGGCGTCGCGATATGCACCCGCGCGCTTCTGATCCAGGGGCTTGCAGAGATCGTGCGCGCCAGCTCACCTTCCTTTGCCCGCCAGTATGCGGCGTCGAACATTTGCGACGTCGTGCCAAAACCCGACAGCGAATCAAGCAGCTCGTAGCCAGCGGAGCCATTTGCCGGAATGCCGTCGCGGGCGAGCGTCATGCGCAACCTGTCCCGTTCATTCTGAGCCACGTAAATCGCCCCGCCGCGCACGTCATAGGCGACGCCGGCCTGCTCCAGCCGCGAGATCACTTCCCCAGCTGCGCCCTGTTCAAGACCCGAATAAAGCAAGGCCATTTTCGGCGTCGCCGCCAGTCTGGAAACGCCGAGAATCGCTGCGAACATCAGTAAGGTGGCGACGGTGACAAAGACACGGCGTTGCAGTGTCAGTGAGGACCAGACAGAGAGAATCTGCTGCACGATGTAGCTCCTGTAAGGGCGGACCTTCTGCCCGCCGACCCCTCCTTCATGACCGAACGGCCTTAACAATCGGTTAGTGCTCTTCGGTCTATAGAGGAGGAAATCGAAAACGAGGTCCGCCATGGCTGACGCCGAAACCGCTGATGCAGATATTGCAGAGGTCACGCCGAAAAAATCACTGAAGATGCCGATCGTCATCGGGCTGGTTCTGGCGCTCCTGGGCGGTGCAGGCGGTTATTTTGCAGTGCAAATGGGCCTTCTGTTTGGCCAGAAGGATGCGGTGACCCATGCCGCGGATACGCCGCTTGAGGCGTTGCCTGATATTGCTTTTGTGCCCGTTGATCCCTTGGTCATTTCGCTCAACGAGAACGGGACGAATCGGTATCTGAAGTTCCGTGCGGAGCTTGAGGTCGAAGGGTCCGCTGCGGACGATGTGAGCCAACTCATGCCCCGCGTTGTCGACGTTTTGAACAATTACCTGCGTGCTGTGGATGTCGCGTTGCTGAGCGAGACATCGGCGCTTGTCGGGCTTCGTGCGCAGATGCTGCGCCGGGTGCAGGTCGTCGTCGGCCATGACCGTGTACGTGACCTGCTTATCATGGAATTTGTGCTGAACTAGGAGAGGTAGAATGACCCTCATTGCGGATGCTTTACTGATCGCGGGCGCGCTGGGCGCCACGCTTTACTGCCTCGTTCTGGCGCGCAAGCTGAACAAGTTTAACGACCTTGAGAAGGGCGTAGGCGGGGCTGTCGCCGTGATGTCCGCGCAGGTCGATGACATGACCAGGACGCTTAGTCAGGCAGAAGCCGCCGCGCAGAAATCCGCGGCTGATCTGGAGGCGGCAACCACACGTGCAGAGACTGCTGTGACCCGGTTGGAACTGCTGCTGGCATCCTTGCATGATCTGCCGGAACAGCCCGCGCCCGAACCTGTGGTGCCGCCAGCCCCGGTGAACGAAACCGCGCCGCCCCCGACCGCTTTTGTGCGGCATCGCGAAAGAAGCGGGGCTTAGGATATGGCTGGAAAACGTAAATCCCGCCCGCGGGTTCTGCTGATCTTATGTTGCCTGCTGCTTGGCTCGGCGTTGATCCGGGGGGTGGAGGTCGTCGGCCCCGCTATCGCGGCTGTTTCAGACAAAGCCGACGAGGCCCCGACCAAGCCGACTGCCGGAAACCCGGAGGAGGACGCGCTTCTCGCAGCCCTACTGGAGCGTGATGCCGTGCTGAAAGATCGTGAGCAAAAACTGGAAGAGCGTCTTGCGATGCTCGACATCGCCGAGGCTGAGTTGGCCGCGATGATCGACGCGCTGGACGCCGCTGAGGCCAGATTAGCCGCGACCATCGCCTTGTCGGAAACGGCCTCAAGCGACGATATCGCGCTTCTGACCCGGGTCTATCAGCAGATGAAACCAAAAGACGCAGCAGCCGTCTTCGAGCAGATGACACCTGAATTTGCAGCAGGGTTCCTGGGCGCCATGAAGCCCGACAGTGCGGCGGCTGTTCTGTCTGGCCTGTCGCCGGAAAAAGCCTATGCGATCAGCGTTTTGCTGGCGGGTCGCAATGCGAAAGCCCCCAAGGAATAGAGACGGTTTCTTAACACGTTTCTGAAAATCTGGCCGCAACGCAACGGAGGCGAGTCGTGATCAGCATTATTGGCATCGTGGTAATTTTTGTCATGGTTTTCGGCGGCTATCTGGCTGCTGGCGGCAAGATGGGGATCATCCTGAAATCGCTCCCCTACGAGTTCACCATGATCGGCGGCGCAGCACTTGGCGCGTTTCTTCTGTCAAACGACTCTGCGGCGGCAAAAAAGACGGTCAAAGACCTGGGCAAGGTCTTCAAGGGCCCGATCTGGAAGGCTGACGACTATCGCGATCTGCTCTGTCTTTTGTTCGAGCTGATCCGGCTCGCACGGTCTAACCCGGTTGGCCTTGAGGAGCATATCGAAGACCCCGCCGCATCGTCGATTTTCGGAAAGTATCCCAAGATTCAGAAAGACCACGAGGCGGTTGATCTGATTTGCGACACGTTGCGATCCGCTTCGATGAACTACGACGACCCTCATCAGGTGGAAGAGGTGCTGGAGAAGCGAATGGATGCCACGCTGCATCATTCTTTGCATTCCAGTCATGCGCTTCAGACGGTGGCCGATGCGCTTCCTGCATTGGGAATCGTCGCCGCTGTTCTTGGTGTGATCAAGACGATGGGCTCTATTGATCAACCACCGGAGATCCTGGGCAAGTTGATCGGCGGTGCGCTTGTCGGAACATTTCTGGGTGTGTTTCTGGCCTATGGCCTCGTCGGGCCGTTCTCGGGAAAGGTTAAATCCGTGATCGAGGAAGACAGCCATTTCTACCTGCTCATCCGCGAAGTTCTTGTCGCGAACCTGCACAACCACGCAACGAACATCTGCATCGAAGTAGGCCGTCAGAACATGCCTCACCATCATCGCCCGTCATTCACCGAACTGGATGAAGCGCTCTCCGTCATCAAGAAAGAGAGCGCATGAAACTGGCTTGGGCTTTCGTTTTCATGGCGCTGCCACTGGCGGCTCTGGCTGAGCCTCTCAGGATCAAGGCGGCTGACCACGACGCCTTCTCTCGTGTCGTGTTTTACGGACAAAGGCCGGATGACTGGGCCGTACTCAAAACCGCCACCGGCTATCTTCTACAGAAGCCTGATGTCACATTTGACACATCTGAGGTTTTTCAACGCATGTCGAAGGCCCGTATTTCCGACCTGATTGCCAGTGACGAAGGCATCTTTCTTCAGGTGGATTGCGAGTGCCATGCCAATGCCTTCTTTCTGGAACCAGACATGGTCGTTGTCGACATCAATGATGGTGCCAGTGCGGACCTTGGTCTGACCCGGTCGGCCCTGACGCCGCGGCAGCGTGCAGGCTTGCAAGCGGCCATGTCGAAATCCGCGGTGAAGACTGATCCCGTCGATCTGGACCATCTTGAACAAGAGAGGGATCTGGCCGAGGCCGTCGCAGTGGCTGAGTCGCTTTTGATTGAACAATTGGGACGCGCCGCCAGTCAGGGCCTGGCCTCGCCACGCGAGGATGTGTTGTCGACGACGGTCGATCAAGTCACACCAATGACGCCGCGCAATCCATCCGTTGAAAGTGGAATCCTTTCAACGGCAACAGCGCTTGATTTCATTGATCCCGCCTTTGAGGAGGCCGCGCAGCCCGCGGTGGAGTGTATCCCGCCGGGTTGGCTCCCCACGTCTGATTGGAGCCACGGTAATGATTTCACGACCGGCCTCGGACAGCTCAGATCCGAACTGGCGGACGCCACAGACAAGATCACCCACCGCCGCGAACTGGCGCTGGCACGGCACTATCTGGCGCACGGTTTTACACTGGAAGCAGATCAGCTAATTTCGGCAAATCCGTCCGACGAGGCAATGGTCCTCAAACAGCTGACAGCTCTTATCGAGCAATCGGAGATGCAGCAGCCTTGGCCGGATACGCCCGAAGACTGCCCGGGCACATCTGCAATCTGGCGCATTCTGGCAAGCCCGTCCGAACCTATATCCGATCTTCTGGGCAAACAGGCGCTGCGGGCTTTCCCGCAATTGCCGCCTGATCTTGCACGCGTCATTGCGCCGAAATTGATCGAAAACGCATATATAGCCGAACGGCCCGCTTTGGCAGCGGATATGGCTGCGCAACTGAGGTATCTTTTGGGCTCAGAGGGGAACGATACGACACCTGCACCGCTGGTGACGTCTCTTGCCTCGATTTCGCAAAGCAAAGAGCTTCTTGAGTTTGCTCGTAGTTCGGATGCTAAATCACCAGAGGCGCTTGTCGCGTATGTGACCCTTCAATTTGCCAATCAGGCACCGCTGCCTGCGGATATCTCTGATCTCATCGACGCGTATGCGTTCGAGTCTCAGGGGACCGAGATCGGCGCGCGTCTTGAGCGCGCAAAGCTGATGGCGGCGGCGCTTGCAGGAGATTTCGGAAGCTCTTTCGCGGACCAAGCTGTCATGACCAATGACACCGAACTGCAAACAGGCGCCTACGCGCTTCTGGTCGCAAACGGCTCGGATATGCAATTCCTGCGGTACGGGTCAGGGTCTGTTCCGACGCTCAACTCTGACTTGCAGCTCGCGATGGCGCGTCGGATGGCTGATCTTGGATTTCATGATATTGCGTTTGAATGGCTGCCAAACAATATGGAGCCCGAAACCCGTCTTCAACGCGCGGAAATTTTTCTGGCGAGCGGACGATTTGATGACGCATTAACCGAACTCATGGGTCAACCCGGCCCCGCTGTGGAAGAGCTACGTGCGAAAATTCATCTCAAACGGAAATCCTACGGGTCCGCCGCTCAGGCGTTTTCGGAGGCCGACCTGGCGGAGCCCGCCTTGCGCGCGGCACTTCTGGCCCAAGACCCGGCGCTGATTGCCCAACATTGGACTGCAGACCAAACGAATATCTTCACCGCGCCTCTGCCCGACGCGACAGATGAACTGGTCCTGTCGAAGGACCGCGAGTTGATCGAATTGACCCAACAGAAATCTGCGCTGCTTGAGGGGGCTCTTGGGAGTTTTGCCTCTCCATAGACCCGATCTTGGTTACCAAATCTAAAGACCCCCTCCCTAATCTCACGAAGGAGCAGCAGAAGGCGCTTTCTCGTGATTCCTTTCCGACCCAAATTCCTCGCAATTATTGTCCTGATCGCGGCCTTCCTTCTACGGGTCGCAGCGGCTGAGGCCAGCATGTGTCGACAAGCCGCCCATGTCGCGTCGGAGCGAACCGGAGTCCCGATTTCTGTCCTTTGGGCGATCAGCCTGACCGAGACGGGGCGGACGAAAAACGGGGAATTTCAGCCTTGGCCCTGGACGGTTAACATGGAAGGCAAAGGCCTTTGGTTCGACACTGATGAAGAGGCGCGCGCCTATGTTTTCAAGCATTACAAACGTGGTGCCCGCAGCTTTGATGTCGGCTGTTTTCAAATCAATTACAAATGGCATGGCCAGAACTTCGCATCGATCGAAGAGATGTTCGACCCGATCCCGAACGCGCTCTATGCAGCGAAATTTCTGACCGATCTTCACAATGAGTTGGGTGATTGGAGCAAAGCGGCGGGCGCCTATCACTCGCGCACAGAAAAATACGCCAGCAAATATCGCAAGCAGTTTGACGCCTTTCGCGCGGCCTATGCCGATCAGATGCCGGAAAGACCAATACCTCGGATAGAGGCCCGATCGGTGCAAGTCGCGGCGCGCGAAGCAGAAACCCTCCGCGAAAACCGCTTTCCACTGTTGAGGCAATCAACCGCGGGAAGCGCGCTTGGATCTCTTGTGCCCTTGGGCGCCGGAGATGCAAAACCGTTCTTCGGCCAACCGCGAGGATGATCAGGTGCAGCTGACCCTCGCAAAGGTTTTCCAGCCGACAATTCTGCTGGCCCTCGCCTTAATGGCCGTGATCCTGATGATGATCCTGCCGATGCCAGCCTGGGTGCTCGATATCGGATTGGCAGGGTCTTTCGCGCTCGCCATCCTCATTTTCACGATCACGCTGTTCATCGAGCGGCCGCTGGATTTTTCCGTTTTCCCAACGGTTCTGCTGGCCTCATTGATGTTGAGATTGTCGATGAACGTATCCTCCACCAAGCTCATCATCGGCGAGGGTCACACCGGCACGAACGCCGCCGGTGACGTCATTGAGGCGTTCGCGAACTTCATCATGGGCGGCAGCGTCCTTATGGGCCTCGTCGTCTTTGGCGTTTTGTTGATCGTGAACTTCATCGTGATCACAAAAGGGGCCGCGCGTATGGCAGAGGTTGGCGCGCGCTTCGCACTCGACGGGATGCCGGGAAAACAGCTTGCGATTGACGCAGACATGTCCGCGGGCGCGATTGATCATGAAGAAGCAAAAGCCCGTCGCGAAACCGAACAGGCCGAGACGACATTCTTCGGCTCGCTGGATGGCGCATCGAAATTCGTGAAAGGGGACGCGGTCGCAGGCCTGTTGATCACGCTGCTGAACCTGGTCATGGGCTTGGTGATTGGCGTGACCTTACACGGCATGCCCCTTGGCATAGCCTTTGAAACCTACGCTATTTTGACCGTTGGCGACGGTCTGGTTACGCAGATCCCTGCGGTTATCATCTCTATCGCTTCGGCGTTGCTGCTGGCCCGTGGCGGGGCCAAAGGCACCGCCGATCTTGCCTTGATGGGTCAGTTGGGCCGTTACCCGGGTGCGCTTGCCACGGTCGCGGGCCTGATGGCGATCTTCGCATTCGTGCCGGGCCTGCCCTTCGTCCCGTTCATGCTTGGGGGGCTTATCTTGGGGGCCTGCGCTGCAAAGATTTACCGAGATCAGTCAAATGCGGACATGCCAGTTGAAAAGGCACCCCAGGATCCCAAGGAAGAAGCGCAAAGCCTTGGCGACATTCTTGATCTGGATGACATCCATGTCGAGTTTGCGCCCGACCTCATCAATATGGTGCTTGATCCAGCCACCGGGCTTGACGCACGGATCGCCAATATGCGGGTGCATGTTGCAACGCATTTCGGCCTGATATTGCCTGATATTCGATTGACCGACGATCCGTCCCTGCCTGTCGGGCATTACGCGGTGAAGATCCAAGGCGTGAAGCAGGCCGAAGACAGGCTGATACCCTCGCGCGTGCTGGCGATTGGGGGGGAGCCGGACAAGTTGCCGGATGGTGAGGATGTCAGTGAACCTGTCTATCAGGCCCCCGCCCGTTGGGTGTCGCCCGACGATCAGGATGACCTCGCCCTCAGCGGTATCACCACGGTGACACCGACCGAAGTGCTTGCCACGCATCTGCTGGAGATCATCAAAAGCAACTTCTCAAGACTGCTGTCGCTAAAGGCTCTGCGGCGGCTTCTGGACGAGATGGTCAACCTCTCGGACCAGAAACGATCCGAGGCGAACCGCAAGATCATTGATGAGCTGATGCCGGACAAGGTTTCTCCGGACCTGCTGCTGTCGGTCTTGCGTCTTCTGCTGGAGGAGCGTGTCTCGATCCGGAACCTCCCGCTGATCCTCGAAGCAACAGCGGAGGCGCGGACGGTCTACCCCACCGCCGAGGCGATATGTGAGCATGTGCGTCAGCGGCTCGGCTTTCAGATGATCGCGGAACTGCGTCGCTCAGACGGCACGATCCCCCTGATCCAGCTCGCCCCGGAATGGGAAGAGACCTTTGCAACATACACGCTGGACGCGGAACGCAACCCCGGTGACGTCGCCTTGCCACCATCCGACTTCAACCGGCTTGCAACTGGCGTGGCCGAAAAGCTCGCGAAAGCCAGCGAGACGGGGCTCTATCCGGCGATTGTCACATCCGTCCGACGGCGTCGCTTTCTGCGCACGGTCATGGTTGCAAAGGGCATCACCAACCCGGTTCTGTCGTTCGACGAGATTGGAACCGATGCGCGCCCCTCGCTCGTCGGGTTGGTGGCCGGATGATCGAGAGCCTTGACGCCATCGCACGCCTGTCGCGCGACCTGCTTTGGATCAGCTTCGTCGTGTTCCTGCGCGTTGGCGCGATGATGTCACTGATGCCCGGTTTCGGGGAGCAAAGCGTTCCGCAACGCATCCGATTGATCCTTGCATTCGGCTTTACATTGATCGTCATTCCGGCACTGGTCACAGAAATCCCAGCGCAAACCAGCCTCCAACCGCTTGATGTGTTGCGCATCATTTTTGTCGAAGTGCTGGCCGGACTCGCATTGGGCATCGCTGTGCGCCTGTTCGTTCTGGCGCTGCAGACATCCGCGGCCATCGCGGCGCAATCCACATCGCTGTCGCAGGTGTTTGGCGGCGTTGGCGTTGACCCGCAACCGGCGATCGGCAGCATTTTGCTGGTTTCTGGCTTGGCGATTGCCGTCATGTCCGGTCTGCATCTGCAAGCGGTCAAACTTATCCTGCTGTCCTATCAGATCATGCCCAGCGGTGCGTTTCCCGTCGCGTCAGACCTCAGCGCATGGGGGCTTGAGCAAATCACCCACGCCTTCGCACTGGCCTTCACGCTTGCCGCGCCCTTCGTGATCGCGTCGCTTATTTACAATGTGGCGCTGGGCGTCATCAACAAAGCCATGCCGCAACTGATGGTCGCTTTTGTTGGGGCACCTGCAATCACGGCGGGGGGCATGATGCTGATGGTAATCGCGATCCCGATTATGCTCAGCATTTGGGTGGATGATTTGGGCAAGTTCTTCCTGACCCCGTTCGGAGGTCTGTGATGAGCGAAGACGAAAGCGGTGAAAAGCAACACGACCCTACGCAGAAAAAGCTCGATGATGCCCGTAAGAAGGGAGAGGTTCCCAGGTCGACCGATCTCAATACAGCTGCCGCGTATGGCGGCTTTCTGATCGTCGCCATTGCCCTTGGTGCGGCCCTTCTGACGGATACCGGCACCGCTTTGATGATCCTGATCGACCGCTCGAACGAGCTGTCTCAGCTTATGTTTGAAAGCCCTGCCGCCCCCGTTGTGGGTGGTGCGATGCTCAGCATTGGCGGCTCGCTTTTACCTTGGTTCGGCCTTCCCGCTGTTGCCGTACTTGTCACGATCATCGCTCAACGCAGCTTCATCGTGACGCCTGACAAGCTGATACCGAAGGCGTCCCGTATCTCGATTCTGTCAAACGCCAAGAACAAATTCGGGCGCTCGGGCTTGTTTGAATTTGCGAAAAGCGCGTCCAAGCTGATCATCTATTCCGTTCTGCTGGGCGTTTTCCTAATGGCCAATCTGAACGACATCGTCAGCACAATTTACCTGTCCCCGGCGATGGCGCTGTCGTTATTGGCCAGCCTGACGGTCAAGTTCCTGGCCGTGGTCCTGATGATTTCACTGGCCATCGGTGGCATCGACTTCTTCTGGCAACGCTACGATCACATGATGAAGAACCGAATGTCCCATGAGGATCTCAAGAACGAGGTGAAATCCTCTGAAGGCGATCCGCAGATGAAGCAACAGCGGCGCCAGCGCGGGTATGAGATTGCGATGAATCAGATGCTGGCCGACGTGCCGAAAGCTGATGTCGTCATCGTGAACCCTACCCATTACGCGGTCGCCTTGAGCTGGAGCCGTCAGGCTGGTGCCGCCCCGGTGGTTGTCGCAAAAGGCGTCGACGAAATCGCAGCGCGCATTCGTGAAACGGCGAGCGACGCGAAAGTGGCTATCCACTCCGACCCGCCAACCGCCCGTGCCATCTTCGCCACGGTGGAGATCGGTCAGGAAGTCCTGCCAGAGCACTACAAGCCCGTCGCGGCGGCGATCCGTTTTGCGGATGCACTGCGCGGAAAGGCCAAGAAGACCCAATGAGTGAGCGGATCAAAAAGCTAGAGGATCTGAAGACCCTTGCACATCTCATCCGCACCGCGGAGGAGGCAAAGCTGGCCAAAGCGCGGCAGGCAGAACAGGCGGTTCGCGACAAGATCACGTCGTTGCGCGAAGATCGAAAGACCGAATGTTCTGCGACGCGCGATCCTCAACAGGCGCATGCTCTTGAGGCGTGGCTGGGCTGGTCAGCGGCCCGGATTGAGGTGGAACAGGCGAAACAGGCCCGACAGCGCGCTGAGGTAGAGACCCGTTTCGAGGGCTTCAAGAAAGCCTTTGGCCGCGCATCGGCCATCGAGGATTTGCTTGATCGCGAACGTCTTGCGGAAAAGCGCAAACGCTCTCGCGCTTAGCTGTCCTGGCGGACGATATCGGTGATCAGAACGTCTTTGACGGTCGGGCCGAGGCTGTCCACCGCGACGATTTTCAACGCGTGGCGCAACGTGTCCATCGACGATGAATTGGTAAACGCGCCATCGAACCCGCCGATATTGGCATGGTCAAACATGACCTGCAAAAACGCATCCCGCAGACGTGGCTCGCGCGCATAGACGGCTTCGCGTTCACCCAGCTTGATCTCGACTGTCAGTGCCAGAACGACGAGGGAAATGACCCGACCTTCCGCAATCACAGGAACCACAAACTGGTTGTTCAGTTTGACATATTCGACATCGCTGGGCTCTTCGGGCATGGCCTCGACCGGTTCTGCCCCTTCTTCAACCGCAACCGGTTCGGGCTCAGGAAGCATGAGTTTGCCGCCAAAAATGCCCGCACCTGCGCCAAGGGCCAGCATCAGAATTGGAAGAAGTTTGCCCATCTGTGCCTCCTAGAACGGTAGGAAGATATCGGCCACTTGCTGACCATATCGGGGTTGCTGCACATCCGTGATCTGCCCACGGCCGCCATAGGAGATCCGGGCAGAGGCGATCTTGTCAGAGGTGATCTCGTTCTGGCGCGAGATGTCTTCTGGGCGCACGAACCCGCTGACCAAAAGCTCGCGCAGCTCGAAATTCACGCGCACTTCCTGCGAGCCTTCGATTGCCAGAACGCCATTCGGCATGACGTCAACGATGGTCGCCGCGACGCGCAGCGTTAGCTTCTCGCGCCGTTTGACGGACCCATCCCCGCCTGAATTGCTGGAAGAACTAAGGTCCACCGCGCTGCCCAAGGACGCACCTTCGGGCAGTTTCGGATCGAAGCGCTGGGGGATGCCCAAAAGATTTGGGATCTCCATGGATTCACTGCCCTTGCGGCTGCGTTTGGACGAGTTTGAAATCTCGGCCTTCTCGTCGATTTCAATCACCACCGTCAGGATATCCCCGCGCTGCACCGCGCGGCGATCCCCCAACAGCGACTGCCGACCGCCATCCCAGAGGGAGGCTTGATCAAGCGGGCTCTCGACCTCTGCCCGCATCGGCAGGCCGGGGGTAAGCATCGCAAGGCTTTCCGTGTTGCTTTGCACCGGTGTGAATTTCGGCGCCTGACCGATGTTTTCGACACGAGCGCAGCCCGCGATCATCAGCGCGCAGATCAAAAGGGATTTGTGCATCTATTGTCCAATCTCGATATGACCGTCAGCCGTGACGGTGCCGTTAACTGTGCTGCGTGATGACAGGTTCATCGCGCGAACGAGGTCGCCTACGGCACCCCGCTCCAGCGCGCGCCCATCGGTCGAAATCTTCAATCCGCTGCGATTGAAAATCAGGGTGACGGTCTGGTTCCGTTCAACCAAAGCCGGGGCGGCGATGTCGTCTGTCAGGATCGGGCGACCCGCGTAAAGCACGACACGCGCCTCGCGCCCGATGGCTTGCGACAACGCGTTGAGCGTGCCGGGCAATGCACCTTCTTTCAGCACGACGTCGTCCGCCGTGATTACCGCTTGGCTGCGCACGGTTCGCGTCGCAAAGACTGTGTCCGCCGTCACCGGTGTTGCCATCAGGCAAAGGAGGGGTACGAGACGTCTCACCGAATCTGCGTCGTCGCTGAAAGCATTTGATCGGCGGCGGTGATGACCTTGGCATTCAATTCGTAACCGCGCTGCGCCTCGATCAGGTCGGTAACCTCTTTGACTGCATCGACGGAGCTATCCTCAAGATAGCCCTGCCGCACGATGCCCAGCCCTTCTTCGCCGGGCGCGCCGACGGTCGCTGGGCCAGACGCAGATGTTTCCAGAAAGAGGTTGCTGCCCATCGCCTCAAGCCCTTTCGGGTTGGCAAAACCAGCAAGGGTAAACTGGCCCAGAAGCTCTGCCTCAACCCGGTCGTTGAAATAGGCGTAAACCTCGCCATCGGCATTAATCGAAATGCTGCGTGCATCGTTGGGAACTGTGATTTCCGGCGCAACCGGATGCCCGTCAGACGTCACGATCAACCCATCGGCAGAGCGCTTGAGCGCCCCATCGCGCGTATACCCGGACAGGCCCGAGGGCAGCGTTACTTCAAGATAACCCTGCCCTTCAATTGCGATATCCAGATCGCCGCCAGAGACGGAGAGCGCCCCTTGCGCAAGGTTAACGGACACGGCCGTCGGCCGGACTCCAAGGCCAAGTTGCACGCCCGCAGGCAACACGGAACCACTGGATGAACTGATTGTTCCGGGGCGGCTTTGCTGTTGGTAATGCAGGTCCGCAAATTCGGCTCGGCGGGCGTTATACCCGGTCGTATTCATGTTCGCGAGGTTGTTGGAAATCACCTCAACCCGCATCTGCTGAGCGGTCATGCCTGTGGCTGCAATTTTCAGGGCGCGCATGGCGGCACCTCCTATCGGCCTACGAGTTTCTGGACGGAGCGGAGCCGCTCGTCCTCTTTCTCAAGAAATTTCTGGCCCAGCTCGTAAGAGCGTTGAACCTCGATCATGCGGGCAATCTCGGTCACCGGATCGACATTTGATCCTTCCAAGAACCCCTGCAGCATGGTGCCGCCAATCAGCGGCTCAGCGCCGGTCGTAGCCTCGAACATTGTGTTTCCGACGCGTTGCAAACCGGCAGGGTCCGCAGTGAAAAGGCCAAGCTGCGAGATGGGTTCGCCATCCGCGCTCATCGTGCCATCGGCTGCGATGCTGATGCTTGCCGCGCCGGGCGGAACGAAGACCGGCGCACCGCCTGCATCCAACACGCGGAAGCCCTCGGGCGTGACCAGGTCACCTTCGCCGTTCGACATGAAATGCCCAGCGCGGGTCAATCGCTCCCCCTCTGGGGTCTCAATCATGAAATACCCATCGCCTTCGATGGCCAGATCAAGCGGACCTCCGGTTTTTTCAAACCCGCCTTGACGCGTATCGACGTGATGCCCTCCGGCCCGCGCCATCGACAGGGACGGAACTTCGCCCAGATCGGTCACATGTTCCGAGAACACGACACCTTCGCGCCGGAACCCGGTGGTCGATGCGTTTGCGATATTGTTCGCAACGGACTGTATCTCGCGCATCAGGCCGGATTGCCGGGTCAGGGTGGTGTAGCTGGCATTCTCCATCGCTCAGACCCCCGCGATCAGCGGGACGACCTGGTTCTGGAAGAACGACACCAGTGTCTCTGACATGAAGCCCATCGTCATCCAGAAGACGATCACGATGGCCCCCAGTTTTGGCACGAATGTCAGCGTCATTTCCTGCACTGATGTCAGCGCCTGAAACAGGCCAACAAAGAGGCCGGTAACCAACGCCACTGACAGGATCGGGATCGACACGATCACGGAAATCCAAAGCGCTTGCCGGAGCGTGTCGTAGAACAGCACGTCATCCATGGGCCTACACCGGCATCCTGAGGATTTCCTGATATGCCTCGACCACCTTGTTGCGCACGGTCACCGCGGTCTCGACCGCCAGTTCGGTCTGCGCTAATGCCTCAACCAGCGCATGCGGATCAGCGCCGCCCGCCATTGCGGCTTTTGCGGTCGCTTCGCCTTCCTGCAGGGTCGCGGCAAAGGATTTGGCCGCGTCTTTCAGCGCGCCGCCTGCGTCCGTGCCGGGGCTGAGCGCTGGTTTCGTTGCAGCGTATCCTTGCGCCGCAAATGAGGATCGGATGTCCATTCTGGTCTCCTTTATTTGCGCAGCAGTTCAAGCAGTTTCGACGACATTTTCCGCGTCTGCTCGAACATTTTGAGGTTCGCCTCATAGCTGCGTTGCGCCTCGCGGGCGTCTGCAATTTCGACCACCAGATCGACATTCGATCCATCATAGTAGCCGTCTTCATTCGACATCGGGTGGGCGGGGTCGAAGATGCGGGTCAGGTCCGTTCGGTCCAGCGATATGCCAGCCGAACGCACTTCCCCGGTCTTCGCCCCGTCTTTCGACACCTGCTCGAAATTCATGACTTTGCGCCGGTAGCCGGGCGTGTCGGTGTTTGCGATATTCTCGGACACATGACGCAGCCGGGTCGATTGCGCGCGCATGCCGCTGACGGCGGTTTGCAGCGAGTTGGAAAAATCACTCATACCCTGCGCTCCTTACCGCCGCCCGAGGCTGGCGCGCAGAATGTCGAGCGACGATTTATAGATCGTCATGGCCCGGCTGTGTTGCCGCTCTGCTTCGATGGATTTGAACATTTCGCTCTCAAGCGAGACGGAGTTGCCATTTGGCGAAAGACCCGACTGATCGCCCAGAATGATGGACGCGGTCGTGGTGCGTGACCCGGTTTCAAGATGAGTGCCGCGCGTCGATTTCATACCGCTCTGCGGGTCGCCGCCGGGCGCGGTGAACGTGGTCACATCCTTGGTGCGATATCCGGGCGTGTCCGCATTCGCGATGTTTTCGGCAACAACGGATTGGCGCTGCGCCGCGTGGCGCGCCATCGCTCCGGCAGAGCGGAAAATCTCAAGGTTATCAAACATCGGGGCTTCTCCCTCGAACTATCTCAACCAAGGCTTAACCCTGATTCCTTTAGAAAGGGTTTCAACGCGTCAAAGGAGTTTTCCCGTGACCCACCCTGATCTCAGTTGCCTGTCGCAACGGCTTTCCCGATCTGCGCCGTCCCGGCGTGTCGGGCGCGTCGAAAATGTCGAAAAAGGCGTGTTGCGCGTGTCGGGTCTGAACGACGTCGCGGCCCTGGGGGATCGTTTGGATGTGCGCGGCCCGTCCTTGAACGCGATCGGTGGCGAGGTGATCAGCCTTGCCGAAGATACGTTAACCATGCTGCCGGAACGTCCGCTTGGCGGTGTCGTGACCGGGATGCAGGTGCGCCATCTTGATCCACTGCAGGTTGCCCCGCACCAAAGTTGGATCGGTCGTGTGATTGATCCGAACGGCCTCCCGCTGGACGGGCGCGCCTTGATGCCGGGTGCCGAGGTTCGCTCGATCCACGCGGCCCCGCCACTGCCCGCCACACGGGGTGCATTTGGCAAGCGTTTGGAAACCGGGATAGCCGCCTTCAATACGTTCCTCCCCATAGTAGAGGGACAGCGGATCGGCCTTTTCGCCGGCTCCGGTGTTGGCAAATCCTCTCTTCTGGGGGATCTGGCAAAAGGCCTTGAAAGTGATCTCTGCGTCATCGCCCTGATCGGAGAACGAGGACGCGAGTTGCGTGATTTCGTCGACAAAGTCCTGGGGCCGGATGGCATGTCTCGCACGATCATTGTCGCGGCCACGTCCGACAGCTCGCCCCTGTTGCGGCGCCAATGCGCGTGGACGGCCATGGCTGTTGCAGAGTTTTTTCGCGATCAGGGCCAGCATGTTTTGTTCTTGGCCGACAGCCTGACACGCTTTGCCGAAGCGCATCGCGAAATAGCGCTTGCGTCAGGCGAGTCGGCAAGTCTGCGCGGCTACCCCCCGTCGACGGCGCATATGTTGATGTCCCTCTGTGAGCGTCTGGGGCCTGGCGGTATGGACGAAGGTCACATTACCGCCGTGCTCTCCGTTCTGGTTGCAGGCTCGGATATGGATGAACCCATCGCGGATATCGTGCGTGGCGTTCTCGACGGACACGTCGTTCTGGACCGAAAGATCGCTGAGAGAGGCCGATTTCCAGCGATTGATCTGCTGCGATCGGTCTCAAGGAGCCTGCCGGATGCCGCGACCGCCGAAGAGAATGCTTTACTAACCCGCGGCCGTGCTCTGGCGGGGGCCTATGCCTCTGCGGAAATGATGGTGCAGGCGGGTCTTTACGCGCCGGGTGCCGACCCGCTTGTGGATGCGGCAGTTCAAAGTCATCAAAGCCTAGACAGTCTAATGAGCTTGCATGGCTCGATCCCAGACAGCTTTGCCGCTTTGCAGGATGCAATCGGTTCGGACACGATTGTGGGCGCTGGTGACTTACCGGTCGACTAGCGCGAAACCGGCTCGATGTCGAAGATGCGATGAGACAAAACCTCTTCGCCAGAACACTTCGCCTTTAAAGGTTGCTTAGCAGCGTCAAGGCGATGGAGGCAGAGGATTGGAAGGATTGAGCTTGGGCAATCTGACTTCGCAGTAAGAATGTTTGAACCAGATCTTCTTGTGCTTCTTGCGATGTAAAAATTGCCGGGTCGCTTGATCCAAAAACCCGCTCTGCACTGTCCTTGAACAGACCCAATTGCTGGTCCAGATCCAGCTGCGCGGACCCGGTCGGCATATTCAACGCGGTTTCAAAAACCTGACGGAGAGGCGGGTTGCCCATAATCGAAAACCATTTCGTGTTCTCGCTGGTGGACTGCTCAACGATGTCGGACAGGTCACGATCCAGATTAAGGGCAAGCCGCAGGTCTTCGTTCTGCTGTCCGACGGCAACCTCAAACTGGCGCGCATGAAACTGATCGGTGATCTTGCCCGCAAATCCATCGGCTTGGCTGAGCGGGATCGCATTGTCGCCAAACCCAAACGCTTCAGATAGGGCTAGATAGCGCTTGTCGGCAAGTTTGTTGCCCAAAGCCTCCGGATCACTTGTCCCGTCCTCAAGGATCTTTTGAATAAAGTACTTGTTCCCGATATCGGCTTCCAACCCGAACGCGCCCAAGGCAACGCTTAAAAGCCGCCGGTCCGCCACAAGCTCTTTCGCGCTGGTGACATCGCCGATCTTCTCCTGAAAGTAATCCACGTCGCGCTTCACACTGGGACTGTTTTCAAACGCAGTGCGCTGTGTCTCCATCGTGCGATTGAGGAAGTTCCAGCCAGCAAGGCCAGTTAGGGGAATGATCGGCTGAAAACTCATGCGAAGGAGGCTGACAAAAGCCGATCCTCGCGCGGCAGCAGGCTGCGCAAGGCCTTCAAAGCCTTGTAGTAGTCTTCCTCAAGCACCGCATCTGTCGCCAAGGCCATACAGGCGCGACTATCATGGTCGGTCAACGCAAGGCTCAGCTGTTCGATTCCGCGCAGCAGTTGATGCTTTGCATCTTCAGCATCAGCGTCGCCTGACAAAACCAGCTGGGCGATGTAGCAGACCCGGCGCACCGGAGTTTTCGCATCCTCCGGGTGGATCGCATCCCGCAGCCTAAGGATGTTGGCATTTGGTGTCATGACCGCCAACCGGCTTCGACGATCCCCGTTTTCGACAACGGCTCCGTTGATGAGCACTCTCTCACGAGGGCCAAGTTTTAAGACCAGTCCGGCCATATCAAATCCCTTTCGGTTTGAGGCCGCGCAGAATGGCGCTGTTGATGTCGATCAGAACCTCGACATCGCCCTGTTTCTGCAAAACCTTGCTTGTGTGTTGAGAGACAAACTCTGCCAGATAGAAGATCTGCGCGCGCACGTCTTTTGGAAGCTGGTTGTCATCGTCTGACACATCGGCTGCCAGAAGCGTCCAGAGGCGGCGGTTGTCATGAAGAGCGCGCACCAGACCGGCGAAGGATGTAGCGGTGCTTGTCGTGCTGGCCTTCAATCGACCAGTGATTTTGGCGATTGCATCGTATTCGGTGCCGCGTGGTGTGCGGACGGAAGTGGCGGTGACGGAGTAGGCGGATTGTGCCATTTGTGGTGCTGTCACGGGGGAGTCCTTCCCTAAAGCCTTAGCTCGATATCGTGGAAATCTTGAAAGAGACGCGGGGCCAGAATCGGCTGGCCCCGCGCATTATCCTACCGGAAGAGCGACAGAATCGACTGCGGTGCCTGGTTCGCGATGGAGAGCGACTGGGTGCCCAGCTGCTGCTGCACCTGCAGGGCCTGCAGCCGTGCGGAGGCTTCCTCCATATCGGCGTCAACCAGCGTGCCGATGCCTGTCTTCAGGGAGTCGGTCAGCTTGCTGATGAAGTCAGACTGCGTCTCGATCCGCCCTTGCGCAGAACCGAAGGAGGCCGAGCTGTCGATGGCGTTCTGGATCAGGTTCTCGATATTGCTCAGAGCCGCATCGGCGCCTGCATTGGTGCTGACATCAATGCCATCCAGTCCGAACAGACCACCGGACGCTTCGCCACCTGCCCGGCCAGCAATCGCAATTGCCATCGCGGACGAGGTGTCATTGTCGACCTTGATCATCCAGTCACCGTTGTCGTTCTTGGCAACTTTCGTGGTCACACCTTCGATACCGCCCGCGTCAACGGCGGTCTTCAGCCCTTTCGCAACGTCCTCGAAGCTTTCGTTCTTGCCAGCGACATAGGTGAAGGTCTGATCACCAACGGTCAGCTTGTAACCGTCACCTTCGTTCACCGCCGCCGAAGAAGAGAACGTCACGTTCTCAGCGCGTTCGGGGATTGTGCCGTTTGCCAGGGTCACATCACCTGCGCCTGTGCCGTCTGTCGACAGCGTCGCGGTGACTTCAACCGCTTCAAAGGCGCGCGTCGAATTCACCGAGACGACAGCGCCCGAGACCGAGGCCTCGATACCTTCAAGACCCAGAGCGTTGATCCGGGCTGAAACGACACCCGCCGCCGCAGCTTCGTCGCCTGCCAACTCGCCGGCGCTGATCACAAGGGTTGTGCCCGCAATGTCGAAGGTGAACCCTTCGTGGCTGTAATCGGTGTCGGCTGCGAAGGTCAGTGTTGCGGCATTGGCGGCGTTTGTTGCCGTCGCGGCGCTGCGTGTGCCGTTGGTGGACAAATCCGTTTCCGTGGCGGCACCATACGTGCCTGCACTGGTCGTCATGTCAGACCGCTGCACTTTGATGTTCTGCGCTTCGACAGACCCGTCGCCGCTGCGATCAAGCGAAGACAGGATGTTCACGTCATCCGTGCCTTTCAGCATGTTCAGCCCGTTGAACTGCGCCGCATTCACAACCGATGAGATCTGATTGCGCAGGGCCTCGATATCCGTCTGGATCTTCTCACGGTCGACGTTTTCTTCCTGGGCGGCAACGACTTTGCCTTTGATCTGCGTCAGCAGGTCGGTGACCGTCTCGGAACCCTGACGGGCCACAGCCACGGTGGATTCGCCCAGCGACAGGCTTTCAGAGATCGCTTTGAAACCGTTCACATCCGATTCCATCACTTTCGAGATCGCCCAGACTGCCGCGTTGTCTTTTGCCGTCGCGATCGACTTACCGGTCGAGATTTCGTTTTGGGTTTTCGCCAGGTCAGAGTTGATCGACTTCAATGTTTGAAGCGCGACCATCGCACTGTTGTTCGTCAGAATACTAGACATCGGTGTCTATCCTTATGTTCTGGACGCTTTTGCGCCCGTTTCAAGAACCGGCGCGAAGCCGGAAATCTGCCGTTCTGACAATCAGTTAGCTCCGCTAAGCGGGGCACAGCATCCGTTTTGGCTGCTGGATCACTATGGAGGGGAAAGTCCTAATAGAATTCTAAGCAAGCATTTGAACTTACTTAGCATTTTAGTAGAAATCGCGGTGTTAGGCCCGCGTTTCCAGATCACGCCGACGCGGCTGGCTTAATGCTGCGCGTTCACCGTTGGCCGCATAGGTCTGCAAGGGCGCATGGGCCCCACCAATCGCATTTATCCGGCGAATCGCGCCACGCAGCCCACGCATCGCGGCACCCAGCAATGCGTGGTTCTGATCGGCCGCAACGCGCAGCCGCGTGCGTGCATCCGCATCAAGGCTGCGCACATTTGGAATCAACGCCTCCTTCTCCTTGCTGATATCTGCAAGCCCGCTCAAATCGCCCCCCAAAAGCAGCGTGCGTTCGCTTTCCAGAAGCCGGGTCATCTTTTGTTCTACTGCGGTCATTCTGAACGCTCCTTCAATGCGTTGAAAATCGTTTCAGACAATCCGATTCCACCTGCGCGGACCATTTCCTTGGCTTGCGCGTCGCGTAGGAACGAGCCGAACTGGTCCTCCCCGATGCCGCCACCGAAGGCTTCGCGGGATTTGCCGACGCCTGCGGATTTCAACATTTCAGACAGAAACGTCGCTTCAAGATCATCCGCCACGTGGCGAAGCCGTGCGGTGTGATCGGGAAGGGTGACCTTGGGGCCAAGTCCAATCGGATCGGTCATTTTCAAATGCCTCAAATCGTCTGTATTTCGCTGAGTCTTGCCCGACAGAGGTAAAGAAAGTGGTAACGATATCGCGTCATAAGCGAGGTCGAGAAACGGAAGAAATCCGGAGCCAAAATGCAATTGCCCTTTCTGATCGACCCTGCCTCAGCAGCATCCAAGGATGGTGTGCCGATCTCGCCCAACAAGGGGATCGAAGCGCAGATTGAGGGTGCTGAGACCGCAGCGATCTTTATGACTGAGATGTTGGAAGAGGGGCTTGCGCCCGGCATGACTGATACGCAGGTCATGCCGCTAACGCAGCCCGCAACCTCTGTCTTAACGGATCAGGTGGCATTGGCTTGGGGTATGCAACCGGAAGCGCAGACATCGTCTTCCGTTGATGCCAAAGCGCCAGCATTCCCCGATACAGCCCTGTCGGATATGCTCGTTCAGGGTGATGGAAATGAGCGTGCCGCGCAGGGTGCTTCAGACAAAATCTTGCAGGTTGCGGTGGGGCAGAAGTTGGGGTCACAACCAACCGCAGATATCGCAAGAACGTCAGAGGCCGCTCAAACGTCGCAACCTCGATCACCGGATACATCCGCTGGGTTTCCGGCGTCTGAGGTCCGCCCGACCAACGGGGAAACGGCCTCTCCACGCCAGACGGCACATCTTCCCGGTGCTCAGCAGGAGGCCGGCGCCAAGCCTAAAGGAGAGGTGATCGCAAAGGGTCACGTGTTGGACGAGACGCCCACCAACGCTGTTGCAAAGGGCGGTGACACGCCACCACTCGCGATCAAGACCACAGACGGTCCACCCCAAGCAAACCAGATCGCAGCGGTATCACCCCTTCAACCCCGTTCGAACACGTCCTCTTTGACCGAGGCCAAACCGCATTCAGGTCAAAAGTCAGAGCACATGATCTTGCAATCGCAATCCGCTGAGAGCGTAAAACATGTGCCCACGCCGCCACCAGAGGGCGAAGCGCGTCTCATGATACCTCCCACATCAGAACCAGCGGAGCCCAGAACCGTGCGCGGTCCCGATGCCGAACCGGTGCGCGAACTGCCTAAGAAAACGCCCATGCCGCCCATCCAAAGCATCAGCGCCTCCACGATGCTGGAAATGCCTGCCGTGTCTGATGATGTCATGGATCGACAGGCCGGGTCAGACCCGCCTCCCCTGATGGACACCCGGCGTGCAGACGCGCCTGCGCCACCGTCGCCGATCTTGCGCCCGGAGGTGCAAAGGGCGGTGATGATGCAACTCGCGCAAGTTCCGTTGAAACCGGATCAACCGGTAGAACTGCGCCTTGATCCGCAGGAACTGGGGCAGGTCCGCATGGTGCTGTCCTCACAAGAGCAAAGCCTGACCCTCGTGATGAGTGCGGAACGCCCCGAAACGCTCGACCTGATGCGCCGTCATATCGACCAACTCGCGCAGGAATTTCATGAGATGGGCTACACCGATCTGAATTTCAGTTTCACCGAACAGGACGGTGCTGCTGATCAGCAAGGGGCATCCCCCGGGTCGCAAACGCAGCCTTCCGAGGCGACGCCCCCTGAACCTCAACCGCAAGTCCTGGCGCTGGGCATGACCGGCGGCCTTGATATCCGCCTGTAGGAGACATCTGATGGATATTACTCAAACCACGTCGCAAACCACCGCCCCTGTCGCCAGTGCAGCACCGGGTCCAAGCGAGAAAACCGTCATCAGCTCGGATTTCGAGACGTTCCTGAAAATGCTGACCGCACAGATGGAAAACCAGGACCCGCTCAACCCGGTGGAATCGACAGATTACGCAACGCAATTGGCCACGTTTTCAGGCGTTGAACAGCAAGTGCAGACCAATGATCTGCTCAAATCCCTTGGCAGCCAGATGGGCGTCATGGGGATGGCGCAGTTGTCCGGCTGGGTCGGGATGGAAGGCCGTGCGGCGGTCTCTGTGCCATTTGATGGCAGCCCGATCACCCTTGATCCAGTGCCGCGGAATGTGGCGGATCAGGCGTTTCTTGTGGTCCGTGACGCGACCGGTGCCGAAGTTCAGCGATCTGAGTTGGCGCTTGGCGGCGGCACGATGGATTGGGTCGGCGTCGGCCCCGACGGGGCACCGCTTCCCTATGCCAGCTACAGTTTCGAGGTTGAGAACCACTCCCAAGGTGCCGTGATCGGTTCAGACTCGGTGGCGGTCTACGCCGAAATTCAGGAAGCGCGGATGGAAGACGGGCGCACGGTTCTGATCTTTGAAGGTGGCGCGAAGCTGCCCGCGGACGAGGTCACGGCGATCCGCAAAGGCAGCTAAAGCGACAGGGCCGCAAAGACCGAAACGCCCCCCACAACCAGACCGGCCATCGCCCAAAAGACCGGGCTCCAGTCGCGGTTCGGGCGTGTGTCTTCGGGCGGGTTGGCCTGACGGATCAACGCGGCCTCGGCCACTTGCGGCAAGCGCGGACCAAAGCGCGCCAGAACCCGCGCGGTCTTTGCCAAATCAGACAGCAGCGCTTTTGGACCGATGCTTTCCTTGATGTAATCCTCGACAATCGGGCGGGCGACTTCCCAGATATTGATATGCGGGTTCAGCGTCCGCGCAACGCCTTCCACGACGACCATCGTGCGTTGCAACAAGATCAGCTCGGTCCGGGTTTCCATCCCGAACCGCTCTGTCACTTCAAACAGATATGTCAGCAGACGGGCCATCGAAATCCGGGTCGCGTCCATGCCAAAGATTGGCTCACCCACAGCGCGCAAGGCACGGGCGAACTCGTCGACGTCCTTATCGGCTGGGACGTAGCCTGCCTCGAAATGTACCTCGGCGACGCGTTTGTAATCCTTGCGGATGAAGCCGAACAGTATCTCGGCATAAACCCGGCGCGTATATTCGTCGATCCGCCCCATGATCCCGAAATCATAGGCCAGGATATCCCCATTCGCTGCGATCTTCAGATTGCCCTGATGCATATCGCCATGGAAATACCCGTCGCGCAGCGCGTGGCTGAGAAACAGCTGCAAAATGCGCTCGCCAAGGACGCGCCGATCATGGCCCGCCGCATCAATCGCGACGACATCGCCTGCCGGGATGCCTTCGGCCCAGCCCAGCGTCATCACGCGTTTGGCGGACAAATCCCATTTCACCTCAGGAAGTTGAAATCCGACATCTTCCTTGGTGTTGGCCGCGAATTCTGCCGCGGCAGAGCTTTCCAGCCGCAGATCCAGCTCGCCCATCACGACGCCCTCGAAATGGGTGATCACATCCATGGGCTTGAGACGGCGAGACGAGGGCGACAGCACCTCAACCATCTTCGCCGCCAGATAAAACGCGTCGATATCCTTGCGAAACGCGCGCTCGATCTTCGGGCGGAGCACTTTGATCGCGACCTGCTCGCCGGTCTCAATCAGCGTCGCCTTATGAACCTGCGCAATGGAGGCCGCGGCGACAGGCTTGCTGAAATTGGCAAAAACCTGATCCACGGGAACCGCCAGCTCGCGTTCGATCTCGCGCTTGGCCTCGGACGCGGGGAAGGGCGGCAGCTTGTCTTGGAGCACCCGCAATTGGAGGGCCAAATCATCGCCCACCACATCGGGCCGCGTCGACAGGATCTGTCCAAACTTGATGTAGGCAGGTCCCAAGGCTGTCAGCGCGCGCGTCGCAGGTGGCATCGACGGGTCGCCCTTCAACCCCAACCATTTGAACGGCCAGCCCAAAATGCGCGCCACAAGCCGCAAACCGGCGGGTGCTTGAAACGCGTCGAGTACGACGCCCATGGCGCCCGTCCGTTCCAAAGTGGCGCCCGTTCGGATCAGACGCCAGATGTTGTGCGGTCCGCGCATCCGTTAGAGTTTCCAACCAGAATGCAGCGCCGCAATCCCCATCGACAGATTGCGATATTTAGCGTTCTCGAACCCGGCCTCACGGACCATGCCAAGGAAGGTCTCCTGATCGGGGAAATTGCGGATCGACTCGACCAGATACTGGTAGCTGTCGCGATCATTCGCGATCACCTGACCCATGCGCGGGATGATGTTGAAGGAATACAAGTCATAGACCTTTTGCATCATGTCGTTGGGGATCTGGCTGAACTCCAGCACCATCAATCGACCGCCGGGCTTCAACACCCGAAACGCCTCGTTCAACGCGTCTTGCGGGCGGGTGACGTTTCGAATGCCAAAGCTGATCGTGTAGACGTCGAACGTATTGTCCTGAAACGGCAGCGCCATCGCATCGCCGGTCACCCAGTCCAGACTGTCCGCCATCGATGCAGCTTCCGCCCGTTTGCGTCCCTCAACCAGCATGTCCTCTGTCAGGTCCAGCACCGTCGCATGCCCACGCCCGGCCCGTTTCAAAAACCGGAACGAGATATCGCCCGTCCCACCCGCCACATCCAGCAGCTTTTGGCCGGGCCGCGGGGCCAGCCAATCCATCATGGCATCTTTCCACAGACGGTGAATGCCCACTGACATCACGTCATTCATGACATCATAGCGCGACGCGACATTGGTGAAGACGCCTTGCACGCGCCCAGCCTTTTCGGTCTCCGGCACGGTTTCAAAGCCGAAATGCGTTGTCTTTTCAATCTTGTCGCTCATGGGGTCTTGCCGTCCTTGCATCTGCTCTTTCTTATAGAGCGTCCGGGCCGCGTTACAATGTGCGCCCCTCCTAAGGAAGTGCGAGATGCCCGAATTACCAGAGGTCGAGACAGTGCGCCGCGGATTGCTTCCCGTGATGGAGGGCCAACGCATCGCGAAGGCCGACATTCGCAGGCCCGATCTGCGCTGGCCGTTTCCCGAAAACATGGCGGCTCGGTTAACCGGCAAGACGGTCACAGCACTGCGGCGGCGGTCGAAATACATCCTCGCGGATCTCGACAGTGGCGAGACGCTGATCATCCATCTGGGCATGTCCGGGCGGATGCTGATCTCTGGCCAAACGGTGGGAGAGTTCCACCACCCCCACCCGGTGCCGGAAAAGCACGACCATGTCGTTCTCGAGATGGACGGTGGGGGTCGCGTCACGTTCAATGATGCGCGACGGTTCGGGGCCATGGATTTGGCCGAGACAGCGCGCCTGGAAGATCACTGGCTGATCGCGCCCATTGGGCCTGAACCCCTAGGTAATGCGTTCAGCGAGGCCTATCTGGCCGAACGGTTCCACGGGCGGAACACGCCCATAAAATCGGCCCTTCTGGATCAGAGAATCGTTGCCGGATTGGGCAATATCTATGTCTGCGAGGTCCTGCACCGCGCAAAAATCTCGCCCCGGCGTAAGGCGGGAAACCTGTCTGCCAAGCGGGCTGGCGCGCTTGTGCCGATCATTCGCGATGTTTTGGCAGAGGCGATCGAGGCAGGGGGATCCTCCTTGCGCGATTATCGCCAAGCCGATGGAGAGCTTGGATATTTTCAGCACACCTTCCGCGTCTATGACCGCGAAGGCTCCCCTTGCGTCACCGAAGGTTGCGGCGGAACCGTGCGCCGAATCGTGCAGTCGGGGCGATCAAGTTTCTACTGTGCGCAATGCCAAAGATAGCTTGAACACACTATCTGGGCTGCTAAGCCTTTGGGTCTAAGTTCAACAGCGACAGGCCCATGTCATGGCATTTGAAACCATCATCGTTGATATTGACGACCACGTCGCATTGATCCGGCTGAACCGCCCGGACGCGCTGAATGCCCTTAACAGCAAGCTGCTGGGCGAACTCAGCCAGGCGCTGCGCGAGGCGGAAGCCAACGACAAGGTGCGCTGCATCGTGTTGACCGGTTCGGAAAAGGCATTTGCCGCCGGGGCCGATATCAAAGAGATGTCTGATAAATCCTTTGTCGAGGTTTTCACCACCGATCTTTTCGCCGAAGAGGCCGAAGAGATTTTAAAATGCCGCAAACCGATCATCGCCGCCGTCGCGGGCTACGCGCTGGGTGGTGGGTGCGAACTGGCGATGATGTGCGATTTCATCATCGCCGCCGATACGGCCAAGTTCGGCCAGCCAGAGATCAACCTGGGTGTCGTCGCGGGCCTTGGCGGATCGCAGCGCCTGACGCGGTTCGTAGGCAAATCCAAGTCGATGGAAATGCACCTGACCGGCCGCTTCATGGATGCCGACGAGGCCGAGCGCAGCGGGCTTGTCAGCCGTGTCGTGCCTGCCAAGAAGCTGATGGAAGAAACCCTGGCCGCCGCGCAGAAGATCACCGAAAAGTCGATGCTGACGGCGATGGTCGTGAAGGAATGCGTGAACCGGTCCTACGAGACGACCTTGCGCGAAGGGCTGCTTTTTGAGCGCCGTGTCTTCCACTCGCTTTTCGCGACGGAAGATCAGAAAGAAGGCATGACGGCGTTCCTGGACAAGCGCGAAGCGCAGTTTCGCGACAAATAGACAGGACAACCCTGTTGACTTGCTGCCGAGTCGGTCTTAGAGACGCGGCTTCAGATTATCACGAACCCGAAAAGTGGGACGTTGCACATGGCAAATTCGCCTCAAGCTAAGAAACGCGCGCGTCAGAACGAACGCCGCTTCGCCGTCAACAAAGCGCGCCGCTCGCGCATCCGCACCTTCCTGCGCAAAGTGGAAGAAGCGATTGCGTCCGGTGACAAGGATGCGGCCAGCACTGCCCTGCAGCAGGCACAGCCTGAACTGATGCGCGGTGTGTCCAAAGGCATCCTGCACAAGAACACGGTTGCACGGAAAATGTCGCGCCTGTCGTCGCGCGTCAAAGCGATCGGCTAACACCGATTCCTTTTGAAGATGGTTAAGAACGCGGCCTTTCGGTCGCGTTTTTCATTTTTGCGCTTCGTTGTATTTTTGTCATGAAAATAAGGTATCGCAACGGCTTGCCAGATTCGATTTCAGCTTTGTTTGAGTCAATAGCAAAGGTCTGTTGATCGGCGCGCGGCGCGCTTGCTAGCAATAAGCCATCGATTCACATCGTCCTTGGGGGGACATCACACCGGATCGCAAGATCGGCGCGTCTGATCTGATGCAGCGCATAGGCAAGCTGGCCGAGTTTATAAGCCAGCCCTCGATGCGCAGGCTCTGTATTTTCAGGGCAAAGGTGGCTGTCCAAACACCCGTTTGAGGTGATGAGCAGGGCGACCTGCCATTCAAAAACCTCCCGCCGTGCGGGGTAGCACCTGAGCGTTTGCGTTCAGGGCACATGGAGGTTTTTGTCGACGTGGATCGGGGGGAAATCATCTGCGCGCCGGCAGACAAACGTGGGACAGGAAAGGTTGAGGTTAGGGATGACTGACGAAAAATGGGGACAGGTCCGGGTAAATTTGATCAAAACGGTTGGTCAGAACAACTATAAGAACTGGATCGAACCGTTGGAGTTTTGCGAGCTTGACGACGGTGTCGCGACGTTCTTCGTACCAACCAACTTCATGGGCAACTACGTCTCTCAGAATTTCGGCGATCAGATCCTGTATCAATTGACAACCGCTGGCGAAGCCGTTCAACGGGTTGTCTTTCAGGTTCCCGCCAATCAGACGACGAAGCCGAAACCGGCCAAACCCGTTGCTGTCGCCAAGCCTACGCCGAAAGCTGTCCCCGGCGCGCCGCTCGACAAGCGGTTTCGCTTTGAGACCTTCGTCGTCGGCAAGCCCAACGAATTGGCCCATGCAGCGGCCAAGCGCGTCTCTGAAGGGGGTCCCGTTACGTTCAATCCGCTGTTTTTGTATGGCGGCGTCGGCCTTGGCAAGACTCACCTGATGCACGCCATCGCCCATGAGCTGCAAGAGCGTCAGCCAGAGTTGAATGTGGTCTACCTCTCGGCAGAACAATTCATGTATCGCTTTGTCCAGGCCCTGCGCGAAAAGCGCATGATGGATTTCAAATCGCTCTTCCGCTCTGTCGATGTGCTGATGGTCGATGACGTGCAGTTCATCGCTGGCAAAGACAGCACGCAGGAAGAATTCTTCCATACGTTCAACGCATTGGTGGATCAGAACAAGCAGATCATCATCTCAGCCGACCGCGCACCCGGCGAGATCAAGGATATGGAAGACCGGATCAAATCGCGCCTGCAATGCGGTCTGGTCGTCGATCTACACCCGACCGATTTCGAACTGCGCCTCGGCATACTGCAGTCCAAAGTCGACCAATACAGCGCCCAGTATCCGGGGCTTGAGCTGGACGACGGCGTGCTCGATTTCCTCGCGCATCGCATCTCCACCAATGTCCGGGTGCTGGAAGGCGCGCTGACCCGCCTCTTTGCGTTCGCCTCGCTCGTTGGTCGTCCGATTACGCTCGAGCTGGCGCAAGACTGTCTGGCTGACGTGCTGCGCGCCTCGGACCGCAAGATCACGGTCGAAGAAATCCAGCGCAAAGTGTCAGAGCATTACAACATCCGCCTGTCCGATATGATCGGCCCCAAACGCCTGCGCAGCTATGCGCGGCCCCGTCAGGTCGCAATGTATCTGTGCAAACAGCTGACCACGCGGTCCCTTCCTGAAATCGGGCGTCGGTTCGGCGGGCGGGATCACACCACGGTCATGCACGGCGTCAAGCGCATCGAAGAGCTGAAGGTGCAAGACAGCCAGATCGCGGATGATATCGAACTGCTGCGCCGGTCCTTAGAGGCCTGATAGGCTTGACGCTTTTGCGTTAACCCATGATGGTCGCATGAAAGGACTTGAGCCGCTGAGCGAAGGTGTTACCTTCGCCGTCCGGTCATCGCAGGAGCTTTGGAATGAAGATCAGTATGGAACGCGGCGCGCTGCTCAAAGCAGTCGCTCAGGCGCAATCGGTTGTCGAGCGCCGGAATACGATCCCGATCCTCGCCAATGTGCTGATCGAAGCTGAGGGCGACACCGTTTCCTTCCGCGCCACGGACCTTGATATCGAGGTTGTCGATAAGACAAACGCGCAGGTGGAACGCGCCGGTGCCACGACCGTGGGTGCCGTGACCCTCCACGAGATTGTCCGCAAGTTGCCCGACGGTGCATTGGTCCAGCTGAGCGATGATGGTGCTTCCGGTCGGCTGACTGTCGAGGCGGGCCGCTCGAATTTCTCGCTTGCGACGTTGCCGAAAGAAGATTTCCCGGTGATGGCGAACTCCGAATACGAGAGCAACTTCGCCGCCCCCGCGCCTGTCCTGCGCCGCCTCTTTGACAAGTCGAAATTCGCGATCTCGACCGAGGAAACGCGCTATTACCTGAACGGTGTTTACATGCATGTCGCCGACAGCGATGGCGGTCAGGTTCTGCGCTGCGTGGCCACGGATGGCCACCGCCTTGCTCGGATCGATGCGGATCTGCCCGAAGGGGCTGCAGGTATGCCCGGTGTCATCGTGCCGCGCAAAACTGTGGGCGAGCTGCGCAAGCTGCTTGAGGATGATGAGGTTGAAATCGCGGTCTCGCTGAGCGAGACGAAGATCCGTTTCGCCACCCCTGAGATTACCCTGACCTCCAAGGTCATCGACGGCACTTTCCCGGACTACACCCGAGTTATCCCTACTGGAAACACCCGCAAGCTAGAGGTGGACGCCGCCGAGTTTGCTCAGGCTGTTGACCGTGTCGCGACCGTATCGTCCGAACGGTCCCGCGCGGTGAAGCTGGCCCTGGACGAGGATCGTTTGGTTCTGTCCGTCAACGCACCCGACAGCGGTGCCGCCGAAGAAGAACTGGCCGTGGCCTATGGCGACGAGCGGCTGGAGATTGGTTTCAACGCCAAATACCTGCTTGAAATCGCCAGCCAGGTGGACCGCGAGAACGCCGTTTTCATGTTCAATTCTGCAGGCGACCCGACCTTGATGCGCGAGGGCAATGACCAAAGCGCGATCTATGTCGTCATGCCGATGCGCGTGTAACTCTGCCTCCGGCGGGGATATTTTTGCAAAGATGAAAGGGCCCGCATGACCGGCCTCGCGCTCACCGAGCTGACCCTTTCACATTTTCGCTCTCACAAGGCGGCGCGTCTTTCGCTTGATCCCGGACCCATCGCCATTCATGGGGCCAACGGGGCGGGCAAGACCAACATTCTTGAAGCGGTGTCCTTGCTCTCCCCCGGTCGCGGTTTGCGCCGTGCCGCGGCCGAGGCGATGGTGCGCCGCCCTGAAGCGTTGGGGTGGAAGGTCAGGGCGGTTTTGCGCTCGCTCCATCAGATGCATGAGGTGGAGACCTTCAGCGAAGAAGGCACCTCTCGCCAAGTGCGCATCGACGGTAAGGCCGCGACGCAAGTCGCGCTGGGTCGCATCGCGCGGGTGCTGTGGTTGATCCCGTCCATGGACCGACTTTGGATCGAAGGGGCCGATGGGAGGCGGCGGTTTCTGGACCGCATGACGCTCAGCTTTGAGCCGACCCATGCGGATGCGACGCTCACCTACGAAAAGGCCATGCGCGAACGGAACCGGCTCTTGAAAGACCAAGTCCGCGACGCCGCATGGTATGGCGCGCTAGAGGCGCAAATGGCCAAGGCCGGGGCGGCGATCCATGCCAATCGGCAGGCTTGTGTCGCGCAGCTGACAGAGGCGCAGAGGGAGGCGGAGACCGCCTTTCCAACCGCTGAGCTGGCGCTGATCCAAGCCGAAGGCGAGATGCCCGCGGATGCTGATGCGCTGCTGCACGCGCTCCAAGACAGCCGACCGCGCGATCTGATGGCGGGGCGCACGCTCGTTGGCCCGCATCGTGCCGACCTTGCGGCTACGTATGCCGCCAAGGGCGTTGCCGCAAAGGACTGCTCTACCGGAGAGCAAAAGGCGCTTCTTGTGTCCTTGATCCTCGCCAATGGCCGCGCACTGATCGCGGGCTTTGGCGCCCCCCCGATCCTGCTTCTCGACGAGGTTGCCGCCCATTTGGATGCCGACCGCCGCGCGGCGCTCTATAACGAGATCATCGCTCTGGGCGCGCAAGCCTGGATGACAGGCACCGGCCCTGAACTGTTCGATACCTTGCAAAGCCGCGCGATGTTCGTCGAGATTGGCGAAGAGAGCGGCACCTCTTTCCTGAAAGGCACATCATGACCCAGAACCGCGTTAACCTAATTACCTTGGGTGTCGCAGACCTGACCCGGTCCCGCGCCTATTACGAGGCGCTCGGCTGGGTCCCGGAGGAGGCGCTCGAGAACGTTGTTTTCTATGATATCGGGGGCGCGAAATTCGGGCTGTTCCCGCTGGATATGCTCGCCAAAGAGCAAGGCCGCGCGCCGACCGATCTTAGGAACGGCGCGATGACCCTCGCCCAGAACTACTCCGATGAGGCAGGCGTTGATACCGCTTTCCAGGCGGCCCTTGACGCTGGCGCTACCGCCATCGCGCAGCCCGAAAAGATGGCCTGGGGCGGCTACTCCAGCTACGTCGCCGACCCGGACGGCCATATCTGGGAGTTCGCCTTCAACCCCTACTGGCCGCTCAACGATGAAGGCAAACTTGCGTGACAATCACCCCGGCTGAGCTTGCCCTCTACGCGGGCGCCATTGCCATCCTGTTCCTGACACCCGGCCCCGTCTGGATGGCCATCACCGCGCGGGCGCTTTCGGGCGGGTTCCAAGCCGCTTGGCCTGTCGCGCTGGGCGTCGTGATCGGCGACGCGCTCTGGCCCTTCCTCGCCATCCTCGGTGTCAGCCTTGTGGCCAGCAGCTTTGACGCTTTCATGCTGATCTTTCGCTTCGTGGCCGCCGCGATCTTCATCCTGATGGGCATCCTTGTGATCCGCAACGCGGACAAGACCATCGCCGCAGACAGCCGTCTCACACGCCCCGGCATGTGGGCAGGGTTCATCGCAGGCCTCGCCGTCATTCTCGGCAACCCGAAGGCGATCTTGTTCTACATGGGCGTCCTGCCGGGCTTCTTTGACCTCACCGCAGTCGCCCGCCTCGACATCGCAGCCATTGTCGCGATCTCCATCGTAATTCCGTTCATCGGAAACCTGTTCTTTGCGCTTTTTGTCGACCGGATGCGCCGCTTTCTGACCTCTTCGAAAGCGCTCAGAAACACCAACTATGTCGCGGGTGCCCTTCTGATCTGCGTTGGTCTGGTGATCCCCTTCACATAACGCAAAATATAGGCGTTCTGCGTGACATCACCCCCAAAACCTCGTATAAAATGAGCAAATAGCGAAGGACGATCCGCATGGCTGAGGCCCAACAGACGCCCGAAGAATATGGCGCAGATTCTATCAAAGTTCTCAAAGGCTTAGAGGCTGTTCGCAAGCGCCCCGGCATGTATATCGGGGACACGGATGATGGTAGTGGTCTGCACCACATGGTCTACGAGGTCGTCGATAACGGAATTGACGAGGCTTTGGCCGGCCATGCCGACCATGTGACAGTCACGATCAACGCGGATTCCAGCGTCTCGGTCAGCGATAATGGGCGCGGGATTCCTGTCGATATCCATGCCGAGGAGGGTGTGTCGGCAGCCGAGGTCATCATGACCCAGCTGCACGCGGGCGGCAAGTTCGATAGCAACTCCTACAAGGTGTCCGGCGGTCTGCACGGCGTGGGCGTGTCCGTGGTGAACGCGCTCTCTGATTGGCTTGAGCTGCGCATCTGGCGCGACGGAAAAGAACATACGGCGCGCTTTGAGCGTGGCGAGACGGCAAAGCACCTCGAAGTCGTTGGCGACGCGAATGGCAAGAAGGGCACCGAGGTCCGCTTCATGGCCTCTACCGATACGTTCTCGAACCTTGAGTATAGCTTCAAGACGCTCGAAAACCGACTGCGCGAGTTGGCGTTTCTGAACTCCGGTGTCCGCATCATCCTGCGCGATGAACGCCCCGCCGAAGCGCTTGAAACCGAGCTGTTCTACGAAGGTGGCGTCAAGGAATTTGTCAAATATCTCGACCGCTCCAAGACCGGCATGATGCCGGAGCCGATCTTCATCACTGGCGAACGTGACGAGATCGGCGTCGAGGTCGCGATGTGGTGGAACGACAGCTACCACGAGAATGTGCTGCCGTTTACCAACAACATTCCCCAGCGCGATGGCGGCACGCATATGGCGGGCTTCCGCGGTGCGCTGACCCGCACGATCAACAACTACGCCCAATCCAGCGGGATCGCGAAGAAGGAAAAGATCAGCTTCACCGGCGACGATGCGCGCGAAGGTTTGACCTGTGTGCTGTCGGTCAAAGTGCCCGATCCGAAATTCTCCAGCCAGACGAAAGACAAGCTGGTCAGCTCCGAAGTGCGTCCCGCTGTCGAAGGTCTGATGAACGAAAAGCTGGCCGAGTGGTTTGAGGAAAACCCCAACGAGGCCAAGATGATCGTCGGCAAGATTGTCGAGGCCGCGATGGCCCGCGAAGCCGCCCGCAAGGCGCGTGAGCTGACCCGACGCAAGACAGCGATGGATGTGAACTACCTCGCTGGCAAGCTCAAGGATTGCTCCGAAAAGGATCCCTCCAAAACCGAAGTCTTCTTGGTGGAGGGGGATTCCGCTGGCGGCTCCGCCCAGACGGGCCGGGACCGTCGCACGCAAGCCGTGCTGCCCCTGCGCGGTAAGATCCTGAACGTGGAACGCGCGCGGTTTGACCGGATGCTGGGCAGCCAAGAGATTGGCAACCTCGTCATGGCGCTGGGCACCGGCATTGGTCGCGATGAATTCGACATCAGCAAACTGCGTTACCACAAGATCGTCATTATGACGGATGCAGACGTCGACGGCGCGCATATTCGCACGCTGCTGCTGACCTTCTTCTTCCGCCAGATGCCCGAACTGATCGAAGGCGGATACCTCTACATCGCGCAGCCGCCGCTCTTCAAAGTGTCGCGCGGCAAGTCCGAGGTCTACCTCAAGGATCAGCCCGCGCTTGAGGATTACCTGATTGAGCAAGGCATTGAAGGAGCGATGCTGCGCCTCGGCAATGGCGAGGAAATCGTCGGTCAGGACCTGCGCCGCGTGGTCGAGGAGGCGCGCCAGGCCAAGCGCATTCTTGAAGCCTTCCCGACCCACTATCCTCGCCACATTCTTGAACAGGCGGCCATCGCCGAGGCGTTTCTGACTGGCTCCGTCGATAAGAATCTGCAAGCGGTCGCGGATGCCGTTGCAAAGCGTCTCGACCTGATTGCACTGGAGTATGAGCGCGGTTGGCAAGGCCGTCCGACCCAAGACAAGGGCATCCGCCTCAGCCGTATTCTGCGCGGTGTTGAAGAGGTGCGCACGCTGGATGGCCCGGTCCTCCGCTCTGGCGAGGCGCGCAAGATGGGGTCAATGACCCAAGCCCTGCGCGACATCTACGTGACCCCCGCAACGCTTCACCGCAAAGAGCGGAGCCAGTTGATCGTTGGTCCGATGGACCTGCTCGATGCGATCCTGCAAGAGGGCGAAAAGGGCCTCAGCCTGCAACGCTACAAAGGTTTGGGAGAGATGAACCCCGATCAACTGTGGGAGACCACGCTTGATCCAGAGGCGCGCACGCTGTTGCAGGTGAAGGTCGATGATGTGGCCGAGGCGGATGACCTCTTCACCAAGCTGATGGGCGACGTCGTTGAGCCGCGCCGCGAGTTCATCCAGCAAAACGCGCTGAACGTCGAAAACCTCGACTTCTAACGCTGCGCCGTTTGCCAGTTCGGATGCACCCAAGGTTCCGCGTTTGAGCGGGGCAGTGGCGTGCGACCGAGAATATGGTCGGACGCCTTTTCGCCAACCATAATCGATGGCCCGTTCAGGTTCCCGTTTGTGATCCGCGGAAAGATAGAGCTGTCAGCGACGCGCAGCCCATCGACGCCAATCACCCGACATTCCGGGTCAACGACCGCCATCGGGTCACTCACGGAGCCCATTTTTGCTGTCCCGCAGGGGTGATACGCGCTTTCCGCATGTTCGCGGATAAAGCCATCCAATGCATCATCATCTTGTATGTCGGCCCCCGGCTGGATCTCTTGGCCCGCATAGGGCGCAAACGCCTCCTGCCCGAAAATCTCCCGCGTCAGACGGATGGCCTTGCGGAACTCCGACCAATCCTCTGCAAGGCTCATATAGTTGAAAAAGATCGACGGAGCCTCCGACGGATCAGCCGATTTCAACTTCACCGCCCCGCGTGACTTGGATCGCATCGGCCCGACATGGGCCTGAAACCCATGCCCCTCTGCCGCGACCTTCCCGTCATAACGCACCGCCAATGGCAGGAAGTGAAACTGAATATCCGGGTAATCCACACCCGCCTCAGAACGAATAAATCCGGTCGACTCAAATTGGTTTGACGCGCCCGGACCTGTCCGCCCAAACAGCCATTGCGCCCCGACCCATGCTTTGCCCGGAAGGTTCCAATACGAGAACAGGCTGACCGGCTGCTTACAAGCCATCTGAATGTAAAGCTCCAGATGATCCTGCAGGTTCTGCCCCACGCCGGGCCGATCCGCAATGACATCAATCCCGTGCTCCGCCAGATGCGCACCCGGCCCAATCCCCGATAGCATCAGCAGCTTGGGCGAATTGATCGAGGACGCCGCCAGGATCACCTCCCGGTTCGCACGCACGACCTCATTGCGCCCGCCGATGCGCAACTGAACGCCAACCGCGCGACCATCTTCGATGACCACTTTCTCGGCCAGCCCTTTGACCATCGTGCAATTCGGCCTCTTCAAAGCAGGCTTTAAATACGCATTCGCCGCAGACCATCGCTGTCCCCGATAAATCGTGTGTTCGAACGCGCCGAAACCCTCTTGCTGCGCGCCATTGTAGTCGTCGGTCAGCGGATACCCGGCCTGTTCCCCGGCCTCGACAAAGGCCTTCACCAGCGGGTTGGTGCGCGGCCCACGTGTCACATGCAGCGGCCCATCACTCCCACGCCATGCCGGATCCCCGCCATGACCCGCATCGTCCCAGCACTCCATCCGCTTGTAATAGGGCAGCACATCCGCGCCCGACCAACCAGCGGCACCGTTCGCTTCCCAATAGTCAAAGTCCCGCGCATGGCCGCGCACATAAACCATCCCGTTGATCGAGGAAGACCCACCGATCACCTTCCCGCGCGGACAGGCCAGACGCCGTCCGCCCAGATGCGGCTCCGGCTCGCTTTGATAGCCCCAGTCATAGCGCTTCATGTTCATCGGATAAGATAGCGCACCCGGCATCTGAATGAGCGGCCCGGCATCCGTGCCGCCAAATTCGATCACAATGACCGAGTGCTTCCCGTCCTCCGACAGCCGATACGCCATCGCGCATCCTGCCGATCCGGCCCCAACAATGACAAAATCCGCCTGCATGTCAGTAGGCCAAGTCCACGGGCGTCATGCCCACATAGACCGACTTGATTTCACTATAATGCTCAATCGCGGCCTTCGCGTTCTCACGCCCCACGCCAGAGGCTTTGACGCCCCCGAAAGGCACTTCCACCGGCGCAAGATTGTAGGTGTTGATCCAGCAGGTCCCGGCCTCAAGCTGATCCACAACGCGATGCGCCCGCGTGATGTCATTGGTGAAAACACCCGCCGATAGCCCGTAAGGCGTGTCGTTAGCGCGCGCGATCACCTCCACCTCGTCCTCGAAATCGAGCACGGCCATCACCGGCCCGAATATCTCTTCCCGTGCGATGGTCATCCCGTCCGTCACATCGGCAAAGACGGTTGGCGCGACATAGAACCCGTCGCGCTCCAACCGATCGCCACCACAAACCAGCGTCGCCCCTTCAGCTTTCCCCTTGGCGATATAGTCGAGCACGATGTTCATCTGCGCTTCACTCACCATCGGTCCCAGATGCGTTTCTTCATCAAGCGGATCGCCCAGCTTGATCGCCGCGCACCGCTCGGCAAAGCGCGTCAGAAACGCGTCCTTCACGCCCTTCTGCACGAACACTCGCGTCCCGTTCGAGCAGACCTGCCCGGTCGAATACATATTCGCTAGCATCGCCCCGCTGACCGCGTTCTCAACATCGGCATCATCGAAAATGATCAGCGGAGATTTCCCGCCCAGTTCCATCGTTGCATGCTTCATCTGTGCGGCGGCGGCGGCATACACCTTCTTGCCCGTTGGCACCGATCCAGTGAGCGACACCTTGGCTACGCGCGGGTCCTCTACCAAAGTGGCCCCGACGGCCCCCATCCCCTGCACCACGTTGTAAAGCCCCGCAGGCAGCCCGGCCTCCACTAATATCTCAGCCACTTTCAAGGCGCAGAGCGGCGTCATCTCCGACGGTTTGAAGATCATCGCATTGCCGCAAGCCAGAGCAGGTGCGCCTTTCCAACACGCGATTTGCGTCGGATAATTCCAAGCGCCAATCCCGACGCACACCCCCAAAGGCACGCGCTTCGTGTAGGCGAAATCCGCACCAAGCTGGATATGCTCGCCGGTCAGCGAGCCTGCCAGACCGCCGAAATACTCCAACGCATCGGCCCCGCTTGTCGCATCGACGTAAAGCGTCTCTTGTAGGGCTTTCCCGGTGTCATATGTCTCCAGAATGCTCAGCTCGCGGTTTCGCTCGCGGATGATGTCAGCGGCCCGGCGCAGCACGCGGCCTCGTTCAGTCCCGCTGCGCGCTGCCCATTCCTTCTGCGCAGCCGCGGCACTTGCCAACGCCTGTTCGACAATCGCAGGTGTCGCTGCATGCACTTGCGCAATCTTCTCACCTGTCGCGGGATAGATTACGTCAATCACCTCGCCCGCGGTGTCCTCAACATATCGACCATTGATGAAATGACCTGCCGTTGGTTGCGTCTCGACCATCTTACTCTCCCCTCGGAAAGCGCTGGCCTTCCTCAACATCGTTCAAATCCATGTGGTTGCGCATGTAGCGTTCCGACGCTTTCTGGAGCGGCTGAAAATCCCACGGATAATAGCCACCCTCGCGCAGTGCTTCATAAACGACCCAGCGCCGCGCCTGACTTTCACGAACCTGCGCATCGAATGCTTTAAGGTCCCATCGCGCATCTGCTTGCGCGCGGAACTTAGCGAGGGTTTCGGCATGGGCCGCATCCTCCGCGAGGTTCGTCAGTTCATGCGGGTCGTCGGCGAGGTTGAACAGCTGCTCCGGATCAAGCGCGCAGCGCGTGTATTTCCAGTTCCCCTGACGCAAACACACCAGCGGCGCGTAAGACGCCTCTGCCGCATATTCCATCGCGACAGCACCATCGCGCGCCGCACCACCCGCGACCGGTAAAAGGCTTTGCCCTTCGGTCCAGGGCGCAACCTCGTCCATGGAGATCCCCGCCAGATCGCACAGCGTCGGGGTCACGTCGATATTCGACACAGGCTGCGTCACCAGACCCGCCGGCACACTGGACGCCGAGATCATCAAAGGCACCCGTGCGGAGCCTTCGTAAAAGCTCATTTTGAACCACAGCCCACGCTCGCCCAGCATATCGCCGTGGTCAGAGAGGAACAGGATCACCGCTTCCTGCCGGGTGCCTTCCAGCGCCTCCAAGACCTCACCGATCTTGTCGTCCAGATAACTGATATTGGCGAAATACGCGCGGCGGGAGCGTTTGATATCGTCTTCGGTGATATCGAACTTCCGCCAGTCATTGGCGTCGAAAATCCGCTGCGCATGGGGGTCGTGGTCGTCATAGTCCAGCGCCGACACTTCTGGCAGCAGGTGCTCGCAATCCTCGTACAGATCCCAATATTTCTTCCGCGCCACATACGGATCATGCGGGTGTGTAAAGCTGACCGTTAGGCACCACGGGCGGTCATCGCGACCGCGCGCCAGATCGTAAATCTTACGGGTCGCGTGATAGGCAACCTCGTCATCATACTCCATCTGGTTTGAGATCTCGGCGACCCCAGCCCCGGTCACCGACCCCATATTGTGATACCACCAGTCAATCCGCTCCCCAGGTTTGCGGTAGTCCGGCGTCCATCCAAAATCGGCAGGATAAATGTCCGTCGTTAGCCGTTCCTCAAAGCCATGCAACTGGTCTGGCCCCACAAAATGCATCTTGCCCGACAGGCAGGTCTGATAGCCCGCACGGCGCAGATGATGCGCATAAGTTGGGATGTCTGAGGCAAACTCCGCCGCGTTGTCATATACCCGCGTGCGGCTTGGCAATTGCCCGGACATGAAGCTCGCCCGACCCGGAGCGCAGAGAGGCGATGCGGTATAGCAGTTCTGGAACCGGGCGGATGCAGCGGCCAGTCTTTTGAGGTTTGGCGCATGCAACCATTCAGCAGGCCCATCCGGAAAGAACGTGCCATTTAGCTGATCGACCATGAATATCAGGATATTTGGTGTGCTCATTAGACTTATCCCTGAACAAACAAACGGTCGATATAGCCCGACGTCGCTGCGATCGCGGCCTGCCCATCCGGCGATCCTGCGCGCAAAGCCTGACGGATGTAGAACCCGTCAATCAGCGCTGCGATGGTCTCTGCCTCGCGCACAGCGCGCGCGCCTATCAGCGGGCGCAACTCGTGGGTCAGGTTGGAGCGCAGCCGCGCGTGATATACTTTCAAAAGCCGACGCGCATCATCCGAGGTCTGCGCACTGACGTAAAAGGCGAGCCATGCCGCAATGACATCCGGTCGGAAATTCCGCTCTGAAAAGCTGGCCGCGACAATCGCATGCAGACGCTCGACCGCGGTCTCCTTGCCTTTCTGTGCGGCTCGTAAGTCATCACCCAGCATCGACAGGATCCGGCGCATCGCGGCGGTCAGGATGTTTTCCTTGCTGCCGAAGTAGTGATGCGCCAAGGCGCTCGACACGCCCGCGCGCCGCGCGATCTGCGTCACCGTCACATCCAGCGATCCCCGCGATCCGATCTCGGTGATTGCGGCATCGACCAGCGCCAGCCTGCGCACCGGCTCCATTCCTACCTTGGGCATCGCACCCTCCAAATATCCCTCAAAACTTCCTTAGTTTTTTATTGACTGACGCGTCAATCAAAAAAAGAGGGATATCCCGTTGCAATATGAAATCGGATGCTTTTTGATTGGGACCACATCTAATCAAAGAGCCCGGACACTCACCGGGCATGTTCACAGGGAGAACACTTTATGAAGAAGTTACTTGTTGCCGCAACGCTTGGTCTTGCGGCACCCGCCGCTGCTTATGCCGATTGCGGTGAGGTATCTATCACCGAGATGAACTGGGCCTCGGCCGCCGTTGTGACAAACGTGTCCAAGTTCTTGATGGAGCAGGGCTATGGCTGCGACGTGACCGTTGTGCCGTCCTCGACCGTGCCGTCGCTGGCCTCCGTGTCCGAGACCGGCAAGCCAGACATCGTGACCGAGCTGTGGATCAACGGCGCACCGTCCTACAACGACCTGCAGGAAGCCGGCACCATCGTGACGCTGGGCGACGTGCTGTCTGATGGCGGCGTCGAAGGCTGGTGGATCCCGACCTATCTGGTTGAAGCGCATCCCGAACTGGCGACGGTCGAAGGCGTTCTGGCAAACCCCGAACTGCTCGACAGCCGCTTCCACAACTGCCCCGATGGCTGGGGCTGCAAGAACATCAACGAAGCGCTCTCCAAGGCGTTTGATCTGGAAGGCAACGGCTTTGAGGTGTTCCAGCACGGCTCTGGTGAGACGATGGCAACATCCATCGCCGCAGCTTTCGAGAACCAGGAGCCCTGGATCGGCTACTACTGGGCGCCGACCTCTGTGCTGGGCAAATACCCGATGACGCTGGTCGATCTGGGCGAGCATAACCCCGAGGTTCACGCCTGTAACGCCGACCCCGAATGTGAAGAGGTGGGCAAGTCGTCCTACCCTGTCGGCCCGGTGAAAACTGTTGTCACGACGACCTTCCAGGAAGAGAACCCCGACATCGCGGCACTGATGTCCAACGTGTCCTTCACCAACACCCAGATGGGTGAGGTGCTGGCATGGCAGGAAGCCAACAACGCCTCCGCTGAAGAAGCGGCTGTCTACTTCCTCTCCAACAACTCGGATGTCTGGTCCGGTTGGATTTCGGAAGAGGCCAAAGGCAAGCTCGCTGCACTGATCAAGTAAGCAGCAAAACCAAAGCGGGGCGCCAACGAGCGCCCCGTTTCTTTTCAGGGGACGCCCGCAACAGGGCAAGACGGTGACACATGGCGATCTATGACGGAATTTTCAAAACGCTCGGGTTGAGCGACTGGTGCGCGACGGAAGATACAGGCGGACCGATGACAATGGCCGAGCTCTTGGCGCAGGCCAATAACGGCGGCGGTGACGCAGACGGGGCAGAGGCTGTTGCCGAAGCGACCCCGCTTCTTGAGACCCCGTTCCCGTCCTTGGACGTGTTGCACAAATCCTGCGGCTCCGTCCCGCGCACGCGCGACATGACCAGCGCCGTTGAGGAAGCATTTCTGAACGTCAAAGACGGCATGAAGGTCGTGCTTGATCCGCTGACCCAACCGCTCAGCTGGTTGCTGGATGCCTCCCTTGCGGGCTTTCAGGCGACCCCGTGGTTCATCATGATCCCGCTGCTGATGCTGCTGACCTATTACGCTTCACGCTCGTGGTCGGTACTGGCCCTCGTGACCGGTTCGTTCCTCTTCATGGCGTTCATCGACCACTACAATTACGCGATCCAAACGCTGTCGATCATCTTCGTCTGCACGATATTCTGCGTGGCCTTGGGCGTGCCCATCGGCATCGCCATGTCGAAAAGCAACACCATGCAAAGGATCACGATCCCGATCCTCGACATGCTGCAAACGCTACCAACCTTTGTCTATCTGATCCCGCTGATCTTCCTGTTCTCAGTCACGGAATCCAAGCTCTACGGCATCGCCATCATCCTTTACGCCATCGTTCCGGTGATCCGTCTCACTGACCTCGGCATCCGTCTGGTCGACAAGGACGTGATCGAAGCTGCTGACGCGTTCGGTATGAACTCCTGGCAAAAGCTGACCGGCGTCCAAATCCCGTTGGCGCTCCCGAACATCATGGCGGGCATCAACCAGACCATCATGATGAGCCTTGCCATGGTCGTTATCGCCTCGCTCGTGTCAGCCCCCGGTCTGGGTGTGCTGGTTCTGCGCGGCATCAACAACCTTGAGCTGGGTGTGGGCCTTGTGTCCGGCTTCTGCATCGTCCTTCTGGCGGTCCTTCTGGACCGCTCGACCAAAGCCGCCCTTGGCCGCATCAACGCCAGCGAAAAGTAAGAGACCATGACCGATACATCCAAAATCAAAGTCTCGATCCGGGGCCTCTACAAAATCTTCGGGGCCAAGCCGAAAGAGGCGCTGACCAATGTCAAAGACGGTCTGGGCAAGCCTGAACTGCTCGACCAACACGGTCACGTGCTGGGTCTGCAGGACATCAACGTGGACATGCAGGAAGGAGAGATCACGGTGATCATGGGCCTCTCCGGCTCGGGCAAGTCGACGCTGATCCGCCACCTGAACCGTCTCATTGAGCCCACCGATGGTGAAATCCTTGTCGATGGCGAAGACGTGTTGGCCTATGGCGAGAAGAAGCTTCACACCCTTCGCCAGAACACCATGTCGATGGTCTTCCAGAAGTTTGCCCTCTTCCCACATCGCACGGTTCTGCAAAACGCTGGCATGGCTCGGCGCGTGCGCGGCGAGGATGCAGCGTCCGCCGATAAGGAAGGTCGCAAATGGCTGAAGCGCGTGGGTCTGGAGGGTTACGAGGACAAATATCCCAATCAGCTTTCAGGCGGTATGCAGCAACGCGTCGGCATCGCCCGCGCACTCGCCTCTGACTCCGAGATCATGCTGATGGACGAGGCGTTCTCCGCCCTCGATCCGCTGATCCGCACGGACATGCAAGATCTTCTGCTAGAGCTGCAACGCGAGCTGCACAAGACCATCGTCTTTATCACACACGATCTCGACGAGGCTCTGAAGCTCGCCGATCACCTCGTGATCCTGAAAGACGGCGCCATCGTGCAGCAGGGTGAACCGCAGGAAATTCTGCTGAACCCGAACGATCCTTACATCATGGACTTCATCAGCGACATCAACCGCGCCCGCGTGCTGCGCGTCCGCTCTGTCATGGACGCAACCACGACCGCCGGTGTCGATATCTCCGGGGATGTGGAGGCAGACGCAAATCTGGAATCGGTCATCGCCATGTCCGGCGGTGACACGACCAAGCATTACCGTGTGATGAAGGATGGCAAACAGATCGGGCTATTGCACATGCAAGACCTCGTGCGCGCCTTGGTCCCCGTCATCGCGCCCGAACACGACGACCGCGCCGCCTAAGCGCCGAGATGCTTCTCGCCGCGCGCCTTGGACAAGGCGATCTGCTTCTGCCGTTCGCGAAAGCGCGCCTTGTCCGCTTCTGAGGTTTCCTCAACGCAGTGATGACATGACACGCCCGGCTCATACGCCGCGCGTTTCGTGTCCTCCGGCAGCAACGGACGGCGGCACGCATGGCACAACACATGCGGTCCTTCTTGCAGCCCGTGCCCGACAGACACACGCCCGTCAAAGACAAAGCATTCGCCTTGCCAGGCACTTTCCTCCGCCGGAACATCTTCTAGGTATTTCAGGATGCCACCCTTGAGGTGGAACACCTCCTCGACCCCTTGCGACATTAGGTAATTCGTCGACTTCTCACACCGAATCCCACCTGTGCAGAACATCGCCACGCGCTTATTGTGGAACCGATCCTTATTCGCCTCCCACCACGCCGGGAACTCTCCGAAAGACTTGGTTTCCGGATCAATCGCACCATCAAACGTGCCAATCGCAACCTCATAGTCGTTGCGCGTGTCGATCACCGCGACATCGTCAGAGGCGATCAGATCGTTCCATTCGCTAGGCTCAACATAGCGCCCGACTGAGGCCGTCGGATCAACGTCCGGCTGCCCCATCGTCACAATCTCTTTCTTCAACCGCACCTTCATGCGCCCGAACGGCGGCTCAGCGGATGTGCTCTCTTTCCACTCCAGATCGGCACATCCCGGCAGCCCCCGGATCACCTCAAGGATCGCATCAACCCCTGCCCGAGATCCCGCAATCGTCCCGTTGATCCCCTCGCGCGCCAGCAAAAGCGTGCCGGTGATCCCATAGGCCGCCGTCGCCTCCAGCAGCCCCGCGCGCAAAGCCGCAGGGTCGTCAAACCGGGTGAAGTGATAGAGGGCTGCAATCGTATACATGCGCGGGGACATACCGCCGCGCAGGCCCGCAAAGCAAGTGCAGCCATTGACGCGCCCCGTCGCACTGGCCTACCCATCTAACGTCACAGGAGAAAAGCCATGCGACCAGCCAATGAGGCGCTGATCGTCATCGACGTTCAGAACGATTTCTGCCCCGGCGGTGCGCTGGCTGTCACTGATGGCGACGCCGTTGTCGCCCCGATCAACGCGATGCTGCCCGACTTCGCTGCGTGCATCTTCACGCAAGATTGGCACCCCGCGGGTCACAGCTCCTTTGCGTCAAGCCATGCAGGCAAGCTCCCCTATGATCTGATCGACATGCCCTATGGCAAGCAGGTCCTGTGGCCTGTTCACTGCGTTCAGGGGTCGGGCGGCGCGGCCTTCCACAAGGGTCTCAACATCGACCCAGCGGATATGATTATCCGCAAAGGCTTCCGCTCCCAGATCGACAGCTATTCCGCGTTCTTCGAGAACGACAAAACCACGCCGACCGGGCTCGAAGGCTACCTGCGCAGCCGCGAGATCGACACGCTCACCCTCGTCGGCCTCGCCACCGATTTCTGCGTCGCCTATTCAGCGCTGGATGCAGCGGGCCTCGACTTCAAAGTCACCGTCGATCTAACCGCCTGCCGCGGCATCGACCTTGACGGATCCCTACAAACCGCCCTCGATCAGATGCGCGCTGCCGGAGTAAAACTCAAACATGGTTGATATCGCCACCCGCGCCTATAACCGTCAGTGGAAGATCGACCCGATCGTCCGCTCGCTGATCGACACCGATTTCTACAAGCTGCTGATGTGCCAGTCGGTCTTCCGCAACAAGCCCGACACCCACGTCACATTCAGTCTCATCAACCGCTCCAAGCACATCAAGCTGGCCGAGTTGATTGATGAAGGCGAATTACGCGAACAGCTCGACCACATCCGCTCCCTCTCGCTCGCCCGTGGCGAAAGCACATGGCTGCGCGGCAACACCTTCTACGGCAAACGCCAGATGTTCCGCCCCGATTTCATGGAGTGGTTTGAGGGCCTGCGCCTGCCGCCCTACCATCTTGAAAAGCGCGACGGCCAGTATGAGTTGACCTTCGAAGGCGCTTGGCCCGAGGTCATGCTTTGGGAAATCCCAGCTCTCGCCGTGCTGATGGAGCTGCGTGGTCGCGCCGTCCTCAAAGACATGGGCAAGTTCGAGCTTCAGGTCCTCTACGCCCGCGCCATGACCAAACTGTGGGAGAAAGTCGAAGCTCTCCGCGAAGTGCCCGACCTGCGCATCGCTGATTTCGGCACCCGCCGCAGGCATTCCTTCCTCTGGCAGGATTGGTGCGTGCAGGCGATGCAGGAAGGGCTGGGCGACAAGTTCGTTGGCACCTCCAACTGCCTCATCGCCATGCGCCGCGAGATGGAGGCGATTGGCACCAACGCCCACGAACTTCCCATGGTCTATTCCGCGCTGGCCGAGGATGACGAGGCCCTGCGCCACGCCCCCTACAAAGTCCTCGCCGATTGGCATGAAGAACACGACGGCAACCTCCGCGTCATCCTGCCCGACACCTACGGCACCAAGGGTTTCCTCGAAGATGCGCCGGATTGGCTCGCCGGATGGACTGGCATTCGCGTGGATAGTGGCGACCCGGCGACCGCTGCCGAAACAGCAATCAGCTGGTGGAAATCGCGCGGTGAAGACCCGACGCAGAAACTTGTCATCTTCTCGGACGGATTGGACGTCGCCAAAGTGATCGAGTTGCAAAAGCAGTTCGCTGGACGTGTGAAAGTGTCTTTCGGCTGGGGCACCTTACTGACAAACGACTTCCGCGGCCTCGTCCCGAACGACGCGCTGTCGCCCTTCTCGCTGGTCTGCAAGGCCGTCTCGGCCAATGGCAAACCCACCGTCAAACTGTCGGACAACCCGAATAAAGCCATGGGCCCCGCCTCCGAGATCGAACGCTATAAACGGGTCTTCGGCGTCGGTGCACAGGAAGCGTCCGAGGTGTTGGTCTAACCAATGAATTCCCGCGCCAGCATCACGGCGCGGTCTGCATAAGCTCGGTGGATCGGGTCGTCCGCTGCCGCGCGGCTGATGATCCATCCGCAAGAAGCAAACCCGCGCAGCAAGGTGAAGAGTTGCAGGTCTTCGTGGCGCACCTCAACCTCGCGCGCCTCTTCATACCCACGACGCAAGGCATCGCAAAACGCTGCATATCGCGGATCATAGACATGCTGAATCAGCGCCGTTCCCAGATCGTAAAGGCGGTAGCCAAACCCCGCATCGTCAAAGTCGATCAACCAAAGCGCGCCATCGCGATGCAGGATGTTTTCCTGTAACAAATCCGCATGGATCAGGCCGATATCCGGCTCGCTCAGCGAGGATAAAGCCTCGTCCGCTTTCGCTCGCGCGTCCTGAAGGAGCGCTCTCTCCTCAGACGTCAGCGCCGGATTGTCCCAAAAACATCCCCAGATCGGCGTCTCCCCTAGCAGCGTCTCACGCGACCAGAAGGGCCGCGTAATTCCGGCCTGATCAATCTCATCCGTGCGGTTGTGAAGCTCACCGATCAGCGCGCCAACAGCGTGATAAAGCGGCGGCTCTGGCCCGTCCTCGTTGTTTATATCTGCAATCGGTTCCGCGTCGATCCAGCCGATCATCGACGCCATCGGCGCGCCGTCCACTTGAACGGTCAGTGCCCCGTCCGATGTCCGCAACGGCACTGGGCAGGCAAAGCCCACCTCGGCCAGCCGCTCCGTCCAACGCAGCTCTGACAGGATGCTGTCGGCAGTCTGATACCCCACACGATGCAGGCGCAGCGCCCCGCGCGCGCCCGAGGCAAGATGCACCTCGAACACCGCATTCTCGCGGTTCACGATTAGCTTCGGGGCTTGCGCAAGCGGTCCCCAAGCCGTGCAAATCTCAGCCGCCAGATCGGTCAGGTCAGACATTGCGATCCTCTTGCAGAACGTCTTCCAGCGTATCAACCACCAGATCGGCATGCTCAATCCCGAACGGCATCGGAGGGCGCATCTTCAGCGTGTTCATCGCCCGCCCGATCCGGTTCAACAGAATGCCGCGCGCTTTCAACCTCTCGACAATCCCAGCCGTGAAGTCCGTCGCAGGCGTCCCATCCGCCTCAACAAACTCGATCCCAAAGAACAGCCCCAAGCCTCGTGCCTCCGCCTTCAACGGATGCTCTATCGCCCGCAATCGCGCCAACGCATGCGCCCCGACAACGCGCGCATTCTCCTGCAAAGCTTCATCCTCGATCACGTCCAGCGTTGCCATCGCCGCAGCACAGCTCACGGGGTTGCCGCCGAAGGTGTTGAAGTATCCAAACGCCGTGCGAAACGCCCCCATCACGTCAGGTCGCGCAACAACCGCCGCCGCCGGATGCCCGTTGGCCATCGGCTTGCCAATGGTGACGACATCGGGCGCAAAGCCCAGCCAGTCATGGCCCCAGAACGCCTCGCCAATGCGTCCGAACCCAGGCTGCACCTCATCGCAAAGGATCAGACCACCCGCCTCACGGATCACCTCGACCGTGCGATCCAAGAACCCCGGCGCCAACGCCGGAAACCCTTCATTGGCAAAGGTCGGGCACAACATGAACCCCGCAAACCCGCAGCCCGCGGCTTCCAACTCCGTAATCGCCCGCGCGACATTCTCTGCAAATGCCTCCGCCTGCCCCTCCAACGTTCCACCCACTGGCCGCACCGTATCAGGCGCAGGCACCAACCGAATATGCTCCGGATATCCCCCGATCGGAGGACGCCGCGTCGACAATTGCGAGGTCGCCAGCGTGTTGCCGTGATAGGTGTTGTCCGTGGCGATAAACCCGGTTTTTCCGGTCACGGCCTGCGCCATCCGCAGTGCGATGTCATTCGCCTCTGACCCTGTGCAGACCATGATCATCTGATCCAGATCGTGGCTCAAAGTAGCGGTCAGCCGATCCGCATAATCCAGAATGCCCTCATGCAGATACCGCGTATGGGTGTTCAGAACCGACGCCTGCCGGGCAATCGCCTCCACCACATGCGGGTGGCAATGGCCCACATGCGGCACGTTATTATAGCAATCGAGATACTTGTGCCCGTCCGCATCCCATAGCCAAACGCCTTCGCCGCGCACGATATGCACCGGGTCCTCGTAGAAGGTCGGCACGTTCGGGCCCAGCAGCCTTTCGCGGCGCGCTAGCAGATCGCTCATTCGTCCCTCGTCACTTTGCCGCGCAGCGCTTTGACCTCGCCGCGCTTGGTCTTTTCCGCCAACCGCCGTTTCTTTGAGCCTAACGTAGGCCGCGTTGGGATGCGCCGCTTGGGTTTCTCCAACGCTTTGCGAATCAATTCCACCAACCGTTTCTTCGCAATCTCGCGGTTGCGCGCCTGCGAGCGGGTGTCCTCCACCCGCAGCAACACAGCGCCGTCCAAGGTCCACCGCCGCCCCGCCAGGCGCTTCAAGCGGCGCTTGACCGGGTCCGGCAAGTTCGGCGACCGTTCCGCCTCAAACCGTAACTCCACCGCCGAGGACACCTTGTTCACGTTCTGCCCACCCGGCCCTTGCGAGCGGGTGAAGGCTTCGGACATTTCCCAGTCTTCCAACGTGATTTTGTCGGTGATCCGCAACATGGCACTACCTAACCCGAACATTCGCCCACAAGAAAGGGCCGCCCGGAAAACGGACGGCCCTTCGAGACTTACGGAGGTGGGGCCGGTTAGGACCTCATCCAAATCGGGCGGCGCTGCGACCGCTTAGGGCTGCCTAGCGGCGGGCCTCCCGACCTGTTCCGACACCTCTCTCCAATACCTCTCTCGACACTGGATCACCTCCTTTCAGTTGTTGAACTCAACTAGGAGCGTGCCACATCTTGTGGATAAGTCAAAAGATTTATGCAGTCCGCGCCAACATTTTGTTGACCAGGATTCGGAACGGCACCAGCGCAATGATTGCGAGCGACAGTTTCACCAGCCAATCGGCAAAGGCGAGCGACACCCAAAGCGGCGCTTGCGGGCCCACGCCCAGCATCGGCAGAACTTCCCCGGCCCAGCTCACGTCGTTGGAGGGCTCCAGGAAGACGAACATGGTCGAGAAGGCGATGGTGAAGAACAGTGCGGTATCCACAGCCGATCCGATCACGGTCGAAGTCAGCGGCGCTTTCCACCAGCCGTTTGCGTTGCGCAGCCGATCGAAGATCACAACGTCCAGCGTTTGCGCCACGAGGAACGCAAAACCAGACGCCAGCGCGATGCGGAAGGTGACTAGCGGGCCGAACTCGCCCTGAATTTGCGCGCCGATCAGCGAGCAGAAGACGCCGACAACAAAGCCGATCAGAATGACCTGCTGCGCGGCTTTGCGGCCATAGACGCGGTTCATAATGTCGGTGACGAGGAAGGCAAAGGGATACGTGAACGCACCCCAAGTCAGCCAGTTGCCGAAGAGGAACTGGACAAGGATGTTGGACGTCAGAACGATGATCGCCATCGCAATGATGCCCGGAAGATGATGCTTGGACATGATATGATCCGTTTTTACAAGGTCGCGGAGACTTGGCTCCGACCGCTTGCCGGAACAGCGCGCTTTTAGGTTGCGGCTTGGCACTTGGCAAGATCAATCGCGCAGGCGGTATTCCACGATCTCGGTGCGCTGAAAGAACCGGAAGTTGTCGTCCGAGATCAGCGTCAGCCGCAGATCGCCGTCCGCATGTCGCCACACGCTGATCCCTTCAAGGTTGTCATGCTCCATCGACCCGGTTTGCAGGAGCGTTTCTTCACCGCTGCCATCCAGCGCAAAGCGCCGGACGCGGGTCTCAAACCCCAACCCGTTGAAATGCCGCTCCAGCAGGTAAAAGCGCCCATCCGGGCCGATATCCGCGCCGGTTGGTAAAAAAGGCGGGTCGCGGCGCAGGGTGAAAGGCTGATCCCACGCGCCTTCCTTGAATCGGTAGACCGGAAAGGGCACCTCCAAAGCGCCAGAGCGTTCGGGCAGCGTGTACAGTGCGCCCTCAGCGTCAATCGCCAGCGCCTCCAAGGATGAGTTGTTCTGCATCCCCTCAAAATCCGGGTGCCGTGTCATCGGCTGCGATGGTCCCTCCGCTGTTGGATAAAACGCGACCCGATGATTGCCCTCGAACGAGATATAAAGCCCGCCATCCGCCGCTCGCGCCAGCCCTTCGCTGTCATCGAAATAGCGCGGCAGCGTATCGCCCTTCTGGTCCTGAATCGGCGTCAGCACCAGATCAGCGACCCCGGTGATCTGATCGCCCTCGCGCGTCAGACGCCCTTGCGCGATCCAGCCCCGGTCGCTGATCGCGATCATCCGCGTGCCGTCCTCGAACACCTCAATGCCAGAGAAGCCGCCGAAGGCCTCGGCAGGCTCATACCACGTGTAACTTCCGATATGCTCTGCCTGCGCAAGGGCCGTTCCGGCCCATAGCGTCAGCGCGACGACAAGACAGCGCGACATTGTTGAGGCAGGTCCGCCAGCAAAAGCTCTCGCCGCGGCGGGCGCGGTTTGGCGTTGGGATCAGGGGGCGGCGGGTTGATGATGTTGTTGGACCATTGCACCGCATCCGCGCAGCCATCCCCGGCGGGCGGTGGGTCTTGTTCAACACAACCGCGCGCACCACGCGGGCAGTTCAGCCGCACGTGGAAATGATAGTGATGCCCGAACCAAGGCCGGATCTTGCGGAGCCACGCGCGGTTGCCGGTCTCGTCCTTGCACATCTGAACCTTGGCACCGGGAAAGACGAAAATTCGCGCCGTGCGTTTGTCTTTCGCAGCCGCCTTGATGATCTCGTGATGCGCGCGGGTCCAGCTGCTGTTCACATAAGCGCCCTTCGCGCGCCGCATCGAGATGCTTGAGATATTCTCCCGCTGGTTTCGGCTGAGCCGCAGATTGTCCGCAGGCAGCATCCAGATGTCGATATCCAACCCAATCTGGTGCGACCGGTGGCCCGTCAGCATCGGCCCACCCCGCGGTTGTGAGATGTCGCCGATGTAAAGCCCGTTCCACCCCGGTTGCCGCGCAGCCTTCGCGCTTAGGTCCTTGATGAAATCAATCGTTTCCGGATGCCCCCAATTGCGGTTGCGCGATAGCCGCATCGCTTGCCATGTCGGTCCCGTCTCCGGCAATTGCACCCCGCCGGCCATACAGCCTTTGGCATAGCCCCCAAACGGCGCAGGCTTATGTGGAGAGGCGACTTTCTCGCGTCCGAAATACTGTTTGGCCTGCGTCTCTGCTGTGGCAGGCAAAGCAAGGCTAAGCGCAATCAAGAGGGCTGCTGCGATCCGAACCATGTCTTGCGATCTCCTTCGGGTTCGACCCAGCGTAGCAGAAAGAGGCCAATGAGAAAGAGCAGAATGATCGGCGAAACCCCGATGCGCGGAGAGTTGGTCAAATAGCTGACAATCCCGATCAGGGCCGGGGCCAGAAACGCCGTCGCCTTGCCCGACAGCGCGAAAAGCCCGAACGCCTCTGTCGGGCGGTCCGGGTTTGCGTGGCGCACCATCATCGACCGGGAAGCTGCATAGAGCGCACCCCCCGCGCCTCCGATCGCCGCGCCGCAGACGTAGAAAATGATGTCCGGCAGTGATGATCCTTGGGCCAACGGCACTCCAAACAGCATCTCGCGGCTCATCCCGACGATCACCACGCAGACGATTATGAGAATAAGGATGGTCGTGATAATCACCGGCTTCGGCCCGAACGTTCGGTCGAAAAGCCCCCCTACGTAAGCGCTGACCGCTGCGGTGATCGCGCCGACGATCCCGAAGACACCAATCATGATGATCGACCAATCCAGAACCAGCGTCGCATAGACTCCGCCAAACCCGTAAAGCGCATTCAGCGCATCGCGATAGAACATCGACGACAGCAGATAGGCCGCGAGACTTCGCCGCTTGAGAATATTGCGCAGTGTCTTGCCCAACTGCCGCAGCGCATCGCGGATCTTGTCCCCCTCCACGCGGGGCTTCGGCGTTTCGCGCACCCACAGGAAAAACGGGATCATGAAGATCAGATACCAGATCGCCACGAACGGCCCGACAAACCGCGTGCCTTCCCGCTCTGACGCATCAAAGCCCAGCAGCGGGTCCATCCCGATCAGCGTCTTACCAGTGTCGTTCTCGGCAAACAGCGTGAGCATGATGATCAGGCTCGCCACACCGCCCCAATAGCCAATCGAGGCACCTTTGCCCGACAGATGCCCCACCTCCGCATCATCGCCCAGCGACGGCAGGATCGCGTTGGTGAAGATCAGCGCAAACTCGGCACCCACAAAAGCGATGCCGAAAGCAATAAGCGCAAACCACAAACCTCCACCATCAGGGGTCAGGCTCCACAACGCCCACGCGCCGCCCACATACATCACCGAGAACGCGATGATCCACGGCATCTTCTTGCCCGCACTATCGGCTACCGCCCCCAGCAACGGAGCTGAGAACGCGATGAACAAACCGCTCACCGTTTGCCCCAAAGACCACATGCTTTGCGCGCGCGCATCCGCGACCTGTTCGGTCAGCCCGCCATCCATCAACGCTTGCGTGGCAATGGCGGCAAAGTAGGGCCCGAAGATAAATGTCAGCAGCAGGGTGTAGAAAGGCTGCGTCGCCCAATCGAAAGCGATCCACCCCCAAATGCGCTTTTGCGCGGAAATTTCGGCCATGCACCCCTCCGTTTGAGCGGATTAAGACAGGCCGATCCCCATCGCGCAACGCTTCATTGCATCGGGGGCCAGGGCCGTTCTGCATCAGCCGCGATCCACGCGGCAATCCACGCAGGAACAGCAGGGCTGGGCGCAGGCTTGCCCAGTGCGGCCAAAGCCGTCTCAGGGGGCACGATCCCATTGCGATCCGTAATGGCCGACCGGTAAAGCGCATGGTTCGCGCACTCGCCATTCGCCTTCCACATTGACTGTTCCAGATAGACAAACTTGTCGTCCCAGCAGACAGCGCGACTGCGCATTTCAACCCGCTCGAACATGCGCACCCGGCGACGATACCGCACCGAAACACCGGCCATCGTCAGGCTCCACTTGTTCTCGCGCAGCATCGCAATCAATCCGACCCGCCGCGCCAAAGGCAACCGCCCCATGTCGTAAAGCGTCAGCGTGCGCCCGTTGTTCAGCTCCATCCACAGGTCAATATCCCATGGCCAGCAGACATGGCGCGAGACATGCGTCCCCGTCAGATCCAGCGGCGGATCCTTCCGGTGAACGAAGAACTGATAGGCAAGGCGAATAAACGGATACATCCGCAAAATCGTATGCAAGTTGACGTGCACGTCAACCATGACCTCGCGGTATGCTTGCGCTTTGGCGGCCTCCGCCCTACCTAAAACGCAGACGAAAAGGGGTGCCCATGCAATCGCTCTATCAAATCATCATGCTGATCCTCGACGTGGCCTGGTTCATCATGATCGCGCATATCATCATGAGCTGGCTGATCAGCTTTCAGGTGCTCAACCTCTATCAGCCGATCGTGAATAACATCTGGAACGGTCTGAACCGTCTGCTCGAGCCGATCTACGCCCCGATCCGCCGTATCCTTCCCGATACCGGTGGCCTTGATCTTGCCCCACTCGTGGCCTTCATCGGCCTCATCGCGATCCGGATCATCCTGCAAAACAACGTCGCACTCTTCCTCTAACTTCGGACTTGTTCACCAAATCTTAGTGTGGGAGTCTCACACCAAAGAGCGGTAAAACAACGAACAGGTCCCATGCCCCAAGCGCAACAGCTTCTGGAGGAAGTCTTCGGATTCGACGGCTTTCGCCCCGGTCAGGAAGAGATCGTGGAAGCTGTCACAGCGGGCCAGAACACCCTTGCAATCATGCCTACGGGCGGTGGAAAATCCTTGTGTTTCCAATTGCCTGCGCTCTGTCGCGACGGCGTGACCGTCGTCATTTCCCCGCTCATCGCCCTGATGCGCGATCAGGTTCATGGGCTGCAGCAGGCAGGCGTCGCGGCGGGGGCTTTGACCTCCGGCAACACGCCCGAAGAAACCGACGCCGTTTGGGACGCTTTGGAGCGCGAAGAACTTAAACTCCTCTACATGGCCCCTGAGCGCCTCGCCGCTGCCAGCGCGTTTACCATGCTCAAACGGATCAATGTCAGTCTGATTGCGGTGGACGAGGCCCATTGCGTCAGCCAGTGGGGCCATGATTTCCGCCCTGACTACCTGCGCATCGGTGAGCTGCGCCGCGCCCTAGACGTATCGCTCGCAGCTTTCACCGCCACTGCTGATCCCGAAACCCGCGAAGAGATCGTCACGCGATTGTTCGACGGCCAGCCCCCGCAAACCTTCCTGCATGGCTTTGATCGCCCCAACATCCACCTTGCCTTCGCCAACAAGGATAGCCCGCGTCGCCAGATCCTCGATTTCGCAGACGCGCGCAAAGGCCAATCTGGCATCGTCTATTGCGGGACCCGCGCCAAAACTGAAACGCTGGCGCAGGCCCTGCGAGAAGCCGGTCACTCCGCCTGCCACTATCACGGCGGGATGGAGGCCGAAGATCGCCGCATCGTCGAACGCCGTTTCCAGCAGGAAGACGGCCTGATCGTCGTCGCCACCGTCGCCTTCGGCATGGGCATCGACAAACCCGATATCCGTTGGGTCGCCCATGCCGATCTGCCCAAATCCATCGAAGCCTACTATCAGGAAATCGGTCGCGCGGGCCGGGATGGTGCCCCTGCCGAAACCCTCACGCTCTTCGGCCCCGAAGACATCCGCCTTCGCCGCTCGCAAATCGACGAAGGCCTCGCACCCCCCGAGCGCCGCGCCGCCGATCATGCACGGCTCAACGCGCTGCTCGGTCTGGCCGAAGCACTCAAATGCCGCCGCCAATCTCTACTTGGCTACTTCGCCGAAATCTCCAAGCCGTGCGGTCATTGCGACCTCTGCGATACGCCACCCGAAACCTTCGACGGCACTGTCGCCGTCCGCAAAGCCCTCTCCGCCATCCTGCGCACTGAAGAATGGTTCGGCGCTGGTCATCTCATCGACATTCTGCTCGGCAATCAAACCGACAAAGTCAGCGCGCGCGGCCATCACAACCTGCCCACCTTCGGCGTCGGCACCGAATATGACAAACGCCAATGGCAGGCGGTGTTCCGCCAGATGATGGGCCATGATCTGGTGCGGCCTGACCCAGACCGCCACGGTGCACTCCGCATGACGGAGGCCGCCCGCCCGATCCTGCGCGATGAAGCCACGATTGAGCTGCGCCGCGACACGATCAAAGCCGCCGGGAAACGTCGCCCCGCCGTCAAGACGCTTGTCTCTGACGAAGACGCGCCGCTGCTGTCGGCGCTCAAAGCCAAGCGCCGCGCCTTGGCTGAGGCCGCCCGCGTCCCCGCCTACATCATTTTCAATGACCGCACATTGATCGAAATGGCCGAAAAACGCCCTGCCGATCTGGACGGTATGGCGGGCATCGGCGGCGTTGGGGCCAAGAAGCTAGAAAGCTACGGCAAAGCGTTTCTTGAGGTGATCAACGGCGCGGTCGAAGACACCCACCCCGCCCGCCGCAAACTCGCGGGCCGCAATGAAGGCTCGATTTACGACCGCCTTCTCGAAGTGCAGGCCGACCTGTCGCGCGGCCCTGATGGGGTGGACAAACCGCTGACCTGCTCCGCGTCGCTTCTGGCCAAAGTCGCCAGCACTAAACCGCGTGATCCCGGCACCCTGACCCGCATCCTTGGGGAGCGTCGGGCAGAGCGGTTCGGCGATGCGTTCCTCGATATCCTCCGCGAGGCTTGAGGCCGCGGCCCAACCCGCTAAATAAGGCAGAACGCTGACGAAGGGGTTTCAAATGCTCGTTGTGATTTCACCCGCCAAGAAACTGGACATGGAGCCGGTCGCCGGGATCGAACCGACCAAGCCCATCTTCCAGAAACGCGCCGTCGAACTGGCCGGGATTGCACGCGATCTGAGCGTCGGTGAGCTGCAAAAGCTCATGGATATCTCCGAGAACCTCGCCAAGCTGAACGCAGACCGTTTCGCGGATTTCAAACAGCGACCAAAGGCGGATACCACGAAAGCCGCAGCACTCGCTTTTGCCGGCGACACCTATCAGGGGCTTGAGGCCAGCACGCTCGACAAAGACGATCTGGATTACGCCCAGGATCACCTGCGCATTCTGTCCGGCCTCTACGGTGCACTCCGCCCACTGGACGAAATCCAGCCCTACCGGCTCGAGATGGGCAGCCGCTTAAAAACTGAGCATGGCAAGACGCTCTACGATTATTGGGGCGCCGATATCTCGAAACTGCTCAATAAACAGGCAAAGGCTCTAGGCGCCGACACGCTCGTCAACTGCGCCTCGCAAGAATACTTCGGCGCCGTCGATTTGGACGCGCTCAAGCTGCGGGTGATCACGCCGCTCTTCATGGAGAAGAAGGACGGCACCCCCAAGATAGTCAGCTTCTACGCCAAGAAAGCCCGCGGCGCGATGGCCCGCTTCATGATCGAACGGCGCATCACCACGCCCGATGGCCTCAAGGATTTCGACAGCGGAGGTTACGCCTACAACGCCGACCTGTCCGAGGGTGACCGCTGGGTTTTCCTGCGCGATTACCCCTCCTGAATGACTGGGAAGACGGGTAATAGCCCCTCTGGCATGACCTCTTCTATCAGCCCGTAAAGCGCTTTCTTGCGTACGGGCTTCGTCAGGTAATGATCCAACCCCGCCTCGCGAAGCGGGTCCGCATCGCCGTCCATCGCGTGAGCTGTGACCGCGCAAATCGGGATCGGATCGCCCGTCTCCATCGCGCGGATGTCGCGGGTGGCTTCCTTGCCATCCTTATGCGGCATGGAGATGTCCATGAAGATCAAGTCCGGCGCGAATTCCTGATATCCCGCCACAGCCTCATTTCCGTCCGTCGCAAATTGCAGCTCGATATCGAGGCCCTTCAGCATCTTCTCCAGCACCAGCCGGTTGGTCCGATTGTCATCAGCCGCCAGCACCCGCATCTTGCGCAAAGGCACCTCCTTGGCGGGGCAGAGATCATGGATCAGCGCGACCAGATCCTGCCGCATCGCGGTGCTTTGCAAATGCAGGACCGTCTCTTCGTCCTTGGCCGCGGCGTTCGGCGCGGAGGACATGACGATCGCCGGGACCGTCATCCCGGCCCGCCGCATGTCCGCGACCAGCGTCTCGCCATCGCGCGTCGCGGCCCCCAGATCGACGATCACCAGGTCATACGCTGTCTCTTCGGCCAGCGCCAACGCGCTTTCGCTATCGGCGCAAATGTCAGGCTCGACACCAAGGGCTGACAGCTGCTTGGACACAATCGTCCGCGTCACCTGATCGTCTTTCACCAACAAGACGTGGCTCAACCCGGCGGGCAGGTTCAGCGGCTCTGCCTCCTGACCTTCCAGCGCGGGCATGCGGATATATATGCCGAAACACGAGCCGACATCGACCTCGCTCTCGACCCAGATCTCACCGCCCATCAAGCCGACCAACTGCTTGGAAATGGCCAGTCCCAGACCAGTGCCTTCAAACTTGCGGTTCTTCTCGTCCTCGACCTGATTGAACTGGCCGAACACATGATCGACCATGTTTTCGGGGATACCGATTCCGGTGTCTTCAATGGCGATATGCACTTTCATATCCAGCGGATCCTCGCCATCCGCATGGCCCGTCACACGCACCAGCACATGCCCTTCAGAGGTAAATTTCACCGCGTTCCCGATGATATTCGTCAGCACCTGCCTGATCCGGCCCGGATCGCCGTGGAACCCGGAAGGCAGGAACATATCGTAGTCAATCAGCAGCTCAATGCCCTTATCGCGGGCAATTGGCTGTAACAGCATGACGACCTCGTGGACGCAGCGCTCCAGATCGAAATCAGTGGTGTTGAGCGTCAGCTTCTCGGCCTCGATCTTCGAGTAATCCAGAACGTCATTGATGATGACCAGCAGCGCCTCGCCAGAGCTTTTGATCGTGTCGACATAAAGCCGCTGTTCTTCGGTCAGCTCGGTGTCCTGCATCAGCTCGGCCATGCCGACGACACCGTTCATCGGCGTCCTGATCTCGTGGCTCATATTGGCAAGGAAGGCGGATTTGGCGCGGGTCGCGGCCTCAGCCTCCGCATGGGCGGCGCGCAGTTCTTTCTCGTAACGGATCGTGTCGGTAATATCGAGCGCAAGGCTCACCATATCGCCCTCGCCGCCGCGCCGGTCCATCAGCTTGATATAGCTGTCATTCCAAAGCCTGAGCGTGATCGGCTCAATCACATCCGCCTGCCAGCGCTGGGTCATCATCGCGCGCCACTCTGCGCTGCTCATGTCGCCGGTATCGACGATGCCTTCTTCGGTCAGAAGCTGCAAAATCCGCACGTAAGAGATACCGACCGTGACCTCTTCCAGCCCGTCAAACACCGCGATGTAGGATCGGTTCGCGGCAATCAGTTGCCCGTCACTGTCAAAGACCGCAAAGCCATCATGGATCGTTTCAATCGAATCCCACAAACGCCGCTCGGCGATACCGGCCTTGAGCGTCGCGCGCTCCAGATCAGAGCGCACGCGAGAGTTCTCATCCCGGATCTCGACAATCTCTTCCGAGAGCTTCTGCGCATGGGTGCCCAGCTTCTTATTGGCGGCAAAAAGCTCTGCCTGCTTTTGTTCAAGCAAGCGCTCTGCGCTGAGCCGCGCGCGGCGTTCTTCCAGCAGTCTGTTGGTGGCCGTCATGCCTGCGTCCGTCTTAGGTTGCAGCGACATTAGGAGTAGAGGGTGAAGAACCCTTTAACCACGCCTCGGGCCCGGCAGGAATCGTTGGCAATGCACCGGGGGTCGTGTCAGCATGAGCGTAGCCTGAAAGGAAACGCCATGCTCCGCAGTCTCGCCGCCCTCCTGATCCTGTGTCTTGCCTTGCCTGCCCATGCAAGCGATCCGGTGCCCGAGAGGCGGCTGGCGGTGACCACAAACGTGGATTTCTTCGGTGGCGATGTGGCGTCCTTCTTTGACGTGACGCTAGAGCGATGCCAAGCCGCCTGCCTTGCGGATGGTGCCTGCAACGCGTTCACCTTCAACCGCCGCTCCAACGCGTGTTTTCTCAAATCCGACGTGTCCGAGCAGACGCCTTATGACGGTGCGGTTTCGGCCATTGTGATCGCCACAGAGCCTGAGCTGATCGCCACCAGCGCGGCCCGCGCTGCCGATCTGTCGTTCCTGAACGAGGCGGATCTGAGCGCAGCTGGGACCCAAGCCGAAGGTCTTGGCCTTGCGCATCCTGCCAACGGTGCCGTCGCCAGCGATCTGATCGCCGCTTCCCGCGCGCGGCAAGCGGCAGGTGACCCGCTCGGTGCTCTTCGTCTGCTCGGTGCTGCGATCTCGCTCACCGACGCGTCCGAGCTGTGGGCCGACTACGCGTCCCTGGCTCTGGCGGAAGCAGAGCGTAACGGAAACCAGCGCAGCCGTATGCAGGACAATGCCAAAAGCGCTGCCGTTAACGCCTACCTGCGCGCCGATACGGACGGTGCACTTGTCTGGGCGCTGCTGACCCTGTCGCGCGCGCTTGAAGCGCGGGGGCGGGGTCGCGACATGATCCCCGCGTTGCGCCTTGCCCGGTCGATTGAGTCGCGCGCCGAGGTCACCGCTCAGCTTGATCGCGCGATCAATACCTACGGCTTTCGGGTGATCGAGACGCAGGTGAACAACAACGCGGCACGCCCGCGCATTTGCGCGGTGATGTCCGAAGACCTGGCGGGCGAAAGTACCGATTATCGCCCTTTCGTTCAGTTACCCGCCGATGATCTTGCGGTCACTGCGGAGGGCCGTCAGCTCTGCATCGAAGGGATCCAGCATGGTGAGCGTTACCGCATCGCCTTGCGCGAAGGGCTGCCTGCGAAATCCGGCGAAACGCTCAGCAAATCGACCGAAGTCACGCTTTATGTCGCCGACCGCGACCCGGCCGTGCGCTTTCCCGGGCGCGGCTATGTCCTGCCAAAAACAGACACCGCCGCATTGCCAATTGAAACAGTGAACGCGGACACCGTCGACCTGACGCTGCGCCGTGTGTCCGACCGCAATCTACTGCGCGCCATTCAAGAGGATTTCTTCGGTCGCCCCTTGCCTGCGTGGCAGCAAGATCGCTTCGGTGCAGACCTGTCTGAGGAGCTATGGAGCGGTACGGGGGAAGTGCAGAACACCCTCAACCGCGATATGACCACGCGCCTGCCGATGGACGAGATTATCGCGCCGCTGCCTGCGGGCGTCTATGTGTTGCAAGCCGCGATCCCCGGCGCGGACCCTTACGAGACCCCTGCCGCGATGCAGTGGTTCGTCATTTCTGATCTGGGGCTGACAACACTGTCCGGCACGGATGGGCTGCATGTCTTCGTGCGTGGCCTCAGCGATGCGGCGGCCCGAGAGGGTGTCACCGTCACGCTGATCTCGCGGGCCAATTCGGTACTGGCAGAGGCCGTGACCAATGCCGAAGGCTACACCCGCTTTGCAGAAGGCCTGACCCTTGGCACCAGCGGTAGCGCACCTGCCTTGGTTACCGTCCAGTCTGGCGATGACATGGCGTTTCTGTCGCTCACCGAGCCGGCCTTTGATCTGTCAGATCGCGGGGTTGAGGGGCGGCCGCCAGCACCACCCATCGACGTCTTTCTGACCACGGATCGCGGTGCCTACCGCCCCGGTGAAACGATCCACCTGACCGCGCTCGCCCGCGACGGCAAAGCGGCTGCTATCGACGCGCTGCCATTAACCGCGATCCTGAGCCGCCCCGACGGTGTCGAATACAGCCGTCATCTGTCTGCAAATCCGGTCGCTAGCGGCCATGTGCTCGCGTTGCCGCTGGCAGATGCCGTCCCGCGCGGAACATGGCGGATCGAAGTCAAAGCCGATCTGGATAGCCCGGCCTTGGCGGAAACCCGCATTCTGGTTGAAGATTTCCTGCCAGAGCGCCTCGATTTCACGCTTGATCTGCCAGAGAGGATTGCGCTGGGCGACCGGCCGCCGCTTGCCATCGACGCGCGTTACCTCTTTGGCGCGCCCGCCGCCGATCTTCGGATCGAAGGCGATGTCGTGCTGCGCGCCGCTTCCGGGCTGGAGGCTTTTCCCGGCTACCAATTCGGGCGCGCCGATCAGCCGATCCAGGCCGCTGCCACAAGTCTGCCTTTCGACCGAAAAACCGATGCAGAGGGCCGCGCTACCTTGCCCGTGACCTTGCCCGATCTCACCCAAGCCGACCGCCCGCTTGAGCTGGACGTCACCACCCGCGTCGCCGAAGGCTCTGGCCGCCCGGTGGAGCGGAGCTTGACCCGCATCGTCCTGCCAGACACCCCCATGATCGGCATCAAACCGCAGTTTGACGGCACACTTGGCCAAGGCGCGACTGCGGGCTTCGACCTGATCGCCATCGGTCCCGATCAAGCACCGCTTCCGATGGAGGTCGCTTGGACCCTGAACCGTCTGGAGACACGCTATCAATGGTATTCCCTGAACGGGCGCTGGCAGTGGGAACCCACAACGACCCGCACCCGTATCAGCGCCGGAACCGCCTCTCTCGGCGATGCTGCAACCCCCATCGAAGCACCCGTCGACTGGGGCCAGTATGAACTGCGCGTGGAACGTACCGATGGCGCGTTCGTCGCCGCCTCCACCACGTTTTCTGCCGGATGGTATGCCGCCGCTGACGCCAGTGCGACGCCCGACACGCTGGAGCTTTCCTTGGATCAACCGCAATATAGCGCGGGCGACACTGCAACCCTCCGCCTCGTGCCACGCGCGGCAGGCACCGCGCTGGTGCAAGTCATGTCCAACCGCCTGATCTCGATGACAGCGGTTGAGGTCACAGAAGGCGAAAACCTGATCCCCCTTGATGTGACCGATGATTGGGGCTCCGGGGCCTATGTCACCGCCACCGTGATCCGTCCGCTTGATGCCCCCGCAGGTCGCAACCCTTCCCGCGCGCTGGGCTTGGCCCATGCCGCGATTGATCCCGGCCCCAAGGCCCTGAATGCGACCCTAACACTGCCCGAAACGGCCGAACCGCGCGCGCCGCTGACGTCTCTTCTGACGGTGGATGGCATCGCACCTGGCGAGGCGGCTTATGCCACCGTCGCTGCCGTAGACCTTGGTATCTTGAACCTCACCGGGTTCGACGCCCCCGATCCCCAAGGCCATTATTTCGGCCAGCGTCGCCTTGGCATGGGCATTCGCGATATCTACGGACGACTGATCGACGGGCTGAACGGCACCATGGGGTCCGTGCGCTCTGGTGGCGACGCGACGCGCGGCCTTGATCAGCAAGCACCCCCGCCCGAAGACCTTGTGTCCTTTTTCACTGGCCCGATCACCATCGGCCCCGATGGAACGGCGGAGGTTCCCTTTGATCTCCCCGCCTTCAACGGCACCGTCCGCGTCATGGCCGTCGTTTGGAGCGAGACCGCCATCGGCCAAGCCAGCGCCGACGTGATCCTCCGCGACCCGGTCGTCGTCGCCGCGACAACGCCGCGGTTCTTGGCACCCGGCGACGCCACGCAACTGCTGCTGGAGGTCACCCATACCGAAGGCCCCACGGGCGAGATGCCGCTGACCCTTTCCACCACGAGTCTGACGCTGGGGAATGTGCCAAGCTCTGTCATGCTGGCCGAGGGCGAAACCCAACGCATCACCGTCCCGATTGAGGCTATCGAGGTCGGCCTCGCCGCCATCGACATCACCCTCACCACGCCTGACGAGCGCACCCTGACGCAAACCGCGCAGCTGCCCATCCGCCAGAACGATCCGCAAACCCTGCGCACCAGTCGGTTCACGCTGGACCCCGGGGGCAGCTTCACCTTTGACGCGGATGTTTTCGCGGGGCTGCGCGCGGGCTCCGCCTCTGCCACGCTCTCTGCCGGACCGCTTGCGCGGCTCAACGTGCCGGGCCTGCTGCAAACGCTGGACCGCTACCCTTATGGCTGCACGGAGCAGGTGACCTCCCGCGCGCTGCCGCTGCTCTATCTGAACCGGGTGGCCCAAGCGATGGGCCAAGCGGATGACGCCGCCCTGACCGCGCGCATCGCGACATCCATCGACCAAATCCTCGCCCGCCAAGCCGCCAATGGCGCGTTTGGCCTGTGGTCGGTCGGCAGCGGCGATCTGTGGCTCGATGCCTATGTGACCGACTTTTTGTCCCGCGCCCGTGCGCAAGACTACGCAGTCCCCGACCTCGCCTTTACCCGCGCCTTGGACAACCTCACCAACGCCGTGAACTACGCCCCTGACTTCGAGCAAGGCGGCGAAGGGTTGGCTTATGCCCTGATGGTCCTCGCCCGCGAGGGGCAGGCGAAAATGGGCGACCTGCGCTATTACGCAGACGTTAAAGCCGACGCGTTCGCCACCCCGCTTGCACGCGCGCAACTTGGCGCGGCGTTGGCGCTTTACGGCGACCCGACTCGCGCCGATGCGATGTTCCGCAAAGCCACCACGCCCGCCCCCGATACGGGCTGGCGCAGCGATTACGGCACCGCGTTGCGTGACACCGCTGCCGTGCTGACGCTCGCAGTCGAAGCAGGTTCCGAGGCTGTGGATGCAGAGACTCTGATCACAGCCCTCAGCCGCGCCCCGGACCGCGCCTCCACCCAAGAAGCCGCGTGGACGCTGCTGGCTGCAAACGCATTGATCGACAGCAACCCGCTGTCCGGTCTCAGCGTCGATGGCGCTCCTGTAGACGGCCCGCTTTTGCGCCTGATGGAGGATCAAGCGGCCACCTCGACCGTCATCGCCAACACCAGCGACGCGGTCCAACCGATCACGCTTTCGACTTTCGGCGTGCCAGAGACGCCGGAGCCTGCAGGCGGCACCGCGTTCCGCATCACGCGCAGCTATTTCTCGCTGGATGGGGCGCCTGTTGACCCTGCCACCATCTCTGTGGGCGACCGCCTTGTCACTGTGCTGAACGTGACCCCGCTTGGCCCGGTGGAGGCGCGCCTGATGGTCGACGACCCCCTTCCCGCAGGCTTTGAGATCGACAACCCGAACCTCATTCGCAGCGGGGACACGCAAGGTCTTGACTGGCTGCAAACGTCGCCGACCCAAACGACAGAATTCCGTGCGGATCGCTTTTTGGCTGCTGTCGATTGGCGCTCCGACAAGCCGTTTGATCTGGCCTATATCGTCCGAGCCATCTCGCCCGGTCAGTTCCACCATCCCGCCGCCAGTGTCGAGGATATGTATCGCCCCACTGATCGCGGGTGGGGCGCGACGGGTGCGTTGACCATCCTGCCATGAGTCGCCTCCTTTTCCTCCTGGCGTTGACGCTCTACTTGGCCGCTTTAGGCCGGGATAGGGTCGATTTATGGGTCGATCAGACGGTTCTGCCGCCCCTAGCACTCGACACCTCGACCGAGATGCGCGACCGTAATGGCACCCTTCTACGCGCGTACACGGTCGAGGACGGGCTGTGGCGTCTGAACACACCGCTTGAAGCCGTGGACCCCGACCATATCGACATGCTGATCGCCTACGAGGACAAGCGCTTTCGCACCCATTCCGGCGTTGATCCGCTGGCCATGATCCGAGCCTCCGGCCAAGCGCTGTGGCATCGCGAAGTCGTCTCCGGCGCGTCCACGCTCACCATGCAGACCGCCAGGTTGCTAGAGCAGAGCGGCACGGCAGCATGGTCTGGCAAGCTGCGCCAGATACGAGTGGCGCTGGCGTTGGAGCGGCGCTTGAGTAAGGACGAGATCCTGACGCTCTATCTCAACCGCGCGCCCTTTGGTGGCAACATCGAAGGCCTGCGCAGCGCCTCTCTCGCCTATTTCGGCAAAGAGCCAAAGCGCCTGACCGATGCCGAAGCCGCCTTGCTTGTTGCCCTCCCGCAAGCCCCCGAAGCGCGCCGTCCTGACCGCGCACAAGTTGCGGCACAGACAGCCCGCGAACGCGTCCTTGCCCGCGCGCCCCTCACGGAGGACGCGCGCCGCGCCGCGCTGTCCGAACCCATCCCAATGACACGCCGCGCGATCCCTCAAATCGCGCCCCATTTGACCGACCGCTTGCGTGCCGACGCGCCGCTGACCCGGACCCATCACCTGACGCTGGACGCCGCCTTGCAACAGCGCCTCAAGATCCTCGCCCGCAAAGCGCTGCGCGGCCATGATCCGCGTATGTCCATCGCGATCCTCGCCGCTGATCATCGCACAGGGGAGGTTCTCGCCTCAGTCGGGTCTGCGGGCTATGCCGCCGACGGGCGCGCAGGCTTTGTCGATATGACCCGCGCAGTGCGCTCGCCCGGTTCCACGCTGAAGCCGCTGATCTATGGCATGGCGTTCGGCAATGGACTGGCCCATCCCGAAACGCTGATCGCTGATCGGCCCACGCAATTCGGGACCTATGCACCGCAAAACTTCGACGGCCTCTATCGTGGGGAGTTGCGGGTGCGCGATGCGTTGCAGCTCTCGCTCAACATCCCTGTTGTTGCCTTGTCGGAGCGACTTGGCCCCAATCGCATCTACGCCAAGATGCGTGTTGCCGGGATGCAACCTGACCTGCCCGGCACTAGCCCTGGTCTAGCGATTTCTCTGGGCGGTGTGGGTGTCAGTCTCCATGATCTGGTGCAGCTCTACGCCGGGTTCGCCAATGGGGGGCAGGCTCTGGCGTTGCGGACAAATAAAGACACTAACATTGCCCGAAAGCCTCGAATTCTAACCCCATCAGCCGCGTGGCATGTCAGCCACATCCTTGCTGGAGTGCGCCCTCCGACCGGGCAAGAGGTGGGTCAGGTCGCCTTCAAGACCGGCACCTCATACGGGCATCGCGATGCTTGGGCCATCGGCTATGACGGCGCGCATGTGATTGGCGTTTGGATGGGCCGCCCGGACGGCACGCCAGTTCCCGGAGCTTTCGGCGGTGACCTTGCCGCACCGATCCTGTTTGAAGCCTTCGGTCATATCACGCCCAAGCGTACGGCCTTGCCGCCACCACCGCCCTCAACGCTGATTGTCAGCGGCGCACAACTGCCAGCGCCCTTGCAGCGCTTTGACCGAGCGCCTCTTCGCACCAACGCGCCCGTTGTCGCCTTCCCGCCCGATGGCGCTGTTTTGGAGAACGCCCAAACTCTGACGCTCAAGATCCGCGACGGCCACGCGCCTTTCACGGTTCTGCTGAATGGCAAACCTGCGCACACGGGATCATATGATCGCGATATTCAACTCGCAAACCTGACCCGTGGGGCCGCAACACTATCCGTCATTGATGCGCGCGGACAGTCTGCCCGCACGCGAGTTTGGCTGGATTAGAGCCTACATCCGCTCAATCGCCAGCGCGATGCCCTGACCACCACCGATACACATGGTGATCAGCGCTTTGGAGCCTTGGATCCGCTCCAGCTCATACATCGCCTTCACGGTGATGATCGCGCCGGTGGCCCCCACGGGATGCCCCAATGCAATCGCGCCGCCATTGGGGTTCACTTTGGAGGCGTCCAGCCCAAGCCCTTTGGTCACAGCCAATGCCTGCGCGGCAAACGCCTCGTTCGACTCGATCACGTCGAAAGCGCCGACCGACAGCCCGGTGCGTTCCAACAGGTTCTCGACCGCCGGAACCGGGCCAATGCCCATCACCTCGGGCCGCACACCGGCATGGGCATAGCCCAACACGCGGAACTTCGGCGTCAGACCGGCCTTCTCGGCGGCGTCTGCCGTCGCGAGGACCACAGCGCCTGCACCATCATTGATGCCCGACGCATTGCCCGCCGTGACCGTGCCGTCTTTCTGAAAAACCGTGCGCAGACCGCCAAGCGCCTCAAGTGTGGTCGCCTTGGGGTGCTCGTCCACCTCAAACGGCACCATATCGCGCTTCACACGCACCTCGACCGGAGCGATCTGCGACGCGAAATGGCCGGCCTCAATCGCCGCCGCAGCACGTTGCTGGCTCTCCAGGGCAAAGGCGTCTTGCTGTTCGCGGGTCACGTCATGCTCTGCCGCGACATTCTCGGCGGTGACACCCATATGCCCCGTGCCAAACGGACAGCTAAGCGCACCGACCATCATGTCGACCGCGCCCGCATCGCCCATCTTCTGCCCAAAGCGCGCGGCGGGCAGCGTATAGGGTGCGCGGCTCATGCTTTCGGCACCGCCTGCCAGACCGAAATCAGCGTCGCCCATCGACAGCGACTGGATCACGGACACAATCGCTTGGACGCCCGACCCGCACAGCCGGTTCACGTTCATCGCAGGCACCGTGTCAGGCACGCCCGCCTGCATCGCGGCCACCCGCGACAGATACATATCGCGCGGCTCGGTGTTTATGACATGGCCGAAGACCACATTACCGACCTGACCGCCTTCGACGCCCGACCGCTCCATCGCGGCTTTTGCGGCGACGGTGCCCAGATCAATCGGAGCTGTCCCCGCCAGCGATCCGCCAAACGCGCCGATTGCGGTCCGTGCGCCGCCGAGAATTACGATATCAGTCATGTGGTTCCTCCAGTAAGTGTCGCAAGCTATCCCGCGTGATGTCGCAAGTAACTATGACGTTTCGTCCTGTGCTGTCATGATCCTGATCAAGGAGGATGCCATGAGCAACCAGATGAAAGCCCTGATGAAGGACGCCCCGGTCGAAGGTCTGTCGCTGGTGCGCGCGCCTGTGCCTGAAATTGGCCCGGATGATGTGCTGATCCGCGTGCGTAAGACAGGGGTCTGCGGCACTGATATCCACATCTGGAACTGGGACAGCTGGGCCGAAAGCGCGGTGCCTTTACCGCTGATCACGGGTCATGAATTCGCTGGCGAGATTGTCGAGCTGGGCCGCAACGTGACCGATCTTGAGATCGGTCAGCGCGTCTCGGGCGAAGGGCATCTGATTGGCCGGTCGTCCCGCGCCAGCCGGGCCGGGCGCTTTCACCTGGACCCCGAAACGCGCGGGATTGGCGTGAATGAACAGGGGGCCTTTGCCGAATACCTGCGGCTGCCTGCGTTCAACGTGGTTCCGCTGCCCGATGATATTTCCGACGATATCGGCGCGATCCTCGATCCGCTGGGCAACGCCGTGCATACCGCGCTCAGCTTCGATCTGGTGGGGGAGGATGTTCTGATAACAGGGGCGGGCCCCATCGGCATCATGGCCGCTGCCATCGCCCGCCATGTCGGCGCGCGGCATGTGGTGATCACCGATATCAACGCGGATCGCCTGAAGCTGGCGGAGGAGGTGACGGACGTCACGCCTGTGAATGTAGCCACCGAAGACCTGGGCGATGTGCGCGCCCGACTGAAGATGACCGAAGGCTTCGATGTCGGGCTGGAAATGTCGGGCAACCAGCGCGCCTTGGATCAGATGGTGGAGGCGCTTGTGATGGGCGGTCGCATCGCCCTTTTGGGCATTCCGCCGGGCAAGAGCCCTGTCGACTGGTCCCGCATCGTATTCAAGGCGATCACGATCAAAGGCGTCTACGGGCGCGAGATTTTCGAGACGTGGTACAAGATGATCGCGATGTTGCAAAACGGGCTGGATGTGAGCCGGGTGATTACCCATCGCTTTGCCGCAGATGACTACGCGGAAGGCTTTGCTGCGATGAAATCCGGCAGCAGCGGGAAGGTTGTTCTGGACTGGCGTTAGGGCGTCAGAGGCTCGCGGCCTGCGTCGGTCAGCACCCAACAGTCACGCCCGTCAAAAACCGCGGCGGTCAGCGGGCGTCCAAACCCGGCGCCGCCATCCAGGTCGACGCGGTTGCCGAAATGCTGCGGTGCCTCCAGCGCGGTATGCCCATGCACGACCAGTCGCCCGTAGTCGCGGGGGTCATCGTGGAATTCTTCGCGGATCCAGAGCAGGTCTTCTTCGTCCTGATTGTCTAACGCCACGCCGGGGCGGAGGCCTGCATGCGCGCAGATCAGATCTTCGGTCACATGCAGCGTGGGCAACCCTTTGATAAACGCGATATGTGCCTCCGGCACCTTGGCGCAGGCCTCTGCGTGGATGTCTTCCAAAGGCCGACTGTTCGACATATCCACGCCGTAAGAGGCCAGCGTAGCGTTCCCGCCGATGCGCTGGTCAAACCACGTGTAGCCCGCCCGCATCTTCGGATCGCGGTAGGTCGGATCAGCGATGAAATCGACCAGATAGCGGTCATGATTGCCTTTCAGGGCTACCCAATCGCGCCCCTCAGCAATTCCATCGAAAAGCGTTTGAACTACACTGCGGCTCTCGGGCCCACGGTCGATGTAATCGCCCAGAAAGACGACTGAAGCCATCGGCCCGCCATCGGCTTCAATCCGCTCCAGAGCTATATCAAGCTGATCTTTGTGTCCGTGGATATCCCCAACGCAATACAGCATCTGACGGTCCTCGAAATGAAAAGGGCGACCCGAAGGCCGCCCTATCTCTTGGCGTTAGGCCACGTCGAATTGCAAGGGTTTGACTTGCGTGAACTTGCCAGTGTCTTCCAACTGCTTGAGGATCGGAGCCGCGACCGGTTCGTCGATGTAGAGCAAGGCAATCGCCTCCCCTCCGGCTTCGTTGCGGCCCAAGGTAAAGTTGGCGATGTTGACGTTGTTTTGCCCCATCGTCTGCCCCAAAAGGCCAATGATTCCGGGTGCATCTTCGTTCGTCGTGTAAAGCATATGCGCCCCGATTTCGGCGTCGATATTGATGCCTTTGATCTGAATGAAACGCGGCTTACCATCGCTGAAGACCGTGCCGCCGATGGAGCGTTCACGCTTGTCGGTCACCACGGTCACCTTGATATAGCCGTCAAATGCGCCGGATTTGTCCTGGTTCGTGGTCGAGATTTTGATGCCCCGCTCTTTCGCTATGACGGGGGCCGAGACCATGTTCACGTCCGGGTTCGTGCGCTTCATGATCCCAGCCACGACGGAGCAGTTCAGCGCCTCAAGGTTCATTTGCGCGACGGAGCCGTCATAAAGGATATTGATCGCCTTGATCGGCTCGTCTGTCATCTGCCCGATGAATGCCCCGAGATGATCGGCGAGCTTGATCCACGGGCCCATGACCTTGGCTTCCTCTGCCGTAACAGACGGCATGTTGAGCGCGTTGGTCACAGCGCCGGTCAGCAGATAATCCGACATCTGCTCGGCCACCTGCAGGGCGACGTTTTCCTGCGCCTCGGTCGTGGCGGCCCCGAGGTGGGGGGTCACGACGACGTTGGGCAGGTTGAAGAGCGGGCTTTCGGTGGCGGGCTCCACGGCGAAGACGTCGAAGGCGGCACCTGCGACATGGCCGGATTTAAGCGCCTCTGCCAAAGCCTCTTCATCGACCAGACCACCGCGGGCGCAGTTGATAATCCGTACGCCTTTTTTCATGGTCGCGATGCGTTCAGCCGTCAGCATATTCGCGGTCTGCTCGGTCTTGGGGACGTGGAGCGTGATGAAATCGGCGCGGGGCAGAAGCTCTTCCAGCTCGACCTTTTCGACGCCCATTTTCGCGGCCTTCTCTTCGCTCAGGAAGGGGTCATAGGCGATGACTTTCATCTTCAAGCCACGGGCGCGGTCGCAAACGATGCCGCCGATGTTGCCAGCGCCGATCACACCCAGCGTCTTGTTGGTCAGCTCGACCCCCATGAAGCGGGATTTTTCCCATTTGCCAGCGTGGGTTGAGGCGTTCGCCTCGGGGATTTGACGGGCCACGGCCATCATCATGGCAATCGCATGTTCGGCGGTGGTGATCATGTTGCCGAAGGGTGTGTTCATCACGATCACACCTTTTTTGGAGGCGGCTTCGCGATCGACATTGTCGACGCCGATCCCGGCGCGACCGATGACTTTGAGGTTGTCCGCCGCTGCAAGGATCTTCTCCGTCACCTTGGTGGCAGAGCGGATCGCGAGGCCATCATATTGGCCGATCACCTCAAGCAAGCGGTCTTTGTCTTTGCCGAGGCCAGGCTCGAAATCGACATCAATACCGCGGTCGCGGAAGATCTGAACAGCAGTTTCTGACAGCTTGTCAGAGACGAGAACTTTGGGGGCCATTTTGGCGCTCCTTTAGGTGTGGCAAGCCGTATGGTTCGGGTATGGCTCCGGTATGGCTTGCGTATGGCAGGTGTATGTACAAATCGGCGGCAGGGGCGATTTACGCCGCTGCCTTTTGTGCCTCGATCTCGGTCTCGAATGCCCATGCGAGCCACGGCAACATCGCCTCGATATCCGAGGTCTCGACCGTGCCGCCGCACCAGATCCGCAGACCAGCCGGGGCGTCGCGATAGGCACCGATATCCAGTGCGATACCCTCGGCTTCCAACCGCTTGGCGACGGCCTTGGCAAAGGCAGCGCCGTCGGTGATGCGCGCGTCGGTGAACTTCAGACAGACGGACGTGTTCGAGCGTGTGGCGGGATCAACGGCGAGGTTGTCGATCCAGTCATTGGCTTCGCAGAACTCCCAAACAGCTTTCGCATTGGCATCGGCGCGGGCCATCAGGCCTTTCAGCCCGCCCACGGATTTCGCCCAATCGAGAGCGAAGAGGTAGTCTTCGACGCAGAGCATGGAGGGCGTATTGATCGTGGCCCCGGTGAAGATGCCATCGATCAGCTTGCCACCTTTGGTCAGGCGGAAGATTTTCGGAAGCGGCCATGCGGGCGTATGGCTTTCAAGGCGTTCAACAGCGCGGGGGCTGAGGATCAGGATGCCGTGGGCCGCTTCGCCACCCAGCACCTTTTGCCAGCTGAAGGTTGTGACATCGAGCTTGTCCCAGGGCAGGTCCATCGCGAAGGCGGCGGAGGTCGCGTCGCAGAGCGTCAGACCAGCACGATCCGCGGGGATCGCATCGCCATTCGGCAGGCGCACACCCGAGGTCGTACCGTTCCACGTAAAGCAAACGTCCTTGTCGAAATCGAGCGTCGTGAAGTCGACGATTTTACCATATTCGGCAGTAATCGTCTCTGCTTCGATCTTCAGTTGCTTGACCGCATCGGTGACCCAACCGGTCCCGAAGCTTTCCCAAGCGACCATCTGCGTAGGGCGTTCACCAAGCAGCGACCACATCGCCATTTCATAAGCGCCGGTGTCGGACGCGGGCACGATGCCGATCTTGTAGTCTGCCGGCACGCCCAGCACTTCGCGCGTCGTCTCGATCGCTGCTTTCAGCTTGTCTTTGCCGACAGCCGCGCGGTGCGAGCGGCCCAAAGGGGCATCCGCCAAAGCGTCCAGAGTCCATGTGGGGGGTTTGGCGCAGGGGCCAGAAGAAAAACGCGGATTTGCCGGCCGCGTTGCCGGTGTCGTAATAGCCATTGATGCTACCCTTCCAGATAAGCGCCTCTCGTTGGGGAGAGGTGTCCCGTCGCCGGGAATACGGACGGACGAGCGCTTTCACAACAGCAAAAATGTCGCTATAGCGCCGCTCAATCGTCTTTTTGCGACCTGTCCTGTCACTATCGGAAACTTCCGTCATGCTGATCGTCACTTTGCTCACTGCGCCAGCGCGCCCGTCTCTGGACCCGGCTTTGGTCGAGTCGTTGCGCAACGCATGGGGTGGGGGTGACGCGGTTTGGTTGGCCCCCGACGAGGCGGCAGAGTTCGCGATTCCTGCGGAGCCCAGCACCGCTGGAGCAACCTGGAAAGAGCTTCAGGCGCACGGGGTCGATCTGGTGATTTCCCCCTCTGAGAACCGCAAAAAGCGGCTGCTGCTGGCGGATATGGACAGCACGATGATCCAGCAGGAGTGCATTGACGAGCTGGCCGATGAGGCGGGCGTCGGCGCGCGCGTTGCTGACATTACGGCCCGAGCGATGAATGGCGAGCTGGATTTTGAAGGCGCGCTGATTGAGCGGGTTGGATTGCTAAAGGGTCTCGATTCCTCTGTAATAGAGTCTGTTTTGGCGCATCGCATCACGCTGATGCCGGGTGGAAAGACCCTGCTTGCGACGATGAAGGCGAACGGGGCCTATGCCGCGCTGGTTTCAGGCGGGTTCACGGCGTTTACGAGCGCGGTGGCGGCGCAACTGGGGTTCGATATGAACCGCGCGAATACTTTGCTCATTGAAGATGGCAAGCTGACCGGCGATGTGGGCCGCCCCATTCTGGGGCGCGAGGCCAAGGTGCAAGCGCTTGATGATCTTACGAAAAAGCTTGGGGTCACGGATGCGGATGTCATCGCTGTTGGCGATGGAGCGAACGATCTGGGGATGCTGACCCGTGCAGGCCTTGGCGTCGCGCTGCATGCCAAACCGGCGGTTGCGGCGCAATGCAATGTCCGGGTCAATCACGGCGACCTCACAGCGCTGCTTTACGTACAGGGCTATAGCCGCGAAACCTTCGTTTTGGGCTGAATTAGAGTCTATTTCAACAAGTCTGCCACCGGGCGAACCTCGCCCGCCTCAAAGCCGCGCCAGCTTTTAAGAACGGGCCGCAAGCGCTTTTGCGCAGCGGGCGACCTAGGGTCTAACACACCGCATTTCGCCAAAAGCGCCGCGATGACGGCTTCACTGGCGCGGGTCGCCCCATCTGTGATCTTTAGCGCGATACCGAGCCTTTTGCCGGGCAGGATCGCAGTATAGACCCCCTCCGCCCCGGTCTTGATCGCGGCCTTGCCGTTCATCTCGCGCATCAGGTCGGTGCAGGCGCGGTCTGTGCCCGCTACCAGTTCGGGATGGGTCATCATGGCGTGGGTCAACCGATGCTCTGCACTGCCATCGGGCGCAGTGGCGAACCAGGCCATCGCGCGCGCCAAACCAGACACTGTTGTTGCGAAATTCGGGGCGGAGCAGCCGTCGATGCAATGACCGGGGGTGTCGACACCTGTCGCCTCTTCCATGGCGTCTTTGCAGGCGATCTGAACAGGGTGGTCGAGCTCGATATATTCCGCATGACCGCCCAGATGCGCGTTCAACGTGACAAAGCCCGCATGCTTGCCGGAGCAATTGTTGTGGCTTTGGCAGGGGCTGCCGTGATCGGCGATCATCGCGTGTTTCGCGGCCTCCCCCATCGGCAGATGCGCCCCGCAGCGCAGGGCGTCATCGTCGAGGCCGAGCGTTTTCAGCCAGTCCTGCACAGGGGTCACGTGCTGCGCCTCGCCGCTATGGGACGCGCAGGCTAAAGCCAGTTGCTTAGACCCTAATCCAGCGTGATCCGCGGCACCGGAGCGGATCAGCGGTAAAGCCTGCACCATCTTGCAGGAGGAACGGGGCAGGATCACTGCCTCCGGATCGCCCCAAGCGTCGATGATCTGGCCAGTATCATCGACGATCACCGCATGGCCCTGATGCATCCCTTCAAGGATGTCACCACGCCAAACCTCAACAAGATCAACTGCTTGGCCCATTTCAGCACCTCCCCTCACATCTCAGCGATTTTCCGCCAAGAGGTCTTTCTTCGTATAGCTAAAACACGCTAGACTATGGCATCGAGAGAAAACACCCCAAGCAAGGCAAATCCGCGAAAGACGGAGGTCGGGACGGGGCATTTGAGGCAATGACAGCTTGGAGGCTGTAAGTATGATTTCACTCACCACGCGTTTGATCGCCGGGGCCGCGTTGGCGCTGGTCGCAGGTGGCGCCATGGCGCAAGAACAATCGACAAACCGGGTCGCGGCCAAGACGGATTGGAGCGTCTTTGTCGAAAGCAACCCGACCGAATGCTGGGCCGTCTCTGCGCCCAAGGAAACCGTGAACACCCGCGATGGCCGCGTTGTGGCTGTGCGCCGCGGCGATATTTATATGCTGGTGTTCAACCGCCCCTCAGCCAATGTGGCAGGTCAGGTGCAGTTCGCAGGGGGCTATCCGTTTGCATCCGGCTCCACCGTGTCGGTGCGTGTCGGCGAAAGCACGTTTGAGCTTTTCACCGACGGCGAAAGCGCGTGGCCTCCGACGCCTGCGGATGACGCCAAGCTGGTCGCTGCAATGAAGCGTGGCGCGGAAGCTGTGGTGACGGGCCGGTCCGGTCGGGGCACGACGACGCAAGACACGTTCTCCCTTCTGGGGTTCACGGCCGCTGTGGAAGAGGCCGAGTCGCGCTGCGCCAGCTGATTTCTTTGGATTTGGCGCGCGAATCCTATATGTGAGCCAAATCCTCAAGAAAGTGATGATCTGATGTCGGCCACTGCACCGATTACCCAAGACGTGATGACGCTCCCCCGGAAGCTGCCGGAGGGACCGATTAACCTTGTCGGCCTCACGCGGGATCAGCTGCGCGAGACGCTCATCGACCACGGCACGCCCGAAAAGCAGGCCAAGATGCGCACCGGGCAGATCTGGCAGTGGATCTATGAGAAAGGCGTGCGGTCGTTCGATCAGATGACAAACCTCGCCAAAGCCTACCGCGCCGATCTGGCCGAGAAATTCGTCGTTGAGGTGCCGGAGGTTGTTTCCAAGCAGGTCTCTGACGACGGCACCCGCAAATATCTGGTGAAGATCGCGGGCGGTCACGAGGTAGAGGTCGTCTATATCCCCGAAACCGATCGGGGCACGCTGTGCATCTCAAGCCAGGTTGGCTGCACGCTGACCTGTTCGTTCTGCCATACCGGCACGCAGAAACTGGTCCGCAACCTGACCGCCGGTGAGATTATCGGCCAAGTCATGGTCGCCCGCGATGATCTGAGCGAATGGCCCGAGATTGGCGCGCCGAAGAATGAAACGCGCTTGCTGTCGAACATCGTTCTGATGGGCATGGGCGAGCCTCTGTATAATTTCGAGGCCGTGCGCGACGCGATGAAGATCGCCATGGATCCCGAGGGGATTTCCCTGTCGCGGCGTCGCATCACTCTTTCGACCAGCGGCGTCGTGCCCGAGATCGCCAAAACCGCGACGGAGATTGGCTGCATGCTGGCCGTTTCCTTCCACGCCACGACCGATGAGGTCCGCGACAAGCTGGTGCCGATCAACAAGAAGTGGAATATCGAGGCGTTGCTGGATGCCCTGCGCGACTATCCCAAAGCGTCAAATTCGGAGCGGATCACGTTTGAATATGTGATGCTGAAAGGTGTGAATGACAGCGATGAAGACGCCCGGCGTCTGATCCAGTTGATCAAGGGCATTCCGGCCAAGATTAACCTTATTCCGTTCAACGAATGGCCCGGTGCGCCCTATCAGCGCTCTGACTGGAAGCGGATCAAGGCGTTTGCGAACATCATTTACCATGCGGGCTATGCGTCGCCGATCCGCACCCCGCGCGGTGAGGATATCATGGCGGCCTGTGGTCAGCTGAAATCCGCGACCGAACGCGCCCGCAAATCCCGCGCCCAGATCGCGGCAGAGGCTGGCCTTAACGGTTGATTCAACCGAATCGCGGTTAATCGGGTCATGCAAACCATGACTTTGGAACTCCAGATCACCGCCCCCGTCGAAGAAGCGTTACGCCTTGCGGCATGGGAAGATGAAACCACGATCAACGATGTGCTCAGCCAAGCCATCGCCCGCGATCTGCATCGCCGGAAAGAACTGATGAAGGCGACCTACCGCCGTCAAATGGCCTCCGCACAATAGCAAAAAACCGGCCCCAGCTTTTTGCTGGAACCGGTTTTCCACAACGCACCTCTTTAGGTCATCTGGGATTGGGACGACCGATCTTTTGAAGCGGGACGGGCGTTGTGCGGCTTGGGCGGGGACGCCCCCAAGCGCTCGCGCTGCGGCAGGGAGAGGACCGTAGCGCGAGGGGTGTGCTTTAGCGTGCCAGCTCAGCGGCGGAGGTGACGCCCAGCTTGGCGAGCGTGTCCACGTTCTGAGTGGAGATCACGTCGTTACCGACGGTGCCTTCACCAGCAATTTCAGCGGCAGAGACTTTGCCCAGATCGGCATCAGCCATGAAGGAGGTCTCAAACCCATGCTGTGCATTGGCTTCAGCGGGCGAGGTGATGTCAGCGAAAGCCGGAGCAGCAGCGGACAGCGCGAGGGCGGTGATCAGTGCGAGTTTCATTTGGGTAATCCTTTGTGCGTATGTGATGTTGTGTCTTAGGGAGGAGGTGCCCGCCTCCGGGGGAGAGCAGAGGCGGGCGGGAGGTTTTAGCGTGCGGCCAGCTCAGCAGCCGATGTGACGCCCAGCTTGACCAGAACGTCCACGTTCTGAGTGGAGATCACGTCGTCGCCGACGGTGCCTTCACCGGCGATCTCAGCGGGGGAGACTTTGCCCAGATCGTTGGAGGCCACGAAGGAAGTTTCAAACCCGTGCTGTGCGTTGGCTTCAGCAGGCGAGGTGACGTCAGCGAAGGCCGGAGCAGCAGCGACGACGAGGGCGGAGATAAGAGCGAATTTCATTTTGTTAGTCCTTTGTGTGTGTTGTGTTTGCGTTTGTGTGTTTGGAAGTTTGCGCTTCCGATGACAGACAAATGGCAGTTCACACTGGAGCTGAAAACGCGCACGGTGATCTTGCAGTATGTGCACAAACGCACATCACACGCCCGTGACGGAGTATTGCGTGATTTGGATAACGTCGCTGTGAAGCGAAGATACCTCGTCCCGGACCTGATCCGGGACCTCGCCGTCACAAAGCACACCGCCCGCAGCAAAGAGGCCCCGGATCAGGTCCCGGGGCGGGTATCTACATCAGGTCAGGACGGTTCTATGATCGGGCAGGCTGTGGACTGAAGAGCAGCAGCAGGCCGAAGAGACCCATCATTAAACCCGATCCGCGTTGCATCCAGGACAGCCTGTGTGTGGCGTAACGCGAGGCGAAACGGCCCACGGTGGCGTAGGCCAAGATTGCGAGGGCTTCCAGCACCAGAAAGCTCGCCCCCAGCAAGAGGTAGCTTTGCACATAAGCCTTTGTTGAGACGAATTGCGGAAAGAACGCTGCAAACATCAGAATCGCTTTGGGATTGCTGACCGCCACCAAGGCTTCCGATCTGAAGGCCGTCCGGTGGGATAGCCCATCACCCGCTTGAACGCGGGCCTCAAGACGGTCCGCACTGCGCCAGAGCTTCACCCCGAGCCAGATCAAGTAGAGCGCGCCGATAATCTTCACGATGTTAAAGAGCGTCGCGGACGCTGTCAGCAAAAGACCCAGCCCAAGCGCACTTGCCGCAATCATCGGGATGAAAACCAGCAAACGCCCGATTGCCGCCCTTTGTGCAAAGAGCACCCCGCGCCGTGCGCCATGGGTCATCGCCAGCAGATTGTTCGGCCCGAACGCAAGGTTCAGCGCAAAACAGGCCGGGATAAAGATCAGCCAATCAATCATGGTAAATATCCCATCTTTCTGGGTCGCCCCTTACCGCCCCGGAATAACGCCGCGCTTTTCGCCGACGCCTTCCCAGCCATCAATCGCCTTGATCGCGTCTTCCGCGCTCTCGACAAACTGAAAGAGCTCCAGATCCTCGGCCGAGATTGTTCCGGCCTCTGACAGCGCATCCCAATTGATGATCTCGCGCCAGAACTTTTCGCCGAACAGCAAAAACGGCACCCGCGCCATGCGCCCCGTCTGGATCAGGGTCAGGCTTTCAAACATCTCGTCCAGCGTGCCAAAGCCTCCGGGGAAGACGCAGATCGCCTTGGCGCGCATCAGGAAATGCATCTTGCGGATCGCGAAATAGTGGAAGTTGAAGCACAGCTCTGGCGTTACGTATTCGTTGGGCGCTTGCTCATGCGGTAGCACGATATTGAGCCCGATCGATTTGCCGCCCGCGTCCAGTGCACCGCGATTGCCTGCCTCCATCACGCCCGGTCCGCCGCCGGTGACGATCACGTTCTCGGACCCGTCGGAGCGTTCGGTCATCAGCCGCGCGAAGGTGCGGGCTTCTTCATAGTAAGACGACAGATCAGCCAGCGTCTGCGTGCGTGCGCTGTCTTTGTTGGCGGGTGCGGGGATACGTGCGCCGCCGAAGAGCACGATGGTGGAGTTCACACCGGCCTCGTCCAGCGCCAGCTCGGGCTTGAGGAGTTCCAGTTGCAGCCGCACCGGGCGCAGTTCGGGCCGACAGAGGAAATCCTCATCCGCAAAGGCCAGCCGGTAGGCCGGTGCACGCGTCTGCGGCGTGTCGGGCGTATGGGTCGCGGCCTCGATATCTTCGTTGCTGTGCCGCAAAGGGTGGCGGCGGGTGTCGTCTTTCATCGGATGCCTCAATGGATTGCGTGCCTGTTGCCTTGCGTTTATAGGCTGCCGCAGACCAACGCTATGAAAAATAAGGGGCCGACCATGTCGAACGCGCAACTGGAAACAGCCATCGAAGCCGCCTGGGAGGCGCGCGACACGATAACGCCCGCCACCACCGGCGAAACCCGTGAAGCGATCGAGGATACGCTGAACGCTTTGGATGGCGGCAGCTTGCGCGTGGCTGAAAAGCAGGACGATGGCAGCTGGCATGTGAACCAATGGGCCAAAAAAGCCGTGCTGCTGGGTTTCCGCATCAAGGATATGGAACAGCAAGAAGGTGGTCCGCAGGCGGGTGGCTGGTGGGACAAGGTCGACAGCAAGTTCAAGGGCTGGGGTGACAACCAGTGGAAGGCTGCGGGTTTTCGCGCGGTGCCGAACTGCGTTGTCCGCAAGTCGGCCTTTATCGCGCCGGGCGTGGTGCTGATGCCGTCTTTCGTGAACCTTGGCGCCTATGTCGATGAGGGCACGATGGTCGACACATGGGCCACCGTCGGCTCTTGCGCGCAGATCGGCAAGAACGTCCACCTGTCGGGTGGTGTCGGCATTGGCGGCGTGTTGGAGCCAATGCAGGCGGGCCCGACGATTATCGAGGATAACTGCTTCATTGGCGCGCGGTCTGAGGTGGTCGAAGGCTGCATCGTGCGTGAAGGGTCTGTGCTGGGGATGGGCGTGTTCATCGGCCAGTCCACCAAGATCGTGGACCGCGAGAGCGGTGAGGTTATGTATGGCGAGGTGCCACCCTATTCCGTGGTTGTCGCTGGCTCGATGCCGTCGAAGAACGGGATCAACCTTTATTGTGCAGTGATCGTGAAGCGGGTGGATGAGCGGACACGGTCGAAGACCGGTATCAACGAATTGCTGCGCGATTAAGTGGCTGACAAACCCAAAAAGAAATCCCGCCAGCAGGTGTTTACCCTGCTGGTGGAGGTGGGCCGCAAGGACGGCGACGGGCTGCCGGATGGCAGCACGGGCGCGGCGCTGATGTGTTTTGCGAGCGGCGTCGATGAGGCGGAGGCCGTGCGGGAAACGGTCGCCATTCTCAAACAGGCGGACCTCGCGCCACTCGATGTGTCGGGCTATGGCACGCTGGAAGAGCGGCTGGCCGAAGGCCATGACATCAACGACGATGAACGCGGCCTGATGCAGCGGGCGCTGGACGAGAACTCGGTCATCGTGGCGCAGATGACGCCGTTTTACGACAAAGACTAGACGTCGGGCTTAGACGAAGGCGCGGGTCAGGGTGACGGCTTCGTATTGTTTGAGCACCGGGGCGGCAAAACTGCCATGGCTTGGCACCTTGTCCAGATCAGCCCCCGACCAGATTGACGCGTTGAGTGCCATGCCGTTTTCGGCCAAAGCGCCCAGAAAGAGGCTCTCTCCGACAGCGCCGCCGATGCGAATGAGCGCGTGGTCCTCCAGCACAAGCTGGTGATAGCGCACGACATATTTGCGCGTATCGCGGATCGCTTGAACGCCGCCCGTGACCGCGTGGCTGGCGCTGACCAGAACCCGCTCTTCCCCGAAAAGATACTCCACATCCGGGCCGTCGAAGGCGAGGTGCTGGGTCGGGGCGACGACGGTGTCGTGGCTCAGCCCAAAATACGGTGCGCGCAGGCGGATCGGCTGGAACCGACCGCGCGCCGGCACGTCGCGATGCCCGGCCCACAGCACCGGGCGCGGGCGGTTGTCGTCGCAGAGCACATGATCGCCCGCCTTGATATGGGCCACATAGCGCGGGCCAGAAGGGGTCTCGACGATTGCGTTGCCAGCGAGGGACGGTGCAGGGCCAATCGGCTCAATATCCGTGCTGACGGCCAGATAGGTGAACGCACGTGTGGGCCGTTGATCTTCGATCAGTGATTGCAGCGCGGATAGTGGAAACGGCGGCGGGTCGTACATCGCCCTGTGCACGCTTCTGGCGGCATAAGGCAGGTGCAACGACAAAAGCGCCGTGCGATCCGGCGCGTGCCAGGAGTAGACCAGTTCCACCGCGCGCTCGCAATCCGTGAGGCCGGTCTCAAGGCACATATAGCTGCGCTCCGCCCCGCAGTGCAGGTCGAAATGCAGCACCGCATCGGGGGTGATGGTGACGCGCAGGTGCACCGGCCAAGGGGACTCGCAGCGATGATCAATCAGCACCTGACGGCGGGTGCTGGGTGTATAGGCAAACTCCATCTGGAGTGAGCCGCGTTTCAGCAAAGCGTCTTCGGCAAAGCGGGGCGGAGGCAGCCCGCGCGCGGCAAGTCCAGCCAGCGAGAAGCGGTGCGTGTTCGCATCACGCAAGCCGATCCAGGTCATAAAGCGCTCCCACCTGTCACGTTAAGCGGCCAATAACAGGCGCGCTTCAAATGAGCGCAAAGCGCGGCGGGCGGTCGGGCTGTAGCCCTCGCCCGTCATGGGGTCCAGTTCCGGGAAGATGGTGCAAATCTCGTCGATGATCTCGGCCTCGAACGCTTTGGTGGTTTGCGGTCCGGGGAAGAAACTCTCTGTTGGCAGCCCTTCGGAGAAGACCACCTGATGGCGGTCAAAGAGCAGGTGCACATAGGTGATCTGGCCACCTTCGATACGCCGCACGGAATGATCGTTGACCAGATCCTTGGCCGCGACCAGCACTTCGGCATCGCCAAAGAGCAGATCGGCAAGGCTGTCGCGGATCAGAACGCGATGCTGGGGGGAGACCATCAATTCGCGGTGCGACCCAAAGGTGCCCGCGCGGATGCGGATCGGGGCGAGTTTACCAATCGCAGCCACCTCACGCGACCCGATCCAGCGCAAGGGCTGAGGGCCGTCATCCTGGGTCAGAACCATGTCACCGGGGGTCAGCTCTTCGACCGGACGCTCGCCATAAGGTGTCTGGATCAGGGTTCCGGCCACAAAGCAGGGCACTGTATTAACCGTGACAAAACCCACATCGGTATTGCCGGTCGTCGTATCCTCGACCGTGTAGGTGAAGTTCGTTTCTTCAACATCCGTGTCGGTGCTGATCGTGATCGTGCCATTGGCATTCAACGTCGCGGTCTGGCCTTGCGCCAGCTGCACGCTTTGACCGGCCACTACATTGACGCCATTGATCTGCGTGATCGTCAGCACGCTGCTGTTGGGCGCAATATCATTGGCAAGTGCATCAATCGTCTTGGTGCCGCCGACACCGACGGTGACATTGTCCTCGATGGCGACAAGCTCTGTCTGGATGCTGTCCCCCGCGATCAGCAGGTTGGAGTCGTAGACACTGTCGCTGACGTCTGCCACGCCAATCCGGATCGAGTTCAACACACCGGGATTGACCTGCATGGTCAGCGTCATGGTGACGGTGAAGCCATCCATCTCGGTGTTGAAATCGCCATTCTCGTTCGAGATGTAGAGGTTCTCGTTATCGTCACCGTTGATGTTGCCGACGGCAGTTTGCCCGTCGCCCACCGTAATCGGCACGGGAGAGCCGTTAACCCAGACCATCGCCATGTCGTTGTAAACAGAATTGGCATATTCGGGATATTCCTCGGACGAGAAGACGAACTGCATCGTCATCGTGCTGCCCGTGGGGATGAAATCGATATCCAGATAGGCCGCATCAAACGTGTTGGTGCCTGCGGCTGCGTTGAAATCGCTTTGATTGTTCGGCCCTTGGGAGTTCGTCGACTTGGTGCCGCCGCTATTGGCCTGCCCGCTGCCATCGGTGAAATTACGCACGCTGCCGGTCGACAGGATCACGCCCGTATCGCCGGGCATCACCCCGCCTGAGACGGAATCGCCGTTCGAATAGATGCCCGACGAATAGGATGACCCGGTATAGCTTGCGCTTTGAACCTGAACGCCCGCGCCGAAGATCGCGTTCGCCATCTGGAGAGCGGAGGCCCCCGTGTTGATCGGGAGTTCCGATGCTGCAACCATGTCCTGTCCCCACCTCATATGGAGACAGCGCAAACGTGCTCGCGCAGGGGCCTGTTGCGGCCCTATAAAATGTCGTTCATTGACGACTGCTCGATGCGGGTCTCGTTGGACCCAACGGTTTTGTTTGCCCTGCCTCGGGTCATGTTATTGCGGCAAGACTATGGCGGCATTAACTTTTTGTTAAGCAGTTTTCCGCCGGTTCCGAGACAATTGCATCCGGTGTGGCAACTCGGTATCGCCTAGGGGACTGGCCTGAAAGGATTTTGCCCGTGACCATCGATCCAGTTGAGCTGACCGCCGCCCTTGTGCGCTGCCCTTCGGTGACCCCCGTCGAAGGGGGCGCTTTGGTGCTTTTGCAAGAGCTGCTGGAGGGCGCGGGCTTCACCTGCTGGCGCGTGGACCGCGCCGGGATCGCGAACCTTTATGCGCGCTGGGGCGAGAAGGGACACGCGAAGTCTTTTGGGTTCAACGGACATACGGATGTGGTGCCTTTGGGCGATGAAGCGGCCTGGACGGTTGATCCGTTCGGGGCCGAGATCAAGGACGGGTTCCTTTACGGGCGCGGGGCGACGGATATGAAATCCGGCGTGGCTGCCTTTGCCGCGGCCGCTGTTGATTTTGTGAAAGACACACCGCCCGATGGGTCGGTGATCCTTGCGATTACGGGGGATGAGGAAGGCGATGCGCTGGACGGCACGACTGCGCTTCTCGATTGGATGCGCGCTGAGGGGGAGGCGATGTCGGTTTGTCTGGTTGGGGAGCCGACGAGCCCCAACGAGATGGGCGAGATGATGAAGATCGGGCGGCGCGGATCGCTGACCGCGTATCTCAAAGCGGTGGGCGTGCAGGGGCATTCCGCCTACCCGCACCGCGCCAAAAACCCCCTGCACGCGATGGTTGGGCTGCTGGATCAGCTTGCAGGTCACGCGCTGGACGACGGGACGGAACATTTTGATGCGTCGACCTTGGCTATTGTTACTGTCGATACCGGCAACCCGGCGACAAATGTGATCCCGGCGGAGTGCAAGGCGACGATCAATATCCGCTTCAACGACGCCCATTCCGGCGCGTCCCTGACCCAGTGGCTTGAGGCAGAGGCTGCGAAAGTGACCGAGGCGACGGGCGTGGCGATTGAAGTCAAAGTGAAGATTTCGGGCGAGAGCTTCATCACGCCGCCGGGCGATTTGTCGGCGCTGGTCGCAAAGGCCGTGCAGGTGGAGACCAACCGCGTGCCGGAGATGTCGACAACGGGCGGCACCTCGGACGCACGCTTCGTCAAGGATCACTGCCCGGTGGTGGAGTTCGGCCTTGTGGGCAAAACGATGCATCAGGTCGATGAGCGGGTTGAGGTGGCGCAAATTCATCAGCTCAAAAGCATCTACACGCGCATTCTACAGGACTATTTCGCATGATCCGCGTTGCTGAAACCGACGCTGACAAACAGGCGTGTTTTGATCTGCGCCGCCAGGTCTTTGTGGGCGAACAAGGCGTGACTGAAGCCGAAGAGGTAGACGGGCTCGACCCGGAGGCGACCCATGTGCTGCTCCGTGTGGGCGATACGCCGATTGGCACGATGCGCCTGCGCGTCGTAGATGGCATGGGCAAGGTGGAGCGGGTCTGTGTGTCGCCCGATCATCGCAGCGATGGGCATGGCGCGGACTTGATCCGCTGGGCCATTGGATATTTTCGCAAAGGTGAAAAGGTCAAAGGCGTCAAGCTGGGGGCGCAGGTGCGCGCGATCGGGTTCTACGAGGCGCTGGGCTTTGAGGCCTATGGCCCCGAATATCTGGATGCGCGGATCCCCCATCGCGACATGCGGGTGCTGTTTTCGTGAAACGGACACTGGTTGTCATGGTGAAAGAGTCGCGACCGGGGCGTGTGAAGACGCGTCTGGGTCGGGATATCGGGATGACGGCGGCGGCGTGGTGGTTTCGCCATCAGGTGCGCGGGCTGTTGCGGCGGGTGCGCGATCCGCGGTGGCACGTGGTGCTGGCGGTGGCGCCTGATCGGGTGGGGATGCTGAGCCGGGTTTGGCCTGCAGATTTGCCTCGGGTGCCGCAAGGGCCGGGCGATCTGGGGGACCGGATGGCACGGGTGTTTCGGACGATGCCCCCCGGTCCGGTGGCGATTATCGGGGCGGATGTTCCGGGTGTGACCGCGGCACGGATTGCCGAAGCCTTTGCAGCGCTGGGCGATCATGAGGCGGTGTTTGGACCCGCGCCGGATGGGGGCTATTGGTTGGTTGGCATGAAGCGCGTGGGCTCGGTGCCGCGCACACTGTTTGAAGGCGTGCGCTGGTCGACGGAGCATGCTTTGGCCGATACGGAGGCGAGCTTGCCCGGCTTGCGCATCGCTTATGTAGCCCCTTTGCGCGATGTGGACACGGTGGCCGATCTTCGCGGGTGACGGCGCGCGCCTTGCGTGGTAGCGACAAGGTATGAGCAGGCTTCCCACCAAGGATGAAATCCTCCAGTGGATTTCAGATAATCCCACGCAAACCAGCAAACGCGATATCGGGCGCGCCTTTGGCATCAAAGGGGCCGCGCGGATTGATCTTAAGCGCTTGCTGCGTGAGCTTGAGGCCGACGGCCATCTGCAAAAACGCAAGAAAAGTTACCGCGATCCGGACAAGCTGCCGCCTGTGTCGGTGCTGCAGGTGCAGGCGCCGAATGGGGACGGTGACCTTTTTGCGAAGCCCTTGGAATGGCAGGGCGAGGCGGAGGAGCCGCGCGTGCTGATGGTGCTGCGAGGCAGTGACCCGGCGCTGGGTGAGGGCGACCGGATTCTGGCGCGTCTGACGGAAGTAAAGGGCGAAGATCATGCTTATGAGGCGCGTCTGATCCGGCGTATTGGGCATAACCCGACCAAGATTCTGGGCGTCTTCCGCAAAGAGGCGGAAGGCGGGCGTGTGGTGCCCATCGACAAGGGCAGCGACCGCGAATGGGATGTGCCGGCCGGCGCGACACACGGTGCGCGCGATGGCGAGTTGGTCGAGGCAGAGCAATCGGGGCCGAAGGTGCGTATGGGGCTACCCAAAGCGCGAATTGTGAGTCGGCTGGGTGATCCCTCGGCGCCCAAGGCGGTGTCGCTGATTGCGATCCACCAGCATGGCATCCCGGACGATTTCCCGGATGAGGTGATCGCGGAGGCAGACGCCAAGAAACCTGCAGGCCTGAAAGGGCGCGAAGACCTGCGCGATATGCCTTTGGTCACGATTGATCCCAGCGACGCGCGCGACCACGATGACGCTTGTTTCGCCCATGCCGATGACGACCCAAAGAACCCCGGCGGCCATGTGGTTTGGGTCGCGATTGCCGATGTGGCGGCCTATGTGACGCCCGGCTCTGCGCTGGATCGCGAGGCGCGCAAGCGGGGGAATTCGACCTATTTCCCCGATCGCGTGGTCCCGATGTTGCCGGATCGATTGTCCGGCGATCTTTGCTCGCTGCATGAAGGCGTGCCGCGCGCCTGTATTGCCGTGCGCATGCAGCTGACAGCGGGGGGTGAGCTGAAGGGCCATCGCTTTGTGCGCGGCCTCATGCGCTCTGCCGCGTCGCTGAATTACGAAGAGGTGCAAGAGGCGGTCGATGGCGCGCCAAACGACAAGGTTGGGCCGTTGATGGAGGAGGTGGTCGCGCCCCTCTATGCCGCCTACCACGCCGCGCGCCAAGCTCGGGAAAAGCGCCAGCCTCTGGATCTGGACCTGCCCGAACGCCGCATCATCCTGACCGACGAGGGCGAGGTGCAGTCGGTTGCCTTCAAGGACCGGCTGGACGCGCATCGGCTGATCGAAGAGTTCATGATCCTCGCCAATGTCGCCGCGGCAGAGACGCTCAAAGCCAAGGGCCAGCCGCTGCTCTTCCGGGTCCATGAAGAACCCACCGCTGAAAAGCTGGAAGCCCTGCGCGAGACGGCCCAAACCGCTGGGTTCAACCTCGCCAAAGGTCAGGTTCTACACACCCGCCACCTGAACCAGTTGCTGAATGCCGCGGCGGGCAGCGAATTCGCTGAGCTGATCAACCTCAGCACCCTGCGCTCCATGACGCAGGCCTATTATAACGCGGAAAACTTTGGCCATTTTGGCCTGTCGCTCAAAAGCTACGCGCATTTCACCTCGCCCATCCGCCGCTATGCCGACCTGATCGTGCACCGCGCGCTGGTCACGGCGCATGGCTGGGGCAAAGACGGGCTGAGCGCGGAGGATATTGCCGAGCTGGACGCGACCGCCGTGCAAATCTCCGACACGGAACGCCGCTCGATGATGGCCGAACGCGACACGACCGACCGCTATCTGGCCGCCTATCTCAGCGACCGCGTCGGCAGCACTTTTACCGGGCGGATCAGCGGGATCGCGCGGTTTGGCGTCTTTGTGAAACTGGATGAAACGGGTGCCGACGGCTTGGTGCCGATGCGCAATATCGGGTCCGAATATTTCCACCACGATGCGGAAACCCAGACGCTGATGGGCGCCGATACGGGGATCGAGATTTCGCTGGGTCAGACCGTTCTCGTCAAGCTGTCGGAGGCTGTTCCGGTGACCGGTGGCCTAATGCTCGACCTGCTGGAACTGGATGGCAAAGACCTGCCCCAAGGGCGCGGCGGCAACGCGCGCAGAGGCTCCCCCAAACGGCGCAAGGTCAAAGCCAAGCGCAAGGCCGATAAGGTGAAACGCAAGGTCTCCCGCCGCCGGTAACGCAAGTTTTTGCGCGCGCCTGCGCTGATTGCTTCCAGAACGGAAACAATCCCTGTATGCTCTGCCCAAACGCTTAAAAAAGGCGGGCAGGCATATGACACTACTCAAGACAGGTTTGATCGGCGGTCTTTTGATGGCGGCTGGCATGGCGAGCGCGGCTGCGCCAACCACGTCGATCCGCCCGGAATCCCGCGCTGCGATTGTGGAGCGTCTGACCGCGCAACCCGTTGTTTTTGTTGTGGGCACATCGATCCGGCCCACTATTCGGCCCGACCGCGCCGTTGATGTGACGCGGAGGAGTACGACCGTGACCGAGCAGCAGATTTCCACGTCCAATATCGGTTTTCAGCGCTGGATTGAGGGCTTCAGGCAACGCGCGCGGGCGCAGGGGATTTCGCAGCGCACGCTCGATAAGGCGTTCCGCAACGCGCGGTATAATTCCGATGCGATCAGCCGGGATCGCAACCAGTCGGAGTTCACGAAAACCCTGTGGGATTATCTCGACAGTGCCGTCTCTGACAGCCGCATCCGCAATGGTAAATCGGCTTTGCGGACCCATGCGGCCAAGCTGGATCGAATTGAGTCGAAGTATGGCGTCGACAAGGAAGTTGTCGTAGCCGTCTGGGGATTAGAAAGCGCTTACGGTGCCGTGCGCGGCAAGACCGAAGTGATCCCCGCGATGGCAACGCTGGCCTATGATGGCCGTCGCGGGGCGTTCTTCGAAGAACAACTGATCGCGGCTTTGCGCATCCTGCAGAATGGCGACACGGATGTGCAAGGCATGACCGGAAGCTGGGCGGGAGCCATGGGGCATACGCAGTTCATGCCGACGTCGTATCTGGACTATGCGCAGGATTTCAACGGCGATGGCCGCCGCGATATCTGGTCTGATGATCCAACGGATGCGCTGGCCTCGACCGCGAATTACCTCAAGCGGTTTGGCTGGGTGAAAGGCATGCCGTGGGGCGTTGAAGTGCAGCTGCCGCGTGGGTTTGATTACGCGCTCGCTGATCGCAAGATCAAGAAAATGCCCAATCAGTGGAGCCGTCTTGGTGTGCGCGGGTTGGATGGTCGGGCGGTACCGAATTATGGCTCTGCGTCGATCCTGTTGCCTGCGGGATCTGAGGGCGTTGCTTTTATGATCTTCAAGAATTTCAGCGTGATCGAACGCTATAACGCCGCCGATGCCTATGTGATCGGTGTGGGTCACTTGAGCGACCGGATCGCGGGCAAACGGGCGTTCCAAGCCAGTTGGCCCCGCGGGGATCGCGCGTTGAAGTCAGCCGAGCGCAAAGAGTTGCAGCAGCGCCTGACCAATGCTGGGTTCAGCACCCAAGGTGTGGACGGGCGCATCGGGCCGAACACGATCGCCGCGATCCGCAAGTTTCAGAAAGCGCGCGGGCTGACGCCGGATGGCTACCCGTCGATGACGTTGCTCAAGAAGCTGCGTTAGGCAGGCTCGATCACCATCATCAGATAGCGGTTGTAGGTCTTAAACGCGTCGGCGTTGCGGGTCTGTTTGTTCAGACGCTCATCCAGGCGCGCGCGGCGGCGTTCGGACATCAGCAAACGCAGCACGCGGTGCAGCAGCCAGCGCGCTTTGGGGCGTTTGGCGGCAAGTTCGGTGTCGATCCGGGTGGCGGCGTAGCCGAATACGTTGAAAAGCCCCTGTTCCAGATCGACGGAGGGCGCGACGGAGGCGGTGATATCCTCCTCAAACGCGATGCGCACCGATTGGGTCTCCAGCATGGAGCGGAACGCCTTTTCGCGGTGCCCGCCGCCCACTTTGGCCGAGAGGTTCGCAACCTTGTAGGCAGGCGTGCGGAAGCAGTCGGAGATGATGATCTTGCCGCCTGGTTCCAGCAGGCGCAGGCATTTCGGCAGGCCCTGATCCAGCGGAATGTACTGGTAGCTCTCGGAAAAGAGGCACAGATCAAAGCGCGGCTCGGATTGGAAATCCTCGAACATCATCTCGTGCACGGTAGCTTTGGGCGCATTGGCGCGGCAGCGGTCGGCGAGGAATTTCGAGGGCACGACGATATCCACACTGTGCCCCAGTGCGATCAGTTTGCGCGCGGTCTCCCCCGCGCCGCCACCGATATCCAGAATGCGGCAGGGCTGATCAGGGAGCAATCGGAACAGCTTGTCGGTATAGGCATCCTGCGCCGCGCGCAGGTTTCCGGCGGTCACATCCAGCCCGTCCCACAGCCCGTAATGCAGGTTCTCTGCGCCCGTCACCCATTTTGTGAAGGCAAGGCCCGCATCCAGACCAATGGCTTGTGTATCAAGTTTCGCTTTTCCCATGGCCGTTTGCGTAGCCCGTCACGCCGTCCGGCGCAACGCCTCAGACGCATCAAAGCTTGTCGGCAAACTCGTCCAGCACGGCGGCATAGACATCGCGCTTGAACGGCACAATCGCGTCGATCAGCGTCTCGGGCGCGGCCCATTTCCAGGCAGAGAACTCGGGCTGCTCTGTCTCGATATTGATGTCGCTGTCGGCCCCGTGAAACCGCAGCAGAAACCACTTTTGCTTCTGCCCGCGATAGCGCCCTTTCCAAATCTGCGGGACCAGATCATGGGGCAGCTCGTAAGGCAGCCAGTCTTTGCTTTCCGCCTCGACCGTGACCATGTCGGCGGTGAGCCCGGTCTCCTCCCAAAGCTCGCGCAGCGCGGCCTCGCGCGGGTCTTCGCCCTCGTCAACACCGCCTTGCGGCATCTGCCACGCCTCGGTGTAGCGGTCGTTGCGCTGGGCGACGAACACTTGGCCCGCGCCATTGACCAGCATCAGGCCAACGCAGGGCCGGTAAGGGAGTTTTGCGATGTCTTCGGGGGTCATTGTGGTTGGCCCGGACGGGTGCCCGGGCCGCTCCTTTTACTCAACCGGACCCAGCGCATTCAGGCCGGTCAGAATGTCGATGGCGTAAGCCAGTTGATAGTCTTCTTCACGCAGTTCTGCAGCTTGTTCGGCACGTGCGCGATCCGCTTCGATTTGCTGAATCTCGTCCTCTGACAGGCTGTCATTGTTCAGGCTGCCGCGCAGATCAGCCTCGGAGCGGGAGCGTGCATCCTCTTCCTCTTCCTCGGTGACTTCCGCAGGGCGGGGCTGCTCCACGATGATGTCGGGAGAGACGCCCAGCGCCTGAATGGAGCGTCCGGACGGCGTGTAGTAGCGCGCTGTCGTCAGGCGCATCGCGCCGTCACCGCGCAGGGGCATGACCGTCTGGACCGAGCCTTTGCCGAAGCTCTTGGTGCCCACGACAATCGCGCGGCGGTGGTCTTGCAGGGCACCCGCAACAATCTCGGACGCGGACGCGGAGCCGCCATTGATCAGCACGACAATTGGCTTGCCTTGGGCCAGATCACCGGGCGTCGCGTTGAAGCGGTCGCCGTCTTCGGGGTCGCGGCCACGGGTCGAGACGATCTCGCCCTTATCAAGGAAGAAATCCGACACGCGGATCGCTTCGGTCAGCAAACCGCCGGGGTTGTTGCGCATATCCAGCACGAAGCCGTTGACGTTCTCGATACCGCCTGCCTCTTCAACCTGCTCGGCGATGCCTTCTTCCAGACCGGGGGAGGTCTGGTCGTTAAACGTGGTCACGCGCAGCACGACCGTGTCGCCTTCGGTGCGGGTGCGCACGGCGGTCAGCTTGATTGTGTCGCGCACGATGGTGACGTCAAACGGCTCAACCTCGCCTTCGCGCACAATAGTGATGATGATCTCGGACCCGACGGGGCCGCGCATCATGTCGACCGCCTCATCAAGGTTCAGACCCAGCACGCTTTCGCCATCCACATGGGTGATGAAATCGCCCGCCTCGACACCCGCCTGATCGGCAGGGGTGCCGTCAATGGGCGAGACGACTTTCACAAAGCCCTCTTCCTGCGTCACCTCAATGCCCAGACCGCCAAACTCACCGCGCGTCTGCACACGCATATCGGCGGCATCATCGGGCGACAGGTAGGACGAATGCGGATCAAGGGAGGTCAGCATCCCGTTAATCGCTGCCTCAATCAGATCAGAGCTTTCGACCTCTTCCACATACTGGCCGCGGATACGTTCAAAAATATCTCCGAACAGATCAAGCTGTTCATAGACCGACGCGCTGTTCTCGGCCTCTTGCGCGATCAACGGGCCAGCGACCTGAGTTGTCACGATTGTTGCTGTGGCAATGCCGCCCAATGCGGCCATCACGAACTTTTTCATGCTCATTCCTTTGTCAGCGCAAACCAGCTTGACGGGTCCACGGGCGTGTTGGCTTCTCTTGTCTCTATATAAAGCGTTTCTGAGCGAGGGGCGCTACCCGCGAGTGACGATGCAGTCAAATTCGTGTTAACAGGGCCACCCATCAGCCCGACAGCACTGCCTTCCGGCAACACATCGCCGATCGCGCCGTAAACCTGGCCAAGCCCTGCCATCACGACCAGCGCGCCCGCCTCGGGTTCCAGAATGATGACGTTGCCATAATCCAGTAGCGGCCCGCGATAGCGGATGGAGGCGGCGACGGGCGTCGTCACCAAAGCGCGGGGGCGCGTCGCGATCAGAACGCCGGGGCGGCGGATGCCCGCGGCGTCGGCCTCGTTGAACTGGCGCAGAACCTGGCCCGTGACCGGCAGCGGCAGGTCGCCTTTGGCGATCGGGTTGAAGGGCGCGGCAGATTCCGAGCCATCCACCGGGATTTCTGACAGTCCGCTGGCAAAGGCTTCGAGCGTTTCGCTGCTGTCCAGAAGGATCGCGGTTTTCACCGGGTCTTCGGTAAATCGTCGCGGCAAATCCGTGCGTTGGGAGATCGCTTGGCTCAGCGCGGTGCGCGCCGTTTGCACCTCGTTCAGGCCATTGCGCAGCGTTTCTGTCGCGCTTTCCTGCAGCACGCGGAGGGTTTGCATCTCGTCCAGTTGCGCTTTGAGCACGGCGGCCTCAACCTGCAGGGCGGGGGTGACCTCGGACACGATCATGCCAGAGCGTGCACTGCCCAGCGGCCCGCTTGGGTGCATCATCAACAGCGGCGCAGGGGCGCTTTCGATGGTTTGCAGCACCGAAAGCAACTGCGCAATTTCTCGGGATTTGCTGGCCAGATCCCGCTCAAGCGCCTGTTCCCGGATCGACGCGCGGCGCAGCCCGTCGCGCATGGCGGAGAGCCCGGCTTCGTAAGCCTGAACGGTCTGCGTCAATGCCGATACCCGGTCGCGTCGCCCTTCGGCCTCTTGCAGGGCAAGCGAGGCCGCATTCAGCTGTTCGGATGCTGCGCGCGCGGCCTCCGCGGGGTCGGCCTGTGCGGGCGCGGCCAGAAGGGCCAAACCTATGGCAAGCGCGCGGATCATCGGCGGATCAGGGACTTTCCGGTCATCTCGTCAGGTTGATCAAGGCCCATCAGTTCCAAAAGCGACGGCGCGAGATCGGCAAGCCGCCCTTCTGAGAGCGTAGCACCCTCTGGCGCCCCGACGAGGATAACCGGCACCGGGTTCGTCGTATGCGCCGTATGCGCACCGCCGGTGTCAGGGTCGATCATCACTTCGCAATTGCCGTGATCGGCGGTGACGATCATCGCGCCACCTGCTTTTTCCAATGCGTCCAATACTTGGCCAAGCCCTTGATCCACGGCCTCGCAGGCCTTGATCGCAGCCTCAAGATCGCCGGTATGCCCAACCATATCCGGATTCGCGTAATTCGTGACGATCAGGTCATAGCCTTTCTCGATGGCCTCCACGAATTTCTCGGTCACCTCAGCCGCTGACATTTCGGGCTGCAAATCATAGGTCGCGACTTTGGGGGAAGGCGGCATAAAGCGGTCCTCGCCCTCTTCCGGCACCTCAATCCCGCCGTTCAGAAAGAACGTCACATGGGGGTACTTCTCGGTCTCGGCCAGTCGGAACTGATTGAGACCTTTCTTGGCCACCCATGCGCCCAGCGTGTTCTGGATGTCGCGTTTCGGAAAAGCCGTGGCGAGGTATTGGCTATGAGCGTCGGAATACTCCACCATGCCCAACTGCGTCGCTAGTCTGGGGCGGTCGCCTATGTCAAACGCGTCAAAGTCGGGGGCGCAGATCGCCGCCAAAATCTCGCGCGCGCGGTCGGCACGGAAATTGAGGCAGAAGAGGCCGTCTTTGTCGGTGAGCCCGGCGTAGTCTGCGATCACTGTGGCGGGGATAAACTCATCCGTGACGTCCTTGGCATAGGCTGTTTCAATCGGCTCTGACGCGGTCTTGGCCCGCGCACCTTCGCCCAGAACAATCGTGTCATAAGCGGTCTTCACCCGCTCCCAGCGATTGTCCCGATCCAGCGCGAAGTAACGCCCGATCACGGTGCCGATCTGCGCGGCCTCGGGCAGGCGCAACCCCTCCAGATAGCGGTCGGCAGACTTCGGCGCGACGTCCCGCCCGTCTGTGATCGCATGGAAAATCACCGGCACACCGGCATCGGCAATCATCTTGGCGGCCGCTTCGATATGGCTGACATGCCCATGCACGCCCCCATCTGAGAGCAGCCCCATCAGATGCGCCGTGCCGCCGGTGTCTTTGAGCGTCTCAATAAACCCGAGGATCGCCTCGTTCTCAAAGAAAGAGCCATCCTCGATCGACAGATCAATCTGCCCCAGATCCATCGCTACCAAGCGGCCTGCGCCGATATTCGTATGGCCCACTTCCGAGTTGCCCATCTGTCCGCTCGGCAGCCCCGCATCCGGTCCGTGAGTCAGGAGCGTCGCATTCGGACAGTCCGCCATGATCCGATCAAAATTGGGCGTATTGGCCAAGGCGGGGGCGTTCCCCTCCGTCTCGGCGCGCGCGCCCCAGCCGTCAAGGATGCAAAGAACGACGGGTTTGGTCATGGACTGCTCCTGTTTTCTTGGGAGCGTTCTAACGTGGTTTTAGACCCGGTGGTAGGGGGCGCCCGCAAGGATAGACGCTGCACGATAAAGCTGTTCAGCCAGCATCACGCGGACCAGCATATGCGGCCAGACCATCTTGCCGAAGGACAGGGCAAAATCGGCCTCTTGCTGTAGATCAGGTGCAATCCCATCGGCCCCGCCAATGACAATCGCCAGATCAGAGGTGCCCCTATCGCGCCAATCACCCAACTGCCGCGCAAAATCCGGTGAACTCATCACCTTGCCGCGTTCATCCATCACCGCCAGTTTGGCCCCTTTCGGCAGGGCTTTGCGTAGCAACACAGCCTCCGCCGGCATGCCGCGGCCCTTCTTGTCCTCGACCTCAACAATAGAAGCGGGCCCCAACCCAAGAGCACGCCCGGTGCGATCAAACCGTGTCAGATAATCGTCAATCAGCGCAGCTTCCGGCCCCGCCCGAAGGCGACCGACGGCGCAGATATGAAGGCGCATCGTTTAGTCAGCCAGTATCAGTTAGACTGGGCTTGCTCGCCAGCGGGCAGCCACATCTTTTCCAACTGATAGAACTCGCGCACTTCGGGGCGGAACACGTGGACGATCACATCGCCCGTGTCGATCAGAACCCAGTCGCCTGCGCCCTTGCCCTCGACCTTACAAAGCCGTCCGTATTCCTGTTTCAACGCATCCACGAGCTTCTCGGAAATCGCGGTGACCTGACGGGTCGAGCGGCCCGAACAGACGACCATATAATCGCCCATCTCGGACTTGCCGCGCAGGTCGATCTGGACCACATCTTCGGCCTTGTCGTCGTCCAGTGATTTCAGGATGCGTGCGAGGAGCTCCTCGCTGGAGATGTCCTTTTGACCTGCCATTACCGGCTGGCCTTGGGAAGCGGTGTTGCCCGCTTGAGCAGAAAGAGACAGTTCATTGTCCTCCTGAGTGGCACGCCGACAGAGCCCCGACGCTGGGCATATTCAAAAGATAACACCCGTCTGGTGAAATCTCAACTTTTGCGCGTGTTCATCGCGGAAGCGGGGCATTTATGCCGAAATACACCATGCTGCAAGGGCTAGTTGTCTTTGTGTTCATTCAGGTTCAGCAGTGAAACACCACTTTCCCCCAGCGGCACTGCTGCGAACGGGCCGCCGTGGCACATATGGGCCGGGTCTTGCGGGTCGAGGGGGCCGTCCTTGGCGAACATCTCAGCCGCGTAGGGCTCTGCATTGTCTTGCGGGCGGTAACCGAGGAATGTGGCACCGGTATTGTCCACGCCCGCACGGTCATTGTTCGAGATGCCATAGATCGTGGTGAACCCAGTCACGGGCGTATCAATCGCGCGGGTCACAAGCTGGATCAGATCGGGATAGGACAGCCATGTGCCAACCGCGCGCGCATTGCTAACCTCTGCGCAGGAAAAGATGCGCAGACACACCGCTTCCAGCCCACGCTTGTCCCAGTAGAGGCTGGCCAGATCCTCGGCAAAGCACTTGGCGAGACCGTAGAATGTGTCGGGTTTATGGGGCGTATCGGTCGTGAGCGTTTGCGTCTTGGGATACATCCCCACCGCATGCACGGAACTGGCATAGATCACCCGGCGCAGCCCGTGCTGATGGGCGGCCTCCCAGACATTATAGGCGCCGATGATGTTGGGGCCGACGATCTGCTCGAAGGGGGCTTCATCCCCCACGGCGCCGAAATGGACGACCATATCCGCGCCCTCCAGCAGCGCGTGGATCGCGTCCTTATCGGCCAGATCGGCCTGTATGTAGGTCTCATTCGGGGCGAAGTCGTCGACGCTGTCGGCAATGTCGGAAGAGACCAACGTCTCCGCCATCTCGGCCAGCGGTTTGCGCAGGATTGAGCCCAAGCGGCCCGCGGCACCTGTGAGGACAAGTTTCATATCACAGCCTTTTCGACAAAGGTTTCCTTCCGCACGATCCGGTCATATCGGAAGGGCGTCAGATCAAGGGTTTTGAACGCGCCATAGGTCAGCCATTCGGCGGTCGCGCGCCCCATCGCGGGGGATTGTTGCAGTCCGTGACCGGAGAATCCGTTGAGGAATACGAAGTTCTCAACATGTGTATGCGGCCCGACAATCGCGTTGTGATCGAAGGTGTTGTAGGCGTAATGCCCGGCCCATTCATTGGTGACCTTGATCGCCTCGAACTGCGGGATGCGCGTGGCGATGACCGGCCAGATGTGGTCCTGCCAGAGCGCGTGATCCATGGCGAAATCGTCATAGGCGACGGCAGGGTCATGGTCAGAATGCCCGCCCGCCAAGTAGGTCGTCTTGCCGTCCTGACGAAAATGCACGCCGCTGGGATCAATGGTCAGCGGTAGGTCCCGGTCCAGAGGCTGTTCGGCGCTGAAAATCCAGGTGAAGCGCTTGCGCGGCTCGACGGGGATGTCGATGCCCACCATGCGCGCCGTCTCGACCGCGCGCGGGCCGGAGGCATTGACGACCTGACCGCAGGCGATAATCTCGCCGCTGGCCAGCGTCACGCTTTCCACGCGGGTTCCGGCGGCGTTGCGCGTCATCGCGACGACCTCGCCGGTGTGATACTCCACCCCCTGCGCTTTGGCGGATTTGCGCCACCAGTCGAAGACGGTGATGCCGTCCCAGTAGCCCTCATCGCGGGTGTTGATCGAGCCAAGCTTAATGTCATCGACATTATAAAACGGGTAGGCCTGCTTGATCTCGTCCGGGCTCATCAGCACTGTGCCTGCGCCCACCGCGTGCTGCACCTTGATGTTGTCGCGCAAGGTCTCTGCAAAGGCTTCGGTGTCGGCCAGATACATGTAACCGTAATTCTGGATGCCCGGCTTCGGCACGTCTGGCGTGCCGCCCATCCGCTCGTGAAAGGTCTTCACGAACTCGGCGGCGAACTGAGAAATCCGCACGTTGATTTCGGTGCTGAACTGCTGGCGCATGCAGGAATTGGTGTGCGTGGTCGAGCAGAATGCGTAGGTCGGGTCTTTCTCGATCACCAGAACCGATCCGTCGAAATCGGCCTCTTCTGTCAAAAACCACGCGGTCGAAGAACCCATCATCGCGCCGCCCACGATCACCACGTCATAGCTGGTCTTTTGCGGCGCGGTCATAGCGTCTCTCCCTTGCGGACGGCGTCCAGAACGGTGTCTATCTCTGCCGCTGACAGCCCATAATCGTCCTGCGCAGACTGGGCCGAGATATAGCCCCGCGCAAGATCGCGTTTCACCAAAGCCGGGTCGCGGTCAGAGGCCGGGCCGTAGCCCGCACCCCCCGGAAACGCCAATTGCACGCGCCGCCCGTGAGGCACGAACTGCTTGCCCTTGCCGCGCATCGGCGTGCCGTCATCCCGCGCAATTGTCGTTGGCGCCCCGGCGCTGCCGCCCTGTCGCCCCCGTGCGGGGTGATCCACACGGTCGAACATGGCCTGAAAGTCGAACTCATGGCCCTCGACAGCGCCCACCTCCATATACTGCCCCAGCCCGCCACGCTGCTTGCCTGCGCCGCCGCTATCCGGCCGCAACTCCTTGCGCCAGATGATCACCGGGCCGGTATGTTCGGTCGCTTCAATCGGCATTGTCATGACGCCCGACGGAAACGCCGTGGCGTTGAGCCCATCGACCGTAGGCCGCGCACCCGCACCCCCTGAATTGAAGGTCAGCACCTCCGCCCGCCGCGCGTCATCAGGCGCGGGTGCATCGGTGCGGGGCCGCAGAGACACTTGAAAATTGCACAGACAGCCCGCCCCTTCAGCAGGCACCGTCTGGGGCAAAATCTTGTCGAGCGCGTCATAGACCGTGTCCGGGATCATATGCCCGATGACATGGCGGAGAGCGACCGGCGCGGGGTGCACGGCGTTGACGATGCTGTCCTTGGGTGCTTTCACCTCGAACGGGGCAAGGGAGGCCGCGTTGTTCGGAATCTCCGGCGCGATGGCGCATTTCAACGCGTAGCAGGCGTATGCTTTGGTATAGACCAGCGGCACGTTGATGCCTTTCTTGTCCAGCCCGGACGTGCCTGCGAAATCGCAGAGCATCCGGTCGGTTTCAATCGTCAGCCGGACCTTCAGAGTGATCGGCGTCTCGAATCCGTCGATCACCATCTCGCCACCCGCCGTTTCTTTGGGCAGCGCGGCGATCCGCTCCAGCGTGGCGCGACGGGAATTCTCCAGAATGAAGCGCGCGATGCCGTCCAGATCGGAGAGGGTAAACTCCTCCATCATCTCGACAAGGCGGCGGTGGCCGATCTCGTTACAGGTGGCCAGCGCATACATGTCCCCAACCAGTTGATCAGGCTCCCGGACATTGCCGCGCACGATGCGGATCAGCGTCTGATCAACCTTGCCGCGTTTAGCAAATTTCATGATTGGAATCTGCAGACCTTCCTCAAAGATACTGGCCGCATCCGCGCCGAACCCGCGCCCGCCGATATCCACGATATGCGCGGTGCAGGCGAAGAACCCGACATGGTGGCCGTTGTAGAACGAAGGCGTCACCACGGTGATGTCATGCAGATGCCCGGTGCCTTCCCAAGGATCATTGGTGATGTAGATGTCGCCTTCAAAGATGTTGTCGCGTCCGATGCGGCGGATGAAATGCGCCACCGCATCCGCCATCGCGTTCACATGGCCGGGTGTGCCTGTGACCGCTTGCGCCAGCATCAGGCCTTCAGCGTTATAGACCCCGGCCGACAGATCGCCTGCCTCGCGCACGGAGGTCGAAAAGGCCGTGCGAACAAGCGCTTGTGCCTGTTCCTCCACGACGGAGATCAGCCGATTCCACATCACCTGATACGCAACGGTTGAGGTCATTGGCCCACCTCCCTGATATCAATCGTTCCATCCGGCTGCGCCACCGCAGAGCGGCTTTGGGGCAGCACAATCGTCGTTTCATCCTCTGTAATGACAGCCGGTCCTTGCACCGTTTGCCCCGCCGCCATCGCCGTGCGGTCTATAACTTGCGCGTCCGTCGCAGCGCCCAACGCCGGATCAAACAGCATTCGCGCGCCGCTTGCCTGCGCCGCGCCGGCGCCTTCCACTGGCGTGATCGGGACGACCTGTGCGTGCGGCGTTGTCGCGTTCACAGCCCAAACCGTGATCTCGACATCCATGCCATCCACGACGCGCCCGAAGAGAGCGGCATACTCCGCCTCGAACTGGGCGAGGAATGTCGCCGCATCCGGTTTGGCGGCCTGCGCTTGAATCAGGGTCACCGGGATTTCCCAGCCTTGTCCAGTGTAGCGCATATAGACTTTCGTTTCGGTCAGAATGTCGGCCCGCGCGTCGCAGGACCGCACGAAGGCCGTGGCCTCTGCTGCGAGATCGCTCAGCAAGCTCTTGATCGCATCCGCATCAAAGCGCGACAGCCTCATGTAGAGGCTGCGGTTCGCCTCGAAACTGAATGGCGCACGCAGAAACCCGATGGCTGATCCCACGCCCGCGCCCGGTGGCACCAGCGCCCGCGCGATGCCCAGCTTTTCGCAGAGCCGTGCGGCGTGCAGCGGGGCGGCCCCGCCAAAGGCAATCATCGTGTAGTCGGCCAGATCCTCGCCATTCTCGACCGCATGCACGCGCGCGGCATTGGCCATGTTTTCGTCCACAACCTCGGCTAGCCCGAACGCCGCTGTTTGCGCGTCCATCTCCAGCGGTGCGCCGAGGGTTTCCTCCAGCGCGGTCGCCGCACGACCCGTATGCAGCTGGATCGACCCGCCCGCAAAATTGTCCGGGTCGAGCTTGCCCAGGATCAGGTCCGCATCTGTCACTGCGGGCCGCGCACCCCCGCGCCCGTAGCAGGCTGGGCCGGGTTCCGAGCCCGCGCTTTCCGGCCCGACTCTGATCTGCCGCAGCGCGTCCACATGGGCCAGCGATCCGCCGCCAGCGCCGATCTCGACCATGTCGATGACAGGGATCGAAATCGGCATCCCTGACCCTTTCTTGAACCGATAAGTCCGCGCCACTTCAAACACGCGAGAGGTCTTCGGGGTCTGGTTCTTGATCAGACAAATCTTCGCTGTGGTGCCGCCCATGTCGAAGCTCAGCACCTTGTCCAGCCCGTAGCGCGCCGCGATATCAGCGGCGAAAACGGCGCCCCCCGCCGGGCCAGATTCCACCAGTCGGACGGGAAACTCAGCCGCACTTTCAAGGCTGATGATCCCGCCGCCCGAATGCATCAAGAAGATCGGGCAGGCCACACCTTCCTCGGCCAGCCGCCCTTCCAGACGGCTGAGATAGCTTTTCATCAGCGGCTTGATGTAGGCGTTCGCACAGACCGTATTGAACCGCTCATATTCGCGCATCTGAGGGGAAACCTCCGACGACAGCGAGACCATCAAATCGGGCAGTCTCTCGGCCAGCACATCGCGGATCATCTGCTCATGGGCGTCGTTCAGATAGGAATGAATCAGCCCGACCGCGACGCTCGTATATCCGGCCTCTGCGACGCGATCCGCCAGCGCCTCGACCTCCGCCCGGTTGAGCGCAATCAGCACCTCGCCTGAAGCGCTGACCCGCTCGGCCACAGTGAACCGGGATTGGCGCGGCAACAAAGGCTCCGGCAGTTCGAGGTTCAGGTCATATTGCTCAAACCGGGATTCGGTGCGCATCTCGATCACGTCACGAAAGCCTTGCGTCGTGATCAAAGCGGTCTTCGCCCCGCGCCGTTCGATCAGCGCATTGGTGGCCAGAGTGGTGCCATGGATGATCTGGGTGATCTGGCCCGGCGCGATGCCCGCTTTCGCACAAACCTGCCCCATCCCCTCGATAATCGCGTTTTCCGGCGCGGCATAGGTCGTCAGCACTTTGGTGGAGTGTTGGGCCGTGCCATGCTCCAGCACGACATCGGTAAACGTGCCGCCGATATCAACGCCAAGACGAATGGAAGACGCGGGCATGTGCGGGCCTTTCAAAGCAGGAACCCTGTCAGCCTAGCCGTCCCTTTCGATCATTTCTAATTATTCATTTATATTGAAGCGATACATAGAATTTATCGCATATCTTCGCGCGCGATTGTCTGCGCCAGCTCTGCCGCCTTACGCACCACGGATCGCGACGGTGTATGCGCATAGCAGGCCGTGAAGTGCAGCGGTGCGGGGCACCAGTCGATATCGAGCGGGACAAGTCGGCCCTCTGCCAGCGCGTCCTTGATCAGGATGTGCGGCAAGGCAGCGATGCCCAGCCCATCCACGGTCATCTGCACGCAAGCAGCCAGATTGTTAGACGGCACAAGGCGCACCGGCCCCGCGGGATGGTCGCGAAAATAGGCGGCCAGTTCCGCATAAGGGACGGTCTTGCGCGAGAATGTCAGCACCGGATGGCGGGAGACCGCGTCCAGACCGGTCACGGTCTTGGCGATCTCCGGGGCCGCCACCCACATCAGGGGCACGTCGCCCAGCGCGACGCTGTGGATCGCCGGGTCCGGCACCGGGCCGTTCATCAACGCCAGATCAAGGGCGCGGTCGGTCAGGTCCTTCTCCAGCTCTGCCGAGAGATCGACGACTAGCTCAACGACCGTCTCAGGATAAAGCGCACGCAGCTCTTTCAGGAACCGCCCCAGCCAGCTTTGCACGATGATCTCGGTCACCCCAAGGCGGATCACGCCGGATTGGCGCGCGGCGGTCCCGGCCTGCGCGGCAAAGGCGTCCGACGCATCTAGCACGCGCTGGGCGGGTTCCAGCAAATGGGTCCCCGCCGCCGTCAGCGTGACCGATCCCGCATCCCGATCAAAGAGCTTGACGCCCAGGCTCGCCTCCAGCCCTGAAATCCGGACGGAGATATTGGGCTGCGTGGTGTTCAGCTTCTCCGCTGTGCGACGAAAACTGCCCAGGGCGGCGACCCAGACAAAGGTTTCAAACTGCTTGAGCGTTGCGGTCATGGGGGCCTCCGGCGCGATAGAAAGACGTTATGCTTTCGGAGTGCGCCGGTAAATATGCCTTATCTTTGACGCCCCACGCGTCGGCAAAGCAGGATCACTGGCACCAGCCCCATGGCCACGATCACAAGGCTTGGCACCGCCGCGCCCTCCAACCGCTCGTCGGAGGCGAGACGGTAGGCCTGCACCGCCAGCGTGTCATAGTTGAACGGGCGCATGATCAGCGTTGCGGGCAGTTCCTTCATGACGTCCACGAAGACGATCAGCATCGCGGTCAAAAGCGCGGGCGTCAGGATCGGGAAATGCACTCGGCGGAACGTGCCATAGGTTGTCTTGCCCAACACACGCGAGGCCGCGTCCATATTGGCGTTGATCGCCGATTGACCGCTTTCGTAGGACCCCAGAGCGGCGGCCAGAAAGCGGATCATATAGGCCGCGATCAGCAACCAGATCGAACCTGTCAGCAGCAACCCGGTGGAGATATCGAACGTCGCGCGCATCCATGCGTCCAGCGCATTGTCAAACGCTGCAAACGGCACCAGCAGCCCCACGGCGATCACCCCGCCCGGCACCGCATAGCCCAATCGCGCCACATAGATCGCGGCAGAGGCTTTCGCCCCGGGAAACACCCGCTGGAAATAGCCAAGCACGATGGCGGCGCAGACGGTCAGCACCGCGGCGATACTGGCCAGCACCAGCGAGTTCTGGATGAAGCCGATATAGCGGCGGCTCAGCAGGTTCTGCTCGGATCCGAAGCCCATCAAGACAAGGGCAATCGTGGGCAGGATCAGCCCAAAGAGAACCGGAAGCGCGCAAAGGATCATCGCACCTGCACGGCGCGCCCCTGTCAGTTCAAGACGCCCCATCGTTTCAATCCGGTTGGCGTGGTATTTCGCGTTGCCCCGGCTTTGCCGCTCCAGCACGGCGAGGATCAGCGCGAAGGCCAGCAGCCCCATGGCAAGTTGCGAGGCCGCCCCCCGGTCACCGAGGCCGATCCAGCTGGTGTAGATACCTGTGGCAAAGGTCTGCACCCCGAAATAGGAGACAGTGCCAAAGTCAGCAATCGTCTCCATTGTCGCCAGCAAAACGCCTGCCGCAATGGCTGGGCGCGCCATGGGGAGCGACACTTGGAAAAACGCCTGCCAAGGTGTCTTGCCCAGCGCGCGGGCGGCAAAGAAGGTGCTGGCGCTTTGGCCCATGAAGGCGGTGCGCGCCAGCAGGTAGACGTAAGGATAGAGCACCAGCGTCAGCATCAGCGCGGCGCCGCCCACCGACCGAATCTCGGGGAACCAATAATCACGCGGCCCCCATCCGGTCACGTCTCGCAAGGTTGCCTGAACGATGCCCGGATGATCCAGCACATGGGTGTAGGCATAGGCCATGACATAGGCCGGGAAGGCCAGTGGAATGACCAAAGCGATCTCGAAAATGCGGCGGCCGGGGAAGTCCGTCATCGTGACAAGCCACGCGGCCCCGGTGCCGATGGCGAAGGTGCCGAAGGCCACCAGCACCACAAGGATCAGCGTCGTGCCCGCATAGCGCGGCAGCACCGTCTGGCTAAGCGCGCTCAGTGTGTCCGTTCCGGTCGTGAGCGCGGCGTAGAACACCGCCAGCATCGGCAGCAGGCACAGGGCGGCCAGCACCGCCGCGCCGATGCCCAGCGCTGAAAAGCGGGGCGATTTGCGCGCAGCGTGGGGCTGGGTGGGTGTCTCAGTCACGGCCATCGGCTTGGGATACCGTCAAAACCCCGGCAAAGTCGAGCGTTTTGCTCGGTTAAACCGCCTCTTCTCGCCCGACGCCCACGCGGCTGCGATAGGGGCCGAAAAGGCAGGCCAGCGCAAGGATCAGACCGGAGACCGCGGCGATCATGCCTGCGGCACTTACGGCGTTTTGCGCTCCGAACCACAGCGGGCCGTAGCCCGCAAAGACATAGCCGAGGATGGCCGAGAGGGCCGCGAACAGAAGGCTCCACGCGACCTGACGCTCCAAAGAATTGGTCATCAGCCGTGCGGCGGCAGGCGGGCAAATGAACATCGCAATCACGATGATTGAGCCGACCGCATCAAACGCCGCCACCGCTGCGACTGCGGCTGTCACGACCAAGCCAAAGCCAATAGCGCCCACGGGCAGGCCGAGCGACTGCGCGAAACTCTCGTCGAAGGTCGAGATTTTGAGCGGTCGCCAGAAGATCACCGTGAGCACCGTGACCAATGCGCAGACGACCGCGATGCGGATCAACTCGTCCGGCAAGCCCGCCAGCGCCTCCGCGTCCCAAAGCGAGGACCAGCCTTGCGCCTTGAACCAGATCAGGCTTTCCAGATTGCCCATCAGCGCGTGTTCGACATCCAGATGGACAGAGGACGTGTCCGACTGCTCCAGCAACAAAACACCCCCCGCGAAAAGCGACGTGAATGCCACGCCCATGGCAGCGCCCGGTTCGATATTGCCCAGCCGCTTGATCGCCTCGATCAGGATCACGGCGACAATGGCAGCGCCTGCCGCGCCGAGAAGCATCGGGAACGCGGCCACGCTTCCGGTGATCAGAAACGCCACCACGATGCCCGGCAACACCACATGGCTGATCGCATCGCCAATCAGCGCCTGTTTGCGCAGCACCAGAAAGTTGCCCGGCAGCGCGCAGGCGATCGACGCAAGGATGCCGATCAAGATCGGCGTCAGCGAGAATTGCACGAATTCCGCGCCCATCTACGCACCCTCCACAGCGGTTGGTTTGCCGATAACATCGTCAAATTGCGCAATCTCATCGGGGGTGAAGACATCCTCAATCGGGGTCAGCCCGTCATAGCGGCCCGTCAGGCTCACATCATGATGCACCTCGCGCGCCACATCCCAGCGCCGCTCGTCCCGCGCGACTTTCGCAGCCATCGCGCGGCCTGCATCGGTGGCCACGCCATCGGGCCGGATCAGCCCGTCGCGGCCCAGCACTTTCAGGGTCAGCTTGTCGTGGATCGGCTCTTGCCGCGCAAGCGCCAGCAACCCTTGCCGATGATGCACCCGCGCCTGAAAGCGCTGCCGGCGAATGACCGCCGCCGCGACGCCACGGGCAGGCGCGAAAAAGAGCGAAAGCGTGAAGAGCGCAGCACTCACCAGCACAATGATCGGTCCTGTCGGCAGCGCGGGGGCGGAGGCGGAGATCGCCGCGCCAACGTATCCCGATACCGCGCCCAAGATGCCTGCGGACCACACAACCGTGTCGCTTTTCTCTGTCCAAAAGCGTGCGGTGACAGCGGGGATGATGAGCATCGCCACGATCAGGATCAGCCCGACCAGCTTCAGCCCGATCACCGTGACCGCCATGACGAGCCCCATCATGGCAAGGTCGATCTTGCGCACGTCATAGCCGGAGGCGGCCGCATATTCCGGATCAAACGCCACCAGTGTCATCGGGCGGCGCAGGAGGAAGATCGCCGCGACGGCAAGCGTTCCGCCAATTGCGATGACCACAGCGTCCTGAAAGAGCATGCCTGCGGTCGAGCCCAATAGAAACCCCTCCAGCCCCGCTTGGCGGCCTTGGCTCATGGTTTGAATGATGGTCAGCAGCACGATGCCGATCCCGAAGAAGACCGACAGCACCGCGCCGATGGCCGCATCCTCCGACAGGCGCGTTTTGCGGGACATCCACTCGACCAAAACCAAGCCGATCCCGGCGGTGACGGCTGATCCGGCCAGCAAGCCCACAAGGCTGCGCCCGTCCATGCCCAGCGCGACCATGATGATAAAAGCCAGCCCGACACCCGGCAGCGTCGCATGCGCCACCGCGTCCGAGACGAGCGCGCGTTTTCTCAGGAAAAGAAAGGTGCCGGAGGCGCCAGCGGCAAAGCCTAGTAGCGCCGCACCGATCCCCACCAAAGCCGCGTTATAGCCTGCGCCCAGAAAGAGCGCTTGCACAAACGCGTCCATCAGGCTCCGGCGACCAGGTCAAGCTGGTCGATATGTGACGTCGCCAGCCGCCCGCCATAGGTGGCGTGCAGGTTCTCGGGCGTGAACGTCTGGGCCACAGGCCCTTCCGCGATCCGCCGGACATTGATCAGGAACACATTGTCGAAATAGCTGCTGACGGTGGCCAGATCGTGATGCACACAAACAACCGCTTTCCCATCGGCTTTGAGCGCTTGAAGCACGTCGATAATCGCACGCTCCGTCGCGGCATCGACACCGGCGAAGGGTTCGTCCAGAAGATAAAGATCGGCATCCTGCGCCAACGCCCGCGCAAGGAAAACGCGCTGTTGCTGGCCGCCGGACAATTGCCCGATCTGGCGATCCGCGAAATCAGCCATGCCGACGCGCTCCAGACAGTCCAACGCCTTGGCGCGGTGCCCGCCGGTCAACCGGCTCAGCAACCCGGTCTTGCGGTAAAGCCCCATCAGCACGACGTCGATCACGGTCGTCGGGAAATCCCAATCCACGCTCGCGCGCTGCGGGACGTAGGCGATCCGGTTCCGAGCCGCGGCCAAAGGTGCGCCATAGACGCTGACCTCACCAGACAGCCGCGGGATCACGCCCAAAGCGGCTTTCAACAATGTCGATTTGCCCGCCCCGTTCGGCCCGATAATCGCGGTCATCTTGCCCGCTTCAAACGTCGCATCGACCGAGAAGATCGCAGGTTTTTCACCGTAAGACACGGTCATGCCACGCAGCGCCAAGGGCGCGTCGCCCACCGCGATGTCCGGGATGACGCGGCCGTCATTGGCCGCCAGTGTCAGAAGGGTTTCGGGGCTCATCAGTTCAACATCTCCGCCATGCCACGTTCGGGCGCTTCACCGCCCAGCGCGCGGGAAATTGTGGTGACGTTGTGGTCAATCATCCCCAGATACGTGCCTTCATAGGTGCCAGCCTCGCCCATCGCGTCCGAGAACAGCTCGCCCCCGATTTCAACCGTGTGGCCCTCAGCCGCAGCGCCTTCGATCAGCGCGCGGATATTCCGATCCGAGACAGAGCTTTCCACGAACACCGCGCGGATATTGCGCTCGACCAGCATATCGACCAGCTCGGAAATCCGCTGCAATCCCGCCTCGGATTCGGTGGAGATGCCCTGAATGCCCATCACCTCGAACCCGTAGGCCGAGCCGAAATAGTTGAACGCGTCATGGGCCGTCAGCAGAACCCGGCTTTCGGGTGGCACCGACCCCAGCACGTTGCTGGCATAGCCTGCCAGCCCTTGCAGATCCCGCAAATGGGCATCGGCATTGGCGCGGAAATCTTCCTCATGGGCGGGCTGCTGAACGATCAGTGCGTCGCGCACATTGGCCACGACCAGCGCCCACAGGTTCAGGTTCATCCACACATGTGGATCGAATTTGTCATCGTAATCATCATGCCCGATCAGCAGGTTGCGCGGCAGTTTTTCGGCCACGGCGACGACTGAGGTCTGACCGGCCAGCTCGCCCAGAAATTCCTCCATCTGCGCTTCCAGATAGAGGCCATGCCACAGCACCAGATCGGCATTGGCCATCGCCACGATATCGCTGCGCGTCTGGCGATAGGCATGCGGGTCCACACCGGGGCCCATCAGCGTGCGGACCTCGACCAGATCGCCGCCCACCTGCTTGACCGCATCCCCGATCATGCCGGTGGTCGTCACAACATTCAGCTTGTCATGTGCCGCAGCAATCCCGGCTGTCATGGCCAGACCGGCGGCAAAAATCGTCGCAAGGAAGTGGCGTTTACTCAGCATCGGATCGGCATCCTTTCGCAAGATTTCGAAGATGAAATAGAGTTAGAACGCTTACTTGATATTGCAAACCATTCGCAAAGTCAATGCAGTTGCGACTTATTCTCAATTTAGAAACTCTACCTAATCTAGGGCTTTCGCGGGCTCTTCGCCCAACATCCTGATCTCGCGCTGCGGGAAGGGGATGGAAATATTTTCCGCCTGGAACGCATCCCAAAGCGCCAGATAGACCGCTCCGCGCACGTTGGTCAGGCCGCCCGTGGGGTCCTTGATCCAGAACCGCAGGATATAATCGACCGAACTGTCGCCGAAGCCCACGATATGACAGACCGGCTTGCGGTAGTCTTTCAGCACCCGATTCACGCTCATCGCGGCCTCGATTGCGATCGCGCGGACCTTATGGGGGTCGTCGTCATAGGCGGTGCCAAAATAGATATCGAGCCGCACAAATTCGTTGGAATGAGACCAGTTGACCACCTGTCCGGTAATCAGATCCTCGTTCGGGATCAGGTATTCCTTACCATCCCGTGTGACCACCGACACGTAGCGTGCGCCCAGCGAATTGATCCACCCGAAGGTGTCACCAAGGCTGATCACGTCGCCGGGTTTGATCGACTTGTCCAGCAGGATGATGACGCCCGATACAAGGTTCGACACCACCTTTTGCAGGCCGAAACCCAAGCCGACACCGATGGCACCGGACAGCACCGCAAGCCCGGTCAGATCAAAGCCCACCGCGCGCATCCCGATAAAGAACGCGGCCCCGTAAAGAAGGACTTGCAATGCCTTAACAACAAGAACGCGCATCGAGGGCGAGATTTCCTCGTTCGAGCGGATACGCTCTGACGTGGTGGTCGACAGGAAGCGCGCGCCGATGAACAGCACGCCGAGCATGACCACGGCATTGATGATCAACAGCAGCGAAATGCGCGTTTCACCAAAGGTGACAGCGGCACTGTCGAGGATCGTTGTGGCGGTGTCCGTCAGCTCAAGGATTTGCAGCGTGGCGAATATCCACAAGCCGTAGCGGATCAGCGATCTGAGAAATTTGTTGCGGATCAGGCGGCTGAGCAGGGCAATCGCGAGCCAGACAAAGGCCAGCGTGGCAATCACGCTCAGGATATAGGACCGGCTGGGCCACGTGACTTCGCGCATCACGAAGACAACAGCCCAGATGATCGTGACGAAGATGATCGCCCTCAGGCGCTGATGCACCACCACCAAAAAGCGGATGCGCCACTTCGGCCACCCTTCGCGGCTGCGCATCCATTCATGTAGGCGCGGGGCAAAGAAACGGTTCAGCAGATGGGCGAGTAGAAACAGAGCAATCGCGATACCGATCTGATACGCGTTCCACGGGCGCAGCAGCGATTCAGCAAACGTGCCGATCTGCGTCCAAAGCTCCTGGCCGGTGTCCAGCAGCTCTTCGGTGACGTCTCCGGCCTGCTCTGTCTGCCCGGCTTGCTCGGTTTGTTCTGTTTCTTCTGGTTCCATCCCGACCCCTGTCCTCAGCTCAAACGTCGCACGGGTCGGGGGAGGGGCGCAACGACCTTGTTACTGAACGAGAAACGCCACTTCATTGCGCCGGTTCCACGGCAGCGTGAAAGGATCGTCGTAAAAGTAATAGCGCGGCGCGCCTGCAAGCTGCACCCCTTCGAACGCCGCATGGGCGCGCAGCTTCTCGGCGTGCTTGGTCAGGTTCCGATCCGTGCCACGGCCGGGAAATGTGATGACCAGCTGGCGTTCTTTCGGAGCCTCGGTAAAGCGAATGGCCGGGTTTTCAGCCTTCGGCAGAGTTTGCATCGTGTAGTCCGACGGCATCATGAAATTGATCGTCCAAGTGCCATCCGCGCCGGACGTCTGAGCCACGGGGGCGGTCATGGACACCTTTTGCTCTTCGGCATTGCCGCCAAAAATATAGTTGGCCAGCGTCCGAAACCCGGTGCTGATCGCGCTGGAGCGGGTCCCCCGCACGGTCACTTCGGCCAGCAAATGCGGCTGATACTCGCGCAGTTCGACGTTGCCATCAGTGCGGACAACCTCGTAGGGGGGCGTTTCATACCCACGATACATCTCGGCCTCCGCATAAACGGCAAGGGCAGTGACGAACATCAGGCCGATCAGGCCCAAATGGATGGTCCGGGTGGCGGATGTTTTCTTGAAAAGCTGCTTCATGTAGGTCTTTACGCAGCAGCGCAGCATCCGGATCACTCTTGATCTTGAAGCTGTCCAATCAGAGCGATATCTACCTCCCAGCTTATCAGGAGGCATTGTCATGTCCGCGCCAAAGACACTTTACGACAAGATCTGGGACGCTCATCTCGCCCATCAGGCGGAGGACGGCACCTGCCTGCTCTATATCGACCGCCACCTTGTCCACGAGGTCACCAGCCCGCAAGCCTTTGAAGGGCTGCGCATGACGGGCCGCACCGTCCGCGCGCCGGACAAGACAATCGCTGTGCCGGACCATAACGTGCCCACCACATGGGACCGCGAGGATGGCATCGACAACGAGGAAAGCCGCATTCAGGTCGAGGCGCTCGACAAGAACGCGCGCGAGTTTGGCGTGCATTACTATCCGGTCAACGACATCCGTCAGGGCATTGTCCACATCATCGGGCCCGAGCAAGGCTGGACTCTGCCCGGCATGACCATCGTCTGCGGCGACAGCCATACCGCAACCCATGGTGCGTTCGGTGCGCTGGCGCATGGGATCGGCACGTCGGAGGTGGAGCATGTGCTGGCCACGCAGACGCTGATCCAGAAGAAATCCAAAAACATGAAGGTGGAGATCACAGGTAAGCTGCGCCCTGGTGTGACTGCCAAGGATATCACCCTGTCGGTGATTGGCGAGACCGGCACCGCTGGCGGCACCGGCTACGTGATCGAGTATTGCGGCGAAGCGATCCGCGATCTGTCCATGGAAGGCCGCATGACTGTCTGCAACATGGCCATCGAAGGCGGCGCGCGGGCGGGTCTGATCGCGCCCGATGAAACAACGTTCGAGTATGTCAAAGGCCGCCCCCACGCCCCCAAAGGCGCGCAGTGGGAAGCGGCTTTGGCGTGGTGGAAGACGCTCTATTCCGACGACGACGCCCATTTCGACAAGGTCATCACGATCAAGGGCGAGGACATCGCGCCGGTCGTGACATGGGGCACCTCGCCTGAGGACGTGCTGCCGATCACCGGCGTCGTCCCGGACCCGGCGGAGTTCGATGGCGGCAAGGTCGACGCTGCGAAACGCTCGCTCGCTTATATGGGGCTGACCCCCGGTACACGGCTGCAAGACGTTGATGTTGATGCGGTCTTTATCGGGTCCTGCACCAACGGCCGTATCGAGGATCTGCGCGCCGCGGCCGAGGTCGTGAAAGGCAAGAAGGTCAAGGATGGGATCATGGCGATGGTCGTTCCCGGTTCGGGCCTTGTTCGTTTGCAAGCCGAAGAGGAAGGCCTTGCCGATATCTTCAAGGAAGCGGGTTTCGACTGGCGTCTGGCGGGCTGCTCGATGTGCCTTGGCATGAACCCTGATCAGCTGGGGCCAGAGGTGCGCTGCGCCTCCACCTCGAACCGGAATTTCGAGGGCCGCCAGGGCCGCGGATCGCGTACGCATCTGATGTCGCCCGCGATGGCGGCAGCGGCAGCGGTGACCGGCAAGCTGACCGACGTGCGTGAGCTTAACTAAGCGTTCAATGCAAAAGGAGCGTCGCGCGCAAGCCCCGGTTTCGCGCGCGAAACGCGTGTGGTTGGCAAAGGTATGTTGTGGAGGGGTTTCGCATGCGAAACCGTTCCTTTGAGCAAGCCCGCCAATGGGGCTTGGGTGTCAGCTTTTCAAACTTAACATAATACCAAATGCCCCATCTGAGGCCGCAATCTTAGGCGGATATTAAGGTTAACGCGGGCCACCAAAGCACCCCAAACGCACGGTCGGTAAACCAAGAATTTACAACAGGCAACGGGCTCCGCACGCCCGCTCCACATTAACCTTAACGCGCGATAGGGGGAGGCAGAGTGATCCCGCCTCCCCTTCTTTTGTGAGAAATACTCAAATCCACCCTCAGAAAAAGACGCGTTCGATGGTCCAGTAAGCGCCCACCAAGCCAATCGCGATGGAGGCCGGAATGGCGATGTAAGCGCGATACCAGGGCTTCTTGCCGAACGGGATGCCGATCAGCACGAACGCGATGGCAATCACGGCAAGCTGGCCGATCTCCACCCCGATGTTGAATGCGATCAGACCGCTGACAAAGCGCGCCGGATCAAGGCCGATATCGCCAAGGACCGAGGCAAAGCCAAGCCCGTGTAGCAGACCGAAGGCAAAGATCACCGCCGTGCGTCGCCATGTGATCGACCCGCCGATGACGTTCTCGACAGCGATATAGACGATAGACAGCGCGATGAGCGGCTCCACGACACTGGCCGGCACGGTGACAATTCCGAGGGTCGCCATGGCCAGCGTGACCGTGTGGGCCAGTGTGAAGGCGGTGACTTGGATCAGCAGCGGACGGATCGCGAGGCTGAAAAAGAACAGCCCCAGCACGAACAGGATATGGTCGAGGCCTTTGGGGATGATGTGCTCAAACCCGATGATCAGATAGTCGACAAAGGCGGCCATCGCGCTGACCTGAGCCACACCTTCGCGCGGCATCGGTTCGGTCACAGCACCTTGGGTCAGATAGGCGGTATAGCCTTGCTCTCCCTCGCCCTGACGCACCACAAGCGGACCGTATTCAGAGGCCCAGCCCATGACAACAGGTCCGTCGCCTTCGGGCAGATCGGCGCTAAAGGTGATCGTCGCGTCGCGGGGTAATTCCAGATCGGGCTCAGGCGTAATCGTGACCTCGCCGAGTTCGGGGCTTAGCGCCGTGTCGCCAACGGTCAGCGTGATCCCAGAGGCGATATCGGCCCAGCTTTCCCGGAACAGGGTTTCCAGTGCGGCAGGCTCCAGCGCGCGCAGGCGGTCATAATCTGCAGCCTCGGGGCTGTTGTCGGTGTCGTCCAGCCCGTTGAGGTCCATTCCAGCGACCAGCGGCTCCAGCGTCAGGCGCATTTCCACTTCGGCGGCGGTGTCGCTGACGGTCACGTCGGCAACGGCGGGGCGCACCTCATGGGCTTGTGATAGCGTCGCCCAGCTGAGCAGCATTGACATTAAGGCGACCCATGCCACCCTCAACCCAGTTCTCATTTTGGAGCCCTCTCATGGTCTTACGTTGCCTCACAGTTCTCTGTTTTGTGCTGGGCGTCCAGCCTGCATTTGCCCATGAGTTCTGGATTTCGCCAGAGCGCTACCAGATTGCCATGGGTGAGGATGCGGTCGCTCATTTGCGCGTGGGCCAAGAGTTCAAGGGGCCTGCGTTCAGCTATATTGACCGCCAGGTGACCCGGTTTGATTTGGTGCAGGGCGAGACGGTTGCCCCGGTGATCGCGCGCACGGGCGACAATCCGGCGATGGACGTCACATTGGACGACGAGGGGCTGTGGATTGTGGTGCACGAGACCGCTGACAGCACGCTGACCTATCGCGAGTGGGAGAAATTCGAGGCGTTTGTGGCCCATAAGGCCTTTCCGGGGGTCTTGGGCGATCATGCAGCGCGGGGCCTGCCGGAGGCCGGGTTCAAGGAGAGCTATCGTCGGTTTGCCAAGGCGCTGATCGCGGTGGGCGACGGGGCCGGGCAGGATCGCGCCGTCGGCCTGCGCACCGAGATTGTGGCGCTGGCCAACCCCTACACGGATGATCTGAGCGATGGTTTGCCCGTGCAGGTTCTGTTTGAAGGGGCGCCGCGCGCGCAGGCGCAGGTCGAGCTTTTTGCCAAGGCGGCGGACGGCTCGGTGACAGTGACGCTACACCAGACGGATGCCGAGGGGCGTGTCAGCCTGCCGGTGAAGCCCGGCACGGAATATTTGGTCGATGCGGTCAAGATGATCCCGCTGGAGCCTGAGGCGGAGACGGACCCGGTCTGGAAATCGCTCTGGGCAGCGCTGACCTTCAAGACGCCCTGATCTTGCCGCGCTGCACCGGATCGCGTATCAGCGTGCCAATTCGCAAAGAGGGCGCGTTATGGACAAGTTCGAGACACTGACCGGGATTGCAGCACCGATGCCGCTGATGAATATCGACACCGATATGATCATTCCCAAACAGTTCCTGAAGACGATCAAACGCTCGGGTCTTGGAGTGAATCTCTTTGACGAAATGCGCTATGACGCGGACGGCAACGAGAACCCGGATTTCGTGCTCAACCAGCCCGCCTATCGTGATGCGCAGATCATCGTCGCGGGCGATAATTTCGGGTGCGGTTCCTCGCGCGAGCATGCGCCTTGGGCCTTACTGGATTTCGGGGTGCGCTGCGTGATCTCGACCTCGTTCGCGGATATTTTCTACAATAACTGCTTCAAGAACGGCATCCTGCCGATCGTTTTGCCGAAAGAGCAGGTGGACGCGTTGATGGAAGACGCCGAGAAGGGCGCCAATGTGCGGATCACGGTCGATCTAGAGGCGCAGACGGTCACCGCGTCAGACGGCACCGCCTATCCGTTTGAAGTGGACGCATTCAAACGGCGCTGCCTGCTGGAAGGGCTCGATGATATCGGTCTGACGATGGAAAAGGCCGCGAGCATTGATGCGTTTGAGGAAACAGCTGCCCAGGCCCGCCCTTGGGTCTGATCTAACGCGATCCCCAACATATTGATCATACCTCTAGACTGCCCCAAGAGTTGCGCGGAATTGATGTATTCCCGCACCAGTTTCACCATTAAAAAGCCACAGTAACTACCATTGTTTAAACAGTAAGTTGCGGTGCGAGGGGTTTGTCGCCACACTGTTTTCAATTGAGGTAGCGTCATCAGACGCAATCAAGTTGGGACAAAGGCGCGGCATCGCATCGTGTCAGACCAAGTTGAGGGTTAGGGCTGTGGTTTCACGACTTCCAGGCGCAATCGCGCGTGCACTTCTTGTGGTGTTACTGATCGTAACGCCGTCCATGCTGTTGCCGGGTGCAAGCTCGGACGCGCAGCAGGTCGTTGCTTTGGTGGCGATCTTCGGGGCGGTGCTGACGCTTGTGGAATACGCTTCCAGCTACCCAGGCCTTGTGGAATTTCGCGACGCACCGCCATTCAACCGTGTGCGGTTCGGCTCGCTTTTTGCGACGGTCCTGTTGCTGACCGTCATCATGCGTGGCCACACAGATCCGACCACGATGACCGAGTTTATCACGGCGGTGGGCACGATCATCGGCCACTCGATCGACTTCCCTTATTCGCCCGTGCGTCTTGTCGTGCTGATGATGCCCGACCAGACCGATGCCGCGTTGGTCGCGGATGTGCGCACGGCCGCGGGGCTGAGCTATCTGATCTCACTTTTGTCGCTGACGGTTTTCGTCTTGGCGCTGGGCGTGAACCGTTGGCCGACCCGGTCTGGCGCGTTCAATGTCTGGGTGAACCTGCCCACATTTGACCCCACAGCGGGCGGAGACGTGGTCGAACGCCTCAATCGTGATGCGCGCATTAACATTGCGTTAGGGTTTTTGCTGCCATTCCTGATCCCGGCAATTGTGAAACTGGCCTCGAACATCTTTGACCCGGTGTCGATGGCCAATCCGCACACCTTGATCTGGACGATGACAGCATGGGCTTTCCTTCCCGCTTCCCTTTTCATGCGCGGTATCGCGATGGGGCGCGTTGCCTCGATGATCGAGGAAAAGCGCAAGCGGACCTATGCGCAGGCGCAAAAAGAACAGCTGCAAACGGTCTGATCTTTTGTCTCTTGGCGCTGCCTGCCAGTGCGGAGACCGTACGGATTGCCACCTTCAACACGGAATTGGCGCGCAAAGGCCCTGGCCTGTTGTTGCGCGATATCCTGAAAGGCGAGGGAGATGTTGCCTCCGCTCAGGCGGCGATCAATGCGGTGAACCCTGACATTCTGGCCGTGCAGAGCTTTGATTATGACCTGACCGGCGCCGCTTTGAAGGCATTCTCGGACGCGCTTGCCGAGCCCTATTCCTATCGCTTTTCAAGCGCACCCAATACCGGGTTGCCGACAGGGTTGGACCTGAACGGGGATCGCCGATTGGGGACGGAGAAGGATGCCCAAGGCTATGGGGCTTTTCACGGCCAGGGCGGTATGGCGATCCTGTCGCGGTATCCGATTGTGAGCGCTGCTGTGCTCGATCATTCAGAGGGTCTCTGGAGCAGTCTGGACGGCGGGCTTTGGGACGGCCCGGACGTGCTGACCGACGCTGCGCGTGATGTGCAGCGCCTGTCCAGCACCGCCCATTGGGAGGTGCCGGTGACGGTGGGCGGCACGGTCCTGACCCTGCTGACCTACCACGCGACACCCCCTGTTTTTGACGGACCGGAGGACCGCAACGGACGGCGCAACGCAGATGAAACGCTGTTCTGGCTGCCGCGTCTGAGCGCGGTGGAAACGCCTATTCTGCTGGGGGACGCGAACCTTGATCCCGCGCATGGGGATGGGCGGTCTGAGGCGATGCAAATGCTTCTGGCGGATCCGGCGCTGCAAGACCCCCTAGCTGGAACTGACAGTGCTGTGTTCGAGCAAACCGGGCCTTTGCGGGTGGATTATGTGTTGCCCGCCGCTGGGTTGCGCGTCACCGATGCGGGCGTTCATTGGCCGGAGGGGCAGGACGCCAGCCGTCATGCGCTGATCTGGGTGGATATCGCGTTTCCTTGACCGTTCGCGCAAACGTGGATACCCCACGCTGCGAATGACACCCATAAGGACGCGCGCCATGACCAACCCCTCGCTTTTGATCCTCGCCGGAGACGGCATCGGCCCCGAAGTGATGACGGAGGTCCGCAAGGTGATCGCGTGGCTCGGCGACAAGCGCGATCTGACCTTTGACGTGACCGAGGATCTGGTGGGCGGCGCGGCCTATGACGTGCATGGCACCCCGCTGGCGGATGAGACGCTGGAGAAAGCACAAGCCGCTGATGCAGTGCTGTTGGGCGCTGTGGGCGGGCCGAAATACGACACGCTGGATTTCAGCGTGAAGCCCGAGCGTGGCTTGCTGAAGCTGCGCAAGGAGATGGACCTCTTTGCCAACCTGCGCCCGGCGCAGTGCTTTGACGCTTTGGCGGATTTCTCGTCGCTCAAGCGCGATGTGGTGGCCGGGCTTGATGTGATGATCGTGCGGGAGCTGACCTCCGGCATCTATTTTGGCGAGCCGCGTGGCATCACCACCGAAGGCAATGAGCGCGTGGGCATCAACACCCAGCGCTACACGGAAAGCGAAATTGACCGCGTCGCGCGTTCGGCCTTTGAGCTGGCTCGGCGTAGGGACAACAAGGTCTGCTCCATGGAGAAGGCCAATGTCATGGAGAGCGGCATCCTCTGGCGCGAGGTCGTCCAGGAAGTGCATGACAAGGATTATCCGGATGTCGAGCTGAGCCACATGTATGCCGATGCGGGTGCAATGCAGCTGGTGCGTGCGCCCAAGCAGTTTGACGTGATCGTCACTGATAATCTGTTCGGAGATTTGCTGTCGGATGCGGCTGCGATGCTGACCGGATCGCTGGGCATGCTGCCGTCCGCTAGCCTTGGCGCCCCGATGGAGAACGGACGCCCGAAGGCGCTTTACGAACCCGTGCATGGCTCCGCCCCGGACATTGCCGGTGAGGGTAAGGCGAACCCCTGTGCCTGTATCCTGAGCCTTGCGATGGCCCTGCGCTATAGCTTTGACGAGGGGGATGAGGCGACGCGGATCGAAACAGCGGTCGAGAAGGTGCTGGCTGATGGCGTGCGCACGGCGGATCTCATGCAAAGCGGCGACGGCACGCCTGCGACGACCTCTGAAATGGGCGACGCGGTGATTGCGGCGTTGGAGGCAAGCCTCTAGGCTGACCGCACGCTCTATACGCGAGACCTTCGATGAGTCCGAACCTGAAAGGTGCCCTTCTTGCCCTTGCGGCCTTTGCTGTTTTTGCGACCCATGATGTGATCGTGAAACTGCTGGGCGGCACCTATTCGCCTGTGCAGATCGTCTTTTTCAGCGTGCTGTTCGGCATCCCGATGGTCATGTTCATGCTGATCCGCGATGCGACCAAGGGGCATTTGCGCCCGGTGCATCCGTGGTGGACGCTGACCCGCACGACGGCGGCGGTCATCACCGGGTTTTCGGCGTTCTATGCGTTCTCGACCCTGCCGCTGGCGCAGGTCTATGCGATCCTTTTCGCGGCCCCGTTGCTGATCACTGTTCTGGCCATCCCGATCTTGGGCGAGACCGTGCGCATCCGGCGCTGGATCGCTGTGATTGTGGGTTTGACGGGGGTGATCATCGTGCTGCAACCCGGCTCGACCGAGTTGGAGCTGGGGCATCTGGCGGCGCTGACCGCTGCCGTTTGCGGGTCTTTCGCGTCAATCATCGTGCGCAAGATCGGGCGGGACGAGCGCACGGCGGTCATGATGCTTTACCCGATGATCGCGAATTTTCTGCTGATGGGGGCGTTGCTGCCCTTTGTCTACAAGCCTGTTCCGATTGATGAATTTGGCATGATGGCCTCCATCGCCCTGCTGGGGTTCATCGGCGCATTGTGTCTGATCGGGGCCTATAAGGCTGGTGAGGCGGTGATCGTCGCCCCGATGCAGTATAGCCAGATCCTGTGGGCATCGCTGTTCGGCACGCTCTTTTTTGATGAGCAGATTGATCAGATGACGGCGATTGGCGCGGGCGTCATTATCGCGTCGGGGCTTTACATCGTGCTGCGCGAAAGCCGCGGTGGCGGGTCCGAGAACCGGCCCGTCCTGCGCACCCGCAGCCGGGTGGAGACCGGGACCGCGCCGCGCGTCAGCCAATCGCTTCCGACCGAAGACAGGGGCCCGTGACGCGCGCGTCAGGTCTTGCCAAGCGCGCGGGGCTGTCTTATGCCGCCCGCACGGTCGGGCTGTAGCGCAGCCTGGTAGCGCACCTGCTTCGGGAGCAGGGGGTCGGAGGTTCGAATCCTCTCAGCCCGACCAATTTTCAAAACATCGAGATGTTACGCGCCTCTCGGCACGCGGTCACCCGTGCTGGCCGACCTGCCAGCCCTTCTTGCCCAGTGTTCGCTCTGCGGCATCGCGGGGGCCCTCCTCAAGCGTTGTGGCAAGGCTGTCATTCCAACGGTTCATGAAGCCCATGACCGACACGCAGGCGAGAAGCTCGACAATCTCGTCCTCGCTGAAATGGGTACGCAGCTCGTCCATCATCTCGTCAGTGACGGCATTAGGAACAGAGGCTGCGGCCATCGCAAAGCGCAAGGCTGCGCGTTCGGGTTCGGAAAAGAGCGCATGGGTCTCAAACTCCCAGATGTTTTCCATCTTCTGGTCGTCTTCGCTGAGATTTGCGACGATCTTGGCGGTGTGGGCCTGACAATAAAGGCACCCCGCCGCGTAGCTTGCGATATGCTGCACTATGCGGCGGAGGATGACCGGCGTGGTCATCTCAGGGCCATAGATCACGGCGTCTGACAGGGCGACGAAGGCGGCACCGACACTGGGGCGGCGGGCCATCACTTTCATCGAGTTCGGCACGAAGCCCAGAACCTCTTCGCGGGCGCGCAGGAAGGCGCGGGTCTCGTCGGTGTAGCTGGCCGGATCGGCGGGAGGAATGCGAGTCATGCGGAGCGCTCCTGCGCGGCGGGGCGCGCGCGCCATGTCACGTCCATCTCGACATCGGCGCTTTCAAAGAGGTTCATCACCGGACAGCGCTGTTCGACATTTCGGCGCAGAAGCTCAAGACGGTTTGGTGGCTCGTCGGTTGTAATCTCGATCACCATTTTGACGGCTGTGAAGTAGGGGCGCACCCCTTTGACCCCGCGCGCACCACGCATGTCGGCGGTGCCTTCGCAGGAGATGTTCAGATCGGAATAGGCAAAGCCGATCGCCTCGGCCACAAGGCGCAGCACGACGCTTTCGCAGCCGGCCAGCGACCCCAGAAGCGATTCCAGCGGCGTCGGACCCAGATCGGTGCCGCCCTTCTTTTCCGGCTCGTCGATGATCCAGCGGTGGCTGCGCGTTGCAACCGAAACCAGCGTGCCATCCCGTTGCCGGGTCTGCACGGACGGGTGGATCAGCGTCGCGGTCTTGGTGTTTTCGATACTGGGAGGGATGTCGTAATCGGTCATTGGGAAGCTGTGTCCTTCGGGATCATGGGCAGGCCGGTCATATGGGTCTCAATCCGGTAGACGGAGGTGGACGCGGTGATAAAAAGCGTGCGCAGGTCCGGCCCGCCAAAGCAGAAATTGGTGGATTTCTCAGGCATCAGGATCACGCCGAGGCAATTGCCGGAGGGGTTAAAAAGATGCACGCCGCCTGGGCCATTGCACAGGATATGTCCCTGCGCCGTGCATTTCATGCCGTCCGGGACGCCGTCCCCCTCGCCGGTGACATCGGCCCAGACCCGCCCGCGGGACAGCGCGCCATTCTCGGCCACATCAAACACGCGGATATGTCCGCCCCAGCTGTCATTGACGAAAAGCAGCCTCTCGTCGGCGGACAGGCAAAGGCCGTTGGGCTGCTGAAAGTCGTCGCAAACGAGGGTCAGCGTGCCATCGGGATCAAGCCGGAAGACCCCCTGATAGGGCAGCTCCTGTGCGCGCAGGATGCCCAGATCCTCGCGGATGCGGCCAAAGCTGGGGTCGGTGAACCAGATGCGGCCTTTGCTGTCACAGATCACGTCATTGGGGCTGTTGAGCTCTTTGCCGTCATACTGCGTGGCGATGGCTGTGACGCGCTTGCCGCCGTGGTCATGCCGCACAAGATGGGAACTGGCATGTTCGCAGGTGATGACGTGGCCTTCGGTGTCAAAGCAATTGCCGTTGGACTGGTTGGAGGGCGTGCGGAAGACCTGCAAGCCGTCCTCGGGGTGCCATTTATATTGATGGCTTTCCTGAATGTCCGAGAAGATCAGATAGCCCTCGTCGGGATGCCAGATCGGACCTTCGGTAAAGCCCAGATTGCCCGCGATCTGATCCAGCGTCGCGGTGTCGGGCACCGCATCTTTGAAGGTTTCGGAGCGGATATCGAACGGCATGGCAGATGTCCTTTTCTGGAAGGCCTAGCCTGCGCCCAGAACGAGCGTCGGCAGGAAAAGCGTGATGGCGGGGAACATGATGAGCAGGGCGACGGTCAGCACGTCGATCAGTACGAACGGCCAGATCGCCCGGAAGATGCCATTGATCGGGATGTCGGGGCGGATGCCTGAGACAACATAGACGTTCAGGCCGACAGGCGGCGTGATCAGCCCAATCTCGACCATCTTGATGACGAGGATGCCGAACAGGATCGGGTCAATGCCAAGCTCGACAATGGCGGGAAAAATCACCGGCAATGTCAAAAGCATCATGCCCGATGCGCTGAGAAACATTCCGAGGAAGGCATAGCCCAGCAGAATGGCGACAAGGATCGAGGTGGAGGAAAACGGCAGCGCCACCAGCCATTCCGCGATCTCGGTCGGCAGGCGCGTGAAGGCCAGAAATCGGGCGAAGATGAAGACCCCCCAGAAGGTCGAGAAGATCATGACGGTCAGTTTGGCTGTCTCGATCAGGGATGTATTCAGGCCCGACAGGGTGATCTTGCGGCGTAGAAGCGCGTAGGTGAAGACGATGGCGGCACCCGTTGCGCCCGCCTCGGTCGGGGTTGTCCACCCGGTCGACATGCCGCCAAGGATCATCAGCATCACAAGGAAGATCGGAAGGATCCCTCCGATGGAGGCTCCGCGCTCGCCCCAGCTGATGCCCTTGATGGGCTGGCCAAGCTCGGGGGTGACCGAGAAGCGCAACAGGATGAAGCCTGCGTAAAGCAGTGCCGAGAAGATACCGGGAATAAAGCCCGCCAGCAGCAGACGCCCGATGCTTTCATCGACGATGGCGCCGTAGACGACCAGTGCCGCCGATGGCGGGATCAGCGAGGCCAACGTGCCGGACGCGGCAACAGCAGCTGCGGACACGGTCGGGTTATATTTCAGCTTCAGCAATTCGGGGATCGCGACGCGGGCGAAGACCGCAGCGGTCGCCTGACTTGCGCCAGACACGGCCCCGAAAGCGCCCGCGGCCAGCACGGTCGAGACCGCAAGCCCGCCGGGCAGCCAGCCCATCCAGGCGCGGGCGGCGCGGTAGGCTCCCTGCACCATCCCGGAGGAATGGGCGAAAAAGCCGATCAGGATGAACATCGGCAGGACGCTGAAGAGGTAGTTCGAGCCGGTGCTGTGCGGGATGATGCCCGCGACATTCACCGCCACGTCCCAGCCTTTGAGGGCGACGATGCCCAGAAAGCCGGTAATGGCGGTGGCGAACATGATATGCACGCCGGAAAAGACCATGATGATGAGGCCCAGAAAGCCGAGTGCGCCGATTGTTGTGGGATCCATGAGCTTACCCTTACGCGTCCATATCTTCGAGAGGGTCCGGCGGGCGCGGAACGCCCACAGGCTCCAGATCGGGGTTCAGAACGAGGCGTCCGAACACCCAAAGCTCCAGCACCAGTCTGAGCCACAGGATCCCCAGCCCGACAGGTGCCGCCAGTTTCGAGGGCCATGTGGGAAAACCGACGCCGAGGGTCGTGTCCCCCAACGTCCAGGCGCGCATGAAATGGGTCCAGGTGCCGGGCAGGATCGCTGTGATCAGAAAGAGCCCAATCACCGTCGCCATCAGATGCGTGATCCAGGACAGGCGTCCGGACGTGAATTTCTGCAGCATATCCATGCGGATATGACCTGCCTGCCGGTAGCAATAAGAGATGCACAGCAGGCTGAAGGCGACCATCGAAAGGGACGTGAAATCAACCTGCCCCGGAATGGGGCTGTTGAAGAGGCGACGCATCAGGACCTCGGAGGTGACCAGCAGCATGATGACGAAGATCGTGACCCCCGCCAGCACAGCGGTCGCGAGTTCAATCCGCATCAACCCGTTATCGAGTGTTTTGAGCATGAGCATCCTTTCGCAGCGGTGGGCTGCGGGACCGTCAGGTCAGAGGGGCAAGGAAAGGCGGGCGCGACCTCAGCCGCGCCCGATGGGGTCCTGATTATTCCGCCTGCAAGACGATATCGAGGATTTCCTGCGCGGGCAGGCCCTTGCCAGCGCCGTCTTCGACAAAGGCATCCCAAACGGGTTGTGCGGCGTCATTGCGCAGCTGCGTGATCGTGTCTGGCGACACCTCGATCTTTTTCAGTCCGGCTTTGACCAGTTCAGGCTCATAGCGCGCGGAGGCGGCGCTTTGCGCTTTGATCGTTTCGGCATAGGCATGGGCCTTGGCCTCATCGACCAACGCTTTGAGATCATCGGGCAGCGCGCTCCATGCGTCGGCATTGGCCACAAGCGTCACATGGGCAGAGCCTGCCTCCATGCCCGTGGTATACCATTCGGACAGCTCATAGAGCTTCCAGCCACCATGAGCCGAAGGCGTGGCGGCAACGGCGTCGATCACCCCGGTTTGCAACGCGTTATACTGCTCAGGCCCGCTGACAGAGACGAGGCTGGCGCCATATGTGGCCAGCGCATTGCCGATGCCGGAGGTCGCTTTCATCCGCATACCGTCGAAGGCTTGCAGGGTGTCGGGCGCGTTGCCTTTGCCCATCACTTCGTAATTGGGTTGGACGACCGCCATCACAGGCACCGTGTTCCAGCGCGCGAACTCGGCCTTGATGTCTTCGTTCTCAAATAGCATCTCGGCCACTTCGGCGCGCTTTTCCATCGTGGGCAGCGGCAGGAACGGCAGATCAAGCACTGACATCAACGGGTTCTTGCCCGGATGATAGCTGGAAATCACATAGCCCAGTTCGAACGCGCCAATCGACAGGTTGTCGAGGATTTCGCGCGAGGGGGACAGCGTGCCGTTGTGCACGGTGATCTCCATTTTGCCGTCGCTGTTTTCGTTGATGTAGTCCGCGAAGCTCTCCCCTGCGACGCGGAATGCGGGGCTGCCCAGCAGGGCCAGATCCCAGGTAACCTCTTGCGCCTGAGCGGCGGCGGCGGACAGCGTGATTGCGGCGCCGGCCACAAAAGCCTTGGTGAATTGGATCGTCATCTCTTTTCCTCCCGTTTGATGCCAAGTTAGGTCGGCGTCTTGCACGCACATTTATGCACGCGCGTGCATCAACATGCGCAGATGATTCCGAATACGTCAACGCTTACAAAGAAAAATTGATAAAATAGCGATTGCACGCGCGTTCATTATCCAGACTGGACGTGGCTGAGATTTGCGGGCAATGTAGGGCCAGACAGAACGGATGAGACGACGATGCCCTACGACAGAGTGACCGCCGATGATGTGGCCTTGCGGGCAGGCGTGTCCCGATCAACGGTATCGCGCGCGTTCTCGCCGGGGCGTCCTGTCCAGCAGGAAACACGTCAGCGTATTTTTGAGGCGGCAGAGGAGCTTGGCTATCGGCCGAACGCTTTGGCGCAGGCGCTGACCTCACGCCGCTCGCAGATTGTGGGCATCATGATGGGCGAGTTGAGCAATCCGATCCACGCGGTACTGCATCAGGCGTTGAGCCATGCGTTGCAGTCGAACGGGTTCATCCCGATCTCGGCGCAACTGGCTCCGGGCGATGATGTCGGCACGATGATCGCGACGTTTCAGCAATATCAGGTCGGGATCGTCATCCTGACCTCGATGAACGTGCCGTCAAACCTGATCCGTCGCTTTCAGGAAGCTGATCTGCAGGTTCTCTTGCTGAACCGCGTCGATGAGGATGGCATGACCGCGTCGGTCAGCGCCGATGTCACCCAAGGGGGCCAACTGGCTGCGCGATATCTTGTGGATCGCGGCTGCAAACGCATCGCGATTGCACGCGGGACGGCGGGCAACTGGACCAGCGAGGCGCGCCTTGCCGGACATATGTCCGGGCTGGAACGGCTGGGTCTGACGCCTGTCGATCTGCTGGATGGCGGTTATGCCTATGGCGATGGCCAGCGCGTGGCGGAGGCGTTCACCTCGGGCGCATTGGCGGGGTGCGACGGGATGCTGTGCCCCAATGATCTGTTCGCCATTGGTTTTATGGATCGGCTGCGCAGCTTGTCCGGTGGCCGTCTTCCGGAGGGTCTGCGGATCATCGGGTTTGACGATATTCCGATGGCGGGCTGGGAAAGCAGTCAGCTGACCACCATCCGCCTGCCTGTCGCCGCAATGGCGGCCCGCGCCACGGATGTGATCGCGCGGATCGTGGCGCAAAACGACCCCGTGGAGGAGCGTATCTGGATCCCCTGCCGCCTGATCGAGCGTGCCTCTGCCTGATCTGTCGCTATGCGCTTTGGGGGACAGCATCGGCGCGCGCGGCGTCGCGCATGAAGAACGCATAGTAAAAGACCGGGGCCGCCACGAGGGTCAGGATCGACGCGAAGGCCAGACCGCCCATGATCGTCACGGCCATCGACTGGAAGAACGCATCCCAGATCAGCGGGACCATGCCGAGGATTGTTGTGGCCGCCGCAAGGATCACCGGGCGCAGACGCGAGGTGGAGGCGCTGACGATGGCGTCTTGGAGCTCCATGTCAGGGCTGTCCTCGCGCACCAGATCAATCTCTTCGACCAGCACGATGCCGTTCTTGATCAGCATGCCTGACAGGGCCAGCAGGCCCAAAAGCGCGGTAAAGGTGAAGGGCAGCCCGGTGCCCAGAAGCGCAAGGCTGACACCGTTCACGGACATCGGCACAAGCAGCCAGATGATCAGCGGCTGGCGCAGCGCGTTGAACAGAAGGATCGAAATCAGCACCATGATCAGCGCGCTGACGGGCAGTTGCGCGGCAAGGCCCGATTGCGCATCGGCGGAGCTTTCATATTCGCCGCCCCACTCCATTTTGTAACCCGCGGGCAGGGGCATGGTGTCGATGGTGTCTTGCACTTCGGCCTGCACCTGCGCGGCGGTCATGTCTTTGGGGATATCGGCCCCGGTCGTGATTGTGAACACGCGGTCGCGGCGCATGAGGAGGGTGTTTTGGGCCTCAAAGCGTAGGCCGTCGGTGACCTGCTCGAACGGGACAAAGGCTTGCCCGGTTTCAGAATAGACGACGTGATCGGTCAAAAGCAGATCGGCATCGGGATCGGCGCGCAGGATGATCGGGATCTGGCGCTCTCCTTCGCGGTAGACGCCGGATTGAATACCAGTCGTCGCAAAGCGCATCGTCTCGGTGATGTTGTCACGGGTGATACCGGCTTCTTGTGCGCGGTCGGTGGCGTAGATCGGGCGCAGCACCTGTTCCATCTCGCGCCAGTCGATGCGGGGGGCGAGGATGTTGTCGGAGGCCGCGGTGAGCCGGTCTTCGGCCTCAAGCGCCAGAATGCGGAGCACAGCCGGATCTGGGCCAGAGAAGCGCACCTGAATGGGATCACCGCCACCGGGGCCAAAGGCCAGACGTTTGGCGCGGAACTCGCCTTGAGGCAGGGTGGTTGCAGTGAAGGCCTCCATCCGGTCGATGAGGGCCGCGATGGTGTCGATGGTTTCGGTCCGCACGATGATGTGGCCGTAGCTAGGGTTGGGGTCTTCGGACTGGTAGGTCAGCATGAAGCGCGCGGCTCCGTCACCGACATAAGCGGTGGTCGAGACGACCTCGGGTTGCTCGGCCAGCCAGTTTTCCAGGACGGTCAGGTCGCGAGAAGTCTCGTGGATCGATGCGCCCTGGGCCAGCTTGTAATGCACAAAGAGAAGGGGCGTGTTGCTATCGGGAAAGAACTGCTGCTTGATCTGACCGAACATCATGAAGCATGCCACCGTGACGGCCAGAAGCCCCGCGATCACCAGCCACCACAGCCGCAGGCAGGCGCGCAAAAGCTGGCCGTAGGCGCGGAAGAGGACGCCGCCGTAGGCATCATCATCCCCCTCGGCGCCTTGCTTGAAGAAGTAGTGGCCCAGCAGGGGTGTCACGGTCAGCGCCAGAACCCATGACAGCAAAAGCGAGATGGCGATCACGGCGAAGAGCGAGAACAGAAACTCGCCTGTGGAATCGGGGCTGAGGCCAATGCCCGCGAAGGCCATGATCCCGATGACGGTGGCCCCGAGCAGCGGGATTTGCGTTTTCTTGGCGGCATCCTCGGCCGCATCGCGCGAGGTTTGCCCCCGCCGCATGGCGATTTGCATGCCTTCGGCCACGACGATGGCGTTATCCACCAGCATGCCCATGGCGATGATCAGCGCGCCCAGCGAAATTCGCTCCATCTCGATCGAGAAGATCGACATGAAAAAGAGCGTGCCGACCACGGTCAGCAGCAAGGTGGTGCCGACGACAATCGCCGCGCGCCACCCCATGAACAGCGCCAGCACGATGACGACGATGCTGACCGACATCGCAAGGTTCACGAGGAAGTCGTTGGAGGCTTCCTCGACCACGATATGTTGTTGATAGATCGGGTGCAGGTCCACGCCCAGCGGGATCTGTGGGGCAAGCTCAGCCAGTTTGTCATCAGCGCGGTGGCCGACATCGACGATGTTTTCAGAGCCCAGACCGGCCACACCAATGGTGAAGGCATCGGTGCCATTATAGCGTATCATCAGGTCTGGGTTTTCCTCGCGGGTGCGGTAGACGGTGGCGAAATCAAAGAGGTTCAGAACCTCGCCCCCGACGCCCACGGTGAGGCCTGCGATTTCCTGAACGGAGTCGTTGCCTTCGGGGCCCTGGATCAGGGTGCGCCCTTCGACGCTTTGCAAAGAGCCGCCATCGACAACGGAATCGGCATTGGCAATCGCCTGCTCAACGGCGGCGGGCGGGACGTTCTGGTTGGTGCTGACGACAAGGTCGGGCTCGACATAGATCACCTCGTTCGGGACACCGGAGAGGTTGACGTCGGCCACGCCTTCAACGGTCAGCAACTCGCGGCGCAGGAACGTGGCGAGTTCGTAAATCTCGGCGTCGGAAAAGCCGGGGGCGGTGGCGGCGTAGTAAATGCCGAACACATCGCCAAAGGCGTCGTTCACAAATGGCACGCCCGCGCCGCTGGGCAGACGCGCCGTGCCCACGCGGTTGCGCAGCTTTGTCCAAATCTCGGGCAATTCGGTGCCGTCATACTGGTCTTTCATATCGACCGTCACGCGCGACAGGCCGGGCTGGTTCACAGAGCGGACCTCTTTGACCTCCGCCATCTTCTGGATTTCGGATTCGATCGGTTCGGACACTTCGCGCGCGACCTGCTGGGCGCTGGCACCGGGGTATTCGGTGATCACGACGGCGGTTTTGATGGTGAAGGCAGGGTCTTCGAGACGGCCCAGCGAGAAGAAGCCCCAAATGCCCCCCAGCAGACAGCCAAGGATCAGCAGCCATGTGATGAGCGGACGGTTGATGGACGCGCGTGCAATCTCCATGGGGCGGCTCAGTTCGCGAAGCCAGAGAAGCGACGGACGCGGTCACCGTCGCTGAGCATGTTGGCCCCGCTCGCGACGATTTCCTGACCAGCCTCAAGGCCGGAGATCACGTTGATGCTGCCATCATCTGCGGGCGCGATGTCGACCGGGGTGGCGGTGACGGTGCCATCGCTGTCGGTGTCAGGGGTGAACACCATGACTTGCGGCGCGCCATCGGGCGTGTTGACCACAGCCGAGCCGGGGATGCGCACCGAGGCGGGGCCGTTGTTAAGCACCGCGTAGACGGTAACGGAGGCTCCGGGCAGGATCACGACATCATCGGGCGGGCTCATGCCAAGGGTGATCTGGAAGGTTTGACCGACCTGCGAGGTTTCGGCGTTGAACTCGCGCGGCTCGACATCGTAGCGTGCGTCGATGGCGGGAAACTCGGCCCAAAGCTCGACATTCTCGTCATTGCCAGCGCGCTGGAAGAGGACTTCGGGCACGTCAATCTCGATCCGTAGCTCGGACATATCGTGGAGCCGGGCAATGGGTGTGCCAGCGGAGACGGTTGCAAAGTTCGGCTGGTTGCGGGCGGCGACAAGCGCGTCAAACGGCGCGGTCAGCGTGGCGTCTTCGAGGGAGCGTTCGGCGTTGCGCACGGCAATCTCGGCCAGTTTGGCCTGGGTTTCGGCGTCGTCAACGCTGACCTGACTGACCGAGCTGCCTTGCAGCTGCTCCAGCCGGTTCAGGGTGCGATCCGCCTGTTCCTTTTGCAGTCGCGCTTGATCGAGGGCCAGTTGAAACGGCTCCAGATCAAGCTGGGCGAGCAGAGCCCCTTTGGCGACAGGTTCCCCTTCAATGATCGGGATCTCGACGATCTGTCCGCTGACCTGAAATGCAAGATCGACCGTCTCGCGGGCCACGACATGGCCGAAGAACTGCCGGACTGTCTGGGGCGCATTGGCGTCAACGCTGACCAGCTTGACGAGTTTGGGGGCGTCTTGGGCCTGAGCGGTGGAGACCCCGATGAGCAGACAGACAATGGCAAGACAGGAGCGGAGCATAAGAGAGCCTCTTTCGCGGACGAATGCCGATCACGGGCATCCAATGGCCCACCTATAACCGAGAAATCTGACTGTCGAAGCGCAAAAAATGTGCGTTTTTGCAGGATATACCTGACGGGTCTTCGCACAGAGACGAAAAAAGGCGCGACCGAAGCCGCGCCTTCTCACAGGGTTTGAGGTGGAATTATTCCCAGCCAGCCTCGTTCAGAATGTTCTGAGCGGCGTCGATATTGTCGGCGATGTCGGACAGGTCAATCACGTCGGGGCGGAAGATGCCCAGCTGTGCCACGGACTCCGACAGACCCACACCCGGAACGCCCGGATATTCGTCGTTACCGGCCGAGAAATATTCCTGCGCCTGATCGGAGGCGAGGTATTCAAGGAACTTGACTGCGTTGTCCTTGTTCGGAGCATTCGCAGCCACACCGCCACCGGAGATGTTCATGTGCGCGCCGATATCGTTCTGGTTGGGGAAGACCCAACCGATGCGCTCAAGATCAGCCTCGGTCATGGTGCTGTCGCCTTTGCGCAGCGCGCGGGCGTAGTAGTAGGTGTTCGACATCGCAATGCCGCACTCGCCAGACGCGATGCCGCGCAGCTGGTCGGTGTCACCGCCCTGCGGCGCGCGGGCAAAGTTGCCGACGACTGCGGTGGCCCAGTCTCCAATGGCCTCTTCACCCAGGTGATCGACCAGAGCGGCCACGATGTTCTGAGTGTAGACGTTGGTCGAGGACCGGATGCAGATCTTACCTTCATACTCGGCGTTGGCGAGGTCCTGGTAGGTCTGGGGCGGGTTCTCGATGGCTTCCTTGTCGTAGAACAGGATGCGCGCACGCTGCGAGAAACCGAACCACTGGTTGTCGTCATCCTGCAGATAAGCGGGGATGCGGCTTTCCAGCACGTCGCTTTCGACGGATTGCAGCAGGCCAAGGTCCTTGGCGCGGGTCAGACGGACAGTGTCCACGGTCAGGAAGATATCGGCAGGCGAGTTCGCGCCTTCGGCTTCCATACGGGTGATCAGCTCGTCGGCATTGCCTTCGATGCGGTTGATGGTGATGCCTGTCATCTCCTCGAAGTCGGAGTAGAGGCGTTCGTCGGTGTCGTAGTGACGCGATGAATAAAGGTTCAGCTCTCCCTCGGCGTAAGCGGGGATGGCGGTCACGGTCGTTGCCACAGCGGCAAGGGCCATGAGAGATGTCTTGGTCGTAAAGCGCATGATAGCTCCCTAAATCAGATTCCTGATAAAAATAATCGGATAACGGATTCTCCGGGATTTGCAAGTAACTCGACAAAAAAACTCAGAAATAATTCGCGCTGAGATTGCTGAGGTGCTGCTTGAGAAAGCTGCTTAAAAATAAGGCTTTAGGGGGTGAGGGGAACGAAAACACTGTAATTGCGTTGATGTTTCTTAACCAAAAGGTGCAAGCTACATTTTATGCAAGACTTCTTTGATGAGATGAATGGCGCGGGGGACAAGGTTCGATCCCCTTACGCGCAATTCGACGATTGGTTCCAGGCAGAAGATTTAGCGGGGTTGCGAGCCAAGCAGCGCGAAGCGGAAGAAGTGTTCCGTCTGATGGGCATCACCTTCAACGTCTATGGCCGTCACGAGGCCGAAGAACGGCTGATCCCCTTTGATATTATTCCCCGCATCATCGCCGCCCGTGAATGGCAAAAGCTGTCGCGCGGCATTGAACAGCGCGTGCGGGCGATCAACGCCTTCCTGCATGACATCTATCATCGCCAGGAGATCGTTCGTGCAGGCCGCATCCCGAAAGAGATGATCGCCCAGAACGAAGCGTTCCTGCCGCAGATGATCGGCGTGACCCCGCCCGGAGGCATTTATACCCATATCGTCGGCACCGATCTGGTGCGCACCGGCGATAACGAGTTCTATGTATTGGAGGACAATGCCCGCACGCCTTCCGGTGTCAGCTACATGCTGGAGAACCGCGAGACGATGCTGCAAATGTTTCCCGAACTGTTCAGCAAGAACCGCGTGCGCGCGGTGTCGGGCTATCCGCGGGCCTTGCAGCGGTCGCTGGCGGCCTGTGCGCCGTCGATGTGCAATGGCCCTCCGCGCGTGGCGGTGCTAACGCCGGGCATTCACAACTCGGCCTATTACGAGCATTCCTTTCTGGCCGACAAGATGGGTGTCGAACTGGTCGAGGGGCATGACTTGCGGGTTGTGGATGGGCGCATCGCAATGCGCACCACCCAAGGCTACGAACCGATTGATGTGCTGTATCGTCGGGTTGATGACGATTTTCTTGATCCGCTGAATTTCAATCCCGACAGCGCGCTGGGCGTGCCGGGTATCATGGATGTCTACCGCGCAGGCGGGATCACGATTGCCAATGCGCCCGGCACCGGCATTGCCGATGACAAGGCGATCTACAGCTACATTCCCGAAATCGTCGAGTTCTACACCGGCGAGAAGGCGATCTTGAAGAACGTGCCGACCTGGCGGTGTTCGGACCCAGATGCGCTGGCCCATGTGTTGGATAATCTGAGCGATCTGGTGGTCAAGGAGGTGCACGGCTCCGGCGGCTACGGCATGCTGATCGGGCCGACCGCGACCAAGAAAGACCTGCGCGCGTTCGAGAAGAAGCTGCGCGCCAAGCCGGACAATTACATCGCCCAGCCCACGCTTGCGCTGTCGACGGTGCCGATTTTCACCCGCGATGGGCTGGCCCCGCGCCATGTGGATTTGCGGCCCTTCGTGCTGGTTTCCCCCGATAAAATCGACATCACACCGGGGGGTCTGACGCGGGTGGCGTTACAGAAGGGATCGCTGGTCGTGAACTCGTCTCAAGGGGGCGGCACCAAGGACACTTGGGTGCTGGAGGACTGAGGCGATGCTGGGAAAAACCGCAAATGGTCTGTTCTGGATGTTCCGCTTTCTGGAACGATCCGAAAACACGGCGCGCATGATCGAAACCGGTCAGCGCATCGCATTGACGCGCGCAGAAGCCAGCGACGACGAATGGGCCTCTATCCTGCAAGCGGCAGCCGTGTCGCAGGGCTATCACGCGAAATTCGACGAGGTGACGCGCGACAAGGCCATCGACTGGATGTTGCGCGACAAGGACAATCCGTCTTCGGTCCGCTCGGTGATCGGAACAGCGCGCAGCAACGCGCGGATGGTGCGCACGGCATTGACCAACGAAGTCTGGGAGGCTGTCAATTCCTGCTATATCCGGGTCAACGAAGTTCTGGCCCGCAAGGTATCCGAGCGCGATTTGCCCAAAGTGCTTGAGATCATCCGTCAGCGCAGTGCTTTCGTGCGCGGTGCCACCCACGGCACGATGATGCGCAATGATTGCTATGATTTCGCGCGGCTGGGCACGTTTATCGAACGGGCTGACAACACGGCGCGCATTCTTGATGTGAAATATTATGTGCTGCTGCCCTCAGCGATGGCGGTCGGCTCAAGCCTGGATAATGTCCAATGGGAGACGATCTTGCGCTCGGTCAGTGCCCATGGCGGCTACCGGATGACACATGGGCATAAAGTGAATCCGCGGGCGATTGCGCAGTTCCTGATCCTTGATCCTCGCATGCCGCGAAGCCTCTTTTTCTGCACCGGCAAATTGCGCGATAATCTGGGGTATCTGGCATCGGATTACGGTACCAAGATGCCCTCCCACCAGATGGCGGACGAGTTGTGTCGTCGGTTTATGTCCCACGACATCGAGGCGATTTTCGACTATGGGTTGCACGAATATATTCAGGACGTGATCGGCACGTTGAGCGGCGTCAGCCGTCAGATCGAAATTGATTACAGGTTCTACGAATAGCCATGCGTCTGAAAATCACCCACACCACCCGCTATGATTACGACAGCCCGGTGCCCTTCGGGTTGCAGCAGTTGCGCACGACCCCGAAATCCACGCGCGGGCAGTCGGTGCTGCATTGGCAAACCAGTGTGGAGGGCGGTTCCAAACAGCTGAGCTACGAGGATTTTCACCGCAACACGACCGAACTGGTCAGCTTTGATTCCGGCACGATGAGCCTTGTGATCCGTTCGGAAGGTGAGGTCGAGATGAATGATACGGCCGGCATTGTCGGCCCGCATCAGGGCTTCACCCCGTTATGGCTGTTTCTGCGTGGCACCGATCAGACCCATATAGGCTCCGGTGTGCGCCAGCTTGCCAAGGCGGCGGAAGGCGACACGGATCTTGAAAGGCTGCATGATCTGTCCGCCCGTATTCGCGATGCGATCGACTATCAGGTGGGCGCGTCTGAACCGACCTGGACCGCAGAGGAGGCGATTTCGGCCGGACAGGGCGTCTGTGCCGATCACACCCATGTCTTCGTGGCCTGTGCGCGCCATCTGGGCTTTCCTGCGCGATATGTGTCGGGCTATCTGATGATGAACGACCGGGTCGACCAGGATGCCACCCATGCCTGGGCGGAGGTCCATGTCGATGGGTTGGGCTGGGTCGGCTTCGACATCTCCAACGCGATCTCGCCGGATATGCGCTACGTGCGCGTGGCCACCGGTCTTGATTACCCCGAAGCGGCCCCGATTTCGGGGCGACACTACGGCAATGCTGGTGAAACGCTTTCAGTGTCGCTAGAGGTGATGCAACAACAGTAATAGCGCTGAGGGGCGTTGCGGGACTATGACTTATTGCGTCGGCATGAAGCTCAACCGGGGGCTTGTTTTCATGTCCGACACCCGCACCAACGCGGGCGTCGACAACATCTCGACCTTCAACAAGATGCAAACCTGGGAAGTGCCGGGGGAGCGCGTCATCACCTTGATGAGCGCGGGCAATCTCGCGACCACGCAGGCGGTCATCAGCCTGCTGGAAGAGCGTAACAAGGCCCCTGACGATCGCGCGCCGTCGCTGCTGACGGTCCCGTCAATGTTCCGGGCCGCGCAGCACATCGCCGAGCTGTTGCATGAAGAGATCACGGCCCATGCCAATGGCGGGCAACAAGCCGACAGCACTTTTGATGCGACGCTGATGCTGGGCGGTCAGATCGCGGGCAGTGCGCCGCGTTTGTTCCTGATCTATCCCGAAGGCAACTTCATCGAGGCCGGAGATGATACCCCGTTCTTCCAGATCGGAGAGACCAAATACGGCCGCCCGATTCTGGTGCGCGCCTATGATCCCGATATGGGCTTTGAGGCGGCGGTGAAGCTGATGATGGTCAGCTTTGATTCCACGATCAAAGCGAACCTGTCCGTAGGCGCGCCGCTGGATTTGCAGATCTATGAAGAAGGCGCGTTGACCCTTGGGCCGCGCCGCCGGATCGAGGCGGATGATCCTTACTTCCAGACGATCTCCAACGGCTGGGGCGATGCGTTGAAGCTGGCCTTCGACAGCCTGCCGGATTTCGAGTTCTAGAGCGTCTCTAGCAAGTCCTGCAGCAGCGGATTGGGGAACCGGCGTTCTAGGCGCACAGCGAAAAATGCCTCGGCAATGCCCAGATCGAAGGGGCTTTCGGACAGCACGCCACTGGCCAGCTCGTCGCGCACAACGATGGGCGGCACCAGCGCCAGCCCCACATCTTCGCGCGCCAGAAGGCGGAGCATGGCCATATCGTCCACCTCGGCGGCGATCTGCGGTTGCAGGCCAAGCCGGTCAGTGAGGGCATCAAAACCGGTGCGAATGCTGCTTTCGCGATTGGGCAGAAGAACGGGCTGGCGGGATAGCAAATCACGAAGGTCTTGCGCGTTTTCCAGTCGTTCGGGCGCGCCGACTAGGCTGACGGGTTGCTCATCAAGGCGGTTCACCACGAACTTGGTGAGCGCGTCCGCAGGGGGCGCTTGGTTGAGCAGGATAATATCCAGATTGAGGCTTTCCAACCCGCGCATCAGCGCCGAGGCGGTGCCGGAGCGCAGGATCACGTCCACATCCTCGCGCCCCAGCAAAGGTCGCAAGAACCCGATCTGGAAGTTGCGGGAGAGTGTGGCAAGCGCGCCGACGCGCAGCGCTTTTCGCGCAGCCCCGGTCTGGTTGAGCGTGCCCAGCAGCTCAGCCCCTGTGGCAAAGATCGTGTCAGCGTGATCCAGCGCGATGCGCCCCGCTTCTGTTAGGTGCAGCGCGCGGCCACGGCGTTCGAAGAGCGCGTGGCCGAGGCGTTCTTCGAGCGTCTTGATCTGGGTGGAGAGCGCGGATTGCGACAGGTTTAACCGCTCCGCCGTGCGGGTGAGGTTGCCGTCATGGGCCACGGCCCAGAAATAGCGCAGGTGGTTGTAGTTCATCTGATCCATACATCTAAAATATAGAACGATAACTTAAAAACAATGTATTTAACCTATGAAGGTGCGACAATTAGGTAGTGCTCCAATCAAGATGACTTTCAGGAGCCACCCCCGATGTATCTGTCCTTGCTTCCTCTGTTTGCTGCGCTGGCCTTGTATGCCGCTGCTCTTTTCGCGTTTCGGACGCCGGGCATGCGCCCCGCAGGCGTGCCGCGCGTGGCTGAATTGGCAACGCTTGTGGCCTTGGGTCTGTCGGTGCTCAGCGCTTTTGTTCTGTATACGCACGGGCCGTCCACCAGCCCGCTGATCGGGATTGCGGGCCTTGGCATCGCGGCCAAGCTGGACATCGTAAGCGTGACGCTTCTGACACTGGTTTCCTTCGTGGGGTGGGTCGTGGTGCGCTTTTCGGCGACCTACATGGACGGCGAAGACCGGCAGGGCAGCTTCACTGGATGGCTTTGCATGACGCTGGGCACGGTGCTGTTGCTGGTGCAATCGGGCAATATCGGTGGCCTGGTCATCGCGTGGATTGCGACGAGCTTCTTCTTGCACAAGCTGCTGCTTTTCTACCCTGAACGTTCGGGCGCAATCCGGGCTGCAAAGAAGAAATACATCACGGCTCGGATTGGCGATGTGGCCCTCGTGGTCGCTGCGGTCCTGCTGGTCGCCACCTTCGGAACCGGCGACATCGCGACAATCCTGACCGAGGCGCGCACGGCGGACGCCACAGCGGCGACACTGACCGCTGCGGGTCTGATCGCGGTGGCGGCGCTGTTGAAGTCGGCGCAATTCCCGACCCATGGCTGGCTCACCGAAGTGATGGAGGCACCCACGCCCGTGTCTGCCTTGCTGCATGCAGGCGTCATCAACGCAGGCGGCTTCCTGTTGATCCGTTTTGCGGACGTGATGCTGATGGCCCCCGGCATCATGGCGCTTCTTGTCATGGTGGGTGGGTTCACCGCACTGTTCGGCGGTCTGGTCATGCTGACGCAATCGGCGGTGAAAACATCGCTCGCCTGGTCGACGGTCGCGCAGATGGGCTTCATGATCTTGCAATGTGGCCTGGCGCTGTTCCCGTTGGCGCTGCTGCATATCGTTGCGCACTCGCTCTACAAGGCGCATGCGTTCATGGCGTCGGGGAGTGCGGTGCAAGGCGTCGCCTCGATCCGGCGGCCCGGCCCTGTAGCGATCCCCAATGGCAAGGCCGTGCTGCGCGCATTCATTGCGGCGCTGGCGATCTATGGCCTCATCGGTCTGGTCTTCGGCTTTGACGGCAAATCCCCGCAAGCGATTGCCTTGGGTGCGATCCTGATCTTCGGTGTCGCGTATTTGCTGGCGCAGGGTCTGGCCGATGCCGCCCCGCGCGCTTTGACGCTGCGGACGGCGACGGCGGCCACCATCGCTTCGGTTAGCTACTTCGCGCTGCAGCGCGGGGCGGAGTGGATCACGAAAGGCACTTTGCCCGCGACGCCGGCCCCCGGCCCGCTGGAATGGGCACTGATCGTGCTCGCGCTCATCAGCTTCGGTCTGGTCGCGATTGCGCAGGCGATGTTCCCCCTCTGGGCAAGCCATCCGGCGGCGTCCGGGCTGCGCGTGCATCTGTCGAACGGGCTTTACGCCAATGCGGTCTTTGACCGCCTCGTTGCAGGCTGGCGCTTGCGGAAGACCACTTAAGGAAAGGCCCGGACCATGCTTATGAAACAGGATACGACAATGATCACCGATGCTCCTTTGGGTCAGGCCGCCGATGCAGCAACCCGCCAGATTCCGCCGCTTTGGCCCTTGGCGACCAGCGTTGCGGTGAACCCTTTCCTTGGTCAAACAGGCGAGAGCCTTGCGATGACCGCCGCCCGGTTGGAGCGTGCCGCAGGCATTCGCGTGACCCTGCCCCGGCAGGACTATCTGGCAAAAATTCGTGCCGGAGAGATCACGGATGCTGACATGCAACTGGCGCTGGATGCGTTTGACGGCGACAAGCCTGCCTCGCCAGCGGCTCTGCGCAAGGCCGCCGCCCGCACCCAGCCCGAGCCGAAAGCGCTGCCGACGATTGCCGAGCTGGTGCAGGACGTCACCGGCACGAACTGGCCCGAGATTGTGGCAGACCGGATCGGCGTTTGGGCGGCTGGTTATTTTGACGAGGGGCAGGCGCTGTGGCCTGTCGCCAAGCGCAGCGGTGCGTTTGAAGCGTGGCACGCCTTCGCCCGCCGTGACCTGACGCCAGAAATCCTTGGCCTTGCCAATTTCGCGATGACGGTCGAGACGACATCGCGCACCGCGTCCTCGGCTCTGGAGAGCGCTGCGCTGACCATCGGGCTGTCGCCCGTGGCCGCAGAGAGCTACTTTCACCGGCTAATGACGGACCTGTCCGGATGGGGTCAGGTCGGACGTTTCAAGCTGTTTGAAGCCGAACTGAAAGAGGGCGAAGACAGCACCGCAACCGATCTTTTGACCGCGCGGATGCTTTGGGAAGCCGCACTTTACATGCAGCACAAGGATCAGATCGAAGAGAAATGGATCGAGGTTGTCTCGGCCCACGAGACGCCGATTGCACCCACTGAGGAACATATCATCGACGTTTTGTTGCAGTCCGCAGCTGATCGCGCGGCAGAGCGCAATCTGGTCGCCAAGTTTGCCCAAGACGCGCTGAGCAAAGGCACGGAGCGGCCCGCGTTGCAGGCGGCGTTCTGTATCGACGTGCGCTCGGAAGTGTTCCGGCGGGCGCTGGAAAGCGTCGATGCGGGGATCGAGACGATTGGTTTCGCGGGCTTCTTTGGCCTAGGCGTGCAGCACCATAGCTTTGCGTCGGACGTCGCTGAAAACCGGCTTCCGGTTCTGCTGAACCCCGGTGTGAACACGGTCACGACCGATCCGTCGGATACCGATATGTCGACCCGTCTGGCCGCCCGCGCCGTGCGCGCCTGGGGCCGGTTCAAGCTGGCCGCCGTGTCTTCATTCGCCTTTGTGGAGGCGGCAGGTCCCATCTATGCGGGCAAACTCGTGCGCGATACTTTGGGGCTGTCGTCCCACGCCAAATCCGCCGACCCCGCTCCGTCATTTGACGCAGCGATGGACCTGCCGACCAAGATCGCAACGGCCAAAGCCGTGCTGGACGCGATGTCGATGACCGAGAACCTGGGCAAGATCGTTTTGCTTGCGGGGCATGGGGCAAATGTCACGAACAACCCCCATGAAAGCGCGCTGCATTGCGGGGCCTGTGGCGGGCATTCCGGCGAAGTGAACGCGCGGCTTCTGGCGATCTTGCTGAACGATGCTGACGTGCGCGCCGGTGTCGCTGAGGAGGGCCTGACGATCCCGGAGGACACGGTGTTCGTCGCGGGTCTGCATGACACCACGACCGATGCGGTGACGCTTTATGATGGCGATCTGCCCGCAGAGACGGACCTGACACAACTGCGCGGCTGGCTGGCCTCAGCCGCGCGCATTGCGCGTCAGGAACGGGCCGGACGGTTGCCGCGTGCGACCGATGGCAATGACCTGATCGAGCGGAGCCGCAACTGGGCCGAGCTGCGTCCGGAATGGGGTCTGGCGGGTTGCAGTGCGTTTATCGCAGCGCCCCGGCATCATTCAGCCAACCGCGATCTGGGTGGGCGGTCGTTCCTGCACAGCTATGATTGTCAGAAGGACGAGGGCTTTGGCGTGCTTGAGCTAATCCTGACAGCGCCCGTGGTCGTGGCGAGCTGGATCAGCCTGCAATATTACGGCTCGACCGTCGCGCCTGAGGCGTTCGGGGGTGGCAACAAGGTGCTCCACAACGTGGTCGGCGGGATCGGTGTGGTCGAAGGCAATGGCGGACGCCTGCGGGGTGGTTTGCCGATGCAATCGGTCCATGATGGCGAGAAGATCATGCATGATCCGCTGCGTTTGTCGGTGGTTATTGAGGCGCCGATTGAAGCGATCAACGATATTCTGGCCAAGCATGCAGGCGTGAAAGAGCTTTTCGACAACGGTTGGCTGACGCTGATGGTCATGAACGGCGATGGTCAGATCGCGCAGCGCTATGAGGGCGATTTGACCTGGTCCGATATCATCGTGCCAGAGGCGATGGCCGCTTGATCTTGGGCAGCTGTGAGCGCTAACACTGCGGAAACGTAGAGGATGCGCTGATGATTGCCGTTGGTGGAGAAAACCTGATCGACTTCGTGCAGACGGCGGGCGATGGCCTGCCGTCCTACACTGCCAATCCGGGCGGGTCGCCCTATAACTGCGCGATTGCCTTGGCGCGGCAGGGGGTTGAGACGGGGTATATGACGCCGGTCTCCACAGATGCTTTGGGCGGTTTGCTGGCTGGACGGCTAGAGGCCGACGGCGTCGCGTTGCTGGCGGAGCGGAGCGAGAAGCCGACGTCTTTGGCGGTTGTCTCGTTGGAAGACGGTATCCCGACATATGCGTTTCACCGGTCGGGCACGGCAGAACGTCAGGTCGATTTGGCGATGCTTGAGGCTGTCACGCCAGATGGTCTGGACGTATTCCATGTGGGCGGTCTGGCGGTCGCGGATGGGGCGGATGCGGATGCGTGGCAGTTGTTTTTCGGCGTCTGCGCGGCGCGCGGGATTTGCACGTCGCTAGACCCCAACGTGCGGGCATCGTTGATCGCGGATCGCGCCGCGTACATGGCGCGGATGGAGCGGTTGTTGGCCGATGCACGGGTGCTCAAGCTGAGCGACGAGGATCTGCTGTGGATGTATCCGGAAGCGGATCTGGACGCGGCGATTGAGGTGTTGCGCGGCAAAACGGGTGCGGCCTTGGTCGTGGTCACTTTGGGACCGGATGGCGCGATCGGCTTTGCGGGCGAGAACCGCGTGGCGATCCCCGCCGCGCCGGTCGAGCCTCTGATCGACACAGTTGGCGCGGGCGACACGTTCATGGCGACGCTTTTGGCGCAGATTGCCCGGGACGGGATGTTGGATGCGGAGGCTCTGGGCGCGCTGTCGGCTGAGACGTTGGAGCGTGTGTTGAGCACGGCGTCGCGGGCGGCGGCGATCAATTGCACTCGCTCGGGGTGCAATCCGCCGTTTTTCTCTGAATTGTGAGGTTTTGCGCTTTGGCTTCGCCAAATCGCGGTGCCTCCGGCGGGAATATTTTTACAAAGATGAAACCTAGCGGGTCTCGTCCTTTTCGGGGGTGAGGTCGTAGGGTTTTGCAAGCGCCCAGACATGGGCGGGGATCATCCATTTCATCTTTTTGGGCTGTTCGCGGCGCAGATGCAGGACGGATTCGACGGCTTTCATCTCAACTCGCGCGCGGGCGAATTCGAGGCCGCGAGGGCCGATTTTGGGCATCAGCCATGCGACCATGGGCCGGACCCAGTCCGGCATTTTGCGCAAGGGGAGGCCGCCTGCGGCGCGGGCGGTGTTCTCTTTGAAACCTTTGACGGCGCTGGCGCGGTTGCCTTTGTCGCCGGGCGTGGAGAGGCGGACTTCGTCGCCGAGGCGGTTGAGGAGTTCCTGGCCGCGCGCGTTGCGCACGATCAGCCATTGCTCGCCTTCGCCGCCCATATAGCCGACGGTTATGTCGGCGAGGCTGTTGGTGTAGTCCACGCAGGTGCGGCAGGTCAGCGGGAAGAAATCTGGCGCAAGGTCCGACAGGGGCAGCTTGAGGAAGGAGATTTCCTTTTGGGTGCCGTCGTCGAACCTGAGTTCAACGTGATAATCGGCGCGGAATTCCAGATAGGTGATGCTGTCGGGATCGTCTGAGAGGCGCGCGAGGAAGTCGTGGAAATTCTCGGTCGTGGTGTTGTCGGAACAGGGCGTGCCGATGACGTAGAGACGGTCGAGGCCAAGCTGCGCCTCGATCCGGCGGAGCGCGTAGACCTGACAGGGGATGCCAATAATGGCAAGGCGTTTGTGGCCTGCCTCGGCTGCCGGTTCCAGGAGTGACAAAAGTGGTGCGTAGCCCATGCGCATGCCGCGAACCTGCGCCATCTGGGCGGGGTCGGTGACAATGACGGGCATGGGTTTCCATTTGTCATCCCGGTCAGGAGCCATGGTCAGCACCGCATCGACGGCGCCGTCTTCAAGCAGGCGCTGGGCGATGCGGGTGGTGAGGCCTGTCCATTGCGCGCCTTTAAGGGGTTCTTTGAGCGCGGCGCGATACATTTTTCGGTAGGGGCCGAAGAAGCGCTCATCCGTGTCGGGGTTGCGCTGGCGGCCCTGAACGCGGTCTTCCATCGTGGGGTAATCGGGGCGGATAAACTGGCAGGCCTGCCCGCATTCGCCCGCGATTTTCATGCGTGACAAGCCGCAATCCGTGCAGAGCGAGCGGGGGGCAGCAGCGCGCGGTGTCGGGGCATAGAGTTGGGGTGGCACAACATCTTTCATAGCGTGAGTTTACGCGGTGGAGGCTGCGACTGTCTAGTTGAGTTGACAGTGCTGATGTCGCAACCGCTCTTTTCTGAGGCAAGGGGCTAGCCATGACGACGATCCCCCGTTAGGGAGCGCGCAACCCCCCATAAGGACAGGTTTCCATGTTCGCATCCTATACCGCCAATCTGCGTCAGGACTGGCTGGGCAATATCCGCCCCGATCTGCTGGCGGGCCTTGTCGTGGCCTTGGCCCTGATCCCCGAAGCGATTGCGTTTTCGATCATCGCGGGCGTGGACCCGAAGGTCGGGCTGTATGCGTCGTTCTCCATCGCGGTGATCACGGCGATTGTGGGCGGACGGCCCGGCATGATCTCGGCGGCGACTGCGGCGACGGCTGTGCTGATGGTGACGCTGGTGAAGGATCATGGGTTGCAATACCTGCTGGCCGCGTCCGTTCTGGCGGGGATTTTGCAGATCGGCGCGGGGCTTTTGAAGCTGGGCACCGTCATGCGGTTCGTGTCAAAATCGGTGATGACGGGGTTTGTGAACGCGCTGGCGATCCTGATTTTCATGGCGCAATTGCCGGAGTTGATCGGCGTGCCGTGGCTGACTTATGTGATGGTCGCGGGCGGTTTAGCAATTATTTACCTGTTTCCCTATGTGACGACGGCGATCCCCTCCCCGCTGGTCTGCATCGTGGTGCTGACTTCGCTTGCGCTGTTCATGGGGATGGATCTGCGCACTGTGGGCGACATGGGCGAGCTGCCGTCGACCTTCCCGATCTTCCTGATTCCTGACATTCCGCTGAACCTTGAGACCTTGCAGATCATCCTGCCCTATTCGGCAGCGATTGCTGTGGTGGGTCTGTTGGAAAGCCTGATGACGGCGACGCTGGTGGATGATCTGACGGACACATCCTCGGACAAGAACCGCGAGTGCATCGGGCAAGGCGTGGCGAATACGGCGACTGGATTCATTGGCGGCATGGCGGGCTGCGCGATGATTGGTCAGTCGATGATCAACGTGAAATCCGGTGGGCGCGGGCGCTTGTCGTGCTTCTCAGCGGGGGTGTTCCTGTTGTTCCTGATCGTGGTGCTGGGCGATATCGTGTCGATGATCCCGATGGCGGCGCTGGTCGCGATCATGATCATGGTGTCCATCGGGACATTCTCATGGTCGTCGATCAAGGACTTGCGGGAGCATCCGCGCTCCTCCTCGGTGGTGATGCTGGCGACGGTCGCGGTCACTGTCTACACCCATAACCTTGCCATCGGAGTGCTGACGGGCGTGCTGCTGTCGGGCATCTTCTTTGCAGGCAAGATCGCGCAGATTTTCCGCGTGTCGTCAGAGCTGTCCGAGGATCGCCGCCATCGAACCTACACGGTCGAGGGGCAGGTGTTCTTTGCCTCTTCCGATGCCTTCACCGCCGCGTTTGATTTCCATGAGGCGCTGGAGAAGGTCACGATTGACGTCAGCCGCGCGCATATCTGGGATATCTCTTCGGTTGCAGCGCTCGACATGGTCGTGCTCAAGTTCCGCAGGGATGGGGCCGAGGTCGAAGTCGTGGGCCTGAACGAGGCGTCCGAGACCATCGTGGACAAGTTGGGCGTCGCGGACAAACCGGGCGCTATGGACGACCTTCTGGGTCACTGAGGGAGAACCGCTATGTCAAAAATCGTCGCTTTGGTGGATGGCTCCCCGTATTCGGCAACCGTATGCGAGGCGGCGGCCTGGATCGCGAAACGCAAAGGGGCGTCGGTCGAGATCGCGCATATTCTGGGGCCGCGCCAGACGGGCACGTCGGACCTGTCGGGCAATATCGGGCTGGGCGCACGGACCAAGCTGATGGACGAATTGGCGACGCTGGATGCGGAACGCGCTAAGCTGGCGCAAAAGCGCGGGCGGGCCATTTTGGAGGACGCCGAGGCGATCCTTGATAAGGCAGGCGTTCCCGTTGAAACCCATCTGAGGAATGGCGATCTGGTAGAAGAACTGCACCGTCTGGAAGAAGGTGCGGATCTGGTCATTGTCGGCAAGCGCGGGGAGGCCGCGGATTATGCCAAGATGCATTTGGGCTCGAACCTCGAACGGGTCGTGCGGTCGGTCACGAAGCCGATCCTCGTGGCGTCACAGGTCTTCAAACCGGTCGAGACGATCATGGTCGCCTTTGATGGTGGTAACTCAGCGTTAAAGGCGGTGGACCACCTCGCGCGATCGGACGTGTTTGGCGGGCTGAAATGCCACCTACTGTTTGTCGGGGCCGAAACCGAGGACAGCCGGCGCGCGATTGAAGGGGCGGCTGCGCTTTTGAAAGGCGCGGGCTATGACGTCAGCCACGAGATCACAAGCGGCACACCCGATGAGGTGATCGCGGATCGCTTGCTGGCCGGTGAAGCGGAGATGATGGTGATGGGCGCTTACGGGCATTCCCGCATCCGGAACCTGATTATCGGGTCGACGACCACCGAGATGATCCGGTCGTGCCGCGTGCCATTGCTGCTGTTCCGCTGAACGGCGCTGTTCCGACTGAGTATTTTTTTACAAAAGAAGCCGTTAACCTTAATGAGAGGTTAACGGCTTCTTTTGTGTTCAAATACTCCCGCCGGAGGCGTCCCTCACGCGGCAGGTTTGCGGCGACGGCTGCCGGAGCGAGGCTTGCCTTTGGGTTTGCCGAAGCTCTTGCCGCCATTGGGGCGCCCGCCTTGTTTGCGTTCGCCTTGGGGGCGTCCTCCGCCACCGTTCTTGTTGCCACCAAACCGGCGACGGCTTTTTTGCTGCTGTTGTTTGCGGCCGGGGCGGTCTTCTTCGGCAGGCTCAATACCGGAGGCGACGGGGATGGTCATTTTCATGACCTTCTGGATGTCGCGGAGCAGGCCAATTTCGGGTCCGCCGACGAAAGCGATGGCTTTGCCGTCTTTGCCTGCACGGGCGGTGCGTCCGATGCGGTGGACGTAGTTTTCGGCCACGTCGGGCAGGTCGTAGTTATAGACATGGGTCACGGATGGAATGTCGATGCCACGCGCGGCGACGTCGGTGGCGACGAGGATGTTCGCCTCCATCGCTTTGAAGGCTCGGATTGCACGGTCGCGCTGGCCTTGGCTTTTGTTGCCATGGACCGAGACGGCTTTGAACCCGTCCGCGACAAGTGATTTCATCAGTTTTTCAGCGCCGTGTTTGGTGCGCGAAAAGACGATGGCCTGGCCGTTGGGGGCCGCGCGCAGGCATTCTTTGAGCTTTTCAGGTTTCCCCGCCTGCTGCACGTAATGCAGTTCCTGCGTGATCTTGTCGGCGGCTTTGCCCGGAGGCGAGACCTGCACCCGGCGCGGATTGGTTAGGTAGGCGGCAGACAGTTCTTCCATCTGTTTCGGCATGGTGGCCGAAAAGAGCATCGTCTGGCGCGGGGTTCCAAGCAGCGGTGCGATCTGGCGCAGGGCGTGGATGAAGCCGAGGTCCAGCATCTGGTCGGCCTCGTCCAGCACCAGCGACGTGGCGCTGTTGAGATAGACCGCCTTGCGCTCAAGCAGGTCGATCAGGCGACCGGGCGTGGCGACAAGGATGTCGGTGCCGCGGGCCAGTTGTTGGGTCTGGCGGTTGATGGATTGGCCGCCGACGACGTAATTTACCTTGAGCGGCGTGCCTGCGACGAAGACCTTCAGGTTGTCGCAGATCTGGTTCACCAACTCGCGCGTAGGCGCAAGGATCAGGGCGCGCGCGGATTTCGGATGCGGCTTCTCGCGATGCTCAAGCAGGCGGTGCACCATGGGCAGACCAAAGGCGGCAGTTTTGCCGGTGCCGGTCTGGGCAAGGCCCATGACATCGTGGCCGTCCAGCACAAGCGGGATCGCTTTGGCCTGGATCGGGGTTGCGGTGTCGTAGCCAGCTTTGGCGATGTTTTTCATAAGTTGGGCGTCGAGCCCAAACAGCGTAAATTCGGTCAAGGAATGACCCTTTCGGTTGACAACTTGGGGGTCCAAGTCGCTGTCACAGCGGTGCGGCCCCTTTTGAGAAAGGGTCGTCCGGTTGCGGTTCGCGGCCATCACGTCTGCCATGTGGGCCTCATGCCCGACATGCTCGCTGACCGTCAGCACCCCGCGTGATCTGGGAACTTGTTGGAAAATGGTTTCGGACTGATGAACAGTCGCTGGATGCTCACGCGGCATCCTTGTGAGCGCTACATGGGGGGCGAGGCTGGAATAGTCAATGAATTTCCCGAACCTGCGGCGCTTGCACCCTTTCGCAGGTGCAAAATAGGCGCTAAGAGGCCCCGTCTGAGTGACAGACCATCTAAGAGACCGTGGAAGGACCCTGCTATGGGCTACAATGTCGTGATCGTCGGCGCCACCGGGAACGTGGGCCGAGAAATGCTGAACATCCTTGAGGAACGCCAGTTCCCCATTGAAAAGATTGCTGTCCTGGCCTCGCGCCGGTCGATTGGCACCGAGGTCAGCTTTGGCGACAAGACATTGAAAACCCAGGATCTGGCGACGTTTGATTTCACGGGCTGGGACATGGCGCTCTTTGCCGTGGGATCGGAAGCCACGAAAGAGCATGCGCCCAAGGCGGCGAAGGCGGGATGTGTCGTGATCGATAACAGCTCGCTCTACCGTTATGACCCGGATATTCCGCTGATCGTGCCTGAGGTGAACCCCGAAGCCGTGCATGGCTATTCCAAGAAGAACATCATCGCGAACCCGAACTGCTCGACCGCGCAGATGGTGGTGGCGCTCAAGCCCCTGCATGAGCGCGCGACGATCAAGCGGGTGGTCGTGTCGACCTATCAGTCGGTGTCGGGTGCGGGCAAGGACGGCATGGATGAGCTGTGGGAGCAGACGAAGGCCGTCTACAATCCAACGTCGGATGTGCCGCCGAACAAGTTCACCAAGCCGATTGCCTTCAACGTGATCCCGCATATCGACGTGTTCCTCGATGATGGGTCCACCAAGGAAGAGTGGAAGATGGTCGCCGAGACCAAGAAGATCGTCGACCCGAAGATCAAGGTGACGGCGACGTGTGTCCGCGTGCCAGTTTTCGTGGGCCACTCTGAGGCGATCAACATCGAGTTTGAGGATTTTGTCGATGAGGACGAGGTCCGCGATATCCTGCGCCAGGCACCGGGGATCATGGTGATCGATAAGCGCGAGGACGGGGGCTACGTATCGCCGGTCGAGTGCGTTGGCGATTTCGCGACCTTCATCAGCCGTATCCGTCAGGACAGCACAATCGAGAACGGGATCAACCTGTGGTGTGTCTCGGACAATCTGCGCAAGGGGGCTGCATTGAACGCGGTTCAGATCGCGGAGCTGTTGGGCCGTGAGGTTCTGAAGAAAGGGTAGTTGCGCCGCACTATCGTGCGTCGCTACGCGGGGGCTTTGCCCGTCGCCATTGTGCTTGAACCAATGGCGCATCAACGGCGACCCCCCAGGATATTTTGAAAAAGCGAAAGAGGACCTGCGCTTCAGCAGGCCTCAAACTTGTGCGTGGCGGGGTTGTAGAATTGCAGCGTGCCCATGGCGATGTCTGTCCAGACGCCGTGTAGGGTCAACTCGCCTTTGTCGCGGGCCTCTTTGACGAAGGGGAAGCTGGCGAGGTTGTTGACGGAGACAAGGACGGCCTCTTTTTCGAGCGCATCGATGCGGGTGTCTTCATCGGCAATGTCTTTCACCTTCTCGTAACCCGGACGGAGGATATCCATCCAGCGGCCCACGAAACTGGTGTCTTTCTCCAGCTCGGGCGCGTGGCCGCTGCACATATCGTGGCAGCCGCGCACACCGCCGCAATTGGAGTGACCCAGCACGATGATATGCGCGACTTTCAGCGCCGTGACCGCGTATTCGACCGCCGCTGACGTGCCGTGGTGATCGCCATTGGGCGAATAGGGCGGAACGAGGTTGGCGATGTTGCGGTGGATGAAGAACTCACCCTGATCGGCACCGAAGATTGATGTCACATGCACCCGGCTGTCGCAGCACGAAATAATCATGGCGCGGGGGCGCTGGCCTTCCTCGGCGAGGCGGCGGTACCAGGTCTGGTTTTCAGAATAGGTCGTCGCGCGCCACCCCTGGTAGCGTTGGATCAGATAGGCGGGAAGGGGTTTGGCGTTTTGCATCTGTTTTGGCGATCTGTCTTTGAGGCTGTCCCCTCTTAGGCATTCTTTACACTAAATTCGAGCGATTATTCCGTCGCACCTGAACGAATTGGAAACCTTGATCAGGATAAACCCGGCGCATGCGGGGGCATGACGAAGTGGGTGACGTGGTGAACAAGATGACGCGATTGGAGCCTCGTGAAGAGGTGCGGCTGGACCCGGATCGGTTGGCCGAACTGTTTGTGCAGTTAGGTCAGCAAGGAGCGGAGGACGTGGTATGCCGCGCGATGGAGGAGATCGCGCTGCGGTTGGCCAAGGTAAACGCGGCCTATGATGCGGCGGATCTGGAACGGGTGCGCAAGCTGTCGCGATCGCTTGTGGCGATCTCGGACCAGGTGGGGCTGACAACTCTTGCGCACGTGGCGGGGGATGTGGCGGATTGCGCGGTGGGGCAGGACCGGGTCGCGCTTCTGGCGGTCGTCATGCGGTTGCAGCGGATCGGGGAATGCTCGGTCACGGCCGTCTGGGACATTCGCGATCTGAGCGTGTGATCGGACTTGCAGCCGGGCGGGTGCAGGCTAGTCTGCGGGGAACCTGATCCAACAAAGGCCGTTCTGTATGTCCCTTACTTTTGCTGATCCTGACACCGGGTCCCTGCCAATCCATCTGCTGCCGCGTGATGCGGTTGGGGACTGGGCAGAAGCGGCATCCGCGCGGGCGCGCAACTGGATTGATGCTCAGGGTTTTGCGGGCCGGTTTGGCTCCGTTCTGATGCTGCCTGACCAGAACGGTGCGCCGGAGGCTGTGCTGCTGGGGCTTGGAACGGCAACCGATCGTGCGCGCAAACGGTTTGTGCTCGCCGCAGGAGCGGCGCGTTTGCCTGCGGGCATCTATCATCTGGCGAGTGGTCTGGACGAGATCGATGCAGAGGTTGAAGCGCTGGGATGGTTGCTGAGCCAGTATAGGTTTGACCGCTATGCCGATCAGGCCGCGGCGGGCGTGTTTTTGAAAGCCCCCAAGGGTGTTGATGCCGTGCGGATCGAGGCGATTGCGGCAGGCGAAGGACTGACCCGCGATCTGATCAATACACCGGCCTCGGATATGGGGCCTGACGCGCTGGAAGTGGCGGCGCGCAGGCTTGCAGAGGACCATGGCGCGGGGATTGAGGTCACGGTGGGCGATGCGCTTTTGGAGCAGAACTTCCCGATGATCCACACGGTTGGGCGCGCCTCGGCCACCGCGCCGCGCCTGATCGACATGCGCTGGGGAGAGGCGGGGCCGACCCTGACGCTGGTCGGCAAGGGCGTGTGTTTTGACACGGGTGGGCTGAACATCAAACCCGGCGGGTCGATGGGGTTGATGAAGAAAGATATGGGCGGTGCGGCCACCGTTCTGGGGCTCGCGTCGATGATCATGGCGTTGAAGCTGCCTTTGCGGTTGCGCGTGCTGATCCCGGCGGTGGAGAACAGCATCGACGGGTCCGCGTTCCGTCCGCAGGATATCCTGACCTCGCGCAAAGGGCTGACCGTGGAGATCAACAACACCGATGCCGAGGGGCGTCTTGTGTTGGCCGACGCGCTGGCGTTTGCGGATGAGGAGCAGCCCGATTGCCTGATTTCGATGGCGACGCTTACGGGGGCGGCGCGGGTTGCCGTCGGCCCCGATCTGGCGCCTTATTTCAGTGATGATGCAGGCTTTGTGACGGCCTTGGAAGAGGGGGCTTTGCAAGCTCAGGACCCGGTCTGGCGACTGCCGTTTCACGCGCCTTACGAAAGCATGATCGAACCGGGGATCGCTGATCTGGACAACGCGCCGAAGGGCGGGTTTGCGGGCTCGATCACGGCGGCCCTTTTCTTGCGGCGGTTTGTGACGGACAGCCCGCGTTATGCTCATTTCGATATTTACGGCTGGCAACCCAGCGCGGCACCTGCGCGGCCCAAGGGCGGCGTTGGGCAGGGGGCGCGGGCGGTGCTGGATGCAATGCCCAAGCTGTTGGACTTGTGACGGACCGCAGGCTTACCCCGGCCAATGCGCGTGTCGCGGCGGCGCATTTGCAAGGGCAGGTGACGGCGCAAGCCTTCACCGCGGGGGCGGCGCGCCAACTGGCGGTGCCTTTTGCCGATCTGACCCACGCGCCGCAGGGCCGGCGGGACCGCCAACTGCAACGGGGCGATGCGGTCACCGTGTTCGAGGACCGCGAGGGGCATGCTTTCGTGCAATCGCTCAAGGACAGCTATGTGGGCTATCTGCCAAGCGAGAGCCTCACTGATCCCAGCGATCCCAACTACCGTGTCGCCGTGCGCAGCACCCATGTCTACGCGATGCCCGACATGAAGAGCCCGGACCTGATGGCCTTAGGCTTTGGGGCGCGGCTTAGGGTGCTTTACGAGGAAAAGACCTTCTTTGCGGTGGAGGGTGGGTTTGTTCCGAAACCCCATCTGCGCCCGTTAGAGCAGCCGTTCAAAGACCCCGTCACAATCGCGCAGCTGCATTTTGGCACGCCCTATCTGTGGGGTGGCAATACGGTCTGGGGGATCGACTGTTCAGGGCTTGTGCAGGCGGCGCTGCTGGCCTGTGATATCGCCTGCCCGGGCGACAGTGATCTGCAAGAGGATGCGCTGGGCACGGCGCTGGCTGAGGACGCGTCCCTTCAGCGGGGCGATTTACTTTTCTGGAAAGGGCATGTGGGGATGATGGTGGATGCAGAGACGCTGATCCACGCCAATGCCCATCACATGGCGGTGGCTTATGAGCCGATCAAAGCTGCGATTCCACGGATCGAGGCGCAGGGCGGTGGCCCGGTCACTTCGCGCAAAAGGTTGGGGTAAAGCGGCTTACTCCACCGCGCGAATGAGCTTGCGTTCCAGCACGCGCAGCACGGTTTTGAGATCATGCCCGCGTTTGAGCACCTGCCCGTCCATCCCGATCACAGCATACATCCCCTGCTTGGCGCGCAGTTTCGGGCGTTTCTCGATCCGGTAGAGCGGATGCTCGGCTGTGCGGCGAAACACGGAAAAGATCGCCACATCGCTGAGGCTGGAAATCCCGTAATCGCGCCATTCGCCAGCGGCGACCATGCGCCCGTAAAGCGATAGGATCACCGAAAGCTCGGTCCGGTGGAAGGCCACCTGTTCGGGGAGTTTGGCGCGAAAAGGGGAAGGCGGCTGCACATTCATCTGACAAGACTTGCCGCAAACCCACTACAAATCAAGCGCCGCCCTGAATTTGCCGCGAAAGAGCCTGTAAAGGGTGCCGCGTTGACCCTAGTTCCGCCGCGATCGACGGGCATTCAAAGGGCATCGGAAGCACATTGCTTCTTTCTCTGACGGCGCGGTCAACAGCCCCCACCCAGCCCGCGTCGTCAGAACCTTACCCACAACTCAGGCGCACGACCCGCTCGTTTTCATTCAAGGCGATGTTCAGTCGTGTCGGCAGAAAATCCATCGTTACCGCCATACCCGGCGTGATGACCCGAACCGGTTGCAGGATCAGCGTGCTTTCCAGCGTGTCGCGATCGGCACCGATCAAACCGGCCTGAGCGCGGGCGTTGCAGGTATCCTCTGCCGCGCTTGGCAGGGACGGCATGGCGGGTGCTGCAGGCTCGTTCGCGGCGCAGGCCATGAGGGGCAGGCATAAAAGCAATCTTTTCATGAGTGCTAGCCTGACCAAAGGTCGCCGCGAACGCAATGGTCTTGCATCAAAGCGCAACCTATCCCACGGTCTCCCAACCAATTGAGGAGGACCCCCCATGCGCACCAAAGCCGCCGTTGCGATAGAAGCCGGAAAACCGCTCGAAGTCATGGAGGTGAACCTCGACGGGCCGCGGGCTGGCGAAGTTCTGGTCGAAATGAAAGCGACCGGCATTTGCCACACGGATGAATTTACCCTGTCGGGGGCCGATCCAGAGGGGCTGTTCCCCGCGATCCTGGGCCACGAAGGCGCAGGCGTCGTGGTTGATGTGGGTGAAGGCGTGACGAGCCTGAAAAAGGGCGATCACGTGATCCCGCTTTATACGCCTGAATGCCGGACATGCGAATACTGCCTGAACCCGAAGACGAACCTCTGCCAGTCGATCCGAACGACCCAAGGGCAGGGTTTGATGCCTGATGGCACGTCGCGGTTCAGCACGCTCGATGGGGATCCGATCCTGCACTATATGGGCTGTTCGACCTTCGCGAACCACACTGTTCTGCCCGAGATTGCGCTGGCCAAGGTGCGCGAGGACGCGCCGTTTGACAAAATCTGCTATATCGGCTGCGGCGTGACGACGGGCATCGGTGCGGTGATCAACACCGCCAAGGTTGAGATCGGCTCGACCGCGATTGTCTTTGGTCTGGGCGGCATTGGCCTGAACGTGATCCAAGGGCTGCGTCTGGCGGGCGCGGACCAGATCGTGGGCGTTGATCTGAACGACAGCAAAAAGGCGATGGCCGAACGCTTTGGCATGACCCATTTCGTCAATCCGTCCGAAGTGGAGGGCGATCTGGTGGCCTATCTGGTGAACCTCACCGGCGGTGGCGCAGATTATACATTTGATGCGACCGGCAATGTGGGCGTCATGCGCACGGCGCTGGAGTCCGCCCATAAAGGGTGGGGCGAAAGCGTGATTATCGGCGTGGCCCCGGCGGGCGCGGAAATCAGCACGCGACCCTTCCAACTTGTCACGGGCCGCGTGTGGCGCGGTACGGCCTTTGGCGGCGCACGCGGGCGCACGGATGTGCCGCAGATCGTCGACTGGTATATGGACGGCAAGATCGAGATTGATCCGATGATCACCCACACGATGGGGCTGGACGAGATCAATCACGGGTTTGATCTGATGCATGAAGGCAAGAGCATCCGCTCGGTCGTGGTGTATTAGAGCATGGCCGAGACCAACCTTCTGGCGGTGCTGATCGACGCAGACAACACCTCTCCGAAATACACCAAGGCGATCTTTGACGAGATCGCGACACTGGGGGAGGCGTCGGTGCGGCGCTGCTATGGGGATTTCTCCAGCAGCCAGATGAACGGTTGGTCAAAGGTGCAGGCAGAGTTTGGCCTCGTCCCGCACCACCAGCCCGCCAATACCGTTGGCAAAAACGCCAGCGATATCGCGCTGGTCATTGATGCGATGGACCTGATGCATTCGGGTCGGTTTGACGGCTTTGTTCTGGTGAGTTCGGACAGCGATTTCACCCGACTGGCCAGCCGTATTCGGGAGCAAGGTCTGGATGTGTTCGGAATGGGCCAACGCAAGACGCCGGATGCCTTCCGCAAGGCCTGCAAGAGGTTCATCTTTCTGGAAAATATCGGCGGTGACGAGGCCGCTAAAGGCGACAGCAAACCGGCCAAGCAACCGGGCAAATCTCTGAACGAGGCGCGCGATCTGATCCTCAAAGCGATGGACAGCATCGACCCAGAAGATGACTGGTATACGCTGGGTCAACTTGGACAGTTCATCGTCGCCGCGAACCCGGATTTCGACACGCGCAGCTACGGCAAACGCAAGCTGAGCGATCTGGTGGGCGAGTTGAAAATCTTTGAGACCAAGACCGGTGCGGGCAACCAATTGCTGGTGCGCCGGGTCGATTGAGCCGCAGTTCGGGCCCCGGTTTTACGTCCCGTGCCGGGCCAGGAACATATCCACCGCGCCGGTGACGACGTGGTTGATTTCGGCATCCGAAAACTCGGTATCAATGCCAAAAACGAGACGCGGGAAAAGGTCTGCCTTGCATAGCTCTATAAGCTGATGTGCGGCCAGGCTGCGGTCTTCAATCTTCAGCTCGCCGCGTTCAATAGCCTCGTCGAAATAGTCCATGATCGAGGCGGCAACATGCTCTGGCCCGCTTTCATAGAACTCGCGCCCCAGCTCTGGAAAGCGATCACTTTCTGCAACGCATATCCGAAAAACACGCTGCCCGAAGGGCGACAGAAAGAATTTCATCATATGCTGACACATATTGCACAGCACATCATGCACCGGCTGCGTCATGTCGATGGTCTCAAGCGCGTGCTCTGTCTGGCGGCAACACTCGATCCGGGCGACCTCCATGAACAGGAGGCGTTTATCGGGAAAGTAACTGTAGAGTGTGGCTTTCGAGACTTCGGCAGATTTGGCGATGTCATCCACGCTCGCACCCTCATAACCGTCGGCCATGAACACTTTGCGCGCGCCTTCCAAAACCTGATCGAACTTGCGTCCCCGTTTGATCTGGGTGGCACCGTCAGCCATTTGCATCCTTCCCTGAGAGGTCTCTGTTATAAACCGAAGCGTTCAATTTCAGCAAGAAAAACGAAAAGAGGCGGGATTGGTTCCCGCCTCTTTCTAACCCCGGGAGCGAAGGGTTAGTCGCCGGTGCCGCAAATCATGACACCGGTCTGGGGGTCCGTTTCGCACGATTGCGTGCTGATAATGTCGTCATCCTCAGGGAACGTGAGGGTCGGCAGAGGGAAGCTTTCGGTGAAGGCAGAGGCGCTTGTCGCCGCCGCAATCAGACTGGCTGACAGGAGGAGTTTGAGGGCAGTCATGGGGGAACCTCGTTTCTTGGTGCAGGACTTAACTAAACTCATTAGTTTAGTTCTTCAAGGATAAAATGAACTGATCGGTTCATTTTTTGCAAATGACTCCCCCGGTGCTGCGTGATAAGCCGCGAGAATGCTGGCGATCTTCCTGAAAACACTGCCGTTCTTCGCACTGATCGCTTTGGGCTACTGGGCGGGCCGAACGCGTTTCTTCACCCCGGAAGCCACGGCCTACCTCACGAAATTCGTCTTTTATTTCGCGCTCTCGGCGATGCTGTTTCGCTTCGCGGCGAACCTTTCGCTGGCTGAAGTGCTCGATTGGACCTTTGTGAGCGCATATCTCTGGGGCACTGCGTTTGTCTATTTGATCGCGACGGCTGTGGCGTTGCTGCGCTGGCGCGGTATTGAGGAAGCCGCGGTCGAGGCGCAATGCGCGGTCATCGGCAATGTCGGGTTTCTCGGCATCCCCATGCTGGCGCTTCTTTTGGGCGAGAATGCCGTTGGCCCTGTGCTGATGGTGCTGGCCGTCGATCTGGTCGTCTTCGGCAGTCTGATCGTGATCCTGATTACCGGCTCGCGAGACGGGCGACCCTCGTTGGGTATCTTCAAAACCATCGGGATTGGCTTGCTGAAAAACCCGATGATCGTGTCGATTGGATTGGGTCTATTGTGGTCCAGCTTTGCGCTGCCGATCCCCGGCCCGGTCAACGAATTCCTCGCCATTTTGGGCGCCGCCGCTACGCCCGGCGCGCTGTTCGCCATCGGGGCTTCGCTGGCGGGCAAGTCCGCCGAACGCATCTCTGTCGCGGGGTGGCTGTCGTTCTGCAAGCTGGTGCTGCATCCCGCCGCCGTCGCTGTTGCAGCACTTCTGATCTTCCCGGTGGAGCCCTATGCGGCAGGCGTCATGATCGCTGCTGCCGCGCTTCCGGTCGCGGGCAATGTCTACATTCTGGCGCAGCATTACGGGGTCGCACCGACGCGCGTCTCTGCCTCGATACTGATTTCGACCGCGATCAGCATCGTCACCGTGTCCGTTGTCATCGCATGGGTGACAAGCCTCTGATCCTGCGCTAGCCCTTGTTCAACGAGGGAGATCATCATGAAAACCGTATCCGAGAATGCCTGTTTTGGCGGTGTGCAGGGCGTCTACACCCATGCGTCAAAAGCCACGTCGACCGACATGACCTTCGGCCTGTTCCTGCCCGAAGAGGCCGAGGATGGCCCCGTTCCGGTGCTTTGGTATCTGTCGGGCCTCACCTGCACGCATGAGAACGCGATGGTCAAAGCGGGTGCGCAATGCTGGGCGGCAGAGCATGCCATCGCGCTGGTATTTCCCGATACGTCCCCGCGTGGCGACGATGTTGCCGACGACGACGCCTACGATCTGGGGCAAGGGGCGGGCTTTTATGTGAACGCCACGCAAGAGCCTTGGTCCAAGCACTTCAAGATGTGGGACTATGTGACAGACGAGCTGCCGAGCCTGATCGACGCCAATTTCGCCATTGATCCCGAACGCCAGTCGATCACCGGCCATTCGATGGGCGGGCACGGTGCGCTGACGATGGCGATGGGCCTGCCGGGGCATTTCCGCTCTGTCTCCGCCTTCGCGCCGATTTGTAATCCCACCGCATCCGACTGGGGGCGCAAGCAACTGACGGCCTATCTGGGCGAGCAGGAGAACGCCTGGGAGCCGCATGACGCGACACTTCTCATGCAGAAGGCGGGCTTCGACGGGCCGATCCTGATTGATACCGGGACGAACGATCAATTCGGCGATCTGCTGAAAACTGAAAGCCTTGCGACCGCTATCGCGATGCGCCGCCAGCAGGCCACGCTCCGCCTTCAACCGGGCTATGACCACAGCTACTTCTTTGTCTCGACCTTCATGGAAGAGCATATCGCCTTCCACGCAGATGCACTTTACGCATGATCTATGTGGACGCCGACGCCTGCCCCGTGAAGGCTGAGGTGGAGCGCGTGGCGACGCGGCACGGCGTCAAGGTGTTCGTGGTGTCGAATGGCGGCATCCGCCCCTCGCAGAACCCGCTGGTTGAGACGGTGGTTGTGCCCGATGGCCCCGACGTCGCTGATATGTGGATCGCGGATCGCGCGACGGTGGGGGACGTGGTGGTAACGGCCGATATCCCGCTCGCTGCGAAGTGTATCGAGGCCGGGGCGCAGGTTCTCAAACACGATGGGGAGCGTTTCACGCAGGCCAATATCGGGCAAATCCTCGCCATGCGCGACCTGATGGCCGATTTGCGCGCCGCCAACCCGTTGAACCAGGGCGGTGGCGGTGGCAAAGGCTTTACAAAGGCCGACCGCTCTCGTTTTCTGAGCGCATTGGAAACGGAGCTGCGCAAAGCGGCCAAGGGGTAGCACATGACGGTGAATGCGGTGATTTTCGACATCGGCAATGTGCTGATCGAATGGCAGCCCGAGCGATATTATGACCGCGTCATCGGCTATGATCGCCGCAAGAAGATGTTCTCTGAGGTCGATCTGCACGGCATGAATGACCGGGTCGACCGCGGCGAGAATTTCACCGATGTGATCTATGAGACGGCGAATGCGACGCCCGCATGGCGCGATGAAATCCGCATGTGGCATGATAACTGGATCGAGCTGGCGACGCCGCCGATTGATCACTCGATCCGCCTGCTGCGCGCGCTGCGTGGCAAGGGTGTGCCCGTCTATGCGCTCAGCAATTTCGGGATCGAGAGCTTTGCCTATGCCGAGACGAAATACCCGTTTCTGGGCGAGTTCGACAAGCGCTACATCTCCGGCCATATGGCGGTCATCAAGCCAGATCCGCTGATCTACCAGATGGTTGAGGACGATTGCGGCCATCCGCCCAGCGGCCTGCTTTTTGCCGATGATCGGTATGACAACATCGCGGAAGCCGATCGGCGCGGCTGGAAAACGCATCTATTTGCCGGGGCGCAAGGTTGGGCAGACCGCTTGGTCGAAGAGGAACTTCTGACCGCGGCAGAGGCCGCGTGACACCGCCCTTCATCTCCTTTGATGACGGCGAGGCCTTGATGACATGGGCCGGCCTAGGCGCCGCCTTTGCAAAAGGCCACACCGGTCCGAAAGCCAGCATCGAAGACAGTTTCCTCTATCGTGGGGATGATACTGTTCTGTCGCGTGCGGCGTGGATCGACGGGATGGGGCAGCTTGTGAAAACCGCCACCATCTTTCCGGGCAATGCAGCGCAAGGTCTGTCGAATATCAACGGCGCGGTGACGCTCTTTTCGGATGGAACAGGCGTGCTGGAAGCGGTGATCGACTTCCATCTGGTCACCAAATGGAAGACCGCTGGAGACAGCGTTTATGCCGCCACGCAACTGGCGCGCCCTGACAGCCGTAACATCCTGATCGTCGGTGCTGGCACCGTCGCGCATTCCCTGCGTGAGGCCTATGGCGCGGTCTTTCCCGATGCGCAGTTCACCGTCTGGAACCGCTCACCTGCGGGGGCTGAAAAGCTCGCCGCGGCCTATCCGAACGTGACCGTCGCCACGGATCTGGAGACGGCGGTGCGCAGCGCTGATATCGTCACCTGCGCCACGATGAGCACGCAGCCGATCCTGCGTGGCGAGTGGCTGCAACCCGGCCAGCATATCGACCTGATCGGGGCCTACCGTCCGGATATGCGCGAGGCGGATGATGCCTGTTTGCAGCGCGCCCGTGTTTTCGTGGACAGCCGCGACACAACGCTGGGCCATATCGGCGAGATCAAGATCCCGCTGGAGCAAAACACCATTTCCGAGGCGGACATTCTGGCCGATTACTACCAGCCGGACCGCTTCAAACGCCTTAAAAATGACGAGATTACCCTGTTTAAGAACGGCGGCGGAGCGCATCTCGATTTGATGACAAGCCGATATATTCTGGGGGCATGGAGGGCGCGCTAGTGGGCTATCTCCTTGTTTTGGCGTTTATTTTATCAGCGCCGTGGTTGCGTGAAAATGTTCGAAAACCCATGACGAAGGCGCGCCGGAAGGCTGCGCCGGGGGAATTTGTGCGCCTGTCACAAGGCGTCACGCATTACCAATGGCACGGCCCTGCGCGTGGTCCTGTCGTGGTTGCCATCCACGGGCTGACGACGCCGTCCATCGTATGGAAAGCGCTTATTCCGGCGCTGTCTGCGTTGGGGTTCCGGACGCTGACCTATGACCTTTATGGGCGCGGGTTTTCCGACCGTGCGCCGGGGGATCAGACGCGCGCGTTCTTTCTGACACAGCTCCGCGACCTGCTGGCCGATCAGAGGCTTGAGGACGATCTGATCCTGATGGGCTATTCCATGGGCGGCTCCATCGCGACGTGCTTTGCAGCGGCAGAGCCGGACCGCGTGCGGCGTATGATCCTGCTCGCCCCGGCAGGGATAGAGATGGCTCCCGGAAAACTGGCTGAATTTGCGCGCGACACGCCCGTTATTGGCGATTGGCTGATGCTGGCGCTCGGGCCGTGGCGGCTGCGTCAGGGCATTCTGCGTGGCACGGGCGATCCACTGATTGACGAGATCGGCAAGGTTCAGATCAAGGCGCTGGGCGATAAGGGCGTGCTGCCTGCGGTGCTCTCATCGCAACGCGGCATGCTGGCGGAACGGCTTGAGGAAGAGCATCGCGCGGTCAGCCGCAACGATATTCCGGTGCTCGCGATCTGGGGGAGGGACGACAATGTGATCCCGATCCAGGCGCTGGGCACATTGGCGCAATGGAACCGCGTTGCGCGACAGGATGTGATTGAAGGCGCAGGCCACGCGCTGCCATTCACGCACCCTGATCAAGCAAGCGCGTTCATCACCGAGGTGCTACGGGAAGGCTGAGGCTGTCGTCCAACCAGCCGACGGTCTGTTTGGCGCGGGTCAAAGCGCCCTCTGCTGTTTCGAACCGTTTCTCGCCGTGATAGCCGATGCTGAACCACCCGCGCATGTCCTCCGGGTCACGGCGAAATTCGTCAAAGCCGAAACTGCCGTCCGGGCGCTCGAATATGTCGACGCAGACGGTGTCTCCCTCAAGGTTGACCGAAAGGATCACTTTGTTCTCGTGCGCCATCAGGCAGCGGCGCGGGCGGCTGAGGGCAGGACACGCTCTTTGATGGGCAGATGGACTATTGCTGAGAACGCGCCGACCGCGACGCCGATCCACCAGACTGCCGTGTAGTCGCCATAAATGTCGTAAAGCCGACCGCCCAGCCAGACACCCAGAAAACTGCCCAACTGGTGGCTGAAGAACACGATCCCGTAGAGCGTCCCCATGTACCGCAGCCCGTAGATATGCGCGACAAGGCCCGAGGTGAGCGGAACCGTCGCCAGCCACAAAGCACCCATTGAAAGCGAGAAGAGGATGACTGAGGTGGGCGTGATCGGGAACATGATGAAGAGCGCCGCCACGATTGTCCGACCCGTATAGATGCCCGCCAGAAGGTATTTCTTGGAATAGCGCTTGCCCGCCCAACCGGCCAGCAAGGTGCCTGCGATATTGGCCAGACCGATCAGCGCAATCGCGACCGCGCCAAGGGCCGAGGTCGTGGTAACGCCGACGCTGTGCAGGATGCCGCCGGGCGCGATGGGGCCGCAGAGCTCGGTCACGAAGGCCGGGAAATGGGCGGTGATGAAGGCCAGCTGATAGCCGCAGGAGAAGAACCCAAGGAAGATCAGCGTGAAGGACGGGTCCTTGAAGGCCTTGGTCAGCACTTCGCCGAAGGTTTCTTCAAGCTCGGCTTTGTCCGCCACCACGGGCGCGCGCATCATGGGCAGCATCAAGAGCGACGCAAGGATGATGCCTGCGAAGGTCACGAAGACCATCTGCCAGCTCATCATGGTCATGAGCCATTCCGCCGTCGGCGCGCCGATCACTTGCCCGGCGGAGCCTGCGGCGGTCGCAATCGCCAGCGCCATGGAGCGGTTTTCGTCCGACGCCGCGCGGCCCACCACCGCAAGGATCACACCAAAGCCCGTGCCCGCGATGCCAAAGCCGATCAGGATGTTGTAGAGTTGATGCGCCTCTGGCGTCACCGCCATCGACGACAACACAAGCCCCGCCGCATAGATCAAAGCGCCAAAGATGATCGCTTTGCGGTCGGTCAGCTTTTCCGCAATGGCGCCGAAGATCGGCTGGCCGATGCCCCAGGCGAGGTTCTGGATCGCGATGGCGAGGGAGAATTCAGAGCGCAGCCAGAAGAACTCCTCCGCAATCGGGATCTGGAACACACCGAACGAGGCGCGCACGGCAAAGCTGATCATCATGATGACGCAGCCCGCGATTAGGACGGGGGTGATGAGGGGGGTCTTGGCTTGCATGGCACCGACTGTGATCGCCGCCTGCCTTTCGGTCAAATGCGAAATCGTGATGCGACGGTTAAGACATATTTATGTGTCGCGCCCTCTGCGCTAGAGCAGTCCTATGGACGTGGTGAAATTATACGAAGAACGGGTCGCTGCCGGGGTGCTGAGGGCCGATCCGGTGCAACATGCCGCCTTGGCAGAGTTGGAACGGATCCGGGCCGAGCTGGCCAAGCCGGTCAAGAAAGGGCTGTTTCGCAAAGCACCTGAGCCGATCAAGGGGCTTTATCTTTGGGGCGGTGTGGGGCGCGGCAAGTCGATGTTAATGGATTTGTTCGTCGAAACGCTCGAAGTGCCTGCCCGCCGTGTGCATTTTCACGCGTTCATGCAAGAGGTGCATCGCGGCATGACCGAGGCCCGCAAGCGCGGTGTGGATGATGCGATTGTGCCGGTGGCCAAGGCGATCATCGACGAAGTGCGGTTGCTGGCCTTTGACGAGATGCAGATCACCGACATCACCGACGCGATGATTGTGGGGCGTCTGTTCGAGCAGCTTTTCGAGGCAGGTGTGGTCGTCGTGACGACCTCCAACCGGGTGCCGGATGATCTTTACAAAGACGGTCTGAACCGGCAGCTTTTCCTGCCCTTTATTGACCTGCTGAAAGAGCGGATGCAGGTGTGGGAGCTGGAATCCGAGACCGATTACCGCCAGCACCGGCTCGAAGGCTCCCCGATCTATTTCACGCCGATCAACGCCGAGGCGCGCGCGCAGATTGATGCGGTCTGGAATGATCTGACGGGCGGCGAAAGCACGCCCCTGACGCTGCATGTGAACGGACGCGAGGTCGTCTTGCCAGCCTTCCGCAATGGCGTGGCGCGCACGACGTTCTTTGATCTGTGCGGCAAGCCCTTGGGGGCGGCGGATTACCTGGAACTGGCCGACAAGGTGAGGGTGCTGGTGCTGGAAAACATCCCCTGCCTCAGCCGGTCGAACTTCAACGAGGCCAAACGTTTCGTCACCCTGATCGACGCGCTTTACGAGGCCCATGTGCGGCTGATCTGCTCGGCAGAGGCCACGCCGGAAATGCTTTATCTGGAAGGCGAAGGCACGTTCGAGTTTGAACGCACCGCCAGCCGGTTACGGGAAATGCAAAGCGCGGATTGGGCGTCCTAAGGGATAACCAGCGCTTGCCCGACAGAGATGCTTTCGGGTGCGCGCAGCGTGGCGCGGTTTGCCTCGAAAATGCGCACAGCGGCATCGGTCGAGCCATAAAAGCGCTGCGCGATTGAGGCGAGGCTGTCGCCTGCGACGACCGTGTAGATGCGCGGTTCAGCACTGGCGCTGCTGGTCATTTGGCCGAAGAGGATCGCGGTATCGACCAGATCCTCGTCGTTCTCAAAAATGGGGGCGGTTGCGGTGACCATGTCTTGGGCAGGTGCCGGCTCTGGCGCGGCGGCGGGTTGCGGCGCAGGTGTTGCGATTTGGACAGGCTCTTCCACGACAGGCTCCGCCAGCACCGGTTCGGCTGCGGCAGGTGGCGCGGGGGCTCGTTCCGGCGCAGGGATGGGCGCGGCTACGAATTTCGGTGCGCTGGGCGGCGGGGCAACCTTGGTTTTGCCTTGCACGGATGCGGCATCCAGATGGGCCGTTCCCAACGTGATCAGCACACCGGAGGAGGGCCGATCCAGCGCATAGACTTGCCGCGTGGCGCCCGATGGGTCCTCGGACCCGCCGATGCTGCGCAGGTTGGCAGATGACAGGTTCGCGCCGCTGGTTAGCGCGGCGGGGGTTTCGGACCGGGCGACATCAGCGTTGGTTGTATCATCTGGCGCGCTTCCGGGCGCCAAGAGCAACAGCGTCGAGACGCAGATCGCAAAGACGGCGGCAAGTGCGATAATCTGATGTTTTGAAAGCGGGCTCTGTATCATGCTGCTTTACCCGGTCTCGGTCCGGTCCCGTTTGGCACCGACCGTCGCCCGGCATTCCTTTACCTCAGTTCAGGCTGCGCTTTATGTGGGCATCCTTATGGCCCGGGAGCGCTTACCTATGCTGCTGGCCTATATGTAGGGGGTCAGGGAACCCGACGTCAATCAAAACTGATTCGTTTCCCAGCTAAGAGCCGGAAATTCAGGCGTTTTCGCGCAAGATCGCCCCGGCGAGGTAAAGCGAACCGCAAATCAGGATGCGCGCATGAGGGGCGTCTGCCGTGATCCGGGCGACGGCTTTGCCCACATCCTCGGCAGTTGAGGCGTGCAGACCGACGCTGCGCGCCGCCTTCGCGGTGTCCTCAGCTGGAAGCGTGTTCGCCTCGCCGGGTATCGACACGGCGATCAGTTGCTCGGCGTGCGCGGCCAGCGGGCGCAAATAGCCCGCGATGTCTTTGGTGTTCAGCATCCCGCAGATCAGGTGGGTCGGGCGTTTGGGCAGGCCTGCCAGAACCTCTGCCAGCGCGTCGCCTGCGGCGGGGTTGTGGCCACCGTCAAGCCACAGCTCGGCAGGGCCTGCGGCCTCCACCAGAGGTCCACTACGTAGACGCTGCATCCGGGCGGGCCATGTGGTATCAGTCATCGCCTTTTCGGCGTCGCCTTGCCCCAACACGCGCAATGTGGCGATGGCGGCGCCTGCATTCTGGATCTGATGCGCGCCGATCAGGGCGGGCAAGGGCAGATCAAGCAGGCCGGTTTCGTCCTGATAGATCAGCCGCCCGCGTTCTTCCCAGACATGCCACTGCTGGCCGTAGGCCATCAGAGGCGCACCCATCCGCGCCGCGCGGGCCTCAATCACGTCCATCGCGGCCTCATGCTGAGGACCGACGACGCAAGGCACGCCGCGCTTGATGATCCCGGCTTTCTCGCCTGCGATCTCTGGCAGCGTCTCGCCCAGAAACTGCTGGTGATCCATATCGACAGGCGTGATCACGGTGACGGCGGGGGCCTCGAACACGTTGGTCGCATCCAGCCGCCCGCCAAGGCCTACTTCCATCAAGGTGAAGTCCGCAGAAGCGCGCGAAAACGCCAGAAAGGCGGCGATTGTCGTGATCTCGAAATAGGTGATGTTTTCGCTGTTATTGGCTGTGTAGCACTCGTCCAGAACCGCGCTGAGCGTGTCTTCGTCGATCAGCTTTCCCGCTACGCGGATACGCTCGTGAAACCGTGCTAGATGAGGGGATGTGTAGGCATGACAGCTGAGCCCTGCGCCCTCCAGCCCTGCGCGGATCATGGCAAGGGTCGAGCCTTTGCCATTGGTGCCCGCGATGTGAATAACCGGAGGCACCGCCTTTTCGGGATGTTCCAGAGCGGCCAGCAAGCGCCAGACACGGTCCAGCGTGAGGTCGATGATTTTGGGATGAAGCGCCATCATCCTTTGCAGGATGACGTCCGAGCCGGGCAGGCTCATTCCTTGGCGGCCTCTTCCGGGGCAGCTTCGGGCTGAGTATCGTCAACGACGGGTTCGGGTGGAGGCAGATCGCCCACCACTTGAGGTGGCTTCTTCATCAACATCCGGGTGATCGTGATCAGCTCGTTGCGCAGCTCGGTCCGCTTGGTGACGCGGTCGAGCATGCCGTGATCCAGCAAGTATTCCGCGCGCTGAAACCCTTCGGGCAGTTTCTCCCGGATGGTTTGTTCGATCACGCGCGGGCCTGCAAAGCAGATCAGCGCGTTGGGTTCCGCGATATGCACGTCGCCCAGCATCGCATAGGACGCGGTCACACCGCCTGTGGTCGGGTGCGTGAGCACGACGATGTAAGGCAGGCCCGCCTCTTTGAGCATTTGCAGTGCGACGGTCGTGCGCGGCATCTGCATCAGGCTGAGAATGCCTTCCTGCATGCGCGCGCCGCCGGCGGCGGAAAAGAGGATCAGCGGTCGGCCCAGTTCGGTTGCACGCTCAGCAGCCGCAATGATCGCATTTCCTACAAACATCCCCATAGAGCCGCCCATGAAACTGAAATCCTGACAGGCGGCGACGATGGGGGTGCGCCCGATCTCGCCCTCGGCAACCAGCATCGCTTCTTTCTCGCCCGTGGCCTTTTGCGCGGCGCGCATCCGGTCGGGATATTTCTTCTGATCGCGGAAATGCAGCGGGTCAGCGATAGGTTCCGGCACCGCGATTTCGGCAAAAACGCCGCCGTCGAAAAGCGCCGTGAACCGATCGCGCGGCGTGATCGCCATGTGATGCCCGCAATTGGTGCAGACATTCAGATTTTCGGAAAGCTCGCGGTGAAACAGCATGGTGCCGCAATCATCGCATTTCGTCCAAAGGTTCTCAGGAACTTCGCGCCGGGAAAAGAGCGAATTGATCTTTGGGCGAACGTAGTTGGAAATCCAGTTCATCTGTGCCTCGGACGGATATCAGGTTGACCTCAGATAAGCCGCGTCCGGGGGAAATGCAATCAGACGCGTAAGGCCAGACGCACCGCGATCCAGCTCACAACCATCATCATGGCATCTATCCAAAGAAGCGGCATGATCACATGTGGATCATCGACGTTGACTTGCAGCGTATAGAGCGCGAGGCCCGAGAGCGGACCATCGAGCGACATGAACAGCAGCGCCGAGACATTGTTGACAAAGTGCAGCGCGATGGCCGGACCAAGGGTGCCCGTGCGCGCAGTCAGATCAGCGGCGAAGATGCCAAAGGCCGTGGCCCAAAGCGCCACCAGCCACGCCGCAGAGCCGTAATCGGCGGGGCTGTAATGCAGCGCGCCAAACATTACCGACGGCAGGACGATCCAGATCACCGGAGAGGAAAAGCGCGCCGCCAATTGGCTTTGCAGATAGCCGCGAAAGAAAATCTCTTCGGCGCTGACCTGGATCAGAACGAGGATCAGCGAGATCGGCAGCAGGATCAGCCAGGCGGAGAGCTCAAGGTTCGGCGTCAGATCGTCCATCATGTAGGGCGGCAACACGGTGACGACCCCGTAAAGCATGATCAGCGCACCGATGGCCCTAATCCCGTCGCGCAGCATGTACGGCAGCGGGCCAAGCAACGAGAGCAAGCCGCGGCCATGCAGCAAAATGGCTGCCGTGAGCGTGCCCGCGATCATGAAAACGAAGGTCAGCAGAAAGCCCATCGTGTCGGCTGGGGTGGAGCCGTCGATCATCTCGACAAACGTGTCGGGATCGCCGCTGATCCGGTCGATACTCAGGCCGTAGCTCATCAGAAGCAGCACATAGACCGCGAGCGCGACCGCCACGCCAACAGCGATGCGCCAAAGCTCGGGCTGAGCGCGGGCGGGGGTGATCAGGGTCTCGTATGGGGCGTAACGCATTGGGATCACGTAGGGTGTTTTGCGTGGATGCGCACCCCCTGGCGCGAAAAAGGCAGGGTCGGAGGGGGCTCTGCCCCCGCTGCTGCGCAGCCCCCCGGAGCTATTTTGGCACAAAAGAAGCGGGGTCATTAACCTTAACAATCCGTGAAGACCGGGGCGGGAACGCGCTTGTGAAAAAAGGCTGGGTTGCTTATCCACAAACAACTGTTTTTCCGGAGGCTTCGACCCACATGAGCAAGTTTGACAAATCCCGTCTTCCCAGCCGACACGTCACCGAAGGACCGCAGCGCGCGCCGCATCGGTCCTACTACTACGCGATGGGTCTGAGCGAAGAAGAAATCGCACAACCTTTCGTGGGCGTTGCGACCTGCTGGAACGAAGCGGCGCCTTGCAATATCGCGCTGAACCGGCAGGCGCAGGCGGTGAAGCTGGGGGTGAAAGCCGGGGGCGGGACGCCGCGCGAATTTACCACGATCACCGTAACGGACGGCATTGCGATGGGGCATGAGGGTATGCGGTCCTCGCTGGCCTCGCGCGAAGCGATTGCCGATACGGTTGAGCTGACGATGCGCGGGCATTCCTATGACGCGGTTGTGGGGCTTGCGGGCTGTGACAAATCCCTGCCGGGTATGATGATGGCGATGGTGCGTCTGAACACGCCGTCGGTTTTCATCTATGGCGGGTCAATCCTGCCGGGCCGTCTGGAAGGCAAGGATGTGACCGTTCAGGATGTGTTTGAGGCCGTCGGTCAGCATCAGGCAGGCAATTACTCGGACGAGCAGCTGGCCGTGCTGGAGCGTGTGGCGTGCCCGTCCGCCGGGGCCTGTGGCGGTCAATTCACGGCCAACACCATGGCTTGTGTATCTGAGGCCATTGGTCTGGCGCTGCCCAATTCTTCGGGCGCGCCTGCGCCTTATGAGAGCCGCGACCAGTATTCTGTGGCGTCGGGCGAGGCGGTGATGAACCTGATCGCCAAGAACATCCGCGCGCGGAATATCGTGACGCGCAAGAGCCTTGAGAATGCTGCGCGCATCGTGGCTTGCACGGGCGGCTCGACCAATGCCGGGCTCCACCTGCCCGCGATTGCCCATGAAGCCGGGATTGATTTCGATCTGGCCGATGTCTGCGAGATCTTCCGCGACACGCCTTACTTCGTCGATCTCAAGCCCGGCGGTCAGTATGTGGCCAAGGACCTTTATGAGGCAGGCGGTGTGCCCGTTGTCATGAAAGAGCTGCGCAAGGCCGGTCTGATCCACGAGGATTGCATGACCGCGACAGGCTATTCCATCGGCGAAGAGATTGACCGGGTGACCGGGGAGGCCGATGGCAAGGTGATCTATCCCATTGATGCACCATTGACGAAAACCGGCGGTGTTGTCGGGCTTGAGGGCAACTTGGCCCCCGAAGGTGCCATCGTGAAAGTCGCGGGCATGGAGGCGCAGCATCAGCGGTTCGTAGGCCCTGCGCGCGTCTTTGAGTGCGAAGAGGACGCCTTTGCCGCTGTGCAGAAGCGCGAATATGAGGAAGGCGAGGTGCTGGTCATCCGCAACGAAGGCCCCGCCGGTGGTCCTGGCATGCGGGAGATGCTGGCGACGACAGCAGCGCTGTCCGGTCAGGGCATGGGCAAGAAGGTCGCGCTGATCACCGATGGTCGTTTTTCAGGCGCGACGCGTGGCTTCTGTGTGGGGCATGTGGGCCCTGAAGCGGCCCATGGTGGGCCGATTGGCATGCTGAAAGACGGTGACATCATCACGCTGGACGCCATCAAGGGTGAGCTGTCAGTTGATCTGACCGAAGAAGAGCTTCAGGCCCGCAAAGCCGAGTGGAAAGGCCCGCGCGAGACGATCTATGCCTCTGGCGCGCTTTGGAAATATGCGCAGCTGGTGGGCAACACCAAGAACGGTGCGGTCACCCATCCCGGAGGCAAGGACGAGCGGCACGTCTATGCGGATATCTAGGTTTAAACGGCTTTGTGCAGGCTTCACCTTTCTGGCGGCGCTGGCCGCCTGTGAGGGCGGACCGACGGCGCTGGGCTTTCTGGACGGCGCGGTGCCGGGCGATGACGGACCCCCCGCCATCCGCGAGACCGTGCTGGCCGAGACCGTCCGGATCGCAACCCCTGACGGTTACTGCGTAGACACCAGGTCAAGGCGTAATGGGCTGGGCGGCAACTTTGTCGTGCTCGCCCCCTGCGCGGCGTTGAAAGTTCCGGGGATCGAATGGCCCCGGTCGGTCGCTTTGATCACTGTGTCTGCCACGCGCGGCGCGCTTCCGGCGGCCTCTGCCGAGGAGCTTGAAGCCTTCGTGACAAGCGCCGAAGGTCGCGGCCTGTTGGCCACGAATGGCGGGGGGGCCGTGTCGATCTTACAGACAGACAGCCGTCAGGGCGCTTTTTTCGTGCGCGTGGCCGAGGCCGAGGCGCCGGTGAGTGCGTTGGAGGAAAGTTATTGGCGCGGTTTGATCGCAGCGGGCGGGCGTTTGGTCAGCCTGACCGTGCGTGGTTATGAGGCTGAACCGCTCAGTGCACAGACGGGGCTGCGGATGATCCGCGCTCTGGCGGCGGACATTCGCAGAGACAGCCGCTCGCCCGTTGTCGAGCAGCAAGCAGAGCCGCCCGCATCACGCGCTGGCACGTTGTCGGGATTGTTTCCCAAAGAGGAATAGACTGTTAACATTCAGTCTCTAATGTGTTTTCCCAGTCAGCAATGACGATAGGGCCGGGTATGGGCGTGTTTGACAAATTTTTCTACCAAAGGGTTCTCGACCGCTGGAGCAAGGCCGCAAGGGCTGCGCGCGATACCGATCTGTCCACCCTGCGCCGTCAGCGCTCGCGCGCAAAGCAGTTGCAGGCGCGTCTGAATGAACTGATTGCCGTGTCTGAGAGCCGTCTGGCGCTGCCGCTGATCGGCACCAAGGCGATGCGGCGGCCTGCGGGCTCGGACTGGGCGTGGCGTCCACAATTGTGGCGGGAGCCGCTGATGACCCCCGGCTATGCCTCGGTCGAGAACAAGACGTCCTTCGGGCCAGAGGCAACGATCTTTCACGATTGCAAGGTGACGGAACTCACCGTGCGCCAGCTGCGCAATCACCGCGACAGCGATCTGGCCCCGTTCGGGATGCGCATGGATGTCTTCCGCTTTGACGGCAGCTATCTGTCGATGGTCGTCGATCTGCCCGAAGAGGCCGCCCAAGGCCTCAAGAAGCGGCATCTGGTGCGGATGGACACCATTGTCGAGATGGAAAAGCCGCTTGAGATTTTTGCCCGGCTCAACGTCAAGCACGGGCCGAACACCGAACAGATCGTGCGCGAACTGCCGCTGCATGAAGAAGAGGTGATGGTCGAGTTTGACCTCGCCTACACCAAGATGAACGAAAAGCGCGTCGAACGGATGTGGGTCGATCTGATCTTTGAAGGACCAGAGATGAACCAGATCATTCTGCGCGATGTTACGTTCAGCCGCCGCCCCCGCGCTGAGCTGTAAAGGAGCTGACAGATGGCCACGCTTACGCTTACCAAGACCCGGTTGCAGGCAGGGATCTGGGAAGGTGTCATGACCTGGGACGGTGCTGGGAACATGCAGCCCGATCTGGTGGCGCTGCATCTGGATCAGCCGATCATGGGGATCAACGTCAAGGAAGACCCGGCTGGCAATGAATGGAACGTGCAGATCCCCGTCCCGATCGAGGCGGTCTCGGATGGGGTGCATACAATCGTCGTGATCGAGAAGGGATCGGGCGAGACGCTGAGCAGCTTCACCCTGATTTCGGGTGAGCCCTTGTCGGAGGATATCCGCACCGAAACCGCTTTGTTGCGCGCTGAACTGGACATGCTCAAGCGGGCGTTTCGGCGCCATTGTCTTGAAACAATGGGCTAAGCGAATTTCCGCCTAGGCGTGTATTTCGCATGTGCGGCTCGGCTTAAAGCCGTTTCCGCAAAGGTAACGATCACCGTATTACCGCGATATTGTCCGCCATCCGCCCCAATCCTGTCTGATTTGGCCGCCATACCCGATGTCAACGAAAAGTATTGAGGGTGCGGTTATGGACCGACTGACAGAGATGGAAGCCTTTGCCACTGTTGTGGATCAGGGCGGTTTTACAGACGCGGCGAAGAAGATGGGGATCTCCAAATCCGCTGTCTCGAAACACGTGTCGTCTCTGGAAGCGCGTCTAGGCGCACGGCTTCTCAACCGGACAACACGGCGCGTCAGCCCGACCGAGATTGGTCTGGCCTACTACGACCGCGCGCGCCGGGTTCTGAATGACGCGGGCGAAGCAGACGCCCTTGTCACCTCCATGCAGTCGGCCCCCTCCGGGCTTTTGCGCATCTCGGTTGCGACGGATTTCGGGGTAAATCACCTCTCTCCGGTGCTGGGTGATTTCCTAAGCGAATTCCCGGATATCACCGTCAACATGGTGCTGAACAACCGCTATGTGGAGCTGATTTCCGAAGGCTTCGACATGGCCGTGCGCATTGGAGAGCTGGAAGACAGCACCCTGCGCGCCCGCAAACTGACTGAGACGACGAAGCGCATGGTCGCCTCCCCCGAATATTTCGAGCAATACGGCCGCCCCGAAAAGATCGACGATCTGAACGAGCATAAGCTGCTGCATTACTCCAACCAGTCCAGCGGCAATGTCTGGAAGCTGACAGCACCCTCCGGCGAAAAGCGTCAGGTGCGCACGGCGGGCTGGCTGACGGTGAACGATGGGCAATCGCTACTGAACGCCGCTATTTCTGGTCTCGGCATCGCATATCTGCCGAGCTTCCTTTACGCCGACGCGATGGAACAAGGGTTGATCGAAGAAGCGATCCCCGATCTGCCGCAGGAAACCCAAGGTATTTACGCGGTCTACCCGCCGGGCCGGTTCACCCAGCCCAAAGTCCGCGCCTTCATCGACTTTCTGGTGCATTCCTTTGCCGATAAAGGGCCCGACGCCTGGTAGGCACGACCGTTTTCCCCTGAAGCATTCCCAAGGTGCTTATAGACTTGCGCGGCTCTCACGGGCCGCGCTTTTTTCTTTAGCGTGTCGAGGTGATGATCGCCTCGACCCGGCGGTTTTCCTCGCGCCCGGCCTCATCGAGGTTCGAGGCAATGGGCGCAAGATAGCCCATCCCTTCGGCTTCCATCCGGGTGCGCGGCACGTCAAAATCACTTGCCAGCCGCTCCAACACTGCCGCTGCGCGCTGCCGCGAGATGTCGATATTCACGTCCAGCCCACCGGTGCTGTCCGTATGCCCGACCAGCGCAATTGTCAGGTCCGGCTCGGCAGCCATCAGATCGGCGAGCGCTTGGAGCGACGCATAATCGCCATTGCTCAGCTGGGTCGATCCGATCTCGAAATCGAGATCGCGGAGGACCACGCGGCCTTGCGCCAGAAGCGTTTCCGCCAGGCTACCAACCAAGGGTTCCGGGCTGGGCGCGCGCACCGGGGCGGCGTCGGTTTCGACCAGCGGTGTGTCTGCCGCGACGCCCACCCGAGTGATCTGGATGTAGCCCGCCACCGCCGACCGGCTGACAAGGAGCGAGATCGCCTCCTCCCCCTTCACCATCGACAGGAAGCGGAAATCGCCGAGGTCCACATGCATGTCCGGCTCTGGGATCACCGGGGTTTCAAACCGGAAATCAAAGCCACCGCAGGCGTCGGTTTCGCAGTCGAAGATAACCTCATAGCCAAGCGGTTCCAGCTGATCGCGCAGGGGGCGGATCAGTTGCAGCGTGGTCAATCCGGTCGCGCCGATCCTCCAGGCTTGTTGCTGCACAGGCCCCTCGAAAAGCCGCGTTGGCAACTCGCCAGCTTCCCACGGGCCGATGGGCAATTTGTAACTGTCAGAGCCGCTGCTGATCTCAGCGGCCAAGACTGCGTTCGATGGCAGGGCCAACTGGGCAGCCTCCGCAGCCCCCGCGCTGCAAAGCGCGCAGAGAAGGGCGGCCCGGATCATCGGTGCTGTGCGTGATACTCGTCATTGGGCCGCATATCGGTGGCCGAGGCGATCCGGTTGGTCATGTTGAAAAAGCCCGCGACCCCGGCGATGTCCCAGATATCGCGCTCCGAAAAGCCCACGCCGCGCAGGGCATTGCGGTCGGCCTCCTCGATCTCTGCACTGGCGCGGGTCATCTTGACCGCGAAGTCCAGCATCGCGCGGTGGCGCGCATCCAAGGGCGCCGCGCGGTAGTTCATCACCAGCATCTCGCCCAGCATCGGATCGCCCGACAATTCGCGCACGGCGGCCCCATGGGCGGTCAGGCAATAGTAGCACTTGTTTTCCGAGGACACGGCAACCGCGATCATCTCGCGTTCGAGCTTACTGAGCCCGCTATCCGCCAGCATCAGGTCATTATAAAGCGCCGTGAAGGCGTTTAGTTTCTCAACATCAAATGCATAGGCCTGCAACACATTCGGGATCATGCCCAGCTTGTCCATGCAGATATCGAAATACTTCTGCGTCTGCTCGGGCAGCGGATCGACCATGGGCAGGTCCAGGGCTGTGGGTTGGTCTTTGCTCATGCTGGTGTCTCGCGCTGTTTGATACGGTAGTGATAGCCGCCCGCACGGGTCAGTCCAAGCCCTGCATAAAGCGCGTTGGCGGCCTGGTTGGCCTCGGTCACTGCCAGCGCCAGATGGGTCGCCCCGTTGCGCCGCGCCCAGAACGCCGCTTGCCGCATCATGTAGACGCCGAGCCCTTTGCGGCGATGTGTGGCCAGGACTTCAAGGGCGTGGACCATGGCGATACCGTCATGAATGGCGACGAAACCGGCCCCCGCGGGCTTGTTGTCGATGCGTCCGAAGAGGCCGGTTTTCGGGCCTTTCACACGTTCCATAACGGCGACACGGGCCGGGCCAATGCCGCCCTCGGCCCAAATCTCGCGCATTATGTGCAGCGGCTCCCAGACCTCGAACGTCGTGACCCGTGGAGGCAGCTCTGTGGCGAGTGCCTCCACCGGCGCGGCGTAAAGCGTCGTGGGGTCAATGCGGGCGTAGCCTGCGGCCTCCAAAGCGGCGTCCTCTGGCTGATCGCCGCGCATCTGAAAAAGCGGCATCTCCATCGCCGCTTCCGCAAGGGCGATGTCGCCCGTCCCCGTCGCGGCAGAGACACGCTTGCCGCCCCCCGCGCCATCTCGGATTGTCCAGCCGCCGATCTGCTTGGTAGAGGCAGGCGGCCATGTCGCCTCCAACACCTCAAGCAGTTTTGGCAGGTCTGGCGTCACGCCGGGAACGCTCTGGCAAGATCGGCCATCGCCGCATCCACCCGTGCCCCGTCCGACCCGCGCACAACCACGTTCGACCCGAACGCCCCGTTCTGCTGAAACGGATAGGACCCGATAGATAGATCCGGATACGCCTCTGCCAGCTTGGCCAAAGGCCCCGCGATATCGCCTTCGCCGCGATCAATGCGCAGGGTCTGCGACAGCAGCGGCTGACCGCCGGTGAGCGTTGGCAACACGCTGGCCACCATCGCATGAAACACCGAAGGCACCCCTGCCATCACGTGCACATTGCCCAGCTTGAACCCTGGCGCGGTGGAGACCGGATTGTCGATCAACTCCGCCCCGTCTGGAATGCGCGCCATGCGCAAACGCGCCTCGTTCAGCTCGCCGCCCGTGCGTTTGTAATGTGCGGCCAGCAACGCCCGCGCATCCTCGCGCACGTCGATAGAGGCTCCGAACGCCTCGGCAATGCAATCGGCGGTGATGTCATCATGGGTCGGCCCGATCCCGCCCGAAGTGAAGACGCTGTCATAGGCCTCAGACAAAGCGCGCACGGCCCCCACAATCGCGTCGCGATCATCGGACACAACGCGCGCTTCCTTCAGATCAATCCCCGCCTTGGTCAGCTCACAGGCAAGGTAGTTGGTGTTGGAATCCTTCGTGCGCCCGGACAGGATTTCATCCCCGATCACCAGCATCGCGGCTGTTGGATTGCTCATGGTCTGCTCCCTTGCTCTTGGTCTGAAACTCTATAGGTCTGGCCCATGCGCTTTCAAACCCCTCTTATCCCCGGTCGCCTGATCCGCCGCTATAATCGGTTCCTCTCTGATATCCGTCTGGATGGCGGAGAGATCGTCAAAGCCCATTGCCCCAATCCCGGCGCGATGCTGGGTCTGAAGGACGAGGGGCTAAAGGTCTGGCTGGAGCCCAACGACGACCCGAAGAAGAAGCTGAAATACGGTTGGCGACTAGTGGAGTTTGAGAACGGCCATTGGGCGGGCATTGATACCTCTGTGCCCAATCGCGTCGTCAAAGAGGCGCTGGAGGCGGGCCAGGTGGCCGAGGTCGCGGCCTACAAGACCGTGCGGCCGGAAGTGAAATATGGCACGAACAGCCGCGTGGATTTCCTGCTGACCCAAGACGGCCTGCCTGATGCCTATGTTGAGGTGAAAAACGTCCACCTGCTGCGCGAAGATGATTGGGCGGAGTTCCCCGATAGTGTCACCGCGCGCGGGGCCAAGCATTTGGCGGAGTTGTCCGAAATGGTCGCCCAAGGGCATCGTGCGATCATGCTCTATCTTGTGCAGCGCACCGATTGCGGACGGCTTAAAATGGCCGCCGATCTGGACCCCAAATATGCCGAGGCCTTCGCCAAGGCCCATGCCGCGGGGGTCGAGATGATCTGCTACGACACCACGATTTCCACCGATGGCGTTCAGTTTGCCCGCCCGCTGCCAGTTGTCACACCATCGTGACACCCCACTGGCACATTTTCGCTGTCTGACCTATGTAGCCTCAAACAGACACTTTTCGGTCACGGATCATGGACGAACGTAAAGGCCGCCTGACAAAGGACGGCATCCGGATTTATCAGGACGCGGATTACGCGGGGATGCGCGCAGCGGGCAAGCTCGCGGCGACCATTCTTGACGACATCGCGCAGCATGTGTTCGTCGGCCAGACGACCGGAGAGATCGACCGCATCATCACAAAGATGGTCGAGGATGCGGGCGCACGCTCGGCTACGATTGGGTATAAGGGGTATCAGCACGCTTCCTGCATCAGCATGAACCATGTCGTGTGTCACGGCATTCCCGGTGAGAAAAAGCTGAAAGATGGCGATATTCTGAATATCGACGTGACCGTGATTGTGGATGGATGGTTTGGCGATACGAGCCGGATGTATGTGGCAGGCAAGCTCTCGCGCAAGTCCGAGCGGCTTATCCAGGTCACCCATGACGCGCTCTTCAAAGGGATTGAGGCAGTGAAGCCCGGCAACACCTTTGGCGATATCGGCCACGCGATCCAAACCTACGTCGAAGCGCATCGTATGTCTGTGGTCCGCGATTTCTGCGGGCACGGCTTGGGCCGTGTGTTCCACGCCCCGCCCAATGTGCTGCACTATGGGCGCGCGGGGACCGGGCCGGTTCTGGAAGAGGGTATGTTCTTTACCATCGAGCCGATGGTCAATCTGGGTCGCCCGGAGACCAAGGTGCTTGCCGATGACTGGACCGCCGTGACCCGCGACAAGTCGCTGTCAGCGCAGTTCGAGCATTCGGTCGGGGTAACGGCCACCGGGGTCGAGATCTTTACCCAGTCGCCTGCGGGCATCTTTCACCCGACCTACGGGGAATAATTGCGACGTTTTCCCCCGAACATGCCAAAGAGCTTGCAGAATGAAGGTCTTGGCGCTTTCTTGCGCGCCAAGACCCGGCCTCTCTAATTGAGAATGATTTGCAACTAGGCATTCAAGCCTTTACCTACATCCCGTCGCACCCGATGCGACATCGCTTTGACCTTATGAAAAGGAGGCTCGCGCGATGAACATGATCTTGAAATCCGCAGCCCTGATCGCCGCTCTCGGCATGACCGCAACCTCTGTGATGGCGCAGGAGGTGACCTTGCGCTTCCAGCATTTTGTCTCGCCGAAATCGGCCAATCCGACTTATTTCATGCAGCCTTGGGCTGAGAAGATTGAGAAGGATTCAGGCGGTCGCATCAAGGTTGAGCTCTATCCCTTCATGCAGCTGGGCGGCAAAGCCCCTGCGCAATATGACCTGATCCGCGATGGCGCCATTGACGGTGGTTGGGTGATCCCCGGCTACCAGCCCGGTCGCTTCCCCGAAGCTGAAGCCATGGAAATGCCCTTCATGGTCACCAAGTCCGGTGAAGAAGCCTCCAAAGCCGCGTGGATCTTCACGCAAAAGCACCTGATGGATGATTTCCGCGACGTGCACGTGATCGCAGCCCACATGCATGGGCCGGGCATCGTGCACAAGAAAGGTGCGCCCGTTGCCTCGGTCGAGGATTTCAAAGGCCTGAAACTGCGCGGCCCGTCCCGCCCTGCGACGCTTTTGTTGAAGAAGCTGGGCGCGACGCCCATCGGAATGGCTGTGCCTGCCTTCCCCGAAGCGTTGTCGAAAGGTGTTCTGGATGGTGGCGTGATCACATGGGAGATGTCGCCGTCTTTGAAGCTGAATGAGCTGACGGACAGCCACACGGACGTGGCTGGTGAGAAGTCGCTCTATAACCTCTATTTCATCTGGGCGATGAACAAGGCGAAGTATGAAAGCCTGCCCGATGATCTGAAGGCGGTTATCGACGCCAATTCCGGTTTTGCTGCGGCGGCTATGGCGGGCGCAGCCCATGACACTGGCGATAAGGTGGGTCGTCAGGCGATGGCAGATGATGGCAACGAGATCGCCGAACTGAGCGCTGAGGTGACCGCCGAGATCGCGGCAATGGGCGAGGATGTCATCGCCGAGTGGATCGAAGAGGTGACCGCGAAAGGTCTGGATGGTGCTACGCTGATCGAAGACGCACGTGCGGCTGTTCAGGTGACGCGCGGGACGTCTCAGTAAGGTTTCGCCCCGCTTGCGCGGGTCGACCGGGCGGGGCTCCGCCCCACACCCCGGGATATTTATACCAAAGTGAAAAAGGCGTTCAGGTGTGGCCGTCTTTTTCTTTGGCATCCTGCGCGGCCCACCATTGCAGGAGTAGGGTCGGTAGCCCGTTATGATGGGTCAAGATATCGCCGATGAAGACTGGAGGGGCTTGCCGTTTCGGCGCGGGCGCCGTGCGCGCGGTGTCTTGGGGGATGTAGACGTCTGTGGTGGTCATGGGACCTCCAGAAAAGTGATGTGGGTATCACCATAGCGCCGATCGCTGAGTCGTTCAAAATCGGGGAGCGGCGGGGCCGGGGCGTTGTCTTCAAAGACGATCAATGCGCTGCTGGCGAGCCAGTTGTTATGCTGTGCCGCGCCGAGTGCTTCGAGGCCAAGGCCCGTTCCATAGGGCGGATCGAGGAAGACCAGCGTGGCCTGCGGGCTGGTGTTGGCGGGCAGGCGCGTGGCGTCTCTGCGCAGAAGCGTTGTGTGGGCTTTGCTGTCGGTGAGGCGGATGTTCTCGGCGATCAGGCTTTGTGCCTTGCGCCCGTCATCGACGAAGGTGACATGCGCCGCGCCGCGTGAGAGCGCCTCCAACCCTAGCGCCCCGGTGCCCGCGAAAAGATCAAGCACATGGGCATCGGTGATAGGGTTCCCGAATGCGCCGCCTTGCAGGACGTTGAAAAGGCTCTCGCGGATGCGGTCGGTGGTGGGGCGCAGATGGGCGCCCGTGTCGCCTTTCCCGACCGGAGTAAGTGCGCGGCCCTTGAAGCGTCCGCCGATGATCCTCATGCGCGCAGGAGGGCTTTCATGTCGGTCTCTGGGTTCGCGATGACATCAGGGGCGGGGGATTTGCCCGCCTCGATCAGGCGCTTGCCGATCATGTAATTGCGCGGGTCGTTCATGGCGTCCACGGCGAGCAGGGTGTCGCCTGCGTAATACCAGTGCGAGACCGCTTCGTCTGTTTGGCGCGTCACGACGTGGTCATAGCCAAGGTTGAGGCCCGCGATTTGCAGTTTCACGTCGTATTGGTCGGACCAGAACCATGGCTTGGGGATGTAGTCGGTCGCAGCACCCAGCATATTGCAGGCAACGGCTTCGGCTTGATCAATGGCGTTTTGCACTGACTCGAGCCGCAGGATCTGGTCGCGGAACGGGAAAGCGGCACAATCCCCGGCGGCCCAGATCGCGGGGTCGGAGGAGCGGCCTTGGGCATCTACGCGGATGCCGTTTTCAAGGGTGACGCCTGCCTTTTCCGCAAGCTCCGTCGCGGGGGTGATGCCGACGCCGACGATGACGAAATCCACGTCGATTTGTTCGCCGTTCGTCAGCTGCGCGCCGGTGACGTGGTCCGTGCCCAGCAGATGATCGAGGCCAATGCCTTCGATGACCTTGACGCCGTGGCCTTCGTGCAGAGCGCGGAAATAGTCTGACGTCTCGGGGCAGGCGACACGCTGAAGGATACGGTCTGCCATCTCGACCACCGTGACTTGCAGGCCCTTCTTTGCCGCGACAGCCGCTGCCTCTAGTCCGATATAGCCACCGCCGACGATCAGGACATGACCGCCTCTCTCAAACGCAGCGGTCATGCCATCCACATCGGCCAAATCGCGCACGACATAGACACCGTTCAGGGCGCCTCCGATTTTCGCAGGTAGGCGGTTGGGGTGGGATCCGGTGGTAAAGGCCAGTTGATCATAAGCGATCACTTCGTCGCCAAGCGTGATCGTTTTCGCGCTTGCGTCGATATCCGAGACGGGCGCACCGAGCTTCAAGGTGATGTTTTGATCCGCATAGAATTGCTCAGGCCGCAGGAACAAACGTTCCAGCGACATCTCGCCCAGCAGATATTTCTTTGAGAGCGGGGGGCGCTGATAGGGTGGAACGGGCTCTGCGCCGATTAGCGTGATGTCGCCGTCAAACCCTTCACTGCGCAGCTTAGCCACAAGGGAGGCGCCTGCCTGTCCGGCCCCGATCACGGCGATATGGGTCATGGCGAAACGTTCCTTGCAACTGGTCAGCCTGTTAGCCGGACCCTATATGTGGGTTTCAATACAATGCAATTCTCGAGGGGACATGACATGACGATTTCCGTAGGCGACACGCTGCCCGATGCAACTTTGGTTCAACTTGGCGCGGACGGGCCGGAGGCCGTGTCCATGGCCGAGAAGGTGAAAGGCCGCAAGGTTGTGATCTTTGCGGTGCCGGGCGCGTATACGCCTACCTGCCATTCCGCGCATGTGCCGAGCTTTGTGCGCACCAAGGATCAGTTTGACGCGAAGGGCGTGGACGAGATCATTTGCGTATCGGTCAATGATCCGTTCGTCATGAAAGCCTGGGGCGCGGATACGGGTGCTGCGGACGCGGGCATCACCATGCTCGGTGATGCGGAAAGCGCGTTTACCAAAGCGATTGGGATGGATTTTGACGCGCCACCTGCGGGTCTTGTGGCGCGCTCCAAGCGCTATGCGATGCTGGTTGAAGATGGCGTGGTCAAAGTGCTGAACGAAGAGGCCAGTCCGGGCGAGTGCGAAGTCTCTGCTGGCGAGGCTTTGTTGGAGGCCGTTTAGGCTTTTATGAGAGGGATTGCGCCGCGGCTTCGCCGCGTTGCTCCGCGGGGGCTCTGCCCCCGCACCCCCGGAGGTATTTGGGCACAAAAGAAGTGGTCAGCCCTGGGCGAGCACGTCCATCTTCTTGGCCAGCTTGACATCCAGCATCGACAAGCCGCCCGCGTCATGGGTCGTGAGGCGCACATCGACGGTTTTGTAGACGTTGAACCATTCGGGGTGGTGATCCATCTTCTCGGCCCAGAGGGCGGCGCGAGACATGAAGCCGAAGGCCTCGACGAAATTCGCGAACTCAAAGGTTTTCTTGATCGCGTCGCCGTCCTGTTCCCAGCCGGCGGTCTCAAGCATGGGCAGTTCGGTGGATGCCTCTTCGGCGGTAAGCTTTTCGGTCATTCCTGTTCCTCCACTTGGGCTTTCTTGAATGGGCCATAGTCCGTCATGATCTCGATCTCCTCGTCGACAGCGTCTTTTTCGGCGTCCAGATAGCGCGCGATGGCATCTGAGAAACCGGGATCTCCGAACCAGTGCAGTGAGTGGGTCGTGACGGGCATATAGCCGCGTGCGAGTTTATGGGCACCTTGGGCGCCCGCCTCGACACGAGAAAGCCCGTGGGCAATCGCGAAGTCGATGGCCTGATAGTAGCACAGCTCAAAATGCAGGCAGGGGTGGTCTTCGACGCAGCCCCAGTAGCGGCCATAAAGCACGTCTGCGCCGATGAAGTTGAGCGCCCCCGCGACGTAGCGGCCATCCTGTTCGGCAAGCACCAGCAGCATGTCATCGCGCAGCGTTTCCTGCGCGCGGTCGAAAAAGGCGCGGGTCAGGTAAGGCGTGCCCCATTTGCGCGCGCCGGTATCTTGGTAGAAGACCCAGAACGCGTCCCAGTGATGCGGCTCGATCTGTTCGCCTGTCAGCGCCACGATCCGTCCGCCGAAATCCTGCGCGCGGGCGCGTTCCTTGCGGATGTTCTTGCGCTTGCGCGAACTCAGCGCGCCGAGGAAGCCGTCGAAATCTGCATAACCGTCGTTGAACCAGTGAAACTGCTGGCTGGCGCGGCGCATCAGGCCCATATCGGTGCCGGCCTGCGCTTCTTCGTCCGTGCAGAACGTGATGTGGAGGGAGGATACCTCGTTATTGGAAGCCAGTTGCACGGCCCCTTGGACCAGCGCGGATTGCCCTTGGGCCTCGTAGCCGGGGCGGGTCAGAAAGCGCCGCCCGGTGGCGGGGGTATGCGGCACAGCGATCTGCAGCTTCGGGTAATAGCGCCCGCCCGCACGCTCATAGGCATGCGCCCAGTTGTGATCGAAGATGTATTCGCCCTGAGAGTGGTTCTTCGCGTAAAGCGGGGCTACGCCGATGGTCTGTCCGTCGATCACCGCTTGCAGATAATTCGCGTCCCACCCTGTCCGGGCACCGACCGATCCGCTGTCCTCAAGCGCTTTAAGGAAGCGGTAGGTGGTGAAGGGATCCTCTGGTCGCCCGTCGCTATGCACGGCACAGGCATCCCAGTCGGCTTGTCCAATCTGATCAAGCCGGGAAAGCACACGGATCTCAACCTGTTGCGCAGAGGGAGCGGGGTCAGGGGCGGTCATGCCGATCTCCTTGGGATAGGTCGCAAATTGGAGCCGCAGGGGCTGCCGTCAAGCGACATAGCCTTCAAAAGTGACGTTGTCGGCGATGCGCCTTGCTTCAGCCTCTGCTTCGGGCGAGCGGATCGTCCAGCAGAACACCTTTGCCCCTTCGGCTTTCAGAGATGCGACGCGGGGGGCGTCCAGATCGCGGGCATCATGGCTGATGAAACACGCGCCGACCCGCGTGTAGTCGGGGATGTTTCTAAGAAGTGCGCGCGTCTCGGAGGGCAGAGTGGGCCAATCATCGGCCTCAAAGGCACAGGTGACGAGGCCAAGGGGCACGTTCGGCACAAGTGCTGCGAGGGTGCGGACCGAATGCGGGTTGAACGACATCAGTGCGACGGGGCCGTCATAGCCTGTCAGCGCATCGGCGACAGCCGCTTCCATATCCCCGACATCCGCGCCCATCGCGCCGTCCTGGTCCTTGAGCTCAATCAACAAAGGAACGCGGCCCGCGACTTGATCTAGAACCTCGGGCAGAGACGCAATGACGTCCTCTGATCCGCTCAGCTTGATCGACCTCAGATTATCCATCGGGCGCTGGCGCACGGGGCCGCGCAGATCGGTTAGGCGGGACAGATCGTAGTCGTGAAAAACTACGGCCTCGCCATCGGCGCTCAGCTGCAAATCCAGCTCAATCCCATAGCCATGGGCCATCGCCGCGCCAAAGGCAGCGCGGCTGTTTTCAACCCGACCGCGCGTCCGGTCGTGATAGCCCCGATGCGCGATGGGCCGGGCGAAAAAGCGCGGGTCCAGCATCAGCCTTTGATCTGGAAGATGCCTTCGATCTCGACCGCGACGCCGAAGGGCAGGGAGGCCGCCGAGACGGCTGAGCGCGCATGGCGACCCGCATCGCCCAAAGCCTCTGCGATGAAATCCGACGCGCCATTGATCACCTTGGGCTGGTCGGTGAAATCCTGTGTCGAATTGACAAAGCCGACCAGTTTGACGACGCGCACCAGCCGGTCCAGATCGCCATCGCAGGCTGCTTTGACCTGCGCCAACAGGCTGATCGCACAGAATTTTGCCGCCGATGCACCCTCCTCAACCGACATATCGGACCCCAGCTTGCCCGTTAGAAACCCGTCCGGCCCGTTGGAAATCTGTCCCGATACATGCACCAGATCGCCCACCTGCACGAATGGCACATAATTAGCCAATGGCGCGGAGGCGTCCGGCAAGGTCACGCCCATCTCGGCCAGTTTGGCTTCGTAACTGCTCATTATTTAAGCTCCTCTTTCGGCTATGAGAAAACGCTAGCGCCCTGAGAAGGCTTCGGAAAGCCCTCTTTCTTCCGAGGGTGTCGTGAAACGGTCACAAAATTGCATCACGCACGGGACCGTGAAAAAAAATCTGTAGGGATTGCGGCAATATTCGCTATGTGAAATTCTGCACCTGCATTTGAAAGAGACTATTTGTGTTTGACGCTGCCACATCCTCGTTCAAGCGGATCGCGCTCCTTGGAGCTGTTCTTTTGGTATCCGCCTGTTCCACCCCGAGCCAACCGAACGGGATCAATGACCCGTATGAACAAACGAACCGGCAAACCCACGAGTTCAACCGCGGCATCGACCGTATTGTGCTGCGCCCGACCTCGAACGCCTATGGCACCGTGGTGCCAGAGCGTGCGCGCAACGGGATCTCGAATTTCGCCAATACGCTGAACCAGCCTGCGGATGTGGTAAACTCACTGCTGCAGGGCCGGATTGAAAACGCAGGTCACAGCACGTTCCGGTTCCTTGTGAATGCGATCTTCGGTTTGGGCGGTTTCCTTGATCCGGCCACCGATATGGGGCTCGAGGATCGCGATACCGATTTTGGCGAAACGCTTTATGTCTGGGGGGTCCCCGAAGGCGTTTACGGTGAATTGCCCGTGGTGGGCCCGGTGACCGAACGGCATGCGGCTGGCAAAGTTGTTGATCTCTTCACCAATCCTCTGAGCACTGTTCTGGAGGGCCCCGGAGCCACTGCGCAGACCGCCGCGAATGTCGCGTCGGGCTTTGGCACGCGCTACACCTTGTCCGATACGATCGACAGCATTCTTTATGACAGCGCCGACAGCTACGCGCAGGCGCGTCTGATCTATCTGCAGAACCGCCGTTTCAAACTGGGTGTCGATTCGACCGGCACCGATCTTGACCCGTTCGAGGACCCCTATGACTCACTCCCCCTTCAGTAAACCGTCCCGCCGGATCGTTCTGGCCGGACTGGGCGCAGGACTTCTGGCAACACCCGCTCTGGCACTCAGCGAGGCCGCAGCGAAGACATTGGTGGAACGTGCGGTTGCCGACATCAACGCGGTGATCGCCTCGGGGAAATCTGAGAGCGCGATGATCCGCGATTTTGAGGGCATCTTCGCACGCTATGGCGATGTGCCGACCATCGCCATTTCGGCGCTTGGCCCGCCCGCACGCTCCGCAAGTGCCGCGCAGCGCAGCGCGTTTACCCAAGCCTTCACCGGCTACATGGCGCGCAAATACGGCAAGCGGTTTCGCGAGTTCGCCGGTGGTCGGATCGAAGTGAAGGACACCCGACAGCGCTCCCGTCTGATTGAGGTGCGCACCTTGGCCTATCTGCCGGGGCAGTCACCGTTCAACGTGACGTTCCTTGTGTCCGACCGGTCGGGCCGCGACAAGTTCGTCAATCTGCTGATCGAAGGCGTGAACCTGTTTCAGACCGAAAAGGTTGAAATCGGCGCAATGCTGGACCGCCGCGGCGGCAATGTCGACGCGTTGATCCAGGACCTGCGCCGCGCAGGTTAACGGTTCCCGCCCAGCAATCCGTTTAGAATGTTCAGAATACCCTCTTCGAGGGAGGCAGGCTGCTGCCTGCGTTGCTGACCCGAACGGGTATTCTGCACAGAGGGTTGCCGCACTGTTTGAGGCGCAGGCCGGATCATCGGCAGGGGTTTGGGCTCAACGCCCTGATGCACACGCTCCATCGTCTGGCGCCAAATCTCTGCCGGAAGCCCGCCACCCGTCACGCCGGTAAGCGGCGTGTTGTCGTCATAGCCCATCCAGACGCCGACCACGTAATCCGCCGTAAACCCGATGAACCACGCGTCCCGCGCGGCCTGAGTGGTGCCGGATTTGCCCGCCGCCTCTCGTCCTGAAAGGGCAGCCCGACGCCCGGTGCCTTCGGTGATCACCTTGCTCATCATATAGGTCAGCTGCCGTGCGGCATCCTCGCGGATCACGCGCTCGCCAATGCCGCCGGGATTGTCCATCAGATCACTGCTGTCGCCCTGCAGGCGGAGCGAGACCAGACCGTAAGGCGTCACGCTGGAGCCGCCGTTCAGGATGCCCGCATAAGCGCCGGTCATCTCAACCAGCGTTGCCTCGGACGTGCCAAGCGCAATCGCGGGACCGACGGCGATCTCGCTCTTGATCCCGAAATCGGCGGCGACCTTCTCGACAAGATCGCGGCCCACGCCTTCGGAGACGCGCACCGCCGGAATGTTCAGCGATTCCGCCAAGGCACGGGTCAGCGTGACGGTGCCTTTGAAATCGTTGGTGTAGTTCTTGGGCGTCCAAGGGCCAGAGCCGGGGATGTTCATGGTCAGCGGCGTGTCTTCGACCAGATCGTTGAAGTTATAGCCCAGCTCAAGCGCGGTGGCATAAACGAAGGGCTTGAAGGCCGAACCCGTCTGCCGCCGCGCTTGTGTCGCCCGGTTGAACGCGCCAGACACTTTCGTCTCGCGCCCGCCGACCATGCCACGCACAGCGCCGTCAGCGGACATCACGACGATGGCGGCTTCGGCTTTGGAGCCTTCGCGCACCTGCGTCTCGAACACTTCTTTCAACGCGTCTTCGGCAGCGGTTTGGATGCGCTGGTCCAGCGTGGTGCGGATGATCACATCTTCGGTGGTGTTGCGGGTGAAGAACTCAGGTCCGCTTTGCATGACCCAATCGGCGAAGTAGCCGCCCGCACGGGCAGAGGCCGCTTGCGACAGTTGCGCCGGGTTCTGGCGGGCATTGCTCGCGGCAGAGGCGGACAGATAGCCTTGATCTTCCATCAGCCCGACAATGACATTGGCACGGTTCTGTGCACGCTCAAGGTTGTTGGTGGGGGCAAACCGGGACGGCGCGATCAGAAGGCCTGCCAGCATGGCGGCTTCCGACGGGGCAACCTCGGCGGCGGATTTGCCGAAGTAGCGCTGGCTTGCGGCCTCAAATCCCCGCGACCCGGCACCTAGAAAGGCGCGGTTCAGATAGATCGTGAGGATCTCATCCTTGGTATACTTGGCCTCCATCGCCAGTGCGAAAGTGGCTTCCTTGATCTTTCGCCATAGTGTGCCGCGACGGCAGTCGGCCTCGTAAGCCGCTTCGCTTTCCCATTCGGTGGGCACGTAAGGTACGCCAAGGCACAAGAGCTTCGCCGTTTGCTGCGTGATGGTCGAGCCGCCGTGGCCAGAGAGCGGCCCGCGCCCTTCGCGCAGGTTGATGCGCACCGCAGAGGCCACACCGCGCGGCGAGATGCCCAGATGCCGGTAAAAGCGCTTGTCCTCGGTCGCGACGACTGCGTTTTTCAGGTGCTTGGAAACGGAATCGGCGGTGACCATCCCGCCAAACTGATCGCCGCGCCACGCATAGACCTCACCATTGCGGTCCAGCATCGTGACCGATCCGCGGGCGCGGCCATCCACAAGCTTGGTGGCGTCCGGGAGGGTTGCATAGAAATACAGCACGCCGCTGCCCACGAGAAGAGCAACAACAAAAGTCAGACGCCAACCAAGCCCAAAAAGGATGCGCCAGACCCAGCGCAGAAAGCCGGTCAAAAGGCTCAGCCCCGGAATGCGTGACGTTTTGCGCCGGGATTTCGCCGCAGGCTTGCGCTTGCGCTTTTGGGCCGGGGCCTTTGGTTTATAGCGCTTTTCCGCCACCAAAGGCGGCTTGCCTGGTCTTTTGGTGCTCATGCGACGGCCTGCCCGTTTCAGCGAATGTTCATGATTGTTTTCACGTCTTTTAAAGTGATCTTAACGCCTCTTGCGCCGTTTGTAGAGCGGGAAGCGGCCGGTTCATACGGTTTTTAAAGTGCCTTCAAATTAGGCATCGTGCGTAAATTGTATAATTTTTGTGCAATTTATGATCGCCTTAAAGGAGATTCCCGGCGCGACTCTCTTGAGGACTCATTCTGCGCCTGCACGGTAACCCCAGCGAGGCCCCTCTGCGGGTCAGCTTTTGCGCAACGTGGAAGGGGAAAACCGTGAAACTCATCATTGCAGCAATCAAACCGTTCAAGCTGGAGGAGGTCCGTGAAGCACTGACCGCCATCGGCGTGCGCGGGATGATGGTGACCGAGATCAAGGGCTTCGGCTCTCAGTCTGGCCACACCGAAATCTACCGTGGCGCCGAATACGCCGTGAACTTCGTTCCGAAAGTGAAGCTCGAAATCGTCGTGAATGCGTCGATGGCCGATCAGGTCGTCGAGACCATCCAGTCGACCGCCAAAACCGACAAGATCGGCGACGGCAAGATTTTCGTTCTCGATGTCCAGAGCGCCGTGCGCGTCCGGACCGGCGAAACCAACGAAGAAGCGCTGTAAGGCGCACATTCATAGGACAAGTGACCATGAAACTTACAAAAACTCTTCCGCTCGCTGCCGCGTTGATCGCGCTACCGAGCCTTGGCTTTGCGCAAGACGCCGCGCCGGGTTTCGACGAAATCGGCCCCTATATCATGACCACCCTGCTGTTCCTGGTGGGTGGTTTCCTTGTGTTCTGGATGGCTGCGGGCTTTGCGATGCTCGAAGCCGGTCTGGTGCGCTCCAAGAACGTGACGATGCAGCTGACCAAGAACATCGCACTCTTCTCCCTCGCGTCGATCATGTATTGGCTCGTTGGCTTCAACCTGATGTATCCGGGCGATTTCAACGGCTACTTCTCGGGCAATTTCGTCCCGACATCGCTTGAGCCTGTTGGTCTTGCCGCCGCAGACGCGTCGCTGGACTACGCCTCTGTCGCGTCGGACTTCTTCTTCCAGCTGATGTTTGTCGCAGCGACCGCGTCCATCGTGTCCGGTGCACTGGCCGAACGGATCAAGCTGTGGCCCTTCCTGATCTTCGTCATCGTCCTGACGGGTATCCTCTATCCGATCAGCGGTTCCTGGCAGTGGGGCGGTGGCTTCCTGTCCGAGATGGGCTTCTCTGACTTCGCTGGTTCGACTGTTGTGCACTCCGTCGGTGGTTGGGCTGCGTTGGCTGGTGCCATCGTGCTGGGCCCGCGTATCGGCAAATACAAGGACGGCAAGGTCGTTCCGATGCCCGGTTCCAACCTGGCCCTGGCCACGCTCGGTACGTTCATCCTGTGGCTCGGCTGGTTCGGTTTCAACGGTGGTTCGCAGCTTGCTGCTGGCACCGTGGGCGATATCACCGATGTGGGTCGCATCTTTGCCAACACCAACATGGCGGCTGCCTCCGGTGGTGTGGCTGCGCTAATCCTGACGCAGGTGATGTATAAGAAGGTCGACCTGACGATGGTTCTGAACGGCTGTCTGGCTGGTCTGGTGTCGATCACCGCAGAGCCGCTGGCACCTTCGCTGTTCGGCGCGCTGTGGATCGGTGCCATCGGTGGTCTGATCGTGGTCTTCACCGTTCCGATGCTCGACAAGTTCAAGATCGACGACGTGGTTGGTGCGATCCCGGTTCACCTGATCGCGGGTATCTGGGGCACCATCGCTGTGGTCTTCTACAACAGTGACGCAGCTCTGATGACCCAGCTGACCGGTATCGTGGCCTACGGTGTCTTCACCTTCGGTGCCTCGTTGATCCTGTGGTTCATCCTGAAAGCCACGATGGGTATCCGTGTGAGCGAAGAAGCCGAGATCAATGGTCTCGATACATCCGAGCTTGGCATGGAAGCCTATCCCGACTTCTCCAAAGGCTAACGCTCCTTCCTGTTAGCTTTAGGACAACCTTGCCCGGGCGTTCGCGCCCGGGCTTTTTTGTTGGTTGATTGCGCGGCTGCGCCGCATGTCTTTTGATTGATAGAGAAAGGGCGCCCCGGTGGGACGCCCTTTGATGCCTCCGGCGGGAGGTATTTATGCACAAAAGAAGTTAGCCACCCACAGCTGCGATCGCCTTGGCGAGGATTGGCACCGTGTGCTTATTGAGCCCGGCGATATTGATCCGGCTGTCGCCCACCATGTAGATCGCGTGATCCTCGCGGAGTTTTTCAACCATCTCGGGCGACACACCGAGGCGGGAGAACATGCCGCGATGTTCGGCGATAAACCCATAGCGATCAGAGTTGGTGGCTTTCTGAAGCTCTTCGGCCAGTTGCTTGCGCAGGACCAGCAGGCCCTCGCGGACCTCTTCCAGCTCGTCTTCCCATTCCTTGCGCAGATCGGCGTCGGTCAGGATCATCGTGACCAGGCGCGCGCCGTGATCAGGCGGGAAGGAGTAGTTCTGCCGGTTCAGATAGGCCAGCGTGCCTTGGGCCGTCTTCTGGGTCGCGGGCGCAGCCGAGACAGTCATCAGAATGCCCGTCCGCTCGCGGTAGATGCCGAAGTTCTTCGAGCAGCTGGCGGCGATGATCGTCTCAGGTAGTTCGGAGGCAACCAGCCGCGTGGCTGCTGCGTCCTCTTCCAGACCGTCGCCAAAGCCCTGATAGGCGATGTCGATCATCGGGATCAGGCCTTGAGCTTTCATCAAGGCGACAAGCTCTTTCCACTGCGCCATGTTCAGGTTCGCGCCTGTGGGGTTGTGGCAGCAGCCATGGAGCAGCACCACATCACCCTCTTTCGCGTCCGTCAGGTCTGCCATCATGCCGTCGAAATCCACCGCGCAGGTCTCAGCGTCGAAATAGCGGTAGAGCGTGGTTTTCATGCCCAGATGCTTGAGGATCGTCAGGTGGTTAGGCCAGGTGGGATCGGATACCCAAACGGTCCCCTGCGGGTTGGCCAGTTGCACCAGCTCAAACCCCTGGCGCACGGCACCGGTGCCACCGGGGGTGGCCGCTTTAGAGACGCGGTCCATCGGGACGGCATCGCCCAGGACCATCTGCGCCATCGCCGCGCCGTAAGCGGGATCGCCCGTCAGCGCGACATAGGATTTGGTCTGTTCCTGCTCCCACAGCTGCTTTTCGGCTTTCTTGACCGCTCGCATGATCGGCGTCTTGCCGTCCGCATCCTTGTAGACACCGACCCCAAGGTCGATCTTGTCCTTGCGCGGATCGTCCTTGAAAGCCTGCACAAGGGCGAGGATTTTATCAGCGGGTTGGTCTTTAAGCTGCGTCAGCATCAGGCGTCTCCGGTTGCGACGTTAAGATCGGGGAACATCCCCCATTCGGCCCATGAGCCGTCATATAAAGCGTGATCGGTCTTGCCGATCCGTTCCAGCGCCAGCGACAGCACGGCGGCGGTCACGCCAGAGCCGCAGCTGGTGATCGCGGGCTTGGTCAGATCGACGCCGGCCTCTTCGAAGATGGCCTTTAGTTTATCGGGCGCTTTCATCGTGCCGTCCGCTTTCAACAGCGTCTTGAACGGCACATTGCGCGACTTCGGGATATGGCCTGCGCGTAAGCCCTCGCGGGGCTCAGGCGCGTCGCCGCGAAAGCGGTCGGCGGCGCGGGCATCAATGATGGTGTAGTCGCCCAGCTTGCTGGCGGCGGCGACCTGTGTGACATCCTTCACCAAATGGTTCTGACGGCTGACGGTCATATGGCGGTCGCGCACCATTGGCGGAAGGTCTTCGACCTCGCGCCCCTCGGCCTGCCACTTGGGGAACCCGCCATCCAGAACGGCGACGTCGTTCTTGCCCATCAGCTTAAAAAGCCACCAGATGCGCGCTGCCGAAAACAGCCCGGCCCCGTCATAGACAACAACCTGATGGCCGTCCCCCACGCCCATCGCACGCATCCGCGAGATGAATTTCTCGGGCGAGGGAGCCATGTGAGGCATGTCGGAGCGGTGATCGCTGATGTCTTCAAGATCAAAGAACCGCGCGCCGGGGATATGGGCCGCGTCATACTCTGCCCGCCCATCTCGGCCCGCGTCCGGCAAATACCAGGACCCGTCCAGCACCCGCAAATCGGGGTCGCGCAGATGGGCGGCTAGCCACTCGGTTGAGACAAGCGTTCTGGGATCGTCTGCAGACATGCCAAAGCCCCTTCAGGTCAGGATCAAATCTTGATTACGCCTGCATATAAGGTGACGCAAGAGGCGCTACTCGCCGTGGCGCAGCAAACGCGCCTTTTGGCGCCCCCAGTCCCGTTTGGCCTCGGTCTGGCGCTTGTCGACGGTCTTTTTACCCTTCGCGACGCCGATCTTCATCTTCACCAGACCGCGATGGTTGAAATACATCACCAGCGGAACCAGCGTCATTCCCTGCCGCTGAGTCGCATTCCACAGCTTCGACAGTTCTTTCTTGGAGGCCAGCAGCTTGCGCTTGCGCTTTTCTTCATGCCCGAAGGTCTTGGCTTGCAAATACGGCGCGATATAGCTGTTCACCAACCACAGCTCGCCATCCTCGACATTGGCATAGCTTTCAGCGATCTGAGCCTGACCCTGACGCAGGGACTTCACCTCAGAGCCTTCCAGCATGATGCCCACTTCAAGGTCTTCCTCAATCGCGTAGTCATACCGCGCGCGCCGGTTCTCGGCGATCACCTTGTAATTGGGGTCAGTTTTCGGTTTTGCAGCCATAAGCCTTATCTAAGCACGGGCGCCGGTCTTCCAACGCCCCTGCTTTCACCTTTGTAAAAATATCCAGAAAAGACGCGCGGCCTAGTCGATCAGACCGGCAAACTTCATTGCGTCTTTCATCAACATGCGCGTGCTCTCGTCCAGCCCGGTCAGGGGGGAGCGGACCTCGTCCCGGCACATGCCCAGCAGCGACAGCCCGTATTTGGCCCCGGCCACACCCGGCTCGGTAAAGATCGCCTCATGCAAGGGCATCAGCTTGTCCTGATACTCCAGCGCTTTGGCGTAATCGCCGCGCAGGGTCGCCTCTTGAAACTCTGCGCATAGCATCGGCGCGACGTTCGCGGTGACCGAAATGCAACCCTGCCCCCCTTGGGCATTAAACCCGATGGCAGAGGCATCCTCCCCTGACAATTGCACGAAATCCGTGCCACAGCTGCGCCGCTGCTTGGAGACGCGGGTGACATCGCCGGTCGCGTCCTTCACACCGATAATCATCTCGTGCTTGGCCAACTCACCCATGGTGGCGGGGGTCATGTCGACGATCGACCGACCAGGAATGTTGTAGATGACGATCGGCAGGCCACAGTCAGCGGCGGCATGGAAATGCGCCAGCAAGCCGCGCTGTGTCGGCTTGTTATAATAAGGCGTCACAACCAGCGCCGCATCCGCGCCAACCTCTTTGGCCTTCTTGACCAGCCGCACCGTTTCCACCGTGTTGTTCGACCCGGCTCCAGCGATCACCGGGATGCGGCCTGCGGCCTCGTTCACCACGATCTCGACGACTTGGTCATGCTCGGCATGGCTCAAGGTTGGGCTTTCGCCAGTGGTGCCAACCGGGACCAGCCCGTGGCTGCCTTGATCCACATGCCACGCGACAAGTTTTTTGAGCGTGTCGATATCCAGCTGGCCGTTCGAGAACGGCGTGACGAGGGCGGGTAGAGATCCCTTGAACATGACGCGCTTCCTTTGAATGTCGCCTGAATCGGCGGTTTGAGTTCGGCGGAACCTAGCCGCAGTCCTTCCCCTTGCCAAGTTTGTGATTTGCGGACACCGGCTGCGCCGCTAGCATCCGTCGCATAATTACCGCGCATGGGGGGCGCGTCGTCATGCGGCTGTTCTGGGTTCTTGTTTTATCGGTCTGTCTCACCGCCCCCGCGCTTGCGCAGGATCGCCTTGACCGTGTGGCCCTGCAAGCCGCGCTGATCGCAGTGCGCGATGGCGATTGGACTGAGGCCGCAAACCGGGCCGCCCCGCGGGATCCCGTGATCCAGACCATTGTCGATTGGCACCGCCTGCGCGCTGGTGGCAGTTATGCAGAGGTCGCGGCCTTTCTGGAGGAAAACCCCGATTGGCCCGGCCTCGCCCTGATGCGCCGCCGCGTTGAAGAGGACGTGCCGCTCGACAATGCCTTGAGCTTATTTGCTGACGCGCCGCCTCAAACCGGGGCGGGCGTGCTGACCTATGCCGCCGCCTTGCGCACAGATGACCCCGATCAAGCGGATGCTGCCCTGATCACCGCATGGACCACGATGCGCATGCCGCAAGAGACGGAGCGTCTTTACCTGCGCAACCACGGCGCGCTTTTGCGTCCGCATCACGCCGAGCGACTCGACATGCTGCTCTGGCAATCCCAACGGACAGAGGCGCGGCGCATGCTTCCCTTTGTCAGCGAAGATCAAACCGCCTTGGCCGAAGCGCGCATCGCCCTGCAAGCCGATGCCTCCGACGTGGAGGCGAAGCTCGCAGAGGTTCCAGAGAGCCTGCGCCGCTACGGTGGCCTCGCCTTTGACCGCTTCCAATGGCGCACCCGCAAGGGCCTCAACGAAGGCGCGCTAGAGCTGCTCTTGGGCCATTCCCTGTCGGCAGAGGCGCTGGGCAATCCGCAAGCCTGGTCCAACCGCCGTCGCTCCATCGCACGCGACATGATGCGGGACGAGCAGAACCGCACGGCCTATCACGTCGCCTCGACCCACTTTCTGACGGAAGGGTCCAACTTCGCCGATCTCGAATGGCTGTCGGGTTTCATTGCCTTGCGCAAATTGAACCAGCCCGAAACTGCGCTCACCCATTTCACCGCGTTTGAAGCCGCCGTCCGCACGCCCATCTCCAAAGGCCGCGCCTTTTACTGGTTAGGCCGCACTCATGAGGCGCTGGGCAATGCCGAGGCCGCCCAAGCGGCCTATGCAGAAGGCGGCCAACATCAGACCAGCTTCTACGGTCTGCTCGCCGCTGAAAAAGCGGGCCTTCCGCTCGATCCGTCCCTCGTCGGCTTCGACGCGCCGTGGGAAGACGCCTCCTTCACCGCGCGCCCCGTCTTCCAAGCCGCCGCTCTCTTCCTCTCCATCGGAGAGGACGCCTTGGCAGAGCGCTTCCTCACCCATCTTGCCGATATCCTGCGCGCCGATGAACTGCCCGCACTGGGCAGCTTCGCTGTCGCCAAGAACCGCCCTCACATCGCGGTGATGATCGGCAAACGCGCCGCGCGCCGCGCCATCGTGATCCCGCAGGCCTATTTCGCCTTGCACCCGTTGGCCGAGATGGACCTGCCCGCGCCTAAAGCGCTTTCCCTCGCCATCGCCCGCCGCGAGTCGGAATTTGATCTCGGTGTCACCTCAAGCGCAGGCGCGCGCGGGTTGATGCAGGTTATGCCCCGCACCGCCCAAGCCGTCGCACGCGATCAAGGCATGGCGTTTCGTAGCGCGCGCCTGCTGAGCGACTGGCAGTATAACGCGCGCCTCGGTAGCGCTTATCTCGCTGAACTCATTGCTGATTTCGGCGATAGCCCCGTGATGGTTGCCGCAGGCTATAACGCCGGTCCCGGACGGCCAAAATCCTGGATGGATCGCTTTGGCGACCCCCGCAAAGGCGAGATCGACATCATCGACTGGATCGAGCACATCCCCTTCCGCGAGACCCGCAACTACGTCATGCGCGTCACCGAAAGCCTGCCGGTTTACCGCGCGCGGCTGACCGGGATCACTGGCCCGATCCGTTTCACCGAAGAACTGGTGGGCGAGGTTCCCCTGCGCCGCCCCGAAGCCCGACCAGAGGGCCTGGGGCAGGAGGAAGCTAGCCTCTCTGACGTTCCCGCCACAGAGTGAACAACCCCGCCGCAACCACGATCAACGCGCCAATCACCACGTTCATCTCCAGCGTTTCGTTGAAGACAACCAGCCCAAGCGCTGATGCGAAAACTAGTTGCAGATAGGCGAAGGGTTGCAGGCTGGACGCCTCGGCTAACTCATAACAGCGGATCAGCAGATAATGCCCGAATGCCCCCGTCACGCAAAGCAGCGCCATCCACGCCCAATCAGGGCCGGTCATCGGCTCCCAAAACCAGACGCCGATCACGGTCATGACCACGGCCCCAGTAACGCCCGTCCAGAAAAAGCTGGTCGCCGCGCTGTCCTTGCGCGCGGCATAACGCGTAAGCAGCCCATAAAGCGCGAACATCAAAGCCGAGATCAGCGGCACGATGGCTGCAGGTGAAAACACCTTCACGCCGGGCTGCAAGATGATCAGCACGCCGATGAAGCCCACGCCAATCGCGACCCAGCGCTTCCAGCCCACCCGCTCGCCCAGGATCGGGCCGGAGAGGGCTGCGATGATCAGCGGATAGGCGGCGAAAATCGCGTGGCTCTCGATCAATCCCAGCAAGACGAACGCGCCGACCATGACGCAAATCTCAATCGCCAAAAGCGCGCCGCGGAACATCTGCAACGGCAGTTGCTCTGTCTGCGCGGCCTGCCGGATGCCGCCCGCCTTACGCCGCGCAACAGCGATCACGAAAGCCGCGAAAAACCAGTAGCGGATCATCACGATCATCATGACGTTATACTCGCCCGCCAAGTGGCGGGAGATGCCGTCTTGCGCCGCGAAAACAAACATGGTGGCGACCATCAACAGGATGCCAAGCCGCGTGTTGGCCTCTGTCATTCCGGCTTCCTCGCGCGGGTCATATGGCGCTTGCGCCCATAGCCGTCGGTGCGTGTGACCTCGAACCCGGCGTCTTGCAAACCACGCCGCACAAACCCGGCAGCAGTGTATGTCGCAGCCGTGCCGCCTGGTTTGGTATGATGGCCTACTTGCGCCAGCAGATCAGAATGCCACATCTCAGGATTACGATTTGGGCTAAATCCATCCAAAAACCATGCGTCGGCGCTCGATCCCCAGTTCATAAGTTCCGACCGTGCGTCGCCAATGATGACTGTCGCATGCAAGTCCTCCGTCACGATCTCGGTCTGCCCTGCGCCCCACGCATCAAGGAATGGCCCGGCAATCTCCAGCGCCTCTGGAAAAGCGCGCAGCGCCCGCGCAATCTCGTCCGCCTTCATCGGAAAGGCCTCAAAGCTGATGAAGCGCAGCGGGCCCGGTGTCTGGGACGCGCGCCAAGCGATCAGCGCGGCCAGCATGTTCAACCCGGTGCCAAATCCAAGCTCTGCGATGTGGAACCCTTCGCAAAAACGCGCCGGAAGGTCGTTGCCCGCGAGAAAGACATGCCGGGTCTCGTCTAACCCATTTTCAAGCGAGAAATACGGGTCCTGAAACCGGGTCGAGACCGGCACGTCGCCGTCGCGCCATTCCAAATCTGCCCGCTGGTGACTCATCCGCCAATGTCCTAAGCATTAACCTTAACAGGTCGCGACAATGGGGAAGGGCAGGAGCCTTGGCAATGGTCGATATCACGGTGAAAGGCGCGGGCATCTTTGGCTTGTCGGTCGCCTATGCGTGCGCGTCGCGCGGCGCGCGGGTGCGCGTGATCGACTGCGAGGGCGTCGCTGCCGGGGCCAGCGGTGGCCTTGTCGGTGCGCTGGCCCCGCACACCCCGGAAAACTGGAACATCAAGAAAGCCTTTCAATTTGAAAGTCTGATCATGGCCGAGGCGCATTGGGCCCGCGTGGCGCAATTGTCTGGCCAATCCCCCGGCTATCTGCGATCCGGCCGCTTGCAGCCCATCGCCGATGACCGCGCTTTAGAACTGGCTCAGGCCCGCGCGGAAAACGCCAGATCGCTCTGGGAAGGCAAGGCCGATTGGAAGGTTGTGCAGGCTTCGGATCATCCTGACTGGGCGCCACACAGCCCCACCGGTTATCTGATCCACGACACACTGACCGCCCGCATTCACCCGCGCCGCGCAACGCGCGCGCTTGCCGACGCTGTCATCGCGCTCGGCGGGGAGGTGGCGATAGGCGAGGCATCGGTAGAGGGTAAACTGGTGGAGGCGACGGGCTACCAGGGCCTTCTTGCGATGTCGGAAGAACTGGGTAAATCAGCTGTAAACGGCGTCAAAGGGCAAGCAGTCCTGTTGCAATTTGATGCGACGGACACTCCGCAGCTCTTCGCGGATGCTTTGCACATCGTGCCACACGAGGACGGAACCGTTGCCATCGGCTCCACCTCCGAGAGGGACTTTGATCACCCCGACACCACGGACACGCAGCTTGAGGACGTTCTGAGCCGCGCCGTCGCGGCGTTCCCCGTCCTTCAAAGCGCCCCGATCCTTGAACGCTGGGCCGGTGTGCGCCCCCGCGCCAAATCCCGTGCGCCGATGCTGGGCGTCCACCCGCTGAACCCTCATGCGTTCATCGCAAATGGCGGGTTTAAAATCGGCTTCGGCATGGCCCCGAAAGTTGGTGAGGTCATGGCCGATCTGATCCTTGACGGGCGCGACACGATCCCCGATGCGTTCAAGCCGGAGGCCAGCCTCTAGCCTGCTTCCGCCACCATGCAGAGCCGCTGTTCCGGCCCGCGAATGAAGCCTGACGCACCGGTCCAAACCAGCTCCGCCGTTTCAAAGTCCATCAACGGTGCCGTGGCGCGGAACGAAAACCATGACATCGCTGGCAAGGCTTTTGCTGCTGCCAACATCAAACGCTGCGCCAAAAGTGGGCCGTGCACGACAAGCCCGTCATAGCCTTCGGCCTCTGTTGCATAATCACGATCATAGTGAATCCGGTGGCCGTTAAAGGTTAACGCCGAATACCGAAAAAGAAGCGTCGGGGAGAACTGCAAGGCCTCTCCGGGTGTCGCATCTTCGGTGACGGGAGCCACGTGTGCAGGCTGCGTCGGGTCATGCGCTTCCCGATAGACCAGATCCTGACGATCGGTCACGCAAAGCATGCCGTCCTGCCAAATCTCATGGCGCAACTGTACCAAAGCCAACGGCCCACTCCGCCCCTCTTTCCGCTCAGCCGAGATGCAGTTCGACCGCTTTTCCGCAGGCACGCCACAGCGCAAAGGCGCGTGAGATTCCAGCCGCCCTCCGGCCCACATCCGGCGCGGCAGACCCATATCCGGGATCAGTCCACCGACCTGTGGATGCCCGTCCGCACCCAACGCGTCTGCCGGTTGGGCGTCCCAGAAATAGGCCTGATGAAAGAAGGGCGGCAGCGCCGCCCCCGCCTTGATCTGCACGGGCAGACCAAGCGTGATCCGCAACGCCTCTGCCCGCGCGGAGTCCATCTGATCGCGCAGGATCAGCACAGCTTAGCGCTCGGCTTCGGTCTTCAAAGCGTCCATCAGCTCTTGCAAGAGCTTGTTATACATCTCGCCCTTCAGACGACCGTTCTCGTCAAATTCCTTGTGGCTGGCCGCGACCATCACTTCCGGCCCTTGCAGGATGCGGGGCCGGAAGGGTTGCATGCACAATCGCAACGCATATTGCGCCCGCGCGCCCCCTGCGCGCCCGGCCGCCGCGGACATAATCGCGACGGGTTTGTCGGCCCATGGGCTCCCATCTACCCGGCTCACCCAATCCAGCGCGTTCTTCAAAACACCCGAGATGGACTGGTTGTATTCCGGTGTGGAGATGACGATGGCATCCGCGCCCGAGATCTGATCCGCAAGGCGTGTAACGGCCTCTGGAATACCTTCCGCCCCTTCAAGATCGCCATCATAGAGCGGCAGGGTCAAGTCGGCCTCGACATAACTGTCCGGCGCAAACATCCGCTGCGCTTCGCCCAGCAGCTTGCGGTTCGTCGCCTCCTTGCGAAGGGACCCTGAAATACCCAACAAATTCATCTTAATTCCTTTCCGATCGCGGTTTGGAGCTAACCTAGCACCGCACCCCTTGCCGCAAAGGGGTGTTTCCCCCAAGGTGCCAAAAAAAGACAGGAGGCCAGGATGCGCCACGGTGGACAGATCCTTGCGGATCAGCTGAAAATTCTGGGTGTGCGGCGTGTCTTCTCTGTGCCGGGAGAGAGTTTTCTGGCCGCCCTTGATGGGCTTTATGACAGCGGGATCGACAATATCGTCTGCCGCCACGAGGGCGGGGCCGCAATGATGGCAGAGGCGTATGGCAAGCTGACCAACACGCCCGGTGTTGCGTTCGTGACCCGCGGTCCGGGGGCGACAAACGCCTCAAGCGGCATCCATATCGCGCGGCAGGACAGCACGCCGATGGTGATGTTCGTCGGCCAGATCGCGCGCGGCCATCGCGACCGGGAGGCGTTTCAGGAGGTGGACTACCGCGCCATGTTTGCCCCGCTCGCCAAATGGGTGGCGGAGGTCGACGACACGGAGCGCCTGCCCGAATACATCAGCCGCGCGTTCTCGGTTGCGATGTCCGGGCGTCCGGGTCCGGTCGTTCTGGCGCTGCCTGAAGACATGTTGAGCGCAAAGGCAGATGTACCGGATGCGACTCTGTCGACCCCTGTGTCGCCCGATTTATCCACGTCGGCGCAAACGATCATGGAGGCGCTGAAAGCGGCGACGTCCCCCATGGTCATCGTCGGCGGCCCGCTTTGGACCGCGCCCGCTAGTGCGGCCCTCGCGGCCTTCGCAGAGGCCGCAGCCCTTCCCGTGGTCACCACGTTCCGGCGTCAGGACTACCTCGACAACCGGCACCCGAACTTTTGTGGCGACCTGAATGTCGGCCTGAACCCGACCCTTGCAAAACGCCTGCAAGCCGCCGATTGCATCCTCGCACTCGGCACCCGTCTGGGCGATATCGCGACCCAGGGCTACACGCTGCTTGACCCCGCGGGGCATGGCAAAACGCTGATACATGTTCATGCGGATCCCGACGAGTTGGGCCGCGTCTACGCGCCCACACTGGCGGTAAACGCGCCCGCACCTGCGATGATCGAAGCGCTTGCGCAGATCAAATCTGGCCCCATCGCGGCGGATCTCACCGCTGCGATGCGCGCCGAGTATGAGGCATGGCGAACCCCCAAACCGACCCCCGGAGATGTCCAGCTGGAGCAGGTCATCGCCCACCTGTCCGAAGCCCTTCCAGAGGATGCGATCGTGACAAATGGCGCCGGCAACTACGCCGCCTTCCTGCATCGATACTTCTGCTACAAAGGCGTCCAGACCCAACTGGCTCCCACTTCGGGCAGCATGGGATATGGCACGCCCGCTGCCATTTCCGCGGCGCTTGAATACCCGGACCGAACGGTGGTTTGCCTGGCCGGTGACGGCTGTTTTCAGATGACCCTGAATGAGCTTTCAACTGCTGCCCAACAGGGCGCGAAGGTCATTTTCATCATCTGCAACAATGGCCAATACGGCACGATCCGGATGCATCAGGAAAAGACCTATCCGGCCCGCGTCAGCGGAACGGCGCTGTTCAATCCAGACTACGCCGCGCTCGCGAGGTCTTACGGAGGTGATGGTTTTACCGTGACCAAAACAGCCGACTTCTCCGCCGTCCTCTCAAAAGCCCGCGCCGCGACGTCGCTGGCGATAATCGAATTGCGCCTCGATCCCGAAGCCTTGTCGACCGGCGCGACGCTAAGCCAAACCCGCGCCGCCGTCGCCAAGCCTTAATGCTCCATTAAGGTTAACGCGCGCCTCCGTTTTCCGCCTGAAGAGTCCTTCGGGGGACACCCGTAGTTCCCCCGAAGTATAAGAAACCAAAAGGTTTCACCTTTGGCGGTCATCGGCTTCCCAGCCTGTACCGCGCCGTTCTTGTGCAACGATTCTACTTTCACCTTTGTTAAAATATCCACCGCAACGCCCGGTTTAGCCGCAGAATTTTGGATATTTATGCAAAGATGAAACCTAGAACTCGACCCCGATCTGCGCTTTGATTCCGGATCGGAATGGGTGTTTGACCAGCTCCATCTCGGTCACTAGATCGGCGATCTCGATGAGCTCGTCCTTGGCGTTGCGACCGGTCAGAACGACGTGGGTCATATGCGGTTTTTCAGTCGTGAGGAATTCGACCACCTCATTGATATCGATATAGTCGTAGCGCAGGGCGATGTTGATCTCGTCCAGCAGCACCATCTTGTGGCTTTCATCGCGGATCAACTCCTTGGCTCTCGCCCAGGCCGCCTGCGCCATTTCGGTGTCGCGGGCTTTATCCTGGGTCTCCCACGTGAAGCCCTCGCCCATGGTGTGAAAGCTGCAGGTATCGCTGAACTTGCCCAGGATCAGATCACGCTCCCCGGTGCTCATCCCGCCCTTGATGAACTGCACGACGGCGCATTTCATGTCATGTGCGATGCAGCGGAAAATCATCCCGAATGCGGCAGAGCTTTTGCCTTTGCCCTTGCCGGTGTGCACGATCACCAGACCCTTCTCGTCGGTCTTGGTCGCCATGATCTTGTCACGCGCGGCCTTCTTCTTGGCCATCTTCATGGAGTGGCGTTCCAGGTCTGCATCATCGGTCATGTTCTGGCCTCCTCAGGTGTAGGGTTCATCGGTTTCGCGTCCTTTGCAAGGGCTGCGATCCGGGCGCGGGCGGAGTTTGAGCGAGGGGTCCAGAGCCCGCGGTCAATGGCTTCGGCCAGCCGCTCGGCGATCTCTTTCAGGGCCGGGGCGTTGACCTCTTCGATGAAATCGCGCGTGGCGTCATCGGCCAAAAAGGCCTCTTCAACCAGATCGAAATGGTGGTTCTTGACGGCACCGGTCGTGGCTGCAAAGGCAAAGAGATAATCGACCGTCGCCGCCATCTCGAACGCGCCTTTATAGCCGTGCCGTTTGACGCCTTCGATCCATTTGGGGTTCACAACGCGGGAGCGCACGACGCGACCAATCTCGTCATCCAGCGTGCGGATCACGGGGCGCTCGGGGCGGGAATGGTCGTTATGGTAAACGGGGCGATCTTGCCCTTGCAGAGTGGCCACCGCCGCCGCGGCGCCCCCTTCGAACTGGTAGTAGTCGTCACTGTCCAGCAGATCATGCTCGCGGTTGTCCTGGTTCTGAACAATCGCCTCAACCTGACCCAACCGTGCCTCGAAAGCGCCCCGCGCGCGGGCGCCGTCGCTGTCCTTGCCATACGCGTAGCTGCCCCATTCCAGATAGGCCTCGGCAAGGTCTGCCTTGCTTGCCCACAGACGCTCGTCGATCATTGCTTGCAGGCCCGCGCCGTAAGCGCCGGGCTTTGAGCCGAACACGCGGTGCGGCGCGCCTCCGGCGGCTTTCGCAGGGTTCAGATCGGCAGGTTCATCCATTGCCATCACAGCGTGCGCGGCGCTATCCACTAGCGCCATTTGCTGTGGAAACGCGTCGCGGAAAAAGCCCGACACACGCAAGGTCACGTCCACGCGGGGCCGCCCCAATACGCTTTGTGGTAGCACCTCGAACCCGGTCACACGACGGTTCGCGCTGTCCCATTTCGGCTTCACGCCCATGAGTGCCAGGCATTGCGCGATATCATCGCCGCCCGTGCGCATATTCGCCGTGCCCCAGGCCGTCAGCAGCATCGCGCGGGGCCAATCTCCGTGGGTTTGCAAGTGTTTCTCAATGAGTAGATTGGCAGACTTCCATCCCAGTGCCCAAGCCGTCGGCGTCGGCACGGCGCGACTATCGACCGAATAAAAGTTGCGCCCCGTGGGCAGCACATCGAGCCGCCCGCGCGTCGGCGCGCCGGAGGGGGCGGGGGGCACGAACCGGCCATCCAGCGCGGTCAGCAGGCCTTTGCCTTCCTCAACGCCGCAAGCCGAAACGGTCGGAACCACCACGGTTTTCGCATGCTCCAGAACGGCTTTGGAGGCAGCTCCCGGAGCTTCGTGCCCGTCCAGCAAAGCTGAGCTGAGCAGTTCCAACCGCTCAACCGTATCCCCGGTTGAGCGCCAAGCATCGGAGCTGACGCCTTCCAAAACATCAGGCCGCGCGCCGTCCCAAGGGGCGGCCATATCGCAATCTAGCGGATCGAACTCCAACCCCAAATCCGCCGCCAAAACGCGCATCAGCGAGGCATCCGCACCGCGCCCATCTCCGCGCGGCACCCGTAGCAAGGCCTGCACCAGATCGCGCTGCAAACGCCCCTCTGGCGATTGCCCGAACACATGCAACCCGTCCCTGATCTGCGCCTCTTTCAACTCGCACAAATAGGCGTCCAGCTTGGCCAGATCGGCCTCTTCATCTGAACCAGACATGCCGACATCAGCGGCCAACCCGGTGACATCCGACAGAGACAGAATCTCTCGCCGCAGGTGCTCAATCCGACGCGGATCCACGCCCGCCGCCTCATAGTACTCGTCCACCAGAGCTTCGAGATCGCGGAGTGGTCCATAGCTTTCAGCCCGCGTCAGGGGCGGGGTCAGGTGGTCGATGATCACAGCTTGGGCGCGGCGCTTGGCTTGCGTGCCCTCGCCGGGGTCATTCACGATGAACGGGTAGATATGCGGCATTGGGCCAAGAACGGCTTCGGGAATGCAAGTCTCTGATAGCGAAACAGATTTTCCCGGCAGCCATTCGAGGTTCCCATGTTTGCCCATATGCACAATCGCATCCGCACCATAGGCCTCGCGCAGCCAAATGTAGAAGGCCAGATAATTGTGCGGGGGGACCAGATCGGGCGAGTGATAGGTGTCCGTCGGGTCGATATTATAGCCGCGCGCGGGTTGGATGCCGACGACGGCATTGCCATATTCCAGCACGCTTAGTTTGAAGCCTTTGCCATCGAAAAACGGGTCCGCTTCGGGCGCACCCCAGCGGTCCGTGATGCGCGATTTGACGTCCCATGGCAGGGCGTCGAATGCGGCCTTGTAGGCCTCCAACGGCAACGTCACGCCTCCCGATTTCGACGCGCGGTCCGTGAGCCAGTTCGTCGGCCCGGCCATCACCTGTTCCATCAAAGCGGCGCTGTCTGCGGGCGCATTTGCAATGTGATACCCGGCTTCACGCAGCAGCCCCAGCACATGCACCGTTGCTGCAGGCGTGTCCAAGCCGACACCGTTCGCAAGGCGTCCATCCTTATTGGGGTAGTTCGCCAAGACCAGCGCGACTTTGCGCTTCGCCGCCGTTTTCGCACGCAACCCGGCCCAGCGTTTCGTCAAAGCCGAGACAAACGCAATCCGGTCGCCGCGCGCGCGGTAGGTGGCGATGGGGCACTCGGTGGCTTCGTCGAAAAACGCTTCGCCCTTGAAGCTGACCGCGCGGGTCAGCACGCGGCCATCGACCTCGGGCAGCGCCACGTTCATCGCGATATCGCGGGCCGACAGGCCGGTTAGGCCCTCGTCCCACGCGGCCTCGGAAGACCCCGAAAACACGACCTGAAACACGGGCGCATCTCGCGCCGCGTCCATCACCAGCGGGTTCGCGGGGCCGTCGTCGCCATGGGCAGAGCCGACCGCGAAACTGGTGCAGTTCAGGATGACAGACGGCAGTGCCGCCACGAACAACCGCTCCAATGTCGCGACACTCACCGGGTCCTTCAAGGACGCCACGAAGATCGGCAGCGGGTTCAACCCGTCGCGCAAGAGCGCCTTCACCAACCGGTTCACCGGGTTCAGCCCCGCGCCCTGCACAAGCGCGCGGTAAAAGACCAGCGGCACGACAGGCGCGCCCTCGGCCCACGCTTCCTGAGCCGCCGCGATGTCGGCCACCCCCGCGCCCGGCCAATAGACGCCTGCCCGCAACAGCGGAGAGGCCGCCATCGGCGCCTCTCCCCCATCGAGCATCACCTTGGAATAGCGCAGGAAATTCGCCGCGTTCTCTGGCCCGCCTTCCACCAGATAGGCCCACAGCGCGTCGTAATCCTCGCTCGAAACCGTAGAGAGTTCCCGCAATTCGGGGTCCGGCTTGTCGTCGCCGGGCAAGAGCGCCAACGGCACACCTGCCTCATGCAAATGCGCCGCGTATTGCTCCACCCCGTAGCGCCAATAGCCCGCGCCGCCCAAGGCACGCACGATCACCAAACGGGATTTCGCAGCGCATGCCTCGATGTGCAAATCGACAGACATAGGGTGCTGCAAATGCATCATCGAGGCCAGCCGCAGCGTCGGCGCGCCCTCCATCTCGGAGCGCGCCTCCGACAGCGCCGCCAACTCCGTATCGGCTGCCGAAATCACCACGACATCCGCAGGCGTCTGCCCCAGATCAACCGGTTCCGATCCATCATCAATCACACCGGGCGTGGCGGCCAGAAGGTGCATCTACAGCGCCTTTTCCATGAATGTGCTTGCCTCGGCCTCTTCGTAGTCACCGAACGGTCCGCGCCGCATGTAGCCGATCCGTTCATAAAGCGCGCAAGCTGAGACCAGCAGATCGCCCGTCTCCAACCGAACGAGGGTGTGACCCGCCGCTTTCGCGTCTGCCTCCAGATGCGCCATCAGTGCGCGGCCCAAGCCGGTGCCCTGCGCTTCGGGGCTAACGAACAAGCGTTTCACCTCGACATAGGTGCCCATATCCGCTGCCGCGACGCAGCCCATCGGCGCGCCTTGACCGTTGCGCGCCAAGTAAAAACGCACGTTCGGGGCCGCCAATTCCTTGGGCGAATAGGCAAAGCATTCGTCCGGGGTATAGACTGCGCGCAGTGCCGCTTCGGAGCCTTCGATCAACCCCAAAGCATCCTCTGTCAGCGGGTCTTCAACGGCGATTTTCATGCTGCCAGAGCCGCCTCAATCGCCGCGCGGTCCAGACCGGATTGCCCGATCACGACAAGCCGCGTCTGACGCGGCGCGGTGCCGAACGGCTGATCGAAATAGCTGTCGACCCGCGGCCCAACAGCCTGCACCGTCAGGCGCATCGGCTTGCCTTCAACGGCCACAAACCCCTTGAGGCGCAAGATGTCATGCGCGCGGATCACGTCCGCGATCTGCTCGGCAAACGCCTTGGGGTTGGCCACCTCAGAGCGGGTGACGACGAAGCTCTCGAACTCGTCATGGCCATGCTCATGCGCGTGATCGTGGTGGTGATGATGATCGTCCCCGTCATGGTGATGGTCGTCATCGTCATCGTCATGGTGATGGTGGTTATGATGCACCTCGTGACGGCTTTCCAGATCGCCCTCGGCACCCACGCCTTGACCCAGCAGAACGTCCACCGGCATCCGCCCCATCGCGGTCTTCACGACCTGAACGCCCTCGCGCGCCTCGCCCTTCAAACGGCCAACCAAAGCACCCGCTTCGTCTTCGCCCAGCAAGTCCGACTTGTTGACCACGATCATGTCCGCACAGGCGACCTGATCCTCAAACAACTCCGATAAAGGCGTCTCGTGATCCAGATTTTCGTCCATCGCCCGCTGCGCATCCACCGCAGCGACGTTATGAGCGAACCGTCCCTCCGTTACAGCCTTGCCATCGACCACTGTGACCACGCCATCCACCGTCACTTTCGTCGAAATCCCCGGCCAGTTGAACGCGCGCACCAAAGGTTGCGGCAGCGCCAACCCTGATGTCTCGATCACGATGTGATCAGGCGGTGTTTCCCGGTCCAGCAACTTCTCCATCGTCGGGATGAAATCATCAGCCACGGTACAGCAGATGCAGCCGTTTGACAGCTCCATCACGTCATCCTCGGTGCAGGTCTCATCCCCGCAGCCCTTCAGAATGTCACCATCCACGCCCAGATCGCCAAATTCGTTGATGATGAGGGCGATGCGCTTGCCCTCGGCGTTCTCCAGCATGTGCCGGATCAGTGTGGTTTTGCCCGCGCCCAGAAAGCCGGTCACGACGGTTGCAGGTATTTTCCCAGCCATATCAATCCCCGAAGAAGACGAATTTCAGAGAGCGGGGCCAGACGCATCCGGCCCCGCAGGTCCGTTGGAACCACCGTTTACTCAGCAGCATGCAGCCGGGGCGCAACAAGGCCAGAGCCTTCGAGCCCACGCAGCGCCTTCGCACCCGCCAGAACGGCCAGATCGACAATCGGCTCAAGCAGCAGGATCAGCATATACGCCGCGCCGAATGTCAGCACGTTCGACAGGTTCTCCGCCCCGAAGCCAGAGCCATACAGCGCCCAGAACGCCACCCAAGCGACGACACCGCCCTGATAGGCGGCCGACAATTTCAGCGCCTGCATGTAGGTCAGATCCACATAGGGCGTATGCGGTGCGATAATCTTCTTTGCCAGCAGATGAATACCGAAAAGCGGCACCAGAAGCGTGGTCAGGTTCATCGCATATTGCGGCAGATCAGCGGGCGCGAAGAACAGCCCCTGCGCCAGAAGCCCAAGCGCCAATCCGATCGCAGCAGGCGCTGTTCCAAGGAGCAGCAGCAGCGTCGTGCCAAGGATGAAATGCACCTCCGACACGCCCACGGGGAAGGTTGGCAGCACTTCAAAGAAAACGAAAACCGCCACAGTCGCCATGGCCGAGCGTGCGATCAGCGACCCGACGCCTTTCTCGGCAAGGCTCTCCCAGATCAGTTTTGCGGAATAGCCCACAGCACCTGCTGCGGTTGCGTAGCTCAAAGCAAGTTTGGCGCCGGTCACGACGCCTGGTTCGATATGCATAGTCTTTCTCCATCCTGTCACACCCGACAGGTCAGGGGTTACTGTTATGCAAGGCTGGTCTCCTGGCTCACGGGTCGGTGCATCTGGCCGCCTTCCCGGATCGCTCCAGTGGCAATTGGCCTGACACTCTCCGCTTACAGTCGCGGGGGCGGCTTCGGCTTTGCGTCCCGATTGGGTCACGCGCACCGTATTCCCATTTGATCCCCGACGCTGTGCGCCATGGGGAACCATGCCCGTTCTTAGTGCGCCGCTGCATGGAAACGGTCAAGAACGATTCCGTCGCATGGCCCGCATTTCGCGACGACACTTGGGCGTTACCTTCAATATCTTGGGGATAAGTCGGCTCATTTCCCCATATGCTGCGTGGGGCCTGTTGACTCAAAGCGACACTCTGCCGTCAACTTGAAGCCAATACGGAATCACCAAGGACAGCGCTTTGCGGTTTTCTCGCCTGCGTCTCAACGGCTTCAAAAGTTTCGTCGACCCGACCGATCTTGTGATCGCCGACGGGCTGACGGGTGTTGTCGGGCCGAACGGCTGTGGCAAGTCCAACCTGCTGGAAGCGTTGCGTTGGGTGATGGGCGAAAACCGCCCCACCGCGATGCGTGGCGGCGGCATGGAAGACGTGATCTTTGCCGGTGCCGCCACGCGCCCCGCCCGCAATTTCGCGGAGGTGTCGATTCATATCGACAACTCCGACCGCCTCGCGCCCGCCGGCTTCAATGACAGCGATGTGCTTGAGGTCGTGCGCCGGATCACCCGTGACATTGGCTCGGCGTATAAAGCCAATACTAAGGATATCCGCGCCCGCGATGTGCAGATGCTCTTCGCGGATGCCTCCACTGGCGCGCATTCGCCAGCCCTTGTTCGGCAAGGTCAGATTTCAGAGCTGATCAACGCGAAGCCCAAAGCGCGCCGCCGTATCCTCGAAGAAGCTGCCGGCATCTCCGGCCTCTACCAGCGTCGCCACGAGGCGGAGCTAAAGCTCAAAGGGGCAGAGACGAACCTTGCCCGCGTCGATGATGTGATCGAGCAACTGGCCAACCAATTGGCCGCGCTTGCGCGACAGGCCCGTCAGGCCGCCCGCTATCGCGAGATCGGCACCGATCTGCGCCGCGCCGAAGGGCTTCTGCTCTATCGTCGTTGGCGCGAAGCCGATGAAGCCCGCGCGGTTGCTCAAGCCACCCTGACCGAGCGCACCAAGGAAGCAGCCCAAGCCGAAACCGCCGCCCGCGAAGCTGCCAAGCTGCGCCAGCGCGCCGAAGATGTCCTCCCGCCCCTGCGCGAGGAAGAGGCGATTGCCGCCGCCGTCTTGCAACGCTTGCAGGTCCAGCGCGACACGCTGAATGATCAGGAAAGCCGCGCGCTGCAAACTATCGAAACGCTGCAGAACCGTATCGCGCAACTGACTCAGGATATCGATCGCGAAAGCAGCCTGAACAAGGATGCTGGCGAGACGATTGAGCGACTGGAATGGGAAGCCACTGAGATCGCGAAAGCCTCCGAAGGGCACGAAGATCGACTGACCGCAGCCAACGCAGAGGCCAGCGAAGGCGCGCAAGTACTGCAACAGCGCGAGGCCGATTTGAGCCAGCTGACGGAGGACGTTGCCCGCCTTGCCGCGCGTCATCAATCTGCGCAGCGCCTGTTGGAAGACAGCAAGAAAACACTCGATAAAAACGAATTTGAGGCGCAAAGAGCAAAAGAAGCGCTTTCGCAATCACAGCAGGCGCTAAGCAAATCCGAAGCTGATTTCGCAAGCGCCCAGACCGCCGAGACAGCCGCGACCGCTGCTGCCCAGGCCGCTGAACAGGCCCTTGCCGATGCCGAAGCCGCCCGCGCCGATACTCAATCGCGCGAGGCAGATGCCCGCGCGCTGCGGTCTGAAGCCGAAGGCGAAGCCAACGCCCTGCGCGCCGAAGTCGCCGCCCTCGCCAAACTGGTTGACCGCGACACCGCAGAGGGCGGTCAGGTGCTTGACAGTATCCGCGTTGAGCCGGGGTTCGAGAAGGCGCTGGGCGCGGCCCTTGCCGATGACTTGCGCGCCCCCGAAGTGGACGGCGATGCGGCCTCTGGTTGGACCGTCCTGCCCGGCTACGGCACAGCGCAACCGCTCCCCGATGGGGTCACTTCGCTGAACAATCACGTCACCGCACCAATGGTTCTAGGCCGCCGCATCAGTCAGATCGGTCTGGTCGATGCCAGCGACGCGGCACGTTTGCAGGCCGACCTGAAACCGGGCCAGCGACTTGTCTCTCTCGAAGGTGACCTATGGCGCTGGGACGGCTTCCGTGCGGGTGCCGAGGATGCGCCGTCCGCCGCCGCGCTCCGCCTGCAACAGTTGAACCGTCTGGTCGAGCTAAAGCGCGATCTGGAAGAGGCCGCCGCTAAAGCCGATGGCGCGCAGCGCGCCCATGACATGCTGTCTGCGCAACTGGCCGAGCAGACCCGCGCCGATCAAGAGGCGCGGCAGTCCCGTCGCGCCGCTGATGCCGCGGTCACCGATGCCTCCCGTGCGCTGTCGCGGGCTGAGGCCGACAAGTCGCTTGCTGCCGGTAAGCTCGAATCTCTGAGCCTTGCCCTGACCCGGTTCGAGGAAGAGGCGATGGCAGCGCGGACACGATTGGCAGAGGCCGAGGCGGGTCTTGGCGATCTGGAAGATCTCGACGCTGCGCGCGCGCGCGTTGAAGACATCAAGATGACGGTTGAGGCCGCGCGGATGACCATGATGGCCCGCCGCTCTGCCCATGATGAGCTGCGCCGCGAAGGCGAAGCCCGCTTGAAGCGGTCACAGGAAATCACCAAGGAAATCAGCGGCTGGAAGCACCGCCTTGAAACTGCCGAAAAGCGCATCGGTGAGCTGAAAGAGCGGAAAGAAACCTCGGAAGAGGAACTGACCACCGCCCAAGCCGCGCCATCCGAAATTGCCGCCAAACGGGAAGAATTGGCCGACGCTATCAGCGAGGCCGAGGCCCGCCGCGCGAAAGCCGCTGACACCCTGTCGCAAGCGGAGAGAGCCCTGCGCGAGGCCGTTGCCGGGGAGCGTGATGCGGAGCGCACAGCCTCCGAGGCGCGCGAAGCCCGCGCCCGCTCCGAGGCCCGCGCGGATGCTGCGAAAGAGACGGTCGCTTATGCCGCCGAGCGGATCTCCGAAGAGATGGAAACGACACCCGATCAGCTTCTCGAAACACTCGATGCGGACCCCGACAAAATGCCCGCCGCCGAGGCGATCGAAAACGATGTGAACCGCCTCAAGCGCCAGCGCGACGCGCTGGGTGCTGTGAACCTGCGTGCCGAGGAAGATGCCAAAGAGGTGCAGGAGGAGCACGATGCTCTGGTCACCGAAAAAGCTGATCTGGAGGAAGCGATCCGCACGCTCCGCTCGGGCATCGCGTCGCTCAACAAAGAAGGCCGCGAGCGTCTGCTGACCGCGTTCGAGCAGGTGAATTCCAATTTCTCTCTCCTCTTTACTCACCTCTTCGGAGGGGGCGAGGCCAAGCTGGTTCTGGTCGAATCTGACGACCCATTGGAAGCGGGTCTTGAGATTATGTGCCAGCCACCTGGCAAGAAGCTCTCGACCCTTTCGCTGCTTTCGGGCGGGGAGCAGACACTAACCGCACTTGCATTGATATTTGCTGTTTTCCTCGCAAATCCTGCCCCAATCTGTGTGCTAGATGAGGTCGACGCGCCGTTGGACGACGCCAATGTCACCCGCTTCTGCGATCTATTGGACGAGATGACCCGCCGCACGGACACGCGCTTTTTGATCATCACGCACCACGCCGTAACGATGTCCCGGATGGACCGCCTGTTCGGGGTTACCATGGCTGAACAGGGGGTGTCTCAGCTTGTGTCGGTCGATCTGAAGAAAGCCGAGCAGATGGTGGCCTAAGAGGTTTTGGGCTTTGGCTTCGCAAAATCGCCACGCGCGGATTCGCGGTGCAAACCCGCGCAGCCTCCGGCGGGAATATTTTTACAAAGGTGAAAGCAAGGATGCGTCTAGAGCTTGTTCAGAAGCGCGGGCGTCGGCCACGCATCGGCAGGCATGCCAAGACGGGCCTGTTCCTTCTGCACAGCGCGGCGGGTCTTAGCGCCTAGGATTCCGTCGATTTTGCCCACATCATGACCGCGTGCGGAGAGCTTTTTCTGAAGCGCCACCATTTGGTTGCCTCCCAAGCCTTTGTCAGGGTTGCCGGCGGTATAGACCGGGGCGCCTTCAAGACGCGTCGCGAAATAGGCGGCGGTCGTGACGTAGACGAAGCTCTTGTTCCACTCAAAATAGACGCGGTAATTCGGGTAGGCGAGGAAGGCCGGGCCGTTGCGCCCCATGGGCAGCAAAACCGACGCTTGCATGCTTCCGGAGGCCAGCTGACCTGCGCGTGGACGCACCCCCATCGCGGCCCATTCATTAACGCTGAGCTGGTGATCAAGGCCTGTCTTGCTCCAGTCTAGATTGGCGGGCACGGCGATCTCTTGCAGCCAGGGCTCATTTGGTCGCCAGCCCAGATTGGACAACATCCGAGCGCCCGACATCAGCGCATCAGGCGGCGAGGTTTTCAGCGATACCTTGCCGTCGCCATCGGCATCTACACCGTTGCGCAGGATATCCTCGGGCAGCATCTGCACCATGCCGATCTCTCCGGCCCAAGCACCTTTCATGCGGGCAGGATCGAACGCGCCGCGCTCATAAAGCTCAATGGCAGCAAAGACTTGCGGGCGGAAAAGTTGGGGGCGGCGGCAGTCGTGGCTGAGCGTGACAAGCGCATTCAGCGTGTTGAAATTACCCTGCACCGCGCCGTAATCCGTCTCGAGCGCCCAGAAGGCCAGCAGCACGCCCGGCGGGACGCCATATCGCGACTGCGCAGCCTGAAACACGCTGCGATACTTCTTGGCATTCGACACGCCATTATTCATCCGGTTCGCGGAAATCAGCGACCGGGAGAAGTCGATGAACGTCTTGCGAAACACCCCTTGAGAGCGGTCCGCGTTAATCACTTTCGGGTCCTGCCGGACGGTCGCGAAGAACTGATCAACGGTTGCGGGCGCATGGCCTTTCGCCACGGCCTCTTGCTTCAACTGACCGACGAAGTTCGAGAATGACCCGCCGCAGGGTGTCTGGGCGGACGCAGCACCGGCCAAGAGGCAGGTTGTGAAGAAAGTGGTTAACCGGTGCATCATGACCTCCGTTTGAACGGCGCTACCCTAGCAGGCGCGCGCCGCCGCGCAATATCACAGAATGGCGATCAGCATGGCGCCGCCCAGCAGTAAGGCCCAGGCTCTCCATAAAGCTATGACAGACGCTTCAACGGCATCCGGCCCGATCTCTTTGCGTCCGCTCGCGTTAACGAAAGGGAAGGTCTGCATCTGTCCGTCGTAAGACCGCGGTCCGGACAGCGCGACGCCCAAAACGCGTGCCATCGCAGCCTCCGGCCAGCCAGCATTTGGGGAGCGGTGCAGCCGCGCATCTTTGCGAATCTCGCGCCATCCGCCAAAGTCGAAATGACTCAGCGCGATCAGCGCTGCGGTAAGGCGCGCAGGCACCCAGTTGAGCAGGTCGTCAAACCGTGCAGCAGCCCAACCAAACTCCGCATGGCGTGGGGTGCGATAGCCGATCATGCTGTCTGCGGTGTTCGTCACCTTGTAAAGAAGCAGTCCGGGTAACCCCCCGATTGCAAACCAAAAAGCAGGGGCGACGACACCGTCTCCGAAATTCTCGGCCGCTGATTCAATCGCCGCACGGGCGATGGAAGGATGGTCCATCTCGGACGTGTCTCGGCCAACGATCCTGCCGACCATCCGTCGCCCTTCGCGAAGCGACAGCCGGGCACCATTGGCGACATCTGTGACGTGGTCAACAAGGGACTTTTGCGCCAGCAGAATGGCTGCGAGCAGCACATCGACGATGTCTCCGGGCAGCATTTTCAACGCGCCGCCCAGCCCAAGCGCCAGGCAACAGATGATGGTGAAGGCAACAGCGCCGCGAAGCCTGCGCGCACCGCCTTTGTTAACCTTTCTATCCATCCAACCAATCGCACGGCCCATTAGGACAGCAGGGTGCGGAAGCCGGCTCCAGAGCAATTTCGGCTCCCCGAAAACGGCGTCCAGACAAAGGGCGAGCGCAAGGCTCACAAGGCCTTCTCCAGTCGATCCCAACCCTTTGAACATGGTAAACCAAGTCGAAGCCACGAGGTGGAATAAGGAAACACACGCGACCAGATATGCGCCGTTGCTAATCGCGTTTGGAACGCCTCGGCATCGCCAACATCGTAGAGCCGAAACAGGTCGGTGCCACCGATCAGCTGCCCATGATCGCGCATCAGATCGTCCAATTTGCGCGCGTCGTCTGCCAGTCGACGCCGCGTGGCGGCGGCCCATGCGACATCCTCAAGTGCGCGCGCACCGATCTCCAGCGCGGGGCCTGAGACTGGCCAGGGGCCAAGCTGCTCGGCCAAGGCAGCGATTATCTTCGGATCGCCAATCGCAAAGCCAAGGCGGAGCCCCGCCAGCCCCCAAAATTTACCGAAACTTTTAAGCACAATTGTGCCGGGGCGCGTTGCCAGAGGGATCAGAGCGCGCGTCGGGGCAATGTCGCAAAAGCTCTCGTCAATGATTGTGAACGGCGCGGTAAGGGTTTCCGCACTCCAAAACCGTCCGTCCGGGTTGTTGGGGTGCACCACGACCATCGCGTCGCCGTCGCCCATCGACCAGCCTGCCGCCTCGAACGCTGCCGCGTGCTCGTTATAGGTGGGTGCGTCGATGCGGACCTGACCTTTGGGCCAGAGCGAGGGCATCTTCGCGATCAAAGCCGAAGCCCCCGGGGCAGCTAAAATCGCGGCCGCGGCGGGTATATCCCAGAACCGCCGCGCGGCCCTGATCAGCCGGTCATACGCGCCGCTGTCGGGAAGCGCGGTCCATGCGTCTGGCGCAAGCTCACCAACCGGATACGGCTCAGGGTTTATCCCGGTCGACAGGTCCAACCACGCGTGTCGCTCGCCCCCCCAACGCGCAACCGCCGAATCCAAACCACCACCATGATCTCTTTGATTTTCTGTCATTTTTCCGGCGTAAGCGGGGGGTGACGCGTCACGAAATGGCCTTTGATGGCTTGCGGCCACTCACGATAAGGAACCTGCCCGGTCTCGCTTTGCGCATGCAATTCAGCGTAGCGGACAATGCCCGCTGCAGCTTCGGCATCGGGTTCAAAATCACCCAATGTATAGGCCAGCTTTCCCTCCGCCTGAATGGCAACATTGCAGCCTCGCGCGCACCCCATCAGGCAGGACACCCGGCGCGTTTTGACGGTGTGCCCGGCTTCCGCTTCGATGAAGGCGGCCAGCCGCTCCCCATCGGTGAGCGCCATGTCGCCTTGGTCCCAACCGTCTCGTTTGCAGGTGTCGCAGATCGTGATCCAGGTGGTCATTTCGCCCTCTCGATTGGCCTCTCGGCGGATTAGTGCCTAACCTGACCCTCAAGGGCAAGATGTTGAGTAGTGTTAACGTTGGTTAAGGGTTTGTTAACTTTTTAAACGCTACCTTCACGTCAGGGAAGATTGGGTCGGTTCGTCGAAAAATCGAGAGCCGGAGGACATATGCGAGTACTGATAATCGAAAGCCGGCGACCACTTGCTGAGCTATGGAAGCGTCATATTGAACGCCAAGATGTCGAGGTTTCCGTCGCAACCAGCACCACCGAAGCGATAAAGATGGTCCGCCAGAACGAGATTGACGTCATCATTCTGGACCTCGTTCTGGAGGAAGGAAGCGCGATGGCTGTCGCCGATTACGCATGCTACCGGCGTCCGGAGGCGCGGGTGATCTACGTCACCAGCACGACCTTCTTTTCCGATGGATCGGTGTTCGCGCATATGCCAAATGCCTGCGGATATGTGCAAACCTCGACCGAGCCTGCCGATCTTGCCGCCATGGTGGAGCATTTGGGAACGACCTAGATCGCGGACGTATTGACCGTTTCAGCCAGCCCTGATCCACGCCCCTTAAGCATGATCATCTCGTGTCGGTTCCGGTCGGAACCGCGACGCCTTTGCGTTTGCACGGGCCGGATGCCCGCCGTATACCCCTTGCGATACGACGCCATTTGGCCAGAAAGGTTGGCAGCCAAGACTTGACCCATATCGGGGAGTTGACGCTGCATCGTGATCGCCGCCCGCTGCGGCCGTTTCTCTTTTTGTGCCGTAGCAGACAGGAGGCAGCCATGCCCAAAACCGGTGTTATGATCTGCGGCCACGGGTCTCGCAGTCAGGCCGCGGTCGACGAGTTTTCGGTTCTGGCCGAGAAACTGCCAGCCTATCTGCCCGATGATTGGCTCACGGAATACGGATATCTGGAATTCGCCAATCCGGTCATCCGCGACGGCCTCGACAAACTGCGTGAGGCGGGATGTGACCGCATCCTCGCTGTTCCGGGGATGCTGTTCGCTGCGATGCACGCCAAGAACGACATCCCGACCGTGCTGAACACTTATGCCGCCAAGCATGGTATCGACGTGCAGTATGGCCGAGAATTGGGTGTCGATCCGAAGATGATTTCCGCCGCTGCGGGGCGCGTCCAGGAGGCCGTCGACCGCGCCAATGCCGAGTATGGAGAACTGCCTCTTCACGAGACCTGCCTCGTCGTGATCGGTCGCGGAGCCTCCGATCCTGATGCCAACGGAAATGTCTCTAAAATTGCGCGCATTTTGCAGGAAGGGCTGGGTTTCGGCTGGTGCGAAGTCGGCTATTCCGGCGTCACTTTCCCTCTGGTGGAGCCATGCTTGCAGCACGTCACCCGCCTTGGCTACAAGCGTGTCATCGTCTTCCCGTATTTCCTGTTCACCGGGATTCTGATCGATCGGATCTACGGCTTTACCGATCAGGTCGCAGCACAACACCCGGACATTCAGTTCGTCAAAGCGGGCTATCTCAACGACCACCCCAAAGTGCTCGAAACCTTTGCCGAACGCATCACCGAACAGCTTGGCGATGTGCCGATCCCCAATTGTGGGACCTGCCAATACCGCACCCAAATCCTCGCCATCGAAGGGGAGGATGTGCGCAAGCTCACCCCCGAACAGCGCACGACCCTCGCCGCCGAAAAAGGCAACGGACACGCGGCTTTCGGCTCTGTTCCGCCGCCCACATGCGTGCTATGCAAATACCGGACCGAGGTGATTGGCTTCGAGGCCGAAGTCGGTGCCGTGCAGGAAAGTCATCACCACCATGTCGAAGGGCAGGGCGCCAGCGCGCCCGGCTCCAACGTCGCCGATTGCACGCTATGTGATGCGTTTTGTACGGGCCTCTGCCGGCTAGAAGCTGCCGATCACCACCACCATCACCACGGTCATGACCACCATCACGACCATGATCACGGGCACAGCCACGACCACGATCACCACCACGCGCCATACCCCCATGCACACCATCCGCATGGCCCGGAAAGCGCGCGGCGACATAAGTAACGGGCAGGTCCAGCGTGATGCGCCCCTACGAAAAAAACCCTCTCGCAATTTATGCAAAAAGTTTTGCGACCGTGCGGGACGAGGCGCGTCTGGAGCGGTTTTCCCCCGGAATGGAAGCCCTCGCGATCCGAATCATCCACGCCTGCGGCATGGTCGAGATCGCTGACCGGCTCGCCTTTTCGGATGAAGCCTACGAGGCAGGCCACGCCGCGTTAACCAAGGGTGCGCCGATCCTGTGCGATTGCGAAATGGTCGGCTCTGGCATCATCCGCCGCTACCTGCCCGCGCAAAACGAGGTGATCGTTACACTCAATGATGACGCGACGCCGAATCTCGCCAAAGAGATCACAAACACCCGGTCCGCCGCCGCGGTCGAGCTGTGGAAGCCCCATCTCGACGGGGCCATAGTCGCCATCGGCAACGCGCCGACCGCGTTGTTTCATCTTCTGGAACTGCTCGATCAGGGCTGGCCGAAACCTGCCGTGATCCTTGGCTTCCCGGTGGGCTTTGTGGGCGCTGCGGAATCCAAGGCCGAGCTTGCTGCCAATCCCCGCGGCGCAGACTTCATTGCATTGCGCGGGCGGCGCGGTGGCTCTGCCATCGCCTCTGCCGCCGTTAACGCTTTGGCCGCTGGTCTTCCGGAAGATCGCGCATGACGGACCGCTGGCTTCATATCGTTGGTATCGGGGAAGATGGTCTTGATGGCCTGGCCCCGGCCACACGTGCCACGGTAGAGGCCGCCGAAATCATCATCGGCGGCGACCGCCATCACAAGCTCTCTGCCGCCGTCACCGCGACCCGGATCGCGTGGCCGTCGCCTTTCGACGCGTTGATAGAGACGCTCCTCAGCTATAAGGGAAAACGCGTTGTCGTCCTCGCGACGGGGGACCCGCTGTGGTATTCCGTCGGCGCCCGGATCGGCCGCGCGATTAAGCCTGGTGAGATCACGTATCACCCGCAACTCTCCGCCTTCCAATTGGCTGCGGCACGCATGGGTTGGTCGCTGCCGGATGTCGAAACACTCACTGTTCACGGACGCCCGGTCGCACAGGTTATCCCGGCCATCCAGCCTGAGAGTAAGTTGCTTATTTTGACAACAGGTGCTCAAACACCTCAAGAGATATGCGGTTTTTTGATGGAGCGAGACTATGGCGACAGTCAGGTAACGGTCATTGCCGCTATGGCCGGACCCTCTGAAGAACGTTTCGACGGCACCGCGAAAGACTGGGCGCATAGCGTTCCGGTCTTCAACACGATGGCCGTTCACTGCATCGCTGGACCGGATGCAACGGTGCTGTCCCGGTCTCCGGGTTTACCAGATTCCGCCTTCGATCACGACGGTACAATGACCAAGCAAGAGGTGCGCGCCGCAACCCTCGCAAAGCTCATGCCGATGCGCGATGCGCTGCTCTGGGACATCGGAACAGGCTGCGGATCGGTTGCGATCGAGTGGATGCGCGCCGCCCCCGAAGCCCGCGCAATCGGTCTTGAAAAACGCGCCGACCGCCGCGCCTTGGCCGCCGCCAACGCGCAGACCCTCGGCACGCCGAAGCTGGAGATCATCGACGCCGAAGCCCCCGATGGATTGGTTAACCTGCCCGCCCCGGACGCCGTGTTTATCGGCGGCGGATTGTCGGAACAGACGTTCGAGAAAGTCTGGTCCGCCCTCAAGCCATTCGGTCGACTTGTCGTGAATGCCGTGACGCTCGAATCTGAATCGCTTTTGATCGACCTGCACGCCCGTCATGGAGGAGAACTGGTCAAGATCGTGGTAAACCGGGCCGAGCCTGTCGGCCCCAAGACGGGTTGGCGCCCGCTGATGCCGGTCACCCAATGGAGCCTGATGAAGCGATGACTGGCACCCTTTATGGCGTCGGTCTTGGGCCGGGCGATCCCGAATTGTTAACGCTCAAGGCCCATAGGTTAATTTCCAACGCACCGGTGGTCGCCTACCCGACGCTGGCCGGTGGCGACAGTTTCGCCCGCGCGATTGCGGCAGATGTGATTCCGAAGACAGCGCTTGAAATCATCATGGATGTCCCGATGACCACCGCGCGCGAGCCGGCTCAAGCGGCCTATGACGAAGGGGCTGCGCAGATTGCGAAAGAGCTGGAAAAAGGAAATGATGTCATCGCGTTGTGCGAAGGCGATCCGTTCTTCTATGGCTCCTTCATGTATCTTTTTGCGCGTCTCTCGGATCAGTTCAGAACCGAGATTGTCCCCGGCGTGACCTCCATGACCGCGTGTGCGGCGGCCCAAGGCTTGCCCCTTGCCGCGCGCAATGAAGTCCTGACCGTGATCCCTGGCCCATTGGACGAAGCCACGATGGCCGCCCGCATCTCGGAGGCGGATTCGTTAATCATTATGAAGGTCGGTCGCCACCTTCCCAAAATCCGCCGTGTGCTGGAGGTCGCCGGCCTCAGCGACCGCGCCGCCTATATCGAGCGCGCGACACTGCCCAACGAGGTCCGTCTGCCGTTAACCAAGGCCCCGGAAACAGCCCCGTATTTCTCGATGATCCTTGTGACAAAAGGAGCCGACCCATGGCTTTGACCCCTGTCGTTCTGGCGCTCTCCAAATCCGGAGAACCGGTCGCGCGCCGTATTGCAGAGGCGCTGGACTGCCCGCTTCACGGACGGCAAGATCGCGTGAGCGCGACCGACGTTTATTTCGCTAACGCCCTTGATCACGCGCGGGACCTTTTCGCAGCGAAACACGCGATCATCGGGGTCTGTGCGTCTGGTATTCTGATCCGCGGGGTCGCGCCTTTGTTGGCCGACAAAACGACCGAACCGCCGGTGATTTCGGTCTCTGATGACGGCTCGGTTGTAATCCCGCTTTTGGGCGGTCATCGCGGTGCGAACCGCCTTGCGAAAGACATTGCGGAGGCGCTGGGCGCGACCGCTGCCGTGACAACCGCGGGCGACGTGGCGCTGGGCGTGGCCCTTGATGCACCCCCGGCGGGCCACCGCCTGGCCAACCCCGAAAGCGCGAAATCGGTCATGGCCGCGCTGCTGAACGGCGCCACGGCCCGGATCGAGGGAGAGGCACTTTTCGACCTGACGCACGACCCAGAAGGCACCGTGCGCTTGGTGACCACAGACGCGCCTGTTGCGGCTGATGACACCACCCTCGTTTACCACCCCCAGAGTTACGCTTTGGGCGTCGGTTGCGCGCGCGATTGCGATCCGGTGGAGCTGTCAGACCTTGTTAATGCAACCTTGGCGGAGGCCGGGATCGCACCGGGTGCGATTGCGTCGGTCAACTCGCTTGATCTGAAGGGCGACGAGCCTGCGATGAACGCTTTGGCCGCGGAGCTGGGCGCGCCGTTTCGGGTTTTCACGGCGGACGAGCTGGAGGCGCAGGCGCCAAATCTGGCTAACCCCTCTGACGTTGTTTTTGCCGAAGTCGGCTGCCACGGCGTCTCCGAAGGGGCAGCGTTGGCGGCCTCGGAGGGCAGCTTGATCGTGCCGAAACGCAAGACGAAAAACGCAACTTGCGCTGTGGCCAAAGCGGAGGCACCGATCACGGAAATCAAAGGCCGTGCGCGGGGGCGTCTGTCGATTATCGGGATCGGACCGGGGCAGCATTCCTGGCGCACGCCAGAGGCCAGCCAGCTTGTCGCCGAGGCGGAAGAGCTGGTTGGTTATGGCCTTTACATCGACCTACTGGGACCGCTCGCCCATGGTAAAACACGCAGCGATTTTCCGTTGGGTGGCGAAGAGGATCGCTGCCGTTTCGCGCTTGAACAGGCGGGTCAGGGCAAGAATGTCGCGCTCATTTGTTCAGGCGATGCAGGCATTTATGCGATGGGCGCGCTTGTGTTCGAGCTGCTGGACCGCGGGCCGGATCAGCATGGTGTCACGGATGCTGCGCGTCGCGTCGAAGTCGTGTGCACGCCCGGTGTGTCTGCATTGCAGGGTGCCGCCGCACGGGCTGGCGCGCCGCTGGGGCATGACTTCTGCGCCATCTCGCTCAGTGACCTGCTGACCCCGCGCGAAGACATTATCAAGCGGCTTCATGCAGCGGCAGAGGGCGATTTTGTCATCGCTTTCTACAACCCGGTTTCGCTGCGAAGACGCACGCTTCTGGCCGAAGCACGGGACATTCTGCTCAAGCATCGGCCTGCCGATACGCCGGTCATGCTGGCCTCATCCTTGGGGCGACCAGAGGAGCATATCCGGTATCGCAACCTCTTCGATCTTGAGGTGGACGAGGTCGATATGCTGACCGTCGTTCTGGTCGGATCAAGCCATTCAAAACTGGCCCAGCTGGGTGAAGGCCCGCGCATGTATACGCCGCGCGGATACGCCCGAAAGATCGACGGCGATCTGTCGGAAACTGGTTAAGGAGCACCCTATGACCGTCTATTTCATCGGGGCCGGTCCCGGCGATCCGGAACTGTTGACGCTGAAGGCGCAACGCCTGATCGCGGCTTGTCCGGTCTGCCTTTATGCGGGGTCGCTGGTGCCCGAACAGGTGGTGGCAGAAGCCCCGGCTGATGCGCTTGTCATGGACACAGCGCCGATGACGCTGGATGACACACACGCGGAAATTCTGAAGGCGCACAAGGCCGGTCAGAACGTGGCGCGGGTGCATTCGGGGGACCCGTCACTCTATGGCGCGATTGCCGAGCAGATCAGGCGTTTGAAGGCCGACGGGATCGACTATCAGATCGTGCCGGGCGTTCCGGCTTATGCCGCCGCCGCCGCTGCTTTGGGGCAGGAATTAACTATCCCGGAAGTCGCGCAGTCGATCATTCTGACGCGCATGTCGATGAAGTCGACAGGGATGCCCGAAGGAGAAACGCTTGAGAATTTCGCGCGCTCCAAAGCGACGCTGGCGATCCATCTGGGCATCCGCGCCCTGCGCGAGATCGAGCGGCAGTTGATCCCCTATTATGGGGCCGATTGCCCGGTGGTTGTGGCCTACCGTGTGGGCTGGCCAGACCAGATGTTTCTGCGCGGCACGCTCGGCGATATCCGCGCCAAAGTGCGCGATGAAAAGATCACGCGGACGGCGCTGATTCTGGTGGGGCCTGCCTTGGCCGAGGTTCAGGACTTCAAAGACAGTGCGCTTTATGATCCGGCGATGCCGCATGTCTTGCGGCCTGTGGCCAAAGGCTGACAAATCCAGTGGAAACAGACTATTGCGGGCGAATTAACTTGATTTTGACGAGCGTGCCGCCATCCTTTGCTTTGCGAGGCTGATGGAGGACGTTATGTCCACATTCCTATCCGACGAAGTCAAAGCGGGGCTGGAGGCCGCGCGCAAGGCTGCAGAGCGTAAAGGCAGCCGGTTCCGGGTCCATGTGGGAGAGCAGTCATTCCCCGTCCTGCGCCTGTGGGAGACCGGGTTCGCCATGGAGGCCGAGGTCGCCCCGAAGCTGCGCGGCCTTGTCGATCTGCACCATGGCGGCGTGCATCTGTATCAATGCCTGATCGTCGCGTCCTCGGAAGAGGGCGATGAGATGCAGTATGAGTTCAAGCGCAAGACCGCGGCCATGGACGCCCCTGCATTGGACTATTCGCGCGACCCCAATGCTCCGGTTGCGCTTCTGCCTCGTTAACCGCGTTTCGCGCGCGAAACCGCTATTGCAGATCGCTGAAAGCGTCTTGCATCCGGGCCACCGCTTCAATCACGCGCGCGCGCTGAGTGCCGAGGTTGAAGCGGAGAAAGGCCTCGCCGCCGGTGCCAAGCGTGTGGCCGGGCGTCGCCGCGATCCGCGCCTTCTGGGCAACGCGGTCCGAAAACTCGGCGCGCGCCATCCCCGTGGCGCTGAAATCGACCCATGACAGATAGGTCCCTTGCATGGGCATCGCAGACAGGCCGGGAATGGCGTCGATACCGTCTTTGAAGACACGCGCGTTTTCTTCGATATAGGCGGTTAGATCGTCGATCCAGGCCGCCCCGTCCGGCGTATAGGCCGCCTGGGTTAGGCGCACCCCCATCAGGTTGGGCTGCATGTCGAGCTTGCGAAAGAATCCCTCGAACCGGGCGCGGAGCTTGGGGTCGGGGATCGACACCGTCCCAGTGCGCGTTCCGGCGATATTGAAGGATTTCGAGGCCGACGTTGTCATCACCAGACGGTCAGCAATTTCAGGGGCGGCAACGGCCATCGGCAAATGTGTCTGACCCGCAAAGGTCAGGTCCATATGTATCTCGTCCGAGATCAGCAGCAGGTCATGCTTGATGCAGAACGCCGCAAGCGCGCTCAGCTCGTCTTGGGTCCAGACCCGCCCGGCTGGATTATGCGGCGAGCTGAACAGCACCAGACGCTCGCGCCCGGACAGCAGGCTCTCATACCGCTCAAAATCCATCCGGTAGAGACCGTCCTCGTCTTGCTCCAGCGGCAGTTCCTTCACCACGCGCCCCGTCTTGCCGATCTTGATCGCGAACTCATGGTAAACCGGGGTGAAGATGATGATCTCATCGCCCGGCTCGGTCAGGGCCTGCAGCGCAATCGCGATCCCGTTGCCCAGCCCATATGTGGTGAACATCGTATCTGCGTCAACGCTCCAGCCGTGGCGCTCTTTCATCCACCATTGAATGGCGTCGGTGAACTTCTCCAGCCCGCAGAAATAGCCGTAATCGCCTCTCTCCAACAGGTCGCGCATCGCGTCTTGTAGAAAGGGCGGTGCTTTGAAATCCATGTCGGCGATCCACATGGCAAGACCGTCCTTGGCAGGCACGCCGAAGGCGGGCTCCATCAAATCCCATTTGGAGCAATTCGTGCCGCGACGGTCGTTGATTTGATCAAATGACATGGGGTTCTCCGGTGACTTTTCGGCAAGCTACCCGGTTGCGGCGCAGGTGCAAGGGGCGTTGCGCCTTTCGCAGCTCTGCCCTACATCAGGGCCATGACGATACGCCCGATCCTGATCCATCCTGACCCGCGCCTGAAGAAAAAGGCGGACCCCGTGACCGAGGTCACAGACGCGCATCACGAGTTGGCGCGCGACATGCTGGAGACGATGTATGACGCGCCAGGCATCGGCTTGGCCGCCACCCAGATCGGCGTGATGGAGCGGGTGCTGGTCATGGATTGCATCAAGGAAGAAGGCGCGGATCCGCGCCCGATGGTCCTGATGAACCCGGAGGTCGTTTGGGCCTCGGACGAGTTGTCGACCTATGAAGAAGGCTGCCTGTCGATCCCCGAGCAATACGCGGATGTGGAGCGTCCGGCAGAGGTCAAAGTGCGCTGGCTGGGCCTTGATGGCGAGACCCATGAAGAGCAGTTCGACGGGCTTTGGGCGACCTGCGTGCAGCACGAGATCGACCATCTGGATGGCAAGCTCTTCATTGACTATCTACGCCCGCTCAAGCGCCAGATGATCACACGCAAGATGCAGAAACTGAAGCGCGAACGCGCGCGCGTTTGATCCCATGCCACGCCCGCTGATCCCCTGGCCCGATGCGCGGCTGCGCAAGGTCGCGGCGCCGGTGGAGGCCGTGACGGACGAGGTGCGCGCGCTCTGGGACGAGATGATCGAGGTGATGGAGTCGATGCCGGGCGTGGGTCTGGCTGCCCCGCAACTTGGGGTTTCGCTGAAACTTGCCGTGGTCGACGCGTCCGAAAAACGCGGGCAGGTGGTGCGCATGGCGAACCCGGAAATCCTGCACAGCTCGGTTGAGTTGCGGCCCCATGAGGAGGCTTCGCCCAACCTGCCGGGCATGTCTGCCGTGGTGAAGCGGCCCCGCGCGGTGACGGTGCGGTACATGAACGCCGATGGGGTCATGGACCGGAAGGATTTTGTCGGGCTTTGGGCGACATCCGTGCAGCACCAGATCGACCATCTGAACGGCAAGATGTATTTTGATCGGCTGTCCAAGGTGAAGCGCGATATGCTGCTGCGCAAGGCGCGCAAGGGGGCCGCATGAGGATTGTCTTCATGGGCACACCAGCGTTCTCCGTGCCGGTTCTGGACGCGTTGGTCGCGGCAGGCCATGAGGTCTGCGCCGTCTACACCCAACCCCCGCGCCCTGCCGGACGTGGCAAGAAAGAGCGGCCGTCGCCGGTGCATGCCCGCGCGTTGGAACTGGGACTAGAGGTGCGCCATCCGCCGCGTCTGAAAGCGCCCGAAGATCAGGCGGCATTCGCGGATTTGCAGGCCGATATCGGCGTCGTCGTGGCCTACGGATTGATCCTGCCGCAAGCGATTCTGGACGCGCCGACCCATGGCTGCCTGAACATCCACGCAAGCCTCTTGCCGCGTTGGCGGGGCGCGGCCCCGATCCACCGCGCGATCATGGCGGGGGATGCGGAGACAGGTGTCTGTATCATGCAGATGGAGGCGGGGCTCGATACAGGGCCTGTTTTGCTGCGCGAGGCCACGCCGATCACGGGTGGGGATACCACTGCGCGTCTGCATGATCGACTGAGTGCGATGGGTGCGCGGCTGATTGTCGACGCCTTGGCGCAGCTGCCCGACCTGACGCCGCAGCCGCAGCCCGAAGACGGCGTGACCTATGCCGAGAAAATCGACAAGGTTGAAGCGCGGGTCGATTGGACGCGCCCGGCGGTGGAGGTGGACCGGCTGATCCGCGGCCTGTCCCCATTTCCCGGCGCGTGGTGCGAAATCGCAGGGGAGCGGGTGAAACTGCTGGATGCCGTGCTGTCTGATGGCAACGGTGCACCTGGCACGCATTTGGGAGATTTCAAGGTCGCTTGTGGTGACGGGGCCGTGCAGATCATCCAAGCGCAAAGGCAAGGCAAGCGTGCGGTGCCTGTGGCAGATTTCCTGCGCGGGACGGAGATGCCAGCGCGTCTGGACTAACGGGTTTCGCGTGCGAAACCGCCTTTTCAAAGGCGTGTCCTTGATTTCATTGAGACTCTTTTTCAGACACTTAACATAATACTGGGCACGCCTTTATCGCTCTGTTCATAAAGGAAATATTAAGGCTAATGCACGTCATCACCCGCCGAAAATCGCCCGCACTATTAACCAGATTTCCTCAAGAACACCGGCCAGAGAACGCGATCTACCCGCATTAACCTTAACGCGTTTAGGGCCGGGATGAGCACGCCCAAGGCAGGGATCATAGAACCCGTTACGAAGCAGCGCACACAACATCGCCTGCCCCAATGCGATGCCATTTGGTATGAAAGCACAGGCCCCTGTCTTCTTCTGTGCATAAATACCTCAATCAAACCCCAACCCCACACGCCACGCTCAAAATTAAAGCGGCTGCGGGGCGCAGCCCCGCCCTCCGGCGACTGCGAAGCAGGCGCAATCCCTATTCGGGTTTGAACGGCGCCATGCCTGCGCGCGCCAGCTCATCCGCGCGCTCGTTTTCAGGATGCCCCGCGTGGCCCTTGACCCATTCCCACGTCACCGAATGCCGCGCTGCTGCTTCATCGAGCCGCTTCCAGAGGTCTTCGTTCTTCACAGGCTTCTTGGTGGAGGTCTTCCACCCATTGCGCTTCCAGCCATACATCCACTGGGTGATCCCGCCTTTCACATAGGCGCTATCGGTCACGACGGTCAGGGTCGATGGACGCTCCAGCGCCTCGAGCGCGTGGATTGCTGCGAGCAACTCCATCCGGTTGTTCGTCGTCTCCGCCTCACCGCCTTTGAGCTCGAGTTCTTTCAACACGTCCGCGCCATCGCGCGCGATCAACAACGCGCCCCAACCGCCGGGGCCGGGATTGCCGGAACAGGCGCCGTCGGTATAGGCGAACAGATCAGGCATAGGCTTCGACCGCGACCCATTCGGCCATATCGCCGGACAGGCCTTCTTCGGCACCCGTCAGGTGACCGGCCACGCGAAAGCCTGCTTCCTCGATCAGACCATCAAGCTCAGCCTGCGTGTAATAAGAATAGAACCGACCGATTGTATCGGTCTGCTCGCCCTCGCCGACTTTGACTGACAGATGTAACCGCGCGCCGGGTTTGGCAGCGCGGTGTAGGGCGGCCAGGTGGCGTGGCATGTCGGCTTTGGGCGCATGCAGCAGCGAGAAGGACGCCCAGATCCCGTCATAAAGGGCCTCGCCTTCGATCTCATCAAACGTGGCTTGATGCGCGTTCACGCCGGGGTGCCGGTTGGCGAGCGCCACCATCTCGGTAGAGGCATCAAAGGCCGCAACCGTATGGCCCGCGGCCGCCATATGCACCGCTCCATTGCCCGGACCGCAGCCCAGATCGAGGATATGCGCGCCCTTGGGCATTGCAGCGATGAAGGCATCAAGGCCGTCCATCTTTACATCGTCCACAAGCTCTGCATAGTCCTGTGCGCGGGCGTCGTAAGTGTCGATTGTGCTTTTATCGCTCATATGAAGGCCGTGACTGCGAGGCTGGTGACGACCAGCGCGGTGAGAAGGACGCGCAATTGCATCCACCAAGCCGGCGCGAGGCCCCAGCGGACGAAAAGGTAATCCAGCGCCAGCAGTCCGGTGAAGCCCGCCATTAGACTGATTGCGGCAGATGTTGTCCCGCCGCCGGTCATGAAGAACGCCCAGAGCGCCGGGATTACTGACAGCACGTAGCTTGTCGTGGCCTGCGCGCCCTCTGCTTTCGTGGCAAAGCCCCAAAGCACGCCGGACATGAAGGACAGGATAATCGCCCCGTAGAACAGCTGGACATAGGGGCCAATGAATCGCGCGCCTAGCGTGGCGGCGCCCCATTGGCCAAGTGGCGGGCTCACGACGGTCAGCGCGCCCCAGAAAAACGGGATCAGCCCGGCGAGGCCGAGCAGAAGGGCAGAGCGGGGGACGGTCATAGGGCCCCCGCCTGAAGATCGGTCAGCATCTTCGCGATGCGCTTCTCGCGCGTCTCGGCCCGTTTGGCGGACGTGATTTGGTGAAGCGCGCCGCGCCGTTTGCCGGGGGAGAGGTTGTCCCAATCGGTCGTCTTGTTGGCTGCGCGCAGGGCACTGGCGACGTCATTGGGCACATCCACCTGATCTGTAGGAGCGGGGCGTAGGCGAACCTCAAGCGGCTCATCCGGGGACACGCCAATCCGGTCGAGCAGGCTTTTGCCCGTGTAAAGGAAAACCCCCTCGATCACCGGCGCTTTGGTGAGCGCCAGATTGATTGGGTGGTCATTGATCTCCCCTTCGACCCGTTTGGCGTTCTGCGCTTGCAGGGTCTCGGCGATGTAATCGGGCAGGGGCAGCACCGTATAGGTGTTCTCGCCCCAGATCATCGGGATGATCCGGCCTTCAAAGCTCAGGTAGTCGCTCATGCCCGTTCAAGCGCCAATCGGCCTGCGAGGGCGGCAAAGACGGCGGCGAAGCTGCGGTTGAGCCAGCGCATGACGGTTTCGCTTTGCAGAAGCCAGCGGCGCGTGGCTGCGGCGAAGACGCCGTAAAGCACGAAGACTGCGAAGGTCATCGCCATGAAAATGCCGCCGAGCATCAGCATCTCTGCGGTGGCTGTCGCGGGGTTGCCGGACAGGAACGGCGGCAGCAGGGCCAGAAAGAAGATCGACAGCTTGGGGTTCAGAATGTTGATCAGCGCGCCGCGCCGCGCGATGCGCCAGAGCGCGTCACTTTTGCGTTCGGCGCTGATGGCGAGTGCGCCGCCACTTTTGAGCGACTGCCACGCGAGGTAGAGCAGATAGGCGACGCCTGCGAATTTCACGATGTTAAAGAGCAGCGCGCTGGTGTGCAGGATCGCGGCCACGCCAAGGATGGCGGCGGCCAGATGCGGCACGATGCCGAAGGTGCAGCCAGTGGCGGCGGCGATGGCAGCGCGGCGACCTTGGCCGAGACCGAGCGCCAGCGTGTAGAGCACGCCTGTGCCCGGCGCGATCACCACGACAAGGGCGGTGACGAGGAATTGCAGCGAAATCATGCGGGCTCTCTCAGGACGCGGGGGACTTTGAATTCGACGTTTTCTTCGGCGGTTGTGACCTGTTCGACCGTGGTGTCAAAGCGGTCGCGGAAGGCGTCGATCACTTCGTTGATCAGCACTTCGGGGGCGGAGGCGCCGGCGGTGATGCCAAGGGTCTTGATGCCTTCCAGCGCGCGCCAGTCGATGTCGGTGGCGCGTTGGACCAGTTGGGCGTATTGGCAGCCCTCGCGGGAGGCGACTTCGACCAAGCGCTTGGAATTGCTGGAGTTCGGCGCGCCCACGACAAGCAGCGCATCGCATTTGGAGGCGATGGCCTTCACCGCTTCCTGACGGTTGGTCGTTGCGTAGCAGATGTCTTCCTTGTGTGGCCCGACGATGGCGGGGAAGCGTTGTTGGAGGGCTGCGACGATGTCGATTGTGTCGTCGACGGAGAGGGTCGTTTGAGTAACGAAGGCCAGCTTGTTGGGGTCGCGGACCTGGACGGTGGCCACGTCTTCGACTGTCTCGACAAGAAGAACTTCTCCCTCGGGCAGTTGGCCCATGGTGCCGACGGTTTCGGGATGGCCTTCATGGCCGATCATGATCATTTGCAGGCCGTTGCGGTGGTGGCGCTCGGCCTCGATATGGACCTTGCTGACGAGCGGGCAGGTCGCGTCCACATAGATCATCTCGCGCTTGGCGGCCTCGGCAGGCACGGCTTTGGGGACGCCGTGGGCCGAAAAGATCACGGGGCGATCATCGGGGCATTCGTGCAGTTCCTCGACAAAGACGGCGCCTTGGTCGCGCAGGCTGTCGACGACGAATTTGTTATGCACGATCTCGTGGCGCACATAGACCGGCGCGCCCCATTTTTGCAGCGCCATCTCGACAATCTTGATGGCCCGGTCAACGCCGGCGCAAAAGCCGCGTGGGGCTGCAAGATAGAGTGTCAGTGGGGGCTTGGTCATGGTTCTCTCCGGTTGTCCTAGAGGTAAGGCAGAGGGGGGCCGAGGTCTAGGGGGCGCATTGCCCTTCGTGATGCCGCCGCTAGGTCGCGGGGTATGGAGACGAGACAGTCAGAACATGTGGCGGAGTATCTGCGGCTGACCCGCGAGGTGCTGCCGGAGATGGCGCGCGACCCGGCGCGGGGCTGGCCTGTGGTGAATGACCATTGCTTTCAGCGGATCGTGTTGGATCACGTCTGCGGGGGCGTTTGGTATGACCATATCGAACGGCCCGCCTACAAGCATCTGACGGATGAGCAGGCCGAGAAAGCTGCGCGCCTGGCGGGCGATATTGCGGATGGCGTGGCGGATTTGCATGGGATGAATCGGCAATCGCTGATCTGGCGGGGGAAATTGCGATGAAGCGGACGTCCCCCAAGGATGCGCGCCGTGTTGAGACGGCAGATGACATCGAGGACATCGTGTCCGACAAGCGCGAGGGCTGGCGGGCCAGTCCGGCCAAGGCGCGGCGGCGGCAGCGCAGGTATAAGAAACGGCTGACGCAGGAAGTGGCGCGTTGGGCTGAAGACGGGTTCGAGGAGTAGCGGATGCACAGCACGGTAGAACTGCACGATCTGGTGATTGCCTGCGATATCGGGACTTACGGGCCCGAGGATGTGATGCCGGATGCGCACGTGCTGGACCTGACGCTGACGATCAGTGTGGATCTGGTCTTTATTGAGGCCGACGGGATGGAGCGGGTTTTCGATTATGACCCGCTCGTGGTCGAGATCGACCGGCTTGCGCGCGACGGGCATTATCACACGCAGGAACGGCTGATGACGCGGATTGTCGAGGCGTGTGCAGGCTATACAGAAATCCGTGCGGTGGAGATTGCCCTGCGCAAAAATCCGGTGCTGGACGGCTCAGGATCGCTGGGCGTCCGGCTGGTCGTGCCGGAAGATCAGTTTGAGACAGTGCGCGCGCGGCGGGCCTGAAGCAGCTCTTGCACGTCGTTGAGGTCTTGCCACGCGTAGGTCGGGTCTTCGGTCACGGGTGACCAGTAGAGCCTGCCGCCATCGCGCCACGCATCCAGAATAATACCGTCTTCCACCGGCGCGCCTTTCGCGCTGATCGCGGGGGCATGGTGGACCGGGTTCATCAGCGTGGTGGGCGAGGTGGCCCAGTGCAGGGTTAGCGTCTGGAACTGCTCTTGCCTGAGCCTCGCGAGGATATCTTCGGTGAAATGATTGCAGATGCCGCGCGGTTTCTCTCCGCGATGGACCTTGTAGTTATGGATCAGGGGCGGATCGGTGATCTGGTATTCGGAGGCCAATTGCAGCGCATAGCTTTGCGCGATTTGCGCGGCGCGGCGGGCCTCTGCAGGATCAACGCCGGGGCCGAGGGCTGCGATGGCCGTGGCAAGCCCTGCTGGGTCATTATGCCGGGTCGGCGGGACCGTGGCACAGGCGGCCAGAACGCCAAAGAGCAGAGCAAAACAGGCAAGGCGGATCATCATGGATCTGTCATAGCGCATCTTGCCAAATCTTGGAATTGCGCGTGCCCTACGAAAAAGGGCGGGTCCCAACACCCGCCCTGATTTCTTTATTCGGTTTCCGCCATCGCGCGGGTGTCTTCCTCCCGCGGTTCGCGTGGGGGGCGTCCGATGACATCCCTGAGCTCTTGCAGCTCGATGAAGTTGTCACATTGGCGGCGCAGTTCGTCCGCGATCATCGGCGGCTGGCTGCGGATCGTAGAGACAACCGAGACGCGCACGCCCTGACGTTGCAGGCTTTCGACCAGAGGTCGGAAATCCCCGTCGCCGGAAAAGATGACGATGTGATCGACATGGGGGGCAAGCTCCATCGCGTTGACGGTCAGCTCGATATCCATGTTGCCTTTAACCTTCCGGCGGCCCTGGCTATCGGTGTATTCCTTGGCCGGTTTGGTGACCATGGAAAACCCGTTGTAATGAAGCCAGTCCACAAGCGGGCGGATGGGGGAGTATTCGTCATTCTCAAGCAGGGCGGTGTAATAAAAAGCCCGCAAGAGTTTCCCGCGCCGCATAAATTCCTGACGCAGGAGTTTGTAGTCGATGTCGAATCCGAGTGACTTAGCAGCTGCATAAAGATTCGATCCATCGATGAACAGCGCAAGCCGTTCGCCTTGATAGAACATCAAATTTCCTTTCGATATGCAGTTTCGCCTGTGAGTGGTGTTCGTGAGTGGTAATGGTCAGCGAAACTAAACAGTTTACATACGGGAAACTTCAGATGCTTCAACCCCATGAGCAGGGTTCCGCCACAGGAACGGCGCTAATTGCGCTGGGCAGTAACCTGACCTCTGTCTTCGGATCCCCTGAGGAAACACTTCGACTCGGGCTGGAAAAGCTCTCCGATGCGGGGCTTTTGGTAGCGCAAACAAGCCGGTTTTTCGAAACGCCTTGTTTTCCGGCAGGGGCTGGTCCCGATTATGTGAACGCCTGTGCGGAACTTCACACTGATCTGGGCGCGCGTGATCTGCTGGCCGTCTTGCATGGGGTCGAGGCGGAGTTTGGACGCGACCGGGCGCAGCGCTGGGCAAGCCGGACGCTGGATATTGATCTGCTGACCTTGGGTTCTCAGGTGCATCCTGATCGCGAGACGCAAGAGGGCTGGCAAGCACTTTCCATTGAAAATCAGCAGCTTCGCGCGCCGGATCAGTTGATCCTGCCGCATCCGCGCTTGCAGGACCGGGCCTTTGTTCTGGTTCCGCTGGCCGATATCGCAGCGGACTGGACGCATCCGGTTCTGGGCGTTACCGTGATGGCAATGCTGGACAAGCTGCCCGAAGCGGATCGGGCTGCGGTCGTGCCGATGGGCGACGGCCAATAAGGCTTGTGTTTCCGCCGCTCAGCCCTTAAAACCAGCGCTTCTAATTCCTGTCCAAGTGGAGTGTCCCATGGCCCGCGTCACCGTTGAAGATTGCGTCGATAAGGTTCCGAACCGCTTTGAGCTTGTCATGCTCGCAGCCCATCGCGCGCGCGAAATCTCAAGTGGTGCAGCGATTACCGTGGATCGCGACAACGACAAGAACCCGGTCGTGTCCCTGCGGGAGATTGCGGATGAGACCCAGTCGGCCAACGAACTTCGTGAGCGCCTGATCGAGTCGAATCAGACCCAGATCGAGGTGGACGAGCCTGATGAAGACGCCATGGCGCTTCTCATGGGGGCCGAGGCAGACAAGCCTGCCGATGACGATATGTCGGAAGAGAAACTGCTGCGTGCGCTGATGGAAGCGCAGGGGCAAAAGTAAGGCCGCACCCGGCCTTGGGAAGGCGCGGACCAGATGATTACAGACGATGATCTGATCGAGCTGGTCCGCAGCTACAATCCGCGCACAAATGAACCGATGATCCGCGATGCCTTCGCTTATGGCGAAGAGATGCATCATGGTCAGTATCGCCATTCTGGTGAGCCGTATTTCACCCATCCCGTCGCCGTCGCCGCCATTCTGGCCGAGCAACGTCTGGACGATGCGACGATCATCACCGCGCTGTTGCATGATACGATCGAGGATACACGCTCGACCTATGGGGATGTGGCCGATCACTTCGGCAAGGATGTGGCCGAGCTTGTCGATGGCGTGACCAAGCTGACAAACCTGCAGCTAAGCTCGACCGAGACCAAGCAGGCCGAGAATTTCCGCAAGCTTTTCATGGCGATGTCGAAAGACATGCGCGTGATCCTCGTGAAGCTGGCCGACCGGTTGCACAACATGCGCACGATCCGGTCGATGCGTGCGGAAAAGCAGCAGCAGAAAGCGCGCGAGACGATGGATATCTTCGCGCCGCTCGCGGGCCGCATGGGCATGCAGTGGATGCGCGAAGAACTGGAGGATCTGGCGTTTCGGGTGCTGAACCCGGAAGGACGGTCCTCGATCATTCGGCGGTTCATTACGCTGCAACGTGAGACCGGCGATGTGATGCACAAGATCACCGGCGATATGCGCGCGGAGCTTGAGAAAGCGGGCATTCAGGCGGACGTCTTTGGGCGCGCCAAGAAGCCCTATTCGATCTGGCGGAAGATGCAGGAGAAAGAGCAGGGGTTCTCTCGCCTGTCGGACATTTACGGTTTTCGTATCGTCACCCAGAGCGAAGAGGATTGCTACCGCGTGTTGGGGGCGATCCACCAGCGTTGGCGGTCGGTACCGGGGCGCTTCAAGGACTATATCAGCCAGCCGAAATCCAACGGGTATCGGTCGTTACACACCACGGTGTCCGGGCGTGATGGCAAGCGAGTGGAAGTGCAGATCCGCACGCGCCAGATGCACGAGGTTGCCGAGGCGGGTGTTGCCGCGCATTGGTCGTATCGCGACGGTGTGCGCGCCGAAAACCCCTTTGCGGTGGACCCTGCCAAGTGGATCGCCGGGCTGACCGAACGGTTCGAGATGGCCGAAGATCACGACGAATTTCTCGAAGCCGTGAAGCTGGAGATGTATTCGGACAAGGTCTTTTGCTTCACGCCGAAAGGCGATGTCTTCAAGCTACCACGCGGCGGCACGCCGATTGATTTTGCCTATGCGATCCACACGCGGATCGGCAGCGCCTGTGTGGGCGCCAAGGTGGACGGCATCCGCGTGCCGCTTTGGACGCGACTCAAGAACGGCCAATCGGTGGAGATTATCACGGCAGAGGGTCAGCGCCCTCAGGCGACCTGGATCGACATTGCCGTGACCGGCAAGGCCAAAGCCGCGATCCGCAAATCCCTGCGCGAGGAAGATCGCGAGCGGTTCATGAAGCTGGGCGCGGAACTGGCGCGGGTTGCGTTTGAGCATATCGGCAAGAAAGCCTCCGACAAGGCGCTGAACACGGCGGCCAAGACCTTGGGGATTCCGGGACGGGCCGAAATGCTGGCGCGGTTGGGTAGTGCCGAGATTACAGCCCATGACGTGGTCAGCGCGCTCTATCCGGAACTGGCCGACACCAAAGGCGATGTGGTGGACGAGCGTCGCGCGGTTGTGGGCCTGTCGCCCGATCAGTCCTTCACACGCTCGGGCTGTTGTCAGCCCGTTCCGGGCGAGCGCATCGTGGGCATCGCCAAGCGGGGCGAGGGCGTTCTGGTCCACGCGATTGATTGCGCCCAATTGGCGATTTACGAGGACGATCTGGACAAGTGGATCGACCTGCAATGGCACACCGGCACGCACCGCGCAATCTACACGGTGACGCTGGATGTGGCGATCAGCAATGATGCGGGCGTCCTGGGACGGATTTGCACATTGATCGGTGAACAAAAGGCCAATATCAGCGACTTAAAATTCGTGGATCGTAAACCAGATTATTACAGACTGACGATAGACGTGGACCTGCGCGATGTGGAGCATCTGCACACCGTGATGACTGCGCTTGAAGCGGAAAGCGATGTGGCCTCGATTGCGCGGCACAGGGATCCTGAGACGTCATTGACCGCAGCAGCGGCGGAGTAGGAACGTAACCTTTGGTATTCAAACGTCGGGATAGACGCTCGGTCGCGAAGGCCATCGTGGACTTTGTCTATCCACGCGGCGGCTGGGCGCGTGCGTTTGAATACGTCAAACACCGTGTGCGCCGCTTGCCGGATACGCCCGAAAAGATCGCACGTGGCATCTGGGCGGGCGTGTTTGCAGCGTTTACCCCCTTCTACGGACTGCATTTTTTCGTGGCGGCGTTACTGGCGTTCATCATGCGGGGCAATATTCTGGCGTCCTTGATGGGCACCTTCTTTGGCAATCCGCTGACCTATGTGCCAATCGGCGTCGTGGCCCTGTCGTTCGGCGATTGGATCCTTGGCACGAATGCAGCAGAGCGCGCCTCGGAACGGTCCTTCGGGGGCAAGTTCGTCGATGCGGGTTGGGATTTGTGGCACAATTTCACCGCTATCTTCACCCATGAAAAGGTCGATTGGACCGGGTTAAGCGTCTTTTATGACGAGATTTTCTTTCCCTATATGATCGGCGGTCTGATCCCCGGCGTCGTCACAGCGACGGTCGTTTACTACCTGTCGGTCCCCGTGATCCGCGCCTATCAAAAGCGGCGCAAGGGGCGGCTGACGGCCAAGCTGGCCGAGTTGAAGAAAAAAGCGATCAAAAAGGCTGACGCGGGTAAGTCCGCAGACTAGGTTCTGCCCAAAGAGGAAGGACCTGTCATGGCTGAGAAACTCCGTCTGGGTGTGAATATTGATCACGTCGCAACGCTGCGCAACGCGCGCGGTGGAGCCGTGCCGGACCCGCTACGTGCTGCGGCCGTGGCCGAGGCGGCTGGGGCCGACGGGATCACGGCGCATCTGCGCGAAGATCGCCGTCATATGCGCGACGAAGATATCGACGCGCTGATGGAGGCGCTGAATGTCCCGCTGAATTTCGAGATGGCCGCGACCGACGAGATGCAGGCGATTGCCCTGCGTCACAGGCCGCATGCCGTGTGTGTTGTGCCTGAAAAGCGCGAAGAACGCACGACTGAGGGGGGGCTGGAAGTTGCGCGCGAGGAAAACAGGCTTGCGCATTTCATCGCGCCCTTGCGCGAGGCAGGATCGCGGGTGTCGATCTTTATTGCGGCGGACCAGCGTCAGATCGAAGCTGCGCACCGGATAGGGGCCGAGGTGATCGAGCTGCATACAGGGGCTTATTGCGACGCCCATGCAGAAGGGCGCTTTGAGGAGCGCGACGAGGAACTGAAACGTCTGACTGACATGGCGGCTTTTGCAGACGATCTGGGCCTTGAGGTCCATGCGGGCCATGGGCTGACCTATGGCTGCGTGCCGCCGATTGCCGCCCTGCCGCAGGTGATGGAGCTGAATATCGGCCATTTCCTGATGGGCGAGGCGCTGTTTCTGGGCCTTGGCCCTGCGATTGAGAAAATGCGCGGGATCATGGATGCCGCGCGCGCCGGGGTTGCGGACTAAGCCATGCGTGCAGGCGACGCGGCGTTCAGCGCTTTGCGCAAGGCGGTCTTTCGCGCGCTGATTTTCTGTGTCGCCTTGGCCTGTATCGCGCTGTCGCTGGTCCGGCTTGAAGGTGCGCGATCCGGCATCGACATTTCACAGATGTCGGCTGGCACAACACCTGTGCGCGCTTATGCCATGCCGGGTGCGGAGGGCCCTGTGGTCATTGTGGCCCATGGCTTTGCGGGCTCCTTGCAGCTGATGGAGGCCTATGCGCTGAGCATTGCCTATGCGGGCTACCGCGTGTTCTCCTTTGATTTTGAAGGACATGGTCGCAACCCGGTGCCGATGTCGGGAGACGTCAACGCGATTGAAGGCACCACCCAGCGTCTGATCGACGAGACCCAGCGCGTCACGGATTTTGCGCTGGAGCAGACCGGCTGGGACGGGCCGGTCGCGCTTTTGGGGCATTCGATGGCGACAGATGTGATCGCCCGCACTGCGCTGGCGGATGCGCGGGTGGGGCCGGTGATCGGGATCTCGATGTTCTCGCAAGCGGTCACGGCGGGCGCTCCGTCAGATTTGTTGATGATCACCGGTGACTGGGAGCCGATGCTGCGCGAGGCCGCAGTCGAGGCGATGCAGGCCGTCGATCCAGACGCGGGCGAAGGCGATACCGCGACGGCAGAGGGCGTGATCCGCCGTGCGGTGGTGGCTCCGAATGTGGAGCATGTCGGTGTGCTCTACAGCCCGACAGGCTTGCGGGAGGCGGTTGCGTGGCTGGATCGGGCTTACGAGCGCAGTTCCGAGCCTCGGCTGGCCACGACGGGCGGCTGGATCGCGCTGTTATTGGGGTCTGTCGTAGCGATGGCCTGGGCTTTGGCAGCTTTTTTGCCGCAAGAGGTGGGGCGCCGCAGCCCGCTTGCGACGCGGCAGCTGCTGATCGCGAGCGGTGTGCCGTCGGTGGTCGCGCCGCTGACCGCGATGTGGATCGAAATCGGGGCGCTTCCAGTGCTGGTCGCGGATTACCTGATGGTGCACTTGTTGATTTACGGCGCGGTGCAGCTTGCGATCCTGCGGTATTTCGACGTGCCGTTTGGTCGGATCGGTCGGGTCGGCCTTCTGGCCCTCCTGATCTGGGGCATCGGCGCATTCGGCATGGGGCTGGACCGCTATGCAGCGAACTTCACGCCCAGCGGAACCCGTTGGCTAATCATCGCGGTGCTGGCTTTGGGCACGGTCCCTTTCATGGTCGCGGATGCGCTGACCACCGCAGGCGGGCGCGCGCCGTTCTGGCACCGACTGGTCGCGCGGACGGCGTTTTTCCTGTCGCTGGGCGCGGCGGTGGCGCTGGATTTCGAGGGGCTTTTCTTCCTCATCATCATCCTGCCGGTGATCCTGCTGTTCTTCATCGTTTACGGTCTGATGGGCCGCTGGGTCGCGCAGCATCAAGGGGCGCTGGCGGCGGGGCTTGGCCTTGGGCTGATCCTTGCGTGGTCGCTGGGTGTGACCTTTCCTTTGTTCAGCGCGACAGGCTAAGAGGGGCGCATGATTTTAGGCATTGGCACCGATCTTGCGAATATCGAGCGCATTCAAGGCACGCTGGACCGTTTTGGCGACCGATTCCGCAACCGGGTGTTCACCGAGGTTGAGCAGCGCAGATCCGAGAGCCGCAAGGATGTCGCTGGTACCTATGCCAAGCGCTGGGCCGCGAAAGAGGCGTGCTCCAAAGCGCTGGGAACCGGGCTGCGGATGGGGATCGCGTGGAAGGATATGTCGGTCAGCAATCTGCGCACCGGGCAGCCAGTGATGCATGTCACCGGATGGGCGAAAGCGCGGCTGGATCAGATGACGCCGGAGGGCCATGAGGCGATCATCCACGTCACCCTCACCGATGATCACCCTTGGGCCAGTGCCTTTGTGGTGATCGAGGCGCGGCCTGCTTGACTCCGCACCGCCCGCGACCCATGAAGCGTCCACCTGTCGAGCGGAGTATCCGATATGGCCGATACGGCTGAAAAGAAGCAAAATCCGATCATCGAGACGATCAAGACGATTGTCTATGCGCTGCTGATCGCGGGCATCTTTCGCACGCTGTTCTTCCAGCCGTTCTGGATCCCGTCAGGCTCCATGAAAGATACGCTTCTGATTGGCGATTTCGTCTTTGTGAACAAGATGGCTTACGGCTATTCCTACGCCTCTTGTCCCAGCCTGCGCCTGCCGCAATTTGGCATTGATATCGACGCGCAGGATGTCTGCGGTATGTTTGACGGCGACAACACGCGCTTCTGGGGCGGCGAGCCTGAGCGCGGCGATGTCATCGTGTTCCGTCATCCCGGCAATGGCGCAGAATTCATCAAGCGCCTGATCGGGATGCCCGGCGACACGATCCAGTTGCAGCAAGGGCGGCTGATCATCAACGGGGAGCCTGTGCCGGTCGAGGATGCGGGCAATTTCGAGGAAATTTACGAACGTCAGGGGCCGCAGGGCCGTTATCCGGCTTGTGAAAACGGGCCGGTTGGCGAGGGGGCTGTCTGCCTCAAGTCGCGCCAGCGGGAGACGCTGCCGAACGGGCGCACGCATAACATCCTGAATGTGGGCAACCGGGTGTTGGATAACACACCCGTTTATACCGTTCCCGAGGGCGAATACATGTTCATCGGGGACAACCGCGATAACTCCACCGACAGCCGTGTGCCGCTGGCTGCACGGGGGGTCGGGTTCGTGCCTTACGAGAACCTGATTGGGCGTGCAGACCGGGTGATGTTCTCGTCCGCTGGGCGGTCCATGTTCTTTTTCTGGACATGGCGCGGGGATCGTTTCTTCAAGGCGATCGAGTGAAGCTGTCGGGTGACTTGAAGGATTTTGAAAGCCGTTTGGGGCATGAGTTTGCGCGCCCTGAACTGCTGGTGCGCGCGGTGACCCATGCGTCGATGTCCTCGCCCAATCGGAGCGACAATCAACGGCTCGAATTTCTGGGCGACCGCGTGCTAGGCCTTGTGATGGCCGAAGCTGTGCTCTTGGCGGACAAGGCGGCTGCTGAGGGGCAATTGGCGCCACGGTTTAATGCGCTTGTGCGCAAGGAAACCTGCGCCGAAGTCGCCCGCGAGATCGGGCTTGGCGATGTGCTAAAACTCGGTCGGTCCGAGATGCTGTCTGGCGGGCGGCGCAAGGAAGCGTTGTTGGGCGATGCGATGGAAGCAGTGATTGCGGCTGTCTATCGCGACGGTGGTTTCGAGGCCGCGCGCGAGGTTGTGACGCGGCTTTGGGGGAACCGTGTAACGACAGTCGAAGCGGATGCGCGTGACCCGAAGACTGCGCTTCAGGAATGGGTGCAGGCGCGGGGGCAGCAGCCTCCGTCATATGAGATTGCAAAGCGGACGGGGCCGGATCACGCGCCCCAGTTCGTGATTGAAGTGACATTGCAAAGTGGCGAGGCCGAGCGGGCTGAGGCAGGCTCGAAACGCCATGCCGAGCAAGCCGCCGCCCGCGCGATGCTGGCCCGGTTGGGGGGTGCCAAATGACAGACACACGCGCAGGATTTGTGGCCCTGATCGGAGAGCCGAACGCGGGCAAGTCGACGTTGCTGAACCGGATGGTCGGGGCGAAGGTTTCGATTGTGACGCATAAGGTGCAGACGACGCGCGCCCGGATCAGGGGCGTCGCGATGGAGGGCCAGTCGCAGCTTGTGTTCGTGGACACGCCGGGGCTGTTCCGCCCGCGTCGTCGGCTGGATCGCGCGATGGTGGCCGCCGCTTGGGGCGGGGCTGCAGATGCAGATGTGGTCGTTTTGATGATCGAGGCGCATCGCGGGATTACCGACGGTGTTCGCGCGATTATCGACAGTCTCGAAGAGCGCGCCACGGGGCAGCGTGTGGCGCTGGCGATCAACAAGATTGATCGGGTGAAGTCGGATGTGCTGCTGGCGCTGACCAAGGAGTTGAACGAGCTTTATCCGTTTTCCGAGACGTTCATGATCTCGGCCGAGAAGGGGCATGGTGTGCAAGACTTGCGCGTTTGGCTGGCGGGCGAAGTGCCCGAGGGCCCGTTCCTGTATCCTGAGGATCAGATTGCAGACCTGCCGATGCGTATGATTGCGGCGGAGACAACGCGCGAAAAGCTGACGCTGCGGTTGCATCAGGAATTGCCCTATCAGCTGACCGTCGAGACGGAGAAATGGGAAGAGCGCAAGGATGGCTCTGCCAAGATCGACCAGCTGATTTACGTGATGCGGGACGGACATAAGGGTATCGTTCTGGGCAACAAGGGCGAGACGATCAAAGCCGTGGGCAAGGCCGCGCGCGAAGAGCTTGAAGAGTTCCTAGGGCGTAAAGTGCATTTGTTTTTGCAGGTGAAAGTCCGCCCGAATTGGCTTGAGGAATCAGAGCGTTACGACGAGATGGGTCTGAACTTCCGCGACGGGAATTCATGAGCCGCCTGACGTCTGGGTTCTGGGTCGATGCCTACCGCATGCGGCTGGAGGCGCTGGGGATTCCCGCCATGATAGTCAGCAAAGGTGACGCGACGGCGGGTGCGGTTCTAATCAAGCTGAACACGCTGGACGGAAACGCGACGCTCTATCACCGCAGCTTTAATCTGATGACAGGCGAACGGGTCTGGGATGTACTGGTAAGTGGCACGGAACAACAGATCGACGGGTCCGTCGCCAAGCAACGCTCGTTCGATCCCGATATCTGGGTGATCGAGGTCGAAGACCGCGAAGGGCGGCATTTGCTGGACGACCCGTCGCTGGCGTGATGGGATAGCCCCATGGTCGATTGGCGGGATGAAGGGGCGTTGTTGCGCGTGCGAAAGCACGGGGAGACCTCTGTCATCATCGACGTATTTACCGAAGAACACGGGCTTCAAGCAGGTGTCGTGCGCGGTGGCACCAGCCGTAAGATCGCGCCCATTTTGCAACCGGGCGCGCAGCTGGATGTCAGTTGGCGCGCGCGGCTGGAAGAACATTTGGGCAGCTATTCGGTGGAGCCCGTGCGGTCGCGTGCAGCGGCGGTAATGGGAGACCGCTTGGCCTTGGCGGGGCTAAATGCGGTGTGTGCTTTGCTGGCCTTTGCGTTGCCGGAACGGGAGGCGCATCCGCAGCTTTACCGTCAATCAATCACGCTGATGGACCTTCTGGGCCAGACGGAGGCCTGGCCGCTGGCCTACCTGCGCTGGGAGCTGGCCTTGCTGGAAGAGATGGGCTTTGGCCTTGATCTGACCGCATGCGCCGCGACGGGAACGGTGGATGATCTGGCCTATGTGTCGCCCAAGACCGGCCGCGCGGTGTCGGCGGACGGGGCGGGTATCTGGGCCGATAAGCTCTTGCCGCTGCCCCCTTGTTTGCTTGGGATTGGCACCGCGCCCGATGAGGAAATTCGCGACGGGCTGCACACGACGGGGTATTTTCTGAAAACCCGTTTGGTGCCTGCGCTGGGCGATCGCCCTCTGCCGCCCGCACGACAACGGTTGGTAGACCTTCTGGCGCGCTAGTTCTGCGTGGTGAAGACCATTTTGCGGCCCGCGTCATTCGATAGGATCAACGTTGTGCCGGACACCTCAGACAGGGTCATCTCAGACAGGGCGGCGAAGTAGGTCTGCTCTGCCGCGAGGTCCGGGCAGGCGCGCTTCGAGGCTCCAATCGCTTCGACGTTGAACCATGGGTAGGGCACTGTTTGCATCGCGAAATAGCTGTTGCAGGGCGCCTGGCCGGTGACGCGCCCTTGGGCGGGGAAACTGATCGTGGCGCTTGCCGGGAAAGGCGTGTCGTCGATGCTTTGCAGCGTGAAGACCGCGCCGTCGGGGGCATAGCCAGAGATGGTCTCATCTTTCAAGCAGCCGCCCAGAAGCAGTGTGATCAGCAAAATACGCAAGGTCATGCCCCTTTGTGGCGGCATGGGCCGGCGCGGTCTAGAGGGAATTCGATTGCAGGTATCTCGCGATTTCGTGATTTGGAGAGCGGTTGGGCAAAGGCGTTTGGAATCAATCCTGTAGAGCGCTCACGAAGGATATACCCTTGTATACAAAGGCGAAATTGACCGGTCGGGTGAACCAAAGGACCCCCACGCACGTATTCAGACCAATATAAACGCCGCGCCAGATCGCGCGGCGTTGGCTAGCAGGTGCAAATCGCCTGCGCGATGTAAGGAGCAAGACTATGACTATGATCGACACGGCCGCCAACACGGCGCGCCGCATCCCGACTATTCGCAGTGCCGATTGGTTTATCCGTGTGCCGCTGGCTGCGATCATCATTGACCAGGGTCTGATCAAGCTGCCGGACATGGCAGCGCAGGCGGAAGGCTACGGCTTGCCGTTGATCCTGTTTGCACTGGCGGCCTTGGCCGAAGTTGGCGGCGGAATTGCGCTGCTGCTGGGTGGTTTGCTGCGCAACAACTGGTTCTCGGACCTGCTGACACGCCTCGCCGGACTTGCGATTTCGATCGTGGTGGCAGGCGTCATCATCATGATTTATTTTGGCCCGTTCTTCGGATGGCAGCTGCAGGGGATGCTGTTGGCCGGTGGTCTCTTCTTCCTGCTGCGCGGGAATGGGGACGTGAAAGGCCGCGCGCTGATCTAAGCGTGCTTTGAGCAGACAGATATGGCGCGTTCCGCGAAGGTGGGGCGCGCCTTTTGCGTTTTATAGCGCGGCGCGTCTGTCTTCCAGATAGCGCCGCAACGGCGCTTCGATCGTAAGCGAAATGGCTTTGCCGTAAAGGGTCGCTGCGGCTTTGGTCTGGCCTGTCTCGGCCAGAAGATGCGCGCGGGTGGTGAGCGCGGGCTGAAAGCTTTTCGTGACATCGGGGTCGATCTTGTCGAGCAGGCGCAGGCCTTCATCAGGGCCAATGGCGCGGGCGGCAGCGGCGGCTTGGCTGACGGCGGCGCCCAGCGTGGGGTAGAGGCTTACGAGGGCTGTGTGCAGTTGCAAAAGTGCGTGCCAATCGGTGCGCCCGGTCGTGGCGCGGTGGGCGTGAACGGCTTGGATCGCCGCTTCGAGCTGGAAGCGCCCGATTTTTCCGCCGCGCTGGGCTTGCGACAGAAGGGCTGCGGCGCGGTCGATCAAGGGCTGCTCCCAAAGTGTGGTGTCCTGCTCTTCAAGCGGGACGAGGCGGCCGTTCTGGACGCGGGCGTCGTGGCGGGATTGCGCGAAGCCGATGAGCGCCGCAAGGCCAAGGGTTTCGGGCTGGTCCGGCATCAGCTCTGCGAGCAACCACGCAAGGTAGAGGGCCTCTCCGGCGAGGCTGTCTTCGCCGTCGAGCCAATCGAGCGCATGGGCGCCGTAGACGGCTTCCAACACCGCGGACAGGCGCTGGGGCAGAAGCGTTTCGTCGGGGATCAGGAAGGGAATGGCGTTGGCCTTGATCTTGGCTTTTGCACGGACAAGGCGCTGGGCCATAGCCGTAGGCGAGATCAGGAAAGCTGCACCGATGCGGTCGGCTTCTACGCCGAGGACGGTTTGCAGCATGAGCGGGGTGTGCAGCTTCGGATCAATCGCTGGGTGGGCGCAGACGAACATCAGCTTGAGCCGTTCATCGGGGAAATCGGGTTGGACGTTTGGTTGGGCCATCTCTGGAACCTCGTCGGTGTAATCGACCTTTGCCGCACGGCGTTGGTGATCTGTGAGCCGGTTGCGGGCGGTTGTGATAAGCCAAGCCTCGGGGTTGGCGGGGATGCCTTGGTCCGGCCATGTGGAGAGCGCTTTGGCGAAAGCATCAGCTAGCGCGTCTTCGGCGGCGGCAATATCGCGGGTGCGGCTGGCGAGGATCGCGACCAGCTTGCCGTAAGAGGCGCGCGCAACCTCCGCTGCGCGCGCGTCTGCTGTCATACGCTGTCCATCGCGGAGGCGCGGACCTCGACCTTGCCATAAGCGGCGGCGGGGCATTTCGCAGCCCAGGCGAGGGCGGCATCCAGATCGGCGACATCGACCACGAAGAAGCCACCGAGCGTTTCCTTGGTATCGGCGAAGGGGCCGTCCTGGATGCGGGTTTCGCCATCGGCGAGACTTACGGTGGTTGCAGTATGCGCGGGGTGGAGCCAGTCGGTATCGACGAAGACACCAGCCTCTTGCAACGCGCCGATATAGGCGCCGTAAACCTCTTTCTCTTTGGCCCAGTCTTCGGGCGTCATGTCAGCGAAATCGGCGGGGTTGGAGTAAAGAAAAAATGTATAACGCATTGATTTGGTTCCCTTATGCGGTCGCTTTGGCAAGGTTGGCGAGACCTGCTTCGAAAGTCTTGCCGATCATGGCGTCCATGAAAAGACCAAAGACGCGGAAGATCGGGTTCATCCCCATGTCGGTTTCCATGCGCCAGGTGACTTGGGTGCCGTTGGCGGTGGGCGTCACGGTCAGCGATTGGGTCGGCTGCCCCATGGGGCCGAGGTCGATGTCATAGGTGACGGAAGTGTCCGTGACAGCGGCCACGGTCTGGCTGCCTTTGCCTTCTTTGCCATCGAAGTGGAAGCCGGAGCCCACACCGCTTTCCGGGCCGAAAGGAGTGATCTTCAGGTTGGGATCGGAGGCTTTATAGGGGTTGAAGGCCTGGTAGCCGGTGTTGGAGGCTGCCAGTTGCAGGATCGTCTGCGGGTTGGCGTCGATGATCGCGGTGCGCTCGACCTGAACTTTGCTGGGGATGAGGTAGGTGGCGGCGGTTGCCAATGCGAGGATGCCAGCGCCGGTGAGCAGGATTTGAGAAAGGGTCATGTCAGTGTCTCCATTTGTAAGGTTCCCGAAAGCGGGGTGCTTTCATGGACATGACGAACGGCAGACGGGTGGATCGACAGGTTTGCGAAATTTTTTGTAGAAAAATTGTAAGGCTTTGAAATCGAAAAGGTCTTTTCCTAAATTAAAATGAAAAAGCCCCGCTGAAGGCGAGGCTTTTTAGTCTTTTTGTAAACTGGCGCTTAGTCCAGAAGACGGCGCGCGATGACCTGTGCCTGGATCTCGGCGGCCCCCTCGAAGATGTTGAGAATACGCGCATCGCAAAGCACGCGGCTGATCTTGTATTCCAGCGCGAAGCCGTTGCCACCGTGGACTTGCAGGCCGTTGTCGGCTGCGGCCCACGCGACGCGCGCGCCGAGCAGTTTGGCCATGCCGGCCTCAAGGTCGCAGCGGCGGCCTTCGTCTTTCTCAACTGCGGAGAAATAGGTCAGCTGACGGGCGATCATGATTTCCACGGCCATCATGGCAAGCTTGCCGGAGACGCGGGGGAATTCGATCAGGGCTTTGCCGAACTGCTTACGCTCCAGCGCGTATTGCATGGCGATGTCGAGCGCGGATTGCGCAACACCAACCGCGCGGGCGGCGGTTTGGATGCGGGCGGACTCGAACGTTTCCATCAGTTGCTTGAAGCCTTTGCCTTCTTCGCCGCCCAGAAGGTTTTCGCCTTTGACGTGGAAGTTGTCGAAGGCCAGTTCGTATTCCTTCATGCCGCGGTAGCCGAGGACTTCGATCTCGCCGCCGGTCATGCCTTCGGTCGGGAAGGGGTTCTCGTCCGTCCCGGGGGTCTTTTCGGCGATGAACATCGACAGGCCGGAGTAGTTCGTCGTTTCCGGATCGGTGCGCGCCAGCAGCGTCATGATCTGCGTGCGGGTCGCGTGGGTGATCCAGGTTTTGTTGCCTGTGATGCGGTAATCCTCGCCGTCTTTCACCGCGCGGGTGCGCAGGGAGCCGAGGTCAGAACCGGTGTTTGGTTCCGTGAACACGGCTGTCGGCAGCGTTTCAGCGGAAGCAAGCTGCGGCAGCCATTTCTGCTTTTGCTCTTCGGTGCCGCCGCAGATGATCAGCTCTGCTGCGATTTCCGAGCGCGTGCCGAGGGAGCCGACGCCAATATAGCCGCGCGAGAGTTCCTCGGAGACGACGCACATGGAGGCTTTCGACAGGCCAAACCCGCCATATTCCTCGGGGATGGTGAGGCCGAAGACGCCCATTTCGGCCAGTTCCTCGATGATTTCCATCGGGATCAGCTCGTCTTTGAGGTGCCATTCATGGGCGTGAGGTTCCACCTTGTCGATGGAGAAGCGGCGGAACTGCTCGCGGATCATCTCAAGCTCATCATCAAGGCCGGAGGTGCCGACGGTGATGTTCGCGGAATGCTCTTGCATCAGCTCAACAAGACGGGTGCGCGCGGCTTGGGTATTGCCGGTCTGGGTGAGCGTCATCACCGCAGGGTCCATCAGCGCGCGCATGTCGTCCTGGGTCAGGCCGATGTCTTGCAGGCGCAGAATCTCGCCCTGGTTCATCGGGATGCCGCCATAGATCTGCCAGAGGTATTCGCCAAAAGCGATCTGATGGATCAGCTGCTCCGTCTCGCCAAATTTGCCTTCGGCTTGCAGCTTTTCGGCCCATGCCTGCATCTGGCGCAGCGATTCAACATATGTGGCGAGCCATGCAAGCCCGTGGGCTGCCGTCTGGTTTGCCTCGATCAGGCCGCCAGAGACGCGCCCGTCCTTCGTCACTACCTTGCGCAGAGCCTCCTTGGCCTTGCTCAACACCTCTTCCACCGGGGCAATTGCAGCACCGGTGAGGCTGAGAAGATCAGGGAGCAGCGCCGTGGGCGCGAGGGGCATGTCTTGTCCGTCGTGGGCCATGAATCAGTTCCTTTGTTGGTTACCTGACGACATAGGGCGTTCGCAGGTGCAGCGCAACTTTAATTCCAATTAAACCGGCGGTTTGAACAAAAATTGCGCAAGCGATTATTGCAGTGCAGCACCGGCAGGGCTGCGGTATCTAGCGCTATGGATAGCATTTTCACCCTCATGTCCCCAACCCTGCTGATCGCCGCACTTGGCATCGCCTTTTTGGCCGGTGTGGTGAAGGGCGTGGTGGGATTCGCCATGCCGATGGTCGTAATCTCCGGGCTTTCGGGTTTTTTGCCCCCGGATGTGGCGCTGGCGGGGCTGATTTTGCCCACGCTGGTCGCCAATGGGGCGCAGGCCTTGCGGCAAGGGATCGGTGCTGCTTTACGCTCGATCCGGTCGGTCTGGCGGTTTCTGGTGTTTGGCCTTGCGGCGCTTTTACTAAGTGCGCAACTGGTCGCGGTGCTGCCGGCGGATGTGCTGTTCTTGATGATGGGCGTGCCGGTGGTGCTGTTCGCCACGTTCCAGCTTGCAGGCTGGCGGTTGCAGATCGCAGAGCAGTCGCGTCGTGTTTGGGAGGCCTGGATCGGCGCGTTTGCGGGCTTTATCGGCGGCGTATCGGGCATCTGGGGGCCGCCGACTGTCGCCTATCTGACGGCGATTGAGACGCCCAAGGTTGATCAGATGCGCGTCATGGGTGTGATCTATGGGCTGGGCGCCGTGGCACTGACCGCCGCGCATCTGCAATCCGGCGTGCTGAACGCGCAGACGATGCCGTTTTCAGCGATCATGATTGCACCGGCCATTGCAGGCATGGCGCTGGGTTGGTTGGTGCATGACAAGATCGACCAGCAGGCTTTCAGAAAAGCGACGCTGGCCGTTTTGTTTCTCGCCGGTCTCAACCTGATCCGGCGCGGGCTCTTTTAGCCGATCGCAGCGGCTTTCACATCGTCGTCGATGTAGGGCACATATTGCTCGAAATTATCGGCAAACATCTGCACCAGCTTTTCGGCTTGCGCATCATAGGCGCTTGCATCGGCCCAGGTGCGGCGCGGGTCGAGCAGGATGTCGGCGACACCCTCGACGCTGACAGGCACTTCAAACCCGAAATTGGCATCTTTGCGGAAATCCACGGCCGCGAGGGAGCCGTCCAGCGCAGCTGTTAGCAACGCGCGGGTGGCGCGGATCGGCATGCGCGAGCCGGAACCATAGGCACCGCCGGTCCAGCCGGTATTCACCAGCCAGCAGGTCGCGCCGTGCTTTGCGATCTTCTCGCGCAGCAGGTTACCGTAGGCTTCGGGGCGACGCGGCATGAAGGGCGCGCCGAAACAGGTGGAGAAGGTGGGCTCAGGCTCCGTCACGCCACGCTCGGTGCCAGCCACTTTGGAGGTGAAGCCCGACAGGAAGTGATACATCGCCTGCGCCGGGGTCAGCCGCGCGATGGGAGGCAGAACGCCAAACGCATCGCAGGTCAACATGATGATGTTCTTGGGGTGACCGCCCAATGCTGTTGAGGACGCATTCGAGATATAGTGCAGCGGGTAGGCGCAGCGCATGTTGGCGGTCAGGCTGTCATCCTCGAAATCAAGCTCTTTGGTTTCCTCGTCGAAAACCATGTTCTCGATGACAGTGCCGAATTTCTTGGTGGTGGCGTAAATCTCGGGCTCGGCCTCGGCGCTCAGATTGATCGTCTTGGCGTAGCAGCCGCCTTCGAAGTTGAAGGTGCCGCGGTCGGACCAGCCGTGCTCGTCATCACCGATCAGTGTGCGGGCGGGGTCGGCGGAGAGGGTGGTTTTCCCGGTGCCGGAGAGGCCGAAGAAGATCGCTGTATCGACCGGGTTGCCGGGGGCATGGTTGGCCGAGCAGTGCATCGGCATGATACCTTTTTCGGGCAGCAGGTAGTTCAGTAGCGAGAACACAGATTTCTTGTTCTCACCGGCATATTCGGTGCCACCAATCAGGATCAGCTTCTTGTCGAAGTTCAGTGCGATCACGGTTTCAGAGCGGCAGCCATGCTTGGCCGGGTCAGCCTGGAAGGTCGGGCAGTTGATGATGGTGAAATCAGCGGTGAAGTCATCCAGCTCGTCGCGGTCGGGGCGACGCAGCAGGTGGCGGATAAAGAGGCCATGCCAGGCAAGTTCCGTCACGACGCGGACGTCGAGACGGTGCGCGGGATCGGCGCCGCCGAAGAGATCGTGGACGAAGTAATCGCCTCCTTCCATATGGGCGACCATGTCGTCGTAAAGCACGTCGAATGCCGCAGGCTCCATCGGGGCGTTGTTTTCCCACCAGATGCTGTCCTCGACCGACGGGGTGCGGACGACGAATTTGTCCTTGGGCGAACGACCCGTGTGCTTACCGGTTGACACAAGGAACGTGCCGCCTTCGCCCAGCGTGCCTTCATCGCGTTTCAGAGCGGCTTCGATCAACGCAGGCTCCAGCAGGTTGTAATAGACATTGCCAAGACCTGTGATCCCTTGGTCTTCGAGGCGGTGCTGCGGGTTGACCCGTCCAAATGTCATTGAAGTGCTCCTGTGGTGCCTTTTTCGGCGAAATGTCCTGTTGCGCATGGATCGCGCCTGCCGCCGGAAGCAGCGACAGGGGTCCAGATAACATGACGGTTCCGGATTAGAACAGGACGCAATCGCGCAGTTAGCGCAACCAAATGCAGGTTAGCGCCAACACGGTTTGGATATGGCGGTGAACTGCTGCATTTTAGCAATTCATTTTCTTTTTTGTTCCAAAACTGACGCAGGTCAGGCCCGTGATTCGCTTTAACAGTTGATTCGCTCCCTGAAAAAAGGGAGATTGTGGAAAAAAGCAGGCAATAAAAATAACGAGCAGTAAAAGGAAATCCCCATGTCGAAGATCGCCTTGGTGGACGATGATCGGAATATTCTGACATCCGTATCCATGACACTCGAAGCCGAAGGGTTCGAGGTAAACACCTATAATGATGGCCAGGCCGCGCTGGACGCATTTAACAAGAGCATGCCGGATATGGCCGTGCTGGACATCAAGATGCCCCGCATGGACGGCATGGATTTGCTTCAACGATTGCGTCAGAAAACGACGATGCCAGTGATTTTCCTGACCTCGAAGGATGACGAGATCGACGAGGTTCTGGGCCTGCGTATGGGGGCTGACGACTATGTCAAAAAGCCGTTCTCTCAGCGTCTTCTGGTCGAACGTATCCGCGCGCTTCTGCGCCGTCAGGATGCGATCGCAGGCGACGTTGTGGGCGACACCGAAGACACCAAAGTGCTGGTCCGCGGTGAGCTGCGGATGGACCCGCTGCGTCATGCGGTGACGTGGAAAGGGCAGGACGTGTCCCTGACCGTGACCGAGTTTCTGCTGTTGCAGGCGCTCGCACAGCGTCCCGGTTTCGTGAAAAGCCGCGATCAGCTGATGGACGTGGCCTATGACGATCAGGTCTATGTGGATGACCGCACAATCGACAGCCATATCAAGCGCTTGCGCAAGAAAATGCGGTCGGTTGATGACGAGTTCACGGCGATCGAAACCCTCTACGGCATTGGCTACCGGTATAACGAGGAGCCATGACAATCGCGCCGAAGATTGACGTTCGGGATCTGAACTCTGTCCGCAAGGCAGCAAAGCCAGATGTTGTGTTGGGCGATGACTATGTCGCGCCCGACAGCTTCGGCGAGAAGGAAATGCAAGACCGGCGGCAGCGGCGTGGCCTGATCACGCTCAACCGCTCCCCGCTGGCGCGCAAGATTATCACGTTCAATTTGCTGGCGCTGATCGTGCTGGTGGCCGGGGTGCTTTATCTGAACCCCGCGCGGGATTCCTTGGCGTTTCAGCGCGGCACGGCATTGGTGTCGGAAGCCGAACTGATTGCCGACGTGTTCGAGGCCCAGATCGAAGGCAACGCGCCGGTCAATCTGGCCGCGGGCGATGGTCTGGACGTAACCGAAACGCTGGAGGCGCTTGATCTGCGCTCGGGCATAGAGGTGTTTGTCTTTGACCCGCAAGAGGCACTTGTCGGCTCGACCGAGGGGATGCAGCGGCGTTTGCCGCAGATCGACGGGTTGGAAAACACCGAAACCAATACTGTTATTACGGACTTTTTGAACCGCATCTGGTCTGGCGCTTCCAGAGTGCTGACCGCTGAGGAAGACGTGGCAGAGGTTCAAGACGCCGAGACTTTGGCGGCCAAGCTGATCGGCGAGACGCTGACCGGCGGCACGCAGGTCGAGATGGGGCGCGACGCGAATGAGGCGACGCTCTTCACCGTTGCCACCCCTATTTTGCAGGGAGATCGGGCTGTTGGCGTTGTGGCGTTGACCAGTGCAGCCGGCGAAATTGACCAGCTTGTGCGCAGCGACCGCGAGCAGATTTTGCAGATGTTCGTCATCGCCATTCTGGTGTCGATTGGCCTGAGCCTCGTGCTGGCCTCCACCATTGCGAACCCACTTTCGGACCTCGCGGCGGCGGCGGAACTGGGTCGCGACAAGAACGCACGAAAAATGACGCCAAGCCGTATCCGCATCCCCGACCTGACGGCGCGGCCGGACGAGATTGGCCGGCTTTCAAGCGCGCTGCGGGGTATGGTGGCAGCGCTTTATGACCGCATTGATGCGAATGAACAATTTGCAGCCGACGTAGCGCATGAGATCAAGAACCCGCTGGCCTCCCTGCGCTCCGCCGTGGGCACGATGCGGGTGGCCAAGCGCGATGATCAGCGTGAAAAGCTGCTCGACGTGATTGACCACGATGTGAGCCGCCTGGACCGTCTGGTGAGCGATATCGCCAATGCCTCCCGGTTGGACAGCGAGTTGGTCAAAGAAGAAGAGCAAGCGTTCGATCTTCTGAAAATGATCGGCAATCTGAACGAGTTTCTCAGCCAGGAAGCCTCGGCCAAGGGGGTTGAGTATATTGCGGATATTCCCGCTGACCCGATCTTCATCCACGGGTTGGAGGCGCGGTTGGCGCAGGTTTTTGTCAACCTGATCACCAACGCCATTTCGTTCTGCGAAGATGGCGATGCGATCCGCGTCTGGGCGCGGCAACGTGAAAACCGCGTTTTGGTCGTCGTGGAGGATACCGGCCCCGGCATCCCTGAACCCGCGCTAAGCAAGATTTTCCAGCGGTTCTATTCCGAACGTCCGGAGGCGCAGTTTGGCAACAATTCTGGGCTGGGGCTTGCGATCTCCAAACAGATTGTGGAAGCCCATGGCGGCGTGATCTGGGCCGAGAATATTCGCCCCACCGATGCCGACATAACGTCGGAACCGCTGGGCGCGCGCTTTGTGGTCGGCTTGCCGATCTGACACGAAAGGCAGCCGCTTTCTCATGTTCGAAACGCTGCCCTCCGCCCCCCCTGAAACAGACGCGCCGGTGCATGTGCATGCAAGTTGTGTTGCGGTCTCCGGTAAGGCGCTGCTGATCACTGGGCCATCCGGCGTGGGTAAATCCAGCCTTGCACTCGACCTTATGGCACTAGGTGCCGATTTGGTGGCCGATGACCAAACCGCCCTGCATCTCAATGGCACCCGCGTCATCGCCGCATGCCCGCCCGCGATTGCTGGCCGGATCGAGGCGCGGGGCATCGGTCTCTTGAATGCCCGGCCAGCGGGGCCAACCCCCCTCGCCGCGATTGTCGACCTCGCCACGTCTGAGCGCGACCGTCTGCCGCCCTTTCGCGAGGCGGTTTTGCTGGGACAACCGCTCCCATTGCTTCACAAAGCAGGGAACACAGCTTTTCCCGCCGCGCTGATGCAATATCTCAAGGCGGGAAGACGGGATTAAGAGATGGCGCAGATGTATCAACAAGCCGGCCAGCGTGTGGTGCTGGTGACCGGACCTTCGGGGGCCGGACGTTCAACCGCAATCAATGCTCTTGAAGATCTGGGCTATGAGGCGATTGACAACCTGCCGCTCAGCCTGATGCCGCGCCTGCTGCAAGGTCCGCCGATGAACAAACCTCTGGCGCTGGGTTTGGATGTGCGCAACCGCGATTTCAGCACCCAAGCCGTGATCGAGATGATTGACCGGCTGGGCGAGGCGCCGGAGATCGCGCTTGAAGTGCTCTATCTGGATGCCAGCACCGACGTGCTGCTACGCCGCTACTCCGAGACACGCAGACGCCACCCTATGGCTCCGGGCGAAAGCCCTTCTCAGGGCATCGAACGCGAATTTGATCTGCTGGCACCGATCCGGGCGCGTGCCGAAATGCTGGTCGACACGTCAGAGCTAAGCCCCCACGACCTGCGCGCCGAGATTGAGCGCTGGTTTGCGCCCGAAAGCGGCGATCGTCTGGCGTTGGCTGTGCATTCGTTTTCCTACAAACGGGGTCTGCCGCGCGGCATTGATATGGTCTTCGACTGCCGTTTTCTGAACAATCCCTATTGGGAAGAAAGCCTGCGCAGCCTGAACGGCCAGGACCCCGCCGTCAGCGCCTATGTCGAAAAGGACCCCCGCTTTGAGGAGTTCTTTGGCCGTGTGCTTGGCCTGGCCGAGATGCTGTTGCCCGCCTATATCGCCGAGGGCAAAGCGCATCTCTCCATTGGATTTGGCTGCACCGGCGGGCAACACCGATCCGTTGCCGTTACGGAAAAGCTGGCACGAGCCCTTGAATCGGCCGGGTGGCAGGTATCTATAAGGCATAGGGAATTAGAACGCGCTGCAGCCACTCGGCCCGCGCCACAGCATAAAGAGAGTAAAGCGTGATCGGCATCGTGATCGTCGCGCATGGGGGATTGGCCCGCGAATATCTGGCCGCTGTCGAACATGTTGTCGGCAGCCAGGGCGGGATTGAGGCCATCTCGATCGAGGTCAGTGATGACCGCAGCGCCAAACAAGCCGAGATTTGTGACGCCGCCGATGCGGTCGACACGGGCGACGGCGTGGTGATTGTGACGGATATGTTCGGCGGCTCCCCCTCGAACCTGAGCCTGCGGGCCTGTAGCCCGACCAATCGCAAAATCCTGTACGGGGCCAATCTGCCGATGTTGGTCAAACTTGCGAAATCCCGCCAAAGATCGGTTGATGACGCTGTGTCGCTGGCCCGCGATGCCGGGCGCAAGTATATTGACAGCTTCGATGCGGATGCGATTTGATCCAACGCCATGAGCCAAACTGTTTTGCGTAGCCATAAGATTGTGAACGAGAAAGGGCTCCATGCCCGCGCGTCGGCCAAACTCGTTGAAGTGGTAGAGGCGCATGACGCGAGGGCAGAGGTCTCCAAGGACGGGCTGAGCACCTCTGGCGACAGTATTATGGGCCTTTTGATGTTGGCAGCCTCCAAAGGAACCACTATTGAGGTTGAAACCAGCGGCGCGCAGGCAGATCAGCTTGCTGACGCCATTGATGCGCTGGTCGCCGATAAGTTCGGCGAAGACTTCTAAACGACTGCGGTCGGGAGGCGAACGCACCAAGTGGTAGACAGTTTTCAAAACACGACTGTGACACCGGTGATGACCGATCCAAATTACGTGCCGTATGACAAGCGCAAGCTGTCTTATGCGAACACGTTTGAAAACCCGTTCAAATCCTTGACTATCCGCGTGATGGAATGGTGCACGGGCAAGATTTCCCTGCTGCGCCTGATCCGCCGGTTTGAGGCTTTAGGCCCGCAGTATGGTCAGGCCTTCTGGCGACAATCCCTTGATTTGATGGGTATTCCGCTGGCCACGCCCTCTGAACAGATCGCGCGTATTCCCAAAGAGGGGCCGGTGATCATCGTGGCCAATCACCCGCACGGGCTGGTGGACGGCATGATCCTTGCCGATCTGATCGGCCGGGTGCGCACGGATTACAAGATTCTGACCCGTAGCCTTCTGACGGGCATTGCCGAGATCGAGCAATTCATGATCCCGGTGCCGTTTCCGCACGAGGCCGACGCGCAGCGCAAGTCGATTGAAATGCGCAAAGCCGCGATGGAGCATCTCAAGCAAAACGGCGTTGTGGTCTTGTTTCCGTCCGGCGTCGTCGCCTCCAGCGATACGATGTTTGGCCCTGCGGTTGAGGCCGAGTGGAACCCGTTCACGGCGAAGATGATCCAGAAATCCGGTGCGACCGTGCTGCCGGTGTTTTTTCCGGGTCAGAACTCGCGCTGGTATCAGATGGCCAATCGCGTCTCGGCGACCCTGCGACAGGGCTTGTTGATCCATGAGGTTGTGCATGCCATGCACAAGCCGCAAGCACCGCGTGTGGGCCAGCCGATCGCGTCTGACGTGACCAAGGAATGGGCCAGCAATCCGCGCGGTTTTGTCAGCTGGCTGCGTCAGGAAACGCTGAAACTGGGTGACTAGGCCCTAGCGGGTCGGAACCGGTTCATCCCCGCGATAATCGTAAAAACCGCGATCCGTCTTGCGGCCAAGCCATCCGGCTTCGACATATTTTGTCAGCAGCGGGCAGGGGCGGTATTTGGTATCCGCCAGCCCGTCATGCAGCACGTTCATGATCGCCAGACACGTATCGAGCCCGATGAAATCGGCCAGTTCAAGCGGGCCCATCGGATGATTTGCGCCCAGCTTCAAGGACGTGTCGATGGATTTGACGGAGCCCACGCCCTCGTAAAGCGTGTAGATCGCTTCGTTGATCATCGGCATCAGGATGCGGTTGACGATGAAGGCGGGGAAGTCCTCCGCTGTGGCTGAGGTTTTTCCCAGTTTTTCAACAACTTGCATGCAAGCGGAAAATGTCGGCTCATCGGTAGCGATGCCGCGGATCAGCTCGACCAGTTGCATGATCGGCACAGGGTTCATGAAGTGGAACCCCATGAATTTCTCCGGCCGATCCGTGCGCGACGCCAGCCGCGTGATCGAGATCGAGGACGTGTTCGAGGTCAGAATGGTGTGTGGCTGCAGATGCGGAAGCAGGTCTTCAAAGATCGCCTGCTTGACGGTCTCGCGTTCGGTCGCGGCCTCGATCACCAGATCGGTGCTGCCGAGGTCGGGCAGCTTCATCGTTGTTTTGATCCGGGCCATCGCATCGGCCTTTTCGCTGGCTGCGATCTTGTCGCGCGTGACCTGACGTTCCAGGTTCTTGTCGATCAGCGCGACAGCGGCGTTCAGGCTGTCTTCGGAGATGTCGTTCAGCAGCACGTCGTAGCCCGAAAGCGCGAAAACATGGGCGATCCCGTTGCCCATCTGTCCTGCACCGATCACGCCAACTTTCTGGATAGTCATAGGGGCCGCCTTTCATGCTGCTCGCGCGCAGTATGACCGCCCGCGCGGGGGGTGCCAAGAGGCGCAGACCCAGACATTTTATCTCACTTTGCGGGTTTAGCTTTTTGGCAAGGTTTTCGGCGCAGTCTCCGACTCGGGTGAAAATTTAATGGGTGGGTGTGATGACCTATGAGATGTTGGGCCAGGCTGGCCTAGACTATTTTCCGTGTTCCTATGAAGGGTCACGCTTGCGATTTCGCGGGCCACGCAAGCATTTGAGGCAGGAATATGTGGCCTGTCTGGGCGGCACGGAAACCTATGGTCGCTTTCTTGAGACGCCCTTCCCGGCATTGATCGAGGATAAAACCGGGTTTGAGACGCTCAATCTGGGTGTCGTCAACGCCGGGCCAGAGGTGTATCTGAGCGAGCCGGGGATCATTGATCTGGCCAATCGCGCCGAAGCGATTGTGCTGGAGGTCACGGGGGCTCAGAACTGCTCTAACCGGTTCTACACCGTGCATCCGCGGCGCAATGACCGCTTTGTGCATGCGTCCGATCTGATGACGACGATTTTCCGCGATGCCGATTTTACGGAGTTTCACTTCACGGGCCATCTGTTGGCCGAGTTGAAGCAAAAAGCGCCAGATCGTTTTCCGATGTTGGTGGATGAGTTGCAATCGGCGTGGCTGGCGCGGATGCAGACCCTTTTGGCAAAGTTCACAAAGCCGGTAACTTTGCTCTGGCTGGCCGAAAACGCACCAGATGACGAAATGGAGGCCACGGGCCGCCCGCATTTCATCACCGGGGGGATGATCGAAAAGCTGCGTGCCACCACATCAAATTATGTCGAAGTGATTCACGAACCCGGGCCTTTGCGGACGGAAGGGATGGTTTTCAATCCGCTTGAGGCCTTGGCGGCGGGGGAACTGATGGGCATTGATGCGCATCACCACGCCGCGCGCGCATTGATCGATCCGCTGTCAAAGCACATGCCGGTGCCGTAACGAAAAAAGCCCGCCAAGGTGGCGGGCTTTCCATGAATTTTCAGCAGCTTACAGCTTTTCGACCAACTCAGGCACGGCGTCAAAGAGGTCCGCGACCAGACCATAATCAGCCACCTGAAAGATTGGCGCTTCTTCGTCTTTGTTGATCGCAACGATGACCTTACTGTCCTTCATCCCGGCCAGGTGCTGGATCGCGCCAGAGATACCGACCGCGATATAGAGGTCCGGGGCGACAACCTTGCCGGTCTGACCCACTTGCCAGTCATTGGGCGCATAGCCTGAATCGACCGCCGCGCGGGACGCGCCGACGGCAGCGCCCAGCTTGTCGGCCAGCTTCTCGATCAGCGCGAAGTCATCCTCAGAACCGACACCACGACCACCGGAGACCACGACACCCGCCGAGGTCAGTTCGGGCCGGTCGCTTTCGGCGACTTTGTCCTCGACCCATTCGGACAGGCCGGGATTTGCTGTTGCGGCAATCGTCTCGACCGGGGCAGAGCCGCCTTCGCCGGTCGCGTCAAAGGTCGATGTCCGGATCGTGGCGACTTTCTTGGCGTCCGACGACTTGACCGTCTGCATGGCGTTGCCTGCATAGATCGGACGCTCGAACGTGTTGCCGTCCACAACGGCGGTCACTTCCGAGATCACCATAACGTCCAACATCGCCGCCACGCGGGGCAACAGGTTCTTGGATGCGGCGGTGGAGGGGGCAACGATATGCTCGTAATCGCCCGCAAGGGAGACGACCAGATCGGCCACCGGCTCGGCCAGATCGTGGCCATATGCAGCGTCGTCGGCGCAGAGCACTTTACTCACACCGTCCAGCTTGGCAGCCGCTTCGGCGGCGCCACCACAGCCTTCGCCTGCGCACAGGATCGTCACATCACCCATCTGCTTGGCAGCGGTCAGGGCCTTGGAGGTCGCATCGACATTCAGCTCGCCGCCTGCAACTTCAGCGATCAAAAGAACAGCCATTACACAGCTCCTGCTTCTTTGAGTTTCTCGACCAGCTCTTCGACAGATCCGACCTTGACGCCAGCGGCACGGGCTGCGGGCTCTTCGGTTTTCACAATCTCAAGACGCGGGGCGACATCGACGCCGTAATCGGCGGGGGTCTTTTCGTCCAAAGGCTTTTTCTTGGCCTTCATGATGTTGGGTAGTGACGCATAACGCGGCTCGTTCAGGCGCAGGTCCACGGTGATGATCGTCGGCATCTTGACCGAGATTGTCTGGAGACCGCCATCGACTTCGCGGGTCACTTTGGCGCTGTCGCCATCCACATCCACTTCGGAGGCAAAGGTCGCCTGCGACCAGCCCAGAAGCGCGGACAGCATCTGGCCGGTGGCATTCATATCATTGTCGATGGCCTGCTTGCCGCAAAGCACTAGACCAGGCTGCTCTTCATCAACAACAGCCTTGAGGATCTTGGCGACAGAAAGCGGTTCGATATCGGTGTGCACATCATCGGCGGCGACCACGAGGATCGCGCGATCTGCGCCCATGGCAAGCGCCGTGCGCAGGGTTTCCTGGCTTTGCTTGACGCCGATGGACACGGCGACGACTTCATCTGCCTTTCCGGCTTCTTTCAGACGGATCGCCTGTTCGACGGCAATCTCGTCGAACGGGTTCATCGACATTTTCACATTCGCCAGATCGACCCCGCTGCCGTCCGCTTTGACGCGCACTTTCACGTTGTAGTCGATCACACGTTTGACCGGTACGAGGACCTTCATTTGCAACTCTCCTGCTATGCCTGCCGCGGGGGATGCCTGCGACAGCTATCTTTCCCCGCCTAGTTAGCGCGGGGGTGAGGCGGAAAACAGGTCAAAATCGACGCGCTACGGCCCTGCGACGCCGCGTTTTGCGCTAACGGTTGGCTCCAGGTTTCCAAAGCACGTCATCTTTCCCGTCATTATTGGCGATCCGCGCTGCCACAAAGAACCAATCCGAGAGGCGGTTGAGGAACTTCACAGCCGCCGGGTTGATTGATTCCATCTTCGCCAGTTCGACCGACAGACGTTCCGCGCGGCGCGCAACGGTCCGGCATTGGTGCAGATACGCCGCCGCCGGAGAGCCTCCGGGCAGGATGAAACTGCGCAGGGGTTCCAGCGCCTCGTTCATAACGTCAATCTCGGCCTCAAGACGGTCGACCTGTGCGGCGGCCATCCGCAAGGGCGGGTATTCGCTGTCGGCGTCCTTCTCCATGTCCGGGCGACAGAGGTCGGCGCCCAGATCAAAGAGGTCGTTCTGGATGGAGGACAGTTGCGCATCCATCTCGCCCTCCACATGCAGCCGGGCGATGCCGACGATGGAGTTCAGCTCGTCCACCGTGCCGTAAGCCGTGACGCGCATAGAATGCTTGGCCACACGTGCGCCATTGCCCAAAGCAGTCTCCCCCGCGTCCCCGGTTTTCGTGTAAATCTTATTGAGAACAACCATTTAGGCACCTCCTTGGCGGCGAAGATAGACGTAGAGAAGGATCAGCAGCACGGCGACAAACTGGGCGATGATGCGCCAGCGCATGACCTTGTTGGCCTTCGTTTTATTGAAATCGCCACCTTTGCCAAACCCGGCAATGCCATAAAGCAGAATGCCCAGAACCAGCAGGATCGAGGCGGCGAGAAGATAAAAGAGCGGATCAGAGGTCATTAAGTTTCCTTCATTCGTTCAGCGTCACCTAGGCGTGCGGGCCGAAAAAGACAGACGTAAATGCGCGCAGGTCAGATTTTTGACACCACCCAGTCAAGCGCACGGGTGGGCAGCACACGTTTCAACACGCCCATCAGATAGGTGGGCGTCGTCACATAATAGCGCGGGCGGGGGTTACGGGCCTCTAACGCGTGAATCAGCTTTTTTGTGACGGCGTCGCAGGGCAGCTCGAACAGGTCGGGGCCGCTGTCGTCATAAAGGCGTTTGCGCAATTCGGTGCGATATTGTTCGGCGCGGGGGGAGGCCTCCCAATTGATCCATTTCTCGAAATGCGGAATCGAGTTCTGGCGGATCTTCGTGGTGATCGGACCGGGTTCGATCATGATGATGTGCAGCGGCGTGTCGCGCATCTCGACGCGGAGTGTATCGGTGAGCCCTTCCAGTGCGAATTTTGTCGAGTTGTAGGCCCCGCGCCAGCGCAATGCGGTGAACCCCAGCACGGAGGAGTTCTGAACGAGACGCCCATGACCTTGCGCGCGCATCACCGAAATCACGCGCTGGCTCAGGTCGTGATAGCCAAAGAAATTCGTCTCAAATATCGCGCGCAGGGCGTCCGTGGGTAGGTCTTCGACAGCGCCGGGAATGCCGTAGGCTCCATTGTTGAAAAGCGCGTCCAGAGTGCCGCCCGTGGCCTCAAGAACCTCCGCCAGACCGTTTTCGATGGTAACAGGATCGGCGTAGTCGATCAGCGGTGCCTCGAAACCTGCGCTCTGAAAACGAGCACAATCCTCGGGTTTGCGGCACGAAGCGAAAACACGCCAGCCACGGGCCTTCAACGCGTAAGCCGCATGTTCGCCGATACCGGACGAACAGCCGGTGATTAGAATGGATTTGCGCATGAGGCCTGCCCCTGTTTGACGCAAGCTATCGCGCGGGGTCAGGCGAAGATCAAGACGGTCGCAGGATCAGTCGCTCAGCAGGAAGTCTGCCATCCAACCGGTTTGGCCGCCCGCAAGGCGCAGCTGCACCCAACCTGAGCCGTCATCAATGATGACCTCGGCTTCGTCGCCACGGATCGCTTGGGCGACGACCTCAAAACCGGTGCCGGGGCCAGAGCGGACATTCACACGGTTGCCGGTGACCTGACGAATATCAGTACCGACGAAGCCCGGAGCCGCGACAGCCTGAACAGGTTCGCGCGGGGCGGGAGCTTCAAATTTGCTAAGGTCGATCTTGGGCAGCTCCGTCTCGGGGACATCCACATTGAAGGAGGCCAGCTGCACATTCACGGTTTCGGTCTGGGTCGGGACGATAGCGGCCACTTTGACCGGCTCAGCCGGTGCTTCGGCAATCGCAGGGGCCACCGTGTCAAGCGGTTGCGCCCGCGCGACTTGAGGTTCGGCATTGTCGCGCGTCTCAAGGACAAAGTCCGAGCCACCGCTTAATTCGTAAAAGCCGACGCCAAGCACCAAAAAGGTGAATGCGATAAACTTGTTCATTTGGACGTTCCCCCCCGGAAACATTTTATAAAAGCAGCAACTGGCTAATGCAGTGTCACCATAACACCTTGTGTTGCTGAAATCATACTTCTCAAACCGCGAAAACGGGGAAAGTTCCCGATTATTTCACGGTGAAGGGTTCTGTGGGCTGAAGGGCACATATTTTTAAGCCCCTCCACGCGCTGATTTGGCCCGCTTCCCTCTGGACCGTGGGAAAGGGGCCAATTACACCGTATCTATGAGCGATCTGACCGACGACCCCAATATCGACCCGCAAAACGTGACAGAACCGCTTCGCCGTGCCATCGGCGAGCGGTATCTGACCTATGCGCTGTCCACGATCATGCACCGTGCGCTGCCCGATGCGCGCGACGGCCTGAAGCCGGTGCATCGGCGGATTCTCTATGCCATGCGGGAGTTGAAGCTGGCCTCCAACGGGGGGTTCCGGAAATCAGCAAAGATCAGCGGCGACGTGATGGGCAATTACCACCCCCACGGGGATGCCGCGATTTACGATGCGATGGCCCGTTTGGCGCAGGATTTCGCGGTGCGCTATCCGCTGGTCGACGGGCAGGGGAACTTCGGCAATATCGACGGCGATAACCCTGCCGCGAGCCGCTACACCGAAGCGCGGATGACCGTCGCGGCGGAGGCGCTGCTGGAAGGGCTTTCCGAGAACGCTGTTGATTTCAGGGACAATTACGACGGCACGCTGACCGAACCGGTCGTGTTGCCTGCGTCGTTTCCGAACCTTCTGGCCAATGGATCGAGCGGGATCGCGGTGGGGATGGCGACGAACATTCCGCCGCATAATATCGTCGAGCTGTGTAACGCCTGTCTGCATCTGATCAAGACGCCCGGCGCGCGGGATGAGACGTTGCAGGAATACGTCCCCGGCCCCGATTTCCCCACAGGCGGCGTGATCGTCGAGCCGAAGGAGAACATCCTTGAGGCTTACCGCACCGGGCGCGGGTCGTTCCGTCTGCGCTGTCGTTGGGAGATCGAGGATCTGGGCCGCGGTCAATGGCAGATCGTCGTGACCGAGATCCCGTATCAGGTTCAGAAATCCAAACTGATCGAGAAGATCGCGGAGCTGATCCAGACCAAGAAAATTCCGATTCTCACCGATATTCGGGATGAGAGCGCTGACGACATTCGGATGGTGATCGAGCCGCGCTCGAAGAATGTGGACCCAGACGTGCTGATGGGGATGCTATATCGCAACTCTGATCTGGAAGTGCGCTTCAGCCTCAACATGAACGTGCTGATCGACGGGCGCACGCCAAAGGTCTGCTCGATGAAGGAGGTGCTGCGCGCCTTCCTTGATCACCGCCGCGAGGTGCTGATCCGCCGGTCGGAGCATCGTCTGGCTAAGATCGACCACCGTCTTGAGGTTCTTGAGGGCTACATTGTCGCGTTCCTCAACCTTGATCGCGTGATCGAAATTATCCGCTATGAGGACGACCCCAAAGCCATGCTAATGGCCGAGTTTGAGCTGACCGATGTGCAGGCCGAGGCGATCCTGAACATGCGCCTGCGGTCCTTGCGCAAGCTCGAGGAGATGGAGCTGCGCAACGAGCGGGACGCTCTTTATGAAGAACGCGCGGGGCTGGAGGATTTGCTGGCCGAAGACAGCCTGCAATGGGCGAAAATCGCGGATCAACTCCGCGAGACGAAAAAGACCTTCGGCAAGGACTACGAAGGCGGCGCGCGGCGCACGACCTTTGCAGAGGCTGGCGAGGTAGAAGAGGTACCTTTGGAGGCGATGATCGACCGCGAGCCGATCACCGTTGTCTGCTCGCAAATGGGCTGGGTGCGCGCCTTGAAAGGCCATGTCGATCTGGGTCAGGAGATGAAATTCAAAGACGGCGATGGGCCGCGCTTTGCCTTTCATGCGGAGACGACGGATCGCTTGCTCGTCTTCGGCGCGAACGGGCGGTTCTATACCGTCTCCGCGTCGAACCTGCCGGGCGGGCGGGGCATGGGCGAGCCCTTGCGCCTGATGGTCGATCTGCCCAATGACAGCGAGATCATTGGCCTCTTCATCCACAAACCGGGGCGCAAATTGCTGGTGGCGTCCACCGCGGGCGACGGCTTTGTCGTGCCAGAGGAGGATGTCGTCGCGCAGACCCGCGCGGGCAAGCAGGTTTTGAATGTCCGTGGCGATGTGAAAGCGCTGGTCTGCAAGCCGGTGGACGGCGATCACGTGGCGTGTGTGGGCGAGAACCGCAAGGTGCTGGTCTTCCCGTTGGATGAGCTGCCCGAGATGGGGCGCGGCAAGGGTGTGCGCCTTCAGAAATACAAGGATGGCGGGCTGTCGGATGCGACGACCTTCACTATGGAGGACGGGCTCAGCTGGCTGGACCCCGCAGGCCGCACCCGGACCGAAACCGAACTGGCCGAATGGACCGGCAAACGCGCCTCGGCGGGCCGTATGGCACCGCGGGGCTTCCCGCGCGATAACCGCTTTACATGAGCGAGGCGCTGGGCACCGAATTCGTTGGCCGGAAAGGCGCTTATTTCTGGCTGTCGCTGAAAACCGGCATCCTGACGATCCTGACACTAGGCTTTTACCGCTTCTGGATGAAAACCCGCCTGCGCCGCTATATGTGGAGCGCGATCCGACCCGGTGGCCACCCGATGGAATATCTGGGCACACCGCTGGAGAAGCTGCTGGGTTTTCTGGTCGCGGTGGTGTTTCTGGCCTTCTATATCGGCATCGTGAACCTGATCCTAATGTTCGCCAGCTTCTCGCTCTTTGCCGGGAACGGCGCGGCCTACGCGCTGTCGTTCATCGGCCTCCTACCGATCATCTTTTTCGCGCAATACCGCGCGCGGCGCTATATCCTGGCCCGCACAAGATGGCGCGGCATTCGCTTCGGGCTTGAGCCGGGGGCGTGGGGCTATGCGTGGCGGGCTGCGCTCCATTGGCTGGCGACGATCCTGACGCTTGGGCTGCTGCTGCCAAGACAGGTCTTCTACCTTGAGAAATACCGCGCGGATCGCACCTTCTTTGGCGACAAACGCCTGCATCAGGGCGGTGACTGGAAGATGCTTTACCCCCCTATGGTGCATATGATGATTGGCGCGGTTTTCGGGCTGGGCAGCTTTGCTGTCGGCGCGACCAGCACCGAACGGGCGTTTTTCCTCGTGCCGGTCTTTCTGATCTGGTTCGGCTATGGCGCGATCCACTTTCGGGTGCAGTCGCTCAAACTTCTGACCAATCACAAGACGCTGGATGGCGTGGCCCTGCATGCGATGCCCCGCACGGGCCGCGTGATGAAGATTTACGGCGTTGGTTATACGCTGGTCTACACGGTGGTGGGCGGATTGCTCTTTGCGCTCTTTATCCTGCTTTTTGCCACGATCATGACGATGATCGGGTCGGCCGCAGAACTGGACGAGACATTCGATATCGAGATGATCCAGAACCTGACCAACACGCCCGTCTGGATCACGACCATCCTGACGGTGATGCTCTATTTCACGGTCTTTTTGATGTGGAACGTGCTCAGTCAGGTCTTTGTGGGCCTGCCGCTGGCCGAGCATTATGCCCAAACGCTGAGCCTGCAAAACCCCGGCGCGCTGACCGACATCCGACAACGCCCGCGCGATGAGTTTGCCGAAGCCGAAGGATTTGCCGAGGCGCTGGATGTGGGAGCTGCGATATGACCCTGCGGGCCGAGACACTCCCCTCCGCCTCACCTGTTTTTGGCGATTTGATGGACGGCGAACGCGCCTTGCCGGTGCGGGTTGCCCTGACGCTGACTGCGACCGATCTGGTGATCGCGCCTGGGGACGGCGAGGCGCTGCGCTGGCCCCTGAGCCTGTTGCGACGCGTGCCGGATCAGGCCCATCCGACCGATCTGGTCTTGGCGCAGGCTAGCGATCCAGTGACCCGGCTGATCGTGCGTGACCGTGCGATGGTGCAGCAGATCAAGGCAGTGGCCCGGCATCTGGACAAGCGCCCGCCGATGCAGAACACGGGCCGTCTGATCAGCTGGTCGATCGCCGCCGTCGCCTCGGTTGCGCTGATCATTTTCGTGCTGGTCCCGGTGATGGCTAACCAATTGGCGACATTCTTGCCGCCCAGCGGGGAAAAAGCGCTGGGCGATACGACGTTCGAGCAGATACGCAACGCGCTGGACGGCTCCGGGATTGATCCGGTCCCGACATGCGAAAGCCCCGCCGGACTGGCTGCCCTCGCCAAGATGGAGGCCCGTCTGACCGAGACGGTTGATCTGCCCTATCCCCTGACCGTGCGGGTTCTGGATCACGAGATGATCAACGCTTTCGCGCTGCCCGGCGGTTATGTCGTGTTGTTCGACGGGCTGCTGGATATCGCGGAAGACCCCGACGAGATTGCAGCCGTCTTTGCCCATGAGGTTGGCCATGTCGTGGCCCGCGACCCGTCGCGCATGGCGCTGCGCTCGGCGGGTTCCATCGGGGTGCTGGGGTTGCTCTTTGGCGACTTCGCGGGCGGCGCGGTGGTTCTGTTTCTTGCGGAGCGTCTGATCCAGGCGAGCTACAGCCAGGAGGCCGAGATGAACGCAGACATCTTCGCCTCCGAGACGCTTGAAGCGGCGGGTGTCTCACCGCTTGGCCTTGCGCGCATGTTCGAGCGGTTCGAGGAACTCAGCGGCGATCAGCCCAGCTTGCTGGATCACTTTATGGCGCATCCCGATCTGGTCAGCCGGATCGAACGCGCAGAGGCCAGCGGGTCGGCGGCTGACTATACGCCCAGTCTGACCGATGCGGAATGGCAGGCCTTGAAAACGATCTGCGACTAAGCGGGCTCCACCGTCAGCCAGACGCCACCTTCCGGGCGCAAGGTCAGGATCATCACCGGGTCCGGGTCGCGCCCCGGCACGGAGGTGAACTTGAACCGTGCCAGAAGGGTGGCGAGGATGATCACCGCCTCTTGCAGCGCGAAACTGGCCCCGATGCAGATGCGCGGCCCATCACTGAACGGCAGATAAGCGTAGCGGTCGATGGCTTTTGGATCAGCAAACCGGTCCGGATTGAAGGCATTCGGGTCCTCCCACAGATCGTGGTGGCGGTGCAGCGCATAGACCGGCAGCATCACCGTGTCGCGCGCCTTGATGGGGCGGCCGATCAGCGTGTCGTCCTCTTGCGCTGTGCGCGACAAGAACCCGCCCGCGGGGTAAAGGCGCAAGGTTTCGTCGATGATCTGGCGGATATAGGGCAGGTTCCTCACGTCCTCTGCCGTCGCTGCGCGGTCGCCCAGCACGTCCTGAGCCTGCGCGCAGGCTTTGTCCTGCACCGCTGGATCGAAGGCACAGAGATAAAGCGCCCAACTGAGGGTCAGCGCGGTCGTCTCGTGACCTGCGACGATGAAGGTCAAAAGGTTGTCGCGCAGCTCGCCCGTGGTCATGGTGCGCCCGGTTTTTTCGTCCGCGGCGTCCACCAGCAGGCTCAGCAAATCTGGCTGAGCGGCATCCGGCACAGTGCGGCGGCGATCAATCGCGGCATCGGCCTGATCTTTCATCCGGCGTATTGCGGGCATCGCCATCATGCGACCGGGGCGCGGCACCCATGTGGGAAAGCCCAGAATATCCAGGATCGAGACCCTAGCTGCCTGCTCGATATAGCGATCAATCGCGGCGTGCACCGCCTGCTGGTCAAACATATTGTCGTCCGAGAATGTCACATCCGCGATCACGTCAAAGGTCGTCGCGACCATCTCGTCAAAAAAGTTCAGCGCCCGTCCCGGCGTCGCAGCGGCGGCAATCCGCTGGGCGGAGGCCTCGGCGGCGCGGGTCATGATCGGCGTCAGGTCCGCGATGTTGCGGGGCGAGAACGCAGGGGCCGAGGCCCGTCTTTGCCAGCGCCAGTCCTTGCCCTCGGCCACGAACAGGCTTTCGCCAATCGCCGGGCGCAAAATATCCTTCGTGATGTCGGATTTCGGGTAATTGTCGAGCTTTTCAAGCAAGACCTCGCGATTGGCCTGCGGGTCCTGCACCATGTGCCAAGGCAGCACTGTGCGCCCTGAAATGATCTGCTCGCGCGTGGCCTGCGCCGGAATAATCGACAGGATATTGCTGCGCGCGGCCGCAAAGCTCTGCAGGATCGACAGCGGCTCGGTACCGAGTTGGACGCGAACGGGAAGGCGGGCGGTTTGGCTCATGCCTCATAGGTATGGCCGCTCACCGGGATGTAAACCGCGCCACATTGCGCGTGCGCGCCGGATGGTCTAACCCGCGTGCCAACCGATAGGAGCTTATGCGCATGATCGCGAGAGTTTTGGGAATTGGCCTTCTGGCCCTGACAGTGACGGCCTGCGGCCAGACCAAAGTGCCGGACGAGCTTCCCGATATGGGGACGTTCCGTCTGGGCCATAACATCATCGTGGCCGATAATGCCGTGAAAAGCCCTGTGTCGCGCACCGCCACACCAGAGCAGTGGGAAGAAGCGCTCTTCAAAGCCGTCGATGACCGCCTGGATAGCTACCGCGGGCAGGGGCTGTTTCATCTCGGCGTGACCGTGCAAGGCTACGCGCTGGCCCCTCCGGGGATACCCATCGTGCTGTCGCCGAAATCGGTGCTGATCGTTGCGGTGAATGTCTGGGATGACAGTCAGGGCAAGAAACTGACCGAAGAGCCGCATCAGATCACTGTTTTTGAGAACCTTGATGGCGATACGATAATTGGATCGGGTCTGACCAAAACCAAGGAACAGCAGATCGAAACCCTTAGCTTCAACGCGGCCAAGAGGATTCAGGATTGGCTGATCCAGAACAAGGATACTTGGCTGATCACCACCTCGGACCGGATCGTGGATGATCCGCTGGAGGACGCCGATACCGTGGCGGATGAGACCGTCGCCGCGCTAGACAGTGCCGAGACGGAGGCCCTGGACGAGCTGCCCCGCCCCGGTGCACGCCCTACTGCCACGACGCCCGTCGCAACGCCTGCCTCAGAACCCGAGCCTTCGGATGTGATCATTCCGGGCAATTCGGACGTGCGCATCGAGGTGCCTCAGCTCAATACCCGCAACAGTCTGGGTGGCAGCAACTAGCTAACGCTTGATTTCTGTCCCGTTTGCCAATACATCGCCCGCGATGTTGAAACGGGGTCGGGTGGACCCCCTGAAAAGAAGGCGCCTATCGGTATGGCAAAGGGAAAGTTTGAGCGTAACAAACCGCACGTTAACATTGGCACGATTGGCCATGTTGACCACGGCAAGAC